>NZ_JBFUGQ010000001.1:0-3550143 GCF_056402835.1 Polaromonas sp. P3_B4
ATGCAACTCACTTTCTTTTGCTTCGCCAAAAGAAAGTAAGCAAAGAAAAGGCGACCCTGGTTCCTGCGTCCCTGCGCTTCGCTACGGGCAACCTGCGGTGCTCGGTCCAGCCGGGGTCAAAAACAACTCGCCTTCGGCTCAAACAAGTTTTTGCCCTGATCCGTCTGAACCTCCGCTCCTCGGCGCATCCACAAGGGCCAATCGGGAGCGGGGACAAAAATACAAAACCAACACAAATACCAACAAGGACTCGCCACGGCGAGTCCTTGTTTCTTCAGGCATTCGGATTCCTGTCTTCGGCTGTTGGGTATTCCCTCTCCCCATCCCTTCTGTCTGCGCCGAGGAGCACAGGTTCAGGCGGATCAGGGATCGCGATTGTCTGAGCCGAAGGCGAGTTCGAGCGAGACCCCGCCTGAACCGAGCACCGCAGGTTGCCCGAAGCGAAGCGCAGGGACGCAGACAGCAGGGTCGCCTTTTCTTTTGGCGAAGCAAAAGAAAAGTGAGTAGCCGCCGGGCTACCCCCGGCCAGCAGCTCTCAGAAGAAGACGCATAGCCGGAGCGAGAACCGGCCAATGACCCCTCTCAACCAACCCCAAACCCCAACATTCGATAATCCAAAGATGCAGATAGAAGAAAAGCCCCCAGGAAACCCTCCCTTCGAAACTCCCTACGCCTGGATAGGCGGCGAAGAGCGCGTCAAGGCATTGGTCGAGCGCTTCTACGACCTGATGGACCTGGAGCCCGGCTACACAGCCCTGCGCGCCGCGCACGGCAGCACCCTGGACAACGCCCGCCAGCGCCTCTTCTGGTTTTTATGCGGCTGGCTGGGCGGGCCGCAGTACTACACCGACCGCTTCGGCCACCCGCGCCTGCGCATGCGCCACATGCCGCAGCAAACCGGCGGCGGCTCGATCGGCATTGCCGAGCGTGACCAGTGGCTGGCGTGCATGGACCAGGCCATGCGTGAAACCGGTGTTGATGAAGCGCTGCGCACGCGGCTCAATGCGTCGTTTTTCCAGACGGCCGACTGGATGCGCAACAGGGGCGAGTGATGATGCAGCGCCCCGGTGCAATGCTGGGTCACTGAATGCTATCAAAAATATAGCTGCTAGCGCCCGACTGCAAAGGGATGTGGCCGGTATTGATCCCGCTAGATAGCGTATCGGCGCCGGCCGTGAGGCAGCACGTTGTGAAGCCACATGCGCTCACGAATGTGCGCCCGTAGCGAGTTGGCCGACAAATCATCCGGATGATCCTCACCGCGATTGCGCGGGGCTTCTGCTGCCTTGGCGGGTTCGGGTTGCCTGTCTTTCTGGATGAAGTTGGTTTCCCTGAGCACATGGCCGCGCACAAAATCTCCCTGCCCGTCAATTTCGTCATACCAGTACACCGACGTCACGTGGGTTTCACTGGCTTCCACCTTGATGTCCCTCTGGACGATCCGGTGGCCATCTTCAATGCCAAGTTTTTTCCTGTGCAGCGCATTCATCCAGACAACTCCTCTTTGTTTTTAGTAAGGCGACTCTAACGAGATGTGACGCATTGCGCGGATGCCCCTGGCAACTAAAGAAGAGGTCGGCGCCATATTCCACGCGCCAGTGGCCTGAGGCCAACGGAAATGAGCATTCGTTCACATCCATGGCGGCCGTTCGCGCCGGCCGCCGTGAGCGAGCTGTTCGGCTCGCCCGACATCAGGCACCGGACATTGATGCGGCGCTCACATTCCGATGTAGTCCGCCAACTCCTCCGGTGATCCGTTGGGAAAGGCGTCCTTCAGGCAGTCCAGGAAAGCGGATACGCGGGCGCTCAGCAGGCGGCGTGATGGATAGAGCGCCCAGAGGGCAATCTCAGGCCCTTTCACGTCGCCCCAATGGACCAGGGTTCCGGCTGCGAGATCGTGGGAGATCAGCGAAAGGGGAATACGCGCCGCCCCGACATTTGCCCGGACTGCGTCGCGGACCATGAACAGCGATGACAGGCGCAGGACGGGGTCCACCGCAAACCGTTGTTCACCGTCTGGCCCCGTCATTTCCCAGGGTTCATTCGGGTTTCCTGCCCCGCCTGCCCGCATCACGACGGGAACAGGCGCCTTGCCTGATGGGCGGTTCAGGTCAGGGCTGGCCACCACAACCAGGCGGTCCCGCAAGAAAATCCGCCCCACCAGGTTTTCGTCCGGGTCGGGGTTGACGCGGATCACCAGGTCGTAGCCCTCTTCCACCATATCGACCGGGCGATCTTCAGGGATGACTTCGAGCCGGACCTCGCGATGCTTCAGCGCGAACCGGGCGGCGAGCTTGCCCATGGCGGCTTGCGAGAAGAGAAGTGGCGCACTTACCCTCAATGTGCCTCGCGGCGTCTCACCGCCGGAGGTGATCGTGGCGACCGTCTCGTCGAGTTCGGCCAGCAAAACAGAGGTCCTTTCGTACAGTGAGCGGCCCTCCTCGGTGAGCTTGAGGGTCCGCGCCCCCCGCTCGAAGAGACGCAGGTTGAGGCCGCTCTCTAGGTCGGCCACCCGCCGTGACAGGGTCGCCTTGGGCCGCCCGGATTCGCGGGCGGCCCGCCCAAAGCCGCCATGCCGGGCCACGAGGTTGAAGTCTGCAAGGGCAAGCAAGTCCATATGTTCCACCAGTGAGACGAAGTGTCTAAATATAACGGCTATCGGATACTGAGTGGATCAACCAAGATTGAGGCTCCTTCAACACACAACGGAGTAATTTCATGACCATCCTCATTACTGGCGCAACTGGCAACGTCGGCCGCCAGGTTATCCAGCAGCTCGTCCAGCGTGGCGCCAAAGTGCGCGCACTGGTCCGCGATCCGGCAAAGGCGAACTTCCCGGCCGGCGTCGAAGTCGTTCCAGGCGACCTGCTCGACGTGGCGGCACTGCGGAGCGCGTTCACAGGCGTGTCCACCCTGTTCCTGCTCAACGCCGTGGTCCCCGACGAGTTCACCCAGGCCCTGCTCACGCTCAATCTGGCGCGTGAAGCCGGCGTCGAGCGCGTCGTCTATCTCTCCGTGATCCACAGCGACCGCTACCTGAACGTTCCCCACTTCGCGGGCAAATTCGGTGTCGAGCGGATGCTCGAAGAGATGGGTTTCGCCGCCACCATCCTGCGCCCCGCCTACTTCATGAACAACGACCTCACCGTCAAGGACGTGGTCACCGGTTACGGCGTCTATCCCATGCCCATCGGCAGCAAGGGCCTGGCCATGATCGACGCGCGGGACATCGGCGAGATCGCGGCGATCGAGCTGCTGCGCCGCGAGCAGGCGTCGAAACCGCTTCCGCTGGAGCGCATCAACCTCGTCGGCCCCGACACGCTGACAGGCGATGATGTCGCCGCCATCTGGTCAACTGTGCTGGACCGCCCGATCACCTATGGCGGAGACGACACCGCCGGCTTTGAGAAGAACCTGCTGAATTTCATGCCGCCCTGGATGGCGTACGACATGCGCCTCATGAGCGAGCGTTTCCTCACGGTGGGGATGGTTCCCGAATCGGGTGACGTCAAGCGCCTGACGACGCTCCTCGGGCGCCCGCTGCGGTCCTACCGCGAGTTCGCTACCGAAATCGCCGCATCCGCATCGGCATAAGAGCCGGCGGTATAGCAAGCCACACCAAAGGAATACCACCATGATTTATTCAACCGCTACAGTGCCCGTCAATCCGCAAGGCGAAGTGAAGCTCACGCGTGCCCAGGCATGGGCCGGCCTGGTTCTCAAGGCGCGGGACGCGCGCCGCTTCCTGCCGCCAGATCTTTGCACGCGCTGCGAAGTCGTCGAGGAAAGCGCGACGCACATCGTCCGCGAAGCCACCATCGCCGGAGCCGACCTGCGCGAGATCATTGCCTTCGAGCCCGAAAGCAAGGTGACCTTCTTCCAGGCCACCGGCCCGCGCGAAGGCGCGGTCGTCAACGAGTTGTTCGAAGACGAATCCGGAGAGCTCCAGCTGCGCTTCTACGGTTATCTCGGCCTGCGCGGCAAGACGCCGGGCGGCCCCGAAGAGCAGGCCGAGCAAGCCTGGATGGACGGCGAGCAAGGCTACAAAAGCGCGCTCGTCTCGACGCTCAAGCGCACCCGTGAACTGCTCGCGCAGGGCGAACTTTAAAGGCCGGACCATGAACACACTGAACACTGCCGGCATCTCGCTTGCTCGCCCGAAGATTCTGGTTCTTGGCGCCACCGGCGGCACGGGCCGGCTGATCGTCAGGGAAGCGCTTGCACGGGGATTCGACGTTCGCGCGCTCGTGCGCTCCCCGCAGAAGGCGAGCGGTCTCAAGGGCGCCGAGATCATCATCGGCGATGCCCTTGACGAAAGTGCGCTGCGTGAGGCCCTGCGAGGTCGCGATGCCGTCGTGAGCGCCCTGGGCACACCGGTCAGCCCGCTGCGCGAGGTGACCGTTCTCTCCTCGGCGACGCGGGCGCTCGTGAGCGCCATGAAAGCGGAGCAGGTCTCGCGCCTTGTGTGCATCACTGGCATGGGCGCGGGCGACAGCGCCGGCCATGGCGGGTTCCTGTTCGACCGGCTGATCCATCCCGTTCTGTTGCGCAAGGTCTACGCCGACAAGAATCGGCAGGAGGCTGCCGTCCGCGCCAGCGGGCTGGACTGGGTTCTGGTGCGCCCTTCCGTGCTGAACGACAAGCCAGCGCGGCGCAAGATCCGTACCCTGACAGACTTGTCCGGTTTTCACGGAGGAACCATTGCGAGACAGGACGTCGCGGACTTCGTCCTGGACCAGGTGCAGGCGAATGACTGGCTGCACCGGTCCCCTCTGATATCTTGGTGACTGCCGCTCCCGGTCAAGGTCGGCAAAAGCTGGCACCAGCGGGCCGACTTGGACTCGCCGCAGGACTTGAGGCGGCAGGCATAGGAGAATCGGGGCCTGCTACCCATCCACGGCAAATAACATGCAACACGGCTTCTCCACAGCGATCACTGCGCATCGCCCGCTTCCTCTATATGTGCGCTGCAAGGCTGCGGCATGAAGCCGGTCTACCTGGCCCTTTCGGGCGGCGGCACGCGCGCCATGGTGTTTCACTGCGGCGTGCTGAGCTTCCTGGCGGAACACCAGGCGCTGGAGCGGGTCAGCAAGGTATCTACTGTTTCGGGCGGCAGCCTGCTGGTGGGCCTCTTGCTGCAGCTCAACGCGATGCGCTGGCCCGGCAGCAATGAATGCCTGGAGGTGCTGCTGCCGCGCGTGAAAACACTGCTGACCACCACAGACCTGCAGAACGCCGCCATGCGCGCCATGCTGCACCCGCGCAACTGGCGCTTTGCGCTGTCGCGTGCCAACGTGCTGGCATCGGCCATCGGCAGCACATGGGGCATCAACGCATTGATGGAAGATATTCCTGCTTCGCCGACCTGGGTGGTGAACGCTACCACCGCTGAAACCGGCAAACGCGCCAGCATCGAAGGCGACGCGCTGCGCGACTGGATGCTGGGCTCCACGCGCCTGAAGAAATTGCCGCTGCGTGACGCGATGGCCGTGTCGGCGGCTTTTCCGGGCTTGATCGGCCCTTATGTCCTGCCGACCGACAGCTTTGACTGGAAGCTGCCGATGTTCGCCTCCGGCGAAGACGCCCGGCCGGCCGAAGACCGCTTTGCCCGCATCCACCTCTACGACGGCGGTGTGTACGACAACCTCGGGCTGGAGCCGTTCTTTGACGCCGGCTTTGGCCCCAAGCCCAAAATCGACGGCGTGATCATCGCGTCTGACGCAGGCGCGCCCTTGCCGGTGGGTTTTGCGATGGGCCCCCTCAGCATCTTTCGTCTCAAGCACGTGGCCGACATCATGTCCGACCAGGTCCGCGCGCTGCGCGCCAGGGGGCTCATGGCCTACGCCGCGCGCGAGCCGGGTCGCGCCGCCTACCTGCGCATAGGCGCTACCGCCCGGGAGGTCGCCGAACGCGCCGGCGCCGACTGCCCGGCCGGCGAATGGCTGGACGCAAACAGCGTCAGGGCGGCCGCTGCCTACCCCACCTCACTGAAGAAAGTGCCGCTGCCGATGTATGAGCTTGTGTTCAGGCACGGTTATGAATGCGCCGCGGCTGGACGAGCGGGGTTCGGGCTTTGAACGGCTGGCGGCTGAACCGGGACTGGTTCGAGTATCTGACTTGCTATCAAAAATATAGCTGCTCGCGCAGATCCTGATTCGGATACAGACACTTTTTGTTTGTAAAAAGTGCCTTTTCGCGGCGTCAAACCGGGTTTTTGGTGTCCGCCAAGTAAAAAAAGCAGCCCCTCGAGGCCTTTTAGGGTGGATTTCAGGCATCAAATACGCCTCCCACCCAATCACATCATGCGCGAGCAGCTATTGAATTGATAGCGCTTGGGATGCCTGCGGAATCTGTCCAGCAGGTGCCGCGGGACCGGCTTTGCCGGACCGCAGGCGCCGTCCCCTGCAAGGGGAAAAGGCACTACACGTAGTGAGTGTCGATAGGGGTGTACTCAGTCTTTCAAGGGGAGATGGCGCTACACGCAGTGAGCGCCGACAGGGGTGTGCCTAGCCAGCTTCAAGCAACACCACCAGCGCCCCGGCGCCGCCCTCGGCCGGCCGCGCCTGCACAAATGCCAGCACCTCCTGCTTCTGGATCAGCCAGCTTTGCACCTTGCCTTTGAGCACCGGCGTCTTGCCGGGAGACCCCAGGCCCTTGCCGTGCACCACGCGCACACAGCGCCAGCCGACCTTGTGTGCGTCCCTGATGAAGTGAGCCAGCGCTTCACGCGCATCCTCGCGGCGCAGGCCATGCAGGTCAAGCTGGCCCTGGATGCTCCAGCCGCCGCGGCGCAGCTTGCGCACCACGTCAGGCCCCATGCCGGGCCGCCGAAAGCTCAGCGCTTCATCCGTGTCCAGCAGTGTTTCCACGTCGAACTCGTCCGAGATCGCTTCTCGCATCACCGCAAGTTCATCGCGTTGCTGCTGCACCGGGATGGGCGCTGCCTGCGCCACCGGCAACGCCGCCTTGTGGCCCGGCAGGTGTTTGGCCGGCAGGGCCTTGACGGGGCCGACCGCGCGCGAGAAGAGTTCTTTCTCGGCTTTGGCCCTGGCGGCTGCTGCCACGCGCGCGGCTTCCTGTTCTTTCTCAAGCTTCGCGCGGGCTTCGATGTCCCGCTTGACGGCCTTGAGGTCCTGCAGGCTTTTGAGTGCGGGCGCTTTCATGATGCTTACTTTATCGTAGTGCTTCAGTACTCACCGATGTAGATAAACCACGCGTCGGGTCATTCAGCGGCGGATCTGGCGATGGCTACGTTACGATGTTCCGCTAACTTGCTGAGCGGTATCAGGTCATCGACGCACGTTCTGCCAGATCCGGATTTTGAATTGAGGGAGAGAAAAATGAAACGGTCTACCGCCGTGCTTTGCGGAGTTCTGTTGCTCTGCAGTGGTGTATTGGCTGTCAGTAAGGTTCAGGCATTTCGCACCGAGGCCGCCGCGGAGGAGGAGAGGGCGAAACGGGAGGCCTCTGCGGCAAAGGCTCGAGCGGACATCCAGAACAAGATCGCGATGGAACGGTCTTTTGAAGATACTGCAATGGCCCGCTTCCTGCCGCCGCGCTATTCACCGCAGGCTTCCGATTGGCAGGGCAAGGAAAAGCTTTTCTACGGTCAGGTGTTGTCTGGCGGAAAGTTTGATGTGCTGGTTGTACCGTTCCAGGTTTGGGGCTGGGGTGTCGACAGGGCAAGCCGGTCCATCATGACTGCGGAACTCGCTGCGGGCGTCGCCCAATCGCAGAAAGTGAAAATTCCCGACCCCTATCTGGTGGCAAAAGCACTTGGTGAGGGGCAGCGCCACCTCAAGCAGGAGGAAATCTACAAGCTTGCCGATGCCGTGGGGGCAAAGCGCATTGTCTGGGGTTACGCCGGGCACGACCGGAAAGGAAAAATGGCGATCGCCATCCGGACCCAGGACTACACGGGCACTGCGCGCAATGGCGCTGTTTGGGCTGCTCCGGTGGAAACCAAAAAATTTGAAAATATCCCTTTTGGGGATGAAATTCCGGCCGTCGAGGCCTACGAATCCGTGTTGCCGGAAATCCTCAAGGCGGCAGGCGCCAACCCTTCCTCGCCTCTTTATGAAAAGACAGTCAGCAGCCTGGAACTGGAAGCGCTGCCGGCATCTCCGTTCGGCTTGGTGGCACCGTCTGGCAACCCGGCGCAGGATGCATACGCTTTCCTGGTGTACAGCGCACTGGCGCCCACAACCAACGAAAGAACGAAAGAGATATTTGCTGAAAAGGCGCATCTGGCGCTTTTGGGCCTGTCGCCGCAATCACCCGACTACCGGGCGCTCAGGGCGAGGACCTACATGGCACTGGGTCTGCGCATGGCTGCCATCAAGGCACTGGGCGATGTGCAGACCGTCGAGGAAAAAGAATTGCTTGCCGCCCTGAACGGAAATATCCTGGACGTGCGTGCAATGGCGGCGCTTGAAAAGAATCCCTTAAAACGCTTGCTGCAAAAGATCGATGAGAACAGGATCGCTACCGCCTACGGCACGATGACAACCAAAAAGGCAGGCGCCGAAGTGGCAGCGTTGAAGCTGCCCGGAACGATATGGCCGTTCATCGTGACGCGGGTTTTTGTAGAAACAGAACCGTGGGTTCAGAACGAGAATGCTTCCCTGAAAATGCTTCTTGACTATGAGTTGCCGGTCAAGGGGTATGCAATGGCGGACATGGCACGCGCGGCATTGCCACTTGCTGACCCCGACAAGGTTCAGACCATGGTGGATCTGTCGGTGTTTCATCACGGCCGCAAGTTCATCGAGGCCAATGCGGCCAGTTTGTGCTGCGGGCCCGCACCCGGCAAGCCGGGCCCGTTTGACTATCTGGACTTGCTCGAGAGTATTGGCCATGACAACCTGATGAACCGCATCAATTTCCTGTCCAACGTCCAGGGCATTCCGAACAAGGCCCTGATCTTTGCGAACAGCATTGACGCAATCTACAAGGGTTACCCGTCCTACGCGTATGAGCGCTCAAGAGCGGAGGCGAAGCTCGCCGGAAAGTCCACTGGAGCCGAAAGAGAGCAGTTGGTCAAGGCCGCGCACCAAAACGCGTTCGATGCAGCCTACTGGGAGCAAGGCCAGTCGCTCACCGCATTACGGGCCTTGAATCATTTCAATGCTGACGGCGGTCAGTACTACGGACCTTATAACAATCTTTACTATGCCGATGTGCCATTCCGTCCTTATTACTGGACCTGGGCAGACGGCGGTAAATTGGAGATAAGTATTGAAAACGAAATTGCCGCTTTGAAGAGTGCCACTTGGGAAATCGGAACCTTCACGGAGCTGCACGGGACGTACCGTCATTTTTTCCCCGACCAGGGGCGGGACACCGATCTTTTAGCGTCAATCAACGGGCGTTTCGTCGGCTCCCCGCAACTCAATAGCATCCTCGGCGCCGAGGCCAGGAGGCAGGGGGACACCGCGAAAGCGCAGGCTTACTATCGCGACAACCTCAAGCTTGCACCCACGCGGTGGACTTCCTATAGCGATTTGGCATGGATGCTGTTCGCGGCGGGTGACGTCAAAGCTGCCGCCAAGATGTTTCATTCTTACGAGGGCTTCAAGAAAGGGTCCGAAGACGGCCGGGTTGCGACCGCAAACCTTGCTTTCGAGGCAGGGTCGTATTTTTACTGGGCGGGTTATTTCGACCTTGCCAGGCCGTTCTATCAAATCGCCGTCTCTCAGGGATCGGGATCGTCCGGCGAAATCACGAGCGATACGCGTCTGAAGCTTCTTGCCGGCGATCTGCAGGGGGCGATGGCCAGCACCTTGCGGCGTGCCCAGCGTTACCAGGAGTCGTATGCCCACCGGGACTATCTGGGGCTTCTTCACGCAAGTGGCCATTCCAGGGAGGCCTGGGCCGGTTTTGAAATGCTGGCGAAACAAAGCCGCGCTCCTCACATTTGGGAGTCCGCGCTGGTCGGGCATCACATCTCCGGTCTGCCTGAAGCGGAGGTCGTGAGTTGGGCGCAACAGGGGAAATTCGGGGGCACAGTGGAGGGTACGATCGCCGCAACCGTTCACCTTGTGCGTTTTGCAACCACGGACCGCACGCCTTCCAGCAGCTTGTCTCAGGCGGTAGACGCACTGGATCTGCAGCGATGGAAAGTGCCCGGACACCCCAATCCGATTTGGGAAGGACATCCGGTCGCGCAGAAAGCTCCTGTGAAACAGCATGTGAAATCCATGCATGCGTATTTTGTGGAAGCTTACCGGGCCATCAAACTCAAGGACTTTGCCGGTGCGAAGGCAATCTTCTCCGAGTCGGCAACGTTTTACGACCTGACCGATTACCAGGTCAATTCAACGTTGACCTGCTATTTTCCTTACTACGCTTATGCGGCTGTCAAGGCGGGAGACACCTCAATTATTGAGAAGATGGTAAGCGGCACCAAGGCCTCCAGGCAAGACTTTGACTACCAGCTGACCATGGCGATTCTTGCCGCAGCATCCGGCAAAAACGAAGAAGCACTGCAATTCCTTCAACGCGCGCGGCAACTGCGGCCGCACACTGAGAAAAGGGCCTTGCTGACGCAGTACACCTTTGGAGAGATTTCCGAACTGGTGGCGGAAATGACCGGCAGCAGCAAGATCAGGGCCTTGACGCTGGAGTGGGCCCAGAAGAGCCAGAAGTTCGAACCCTGGCAATCCTGGGCTTATGCACTGGAAGCCAGGTTGACGAGGAACCCTGCCGAGCGCAGGCGGGCCTTGGCGATGCTGTTTTATCTCGACCCCAAATCGGAGGGCCTGTCCGCGTTCGGGCAACCCGAAATCGATGCCGCTGTGAAGGCATTCGGGAAGTCCAACCCCTTTCTCTCCATCAATCCGGAAATTGTAAAAAAAGAGGCAATCTAGAAAGCGTTCCGACTTCTACAGCAAGCCCAGCTCGGCCATCGACACTGCCTGGGAACTTGTCACCACAAAATGGTCCAGCACACGCACATCGACCAGCGCGAGGGCTGACTTGAGCGTTTGCGTCAGCGCCTCGTCGGCGCGTGAAGGTCTGGCGGTGCCGCTGGGGTGGTTGTGGGCCAGCACCACACTGGCGGCGTTGAGCGCCAGGGCGCGCACCACTACCTCGCGCGGGTAGACGGACGTTTGTGTCAGCGTTCCGCGAAACAGCTCTTCGAGAACGATCAGCCGGTGCTGGCTGTCGAGGAACAGCACCGCAAAAATCTCGTGCGGCCGGCTGCCCAGCTGCAGCTGCAAATAGTCGCGCACGGCCTGCGGCGTGTCAAAGAGCGTTTTTTCACGGAGCTTTTCGGCAAGCGCCCGCCGGGAAAGTTCCAGCACCGCGACCAGTTCGGCGCGTTTGGCCGGGCCCAGACCCTTGATGCTTTTGAGCGCTTCGGGGCCGGTGTGCAGCAGCCCGGCCACGCCGCCAAAGGTGTCGACCAGCTCCTGCCCCATCTGCAGCGCATTCTTGCCGGGCAGGCCGGTGCGCAGCAGCAGGGCCAGCAGCTCGGCATCGCTGAGCGCGCCGGGGCCGCGGGCCAGCAGTTTTTCGCGGGGGCGGGCGTCCTCTGGGAGGTCTTTGAGAAGCATGGAAGAAAAAGCCGGTGAAAGGGGTGAGGGGAAAGAACCACCAAAAGCAGTGCGGACCCGGACGGGTTCCCTTGCTCTGGACGGGAACAGTTTACAAACAGTTGCCGTCCCCCCACGAATGCCATGCCACGCGAGACGGTTCGCGAGATTTTGAAGCGATGCACCAAGGCAGTGACGCATGCACTGCGGCGGAGCTCACCTTGCAAGCATCGGCGCTGAAACCATTGGCATATTCCTTGCGGGCATATCCTTATTTACAGGAGTGCTCCATGAAAGTTATCGGGTCCCGTCTGTCTCTGATCTGGCTGCGCGCGCCGGTGTCCATGGCCCTGCTTGCCGCCGCCTCGCTGGCTGCCACCGGCCTGCATGCACAGGAAAAAGTACTGCGCATCGCCATGACGGCGGCCGACATTCCGCGCACCTTGGGCCAGCCCGACCAGGGCTTTGAAGGCAACCGTTTTACCGGCATCCCGATTTACGATTCGCTGACCCAATGGGATCTCTCGAAGGCCGACGCGCCGAGCGTGCTGATTCCCGCGCTTGCCACTTCCTGGGCCGTGGATGCCAAGGACAAGACCAAGTGGGTCTTCAAGCTGCGCCCCGGCGTCAAGTTCCACGACGGTTCAGCCTTTAATGCCGATGCCGTGATCTGGAACGTGCAGAAGGTGCTCGATAAGGACGCCCCGCAGTTCGACCCCAGCCAGGTCGGTGTGACCGCTTCGCGCATGCCGACCCTGCGCACCGCCCGCAAGATCGACGACATGACGGTCGAACTCACCACGAGCGAGGCCGACTCCTTCCTGCCGATCAACCTCACGAATCTGTTCATGGCCTCGCCGGCGCATTGGTCCGCCAAGCTCGCGGCCGTGCCGGCCGGCGTCACCGTACCCGCTGACCGCGCCAAGGCGGCCTGGACGGCTTTCGCCGCCGATCCGGCCGGCTCTGGCCCCTTCAAGGTCACGCGCTTCGTGGCGCGTGAGCGCCTTGAGCTGGCCGCCAACAAGGCCTACTGGGACGCCAAACGCGTGCCCAGGATCGACAAGGTCGTGATGCTGCCCATGCCCGAAGCCAATGCGCGCACCGCGGCGCTGCTGGGCGGGCAGGTCGACTGGATCGAGGCTCCCGCACCTGATGCGATGGCGCAGATCACGCAGCGCGGCTTCAAGATCTATTCCAACGCCCAGCCGCACGTGTGGCCGTGGCAGCTGTCATTCGCCGAAGGCTCGCCCTGGCTCGACAGGCGCGTGCGCCAGGCGGCCAACCTTTGCGTGGATCGCGGGGGCATCAAGCAACTGCTGGGCGGCATGATGGCCGAACCCAAGGGCACGGTGGCGCCCGGACACCCATGGTGGGGCAACCCCAAGTTCGACATCAAGTACGACGTGAAGGCAGCCCAGGCGCTGATGACGCAGGCGGGTTTTTCGGCCGCCAAGCCGCTCAAGGTCAAGGTGCAGATTTCCGCCTCAGGCTCGGGCCAGATGCAGCCGCTGCCGATGAACGAGTTTGCGCAGCAGTCGCTCAAGCAATGCTTTTTTGACGTGCAGTTCGACGTGATCGAGTGGAACACGCTGTTCACCAACTGGCGCAAGGGCGCGAAAGACCCGTCGGCCAATGGCGCCAATGCGGTCAACATCAGTTTCGCGGCGATGGACCCGTTCTTTGCCATGGTGCGTTTCGTGAGCACCAAGGCCTTCCCGCCGGTGTCCAACAACTGGGGCTACTACGGCAACGCCGATATCGACAAGCTGGTGGCCGATGCGCGTACCAGCTTCGACGAGAAGTCGCGCGACGCCGCGCTGGCCAAGCTGCACGCCCACATCGTGGACGACGCCCCCTTTGTCTGGATTGCGCACGACGTCGGTCCGCGTGCGCTGTCGGCCAGGATCAAGAACGTGGTGCAGCCCAAGAGCTGGTTCATCGACATTGCCACCATGACGATGGACTGATCACGGTGGAAAAGCCCATTCTCCGCTGAGGAAGGGCTTCTTTTATCGCTCTCGCTTCCTCGTTTTTTCGCTTTCCCGTTCTCTCGTTCCTTATTCGAGCCAGCTTTCAACGCCAGCCCATGCTTGCCTACTTCCTGCGTCGTGTTATCTACGCCTTGCCGATCATGGTCGGCGTGGCACTCGTGTGTTTTCTTCTGGTGCATCTCGCGCCTGGCGATCCGCTGGTGTCCATCCTGCCGCCGGACGCATCGGCCGACCTGCAGGCGCAACTGCGCGAGCTCTATGGCTTTAACCGCTCGCTGCCCGAGCAGTTCGCGATGTGGGTATGGCGCGCCATGCACGGCGACCTGGGCGTGTCGATCGCGAGCAACCGTGCGGTTGCCGGCGAGGTCATGACCGCGGTCGGCAATACGCTGCGCCTGGCGGTGGTGGCCACTTTCATCGGCTTTGTGCTGGGCTGCCTGTTCGGTTTTGTGGCCGGCTACTTCCGCAACTCCTGGGTCGACCGGCTGGCCTCGATGCTGTCGGTGCTGGGCGTGAGTGTGCCGCACTACTGGCTGGGCATGGTGATGGTGATCGTCTTCAGCTCGCAGCTGATGCTGTTGCCGGCCACAGGCGCCGGCCCGGGTGGATCGAGCGACTGGGCCTGGGACTGGGAGCACATCCAGTTCCTGGTCCTGCCGGCGATCACGATGTCGGTGATCCCGATGGGCATCATCGCGCGCACGGTGCGTGCGCTGGTGGCCGACATTCTTGACCAGGAATTCATCGTCGGCCTGCGCGCCAAGGGCCTCACGCACTTCGGCGTGTTCCGCCACATGGTGAAAAACGCCGCCCCCACGGCGCTGGCCGTGATGGGCCTGCAACTGGGTTACCTGCTGGGCGGCTCCATCCTGATCGAGACCGTGTTTTCCTGGCCGGGCACCGGCTTTCTTCTGAACTCCGCCATCTTCCAGCGTGACCTGCCGCTCCTGCAAGGGACGATTCTGGTGCTGGCGCTGTTCTTCGTGGTGCTGAACCTGCTGGTCGATGTGCTGCAAACGTTGCTGGACCCCCGCATCGCCAGGGCATGACCATGAGCACCGTGACCGCCACTTCCAGCGCATCCAGCGCCTCCACTGCTGCCGTCGATGTGAAGCCGCTGCCCATGCAGCGTTCTCGCGGCTACTGGGCCTCGGCCATGCTGCGCTTCACGCGCGACCCGGTCGCAATGGCCGCTGCTTTTGTGGTGCTGCTGCTGATCAGCCTGGCGGTGTTCGGCCCATGGCTCGCGCCGGCAGATCCCTACGCCTCGTCAATGCTCAAGCGGCTCAAGCCGATCGGCACCGAAGGCCTGCCGCTGGGCAGTGACGAACTCGGCCGCGACATGCTTTCCCGCCTGATCGTGGGCGCACGGCTCTCGCTTTTCATCGGTATCACGCCCGTGGTCTGTGCCTTTGCCGTCGGCTCGACGATCGGCATCCTGGCCGGCTACGCAGGCGGATTCGTCAACACCGCCATCATGCGCACCATCGATGTGTTTTATGCCTTTCCGTCAGTGTTGCTGGCCATTGCACTGTCCGGCGTGCTGGGCGCGGGCATCGTCAACTCCCTGATTTCGCTGACCATCGTGTTTATTCCGCAGATTGCGCGGGTGGCCGAAAGCGTGACCACGCAGGTGCGTAACCGCGACTATGTGGAGGCGGCCAGGGCCTCGGGTGCCGGCCCTTTCACCATCGTGCGGGTGCATGTTCTGGGTAATGTGCTGGGGCCGATTTTTGTTTACGCCACCAGCCTGATCGCGGTCTCCATGATCCTCGCCTCTGGCCTGTCTTTCCTTGGGCTCGGCGTGAAACCGCCGGAGCCGGAGTGGGGCCTGATGCTCAACACGCTGCGCACCGCGATCTACGTGCAGCCCTGGGTCGCGGCACTGCCCGGGGCGATGATCTTCATCACCTCCATCTCATTCAACATCCTGTCCGATGGTCTGCGCTCCGCCATGGACAACAAGGGCTGAAACCATGGACGCAATGAACGACGTCGGAGGCCCCGCGCAACCCTTGCTCACGATTTCCGGGCTGGTCAAGCACTTCCCGCTCAAGAAGGATCCGCTGGGCCGTGGCGGCGGTGTGGTGCGCGCCGTTGATGGTGTTGATTTTGAAGTGCTCAAGGGTGAGACGCTGGGGGTTGTCGGCGAGTCGGGCTGCGGCAAGTCGACCACGGCGCGGCTGTTGATGCAGCTGATCGCGCCTACCGGCGGCGAGGTTGTCTTCGACGGGCGGACCGTCGGCGGCCGCGACCTGCCGCTCAAGGAGTTCAGGCGCCAGGTGCAGATGGTCTTCCAGGACAGCTACGCTTCGCTTAACCCGCGGCTCACGATCGAAGACTCGATTGCCTTCGGCCCGCAGGTGCACAACGTGCCCAGGCGCGAGGCGATTGCGCGCGCACGCGACCTGCTGGCGCGCGTGGGCCTGGAGCCGCAGCGTTTTGCCGAGCGCTACCCGCACGAGTTGTCGGGCGGGCAGCGCCAGCGCGTCAATATTGCGCGTGCGCTGGCGCTGCAGCCGCGCATGGTGATTCTTGATGAAGCGGTGTCGGCGCTCGACAAATCGGTCGAGGCGCAGGTCATCAACCTGCTGCTCGACCTGAAGGCCGAGTTCGGCCTGACCTATGTCTTTATCAGCCACGATCTCAATGTGGTGCGCTACGTGAGCGACCGCGTGATGGTGATGTACCTTGGCCAGGTTGCCGAAATCGGCCCGGCCGATGCGCTGTACGACGCGCCGGCCCATCCCTACACCCGCGCGCTGCTGTCGTCGATGCCCTCAATGGACCCGGACCACCGCACCGAAGAAGCGGCGCTGGCCGGTGACCCGCCGAATCCGATCAACCCGCCCTCGGGCTGCCGCTTTCACCCGCGCTGTGCACTGGCCGCGCCGGTGTGCAGCCAGGTGGTGCCGGCGCGCATCGCCACCGGCGCACAGCACGCCGTGAGTTGCCTGATCCACGAACCCGGCAGCGGACACCCGGATGCTGCACCGCTGGCCAGGGCGGCGTGACCCCATGACTGCGAACGCCTCTTCTTCCTCTTCCTCGTTTCCTTCCTCTTGCGAGCCGATGGTTCGCCTGAAGGACCTCAGCGTGACATTCAGCGGCGGGCGCATGCCCGTGCAGGCCGTGAGCGGCGTGAGCCTGGAGGTGCAGCGCGGCGAGGTGGTTGCGCTGATCGGCGAATCCGGTTCTGGCAAGAGCGTGACCATGCGCACCCTGCTGCGCCTGCACCCCGAGCGCCGCACCCGCATGGGCGGCCAGGTGCAGGTGGCCGGGCGTGATGTGCTCGCCATGTCAACCGGCGAGCTCGACGACTTCCGCGGCAAGGTCGCCTCGATGATCTTCCAGGAGCCGCTGCTGGCGCTGGACCCGGTCTATTCGGTGGGGGCCCAGATCATGGAGTCGATACGCCGGCATGAGCGTGTGGGCAAGGCTGAAGCGCACCAGCGCGCGCTGGCGCTGTTCGAGCGCGTGCGCATCCCCAGCCCCGAGCGGCGCCTTGCGGCCTATCCGCACGAGATGTCGGGCGGCATGCGCCAGCGCGCGATGATCGCGCTGGCGCTGGCCTGCAAGCCGCAGCTCCTGCTGGCCGACGAGCCGACCACCGCGCTCGACGCGACCGTGCAGATCCAGATTTTGCTGCTGCTGCGCGAGCTGCAGCGTGACCTGGGCCTGTCGGTGATCTTCGTGACGCACGATATCGGCGCGGCCGTCGAGGTGGCCGACCGCATCGCCGTGATGTACGCGGGCCGCATTGTCGAAGAAGGCACGGCGCGCGAGCTGATCCGCTCACCGCGCCATCCCTACACGATCGCGCTGCTCAAGAGCCGGGCGCACGGCGCGCTGGCACGCGGCACCCGGCTGGAAACCATAGGCGGCGCGCCGCCCGACCTGTCGGCGCTGCCGCCCGGCTGTGCCTTTGCCGAGCGCTGCGCACTGGCCACTGAGGCCTGCCGCGCCGCGCAGCCGCCGGTGGTCGAGCTGGCGCCGAACCACCGTGCACGCTGCATTCATACCGATGCCGCCGCGGCGATTGCGCCCACCCTGGTTGCCTGATCACCGCCTTCACGTTATGCCCCTGCACGACCCCGCCCACGCCTTCGTTCCCTATCCCGACGCTCCGGTGCCGCGCGCTGCCACCGGCCCGCTCTCGGATCTCAGCTTCGGCGTGAAGGACCTGTTCGATGTGGCGGGCTATCCCACAGGTGGCGGCAGCCCTTTTGTGCTGGCGATGTCCGGCATCAAGACGCGTACCGCGCCCACCGTGCAGCGGCTGCTCGATGCAGGCGCGCGGTTTTCCGGCAAGACGGTCACGGATGAGCTGGCCTTTTCGATGAACGGCAACAACGCGCACTTCGGCGCGCCGATCAACGGCGCTGCCAAAGACCGCATCACCGGCGGCAGTTCATCAGGCTCGGCCTCGGCTGTGTCTTCGGGCCTGTGCGATTTCGCGCTGGGCACGGACACCGGTGGCTCCGTGCGGGCGCCGGCCAATCACTGCGGGCTGTATGGGCTGCGCCCAACGCATGGCCGCATCAGCCTGGAGGGCGCGTTGGACCTGGCGCCCAGCCTGGACACCTGCGGCTGGTTCGCGCGGGATATTCACACCTTCGCACGGGTGGCCGACGTGTTGCTTGGCCCCGATGCCGCCGCGCTGCCAGGTCGCGTGCGGCTGCTGCATCCTGAAGACGTGTGGTCGCTGGCCGTGCCGGCGGCGGCCGTTGCGTTGCAGGGCGCCGTCGAACGGGTGCAGGGCGTGCTCGGCACTGCGCAGGGCACCACCGTGGCGCTGGAGTCCTTCGATGCGATGTACTGGAATTTCCGGTACGTACAGGCGCACGAGGCCTGGCTGACCGACGGGCCGCTGATTGAGCGCTACGCGCCGCCGCTGGGGCCGGGCGTGGCCGAGCGCTTTGCCTGGTCGCGTGATGTGACGGATGCGCAGGCCGGTGCGGGCCGTGCTTTTCGCGCGGCCTTTCGCAGCCACCTGGCCGCGCTGCTTGGCAGCGACGGCGTATTGCTGATGCCGACCATGCCCGACATTGCGCCGTTGCGCAGCGAAGGCGAGGCCGGGCTGGAGGACTACCGCAACCGCGCCATCCGGCTGCTGTGCATCGCCGGCCTGAGCGGTTTTCCGCAGCTGTCGATGCCTCTGGCCCAGCGTGAGGGCGCCCCACTGGGCCTGTCACTGCTCGGGCCGGCGGGCTCGGACCGGGCGCTGGTGGCACTGGCGCAGCGCATTGAGGCTTGATGCCGAATATTTTTGATTTTCTTAAGAAGAATCAGCCCCCAGACCATGTAGAACATGCGCGACCAGCTATTGATTTGATAGCTAAAGGGCGCCTTCAGTCTGTCTCGACGGCCTGAATCTCTGCCTGAATCTTTTCTATGCGCGGGTTGACGGCAGGGCCGTCAATCTGGAGTTCGGCAAGGGTGATCGGGAGCCTGAAGCGGCGCGGACCGGCACTGCCGGGGTTCACGAACAACACGCCTTCGCGCTCCTCGATCAGGGGCTGGTGCGAATGGCCCGACACGACCACCTGCACACCCGCTGCGGCCGGGTCGATGTCCAGCTCCGCAAGATCGTGGATCACATGAATCGTGACTTCGCCGATGTTCAGCCATGTCGAGACGGGCAGGGCGTCGGCCCAGGCGCCCCGGTCATTGTTGCCGCGCACCGCCGTCACCGGCGCCAGCGTTGCCAGCGCTTCGAGGACGCCCGGCTCGCAGATATCCCCGGCATGGATGATGTGATCGCATCCGCGCAGGAACGCGAGGGCTTCCGGCCTCAGGAGGCCATGGGTGTCGGAGATCAATCCAATGCGAACCACAGGCCGGGTTCCTTCAGGCAGTTGCGTAGTTCATGCAGCTTATGCAGTTCAAGCGGTTCATGCAAGCGCTGCAACCGTCACGGGTTGTTGCAGCCGGCAGGTGCCGCAGTCGACGGCTGCCGCGGCGCGCTCAAGCACCACAAAATCGCCTGCGTCTACCGCCAGCAAGGCGTGGTGCCAGGTGCCGGGCGCAAGCGCCACGCCCTGGCAGCCGTCGGTGATGAAGGCGGCCAGCGTATCGCCAGAAGGCGGCGCGCCGGCCGGCGCCACCACGATGACAAAGCGGCGCTCGCCCAGTGGCACAAAAGTCTGGCTGCCCAGCGCATGGCACTCCATTTCATCGACTGCATGGGGAAAGCGCCGCGCCTGTGCGCGAAATATCGCCAGCATCGGCCGCCCTCCGTCTGCATCAAGCTGCAGGTCGCCGATCAGGTCGAAGCGCTCGGATGTCCCGCCGTTGATGGCACGGCCTTCGGCGCCGGCCGGCACCTGCACCACGGTGCCGTAGGGCGCAAATGCGTCTGGCGTCAGCGGCTGCGGCGCGAGTACCTTCATGCTGCGGCCACACCCGCCTGGTCGAGCATCGCGTGCAGCAGCACGTTGGCGCCGGCTGCCAGGTGTTCCGGCTTGGCGTCTTCGATCTCGTTGTGCGAGATGCCGTCTTTGCAGGGGACAAAAATCATGGCGGCCGGCGCGGTGCGGGCGACGTACACGGCGTCGTGGCCGGCACCGCTCACGATGTCCAGGTGGGCCAGGCCCATGCGCTTCGCGCCTTCGCGCACGGCAGCCACCAGCGGCTCGGCGAAGCGTGCCGGCGGGTAGTACACGGTCTGCTCAATCCCGACCGTGAGGCCGCCTGACTGGCTGAGTGCGGCGCAGGCATGGCGCAAGCGCCCGTCCATGCGGCTCAGGCCTTCGTCGTTGCCATGGCGGAAATCCACAGTGAAGGTCACGCGGCCCGGGATCACGTTGCGCGAATTGGGATGCACCTGCACATAGCCCACGGTGCCGCGGCCGTCAGGCTGTTCGTCCAATGCGATGCTGCGCACGGCCTGCATGAGGCCGGTGGCGCCCTGCAGGGCATCGCGCCGCAATGTCATCGGGGTGGGGCCGGCATGCGCTTCCTGGCCGGTGACCACCACGTCATACCAGCGCTGGCCAAGCGCACCGGTGACCACACCCAGCGGAATGTCGGCATCTTCGAGCACCGGTCCCTGTTCGATGTGGGCCTCAAAATAGGCGCCGAAGCGCGGTGCACCGTCGTTCACCGCAGCGGGCGCCGTGCCGTCAAACCCGATGGCCTGGAGTGCCTCGCCGACGCGGATACCGTCGCGGTCGGCGGCCTCAAGCGCTGACTGCAGGGTGAAAGCGCCGGCGTAGACACCCGAGCCCATCATCACCGGCACGAAACGCGAGCCTTCCTCGTTGGTCCAGACGCAGACTTCCAGCGGCGCGACGGTGCGTATGCCCGCGTCGTTGAGCGTGCGCAGCACTTCCAGCCCGGCCAGTACACCGTAGTTCCCGTCGAACTTGCCGCCGGTAGGCTGGGTGTCGATATGGCTGCCGGTGGCAACGGCAGGAAGCGAAGGGTCCTGCCCCTCGCGGCGCGCGAACAGGTTGCCGATGGCATCCACGCGCAGCGTGCAGCCTGCTTCGGTTGCCCAGCGCACGAAGAGCGCGCGCCCCTGGCGGTCAAGCTCGGTCAGGGCCAGCCGGCATACACCGCCTTTTTCTGTCGCCCCCACGGCAGCGAGATCCATGAGTGAGGCCCAGAGGCGCTGCGGGTCAATCCGCAGGTCGTGATCCGGGCCGGCCGGCGGGGCTGGCGTGTGTGGGGATGTGATGGCAGTGTCCATGGAAGTGAGTCAGCAGAAAGCATGCCAGTCATCCACGATGCGGCGCTGAGGAAAAACCCGGCGCAAGCGGCCGGCTGCCTGCCTGCTGTGGAAACGGGGGGAACAAGCTTCCAAAACACTCCGAAAAACTCCGAAGAAGCCACTCGAAAACCCCGAAAAAACCGATGATCGGCCTGGTCACTCCCGGCTTTCTACAATAGGGGGCTGATCCTCCCTTTACAAACCGTTGCCGGCTGCCCGCCTGGCCCCGAAAGCCCTATGTCCACCGTGGAATCCCCCGAAGCAACCCTTGTCCAGCAAGGCTCGTTCCTGACCCTGCACTACCGCATGGCCGGGCCCTCCGTGGACGGCAAACCGGGCGCGGACATCATCAACACCTTTGACGGCAAGCCCGCCACCCTGAGCCTGGGTACGGGCGAGCTCTCTCCGGCCATTGAGCAGCGGCTGATTGGCCTGCCCGAAGGCACGCGCACAACGTTTGAGTTGCCCGCAGGCGTTGCGTTTGGCGACCGCAACCCGGAGCTGGTGCAGTGGGTGGCGCGCAAGCTGCTCAATGAGCTGGGCGACCCGGATGAACAATACAAGGTCGGCGATGTGGTGCAGTTCCCCACGCCGGATGGCGCGGGGCAGTACGCGGGCGCGGTGCAGCAGGTCAAAGAGGGCGGCGACGCGGTGCAGTTCGACTTCAACCATCCGCTGGCAGGCCAGCCGGTGGTGTTTGAAGTGCAAGTGATTGGGGTGTTATGACTGAATCCAGATTGCTTCCCCAGGAAATCCTTCTCGCGGAACCGAGGGGTTTCTGCGCCGGCGTCGACCGTGCCATTGAGATCGTCGAGCGGGCGTTGACGAAATTCGGCAGGCCGATTTACGTGCGCCACGAGATCGTGCACAACACCTATGTCGTCAACGACCTCAAGGAAAAAGGCGCGATCTTTATTGAAGAGCTCGACGACGTGCCCCCGGGCGCCACGCTGGTGTTCAGCGCGCACGGCGTGAGCCAGGCCATCCAGAAAGAGGCCGAGCGCCGCGGCTTCCAGATTTTCGACGCGACCTGCCCGCTGGTGACCAAGGTACATGTGGAAGTGGCCAAGCTGCACAAAGAGGGCTACGAGTTCATCATGATCGGCCACAAGGGCCACCCCGAGGTCGAAGGCACCATGGGCCAGCTCGACAGCGGCATCCACCTGGTGGAAGACGTGGCCGACGTGTGGCGCATCAGCCCTGCCCAGACCGAACGCCTGGCAGTCGTCACGCAGACCACGCTGAGCGTGGACGACGCGGCCGAGATCAGTGCGGCGGTAAAGGCGCGCTTTCCGCAAGTGCGCGAACCCAAACACCAGGATATTTGCTACGCCACGCAGAACCGGCAGGACGCCGTCAAGGTGCTGAGCCCGCAGGTGGACATCCTCATCGTGGTCGGCAGCCCGACCAGCTCCAACAGCAACCGCCTGCGCGAGCTGGCCGCCAAGCTGGGCACCGAGGCCTATATGGTGGACGACGCCAGCGAGCTGAAGGAGTCGTGGTTTGAGGGCAAGGGCCGGGTCGGCCTCACGGCAGGTGCTTCGGCGCCCGAAATTCTCGTCAAGCAGGTGATAGACCGCATCAAGGCGCTGGGCGCTGTGTCGGTGCGCAAGATGGAAGGCATTGAGGAGACCATCAAGTTCCCGCTGCCCAAGGGCCTGAAGCTCGATGCGCAGGGCCAGATGCTGGAAGTCAATGACAGCCAGCTGCATCAGCTCTGACCTGATTTCTTCTTTTTTCCATATGACCAATCGCTATCAAATTGAGAGCTGCTTGCGCAAGTTCGAAGCGGGCTACAGCCACTTTATTCATAAAACACCGCTGTGGAAGCTGCCTGGCAAGGCGCTGGGCGTGGAATGCGCTGAGGTCTGGCTCAAGCTCGAACACCTGCAAACCGGCGGCAGCTTCAAGGCGCGCGGCATGCTCAACCGCCTGCTGTCCAATCCCATTCCGGCCAGCGGCGTGATCGTGGCTTCTGGCGGCAACGCGGGCATTGCCACAGCCGCCGCGGCCCGCGAGTTGGGCGTGCGCTGCGAAGTCTTTGTGCCTGAAGTGTCGACCCCCGCCAAGCGTGCCAAGCTGGCCGCGCTGGGTGCCGAGGTGGTGGTGACGGGAGCGGCGTACGCCGACGCGCTGAAAGCCTGCCTGGCGCGCCAGCAGGAAACCGGCGCGCTGCTGACACATGCCTATGACCAGCCCGAAGTACTGGCCGGCGCTGGCACGATGGCCGCAGAGATCGAGCAGCAGGGCGGTGTGCCCGATGCCGTGCTGGTCAGCGTGGGTGGCGGCGGCCTGATTGGCGGTGTGGCCAGCTGGTTTGAGCAGCGCAGCCGTGTGGTGGCGCTGGAGCCTGAGCTGGCGCCCACTTTGTACAAAGCCCGTGAGGCTGGTGAGCCGGTGGACGTGGCCGTTGGCGGCATCGCCGCCGACTCACTGGGCGCCAAACGCATCGGCAGCCTGGCCTGGGATGCCACGCAGGCCCATGTGCGTGATGCGCTGCTGCTGACCGACGAATCGATACGCGCCGCGCAGCTGTGGCTCTGGAAAGAACTGAAGCTGGCCGTCGAGCCCGCGGCGGCCCTGCCGCTGGCCGCGCTGCAAAGCGGCCGCTACCGCCCGCGCGCCGACGAAAAAGTCTGCCTCATCATCTGCGGTGCCAATCTGGACCCGGCCAGCCTGAACTGAGCTGAACGGGCTCTGGTGATCGCAGCTGCACAAAATACAATGGCCCCATGCTAGATATCAACCTGCTTCGCAAAGACCTGCCGTCGGCCATCGCCCGGCTGGAGACCCGTAAAACCCCGCAAGCCTTCCTGAACGTGGAAGCCTTCCAGGCGCTGGAGGCCGAACGCAAGGCCCTGCAGATCCGCACCGAAGAGTTGCAGAACCAGCGCAACACGCTGTCCAAGCAGATCGGCCAGCTCAAGTCCAAGGGTGAAGACGCCAGCGCCATCATGGCGCAGGTGAGTGCTTCCAAGGCCGAGCTCGAATCGTCCGCCGCGCGGCTGGACCAGATCCAGACCGACATGCAAGCCCTGCTGCTGGCTGTGCCAAACCTGCCGCATGAAAGCGTGCCGCAGGGCGCGGGCGAAGCCGGCAATGTCGAGGTGCGCAAATGGGCCCCGATCGAAGGCCTGGGCGGCGAGCCGCCGGCTTTCGCGTTTGAAGTGAAAGACCATGTCGATGTGGGTCAGCCCCTGGGGCTGGACTTTGAACTCGGCACCAAGCTGACCGGTTCGCGTTTTACCGTGATGAAAGGCCCGCTGGCGCGCCTGCATCGCGCGCTTGCGCAGTTCATGCTCGACGTGCAAACCGCCGAGCATGGTTACACCGAGTGCTACACGCCCTACATCGTCAACGGCGATTCGCTGCGCGGCACCGGCCAGTTGCCCAAGTTTGAAGAAGATCTGTTTGCCGCCAAGAAAGGCGGGCAAGAGGGCGCAGCCGAAGCCGAAAGCACCGCGCTGTACCTGATCCCCACGTCGGAGGTGCCGCTGACCAACTTCGTGCGCGATGAAATCGTCGCCGAAGCTGACTTGCCGCTTCAGTACACCGCGCACACGCCGTGCTTCAGGTCCGAAGCCGGAAGCTACGGCCGCGACACCCGCGGCATGATCCGCCAACACCAGTTCGACAAGGTCGAAATGGTGCAGATCACCCACCCCGACAAAAGCTACGAAGCGCTTGAAGCCATGACGGGCCACGCCGAAGCCATTTTGCAAAAGCTCGGCCTGCCGTATCGCGTCATGCTGCTGTGCACCGGCGACATGGGCTTTGGCGCCGCCAAGACCTATGACCTGGAAGTGTGGCTCCCCGCACAAAACACCTACCGCGAAATCAGCTCGGTCTCCAACTGCGAAGCCTTCCAGGCCCGCCGCCTGCAGGCCCGCTTCAAGAACGCGCAAGGCAAGAACGAGTTTGTGCACACCCTCAATGGCTCCGGCCTGGCCGTAGGCCGCACCCTGGTTGCCGTGCTGGAGAACTACCAGCTCGCTGATGGCTCAGTCACCGTGCCGGAAGTGCTGCAACCGTACATGGGCGGCATCAAGGTGCTGGCTCCAGCCGCAAAGTAGGCCGGCTACAGCTGTTAGAATCCGTTTTCCACACTGGAGAGGTGGCAGAGTGGCCGAATGTACCTGACTCGAAATCAGGCGTACCGCAAGGTACCGTGGGTTCGAATCCCACCCTCTCCGCCAAACAGTTTGATCTAAGTCGTTGTTTTAAAAAAAAAACAACCATTGTAGTTGAGTTCAACTTACAAATCGACTTACCTTTTAGGTAAAACTGTTTGTGCAACTGCTGAACGGGTTCTGCCTGGCACTGCATCGATAAACCGTTGCTTCTCCAGGAGGGCAAGCTTTTCCGGCGAGTTGCTAACTCTGATCGCAGCCAGCATCTGGCTCAGCGTTTCGTACAGTATCGGCAACGTCTTTTCCGACATCATGAAGTTGCGCAGTGGTTCTGGCGCTTTCCAGCGCTTCGAGAAGTGCAACTGGCGACCTATTGATCCGCTCAGAAGCTGATGTTCCGCGGGGTCAATCGCAATGTCCACGCCGAGCTTGAGCAGGGACTTGCGATGCCGAGTTACCGTGGCCTCGCTCAACCCAATCAGTCCCTCCTCCCCGCAATACAGCTCAAACGTTCTTTGCACCGTCTTCGAGCACCCGGAAACGTCCACTTGCCGGGGATTGTTGGTGTAGGGCACCTTAAACCCTGCCATCGCCAGCACCTCATCCACCACAGCCTCCACCTTTTCTGGCGTCCAAGCAGCCGGGTGCAGCAGTTCACGCTCACGCAGATGGGTTCGACCGGGGATGGCCTCAACACGTAGGTGCGTACCGATCTCGCCTCGGATGGACGCTGGGTCCGCGTAGTGTTCTGCGTGAAGCGGTTTCCCCCGAGGTTTTCGCCGCCCGGTATCGGCCATTTCGTCCACTTTGACGTAGAACTTCATCTGGCTGCCGTTGGTCAGGTAAATCTTCAGGCTTTCACGCTGGTTTTCGTCATAGAACGCATACCCCGCGATACAGATGTCATGGCGGCTGTTATGGGCGTGCAGCACCTTGACCTGGCGATATACGCGCATCAGCAAGCTCTTCGCGGCCTTGTACGTTGCGCAGGCGATATGCCACGTCCACTCCGTGGAGAGCACTTCGGCCGTCCGCATGAACCGGTCCGCTTCTTCGGGCCGGAACAAGTACTGTTCCAAAATCACTCGCAACAACTGAGACCCTACCTGCAACTCTTCGCCCAGGCACTCGGTCCAACCGTGCATATAGTTCTGGCCAAGGGCAGCAGAGGCCAGCGGTAGCTTGAAGAGCGCTACGAGCAGTTCTCGGTCGCGCTCGATGTGCTGTCCGATGGTCATCTCAATCTGCGCTTCTGTCAGAGGGCTCGGCACGTACTCCACGCCAGGCTTCAACTTCGAGCTGGAAGTTTGGGCGAACAATACCTGCGCCGCACGGTTCAAATCACCAAGTTCAAAGGTCTTCAGGGTGCCTTGGACGGTTATACGGTCGATCATGCTTGCAAAAGTGTGTTGATTACTGAATACAGCCGCGCCATCGGTATAGCCAGTGGCGCGGCCGAACTCTTAGGCGGCTGAACGTGGTTTCCGGCCCGCAGGGCGCATCTGCGCATTTGCCTCCCGTAACAGCTTCGACAGCCGGCTCTTGCCCATCCGGTGCTGCGCGCACAACGCATCAAGGCTTGAACCACTTTCATACTGCTTCTTCAGTTCGGTAAGGGAAACCTCAGAACTTGCGGTGTGGTCAGGTGGAGTACGGGTGGTTGGACGTTCTTGCAGTGGTGACACCATTCCGTTCCTGTTGTCACGGCGCGAGTAGTGCAATTCACCTTGCTGCTCGACCACGTAGCGGGCTCTCGCTTCTGCGGGAACGGCTACCCCAAAGGTAACCTTGCGACGGATCGTGATCAGCGGCGTTACCCCTTCGCGAGGTAAGCCAATGACCCTGTAGCGCATGACGGACTTGCCCTCGCGAGTCAAAACGGCTCTGCCGACACGCATTTGACCTGGTTCAAGCCTCATCGCGCATACTTGCTCATTGGCAGCCTGAACCTCGGCCAGCGTTGGTCTCTCCGTCTTAGCAACCAACGCCCAGGGCCAAGGATTAGGTGGGCGCGTCGTCTTAGTCGATTTCAGTCCGACAGGCACCTTGCGCGAGGCAAGGTCTAGCTGCGCAGCACTACTACGCTTCTTGGTTTGCATCCATTGAACAACTTCATGCACGAACCAACGCAAAGATCGCCCGATCTGACTCGGTTCAGGGAACCCGAGTTCGGGGTCCTTGCGAACGACGTTGAGTCGCTGACGACAAAAGCCAGTGATCATCAACACGCCCTTGGTATCGGTGGATGCCACCATATCGAGTTGAGGCATCATGGCAGTTCCTCAGGCATCGCCAATTCATCTTCGTCAATCGAACAAAATTCCGCCGCAAGTCCCCAGTTACCTTCAAGGTGTTGACGAAATAGATTCTCAAAGGACGCGAACTCTTCAAACATGTAGACCGTGTCTTTTGTTGCAAGCAAGAACGTTGCCCCTGCATCCAACCTCGCAACGAGTCCGGTTAGTGCTGAACTGCGGAACGGGCTTGAAATGACCTCCTGATTGGGTGACAACGACGCGATCAATTGAATGTCAACGCCTTCCTCGGACCCAATAACTTGTAAGTCCCGTGTCCCCACAAGCACGCGGTTCCAAACATGATCGCGCACGCTCCAGTGCCATGCGCTGAAGGCCACCTCACGGCACAACGGACAGCAGCGCGAATCCCAAGGGATTGGTTTGTACGGTTCTAGCGAACCAGTACGAGTTTGCTGCTCATGGTAAGCAAGTAGCCTGTCTAGCACGCGCGGCTCAATAGCCAGAAGTCCAGGCCCCATGCCTTCGTGTTCTGCAGCGGTATCTAAACCACGCTCTTCCCATGCGGAGATAAAAATAGCGGTTGTTAACATATGTCCTCGTGAAATCCGAGGCGCATTCATTCCTGCACCTCAGCAGAATCCTGCCCTTTTGAGCAGGATTGAGAGGTGCGAGAGGGCCGTAAAACCAGGGGCCGTACCGACAGGATTTTGAAACTAGTCCTATCGCCTAACCTGGCCTTAGCGCCTCCGAATGAAGAGGCGCAGCAGTAGCCCGCACAAGCTAAGAGGCCAAGCTCGGTGTACGTCCGATTTTTCGCAGATTGCGATCTTGGAAAAGCTTGGAACTATTTTATCTTCATCGCACACCTGGTGCCTTGCCCAAGAGCTTGAATGCTGCGCACTACAGCCAGACCAGAGGGCTGGAACTTGGCGGACATGGGAAAAGGTTGTCTTTGACCACAATGAACGTCTTAGGCTAATAGAACTTGATACCCGTGTGGCGCCGCAATCATGTCAGCACGCGGGTAGCTGCGATGGCAAAGGGTTCTGGCGGGGAGTGCCTCAGAGTTGCGCGAAAACGTGGCCTAGCGTGTTTTTGAGGCTTTGGTGGTCAAGTTTGACCAAGCGGCGACACCAATTTGCCACGATAGCCGAAAAGCTATCAATCAATAAGGACTCAAACATGCCTGTTTTAGGTCTCTGGAGCTCAGCCCTCGCGCTGCGCATTCCTCAGCACGTGGTCTCTCAAGCCGGCTTGCGTCCGGGGCAACGCTTCAGCGTGCGTCTGCGCGACGATGGAAGCCTACTCGTCCAATCTGCTGATCCACTAGTTAGTCAGCGAGCGGCGGTGAATCCGGAAGCCGCTCAGGCAGCACCGAAACCCGAAGCCAAGTGGTGACTGTCGGTTTCTTTAAGGGTTCAGGTTCCGACGGTCTAAGACTCACATTCCGGAAGGTCAGCCAAAGACCGGCGCCCGCTTGGTTGATCCTGCTGGACAACCTCTACCGATTCGGTTCCGTCCTCGAGTTGAACTATCTCTACTTCGAGCCGCTCTTCCGCGAGGTACGCCATAACGCGCGCCCCCTTTTTTATAAGCTCAACCACATCCATAGGCTCCGCACAGTGAGCTTCGTATAGGTGGTAATACGGTGGCTCAGGCGCATCGAGACACTGAATCGTGACCTCGATCAGCTTCCCACTCTGGTACAGGCTTTCGCCTATGACGTATTCAGACATACCTGGCTTTCTTAATCTCATCTACAAGAGAAGCTCCATGCTGCCTGCTTTTGGAGCGATGACCTTTGGAGCGGCCACTAAGCGGTCCGCTGGATACTGGCGCATGAAGTCCATACTTTGGTTCGGCTCGGCCTGTAGCCAGTCATCGTAGGCACCGACGGGCAGGATTACCACCATGCGCTTTTCATCTTCAACTCGGTGAAAGTTCTTCATCAGCGCGTGGTCATCGGCATTGACCGTCAGCATCGTGAAGCTGTGCAAGTCGCCAGCCGGGGATTTCCAGACTGACCACAAGCCGGCAATCCCCATGGGCTCACCATCGGCCCTGGCAATGCGCGTTGAGACCGGCTTGCCGCCACGATGGTCCGGCTCATAGATCGCATCGGCCGGAATGATGCAATGTTTGCCCCAACGCCAAGCGTCCCGAAAGCTCGGCTTCTCGGTCACCGTCTCGCTTCGCGCGTTGTACGTGTTCCTGGCCAGCTTTTCGTCCTTGGCCCAATGGGGGAGTAATCCGAACACGCCAAGTAGCGCCTCCCGCTCGGGGACGGCCTCATCACCGCTGCCCGCCTCCTTCGGCCGGCGGATGAAAACACCCTTGTACCCCGGCCACATATCGAGCTTCCCCTGCTCTTGGGGCGGCTCAACATTAAAGGCCGTGCGGTATTTTTCCGCGTTTCGCAGAGCTTCAAAGTTGCTGCACATGGTCAAACTTTAACCTTCGCCATATACTGGATGCATGTACAGTATTATGCCGCAAGACGCCGTCTGCTTCACGCAGGGCCCCAGCTTGCTTGTGGCTTGGGTGGAGGGCACGGTTCCGGCAGGATTTCCCTCGCCAGCGACAGACTTCGCGGTCAAGCGCCACGACCTGAACGAGCTATTGATCACCCATCCCGCCGCTACATTCATGTGGCAGGCGCGCGGCCTCTCCATGATCGAATTGGGCATTGCGGACGGCGATATTTTGGTGGTCAACCGGGCGCTCAATCCGAAGCACGGCGACATTGTGGTGGCGGAGATTGACGGCGATTTCACGGTCAAGCAGTTCTACCGCCGCAATGGGATGGTCCAGTTACGTGCTGGCAACGCCACCTTTCCTCCCATTCTTTTTCGCGACGGTCAGACCATGACCATTTGCGGTGTGGTTACCGCGACCATCAAGCGTTTCAAGTGATGCCATGTTTGCACTTGTGGATGGCAACAACTTCTATGTGAGCTGTGAGCGGGCTTTTCGCCCTGACTTGAAGAATCGCCCGGTGGTGGTTCTGAGCAACAACGACGGTTGCGCTATCGCACGGAGCAATGAAGCAAAGGCCCTTGGTATTCGCATGGGGGCACCCTGGTTTGAATGCCGGCATCTGGCAGAAGAGCATGGCGTCGTGGCCCTATCGGCCAACTTTGTGCTCTACGGCGATATGAGCGACCGCATGATGTCCGTGGCGGGTGGACTAGGTCCGGAGCAGGAGATATACAGCATTGATGAATCATTTATTGACATGGCTGGGGTCAAAGGTGATCTGACAGCGCGTGCACAGCGTGTGCGGGAGCGCGTTTTGCAGTGGACCGGCATCCCCACCGGTATAGGCATAGCACCCACAAAAACCTTGGCCAAGCTGGCAAACCACATCGCCAAGAGTGCTGACCGCAAGGCTGGCAGCTACCCTGCAGAGCTTGCCCGCGTCTGCAACCTGGCCAGCTTGCCAGCGGCGGACCTTGACGCCGTGCTTCAGGCCACCGACGTATCCGAAGTATGGGGGGTCGGGCGCCGTATCGCGGAGCAGTTAAATGAAGGTGGGGTGCATACAGTGCTAGACCTGATGCGCTTAGACCCCGCGACCGTGCGCAGGCGCTGGAGCGTGGTGTTGGAACGGACTGTACGAGAGCTACAGGGCCAGCAGTGCATCACCTTGGAAGACCAGCCGGCCCCCAAGAAAGAGATTGCATTCACCCGAAGCTTTGGCGGAGCGGTAACCGAGTTAGCGGACCTCATCGCCGCAGTGACCCGCTTCGCTAGCGGTGCAGCCGTCAAGCTGCGCGCCCAGGGAAGCAAGGCCGGCCAGCTCCAGGTATTCGCTCACACCAGCGCTTTTCGGCCAGGGCCGAAGTACAGCCGAAGCCTTATTCTGCCGTTGCGCCGCCCGACAGACGACACCGTAGCACTCGTCAATGCGGCGGTACGCGGCATTGAAGCCATCTACCGCCCAGGTTTTAATTTTGCTAAAGCCGGAGTGATGCTGCTTGATTTGCAAGACGGAAACCTGGAACAGGGGGAATTGGATTTGGAACCTGAGGCTCCAGCACGGGGTGATCTGATGGATGCGCTGGACCGGTTGAATGATCGCTATGGTCGGGGCACTGTGGTGCTGGCTAGCGCTGGCATGAGAGGGCCGCAGAGGGATTTTGAGATGAAGCAGAACCTGCTGACACCGCAATACACAACATGCTGGGAGGACTTGCCAGTTGCGAAGGCCTAAAAAGCATGCTCCTCCTCTATTTGTAGGAGGCGAAGAGTTGCGGCGGCAGCCAACATTGGTTATTTCAAACAGCTTCGACAATATCGCATTATCGAAAGCAAGCTGGTTTGGCTGTGCCGGTTTTGCGTACCGATTCGTGCCATTTCGATGAATTCGGGCACCAAGGGAGGAGAGCTTGATAGTATCCCACTTGAGCAATAACTAGAGCATGCACATGACCGACACTTTCGAGGGCGAATTTATTGAGCGAGCTGACGAGCTGGACGCGGCAGTATTGGTGGGAAAGACGGTAGACAATGCTTTCTATGCCTCCATCCGTAAGGCACTCCTTGCTGCAGGAGGCAAGCTCTTAGTCGGCCCACGTGGTACAGGCAAGACTCATCAAATGCGCTATGTCTACGAGCAATGCATATCCGACATCTCGAAACCCGCAGCAGTCTATTGCTCGTTTAGTCGGTACGTCCGCTTAGAGCCTCTTCTAAAACAGACCTCTGAAGCTTTGCTGCTATTCAATAGTTGGGTAGTTGCAAAAATCGCCATTGCAGCGTGTGACTTTTTAATAGCTACTGGACATGAGAAGGGACTTGCTCATTCTCTTTTAGCAGGTCATTTTCAACAGGACCATGAAGACATGGTTGACTACGTGTCAATTGTTGAGAGTCGAGGAATGCCCTCAGCAGTAGGAATATCGGAGCGACTCACGGTTGATTCATTGAACAGTTGGATGGTGGCCGTACTCCAGAGTACTGGCCGTACACGCCTCATCCTGCTTCTGGACGATGCGGCTCTTTCAATGACCCCAGAATATTTGGTGGAATTTTTTAATATATTCCAAGACCTCAAAACTGAACACGTGTCACCTAAGGCTTCAGTCTATCCTGGTACATCGCAGTATGGCCCGCGATTCCATTTACGGCACGATGTGCAGGCGATCAACGCTTGGCTCAGCATTGAAGATCCGCAATACAACGAAACGATGAATCAGTTGTTGGACGCCTGGGACCATCAGGCAGCCGCACTTCCTGACGGAGTGATTGATCTTTTGAAGTATGCAGCATTTGGTGTGCCGCGAGTTTTGCTGAGTATGGTTAGGACGTATAAAGAAACTCAATGGAGCACGGCTCAGCAAGGAGTTAACTTTGTAATAGAGCAACAAGTAGAGCTAATGAGCGCGGAGTACGAATCGCTTGCAGTAAAAGTTCCTCAATTCGCTACCGTAATCGCAGCGGGCGACATTCTTTTTAAGAACATAGTCGAGTTCGTTGCCGAAAGAAATCGTGATCCATCTACACCGAATGATGGCAAACACTTGTTAATTGGGATACCCGCCAAAGACGTTTCTGTACTACACGGCAGGATGTTGCGCTTCTTAGTTGAGGTTGGCTTTATGTACCCGATGACTTCTGTCAAGCACGGCGAAGATCGTACATATCTCCGTTTCATACCTCACATAGCGCCTCTCATAAAAGCCCGTGCGTTTCAGCTAGGCTCGGGCTTCTCGGCGAGAAGCCAAGTACAGTTCATTGAAAGAGAACGCAAACTCCAATTGTTACGTGTAAGTGTTGAGAAACTTACCGAAGGGGCGGTATTAAAACTTGATCTCGCCAAATGTTCGAAGTGCGGGACTTCCCGTTTGACAGAATCGCAAAAGTTTTGCCATGTGTGTGGTGCAGAGCTAACTCACAAATCATTATTTGAAGAGTGCATGGCTTTGTCTGTGGAAAAGTTACCAATCACTCGCCGTCAAAAAGTTGCACTACAGGAAGAAAAATTCGCGACTATTGGGGACATCATCGCGACACAAAACCCTACGCTAGAAATACGTTCACCCGGGCTAATTGGGCGTAAGCGTTCAATGGAGATCGTCACGAAAGCTCAACGGTACGTGGATGACTATTTCTCATGAATACATCTGCACCATCCATCATGCCACCTGAGGCCACCACTCAGGCGGAAGTTTCCCGACCGGCTGGACTTACTGAGCCGAAGCTAGTGCAGCTTGAGGTGTGCGCCATCAACGACAGATTCCAAGCCTGCGTGACGACCTCTTTGGTTGATGGCTCGGCTCCAAAAGAATCAAAATCACCTATTGATCAATTCATTGCTACTACCAAGTTGTTGAATGTGTTATCGCGATCTCGCGGCCCGGCAGCCACAACGATTGCTGAGGCGGATGAATCTCTCGCTGAAGATCAAATCGCCGATCTGCTAGCAATAGCTGAGGAGGTGGAGCCCACTTCAGACACCTCCTCGAATCCGATAGCAGTTTCTGAAATACCTGCTGCAGGGTATGCGCAATCTTCGGATTCCTCGGCAAGTACAGCCCAACCAGAAACACCCGGCGCCGAGTTAGGCGTAGAGCAAAAGCTGGAGGTGCCCCACGGGATTCTGGGTGCTGAGGCGGATTTACAAGCTTCAGCTATGCCCCCGCAACAGCAGCCTCCAAATATTTCGGCTGCTGCCGTTGAAGAAGCCGAGCAAAATGCTGCTCCGCCGGAGAACGTCCCGTCTATTGCGGAGATCGACTTTCAGCTAAATGGTTTGGTCCTACTTGGATTCATCTCATCAGTTGAAAGCTATCTGCGGAATCTAACTACGCGACTTGTATTTGCAGACGAATTTGTGGAGAAAAGGGCAGAGGATCAAAAGCTGACCTACGGAGCAGCTCGTTATCACTCAAAAGAATTGCTAGCTGAAGCCTTCCTGGAGGAGATGACATTGATCTCCAAGGAGCACGTCGAAACGTTGCTGCGAAGCGTTATGGGAGTGGAATTCTTCGGCGACAGATTTAAGCTCTACATAAACGAATATGACCGTATTTGTCAGCTTCGTCATTGCATTGTTCATCGGTTCGGTAAGCTTGGATCCAAGAATGCAATTAAGCTTGGTCTCAAACAACATAACGAGCTCATCGAGAAACCAATAAGAATTAGCGCTGATGAACTTCAGAATATTTCGTTGAATCTGTTGAATTTAGTCCAGGTCATCAATAATCTGGTCTACGACTTCACTATGCGCAGACAGGCACAACAATCGGCAGCTTGGAAGTGGAGTTTTGAGGCCGACAAAGCTCGCTTCGAAAGTCTCTACTCCATATTTCAATCGTTCGAAGGAATCACTGTCAGCAAGCCGCCGGCCGATGCTTACGCTATGTTTAAGGAGCAGTGCGAATATGGTGGGGTGGCAAATAAGGAGCGGCAGAAAGCGAAAAGAGCTCTTCAACTCTTACGGGCGAAATCGACCGCAGAAGCAACTATAGGTTCAGAGGGTCAGGCATCTGTAGCGAAATGATGAACTTATGGTTGCAGAATAACGCAGTCTCGCTTCCGTGATGTCGCTTGTAAATTCATATCCTTTTTTTGCTGCAACATGACTCGCGTCTATCGGTAGCATTTGCTCCACCAAGATGGTCCTGCGTTCGGTTTTTTCACGTTCATTGAGTTGGTGCACCGCGACTGCTGTCGTTCCAGTTCCGGCAAAAAAATCGAGGACGACTCCTTGTTTAGGCGAACAGCAATCTACCAGGTCCGTAACTAACGATATCGGTTTTGGAGTTTCAAATATCTTCTCCCCGAAGACCTCTTTGAGTTCCACAGTCGCTTTATCGGTTAGATAACCTGGTGAATCAAGAATACTTCGTAGCTTTATCCTCTTGTCAATTACATGGTAGTTTTTGACATAGATAGTTCCGTTTTTCGACGCATATAATTTCCATGACTCCGCTGCAGCCTTTTCTGGTCCCCACAACCAACGGCGTTCGATTCCTTTCGAATCCAGCGGATAAACGACGGAAGAATTCTCAGCTATTGGCTCAACTGAAACTTTTCCGTCTGGCGTGTAATACAGAGGGTAGTACATGTTTGGGCGGTCAGTTCTTAAACTTGCATCCCCCTTTTTGCGAAACATCCCATCGACCTTGTACTGTCCAAAACTATCGGATTTTGAGTAATCCGAAGATTCAAGTTCTGGAAGACCTCTTAATTGAGAGTCTTTTGATTTCCCAAAAATAAGAACGTATTCATGGTTGACCGCGACGTCTGAACGACTCCCTTTGCCGTTTTTACTTCTGCAGACAACTAGGTTTGCGATGAAATTAGCCTCTCCAAAGACTGAGTCCATCAAGATTTTTAGGTGCGCATACGCATAGTCATCAATGCTAATTGCCATCACACCCTTCTCCTTGAGGAGGTGCTTAGCGGCTATTAGCCGCGGAAGCATAAATGACATCCACGATAAATGCTCTCCCCAAATAGAGTTGCCTTGCACTGGCCACTTGTCTTTATATACAAAATTTTGACCAGTGTTGTATGGCGGATCGATATAGCAAAAATCGATTCCGCTGTGGTCGTTTTCCAAGAGCATGCAAAGCGCGCTTAAGTTATCACCCTTTATCAACAGGCAACTCTCTTTCAAGGCGTCAGCATCTAAGATCTCATTCGGTGTGGCAACTTGATTAAATGTGCTCAGCATTAGCCGCTGGCTTGTTTGGACATATTCTTTGTGAAATGCCGAAACCCTTTCACTACGGGGCATCTTCATATGGAGGTTTTCTTCTCACGGTTTTTTTCATTGCGTGACAGAGACTTGATGAGGACGTCATCAAGTCGCGTGTCTTGAAGTCGAGAACGGGTCATTTGGATGTAGCTGCTTTCTACATCTGACAGTATTGCGTTTCGGCCTAGCACTCTGCATACAGTGGCAGTTGTCCCACTTCCACACATTGGGTCAAAAACCAAGTCTCCGGGTTTAGTGGCCATGCGAATGATCTGCTCGTACACGGCCATGGGCTTATGCGATGGGTGGCCGAGCTGCTCTGACTTCCCTATAAATCCAATATTGAGTGGAGCCTCAATCACTGAAGGTGGTCCGGGCATGTACCTCAGTTTTCCTTCACTTAACTTGGCTAGCTGTGCTTCGTTTAAGAAATGCTCTGGGTATAACTTGCCATCCGGTACGCTGATGTGCAAGCAACTGTTTTGGGCTGAACGCCAGCCTCGTATAACTGACGGATTGTTTTTGTAATACCAAGTCAACCATGCAGTAAAGCGGTGGCTGTCAGGTATCTTCTGTATGAATCTGGCGATGATTTCGGGAAACCCCCAAAGGTAGACGTGTTCAGCGATGGCACAGCTAGCCCTCAGGAGTTTTTCAATGAAATCGTCATAGTCCTCTCTCACACCACCGACCCCCTTGTTGTACCAAGGATCCAGGATCAGGCAATTGCATCTGTGATGGCGCTTTTTGAAGGTCGCAATTGCGTTGAAAACATCTTGCGCCTCCCACACTTCAATCATCTTTGAGCTCTTTATTGAAATACTTCAAGAGGAAGCCCAGAGCTTCTTGCTTTTGTGCGACACCCACGGATTGAAGGATACCGCTCACGTTTATTTTTCCCGATGCGGAATCCCAGTAGTTTTTTTTCATGACTTGATGTCGTCCGCAAAGAGCTTGCCATTGGAGCGCGTCGCCGGTGTCTGTATTGGGATTGATTGAGTGTGGGGTAACGTGGTCTGGCGTCAACTTGACAGTGCCTCCCCCAATCGGGTCGATGACACCGTTATTTAGTCCGCACCTTTGGCCGTCTTCAGACCATTCACATCGGTCTTTAGCCCTCGCTAGAACTTCGCCCCAACAAGCAGCGGTTGGTAATACTCTTCGTCCTGCAGATTGGCGGCGCTCACTGCTGGGCATCAGGTACTCTTCTGGGGACAATGTTTTGAGGTCTCGCCAGGACAAGATTGTGTAGCCCTTGTCGGTTCGAAGCTCTGAAAGCCGTTGATGCCAGTTTTCCGGTTCTTTCCCAGTTACGGGATCACGCGCGGCCCTCTGAATTAGCTCTCGCGTAACGATAAGTCCAATATTATTCAGAAAAAGAGCCTCAATGCGTTTACTCACTGAGCTCTGGAGATAGGATGACTTGTCCGTGCTGTATTTTTTGTCCGTGTTTGCCATGGTGGCCCCCTACAATAATTGTAGAGTTTGCCACCACTATCAAGGATTGTGGCGCTTCCAGGCGCATTTTGAATCTGGACTAGTGTCCTAGAGCAGGCTTTTGATCCTCCTCTTCTCCACAGGGCGGATGTATCTGTACAGCATTTCCAATGATTGATGACCGGTCTGACCCATGATGGCACTTGTTTCCATGCCCATGAGTGCGGCTGTTGTCACAAATCCTGACCTCAGACTATGGCCTGAATAAAATTTCGCAACCTCGTTCCCTTTAGCGTTGGCCACTGCAGATTTGATAATGGTTCCAACTGAGTGCGGTGTCAGGGCCGCACTGCCATTCAAATCTCCGTAACGGTTGATCGGTCTAAAGAGAGGGCCTTCCGATATTCCTGCGAGATCAAGCCAATGTTCAAGGGATCGAACAGGGCAGCGTTCTTCTACATCTGCGCATGGCACGAAGACCGTTCTTCCTTTGAATACTTGATCTGTCTTTGAATGTCTAATCAAGAACTCCATTCCGTGGGGATGCCTAGTCATATCTGACACGCATAGGGCCACCAACTCGCTTCGTCGAAATGCACCAGCGAAACCCACCAAAATTAATGCCCTGTCACGGGATGCCTTTGTTGGCTTCTGCTTAGCCAAGGGCCCGAGAAGTTCAAGTAGGTCATCCTTCACAAGCGCCCGGGCCTGTTTTTGTGCAACCCCGAAGGTACGCTTGATTCCCTGCATAGTCCGTTTTACTACTCTATCTTTCGTAGGACTTTCAATGCCTATGTCGGCATGGGCTCGACAGATTGCGATCAAGCGATGCTGGAGTGTCGCGACAGCTAGCACTCCCCCGTGTGTCGCCAAGTACTCAGCAACCTGTTCAGGCGTGGCGGGTATCCTGTAACCACAAGACTTGAAATGTTTTATGTCCTGTGCATAGCTGCGCCGTGTCGAGTGTGCTTGCGCAGCCTCAGTCAAGCTCGCCACTAACGCGCACTGCTTTTGTTTAGTTTTAGAAGTCATGACAAGATTTGGTGTAGTCGGCTACAACATGTCCCGCGAATGTCATATCAGTACTCCCGCGCGAAAAGAATGGTTGTTGAATGCCTGACACCCTGTCCATCTGCTGAGTCAGAAATCACATAAATCTTGGAATGTTCAACAAAAAAAACAGAGAAGATTCGACCGCCATGGATCAATGCGTTGTCGTTGGCTTTGCGGTCTTCCTCGTCGAGTTGCCCGTATTCGCCATGGCAATGCGGGCCCAACAAAGCGCTTGGATAAATCGCATACTTTTCCAGATGTGCCAGAACCGCCGGAGTTGCGGAAACCTGTCCCAGCGAAAAGAGTGCCTTGCCTTCTCGACGAAGGGTCGTGAAGTATTCAGCATCGACCTTCTGGACTTTCGGACGTTTCTTAGAATTCACTTTTCGTTCTCCCATAGAAAAGCACGCCAGCCTTTCGGTCTGACGTGCAACAAAGTTAATAAAAAAAAGGCTGCAACTGCAGCCCTCGGTGTGGTGTGTGATGCCGTCTGGTCTGGCGGCCAGAGGCTCATTTGATGGGCTTGACGAAAGCCAGCACGTCTCGCACTGCCTTATCGCGTGGGTTGGCCCAGCAGTTTGTTCTGAAAGAAGGCAAGCCAGATGTCATAACCCACGCGTTCTTTGCCACGGTGGCCGCTGCTGAAACCAGACGTGGTGCACTGTTCGCGCATAGCGTTGTACCCTTCGGGCGTACCTGGAAATTCCTTCTTGCTGTCATCCATCACGAACTTGTCGCCAATTCGTGTGTTAGCGCATCCAGCGGTATTGTTGCTTGTGAAACGTTTGAGCGCCCACGGCCCGTCAAAGTCGTGATGCTCATCCGCCAGCTCAACATACTGCGCATTCCCTCCACGGGCATTCATCCATTCCACTTGGCGCTTGCAGAGTGCAGCCGGTGTGGCGTCGTCCTTTTCCGGCATCACCAGGAGAAGCGGTATCTTCTTAAACCGTTCGATGGTGTTCCTCTCGAAACAGGGTGCGTACAAACCAACCACAGCGTCAAAGTCGCGGAGCTTGCCGCCGGATTGTTGCTCGACAATTCTCCCCATGTAGGGGCGAGTCACACCGATAGCCGATGAACCAGACATGCTTTCGCCGAGGTAGCCGATATTTGTCTCAGCCCATTCAGCACGGCTACTCAGGTCGGTGGCAACTGTCAATGCGTCAATGGTCATGTTGACGCCGTCTAGCCCCAAGCTTCGGAAGTGGTTGAGATTGGACGTAACGCCGCCCTTGTGCCCTCGCGCCATAAAGCTGTCGAGGACCATGGCATTGATATTGTGATCGGCGAGGTATCTCGCATAGTCGCCGTGGCGCCGGTCTACGCCACCAGCGTTGCCGTTGATGATGACCAGGGCCTTGCGGCTGCCGTCTTTGGCGCGGGCTAGGTAAGCCGGTATCTTGATCGGGATGCATTTGAAGCTGGGCGTCTCCCAGAAGCCAGTACAGCTCGAACCGGGAATGCTCATTTGTTCCAACCCGGTGGGCTTGAATGAAGTATCTGACTGCGAGAAGGAGGCCGATGCAGTGCAAGAAAGCGCGAAGACGGCAGCAAGGCGAATGAGTAATTTCATATGTACGTCCTTAGATGGTTGATGTCAGGAGCATTCCTGGCGCGCTTTCCGTAAGCTCTTCTCTTCCCACTCTTGTTCCTGCACTGGATTGAGACCCCGATATTCCTCTTTGTTTGCTTCCGCCACTTTCATCATGCGGTCTAAGACCTGGTCCATTTCCTTCTTAGCGATGACCATCTTGGCTTCAACACAACTATTGGTGGGCGCCTTCGCGCTTGCCCGCATCTGATAGTTGTTAAACCCTCCTGCCATCGAACCCAAAACAAACTCGTAGCCGGAGAGGTTGAGCAAGAAGTCCTTTCCATCCACCATGCCTTGAACTGTGTAGGCCATCCGATGGGTTTCGGTTGATCCGTTAGCAGTGGTGATATGAACGTCAGCAGTGCAACTGTGCTTTCTGGCAGATGAGTCGAAGCCCTCACTGGCGATTCTCTTGACCTGGACTTTGATTGACTCGCCGAAAGCGTCTAACTCGGCTCGCAACCGTTCCGCGCCGGGCCGTTTCCAGTTTCCAGCCGCTCTGATGTTGTTTGAGATGAGTTCGACTGCGTCGCGCGGTATAGCCGCACTTATTCGGTCTGTCACTTGCGAGTCCCCACAGCCCGGGGGCTTGTCGGCACAGCCGGTGACGAGAGCAATAACTAAGCAGGTCGCCATAAAGATGGTTCGTCGGATCATTTTCGTCCCTTGTTGTTTGTTAGTGTTGATGTCGCGCGAACTGCGACGAGGAGTTCTTGGTCATCTATCTTTTGAGTTGCCGGCCACAGACATCTGTTGTTTCGTTTTGACACTACGTAATTCGTAGTATCGCAATCATACAAATATTACGAATCTCGTAGCTATGAGCCGCGAGATTCAATCAGTCAATAAGTGGGGGGAGCGCCTGAAGCAGGCGCGCCTTGCTGCGGGCTTATCTCAGAAGCAACTTGGCATTGAAGCTGGTATTGATCCTGGTGTCGCTAGTACTCGTATCAACCGCTATGAAGTTGGCGTACATAAACCCGACACGAACGTGGCAATCGCCCTAGGAAAGGTTCTTAGGGTTTCAGCCGCGTTCTTCTACGCACCTGAAGATGACCTCGCAGAACTTATCTTCAGACTGGGGCGAGCATCGGCTGCCGAGCGTAGGGAGATTTTTCGCAGGCTGTCCCACATTGAAGGCCCTCCGCCACTCTGACTCGATGGTTACCCGACGTCCTGAGCATTGAGCGCCTCCCGCAGACGCAGACCCGCCATCACCGAAACACCTCAGACTGCAAAGCCGTCAACTGAACAGCCAGCCACGGATTGGACGGGCACTCTACGTGGTATCGAAGTTCCATAAAGCGTCTGAGCAGATTCGGGTGCTGCATTAGCCTGGTGCAGTACAACCGTCGGAACATTTGATCCCGATCAGCGCCGAACTTTGTCGAGCTAATGCACGACCACGCATACGCCAAGGTTTGCCATGACCAACCATCCCAAAGCAAGCTGTAAGGCGCCGCCGGGAGCAGCCAGCCGAATGCATCTTCACAACCTGCAAGCCGGATGGTGTCCACGACAAAGGGCTCTGGGCTCCGCGCCGTAAACCACGAACCGTCCAAGTCCCGACGATAGGTGATCCATGTTTCTTGCCCAACATTGGACCGCATGCAAACTTCGGCTCCGACTGGATCAAATGCTGCGATCACCTGACTTCCCATCAACTGGGGCTGCCAGCGCGGTCCTAGCCTGCTCGAAAGGCGATCTGCTTCCTCATGGGAGCAGATTGTTACCGTAGCATCCGCCGATGGCTGGCCTGCTTCCACTGACGATAGGGGCGGGCGGCTGTACCGCAGTTGGGAGCGAAGCACGATGGTGTGGTCTTCGGTCCATATGTCCACCGCCCCAGAACATTGCAGCACGGTTCCATCGGCCAAATGCATCGCCTTGGAGTCGTGCACCATGACGTGCTTGACATTGGCTCCAATCAGATCAGCAGGCGCCACCGTCACTCGCCCCTCTACTGCGGCTGGGCGGATGTTGAGGTTGCTATGGACCGGCGGCATCTACTTTGCCTTTCCGCCGTTGCCAGCCTTCTGGGTGACTTCTAAATATGCACTTGGTGAGAAGCGCTTGTAGTCGGTTATTACCTGCTTCTCGACATCTGCCGTGTACCCGTCTAGGCAGTAGCTGAACGAGGGATACTGGTCCGGTACTCCACGCACGTGATGGAAGACGATGGTCCTGCCAGTTACGCCGTCAGCGTCTTTGGGGTCAGCGTCTACCCATAGCAGAGCTACTGCCGGCATTGCGTCGAACGACGTGAATTCCTTCCATCGTGAGCCGACGAGGCCCCCGAGCTGCATCAAGAGTTTTGCTATATGTTCTTCAGTAACGTAGTACTGACCGATCTTGGGCAGTCCAATCTTGATGGCAGCCGCCCAGACATCGTCGAGGCTTACACCGGTCAAAGTTCCGACTGCGGCTAGCCCACAGTCATGCCTGCTAGCTTGAGCCACGACCTTGAATGGTGAGACAAAGCCCTCGGGAAGGCCGGTTTTAGTTGCGGATTTTGAAGTTGCCATGGTCTTGTTCCTGGTTGAGTTGAAAAACAAACGTCCATGCGGCGGCCACACCGGGATTGGTGGAATCCAAAAACTGAAGGAGGGAAGGATTCGAGTCTGCGAGCCGTGAGGGGTAGGCCTCAGTTCGCGTCTGGCTGCGCTGTTGGCGCTTGGACAAATCTGGCTGTTCGGCGTGCGAAATCGCGATTTGACAGCTTCAGTTTAACCGCCTGCGGCCACTTAGCGACGGCTAAATCACTTTGCAGAAATCCCCATTTCCCACGCCAAATCAAGTGGCTGCTGCTTCCTTTGTCGAAGCGGGCGAGGCCATGCAGTAGGCCGCCCAAGCATCCATCATGGCCCTGCGACGGTCGAGCCTGTCGGAGCGAAGGTAAGCCGCCTCAGTCTTGTCACCAACGACGTGCGCTAGAGCCGCTTCGGCCAGCTCGCGGGGAAAGTCGGTCATGTCCGCCGCCCAGTCGCGAAACGTCGAACGCATGCCATGGGGGACATGATCCAACTTCATGCGGCGCATAACCTGAAGCATTGCCATGTTCGAGATGTGCGTGCCGTGCTTGACCCCCCGAAAAACGAACTCTTCGTCGGGTAGATGTGTGATGTCTCTCACGATTTTCACTGCCTGGTCGCTTAGAGGCACGGCATGCGGGCGCTTGGCCTTCATGCGCTCGGCCGGGACGTTCCATACTTTCAAATCTAGGTCGAATTCTGACCATCGGGCGCCGATGACTTCTCCTGTACGCATCGCGGTCAAGGTCAGGAATTCCAACGCTCTCGCGCTTACGCCATCTGGCTGCGCTCGTAGCTTGACCAAAAAGGCTGCAATCTCACGGTGGGGAACGGCGGAATGGTGCTTTACTTGCGTCACTTTCCTCGGCTTCGGCAACAGCTCACTTAGGTATGCCTGCCAGCGAGCTGGGTTCTCCCCGCTGCGGTAACCGCTTATTGCTGCCCACCCTAAAATGCGCTCGATTCGGCCGCGGATTCGCGTTGCGGTCTCGGTTTTTGTGGCCCAAATCGGCTTCAAAACACCCATCACGTGGTGGACGTCTATATCTCGCACGGGCAGGGGGCCGATTTTGGGATATACATAATCTTGCAGTGACTGATGCCATTGGTGGGCGTGCTTGTCGTTTGTCCAGTCGTCCTTGTGGGCCTCGATGTATTGTTCCGCGCACCACTGAAAGTTTGGGCTCGCGACAGTTTTTTTGTCCACTTTTTGGCGTTCGCGCTCGACCTTAGGGTCTGTTCCGTTCAGGACCATCGCACGATACGTGTGGGCCAATTGGCGAGCCTCTGCGAGGCCGACGGTGTGGATTGCCCCTAGGCCAATGGTCTGCGGCCTGCTATTGAAGGTGTAGCGAAAAAGGAACGATTTCGATCCTTGCGGCGTCACTTGCAGGTACAACCCACCGCCGTCAGCGATTAGCTTGGGCGTATTTGGCGTATCTCCCGGCTGGGCGTTCTTGACTTCTAAGGCGGATAGTCGATTTAGTTTTCTGGCCATTTGATCTTCCGTCGCTACAGATTGACTTACAGATCGAACGCGACTGGTGGAGGATACCGCGAGACATTAGGCGACACCTATGCAGTACGGTTTCGAGTACCGTATTGGCAAAGCGTACCCGTCAGGTCGTTGGAAGACCTATGCCGTAGGCCACCCTCTCCGCCAGATACGCAAGGCCCTTAAAGATCTTTGATTTTTAAGGGTTTTTTCGTTTCTGAGGCTTGCGTTTCACCCCATGTTTTCACCCCATATAAGGGAAAGTAGCCGCGCGAATAATTATGGTCCAGCTAGACTCGCCCCAAGGCATGCTCTTTAACTACGATCGTTTACGCGCATGCGCTAGTTCGTATGTCTACCTGTTGAATTCCATCGAAATCTGACCCACTTAGCGCAGTAATTTCCATCCAAAACTGACCCACGTAGGCACTACCCTGCTTGTTTTAAAAGCAGGAGAAATTAGGAGTGATAGACGTGGCGACATTGAATGTCATCAGGCGTTGGGCATTGCGAGATCAGATGTCCATCCGCGAGATCTCAAGGCGTACAGGCCTGGCTCGCAACACAATAAAGAAGCACCTGCGGTCGGAAGAGAGCGAGCCCAAGTATCCAAGGCGGGCCAGCGCCAGCAAGCGCTATCACTACGCCGAGAAGCTGGCCACCTGGCTGGGAGTCGAGGCAACAAAATCGCGGAAACACCGGCGCACTTTGCGGCAGATCCACACATCCACTTTTCATTCCGGAGTGCGAATATCCATTCGTCGTGCCGTTACTGTTGATTCTGCATTGATTGCGCGCATTTGTTTTGCGGTCAACACCCGAACATCACCGTTTTGATGAATTCCATGAGTGGCTAACTTTGCTTTGCGTCTGGCTTCGTCGTATGCTGAAGCGCTCTGGCTCCTCATGCGATGGAACGCATGCTTCCAGCCTGCTGAAAGTTCAACTCAAGGACACGGCCTCATGATCAGACTGCTCTACATCAGTGATGCCGCAGATGGCATCAACGAGGATGCGATCAATGGCGTTTTGAAGAGCGCGGGGAAAAATAACCCGCCTCTTGGCATCACGGGCCTTCTTGTTTATGGCGGAGGCGTGTTTGCACAAATAATTGAAGGCCCGGAGCAAGCGGTGCTTCAGAAGTATGTGAGCATCGCTACCGACAAGCGGCACCACAATTGCCGAATCGTCTATATCACGACGACAAGGGAACGCATTTTCAAAGGCATTTCCATGGCGGCGCTTGAAGCGCTTCCCATGGAGCTCGAGCACATTGCCGAACTGGATGCGCACCGAACAGACGCCATACCGGCGGACGCGTTTACGGACCTCATGCATGTGTTCTTTTCGAGAATGCAGGCGGTTCCCTGATTTGCGCGGAGAGGAACAGGCCGTGAAGAAAACCCGACTCTGCCGGGCCGCGCTTCTAACTTCTAACGCAAGCGCTACCCCCATGGATATTAAAAATTCTTAACAATTTCCAGCTTGCTGCCCTATTGACGTTTCCAGGAAAGTTCACGCCCGATCCGTGTTTTCTTAACTGCCCAAGAGGGCGTATGGCTAACTCCAGAATTATGGAAACGCTACGCGCCGCTGTGAGAGTTGAGCAGCATGAAGAGCTCGAGCGCACGCGGCGTTATATGGCGTTTATGCAAAAGATGGCGGCCTTTCAAAAGGGAGTTGGACCTGCGCCGACTCCCGAGGCATTTCAGCGGTGGTGCGAGGATGTTGAGCATCGCCTCGCGTTTCGCAGAATGGAGGCCGGGATACATGACCAGCCGGCAGAAGCCTGGGATGGCTCCCGATACTGACGGCTAAACCTCAGCTCGCAATCATTGCTGGCAGGTGTCCTTGCTGCGATGAAAATAACTGCGGATCTCGTCGGGTTCGCTGCCTACCGCATAGACCGCCACGCGCAATTCATACTCTGTGCATTTCAACTCGGAGCACCACGACTCCACGACGCGCGGATTAGTCAGGCTGATGCGGTTGGTCGTGCTGTCTGCGTCAGGAAATTTTTGTGACATGACGTACCCTCTTCAAATGGGACATTTCATGGAGGCCCACTGAAGCGTAGCAGTGCGGACCTGTAGTAAGTAATTGGTGCAAAAAATCACGCCATATTGCACCGACCACGCTTTACCTGTGCACTTTCCTATATTTCGATGAACATCACATCCTTCAATTAGAGGAGATGTTTGCAGGAACACATGTCACTATATGTGACAAGGCCGGCGCCATGAAACCGTTCCATGCGCTCATGCTGCTGTGGGTTTATGGATTTGCTGCTGCTCACGTTGGCGGCACGGATGCGCAGTGCTGGTGACTGTCACTGCCGCTGCGCCCAGGAGGAGCGGCTGCCGCAACGGCGTCGGTGGCCCCCTCAGGGCAGCACCGGCGAAGGACGGAAGGCCTTCCAGGCTACGGTTACGCTTTCAGGCGGTCACCGCTGTTTAATGGGCTGGTCATCGCCTGCACAAATTCAACGCACATCATCCTGATGGGATGAACTTCGGCTTCGGTCACGCTGGCTTTGGCCATTGCCGCTTTCTCGATGTCTTCGTTTTCCAGTTCGACAAAGACGTTTTCACCGTCGTGGGTACGTAGATGAACGCGTAACTTGATTCCGGTGCTGGATAGCAGCATGTGATTCCTTTGTGATCGGGTTGACTGGATGTCGTGTCGGTGTGGATGAGGTGGCCGCCGTAGCGCGGCACCGGCCATTCGTCTTTCGATGAATTCATTTCTGGCTGCCTGCCAGTCAACCCATCGGCGGATGGGCCAATCGGACCATTTGGTCACCGCGAGGGTGGCAGGTTCCTGGTCAGGCTCAAGGCCGGGCAGAGTTTGGCAATCCGGGGTGACGCTGTAGCTCAGCCGGCTGGTCTGGTGGCGGCTTTCCACAAAGCCGCCCGCTTCCAGCATGTCCATGGCTTGCTGGACATCGTTGGGTTCATACGTGGGTTTCCAGTGAGGATGAAGCGAGGCCAGCGTCCACCAGCCACCGGTGGCGCGCAACCGCAACCACAGGGCACGTACATCGTGGGTGATAAGGTCGCCCATGATTGGTCGCGATCTCGCTCAGGCGCTCTGATGATGTTTACGGTTGGGAGTACGGAGGTCCATCCGTGAGAGCGTTGTTGGCGGTCAGCTCATGTGCCAGTTTGCGCTGAGCCTGATTGCGCTGGTGCGGCATGGTGACCGTGATCTTGCGCGTCTGCTGAAAGGCCAGCGCCCGGCTGGCGGGATTGAGGTAACGCGACGGCCAGAGATCCTCGGGCCTTTTGTCGAGGGCGCGTGCCACGAGCTGCTCGGCCGCCAGCCAGGGGCTGGTCAGCACGCGTTGTATGTGGCTGTAACCGTTTTCCATGGCAATTTTTCGAAGACTGGTACCGCGTTTGCGGAGGGCAGCAATGACATCGGCGGGGTGCATATCTTCCTGTGCGGGTGTCGATTTAATTGTGCTCATATCTAATATTCTGAGCACAAAACAAGCCAAGTCAAACATTTTTTTCTGCCTGTTTCAATTTGTGCTACTTTTATTGTATTTTTTACCAATTAAATGAGTGTTATGTTTGCTCATTTTGTGCTTGGAGGAACAAAATAGTGTTCATGAACACAAAAGAAGCAGCGTCAGGGGTGGGGGGGTCTGGCTCATCTGGCAAGCTCCAGCACTATTCCTTTACCGCCGCAGCGCCGGTCAAGGCAGAAGAGCCCGTTGCGTGGTACCTGCATGAGGCCGCAGCAGCCGTCGACAAGGCGAGTGCCAGGTCTGTGCGAACCGAAGCCAGGTCGGTTTTCATGCGCCAGTTTGGCCAGCGCTGCCGCATGGCCCGGGGCACAAGGGAAATCAATGAGGTTGCGGCCACGGTCGGGGTTCACCGCAACACCATCTGGAACATAGAGCGTGGCGACAGCCTGCCGGATGCGTTCGAGCTGGAAGTACTCGCCAGGGAATACCGGTTGACGCCCGGGCAGCTACTGGGCCGGGAAGCTCCAGACGAAACCCGGGCTGCTGCGGCAGTGGCGCGCGACGTGCGCGCGGTCGAGACCGGCACGTTTGTCTATGCGCCCCTGTTTGACCTCCGCGCTTCGCCGGGCCGGGACGTATTCAACGACCTTGGGTCGGTCGTGGCGATGCGTCCCTTTGATGTGCAGTTCATCCGGTATGACCTGGGCATTGACCATAACGACATTGTCATGTCCACGGTGGCGGGCGCCTCCATGGAGCCGTGGCTGCATTCCAGGGACGCAGTGCTGACTGACTTGCGGGATCGCGATGCCCTGACAGAGGGCGTGCACATGGTACGGCTTGACGGCGCCTTGCTGGTCAAAAAACTGCAGCGCCTGCCCGGGAAGATATTGCGCGTCAGCAGCTACAACCCGGCGTATGAACCGTTTGACATCCAGGGCTACGAAAGTACAGACCGGGATTTTTCCGTGCTTGGCCGCGTGCGTTGGGCCGGCGTGACTTTTAACTGAGCGTAAGTCCCTAGACCGCAACGCAACAGGCGTGCGCCGCGGATGGCATTGCGGCCCCGGATGCGACGTAAACTCGCATTCCATGGACCACCCCACAGCGATCCGGCCTATCCAGGGCGCGCCAGATATCTCGCGCGAGGATTGGGTGGAAATGCGGTTGATCCATATCTTCATGCGGTATGCCCGCCCGGCCCTGCATTCCGCACTGGTCCTGATCGTGTCCATGGTGGTGATTCTTTACCGCCATGTAGACCTGCTCAGTCTGGGCATCTGGGCAACGGCGGCGACGCTGGTGACCCTGGTGCGGTACCGCGTCATCGGCATTTACCAGCGTTCGCTGCTGGGCGTCAGCGGCCCTGCGTTGCGCGCATTCATGGCGCGCTACACGTGGACGTGGCCCATGAGTGCCATGGTCTGGGGGGCGTCGATGTTTGTGTACTTCCTCAAAGCGCCCGTGTATGACCAGTTCCTCGGCATGATCGTCCTGGTCGGAATGGCCGGGTTTGCGGTGGGCACCTTTTCCTCCTGGCTCCCCTGCTTCAAAGGCTATGTGAACGGCCTGGGCATTTCCACCCTGACGGTATTTTTCTACCAGCTGATGCTGGAAAGAGGAATTTCTTCCACGTTCAATACCTGGGGTATGGTGGTGCTGATCGTGATTTACTGGGTGGTCATTCGCGTGTCGGGCCAGCGCTTTCACCAGGTGCAGCGTGCCAACCTCGAACTGCAGTACGACAACTCCGAACTGATCAGATCGTTGACTGAAAAAAGCCGTGCCGCCCTTGAGGCCATCGAGATCAAGAACCGTTTTATCGCCAGCGCCGCGCATGACCTGCGTCAGCCGGTGCATGCCCTGGACCTGTACGCCGGCTGGCTGGCTGCCGAGCCAGAATTCGTAGCGCAGATAGCACCCAAGATCGTCCGGTCCACCAAGGCGGTCAACGACCTGTTCAACTCCCTCTTCGACCTGGCGGGGCTGGAGTCCAGCCCACTGCGGGTCAACCTGCAGGCCGTAGACCTGGCGGGGCTGGTGCAGGATCTGGAGGCGCAATACGCGCCCTTCGCGCGGGAGCGAAACCTGCGCCTCAGGATTCGCCCTGCGGCGGGGCAGGTAAGGTCCGACCCCGTGCTGCTTCAGCGGCTGGTCGGCAACCTGTTGTCGAACGCACTGCGCAACACGCATCGAGGCGGTGTGCTGCTGGCTGTGCGCCGGCGGCGCGGGGTGCCATGCATCGAGATATGGGACACCGGTGTGGGCATCGCGAAAGAGCACCAGAAGGCGATCTTTCAGGAGTTCTACCGGATTCCCCTGCAGGGTACCGAAGAAGGTTTTGGGTTGGGCCTGGCCATCGTTTCGCGCCTGAGTGAGGCGCTGGGGCATCCTGTGAGGCTTGCCTCCAGGAGCGGGCGTGGCAGCGTCTTCTGGGTGGAGTTGCGCACGCCGGGCCAGTGACCTGGCCCAGTGTTACCCGGCCCAGTGTTGCCCGGTGTTGCTAGAGCAAGCCCTGGGTGCGCGCCAGGTGGCTGGCCTGCGAGCGGCTCTTGACATTCAGGCGCCGGAACAGCCGCCACAAATGCACTTTCACCGTGTGCTCGCTGATCTGCAGCTCTTCGGCGATGTCGCGATTGCTCATGCCCTTGTCGAGCATGACCAGCAACTGCTTTTGCCGCTTGGACAGTTTTTCCGTTGGGGTGGATGGCTCCGGGTCGAGTTCTTCACTCAGGAAGACGCGCAGGACGTTCGATATCTCGGTGGCCCCCGCAGACTTCTGGATGTAGGCATCGGCACCTGCCTCGATGGACAAGTCCTCGTAGTCCTGGGCCGGCGCGGCCGACAGCACTACCAGCGGCACATTGGGGAATTGGTGTTTGAGCTCACGCACGCCCGAAACACCATTGGTGTCAGGCAACCTCAAGTCGAGGCAGATGAGTTCGGGGACACCGTGTTGCTGCACGGCAGGCATTACCGCGGCGAGCCGGTCCAGCTCGGTCACAGTGGCTTTGCTGCTAAGGCGGCGAATCAACATGACAACCGCTTCGCGCATCAGCGGATGGTCATCTATTACAAAAATACTCATTAGTTCACGTCTGAAGTATCGTTCCTGTCAGCTATCGAGCATAACTGGTGAATGTCAACTTTGGGGCACTAATAAACTTGAAATTGCGGTATTTTTTCAGGGTGGTAATACCCTAAAACAACAATGAATAAGTCTTTCGTACCAATGTGATTCTGTCGAAGGCCGCCGCGCATGATCAAAGCCCCTGGCCCAAATTGCTTAATACCGCAACTCAGGGAGTTACAGGTGCAAAGAAACGTAGCGCTGTTTCCACCTCGGCTGCCTCGATACCGGGCAAGATTTGAAGCTTATCTTGCAGTGCAGCAAGCGCGCCGGCCCCTTCGTTCTGCAGGGTGGAAATTATCAGCGCGGCTTCACGGGGAGATTCAAAGCCATGGCTCTGCAAAAGCACCTTGGCATCAGCGTCCTGCAGCTTGAAATAGAACTGGCCGTCCTTCTCACGGTATTGCTTGAAGGCCGGAGCAACACTTTTGACTGACTTCCCTTTCGACGTGCCAGCCGGTTTTATCGCGAGGTTGCGCAAGCCAACGGCGCGACGCAACTCGCCCATGAAAGGCGTGGCCTCCGCGCGCGCCTTCTGCGCACCCGCCTGCAAGGTCGCCTCGATCTTTGCCGGGTCGCTGATGAGGTCGTGGTATCGCTCGCGCATGGGCACTACTTCACGGTCAATGCGCTCGAACAGCAGCTGTTTGGCATCGCCCCAGGCAATGCCTTCGGCATAGGCCTTGCGCAGGGCCTGGGTTTCGTCCGCGCTCGCAAAGGCCTGGTAAATCTGGAACAGCGCCGAGCCCTCGACTTCCTTGGGTTCGCCCGGTGCGCGTGAATCGGTGAGGATGCCGGCGATCAGCTTGCGCATCTGCTCGCGTGGGGTGAAAAGCGGAATCGTGTTGTCGTAGCTCTTGCTCATCTTGCGTCCATCCAGCCCGGGCAGCAGCGCGACTGATTCCTCCACCACCGCTTCGGGCAGCACCAGGTGCTCACCGTACAGGTGGTTGTAGCGCTGCGCCATGTCGCGCGCCATTTCGATGTGCTGGATCTGGTCGCGCCCCACCGGCACCTTGTGCGTCTTGAACAGCAGGATGTCCGCGCCCATCAGCACCGGGTACATGAAGAGGCCGGCGGTGACGTCAGCGTCAGGGTCGTTGCCGGCCGCCTCGTTCTTGTCGACAGAGGCCTTGTAGGCATGGGCACGGTTGAGCACGCCCTTGCCCGTGACGCAGGTCAGCAGCCAGGTGAGCTCAGGGATTTCCGGGATATCGGACTGGCGATAGAACGTCACGCGCTCCGGGTCCAGCCCGGCGGCCAGCCAGCTCGCCGCGATCTCGAGTGTGGACTGCTGGATGCGCGCGGGTTCATCGCATTTGATCAGTGCGTGGTAGTCGGCCAGGAAGTAAAAGCTGCGGACATCGTCGCGAAAGCTGGCCTGGACCGACGGCCGGATCGAGCCGACATAGTTGCCCAGGTGGGGCGTACCGGTGGTGGTGATGCCGGTGAGGAAACGGGTGGGGGACGGTGTATTCATGACAATCTTGGGGGCAATGAAATGGGGAGGTTGATCAGATCCAGCAAGCTGTATCCCAGCACCACCAGTGGCCAGAGCCAGTAAGCGCTGACGATGCCAAGGAGAACGAGCCCCATGACGATGAAAAATCCCCATGGTTCGAGGCGGGCGACAAACTGAGCCTGCTTCCACGGCAGCAGGCCCACCAGGATGCGGCCGCCATCAAGCGGAGGCAAAGGAAAAAGATTGAAGGCCCACATCACGAGATTGACCAGTACGCCAGCCTGGCACATGACCAGGAAAAACGGCTCCTGGACACCGGCGTTGACCAGTACCGCATACAACACGGCCCAAAGTACGACCTGTATGAAGTTGGCGGCGGGGCCCGCAAGTGCGACCCAGATCATGTCGCGTTTGGGTTTGCGCAAATTTCCGAAATTGACGGGTACCGGTTTTGCGTAGCCGAACAGAAAGGTGCCTGAGGTGGCGAAATACAGCAGCAGCGGCATGACGATGGTGCCGAGGGGGTCGATGTGCTTTACGGGGTTCAGCGTGACACGGCCCAGCATCCAGGCGGTGTTGTCACCGAAATAGCGAGCCACATACCCATGCGCAGCTTCGTGCACGGTAATGGCGAACAGCACCGGCAGCGCGTAGATGGCGACGGTTTGAATCAGGTTGGCGATATCCATGCCGAATTATGACCCCCACGGTCGCTCACTTCGTGTAGCTCCCTGCCCCCCGAAGGGGGCCGCTGCGCCTGCGGCCCGGCAAAGCCGGTTCCGCGGCCCCTGCTTGAAGGGGAAGGAGCGGCATGTGACCAGAATCCCGTTTGGCTCGCTAAAGACCCAGCACGGCCAGCTCGCCCCGGCCCTGCCGCACCACGACAGGCTCGCCGCCGTCGCCCATGGCCGTCAGGTCGATCACCGTGGTCGGCTCCTGGTGGCAGGCGCCTGCATCGATCACGGCAGCCAGCTCATGCTCCAGCAGCTCGCGGATTTCGTGTGCGTCGTTCAACGGCACGGTGCCGTCCCGGGGGATCAGCGTGGTGGCCAGCAGCGGCGCGCCATGCAGCTCCAGCAGTGCCTGCAGCACCTTGTGTTCGGGCACGCGCAGCCCTATGGTCTTGCGCGACGGGTGGCTCACGCGGCGCGGCACTTCCTTGCTGGCTTCGAGGATGAAGGTGTAGGGCCCTGGCGTGGCGGCCTTGAGCAGCCGGAATTGTTTGTTGTCCACCCGCGCGTAGTTCGCCAGCTCGCTCAGGTCGCGGCAGAGCAGGGTGAGGTGATGCTTGTCGTCGACGCCGCGAATACGGCGCAGGCTGTCGGCCGCGGTCTTGTCGTCAAGGTGGCATACCAGCGCATAGCTGGAGTCGGTTGGCACGGCCACAATGCCGCCGCGTTCAAGCAGCGCCACCGCCTGCTTGAGCAGGCGGGTGTGCGGGTTTTCGGGGTGAACTTCAAAAAACTGTGCCATACAGGTTTGCCGCCGGCTTGGGGTTCAGGATTCGGTGGGTTCAATGATGATGCGGCTCTCGCGTACCGCAAGCCAGGCGCCAGTGGCTCCGCACACGGTAATCATGGCAATGCCGAGCAGCGACCACTGATCCGGAACATGGGAAAAGATCAGCCATCCGCCCAGCATGGCAAAACCGATTTGGGCGTAAAGGAACGGCGTCAGGGTTGATGCAGTGGTTCGCGCATAGGCAAGAATCATCATGAAGTGCCCGACGGCTCCGAGGAAGCCCATCAGGCACAGGCAGGCCCAAAGCACCCAGGAATCCAGCGAAATCCAGACAAAGGGAAGGGCCAGCGAGGCGATGAGCGTGCCCACCCAGCCGGTGTAGAAGTGCATGGTCGCCGGGTCTTCGGTACGGGCCAGGCGGCTGGTCAAAATCTGGAACCAGGCATTGGACACCACCAGGCTCAGTGGTAGCAGCAGCGTCCAGTCAAAGCCGGAGCTTCCCGGCCGGATGATGATCAGCGCACCGGCAAAGCCTCCCAGGACCAGCCCCCAGCGCAACGCCGGTACGCGCTCACCCAGCTGTAGCGATGCCAGCAGGGTGATGACCAGCGGCGTGATCATGATGATGGCCGTGAACTCGCCCACGGGCATGTATTTGAGGCTGAAAAACGCCAACCCGCTGCTGGTCAGCAGCAGTACGCCGCGTAAAAGCTGGAACCTGGGATGCGCCGTTCGAAACAGCGTTCGCCCGCGCGCAGGAAGCATCACCACGGTCGTGGCCACGGCCTGGAACGCATAGCGAAACCACAGCGCCATCAGGATGGGCACGCTCAGCGATATCCGTTTGGTGGTGGTGTCCAGCGCGGCGAAGCAGGCCATGGCGGCTACCAGAAGCGCAATGCCGGTCAGGGCAGGAGAGGTTTTTCTCGCGGGGCCGGCCATCACTGGATGCGGTCCACCAGCAGCTCCCACACCGGTGTCAGTTCGCCAGGCAGGAATGGCAGGGTACCCAGGTCGGTGTGGCTTTCGTCGGGGCTGTGGAAGTCGCTGCCGCGCGAAGCGGCCAGGCCGAACTCTTTCGCCGTTTCGGCGTATTTGAGGTATTCCTGCGGCGTGTGGCTGCCGGTGACAACCTCCACGCCACGCCCGCCATGGGACTTGAACTCGGTGAACAAGGCGTATTCCTCGTTGGGGGTGAACTTGTAGCGGCCCGGGTGCGCAATCACGGCAATGCCCTTGGCCCCGGTGATCCAGGTGACGGCGTCGCGCAGGTTGGCCCAGCGGTGGGGCACATAGCCGGGCTTGCCTTCGGTCAGGTATTTGCGAAAGACCTCAGGTGTTTCGCGGCACACGCCGGATTCCACCAGGAAGCGGGCAAAGTGTGTGCGTGAAATGAGCTCGGGGTTGCCGACAAACTTCAATGCACCTTCGTAAGCACCCATGATGCCGACCTTGGCCAGCGAGTCCGACATCTCCATGGCTCGCTGTTCACGGCCGCCGCGCGTATTGCGCAGGCCTTGTTGCATCGCAGGGTCGTTGGCGTCGAAGCCCAGGCCAACAATGTGGACCGTTTGCCCCGCGAAGGTCACGGACACCTCGGTGCCCGTGAGGTAGTGCATGCCCTGCGCTTTGGCAGCGGCGGCGGCACGGTGCTGGCCGCCTATTTCGTCGTGGTCTGTCAGGGCCCAGAGTTCGACCCCGTTGGCCTTGGCCCGTTCAGCCAGTGCCTCCGGTGTCAGCGTGCCGTCTGACACCACAGAGTGGCAGTGCAGGTCGGCATTCAGGATGTTTTTGGGAGTCACTGAGCCATTTTAGGCTTTGCGGGGTATTGGTGCAGGCCGGGTGCAATCTCCCTGACCCCAGAAGGCTCGCTTTGCGCGTGCGCGCGATGCCCTTGCACTGAAGGCGGTTTTGAGATGTTTCAGGCCGCCAGACCAATATAGGCAAGCGCGATCAGCTATAAATTTAATAGCGTTCCCTGCCTCGCCTGATATGCGCCACTACGCTTGAAATGACCGGCTGCTATGAAATATATAGCTGCTTGCGCCCGTTCCTGTTGGGCTACAGCCTTAAAGCCCCAAAGCAGTGAGCTCCGGCGAGAGTTTCTCCCACGGCACGTCGAAGCCCGGCTGGCTGCGCTGCGGTGGCGGTGCATGGCTGCGCAGGGCCCAGTGGGCGCCGGCCAGCACGCTGTCGATCAGCGGCACGCTCACCCCGGGTTGCAGGGTCGCGGCCATGCCTGCCAGGCCTGCACCACCCAGAATGACGGCCTGCGCGCCCAGCTGGCGCACCGCGTCGCGGCAGGCCTGGGCGAGCAGGGTGCGCGCGGCGGCAGGGTCGGCCGCAAGCTGTGCACCGGTCGGGGCAACGGTGTGGATGCCGGCCAGCGAAGGCGCATGGCCCAGCGCCTGGGCCAGCCGCTGCAGCATCGGCCCCCAGCGCTCGCCCCCGGTGACGATGGCAAAGCGTCCGTGGCGCGCCGCCTCGATAAACGCCGCCTCGGCCAGGCCGGTGACCGGCACCGGGCTGCTTTCGCGCAACGCCAGCAGGCCTGGGTCGCCAAAGCAGCCGATCAGCACCGCGTCAGGTGTTTCTGGTGCGCCACCCGTTTCACCTGTGCCGGCCAGCGCAGCGGCCCAGGCGTCCAGCGTGGCGTGAGAGGCGACGGCGTAACTGGCTTCATCCGAGATATAGGGCGCGCCGAAGCGCGCGGTGACGGTGCGCACCTGCACGTGCAGCCCGGCGGCGGCTTGTACGTGGGTCTGCAGCAAGGCGCTGACCGAAGTCGACGTGTTTGGATTAATGACCAATAGCTTACGCATGGTTAAGAATTCACCCCTGTCCAGGCTCACTGCGTGTAGCCTGTTCCCCCCTCAAGGGGGCGGTGAAATAGGTACACCCCTGTCCAAGCTCACTTCGTGTAGCTTGTTCCCCCCTCAAGGGGGCGGCGCCTGCGGTCTGGCGAAGCCAGTCCCGCGGCCCCTGCTGGTAGTCCCCGCTGAACCGGCTTTGCCGGGCCGCAAGCGGGCGGCCCCAATACGAGAGGAAAGGGGCAGCGCGCCGCAGGCTCGAAGTGAAAAGCGTGGGGGCCATCAACTAAACAGCGTGGACAGGTCGGGCGCATCATCCGCCGGCGGCGTGAACTGCAGCTGCGACTCCAGCCGCGTCAGGTGTTCGCGCATGTGGCGCGCGGCTTCCTGGACGTCGCGCAGGCGAATCGCGTCCAGCAGCTTGCGGTGCTCGCGGCAGCCGCAGGCGGCGGCTTCGTCGCGGCTGTCCTTGTGGGATGTGCTGTAGGTCATCAAAATCAGTGACGTGCGCGAGGTGAGCTCGCGCAGGATGCGGCCCAGCGTCTGGTGGCCCGCGCGTTCGGCGATCTGCAGGTGAAAGTCGCCCGACAGGCGGATCGCGCGGTGCATGTCGCCGGCCAGGCGCGCGGCTTCCTCGTCGTCGATGCAGCGTTTGAGCTGTTGCATGTCGGCCTCGCTCGCCTTGGCAATGAAGAGCTCCACCAGCGTGGGTTCAATCAGCCGGCGCACCTCGAAGACTTCGCGCGCCTCCTGCTCGGTGGGTTGGGCCACGGTGGCGCCGCGGTTGGGGATGAGGGTAACGACCTGTTCATTGGCCAGGCGCACCAGCACCGGGCGTATGCGCGTGCGCGACACGCCGAAGGCACCGGCCAGCTTGTCTTCGACCAGCTTGGTGCCCGGCGGCAGGCGGTGGTCCAGGATGGCCGAGATCACGCGCTCATACATTTCGCTGTCGGTCAGGGGGGGTGCCTGGGTTACGGGCGTTGCCTCGCTCATCGGGTGCCTTTCTTTTGCCGGCGGCCCAGCCACCAGGCCAGGCCCAGGGCCAGCGCCATGACCAGCAACGACACCACAGTGGTGACGGTACCCAGAGCATAAATGGACGGCGTGGTGACGGTGGTGGTCAGCCCCTGCAGCTCCAGCGGCAGGGTGTTCACGTCGCCGATGGCCTGCGAGGTGCGGGCGATTTCGTCCCAGCTCAGGGTAAAACCAAACATGCCGATGCCCACCACCGACGGTGCGATCAGCGGCAGCACCACATGCCGGAAACCCTGCCACGGCGTGGCGCCCAGGTCGCGCGCGGCTTCTTCATAAGCCGGGTTGAAGCGGTTGAAAATCGCAAACATGATCAAGAGGCCAAAGGGCAGCGTCCAGGTCAGGTGCGCGCCCAGCGCCGAGGTGAACAAGCCCAGCGACGTGCCGTAGCCTTCCAGCGCCTCGGCCATGCCGAAAGCCTCCAGCGCTTTCTTGACGCCGGTGTCGAGCAGGCGAAACTCCAGGCCAATGCCCAGCGACACGATGATGGACGGCATGATCAGGCTGGCCACCACCACAAAAAACAGCGTGTTGCCGCCCGCGAGCTTCTTGCGAAACGCCAGGCCGGCCAGCACCGACAGCACCACCGTGAAAGCCATCACGGCCAGGCCCAGGCCCAGCGAGCGCTTGAGCGCCGCGCCAATGTCCACCACGCCAAGCCCTTCGGCCAGTTTGTAAAACCAGTGCAGCGACACACCGCGCAGCGGAAACGTCAGTCCCCCTTCAGGCCCCTGAAAACTCAGCACCACGATGACAAACATCGGGCCGTATAAGAACAGCACAAACAGTGCAAAAAATGCGGCCAGGAACCAGAAGCCGGCGGTGCGTTTGTCGTTCATCACAGTTCCTTTCTGATGTCGACGAGGCGGGTCAACGCCCAGATGATCATCAGCACAATAGCCAGCAGGATCACCGCATTGGCCGCCGCCAGCGGAAACTGCAGGTAAGAAGTCTGCACCTGGATGATCTTGCCGATGGAGGCGATCTGCTGGCCGCCCATGACGCCGATGGTCACGAAGTCGCCCATCACGATGGTGATGACAAAAATCGAGCCGATGATGATGCCCGTGCGCGACAGCGGCACGATGACGTTCCACAGCGTTTGCCAGGCCGAGGCGCCGCTGTCGTTGGCCGCTTCGATCAGGCTGCGGTCTATGCGCATCATCGAATTGAAGATCGGCACGATCATGAACATGGTGTAGAGGTGCACAAACGCCAGCACCACCGAAAAATCCGAAAACAGCAACCACTCGACAGGCTGGTTCACGATGCCCAGGCCCGTCAGGCTCTGGTTCACCAGGCCATTGCGGCCCAGCAGCGGCACCCACGAGATCATACGGATCACATTGGACGTCCAGAACGGGATCGTGCACAGCACAAACAACAGCGTCTGCACGCTTTGCGAGCGCACATAAAAAGCCAGAAAGTACGACACCGAAAACCCCGTCACCAGCGTGATCAACCAGACCAGGAAACTGAACTTGAAGGTCGACAAATAGGTTTTGAAAGTGACGCACAGCTCCGAGGTGTTGCCGCAACCTTCAAAGATGGCGAAGTAATTCTTCAGCGTAAAGCCCGGCAGCAACTCATACTCATTGAAGTCCCAAAAGCTCACCATCAACACCAGCGCCAGCGGAACCAGAAAGAACACCACAAACACCGCCGTCAACGGCGTAGCCTGCCACCAGGCCGCAAGGCCGCGCCCCGGCGCCTTGACCGGAGCGGAATGCGCAGCAACAGCAGGAGCACCCATAAATATCCAAAAGTAAAAAAATGAGCTACCAAGGGCAAGCGAAGCGAAGCCTGTTCCAGGACACCGCGGAACCGGCTTTGCCGGGCCGCAAGTGTCGTCCCCTGCAAGGGGAGAGGACGCTACACGAAGTGAGCGTCAACAGGGGTGTGCCAATTTTTAGGCTGCGACGAACTCATTCCACTTCTGCACCATGTAATTGTTCTCGTCCATGACCGCATTCCAGCAGGCGATGCCGCCCATGCGCGCTTCATAACTGCCGCCGTCGCGCACCGCGCCGGTTTTGGCCAGTACATCGCCATTCGGGCTCTTGATGTCCTGCGAGGCCGGCTTGCCTTCCATCCAGTAGGCCCACTCATACGCTTCCATCTTGGCCTTGGCGGTTTCCAGCACGGCACTGTAATAACCCTGGCGGTTCAGGTAAGCGCCGGCCCAGCCGTCGAGGAACCAGTTGATGAACTCATACGCACCGTCCAGCTTCTTGCCCGACAGCGTGGCAGGCAAGCCGAAGCCGGCGGCCCAGGCGCGGTAGCCTTCTTTGAGCGGCTGGAAGTTGCAGGCAATACCCTTGGTGCGCACGGCCGTCACGGCGGGGCTCCACATCGACTGGATCACCACTTCGCCCGAGGCCATCAGGTTGACCGACTCATTGAAGTCTTTCCACAGTGCGCGGAACTGCCCGGCCTTCTTGGCTTCGATCAAGGTGGCGATCGTCAGGTCGATCTCCTTCTTGGTCATGTTGCCCTTGTCCGGGTACTTGTAGATGCCTTTGGCTTCCACCACCATGGCGGCGTCCATGATGCCGATCGACGGGATGTTCAGGATGGCCGCCTTGCCCTTGAACTCGGGGTTCAGCAGCTCGGCCCAGGAGGTGATGGGGCGCTTGATCAAATCGGGGCGAATGCCCAGCGTGTCGGCGTTGTACACCGTGGGAATGAGCGACATGAACTGCGTCGGGCTCTTGGCGAAGACCTTGCTTTTTTCGCCTTCCAGATAAATTACCTTCTTGGGTGCGGTGCCCTGGTCGCCCACGGCCTTGCCGGCCACGGTGCCGGTGGTGAAGAGCGAGGTGATCTTGTCGGCGTTCTTGATGCGCTTGGTGTCAATGCCCTTCAAGTTGCCGGTGGGCACGATCTTTTTCAGCGAGAAGTACTCGGTGTCAATCAGGTCAAAGCTGTTGGGTGCGGTCACGGCGCGCTTGGTCACGTCGTCAGTGGTCACGGCCACGTACTGAATCGTGATGCCCGTGTCGGCCTTGAACTTCTCGGCAATGGCCTTGTCCTGGTTCACCGCAGTACCCAGGTAGCGCAGCACGATTTTTTCCTGCGCGTGCACGGCCGGGAACAGGCCTGTGGCCAGAATGCCGGCTGTGCCCTTGAGCAAAGCGCGGCGCGGCACGCCGCCCACGGTGGTGTCGGTGGCGGTGTTTTTTTGATCAGGAAGAGCGTCGGACATGGTGAAAACTCCTGGTGGCTTGGGTGGAAATCTTCTTGCGAAGGGACGGTTGAAAAATCTGTATTTCTGTGAGCCGTACGGATCAGGCACTAATGACGGCAGGAGGGGCGGCCTGCAGCGTGTGCGCCGCCTCGGGCGCCCATGACAGTTGCACGCTGTCACCCGGCGCATAGGGTCTCGCCGCAAACGTCGCCTCGGGCACCATCACCGACAACTCGGCTGTGGTGTGGGCCGTGGGCGATACGCCCGGGTTTTGCAGGCCCAGCAATACATAGGGCCCCTGGTATTCGACATCGGTCACCACGGCACGCCGGTTGTGCGCTGCGTCGGGTGCGGCCTGGCCGGCCGGGGTGATCTGCATGTGGTCGGTGCGCACGCCGATCTTGCCGGCGGGTGTGTCTAGTACGTTGTGCCCGCCCATGAAGCGCGCCACAAATTCACTCGCGGGGCGGTTGTAGATTTCGTGCGGTGAACCGACTTGCTCGATCAAGCCGTGGTTCATCACCACCATGGTGTCGGCCAATGCCATGGCTTCTTCCTGCGAGTGCGTGACGTGGATAAAGGTGAGCCCCAGCTCTTTTTGCCAGCGCCGCAGCTCGGCGCGCATCTGGATGCGCAGAAAAGGGTCCAGCGCCGACAGCGGCTCATCGAGCAGCAGCACACGCGGCTGCGTGATCAACGCGCGCGCCAGCGCCACGCGCTGTTGCTGCCCGCCGGAAAGCTCGGCCGGCTTGCGCTCGGCCAGGTGGCCCATCGCCACGCGTTCCAGCAAATCTTTGGCCTGCTGGCGGCGGGCCGCCTTGTCCACGCCTTTCATCTTCAAACTGAAGGCCACGTTGTCGAGCGCTGAAAGGTGCGGAAACAGCGCGAAGCTCTGGAACATCATGGCCGTGCCGCGGCCGGCGGCGGGCAGGTCGGTGATGTTGCGGTTTTCCAGCAGGATGTCGCCGCTGGTAACGGATTCGTGGCCCGCCATCATGCGCAGCGTCGTGCTTTTGCCGCAGCCCGAAGGCCCGAGCAGGCAGCAGTAGCTGCCGCTGGCAATGCGCAGGTTGATGCCGTCAACCGCCGGCTTGTCTTGCTGCGCATACCGTTTGGTCAGCGCAATGGCTTCAATGGCGGCGGGAGGCGGGCTGGCAAGAGCGTTCATGCCAAGCTTCTGTGCAAGGCTTGTGCCAGCTTTGTACGCGATTTATCTCAAGATTGTGTACAAAATGCATGCTTCTGGTGCCGAGGAAGCCGTGCCTGCCTGCCATGCTGGTGCATGCTGTAACCAGAAGTTCCTGAAACTTCCGCTGTCAGGTTTGGGTGTGCCCACCCTGGGGTGCCACCTGCCCTTTTCAGGTTTTCTTCCTGTCGCCGCCGGAGCTTGAAGCCAGCAATCCATGGCCTACCATCAGCGCTTCCGTCTTATGGAGCCGCACTTGATCACCCTGCATCACCTCAACAATTCCCGCTCGCAACGCATCCTCTGGCTGATGGAAGAGATGGGCCTGCCCTATGAAATCCAGCGCTACCAGCGCGACCCCAAAACCATGCTGGCGCCGCCTTCACTGCGCGCGGTGCACCCGCTGGGAAAATCGCCGGTGATCACCGATGGTGAGTTCACGCTGGCCGAGTCGGGTGCCATCATTGAATACCTGGTGGCGCGCTACGGCGCCGGCCGCCTGGCGCCCGAGGCCGGCACGCCTGCGCACCTGCGCTACACCTACTGGCTGCATTACGCCGAAGGCTCGGCCATGCCGCCGCTGCTCCTCAAGCTGGTGTTCGACAAGGTGGAAAACTTTCCCATGCCGTTCTTCGCCAAGCCGATAGCCCGCGCCATTGCCGGCAAAGTCAAGAAGACGTTTATCGAGCCGCAACTGCGGCAGCACCTGGATTACCTGGAAATGTCGTTGGGCCAAAGCGACTGGTTTTCCGGCGCCGAGTTCAGCGGCGCAGACATCCAGATGAGCTTTCCGCTGGAGGCGGCTGCCGCGCGCGGCGGGCTTAACGAGAGCCGGCCCAGGCTGATGGATTTCCTGGCACGCATCCACGCCAGGCCCGCCTACCAGCGTGCGATTGCGCGTGGCGGTGAGTTTGCGTTGCAGTGACATCGGCAGAACTTGCTGAGGTGCTATTAAATCAATAGCTGCTCGCGCAAGCTCTTAAAAGGCTGGAGCCGTTTTTGACTTGATATTCTGGGTTTCTGGAGTGATTGGCAGGCCAGGCGCCTGCCGGCTGCGCACAAACTGCATGGCCTGCGGCTGGCCCACCAGCACACACTGCTTGCCGGTGCGCCGGCAGTGGTCCTGCACGCGCCAGTAGGCGTCGTGGCTCACGCAGCCGGTCTGGCAGATCACCAGGTCGGCGGCGACCAGGCTGGCCTCCAGTGCGGCTGCGTCCTGCAGGTCGTCACCCGCATGGTGCAAAAAGTGCCCGCCAGCCATTTCAACAACACGCCGGGCTGCGGTGGTGCCGGCGCCTTGCTCGCCCACGCACAGCACCGACTTTTCATGCAGGGCGGCTGTGGCTTGCGAAGCTGATAAAGCCGCCGCCAGCGTGGCCGGGGCCGCCGTGTTCTTTTGCCGGCCCAGGCGTTCCCGCACCAAACCCTGCAAATCATGGACACGGCCCATCAACCACTCCACCCGGCGCGCCAGCGTCAGCCGTTTGGGCAGGCCGGGGATGGCCGCCTCCACGGCCTGCCGGTCTTCACGCTCCCAGGCCAGCGCCGTCTCCCGCACCATCGCCGCCGCACGCAGGCGCACCGCCTGGGATTGCAGGCGCGAGATTTCCGCGGCCTGCACGGCAATCACCGTGCTGCAGCGCTTCTGGATCTCGCCGTACTGGGCGAGCAGGGCGCGGTGTTCACGGTCAAGGCCGGGCAGAGAGGTACAGGGTCCTTGCATGTCGGAGCTCCATAAGATGAAGGCGCCCTCGTCAACAAACGAACGATATGCAATCGAAGAGGCAAACGAAGCATCAGCCGATAAAAGGGCAAAACCCATCTTAAATGAGAATTACTCTCAATTGGAGTAAGGGCTTATGCCTTTTTGGGTAAACAGATGAAACCCTTGAAGTATCCCTGTTTGCTATCAATTCAGGAGCTGCTTGCGCACACCCTTATTGGCCAAAACCCCGATTCGCTTAAGAAACCCAGGGCTTTGAGGTAGCGGGCCGTCAGAGCTCAGCCGCTTCCACCAGAAACCGCACCCGCTTCACGCCCTGCCATTCGTCCGCATCCAGCCGGAAGGCCAGCTTCACCCGCGCGGGCAGCGATTCGGTGTGGCCAAACCAGATGCCGTCGACCGGCTGGCCCTGGTGCTTGAGCTTGAGCGCCAAGTGTTTCTCACCCACCAGCCGCTGCGACACGACTTCCACCACTTCGCTGAAGGTGGGGGCTGCAAACCCCTGGCCCCAGACCTCCTTGTGCAGCGTGTCGACCACGTCGGTGCGGCGGTATTCGGCCGGCAGCGGGCCGTCGGTGTCCATGCGGCGCGTCAGCGTGGCGGCGTCCAGCCATTCGTGCGCCACCTGCTGCAACGCGCTTTCAAACACTTCAAAGTGCTCTTCGGCAATGGTGCAGCCGGCCGCCATGGCGTGGCCGCCAAAGCGCAGCAGCACGCCGGGGTGGCGCTTGGCCACCAAATCGAGCGCGTCGCGCAGGTGAAAGCCGGGAATCGAGCGGCCCGAGCCCTTGAGCTCGTGCTCTTTGCCGTCGGCCTGGCTGGCGGCAAACACGAACGTCGGGCGGTGCAGCTTGTCCTTGACGCGTGAGGCCACGATACCGACCACGCCTTCATGGAACTCAGGGTCGAAGATGGCAATCGCCGGCGGCGGCTCCTCGTCTTCATCAATCATCGCGTCGGCCGCCAGTTGCGCCTGCTCGCGCATGCCGGCCTCAATGTCGCGGCGTTCGCGGTTGATGCCGTCCAGCATTTGCGCCAGCTCGTCGCCGCGCGCCGGGTCGTCGGTCAGCAGGCATTCAATGCCCAGCGTCATGTCGCTGAGCCGGCCTGCCGCATTGATGCGCGGGCCCAGCGCAAACGCAAAGTCAAAGGTGGTGGCGACCGGCGCCTGCCGGCCCGCCGCCTTGAACAAGCTGGCCAGGCCTGCAGGCAGATGGCCCGTGCGTATGCGCTTGAGGCCCTGCGCCACCAGCCGGCGGTTGTTGGCGTCCAGTTTTACCACGTCGGCTACGGTGCCGAGCGCCACCAGGGGCAGCAGCGTATCAAGCTTGGGTTGTGTGGCTGCATTAAAGGCACCACGTTCGCGCAACTCGGCCCGCAGCGCCAGCAGCACATAAAACATCACGCCCACGCCCGCAATCGACTTGCTTTCAAACGTGCAGCCTGGCTGGTTCGGGTTGACGATCACGTCGGCCTCGGGCAGCACCACTTCACCGTCTTTCAGCGCGGGCAGGTGGTGGTCAGTCACCAGCACCTGCATGCCCAGGGCGCGGGCACGCGCCACGCCGTCGATGCTGGCGATGCCGTTGTCTACCGTCACGAGCACATCGGCGCCACCGGCCTTCACCCGCTCTGCAATGGGCGGCGTGAGGCCGTAGCCGTCGGTCACGCGGTCGGGCACCAGGTAGCTGACGTGCTGCGCACCCAGCAGCTTCAGGCCCCGCAGCGCCACGGCGCAGGCGGTGGCGCCATCACAGTCGTAGTCAGCCACCACGCAGATCTTTTTGCCTGCCGCCATCGCGTCGGCCAGCAGCCGCGCGGCCTCAGCGGCGCCGTGCAGCGACGCGGGCGGCAACAGCCGGGCCAGGCCGTCGTCCAGCTCGTCTGCCGCATTCACGCCGCGCGCGGCGTACAGCTGCGCCAGCAGCGGGTGAATGCCGGCCTGCTGCAGCGCCCAGACGCTGCGCGGGGGCACGTCGCGTACCTGTATTTTCATGTGTGTTTACTATCTTTTTTATAGCTGGTCGCGCAAGTACCATAAGGGCTGCGGCATCAAAAGGTTCGAAATTTTGGCCAACAGGCCGGCCTGGTGCGTTTCAAACGTCTGCCAGCCGCGCTCGCCACACAGCGTCAGCCGCACGGCCTCGCCTGCGCGTTGGCGGGCCAGCAGCTGCGCCATCTCGCCGGCATCCAGTGCGGCCCAGGCTTGGGCATAGGCCTGCCAGTCATCAGCAAAAACGGCTTGCGCCAGGCTGCGCGGCACGGTCGGCGCCTGGCTGGCAGGTTCATACCCGGCGGGCAGGGCCCCGCTGCCGCTCAGCCAGAAAGAATTGACCGGTAGCTGGCGGCGCTCGGCGCGTTCATCGTTCAGCGCATGCGTGTAGAGCAGCATCTGCATTTCGTTTTGCAGCAGCTTCATCTTGCGGGATATGGCCCCCACGCTTCTCACTTCGTGTAGTGCGCGAGGCCTTGCAGGCCGCGGCTCGCGAGACGCTTCGCCTCTGTCGCCCGTCCAAGCCTGCGCAGGCAGGCTTGGAGCCGCGGGCTCCAGCCCCTCGGGGGCTGAACTTGCTTGGGGCGGCCCGGCGCTGCGTTCCGCGCCGCGCGGACTGTGTGCGCTGGGCAGCCACGGGTCTACGTTGCGGCCCATGACCCGGTCGAGTGACGCGGTGGGCAGGGTGCGAAACAGCTCGCCCTCGGCCAGCCAGCGCTCGGGCCCCAGTGCGGGCACATAGTGCATCGTGATGCCGTCGGTTTCAAAGTAAGGCTGCATGGCCGCCAGCAAGGTGCGGGATTCGGCTTCGGTCAGGCCCAGCGCAGCAGGGTCCGTCAACGTGGCATGTTCGCGGCCCATGGCCCAGTGGCAGGGGGTTACCCAGGCGCAGGCCTTGTCGGTGCCGGCTTGCAGATGCTGCGCCGCATCCTGCGCGGCCCACGGAATCAGCCCGTCAGGCGTATCCGCGGCGGCAATCCCCAGCGCCAGGCCCAAGGCTCGCTCGTGCGGCGGCGACAGCGTGTGTGCATCTGCCGTATCAGTGTGTACTGACTTCATGCCCTTGAGCAGCTGCTTGAGGTTGCGCGTGCTGTCGGCCGGCAGCGCTTTCATCGTGGGCAGCCAGGCCTGTGCACTGCAGGCCGCAAAGGGAAGCAGCAGGTGCGGCCCTGCAAAAGGAGTGGGGGAATTGGCTGACATGGGGCTATTGTCCGGGATGCCACAATTGGCGTTCAAATTTGGGCGCTCAAATCGCACCCTATAAGAATCCGTTCGAGTTGGCCACCAGTGGCCCGCAACGACTACCAGGTTGAGTATGCAAATTCCTTATGAGCTGATAGTGGGCTGGCGCTACACCCGCGCCGGCCGCGCCACCCGGCGCAACGGCTTTATCTCTTTTATTTCAGGCGTGTCCATGCTGGGCATTGCGCTTGGTGTGGCCGCGCTCATCATCGTGCTCAGCGTGATGAACGGCTTCCAGAAGGAAGTGCGCGACCGCATGCTGGGCGTGATCTCCCACATCGAGGTGTTCGCCCCCAACGGCGCTGCCCTGCCAAACCCGCAAAAAACACTTGCTGAAATCAAGGCCAACCCGCAAGTGACCGGCGCCGCCACCTTCATCGCGGCGCAAGCCCTGCTGGCGCGCGGTGAAGACATGAAGGGCACCGTCGTGCGCGGCATTGATCCGGCGCTCGAAGGCCAGGTCACCGACCTCGCCGTAACGTCCGGCCCCACGCTGGCCAAGCTGGTGCCCGGCGCATTCGGCGTGGTGCTGGGCGGCGAGCTGGCCCGCGCCATGGGCGTGCGTGAGGGCGACAGCGTCACGCTGATCGCGCCCAGCGGCCAGGTCACCCCGGCAGGCGTGGTGCCGCGCCTAAAGCAAATGACGGTGGTCGGCACCTTTGACTCCGGCCATTTTGAGTACGACTCGGCCCTGGTCATGATGCACCAGGACGACGCCGCGCGGATTTTCCGCCTCGAAGGCCCCACCGGCATCCGCATCAAGCTCAAAGACTTGCACCAGGCGCGTGAAGTGGCGTTTGAGCTTTCACGAAGCCTGAGCGGCGATTTGCTGATTCGCGACTGGACGCGCCAGAACAAGACCTGGTTTGCCGCCGTGCAACTTGAAAAACGCATGATGTTCATCATCCTCACACTCATCGTGGCGGTCGCGGCCTTCAACCTCGTCAGTACGCTGGTGATGACGGTGACCGACAAGCGCGCCGACATCGCCATCTTGCGCACGCTGGGCTCCAGCCCCAAAAGCATCATGAAAATCTTTATGGTGCAGGGTGCACTCGTCGGTGTCATCGGCACGCTATCGGGCCTGCTGCTGGGCCTGGGCATCGCCTTCAACATCGACGTCATCGTGCCGGCGATTGAGCGCGCGCTCAACGCCAGCTTTTTGCCCAAAGACATCTACCTCATCAGCCGCATGCCGAGTGAACCGCAATACGCCGACATCATGCCGATCGTCGTCATCTCCCTGGTGCTGTCTTTCCTGGCCACCATCTACCCCAGCTGGCGTGCCAGCCGCGTCAACCCCGCGGAGGCACTGCGTTATGAGTGAAAAAATGACCCCCACGCTTGTCGCTTCGCGTACTACGCTGCCCCCCGAGGGGGCCGCTGCGCCTGCGGTCTGGCAAAGCCAGTCCCGCGGCCCCGGCTTGAATGAGGAGATCGTGCTGAAAGCCAGCGGCCTTACCAAACGCTTCCACGAAGGCCTGATCGATTTAACGGTGCTGCACGGCGTTGATCTGCAAGTGCACGCCGGCGAAACGTTAGCCATCGTCGGCGCCTCAGGCTCCGGCAAAAGCACACTGCTGCACCTGATGGGCGGCCTCGACGCTCCCACCAGCGGCCAGGTCGAATTGAAGGCCCAGACGCTCTCGGCCCTCTCGCCCCAGCAGCAAGGCGACCTGCGCAACAAGCATCTGGGTTTTGTCTACCAGTTCCACCACTTGCTGCCCGAATTCAGCGCGCTCGATAACGTTGCGATGCCGCTGTGGATTCGACGCGAATCTCCCGCGGAATGCGCACGCGTCGCGACAGCGATGCTAGCGGCCGTGGGCCTCAAAGACCGCATTCATCACCGCCCCGCAGAGCTTTCAGGCGGTGAGCGCCAGCGTGTGGCGATTGCGCGTGCGCTGGTCACGCAGCCTGCTTGCGTGCTGGCCGACGAGCCGACCGGTAACCTGGATCGTTCAACCGCCGACGGTGTGTTTGAACTGATGCTGCAACTCGCCCGCGACTTCGGCACTGCATTTGTGCTGGTCACGCACGATGAAACGCTGGCCTCGCGTTGCGGGCGGCGGTTCAGGTTGGTGTCGGGGCGGTTGTCGGAGTGGGGCTGATTTGCTGCGTCGATAAGTGACGTGCTTGTCGAGGGGCGTGTTCTATATCGGTCTCAACGTGAGGTAACGTTTGAATTCACTGGCCTGCGCGGCTTTTTGCGCTGGTCCGGTGAAATGATGGGTCGGGCATCGGTGAAGTAATGGGTGCTTATTTTCCAGCACGCTGTTCATCAAAAAGCATTTTGACGATATCTAACTCCCAGGATGCAATGATAGGTATTTGTGCGTCCATTGTTCCGCCGCCATCATTCAATAGCGCGGAGTCCTTTTTCTGAAATTTTCCTTCGCTCGAAGAATAGCGGTCAACCCAATAGCTTTTATCGAATCGAAGACCATATATCTCACCCGCATATAACTTCGTAACGTAAAGGTTTGCCACATCTGGAGCCATCGTTCTGGCGACAAGGTTTCGTGTGAGCTCAAGTGGAAAATGAGAAACCGGGAATACGAGAAGAAGCAATCCTCCTATAGCGAAGGCCTTATCCGATTTGAAGATTTGGTAAATGCAACTGGATACGATCGTGATTAAAAAAAGGTATTGGGCCAGCACTAAGTATCCGTTCGGATGCCCGTAGCCGGTAACCTTGTCGAGGCGAGATAGCGATAGATAAAGCATTGCCATATGAAAAACTATTTCTGGCTCACGCAATGGTCTTTTCAACACAAGCAATCTGATGCTTGCAGCGGCACAGACATAAACAACTAGCGCAACGGCATCTATCAGGTCTGCCCATGGTATGAAACAGAGTGACGTCGCGCACGAAGCCCAAAGGAGAAACTCCGATGCCTTGGCAACACCACACTTGCCCGACACATAACGGATGCCAAAGTAGATCGCAGTTCCAATGGCAAACAAAAGGGCAGCCAAGACCAGGAGTGCTTGCATCACGATGCCCAACGTCGGAAATGAGAGGAGACAGCCGGCGCGCCGGCTGTCGTCCTTTCGATTGAAAGGTTAGGCCTCACTGCTCGCTCCACCACCAGGTAATCGACACCAGTTTCGACCCGGAAAACCTGAACGTTGCAGTGTGCTGATCGGGACCTTCATCGTTGAGGAGATAGACGAGAGAAGTTCGATCGGATTGCATTGGTTTTCCTGCAAAGGCCAATACCTCAGAGCGAGTGGCCCCAGGAGTAATGGGCTTTGGCAACTTGGTGTGCGCCCCACGGACAGTAAGCCACTCGAGAATTTCAAGAGGCGGACTCTGGATCGAAGCCTGGTAAACGACCACAACCAAGTTCTTGCATCGGATAGTTTCGCGTTGATCAAGAACTGGTTCGTCAAAGCGATTTTTCACCGCTTGCCGACTCACCTTCGCTTTCGCGCCGCAATGCTCGGTGGCTATTTCTTGGCCGATCTTTGCGAGGCCGTGCTGTACCACTGGCTGAGGCTCGCCAGCAGCGCCGGCCAACCCTGCCCACGCAAGAACGAACAAGAAAAGCCAATGACGCATTCTGGGAGGCCTAACGTTTAAATTAACCGGCGCACTTGTGCGTCCGGGTTGGATGCAATGTTAGGCGCTGACTCATGGCCCTGTAAGTGCAATCCCGAACCTCGCGTCGGAGACAACGTAGGCACTATGAACCAGAGCAAGCTGCCAACGTCTATGTATGAGTGGGCCGACCATCTGGCGGTTATCACAGTACAGATAGTCGTTCTTACCTTCGATTCCCGCAAAACTGGCCTGCTTTGACCAAAAGCACTTAAAACCCATGGCCTGAAGCTTCGGAAGTGCATCCCTTGCGTCAGAGCCAAGCGGTGCAAGCTCCAGCAACTGCTTTCTAGCCTCTTTCTCATCTGCGCTGAATGAGTAACTGCAACCAGACATGAGAACGCCCACAAGAAATATGGTCAACTGCTTCATTTTTCGGCTAACGCTGGACGTAAGCGGAGCCGCTACGCGTCCACTTGGCTGCGATGTTAGACAGGCAGCCGAGAAACGGATCGAAGTAGAAACTCATAAAACAAATAGTGCTATGCCGATCAAAACAGCGGCTACGGCAATCATTAAAGCCATCAGCGACCAGCGCGGACTCGGGTGACTCAAGATAGCTGAGTCCACAAAAGAAATAGCCTCTCTTCTAGTTTCGCCGCGGCTGAACCAGACAGCAAATCCGGCAGCCAGGAGAAGCCCACCAAAAAACAGCATGTGAGCTACGTAAGCGTAGAAGAATAACGGCGATTGGTCCTGGTGAATGATCGTAATTCGGTACTTGCTAATGTAAAAAACCCCCCGCATGAGTGCGCCACCCCCCAGGAACAAGAACCCGGAACCGAGAAGCAACAAGATAGCCGAGGCAATAGCGATCTTTATAGTGTTTTGCATTGCAAACTGTGGCGGTCTAACGTTGGAGGTGACCGGCGCGCAGCAACTGCCGCGCAGCGGCAACCTGCGGCTGTGTGTCCGCGTGGACCGACCTGTTAAACGGGTTAGTCGCCAGCGTCGTCATATGGCTTCGTCCCAGAGGGACACATCATGCGCGATGAACCGCACAGCGTTTCCGACCGAAAGGTCGATATCGCCAATCTCTGTCCTACTGAGAAAGAATTGCGCTTCACCGGCAACAACAACGATGCACTGCTGACCCGGAGGTTCGTTAACTGGTTGAACGGACGACACAACCCCATGAACTATGAACCCGTTTGCCTCAGGCCTCATGGCCAACGGCTCCAAGGTGGCTCTATTCTGAAGGACTTCAAACTCGGAAATCCTCTCTTGGCTGACTTCAACGTCAAAAACTTCGCCGACACAAAGCATCGGGGCTTCTGACGCTGGAACAAAACGCGCGGTGCCGGAGATCAACCAACCGCTGAAAGAAACGGCGTAACTCGGCATAGGCGTAAAGCCGATCCGCTTTTCGTCGTTAGGGTCCAAGCTGTCAATGATGATTCGCATCAGGAAATGTGGCCGTTTAACGTTGGAGTTGACCGGCGACCGGGAAGCGCACGGAAGCGCCTGGGCGTCCGTGTCGAACGACCTGTTAGACCGCGCGGGCGCTGCTTCAACTCCAAACATTGCCAGATGGTAGCTAGGTTTCACAAGGGGTATGCCTAAGAATCCACCAAAGGAACACAGCTTCCCAGACAACTAGCACTAGGCACAGGACGCTCACCGCCGCGTGTCCATATCTTAGGTGCCCGAAGTGGAGAAATCCTAGGGCACGGTAGTAGTTGCTTGTCATCGCAGACCAAATGCTAGTCCACTGAAGGTCTTCGCACAGATCGCCGTCGTCACGTACGAGCCAGTAGATCGCGCCAATAAGAGCCCATCCCACGACAAAAAAAACCGCGAGGACACCTAGGCAGGCCACGATGTTTCCTAGCGGTCTAACGTGAAGATGACCGGACGACAACAACGCGCGGCGAAGCCGCCTTCTGCTGTTGTTGGTCCGTGTCGATTGGCATGTTAAACCGCACCGCTTCACCCATTTCTATTGCTCTGCCGGAATGGTGTGCCGAGATTTGATTCCCGCATAACACTCGATGCAGACAATTGTCATTCCATTGAATTCCTTGAAGACCTCGGTCATCTCGCCTTCAGCCAGGAATTTCTCTTCACACGCATGACACCAGGCTTGGAGATCCGCAGGATCGGACGAGTTCTCAACGAACCCAGCAGGTGACAGCTTCGCGGCATCCAACAGGTGCTGACAAACGACGGTCGCTACGCGCTCCCCGTGTGGGCCGCAGTTGATAAGCATTGACGTTGCTTCTGCCATGGACTGTGCGGTTTAACGTCGGAGTTGACCGGCACGCAGCGGCATTGCGCCGCGAGACGTATGCTCCAGCGCACGGCTCGCGGCGCAATGCCGCTGCGTGTCCGTGTCGAACGACCTGTTAGACCTCACCGTCCAGCCGCGGCTACTCATAGAATTTTCCCGCGTGAAGTACTTGGGCAATCCGCTGCCACGGGTTCTCCGGCTTCTTGTAGAACTTCAGCCCGTCGATTGAAGCGATGCCCCAACGATAACCGGCATCCAGGAATGCTCCGATACTGCCGTTCTCCCATCCGAGCGCACCAGCCCCGTACGGAGCCGAAGGCCGCTCCTGTTCAATCTCTCGCTCCTCGTCCCAGTCAGCGGCGAGAAGCGCGATGAACTCCAGCAAGGTCTGTTCGTCTATCACTCGTTCGATTGCTTCGTACAGGTCGGCTGCCATGGATGCGTGTCTCTCTGTGATGCGGGTCTAGTGAGGTCTAACGTAATGTATACCGCAAGATCTGCGGTATAACATCGCGCCTGCGGTATAACCTGGCCGTCAAAAAACCAGCCAAGTGCTTGTTATTAAAAGACTTATTGCCCATTGTGAGTTTCGTTCAGGTCGATAAAAAGAATACCAAACATCGCAAACCGATTCTAGGCGGGCAGTGTGGTTACCGCCTCCTCAATATTGACGAGCGCAGCTGTACCTGTGGCGAACTGCGGGCGGCAAGTACGAGACAAGGTCATTTACCGGCCGCCAGCCTGCACCGCACCAGACGGGCATAATCCGTGATCCCTCCGCCACGCGCGCAGGCGAATCTCCTCAGTACGTGAGCCTTTCAACATGCCGTGCAGCTCCCTGCCTGCGGTCCAGGACACAGCCACTTTCGCATGATTGATCACTACACCGCCCTCGGGCTGGACAGCGCAGCAACGCTGGCCGATGTCAAAAAAGCCTTTCGCCAGAAAGCATCCTTCTGGCATCCCGACAAAAATGCCAGCCCCGAGGCGCCTGAGCGTTTCAGGGCGATGCAGCAGGCCTATGAGGTGCTGTCGGATGCGGACAAGCGCCAGGTCTATGACGACAACCGCCGCCGCAACCTGCTCGACAGCCCGATAGACACGGCGCGTGCCATCTGGGCCGACTATCTCAACCCGCTACTGTGACCCTTGCTGACCGAAAGAAGAACACCCCATGAAAAACCCGGCGGCATGAGCGTCTCCCCTTATTTCCTCGACCTGCGTTCGGCCTACCAGTCCGAGATGGATGACCTGCGATTCGACTCCGAGGGGCGCGACGTGTTGCACCAGCGTCTGGCCGGCAAACGCCAGGAGATGGCCTTTCTGGTGCAGATGATGGACACCAGCCCAGAGATGGTGGCGGTGGTGTTTCACCAGGGTTTTGATTTCACGGGAAAAACCGTGATGGAACACCTGCTCAGCCACGATGTTGATGCCGATTGCTTTCCGGCCTGGGGTAGCCTGGCGGATGGCTTTGTGCTGGCGCCCTGGGCTCAGGACCTGGCACACATCGTCTTGCAGGCGCCCGGCGGGGAGAAATTCCTGACGCTGACGGCGGGGCTGGAATACATGGCGGGTCTGCCGGTGGCCGCGTCGATGGTGAACGCCGAAGCAGATGGTGACGGCGACGACGACGAAGACAGTGATGAGAACGGTGACGGCGCCCTGGTGATGTTTGAGGGCGATGACGATCGTGAGCAAAGCGCCGATGCCCGGGCACGCCACGAGGCAGGTTCCGACTGGCTGGTCCAGCAGGGCTTTGACGCCAAAGACTGATGCAAGCAAGCATGAACTGGAAGGTAAAACACTGATGACGAATCATCTCGCCCTGATCGAAAAAACCCAAAGCCTGATTGCAGCCGGCGACATCGTCGGCGCCGAGGCTGCGCTGGTCGGGCTGGCGGACGCCGAAGGTGATGCAGCGCTGATGGTGGTGCTGGAACAGTTGCCGCCCAAGGACGTCCTGGCTGTCATTCGCGAGTACGACAACTCCCGGGAGTCGGTGGTCAGCCTGCTGGTCACGCCCGCGCAGTTTGCCCGCGCCGTGGTGATTGAAAAGCTCTACAAGGACTTGACCCGCACACACCTGCGCGGCATGGTCAATGCGGTGATCTTCCGGGAGGATGCCGACCCGTTGGAATTCCTCACCGCGATCGGCGACCTGGACGGTGGCAGCGACGCCCTCGCCGATTATTTTTCAGACCAGTGGAGCCGTGTCGAGGGCTTTGCGCGCAGCGGCGGCTTTGAGCTGGCCGACGAGTACGGCAAGATGTTGTCCCAGTCCGCCCTGCTGGCCTCGGCCTACGAAAGGCCGCGCATCCAGCTGGATGAGATCGCCGACCAGGACTGGATGCAGCTCGCCTGGCTGCTGCGTTACGAACTGCCGGACCTGTTCATTGAAATGCTGATGGTGCTGCGCGCCAAGGGCAGTGCGCACAAGGCGATAACTTCCGAAGGCGATGAGGAAGACGAGAACGAGGACGATGTGCAGGACGACGGCAAGGTCGAGACCGGCGACACCGATCGCGGCAAGGCCACACCGACGGCGCGCGAGTCCGACGAGGAATCGGCGATCTGAGCCTTCGCAGTCATCTCCTTACCCAAACCAGCCAGATCACCCCAGACTATCCAGACAAGCCCCGTACCATGTCGTCGCCTTCCACCCTCTCGCTCTACGATGCGCGCCCTTTTTTCGAGAAGGCGCTGCAGCACGGCGTGCAGCACGGCATCATCGGTGCTGAAAAAATCGAAGCCATGCGGGTCGAAGGCCCCAAGGGCATGGTGCAGATCGCGCGTTATTTTGGCAATGAGTTTTTGCGCCCCGATCTTGAAAAAGCCCGCGACCGCATGGTGAACCTGGTTAGCCTGTACCTTGAACATTCCTGTGAGGGTGACCTCCACCAGGCGGCTGAATCGCTGCGCGATTTCTCGTTGCTGTCTCGCTCCAAGGGCGGCTCGGACATGCTCAAGGCCTTGATCGCCATGCCGCAAAACAGCCACTTCGGCATGAATGAACGCGGCGGCTTCACCGACGAGCACATTCCGCTGCTGGCCAAATGGTCGCTGCGCAACCTGGCCGACTACCAGGCCGAACTTGCCAGGCGTAGCCACGTGGCGCAGGTGGTGGATGCGGCTGTCTGGCTTGCCGGCGAGCTGGGCATGGACGCCGCCGAACTGGAAGAAGCGGGCAAGGATGCCGAAGCGGTGATTCGCACCGCCTTGCTGGTGCTGGCGGCGGGCCGCACCGAGATGCCCGACTGGGTCGCATTCGAGAAAATGATCGCCGCCTTGCGCAAAAAACACGGAGCTGCTCCGGCTGCGCTGCCGCTCGCCATCCCGAAAAAGCTGCCTGCCCACCTGCGGGATGTGGTCGAGGCGGTGCGGCAGTCCGTGATGGCCGACGCGCCAAAAATACTCGATCCGGCCTTGCCGACGCGTCAGCTGTTTGACCGCAGCCCGGCCTTCATGGGCCGGTATTTCTGGGTGGAAGACGGCCTGAACGAGGTCGACCACCACGACCGTCAGGCATCCGCCGTGTGGAGCAAGGTGACCGGCAGCAATGCAGACGATGGTTCGCTGTTGACCCTGTTCCTGTGCGTGGCCGCCGGCTCTGCGCCCAAGACCCTGCTGACCGAGAAAAGCGCCGCAACCCTGCTGCGCAAGATTCAAAAATCCGGTTTCGATCCCGCGCTGGCCCACCAGTACATCGTGGACCACGCGCCGGTGCAGCACCAGGACGCATACGCCAGCTTGTGGGATGACTTTGTGGAAGAGGCGCAGGCCACGCTACAAAGCGATGCCGTTCATGCGCTCCACGACGCGCTGGCGTTGCTGCGGCGGGAATGCCACGTGCAATAGGCAGTTTGTGCCTGCGGTGGCGGCCCGTAATACACGACCGCTACTCTCTGCCTCGAATCGCGACCCAGAACATCAAACCGGCGAGTGCAAGCAGGAGTCCGCGTATACCCCAAGGGCCAAGAAAATAGTAGGCTGCTTGAAATAGCGGCTCCAGCAGATTGCCGCAACCGGTTGCGCAGAGAGTTGGCCTGGCGAAGCTTAGCAAGGCAACGCAGAGGAGAAAAACTCCGAGCAATGCCGCGATGAGTCTCGAATTCATTGAGCTGAGATCCGATGTTTGGGTTGGATGCTCACATCCGAACAGCGACCAAGACGGCGTAGCTGGCCTGGCATCCGTTTGATGGGTCGGTTAGGTTGCTGCGACAAGGCCTACGGCTTTACAGCCGGATCCCAATGCTCAGCAATCTTTCCGGCCTCAATGCGGAACATGTCAAACCACGTCGTCGTGTACTTCTTTGACGGATCTTTGGGATCCGTCTGCTCGCGCACAAAACTAAGGATGACCAGGTTTCCTTCAGCCGTAATGGCTACGAGTGGAGCTGCGACCTTGACTTCTATCGGCTTCGGTTTCTTGAACTTCCCGAAGAATTCGACAAACGCTGCGCGGCCAGTGGGAACATTCGGATTGTGCTGGATGTAATTTTCAGCCAGATATTTCTCTGCGAGCTCTAGCTGGCCGGCTTCGAAGACTTCGCGCCAGAAGTCATAGACCAGGCGCTTGTTTTTCGAAAGTTTTGGATCTGCGCTTTGCAGAAGGGTGGAATGATCCAGCGCCGGGGTAACAGCAACTTGTGCGAAGGCTGCACCGGCAGCAACAGCGCCAAGAAGAAGGGCAACGATTGTGTTTCTCGTACTCATGAATTACCTCGGTTGTGATTTGGGATACCTGACATTTGGCATGAGCGGCAACTGGAGGCGCGCTAAGCTCGCACAACTATCAAAGCTTGGGATCCGGAAACGGCAACTTATCCTGCGAACTGCTCGGCTGGGCCACCCATTTATTACCGCGACGGTAAAAGTCTGCCTGGGTTTCAGAACTTCCAGCTCCGATCTTCAATGCCACCGTGCAAGCAATCTGGCCTGGGTACTTGGCATCAACAGCCGGGATGCAGGTGCCGAGCTTGAGTTCGGCGGTTTTGTACTCTTGCATCTCCATCATCAGAAGGAATGCTTGCGTAGCCTCTTTGGCGTCGGGTAATACGAGTGCAGTGGCATTGACAGTAGTAGCGGCGGGTGTGGTGGCGGGCACTGTGGGCGAGATGACGGCGGCGGGTGGCGACGATGTTTCGCTGCAGGCGGAGCACAGAAGCAATGTTGACAGGATGACGGCGTAACGCATGAAGAATTCTTTGTGTTTCAGTTTGAGAAGAAAGGAAGGGCCTGAGCCTGCAAACTGATTCTAGGCGGCTAGTCTGTCAACCACCTCCTCAATATGAACGAGCATAGGCAAACACACAGCTGTCATTGGGGCATCGGAGTATCCCTACATGGGCATCAGTCCCATCCGACAAATCAGGTATGCAGGATGGATACCATGGGGGTTCTTTGCACCGTGGCGGGCGCCGGGTGCCGAATACCCAACCTTTCAGGAGACACGACATGGCCAGCAAAAAGACCAGCAAGAACACGATCTGCCTGTGGTACGACGGTGGCGCCGTTGAGGCCGCAAACTTCTATGCCAAAACCTTTCCCGACAGCACTGTGGGCAAACTTTTTTATGCGCCGGGTGACTACCCCGACGGCAAGCAGGGGGACGTGCTCACGGTCGAGTTCACCGTCGCCGGCATTCCCTGCATCGGGCTGAACGGTGGCCCGCTCTTCAAGCATAACGAGTCATTCTCTTTTCAGATTGCCACCGATGACCAGGCTGAAACCGACCGCTTGTGGAACGCGATCGTCAGCAATGGGGGGCAGGAAAGCGAATGCGGCTGGTGCAAGGACAAGTGGGGCCTGTCATGGCAGATCACCCCGCGCGCGCTCACTGATGGGATAGCCGACCCCGACCCCAAAGTGGCCAAGCGCGTGTTCGACGCGATGATGACCATGAAAAAGATTGACGTCGCCGCGATAGAGGCGGCACGACGGGGCTGAGACGCTTGATGGGATGACGCGCGTTTGCGTCCCGCTGCGTGTGCGCTCCTGTTCAGGTTTGAGAAGTGGTCCGGGCGGGATTTGCATGCGAAATTTCCTCCGGAGGTACCGGGCGTAGTACGTACCGATATCGGGAGTTCGTCCTACACCGCAGAACCCGCAGCCTCCTAGCATGAAGACACCAGCAATGAAAAGCCACCCCGGCGTGCAGCCGGTAACCGTGTGCGATTCATTCACGTGAAGAGGGTCTGGCGGCGTGATCAAGCGGCATTTGCTCTTCACTTTCATTAACGTTCTCAAGGAGACTGAAATGATTGGAATCAAACAAACTGCGCTTTGTGCGGTAGTGCTTGCCGGTCTGGCGGGCTGTAGTGGCATGACGACTCAGGAGAAAAACACCGCCATCGGCGCCGGTGTAGGCGGTGTGGCCGGCGCGGCTCTTACGGGTGGCAGCGCCTTGGGGACCGTAGGCGGCGCCGCAGTCGGCGGTGTGATCGGGCACGAGGTCAGCAAACCGAAGAGGTAAACCGGTCCTCGTTCACAGAACGACTCGCACGCGCGTGAGTGTCCTTGTTGGCGCTCCATGCGCGTGCATTCGTACATTGCCGTATGCGCGTCGACACCGTAGAGCATGAAGGCCTGAGCCTGGGCCTGCTGGCGGCGGGTGATTCCGCCAAGCCCGCGATTATGCTACTGCACGGCTGGCCTCACTGCAAGGAAGTCTATGCACCGGTGGTCGATGCGCTTGCCACCGAACATTTTGTCCTGGTCTTTGACTTGCCGGCGATTGGCGATTCGCGCGGTGCGCCGCCTTCCGCCGAAAAAACCATCCTGGCAGATATCGTCGTCAGTGCAGCAGAACGCGCCGGCGCGCGCTCAATGGTGGTGGCTGGCTTTGATGTCGGCGGGATGATCGCCTATGCAGCCGCACGCGACCACGGGCACCGCATCGCGGGGGCTGTGGTCATGAATACCGTCATCCCCGGCATAGATCCCTGGGAAAAGGTGCTGTCGGATCCTCGCATCTGGCACTTTGCATTTCAAGCGCTGCCGGAGCTGCCGGAGCTCCTGGTTTCAGGCCACCAGCGTACCTACTTTGATTTTTTCACGGACTTCCTGGCGGGCAACAAGGAGGCCGTGACTGAAGCACATCGCGCCGCGTTTGCGCGCGCCTATGAGCGTCCCGAGGCGCTCAAGGCCGGCTTCGACTGGTACCGCACCCTGCAGGCCGATGCCCAGCACAACAGCAGGCACAAGAACATCGAAACACCGATGCTCTACCTCCGCGGCGACGCCGACGGACGTTCACCGGACGACTACCTACCCGCCTTGAAGACCGCTGGCGCCAGGCGCATCAAAGGCGAGGTGCTGCGCGGCAGCGGCGAATTCGCGCCGCTGGAGGTCCCTGAAGCCTTCACGCAGGCACTGACTTCGTTCGCGAAGGAATGCCAGAAGCATTGAACGGGTAGAACTGCGGCAAGTCTCAAAGAAGGGATTTTTTGATGTCAGAGAAACACAAAGAGATTCTGAGGAAGGCCAACGCGGCTATCGCCGAAGGCGATATTGAAGGATTCCTGAAGTTCTGCACGGAAGATTCGGAATGGGTTTTTGTGGGCGACAGGACGATCAAAGGGAAAGAGGCCGTTCGCCAATGGATGATGACCGCGTACCAGGAGCCACCGAAGTTTGAAGTCCATCACATGATCGCGGAGCACGACTTTGTCGCGGCGCTTGGGGAGATCACCTTGAAGGACGAAGAGGGGAAGGCGGTCCGCCATGCCTACTGTGATGTCTGGCGCTTTCGGGATGGCAAGATGGCCGGGCTGCGGGCCTTTGTCGTCAAGGCTGGGGCGACCTGATCTGATCACTTTTGCGTCGTAATCGCTGCTTGCGCGGGCTTTCTCTCAAAGAATCCGGTTAAACCACAGCAGCGACAAGCTGGCCGACACCAGCGCCAGCACGGCGGCAAGAAGCGCCAGCAATCCCGAGACCTCGGTTTCTTTTTTCTCAATCGCCAGACGTGAACTGAGGGTTTCATACACCTTCTTCAGGTCGGCCGCCGTACCTGCGTAAAAGTACTCGGCTTGTGTTGCTCGGGCAATGCCTTTGAGGGTTTCCTCGTCGAGCTTGACGCGCATGGACCAGCCTTCAAACCCAATCGTTTCCCCATCCACCGTACCCACACCGACGGTGTAGATGCGAACGCCACGGTCTGCTGCGAGCTTGGCGGCGTCGATGGAATCTACGCCGGTGGTGCGCTGGCCGTCGGTCAGCAGGATGATGGCGGCCGAGGTGTAGGAGCCGGGGGCGACTGGGGTGAATTCTTTTTTGGCGTTCTTGTCGGGGTTCAGGGCCTGGTCAAGCGATGTGCCGCGGGGCTTTTCCCTTCCGTACTGCATGGAGGCGATGTCGATGCCTGCGTCGGGGAACAGCTCGGCCAGCGACACGACAATGCCGTTGCCGATGGCGGTGCCGCGCTGCAACTGGAATTTGTCAATCGCTGCGATCAGGTCTTCGCGGCTGAGGGTGGGTTGCTGCACGACGGCGGCGGTGCCGGCAAACGCGACGATGCCGACGCGTACATTGCGCGGCAAATCGGCCAGAAAAGCCTTGGCGGCGTTTTGTGCGGCCACCAGGCGGTTGGGCTGGACGTCGGTGGCGCGCATGCTGCCTGAGACGTCCATGGCGAGGATGATGGTTTCACGTTGTGAAGGCAGGCTGATCACGGCAAAGGGGCGCGATGCCGCCACCAGCATGGCGGCGATGGACAGCAAAAACAGCAGGGGCGGAACATGCCGGCGAAAGCTCTGGCCGCGGCCCATGGCTTCGCGCACGATGGAAAGGCTGGCGTAGCGCAGCGCGATTTTTTTCTTGCGGCGCAGCAGCCACACATACACGGCCACCAGCAGGGGAATGGCCAGCAGCAGCCATAAAAACTCCGGCCAGAGAAAAGTCGGCAGGGGAAGTTTTGACATGAATGAGGTCAACCAGCTGAAGTTCATGGATGTTCCTTGGCGGCTTCTTCAGGCGGCGTGTTTCAGGTGAGCCGGCAGCTTGCCGCCTGCTGCGTTGGCGCCTGATGTACGGCTGCGCCGTTTGCGGAGCTCGGTAAACCGCAGGATGGCGTCAACCAGGTTGTCGTCGGTGGAAAGCTCCAGCGTGTCCACGCCGGCACGCGCTAGCGACTGGCGCAGCTCGGCCTCGCGCTGGGCCGCGATGCGTGCAAAGCGTTTGCGGAAACCCGCGTCGTGGGTGTCGACCAGCAGTTGCTCGCCGGTTTCGACGTCGCGGATGGGAATGAGGCCCAGGTCGGGCAGGTCCAGCTCCAGCGGGTCGAGCAGGCGCACGGCGACCACTTCATGCCGGCGGGCGAGTTGGCCCAGCGGCTTTTCCCAGCCGGGTTCGCTGATGAAGTCGGACACCACAAACACGGTGGAGCGCCGGCGTATGAAGCTGGCCGCGGACTCGAGCAACTCATGCAGGCGTGTGGGGCCGAGAAGTGTGGTTTCGGGCCGGGCCTGCAGGGTGTGCAGCAAATGCAGCACGTGGTGGCGGCCGCCGCGCGCGGGAATCACGGCATCAACGCCGGAGCCGTAAAGCATGGCGCCCACGCGGTTGCCGTGGCGTGTCAGCATGCGGGCCAGCACGGCGACAAATTCAGCGGACACATTGCGCTTTCGCAGCTCGCTGGAGCCAAAGTCCATCGAGGGGCTCAGGTCCAGCAGGAACCAGGCGCTCATTTCGCGGTCTTCGGTAAACACGCGCACATGGGGTTGCTCCAGCCGGGCGGTGACGTTCCAGTCGATATGGCGCACGTCGTCGTGGTGCTGGTACTCACGCAGGTCGGCCAGGTCCATGCCGGTGCCGCGCAGCAAGGTGCGGTAGTCACCCTGCAGCAGGCCGTCAAGCCGGCGCAGCACGGTCCACTCCAGCCGGCGCAGCAGTTGTTCTGCGCTGGCGACGGGAGTGGGGGTTGGACTAGGCTGCGAGTTTTTCATGCTCTAAGGGTTTTGCTGGGGGCGGGATTTTGGCCATGATCTTCGCGACCAGGCCGTCGGCCGACAGACCTTCAGACAGCGCTTCGTACGACAGCACCAGCCTGTGGCGCAGCACGTCGGGTACGAGGTCGGTCATGTCTTCGGGCAGGGCGTAGCTGCGTCCGCGCAGCATGGCCAGCGCGCGGGCGCCTTCGGTCAGGTTGATGGTGGCGCGCGGGCTGGCGCCGAAGGTGATGAAGCGCTGCAAGTCTTTCAGGCCGTGTTTGGTCGGGTTGCGGGTGGCCGACACCAGCCGTACGGCGTATTGCACAAGGGAAGGGTCCACATAGATGCGGCGGCACTCGGCCTGCAGTGCGGCCAGCTGTTCGGTGGTGGCCACGGCGCTGACGGCCACGGCCGGGCCGGTGACGCGCTGGACGATGACGAATTCTTCTTCGTCGGTCGGGTAGTCCACCAGCACCTTCATCATGAAACGGTCGACCTGCGCTTCGGGCAGCGGGTAAGTGCCTTCGGTTTCAATCGGGTTTTGCGTGGCCATGACCAGGAAGGGCTCGGGCACCTTGTGGGTGATGCCGGCAATCGTGACCTGGCGCTCCTGCATCACTTCCAGCAGCGCGCTTTGCACCTTGGCGGGCGCGCGGTTGATTTCGTCGGCCAGCAGCAGGTTGGTAAACACCGGCCCGAGCGAGGTGGTGAACTCGCCGGTTTTCTGGTTATAGATGCGCGTGCCCACCAGGTCAGCCGGCACCAGGTCGGGGGTGAACTGGATGCGCTTGAAATTGCCCTGCACGGTGTTGGCCAGCGTCTTGATGGTCAGCGTCTTGGCCAGGCCGGGAACGCCTTCCACCAGCAAATGCCCCTGCGCCAGGATGGCGACCATGACGCGCTCGAGGAAGCGGTCTTGCCCCACCACCACACGTTTGACTTCATAGAGGATCTGCTCCATCAGCTGCGCGGTGGCGTCATGGCCGGCGGCGGAATGTTCGGGCGTGTGCTGTTCCATGCGTCGATGTCCTTAAAGTCTTCAGAAGGGGGGCATGCCGGCGGCCGAGGCTGCGTTTTCAATCGGCACCGCAAAACCGATGCCGACAAACGTGCGCTGCTGGTTGGGGTTGAAGATGGCGGTCACGATGCCGACCACTTCGCCGTCCATGGTGACCAGCGGGCCGCCCGAGTTGCCGGGATTGGCGGCGGCGTCGAACTGGATCAGGTTGCTCATCATCTGCTTGCCTTCGGGCGAGCGGAAGTTGCGCTTGAGCCCCGAGATGATGCCCTCTGAGGCCGAGGGCCCGATGCCGAAGGGATAACCCACGGCCATGACACGGTCGCCCGGCGCCAGGTCGGCGGTGGAGCGCATGGTGGCGGCAATCATGTCGTCGGGAATCTTGTGGGCCTGCAGCACGGCCAGGTCGTTCTCGGGCTGTACGCCGGTGATGCTGGCGGTGGATTCGAGGCCGTCCGCGAACGTGACCTTGATGGTGGTGGCGCCCTGCACCACGTGCAGGTTGGTCAGGATGATGCCCTTGTCGACGATGACCACGCCGGTGCCCACGCTGCGCTCGCCGTCTTCCTTGCCGTCCTTGTCTTTACCCAGCCCCACGATGCGCACGACAGAGGGGATGATGGTGTCGTAAGCGCGGGTTCCGGGGGAGGGCAGGACTGTGGTCTCCAGCGTTTTGAGGACGGCCGCGTTGATGTCTTCCTGCGTCAGCTTGCGGGCCGCGGGCCGCAGCGGGGAGGCAAAGCTGATGGCCAGCAGCAGGGCCAGCAGGCCGACGACCGACCAGAGCAGGTAAAGCTGGTTTTGGGCAAGCCGTTTGGCCAGGCGGGAGGCGCGGGGAAAACGGGAAGGTGCGGGGGCTGGAATGGCGCCGTCTGGGCCGGAAGCCTGCTCGGGCGGCTGCGCCTGGGCATCACCCGCGCCCTGCGCCGGACGGTTTGAACTGCTGTAAAGGGCTGGCCTGCGCATCCGTTCACCTGTGAGGTCAATGTCAAAACCGGGCTGATACCACCGGGCGTGAAAACCTGCTTCAGGCCCCGTATTTACAGTTGCACCGTATCACGATTTGTGCATCCGTGCACGTGATTTGGGTATAGGCGTAGGGGGCTTTGTAAAGCGCCTGTTACTGCGCAGTCTGGGCTCGATTCGAGCCCGATTTTGGGGCGGCCTGGACTGCTTCAGGCGCCGGGGCTGTCGGCGGGCTTGCGCAGCAGGGTCAGCGCCAGGGCCGCCGAGGCCAACATCAGGAACAGGCTGACGGCATTGAGCACCGGCGTGGCGCCCTCGCGCATGCGTCCGTACATCATGACGGTCAGCGGTGCGTCCGAGCCGACCAGCATCAGCGTGGTGTTGAAGTTCTCGAAGGACATCAAAAACGAGATCGCTGCAGCGCCGATGAGCGCGGGTTTCAGGTAAGGCAGGGTGATGGTGGCGAAGACCGCGACGCGGGAGGCGCCCAGGTTGTATGCCGCCTCTTCCAGGGTGATGTCAAAACGTTTCAGGCGGGCCGAAATGATGAGCGTGGCGATTGACACGATGTAGGAAAACTGGCCCAGCACCACCAGCGGAAGCCCCGGCCGCAGGAAATCCAGCTCCAGCCCCCACCAGTCATCGGCAAACTGGGCCAGGCGGCTGGCAAACGCCAGGATGGAAATACCCAGGATGACGCCGGGAATGACCAGCGGCGCCAGCATCAGCATCGACAGCGCCTGCTTGCCCGGAAAGCGGCTGCGTTCAATCAAAAAGGCGTTGGTCGTGCCCACCAGCACCGCCAGCAGCGTGACCCAGCCGGCCACCACCACACTGGTCCAGAGGCTGGCGAGCATGGGGCGATCGGCAAAAAGGCCTGTGCGCCCGGCCTTGCTGCCAAAAAACCAGTCGAGCGTGAAGCCGCGCCAGGGCGGTGCCGGGTAGGGCGCGTCATTGAAGGCAAACACTGCGACCACCACCAGCGGCAGGAACAGGAAGGCGAAAAACGCCAGCCCATACACCACCGTGCCTGTGCGCAGCCAGGCGGGCCGGGGCAGGGAGGCGATCATCTAACACTCTCCCCAAGTCTTCGCCAGTGACGGCGCGGAACCGGCTTTGCCGGGCCGCAGCGGTCGCCCCCTGCTAGGGGGGAGGGAGCTACACGCAGTGAGGTCCAACGGGGGGGCGTCATGTCTTCCTCATTACTTCACCAAATTTTTGGCCGGTCAACTTGAGCCCTAGCCAGACGATGGCAGTGGACAAACCCAGCAGCAAAAATCCAAACGCCGCGCCTTGCTCCCAATTAAAGCGCGTGATGAACTGGGTGTAGATCTGCTCGGTAAACCAGAGCGAGTTCTTGCCTCCCAACAGCGTGGGTGTGAGGTAGTTGCCCAAGGTCAGCATGAAGACCACGATGCAGCCGGCGAGGATGCCGGGCGCGGCATGCGGAATGACGATTTGTCGCAGGATGGAAGGGCCGTTGCCGCCCAGGTCATAGGCGGCTTCTATCAGCGTGTCATCCAGACTTTCAAGCGCACTGATCAGCGGCACCACCATGAAGAGCATGGAGGTATAGACCAGGCCGACCAGGATGGTGGCGTCGCGGTAGAGCAGCTCTACAGGTGCATCAGTGAGGCCCAGCTGCACCAGCACGGCGGGCAGCACGCCCGATTCGCGCAGCAGAATCATCCAGCCCAGGGTGCGCACGGTTTCGCTGACCCAGAAGGGGATCAGGCACATCACCAGCAGCAGCGACTTGGCGCGGCCGCGCACCAGCTTGGCAATCGTCCAGGCGATGGGAAACGCCAGCAGCAAGGTGATCAGCGTGGCCAGGATGGACATGACGGCGGTGCGCACAAAGGTGTGCCAGTACAGCGGCTCGTCGATAAAGGTGCGGTACTGCGCGATGCTGGGCGCGTATTGCCGGGGTGCGATGCGTTCGCGCAGCGACAGTATGGCCAGGTCTATGTGCGGCAACACGATCAGGCCCACCAGCCAGATCAGCGCGGGTGCGAGCAACAACAGCAGGATGAGCCTGGCCTGTGCCGATGCGGGTCCGGCATTTGCTGCGGGCATGGCGGCTGCGACTTGCATGGTTTGCGGGCGCTAGGCGCCGGCTGTCCCGAAACAGGTGGCTTGCGCCGGGTCGAAGCTGAAGGCCACCGTTTCACCGACACGCAAGTCGGCAAAGCGCCCGGTCTGCGGTAGCGCGATACGAAATTCCGTGCGGCTGGTGGTTTCGCGCAGCAATACGGCCGAATTGGCGCCGTCGAAGAGCAGGCTCTCAACCTGGCCCGCGTAGGCTGTGTGGTCAGCGGGCAGCTCCGCGGCGTCGCGGGCCAGACTGATCGCCTCGGGCCGTACAAACGCCTGCACGGACTGGTCGGTCAGGATTTTGCCGATAGCGCGGGCCCGCATGGCAAGGCCCTGGCCGGTCGTCAGCGCCACCACGTTGCCGGCTTCCGTGCCGGCGGCGGCACTGCCCTGCAGCTTGTTGTTGGCGCCCACAAAGCCCGCGACGAAAGGCGTTTGCGGCTGGTAGTACAGCTCTTGCGGTGTACCCACCTGCTCAAAACTGCCGGCATTCATGACTGCGACATGGTCGGACAGCACCAATGCCTCGGACTGGTCGTGCGTGATGTAAACAAAGGTGGTGCCGAAGGCCGCCTGCAGCTGCTTGAGCTCGACTTTCATGTGCTCGCGCAGCTTTAAATCCAGCGCGCCCAGCGGTTCGTCGAGCAGCAGCAGTGTGGGTTCGAGCACCAGGCTGCGCGCAATCGCCACGCGCTGCCGCTGCCCGCCTGACAGTTGATCGACGCGCTTGTCCTGCATGCCGGGCAGGCTCACGCGTTCAAGCATGGCGCCGACCTTGCTGGCAATGTCGGCGCGCGACAAGCCGCGCCGCGCCAGGCCGTAGCCGACGTTTTCGCCGACCGACATCATGGGGAACAGCGCCAGGTGCTGGAACACCATGTTGACGGGCCGCTGGTTGGGTGGCACGCCGTTCATGGGTTTGCCGCCGATGTGGATCTGGCCCGCATCGGGCGACAGAAAGCCGGCGATCATGCGCAGCAGCGTCGTCTTTCCGCAGCCCGACGGGCCGAGAATGGAAAAGAAGCTGCCGCGCTCCACGGTAAAGGACAAGTCCTTGACCGCGGGCTGGCCGGCGTAGGTTTTACCGACGTGTTCGGCTTGAAGGTCTGCGTGCACCGGTGATAGGCCGGTTGCCGGTTATTGGGCTGCTTTCACGCGGTCTAATACGCGGCCTTCGATGTCTTCGATGCCGGCGGGAACGGCTGGGTACCACTTCACATTTTTCAGAGCAGCCTCAGGGAAGCTGGCAGCGAACTGGGCTTTCAGCTTGGGGTCGGCCAGCTGGTCGGCTCCCTTGGAGGCGGTGAAGTTGCCGGCAGAGCCTGCCACTTTTGCGGCAATCTCGGGGCGCATGTTGAAGTTGATCCAGGCGTAGGCGGCGGCATCGTTGCGGCCTTTGGCTGGGATGGCGAAGGTGTCGATCCAGCCGAGTGCGCCCGACTTCGGTGCGATGAACTGGATTTCAGGTTTTTCGGCATTGAGCTTCCAGCCGCCGGTGTCCCACATCATGGCGCCCACCACTTCACCGGCGCGCATGCCGTTGAGCAACTGGTCCTTGTTGTCCCAGTAGAACTTGATGTTGCTCTTGCAGGCAATCATGGTCTTGCCGACTTCGTCCATCAGCGCGCCGTAGGCTTTCGGGTCCTTGTAGAGCGCAAACGGGTCTTTGCCGGACGCAAAGGCGAAGGCCAGCAGCGTGGGGCGCTTCAGGCGTACGGCGGTCTTGCCCTTGACGTCGGCCTTGCACAGGTCGGGGTAGTCGGTCATCTTGGCCAGCTTGGTATTGACGACGAGGCCGTCGGTGCCCCAGATGTGCGGTAGGCCATAAACCTTGCCGTCCAGCGTGGTGTTTTTCTTGGTGGCTTCCAGCATGGACGGGATGAACAGATCGGATTTGATCTTGCTGAGGTCCATGGGCTTGTAAATGCCGAACTCCTGCTGCGGGCCGGTGATGCGGTCCTGCGAGGGCTGGGCCAGGTCAAAGCCGGCGCCGCCGGTGGCGCGCAGCTTGGAAATCATTTCTTCGTTATTGGACAGCGTGAGCTCAACGTCGATCCCGGTCTCCTTTTTGAACTGCGCCACGACATCGGCCGGCACATAGTCGGCCCAGGTAATCAGCCGCAACTTCTGGTCTTGTGCCCAGGCGGGGCTGGCCATACTTGAAACAACGAGGCCGGCTCCGAGAATGTGGCTCATCAGACGGGATAATTTCATGTTGGCTTTTCCTTGGGTTATCAGTCGACGGTGGTTGACAGAGGTTGACGAAAAGAGATCGGGGGGCAAAAAAAACGGTAACGAATTGCGCGTGCATTTCCTCAAAAAAAGCATAGCGTGTCCCGATTTCATTTCTGTGTCAACATCTTCCGCAAGCAAGGCCTGCGCCAGGCCGTTCCTTTTTTTGTACCTCTTCTTTTCATATCCCGGGTGCCCTGCCGCATTGACTGAATGACTTTCTGGGTAGATACACACTGCCATCTTGACGCCGGTGAACTGTCCGTCGATGTCGCTGAAGTTCGTGCGCGGGCAGCCGCTGCAGGCGTTGCACACTGCGTGCTGCCGGCGGTGGGCGTGTTCAATTTCGAGGCAGTCCGTGTGCTGGCACACCGTTTTTCCGACAGCTATGCGCTGGGCATTCATCCGCTGTGTGTGCCCCAGGCGCAAGACGCCGACCTGCAGGCGCTGGATAACGAGCTTGCGTTGAGGCGGTCTGATCCGCGATTGGTCGCGGTGGGTGAAATTGGCCTTGATTATTTTGTGCCTGCCCTGACGCAAAGCCCGATGCGTGAACGCCAGGAGCACTTCTACCGCGAGCAACTCAAGCTGGCGCGCAAGCACGGCCTGCCGGTCATCCTGCACGTGCGGCGATCGGCTGACAAGTTGCTCAAGCACCTGCGCGACCTGGCGCCCGAGGGCGGGTGGCACGGCATCGGCCATGCGTTCAACGGCAGCGAGCAACAGGCGGCGGAATTCATCAAGCTGGGCCTGAAGCTGGGCTTTGGCGGCGCCGTCACGTTTGAGCCTGCCTTGCAACTCAGGCGCCTGGCGGCAGAACTGCCCCTGGAGGCGCTGGTGATGGAAACGGATTCGCCTGACATTCCGCCCCACTGGATCTACAAAACCGCGGCGGAGCGCGAAGCGGGCCAGGCCCAGGGCCGCAATGAGCCGGGCGAGTTGCCGCGCATTGCGAAGCAGGTGGCGGATTTGCGGGGAATTCCGCTGGAGTCGCTGGCGGCCGCAACGACCGCCAACGCATTGCGGGCGCTGCCGAAACTGAGAGCCCTTCTGGCGTGAAAAAGGGCACCGAGGACACCGCTAAACCTGTGCTGGCAGGTCTGGCGCCGCTGGTTTCTCCCGGCACTCGGCTGCTGGTACTGGGGAGCTTTCCGGGCGCCGCCTCACTGGCTGCGCAGCAGTATTACGGCCACCCGCAAAACCATTTCTGGAAGATTTTGCAAGCCATTTGGCCCGATGGTCCAATGGGAACGGGCGCGAGCAGCTATCAAATTCGTAGCGAATGGCTTTTGTCAAAAGGGCTTGGCCTGTGGGACGTGTACGCTGCCTGTGAACGCGAGGGCAGCCTGGACAGCAATATCCGCAATGCGGTGGTGAACGACCTGGCGGGTCTCAAGGGCCTGTGTCCCAGGCTGGAAGCCATTGCGCATAACGGTGGTGAAAGCTTCAAGCATTCATTGGTTGTGAAGGCTGCCCTGAGCGCCGCCGGGCAGCCCCAAGGCGCGAGCACCCCCTCGGGGGGCAGCGAGGACACGTCAGTGCCGAGCGTGGGGGTCCAGTTCTACAAGCTGCCTTCCACCAGCCCGGCGAATGCTTCCTGGAGTTTTGAGCGCAAACTCGCTGCCTGGCGTGAAGTATTTGAAAAGCATGGACTGGTTTGATGTCAAAAAAAGAAACAGTGAAAACGACGGCCGAACTACCCGAAGTCAATTTCTCCGACTACGGTGAGGTGCGCTTTTTGCATCTGGGCACCGAATGGGTGCAGGGCTCCATGCTGCGCGATGCACCGTATGACATCGAACTGGAGTACGTGCAGCGCATGATGGCGGGGCTGCTGTTCACCGACGCGGCGGCTGTGTCTAAAAAGCACGCGATGCAGCTGGGCCTGGGTTCTGCCGCGCTGACCAAGTTTTGCTATAAAAAGCTGCGCATGAAAACCACGGCGATTGAAATCAATCCGCAGGTGATCACGGCCTGCCGGCTTTGGTTCAAGCTACCGCGGGACGACCTGAGGCTGCATGTCATTGAAGCCGATGCGGCGCTGGAAATCAAAAACCCTGTGCACCAGGGAATGGTGGACTTCCTGCATGTCGACCTGTATGACCATGAAGCGGCGGCGCCGGTGCTGGACAGCGCGGATTTTTATGAAGACTGCCGCGGGCTTCTGGCGGAAGACGGCGTGATGACGGTGAATCTTTTTGGCCGTGATTCAAGTTACGTGCAGTCGCTGACAAAAATTGCGGAAGCGTTCGGGCCCGAGGCGGTCTGGGCGTTTCGGCCGACGCGCGAAGGCAACACTGTGGTGCTGGCCCAACGCGACCCGACGCGTCCCGAGCGGGCCGACCTGCTGCAGCAGGCCGGTGTCATCGAGTCGTGCTGGAAGCTGCCTGCCAAAAAATGGCTGCGGCTCTTTGCGCCGGCGGCGTGATGATGATGCCGCGCGGATGGTAAAGACCCAGGTGGATGGGGTACAGTGCGACCCATGAGCGCCGTGACGCACCCCAAACACCCCAAAGACCTGCACGTGAAAAAGCCTCCTGCCGGGCCGCTGGGCTGGCGCATGCTGGTTGAGTGGCTCAGCGAAGACGGCGTCATCAGCGCCGCCGAAGCCCAGCGCACGATTGCACGCTGCTCCCAGGTGCAAAGCGCGCAGCCGCCGTTAACCCGGCTTGCCAGTGTCGGCATGACACGCCTGGCCGACGGCAAACCCCTGGACATGGAAACGATCACGCAATGGCTGGCCGGACGGGCCGGCCTTGCCTACCTGCGGATTGACCCGCTCAAGGTGGACGTGGGCAAGGTGGCGGACACCATGTCGGCCATGTATGCCGAGCGGCACAAGGTACTGCCGGTGCAGGTGACCCCCAGCGAGGTGGTGATTGCCACTTCGGAGCCTTTCGTGACTGATTGGGTGCAGGAGGTCGAACGTCAGGCCAAGCGCAGCGTACGCCTTGTGGTTGCCAGCCCCCTCGAAATCACCAAGTTCACCGCCGAATTTTTTGCACTGGCCAAATCCGTCAAGGCGGCGATCAAGGCCGGCGGTGGGGCGACGTCGGCGAGCTTTGAACAACTGGTTGAGCTGAACAAAAGCAACAAGCAGCTGGACGCCAACGACCAGGGCGTGGTGCAGGTGGTGGATTGGCTCTGGCAGTACGCCTTTGACCAGCGCGCCAGCGACATCCACCTGGAGCCGCGGCGCGAGCAGGGCGTGATCCGCTTTCGCATCGACGGCGTGCTGCATCCGGTCTATCAACTGCCCATGGGCGTGCACAACGCCATGACCGCCCGCATCAAGCTGCTGGGCCGCATGGATGTGGTGGAAAAGCGCCGACCACAGGATGGCCGCATCAAGACCCGCAACCCGCGCGGCGACGAAGTTGAGATGCGCCTGTCCACTTTGCCCACAGCCTTCGGCGAAAAAATGGTGATGCGGATTTTTGACCCGGACACCACGGTCAAGGACCTGGATGCACTGGGTTTTTCGCAGCACGACGCCGAACGATGGGAGCAACTGGTCAAGCGGCCCTATGGCATTGTCCTGGTCACCGGGCCTACCGGCTCCGGCAAGACCACCACGCTTTATTCCACGCTCAAGCGGCTTGCGACTGAAGAAGTCAACGTCAGCACGATTGAGGACCCGATCGAAATGATCGAGGCCTCCTTTAACCAGACACAAGTCCAGCCGCATCTGGATTTCGACTTTCCCGAAGGGCTGCGCGCGCTGATGCGGCAGGATCCGGACATCATCATGGTGGGCGAAATCCGCGACCTGCAGACGGCCGAGATGGCCGTGCAAGCCGCGCTGACTGGCCACCTGGTTTTCAGCACACTGCATACCAATGACGCCCCGTCGGCGGTGTCCCGCCTGATGGAACTCGGGGTTCCTTCTTACCTGATCAACGCCACCTTGTTGGGTGTGCTGGCCCAGCGGCTGGTACGCACCTTGTGCAGCAATTGCCGCCAGCCTGACGAGGCCGCCTCACGCGAAACGCTCGCCGACCTGGTCAAACCCTGGCAAATCAGCGGCGGCTACCGGCCGTACAAGCCGGTGGGCTGTGTGGATTGCCGGATGACCGGGTTCCGTGGGCGCATGGGGCTTTATGAGCTGCTGACCGTCACGGAAGGCTTCAAGGAAAAGGTCTCGAAAGAACCCAATATCGATGCGCTGCGCCGCCAGGCGGTCAGCGAAGGTATGCGCCCGCTTCGGTTGGCCGGCGCGCTGAAAGTGGCAGAGGGTCTGACAACCATCGAGGAAATTTTGGCCTCCACCCCGTCTTTGGACTGAGTCCTTGCAGCCTTTTACAGCGGCCGGCCCGTTGTAAGCAAGAGGTAAGCCAAAAGATTACGAAAGGTAAGTGAAAGCCACATGGCGGGGGCCGGGTGATTGAATGCACAATCCACCGATTCTTTCTTTTATATGTATTGAGGAGACAGCCGTGAATATCAAGAGTCAGAAAGACTTTTTCTCCGGCCTCATGTTCATGGGGGTCGGTGTGGCGTTCGCATGGGGGGCAACCACCTACAACGTGGGTGAAGGTGCCCGTATGGGTCCGGGTTACTTCCCTCTCATGCTGGGTATTTTGATGGCTGTTCTGGGAGGTGCTATTACCTTCAAGGCGCTGGTGGTGGAAACCGTAGGCGGCGACAAGATCGGCAAGTGGGCCTGGAAGCCCCTCATTTTCATCATTCTGGCCAATCTGGTATTTGGCATTTTGCTGGCCGGTTTGCCGAGCATCAAGATTCCCGCCATGGGCATGATCGTGGCGATTTATGCGCTGACCTTCATTTCCAGCATGGCCGAAGAGGGCTGGAAGGTCAAAAACACCTTCATTCTTGCGACGGTGCTGGCCATCGGCAGTTACCTGGCTTTCGTCGTCCTGCTCAAGTTGCAGTTCCCGGTCTGGCCATTCTTTATCGGCTAAGGAGAATAAAAAATGGAATTGCTAAATCATTTGTCGATAGGTTTTGGCGTGGCATTCACGCCGATCAATTTGTTGTACTGCCTGATCGGCTGTATTTTGGGTACCTTGATTGGTGTTCTGCCGGGTATCGGCCCTGTGGCTACGATTGCCATGCTGCTGCCGGCCACCTACGCGCTGCCTCCCGTGTCGGCGTTGATCATGCTGGCCGGTATTTATTACGGCGCCCAGTACGGCGGCTCCACCACCGCCATTCTGGTGAATCTGCCGGGGGAGTCGTCTTCAGTGGTGACCTGTATTGACGGGTACCAGATGGCGAGAAAAGGCCGGGCCGGGCCCGCGCTTGCCGCGGCAGGCCTGGGATCTTTCTTTGCCGGTTGCGTAGGCACTTTGATCCTGGCCGCGTTTGCACCGCCGCTGACCGAGCTGGCCTTCAAGTTCGGCCCCGCCGAATACTTCGCACTGATGGTGCTGGGTCTGATCGGCGCCGTGGTGCTGGCTTCCGGCTCGCTGCTCAAGGCGATTGCCATGATCGTGCTGGGCCTGCTGCTGGGTCTGGTCGGAACCGACGTGAATTCCGGTGTTGCCCGCTTCAGCTTTGACATTCCCGAACTGACTGACGGCATTGGTTTCGTGACCATCGCCATGGGTGTATTCGGCTACGGCGAGATCATCAGCAATCTGGCGCAGCCGGAGCATGAGCGTGAGGTTTTCACCGCCAAGGTCTCGGGACTTTTCCCCACCAAAGAAGACTTCAAGAACATGGCGCCTGCCGTGCTGCGGGGTACTTTCCTGGGTTCGGCACTGGGGATTCTCCCCGGCGGTGGCGCCTTGCTTGCCGCATTTGCGGGTTACGCCCTTGAGAAGAAAATCAAGATGCGGCCTGGTGAAGTGCCTTTCGGTCAGGGCAACATCCGCGGCGTCGCAGCACCTGAGTCGGCCAACAATGCCGGCGCGCAGACCTCCTTCATTCCGCTGCTGACGCTGGGCATTCCGCCCAACGCCGTAATGGCCTTGATGGTGGGCGCCATGACGATTCACAACATTCAGCCCGGCCCGCAGGTCATGACCAGCAACCCTGAACTGTTCTGGGGCCTGATCGCTTCGATGTGGATCGGCAACGCGATGCTCGTGATCCTGAATCTGCCGCTGATCGGGATGTGGATCAAGCTGCTGACTGTGCCTTACCGCTACCTGTTCCCGGCCATCGTGCTTTTCTGCGCGATTGGCGTGTATTCCACCAACAACAACACCTTCGACATCTGGATGGTGGGCATCTTCGGTGTGATCGGCTACATGTTCGTCAAGCTCGGCTGCGAACCCGCTCCCTTGCTGCTGGGCTTTATCCTGGGCCCCATGATGGAAGAGAACCTGCGCCGGGCCCTGCTGCTTTCACGTGGCGACTGGAGCGTGTTTGTGACGCGTCCACTGTCGGCCGGACTGCTGGGAGCCGCCGTGCTGCTGCTGGCCATCGTGCTGCTGCCAAGCATCAAAAACAAACGGGAAGAAGCTTTCGTTGAAGCTGACTGATCAACGGGAAGCACATACAAAAAAGGCACCTTCGGGTGCCTTTTGTTTTGCCTGTTTGCGACATAGTCGGCGCTCAAAATCGTTGCACAATGGCCAGATGAAACGTAGACATATTATTTCCCTGGCTGCGGCTTCCGCCGTGACTCTCGTGGGCCCCGCCATGGCCCAGAACTATCCGTCCAAACCCATTCGCATGATCGTGCCGTTTCCGGCAGGCGGCGCGACGGACATCCTGGCACGGGCCCTGTCGCAAAAGCTGGGCGAGAAAATCGGCCAGACGGTTGTGGTCGAAAACCGGCCGGGCGCCGGCGGCACGATAGGCGCCGATGCTGCGTCCAAATCGCCTGCTGACGGCTACACGCTGCTGCTGGCGACTTCAAGCACCCACAGCATCGGGCCGGCCGTCAACCCCCGGATTCCCTACAACGCGGAAACAGACTTCACGCCGATTGCCTATGTGGCAAGTTCCCCTAATGTGGTGCTGGTGCCTAACACGTCGCCGGCAAAGACCATGGGCGAATTTATCGATCATGCACGCAAGAACCCCGGGCGTTTGAACTACGCGTCCAGCGGCAACGGCACCATCATCCACTTGATGAGCGAATACTTCAAGGCGCAATCGGGGACCTTCATCCTGCACATCCCTTACCGCGGTACGGCACTGGCCATGCCGGACCTGATCAGCGGCAAGATCGACGTGCTGTTCGACTCCTTTGTCACCGGCATGCCGCATGTGAAAGATGGAAAGCTGCGGGCCCTTGCGGTCACCAGCCTCAAACGCACGGCGCTCGCTCCCGATCTGCCGGCGGTGGCGGAAACCCTGCCGGGCTTTGAGTCGGTCACCTGGTTCGGGGTTTACGGCCCCAAAGGCATGGCGCCAGACCTGGCAGGCAAGGTCAACCAGGCGGTGAACGCAGCCCTGGCCGATTCCGATGTGAAAGACCGCTTTGCCAGACTGGGCGCCGAACCCGCGGGTGGCACCCCGCAGGCCTTTGCGGCCATGGTGAAGACGGACACGGCCAGGTGGAAGAAAATCATTGTCGAGCGGAAAATCAGCGCCGATTGATGCCTTTCACCGCATCGCGCCGCCTGGTCGTGACGATGCCGGTCAGTTTGACTTCCCGCCTGCGGTTGCACACCATGACCGCCGGCATCCATTCTTCCTTGCCTTGCCTTCCACAGGTGACCCATGAATTTCAACTACAGCAACCCCTACACCTCCACCCGCCTGCCGCTGTTTGCCCGCAACGTTGTTTCGACTTCGCACCCGTTGGGCGCGCAGGCCGGTTTGCGCATGATGCTCAAGGGCGGCAATGCGGTAGATGCCGCGATCGCTGCTGCCGCCGCCATGACCATTGTCGAACCTGTCAGCAACGGCCTGGGCAGCGATGCTTTTTGCATCCTCTGGGACGGCAAGGAACTGCATGGACTGAATGCATCGGGCCGCGCGCCGCAAAGCTGGACGCCGGATTACTTCAAGCGCAAATACGGCAGCGATGCGCAGACGCCGCCCAAACGCGGTATGGATTCCGTGAGCGTACCGGGTGCGGTGGCCGGCTGGGTGGCCTTGAGCGAGCGTTTCGGCAAGCTTCCCTTCGCCGACCTGATGGAGCCTGCAATTGAAATCGCCGAGCGCGGCTATTTGTTGCCGCCCGTGGTGCAGCAGAAGTGGGCGGCCGCTACGGGGGAGTTGAAATCGCTGCCGGGCTTTGCCCAATCTTTCCTTCCCTGGGGCCGGGCGCCGAATGTCGGTGAACTGTTCCAGTTCAAGGCCGCAGCCAAAGCGTTGCGTGCTATTGCGCAAACCAAGGGCACGGCGTATTACGGCGGCGCCATCGCCCAGGCCATCGAAAAATTCTCCGCACAAAACGGCGGCAGCATCACCGCCAAAGATTTTGAAAGCTACCAGCCGGAATGGGTCAAGCCCATCGGCAAGGAGTACCGGGGCTATACCCTGCACGAAATTCCGCCCAACGGGCAGGGCATTGCGGCGCTGATTGCGCTGGGCATCCTTGATAAGTTCGATGTAGCCGGGCTCCCGGTGGATGGCGTGGATTCCCAGCATCTGCAGATCGAAGCCATGAAGCTGGCGTTTGCCGATATTTACCGGTACGTGGCCGAGCCTTCGTCAATGGAGGTGACGGCCGAGCAAATGCTCGATGACGCGTATCTGGCATCCCGTGCCAAACTCATTGACATGAAAAAGGCACAGGACTTTGGCGCGGGAAATCCCGTCAAGGGCGGAACGATCTACCTGACGGCAGCCGATGAAGACGGCATGATGGTGAGCTTCATCCAGAGCAACTACATGGGTTTTGGTTCAGGCTGCGTCGAGCCCGAGTTCGGCATCAGCCTGCAAAACCGCGGCCACGCCTTCAGCCTGCTGCCGGGCGCCAACCAGGTCGCACCGGGCAAGCGGCCTTTCCACACCATTATTCCGGCCTTCCTCAGCAAGGATGGCAAACCCGTGATGAGCTATGGCGTGATGGGCGCGAACATGCAGCCGCAGGGCCACATGCAGACACTGGTGCGCATGCTGGACTACGGCCAGAGCCCACAGGTGGCTTGCGATGCGCCGCGCTGGCGCTACAACGCCGGCCTTGAGATCAATGTGGAGGCCACGATGGACCCGAGTACCGTGCAGGGCCTTGCCGACCGCGGCCACCGCATGGAAGTCATCAACGACTCCTACCAGGACTTTGGCGCCGGCCAGTTCATCTGGCGTGCCGGCAACCCCAAGGTCGAAGGCTATGTGGCGGCCAGCGATCCACGCCGCGACGGCCAGGCCGTGGGCTTTTAAGAAACGACCTTGAGCGATAAATCTGATAAAAACAGGCCGACAGCCCAAGCAGGACGAGCGCAAGCAGCTACTAAAAGCATAGCGCCTGGTTTGCTGCTGGCCACTTTCGGTGCCATCGCGTTCAGCGGCAAGGCCATCATTGTCAAGTTGGCCTATCGCTACGGCGTCGACGCCGTCACGCTGATCATGTACCGCATGCTGTTTGCCTTGCCCATCTTTGCGGTGATGGCGTGGTGGGCCAGCCGGGGCAAGGCGCCGCTGACGCGCAAGGACTGGCTGGGCGTGCTGTGGCTGGGCTTCACGGGTTACTACCTCGCCAGTTTCCTGGACTTCGCCGGCCTGGCGTTCATCAGTGCGTCACTGGAACGACTCATCCTCTATCTCAATCCCACGCTGGTGTTGCTGCTGGGCCTGGTGTTGTACAAGCGCCGAGTTGGCGCGCTGCAAATCATCGGCATGGCCATCAGCTACTGCGGCGTGGTGCTGGTGTTCGGCCACGAGATCACGCTGCAGGGCGCGGACGCTGCCTGGGGTGCGCTGCTGGTGTTCCTGAGCGCGGTGAGCTACGCGCTTTATCTGGTTTACAGCGGTGAGATGGTCAGGCGGCTCGGCTCATTGCGCCTGGTGGGGCTGGCTACCACCGTGGCCTGCCTGTTGTGCCTGTTGCAGTTTGTGTTGCTGCGGCCCCTGAGCGCCGCCGCCGTCGCGCCCGAGGTCATCTGGCTGTCGCTGCTCAATGCCACCTTGTGCACAGCGGTACCGGTGCTGATGGTGATGATGGCCATCGAACGCATCGGCGCCGGCATGGCCGCGCAGACCGGCATGGTGGGCCCGATGTCCACCATCCTGATGGGTGTGCTGATTCTGGGTGAGCCGTTCACGGTCTGGGTGGCGGCGGGGACGGTGCTGGTGATTGCAGGGATCTTCGTTTTCACGAGAGGCAGATAGTGGCCCTCACGGTCGCTCACTTCGTGTGGCCTACGGCCTTTCTCCCTGCCCCTTTCATTACAGAAGGGGCCGCCCGCCTGCGGTCTGGCAAAGCCAGTCCCGCGGCTCATGCTGGGTTAAGGATTCCCGCGCGCACCGAAGCTGCTTAGGCATCAGATCGGCCTCTAGCCCAGGTAATACGTGCGCAAGCGGCTATTAATTTAATAGCGCGTGGTGTCAGGGGCGCTGCTACTTCTTTGCGGGTGTACGCGTCGACGCAGGCGCTTGCGCTGTAGGCCTGCGGTTCGCACCGCTGATGCGCTGCGCCACCGTGACGGATGGCTGTCCTGCATACGCGTCCAGCCGGGTACCCATGGCCTGCTCAAGCTGATTCAGTCGCGTCTGGGCGGGCGGATGCGTGCTCAGGGACAGCGCAAACAATGCGTCATCCGGCGCTGCGCTGCGCAGTTGCTGCAGCACAGCCACCAGGCCGTAGGGATCGAACCCAGCGCGCGCGGCGAGAGCCACGCCGGTACGGTCGGCGTCAAACTCGTCCTGCTGGTCCAGGCCCTTGGTGTACATGTTCTTGCCCAGCGCCAGCAACTGCGACGACACCAGGCCGCCCAGGTCGTTCTTCAGCTGAGAGCTGATCACCTGCGTCAGAAGGCCGGCGCGTGCCGCCTTGTTCATGGCGATCAAGTGGTGCTTGGCTGTGACGTGGGTGATTTCATGGGCCAGGATGCCGGCCAATTCGCTTTCGTCCGCCACGCGGTCCATCAGGCCCTTGGTGACGAAGACATAACCGCCTGGCGTGGCAAATGCGTTGAACCCGGGGTCGTCGAGGATGGCGAAGGTCCAGGGCAGGTCGGGCCGCGATGACTGCAGGCTGATCCAGCGGCCCAGCTGGTTGATATAGCGCTGCGCAGCCACGTCAGGGTAGAGCGGTTTGCTGCCCAGTAGCACGGCGGCCAGTTGCTGGCCGATCTGGATTTCACGTGGTTCGTCAATCTGATCCAGCGACTGTGACAACAGCTGGAACAGGTCACCACCCTGGGCTGCCTGCTGTCCGCCCGGTGTAAGGCTGGCGCCCAGCAACGCGCCGGCCAGGCCGGCCGCAGAGTTGGGTTGCGCGGGGGCGGGCTGCGCCGGCTGGTTCGGGCGTATCAGTGACTGGAACAGGCCGCCTAGCGCCTTGCCCGCATCCTGGGCATGAGCGCCCAGAGGGAGCAAGCCGGCCAGCAGGGTCAATGCAAAAACCGCATGGCGTGCGGGAGTTGCCAGTGTTTGGAGGGTGTGAAGATTCATTGCGGTGCCTCTTGTCTTGTTTTTAGCCGCCGTATTGTTCGGTTCTGGTGCTGGGTGCGGCAGCCGGCGGTGTGGGTGTGGGCAGGGGATCGACCTGCCGGACGTTCAGCGAGGCACCGCCCGCGAACTGCCTGGCTTGCGCAGCGTTCGCACGGTTGGCGTCGGCTTGCGCCACGGCCGCCAGGTTGGGAACGGCATTGGCAAGGTCTTCCGCACCCAGGCCGCGAATGCCGACGGTGGATGTGGCCACTGCGCCGCCCGGCGCCTGTGCGCTGCCCTTGTTGAAAAAGCTCGACAGGCTGCGCAGTGCACCGGTGCCGGCACCGGCCTGCGAGCTGGGGGCCGTGATGTCAAACATGTGCACCCAGCCGCTGGTGCCGTCGGCCATGCGGACCTTGATCCATGCGCCGTTGCGCTCGCCCAGCCGGGTCACCGAGGTTTGAACCGGCAGCGGGGCCAGGCTGCGGGCCGATTCGCCCGGACCTTCGCGCAGTTGGGCTGCGCGCTTGATCAGTACGGCCTCGCCTTGCGGCTGGGCCTGTGTCGCCGCACTGAAAACCAGCAGCGATGTGAGCAGGGGAGCGATAACCATTCCCGCCTGCATTTTGTATTTACTCAGTATCATGAGCCGCTCTCCCCCGTGGTTGTAATGAGGAATTATTATGGATTTGGGTATTGCAGGCAAATGGGCGCTGGTCTGCGGCGCCAGCAAGGGTTTGGGTCTGGGTTGCGCCGAGGCGCTGGTGCGCGAAGGCGTGCATGTGCTGATCGTGGCGCGCGGCGAGGAAACGCTGAAGGCCGCGGCTGAAAAACTGAAGACGGATAAGGGCAAACCCGCAGGCGCCAGCGTCCAGTATGTCGCCGCCGACATCACCACACCCGAAGGCCGCGCCGCGGTGTTCGCGCTGCGCAAGGACTTCGACATCGTGGTGACCAATGCCGGCGGCCCGCCGCCCGGTGACTTCCGCGACTGGGACCGTGACGCCTGGCTCAAGGCGGTGGACGCCAATATGCTGACTCCCATCGAGCTCATCAAGGCCACGGTCGACGGCATGGCGGCGCGCGGTTTCGGGCGCATCGTCAACATCACCTCCAGCTCAGTCAAGTCGCCTATCGACATCCTGGGTCTGTCCAACGGCGCGCGCAGCGGCCTGACCGGCTTTGTGGCCGGCGTGGCACGCACCAAACTCGCGGCGCAAGGCGTGACCATCAACAACCTGCTGCCGGGCGCTTTCGACACCGACCGCCTGCGCGGCACCATGAGCGGCGCTGCGCAAAAAACCGGCCAGCCCCTGGAAGCCATCATGGATGCGCGCCGCAAGAACATCCCGGCCCAGCGCTTCGGCACGCCCGAAGAATTCGGCGCCATCTGCGCCTTCCTGTGCAGCACGCATGCCGCCTACATGACGGGGCAAAACGTGCTGGCTGACGGCGGGGCTTATCCGGGCACTTATTGAGCACCAGGCGCTTCCCTTGAGCCTGGACTACCTCCAATTCGATTACGCCGAGAGCAGCGACGGCACGGGCACGCTGGAAGCCATGGCCTCCACATGGCCGGACCAGGTGCTGGCCGTCCATGCTGAAGCCGTCCAGGTATTGGCATGGGCCCACGCGGAATTCCCCGGGCGGCGCGGCCCGCTCGAGGAGGGTTTTGACTGGGATTACGACCTGCACGGCATGCAGGAGCTGACGGCGCCCGAGGCCTTGCACTATGACGAGGTTTCGCGACGGTTGGAGGTGGAAGCCGGCCTGCCCGGCAAGCCGCGGCATACGCTCACCCTGTCCCTCAGTGGGACTGTGGAGTTTTGCGATGCCTTCAGGCGGAACTTCGGCCTGGACCTGGATTGAATGCCCCAGCGCTCAAGTTAGCGTTAACGTTCAGGCAATCATTCAAGCGCAGGTTCGACAGCCTCCACTGCAGTAGCGCTAACCCGCTGCATCAGCCCGTGTTGCAGGCTGAACAGCTGGAGCTGCTCGGCATAAGGCATGAGCATTCTCTCTTCCGTCGCGATGCCCACTCCCAGCAGGCCGGCCATCTTCTCCTTGCTCACCTGGCCGTGCGCCAGCAGTTCGTCCACGATGCTCAGTAGCAAGGCCGAATCGGTTTTGAGAATCTCCTGTGCGCGCGCGTACGCCTGCGCGAGCAGGGCCTCGATCTCGGCGTTGGTCGGCTCAACATCGGTGTTGAGGTTGTCGTCCATGTCGTGGGTCACGTCGGTGTGGCTCAGCCGGTTGCCGAAACCGAAGTGGCGCACAAAGCGCGCGGCCAGGGCGGTGGCGTTCTTGAAGTCGCTCTCGCTGCCCGTGGTGCAGGCGTCTTCGCCAAACACCAGCGCTTCGGCGGCGCGGCCGGCCAGACCCACGCAGAGGCGGTCCAGGCAGCTTTGACGTGATTCGGCCTTCATGCGCACATAGCTGTTGTAGCCGCCCTCGAAAGACGCCACGTTGATCTTGACTTCCTGCGGCGCATGGCCGAACAGGCGGCCGTAGGCCAGGCCGTGGCCTGCTTCGTGCACGGCCAGCAAGGCCCGAAAGTCGGGGCTGGCGCGCTGCTTGAGCTGGTTGAGGTCCAGCGGCACGGGGTAGGCGATGCTCCCGCCCCCGCACTCGCCATGACTGACGTGCAGGGATTGCGTGGCGGCGTCCAGCCTCACGTGCAGCGTGGTGTCCGCCGGCACATCATGCTCAAACGCCCACAGCACGGCATTCACCAGCGGCGCACTCAGGATGGCGTGAATCGACGAGAACAGCGGGCGTGTGCCCTGGGCCGGGAAGACCGCATTGGCATAAATTCCCTGGTACACCGATTCATGCAGATCAAAAAACAGTCCTGCACTCGCCTGCATTTCACCAACGTATCTGGCACAGGTGCTGCGGATCAGCCGCTCATACGTGGCCTGGCTCAGCGAGGGGTAGATCACATGGTTGTTCCCCAGCCGGGCGATCTGCTCGGGCTTGAAGCGCTCTCCCAGGGCCTTCTTGACGTCAATGACCGACAGTTTTTTCGTCAGTGCATGAAAGATGTCGGCATCGGTGTCGCAGTCTTCCACGCGTTTGGCGGTTCCCTCATACATCTCGTCGAGGTTGCCCGAAACGATGATGAGCAAGCGGCTGTAATCCGTTTCCCACGAGTCGGTCGATGCCCTGAACGCCAGCATGCGCTCCTGCAGTTGCTGGGGTGTCCAGGTCATCACCTCCTGTAGTGGTTCCTTGAGCTTGAGGCTTTGCTTGAATTCCTGAGCCTGGTAGGGCGAGAGGGCGAACTTCAGCTTTTTGGCCTGGACGCCGTCCTTGGCAGGCTTTTCATCAGCCTGTTCCTCGCGTTCGTGGTCATACAGCGAGAAAGCCAGGGACGATTCCAGCTCCTGCAGAAAAGACAGCGACGGCGGCAGGCGCCCGTCGGACAGCAGCTGCCACACGTCCTGGTAGCGTTTGACGGCGACCTCATCGCCCTTTTCGTTGATGGTGCGAAAGCGCTGGAATTCATCCAGCACCAGAATGCCAGGCTCGCTCTCGGCAACGGCGGACTCCGCCAGCATGCCGCTGATGGAGTCGGCGCTACGCCAGCTGCTGCCGTTGCTGAAGCCGTCCATCTGCACTTCGACAAAGCGGTCGTAGAAACCCAGCTTCTGCGCCAGGCGGCGCGTGAGCTGGGTTTTGCCGGTGCCGGTCAGGCCCCACAGGCACACGATCACCGGGCGGCGAATGATGTGCGGCAGCACATACCAGGCGCGGATCGACTCGATCACCCGGTCGATGATGTCGTCAATACCGAACAGCTCGGTCTTCAGCTCGGTGGCGACGAGGGCCAGGTGGGCACTGCGTTCGCGCATGAGCTCGGGCGGCACGCGGGCTGCGGCCACCGTCTCGGTTGTCATATCGTTCTTCATGTCAGTCAGTCAAATTTTTGAGGGCTTTTTGCAAAGCCACGGTTTCAGCCCGGCGATGGGCGCCGTTGCTGCGAATATGTTTGCCCGCACCCGACGTGATGGCACGCTGGACGAGGGCCCGCACCACGGGATTGCGCGGTGTGGGTGACGGCAAGGTCAAGGCCAGCGGCTGCTTCATGCGCCGCAAATGCTTGACCTTGCCTGCGGCAAAGTCACGGGAAAAAGTTTTGGCGCTCATGTGCACGCTCCGAAAAAGCAAAACCCCGGCGAAAAATCAGCCTGGGGTTTTCGGAGCGCGCTTCACACGTGAAGGCACAGCACCGACTGCCCGCAGGGCTGGGTATGGTTGACACCACATCCAGCCGGGGGCAGTGGAGGGTGCGTCAGGTGTGAGTGAACAAAGTCATGGTCTTGAGGGCTTCAAGGTGTTTACTGCGCAAGGTTATTCGTTGCACAGTGGCTCAAAGCAAGGAACGGATTCTGAAGAGCCCACGCGGGCTTGGCAAGTTTTATGCAGCGATTTCTCACAATGTGTTGTGAAAATCAAACCGCTGCTGCGCTAATTGCTGCGCGCTTCAGCGCCGCGACGACACCACGATGCCGCCCACGATCAGCATAAAAGCCAGCGCGTGGTAGAGGTGCGGCAACTCACCGAGAAAGGCCGCCGACAGCAATGCAGCGAACAGCGGCGTGAGGTTGGAAAAGAAGCCCGCAATCGCCGGCCCGACACGCTGCACGCCCATGCCCCAGCAACGATAGGCAATCACCGCGGGTCCCACGGCCACGTACAGCAGGGCTGCGGCCAGCGGCCAGCCCCATTGGATGTGCGCGTCGGTCAACGCCCATTCGCCGGCGGCAAACGCACCCGACCAGGCCAGTCCGAACACGATTTGCGCGAGCAGGAAGGCCGCCCAGTCGCGGCGGATTTCCGCCGGCTCTTTGGGTTGCGACAGCAGCCAGCTGTAAAACGCCCAGGCCAGCGTGGCCAGCAGCACGTACAGGTCGCCGGGCACCAGCTGCACCTGCATGAGCAATTCCCGTTGGCCACGCGACAGCACCACCAGCACGCCGGCAATCGACAGCACGGCACCTGTGGTCTGTCGCTTCGACACAGTCTGGCCAAAAAACAGCGCCCCCACGACCAGCATCCAGATCGGCACGCTTGACGCCACCAGCGTCACGTTGAGCGGTGTGGAGGTTTTCAGCGCCAGATACTGCAAGGCGTTGTAGCAACCCACACCCAGCAGGCCCAGCACCGCGAAACGTTTCCAGTGAGGCCACAGGCTGCTGCCCGGTTTGAGCAGGCGCCAGGCCAGCGGCAACAGGATCACGAAGGCCAGGGCCCAGCGCAGGAAGTTGAGCGTCATGGGCGGCACAAGGCCGGTGACGAGGCGGCCGACGACGGCGTTACCGGCCCAGAGCAAGGGAGGGACCACCAGCAGCGTGGCGGTGGCGGGCGTGAGGCGTTGGGTCATGACGGGGACTTTATCAAGCACGACCGTTTTCCTCTCGCCGCGCGGGGTTCAACCCTCGGCGCCTGCGGCCCATTTCGATTCATGGCACCATGACGGCCACCCCTTTTCTTTCTCCATCTGCAACCTTTGCAAGGAAATCCATGGCCTCCATCACCTCCAAAGCCGTACGAATCAACCAGCACGGCGGACCTGAAGAACTCACACTGGTAGACGTGACGGTAGGCGACCCCGGCCCGGGCGAAATACGCATCCGTCACAAGGCCGTTGGCTTGAACTACATCGACGTGTACCAACGCAGCGGTGTCTACCCGCTTGCCATGCCGCTTCAGCTAGGCATGGAAGCTTCCGGCATCGTCGAGGCTGTTGGTGAGGGCGTGGCTCACCTGAAAGCGGGTGACCGCGCGGCCTATGCCAGCCAGCCGCCCGGCAGCTACTGTGAAGTGCGCGTGATGCCGGCCAAGTGCGTGTGCAAGCTGCCCGATGCGATCTCGTTTGAAACCGGCGCGGCCATGATGCTCAAGGGGCTGACCACGCAGTACCTGCTGCGGCGCACGCAGCCACAGGGCGGCTTGCACGCCGGCGACCATGTGCTGTTTCACGCGGCCGCCGGCGGCGTGGGCCTGATCGCTTGCCAGTGGGCCAGGGCCATGGGCCTGCAACTCATAGGCACCGCCGGCTCTGACGAGAAATGCGCGCTGGCGTTGTCGCAGGGCGCGGCCTTTGCCATCAATTACACCCAGGAAGATTTCGTGGCCCGTGTCAAGGAAATCACCGGCGGCAGGGGCGTGAAGGCGGTGTACGACTCGGTTGGCAAGGACACCTTCCTCAAGTCACTGGACTGCCTGCGCCCCTTTGGCCTGCTGGCCAACTTTGGCAATGCCTCGGGCAAGACGCCGCCGCTGGACATCGGCCTGCTGGCAGCCAAGGGCTCGCTTTACGTTTCACGGCCGACGCTCTTTACCCACATTGCGACGCGTGAGACCACACAGGAAATGGCGGATGAATTGTTCGCCATGGTCATCAGCGGCAAAGTCCATATCCCCATAGACCAGCGTTTTGCCCTGGCCGACGTGGCAGAGGCGCACCGTGCGCTTGAAGCCCGCAAGACCACGGGCTGCACCATCCTGACGCTGTAACCACCGGCCCTGGGGCGGTAAACCTGTGTAAAGCCACGGGCGGCATTCAACGCAAGGCGTGGCGGATGCGTTACAAGGGGCGAGGGCCTGCTAACAGACCCCAGGAGAACACGATGCCCACAGCGATCACCCAGGCCGGCATGCTCGCGGCCTTCCTGGCTTGCCTCGCCGCCCCGGCGGCGCAGGCGCAGGCCGATGCCGTGCCGCCGCCGGCCAAGCTTGCCGCCACATGGCGCGCCGCTTCGCGCCTGGGGTATGCACCCACGCCGGCCTCGACGCAGGCCGCCGCGGCCTCGCCGCGCGCCTGGGCGCTGCAGCAACTGGATGCGGCCTATGCCGCAAGCCTGCGCCCTCCCACCCTTCCTGCCGAAATCGCCGGCATCAACGCACCGCTCAATGAAATCGCGCGCAGCTTCCAGGCCGAGCGCGAGATGCGCCGGGCTGCGCGCGAAACGCCCAAGCCCGGTATGGCCGCCGCGGCCGATACAGGCGGGGAAAAATTCAGCCGCGAGATGGCTCAGGGCGCGGCCGCCTGGCGGCTGATGTCCTGCAGCGATCCGGCGCTGGAAAATCCGCTGCTGGCCCGCATGACCGAGTTCTGGTTCAACCACCTCAATGTGTTCGTCGGCAAGGGACCGGTGCGCCCCTTTGTCGGCCACTACGAGATCAATGTGATTCGCGCCAACGCCCTGGGCCGTTTTGAAGACTTGCTGCTGGCCAGCGCCAGGCATCCGGCCATGCTGTTCTACCTGGACCAGGCGCAGAGCAACAGCCGCGGCCTCAATGAAAACTACGCGCGTGAGTTGATGGAGTTGCACACCCTGGGCGTGAACAGCGGCTACACGCAAAAAGACGTGCACGAACTGGCCCGCATCCTCACCGGCTGGACGGTGAACCTCAAGGACGGCGAGGGTTTTCGTTTTGCCGAGCGCCTGCACGACAAGGAGGGCAAGGTGCTGCTGGGCCGTACGTTCGGCAGTGAGGGCGTTGCGGAAGGCGAGGAAGCCATTCGCTTCCTGGCACGCCGGCCCGAGACGGCACGGCGTGTGTCCATCCGGCTGGCCAGTTTTTTTGTGGCCGACAAACCCTCGCCCGCGCTGGTCAACCGGTTGGCGACTGCCTTCACGGCTACCCAGGGCGACATACGCGCGGTGATGCGCACCCTGATCGAATCACCGGAATTCTGGGCGCAAGACAACCAGTTGTTTAAAACCCCGCTGGACTTTGCCTGTTCGGCGCTCACTGCGGCCGGGGGTGTCAAGGAGCGCCGCGATATCGTGCAAACCCTGGGCTTCCTGGCGCAGGCCGGCCAGCCCATGCATGGCTGGCAAACGCCCGACGGCTACAAAACCGATGCCGGTACCTGGCTTGCGCCCGAGGCTTTGACGCGCCGCGCCGATTACGCCATGGGCCTGGCCCAGCGCACAGCTGAGCCGGCTTACCTCAACGCCTTTTTCAGCATTGCGACGCGCGAGCGCATTGCGCAGGAACCCGCGCAGATGCGCACCGGCCTGATGCTCGCCAGCCCTGACTTCATGCGCAAATAATTCCATGTCCAAATCAAAGTGCACTTTGTCGGCCCGCCTTGCCGTGCTGTAGCACTGTCTGCAGCGGGCCTTCGCGTTCACGCTTGATCTGGACATGGAATATGCCGCAACAAGGACTCCTATGAACCCCAATTTTTTTTCATCGGCGAATCTGCTGCAACGCCGCCAGCTGGTGGGCCTGGGCGCGTTGTCCGCCTTGTCGCTGGCAGCGCCCGGCGTGTGGGCGCAAGCCTTGCCCGCAAGCCGATCAGGCCTGGATGGCGGGCGCCTTATCGTCGTCTTCCTGCGCGGCGCGTATGACGGTCTGTCGGCCTTTGTGCCCTACGCAGACAAGGACTACTACGCTTTGCGCCCGAACATCGCGATTGCGGTGCCCGACGGCACGACGCAAACCGCCTTGAAGCTCGACAAAACCTTTGCCCTGCATCCCGCGCTGGCTCCACTGCTGCCGCTGTGGCAGCAAGGCGTTCTGGGCTTTGTGCCCGCGGCCGGCCTGCCTGCGCCCAACCGTTCGCATTTCGATGCACAGTACCAGATGGAGATCGCGCAGGGCGGCAAGACCAGCAGCGCGCCCGGGTGGCTCAACACCACAGCGGGCTTGGGCAAAGCCGCTGCACCGGGCGCCACCGCTCTCGGCGTGGGCGAGGCCAATCCGGCCATTCTGGGCGGGCAGGCGGCCGTCAGGTTGATCCCTCGCGGCCAGTCGGCCGAGCGCACCGGCGTGCTGGCCAACGACAGAACCCGCCAGGCGCTGATGGACCTGTATGCCGGTGACGACAAGATCAGCGAAGCCTTCCGCCAGGGTGCGGGTAGCCGCATGCAGAGTGCGCAGGAGCTCACGGAGCAGAAAAACGCCAGGGCCGAAAAAATGGCGGAAGACAGCAGGCGCATGGCAGACAAGCGCCTGGACCGCGATGGCACGCCCGGCAATCCGCAGGCGCTGAACGCGCAAATGCAGGCGGCCAGCAACGGCGCGGCCGACCCGGTGGGCCTGCAACTCGATGCGCAGCACCTGGGCACGCTGATGCGCAACGACCGAAAGTTGCGCATCGGCTTTTTGTCGGCCGGCGGTTGGGACACCCATGCCAACCAGGGCGCTGCCACCGGCCAGCTGGCCAACAACCTCGGCAACCTGGCGCGCGGCATCGCGCAGCTGCGCCAGGATTTTTCCGAACCCGGCGATGTTGTCGTGGTGATGAGCGAATTCGGCCGCACCAGCGCCGAAAACGGCACACGCGGCACCGACCACGGCTTCGGCAATGCCATGTGGCTCATGGGCAACCGCGTCGCCGGCGGACGCTGGCATGGCCAATGGACGGGCCTGGCCCAACTCAACGAAGGACGCGACTTGCCGGCGCACCATGATTACCGCGCGGTGCTGGCGCAGGTGCTGCGGGGGACTTTTGCATTTGGCGATACGCAGCTGGCTGATGTGTTGCCAGGGGCCAGGTGGGACAAGCGACTGGACGGTTTGTTCGTCAAAGCCTAGCTTCGCAGGTTTGCGCCCGAATTCAAGGGTTTTGGCCGTTTTATCCAATAGGGGTAAGCGCGAGCAGCTATTAAATTAATAGCAAATAAATTTCCGGAGCTGATGCTTCCCGCCTGGCCGGCAGGTTTGCAATGTCCGGTTGGTGTGGGCGAAGTAAACTGCGCAGCAGAATCCGGGATGGCCTGCTGCCCCGGTCTTTTCGCATATCAATGGCCTGCCAGCACGGGCCCCAAGGACGCATGATGATGCCGCCTGCTTTTGATGCCCAATGGCTGCAAGCCCTGCGCGCCGGAGCGATCCAGCCGCCGCTGCGCCCACGCGTGCCGCTGTGGGCCGGTGAATCGGTGATCGGATCGGTAGAACCCGGCTTCTTCCACAAGCTGGCCCTGCACGTCACGACCGATGGCGGCCATCCGCTGCTCAAGGAAGAGCGCCCCTCAACCTTGGGCTGGCGCGTGATGGGTGACGTCACGACCAGTCTGAACAAAATCGCGGTGGCGCTGCATGAAGCGGGCCTCGCCGGTGCCTGGCGCGACGAGCAGCTCGCGGTGCCCGACCAGTTCGGCCACCGCAAGGGCACGGTGGAGCGCGCGGCTGTGCGGCCGCTGGGCATCACCACGCTGGCGGTGCACCTGGTGGGGCAGTCACCTGACGGGCGCTTCTGGGTGCAGCAGCGTGCTTTCAACAAATCGAATGATCCGGGCCTGTGGGACACGCTGATGGGCGGCATGGTGTCGGCGGCCGATACGGTGGAAACCGCGCTCGTGCGCGAGACCTGGGAAGAGGCCGGCCTGCACACGGCCGCGCTGCAGGCTATGCGCTACGGCGGGCGCCTGGCGGCGCGGCGGCCGGCCACCGACGGCAACGGCGCGGGTTATGTGGTGGAGGACATCGACTGGTATGTCTGCACCGTACCCGAGGGCATGGTGCCCGACAACCAGGACGGCGAGGTCGAGCAGTTTCGCTTGATGGGGGCCGGGGACTTGCTCGAGGCCATGCAGCGCGGCGAATTCACGGCCGAAGCGACGCTGATTCTTTCAGACGCCATGGGCCTTACTTAGGCCTGGTCGGTCAGTGCCGGCTGGCGCAAGCGATTGGGGGCCAGTGCGCCGGCCGAATCCAGGATCGGGTAGGCGATCGAGCAGATGTGCGAGTTGATGCGCTTGAGTTCGCTGATGAGGTCAATGTGCAGCGAGCTGGTTTCCAGGCTCTGCACCGTATTGGCTGATAGCCGACCCAGGTGGGTCGTGGCATATGCCCGCTCCAGGTCGCGGAAACGGGCTTTTTCTTCCAGCAGCTTTTGCGCGTCGCGCACCGTGCCATTGAGGAACACGCTCATGCCCAGGCGCAGGTTGGCCACCAGGCGCTCGTGCAGTTCGACGATTTCAGCCATCCCGGCGTCCGAGAAGTTGCGGCCCGGCTTGATTTTTTTGTCTTCAATGTCGATCAGTACGCGCTCGATGATGTCGCCGATCTGCTCCATGTTGATGGTGAAGCTGATGATGTCGGTCCAGCGGCGGCTTTCTTCCTCGGCCAGCGCTTCGCGTGAAATCTTGGTGAGGTAGTACTTGATCGACGAATACAGCTCGTCGACGGCATCGTCCATCTTGCGCAGGTCTTCGGCCAGCTTGAGGTCGTTCTTCTGGATGACCGCCAGCACGCCCAGCAGCATGGTTTCCACCACGTCGGCCTGGTGCAGCGCTTCACGGGCCGCGCAGGAGATGGCCAGCGACGGCGTGGCCAGTGCGGAAGGGTCGAGATGATGGGGGCGGCCGCCGGCCTTGTTTTTGTCGGGCTTGGGCAGCAGCTTTTCCACCCAGCGCGCGATCACCTGCGTCCAGCCAATGAATATGGCACCCACCACCATGTTGAAGGTGAGATGGAACAGCACCACCACGGTGGCGGCTTCGCCAAGGTAGGGGCGCACGTGGCGCAGCCACAGGCCGATGAAGGGCGCTGCGACGATGATGCCCAGCAGCTTGAAGAACAGGTTGCCCAGCGGAACCTGCCGCACTTCAACGGCCGAGCGCAGTGTGGTGAGCACCGCCAGCAGCCCGCTGCCGAGGTTGGCGCCCAAGACCAGGCCCAGCGCCACGTCAATGGGGATGACGGCCGAGGCGGCCAGCGTGGCCGTGAGCAGCACAATCGCCAGGCTGGAGTACGACACCACGGCCAGGAAGGCGCCCGCTGTGATTTCGAGCAGCAGGTCGCTGCTGAGGGAGCCCAGCAGGGCTTTCACGGCCGGTGCCTGGGTCAGAACTTCAGTGGAGGCCGTGACCAGCCGCAAGGCCAGCAGCATGAGGCCCAGGCCGATCAGCACCCGGCCGAAGCGGCCGACATTGGTGTCTTGCCGCGAGATGAACAGCACGACGCCGACAAAGATAAAGAGCGGCGACAGCCAGGACAGGTCAAAAGAGAACACCACGGCCATCAGGCTGGTGCCGATGTCCGCGCCCAGCATGACGGCCAGCGCGAGTGGCAGGGTGACCAGGCCCTGCCCGACAAATGACGAAACGATAAGGGAGGTGGCGGTGCTGGACTGCACCAGGGCCGTCACCCCGATGCCCGAGACGGCCGCAGCCAGCCGGTTGCTGATGCTGACTGCGAGCACGTGGCGCAGATTGGCACCGAACACCCGCAGGATGCCGGTACGAACGAGATGGGTGCCCCACACGAGCAGCGCAATGGCTGCCAAAAGATTCAACAAATGCTTCATAAGGTCGGAACCACTATACCCTTGAACCGGATGGCTGCAAGCGGTTCGACTCCGGTTTATCGGGTACGCCGAACCCGGAGCAGCTCATCCAGGATGAGGCAAACCGCGCCAACGGTGATGGCGGCATCGGCGATATTGAACGAAGGAAAATACCAGCCGTGCCAGTGGAACTGCAGGAAATCCACCACATAGCCATGCAGGGTGCGGTCAACGACATTGCCGACAGCGCCGCCCAGGACGCAGGCCAGCGCGAAGGAAAACAGCTTTTGCCCGGCATGCGAGCGCAGCATCCACACAATAAAGAGCGCCGCGGCAACCCCGATGGCGGTGAAGAACCAGCGCTGCCAGCCAGAGGCTTCGGCCAGGAAGGAAAACGCCGCACCGGTGTTGTGCACGCGCACGACGTTGAAGAAGCTCGTCACATAGGTGGAGTCGCCCAGGCGGTAGTAGCCCAGGATCAATACCTTGGTGAACTGGTCCGCGATCAGGATCAGCAGTGCCAGGCCCAGCCAGGGGAGCATGCTGCCCTCTGATTTGATGAAGGTCATCTTGGCCATCAGGCGAACTTCCTGTCTTCACCGGCACCATACAGGTTGCTGGTGCAACGGCCGCAAATGGTCGGGTGGGCGGGGTCGTGTCCCACGTCACTCCGGTAGTGCCAGCAGCGCTCGCATTTGATGTCAGAACTGGCTGAAACCCGCGTTGATACTGCGCTGGCAGCTATTAAATCAATAGCGGATGTGATGAAGATAAATTTGAGGTCTTCACCGAGCGAGGCCAGCAGTGCATGGTCTTCGGCGGCCACTTCCAGCGCGACATTGGCCTGCAGCGAAGAGCCTACCTTGCCGTCGGTGCGCAGGGCTTCGATGTCCTTGTTGACCGTGTCGCGGATTTCGCGGATGCGTGACCACTTGGCCAGCAGCGCTGCGTCGGGCGCGGGGAACTCGGCATAGGTTTCCATGAAGATGGACTCGGACTGCCCGAACACCTTCCACGCTTCTTCGGCTGTGAAGCTCAGGAAGGGCGCCATCCAGCGCAGCATGGCGTGCGTGATCTGCCAGAGCGCAGTTTGCGCGCTGCGGCGGGCCAGCGATTTGGGGCCGGTCGTATACAGCCGGTCTTTCAGGATGTCGAGGTAGAAGGAGCCCAGGTCTTCGCTGCAATAGATCTGCAGCTTGGAGACCACCGGGTGGAATTCATACACCTCGTAATGCGCCAGGATGTCGGCCTGCAGTTGCGATGCACGGCTGAGCGCGTAGCGGTCGATTTCCAGCATCTGCTCAAACGGCACGGCGTCTTTGGCCGGGTCGAAGTCGCTCACGTTGGCCATCAAGAAGCGCAGCGTGTTGCGGATGCGGCGGTAGGCGTCCACCACGCGGGCCAGGATCTTGTCGTCGATGCCCAGGTCGCCCGAATAGTCGGTCGAGGCGCACCAGAGGCGGATGATCTCGGCGCCCAGCTTGTCGCTCACCTCTTGCGGTACCACCACGTTGCCTTCGCTCTTGCTCATCTTGCGGCCCTTGCCGTCGACGGTGAAGCCGTGCGTGAGCAGGCCCTTGTACGGCGCATGGTCGTACATCGCGCAGGCGGTGAGCAGCGACGAATGGAACCAGCCGCGGTGCTGGTCGTGGCCTTCCAGGTACAGGTCGGCCGGCCAGGTTGATTGCGCGGCGTGACTATGGCGCAGCACATGGTCGTGCGTGGTGCCCGAGTCAAACCAGACGTCGAGGATGTCGGTGCTCTTGATGTAATCCGGCGCATCGGCGCCGATGATGGACTCGGCCGTGGCCTTGCTCCAGGCCTCGATGCCGCCGGCCTCCACCATGGCGGCTGCCTGGTCCATGATTTCCATGGTGCGCGGGTGCAGCTCGCCGGTGGCGGTGTGGATGAAAAAAGGCAGGGGCACGCCCCAGTTGCGCTGGCGGCTGATGCACCAGTCGGGCCGGCCGGCAATCATGTCGCGCAGCCGGACTTTGCCGTTTTCCGGGTAGAAGCTGGTTTCTTCGATGGCGGCCAGGGCCAGCTTGCGCAGGGTTTGCGGCGCCTTGTCTTTGGTGAAAACGCCTTCGCCCTCGTCCATGCGCACAAACCACTGGGCCGCCGCGCGGTAGATCACCGGCGTCTTGTGGCGCCAGCAGTGCGGGTAGCTGTGCAGGATGTCCTGGGTGGCAAAGAGGCGTCCGTGTTCGCGCAGTTTGTCGATGACCAGCGGCGCGGCCTTCCAGATATTGAGGCCGCCAAACAGCGCGAGATCGTCGACATAACGCCCGTTGCCCTGCACCGGGTTGAGGATGTCGTCGTAGGCAATGCCGTTGGCCACGCAGGAGTTGAAATCCTCTACGCCATAGGCAGGAGAGGAATGCACGATACCGGTGCCGTCGTCGGCGGTGGCGTAGTCGGCCAGAAAGACCGGGCTGAAGCGCCGGTAGCCTGCATCGACGTCATAAAAGGGATGCTGGAATTTCAGCAGCGCCAGGGTTTTGCCCAGCGTGGTGGCCAGTACGGTGCCAGTGAGCTGGTAGCGCTCAAGGCATTTCTCGACCAGCACTGAAGCCAGCAGCAAGATACCGCGCTCTGTGTCGACCAGTGCGTATTCGAGTTCCGGGTTCAGGTTGAGCGCCTGGTTGGCCGGGATGGTCCAGGCGGTGGTCGTCCAGATCACCGCGAAGGCGTCTTTGGCCAGGCTCTTGAGGCCGAAAGCGGCCGCGAGCTTCTCCGGCTCAGCGCACTTGAAGCCGACATCCAGCGTCTGCGACTTCTTGTCGGCGTATTCGATTTCAAACTCGGCCAAAGATGAGCCGCAGTCAAAGCACCAGTACACGGGCTTGAGGCCACGGTAGACAAAGCCGCGTTCCATGATGCGTTTGAGGGCGCGGATTTCATTGGCCTCGTTGGCAAAATCCATCGTGCGGTAGGGGTTGTCCCATTCGCCGAGCACACCCAGGCGCTTGAAGTCGGCCATCTGGCCGGCGATCTGTTCGGTGGCGAAGGCGCGGCTCCTGGCCTGCACCTCGTCGCGCGGCAGGTTGCGGCCGTGCAGTTTTTCAATCGCGTTCTCGATCGGCAGGCCGTGGCAGTCCCAGCCCGGCACGTAGATGGCGTCCAGGCCCTTGAGCTGGCGCGCCTTGACGATCATGTCTTTCAGGACCTTGTTGACGGCGTGGCCGATGTGGATCTTGCCGTTGGCATAGGGCGGGCCGTCGTGCAACACGAACCTGGGCTTGCCGGCGCGCACGTCGCGCAGCTTCTTGTAGATGCCTTTTTCGTCCCATTCCTTGACCCAGCCGGCTTCGCGCTTGGGCAGGTCGCCGCGCATCGGGAAGGGTGTGTCAGGCAGGTTCAGGGTGCTGCGGTAATCGGTTTTGGTTTCGGACATGGGATGCTTCTGGGATGCTGTTGTTGGGGCGGCCTGAAAAAGCGGGCCGCCGGAAATACGGTGGGGAGAAGCCGGTCGCCAAAAAATGAAAGGCGAGGCCAGAGGCGACGAGATCGTCTAAATTCGGTCGCGCGTGGTCTGGCGGCTGGTTTCCGTGTGCATGGAGGCTGGAAACGACTTGGGCGGCTGGGCAAAAAACGCCCGCGCTTCGTCACAGTCTTTGGCGATGCCTGTTTTCAGGCTGTCCAGGCTGTCGTACTTCAGTTCGTCGTGCAGTTTATGAAGCAGTTCCACACGGATGATTTTACCGTATGCCCCCTCGGGGCCCAGGCTGGCCGGCCATTCGAGGCAATGCGTCTCCAGGAGCACGCGCCCGCCGTTGATGTCGGCCGGGTCCAGCGAGGGCCGGATCCCCAGGTTGGCTACGCCGGGAATGGGCTGGTCGGCCAGGCCAAACACCTGCACCGCAAAAATCCCGCTGGCTGCCGGTTTCCAGTGGGAAAACCGGAGATTGAGCGTGCGAAAACCGAGGTCGCGACCCAGTTTTCGGCCATGCACCACATGGCCCGAAATGCTGTAAGGCCGGCCCAGCAGGCTGGCCACGCGGGTCATCTGGCCCTGCGCCAGCGCCTCGCGCACCGCAGAACTGGACACCCGGGTGTTGCTGACTTCATAGCTGTTCATGCGGGCGACGTCAAAACCCAGGCGGTCGCCGGCGGCGTCCAGCATGGCGTAGTCGCCCACCCGTTTGGCGCCAAAGCGGAAGTCGTCGCCCACCAGTACGTACTTCACGCCCAGGCCCTTGAGCAACACATCTTCAATAAACGATTCGGCCGGCTGGGATGCGAGTGCTGCGTTGAAGGGCAGCACAACGCATTGGTCGATCCCGCAGCGGGCCAGTTCAGTGAGCTTGTCGCGCAGGGTGGCAATACGCGCGGGGGCGAGCTCGGGCTTACGGGCCACACCGGCAAAGTAGTCGCGTGGATGCGGCTCGAAGCTCATGACGCAGCTGGGGACCCCGCGGTGCTGTGCCTCATTTTTCAGCAGCGCCAGCATGGCCTGGTGGCCGCGGTGCACACCATCGAAATTGCCGATGGTCAGGGCGCATTGCGCCGCCAGCTGGGGATGGTGGTAGCCGCGGAAAATTTTCATGGGGCAATTATCGTTTTTATAGCGCTGGAGGCCGTCTCAACGGGGCTTCAAAGTGGTTTATGGGGGATTTGAACCTGTTTGTCATGATTTCACTGTATATTGATACACAGTCAGCCGAACGCCGTGTTTCCATGCGTCATCCACCATGATGGAGGTTCGTTTTGAAGGTCTTGAAGCTCTCAGCCCAGGGATTGCCGCAATCCTGGATCAGCCTTGAACAAGCCGTGTTGCATTACGCGGCCGACGAGGTGCGCTGGGAGATGGGCGCGCGGGTCGTCACCTTCCATGGCGGCCACAACGCCATCACGGGTGAGCAGTCCATCATCACCGTCAACAGCATCATCGGCACCAAGGGCGTGCCCAACATCAACCCGTTTGACCTGAAGCCGGGCCTGACCAACGGCAAGCTTTTCGCCCGTGACCGCAATGTGTGCGCCTACTGCGGCGGGCATTTCCATGAAGAAGACCTGACGCGCGAGCACATCATTCCGTTTGCCCAAAAAGGCATAGACACCTGGATGAACGTGGTGACCGCCTGCCGCGCCTGCAACCACCGCAAAAGCAGCCGCACGCCCGAGCAGGCCCACATGCCGCTGCTTTACACGCCTTATGTGCCCAGCCTCTGGGAAGACTTCATCCTGCGCAACCGCCGCATCCTGGCGGACCAGATGGAGTTTTTGATGGCGCATATTCCCAAGACCTCACGCTTGCACGCCTGACGCGTCCTGACGCGGTCACGTGCGAGGTCCAGTGTCACCGCGGAACCGGCTTCGCCGGGCCGCCAGTGGCGCCCCCTTGAGGGGGAGGCGGCCGCAGGCCGCTTCGGGGGGGAGCGCTACTTTTAGGCAAATACGCCAGCCGTCTCCTGCATGCGGCTCGATACTTCGCCGAGTTGATGCAGCGTGTCGCCAAACGTCATTTCCAGCTGCGTCAGTTTCTTGAAGTAATGGCTCACGATGTATTCGTCCGTCACGCCGATGCCGCCATGCAACTGCACCGCCTGCTGGCCCACAAAGCGCATCGACACGCCCAATTGGTACTTGGCGCGCGCCAACGCCCGGGTGCGCTCGTCGGCCGGGGCGTTGAGCTTGAGGGATGCGTAGTAACTCATCGAGCGCGCCAGCTCCAGCTGCATTTTCATGTCGGCCACGCGGTGGCGCAATGCCTGAAAGCTGCTGATGGCCACGCCGAACTGCTTGCGGGTGTTCATGTATTCGACGGTGATGGCCAGGGTCTTGTCCATCACGCCCACGGCTTCGGCGCAGGTGGCGGCGATGCCGATGTCGACGCCGTGGGCCAGGGCCGTGAGGCCCTCCAGGGTGATCAAAGAGGCGGGGGCGTTTTTCAGTGTGACTTCGGCAGCGCGGCCGCCGTCCTGCGTACCGTAGCCTGTGGCTGTCACGCCGGCTGCCGCACGCTCAACGAGGAACAGCGCCAGCTTGCCCCTGGCCATGGCGGGAACGATGAAGGCATCGGCTTTATCACCGACCGGCACTATGCTTTTGATAGCTGTTAGCGCCCATCCATCGCCAGCTGCAGCCGCATTTGCCTCGCATTTTTTGAAGTCGTAGCGTGCAGCGCGTTCCTGGTAGGCCAGTACCACCAGGCTTTCACCTGCGGCGATTTTCGGCAGCCATGCCGCCTTGACAGCTTCGGGGGCGTAGTTCGACAGCACGCCGCCGGCAATCAATGTCTGCGCCAGAGGCTCCAGCACAATACCGCGCCCGAGCTCTTCCATCACCACCATGCCCTCGACGGGGCCCATGCCCAGGCCGCCGTCGTCTTCGGGTATGTAGAGACCGGTCAGGCCCAGCTCGGCGATCTGTCCATAGGCCTCGCGCGAGAAACCGCCCGCCTTGGCGATGCCGCGGCGGCGCTCAAAGTCGTAGCCCTTGTCGACCCATTTGCGCACGGCGTCGCGCAGCTGTTCCTGGTCGTCTGTGAAATCGAAATCCATGATGTGTTCCTTTGAATCAGATTTAGCCGAGAACGACTTGCGAGACGATATTGCGTTGCACTTCGTTGGAGCCGCCGTAAATCGTGGTTTTGCGCATGTTGAAGTAAGTGGACGCCAGCGGCGCGTCGCCCGGCAGGCCGCCGGGGAAGTCGCCCTGCCAGCCGGCTTCCATGGCTTCTTCGATGAAGGGCAGGCTGAAGGGGCCGGCGGCCAGCATCATCAGCTCGCTGTAGCGCTGCTGAATTTCGCTGCCGCGGATTTTCAGCAGGCCGGCGATGTCCAGCGAGTTCTTGCCCGACTTTTCGGCCGACAGCACACGCAGCACCAGCATTTCCAGCGCCACCACGTCGACCTCTAGTTTGGCGATCTCGTCGCGAAAGCGGAGGTCGTCGTAGACGCCTTCGGCCTTGGCGATGCGTTTGAGGCGTTCCAGCTCGCGTTTGGCGCGGTTGACGTCGGCGATGTTGGTGCGTTCGTGGCTGAGCAGGTGCTTGGCGTAAGTCCAGCCCTTGTTTTCTTCACCGATCAGGTTGTTGGCCGGCACCTCGACGTTGTCGAACCAGACTTCATTGACCTCGGCCTCGCCGTCCAGCAGCACGATGGGGCGCACTGTCACGCCGGGCGACTTCATGTCGATCAGCAAAAACGAAATGCCGGTTTGTGGCTTGCCTTCAGTGCTGGTGCGCACCAGGCAGAAGATCCATTCGCCGTACTGGCCCAATGTGGTCCAGGTCTTCTGGCCATTGACGATGTATTTGTCGCCCTGGCGCTCGGCCCGGCATTTGACGGATGCGAGATCCGAGCCGGAGCCCGGCTCGCTGTAGCCCTGGCTCCACCACACTTCGCCGCTGGCGATGCCGGGCAGGAAACGTTTTTGCTGCTCGGGGCTGCCAAATGCCATGATGACGGGCGCCACCATCACCGGTCCGAAGGGCACCACGCGCGGCGCGCCGGCCAGTGCGCACTCTTCTTCAAACAAGTGCTTTTGCACGGCGTTCCAGCCCGGGCCGCCGAATTCCTTGGGCCAGCCGTGCCCCAGCCAGCCTTTCTTGCCGAGGATTTTGGCCCAGCGCTGCATGTCGTCACGGCTCAGGCGCAGGGCGTTGTGTACCTTGTGCGAGATGTCCTTGGGCAGGTTGGTGTGAACCCAGGCGCGTATCTCTTCGCGAAAGGCCTGTTCTTCAGGAGTGAAAGCTAAATCCATGGTGAATGTCTCCAGGCCGGTTGGCAGGTATGTCTACGGTCGATTTTCTATTTTTAGCACGGTCGTTCGCAATTTTATGTCTCAGTTGGGACATTCGTGCCGTTGCGGGCGGCGGGCTCCTGTGAACTGCTATCTGCCGCGTTCTAAACTAGAGGGCTATGGCAACTGCGCAGAAAAACATCGTTATCCTGATTTCGGGCGGCGGCTCCAACATGGCGGTTATCGCCCGCACCGCTGAAAAAGAAGCCTGGCGCAGCCGGTGGGGTGTGCAGGTGGCCGCAGTCATCAGCAACAAGGCAAGCGCCGGCGGCCTGGAGTTGGCCAGGGGCATGGGCATTGCCACGGCCGTGGTCCCGCATGCCGCGTATGCGTCACGCGAGGCGTTTGATGCCGAGCTGATGGCGCAAATCGACAGGCACGCGCCGGCACTGGTCGTGCTGGCCGGCTTCATGCGCATCCTCACGCCGGGATTTGTCGCGCACTATGCCGGGCGGCTCATCAACATTCATCCTTCGCTGCTGCCGGCTTTTCCCGGTCTGCACACGCATCAGCGCGCCATCGATGCCGGCTGCACGGTGGCAGGCGCCACGGTGCACCAGGTGACCGCCGAGCTGGACCATGGCGAGACACTGGCGCAAGCCGTGGTGCCGGTCTTGCCGGGAGATACGGCCGAGGCGCTGGCCGCGCGCGTGCTCACGCAGGAGCACCTGATCTATCCGAAGGCGGTGCGTGCCTTCTTCGAACGCGCCGCCTGAACTGTGATCTGCGGCCGCTGCCAGCGGTCGCTGCTTACCCATTGTTGTCAGTGATGCGCCCTGCAAGGTGTTGATCCCTCATCTGTTTTGAATCCACCGGAGCACTCGCTCCGTATTCATCACAGCCGCTTGAATCCTCGTGATTCCGGCTGAGGTTCAATTTCGTGATTCAACACCTTCCAAAGGATTCCACATGCAGACAAAACACAAACTCGCTTCCATCGGCGTGGCCCTGGCACTGTCGTTCGCGGCGGTTCCCTCCTTCGCCCAGGTCATGGTGGGCGGTGCGCCCATGCTGGCCAGCAAGGACATCATCGACAACGCAGTCAATTCCAAAGACCACACCACGCTGGTCGCCGCCGTCAAGGCTGCGGGCCTGGTCGATACGCTCAAAGGCCCGGGTCCGTTCACCGTGTTTGCGCCCACCAACGCGGCTTTCGCCGCGTTGCCCGCCGGTACGGTCGACACCCTGCTCAAGCCCGAGAACAAGGGAATGCTCACCGGCATCCTGACCTACCACGTCGTGCCCGGCAAGTGGGATGCTGCAGCCATCAGCAAGATGATTGCCGACGGCAAGGGCATGGCCTCGATCAAGACGGTGGCCGGTGGCACGCTGGTGGCCAAGGCGGCCGGCGGCAAGGTCACGGTGACCGACGAGAAGGGCGGCGTTGCGACCGTCACCATTGCTGACGTGTATCAATCCAACGGCGTGATCCACGTGGTCGACAAGGTGCTGCTACCCAAGTAAGCCGGCGTTTCTTTCCCGAGCCCGCGCGCGGCTTGCTGCGCGCGGGTTTTCGCGCGTCGGCCTACTTCTGGTTCAGCATGTGCAGCGCTGCTTTGACGATGCTTTGCGCGTCGACGCTGAAAAATTCACGCAGCGCGGCGCGTGTGTCGCTGCGGCCAAAGCCGTCGGTGCCCAGGGTCAGGTAGCGCCTGCCTTCGGGCACAAAGGCGCGAATGCTTTCCGGTACAGCGCGCACATAGTCGGTGGCGGCCACGATGGGGCCGGTGCTGCCTTGTAACTGCTGTGCGATGAAGGGCGCAGTCACAGCGCCGTCATTGATCGCCTCTTGCTGGCAAGCTGCACCATCACGCGCCAGCTCACTCCAGCTGGTCACGCTGAAGACCGTGGCCTCAATACCCTGCGTGGCCAGCTGCTGCGCAGCCTTGATCACCTCGGTCAGGATCGCTCCCGAGCCCAATAAAACGACTTTTTGAGCCTTTTTTGAAGATGTTTTAGGGCTGTGGGGCAATAAGGATGCGCGCGACCAGCTATTGAATTGATAGCATCCGCGAATGATGTCCGCCTCGCAGCCGGCTTGCAGATCAGGCTGTGCATAGTTCTCGTTCATCAGCGTGACGTAGTAGAAGACGTCTTTTTGTTCGACCATCATCTCCTGCATGCCGTGGTCCAGGATCACGGCCAGCTCGCCCGCGAAAGCCGGGTCATAGGCCTTGCAGTTGGGAATGGTCGCGGCGATCAGGTGGCTGGTACCGTCCTGGTGCTGCAGGCCTTCGCCGCCCAGCGTGGTGCGGCCCGAAGTTGCGCCCAGCAGGAAGCCGCGGGCGCGCTGGTCGGCGGCAGCCCAGATCTGGTCGCCCACGCGCTGAAAGCCGAACATCGAGTAATAGATATAAAAGGGCAGCATCGCCAGGCCGTGTACGCTGTAGCTGGTGGCAGCGGCCGTCCAGCTGGCCATGGCGCCGGCTTCGCTGATACCTTCTTCCAGGATCTGGCCGTCGAGCGCCTCGCGGTAACTCAGCACCGAGCCGATGTCTTCCGGCGCATAACGCTGGCCCACGCTGGAGTAAATGCCCACCTGCTTGAACAGGTTGGCCATGCCGAAGGTGCGCGCCTCGTCGGCCACGATGGGCACGATCTTCGGGCCCAGCGCCGCGTCTTTCAGCAAGCCGCCCAGCATGCGCACAAAGGCCATGGTGGTGCTCATCTCCTTGCCGTCGGCGGCCAGCGCGAACTGCGCGTAAGTGGGCAGGGCTGGGATATTCACGATGTCGGCCGCCGTTTCACGCCGCGGCAAATAGCCACCCAGTGCTGCGCGTTTGGCGTGCATGTATTGCATCTCGGCACTGTCTGCCGCGGGCTTGTAGAAGGCCAGGTTTTTGGCTTGCTCGTCAGACAGTGGCAAATTGAAGCGGTTGCGAAATTCGATCAGCTCTTCGCCGTCGAATTTTTTCTGCGAATGCGTGGTCATCTTGCCCTGGCCGGCGCTTCCCATGCCGTAGCCCTTTTTGGTGTGCGCCAGGATCACCGTGGGCTGCCCCTGGTGGCTGGCCGCCGCGGCGTAAGCGGCATGGATCTTCACCAGGTCGTGGCCGCCGCGTTTGAGGCGGTCGATCTGCTCGTCCGTCATGCCTTGGGCCAGGCGTGTGAGTTCGGCGTTCTGGCCGAAGAAGTTGTCGCGGTTAAAGCGCCCGTCTTTGGCGGCAAAGGTCTGCATCTGGCCGTCCACCGTCTGCGCAAAAGTTTTGGCCAATGCGTCCGTCAGGTCGCGCGCAAAGAGGCCGTCCCAGTCGCTGCCCCAGACCAGCTTGATGACGTTCCACCCGGCGCCGGCAAAGAGCTTTTCGAGCTCGTCGATGATGCGGCCGTTGCCGCGCACTGGGCCGTCGAGCCGTTGCAGGTTGCAGTTGACGACCCAGACCATGTTGTCCAGCCCTTCGCGCGCGGCCAGGGTCAGCGCGCTCATGGATTCGGGCTCGTCCATCTCGCCGTCGCCGAACACGCCCCAGACTTTGCGGCCCGTGCAATCGAGCAGACGGCGGTGCGTGAGGTAACGCATGAAGCGCGCGTGGTAGATCGAGCTGATGGGGCCTATGCCCATGGAGCCCGTGGGGAACTGCCAGAAGTCCGGCATCAAATAAGGGTGCGGGTAGCTGCACAGGCCTTGCGCGCCCTGGCTGGGGGCGGTCAACTCCTGGCGGTAAAAGCCCAGGTCTTTCTCATCCAGGCGGCCTTCAAGGTAAGCGCGCGCATAAACGCCCGGTGCGCTGTGCGGCTGGAAGAACACCAGGTCGCCGCGGTGCTGGTTAACACCGTCAATTTGGCCGATGCCTTCGCGTGCGCGAAAGAAATGGTTGAAGCCGGTTTCAAACAGGTCGGCTGCGCTGGCGTAGCTGGCGATGTGGCCGCCGAGTTCGGCCGAGCCGCCGGTCTCGGCCTGGTTGGCGCGCACGACCATCGCCAGCGCATTCCAGCGCATCAGCGAGGCCAGGCGCTCTTCCATCGCCAGGTCGCCGGGGAACACGGGCTGCTCGTCTACGCCAATGGTGTTGACGTAAGGCGTGGCCAGTTCGGGCTGCCAGCCGATGCGCTGCTTGCGCGCGACGCGGCTCAGCTCGTGCAGCATTTCGCGTGCGCGGGCCGGGCCCTGCGTAAGGGCAAGGGCTTCAAACGCCTCGCGCCATTCGGCGGTTTCCTGCGGGTCAGGGTCAGCGGACGGATCGGTGTAAGAAGCGGCCTGCATCAGTAAATGGTGGGGTGTGGAATCGTTCATGGCACCAATCACTTTACGCAGATTCATCCGGAAGGTGTTGCTTCAATATCGGGGAACGACACCATTTAAAAGCATAAAATGCTGCAAATAATCAATTTTGAAGATGATGCAGCTCGATAACCTTGATTTGAAGATTCTGGATGAGTTGCAGCGGGATGGCTCGCTGACCAACGTGGAGCTGGCGCGCCGCGTGCACCTGAGCCCTTCGCCGTGCCTGGCCCGCGTCAAGGCGCTGGAGGCCGGCGGCGTGATCGACCGCTATGTGGCCATTGCCAACGCGGCGGCGCTGGGTTTGGGTCTGAATGTGTTCATCTCCATCAGTCTGCGCACGCAAAGCAAGGAGTCGCTGGCCGACTTTGAACGGCGCATCGCCGAGCACGACGACGTGATGGAGTGCTATTTGATGTCGGGCGACAGCGACTACCTGATTCGTGTGGCTGTGGCCGATATCGGTGCGCTGGAGAAGTTCATCCTGGAGCAACTGTCACCGATTCCGGGCATCGAGAAGATACGCTCGAGCTTTGCGCTCAAGCAGGTCAGGTACAAGACGGCGCTGCCCTTGCCTGTGGCCAGGGCGCCTGAATCTGCCACCAGGGTGTCAGCGGCCCGGGGCTGAAGCCTGTTCGCTGGCCAGGGCCGGGTGTGAAATTTCAATTTCGTTGATCTTGGCCAGCAGGTCTTCCCGACGGCTCACGTCTTCTCCCGCGGCACTTACTGTATCGCTCGGTGAGTCGACAAACTGCACATAGCGCTTTGTTCCGGAGGCCATCTGGTGCAGGCGGGATTTGAGCCTTTCAACGACTTCCTGAGCGCTTGTCTGGGCGGTGGGCGTGTCATGCCAGAGGGCGACGTGCAGGTTAAAGGCATTGGCCTCGCCCAGCTTTTCCGATGCGCGTATGCAGTCGGCCAGGATCTTGGTTGAAACTTCGGACAGGGTGGTGCGATTGACCGGGCCTTCGATCAGCATCATGAAGTCGTTTTCGCCATGGCGAACCACGGTGTCCACGTCGCGTGCTGCCCCGCGCAGGATTTCGCCGATGCGGGAAAGTGCGGCACCGCGCTTCTGGTCGCTTGCCGCGTCATGGCTCGGGGCCTGGTCGAGCCAGCGCAACATCAATACGCCGAATGCCGACTTCTGCCGCCGGGCGCGCAGCAGCATGGGCGGCAGCCTGTCGTCGATGATCCGCGGCAACATCAGCCCGCTGGCCGGGTCGTATGTCGCCAGCGCGGCGCTGCGGTGGTTGGCAAACAGTGCGGCCCGGCTGCGCCATGCCAGCACGAGGAAAACCCAGAGCAGGCCGATCATTGCCGACAGGACACCGGCTGCCTGTGCCGCTTCAACATTCCAGACCCAGCCCGCGTTGTAGGAAAGCCGGGCCAGCGCGGCCAGCCCGATGGGCGCGGCGCCCAGCAGGATGAGAAGGTTCCAGGTCTGTCCCCGCAACGACATCCACAAGAGGCTTCCCATGATGGCCAGGGTGGAAAACGCCAGCCACAGGTTGCGAAGATCTCGCGGCACGAGGTTCTGGCTGGCAGCCATCAGGCAGGCCATGAACAGGCTGCCCGCCGCCACGATAAGCAGCAGGCGGTGTATGCGCGGGTAGCCGCTCTTGGCATAACTGGCCTGGGTGCAAAACCATGCACCGGCGGCCATGCTCACCGAGGACAGCACCCAGCCCATGACCTGGTTCAGGTGTGCGCTGTGCGGCCAGATGCGCCAGCCGCCATAGCCGATCAGCACCAGCTGCGTGAACATGAGCGTGACCACGACGGCGCCGAACCACAAAAATACCTTGTTATGCGCCATGACGAACGCGGCCAGGCACAGAAAGGCCAGCAGGCTGAACATTCCCCACATCAATCCGATCACCACGCCAACCCGGGACGCGCCGTCGATGTACTCAATGGGCGACAGCAGCATGGGCCGCGCCGTGATGGCCCTGCGGTGCTCAAAGCGCAGGTAGTAGGTCTGCATGCCGTCGCCGCGCGTTTGCAGCTCAAAACTTGGCACACGGGTGCGCAGCGCCCACGCGGCCGGGGCAATCGCTTCGCCCGCGGACTGGACCAGCCAGCCGCCTTGCGGGTTGCGCGAAAAAAGGCTCGCCTTGAAGATCGCCTGGCCCGGCATCCGGACGTACCAGGTCTGCAGGGCTTCGGTGGCCGGCAGTGAAAAACTGGCCCAGACGTCTTGCGTGTCCGAGGTGGGAAGGATGGAGTCGTCTGTATAGGGCTGAAAGCTCCATGGTCCCTTTGCGGGATCGCCAGTCGTCAAGGCATCAGGTGACTCGATGGAATCCTTGGGCACCGCGACCCATTGCAGCGGCTGGGCCAGTGTGATTGTGGGACTGTCTTCGTACAGGCGGTCAAAGACCTGTGCATGGGCTGCGCCGCAGAATGCGCAGAGCAATATCAGGAAAAAACCACGCAGGCTTGCCGTTCGATACATCTGCATAGCTTATTGCAAAAAAAGGGCCTGCCCGCAAGGCCGTGGCCCTGCCGTGCAAACGCCCGATGCGGACCTGGAGGCGCTATGTGTAATCAGCGCGTCACATGCGTTGGCCACCATCCGCTTTTCATCAACAGTGGATTGCCCATGCCTTCTTCCCGTTTTGCCGCCAACCGGCGCCCCGCATTCAAATCTGTCTTCAAAGCCATCTTTCCTGCGCTGGCAGCCGTTGCGCTGGCTGCGCCGCTGCAAGCCCAGACCGCCTTTCCGGCCACACTGGCCGGCCATGTGGTGGTACCTGCCCAATCATTTATTGCCGCGCCCAAAGATGCGCCGCAGGACCTGCAGGTCAGCGGCAAGTTCACCAATGGCAAGCGCACGGAAGCGCTGGGCACGGTGGAAGGCCTGTCTGCCGGCAGGCCTACGGGTGTGGGTGTGCCTTTCAAGGGCCAGCCCTTGCAGGGCCATTCAGGCATCAAAAAAATGCCCGATGGCAGCTTCTGGATCCTGACCGACAACGGCTTTGGCTCCAAAGCCAATTCGCCGGATGCCATGCTGTACCTGAACCGCTACAAGGTTGATTTCAAGGCTGGTGCCATGAAGCGGCTGGAAACGATTTTCCTGCACGATCCCGACAAAAAAGTGCCGTTTCGCATCGTCCATGAAGGCACGAAGCAGCGCTACCTCACGGGCAGCGACTTTGACACCGAAAGCTTCCAGTTCGCCGGTGGCGCCTTGTGGATTGGCGACGAGTTCGGCCCTTTCCTGATCAAGGCCGACATGAAGGGCAAAGTGCTGGCGGTGTTTGACACGCTGGTTGACGGCAAGGCCGTGCGTTCGCCCGACCATCCGGCCGTGACAACTCCCGGCGTGCCGGGCGGCGCGGTGGATTTCCAGGTTCGCCGCTCCAAGGGTTTTGAAGGCATGGCAGCTTCGAAAGACGGCAGCAAGCTGTATGCGCTGCTCGAGGGCGCGCTGTATGACGCCGCCATCAAAGGCAATGAAAACGTGGGCGGCAAGGACTACCTGCGCGTGCTGGAGTTTGACGTGAAGAGCGAATCCTGGACGGGCCGCCACTGGAAATACATGCTGGAGAGCAACAGCAACGCGATCGGCGACTTCAACATGATCGATGGCACGACCGGCCTGATCATCGAGCGCGACAACGGCGAAGGCACGGCCGACAAGGCTTGCCCGGAAGGTCAGAAGCGCACCGACTGCTTCCACGACATTGCGAAGTTCAAGCGTGTCTACAAGGTGGAGCTGAGCGACGCCAATGCCGGCGGTGCGTTGCGCAAGATCGGCTACATCGATTTGATGGCCATTGCCGACCCGGCGAAGCTGGCGCGCAAGCCCCTGAACAACGGCGTGCTGACCTTCCCGTTCTTCACGATTGAAAACGTGGACGTGGTGGATGCCACACACATCGTGGTGGGCAACGACAACAACCTGCCGTTCTCCAGCAGCCGCGAACCCAACAAGGCGGACGACAACGAACTGATCTTGCTGGAAGTGGGCGATTTCCTCAAGGCCCAATAGGCCGGGGCTTCAGGATACGCGCGCAAGGTGCTATAGATTTTATAGCTGCTTGCGCATGTCCTGATTGGCCTGCAGGCCAAAAGTCCTTACATTTTTGACTGGAAAACCAGCCCGGCGTGCTCGCGCAGTGCATGGAACTTGATCTTGGGCCACTGCTGCTCCACGGCACGCAGGGTGGCGCTGTGATCCACCAGCAAGGTGGGCGCATCGACCGCATCCAGCGCCACGCGGTGGGCGTTGGCGTCCATGAATTTCTTGAGCTCGTTCGGGTCCTCGGACGTCACCCAGCGGGCCAGGTTGAAGTTGCTGCCCATGATGCGGGCCTTGACGCCGTATTCGTGCTCGAGGCGGTGAGCCACCACTTCAAACTGCAGCTGGCCGACAGCGCCCAGCAGCAGCAATGAGCCGGCAATCGGGCGGAACACCTGGATCGCGCCTTCTTCACCCAGCTGCGTGAGGCCGGCACGCAGCTGCTTGCTGCGCAGCGGGTCGGCTACCTCGACGGCGCGGAACATTTCAGGCGCAAAGAAGGGCAGGCCGGTGAACTGCAGCGCTTCGCCTTCGGTCAGCGTGTCGCCCAGCTGCAGCACGCCATGGTTGGGAATACCGATGATGTCGCCGGCGAAGGCGGTGTCGAGCAGCTCGCGGCGCTGGCTCATGAAGCTCACCACGGTGTTGGGCCGCAGCTCTTTGCCGCTGCGCACCACCTTCAGGCGCATGCCTCGGGTGAATTCGCCGCTGGCCACGCGCAAAAACGCGATGCGGTCGCGGTGGGCCGGGTCCATGTTGGCCTGGATCTTGAAGACCACGCCGGAGAATTTTTTCTCTTCGGGGTGCACCACGCGCTGGATGGCTTCGCGCTCCGCGGGTGCGGGTGCCAGGTCGACCAGCGCGTCCAGCACTTCCTGCACCCCGAAGTTGTTGATGGCCGAGCCGAAGAACATGGGCGTCTGTTTGCCGGCAAGGAATTCGGCGCGGTTGAATTCAGGCGTGGCACCGGCCACCAGCTCGATTTCACCTTGTGCCTGTGCGTATTCGGCGCCAAAACGCTTGGCGGCTTCGGCGTTGTCCAGGCCGGCCAGGATTTCATCGTCGCCGCCGGCTTTTTCTTCGCCGGGGCTGAAGACGCGCATGCGGTCTTCGCGCCTGTCGTAGACACCATGGAAAAGTTTGCCCATGCCGACCGGCCAGGTGAAGGGAATGACCGTCATGCCGAGTTCGCGCTCGATCTCGTCCATCACGCTCATCGGATCCTGCACCTCCCGGTCCATCTTGTTGACGAAGGTCAGGATGGGCGTGTTGCGCGCGCGGCAGACCTGCAGCAGGCGGCGGGTTTGCGGCTCAACGCCGTTGGCCGCGTCGATCACCATCAGCGCGGCGTCCACGGCGGTCAACACACGGTAGGTGTCTTCGGAGAAGTCCTGGTGGCCCGGTGTGTCGAGCAGGTTGATGACGCAGTCGCGGTATTCCATCTGCATGACCGAGCTCGCGACCGAGATGCCGCGCTGCTTTTCGATCTCCATCCAGTCGGAGGTGGCGTGGCGCGCAGCCTTGCGGGCTTTGACGCTGCCGGCGATCTGGATTGCACCCGAGAACAGCAACAGCTTTTCGGTCAGCGTGGTTTTACCCGCGTCGGGGTGGGAGATGATGGCAAACGTGCGGCGGCGCTTGACCTGTTTTTCGATTTCAGTGGAAGCTTGGGTTTCGGACATAACCCATGATTATCGGTGAGATGGCCCCCACGCTCCGCCGCTACGTGCCTTCGGCGTTCGCTGCCCCTTTCCTATGAGACAGGGGCTGGCCTTGCTTGGGGCGGCCCGGCGCGGCGGCCGCCGTTTCTTTTATTGGGGATGCGGTGCTTAACCAGGTTGCCGGGCAAATCGCGGTTGTTTCACCCCGTCGATCACGACCTCTTCATTGAACATGCCAGCAGGCCGCACCCATAGCCCTTTTTCGCCGTAGAGCGCGCGGTACAGAGTCATGGGCTCCAGGCTTTCGCTGTGGCGCACGGTGCCGACTACCTCATACAGCATGCCTTTGTAGTGGCGGTACAGACCGGGCGGGGTTTCTATCAGGGGAGGCAATGCGTGTGCGGTGGCTTCTGGCATGAGGGATCAGGGTTTAAAAATATTGCGCGGTGGCTCGGTGGGACAATGGAGGCTATGCATCCTAAAGCCTTACTCGACAGTTGTTCCGAGCTTCTCAAGCAGGTCCTCAAATTTGATCATCCCGCCGACATGGTGGTGTCGCGCTATTTCCGCGACTATCGCCTCGGCCCGCGTGAACGCGCCACCGTGGCGGAAACGATTTACGGTGTTCTGCGCAAGAAAAATCTTTATACCTATCTGGCCCAGCATGGCAGCGGCGCGCCGGAGCGGCGTCTTGCGATTCTTGGTTTCGCAGCGGACCGCGACTTTCTTATGGGTGCGCTGACCGACCAGGAAAAAGACTGGCTGGCGCGTTGCGACCAGGTCAAACCATCGGACCTGATGGAGCTGCATCGCCACAACCTCCCGCAGTGGCTGGTTGATCCGTTGAAAGAGCAGCTGGGCGACGATTTCTGGCCGCTGGTCGAGAGCCTGAACGCACCGGCCGGACTTGATTTGCGCGTCAACACGCTCAAGGAAAAACGGGCTGAAGTCCAGAAGGAGCTTGCGAAAGCAGCTATCAAAACCGTAGCAACACCGTATTCGCCCTGGGGCCTGCGCATTGCCGACGGCAAGCCCCAGCTGGGCAAACTGGATGCCTTTACGCGTGGCGCCATTGAAGTGCAGGATGAAGGCTCGCAGCTGCTGGCCCTGCTGGTCGATGCCAAGCGCGGTGAGATGGTGGTCGACTTCTGTGCCGGGGCAGGTGGCAAGACCTTGGCCCTGGGGGCTTCCATGCGCAATACCGGGCGCCTTTATGCGTTTGATACGTCGGGGCACCGGCTGGATGCGCTCAAGCCGCGGCTGGCGCGCAGCGGCCTTTCCAATGTTCATCCGGTGGCCATTGCCCATGAGCGTGACGACCGGATCAAGCGTCTGGCTGGCAAGATAGACCGGGTCCTGGTGGACTCCCCGTGCTCGGGCTTGGGCACCCTGCGGCGCAATCCTGACCTCAAATGGCGGCAGACGCCCAAGGCGATTGAAGAGCTCAGGGCCAAGCAAACTGCCATTTTGCAGAGCGCTGCGCGGCTTCTAAAGCCCGGCGGACGCCTGGTTTACGCGACCTGCAGCGTTTTGCGTGAAGAAAACGAAGCCATCGCTGAAGCCTTCAGTGAGGCGAATAAAGAGTTCAACGTCCTTGAAACAGGGCCCTTGTTGACTCATCTGGGGGTGGAACACGCGGAAAAGCTCTGCCGCGGACCCTACCTTCGGCTCTGGCCTTACCTGCATCAGACGGACGGGTTTTTCGCAGCTGTATGGCAAAAGTCGTGATATTTTTGGCGACAAAAGACGACAGATAGGCCGAAGTTACATATTCATTCGTGATTTTTCGCACTGTTTTGACCTTGGATCCTGTGCTGAAAGTGACTTGGTATTTGTGGGGGATCGCCTTACAATAAGTGGTTATTTTTTGCAGCGCCTGGAGACACATCTGGATGGGCGACTGCTTCAGATTGTTTAAAGGATTTTTATGATCTTGTTTGATGCGGCCCTCGACTGGCTTGCCAATGGGTTGCTTGCCGCCAGCTGGTGGCAAATCGTGTTGTACACGCTGGTGACCACCCATATCACCATTGCCAGCGTCACCATCTACTTGCACCGTCACCAGGCGCACCGCGCCATGGACCTGCACGCGATTCCTTCGCATTTTTTCCGCCTCTGGCTCTGGCTGGGTACGGGCCAGGTCACCAAGGAGTGGGTGTCCATTCACCGCAAGCACCACGCCAAGTGCGAAACATCTGAAGATCCGCACAGCCCGCAGGCTTACGGCATCAAGAAGGTTTTCTGGGAAGGCGCCGAGTTGTACCGCGCCGAAAGCAAAAACAAGGAAACCATGGCCAAGTTCGGCCACGGCACGCCCAATGACTGGATTGAGCGCAACGTCTACACCCGCTATAGCTGGCAGGGCGTGGGCCTGATGATGATCATCGACCTGGCGCTCTTCGGTGCTGCAGGCCTGGCTGTCTGGGCCGTGCAAATGGCCTGGATCCCCGTGACCGCAGCCGGCATCATCAACGGCATTGGCCACTATTGGGGCTATCGCAATTTTGAGGCGCCTGATGCCAGCACCAACATTTCGCCCTGGGGCATCATGATTGGCGGCGAAGAGCTGCACAACAACCATCACACCTACCCGACATCGGCCAAGTTCTCGGTCAAGCCCTACGAATTCGACATCGGCTGGGTGTATATCCGTGCCATGGAAAAAGTAGGCCTGGCCTCCGTCAAGAAGGTCCCGCCCAAGCTCCAGCTGGGTTCCATCCAGCCTGTGGCAGATGAAAAAACCCTGGAAGCCCTGATCGCCCATCGCTACGAAGTCATGGCGGGTTTCGCGCGCGAACTGCGCCGCGCCGGCAGGGCCGAACTCGAAGTGCTGAAGGCCAAGAAAGCCGACGTGTCCGTGTTGCGCGCAGCCAATCGCTGGCTGCACCGCGATGACGACAAGGTGCCGGCCGCCGCCAAACCCCAGCTGGCGCAGGCCCGCGCCGAACACCCCGTGCTTGACAAGATGGTCACCATGCGGGAAGAACTGCGCCAGATGTGGCTGACCACTTCCGCTTCCCGTGAGCAGCTGGCTGCGGACCTGCAGGCCTGGTGCCACCGTGCTGAGGAAAGCGGTATCGCCGCCTTGCGCGAATTCTCGATGAAGCTGCGGGCTGCCCGCACCTGACCTGACGCTACATATCCGACCTGGTCACCCGGTCGAAACTTCAAGGCCGCTTCCGGAGAAATCCAGGAGCGGTTTTTTATTGTTCGGCGCAAGGTACGAGTTCCATGATCGAGCGCCCCAAGATTTGGTAATGGTAGGGTCGCTACCAGCGCACTGATCAGGGCGTTCGAGATTCGTCATCTTCTGCACACAGAAGAGCCTTCTCACGTGAATTGCGCTGAACCTGACACACTCTCGAGGTGAAAGCGCTGTCCCCACATTCGACAGCTGGTGGTCGCGCCCACTGACGAGCCAAACGCTGCCAACGGCAGGTCGTAGTGCTTGAGGTTCTTCCTCCAGGAAACCGGCTGTTTGCCAATACTCGAGGCAAGAATCGCGGAAACAGCGGCGCACCCTTGATGCAGATTCACACACCCGCAACTCAAAACGGGCTATTGGGTCGATGCAGCGTAATTGATCGTCTGGCGGTCGACTTCACACCTACTTCATACAGTTCATCAAGACCTCACAGGCGCGTATCAGACTGCACCTATCGAAAGCCGAGTGCATCAACCTGGTGTTTTCATTTCGAAGAAAGGTCGGTCTGTGAGTTCAATCCGTAGCGTCGCTGCTCTTCCGCCATACACACGAATTTTCGGTCCGGTAACGACAAGAAAGACTGTCCGACTTTTAAAACTGTATCTGCTGCTCGTTGCGGGCGGCTCGACTTTGCTGCTTTTCGGGCATCAGGATGGCTTGCAGATTTTCGGCTTGGGGTTGATGGTGCCGGGCGGCGGATTTCTGGCGCACGCCGATATCTGCACAGGCCGTGGCATAGGTCATATAGCCGCCTGGCTGTGCTCGGTTGGTGCCTTGGCGTTTGCGCTGTTGGTCTGGTTTGGCACGGGCAATGTGTTGCTGCCTCCGCTTGTTTGGCTCGGTTCGGCGTTTTGGGCCGCGAGCATGAGCCATGGTGCAATTCAGCCAGGTGTGGTTCTTAATGTGTACTGCGTGCTCGCGCTGTCTGCTGCTGCGGGCTGCCTGTCGATGCTGGCCTGGTTTATGTTTTCAGGCCGGCAAAGGCGCATCGATAACGACTACTTGATCCGACAAATGGCTCGATTGGACGTGATCTTCACAGCCCAATCATCAAGGCAAAAACCGGAAATGTCTTTGGCGCATCTGCGTCGTCTGAGGTTCGCACTCGATCGGGCTCTGCAACCTTTCGATGAATTTTCGGGATTCGAGCAACGCGATCAATTTCAGACGGCGGCGCTTCGGTATCAAGTCAACTTTCTGGCTTATGGCATTGCCTTGACGCAGGCACGCTTCACGCCTGCGTTAGGCGGGTACATGAGCGACGCGCAAAGCAGGTTGCTGAACAAGCAGACACAGCATCGCGCATGGGCCTACTGGTCGCTGGAAAATCTATGGGGAAACTTGCGGTGGAACTCCGACCCTGCTGCCCGTGAAAACATCATGTACACGGGCTTCGTGGCGCTGCAGATGGCCTTGTTCCAGGCCAGCACAGGAAGTCAGGAGTTTTCGAAAAAAGGTGCCTTTACGCTGGTGCATCCGAACGGAAAACGCTACGAACACAGTTTTGAGTCCTTGCTGTCCAGTTTGGAAAAAGAATACGAACGTTCACCCTTCTATTTGATGGCCTGCGAGCCCAACTGGGTCTATCCCCTGTGCAACACAATGGGAGCCGCGGCATTGCGTGCCCACGATGCGCAGTACGGTCAGATGAAATGGGCCGGTCACGCGCCAGAGTTTCGCCGGCATCTGGACGCGGAGTTTCTGGATGGCATGGGTCGCTACGTGCCATGCCGTTCTACGTACACGGGATTGGCCTTGCCCGCCATTGGCGGCGCAATGCCCCTCGCGATGCCCTGCTATTTTTTGAATGCGCTGGAACCTGACCTGGCGCGTCGCCAATGGCTATTGTTGAGGCGTCGGCTGTTCGATAGTCATGAGCGACTTCGACGCAGTGAATTCTGGCCCATCGACACAGGAAACTATGGTTTCTCAAGAGGGAGTGCTTACGCAGCGACGGCCTTGGCGGCGGCAGAGTTGGGCGATGAGTGTGTGTACCAAAACTGCATGGATGCCCTGGAGTACGAGTGTCCAACTACTCTCAGTCACGGGGTCGCCCACAGGAATAAGGCCTCGGTATGGGCGCATGGTGTCGAGCTGATGGCGCACTCGGGAGGGCGCGATAGCTTTCGAAACCTGATCAGTAACCCGCTTCCATCAAAAGGTCCCAGATTGGAACCCCTGTCCTATCCCGATGTGCTGGTTGCAGCTGCGCACTCCGATGCTGTAAGCAGCTCTTTGCAAGCGGTGCTGTACGGCGGAGCCGGTGATGGCATTAAGAGCTTGGGCGTGTCGGGCTTGCGTCCGTTGGCACCTTATCGGGTCACAGGCGCATGCCTGACGCAGGTTCTGGCTGATGGCATGGGAAATGTGTGCTTGCAGATTCCGCTTGCTGGGCGCACCTGTTTGACGCTAGACCCGGCCGGCGCGCTGTGATGGGTTGCTGTATTTTGATGGCCACGGTATGGGGCTGCTTGTATGGGTTGCAGGTTATGCAGGTGTGCACCGTTCGACGTTCATGTGTTGCCCAGGCTTGGCGCTTGGTAAACAGGAAGGATGGGAAATGAAAGAAGTCCCTTGTGCCCGCGCGGCGCAACGATTCACTCTGGTCGCACGCCTCAAGAGCTTTGGTTATGCCTTCGAGGGGATTGCCTTGATGCTTAAAACACAGCACAACGCATGGCTGCATCTCATCGCCACAATACTAGTGACGGGGCTGGCCGGTTGGTGCCGAGTGGACGCCGGCGATTGGCGCTGGCTGATTGGTGCAATGACCATGGTTTGGATGGCAGAGGCCATGAACACTGCAGTGGAGTCGCTCTGCGATGTTGTGTCGCCACAATATTCATTGGCAGTCAAATGTGCAAAGGATCTTGCCGCCGGCGGCGTGTTAATTGCGGCTTGCGCAGCAGCGGCAACCGGCGTCATAACCTTCTGGCCCTATTTGGAAAATAGTCTATAAAGTTCCGTCGATGACTCTGCTCTTGGAGTTAGCCTGAGTTGGCTGCGGATTTGGCTTGCCAGATGATTGCGTTGTGGCGCTGTGCGTGATGTGCCGCCTTGGTGGTAAGACTTAAACCACAGCTAGGCTTATGTGGACCAGATTTCGACAGGATTCAAACAAGCTGCGTAGCAACCTGCTTATTTGGTGGGAGTTTTGTTTTCTAAATCCCAAAAAATAAAGGACACCGAGGTGTCCTTTATCTGGATGTGCCGACCGAGCGGGTAGTTTTTAACTAGGCACGGACTCGTAACTATTTATTTCAGCTTGATTTCTTTGTATTCCACGTGCTTGCGTGCCTTGGGATCAAATTTCATGATCAGCATCTTGTCGGGCGTGGTTTTCTTGTTTTTGGTGGTCGTGTAGAAATGACCCGTGCCGGCAGTCGATTCCAGCTTGATTTTTTCGCGTGCGCCTTTAGCCATGATGCTTCTCCTTAGACTTCACCGCGGGCACGAAGGTCCACCAGGACTGCATCGATGCCTTTTTTGTCGATCAAGCGCAGACCGGCGCTGGTGATGCGCAGGCGCACCCAGCGGTTTTCGCTTTCGACCCAGAAGCGGCGGTACTGCAGATTAGGCATGAACCGGCGCTTGGTTTTGTTGTTTGCGTGAGAAACATTGTTTCCCACCATCGGGCCTTTGCCCGTTACCTGACAGACGCGTGCCATGAGCACTCTCCGTAAAAAATTAGAAATCGGATGCTGGCAAAGGGTAAATCTGCACGAGACAGACCTGCAAATGCTCAGCTAAGCCATAGATTATAGCCTGAAAACTGATTTGGTCCAATTCTGCCGATTGAGAGCCTCGGCAGGGTGGCAAAAGAGCTGGAAAAAAGAGACAAAAAGAGGAAGTCAGCGCTTCCTCTGGTTTTCAGGAGCCTTGTTCCAGGAAGCGCTGGGCATCCAGCGCCGCCATGCAGCCTGTTCCGGCGCTGGTAATTGCCTGGCGGTAAATATGGTCCTGCACATCGCCGGCAGCGAAGACGCCCGGAACGCTGGTCATGGTGGCAAAGCCCTGCAGGCCGGTTTTGGTGATGATGTAGCCGTCTTTCATTTCCAGCTGCCCTGCAAAGATGTCTGTGTTCGGCTGGTGGCCGATCGCGATAAAACAGCCTTTGAGGGTGATGTCCTGCGAGGCATCGCTGTTTGTGCTCTTCAGACGGACGCCGGTCACCCCTGAAGCGTCACCGAGCACCTGCTCCAGCGTGTGGTGCAGTTTGAGCTCGATCTTGCCCGCGGCCACTTTTTCGTGCAGTTTGTCGATCAGGATGGCTTCGGCCTTGAATTTGTCGCGGCGGTGTACCAGCGTGACTTTGCTGGCGATGTTGGATAAATACAGTGCCTCTTCGACGGCGGTGTTGCCGCCACCCACCACGCAGACCTCTTCTCCGCGGTAGAAGAAGCCGTCACAGGTGGCGCAGCCGGAAACGCCGCGGCCCATGAATGCCGTCTCCGACTCCAGGCCCAGGTATTTGGCGGAGGCACCGGTGGCGATGATCAGCGAGTCGCAGGTGTAAGTCCCACTGTCGCCCGTCAGGGTAAAGGGGCGTTTGCTGAAGTCGACCTTGTTGATGTGGTCAAAAATAATCTCGGTCTTGAAGCGCTCGGCGTGCTCCAGGAAGCGCTGCATCAGGTCGGGCCCCTGCACGCCATGCACGTCGGCGGGCCAGTTGTCGACCTCGGTGGTGGTCATGAGCTGGCCGCCTTGCGCAATGCCGGTGATCAATACCGGGTTGAGATTGGCGCGCGCTGCGTAGACGGCTGCGGTGTAACCCGCAGGCCCTGAACCGAGGATGAGGACTCTGGAATGTTTCATGATGAAAAACTGATTGGGAAAGTGTAAGAACTCATGTAGAGTCATGCCGCATAAGTGCAGCGTCAAGTAAAAACAGCTGCTGGTACTTTTCAGGCATTTGATTTCTTATGAGATTGCGTGCCATTGTAAGAACTCACGCGACTAGCCGTCGGATGTGAGGTTGGGAGATATCTGCTATGACGACGATGGTGTCTAACCTGGAATTGATTCGCCGGGTCCCTCTTTTTTCCGTGTTGACTGCCAGCCAGGCTGCATCGGTCGCCGATACCGTGGTCAAGCGCCGGTTCAAGCGCGGCGAGCCTATCGTGGAACAGGGCAAAAAATCCAACGCCCTTTCCATCATCCTGACCGGCCGCGCACGCGTCATCACCACGGATTCCCGTGGCCGCGAGGTCATTCTGGCCACCATGCACCCCGGCGACTATGTGGGTGAAATGAGCCTGATCGACAACGAACCTCACTCCGCCACGGTGCGCGCCGAGATCCAGACCGATGCCCTGATCCTGGGCCGCCTGGAGTTTGCGCGTTGCCTTCCGGAAAACAGCTCCATGGCCTATGCCGTGCTGAAGGGGCTGGTCCAGCGACTGCGCCATGCAGACCGCCAGATCGAATCGCTGGCCCTGATGGATGTGTATGGCCGTGTGGCCAGGGCGTTGCTCGAATTCGCCAATGAAGACGGCAGCGGAAATGCCGTGATCCGCGACAAGGTTTCAAGGCAGGATCTGGCCAAGATGGTCGGCGCTTCGCGCGAAATGGTCAGCCGGGTGATGAAGGATCTTGAAGAGCGCGGATTCATCGAAACCCGCGACGATGGCTCGCTTTTGGTGAAAGAGCGTCTTCATACGCTGGGATAGGGCCCTGGCAGACCCCTGCCGTACGGTTTGGCGTCTCTGGCGCCCCTCAAAGCCCTTAGCCAACTGCGGTAAGCTTGGTACTGCAACCCGGAAATATCGAAACATGAAAGCGCGTCTTCGTACCCATGGCGGCGTTGCAAGCCTTGCGAAGGCATATAGCCTTCGCTGCGGCTCGCGCCTTGCTCTGGGCACGAATCCATCCCTTTCATTTTGTCTCGCTACTTCCGGCTTGCAGTACTAGCCGGGCCATGACTTACTCACTCGATACCCTGAACTCCAGAAATTCCCCAGCCGCGGGCGCGCCCAGCGGCATCAAACGCTTTGCCCATGAAGTCAGCCTGATTCTGGGTCTGCTCGGCCTGATTTTCTGGCTCGCGGCATTGCTCAGCTATTCATCGCAAGACGCTGCCTGGTCAACATCCGGTACCGCGGACGTCCTGGGCGGCGCCCAAGCTGCGGCCCGCAATTGGGGTGGCCGCCTGGGCGCATGGCTGGCAGATGCGAGCTATTTCCTGCTGGGCTTTTCCGTCTGGTGGGCATTGGCGGCAGGCGCACAGGTCTGGCTGTCTTCATTGGCGCGCTGGCTTCGCGGCGAACCCCTTGCTGCCGATTCATCCCACTCCGCCGGCCGGATCCGGTTCTGGCTGAGCCTGCTCCTGCTTTTACTGGCCAGCGCGGCGCTGGAATGGTCCCGGCTGTATCGTTTTGAGTTCAGGTTGCCCGGCCACGCTGGCGGCGTGCTGGGTTACCTGGCTGGAACGCAGGGTGAGAAATGGCTGGGCTTTGCTGGTTCAGGCCTGGTTTTCATTGCGCTCGGCGTGATTGCCGTGTCCGCCGTGTTCGGCTTTTCCTGGGCGCATGTGGCCCTGCGTGTCGGCGCCTGGATTGACAACCTGATTGATTCCCGGCGCGAAAAGCGCGAAATCGCCGAAGACCTCGCCTTCGGCAAGCTGGCTGCGCGCGAGCGCGAAGAGACCTTGATAGACGAGCGCATCGAGATTGAAGAGCATCACCCGGTGCCGGTCCTGATCGAGCCCGTGCTTGTGGACATTCCCAAAAGCGAGCGCGTGGCAAAAGAACGGCAAAAGCCGCTCTTCAGTGAAATGCCCGACTCCAAGCTCCCGCAGGTTGATCTGCTGGACGGTGCGCTGACGCGCCAGGAAACCGTGGCGCCCGAGACGCTGGAAATGACCTCGCGCCTGATCGAGAAAAAGCTGAAAGATTTCGGCGTCGAGGTGCGTGTCGTGGCCGCCGCTCCCGGCCCCGTCATCACACGTTATGAGATCGAACCCGCCACGGGCGTGAAGGGTTCGCAGGTTGTCAACCTGGCCAAGGATCTGGCGCGCGCCCTCAGCCTCGTTTCCATTCGCGTGATCGAAACCATTCCCGGCAAAAACTACATGGCGCTGGAGCTGCCCAACGCCAAGCGCCAGTCCATCAAGCTCAGTGAAATTCTGGGATCGCAGGTCTACAACGAAGCCAAGTCCATGCTCACGATCGGTCTGGGCAAGGACATCAGCGGCGCTGCGGTGGTGGCTGATCTTGCCAAGATGCCGCATTGCCTGGTGGCCGGTACCACCGGCTCGGGCAAGTCGGTCGGCATCAACGCCATGATCCTGAGCTTGCTCTACAAGGCCGATGCACGTGACGTGCGGCTGCTGCTGATCGACCCCAAGATGCTGGAGATGAGTGTCTATGAAGGCATTCCGCATTTACTGGCGCCGGTGGTCACCGACATGCGCCAGGCCGCCCACGGCCTGAACTGGTGTGTGGCCGAAATGGAAAAGCGCTACAAGCTCATGAGCAAGCTGGGCGTGCGCAACCTGGCCGGTTACAACGCCAAGCTCGACGAGGCCAAGGCCAAGGGCGAATTCATCTACAACCCCTTCAGCCTCACGCCCGAGCAACCCGAGCCGCTGGAGCGCCTGCCCTACATCGTGGTGGTGATCGACGAGCTGGCCGACCTGATGATGGTGGTCGGCAAGAAGATTGAGGAACTGATTGCCCGCCTGGCGCAAAAAGCCCGGGCCGCCGGCATCCACCTGGTGCTGGCTACCCAGAGGCCAAGTGTGGATGTGATTACCGGCCTGATCAAGGCCAATATCCCGACCCGCCTGTCTTTCCAGGTCAGCAGCAAGATCGACAGCCGGACCATCCTTGACCAGATGGGCGCTGAGGCATTGTTAGGAATGGGTGACATGCTTTACATGCCGAGTGGTACAGGCTTTCCAATTCGGGTGCATGGTGCGTTTGTGAGCGATGATGAAGTACACCGCGTGGTGGCCTACCTCAAGCTGCAGGGCGAACCCAATTACATCGATGGCGTTCTGGAAGGCGGCACGGTCGATGGCGAGGACGGCGACCTGCTGGGTGATGGCGGTAATGGCGGTAACGGCGGCGGTGAAAAAGACCCGATGTACGACCAGGCCGTGGAAGTCGTGCTGAAAAACCGCAAAGCCAGCATTTCACTGGTGCAGCGTCATCTCAAGATCGGCTACAACCGCGCGGCGCGGCTGGTCGAAGACATGGAAAAAGCCGGGCTGGTCAGCGCCATGAGCGGCAGCGGCCAGCGCGAAATCCTGGTGCCCTCACGGGCGGAGTGACGATCATGAAGAAATATTTTGCTACTATTTTGATAGCTGCTTGCGCCCATTCCGTATGGGCCGACGGCCTGGAAAGCCTCGAAACTTTCGTGAAGACCGTCAGCAGCGGCCGCGCCGAGTTCACCCAAGTGGTGACTGCGCCCGGCAAGGACGGCCAGGCTGCACGCAGCAAGACGTCGAACGGCACGTTTGAGTTTTCGCGGCCCAACCGTTTCCGCTTTGTCTATAAAAAGCCTTTTGAGCAAACCATCGTGGCCGACGGCCAGACCCTGTGGCTCTATGACGCAGACCTGAACCAGGTCACCTCGCGCAAGCTCGCCCAGGTACTCAACGGAACCCCGGCCGCCGTGATCGCCGCTGCTGCTGACCTCAAGGGCCTGCAAGCCGATTTCAACCTGGCTTCCTTGCCTGACAGAGATGGTTTGCAGTGGATACAGGCCAAACCCAAAACCAAAGACGGCCAGTTGCAGAGCATTAGCGTCGGTTTTAAACCGACCGGGAAGGGCAGCGAACTCGCCATGCTGGAAATCCTTGACAGCTTCGGCCAGAAGTCAGTGATGACCTTCAGTCAGTTCGAGATTAACCCTGCACTTGGCCCTGCGAGCTTCCAGTTCAAGACGCCGGCTGGGGCGGACCTGATTCGCCAGTAACCGCCTGCGGTGGTTTTCCCATGCCGGTTTCAATTCCCGGATTCATGGTGGTCATCAAACCCGGTTTTCTGGCTTTCTCACTGACAGTTTGATTCTGTATTCCGAGAGGATGTTGTTTTTTTCGCGCGCCATGATTTCCAGCTCTTCGCCTGAAAGCTTCCCGTCCGAAAACATCTGGCTATAAGGATCGGCGATCACTACTTCCACATCAGTGGTCACAAAATCTACCCCCAGATAATGGGCAAAGGGTGAGTTGGGGAAGCCCTTCAATTTCCACTCGTCATTGTTTTTTTTATCGAACAGTGCAAACAGGGCGGGGGTGATGATTCGCACGTGCGTAGGATCGCTGATGAAATTGTCGTGCCTGGGATGGGGTACGTTAACTTCAATGACAGCACTGTTTTTGCATACGCGATAGAGTTCTTTCATGATGCCCAGAAAAACACTGGATTGCTGGCCCATGTGCTCAAGAGAATGATTAAAAATGACGGCATCGACTGAACTGTCGTCCCACATCCACGGAGTGACTTCTACGTTAAAAACTACATCCGGGTTGCATTCCTGAAATGCGTCCACGTTGACATATCCGGCAAACTTGTTGTGACCGCAACCAATATTGAGTTTCATAAGGATTTACCGCAGTTTTTGATGAATTGATGAGCCAGTAGTGATTATCGGTGTGCGCAACCGCAAGCTGTTTGCGGCCCCCAGGCAGCGCTGACCAGACACTAAAGAACCCCTTGCGCTAACTAGATGCCGCACATGTATCCCTTATGCCAACGAAGAGCCAACCTCTAGCAGAACGCTTGCGCCCCCAGTCGCTGGGCGAGGTCATCGGCCAGCAGCACCTGCTGGGCGAAAGCATGCCGCTGCGCATCGCATTTGAATCAGGCCAGCCGCACAGCTGCATCCTCTGGGGACCGCCCGGCGTCGGCAAGACCACCATCGCGCGGCTCATGGCGAGCAGTTTTGATGCTCACTTCATCACCATCTCCGCCGTGCTGGGCGGCGTCAAGGACATCCGGGAGGCAGTCGAGCAGGCGTCTGTCTGGCAGGGGCAGGGCGGCAAGCGCACGATTGTGTTCGTCGATGAGGTGCACCGCTTCAACAAAAGCCAGCAGGACGCTTTTTTGCCGCATGTGGAAAGCGGCCTTTTCACCTTCATCGGTGCCACCACCGAAAACCCTTCGTTCGAGGTGAATTCGGCCTTGCTTTCACGCGCCGTGGTGTATGTGTTGCAGCCGCTGGAGGAGGCAGATCTCAAGCAAATAGTGGCCAAGGTGCTTGCTGAGCATGCGCTACCAGCTATCGAAAAAATAGCAAATGAAGCCGTTGACAGGCTGGTTGCCTATGCCGACGGCGACGCCCGCCGCCTCTTGAACACGCTCGAGTCCCTCAGCGTGGCGGCCAAGGCCGAAAAAGTGACCGACGTCGGCGACGTCTGGCTGCTCAAGGTACTGGGCGAGCGGATGCGGCGCTACGACAAGGGCGGCGAACAGTTCTACGACACCATCTCGGCGCTGCACAAGTCGGTGCGCGGTTCCGACCCCGATGCCGCGCTCTACTGGTTCATGCGCATGCTCGACGGCGGCGCCGAACCGCGCTACATGGCGCGCCGGCTGGTGCGCATGGCCAGCGAAGACATCGGGCTGGCCGACCCGCGTGCCTTGCGCATGGCGCTGGATGCTGCGGAAGTCTACGAACGCCTCGGCTCCCCTGAGGGCGAGCTGGCGCTGGCCCAGTGCGTCATCTATCTGGCGGTCGCGCCCAAGTCCAATGCGGTCTACAAGGCCTTCAACGAAGCCAAGGCTTTCATCAGCAAGGACGGCACCCGCCCGGTGCCCCTGCATTTGCGCAATGCACCAACAAAGCTCATGAAACAGCTCGATTACGGCAAAAACTACCGTTACGCCCATGACGAGGAAGACGGCTTTGCCGCGGGTGAGAATTATTTTCCGGAAGGCATGTCACCTCCAGGTTTCTATCGCCCCGTCAACAGAGGACTGGAGATACGCATAGCGGATAAGTTAAATGAGTTGAAAATTAAGAACAATAAGAAAAACTGATAAAAAACAAAAGCCGCTGATAAAGGTGAATTCGACCCGAAAATTTCACTTTCTCAAGGGTAAACCCCGCGAAAACCGCACCGCTGGCTCGATTCTCGCTAGAGACGCTTGGCTACAATTTGCGGATTAGCTCGCCAACTTCACCAGCCATCCGGCTTTGATAGGCGGGCTTTTTGTTAACTCAAGCCAGTCACCGGCGATCCCGGTGGATGGTGGCCGCCAGGCGGAGTTGGCGATTTCATCAAACGGACGGAGAGTGAGTTATGGAAATATTGCTACAGCAGATCATCAATGGTCTGGTGCTGGGCAGCATGTATGCCTTGATCGCCTTGGGCTACACCATGGTGTACGGCATCATTAACCTGATTAACTTCGCACACGGCGAAGTGCTGATGGTGGGGGCTTTGACCAGCTGGACCATCATTGGTCTGATGCAGGATTCCATGCCGGGCACGCCGGGCTGGATTATTTTGCTGATTTCGCTGTTGATCGCCTTTGTGGTGTGCGGCGCCCTCAATTTCGCGATTGAGAAAATCGCCTACCGGCCCTTGCGAAACTCCCCCAAACTGGCCCCGCTGATCACCGCCATCGGCATGTCGCTATTGCTGCAGACCCTGGCCATGATCATCTGGAAGCCCAACTACAAGCCCTATCCCACGCTGTTGCCTTCCGAGCCCTTCCAGGTCGGCGGTGCTGTCATCACCGTGACCCAGCTCTTCATCCTGGGCGCAACCGTTGTCTCCCTTTCCGTACTGATGTGGCTGGTGCATTACACCAAGCTGGGCCGCGCCATGCGTGCCACCGCTGAAAATCCCCGCGTCGCGGCGCTCATGGGCGTGCGCCCCGACACCGTCATCTCGGCCACCTTCATCATCGGCGCCATCCTCGCCGCGCTGGCTGGCGTCATGTACGCCTCCAACTACGGCACGGTGCAGCACACCATGGGCTTCCTGCCCGGCCTGAAGGCCTTCACGGCGGCTGTGTTCGGCGGCATCGGCAACCTGGGCGGCGCGGTGCTTGGCGGCATTTTGCTGGGCCTGATCGAATCCATCGGCGCCGGCTACATCGGCCCGCTGACGGGCGGCGTGCTGGGCAGCCAGTACTCCGACATTTTTGCTTTCATCGTGCTGATTTTTGTGCTCACGCTGCGGCCTTCGGGCTTGCTGGGTGAGCGTGTAGCGGACCGGGCGTGACGCCGCGTCCATCCGGTACACAAGGAGAACAATCATGAATTCTGTCAAATCGAAAAAACTCATTACCTTCCTGATCGTCGCGGCGGCACTGCTGGTGCTGCCCCTGATCCTGCAGCAGGGCGGCAACGCCTGGGTGCGCATTGTCGACATGGCGCTGCTGTATGTGCTGCTGGCCCTGGGCCTGAACATCGTGGTCGGCTACGCCGGCCTGCTGGACCTGGGGTATGTCGCGTTCTTCGCGGTCGGCGCCTACCTGTTCGCGCTGCTCGGCTCGCCGCACCTGGCCGACGCCTTTCCCTGGATTGCGGCGCAGTTTCCGAACGGGCTGCATTTGCCGATCTGGGCGATCATCCCGGCCGCAGCGGCCCTCGCCGGATTCTTCGGCGTGGTGCTGGGCGCCCCGACCCTCAAGCTGCGCGGCGATTACCTCGCCATCGTCACGCTGGGTTTCGGTGAAATCATCCGCGTGTTCCTGAACAACCTGGACCGCCCCATCAACCTCACCAACGGTCCCAAGGGCATCAACCAGATCGACTCGATGAAGTTCTTCGGGTTCGATCTGGGCAAGCCGCATGAGTTTTTCGGCTTTGAGGTCAACTCGGTGTCGATGTATTACTACCTCTTCCTGGTGCTGGTGATCGTCTCGGTTGTGGTTTGCCACCGCCTGGAAAATTCCCGCATCGGCCGCGCCTGGATGGCGATCCGTGAAGACGAAATCGCCGCCAAGGCCATGGGCATCAACACTCGCAACCTGAAGCTGCTGGCCTTCGGCATGGGCGCCACTTTCGGCGGCGTGTCGGGTTCCATGTTTGCCGCCTTCCAGGGTTTTGTGTCTCCCGAATCCTTCAGCCTGATGGAGTCGGTCATGATCGTCGCCATGGTGGTGCTGGGCGGCATCGGCCATTTGCCCGGCGTCATTCTGGGTGCCTTGCTGCTGGCCGCGCTGCCAGAAGTGCTGCGCCATGTGGCCGGCCCGCTGCAAGCCATGACCGACGGCCGGCTTGACTCCGCCATCCTGCGCCAGCTGCTGATCGCGCTGGCCATGATCAGCGTCATGCTGATGCGTCCGCGCGGCCTGTGGCCCGCTTCCGAGCACGGCAAGTCGCTGAACAAGCCCGTCGGCCCGGACCCTATCCAGTCAATCAACCCCTAAGGAGAATGGACATGAGCGAAACCATTCTTAAAGTCTCGGGTGTCTCCAAGCGCTTCGGCGGTTTGCAGGCTCTTTCCGATGTCGGCATCCATATCGAGCGTGGCCAGGTGTATGGCCTGATCGGCCCCAACGGCGCCGGTAAAACCACCTTCTTCAATGTGTTGACGGGCCTTTACACACCCGACAGCGGCACCTTCGAGCTCGCCGGCAAGCCCTACAAGCCGACGGCGGTGCACGAAGTGGCCAAGGCCGGCATTGCCCGGACCTTCCAGAACATCCGCCTGTTTGCCGACATGACCGCCCTCGAAAACGTCATGGTCGGCCGTCATATCCGTACCAATTCGGGCCTGATCGGCGCCGTGCTGCGCACTCCTGGTTTCAAGCACGAAGAAGCCGCCATTGCCAAGCGCTCGCAGGAGTTGCTCGACTATGTCGGCATCGGCAAATACGCCGACTTCAAGGCCCGCACCCTGAGCTACGGTGACCAGCGCCGCCTGGAAATTGCCCGGGCCCTGGCCACCGACCCGCAGCTGATCGCGCTCGACGAGCCGGCCGCCGGCATGAACGCGACCGAAAAAGTGCAGCTGCGCGAGCTGATCGACCGCATCCGCAAGGACAACCGCACCATCCTGCTGATCGAACACGACGTGAAGCTGGTCATGGGCCTGTGCGACCGCGTCACCGTGCTCGATTACGGCAAGCAGATTGCCGAAGGCGCGCCCGCGGACGTACAAAAAGACGAAAAAGTGATCACCGCCTATCTGGGCACAGGTCATTGAAGGAAAGCAAGAACATGGCAAACACACTCCTTAAAGTGACCGGCCTGAAGGTCGCTTACGGCGGCATCCAGGCGGTCAAGGGCGTTGACTTCGAAGTCAACGACGGCGAACTGGTCACCCTGATTGGCTCCAACGGGGCCGGCAAGACCACCACCATGAAAGCCATCACCGGCACGCTGCCGATGCTGGGCGGCGACATTGAATACCTGGGCAAGAGTATCAAGGGCCGCGGCGCCTGGGACCTGGTGAAAGAGGGCCTGGCCATGGTGCCGGAAGGCCGCGGCGTCTTCACCCGCATGACCATCACCGAAAACCTGCAGATGGGCGCCTACATCCGTAGCGACAAGGCGGGCATCGCCGAAGACATGGAAAAGATGTTTGTGCTGTTTCCCCGTCTGCGTGAACGCAAGGACCAGCTGGCCGGCACCATGTCGGGCGGTGAACAGCAGATGCTGGCCATGGGCCGCGCATTGATGAGCCGCCCCAAGGTGCTGCTGCTGGACGAGCCCTCCATGGGCCTTTCGCCCATCATGGTCGACAAGATCTTCGAAGTGGTCAAGGACGTTTCAGCCCGCGGCGTGACGGTGCTGCTGGTCGAGCAGAACGCCAGCCGCGCACTTGGCATTGCCAACCGTGGCTACGTCATGGAGTCGGGCAACGTCACCATGAACGGCGACGCGAAAGCGCTGCTGAACGATCCGCGCGTCAGGGCCGCTTACCTCGGCGAATAAGTGAGCGCCCGCGCGCCGGCAGGCGCCGCGGGACGCACGTTATCCCGTAAATCTGACCAACCGGCGCAGGGCATAAATGCCTTGCGGCGCCAAATATTTGCGCATAAAGTTCGAAGAGTGCGCACCACGCGCACTCTTGTTGAACCTTGGGGAAGCCAAAATGAACCAGTATGTTGTCCGCACTGCTGTCGTGATGTTCGCCTTCCTGGCCTCGTCCTTTTTCACCGGCGCTTCGGCCCAGTCACTGCGCTGCAAGGGCGACCTGGCGCAGATCGGCAATTCCAAAGGCACGATCCTGCAAAAATGCGGCGAACCTGTCATGAAGGACACTTTCTGCAAAGCCACGCCTGACACCGTGTCCAGCGCGACCGTTGTGACACCAAATACCGCAGGTTCCACCACCAGCACCACCACCAACGTAACGGTCAACACCTGCCAGCAGGTCGAAGAGTGGACTTACAACCCAGGTTACGGGCAGTTCATGACCATGCTGCTGTTTGAGGGCGGTTCCCTGAAGAGCATTCGCTATGGGGATCGCGTGACCAGGTGAGCCCCCACGGTGGTGATGGAGCCCCCACGGTCGCTCACTGCGTGTAGCTCCCTGCCCCCCGAGGGGGCCGCCCGCCCTACGGCCCGGCAAAGCCGGTTCCGGGGCTCGTGCTGGGTTTAAGAATTCTTTGGGCACTATCGGCGGAGGTATTCACCAGTGGGTGCCGCGGAACCGGCTTTGCCGGGCCGCAGGCACCGTCCCCTGCAAGGGGAAAAGGGCTACACGCAGTGAGCCCGATAGGGGTGTGCCAATTTTTCGGCTTCGCCGGCCCCAGGCGCCGCCCCCTGAGGGGGGAACAGGCTACACGCAGTGAGCCTGGAAGGGGGTGGACCTATTTCAATCCACTTTGGCGCCTGAGGCCTTCACCACTTTTTCATACTTCGCCATTTCGCTTTTCATGAAGGCGCCGAACTGCTCGGGTGTGTTGCCCACAGGTTCGGCCATCAGTGTGGCAAAGCGGGTTTTGGCTTCGGGTGAATTCAGCGCGGCGACGAATGCCTGGTTGAGTTTGGTGATCACGTCTTTCGGTGTGCCTGCGGGCGCCACCAGTCCCCACCAGGTGTCGATCTCAAAACCCTTGAGCGTCTCGGCCACGGCAGGCACATCGGGCAGCATGGCGCTGCGTTTGGCTGTAGTGACCGCCAGCGCCTTGAGCTTGCCGGCCTTGATGTTGGCGGATGCCGTGGCCAGGTTGTCAAAGTTGTAGTCCACCTGGCCGCTCAGCAGCGCCAGTTGCGCCGGGTTGCCGCCGTTGTAGGGGATGTGCAGCGCGAAGATGCCGGCCTGTGCCTTGAACATTTCGCCGGCAAGGTGCCCGGCGCTGCCGTTGCCGCCGCTGGCGTAATTGAGCTTGGCCGGGTTGGCCTTGGCGTACTTGATCAGGTCGCCCAGCGAGTTGATGTTCAGGCGCCGAGCAGAATCGGCGTTGATCACCAGCACATTGGGCACGCGCACCAGCTGTGTGATGGGCGCGAAGTCGGTCGCCGCGTTGTACGGCATCCTGCTGTAAAGCCAGGGGTTGATAGCGTGGGTGGCAACGGCGGAAATGCCGATCGTCATGCCGTCGGGTTGCGCCTTGGCGATGGCGTCGACACCGATGTTGCCGCCGCCGCCGGGTTTGTTCTCAATGATGACCGGGCCCAGCGTGTCCTTGACGCGTTCGGCCATCAGGCGGGCCGTCACGTCGATCGGGCCACCGGGTGCATACGGCACGATGATGCGCATGACCTTGGGCTGGGCGTGCGCCAGAGGGGCTGACAGTGCCATGCCGGCAATGAAAAGGGCACCCAGGCATTTGCCGGGCAGGGAAGTGAGGAGGGAAACAGGTCGAATGTTCATGCTTCGTATTGTTGCAAATAATCGGGTCTCGCCGGCTTGCAGCGAATCCGGCTTTTCATGAGCCGGGGTGCATTCCCATAAAAAAGCCCCGGCTGACGAATCAGCCGGGGCGTTTCTTTTTCTTCTTCTTTTATTCTTCTTGTTTGTCGGGTGCGTGCGCCGTTCAGGTTTCGGCGGGTACGGTAGCCTGGGCTTTTTCTTTTTCGGTCACAAAAGAGTCGGCATAAAACTCGTCCTCTGGCAGGCCCGCAGCCGTGTAGGCGGCCTTGGCTGAGTCCACCACGATGGGCGCGCCGCAGGCGTACACCTGATGGCCCGACAGGTCGGAAAAATCTTCCAGCACGGCCTGGTGGACAAAGCCGGTGCGGCCGGTCCAGTTGTCTTCAGGCAGCGCGTTGGAAATCACCGGAACATAGCGCAGATTAGGCATTTCCGCGGCCTTGGCCTTGACCCATTCGTCCATGTACAAATCGGCCGGGCGGCGGCCACCCCAGTACAGCACGGCCGGGCGCGTGATGCCCTTGTGTTGCAGATGCTCGATCAGCGCCTTGATGGGCGCAAAGCCCGTGCCCGAGGCCAGCAGCACCATGGGTTTGTCGCTGTCTTCGCGCAGGTAAAAGCTGCCGAAAGGACCCTCGATGCGCAGGATTTCCTTTTCTTTCATGGGGCCGAACACGTGCTCGGTGAACTTGCCGCCCGGCATGTGGCGGATGTGCAGCTCCACACCCGGGTTGTCAGCCTGGGTGTGCGGGGCATTACCCATTGAATACGCGCGGCGGTCGCCGTCGCGCAGCAAAAACTCCACATACTGGCCGGCGTGGTACTTGAACACATCGCTGGCCGGCAATTGCAGGCGCACCACCATGACGTCATGCGAGGCTTTGGCCAGGCTGTTGATGCGCACCGGCATCTTCTTGACCGGGAAGGCGCTTTCATCGGTGACGTGGCGTGATTCGAGGACGATGTCGCTCGTCGCCCTGGCGCTGCAGGTCAGGATGAAGCCGTTCGCCTCTTCCTCGGGCGACATGGCCTTGACCTGGTGCGCACCATGGAGGACGGTGCCCTCCAGCTTTTTGGACTTGCAGGAGCCGCAGGCGCCGTCCTTGCAGCCGTAGGGCAGGCCGATGCCCTGGCGAATGGCGGCTGCCAGCAGCGGCTCATCCGCCTCGGCGATGAATGTTCGGCCACTGGGTTGCACGGTCACGGTAAAGCTCATATTCGGTATCCTTGCGGTATCTGTTCTCGACTCGGCCGGTTTCCCGGCAACCCCCAATTTTGCCCTCAAACCTGAACCCCTTAGGCTCCCTGCCTTTTCGCTTCCGCCGCGAGCGGGTTTTGATCGTCGGTTGTGGCGATGTCGGCCTGCGCGTGGCCCGCCTGCTGCCGCGCAATGTCCGCCTGATGGCGCTGACCTCGTCGCCGGAGCGCTCGCCGGCCTTGCGCGCACAGCGCATCACGCCGCTGCAGGGCAACCTGGACGACGCTGCCTCCCTGCGGCGCCTGGCGGGGGTGGCTACGCGGGTGGTGCACCTGGCGCCGCCACCCGGCGACCAGCCCGATTGGCGTACCGACCCACGTACGCTGGCGCTGCTGCGCGCGCTGCGCCTGCGCAGCCTGCCGCAGTCGCTGGTGTATGGCTCTACCAGCGGGGTGTATGGCGACTGCGGCGGCGAATGGGTGCGCGAAACGCGGCCATTGAAGCCCCACACACCGCGTGCCCAGCGGCGTGTACATGCTGAGGCGCATCTGCGGCTTTTCGGCCGGGCCACCGGCACCCGTGTGCACCTGCTGCGCATCCCGGGTATCTATGCGCCCGACCGCGAAGGCGGTACGCCGCGTGGCAGGTTGCTCAAGGGCACACCTGTACTGCGTGCCGAAGACGACGTCTACACCAACCATATCCACGCCGACGACCTGGCCCGTGCCTGCCTGGCGGCGCTGTGGCGCGGCAAGCCCCAGCGCGCCAGCAACGCCAGTGACGACACGCAGTTGAAGATGGGCGACTATTTCGACCTGGCGGCGGACCTCTACGGCCTGCCGCGGCCGCTGCGCCTGGCACGGGGCACGGCACAGGAAGAGTTGCCGCTGATGCTGCTGAGCTTCATGAGCGAGTCGCGCCGGCTGGACAACACCCGCCTGAAGCAGGAGCTGCGGCTTCGTTTGCACTACCCGACAGTAGCAATTGGCCTGTGCGATCGGTGAGCACGCCAGCCGCGCGGCGCAACGCAATAAATGCCATTGACCGCCTGAAATGAACGGGTTGCCACCATGGCAGCCCGTTTTCTCATTTTGGGTGTCTTTTTTTGGCAACGGCATTGCGGTCGAATGTTACAACCAAAGCGGTAACAAATTGAAACTGACGTGGTCGACCTGGAGCACGTTTCTATTAACTGCAAAAAGAACTTTTTTTAACCCGATGTGCCGGGTTTCCTTTGTGAATACCATCACTTCGAGTGCCTCTGTCTTGCAACCGGCTGACGCAAGGGGACTCGCGGGATGTGAAAAATGCACAAAAAAATTTCGAAAAATTCGCGTGTGGTAGCGCAATTTGTAACAAATATCGGTCGGTGCGCACCCACCGCGGCGCCGCCGTTTTTTGATGCCCTGGGACGGATGGCCGGTAGCGCCGCAGGCAGATGGACCCTGCGCAAGCCCGTAACGGCTGTTTTGCTGCTGGGAGCAGCGACGGCGCAGGCCGGACCGGTAGACGGCCAGGTTACTTCGGGCGCAGCCAGCATCTCGCAGAGCGGCTCCGCCACCACCATCAATCAATCCAGCCAGAACGCTTCGCTGACCTGGAAGAGCTTTAACGTAGGCGCGCAGGAAAGCGTCAACTTCGTGCAGCCTTCGGCCAGCGCGATTGCGGTCAACCGCATCCTGGACACCCACGGCAGCCAGATCCTGGGCCAGCTCAATGCCAACGGGCAGGTTTTCCTGATCAATCCCAACGGCATCCTGTTTGGCGCCGGCGCTCAGGTCAATGTGGGCGGGCTGGTGGCGTCGACACTGGATGTCAAGGATGCGGACCTGAACAGCGGAAAGCGCAGCTTCAGCGGCGCAGGCGCAGGCAGTGTGGTCAACCAGGGCCGCATCAATGCTGCCACGGGCGGCTACGTTGCCCTGGTCGGCAATACCGTGCGCAACCAGGGCACCATCAACGCCCCGCAGGGCAGCGTGGCGCTGGCGGCAGGCAGCGCGGCTACTTTGACCTTCCAGGGCAACCAGCTGCTCAAGATCGAGGTGGACCAGAGCGTTCTCAACAGCCTGGCCGAGAACGGCGGGTTGATTCTGGCTGACGGCGGGCAGGCGCTGATGAGCGCCGGTGCCAAGGATTCCCTGCTGGCCAGCGCAGTCAACAACACCGGGGTGATCCAGGCGCGCACCGTGGAAAACCGCAGCGGCACCATCATCCTGCTGGGCGGCATGGCCGCCGGCACTGCCAACATTGCGGGCACGCTGGACGCTTCGGCGCCCAACGGCGGCAACGGCGGCTTTGTGGAAACCTCGGGCGCGCAGGTGAACATTGCCGACGGCGCCCGGATCACCACGGCGGCCTCCGCGGGCCAAAGCGGCACCTGGCTGATCGACCCGGTGGATTTCACCATCGCCGCTGCGGGCGGGAACATCACGGGTGCGGCCCTGAGTGCCAACCTGGGTTCAGGCAACGTCGTCATCCAGAGCAGCAGCGGGAACACGGGCACAGCGGGCGACGTCAACGTCAACGACGTGGTGAGCTGGAGCATCAACCAGCTGACGCTCAACGCGCAGAACAACATCAACATCAACGCCAACCTCAATGCCTCCGGTACGGGCAAGCTGGCGCTGGAATACGGCCAGGGCAATACCAATGGCATCACCAACTCCTACAACGTCAACAACGGCGCGAAGATCAATTTGCCGGCAGGCAACAATTTCAGCACCAAGCAAGGCAGCAACGGTACCCCCGTCGCCTATACGGTGATCACTGACCTGGGTACCGCAACCAGCACCAGCGGCACAGATTTACAGGGCATGAGCGGCAATCTCAACGGTCGCTACGCACTGGGCGCTGACATCGACGCCTCGCCAACCAGCGCTTGGAACGGCGGCAGTGGATTCGAACCGCTGGGCAACAACCTGGCGCAATTCAGTGGCATCCTGGACGGTTTGGGCCACACCATTTCCGGCCTCACTATCAACCGGCCCACCGCCACCTACGTCGGTCTGCTCGGCTATGTAGGCGCTTCGGGGCGAATCAACAATTTGGGCTTGGCCGGCGGTAGCGTCACGGGCCAAACCAAAGTCGGCGCGTTGGCCGGGTGGAGCAATGGCAATATCACTAACAGCTACGCCAGCACCTCAGTGACCGGCTCCGGATCCGAGGCTGGTGGGCTGGTGGGGACCAGCCAGGGCGTAATCCGCAACAGCCACGCCAGCGGCGCGGTGATCGGCTCGTTCATTGTTGGCGGGCTGGTTGGCTGGAACCAGGGCCTTATCAGCGACAGCTATGCCACCGGCTCTGTCGGCGCATCGAGTTCGCGGGTTGGCGGGCTGGTGGGCGACATGCTCAACGGCGGAAGCGTCAGCAATAGCTACGCCAGCGGCAACGTCACCAGCACCGGCCAGGATGTCGGCGGGCTCGTGGGGTATTGGGACAGCAATGGCACCGCCAATGTTGTGATCAGCAATAGTTATGCGAGTGGCACGGTGTCCGGCACCACGAATGTCGGCGGCCTGGTGGGCTATAAATTTGATGCTGGCGGCACGATCAATAGCAGCTACGCGACGGGGGCCGTGAGCGGCACCAGCAATCTGGGTGGGCTGGTCGGCTTGTGGGACGCCGGAACGGCGATCAACAACAGTTTCTGGGACACCGTCACAACCGGGCGGGCCACAAGCTCGGGCGGCGGCATGGGCATGACCACGGCCCAGATGCAGCAGCAGGCCAATTTCAGCTCGGCCACGGCTGCCAACGGCAACGTCAACCCGAACTGGGATTTCACCAGCGTCTGGCGTATTTATGAGGGAAATAGCCGTCCCCTGCTCAAGGCACTCATGAAGGCCACCACGGTCACCGTCGCCAACACCAGCAAGACCTATGACAGGCTGTCCTGGAATGGTGGAACCAGCGTCAGTTGCTCCAACGTGGCCTGCGGCAGCTTGTCCGGCAGCATCGGTTTCGGCGGGACCGCCCAGGGTGCGGTCAATGCCGGAAGCTATACGGTGACAGCGTCCGGCCTGTATTCCAACCAGCAGGGCTACGACATCAGTTACGCCAATGGCACGCTGACAGTCAATCCCGCCAGTTTGGCTGTCACCGGCGTGAGCGCAAACAACAAGGTGTATGACGCCGGCACCACCGCCACCCTCAACGGCACGGCCAGCGTAACAGCCATCGCCGGCGACACGGTGAGCATCGCCGGCGCCGGCAGCGGTGCTTTCGCCGACAAGAACGTGGGCAACGGCAAAGCCGTGACGGTCACCGGCTACACGCTGGGCGGCGCAGATGCCGGCAACTATGTCATCGTGCAGCCCACGGGCCTGACCGCGAACATCACGCCGGCCAGCCTTGCCGTTGGCGGTGTGACGATCCAGAACAAGGTGTACAACGCCAGCGACGCCGCCACCATCAACGGCACGGCCAGCGTTGCAGCTTTCGCCGGTGATACGGTGAACGTGGCCGGCACGGGCATCGGCCGGTTTGCCGACAAGAACGTGGGCAACGGCAAGGTGGTTACCGTGACCGGCTACACGCTGGGCGGCGCCGATGCCGGCAACTACACCGTGGTGCAACCCACAGGTTTCACGGCCAACATCACGCCGGCCAGCCTGGCGGTTACGGGCGTGGGAGCCAACAACAAGGTTTATGACACAACGACCACCGCGACGCTCAACGGAACAGCGGCTGTCACAGCCTTGGGCGGCGATACCGTGACGTTGGGCGGCACCGGCAGCGGCAATTTCGCAAACAAGAACGTTGGCAACGGCAAGGTCGTGACCGTGACCGGCTACACGCTGGGCGGCGCCGATGCCGGCAATTACACCGTGGTGCAACCCACAGGTGTCACGGCTAACATCACGCCGGCAAGTTTGGCTGTTACCGGCGTTGGCGCAAACAACAAGGTTTACGACACGACCACCACCGCGACGCTGAGCGGGACAGCGGCGGTGACAGCTCTGGGTGGCGATACCGTGACGTTGGGCGGCACCGGCAGCGGCAATTTCAACAACAAGAACGTGGGCAACGGCAAGGCCGTCACCGTCACTGGCTACACACTGGGCGGCGCCGACGCCGGCAACTACACCGTGGTGCAACCCACCGGCGTGACAGCCAACATCACGCCGGCCAGCTTGACTGTCAGCGGTGTGAGCGCCAACAACAAGGTCTACGACACCACCACTACGGCCACGCTGAGCGGAACAGCAGCGGTGACGGCTTTGGGTGGCGATACCGTGACCGTGGGCGGTACCGGCAATGGCGCCTTCGCCAACAAGAATGTGGGCAATGGCAAGGCGGTGACTGTGACCGGCTACACGCTGGGCGGTGCCGACGCCGGCAACTACACCGTGGTGCAACCCACGAGCTTGACCGCCAATATCACACCGGCCAGCTTGACTGTCAGCGGTGTGAACGCAAACAACAAGGTCTACGACACCACCGCCACCGCCACCCTGAACGGAACGGCGGCAGTGACGGCCCTGGGTGGCGATACCGTGACCGTGGGCGGCACCGGCAGCGGCACCTTCGCCAACAAGAATGTGGGCAATGGCAAGGCGGTGACTGTGACCGGCTACACACTGGGCGGAGCAGACGCTGGTAACTACACCGTGGTGCAGCCCACGGCGGTGACCGCCAATATCACACCGGCCAGCCTGGCGGTGACGGGTGTGAGTGCAAACAACAAGGTCTATGACACCACCACCACGGCCACGCTGAGCGGATCAGCCGCCATTACGGCCCTGGGTGGCGATACCGTGACCGTGGGCGGTACCGGCAGCGGAAATTTCGCCAACAAGAACGTAGGTAACGGCAAGACCGTCACCGTCACCGGCTACACACTGGGCGGCGCCGATGCCGGCAACTACACCGTCGTTCAACCCACCGGCGTCACAGCCAACATCACGCCGGCCAGCCTGGCTGTCACGGGTGTAGGCGCAAACAACAAGGTCTACGACACCACCACCACCGCCACACTCAATGGCACGGCGGCCGTCGCGGCCCTGAGCGGTGACGTGGTGACGGTTGGCGGTGGCAGCGGCACCTTTGCCAACAAGAATGTGGGCAATGGCAAGGCGGTGACTGTGACCGGCTACACACTGGGCGGTGCCGACGCCGGCAACTACACCGTGGTGCAACCCACGGGATTGACCGCGAACATCACGCCGGCTGGCCTGGCTGTTACCGGCGTAGGCGCGAACAACAAGGTCTACGACACGACCACCACGGCGACACTCAACGGAACGGCAGCCGTTACGGCCTTGGGCGGTGACGTCGTGGCCGTGGCCGGCACGGGCAGCGGCAGCTTCGCCAACAAGAATGTTGGCAACGGCAAGGCCGTGACTGTTACCGGCTATACGCTGAGCGGTGCGGACGCCGGCAACTACACCGTGGTGCAACCCACGGCGGTGACCGCGAGCATCACGCCAGCCAGCCTGGCTGTTACCGGCGTAGGCGCCAACAACAAGGTCTACGACGCAACGACCACCGCGACTCTCAACGGAACGGCGGCTGTTACGGCCCTGGGGGGTGATGTGGTGACGGTTGGGGGTGGAAGTGGCGCTTTTGCCAACAAGAATGTGGGCAGCGGCAAGGCCGTGACTGTCACCGGCTACACGCTGGGCGGAGCCGATGCCGGCAATTACACCGTGGTCCAACCCACGGGGCTGACCGCCAACATCACCCCCGCCAGCCTCACGGTCACAGGTGTGAATGCCAACAACAAGGTGTACGACACCACAACTGCAGCCACGCTCAGCGGAACAGCTGCGGTGACGGCCTTGGGTGGTGACGCGGTGACGGTAGGCGGCGCCGGCAGCGCCAGCTTCGCCAACAAAAACGTAGGCAATGGCAAGGCCGTAACCGTCACCGGCTACACGCTGGGCGGTGCCGACGCCGGCAATTACACCGTGGTGCAACCCACCAGCTTGACCGCCAACATCACACCGGCCAGCTTGACTGTCAGCGGTGTGAGCGCAAACAACAAGGTCTACGACACCACCACTACGGCCACGCTGAGCGGAACAGCAGCGGTGACGGCTTTGGGTGGTGATACCGTGACCGTGGGCGGTACCGGCAGCGGAAATTTCGCCAACAAGAACGTAGGTAACGGCAAGGCCGTCACCGTCACCGGCTACACACTGGGCGGAGCCGATGCCGGCAACTACACCGTGGTGCAGCCAACAGGTGTCACGGCCAACATCACGCCGGCCAGCCTGGCCATTACGGGTGTAGGCGCGAACAACAAGGTCTACGACACCACCACCACCGCCACGCTCAATGGCACCGCAAACGTCGCCGCCCTGGGCGGCGATGTGGTGACGGTTGGCGGTGGCAGCGGCACCTTCGCCGACAAGAATGTGGGCAACGGCAAGGCTGTGACGGTCAGCGGCTACACACTGGGTGGAGCCGATGCCGGCAACTACACCGTGGTGCAGCCCACCGGTGTCACGGCCAATATCACACCGGCCAACCTGGCGGTCACAGGCGTGGGGGCCAACAACAAGGTGTATGACACCACCACGACGGCGACGCTGAGCGGAACGGCCGCCGTTGCGGCCCTGGGGGGCGATGCCGTGACGGTAGGCGGCACCGGCAGCGGCAATTTCGCCAACAAAAATGTAGGCAATGGCAAGGTTGTCACCGTCACCGGCTACACCCTCGGCGGCGCCGATGCCGGCAACTACACCGTGGTGCAACCCACCAGTGTCACGGCAAACATCACACCAGCCAGCTTGGCGGTGACGGGTGTGAGCGCAAACAACAAGGTCTACGACACCACCACTACGGCCACGCTGAGCGGAACAGCAGCGGTGACGGCTTTGGGCGGCGATACCGTGACGGTGGGCGGCACCGGCAGCGGCACCTTTGCCAACAAAAACGTGGGTAACGGAAAGGTCGTCACTGTCACCGGCTATGCGCTGGGCGGTGCCGATGCCGGCAACTACACCGTGGTGCAGCCCACTGCTGTCACGGCCAACATCACGCCAGCCAGCCTGGCAGTCACAGGTGTGGGCGCCAACAACAAGGTGTATGACACGACGACCACAGCGACGCTCAACGGAACGGCGGCTGTCACAGCTCTGGGCGGCGATACCGTGACGGTGGGCGGCACCGGCAGCGGCAATTTCAATAACAAAAACGTTGGCAATGGTAAAGCTGTGACGGTTACCGGCTACACACTGGGCGGTGCCGACGCAAGCAACTACATCGTGGTGCAGCCTACGGCAGTGACTGCCAACATCACGCCGGCCAGCGTGGCCGTCACGGGCGTGGGGGCAAACAGCAAGGTGTATGACGCGGGTACTGCCGCCACCCTCAATGGCACAGCCGCTGTGGCTGCTTTGGGTGGTGACGTGGTGAGTGTGAGTGGCGGCAGCGGCACTTTTACTGACAAGAATGTGGGCAACAGCAAGGTCGTGACCGTGACCGGCTACACCCTGGGCGGAGCCGACGCCGGCAACTACACCGTGGTGCAACCCACCGGCCTCGCAGCCAACATCACACCAGCCAGCCTGGCTGTCACAGGCGTCGGGGCAAACAACAAGGTCTACGACACCACCACCAACGTCACGCTTAACGGAACGGCGGGGGTCACGGCCCTGGGCGGTGATGTGGTGACTGTGGGTGGTACCGGCAGTGGCGCCTTCGCCAACAAAAATGTGGGCAACGGCAAGGTCGTGACGGTGACCGGCTATACGCTGGGCGGAGCCGACGCCGGGAACTACACCGTGGTGCAACCTACAGGTGTCACGGCAAACATCACACCGGCCAGCCTGGCTGTCACCGGTGTGAATGCGCAGAACAAGGTTTTTGACGGTACGACTGCGGCCACCTTGGGTGGTACCGCCGCCGTGGCGGCCCTGGTCGGTGACGTGGTTAGCGTCAGTGGCGGCAGCGGGGCTTTTGCCAACGCGAATGTGGGTAACGCAAAGCCCGTGACCGTGACCGGCTATACCCTGGGCGGGGTTGACGCGGCCAACTACACGGTGGTGCAACCGACCGGGCTGACGGCATCCATCACTCCCTTGCCTGTCACAGCTGTGCCCGCACGGGCGGGAACGCTTGGGCGGGGGGGCGCCGATGATGGTGCCGACGCCGCCATGCAACAGGCCGTGGATGGGACACGCTCCAAATCCGGCCTGATCGAGGTATCTCCCATCCTTCGGGTAACTCGCAGCGCAAGCGCGGATGCCTCCGGTGGAGACGAACTGGTGGTTTCCGGTGGGGCCGTCGAGGTGCTGCAGGATGTGGTTGCCACAGTAAGAAAAGATCCGCGCCTGCATATCGTTGACGGCGGCGTGCAGCTGCAAAACGGTGTGCTGGCCGCTCAAAAATAAATACGGCCACCCCACAAAAGTTTCCCCATGAAATGCAACGTATCCGGTAAGCACGCTGTGCTGCTGTTGGCAGCCGCGCCCCTGTTCGCGGTCCAGGCGGCTGATCCGCTGCCGGTTGATATCGGCACCATCCTCCAGCAGGTCCAGCCGTCCCAGCAAGCCGTCCCATCGCCCCGCGGAGAAAGGCCGCCTCTCAGCAATGAGGGGAATGTCCCGCCGCCACCTGCACGTCCCGCCGTGACGGTGGATGTCAAATCGATCAACATCATCGGCAACACCCTGTTTGAGACAGCCACGCTGCATGCACTGGTGGCCGATGCTGAAGGCAAAAGCCTGACGCTTGACCAGCTCGACGAAATGGCGGGGCGCATAGGCCAGTATTACCACAGCAGGGGCCAGACCTTTGCCCGGGCCGTGGTGCCTGCGCAGGTGATCCAGTCGGGCGTTGTTCGCTTTCTGGTGATCGAGGCGCGCTACGGCAAGGTCGGCGTCAACAACCAGACGCGCGTGAACGACCTGCTGCTGCAGGCGACGGTAGCGCCGCTGCAAAACGGGCAGCCAGTCGACCAGGCCCTGCTGGACAAGTCCCTGCTGTTGCTGTCGGACATACCCGGCGTGGTGGTGCAGGCAACCTTAAGACCCGGCGACGGGATGGGCACCTCCGATCTGAGTATCGATACCACGCCCGGCCCGGCGGTTTCAGGAAGCCTGGTTGTGGATGGCTACGGCAACAGCTATACAGGAAGAGCCCGCTTGGGCGGTACGGTGTACGTCAACAACCCCTTGAAGCATGGCGATGTCCTGAGCCTGAGCGGCCTGAGTTCCGGGAAGGGGCTGAGCTACGGACGGGTGGGCTACGAATCATTGTTGAACGGCCAGGGTACCCGCGCAGGAGCCGCCTATTCCTTGCTGGACTACAAAATTGGCGGGTCTCTTGAGATACTTGGCGCACACGGTTCCGCCGAGACCGGCAGCCTCTGGGGCAAGCATCCGCTGGTGCGAAGCCAGACGGTCAACCTCTATGGACAGATTCAGTACGACACGGTGCAGTTGCGCGAGCGTGTAGACGTGGCAGGAATAAAAACAGACCGGCATCTCGACTCCTGGACGTCGAGCCTGACCGGGGACTGGCGGGACACCTTGCTGTCCGGCGGCATCAATACCTGGAGCCTGGGATGGACCCGGGGCAGGGTGGTTTTTGACGCTGCCGAGGCGCAGCTGGACGATGCGGCCAGCGCTAGGACGCAGGGCTGGTTTTCAAAGGCCAATCTGGGCTTCTCCCGCTTGCAGCGCCTGGGGCAAAACAGCACGCTGCATTTTTCATGGGCGGGCCAGTGGGCCAACACCAACCTCGATTCGTCGCAAAAAATGTCCGTGGGCGGGCCCTATTCGGTGCGTGCCTACGATGTGGGTGCGCTGTCGGGTGATACGGGTTACCGCACAAGCGTCGAGCTGCGCTACGACCTGGGGCAGGTTGTCGGCGGCAAGCTCCAGGCGGTGGCGTTCTGGGACGGTGCCTACCTGAAAGTCAATCAACGACCCTGGGTGGCAGGTGCGAACAGTGCAACGCTCAGCGGAGCGGGGGTCGGCCTTGACTGGACGGGGCTCAACCAGTGGCGGGCTCGCGCCTATCTGGCCTCGCCCCTGGGGCAGACACCCGAGCTGGTCAGGACGACAGATTCAACGCGGATGTGGACCGAGGTCGCCTACCGTTTTTGAAGGCTCCGCTGCTTGTGCCCATTCCTGGCTTGTGGTGCCGGGCTGTCAATTCACGTAGCCCTGTAGTGCTATTAAATAAATAGCTGCTTGCGCTTTCCCTGTCTGGGCTACAGCCTATTTTGTTGTAAAAATCAGATACCGGCGGGCTTCTTGAGCGTCAGCATCCTGTCCTGGGCCTTGAGCACAATGGTTTTGACTTCTGCACCCTGCAGCACCGTCAGCCTGACTTCCGCGTCGGGTGCGGGCCGGTCCCACAGCTTTTTATAAAAAGCTTCGAGCGTGGCCACCTTGGCGTCGTCCACTGCCAGCACCACATTGCCCGCCTCCAGCCCGGCCAGGTCCGCAGGACTCTCCTTGCTGACCCGCAGGATCTGTATGCGCCCGCCCTGGTCATTGGAGGTGATGCCAAGCCACGGCCTGCGGCTTTTCGTGCTGGCGCCTGAACGCTGCAGCTCCGCGAGGATGGGACGCAGCAAATCCACCGGCACAAACATATTGCCCGGCAGGCGGCGGTTTTCACCTGTGGCATCGGACACGAGCAGCGAGCCTATGCCCATCAACTCACCTTTCTGGTTGAAGAGCGGGGCGCCACTGTGGTTGCCACCACTGGCCATGATGGGTGGGCTGGTGAACAGCGCCGATTCGATGTGGTATTCCCAGTTGCCGGAGAACGCGCGCCGGCTGACCAGTCGGGTCATGCTCACGTCGCCGTCCTCATCGGCCTGCGGGCCGGTGACGGCCATCAGAGGTTCGCCCGGCTGCAGGTCTTTGCTATTGCCCAGGGCCGCTACGCCCACGCCACGCAGCGGCAGCAAAGGGCGCAACAGCCCAAACCCGGTTGCCAGGTCGTAGGCGACGGCGCGCGCCGGCAACGTGCGGTTGTCCTGCGTCACGATCTCAATGTATTCGGCCTCCAGCATCAGGTAGCCGATGGTGAGGATGAGCCCGTCCTGGTTGATTTGCACACCCGAGCCGGCACGGCGCAAGCCCAGCGTTTCGGCCGAGCGCGCATCTTCCATCGCCGTGACCTTGACACCGACCACTGCTGTCGTAGCGCGAGTTAGCGCATCCATCATGGCCTGTGCCGCCGGGGGCTGCACAGTGGCTGCGTGCGCGGTCGCCAACCACGGCATGCCGGGCACTAACGCAGACATGAATGCGCTTGAAAGGAGGATGCAGAGCCACTGACGCAAGGTGTACATGACGGACTCCTGAACGGCAGAAATTTCTGCACGGAGTTCAAGAATGCACGTTAATAAATGGCGTGACAAGCGGCAGGGTCAAAAGAATCAGGAAGGGAAAGTAACAAGCATTCAGCCCAGTAATTACTCAATACTCAACCAATCCGGCGCTAATGCACCAGTTCAGAGCGTTCGCAATTCTTTGGGAATCAACGGCCCTGAAAAGAGATGAAAAAGGAGATGAAAAAGGAGATGAAAAAATTTAGCCCAATAAGTATTGCAACGCAAAGTTCAAAAGTATCTCTATTTCCAGTGGTTTGGAAATGACTAAGCAATTAGTACCCAAACCGGCGTTGAAAATAACGTAACTGCCGCTGCAAGTTCTGCGTATTGCGATACAGTTTGGAACAAATAACAGGGAGGGGGCCCGTGCGGGCGCCTTGAGACATGTCACATAACATAGCCGACTGGGGAAGACTCGCCCCAAGCACATACGTGATCGCACCTGTGCCGCCGCAGCGATTCTTTTGCTGTGGCAGGAGTCCCAAGTGACAACCGCAACCACAGCAGCCTCGCCCACACTGTCAGCGGCGCCGGGGGCTGAAGAGCCAGCACCACCCATCAACGCGCTCGCTGCCCTGTGCCTGGTGGCGCGCTTTCACCAGGTTGCCGCAGACCCCCATACCCTTGCCCATCAACTCGGCGTTTCCCCGAGTGACGATATTGATGCCAGCATATTGCTGCGTGCGGCCAAACACCTTGGGCTTAAAGCCAAGCTCTCTAAATCCAAACCCGACCGCTTGAAGCTGGTCCCGCTGCCGGCCCTCGCTTTCCTGAAGCCCGCAGACGACGCAGCAAGCAGCACCAGTGCCGGTAGCAAGCAAGTCCGCACTGTCATCCTGGCGCAGTGCGACGGCCAGCGTGTGCTGTTTCAGGACCCGGCCACACCGTCGAACAGGCCCACGATTGAATCAGTGGAAGTCTTCGCAAGCCAGTGGACGGGTGAGCTGATCCTCATCACCAGCCATGCCGCGCTGGCGGGTGAACTCGCCAAGTTCGACTTCTCCTGGTTTGTGCCCAGCCTCGTCAAATATCGCAAGCTGCTGGGCGAAGTGCTGCTTATTTCCTTCATGCTGCAGCTGTTCGCGCTCGTCAGCCCGCTTTTCTTTCAGGTCGTGATGGACAAGGTGCTGGTGCACCGGGGCCTCACCACGCTGGATGTGTTGGTCATCGGCCTCGTGGTGGTGGTGCTGTTTGAAAGCATCCTCAACGGTTTGCGTGCCTACGTGTTCAGCCACACTACCAGCCGCATTGACGTGGAGCTGGGCGCGCGACTTTTCCGGCACCTGGTGCAATTGCCGCTGGCGTACTTCCAGGCCCGGCGTGTCGGTGACTCGGTGGCGCGTGTGCGCGAGTTGGAGAACATCCGCAGCTTCCTCACCGGCAACGCGCTCACCGTGGTGCTCGACGTTCTCTTCTCGGTCATCTTCATCGCCGTGATGCTGTTCTACAGCGTGCCGCTGACCTTGATCGTCATGGTCAGCCTGCCGCTGTACTTTGGCCTGAGCCTGGCCGTGGTACCCATCCTGCGCCAGCGGCTGGACGTGAAATTTGCGCGCGGCGCAGAGAACCAGTCCATGCTGGTCGAAACCATCACCGGCATCCAGACCGTCAAGGCCAGCGCACTCGAACCCAGCTTCGGCAAGCGCTGGGACAATCAGCTCGCTGCGTATGTCAGCGCCAGCTTCAAGACACAAAACCTCGCCACCTGGGCGCATGAAGGCATCAACCTGATCGGCAAGCTCGTGAACGCGGCCACGCTGTGGTACGGCGCGCACCTGGTGATGAACAACGAACTCACCGTTGGCCAGTTTGTGGCCTTCAACATGTTTGCCCAGCGCGTGGCCCAGCCTATCATGCGCATGGCCCAGCTATGGACGGACTTTCAGCAAACCGGCATCTCCGTCGCGCGCCTGGGCGACATCCTGAACACCCGCACCGAAGTGCCGCCCACCAGCGCCGCGCAGCTGCCGCCCATCAAGGGCCGCATCACGCTCGACGGCGTGGTGTTCCGCTACCGGCCCGAAGCGCCACCGGTGCTGCACGGCATCAGCCTCGATGTGAAACCCGGCGAGATCATCGGCATCGTCGGCCGTTCGGGCTCCGGCAAAAGCACGCTGACCAAGCTGGTGCAGCGCCTCTATTCCCCCGAAGGAGGCCGCCTGCTGGTCGATGGCATAGACATCAGCCTGATCGACGCCGCGCAGTTGCGCCGGCAGGTCGGTGTGGTGCTGCAAGAGAATTTGCTGTTCAACCGCAGCGTGCGCGAGAACATCGCCATCACCGACCCGGCTGCGCCGATTGAAGCCGTGGTGCGTGTGGCGCAACTGGCCGGCGCGCATGAGTTCATCAGCGAGCTGCCCGAAGGCTACGACACGCATGTGGGCGAGCAGGGCAGCTCCCTCAGCGGCGGGCAGCGCCAGCGCATCGCGATTGCGCGAGCGCTGTTTACCAACCCGCGCATCCTGATTTTTGACGAAGCCACCAGCGCGCTCGACTACGAAAGCGAAGCCATCATCCAGCGCAACATGGCCCACATCTGTAAAGGCCGCACCGTGCTCATCATTGCCCACCGCCTGAGCGCCGTGCGCCACGCGCACCGCATTATCGTGATGGACAAGGGCAAGATTGTTGAAGCAGGTCCGCACGACGCACTGATCCAGAAACCGCAAGGCCTGTATGCGCACCTGTGGCGCATGCAGGACGGCAAACAACCGATGGAAGGGGCGTCGGCATGAGCACCGGTCCTGAAGATCAAAAACCGGTAGCCGTGGGTTCCGCACCGGCCGAAGCAGCTGCCCCGGCTGACAGCCGAGAGAAGCATCAGATGAAGCAACCTGCGCCTGACGTGGAAGACATAACCGCCAAAGGTGAAGCTCCGGCCGAAGTTCCCCAGGAAGCCGCCGTACCCGCCAAGCCTCGCCACCCCGCTATCGAACTGCTGACACGTTATCGCGCCATCTTTGGTGCTGCCTGGGCGCATCGCGACGAGCTCGCCGGCCCGCGCCGCTTGAGCGACGAGGCAGCTTTCTTGCCCGCCGCACTCAGCCTGCAAGACACGCCGGTGCACCCAGCGCCGCGCCGCCTGGCTTACCTCATCATGGGGCTGTTTGTCATAGCGCTGGTCTGGTCCATCTTCGGCAAGATCGACATCGTGGCCGTGGCGCCTGGGCGCGTGGTGGTGAGCGAGCGTACCAAGCTGATCCAGCCTCTGGAGCGCAGCGTGGTCAAGGCGGTGCTGGTCAAAGACGGCGACCACGTGGTGGCCGGTCAGCCGCTGGTGGAGCTGGACCCAACCGCCGCCAGCGCCGACAAGACCACGGCGCATGATCAGCAAAAATCAGCATTGTCGGAAGTGCTGCGCGCCCGTGCCATCCAGCAGGCGCTACAAAATTTGCAGCAGCTTGCGCCCGCCAGTACTGGGTTGCCGGCTAAATACATGCCCGAGTTTCCCAAAGAATGGTCTGCAGCCGAGACTGCCGCCGCACAGGCGCAGCTGCAAGGCGAGTGGGGCGACGTGACGGCCAAGCTCGCCAAACTGTCTTCAGAAATCAGCCGCCGCCAGGCCGAAATCGTCACGGCGCGCGCCGTGGTCTCCAAACTCGAAACCACCGTGCCCATGGCCCAGGCGCGCGAAATGGATTTCAAGAAGCTGGTAGACCAGGGCTATATCTCCGGTCACGCCACCCAAGACAAAACCCGCGAACGCGTAGAGCTGGAGCGCGACCTGGCCACCCAGCGCGCCAACCTGCTGCAAACCCAGGCCACCCTGCGCGAAAGCGAAAACAGCCGCGCCGCCTACCTGGCCGAAGTGCGCCGCACGCTGTATGAGCGCGAAGCCCAGGCCGACCTCAAACGCCAGCAAGCCACCCAGGAACAAGCCAAAGCCACTCAACGCGAAAACCTCACTACGCTGAAAGCGCCCGTCGCCGGCGTAGTGCAGCAACTCGCCATCCACACCACAGGCGGCGTTGTCACCGAAGCACAGGCGCTGATGATCATCGTGCCAGAGGGCGCGCAGGTCACGGCAGAAGTCACCCTGGAAAACAAGGACATCGGCTTCGTCAACGTAGGCAACGGCGCCGAGATCAAGCTCGAAACCTTTCCCTACACCCGCTACGGCACCGTGCAAGCAAGCGTAGACCGCGTCACAGCCGACGCCGTCAACGACGAAAAGCGCGGCGCAATTTTCCCCGTCACGCTGGCCCTAAAAACCAAGCAGATCGACATAGACGGAAAGATGATTCAGCTCGTCCCCGGCATGAACCTGACCGCAGAGATCAAGACCGGGCAGCGGCGGGTGATTGAGTATTTGCTGAGCCCGATTCAGAGGGCGGGTAGTGAGAGTTTGAGGGAGCGATGACGAAGCTCTTACTGCGAAAGTCGAAATCTTTTTATGAAAATTAAAAGAGACTACCTTGCGTAAATTGAAATTTGAGGTGTTGAATTCCATCGAAATCTGACCCACTTAGCGCAGTAATTTCCATCCAAAACTGACCCACGTAGGCACTACCCTGCTTGTTTTAAAAGCAGGAGAAATTAGGAGTGATAGACGTGGCGACATTGAATGTCATCAGGCGTTGGGCATTGCGGGATCAGATGTCCATTCGCGAGATCTCAAGGCGTACAGGCCTGGCTCGCAACACAATAAAGAAGCACCTGCGGTCGGAAGAGAGCGAGCCCAAGTACCCAAGGCGGGCCAGCGCCAGCAAGCGCTATCACTACGCCGAGAAGCTGGCCACCTGGCTAGTCATCGAGGCAACAAAATCGCGGAAACAGCGGCGCACTTTGAGGCAGATCCATACAGATTCAGCCCAAAAAGGAGAAAACCAAGAACTTATCCACATCGTGAGCACCTTCTGCTCACAAAGAGTGTGGGTCAATATTCGATGGAAAACTCGGGTCAGACTTCAGTGCAATTCAACAACGTCGGAAGGTCTGAATCGCGAATTTGCCCCAACGACCGGCGCGTGCTGGTCTTCAAATTCTGGCGGCTGGCGTCGGCTTAGTAGTCGTATTCACCAGTGCCGGGTGCATTTGTGTTCGCAGCGGCGACAAAAGAAAAAGCCGGATCGGTTTGAAACCGTCCGGCTTTTCGGGATGTGGTGCCCGGGGCCGGAATCGAACCGGCACGCCTTGCGGCGGGGGATTTTGAGTCCCCTGCGTCTACCAATTTCACCACCCGGGCCGCGAGGAGCGAAGCCTCAAATTATGGCACAGTGTGGCCATGAACTATCCAACCATTGAAGACGCGATTGGCAAAACGCCTCTGGTCGCGCTGCAACGCATTTACGCCGCCGAAAACGCCGCCCGCGGCAATGTCATCCTGGGAAAGCTCGAAGGCAACAACCCGGCCGGTTCCGTGAAAGACCGCCCGGCGCTGTCGATGATCAAGCGCGCGGAAGAGCGCGGCGACATCAAACCCGGCGATACATTGATTGAAGCTACTTCCGGGAACACGGGCATTGCACTGGCCATGGCCGCGGCGATCAAGGGCTACAAGATGGTACTGATCATGCCGGAGGACCTGAGCATCGAACGCGCCCAGACCATGAAGGCTTTTGGCGCCGAATTGATCCTGACGCCCAAAAGCGCCGGTATCGAATATTCCCGCGACCTGGCCGACCAGATGCAAAAAGAGGGCAAAGGCCGGGTGCTGGACCAGTTCGCCAACCCGGACAATCCGCGCATCCATTACGAGACCACCGGCCCTGAAATATGGACAGATACGTCAGGCAAGGTGACACATTTTGTCAGTGCGATGGGCACAACCGGCACGATTACCGGCGTTTCCCGCTATCTGAAAGAGAAAAACCCGACGATCAAGGTCATCGGCGCCCAGCCCAGCGAAGGGTCCCGCATTCCCGGCATCCGCAAATGGCCACAAGAGTATTTGCCCAAGATTTACGACCCCCGCCAGGTCGATGAACTGGTGCTGGTGAGCCAGGCTGACGCTGAAGACATGTGCCGCCGCCTGGCGCGCGAGGAAGGCATTTTTGCCGGCATCTCGGCGGCAGGGGCGCTCTGGGTCGCGCAGGAAATCGCCAAAACCGTGAAAGACGCTGTGATCGTCTTTGTCGTGTGTGACCGCGGCGACCGTTACCTGTCTACCGGCGTATTTCCGGCTTGAGCCATTTTTTGAGACCAAAAATTGGCTTTGGCCCATATGTGACTTGCGCAAGCAGCTATTAAAACGATAGCGAATTGCGCTCCTCAACCCCTCTTATCCTTTCCTTCTCCTCCTTTCTTGACCATGACCCACGAATTCAGGTTTTGCCCCAACTGCGCGACGCCGCTGGCCATGGTGTCGCAGATGGAAGACGGCGGCGAGAAGGCGCGCCTGCGTTGCCCAGCCTGTGGCTATACCCACTGGAACAACCCCACGCCCGTGCTGGCCGCAGTGATCGAATACAACGGCCAGGTTTTGCTGGCCCGCAATGCCGCCTGGCCCGGCAAAATGTACGCGCTGATCACCGGCTTTATGGAGGCCGGGGAAACGCCCCAAGGCGGCATAGCACGCGAAATCAAGGAAGAAACCAGCCTGGACACCACCTCGCTTGATTTGATTGGCGTCTATGACTTCCAGCGCATGAACCAGATCATCATTGCCTACCACGCCGTCTGCACGGGGGATGTCAGCCTGTCGCCAGAACTGGTGGACTACCGGCTCTACGACCTGGACAAGCTCAAATGCTGGCCTGCGGGCACGGGCTACGCGCTGGCTGACTGGCTGCGTACGCGCGGCCATGAACCTGAGTTTGTGGATTGGGCTACCGTGCTGAGCAAAGTGGAACCGGACGGCGACGGCAAGGCCGGGTAAAACCGGGCGAAGAGGCTTTGCGCTTTGCTTAAAATCGCGGCAACCCAAGGATTTTCATGAACATCGACAAAGAACTCGACACCCGCGGCCTCAATTGCCCGCTGCCCATCCTGAAGGCCAAAAAAGCGCTGACGGAAATGCTCAGCGGCCAGCTGCTTCGAGTTGTATCAACCGACGCCGGCTCTACGCGTGATTTCCAGGCATTTGCCAAACAAACCGGCAACGAACTGGTCGAGCAGCAGGTTGCCGGTAGTGACTTTATTCACGTTTTAAAGCGGCGCTGATTCTGTAACAGGTGGTTATCAGGCCACTTGTTTGCGGCGTTCCCGGCCCGACCAGCCAATTTGCAGGTTGTCCAGGTAATTCCGGAAATACACACCCACTTCTGGGTGCTCCAGAGCCAACTCTACGGTCGCTTCCAGGAAGCCTTCCTTGCTTCCGCAGTCATAACGTTTGCCCTCGTACTGGAAGGCATACACGCTCTCCTGGCCCAGCAGGCTCGAAATCCCGTCGGTGAGCTGCAACTCGCCGCCCACGCCGGATGTCTGCTTGCGGATGTGCCCAAAAATCGCGGGCGTCAGGATGTAGCGGCCGGCCACGCCCATGCGTGAAGGTGCCACCTCAGGCGCCGGCTTTTCGACAATCCTTTTGACTTTCATCAGGCCGGTGCTGGCGCCTTCCGTGGCGACGATGCCGTAACGGCGGGTTTGATCGAGAGGGACCTCCTGCACCGCCAGGATGGATTGCTGGACCTCTGCGAATTGCGCCGCCATCTGGGCCAGCACGGGCTGGCCGCCTTTCGGGCCGACCATCAGGTCGTCGGCCAGCAACACGGCAAAAGCCTCCTGGCCCACCAGGTGCTCGGCACACAGCACGGCATGGCCGAGGCCCAGCGAACGGGGCTGGCGCACATAGGAAAAATTCATGTCGTCCGGCTGGACAGAGCGCACCAGTGATAACAGTGCGTGCTTTTGGGCTACTTCAAGTTCGTTCTCTAGTTCATAAGCAGTATCGAAGTGATCTTCGATGGCCCGTTTATTGCGTCCAGTAACAAAAATCATGTGTCGGATGCCTGCGGCGTAGGCTTCTTCCACTGCGTATTGGATCAACGGCTTGTCGACCACAGGGAGCATTTCCTTGGGTTGGGCCTTGGTGGCTGGCAGAAAACGGGTACCGAGACCAGCAACCGGGAAGACAGCTTTATTTAATGTAAATTTTTGCATCGACTTTGACCGAATAAAAGCCTAAAGTGTTGCGTTGTTGGTACAGCGCGTGGGTCGGACAAATGCCCGAATCTGCGTGGGCACAGCACGCGATCGAGAGTTTGCAGGAAAAAGGATTGACTGAGTGGACATCTTACTTCTTGATGCGTTAGTGCCCGAAGCAATGGCCTGGCTTGAAACCCGGCATGGCGTCGCCTACCATCCAGAGCTTGCCGACGATCTGACATCGCTGCGCAAGATCGCGTACAAAACCAAAGGCATTGTTTTTCCGCGCCAGACTGTGGTCACGCGCGAGTTCCTCGATTTCCTGCCCAGGCTCAAGGCCATCGGGCGCCTGCACGTGGGAACCGACAACACCGACCTGGAGGCCTGCAAGGAGCGCGACATCAAGGTCGTGCATGCCAGCAGCGCCAACGTCCGCTCCAACGCAGAATACCTTTTGAGCAGCCTGCTGTTGCTGTACCGCCGCGGTCTTGTCTCGGCCTTGATGGGACGCCGTCATCCCACGACGCAGATGGGGCGCGAGCTTCATGGCAGCACCGTGGGCATTCTGGGCCTGGCCCCGACGGCGCACACGCTGGCCGGCATGCTGAGCGGGCTCGGCGTGCGGCTTGTCGGCTACGACCCTGCGGTTCATCACACTGCGCCCATTTGGGAGCGCCTTCGCATACAGCCTGTTTCCTTGCCAGAGCTGGTCAGCCAGTCTGATGCCGTGTCTGTGCAGATGCTGTATGCCACCCGGTTCCGGGGTTTCGTGAACGACAAACTCCTGGCGGGCTGCAAGCGCAACCAGTTGTGGGTCGGCATCAGCCGCAGCGAATTGTTTGATGAGGGCGCATTGGCCGCTGCGCTGTGCGACGGCCGCATTGAAGCCTGCATCCTGGATGGCGCTGAAGCAAGTTTCCTGGGTGACACCTCACCGCTCAAAGGGCTGAAGAACCTGTTTGTCACGCCGCGCCTGGGCTCCCACACACGCGAGGCACGCCTGCGCTCGAGCTGGTATGTAGCCCACCGTATGCATGAAGCTCTGGGCACGCAGCACAGCGGCATGGACCAGTTGACCAGCACCCCCATGGGTCTGGAGTCGCCGGGCAGTGTCCCGCCGTCGCAGTGGTCTGAACCCGAATTCATGACCAGATAGATGTTGGCCCCCACGTTCGCTCACTTCGTGTAGCTCTCTGCCCCCCGAGGGGGCGCTGCGCCTGCGGTCTGGCAAAGCCGGTTCCGCGGAGAGATAAAGCCCCCACGTTCGCTCGCTTCGCGTAGCTCTCTGCCCCCCGAGGGGGCGCTGCGCCTGCGGTCTGGCAAAGCCAGTCCCGCGGCCCCTGCTGGTGAAGAGGCATCTATCTTTGACCGTTGCAGTTGACTGGTCTTGGCGTATACGCAGCCCGCGGGTCTTACCAGGGCTCGCTTCGCATCCCGATCAATAAAGAAAGCCCCGCATTGCGGGGCTTTTTTCTGGCGGTGGCCTGGCGCTTATTTCAGGCGTGCCAGTTGCTCGCGAATCTTGGCCAGGGCCGCCTGGTTATCGGCCAGGCGTTTGCGTTCCTGCTCCAGCACGGCCGGGGGCACCTTGTTGACAAAGGCTTCATTGGCGAGCTTGGTTTCGGACTTGGTGATTTCTCCTGCCAGGCGGGTTTCTTCCTTTTGCAGGCGAACCTTTTCCGCCGCCAGATCGACTTCCATATAAAGGCACAGGCGCGCTTCGCCGACGATGGCCACAGGTGCAGACTGCGCCGCAGCGGCCCAACTGGCTTCGTCGTCGAACACTTTCACTTCGCTCAGCTTGGCCAGTGCCTTGAGTACCGGGGCGACGCCCTGCATGAAGGCGGTGTCGCCCAGCACATAAAGCGGCATGCGGGTAGCCGGAGACACCTTCATTTCGCCGCGCAGGTTGCGGCAGGCATCCACGAGCGTCTTGAGTTTGGTGACATGCGCTTCCGCTACCACGTCAATTTTCTCGGGCTGGCTTTGCGGATAAGGCGCGACGCCGATGAACTTGCCCGTTTTGCCGGCGACGGGAGCCACGGTCTGCCACAGCTCTTCGGTGATGAACGGAATCACCGGATGCGCCAGGCGCAGGATGGCTTCGAGTGTGCGGATCAGTGTGCGGCGTGTGGCGCGCTTTTGCGCATCGGTGCCGGTCTGTATCTGCACCTTGGCGATCTCGAGGTACCAGTCGCAGAACTCGTCCCAGACAAACTGGTAGATGCTGCCGGCAACGTTGTCGAGGCGGTAGTCGGCAAAGCCTTTGGCCACGTCGGCTTCCACGCGCTGCATGGTCGACGAAATCCAGCGGTCGGCCTGCGAGAAGCTCAGGTAGTTGTGGAACTCTCCGCCGGGCGCGCATTGCTCTTTGGTGTGCTCTTCCAGCCCGCAGTCCTGGCCTTCGCAGTTCATCAGCGTGAAGCGCGTTGCGTTCCAGAGCTTGTTGCAGAAGTTGCGATAACCCTCGCAGCGTTTGCTGTCGAAGTTGATGCTGCGTCCCAGGCTGGCAAGCGAGGCGAATGTAAAACGCAGCGCATCGGCGCCGTAGCCCGGAATGCCGGCGGGGAATTCCTTTTCGGTGTTCTTGCGCACCTGCGGCGCCGTCTCGGGCTTGCGCAGGCCTTGCGAGCGTTTTTCGAGCAGGGGTGCGAGCTCGATGCCGTCGATCAAATCGACCGGGTCCAGCACATTGCCTTCGGACTTGCTCATCTTCTTGCCCTGCGCGTCTTTCACCAGGCCGTGGATGTACACGTGTTTGAACGGCACCTGACCGGTGAAGTGCGTGGTCATCATGATCATCCGGGCGACCCAGAAGAAGATGATGTCGTAGCCGGTGACCAGCACGCTTGATGGCAGAAAGAGATCGAGCTCTTTCGTCTTCTCAGGCCAGCCCAATGAAGAAAAAGGAACGAGCGCCGATGAGTACCAGGTGTCGAGTACATCTTCATCGCGCGTGAGTTTTTTACCGGGCGCCTGGGCCTGTGCTGCTGCCTCGTTTTCAGCGACGTAAACCTTGCCGTCTTCGTCGTACCAGGCCGGGATCTGGTGGCCCCACCAGAGCTGGCGCGAGATGCACCAGTCCTGGATGTTGTTCATCCACTGGTTGTAGGTGTTGACCCATTGCTCAGGCACGAACTTCACGTCGCCGCTGGCCACCGCATCGCGCGCCTTTTGCGAAATGGATTTTCCGGTCGGGTCCTGTTCACTCACCTTGCTGAGCGCCACAAACCACTGGTCGGTCAGCATGGGTTCGACCACTGCGCCGGTGCGCGCGCACACCGGCACCATGTTTTTGTGCGGCACGGCTTTTTCGAGGAAGCCTTGGGCTTCCAGGTCTTTCAGCACGGCCTTGCGGCAGTCATAACGGTCCAGGCCCTGGTATTGTGCCGGGCCGTTCTCGTTGATCTTCGCGTCCAGCGTGAAGATGGTGATCAGCGGCAGGTTGTGGCGCAGGGCGACCTGGTAGTCGTTGAAGTCGTGCGCGCCGGTGATCTTCACCACGCCGCTGCCAAATTCGGGGTCGACATAGTCATCGGTGATCACCGGAATCTTACGGTCGCACAGCGGCAGGTCGACCATCTTGCCGACCAGGTGTTTGTAGCGTTCGTCATCCGGGTGCACAGCCAGCGCGCCGTCGGCCAGCATGGTTTCGGGCCGTGTGGTGGCTATGTGCATGCCGCGCAGCGGCGAGCCGTCAGCGGCTTTCTGCGGGCCGTCGCTGAAGGGGTACTCGATGTGCCACATGAAACTGTCGCGCTCTTCGTTTTCGACTTCCAGGTCGGACACGGCGGACTTGAGGATCGGGTCCCAGTTCACCAGGCGCTTGCCGCGGTAGATCAGGCCTTGCTTGTAAAGCTGCACAAAGGTCGAGGTCACCACCGTCGACATCTTCGGATCCATGGTGAAGTACTCGTGCTTCCAGGCCACCGAGTCGCCCATGCGGCGCATCTGGCGGGTAATGGTGGTGCCGGACTCTTCCTTCCACTCCCACACTTTCGCGACGAAATTTTTGCGGCCCAGGTCGTGGCGGCTTTGGCCTTCAGCCTGCAGCTTGCGTTCCACCACGATCTGCGTGGCGATGCCGGCGTGGTCGGTGCCGGGCACCCACAGCGTGTTGTGGCCGCGCATGCGGTGGTAACGCGTGAGCGAATCCATGATGGTCTGGTTGAAGGCATGGCCCATGTGCAGCGTGCCCGTCACGTTGGGCGGTGGCAGCTGGATGGAAAAAGAAGGCTTGGCAGCGTCCAGCGTGGGCTCGTACTGGCCGCTTTGCTCCCATTCGGGGCCCCAGCGGCTTTCAATGGCGGCCGGCTCGAAGGACTTGGCCAGGCCGTCCAGCCCCGGTGTGGCGACTTTCACGGCCTCAGGGGCTGTGTTGGCGGTATCGGCAAGGGTGGGGGCGGCAGCGTTGGTCATGGGGCAATGAAAAACGGCATCGAAGGGATGCCGCCTTGGGTTGGGTGAAACTCCGCTGATTTTATTCGACTGGGGCTGGCCGTTGCGCTTGCCGGCCGTTGGCCTTGTAGCGCTCAGGCCTGGCGGGCCGCGGCCACGCAAGCCCGCAGTACCGCGGTGTCGCCCAGCTGGTTGGCCATCAGCAGGATCAGCCGGGCGTTGAGCAGCTCGGATTCCTCCCGGGAGAGGCCCTGGTGGGCGTCCAGCAGGCATTCGTAAAACGCATCGGCGTCCTGAAAATGCAGGCGGGTGATCAGGGGGGTGTCTGGCTTCATGATGCATCCCTTGTTTCGTGGCCGGCGCCCGCACCCATGGCGCTTGCGATGGCGTGGACCACCGAGGCATCCGTACTTTCACCCGTTGCGGCGACGTGTCCGTCGGGCCGCAGCAGCGCCCAGGCATGGCCAAAAACATGGCAGGTCGCCTGCAGATGGCCTTCGCGGTCGATCACATGCTCCCTTGCGGCGGCTTTCTCGCCGGGCCCCAGCACTTGCACGCAGCGCACGTCCGCTTCCCTGGAAAGCGCCGCCAGCCGCGCCAGCCCGGCGCCGGATACATCGCCAAACACCAGCAGCAGCAGGCGCCCATGAGCCCACGTCAACAAGTCCAGCAGCTCGCCTGAGCTGCCATCGGCCCAGGAGAAGCCCGCGTTCTGCGTGGCCCGCCCGCCCGCAGGCCCGCAGACGCCGGACCGCGTGTAGTGATTGGGCGTCGACATGCGCCCGGTGTTCACCAGCTGCCGGGCAAACAGGTGTTCACGCGCCAGCCCCAATGCCGCCGTGCGAAACAGCCGCTCCGCGCCGTCGGCCGGCCGCAAAAAGCGCGCGGTGCGGTTGGTTACCAGCACGTTGTGCTTCGCCGCCTCATGCCTTTCATGGTGATAGCTGTCGAGCAATGCGGGTGCGGCGCGGCCTTGCAGCACAGCGGCCAGCTTCCACGCCAGGTTGTCGGCGTCCTGCACGCCCGAGTTGCCGCCGCGTGCGCCGAAGGGGCTCATCACATGGGCTGCGTCACCGGCAAAGAACACGCGGCCATGGCGCAGGTTGTCGAGGCATTCGCTGCGGTAGGCATAGGGGCCGACCCAGACGATCTCGTAGTCGGCATCGTCCAGCGCCTGACCGGCCTGGCTTTTGAACTGCGCCTTCAGGCGTGCGCGCACCACCTCTTCGCGGCTGACTTCTTCGGGGTTGGCGTGCGGCGGCATCTGGTAGTCGATGCGCCAGACGCCGTCGGCCATCAGGTGCTGCCATACGGCGCGCCCTTCGTTAAAAGGCGCTTCGATCCAGGTGTGGCGCTCCACCGGTGGCGGGTTTTTAAAGCGCACGTCGGCAATGCACCAGCGGTCGTCGCCTTTTTGCGCTGTGACTGCCGCGCCGCACCAGGCGCGAAACGGGCTGCGCGATCCGCTGCAGTCGATGACATGGTCGGCCTCCAGGGAATACGAACCGGCGGGCGTTTCAAGCTGCAGCGTCGCGAAGTCGTCGTTCTGTTCGAAGGCCGTGACGCGGTGGCTCCAGCGGAGATCAATGAGGCGGTCCTCAGGCTCGGGTCGGTAGAGCTGCTCCACCAGGAATCCCTCGACATAAAACTGCTGGATATTGATAAAGGGCGGTTGCCGGCTCAGTGAATGCGTTTGCTGCTGGCGCAGGTCAAATGAATACACCTCGTCGGCGCCCGCAAAGGTGCGGCCCACGCTCCATTGCACGCCTTTGGCGGCGATGCGCTCGTAAGTGCCTAGTCGCTTGAAGATTTCCAGGGTTTTCTGGGCATAACAAATGCCGCGCGATGACGCGCCCTTCACGCCCACGGTGTTGTCTTCGTCCAGCAGCAAGGCCTTGATGCCGTACTGCGCCAGCGCACAGGCCAGCGTCAGACCGGTGATGCCGCCACCCACGATGACGACACCGTGCCGTTTGGCCGCGCCTGTTTGCAGCTCGGGCGGTTCCACGAACGGGTATTCGGGCAGGGTGTAGCCCGTGCCTTGGGCAAATTCATAGCCGTTGGTAAACGCGGCCGCCAGTGTGGCCGCAGCGGCGCTGCCTTTTGTGCTTGTCTCCGGCATGGATTGTTCCTGCGGTTTTTACGTGTTTCGGCTGTTTTATCCATACTGTACGGGCGCGAGCAGCTATCAAAAAAATAGCAACTGCGGGACGCCGGCATGCACTTTTCCGGGAGACCCGGTGCGGTGGGTGGCTCTGACCGTATTGTTTACCTATCCGTAATAAATTTACCATAACGTAATTCAAACAATGATTTGCTGCCGTACGTCGCTGGCTATGGTTGCCTTCCTATAGTTGCCTCTTATTTAATTTGTTAAATTTATTGATAATATTAATTTGATAGTTTTTATCAATGCCATGCATTGATTCCGGCAATTAGACGAATCCCTCCAACAGGTCTATGGTGTTTACGGCCTGTTGAAGCTATTTATGCAAATGCGAGTGGGGTGACGGGGCGTACCCGCCTGCGTTTTGCGCCTTGCTCAAAGCCTTTTTGACTCGCAACGCATCTTGCATAAATAGCTTTAACAGGCCTTAGTCTTCGGTCCTGCGCCAGAAGTCGGGCGTGGGTTTGAAGCATTGACGATTTGTTCGTTCATCAACCCACGAAGGAGATTTCCATGGCTGCTCTAAAAGGCTCCAGGACGGAAGAGAACCTGAAAGCCGCATTTGCCGGCGAATCACAGGCCAACCGCCGCTACCTGTATTTCGCGAACAAGGCCGACGTTGAAGGCCAGCCCGATGTCGCGGCACTGTTTCGCTCCACTGCGGAAGGTGAAACCGGCCACGCCCACGGCCACCTCGAATGGCTGGAGCAGTGCGGCGACCCCGCGACCGGACTGCCGTTTGGCGCCACGCGCGACAACCTCAAGTCCGCTGTGGCCGGCGAAACCCACGAGTACACCGACATGTACCCCGGCATGGCCAAAACTGCACGCGACGAAGGCCATGATGAAGTGGCCGACTGGTTTGAAACCCTGGCCAAGGCGGAACGCTCACACGCCAACCGCTACAGCAAAGCGCTGGCCGAACTGGTCGATTGACTGGACAAGCATGTCCCTCGCTACGCCGCAAGGCGTGGCGGGTTTTGGAAAAGATTCCGCACGAGAGTCTTTTCTCAAACCCCACCTGAGATTCAAAAGAAGAGGCAAGAATGGCCACAGAAGGCAACCTCCAGGCGCCCACGCGCCACGCGATCGACTGGAAAAACCCGGACTTCTACAACGAGGACGCGGCCCTCCACGAGATGGAGCGCATCTTCGACATCTGCCACGGGTGCCGCCGCTGCGTCAGCCTGTGCGGCGCCTTCCCCACCCTGTTTGATCTGGTCGACGAAAGCAAGACCGGCGAAGTCGACGGCGTGGACAAGAAGGACTACATGAAGGTGGTCGACCAGTGCTACATGTGCGACCTCTGCTACATGACCAAGTGTCCTTATGTGCCGCCGCACGAGTTCAACCTCGACTTTCCCCACACCATGCTGCGCGCCAAGGCCATCAAGTTCAAGAAGGGCGAAGTGGGCGCGGGTGAAAGGTTTTTGTCGTCCACCGACGTGCACGGTCAGTTCGCCGGCATCCCCATCGTGGTCCAGGTGGCCAATGCGGTCAACAAGACCAAGCCGGCCCGCGCCGTGATGCAAAAGGTGTTGGGCGTCGACAAAAACGCCTGGCTCCCCGATCTGGCCACGAAAAAATTCCGCTCCGGCGCACTCGAGTCGCCGCCCCACGCGGTGAAAGACGGCGCCAAGACGCCCGGCAAGGTCGTGATTTATTCCACCTGCTACATCAACTACAACGAGCCTGGCATAGGCCACGACCTGCTCAAGGTGCTGGACCACAACGAAGTGCCCTATGTGCTGGTCGAAAAAGAGAAATGCTGTGGCATGCCCAAGCTGGAGCTGGGCGATCTGGCCTCGGTGAACACCAGCAAGGAGGCCAACATCCCGGTGCTGGTGAAGTACGCCAAAGAGGGCTACGCCATCCTGAGCGCCGTACCCAGCTGTACGCTGATGTTCAAGCAGGAGCTGCCGCTGATGTACCCCGACGACGCCGACGTGCAGCTCGTCAAGGAGAATATGTGGGATCCGTTTGAATACCTGATGGCCCGCAAGCGCGACGGCCTGCTCAAGACGGAGTTCAGCTCGCCGCTGGGCAAGATCAGCTACCAGATCCCCTGCCATGGCCGGGTGCAGAACATCGGCAAGAAAACCGAGGAAATGCTCAAGATGGTGCCGGGTACCAGTGTGCACACGCATGAGCGCTGCTCGGGCCATGCCGGCACCTTCGGCGTCAAAGTGCCGTACCACCAGCAGGCCATGAAGATCGGCAAACCGCTCTTCAAAGCCATGGCCAGCCACAAAGACGGCGGCCTGCCTGACGTCATCAGCAGCGACTGCCCGCTGGGTGGCCACCACATCGCCCAGGGCTTTGATGTGAACAGCCTGGGTGCGCCGCCGCAAAAGCACCCGCTCACGCTGATACGCACGGCCTACGGCCTGAAATGAGATCACACCATGAAGACCACCGGAAAGATCACCCGCGAATCCCTCATGACGCTGGAGGCCTACAGCAAATACCGCAAGGAGAACAAGCCGGCCATCATCGCCCACCGCAAGCTGCGCAGCGTGCGCCTGGGTGAGCACATCAACCTGCAGTTTGAAAGCGAAACCAGCATCCGCTACCAGATCCAGGAGATGCTGCGCGTCGAGAAAATCTTCGAGGACGAGGGGATTGAGCAGGAGATCGAAGCCTATGCCCCACTGATGCCCGACGGCAGTAACTGGAAGGGCACGCTGATGCTCGAGTACCCCGACGTCAACGAGCGCAAGCGCGAACTGGCCCGCCTCATCGGTGTGGAAGACCGCATGTTCGTCGAGGTCGAAGGCCATGCGCGCGTTTACGCGATTGCTGACGAGGACATGGACCGCGAAAATGACGAGAAGACCTCGGCTGTGCACTTTGTGCGCTTTGAGCTGAACCCGGCCATGTGCGCGGCCGTCAAGGCAGGCGCAAGCGTGAAACTGGGCTGCGACCACACGCATTACCCGGCGCATACAACGATTGCAGCGGAAACGCTCGCCTCTTTGGCCAGCGATCTGCAGTAGTTGAAGGCTCATGGCTGTGGCGCCACCCTCCTGTCGTAAAGTGGGGGTTTCGCCTTACTTGCCTTACCCCTACGACTCAAAGCATGCTGTTTCTCATCTCGCCGGCCAAATCCCTGGACTACGACACGCCGCCGCACGTCGCGACCCACACCCAACCCCTCTTCACCCGCCAGTCGGCCCAGTTGATTGACGTGCTCAGAACCCGAACCCCGCAGCAGATCAGCGAACTGATGAAGCTGTCAGATTCGCTCGCAGGCCTGAATGTCGCGCGCTACCAGGCCTGGTCGCCGAAATTCACCGCGAAGAATTCCAAACAGGCCGCGCTGGCGTTTGACGGCGATGTGTATGGCGGCCTCGATGCAAAAACGCTAGGTGACGCACAACTGGCCTGGGCGCAGGACCATGTCTGTATCCTGAGCGGCCTTTACGGCGTGCTGCGCCCGCTGGACCGCATGCAGCCCTACCGGCTTGAAATGGGCACGCCGCTGGCCACGCCCCAAGGCAAAAATCTCTACCAGTTCTGGGGTTCGCAAATCTCCGCCTATCTGAACGAGCGCGCGGCCGCCCACACCACACCGGTCATCGTCAACCTTGCCAGCGAGGAATACTTCAAGGCCGTGGACCGCAAGGCGCTCAAGGCGCGCGTGGTGAGCTGCGTGTTTGAGGAATACAAGGCCGGCAAGTACAAGGTCATCAGTTTTTTTGCCAAGCGCGCCCGTGGTCTCATGGTGCGCCATGCGATTGAAAAGAAGCTGTCTACCGTCAAGAAGCTCGAGAGCTTTGACGTCGAAGGCTACCGCTTTGATCCCAAAGTGTCCGAACCCGACCGGCTGGTGTTCCGCCGCAAACAGGCCGCCTGAGCAGCCCAGCCCCGCATGAGCACGCCCGCCCGCACCGACCAGCAGCTCACGCCGGAAGTGCTGGCGTGGATGACGGCGCAGGCAAACCTCGGCCATTCCAGGGACGAGATTTTTAACGCCATGCTGGCAGCTGGCTGGAACCGCGACGCTGCCACGCGGGCGGTGCGCCTGACGCCCGAAGATCTCGCCGCAGTGGTTGTGCCTGCGCTGGCTTTGCCGGTCACCAACAACATGGTCGATGCCGGCGACAAATGGGTGGAAATACTTTTTTTCGCCCAGGTGCCCAATGTCATCGTGCTGGGCAACCTGCTGGGCCCGAGTGAATGCGAGGCGCTGATGGAGGCCGCCCGCCCGCGTCTGGTGCGTTCGCTGACGGTAGATACCAAGACCGGCGGCGAAGAACTCAACCCTGACCGTACCAGCGAGGGCATGTTTTTCAGGCGCGCTGAAAACGCCGTGGTGCGCCAAGTGGAGGCACGTATTGCCAGAATCTTCGGCTGGCCGCAGGAAAACGGCGAAGGGCTGCAGGTGCTTCACTACGGGCCCGGCACCGAATACAAGCCGCACTACGACTACTTTGACCCGACCGAACCCGGCACGCCCGCCATACTGCAGCGTGGCGGCCAGCGCGTGGCGACGCTCATCATGTACCTGCATGAGCCCGAGGAAGGCGGCGCCACGGTGTTCCCGGATATCGAGGTGCGGGTGGCGCCGCGGCGCGGCAATGCGGTGTTCTTCAGTTACCCGCATGCACTTCCTTCCAGCCTCACGCTGCATGGCGGCGAGCCGGTCACCGCCGGCGAGAAATGGATTGCCACCAAATGGCTACGAGAAAGAGAATTCGTGTAACACCCCCGTCCAGGCTCACTGTGTGTAGCCCGTTCCCCCCTCAAGGGTGCGAAAATTTGCTCACCCCTGTTGAGGCTCACTTCGTGTAGCCTCCTCTCCCCTTGGAGGAGACGGCGCCTGCGGCCTGGCGAAGCCAGTTCCGCGGAGAAATAGTTTCACCCCCGTCCAGGCTCACTTCGTGTAGCCCGTTCCCCCTTAAGGGGGCGGTGCCAGCGGCCTGGCAAAGCCAGTTCCGCGGCCCCTGCTTGCGGGTGAGCCTGCGTGACGCATGGGGGACGAGGTGATTGACGCGATTCGGGGAGTGCAGACCATAATCAGTTATGAAAATACGCGCCAACAACATCGATATCGAGATTGAAGACACCCACCCAGGCGACGCAACCGGCCGGCCTGTGGTGTTGCTCATCATGGGGCTGGGCATGCAGCTGATTGCCTGGCCGCCGGCCATGGTGCAGGCGATCGCTGACGCGGGCTTTCGTGTGGTGCGCTTTGACAACCGCGATATCGGGCTTTCGCAGCACTTTGACCACCTTGGCTCGCCTAGCCTTTTGTGGGAGGGGCTCAAGTTCCGTATGGGCTGGCGTATCCGGCCGCCCTACAGCATTGAAGACATGGCCGCCGACACCGTGGGCGTGCTGGATGCGCTGCAAATCGGCAAGGCACATGTGGTGGGTGTGAGTATGGGCGGCATGATCGCGCAGCGCGTTGCGGTGCTGGCGCCTTCTCGGGTGATCAGCCTGACCAGCATCATGAGCTCCAGCGGCGCGCGCGGCCTGCCGGAAGCCAGTCCGGCGGTGGCCCGTGTGCTGCTCAGTCGGCCTGCCGGCAGGGGTGTGCAGGCCGCCATTGACCATACGGTGAAGCTGCTCAAGGCCATCGGCAGCCCGGGCTTTCCCATGGACGATGCCGAGATACGCGAAAAAGTCGCTGCGGCGGCGCAGCGCAGCTTTCATCCGCAGGGCGTTCTTCGCCAGATGGTGGCCGTTGCCGCTGACGGTGCGCGCGCCTCGGCACTTGCCAGGGTGACGGCGCCGACGCTGGTGGTGCATGGCCAGACCGACCCGTTGGTGCCCATGGCCTGCGGACAGGACACGGCCAGGCGCATTCCCGGTGCCCGTTTTGAAAGCATTGAAGGCATGGGACACGATTTGCCGCCGGGTGTTGTCGAGCGCTTGCTGGTACTGCTGATCCCCCACTTCAAAGCGGCAAGCTGATACAGCCCCATCGCTTGGGGCTTTGTGCGGGGCGCTTTCAGCCTGGCGCCGGTTAGCGGCGAAAATGGGTGCATGAACACCCCTGAACAATCCCAGCTCGGCAAATCGTCGGCCTATATCGACCAATACGACGCTTCGCTGCTGTTCCCGATTCCGCGCGAAGGCAAGCGTGCCGAGATCGGCGTCACCGGAACGCCGCCGTTTTTCGGCGCAGACATGTGGACGGCGTTTGAGCTGAGCTGGCTCAATATGCGCGGCAAGCCGCAGGTGGCGCTGGCCCACATCACCGTGCCTTGCGAGTCACCCAACATTGTCGAAAGCAAGTCCTTCAAGCTTTACCTCAACAGCTTCAACAACACGCGCTTTGCCGATGCGCGCGATGTGCGCGAACGCATTCGCGCCGACCTGAACGGTGCTGTCGGTATGGGGGTGGGCATCAAGACGCTGGGCCCCGAGCTGTTTGACCGCGAACCCGTGCATGAACTCGACGGCCTGAACCTGGACCGGCTCGACGTGGAGTGCATTCATTTCACGCCCACGCCCGAACTGTTGTTTGCCGAGTTCGACGAACCGCCGGTTGAAGAGACGCTGACCAGCAATCTGCTCAAAAGCAATTGCCTGGTCACCGGCCAGCCCGACTGGGGCAGCGTACAGATTCGCTATGCCGGCCCGCAGATCAACCAGGAAGGCCTGCTGCAATACCTGGTGAGCTTTCGCAACCACAACGAGTTCCATGAACAATGCGTGGAGCGCATCTTCATGGACATCTGGACGCGCTGCAAACCCATGAAGCTCTCGGTGTATGCGCGCTATACGCGCCGCGGCGGGCTGGACATCAATCCGTTTCGCACCAGCCATCCGCAGGCGCTGCCGCCTGCCATTCGTACAGCCCGCCAATAACTGCCAATGCAGTTTGCTATTAAATTAATAGCTGCTTGCGCAAGTTCTGTATAGGCTAGAGGCCGAATTCATTGAAATTCTTGATCGGTGAAAGTCCGGGAAAGCTCGCCGCGCGTTTTTCCTTCATGGCGGTAACCGCCTCACGGACATGCGCGTTGCTCCAGATCGCGCCCTGCAGCCAGCCCATCTGCTTGAGCGCGTCGTCCACCGAATGGTCACGTGTGTAGTGAATCGCCTGCTTGGTGCCCCAGATGGCCACCGGCGGCTTGGTGGCAATCTCGCCGGCGCATTGCATGGCGGCCGCCAGCATCGCCTCGGCTGAGTCAAACACTTCATTGACGAGGCCGTAGCCCAGCGCTTTGGCCGCCGGCATTCGTCGCCCGGTGTAAGCCAGTTCCTTGACGACCGCCAGCGGCACCAGTTTGGGCAGGCGCTGCAAGGTGCCCACGTCGGCCACCATGCCGATGTTGATTTCCTGGATGCAGAAGAATGCGTCGGCCGTGGCGTAGCGCAGGCAGCAGGCCGTCACCATGTCGACGGCCCCACCTATGCAACCGCCCTGGATGGCCGCAATCACCGGAACGCGCAGCGTCTCCAGCTTGGTGAAGGTGGCCTGCATGTCGCCCAGCATGTCAAAGATGGCGGCGCGGCCCTCGGGGCTCCGGTCGTCCATGGCGATGTCGCTGCCAAAGGTTTCCAGTGCCATGCCGGCGCTGAAGTGCTTGCCGGTGCTGGAGATCACCAGCACGCGCGCCTCGCCAGCCTTGTGGATGTGCGTGAGCGCCGCATCCAGCTCGCGCCAGAAGGTCGGGTGCATGGTGTTCATCGCCTCGGGGCGGTTCAGCACCAGGTGGGCGACGTGGCCGGTGGTGTTGAGGGTGAAGCAGGTGAGGGCAGGTGGGGAGGAGGCGTTCATGCCCACACTCTAAGTCAGGCGACCAGGTCCAGCCAGTCACACCTGAGACGCCGCGCAATGTGCGCCCGTGCCCGTACATAGACATACAGCCGCGGCGCCAGTGTGCCCAGCACGCACAGCGGGTAGGCCCAGGCCGCCTCAAAGGTAAAGGCCGGCAGCCAGCCCATCCAGCCCATCACCCACGCCGTCAGCACTATCTCCCAGAGCTGGCATTCAAGCGGGTGCGCCGCTCGCTGCGCCTCGCGCCAGTCCTTGACGCGCTGCAACTGCGCCAGCGTGATGGGATGCCAGTACGGCGACCGGGCAGGTAGTGATGCCTTGGACGGGTCAGAGGGATCAGACATAAAGCCTCCGTGCGGAAGCTTCAATGTAAGTTTCGTGAAAGGTTCTGTCAATGACCCGAAAGGCCTGAAAGACGCCAAAAAAGCGTCGAAAGATTTCTGGATACGGCCGGCTAAATCCGGCGGCGGCGCGGCACCACGCTCAGCTGCAGCGTGAGCTTGCCGGGCGAGGCGGTCACGGTGTAGTTCTGAGGCGGGATATCGATCAGCTGGTCGGCATGCCAGACCTTGATCTGCGCAGCGCCTTCGGGCAACTGCTCGACCTGCGCTACGCCGTCGGCGCCTGTCAGCACGGCCCAGGGCGATTCGCTCACATAGACATGGCCGCGCATGGAGCCGTGAATGTGGCAGCCCAGCAGCACGGCGCCGGCCTTGTTGAAAGTGGCATCAGCGGTTTTGGCGGGTTTGCCTTCGGGCTTGCCGTCGAGCCGGAGCTCGAACCCCTCGCCCGGCGTTGCGTTGAACTGCGCCGCGCCGGCGGCCGAGCCGCGCACATGGTGTTCCCACGGATCATTGTTGACGAACTGGGCCTTGGCGCCCAGCGCCACCACGCTGACGGCCGGCACAAAACGCATCTTTTCCTGGTGGATCGTCACTTGGGCGGGCAAAGGGCTTTGGGGCGCCCCGGTTTTGGCGGAAGGCACCACGACGACTACGGCGTCCGGCGCCGGCTTGCCTTCCTTGTCGAGCACTTGAATGGAAATGTTTCCGGCTGCAGACCATATAGGTAGTGCGCAAGCAGCTATGAAAAACAGAGCAGTTGGCAGCATCCGGAAGGCAGGGCGTGTTAGCTTGGGCATGGGATTTCTTTCGGCTTAAGCTTCGCGGGGAGTCAGCAATGCCAGCACAGCCGCCACCGCGAACAGCGCCAGGACATCACCCCAGAGGTGCCCCATGTTGTGGTGGCCCTGAAACGACTGCACTGCCATCACCCCGCCGTGTGCAATGCTGGACCAGACGGTAAACCAGATGAGGCTGCGGTGCAAGAGAGGGTTACGGGCGGCAAGCATGAGGAAGATCCCCAGCGTTGCGTAAAGGGCGAGGATCATCTCCAGGTAGTACGAACGACCTTCCGCATGCCACGACCAGCCTGAAGGCCAGATGATGGTGAGCGGCCACAAGCCGAAAGTGAACGTCACCCCTATCAGCACCAGGGCAATGCGCAGGTATTTGATGCGATCAGCGTCAGTCATTGTTTTCTTTCGGATCATCAGAGGTCGCGCACTCAGAGACCCGCTCTTTGTGCGCCGGGAGGTGAGTGGCAACAGGAGACCATTGCAGCGCATACCGCGCCGCAATGGTGGCGGTTCAAGGGCGGCTTACTTGGCGGCCGGCTTGTACTCGGCCACGGCCTTGGCCAGGTCGCGGGTTTCCTCACAGGTGGCGCAAATTGCCTGCAGCTTGGCCAGCTGCGCGTCGGCCTGGGCTTTCTGGTTGGTCTTCAGGTAGGCAATGCCCGAGTATTCCAGCGCACCCTTGTGCTTGGGGTCCAGCGCCAGCGCCTTGCCATAGGCGGCAAAGGCATCGTCGTACTTGCCCATCCAGCGGTTGGAATAGCCGAGGTAGTTGTAGGCGTCGGCATTTTTCGGGTCCTTGGCCACCACCTTGTTAAAGCTGCTCACGGCCTCCGACCAGTTCTTGGCGCTGATGGCTTTTTTACCCGCCGCGAAGTCGTCGACCTGGGCGTTTTTGGCTGGTGTGGTTTCGATGTCGGCAGCCATGGCTGCACCGGCCAGGGCCAGGGCGATGACGGGCAATGCGACCAAGTTGCGGATGGAAAAAGTGTTCATGTCGGGCTCCTTGAGATATCAGTTGATTGAAACGCGCTGCAAACCAGCACCTTATACAAACGGTGTGACAGGGAAAACGGATGCAGGGCGAGTTGTAATTTATTTGTAAACACAACGGCAGCTGCGCTTGATCGATGGCAGGCTCGCTGATTTCTCCTCTGATGGGGAAAGCTGGGCAGCCGCGGGATCACTGGCAGGGCGCTGAAGTCAGCATTTTTACCGCGGTCAAAAAGTCGCCCGGTTTGACCCAGCTCACGTTCCAGTCGCCGGATACAGGGACTTGACGCTTGTGAGCGATGACCATGCGGTGCTTTGGTACCACGAGGATGTATTGCCCATGGACGCCCCAGGCCATGTAAGCGCCACTTAGTGGCGAATCGGCCGGCTCTTCCAGCGTCCACCAAAGGTAGCTGTAGCCAAAGTGACGGCTGGCCGTGCGCGCCGGATGCATTTGCGCGGCCGCGGTGACGGGTGTGGTGATTCGAGTGGCCCATTCTGGGGGAATGAGTTGCTGGCCGCGCCAATTGCCGTGTTGGAGCATCAAGTAGCCCAGTCGCGCCATGTCTCTGGTTGACAAGAAAAAATGATAGGCGGCGTGCCGGGACTTTGCAAGGTCCCCGGTGCGCTGGTGACGAGCGAGGTCGAAGTCTTCAAGCTGCAGCGGCGTCGCAAGATCGTCCGCGAATGTGCGGTAGATGCTGCGATTTGTCAGCGCCTCGAAGACTGTGCCCGCAGCGTTGAAATCCCAGTTGTTGTACAGAAAATAAGTGCCGGGCACTTGTGAGCCGCGCGGTGGCGCCGATGCCAGGTCATCGCCTGTGTTGGCCGCCGGGTGATAGACGCCAGAGCGCGCTGTCAGAAGGTGGCGCAACTTTGCCTGGCGCTCCAGAGGCAATAGACCACCCAGGTCGTCAATGTCGAGGTCGGCCAGTGTTTTCTCCAGATCGATCGTGCCATCTGCGACATATTTCCCATACAGCATCGCCAGCACACTTTTGCGAGCCGAAAACACGATGCTGACGGTATCGACGGGGCCATAGCTGAACAACACCCGGCCGTCCTGCACTGCCAGAACTGCGGTGGAATCAAGGGTTCGCAAGTAGTCGCGTGCAGCATCCAGGCGCTCATGACACGCGGGGCTTAGTGAAGTGGGGGAAATGGGTTCCCACGCCTTCGCCGGAAAGACGGGCGCAGGGGCTGCCGGCGTTGTTGCCCATCCGGCTGCCGGCATCGAAACCAGCAAGGCCGTGACGGAGGCAAGAAAAAAATGCTTCATTCTTGGTCAAATCTTTGCGCAAGGTTGTATCAATCGCCAAACCAAAGAGCCTTCTGGTGCCAGGCGAGATGTTTCTCGCGGGCACGGCAAACTCAGTCGTGCATGACCCGCGCTGTCCCTGACACCTTGATCGAGGCCCCGGGAGCGGGTGGAATTTCCGCGCGCAGGCACGAGCGCATGCCCATGTCTTCACCCTGCACGATATCGATGGCGCCGCCGTGCGGCCACTTCAGGTCGCGCAGGTAGCCTGCAAAAGCGGCTGTGGCTGCACCTGTGGCCGGGTCTTCATACACGCCGCCCGAAGCAAACGGATTCCGGGTGTGAAAAAACCGGGGAGTTTGCGCATGGGCCAGCAGGATGGTCACCAGCCCCGCCTTGTTCATCAGTTCGCGGCCCGTGTCCAGGTCATATTGCATGGCCGCCAGTTTGTCGCGGCTCTTCAGAACCAGTACCAGATGGTCTGCGCCGCCGTGGGCGAGCGCGGGGGCAATGCGCGGGTCCAGGTCATCCGGTGTGTAGCCGAACAGCGCCAGGGTGGCCAGCACCAGCGGCTGTGGGGCAGCCTGGCTGCGCGTGGGCGGCGATTGCAGCGCGGCGGTGATCGTCTCCCCGTTGCGCCGGCCTTCAACCGTGATGCTGGCCTGGTTCAGGGTCAGCGCAAACACGCCATCGCCATGCTGAAGGGCCAGTGCTGCGCCCAGGGCTATCGTTGCATGGCCGCAGAAGGGTACTTCGGATTCCGGCGAGAAATAGCGCACCCGCCAGCCGGCGCCGCTTGCAACGGCAAAAACCGTTTCCGAGAAGCCAAGCTCCGCAGCGATCCGCTGCATCTCACGGTCATCCGGAAATTGGCCGGCGATCATCACGCCGGCGGGGTTGCCGCCGGTGTTTCCGTCAGAAAAGGCTGCAATCTTCAAGACACTCATCGTTTTCCTTGTGAAATGGAAGGCGGGCTGCTTGCCTGTCCGGCGCAATTCATATTGCGCGCTGCCACCGGAGGCCGAAAGGCAATACTCGCGGGCCGAACAAAAAATGCAGCACCCTGCGCATGTTGCCGCTGGTGGATCTGGACGAAGCATGCAGCAGCAGCGGGCGCATGGCCATCGCGCTGCCTTGCCCGGCCGTGCAGGTGAACCCGGCTTGGGCCTGGCGGGCTGCTGCAGCGTCCTTCGCCTGCATGCGGCCGTACAGGTGTGACCCCGGAACCACCCGCAGTGGACCGTCCCCCGGGCCGCAGGCATCGATGTGCAAACGCACCGCCACCAACTGCTCCAGCAGCTCGACGGGCGGCTGGACATAAAGAATGCCTTCCTTCCTGGACCAGCCACTCAGGCTTGCGTGCTCTACGTGATCTGCCACGGGAATGCTCAGGTCCTGGTGCACCGGAACCAGCCAGTTGCGCGACGCCGACTTCTCGAAGTAGGTGCATTGCACAGCCGCAAAACCGGCCGGAACCAGGGGGGCCATTGACACGTGCCGGCGCACTCTTGCTGCGAGCGCCTGGCACCAGGCCTCCGATAGCAGGCAACGTGTTCCCGCCGAGTTGGCGGAAATCCCGGCAAGGCGCGAAGCGGCCGATTCACACTGGGCGGCAGTCAGCACCTGCGGAACAAGTGCGAAGCCCTGAGTGGTGAATGCGGCGTGGTCCATCCCGGCTTGTTTTGCAAAGAGGTGTTGAATGCTCACAGCATCGACTGAAACAGCGAAAGGTACTGCGGATGCTGCGAGACCGTGTTGTGGGAGGTTCCGGGCAGCATCTTCAGTACTGCTGTGCCATTCTTGAAGTGCGCATGCAACTGGTCGGTGCTGGCTTTCGGAATGACTTCATCGTATTCGGCCGAAATCAGCAGCGTGGGCACGGTGACTTTGGCCGCGTACTTCCAGGACTCGAACTTGTCGACAAGAAGCCAGGGGATGGGAAACCAGGGAAAGCGCTGCGCTGCCAGTTCCTGGATGCTGTTGTAGGGCGTCACCAGAATCAGGCGCGACGCGGGCCGTTGGCTGGCCACCCGGATCGCAACGCCTGAGCCCAGACTCCTGCCAACCACGGTGACGTCCGAATGTGTCCGGCTCACATGGTCGAACAAGGCCAGGGCGTCGCTTTGAAGCGCCGCCTCGGTGGGATTTCCAGTACTTCCGCCGTAACCGCGGTAGTGAAGCAGGTAGAGGGCATGGCCTGGAAATGCTTCCGAGAAAGACGGCAAATTCGGCGAAACGTCTTCGGCATTGCCGCCGAAGTAAATGATGGCCTTGGGTCCGGCCGTTTGCCGGGCGGTGACCACGAGCGTGGCGTCGGGTGTCTGGAGGTGGAGCGTCGTGGCCGGACTGCCCCACGACCTCGGCTGCGGGAAATAGATCAGCGAGCGTTGAAACGCAAACAGCGCCGCGCAGATGCCCAGGTAAGCGAGCACCATGACCACCAGAAAAACAGTCACTGTGCGGCGCACCATGAAACTCGGCGTCTTCCCCCGCAGCGCGCCCCGCCAATCAGGATGATCCGGTCCAAAAGGCCACGAACAAGGTTCATCGGATGCGTCGCATTGAGTGAGTGCCTGAATAACTCAGTTCAACCGCATGTCTGCACTGAGTTGTTTGACCAGCTCTGCACTCGTTTCCACATACTTCAAAAATGGCACTTCATCCTTGTTGATGGTCTTGCGCGCCATCATGTCGGTCAGGCGCGCGTCCAGGCTTTGCCAGTGAATTTGGCGATTGCCCACGAGATACACCGGAACCCTGGTCAGCTGCCTGCTTTTGATGATCTCGATGATCTGGAATATTTCCCATTCGGTGCCGGTCCCTCCTGGTGCAATCACGATGGCGGCCGAGTGCTTGATCATCGCCAGCTCGCGGATGGAGACGCTGGAAAAAATCAGGCCATGGGTCACATAGGCATTCAAGGCCTGCTTGGGGTCACCACCATAGGGTTTCAGCGTGTCGTTGGCCGTCGAGCGGTCGTAGTAGGTGGTGTACCCGACGCTGGGGCCTCCCGCCTCTTTTGCGCCGCGGTTGCCGGCTTCCATCAGGCCCGGGCCCGCACCCGTCATTATCGGATACTGCTTGCCATAACGCGTGGTCCATGCGTGAGCAAAATTCCGGATGTCTGCGTAGATGGCATCGTTTGCCGCCCTGATGGTGTCGTTGCAGTTCTCACCGCGCGCGTCGCAGGCGGCATTTTTCTCGCGGATACGGGAGCTGCCATAGATGGAGACAAAGCCCCGCGGAAAATGCATGGCCTTCAGGGCGTCAGAGCAGTAGGTGTCCTGAGCCATCAGTTTCACGGGGACGATGTTTTCAACGCCCGCATAGGGGCCGATGTAATCGGCGTTCGGGACATCTGCTTTCGCTACTGCGCACTCCAGCCGTAGCTCCGTGGGCTTGATCGCAGACGTTGCTGTGGTTGGCGGTGGTGTTGCACACCCGAGGAGGGTGGCGGTGACCACACCGAGGGATAGAAACAAATTGAGGCTGGCGTTCATGCTGGTTCTCCTTTTTACGGTACCTACCCGGATTGAGGCCCCGGATGCCGCCACGCTCACCACAGCTTGGCGCAATTGCCGCTGAACACCACGGTTCCGCTCGGGCTGGCGGGTGTGGCGCTGGTTTCCAGTGTCACCACCAGCTTGCTGACCTTGGACAGCAGCTTTTCCGACGTATCGGGCAGCATGGAAACCGCCGATCCGCTCGTGGGCACGGTGCCCAGCGAGAACGCCGGGCCATTGGCCGGCACGGCCCACAGCACCAGTGTTCCGGTGGCCGGCGGTGTGATCGGGCCTATGACCTTGACCGTCATGGTCTTGCCGTGGCGCAGCGAACTGGCCAGCAGCTTGCCGTTGCCCTGGGCGTCGGTGAGCAGGCCCACATAGCTTTGCGGCAGCCTTTCGCCCGAGCGCATCGCGATCTGGTCGCTGGACATGAACAGGGTGGGCATGGCGATAAAGAAAACGCTGGCCGCGATCACCCCGGCGGCCAGGCCGCCGAAGCCGAAACCGGCAGGTTTGAGCCAGCCCAGCCAGGACGGTTTTGTTTGCGGCGCCCGTTGCGGCCCTGCGGGTCGTGTGCGTGCTGCGATGGCAGCCCACACCCTGGGAGACGGTTTGTGCGCCGGTACCGACATGGCGAGTTGACCCAGCCGGGCTTCCCATTGTGTGACGCGCACGCGCACATCGGCACGGTCGCGCTGCAGGCGCTCAAAGCGGCGGCGCGCGCCATCTTGCAGCGTACCCAGCACATAGGCCGATGCGAGGTGTTCGAGCAATTCGGGGCTGGAATATCTCATGACGCCACCACCCCTTGCGCCGCCAGGCAGCCCTTGAGTTTTTCGAGCCCGCGCCGTATCCAGGCTTTCACCGAACCCAGCGGCGCGCCCATTTGCGCGGCCACTTCGGTATGCGACAGGCCCTGGTAATACGCCAGCGCCAGGCTTTGGCGGTGGCTGCCTTCCAGTGCATTCATGCAGCCTTCGATGTGCAGGGCCTCTGTGGCCTGCTCCAGCAGCTGCATGGCGCTGGGGGTGGGTGTGGCGGTGGTTTCGGTGTCTTCCTCATCCACATCACCGGAGTCGGGCAACTCGCTTTCCTTGCGGCGCGTGCGGGAGCGCAGGGCGTCCAGCGCCTTGTTGCGGACGATGGCGATCAGCCACGTCATGGGTTGAATGGTTTGCCCGTCTACCTCACTGCGGTAGCCGGCAGCGTTTTTCCAGATGCTCACGTAAGCCTCTTGCAGCACATCTTCGGCCGCGTGTCCTTGTCCCAATATACGTACGGCAACGCCAAACAGATGCGTGTGGGTGCGTTCATAGACCTGCGCAAAGCAGGCGTGGTCGCCTTGCCCTGCGCCGGCGATCAGCGCCTGCAGGCTACGGGTGTCCGTGTCGGGGGCCAGTTTCATGCGGCTGAGTATAGGGAGTTACGCCCAAGCGGCAAATCTTCCCCGGGCATGGCATTTTTTTCAGAAAAAGCTGCATCCAATCGACGCTTGCTGTCGTTTGTCCCTGGTAGGCCGGGCGCCGCGCCGGCCCACGCCCCCTTCCGCCATGTGGTTGTTGGGACTTTTTTACTTTCTTTTAACCCGGAGACCTGTCAATATTTGCAGGACTCCTCTCAGGAGATCGCCATGACACCGATAGCAACCGCCACCCAACCCAGGCTTCACGCAGGCCTTGCCGCTGCCGCGTTGTGTACTGGACTGCTGCTAAGCGCCTGCGCCGGTGGCCCGGCCGCACCAATGGATGTCAAGCCGGTGCCCGCCGCGCTCAAGCCGGCCGACGGCGAACGCGCGGCCTTCACCTGGCATGCGGTGGGCTCGCAGATTTATGAGTGCCGCTCCGGCGACAAGGGCTGGGCCTGGGTGTTTGTTGCGCCAGAGGCAGACCTCTTCAACCAGAAAGACGAAAAAGTCGGCACGCATGGCGCCGGCCCGAACTGGACCGCGCTGGACGGCAGCAAAACCGTGGGCACGGTCAAAGCGCGCGCCGACGGCGAGCGTCCCGCCGACATCCCGCTGCTGCTGCTGACGGCCAAATCTGCCGGCATGCCCGGCAAGATGGCCACCGTTACCAGCGTGCAGCGCCTGAACACCGAGGGCGGCAATGCGCCGGCCAAAGGCTGCACCACACCGGCCGATGCGGGCAAACGCGTCAAGGAAGGCTATACCGCCGACTACGTGTTTTTCACCGCCCAAAAAGCCTGACCCACAAAGCCAGAGGAAGCGAGGCCTGACATGTCCGTGCTCAAGAACCTTTTCAGCGCCAGCAAGAGTCCCAAGCACGATGCCACGGGGCCTGAGACGGGTCCGGTCAAGATGAATCTTGACGAGCGCATGGCGTTTCGGCGCGAGATGCTGTTCGAGGCCATCAAGGTCACGATGCAGGCCCACGGAATTTTGTCGGCCAGCTACAAATTCCGCGTGGTGCGTAACGACAAGCGAGGCCACCAGTACATGGTGCTGGTGGACCTTTCCACCGACTTCCTGGACAACCGGGAAGGTGGGCCCGCCCGGCTGGTCGAGGTGGGTGCGGCTATCGCCAAAAATGCCGCTGCGCGTTACAACCTGCTGGTCAGCGGCGTGTACTGGCAGATCAATGAGCAGATTCAGGCCTTCGCGCCCAGCCGGCCCGTCTCCTTGCCCGCGAGCCCGGATGCGGCCAGCCCACCGCCACCGGTACAACGCCGGGAGCGAGCCACGGCGGAAGAACTCGCGGCCTTTGAAGCCGCCTGGGAGAAGGGGCGGGCGCTGCATATCGGCGACCGGGTCTATTCGTCCGACCTGTCGCCGCTGGAGCCTGATTCCCAGAAGGACGACAGCCGGCGCTAACAACCTCGGGGCCGGCCGTTCAAGACCTGCGCCGCCGCGGCACCACGGTAAGCTGCATAACGCTTTTGGCCGGGGAGGCGCTCACCGTGACCTGCTGCGGCGCAATGTCCACCAGCTGGTCGGGGTGCCAGACTTTCAGCTGCGCGGCGCCCTCAGGCAGGTCCTCAAAGCTCGCAATGCCTTCCGGACTGGTTTTGGTTGCCCAGGGGGATTCACTGGCGTAGATATAGCCGCGCATCGAGCCGTGGATAAAACAGCCCAGCAAGGTGGCCCCGACAACGCCGGCCCTGTCCAGCGTCACTTCACTGGACTTGCCCGGTTTTCCGTCGGGCTTGCCTTCCAGCCGCAGTTCGAAGCCGGCATTCGTCGCGTTGAACTGGCCCATGCCGGCAGGTGAGCTGCGCACGTGGTGGTCCCATGGGTCGTTGTTCACAAATTGAATTTTTGCCCCCACGGGAACCACTGTCACTGCGGGAACGAACTGCATCTTTTCCTGGTGAATGGTGGCCTGCGCAGCCGGCGGCGTTCTGGGCTGGGCGCTTTTGTTGGCGGGTGCCACCACGACCACGGCATCCGGCACCGGTTTGCCGTCTTTGTCGAGCACCGACACCGTGAGGCTGGCCGCATGAACCCCTGCGCCGAAAGCGAAGAGCGCGGCGATCGCTGTGAGCTGGATTATTTGTTTCATGGTTTGGCTGCCGTCTCGGTGGGCGTGATGATGTCGCGGTTCATGGGAGCCAGCAGTGCCAGCATTTCATTCTGTTTGCGAAAAGGAATGCCCCTGGCATCCATGCTTTGCTGCAGCACCTCCACCAGGGCGTGGAAGTCCGACTTCTTGATATCAAGGTTGGCGTGCGCGCTCTTCATGTCTGCGCCCTTGTAAATGCAGGGGCCGCCGCTCAGGGCGCAGAGCTGGTCGACCAGCTGCTCTTTCACGCGCTGCTGGTTCGACGGCTTGAAATGCGGCCCGGTGCGCGGGTCGGCCAGCAGGCGAACCATGAAGTCGTCCATCAGCGCCACCAGGCCGGCTTTTTCACCGAAGGCCTTGTAGAGCTGGTCGTCTTTGGGCGCCGTCTGGGCAAATGCTGCGCCGGCCGTTAACAGGCTTGCCGCGAGGGCAAAAGAAACAAAAGGGTTTTTCATGGGGCGGTTCCTTGAAGGGGGTTGTTCGTCGGGCTTAAAAAGCGACCTGGGCCGAGAGGTAGTAGCCGGTCTGCTTTCGGCTGCCGGTGGTGGCGGGCACGATCACGCCCAGGTCCACATACGCCAGCGTGAGCGAAAGGTTTTTGGTGGGTGCCCAGGCAATAAAGATGTCTTTCCAGTCTTCAGAGCGCAGGCCGTTGCCCAGGCCGGCCGCGCGACCGGCGCCCTCGAGTTTGTTGCGCATGAAGCGGTATTCGGCGCCGATGGCGATGTTTTTGCTGAGCAGGTAAGCCACCGAGAATTCCGGCTGCAGCGTGTACTTGTCTTCGTTGCCGCCCAACGTGGCGCCGTAGCCCAGCAGGCCGTTCTGGTTGGCCTTGGTTGCGCGCAGCGTGCCGTTGAGCAGCAGGCTCTGGCCCAGGAAGAGTTTTGTGGCGCTGACATACACATCGACGCCGTGGCGTTTGGCGCCCAGTGCATTGAGTGTGGGGTCCAGCCCCGTGGAGCCCAGCGTCTTGTACTGCACGCCGACTGCCACCTGCGGCATCAGCGTGTCGCTGTCCAGGACGGCGTCGCCCAGCACGCGCACCTTCGCGCCGACGATGGTTTGCTTCAGGTGCAGCCCCGGCAGGCCCAGCGCCACGCCGGTACCGCGGGTGTTGAAGTCCTGCTGTGCAATCGACAGCTCGTAGCGGTCATGGATGCCGACTGCCGCGCCGTACACATTCAGGCCGTAGTCGGTGGTGCCGGCGTGGGTGACATAGGCAGAACCGCCAATCTCGCCTGCCGTGGCGTTGCTGCCGATGACGGCCCAGGGCGTGAGGCCGCCGCCGGCCGCGCCTTCAATGGTGCTGACACCGCCGGTCAGGAGGAGTTTGCCGGTGTCGGCGTGGGCGCCGGCGCAAAGCAGGGTGAGCAGGCTGGCAATCAGGGGGGGTGATACGGAGTGGCGCATGGTGATCCTGTGGGTGGAAAGGAAAAAGCCGGTTGCCGGCGTCAATGGAAGTGAACCTGTGTGGAATACGGCAAACCGGATTCACTGGATTCAATGAAACGAAAAAAAGATGCGAAATGAAGCTGGGTCGCTCTTCGAAAGGCTGAATCCGCGGGCCGGCCGTCAACGTATTCAGAACAGCTTGCGGGATGGCCTGGCAGATTGCATGGCTTTCCCACCCTTCAAAACCAGTGTCTGGAGTGCCGAATGCCTGCTTGTTCCCTGTTCATGCGCAATGCGCGTCATCTTTTTAGTACCGTGGCGGCACTGACGCTCTTTGGCGTGAGCGGTGCCCCGCTATGGGCCCAAACGGCGCCCGAACGCGAATGGGTCACACCGCCACCCGGCAATGTGGCGCGCGGCATGGCCCTGTACCAGGCTCGCTGCACGGCCTGCCATGCGGTCGACAGCAACAAGATCGGGCCCGCGCACCGCGGTGTGATGGGCCGCCGCGTGGGCAGCCTGCCTGGGTACAAATATTCAGACGAATTGGCCCGGTCTCGGCTGCGCTGGACGCCGCAAACCCTCAACGCCTGGCTGGAAGACCCTGAGCAACTGGTGGCCGGCCAGCGCATGGGCTTTCAGGTGGAAAGCGCGGCGGAGCGCGCCGACCTGATTGCCTACCTGGCCACGCTCAAATAAAAAGATTGCTATCAATTCAGGAGCAGGTTGCGCCTGTCCTGCCTGCCTGGAAGGCCTTTTCTTCATAAAATCTTTGTTCCGTGGCCCATGAGAGAAACGCCAGCCCGCCCTGATGCCGCAGCAAATGGGGCCCTGTGGGGACTGCTACCATCGCAGCCATGAAACGACGCGACTTTCTGGCCACCACCACGCTGGCTTTCACCGGAGGATTTGCCATGGCTGATTTGCCCAAAGTCCAGTCACTGGATGAAGCGCTGCGCTGGCTGGACAAGGTTGACCAGGCCGCCAGCGTCAAAACCACCGGCCAATGGCCCCTGGTGTCGGTGCTGGAGCACATGGCGCAAAGCGTGGAGATGAGCCTGGACGGTTTTCCGCAGCCGAAAAGCGCGGTGTTCCAGAACACGGCGGGCGCTGCGGCTTTTGCCTTCTTCAAATGGCGCGGGCAAATGAGCCACAGCCTGAGCGAGCCCATCCCGGGCGCTGCGGCGCTCAGCCGTGAAGGCGACTGGCGGCCCGCCTCGGCGCGGCTGCGCGCGGCCATTGCCCGCTTTGCCGGGCACCAGGGCGCGCTCAAGCCGCACTTTGCCTACGGCGCACTCAGCAAGGCTGATTTTTCACTCGCCCACACCTTCCATATCGCCAACCACCAGGATGAGATCGTGCTGGTGGCGCGCTAGAAGAACTGGTTAAAAAGCTGGTTAGAAGAGCTGGTCGATTGCTATCGATTCAGGAGCTGCTTGCGCACGTCCTGATTGGGCTGCAGGCACTTTTTGTTCATAAATTCCTTCTTCGCCGGGCTTGGCCAGCGTGGAAGCGCGAACGCCCAGCAGGCGCAGTTTTTTGTCCAGCGGCACCCGTTTGAGGCACAGGCCCGCCAGCTGGCGGATGGTTTTTCCGTCCGCGGTGTAAGTGTCCGAGGTCTGGTCGCGTGTCGCGATCTTGAAGTCGTCGTAGCGCAGCTTGATGCCGATGGTTTTGGCCACATAACCCTTGCGTTGCAGGTCGTCACCGAGCCGCTCACACAGGTCGGTGAAGATGGCGCCCAGCGTGGCCTTGTCGCGCACCGCATGCAGGTCGCGGTCAAAGGTGGTTTCGCGGCTCATGCTGACCGGCTCGCTCTCGGTGACCACCGGTCGGTCGTCGCGGCCCCAGGCAGCCTCGTGCATCCAGGCGCCGGTGGCCTTGCCGAAGTTGTCGATGAGCCATTGCGGGTCTTGTGTGGCCAGCTCGCCGATGGTGTGGATGTGCAGCCTCGCCAGTTTTTCGCCGGACTTCGGGCCGATGCCGTTGATCTTGCGTACGTGCAATGGCCAGATTTTTTCCTGCAGGTCAGCTTCGTAAATGATGGAAATGCCGTTGGGCTTGTTGAACTCGCTCGCCATCTTGGCCAGCAGCTTGTTGGGCGCCACGCCGACAGAGCAGGTCAGGCCCGTCTTCTCAAAAATCGCTTTCTGGATGAGCCGTGCCAGCACGCGCCCGCCTTCACGCTGGCCGCCGGGCACGTCGGTGAAGTCGATGTAGACCTCGTCCACGCCGCGGTCCTGCATGAGCGGCGCGATGTCGGTGATGGTGCTTTTGAAGAGCTGCGAGTATTTGCGGATTTCCGAAAAATCCACCGGCAGCACGATGGCCTGCGGGCACAGCTTGGCGGCCTTCATCATGCCCATGGCCGAGCCCACGCCGAACTGCCGTGCCGCATAGGTGGCGGTGGTGATAACGCCGCGGCCCACATAGTCCTTGAGCAGCGGAAAACTTTCCACCGGAATGAAGCGCAAGGCCCGCTCGCCCTGCGCCGCCCGCAGCTCCTCGTCAACCTTGCGCCAGCCACCGCCTATGACCACCGGCAGGCCCTTCAACTGCGGGTAGCGCAGCAACTCGACGGAGGCGAAAAACGCGTCCATGTCGAGGTGGGCAATGCGGCGGATTTTGGCTGGAGATGAAACGGGTGAATGGGCCACTTCGCAAGCATAGCGCGCAGGCAAGGGTTGTGGCGGTGGGCTTGCGCCCGGCAGGGTAGGCCCGGGCTTACGGCGCTTCTTCCCCGTTCCTTACGCGGACACAAATTGCCCTGATAAATACTCGGATTCACGCCAGACGGGTGGCCACGCGGGGTGGCATGCCCATTTGCTTATTTTTGCCATCCGCCCGTTGGCTGTTTTTTCCAAGGAGGCCGTTGCCATGACCGAGGACCAGAAAAATAGCCGTGCAACCATCATTCCCACGCTGCGTTACCGGGACGGTGCCGCAGCGGTCAAATGGCTGTGCCGCGCTTTCGGCTTTCAGGAGCACCTGGTGGTGCCCGACAAGGACGGCGCCATTGCACATGCCCAACTGGTTTACGGCAATGGAATGATCATGCTGGGCTCCGCCACCAACAACGATTTCCACGAGCTCGTCAAGTCACCGTCAGAGTCCGGCTGTGTCGGGTCGCAAAGCGCTTACATCCAGGTCCAGGATGTGGATGCGCACTACAGGCAAGCCGTTGCTGCGGGGGCCGTCATCGTGATCGACATCAAGGATGAAGACTATGGAGGACGAGGCTACTCCTGCCGGGACCCGGAGGGCCATATCTGGAATTTCGGAAGCTACGATCCCTGGGCAGTCTGACTAGGCGGCGCCCGGCATCATGCCCAGAGAAGGCAAGTGATCGCGCTCTGGCATCATGGCCGCACTGCACATCCCTTGAAAGTGAATGCCATGCCCTCCCACGCCACCGGAACCTTTGAAGTCAAGCTCCTGCCCCAGTCACTTGCGAACGCGGAGGCCGGACCCTTGATGGGCCGTCTGTCCATCAACAAGACCTTCAGCGGCGACCTGCAGGGCACTAGCGTAGGCGAGATGCTAAGCGCTGGCACCGCCGTCAAAGGCTCAGCAGGCTACGTCGCAATGGAGCACGTGACGGGCACGCTGCACGGGAAAAGCGGCAGCTTTGTATTGCAGCACAGCGGCACCATGAACCGCGGTGCACCGCAGTTGACTGTCAGCGTGGTGCCGGATTCAGGCACCGATGAGCTGACGGGCCTGAGCGGCACGCTCACCATTCAGATTGCCGACGGCAAGCATTCGTATGCGATGGACTATGAGATTTCGCCTCAGGCTTGAGATCGCGGAATAGTCATGGCCGACGAGTGACCCTGCACTGGCTGGTGGCCCGTCCACGGATTTCCGGCCCTCACCTCAGGTCATGGGCACTGGCTGCATAGGCCAGCTGATAGCGGCCTGCCAGTGCGCCGGACAGGGCACCGTGGCGCTCGATCTCTTTCCCGCGCGACTCCTGCTGCAGCGCTTCCAGTGCCGACGCTTCGTAGGCCATGGCGACCACGATCCAGTCGGCCACCGCATCTTTGCCCCCGCGAATCTGCTGCTCTTTCGTGCTTGCGGCCTGCGGCGTCTCCGTGCGCAGCACGTGAAATGCGACGCCGCCTGGCTGGCTGACGAATGACGCCCCAAGCTCCGAGAGGTGGTCCAGCAGTTCTGCATGCCGGCCTTCGGCGGGCGAGAAGCGCAAGGTCAATGCATGACGGGCGATTCCGCCCCCGGCGCTGTGAAGCAGCCGGCACTGGCTTCGGACCATGCCCTGGTGGTGCGGCATCATCTTCGTGGACCAGGGCGTCGGGTTGTTCAGGCGCTCCAGGTAGCCGATCGACGTGAGGGTCTCGTAGTCTTCCAGCTCATACAGCACGAAGAAACCTTCTGCACTGTCGACGCTGGACCAGCGTGAACCCCGCAGAAAACCCTTGATGCCCATGCGCTCGGGAAAGTGCTCATGGGAATGCCAGTGTTCGAACTCCTCGCGGTGTTCTGCTGCCATGTTCCACCACATCGCAACGGCGGCTTGTCCCAGGAAGGCCATGGTGTTTACCGCCTCAGGCTCAATAAGTGCCTGGCACAAAGATGCTGGTGTCCACCGACTTGATGTCGGTGCGCCCACAGAAGGCCATGGTCAGGTCCAGTTCCTTGTGGATGATCTGCAGCGCCTTGGTTACGCCTTCTTCGCCCATGGCGCCCAGGCCGTAGAGGAAGGCGCGGCCGATGTAGGTGCCCTTGGCACCCAGGGCGGTGGCTTTCAGCACATCCTGGCCGGAGCGGATGCCGCCGTCCATGTGGACCTCGATCTGGTTGCCCACTGCCGCGACGATCTCGGGCAGGCAGGAAATGGAAGACATGGCGCCATCGAGCTGGCGGCCGCCGTGGTTGGACACCACCAGCGCATCGGCGCCCGAATTGACGGCGAGCTTGGCGTCTTCAACGTCCTGGATGCCTTTGAGGATCAATTTGCCGCCCCAGCGCTTTTTGATCCACTCCACGTCGCCCCAGTTGAGGGCCGGGTCGAACTGTTTGGCCGTCCACTCCGAGAGCGAGCCCATGTTCTCGACACCCTTGACGTGGCCCACGATGTTGCCGAAGCCGTGGCGCTTGGTACCCAGCATACCCAGCCCCCAGCGCGGCTTGGTCATCAGGTTGAGGATGGTGGAGAGCGTCGGCTTGGGCGGAGCGCTCAGGCCGTTCTTCAAGTCTTTGTGGCGCTGGCCGAGGATCTGCAAATCGAGCGTGAGCACCAGTGCCGAGCAGTTGGCTGCCTTGGCGCGGTCGATCAGGCTTTCAATGAAGGCGCGGTCCTTCATCACGTAGAGCTGGAACCAGAAGGGGTGGCGGTCTGTGCCGGCGGCCACGTCTTCGATGGAGCAGATGCTCATGGTCGACAGTGTGAACGGGATGCCGAATTTTTTGGCCGCGCGGGCGCCCAGGATTTCGCCATCGGCGTGCTGCATGCCCGTGAGGCCCGTGGGCGCGATAGCGACCGGCATGGCTACCGGCTGGCCGATCATGGTGGTGGCTGTGCTGCGGTTTTCCATGTTGACGGCCACGCGCTGGCGCAGCTTGATCTTCTGGAAATCGCTTTCGTTGGCGCGGTAGGTGCTTTCCGTCCAAGAGCCCGAGTCGGCGTAGTCGTAAAACATGCGGGGCACCCGCTTTTTGGCCAGGACGCGCAGGTCTTCGATGTTGGTGATCACGGGCATGGGGTCTCCAGACGACAGTTTTTTTGGGGAAGCTGCCGCCATGGTAGCGCCCGTGTTTGCGTTCTTGCGTGAATTCTGGTCCCGAGGCTTTGAAATTATTGATAAGCCACTGTCCCGCATAATCTGCGCCGGTGCGCCCCTGGGGCGCTACCTCAACAAAAAGCGGCGACCAGGGCCTGTTCGCCAATACCAGGGAATTACCTATGCAACGCACTCTCTTCACACTGATTCCAGTCCTGACGCTCGCACTGCTGGCCGGATGTACCCGCATTGAAACCGGCGAGGTGGGCTTGCGCATCAACTTTGACAAAACCACAGACCCGACCGAGCGCCTGCCGGGCTCCTTTAACCAGACGCTGATCGGCGATATCCTGACCTTCAAGATTCAGGACGTGGCGGTGGCCGTGGACAACATGACCCCGCTGGCGTCTGACAACTCAACCGTCAAGGACTTTGACATGACCGTTGTCTACAACGTCAACCCGACGGCGGTGTCCGAGTTATGGACCACCAAAAACAGGACGTTTCACGGTTTGTCTGAAAAAGGCAACGACATCTTGCTGATGCAGAACTATGTGGCGATGAGCGCGCGCAACGCGGCTTACAAGGTGGCGCGCGAATATGAGTCGCTCAAGATGGCCGACAACCGGCCGGCGATTGAGCAGAAAATCCGCGAAAACGTCATCAAGACGCTGACCGAGGAAAAGCTGGCGGACAAGATCACGGTTTCCCAGATCCAGGTGCGTGCCATTACCCCCGCCGATGTGATTGTTCAGAGTGCCAACGAATTGGTGCGGGCGCAAAACGAGCTGAAAACCAAGGAAGTTGAAGTCCAGACCGCCAAAAAAGAAGCGGAGCGCATTGCTGCCTTGAACGCTAACGCGGGCGCAATTGGCTACATGAACGCCATGGCCAACCTGAAGATCGCCGAAGGCGTTGCCGCAGGCAAGGTGCATACCATTGTGGTGCCCTATGACTTCAAGGGCATCGTGAACGCAAAGTGATCCTGGGCCGGCGGCGCGCATCCAACGCTGCCGGCGTCTCCTACCAGCTGCCGGACGAGCCGCCCCCGCTGCTGGAGCCACCCGACGAACTCCGGCTGCTGGAACTGGAGCTCGAACTGCTGCCCGACGAGCTGCTGCCATCCCGGTCATCGCGCCCACTGCTGCTGCCGGTACCCCCCGTGAAGAAGCCGAACAGCATCGCCAGCCCGAATGCCATGCCTGTCGGCATCCAGGATTCCCAGTCAGTCAGAAGCAGGTCTGGCGGGTTTTGAAACGCCACATACCCCACAACGCAGGCCACCAGGGCGCTGCGCACGCCAAACTCCACCAGGCTGCGTTTGTAGGCCGCGCGCATACCCATGGCGATCAGGCCGAGCAGCAAACAGCCTATACCGCCCCCCAGGGCGTAGAGCAGGCCCACGCCGAACCGCTCGGAGCCCACCACGAAGGCAATACCGACCATGACGCCGATCGCCAGCCCGATACCGGCGGCAATCCTGCGCACCGTGCGGGAGCGGCCGCAGCCGAAGCCCAGCGCAAACGCCAAAGGCATCGGGAAGGTGAGCAGGATGGCTCCGATGGCGACATTCTTCAGGACAACTACCGCCACCGCCGGGGCGGCCGCGATGATACCGATCGTCACAGGCCACTTCCAGGTGCGATGCGCCCGGACTACGCCCACGGCGAAACCCCACAGCAGTGCGGCAAGAAAGGCCCAGCCAAAGCGCGTGATGCCACCGCGGCTCGCCTCCGGGGGCTCAATCTCGCCTCGCAGCAGCGCGCCGATGTGGCCGACGGCCGCTTCCAGTCCGCCGCCGTAGTCGTTGCGCTTAAAGCGCGGCTTCATGTCCTGGTCGATGATGCGGCCCGCCAGCACGTCGGGCACGGTGCCCTCCAGGCCCTGGCCCACCTCGATGCGCATGCGCCTGTCTTCCAGTGCCACGAGGATCAGGATGCCGTCGTCGCGCTGGGTGTCGCCGAGTTTCCATTTCTCGAACACGCGCGTGGCGTATTCCTCGATGGAGTCTTCGCCCGTGGTTGGCAGCATGAACACGACCACCGCCGCCCGCGTGTCTGCTTCGATTGCCAGGATATGTTCGTTCAGGGCCGCGACCTGGGCGGTGCTCAGCGTGCCGGTGGTGTCGAGCACGCGCGCGCTGTAAGGCGGAACCTGCACCCGTACGGCATCGGCGGGCGTGGCTATCTGCGCAGCATCGCTCGGTGTGGGTGCCTGTGCGGCATCGGACGGCACGTCTGTCTGTCCGGCACGCGCCGGTGCTGCCATGGCATCACCCGCCGCCAGCATGCACAGCGCCACCCACAGAACAACCAGAGTTTTATAGAGAAAACGCCGGGTTTCAGCCGCTGAAGGAAATAGCGGGGCGCGTTGAAGGTGAAGCATGGAAGGTTTGGGGTAGAGCATGGCCGGTACAGCGTTGTCGAATGCCGGTGACGGAAAGATCAACGTGCCGCAGCCGCGCCGCCACGCACGCTGGCTTCGCGCACACCGGCACCGCGAACTTCGAGCCTGATCTCGTCGGCCACTTTGCCGCCGGCATCGACCAGCTGCACCACATGCCGGCCTGGCCAGGGCAGCCACTGTGCCTGGGGCCCGCGCGCAAACTCCTTGCCGTCCATCAGCCAGCGGGTGCCGCGGCCTTCGGCGCTGAAGCTCACACGCTGGTGTTTGGGCGGAATGTCCGGGTCCAGCGCAATGATGGTGCCGGAGGCAGGGGCGGTGATGCGGGGCGGGGCGTCGGGCTCGGCAACCGGTTTTTTCAAGACATTTCTGGCTGCGACCCTTTCAGAACGGGCGCCACCAGCTCCTGAATTCATAGCAAAAACGGCCTGCTCCGTGCCTTTCAGGAACCATTCGCTGCGGGATGCTTCCAGCGGCGTGCCGCCCTGGTTGCCAAACCGGGTCTGGCTTTGCACCAGGCCGGCGGGCGGCAACGGCGCGCGGCTGGGTTCGGTTTTATGCAGGTAATTCATCACCGCCGCCCAGATGGGGGCGGCGCCCGTGGTGCCGCTCACGTCCCACATGGGCGCGCCGCTGGCATTGCCCACCCACACGCCCACGGTGTAGCGCTGCGAGAAGCCCATGGCCCAGTTGTCGCGCATGTCCTTGCTGGTACCGGTTTTCACGGCGCTCCAGAAGCGGGTGGCCAGGATGCTGTCGGTGCCGAAGGTGCGGGCGCGCGCCATCGGGTCGGCCATGATGTCGGTGGCGATAAAGGCCGCGCGTGCATCCAGCGCGGGCTTGAAGACCGGTTTGGGGTTTCTCGCCAGCGAAGTCGCGCTGTAGCGCCCGCCATTGGCCAGCGTGCGGTAGGCGTTGGTGAGGGACAGCAAAGAGACCTCGCTGCTGCCCAGCGCCAGGCTGTAGCCGTAGTAGTCGCCGGTTTCCTTGAGCGGCAGGCCGACGGCCTTCAGTTGTTTGTGAAAAGCGTCGGGCGACACCATCACCAGTGTGCGCACGGCCGGCACGTTCAGCGAAGCACCGAGTGCGGTGCGCGCCGACACCAGGCCCTTGAACTGCCGGTCGTAGTTTTGCGGAATGTAAAGCCCTCCCGCGGTCTGGATCTGCGAAGAGGAATCTTCGAGCAGCGAAGCCGCGGTGATGCGGCGCTCGGCAATGGCCTCAGCATACAAAAATGGTTTGAGCGTGGAGCCCGGCTGGCGCAGCGCCATCACGCCGTCGACTTCGGCCGCGCCGCTCAGTTCGCCCGACGAACCTACCCAGGCCAGCACCTCGCCGGTGGCGTTGTCCAGCACGACAATGGCGCCGTCTTCGACATGGCGGCCGCGCAGCTCGCGCAGCTGCTGGGTCAGGGTCTGCACGGCAAAGCGCTGCAGCGGAGCGCGCGCGGTGGAAACCAGCGTGCGGGGCACGCCCGTACGCCCAGGGGTATCGGCCTGGGCCGCGAGCAGCCGGCGCGCCAGGTGCGGCGCCACGCCTTCGCTGGGGTCAAACGCCTTGCGCTGCAGCGCGGCAGTGGCAAGCAGGTCCAGACCCTCGCAGTCGGCCTTGGCCGGCGCTTGCATGGTTTTCAGCACGCCGCAAGCTCGCTGCGAGACCTGCGCGGCCTTGGCGTTGGGCGCACGCACCAGCGCGGCGGCGATCGCGGCCTCGCGCTCATCCAGCCCATGCGCAGCCTTGCCAAACAGTGTGCGGCTCAGCGCGTCGATGCCGACAAGTTCGCCGCGAAAAGGCACAAGATTCAGGTACGCCTCCAGGATCTGGTCCTTGCGCCAGCGTGCCTCCAGCACCTGGGCCGACACGGTCTGCCCCACCTTTTGCGCCATGCTGCGGCCACCCGCACCGGCGCGCCAGTCCTCGTCGAGCAGTCCTGCCAGCTGCATGCTGAGGGTCGAAGCACCGCGGGTTTTGGTGTTCCACAGATTGCCCCAGGCCGCCGCAGAGACCGCCCGCCAGTCCACACCGCTGTGCTCGTAAAAACGCTTGTCCTCACTCAGAATCAGTGCCGTGCGCAAGGCAGGCGAGACATCGGGCAGCGCCACCCACTGGCCGCGCCGCACGGCGCTGTCGATGCGCAAGCGCTGGATGAGTTCGCCGCCGCGGTCCAGGACCAGCATGTCGGAGGGGCGGAAGTCGCGTTTGACTTCGTCGAAGGTGGCGACGGCCCAGGCGGCGTCCATCATGGCCGCAGCCAGTAGCAATGCTGTCGCAAGCTTGCGTGTCATGTGCTTCATGCCGGCAGCCCGATCTTGGTCGCCGCATTGAAGAGCTGGAAAAATGGCGCCTGCCAGGGTCCTTCGGACTCCACCGCCGTTTGCACCAGCACGGTTTGTGTCACGCGGTCCACCAGCACGCGCTGGCCGTGGTGGCCGTTCATCATCATCCAGCTGCCGTCGGGCTTGGGGTGCCAGAAGAAATACTTGTAGCCGGAAAGGCGCATGGCGGTGCCGTGCCGGCCCTGCGCATCAGCTGCCGACCATGAGGAGCATTCGTCAATCCACTTCTTGCTGACGACCTGGCGGCCTTCCATGACGCCGTCCTGTGCGATCAGTTGCGCAAGCCGTGCCCAGTCGCGCAGACGCGCGCCAAAGCCTATGCAGTTGAACTCCTTGCCCTTGCCGTCGCACAGCCAGCTGGCGCCGCCCTCGGCGCCCAGCGGTTGCCACAGGGCTTCTTCGCAAAAGGCCGCCAGCGGTTTTCCGGTGACCTGACGGATAACCATGCCGATGGTCAGCGGGCACAGTTCGTTGTAGTTGTAGCGTGTGCCGGGCGGCTCCTGCACGGCGTTCCAGCCGCGCACCACGGCTTCCAGGTCAGTATTTCCGCCGGTGAATGCACGCGGGTAGATGGTGGGGTTGTCGCGGTCGTGCAGGATGGCCGCGCCGCTGGACATATTGGCCAGGTGGCGCAGGGCAATGCCGCCGTGCAGCGTTCCCTTCAGTTCGTCAACGTACATCTGCGGCGTGTCGTCCATGGAGCGGACCAGACCGCGGTCCAGGCAGATGCCCAGCAGCAGCGACGTCACACTTTTGGCCATGGACCAGCTCGTCATGCGCATGTCGGGCTTGCGGTCGAACTGGTAGGACTCCAGCAGCACCGTGCCCTTGCGCGCGATGAGCAGGCCCGTCACGGGCCAGGCCTTGAGGTAGTCTGCCGCCGATTCCGCAATGGGTACGAATGCCTTGAGGCTTTCGGCCGATGCCGCCTTCAGCGTGGAAGCCTGCGCGGGCGCGGCGATGGGTCGCGCCCGGAACATGGTTTCGTAGCCGCCGGAATAATTGCCAATGCGGTAGTCCTTGTCGGTCCAACTGCGGTTGCCGCCCCAGCCGGTCGGGTAGCCGAAGCGCTGCCAGTCGGCGGCGGCCGCGGCCGCAACGCGCGGCAGGGCAATGCCCGCAGCCAGTGCGACGGCCAGGGAACGCCGCTGGATCATTTTGCGGCTTCCACCTTCACCCGTGCATTCGGCGACTCGCCAAACATCTCGGGCGCATACATGGCCTCGACCCGGCTAGGCGGTAGCGCGAAGTCGCCGACGTTGTTCAGGCGCACGGTGTATTCCATCTTCACCACGCCCTTGGGCAGGTATTCGTAGTAACTGCGGAAGGCCTCAAAACTGCGCTCTTCAAACGCCGGCCAGCCTGCGCCGGTTTTCTTTTCGCCGCTGGTGGCGATTTCGGAGTCACGGCCCAGACCGCCGCCGAGGATCGTTGCGCCGCCCGGCACCGGGTCGCTGATGACGACCCAGGTCATGTCGGCGCTGGCGTTGACTTCGAGCGTGATGCGGATCACGTCGCCGCGCGTGTAGATGCCTTTGACGGCCTGCTCTACCGGGGTGATCGTTTTCTTGATCTGGTAGCCGGCGTTGAAAGGCGCCTTCAGCTGGATGGCCGCGATGGACTGCAACGTGAGCCATGGTTTGCCCGGGCCTTGATGCGTCACGGTCAACGTGTCCTTCGCTGCGCTGCCCCATGGCAGGAACATGCTGTTGTTGCGCAGGTTACCGGGCGAGGCCGGTGCGCCGAAGAAGGTGGTCTGGTTGGGTGCGCCGGCTGCGTCGGTGGTCTTGACGCGGTCAACCTTGGCCCAGTCCACGCTCGCCACGCTGGCAGCTGCCGCTGCCAGCGTCGCCTTGGTCACGCCCGCTACCGGCGTGGCTTCAAACTTCGCCGAGAACTTGTCGAGCGCCAGGCCGCCCCACAGGTTGGCCGTGGTGGTGTGCCAGGCACCTTTTTGCTGACGGGCGATAAAGCCGTTGGCCAGGCGGCCCATGTCGTCTTTCCAGGCAGGGTCGTCCATCACGGCCAGCATCAGGCGCGCGGTATTCACATCACCGTTGGTCATCAGCCACCACCAGTAGTCGTCCTTCTCGGTGCTGAAGATCAATTTGGTGCCCTGGAAGGACAAACGCGAACGCAGCACCTGGTTGGCCTCGGCGATGCGCTGCTCACGCTGCGGCACATCGGCCACGCGTTTGAGGATGTTGAGCCAGTCGATCACCGCGTGCGTGGGCCACTGGTTGGGCGCAATCGTGATGCTGCCCAGCATGCGGCCCTGCGCCTTGCCGTAGCGCGAGAGCGCTTCCAGCGCGGCCAGCTTGCGCACGTCGAGGTCTTTGCGCGGGCTCCAGAACTCGCGCTGGATACGGCCTTCTACAAACGCGATCAGGCCGCGCTCCATGGGGGCGCGCGCATCGTCGGGCAGGGCAAACGCCGGGTTGATGCCAGAGGCTTCATGCGTGGCGGCCAGCAGGTAGGCCGTCAGTGCATCGCTGCCGCGATTTGCTTCACCGTCGCGCGGCGGGAAGTAGTTGGCCAGGCCATCGCTGTCCAGGTAGCTGGGCAGTTGTGCCAGCACGGTCTGCCACAGCTTGCTGTCGCGCAGCCCCACCGATTTGCTGGTTTTTTGCTCGAGGCAGATGAAAGGGTACATCGCGAAATAGTCGCGCACACCGTCCATGCCTTCTGCGAGTTTCGGCTGCAGCGACATCTTCAGGCCGCCGCGGCCGGGCAGGGCATCGGCCGGTGGGTTCACGTCCAGTGTGAAGTTGCCGTCGACCTGCACCAGTGTGGCTTGTTGCACCGTCAGCGGCACGGCCGGGATGATGCGCTGGCGTGCCTTGAGGCCGTCGCGTGCGCCGGAAATCGTGTCTTTGGCTTCGATCTCCCACAGGATGGCTTCAGCACGGGTGAATGCGAGCTGCGCCGGTGCGGTGACCATCCAGGCCACTTCGCGCGCTTCGCCGGCGGGGATGTCCACCGTCTGCGGTTTCAGGTCAAGCAGCGTGGCGCGCGGGCTCACTTCCACCTTCATGGCTACTTTGGTGGTGTTGCGCAGCGTCAGTTGCGCGCGGAACTGGTCGTCCTCGCGCACCAGCGGCGGCAGGCCGCTGATGATTTGCAGGTCCTGTGTGGCCTTGATGCTGGTCTGGCCGGTGCCGAAGAGGCCGGTGCCTGCGTCAGCCACCGCCACAATCTTGAAGGTGGTCAGCGCGTCGTTGAGCGGCACCATCACCACGGCCTGGCCGTTGGCGTCCAGTTGCACCTTCGGGTTCCACAGCAGCAGGGTGTCGAGCAGTTCGCGCGTGTTGCTTCGCCCGCCGCCGCCGCCGGCTGCCACAGCCTTGCGCCCGAAATGCCTGCGCCCGATGATTTCCATCTGCGCGGTCGAGGTTTCCACGCCCCAGGCGCGGCGCTGCAACATTGCATCCAGCAAGTTCCAGCTGCTATTGGGCATCAGCTCCAGCAGGGCCTGGTCCACCGCGGCCAGCGCCACTTCGGCATTGGCGGCCGGCTGGCCGTTGGGCAGCCTGGCGGTAATGGTTACCTTGGCCTGGCTGCGCACGGCATAGCTTTCCTTGTCGGTTTTCACACTGACGTCAAGCTGGTGCGCCTTGGTGCCTACACGTATTTCAGCCACGCCCAGGCGGAAGGCTGGCTTGCTCAAATCGACCAGCGCGGTAGGCGCGACGTATTCGCGGCCTTCGTACCAGAAGGATGTCCACCACTCACGCGGCGCCTTGTAGCCCCAGGTGAAAAAGCTGTACCAGGGCACTTCGCGCAGCCGGCCGCGCAGGGCCAGCACGCTCACGTACACATTGGGGCCCCAGCCTTCCTTGATCTGAAGGTTCACCGTCGGGTCCTGGCCGTTGAGCTGTACCACCTGGGTTTCGACGATGCCTTCACGCTCAACGGCGACCAGTGCCGTGGCAAACCGGAAGGGCATGCGCACCTGGAACTTGGCGGTCTCGCCGGGCTGGTAGCTTTTCTTCTCGGGCAGCACGTCCATGCGGTCGTGGTCTTCGCCGCCAAACCAGAGCTCGCCCTGGCGGGTGACATACACGTTGCTGGCGGCCTGGATGGTGTTGCCGTCCTTGTCCTTGGCCGTCACGATGAGTTCGACCTCACCGGGTTCGCCGAGCTTGGTCTCGCACAGCAGCAATCCGCGCGAGTCGCTCTTGCCGCTGCAGACACTGCCGAGGTCCTTGACTTCGGTCTTGTTGTCGTAGGTGTAGAAGCCGCCCACCATGCGCTTGCGGCTGGTGGTGGTGATCCGCGCCACGGCCTTCACCTCGAGCGACACGCCAGGGGCAATCTTGCCGGTCAGGTCAAGCGCCAGCGCCTGGAACTTGATCTTCTGGCTGGAAGAAACCCAGCCTTCAGTCTTGATGCCCGCCACCACGGCCGCAGGCCAGACGGTGGACGTGCTGCGAATGGTCTGCACTTCACCGTTCGGGTCGGCATAGGTGGCTTCCATCAGCAGCTCCTGCGGCTGCCTGCGTTCGGGGATGTCGTTGATGGTGAGCTTGCCTGCGCCATTGCGGTCCAGCGTCAGCGGCAGTTTGTCGGCAATCACGCGCTGGTCCTGTGAAGAGGTGCTTTCCTCTTCGCCCTGGTTGCCCGCGGTGCCGCGGCCGGTGCTCGGCGGCGAGAAATTGAATTCGTCGAAATCGCTGTAGCTCAGGGACTTGCCGCGCACCAGCGCGGACACCCGTACGGGTAGGGCCACGGCGCCGCCGCCCGCCACGTAATTGATCTGCACGTCGGTTGGCACGGACTTCACATTGACGAGCGGTTTTTTGTCGGAAGGATTGATACGGCCTTCAAGCACCGGCAAACGGAACTCTTCCACACGGAACTGCCCGCTGGAAAAACTGCGCTCGCGGCTGCCACGTTCGCCCCGGAGTTGCACCTCATACACGCCCAGCTTGGCAGCAGGCGGAATGGCAAAGGTGTTTTCGGCGCTTTGCCCGCCCGTGGCGGTCTTGCGCCAGGTGATGGGCTGGGTGTATTGCTGGCCGCTGCCGACATGGGTCACGACCAGCGTGGCCGGCGCGCCCTCGGGCAGGCCAAAACCCTTGCTGGTTTCAGTGCGCAGCAGGTGTTTCATCGACACCGTTTCGCCGGCGCGGAACAGTGTGCGGTCAAAGACAGTGTGTGCCCGTTCGTTGGGGAGGGGATCGCGGCTGGTCGGCACGTTAAAGCGCCAGGGCTCAATGCCCTTGTGCCAGTCGCTCCAGGTGAAGGCCAGGTCTTCAACACCGCTGACCGTGCTGCGTGCGCTGACAAAGTAGGCATTGGCAGAGTTGTCACCCGAGCAGCGTGGCGGCTCGGAAGACAGGCCGCTGAAATTGGCGATGCCCTGTGCGTTGGTGACAGCCTTGGCGATCTCGGTGCCGTTGCAGCCCGAGACGCGCACCGTGGCGCCAGCCACCGGGGCGCCCTTGTCGAGCGTGGTGACCCAGGCCAGCGAGTTCTCGCGGCCCAGCTTGAAGTGCACGCCCAGGTTGGTCACCAGGGCGGAAGTGCGCACATACATGGTCCGGCTGTTACCGTAGCGTTCGTCGAGCAGCGAGCTGCCCAATTTTTGCGAAGCGATCTCTACCACGTGAAAACCGGGTGCCAGCGGTATGCCGACCACCTCAAACGGGCGTGGGTCGGTGCCTGCGGCGGGCTTGGGCAGGTCCAGTGTCTTCACGCCGGCCTGGCCGGCCAGCAGCGACACCATGCGCGATTGCACGTAGTCCCGGTCGCGTGACTCCAGCGGCTTGGGAAGGGACCCCTTGATGTCGGCAGCAGCCGTCTTGCGCGAAACCTGGTAGTCGTCGTAACGCTGCACCTTGCGGAACCACGCAATGATCTCGGCGTCGGTGCGGGGCTGGAGGTCACTGACCTTTCCGGCCGGTGCCGTGCCGGGCGTGAGCCCTTTCACGGGCAGCAGGGCTTCCACATTGCGCAACGTGACGGGCAGCAGGGCCGGGTCGCCCGGTTTGGTGTTGGGTTCGGCAAAGCGTTCGACGATGCCGAAGGGAGAGGCGGCGAACTTGGCCAGTGGCGGCATGGAGCCGGTAGCCACCTTGAGCGGGAAGCTGTCGGCATTGCGCAGCGTGCGGCCCGAAGCGTCCTTGAAACCTTTGGGAAGCTCCAGCATGAACTGCGCCTGTTCGGGAAACCGCGGCTTGAAGGTGACGTTGCTGACCAAGCTGTCGCCGTCACTGTTGCCTTCCTCGAAGGCGGGCTTGAACGTGTCCTTGTCGCCCTTCAGGCGAATGGCCTCGGCCAGCTTGCGCGGCACGGGGGTATTGAAGTTCAGGGTCATGGGCCGCATCGGCAGGCAGGCCGACTGGGCGTTTTCGCGTTCGCAGGTGAAGCTGGCCGCAAACGGCTCGCGTACCTGGAAGTTGTAGCGTTTTTCCACCGAATTGGGTATGCCGCTGGGTGTGCTGACGCCTTTGCCGTACACCAGTTGCACTTTGGCGGCCGATGTCAGGCGCCGGTTGCAGGTCAGGGTGGCGTAGCGCAGCGGATCCTGGGCTGCGGCCTTTTCCAGGCCCAGCGACTTGAGCAGTTCGTTGCGCTCGTTACCGTCGATGAGCTTGACAGGAACACGTTCACCCAGGCCTTCCACGTTGCACCAGACGTTTTCGCGAACGCTGGCCAGTGTGGCGGCGCCGTTGAACTGCAGCACGAAGTACTGTTCTTCGTCGATGCGCTCGTAGGTGCCGGGACGAAGGTTCTGGATGAAGGGGCCGCCGGTGTTGAATTTATAGGAAGTGTTGCCGCCCACGGGCTGGCTCTTGGGAGACTTGAAGGTGCTGACCACCTGCACCGAACAGCTCACGCCGGGTGGCAGGTCGTTTTCAAATTCGAAAGCCCATTCGCGTTCATTGATCCAGCGGCCGGAGCCCTTGGTGGCCTGCGCGTCACTGCAGCTCAGGGACAGCGGGGCCGGTGCCTTGGGGTCGCCGAAATTGACGGCGCCTTCGTCGAACTTGGCGACGATTTGCCTGACACGCGCGACTTCGCCCTGCGGCGAAAGACTGGTGATTTGCAGGGCATGGGCATGCAGCGAAACAGCCGCGATCAGTGCCAGGGCGGCTTTTTTCATTATTGGGCTCACGTTTTCCTCTCCTTCGGGAGGCCAAGCGTAGCCGATTTGGATGTAACAAAATGTCCCGTGAAATGGGCAAAACCGCCTAAAAAAAGCGGGCCTGAAGCCCGCTGGGGTGATTTTTCAGAGGGCCTTCAGCGAAAAGCGGAAGGCCCCTGCGTCAGGACGCTCAGCTGAAGTTCACCGGCACAAAAATTTTGCTGTCGCCCCGCTGTATCAGAAGCGCCACGGATTTCTCTGCTTTGGCTACGGGCGGCACCTATTCGGTCGATCGTTTCCCTATTGCCTGTGGATTCATCTACTCCATGCGCGCGAACCGCTTGACAAGACTGTCAGGACTTCCTGGTCAGGTGATGAAAGATTTTTGTGCTGACCAAACGAGCAACGCCATTTGCTTCTGCGTTCAATTCTCTCGGAAAACCCGCTGTCTAGTCTGAGCGGTCGCGGTTGGCTGCTCATGTTCAGTTGTTGTGATGCGGGTGAATTTTCACCATCGCGTGTGGTTACCTCTGCTCGGTCCGCGCTAAAGCCGCTTGATTAAAACGTTTGCTGGACTTCCTCTGCGTTAACTAATGAAAACGACTTGTGGCGGTCAGACGACGAGTGCGATTTGATTTGGTTTGCCGGACCTGTTCAACATAAACTGGCAATGGCTACCAATAAATAACGAATGGGCAGGGAGTGTATGACTCAGGCAGAAGCAGTTGCGGCAAAAGAGACGCCGGCGCGCGCACAAAGAACTAACAAGACAAGTTGTATTGCCGCTGTCTCTGTCGCCAATGTGTCTTCTCGCGCCGTAGCCGTTGGTTGGCTTCCTCTTACGGTCGTTCGCTTGTTTTCATTGGGGGCTCGCTACTCCGCCAATCCGGCTTTTCGGCTTGGGTGATGGCTTTCACTTCCGTAGTTAAAGTCGAAACCACAGCGCCCATGGCCCAGGCACGCGAGACTGACTTTAAGAAGCTGGTAGACCAGGGCTATATCTCCGGTCACGCCACACAAGACAAAAACCGAGAACGCGTCGAACTCAAGCGCGACCTGGCTATCCAGCGCGAAAACCTTACCACGCTGAAAGCGCCCGTCGCCGCCGTAGTGCAGCAGCTCGCCATTCACACCACAGGCGGCGTCACCGAAGCGCAGGCGCTGATGATCATCGTGCCCGAGGGCGTGCAAGTCACAGCCGAAGTCACGCTGGAGAACAAGGACATCGGCTTCGTCAGCACAGGCAACGGCGCCGAGATCAAGCTCGAAACCTTTCCCTATACACGTTACGACACGGTGCAAGCCGGCGTAGACCGTGTCACGGCCGACGCCATAACGATGAAAAGCGCGGCGCAATTTTTCCGTGACGCTGGCCCTAAAGACCAAGCAAATCGACGTACACGGAAAGATGATCCAGCTGACGCCTGGGATGAACCAGATCGCAGAAATCGAAACCGGGCAGCGGCGCGTAATTGAGTATTTGCTAGGTCCGATTCAGCGGGCGGGAAAGGTCTTGAGGGAAAGATGAGCGCTTGACGCGTTCATATGTGTGTGCAGATAGCTGGGTATATAGCTTTTGGTGACTAAATAACTGCGTTTAAAAAGGGATGATTATGGGAATCAAAATTGACAATGCTGGAACCATAAGTGCTAATTTCGGTGGGATTTCGGTCTCGGGGAATCAATCTACCGGGCAAACGAACATTAGCGCAGGAGGCCAGTCTTATTCATATAACTTTAATACGCACACGGCCTCTGGAAGCGCCTTGGGCATTACGTTCACGGAAGACGGTGATGGCGCGATCGACATCTCGTATACAAGAGGGCCGTTCACGATTGGGCAGCATATTGATGCCGAGGGGAAAAGCTCTTTTTACGTGCAATCCAAGGCTAAAAACGGCGTTGCCGATGCTTCGCAGAGGATTAACGTGATCGCTGATCCCGCGGGGGGATTAAATTACGATTGGACCCAGTCCGTTAAGGTTGGGGGACAGGAAACCGATGGATCATCCGGTAGCGGTCATGTGTCCGTTGATGATATCGCCGACATATTTGGGGGTGGCCTTGGCCAATCAGTTGACGCCCAACGACGCAGGAAACGTCAGCTCGATGAAGGCATGGGCGACGTTGACCCATCCACAAATAGTAAAACCGCGGCGGCCAGCAAAATCGTCCCCAGGCGGGACCCTTTAGTCCTGGACCTGGACGGCGATGGCCTCGAACTTTCAGCCGCCAGTGGTAACACCCTCTTCGATCACAACGCCGACAGCATCAAGACAGGCACCGGTTGGGCCAGACCCGATGACGGCTTCCTTGTACGCGATCTCAACAGCAACGGCACGATAGATACCGGTCGGGAGCTCTTTGGTGTAGACACTATCAAGAGCAACAGCACGCTGGCCACCGACGGCTTCGATGCTTTGCGTGACCTGGACGCTAACGGCGATGGCTTTATCACCAGCGCAGACGCTGCATTTGGCGAACTCAAGATATGGCAAGACGCCAACCAGGATGGCGTTACTCAGAGCGGCGAGCTCAAGACCCTGACCGAGCTCAACATCACCAGCATTGGCGTTAACGGCAGCAGCACGGGTCCGCAAGCAGGGCAGGTGATCAACAACAATACCGTGGCCTTGAGCACCACGTTCACCCAGAACGGCCAGACGCATACCGTTGGTGCAATCGACCTCGAAACCAACAATTTCTTCACCGAGTTTCCGCCTGAAGTCGTGGACGAAGCCGGTAACCCAGTCCCCATTAGCGATCAGGCCCAGGCGCTGCCACAGATGGATGGCTCGGGCATGGTGCGCAACATGCGGGCGGCGGCGAGCCTTGACGGTGATTTTGCGAATGCACTGCAAACCTTCGCTGCTGCTACCACGCGAGGTGATCAGCGTAATCAACTGGATGGGTTGGTCCTTAAGTGGGCAAAAACTTCCGATTATTTTGGCCAAACGCCCGCTGGTTTCAACGTCAACATCACCTACAACCTTCCTGCCGGGATGACGGAGATCGAATATATGAAGATGATTCATATACTCGAAGCCTTCAACGGCAGCCGGTTCTATGGCGACGAAAATGGCGGCCCGCGCCCTGCGGGATTCACTGTGCGTCTGGAGACAGATCCATACGACGGACGTGCGATTTTTCACTACATCATCAGTCCACTTGCGGAGCAGATTACGTTACTGCGGGAAGCCTATGAAGCGCTCAAGAACAGTGTCTACGACACGCTTGTGCTGCAAACCCGCTTGAAGCCTTATACGGACGCAGTCGACTGGGTCATCGGTGAGGCAGGCATAACATTCGACTTCGCCGCGGTCGCCGCGGTGTTTGAGTCTAGGTTCAATGCCGATGCGCCGAATGCGGTATTCGACTTGCTGGACATGCAAAAGTATGCGGGTGACCAGATGCGAGGCATGGGATGGTCTGTCTATAGCACCCTTGACAGCCTTATCCGGTCTGGAAGTCCGTCATCGGCTTTGCAGGCAGCTTTGGATGCAGAGCATATTGAATTGGTCGCCGCCGGTGTTCAAGCTGGGGCGGTAAGCAATGCCACCGGCGCGATTTTGCTGGGTAACTCGCTCGACAACTCGTTGACCGGGAGCGCAGGTGATGATTACCTGTATGGGGGCGCGGGCAACGACACACTCACAGCCGCAGGCGGCACCAACGTGCTGGACGGTGGCGACGGCGACGACATACTCACCGGCGGCTATGGCGGGCACGACACGCTGCTGGGCGGCGCCGGTAACGACATCATGACAGTGCTGGGCAGTTACAGCAGCGACAACGTGTTCGAAGGCGGTACCGGCAACGACACCATGACCGGCAGCTACTGGACAGATACCTATCGATTCAACCTGGGCGATGGGCAAGACACGATCATCGAGACGCAGACGAACAACAACATTACCGACAAGCTGGTCTTCGGAGGTGGCATTGCGGTCAGTGACATCAGTGCACTGCGCTCGGGCAACGACCTCGTGTTCAGCCACGTAAATGGGGTCGACAAGGTCACGGCCAAAGACTGGTTTGTCAGCGCAGGCAACCAGCTCGAGTCGATCGAGTTTGCCGATGGCACCGTGTGGACGGGCGCAGCCGTGACGGCAGCGGCGCTGATCGTCACCGGCACGGCCGGTGACGACGTCATGACCGGCACGGTCATGAACGACACCCTGCGCGGTATGGGTGGCAACGACAACATCACGGGCGGGGCTGGCAACAACGTGCTGGACGGCGGTGATGGCGACGACGTGCTCAGCGGCGGCTACGGCGCCAGCGACACGCTGCTGGGCGGCGCCGGCAACGACACCATGACAGTGTTCGGCGGCTACAGCAGCGACAACGTGTTCGAGGGCGGCACCGGCAACGACACGATGACCGGCAGTTACTGGAACGACACCTACAAGTTCAATCTGGGTGACGGACAGGACACCATCATCGAGACGCAGACGAACAACAATGTCACCGACAAGCTGGTCTTCGGCAGCGGTATCGCCGCCAGCGATATCAGTGCATTGCGATCAGGCAACGACCTGGTGTTCAGCCATGTGAATGGGGTCGATAAAGTCACCGCAAAAGACTGGTTTGCCAGTGTAGCGAGCCAGCTCGAGCGCATCGAGTTTGCCGACGGTACGGTGTGGACAGGCGCGGCCGTGACCGCATCGGCGCTGATCGTCACCGGCACCGCCGGTGACGACGTCATGACCGGCACGGTCATGGATGACACCCTGCGCGGCATGGGTGGCAACGACAACATCACTGCAGGAGGCGGCACCAACGTTCTTGATGGTGGCGACGGTAACGACGTACTCACGGGTGGCTACGGCGGGCACGACACCTTGCTGGGCGGAGCCGGCAACGACATCATGACGGTGTTGGGCAGCTACAGCAGCGACAACGTGTTCGAGGGTGGTACCGGCAACGACACAATGACCGGCAGTTACTGGAATGACACCTACAAGTTCAACCTGGGTGACGGACAGGACACCATCATCGAGCTGGCCAGCAACAACAACGTGACCGACAAGCTGGTGTTCGGCCCAGACATAGCCGTTGTCGATATCACTGCAGTGCGATCTGGTAATGATCTGGTGCTCGGTCATTCCAATGGCCTGGACAAAATTACAGTCAAGGATTGGTATGTCGCAGACGGCAGCCAGCTCGAACGAATCGAGTTTGCAGACGGCACGGTGTGGACGGGAGCCGCTGTAACGGCTGCGACCATGGAAATATTTGGCACCAGCGGTAACGATGTTCTCAGCGGCAATAGCGCTTACACAGAATTTCTGTATGGCGTGGGTGGCAACGATACCTTATATGGTGGCAGCAATGACACGCTTTATGGCGGTGATGGCAACGATGCTTTGTATGGTGGAGGCAATAACGAAACGTTTGACGGCGGGGATGGCAATGACACCTTGACCGGCTACTGGGGGGGCAGCAACGCGACCTTCATCGGTGGCGCCGGCAACGACGTGATCACCGGGTCTTACTACAACAACAAGTACATCTTCAACCTGGGCGATGGCCAGGACACTGTCAGCAATTACGACGGTGTCCACAGTGGCTATACCGACACATTGATCTTTGGTGCGGGCATTGATCCGGCCAACGTGACGGCCACGCGTTCCGGTATTGACATGGTGTTCAAGGTTACAGGCAGTACCGATCAGATCACAGTGCAGAACTGGTTCTATGACACAGCAGGCGGATTCCAGATCGAGCAGATCAAGTTTGCCGATGGCACGATCTGGAGCGCTCCAGCCTTGACCACTGCCGCGCTGGAGGTGTTTGGCACCAGCGGTAACGACGTTATCAGCGGCTCCGGGGTGTATGTGGATATTCTGCACGGCGCTGGCGGCAACGACACTCTGTATGGTGATACCAACGACACGCTCGATGGCGGGGATGGCAATGACAGCCTCAATGGCTTCTGGGCAGGAAGTGACGTGACCTTCATCGGCGGCGCCGGCAACGACGTGATCACCGGGTCTTACTACAACAACAAGTACATCTTCAACCTGGGCGATGGCCAGGACACTGTCAGTAATGACGATGGTGTTCACAGTGGCTATACCGACACACTGACCTTTGGTGCGGGCGTTGGCGCTGACCAGATCTGGCTGCGCCAGGTGGCCAACAACCTTGAAGTGGGCGTCATCGGCACCACTGATACCGTCACGCTGAATAACTGGTACCTCGGTAGCCAATACCATGTGGAGCAGTTCAAGACTGGCGACGGAAAGGTGTTGTTGGACAGCCAGGTGCAAAACCTGGTGGACGCCATGGCGGCCTTTGCACCACCGGCTGCGGGGGAAACCTCTTTGCCTGCCTCTTATCAGGCCAGCTTGCAGCCTGTCATTGCGGCGAATTGGCAATAGTGTTCATCGGCTAAACCTGCCTGCAGCCCCTGGATGCCCGACCCAGGGGCCGCGTGCTTCAACTACCCGAAATTCACCGGCACAAAAATTTTGCTGTCGCCCCGCTGTATCAGAAGCGCCACGGATTTCTCTGCTTTGGCCACGGTGGCGCGCACCTGGTCGATATTTTTCACCGGAACGCCGTTGATGGACAGCAGCACATCACCGGCCTGCACTCCGGCCAGTGCCGCCGGGCCGCTGGCCTGCTGCACCACCAGGCCGTTGTCCACGCCGGCTTCCTGCTTTTCATCGGGCTGCAGCGGACGCAGCGCCAGGCCCAGCTTGCCCTGGTTGGGCGTGTCTTTTTTGGCGGCGGCCTGGGCCGTCTTTTCGTCGGCATTGGCCAGCCTGGCAGTGACCACCTTGGCGGCTCCCTGCCGCCAGATGTCCAGCCGGATGCTGTCGCCGGGCGCTGCCAGGCCGATCAGCGCGGGCAGGTCGCCCGAGGAGACGATGGGCTGGCCGTTCACGCCGCGGATCACGTCACCCGACTGCAGCCCGGCCTTGTCTGCCGGGCCGCCCTTTTCCACACTCGAAACCAGCGCGCCTTCGGGCTTGTCCAGCTTGAAGGAATCGGCAAAGGACTGGTTGACCTCTTGCACCGCTACCCCCAGGCGAGCATGTTCAACCTTGCCGGTCGCCACGATCTGGTTCTTGATCCGGACAGCCACGTCGACCGGGATGGCGAACGACACGCCCTGGTAGCCGCCGCTGCGGGTATAGATCTGCGAGTTAATGCCCACGACTTCGCCGCGTGCGTTGAACAGCGGGCCACCCGAGTTGCCCGGGTTGACCGCCACGTCGGTCTGGATGAAAGGCACGGCGCTGTCGTCAGGCAGCGAACGGCCCTTGGCGCTGACCACGCCGGCGGTCACGGTGTTTTCAAACCCGAAGGGCGAGCCGATGGCCAGCACCCATTCGCCGACCTTGAGCTCGCTGATCTTGCCGAGCGTCACCACGGGCAGGTTTTTGGCGTCAATGCGCAGCACCGCCACGTCGGTCTTGGGGTCGGCGCCCAGTACCTTGGCGCGGTATTCGCGCCGGTCGGTCAGCTTGACGGTGACCTCTTTTGCATCGCGCACCACGTGGGCGTTGGTCAGGATGATGCCGTCAGGGCTGACGATGAAGCCCGAACCCTGTCCGCGTGTGGGCATTTCCTGCTGCTGGCCGCCGCGGCCGCCACGGGCGCCCGGGCCCTGCTGGAAGCGTTTGAAGAATTCGAAGAACGGATCACCGGAGGGCGTGTCGTCGTCATCGCCGTCGTCCTGTGCCATCGGGGAGTCGTTTCGTACTTTGGTGGTGCCGGTCACGCTGATGTTGACGACCGCCGGGCCGTAGCGTTCGGTGATCTGCGAGAAGTCGGGCAGGGCCATGGGCACCGAGGTTGGGGTGCCGGCGGTAATGGCCGGAGGGACGGCCGCCGTGGCGGCAGGGTGCACGGCGTTGAGTGCACTGACGCCGGCGCCGCCTATGGCACCTGCAGCCAGAAGTGCAGCGACAAGCCGGGTATTTTTCAATGCTTCAGATTTCATGGATGGGCTTCCTTGCGTTGAGGGCACACACCGGTGCCGATGCGTACAACTATGGGGTGGCAGCCTTAGGCGGGGCTTAAATTTGCGCGACGCAGGAAGGGCAGCGCTGCGGGCGTGAATTTTGATAAAAAGTGGCTGTAGCCAGCAATAGGACTGCGCGAGCAGCTATAAAAATGGTAGCAAATGATGGCTGCTAGCCGGTGGTTTCATCCGCCGAAAAGCGGACTTCAACCCGCAGCCCGCCCAGGGACTCCGATGTGCCGAGCTGCAGCGTCGCGCCGTGCCGCTCGGCAATCACCTTGACGATGGCCAATCCGAGGCCGCTGCCGGTTTCGGGAGATATCGCTGATCCAGCCGACCCACCCGCCGTGTCCGTGACGCTGGCGGCGCGAAAGAAGCGGTCAAACACGCGGTGACGGTCTTCCGCGGCGATGCCCGGGCCGCTGTCTTCCACGGTCAGCGTCGGCTGGCCGTCCTGCAGGTCCAGCGACACATCGACCCGGCCCGCCACCGGCGTGTACTTGACAGCGTTGTCCAGCAGGTTGCGCAGCAGGATGCGCAGGGCCTCGCCTTGGCCTTTCACCTGCACAGGCTGCAGCGGCTCGCTGCCGGCCAGGCCCAGGTCAATTTGCCTGTGGCCCGCATGGGGCAGCACATCGGCCACGGCCAGCTTCACCACATCGCGCAGGTCCACCAGGGCGGCAGAGGCAGGTGCCTGGCCTGAATCGGCTTCGGCTTGTGCCGTGCCAGCGGTTTCCTCGCGGGCCAGCACCAGCAGCTGCTCGACCAGCCGTATCGCCCGGTCGATGCCCTGGTTCAACCGGCCGATGGCGGCCTCCCGCACGGCAGGCTCTTCGTCGTTTCGGCGAAGGGCCTGCGCCTGCAGCTTGAGCGCCGTCAGCGGCGAGCGCAGCTCGTGTGCTGCATCAGCCACAAAATGCCGCTGCGCCTCGAAAGCGCCGCGCACCCGGTCAAACAGCAGGTTCAGCTCTTCAACCAGCGGCCGCACTTCGTCAGGCAAACCGTCGTCGGCCAGCGGCGACAAATCGTCGGCCGGGCGCCCGGCCACCTGCCGCCGTGCACGCTCGATGGGCGCCAGCGATCGGCTGATGACCCACCACACGGCCAGCATCAGCAGCGGTGTGAGATAGGCAAAGGGCAGCACGGCGCGCACGGCCAGCGTGCGGGCGCGCGCCGAGCGGGCGTCCAGGTCCTGCGCAATCTGCACGGTTTGCAGCGCGGTCTGCAGGGTGTAGACGCGGTACCGGTTGCCGTGCGCTTCGACGTCTGAAAAGCCGAGCACTGCGCGCGGCGGAAGCGCCGAGCGGGTGGAACGGAAAATCTGTGTGCCGTCCTGGCCCCAGATCTGCACATACACCTCGAAGCGGTCGTCCTCATCGGCTTCGTCCAGAGGAATGTTGAGTGGAATGCCGCTGCGCAGGGAGCGCGCCATTTGCTGCAAATGGTCGTCGAACATCGCGTCGGCCTGCTGCAAGGCGCCGCGGTAGGCCGTGGCCGCCTGCAGCAGGGCCGCCAGAAAAATTGCCGCCAATATGAACCAGAGTAGGCGCCTCCTCAAAGAATGCGTTGCCGATTTTTTCACAGCTTCGATCATTGCTTGGGCACCAGATAGCCCAGGCCGCGCACGGTCTGGATCACGTCGTTGCCAAGTTTTTTACGGACACCGTGGATGTAGACCTCGACCGCGTTGCTGCTGATGTCGTCTTTCCAGCTGAAGAGCTTTTCCTCAAGCTGCGCGCGTGACAGTACCACGCCCGGGCGTGCCAGCAAGGGTTCGAGCACCGCCCATTCGCGTGCCGAGAGCGACACCGGCTGGCCATTGAGGCTGGCTTCGCGCGTGGCGGGGTTCAGGCTCACGCCCTTGTGTTCAAACGCCGGTTCGGCCCGGCCCGCACTGCGCCGTATCAGCGCGCGAATGCGTGCCAGCAGTTCGTCGGTGTCATAGGGTTTGACGACGTAGTCGTCGGCGCCGGCATCCAGCCCGGCGATGCGGTCGCCGACCGCATCGCGCGCCGTGGCCACCATCACCGGGGTGGTGTTGCGGCGAGCCCGCAAAGCGCGCAGCACTTCCAGGCCGTCACGCTTGGGCAGGCCGAGGTCCAGCAGCACCAGGTCGTACTGTTCGCTGTTCAGGGCCTCGTCGGCCATGCGGCCGTCACGCACCCAGTCGACGGCATAGTGCTCACCGCGCAGCACCTGCAGCACGGTCTCGCCGATCATGGCGTCGTCTTCAACGAGCAGTAATCGCATTGGAAGATGTACGGTTTTGGAGAAATTGCCGGGGAGCCCGCAAGCTGGTGGGCCATTGGGGGCCATTGGCCGGATTATCCGGCCAATGCCTGGCCAAGGCTTATGTCAGCCTTAAACGAAAAGGCAAAGCCGCCATACCGCGGCGAGGAGCGCAAGTGCCCCCGGGTCATGCCATACTCCGGCAGCCGTGACTGCCCTGGCAGGCGCCTTGTTCAACATGACGTTTACACCATGCCCTTTGTCAGCCTGATGTGTCCCCAATGCGCCGCGCCGCTGCCGCGTGCGGCTTATTGGCGTACGGTCACCTGCAGCTACTGCGGGGCCACCGTCAGCCGCGGCGCAGAAACCATCCGTGCCGCCTCGTTTCACGAAGCCTGGCTGCGGGTGCACCAGGCGGTCGATCTCCCGGCGCGCATGGTGTCCGTCGGCGAACGGCAATATGGGCTGCTGGCCGGCCTGGGCGGCGGCGAGTCGTCGCAGGTCTTTCTCGCGCAGCGCGTGCATCCTTTCGGCGAGCGCGTGACGCTCAAGCTGGCGCGCACCGACGGCGCAACCGCCGTGCTGCAGCAAGAGGCGGAGACCGTCAGGCAATTGCAGGGGCTTAAAACAGCAGGCTCGGCTTACTTCAGCCAGCGCCTGCCGCAGCTCGTTGCTTCAGGCACCGCGCGGGACGGCACGTCGCCCGAGCGGCATGCGCTGGCGCTCAGGCATCCCACGGGATTCTGGGGCAGCCTTGCCGACGTCATGCGTGGGCATCCAACGGGCGTGGACGCCCGCCATGCCGTCTGGATGTGGCGGCGTGTGCTGGAGGTACTGGCCTATCTTCATGACAACAGCTGGCAGCATGGCGACCTGTGCCCGGAGCATTTGCTCGTGCACCCGCGCAACCATGGCGTCCAGATGATTGGCTGGGCGCGGGCGCGGCATGGCGGGCATGGAGCGGTGCAGGACCTGATGCAGCTGGCGTGGAGCATACGCATGCTGTTGAGCGGCCAGGCCGGCAGCGGCGAGCATCCGCCGTCTCTGCCCGCAACCACCCCTGCGCCGCTGGCCGCGCTATTGCTGGCTGGCAGCGAAGATGCCCGTTGGTGCGCACAGCATGGCGCGCGCGGGTTGCTGGCGCAACTGGGCCAGGCGGCCGAGCAGTCTTTTGGCGTGTCGCGTTTTGTCGTTTTTCACCCGACTGCAGCGTCCGCCCTGCACTGAATCAGAATTACTGAATTACCAAAAGAGGAGCCGACTTCATGGGACACGGAAATTATTCATACGCTGCACATGCGGCCATGGTGGCCAACCGATCTGCCAGCCCACACACCGAGGTCTTTACCCAACGGGCCTGCCACGCGCTGATGGACCCGCGCGGGCTCAAGGTCCGGGAGTCGCGCGACAGTGCCGACCACCCGGCGTCGCTGGCCGTCGTGTTCGCACTGGACGTTACCGGCTCGATGGGAGACATCCCCCGCATCCTGGCGCAGCAGGAGCTGCCGACGTTCATGAAGCTGCTGGGCGATTGCAACATCCCCGATCCGCAGCTGATGTTCATGGCCATCGGTGACGCCACATCTGACCGGGCGCCGCTGCAGGTGGGTCAGTTTGAATCCACCGCCGAGTTGATGGACCAATGGCTGACCTGGAGCTATCTGGAGGGAGGCGGTGGCGGCTCGGGCAGTGAAAGCTACGAGCTGGCTTTCTACACCGTTGCCCAGCACACCGACCTGGACTGCTGGGCCAAGCGAAAAAAGCGCGGCTACCTGTTCATGACCGGTGACGAGCTTCCCTATCCGGCCGTGTCACGGCACCAGGTGGAGGCCCTTTTCTCTGAAAAACTGGATGAAGACATCCCGATCGAGGAAGTCATTGCGGCAGCCGCCGAAAACTACCACCTTTTTTTCCTGATCCCCGACCTGGAGCGCCGGCGCAACTGCGAAAAGCGCTGGCGCGACCTGCTCGGAGAAAACGTCATCTGCATGGAGTCTCCCGAAGACGCATGCGCAGTCGCGGCGGCCATCGTCGGGCTGACGGAGCGTGCCTTGCCGGATTTGGGTGCCGTGGCGCGCGTCCTCAAGGCCAGCGGCGCCACGCCCGAGCGCACGGGCTCGGTCTTGCGTTGCCTGGATGCCTATGCTGCTCACCTGGATCCGTCCAGCATTCGTCACCTGCATGCGCAGGCGACCGGCGCGGCGCCGGTCAGGTCGGGCTGGTGGCGGCGCCTTTTCGGTTGAGCGGGCGGGTGTGCTGAACGGCCGTGGCGCGGCCCCGTCCCGGCTGGTGTCGCTGCTTGGCCTTGGCTTTGGCGACTGCGGCAAGGGGCTGTTCACCGATTTCCTGTGCCGCCAATGGCAGGCCGGGGCGGTAGTGCGTTTTAACGGCGGCGCGCAGGCGGGCCACAACGTGGTCCTGCCCGACGGCCGGCACCATACCTTTTCCCAGTTTTGCGCGGGCACCCTGGTGCCGGGCGTGTTGAGCGTCCTGGCCGGCCCGGTCGTGGTGCACCCGACGGCCTTGCTGGTCGAGCATGCCGCGTTGCAGGCACTTGGAATCCCGGACGCGCTCGCGCGTTTGCGCATCGACGCGCGCTGCCGCATCAACACACCGTTTCACCAGGCGGCCGGCCGGCTGCGCGAATTACGGCGCGGCGCGGCCAGCCACGGAACCTGCGGGGTGGGCGTGGGGGAAACCGTGCGCCACGCGCTGGCGCATCCGGGCGAAGTGCTGTGCTATGGCGACTTGCTGGCGCCAGCCCGCGCGCACGACAAGCTCGAAGCCATCCGGCGGCGCCTGCTGGCCGGGTTTGACGCGTCGGCCGGCTCGGCTACGCAGCCAGCCGCGTGGCAGCAAGAGCAAGGGCTGCTGAGAGATGCCAGTGTGTCCGCCCGATGGCTCGCCTCCGTGGCAGAACTGGCCCGGCAATGCAAACCCACGCAGAGCCCGGAGATCGCCCGGGAACTCCAGGGATGCGGCACCGTGCTCTTTGAAGGCGCACAAGGTGTTCTGCTGGATGAATGGCATGGCTTTCATCCGCATACGACCTGGAGCAGCATCCATCCCGCCTCGGTAGAGTCGGTGGTCGCCGATTTGGGGCTGACCGGCCCCATCATGCACCTGGGCATCTTGCGAAGCTATCTCACAAGGCACGGCAACGGACCCCTGCCCACGTTTGATGCTGCGCTCGATGTGCTGGCGGAGCCCCACAACACGGGTGACGGCTGGCAAGGGCGTTTTCGCAGGGGGCACGCCGATGCGGTGCTGCTGCGTTATGCGCTGGAGATCACTGGAAAGCTCGATGGCCTGCTATTGAGTCACCTGGACGTATTTGACGCCGGCTTGCCTGGCGGGGGCGTGAACCTGTGCACCGCGTACGAAGCGGCGCCCGAGGCTGGCGACGCCCTGTTATGCCAAAGAATCGCTCATGGGGAAGGCCGTGAACGTGGCAACGGGCTGGTTGAGCGTCTGCTGCCCGGCAACGGGCATGACCTGCAGCACCAGTCGAGGCTGACAGCTTTGCTGGCGAGAGCGCAGCCGGTGTATGAAGGCCAGCCGCTGCGCTCGGCGTCGGCATTGGTGGCGCGTTTTCAGGCGCTCGCTGCCTGCCCGGTTCTGTACGGCGGCTTTGGGCCGAGCTTCAGCGCGGTTCGCGCCATGACCGGCACCTAGCGCGTCCAGGGGTCAGGAGAGCGAGGCCAGCCGCGCCCGGTGCCGCGTGATCTGGGCCTTGACTTGTGCCGGCGCAGTGCCACCCAGGATGTTGCGGGCGTTCAACGAGCCGCGCAGGCTCAAGCAGTCGTAGACGTCTTTTTCGATGTTGGGGTTGAATTCCTGCAGCACAGCCAGCGGCAACTCGGACAGGTCCACCGCATGGGTGGTGGCGGCTTTGACGGCGTGGGCCACGGTTTCGTGGGCATCGCGGAAGGGCAGGCCTTTTTTCACCAGATAGTCGGCCAGGTCGGTGGCGGTGGCGTAGCCGCGCAGCGCGGCCTTTTCCATGGCTTCGGGCTTGACGGTGATGCCGGCCACCATCTCGGCAAAGATGCGCAGCGTGTCCTTGAGCGTGTCGACGGTGTCGAACAGCGGCTCCTTGTCTTCCTGGTTGTCCTTGTTGTAGGCCAGGGGCTGGCCCTTCATCAGGGTGATCAGGCCCATCAGGTGGCCGACCACGCGGCCGGTCTTGCCGCGCGCCAGTTCGGGCACGTCGGGGTTTTTCTTCTGCGGCATGATGGACGAGCCGGTGGTGAAGCGGTCGGGAATGTGGATGAAGCCGAAGTTCTGGCTCATCCACAAGATCAGCTCTTCGCTCATGCGGCTGATGTGCACCATGGCGAGCGACGCGGCCGCCGTGAACTCAATTGCGAAGTCACGGTCGCTCACGGCGTCCAGGCTGTTCTGGCATACCTGCGGCTGGCCGCTTTCGTCGACCATGCCCAGCGTTTTGGCCACGCGTTCGCGGTCCAGCGGGTAGCTGGTGCCGGCCAGCGCTGCAGCACCCAGCGGCAGGCGGTTCACGCGCTTCCTGATCTCCAGCATGCGCTCGGCGTCGCGGCTGAACATTTCCACATAGGCCAGCATATGGTGGCCAAAACTCACCGGCTGGGCCACCTGCAGGTGGGTGAAGCCGGGCAGGATGACTTCGACATTTTTCTCGGCGATGTCAACCAGCGCTTTTTGCAGGTCGGTCAGCAGCCCGCCGATCAGGTCGATCTCACTGCGCAGCCAGAGGCGCACATCGGTGGCGACCTGGTCGTTGCGGCTGCGGCCGGTGTGCAGGCGCTTGCCGGCGTCGCCCACAAGCTGGGTCAGGCGCGCTTCGATGTTGAAGTGCACGTCTTCGAGATCCAGCTTCCACTCAAAAGCGCCGGAGTCGATTTCGGACGTGATTTGCGTCATGCCTTTCTGGATGTCGGCGTAGTCGGCGGCGGGAATGATCTTTTGCGCTGCCAGCATTTCGGCGTGAGCGAGCGAACCGGCAATGTCGGCTTGCCACAGGCGCTTGTCAAAAAACACGCTGGACGTGTAACGCTTCACCAGGTCGCTCATGGGTTCGGAAAAAAGGGCGGACCAGGCTTGGGACTTTTTGTCGAATTGATTCACGTCGGGCTTTCTTTGAGGCAGTCACTGGCCGGTCTGTGGGGTAAAGCACGCCATTTCGGGCAGTTGCGCAGCCGGCCGGGCCTAAATAGTGTTTAACCCATGGCCGAATCGCCTTGGGCAGTGCAATACTCTTCCCAATGATTTTATCTGGGTGCCGGACCCCGTGGGAAACCCCTGCCGTGCGCTGCCCCAGCCGATCCGTTTTTCCACGATACCGAAGTGCCGCCGACGTCCATGAAGCCTGTGCCCGATCAGAAGAATTTCAGCGAATCCACGTTGCTGGGCAGCTTTATTCCGGGCGATGAGGAAGCGGTGCCGCGCACTTCCAACCGCACCAGCATGTTTGATGCTTGCCACGTGGGTGTGGTTTTGCGTGCCGTGCTCTTTGTAGAGGCGGTGACCGGCGTGTGTGTGATGTTCGCTGCGCGCGAACCCCTGGACTGGCTGCTGAGCTTTTCGCTGCTCACCGGCGGTGTGCTGCCCGCCACCCTGGCCTGGCTGATTGCGGTGTGTGCGCTGAAGGGGCAGTTGAACCGGCTGGAGCCTTCGCACCAGTGGGCGGCGGGTATTGCACTGGGTGTTGTGTCGGGGCTGTACGGCTGTGGCTTGCTGGCCCTGCTGGGCCTGCTCCAGCCGGTGCCCTGGTGGGCCAGTGCGGCGGCGGGTGCCTTGCTGTCCGCCATGATGCTGGCGGGGCTGTTCTGGCGGGCCAAGGCGCGTACGCCGGCAGCCACGGCGGCACGCCTTGCCGAACTGCAATCGCGCATTCGCCCCCATTTCCTTTTCAATACCCTGAACAGCGCCATTGCGCTGGTGCGTGCCGAGCCCGCCAAGGCCGAGGCGGTGCTGGAAGACCTGAGTGAGCTTTTTCGCCATGCACTGGCCGATCCGGCCGAATCCGTGACGCTCGGCCAGGAGATCGCGCTGGCGCAGCGTTACCTCGCCATTGAGCAGATCCGCTTTGGTGAGCGGCTGCAGGTGCAGTGGAGCCTGGACACCGAAGCGGACCAGGCCAAGCTGCCGCCGCTGCTGTTGCAGCCGCTGGTAGAAAACGCCGTCAGGCATGGCGTGGAACCCAGCGCCAGCGGCGCGCAGCTGAAAATATCCACCCTCCGGCGAGGCAGCACGGTGGTGATCAAGGTGACCAATTCAACCCCCGCAGGCGCCGGTGAGCGCGGCCACGGGTTGGCGCTGGCCAATGTGCGCGAACGCCTTGCGCTGCTGCATGATGTCGAGGCGAAATTCAAGACCGTGTTCAAGGACGGCATATTTCAGGTTCGACTGGAGATTCCCGCATGACGCTCAAGGTATTGGTAGTTGACGATGAAGCCCTGGCGCGTTCGCGCCTGCGCACCCTGCTGGGCGATTGCACCGCCCCGGCCGCAGTGGCAGCAGCTGAAGCCGCCGATGCTGTTCAGGCCATGAAGGCCTTGCAGCGTGAGTCATTCGATGCGGTGCTGCTTGACATCCGCATGCCCGGCGTTGACGGTATCGCGCTGGCACGCACCATTGCTTCACTTGCACAGCCACCCGCCCTGGTGTTTGTCACGGCCCATTCCGAACATGCCGTACAGGCCTTTGAACTGGAGGCCGTCGACTACCTCACGAAGCCGGTGCGCCTGGAACGCCTGCAGCAAGCGTTGCAGAAGGTAGAGCGTTTGGGCCAGGCTGCCCGGACGTCCACGGCGGATGTGGCGGAAGAAACGCTCATCATCCAGGACCGCGGCCGCACCGAGCGTGTGCCACTGGCCGAGGTGCTGTATTTCAAAGCCGAACTCAAATACATCACTGTGCGTACCGCGACCCGCAGCTACATACTCGATGGTTCCCTGAGCGAGCTGGAAGAGCGCCACGCGACCCGTTTCATGCGCATTCACCGCAACGCACTGATTGCGCGCCGGGCCGTGCGCGCGCTGGAAAAACATTTTGATCCAGAAGAGGGCGAGGGCTGGGCGGTACGGCTCAATGGTATTGATGAACTGCTGGCGGTGTCCAGGCGCCAGCTCAGCGCCGTTCGGGAAGCCATCGCGGCCTGATTACATTTCTCTTGCTGCTTCTTCCAATCCAACATCCTGTCTATGCATACACGTGCCGATTTCATCCAGCGGCACGTCAGCCGCTTCAGCAATGAGCCTGCCGTAGAGCGCCAGCTCGTACGCGACTTCTTCGGTGGCATGACTGGCTTTTATGTTGATATAGGGGCTAACGATCCGGTGCTGGATTCGCAATCGCAGCATCTGGAACAGATGGGTTGGACGGGCCTCCTCGTGGAACCTGACCCGGACTGTTGTGAGCTGCTGCGCAGGAGTCGAACCGGCGTGGTCATTGAAATGGCTTGTTCCAGCGCTGAAAACGCAGGAAGGTACCTGGATTTGAATCGGGCCGGACCCCATTCAACGCTCGAAGCGAGGCCTATTGCCATGGGCGCCGTGGTCCGTTCAACGGTACAGGTACGGTGCGAGACGCTGGATGCCATCCTGGAAGGAAATGCTGTGCCAGAGGGGTTTGATTTCCTGTCGATCGACATCGAGGGGCACGAACTGGTTGCGTTGTCCGGTTTCAACTTTGCACGCTGGCAGCCCCGCCTGGTGCTGATTGAGGATCACGTGACCCATCATAAAAAACACGACCTGATGCGCGGTAACGGCTACCAGCTGATCCTTCGAACCGGCTTGAACAGCTGGTACGTTCCGGCGAAAGCGTCCTACACATTTTCCTGGCCGGCTCGGTTTGAATACCTGCGTAAGTACTACCTGGGGCTTCCATTGCGCAAATTTCGTTACGCACGCCCCGGCACAAAAACGGATACGGGAGACATATGACCGAAGAACCCGCAGAGCGTGTCGTACGCGCGGCGCCTCCAGTGGTGCCGGGCGATCCTGAACAGCTGCATGTTCGGGTTCCGGTCGATATCCGCAGCATGTCGCTCGTGGTACTGGCGGGTCTCGCCTGCCTGTTTGTACTGCACTGGGCCAAGGCCGTCTTTATTCCGGTGATGCTGGGTGTGCTGTTCAGCTATGCTTTTTCACCGGTGGTCAACTGGTTTGAAACGAAACGCGTTCCACGCTGGCTGAGCGCTGCCGTGGTGTTGCTGACGATTGTGGGCAGCATCGGCACCACGGCGTATTCGCTCAGCGACGAAGCGGCGCAGCTGCTGGAAGCGCTGCCGGCTGCGGCACAGAAATTCCGCCAGGCCGTGAAGGTGCGCACCAACCAGTCTGACAGCGCCCTGGAAACCGTACAGAAAGCCGCCGCACAGCTTGAACAGGCCGCGCAGGAAAGCGCCGCGACCAGCAGTACGCGTGGGGCGATGCGTGTCGTGGTTGAGCCTGCCCGTTTCAACATCAAGAATTATCTCTGGTCAGGCACCATCGGGCTGATTGCACTGATCGGCCAGGCGACCGTGGTGGTTTTTTTCACCTACTTCCTGATGCTTTCGGGCGACAGCTTCCGGCGCAAGCTGATCAAGCTTGCGGGCTCCAGCATCAGCAGCAAAAAAATCACGCTGCAGGCTCTCAATGAGATCACCGACCAGATCCAGCGCTACCTGCAGGTGCAGCTCCTGACCAGTGCGCTGGTCGGGGTGCTGACCTGGCTGGCGCTCTGGGCGCTGCGGCTGGAAAACCCCGCTGTGTGGGGCGTTGCCGCTGCCGTGCTGAACCTGATTCCTTACGTAGGCTCTCTGGTCACGGCGGCGACGTCGGCCCTGGTGGCCTTTATGCAGTTTGGCTCGCTCAACATGGCGCTGGCCGTGGGGGGGGCCTCGCTGGCCATTCATACCGTGGTGGGCAACCTGTTGACGCCGTGGCTTACCAGCCGCGCCAGCCGCATGAGTCCGGTGGCGGTGTTCGTCGGCTTGCTGGCCTGGGGCTGGCTCTGGGGGGTGTGGGGCCTGTTGCTCGGCATTCCCATTCTGATGATTGTCAAGTCGATTTGCGACCGCATCGATGACCTGAAGCCGATTGGTGAGTTTCTCGGCAGTTGATGTGGCCCCCACGGTCGCTCACTTCGTGTAGCTCCCTGCCCCCCGAGGGGGCCGCCCGCCTGTGGCCCGGCAAAGCCGGTTCCACGGCTCATGCTGGTATGAGAGACTGGCCGTACGATCCTGATTTAGTTAATGAAATGAAAGAGGTAACGCGATGATGGAACTGTTGACGGATCCGCAAATGTGGATCGCTTTTGCCACGCTCACTGCGCTGGAACTGGTGCTGGGCATCGACAACATCATCTTTATTTCCATCCTGGTCGACAAGCTGCCCAAGGACAAACAGGAGCTGGCAAGGCGCCTGGGCCTTTTTATGGCGATGTTCATGCGCATTGGCTTGCTGTTTGTGCTGTCGTGGATCATCGGGCTGGTGGACCCGCTCTTCACCATCCTGAAAGAGGAAATTTCGGGGCGCGACCTGATCCTGATTGCCGGGGGCCTGTTCCTGATCTGGAAGAGCACCGGTGAAATCCACCAGTCGATGGAGGGCGAAGAAGGTCATGCCTCCAGCGGGGTCAAGGCCACGTTTGCGGCTGTGATCGTGCAGATCATGATTGTGGACATGGTGTTCTCGCTGGATTCCATCATCACCGCCGTCGGCATGGTGGACAGTCTGCCGGTCATGATTGCCGCGGTCATCGCATCGGTGGGCTTGATGATGCTGTTCGCTCCGGCCATCGGCCGCTTTGTGTCCGACCATCCCACCATCAAGATGCTGGCGCTGTCTTTCCTTGTCGTCGTGGGTGTGGTGCTGATCGCTGAGGGCCTCGACCACCATGTGCCCAAGGGCTATGTGTACTTTGCCATGGCGTTTTCTGTGGCGGTGGAAATGCTCAACATCCGCATGCGCAAGAAAAAGAGCAAGCCGGTACACCTGAGAAATGCCTATGCCAATGGGGATAAGGGCGACAAGGCTGATGGCGCTGACGGCCGTAAGACCTGACGCTGAGCTGTGCCCGTGACGCGCCTGCGCTGCGCCGCGTGCCTTCGCCCGCAGGGTGGCTGCATCTGCAGGTGGGTTACCCCCACAGCGCATGAAACCGGGGTGCTGATCCTTCAGCATCCGCTGGAGGTTGACCACGCCAAAAACAGCGCTCGCCTGCTGCACCTGAGTCTGCCGTGCAGCCGGATGCTGACGGGCGAGTGTTTTGATGAAGCTGGTTTGCGTGATGCGCTGCAAGGACCGGAGTATGTGGTGCTGCTGTATCCGCAGACGCCGGATGATGCAGCGCCCGTCCTGGATCCCATACAACTCAACGACGCGGCACGTGTGCTGCTTGTCGTACTGGACGGCACCTGGCGCAAGAGCCGAAGGATGCTGCACCGGAGCCCGTTGCTGCAGCAATTGCCGCGCCTGTCGCTGGAAGATGTACCGGCTTCCGGCTACCGGATCCGCAAGGCCCACAAGCCGGGGCAACTCTCAACGCTGGAGGCTACCTGCGCAGCGCTGGCGCAACTGGAAGGCCATGCTGAAAAATACCACCCGCTGCTCAAGGCGTTTGACGGTTTTGTGGCGCAGCAGTTGGCGTTTGTTCCGAAGTAGTTCGACTTGATCCCGGTATTTTGGTCAGTCGCCCAGGTCAATCAGACCGGCCAGCGGCACTCCGCTGGGGGCCTCATAGTCCGCAATCACGGCCGCGCGCCCTGTATGCGCTGAAATGTCTTGAAGCCGTCCTTTGACGAAGGCAATCGAGGGTGCATCCAGCGCGGCAAAGGGCTCATCCAGCAACAACACCGCCGCACCCGACACAAACGCCGCTGTCAGCCAGACCTTGCGCTTCGACCCGGTGGACAGCATGAAAAGCTGCTTGCCCATGTGCGGCTCAAGCCCGAGGCCGTCGACCAGCGGCGCTACCAGAGCCGCATCAAAACCCGGGTACCGGCTGCGAACATCTTCGAAATACTGCGCCGGCGTGAGTTGATCAAACGTGTCGGCGCGCGGCTCCATCCAGAAGAGCTGCCGGCGGTAAGCGTCGGGCTTGTCTTTGAGCGAGATGCCATTGAGCGTCAACTTTCCCTCATCGGCAGGCAAGGCCCCCGCCAGTAATCGAAGCAGGGTGCTCTTGCCGCGCCCGTCGCCGCCTTGCACCAGCGTGACGCCTGGCGGGATTTCGCCGGACCAGTTGGCAAGGATTTCAACCTGTGGGTTGGGGTAGCGAAACCACAGGTTTTCGATGGTGAGCATGGCTGGCGGGGTCAAGGTTTTACATCCAGGGGATAAGGCAACGCAGAGACGGGAAGTTCTGCACTACAAGGGCGTACAGGCCAACGCTGGCCAGGCATACCAGACCCGTCATGGACCAGATGCGGGCCTTGCGCCCCAACGTTTGCGCGCGAGGGTCTTCAATTTTTTTGTATTCACCGTGAAGAATGAGAAACCATTGCACGCCCGCCTGGCTGTGTTCCCCGTTTTCCGGCATGAGCCATTTGCTTCGCAGGGCCAGCTCTTTCCATCGTGTGGGGTGGTGTTCCTCGATGTAGTCCTCAAATCGGCATTGATCGCCATAGCCGAAGACGCCACACGCGAACATGCCGACAAAGAGCCATATGACAATGGTTTCAACGGGAGAGCACATGGGGTAAGGATCTGATTCTGAGGCTATCGAGGCACATTTAAATGATCAGGCTAGTGGCAATGTTAATCTGCGTTTTTTTGAGACATCTCTTAGCCCAATTTGCAGGACATCACCATGTCAGATCGCACAGTTCCAAGCTTGTACGAATGGGTAGGCGGCCTCGACGCCTTGACCCGATTGACCACGCGTTTCTATGAGCACGTGAAGAAGGACGTCTTGCTGGGGCCTGTGTTCGCGCACATGGACGACAGCCACCCGGCCCATGTCGCCGCATTTCTGGGCGAAGTCCTGGGTGGACCCACGACCTATTCGGAGCAGCATGGCGGCCATCCGCACATGATCCGGCAGCACCTGAACCGGCATCTGCTGCAGGAGCAGCGGCGCCGCTGGGTGGCCTTGCTGCTTGAAACGGCGGATGAACTGGGCATGCCCGACGACCCGGAATTCAGGTCGGCGCTGGTGGGATACCTTGAGTGGGGTTCGCGACTGGCCGTGATCAATTCGCAGCCGGGTGCCACGGTGGACGCTGATGCGCCCATGCCGCGATGGGGCTGGGGTGAGGTCAAGGGGCCTTACATTGGCTAGCTGCTTTATTTGACGAGGAGATTGCAGAGATGAGCTTCGGAAAAACCACCCCCATCCTTCGCATCTTCGATGAAGCCAAGGCCCGGGAGTTTTACATCGATTTCCTCGGTTTCAAGGTCGATTGGGAGCATCGCTTTGAGCCCGGCATGCCGCTCTATCTGCAAATATCCAAAGGCGGCTGCGTGCTGCATTTGTCGGAGCACCACGGCGACTGCAGCCCGGGCACCGCGATGCGGATTGAAACGGACGAGCTTGACGCGTTTCACCAGCAGCTTTTGGCGAAGAACTACAAACACGCCCGTCCCCGAATTGAAGACACAGCGTGGGAGAGCCGGGACATGTCGATCAGGGACCCTTTTGGCAACCGGCTGACATTTACCAATGCCATCAGCACCTGACCGCACTTTACAAACCGGATGAATCTCACGCCGGCGCGCTCTAAAACCCCAAATCTTGACTGCCGTCAAGAACGCCGTGTCAGGTGGAGCCCCGCTCTTGATTTTCGTCAAGAATACTTCGTTGCTACAGGTTCACCATGAGTGCTGCTGAAGGAGACACCCATGACCTCGACCCACGCGCCCCCTCTTCCAGGCCTCGCCTCACGCTGCTACCGGCTGACGCGGGGAGGCCGCGCCTGCGTGGACACGGTCAATACCAAAGCGCAGGCCACAGGCTCGTTGTCACGCTACTTGCACGATGTATTGGAGATGTGCGGCGCGGGCGTGTGGTTTGAGCAGTTGCAGCAGTTCATGCCGCCCCGATCGCTTGACGAATCCTTGCGCTCATTGCTGGCGCTGGGCCTGATTGAAACCGTGGATGCGGGCGAAGTGCCCGTGTACCTGCTCCCTGCGAGGCATCGCACGCCGTCGATGTTCGGCGACCTGACGAACGCCGGAGGCGCCCTGGAGTCAAAGAAGGGGCGTTTATAAGCAAAAAAAGGCTTCCAGCCCTTACCTGAAAAGCGCGAGTAGCTATTAAATCAATAGCGACTCGAAATTCAGCTTGCTTCAGCCTGCACCAGCAACGCCGCTTGCGCCGGCAGCTCGGCCAGCATCACCACTTGTCCCGGCGTGATTACCAGGTCGGGCTTGAAGCTGTCTTCTGCGGCAAGCCCTGCGCGTTGCCACCGAAGCTTCACCACGCGCTCCTGCAGGCGCAGCGTGATCTCAAACGAGGGCCAGTGCCCCGGTACACGGGGCGACAGCGACAGCGCACCTTGCTGCACCTTGAGGCCCAGAATGTTTTCCAGCGCCGCGCGGTGCAGCCACGCAGCCGAGCCGGTGTACCAGCTCCAGCCGCCGCGGCCTACATAGGGCGCCGCGCCATAGATGTCACCCGCCATCACGTAGGGCTCCAGCTCATAGGCGGGGCCGCGAACGGGGTGCTCGCTGCGGTGGGCCGGGCTCAGTGCCTTGAAGCTTTCCCAGGCGGCTTCGGTGTCACCGGTGAGGGCTTGCGCCATCATGGCCCAGACGGCGGCATGCGAGTACTGGCCACCGTTTTCACGCACCCCCGGCGGGTAGGCCTGGATGTAGCCCGGGTTGTTGTCCGACTTTTCCAGCGGCGGCGCCAGCAGGCGCAGCAGGCCCGCTTCGTTGTCTACCAACTGTTCATTCATGGCCTGCATGGCCGGGCCGATGAAGGCCTCGGTGGAAGCGCCGGAAAGCACCGACCAGGCTTGGGCAATCAGGTCGATGCGGCATTCGTCATTGGTGGAGGAGCCGAGCGGTGCGCCGTTGTCGAAGAACGCCCGGCGGAACCAGGCACCGTCCCAGCCCGCGTCGTGCAGGGCGGCAACCCAGCCGGAACGGGCCTGGCGCCAGCGCTGCGCGCGGCCGTCGTCGCCGCGCGATGTAGCCAGGGGCAGAAAGTCATTGACCACGCGGCATAAAAACCAGCCCAGCCAGACAGACTCGCCGCGGCCTTCGTGGCCCACGCGGTTCATGCCGTCGTTCCAGTCACCCGTACCCATGAGCGGAAGGCCGTGTGCCCCGATGGCCAGGCTGCGGTCCAGGGTACGGGCGCAGTGTTCGAACACCGTGGCGGTTTGCCCGCTGGGTTGCGGCGCGTAATACGCGTCTTCCGCATCTTCGGGAATCGACGGCCCGTCGATGAAGGCAACCTCTTCATCCAGGATGCTGGTGTCGCCTGTGACCTGGACATACCAGGCGCAGGCATAGGGCAGCCACAGCAAATCGTCCGAAAAATGGGTGCGCACGCCCTCACCGCCGGGCGCGTGCCACCAGTGCTGGACATCCCCCTCGGGGAATTGGCGCGAGGCGTTCAGCATGATTTGCGTACGCAGGCGGCCCGGTTCAATGACGGCGAAGGCCATGGCGTCCTGCAACTGGTCCCGAAAGCCGAATGCGCCGCCGGCCTGGTAGAAACCGGCCTTGGACCACAGGCGCGATGCCAGGGTCTGGTAGAGCAGCCAGCGGTTGACCAAAGCGTCAAACAGCGGATCGGGCGTTTGCACCTGCACTTTGCCCAGCAACCCGGACCAATAAGCCTTGACCTGTTCAAGCGCCTGCGCCGCATCTTTGCCTTGCCAGCTGCGGGCCAGTTGTAGTGCCTGCGTGGCGTCGCCGGCATGGCCGAGCAGAAAGGTGAACGCAAGAGTCTGGCCGGGAAGCAGGGAGAACTCGCTTGCCAGCGCGGCGCAGGGGTCCGCGCCGCCGGCGGCATTCTGGCCCAGGGCGGAAGGAAGCACCAGCCGGCCCGTTGCGTCGAAAAATTCGCTTCGGTCGCAGGTCCACTCGGGTGTGCCGGGCAAACCGGTCAGCGACAGGAACGCCGTGCTGCCGCCGAAGCCCGCCCGGCTTTCACGCTGCTGCGCAAACACGGCTGTCAGCAGGCTGTCTTTGTCTTTCCACGCATGGATGGTGCGGCGTTCGTGGCGTGCAGCACCCATCTGCCATTCGACCATGGCCAGGGCGCGCAGCTTGCGCGTGGCGCTGCCCTGGTTATGAAGCGTGACCTGCACCAGTTTGACCGGATCAGTTTGAGCAACAAAAAAAGTGGTTTCCGCATGAAGCGCACCGTGCTGGCATTCGAATACGGTGTAGCCCTGGCCGTGACGCACACGGCAGGCAGGCGCCGGGCCGTGTTGTGCCGACGGGCTTAATGCCAGCACTTGCTGCGTGTCCACGTCCTGCAGCAGATAGTGCTCGAAGGTGGGATCCGCCACCGGATCGTTGGACCAGGGCGTGACCTGGTGCAGCCGGCTGTTTACCGCCCATGTGTAGCCGGCACCGGTCTCAGACACCTGAAAGCCGAAAGAGGGATTCGCGATCACGTTGATCCATGGTCGGGGCGGGCGGTGCAGGCTGTCAACGTCAAAACGGAACTCGCCGGTGCCGGCATCGAAGTGTCCCTGGGGTGTCTGCAGTGCACCGGGCTGACCGGTGGCGCTGGGAGAACCGGTAGAGCCGGAGGAGGGCGCCGGCAGCGGACGCGTGGCGGAGCCCGCACGGCGCTGGGCGTTGGCCGTGCTGCGTAGCGCTGCGGCCTGTTGTTCAAGCGGCCTGCCGTCTGCCACCAGAATGACGCGTGCCAACCCCGTCAGCGCGGCTTTTTCCGAGGGCACGATTTCCTGGTCGCGCAGCAGGTAAAAGCCACCGGCGTCGCTGCGCGGAAAGCTGTTTTCCGTTTGTTGCAGTGTGCGGTCGCGCAGCGCCAGGATGTCGCGTTGCAAGGGCATCAGGTAGGAGTTGACTTCGCTGTTGAGGATGACCACGTCGGTACCCAGCCCGCAGAAACTCCACCAGGGTTGGGCCCGCAGCAATGAATGCACCAGTGCCATCCCGTTGCTGGAGTGGATGAGCACCAGTACGATGGGTTTGTCTCCCGAGATGCCGAAACGCCAGAGCTGGCGCTGGTCCAGCAGGCCGCGTTCCGCCATCGGCCGTGCGCAGCTGTACATCAGTGCGGTGTTGAGGTCCTGCAACGCCGCATTTTCCTCGGGGTCGACCCCGAGGTCGCGCAGGCGCACCTGGGCCAGCGTGGCGGCCATCCGGGTAGCGCGCTCCACGTGCATGGGCTGCAGGTATTTGTCGATGCGTGCCGCGAGTTCGTCGCTGCTGGACGCGGCGGCTGTGGCAAAGCTGAGCCGGGCCACGCCGCCTGCCGGAATGCGGATGCGAAGGCGCAGGCCCGCAACCGGGTCCAGCCCGTTGATGGGCGAGCCGTCCTGGCCATGCGCCTCGGCCCGCAGTGCCGGGTGGCCCGGCTCCCGGTTACGGCCCAGAAAGGCGCGCCGGTCCGAGATGAAATCGATGGCGCGTACGTTGGCTTCCGAATTGGCAAGAAAATGCGCGACCGCCATGACAGGATCGCCCTGCAGCCGGGGTTTGCGCGACAGCAGCAGGGCGCGCCATTCGGGATGCCAGCGTGTCTGGACAAACAGGTTCGAAAATGCCGGATGGGCCTCGTCGGCGCGCGGGTCGGTCAATACCGCTTCAAAGCATGAAATCACGTCGAGCGTCATCTCCGTGGCCGACAGGTTGCGCAGCGTGACGTTGCGCATTTCAGTGTCGTCCTCGGGACTGACCAGCACGCTGGTGCTTGCCTCCAGCTGATCGGAATTCACGTCAAATTGCACGCGGTCCGGCAGGTAGGTGGCCTTGTATTGCCAGCCGGGATGCGGCGCCGGATGTTGCGTCAGGGACCATGCCTGCTCCTGGCCGGACGGACGCAGGTAGATGAAGGTACCGCAGGCATCGCGCAGCAGGTCGTCGCGCCAGCGGGTGATGTTGTAGGTCTTGCCTGCGGTGCGCCAGCGGCTGACACCGGCCCCATTGGCGCGCAGGGCGACGCTGTAGCGCCCGTTGGACAGCAGCTGTGTAGGTTGCCAGCCGGGCATGGCCGGGTCGATCTCACGTGAATGGTACAGCCGGGCTTCGGCCAGCTCCGCGGGTTCGGGCAATGCGCGCGGGTCTGCGCTTTCGATGATCTGGCGCGGTGTCTTTTCATGCAGCAGCGATTCGAACGCCTGCACCAGCGGGGTCGAAGCGAACCAGCGGCGCGGTGCTTCGTTGCACAGCACATTGCACAGTGCCACCAGCGACATGCCCTGGTGGTGCGCCATGTAGGTGTTGACCAGGCTCATCGCCTGGGCGCCTGGTTGCCTGGCGACGGTGAAATCCAGCGCATCGGCAAAGCCGTATTCGCCGCGCGCACCCCATTGCTCAAGCTGGCGCAGGTTCGCCACCGCTTCTTGCGGCGTGAACTGGGACGCCATGATGCTGGCATAGGGCGCCACAACGCGGTCGGCAGGCGGGGTCCGCCGAAGGGCCAGTCGCGGCACGCCAAACGGCGAATACTGGTAGGCCAGCGTATGGTCTTGCCCAAAGTAGGCCGACTCCGAAACGCCCCATGGCAGGCCCTGTGCCTGGCCCCAGGCCTGCTGCTCCTTGACGGCCGCAAGGCCGGACACATGCAACAGGCCTTCGTCGGGCTCGCTCATGACCAGCGAAGGCATCAGGTATTCAAACATCGAGCCCGACCAGGACTTCAGGCCGGGCGTTACGCCCACCGTCAGGAAGGCGCGGCCCAACGCCAGCCAGTGGCGCCGCGGCACATCACCTTTGGCAATCGCCAGGAAGCTGGTCAGGCGCGCCTCCGAGGCGATCAGGTCGTAATAGCTGGCGTCAAGTGCCTGCTCGTGCACACGCAGCCCGATATGAAACAGGTGGCGCTTGGGGCTGTAAAGGCCGCCGAAATCCATCGCCATACAAAGCTTTTCACAGCGGGCTCCCAATTCCAGGAGTTCGGCGGATTCGCCTGGCGATGTTTCCTGGTGCGCCGCCAGCTGGCGAACACACTGCGCGACGGCCAGCAGGTGGCCCGCCAGGTTACCGCTGTCTACGGTGGAAACATAGGCCGGAGGCAGCACTTGCAGCGACCGGGTTTCATACCAGTTGAGCAGGTGGCCCTGGTGCTTGGGCAGTGCTTCGACCGTCCCCAGCGTGGCGCCCAGCCGCGCGATCAGCTCGGTGGTGGATATCCAGTTGAACTCGCGCGCACAGGCTGCAGCCATCAGGTACAGGCCGATGTTGGTCGGCGAGGTGCGGTGTGCGATCGTCGGTTCCGGTTCCATCTGCAGGTTGTCCGGCGCCAGGTGGTGGTCTTCGGGGCCGACGCAGCGTTCAAAGAAGCGCCAGGTCTGGGCCGCCAGCTTCATGAGGTAGGCGCGGTCTGCGGCGCTGAGTGACAGATATGGCGCGCGAACAGCCGGCTTGCTGCCCCACCAGGCCACTGCGGGCGCCAGCGCCCACAGCAGGAAAAGCACCGGGCCGATCAGGGGATGCGGCCCCCAGCATGCGGCCGTGCCCAGCGCGAGGCATAACGCGGACACCGGGGCATGATTGCGGACAAAAGCGCCCAGCGTGTACTGGGCGGAAGCCTGCGACTGGGCGGCGGTGGTCCACTGCAGCAGATGGCGGCGGCTGATGGCCATGCGCCAGAGGGCCCGTGTGATGGCGTCGAACGACAGGGCAGCCAGGGCGGGCAGCTGGCTCAATTGCCAAAGCGCCTGCGCCATGCTGCGCGCCACATCGCGCATGCCGACGTCAAAGAAGTGCCCCCAGGCGATGCCTCGCCGTGTGGGAACCAGCCCTGCCAGCGCACCCATCAAGGGGCCGGCCAGGAATGCCAGCACGGTGAAAACCAGTGCCGTCGCCACAGGCAGCGCACCCGTGAATATTGTCCAGGCCACAAGCGCGAAGCAGGCCGGGGCGATCATCGAGCGGCGCAGGTTGTCTGCCATGCGCCACAGGCCCAGGGCATCGATGCCGTAGCGCTTCGCATGCAGCATCAGCGGCAGCAATTGCCAGTCGCCGCGCGTCCAGCGGTGTACGCGTGATGCGGCCACGCCTGCGTGATGTGGGTGGTCTTCCATCAGCACGACGTCGCCTGCGTAGCCGCAGCGGGCGATGCTGCCTTCCAGCAGGTCGTGGCTCAGGATGGCGCCCTCGGGCATGCGGCTGTCCAGCACGGCATGCACGGCCTCGACATGCAGCAGGCCCTTGCCGATGAAGTTGCCCATGCCGAACACGTCCTGGTACAGGTCGGAGGTACCGTTGCTGTAAGGGTCCAGGCCGCGCTGGCCTGCAAACATCGCATGGAAGGGGGAACGCTCGTGGTGGGCCGACAGGGGCATGGCCACGCGGGGCTGCAGGATGCCGTAGCCGGCGGTCACGCGCCGCGTCTCGCGGTCGACGTGCGGCGTGTTCAGCGGGTGCGCAGCGATGGCCACCAGTTCGCGCAGGGAGCCCGCCGGCAGGCTGGTGTCGCTGTCGAGCGTCAGCACGTAGCGTATGCCCGGCGCCAGCCGCATGTTGACGTCCACAGGGACAAACGGCGATGACGAGCGTCCGGCCAGTTGCCGCAACAGCATTTCAAGCTTGCCACGCTTGCGTTCCGCCCCGATCCAGCGGCGCTCTGTCGCGGACCAGCTGCGCGGGCGGTGCAGCAGTAAAAATCTTGCCGGTGAGTCGGAGCTCGCCGGCGGGCAGGCTGCGTTGAGTGCGCGCAGTTTGACAAGGACGTCTTCGAGCAGCTCTGAATCGCCGGCCAGGCTCTCGGCGTCGGCGTCAGCCCAGTCTGTCAGCAGGGCAAACTGCGCATGGGTTTCGCGGCCGGCCAGCCAGTGCAGCTGCAGGCGGTGCACCAGTTCGCTGTTGGCGCAAGCTGAAGAAAGCATCGAAGGTATCACCACCAGCACGCGGTGTTCAGCCGGGATGCCCGTGCTGAAATCGAGACGGGCCAGGGGCTGTATGCGTGTGGATTCGGCGATCAGCCGGTGGATCAGCGCAGCGACCACTTCCGACGCGGGCCAGGCCATCAGCACCAAGGCTACCCATGCCGTCCAGGGTAGCGTGGCGAGCGGGTGTGCGGCCCAACTGAGCAATGCAGCGGTTCCGGCAATCCATGCGGCCGCGTAGAGCGGCAGGCGCCAGGCGCGTGGTGTTTCGGGGGCCGGCAATGGTTTGTGCGGCGCTGCGGCGGGCTGCAATGCTGCTTCCAGCAGGGGGCGGCCCGGCCCTATCAGGTAGTAGCCGGCGGTGTGTGCCGCCAGGGAGTTGTTGGGCTGGTGCGCGGCGGCCAGCACCGCTTCGGCGACGGCGCGCTCGGATTTACCGGTTTGCTGCGCCAGTCGCTCCATAGCGCGCGTGATCTGTTGGCGCGTCATCTCGCTTTCGCGGGAAAAGCTCGGCAGCCGGCGCAAGACCTGCAGGGAATGGCTGACCGGCTCGATCAGCTCCACCCACTCCACCTGGCCTATGAGCCGCAGGGTGGTGATGATGTTGCTGACGGTCAGGTTGGCGGCGACCTGGGTGGTTTGCCCTTCGCCGATCATGCCCAGGGCATCGCCGCAATGCTTTTCGGTCCAGCGGACGAGAGGTGGCGCCGAAGGCGAGTCCGGCTCTTCACGTTCGGCAGGCATGCGCTGCCAGAGCTGCGTGAGATAGCTGCGTTCAAGGCCATGGGCCTGCATCAGGCCGTACAGCTCGTCGAGTTCCTGCAGGCTCAGTACGCCGGCCTTGTCCCAGGTGGCATGCGCCACTTCACGGGCCACCTTGTTCCAGGCGATGCGGTCGGCCATGCGGCGCAGGTTTTCCAGCAGGACCACACGCAGCGTGGTCGGCAAGGCCCAGAGTTCGCCGAGATTGAGTTCACTGACCTCCTGGTAGGCATGCAGGAAGGCCGTGAAAAGCTCCGGGTCCAGCACGCTGTCGGTGTGCGCTACATAGGCCCATGCAATACCGTACACCCGGGGAAGGCCCTCCAGCGGCTTGCTCGCCAGTTTGGGCAAATCCGCGTAGTAGCGGTGGGGGACGCCATCCTGGATCTGTTGCAATTGGGCTTCGACAAGGTGGAAGTTGTCGAGCAGCCATTCGGCGGCCGGCGTTACGTAGTGGCCTGTCAGCGAAGTCAGGGCGATGTAGTCGTAAGCAAGGCGGATCGCGGCGATGTTTTCCTGGACGCGCGGGAAAAAAGGCGGACCGTGATCAGGGCTGCCGGCAGGCCTGATGGGTTGGGCTGCGGCCAGGCTGCGGCCGTGTTCTTCAAAGCGCTGCGCACCGAAAAGTTCAGCGCGGATGGGCTGCTCTGCGCCGCCCTGGCGGGAGGCGAGCAGTTGCCGGGCGTAGGCGCTTAGGGTGTCCAGCCGCTCGATGACAGCGGGGGTCACGCGCTCAGGCTACGGCTAACAGGCCAAGAAAAATAGCCAGTATGGCCGCGACTGTGATGATGCGCGGTGAGGCCAGGGAGTGCGCGGACTGAAGCCCGGACTGGAGCGTAAAAAACCGGCTGCGCGAATGCGCGCACTGATCCATGTGTGACGCCAGATCGGCGGCGTCGGTGGAAACAAAATCGTTTTGAATGGCGGACGGTGAGTCGGCCATGATCTCCAGGGTAGTCATGATTTTGCGCTCCGGGGGTAGCTGGTTTGGGCAACGCGTGGCGAAATACCCGCATTGCTCCGTGTCTGACACCATGCTACGCACCGGCCCCTCGCGGGGCCATCAGAAGACGCTGGAGTTTGTCTAGGACAAGGCCTACAGTATGCGCCCCTGGTAATACCCCCACAGCGGGGAATCTCTCACGCGCAGCATGGCTGCCCGTTGTTCACGGCCATTCAACCTGTGTTGCGCAGGCCCGCGGCAATCCCGTTGATGGAAATGTGAATGCCGGTTTGCACCCGCTGGTCGGCCTGGCCGGCGCGGTAGCGCCGCACCAGCTCCACCTGGAGGTGGTGCAGGGGGTCGATGTACGGAAAACGGTGGCGGATGGAGCGCTGCAGGGCGGCGTTGCCCGCCAGCCGCTGCTTTTCCCCGGTGATCAGCGTCAGCGCCTCGGCCGTGCGGTGCCATTCGGACTCAATCGCACTGAAGATTTTTTTGCGCAGGCGCGCATCGCCCACCAGCTCCGAATAACGTGAGGCCAACGCCAGGTCGCTCTTGGCCAGCACCATGTCCATGTTGCTGAGCAGGGTGCGGAAAAACGGCCACTGCTTGTACATTTTTTGCAGCAATGCCAACGCTTCCCTGCGGCTGGCGGGCGTACCGCCCTGCTGGAGGAATTGCTCGATGGCCGAGCCGAAGCCATACCAGCCGGGCAGGGTCAGGCGGCACTGGCCCCAACTGAAACCCCAGGGAATCGCACGCAGGTCTTCAATTTTCTGCGAAGCTTTGCGTGACGCCGGGCGGGAGCCGATGTTGAGTTCCGCAATCTCGCGGATCGGCGTGGAGCCAAAAAAGTATTCGGTGAACCCCGGGGTTTCGTAAACCAGGTTGCGGTAGGCGGCCATGCTGGCCTGTGACAACTCGGCGGCGGCTTGCAAAAAGGCCTTGGTAGCGGGCTTGGTCGGCTGCAGCAGTGTGGCCTCCAGCGTGGCGGCGACCAGGGTTTCCAGGTTGCGCCGGCCGATTTCCGGATTCGCGTATTTGGAGCCGATCACTTCTCCTTGCTCGGTCAGGCGGATCTGGCCTCGTACCGTGCCGGGCGGCTGCGCCAGGATGGCCTGGTAGCTCGGACCGCCGCCGCGGCCGACCGTGCCGCCGCGGCCATGGAACATGCGCAACTGGATGTTGTGCGAGTTGGCCAGCTCGTCGAACAGCTCGACCAGCGCGATCTCGGCGCGGTACAGCTCCCAGTTGCTGGTGAAGATGCCGCCATCCTTGTTGCTGTCCGAGTAGCCGAGCATGATGTCCTGCTCGGCACCGCTGCGCTTGACCAGCTGGGCGATGCCGGGCAGGGCGTAGAACTCGCGCATGATGGGCGCGGCATTGCGCAGGTCTTCGATGGTTTCAAACAGCGGCACGACGATGAGGTCGTTGGTGGCATGGCTGTCGAGCGTGGCGTGCATGAGGCCGACTTCTTTTTGCAGCAGCAGAACCTCGAGCAGATCGCTCACGGTCTCGGTATGGCTGATGATGTAGTGGCGGATCGCTTCCTTGCCGAAGCGGGCGCGCGCGGTGCGGGCCGCCTCAAAAATCGCCAGTTCACCGCGGGCGTGGGCTGAATAAGCGGTGCCGACCACGCGCAGCGGCCGTGCATCGTTGAGCAGGCCCATCAGCAGTGCGCGTTTGGCCGCTTCGTCCAGCTTGCCGTAATTCGCCTCGATGCGTGCAACGGCCAGCAGCTCGGCCACCACTTCTTCGTGCTTGTCGGAACTCTGGCGCAGGTCGACCGTGGCCAGGTGAAAACCAAACACTTCGACCGCGCGGATCAGCGGGTGCAGGCGCTGGGCGATCAGCGCTTCACCGTGATGGGCCTTGAGGGATCCTTCGATGGTGCGCAGGTCGGCCAGGAAGTCTTCCGACTTGAGGTAGGCGTTTTGCGGTGCCACGGCATGGCGCGCGGCATCGCCGCCGGTCAGGTCCTTGAGTGTGGCGGCCAGGCGTGCGTAGACGCCGGTGAGGGCGCGACGATAGGGCTCGTCCTTGCGGTGTTCGCTGGTATCGGGCGAGCTTTCGGCGAGCAGCCGCATCGCGGGGCTGAATTCGACCAGCATGGCTGACAGCGAGAGCTCGCCGCCCAGGAAATGCACCTCGGTCAGGTAGTGGCGCAGCGCCACTTCTGCCTGCCGGCCCAACGCGTAATTGAGGGTGTCGGCGCTGACGTTGGGATTGCCGTCGCGGTCGCCGCCTATCCATTGGCCCATGCGCAGAAAGCTGTGTACCGGCTGGTTGCCCAGCTCGCGTTCCAGGTTGGCGTAAAGCTTGGGAATCTCCCGCAGGAAAGTGGCTTCGTAGTAGCTCAGCGCATTTTCGATCTCATCGGCGACGGTGAGTTTGGAAAACCGCAGCAAACGGGTTTGCCACAGCTGCATGACGCGGGCGCGAAGCTGCGCTTCATTGGCGGCCAGCTCGCGCGGTGTCAGCGCGTCCTTGGCGGCATTGACAGCTTGCGCCAGCGCCTTGATGTCGTCCCGCGCTGTCAGCAGCAGGGCGATGTCGCGCTCGGCGTCCAGGATGCTTTTGCGCTGCACCTCGGTCGGGTGGGCGGTAAGCACCGGCGAGACAAAGCTGTGCGCCAGGGTGGTGGAAATGGTTTTGGTCGAGATGCCGGCCCAGCGCAGTCGGGCCAGCGCCACGTCGATACTGCCTTCCTGCGTGTCGCCTGCGCGCTCGTGGACCGCGCGGCGGCGGATGTGGTGGCGGTCTTCGGCCAGGTTGGCCAGGTGGCTGAAATAGGTGAAGGCGCGGATCACGCTGACCGTCTGGTCGCCGGACAGGCCCTTGAGCAATTTCTTGAGCGACTTGTCGGCTTCGGGATCGGCGTCGCGCCGGAAGCTGACGGAGAGCTTGCGCACCTGCTCGATCAGTTCGTAGGCGGCAACGCCTTCCTGCTCGCGGATCACGTCGCCCAGAATGCGGCCCAAGAGGCGGATGTCTTCGACCAGCGGGCGTTCGTTGTCCCTGGAACGAGTGGACGACTTACCGCCCCCACGTTCACCCACTGCGTGTGGTTCTCTGCCCCCCGAGGGGGCTGGCCTTGCTTGGGGCGGCCCTGCGCTGCGGCCGCCGCTCTTGTCGCTGACAGCGGAGTTATTCCTTTTTACGCGCGCGGAAGTGACCATCTCTGCCCTCTAGTTCTTTAGCCTTGCATGCTAGCATTCACTTCCCCCCAAGTATTACAAGCAGGTTACGAGTGTCCGCAGCGTTTGAATCCAGACCGAATGATATGAAAAAAGTGGTCATCGCCACCCGCGAAAGCCGTCTGGCGATGTGGCAGGCCGAGCATGTGAAGGCGCTGCTGGAGTCGCGCCTGGGCTGGCAGGTCGAGCTGCTGGGCATGACCACACAGGGTGACCAGATCCTGGACCGCTCGCTGAGCAAGGTCGGCGGCAAGGGCCTGTTCGTCAAGGAACTCGAGGTAGCGCTCAGCGAAGGCCGGGCCGACCTGGCAGTGCATTCGCTCAAGGATGTGCCCATGGACCTGCCCGAAGGTTTTGCGCTGGCCTGTGTGCTGGAGCGCGAGGACCCGCGCGATGCTTTTGTCTCTAATCAATTTGCCACACTCGCGGATCTGCCGCAGGGCGCCGTGGTGGGCACTTCCAGCCTGCGCCGGCTGGTGCTGCTCAAGGCCATGCGCCCCGACCTGGTCATACAGCCGCTACGCGGCAACCTCGACACGCGCCTGCGCAAGCTCGACGAAGGCCAGTACCAGGCCATCGTGCTGGCGGCTGCGGGCCTGAAGCGCCTCGGTCTGGAATCACGCATCCGCAGCGCATTTGAGCCCGAAGACATGTTGCCGGCCGCAGGCCAGGGCGCCCTGGGCATTGAAGTGTGCGCCGATCGCGCCGACCTGATGGCCGCGTTGGCCACGCTGGCGCACCAGCCGACCTGGCTGGCCGTGACGGCCGAGCGTACGGTGTCGCGCGCCATGGGCGGCAGTTGTTCCATGCCGCTGGCGGCCTTTACGCAGGGTGCCGCCAATGGGGACGCCATGCAGCTCAATGCCGCCTGGGGCGACCCGGCCACCGCCGAGGCGCCATCCGCCGCCGCAGGCCCGCTGGCGCCGCTGGTGCAGGTCAACCAGACCGCCGTGGTGCGCAGCTTTGCCGAGGCCGAGGCCCTGGGCGAGGCCGTGGCGGCGCAATTGCGCGCCGGCGGCGCCGTGTGGGCCGGCAAAGCCCCGGGCGCCTGATGCCGCAGGCGCCGGTGCCTTCGACTGGCGCTATGACCCGCGTCATCGTGACGCGGCCCGCGCAGGATGCGCAGCACTGGGTGCAGCAACTGCAGCAGGGGGGCTTTGCCGCTGAGGCGCTGCCGCTGATTGACATCGCCCCCGCTCTGGTTACGGCCGCGCTGGAGCGCGTCTGGCAAACACTGGGCCAATACGCCGCCTGCATGTTTGTCAGCGGCAATGCGGTGGAGTACTTTTTCAAGAAAAAAATGGCTGTAACCCATAAGGGACGTGCGCAAGCAGCTATCAATAACATAGCGAATGCCGATGCAATGCTGCCGGCTGCGCTGCGTTTCCTTGCGCCCGGGCCGGGCACTGTGGCGGCTTTGGTAGCCGCCGGGGTACCTGCCGGGCAGATCGATGCGCCGCCGGCCGATGCGGCCCAGTTTGATTCGGAAGCCCTGTGGGCGGTGACAGGCCTGCGCGACTGGCACGGCAAACGCGTGCTGGTGGTGCGGGGGGAAGGCGCTGTCTCGTCTGGGGCCACGGCATCTTCCGGCCGCGACTGGATCGCCCGCCAGTGGGAGGCCGCTGGTGCGCAGGTGGATTTTGTGGGGGTTTACCGGCGCCTTGCGCCTGTGCTCAGCGAAACACAACTTCAGCGCGCGCGCGCGGCCAGCGTGGATGGGTCTGTATGGCTCTTCAGCAGCTCTGAAGCGGTGGCCAACCTGACGGCCTTGCCTGCGCTGGCCGGGGTGGACTGGCGCCGCGCCCGCGCGGTGGCCACGCATCCGCGGATTGAGGAAGCCGTGCGTGCTGCCGGTTGGGGTGTTGTTGTGGCGTCACGTCCTGCCCTGAAGGACATCAGGGACACACTTGCCTCGATAGAATCTCTTTATCCATGAGTGACAGCCCTAACGCCCAGCCTCCATCCTCCACGCCAGACAACGAGCCGGTGCTGGAACGCGCGCTGGTGCCGCTTCCCCCGCAACCCGTTTCGCCCGACGTCTGGGTGGTGCCGCGCAAATGGGCGCTGCTGGTTGCCGCGCTGGCGGCTGCGGGCTTGCTCGTAAGCGGCTTGCTGTGGCAAAAGCTCGGCAATATCCAGGAAGAGCTGGCCCGCCGCAGCATTGATTCCGGCGCGCAGGCCATTGAAGCGCGCACACTGGCGCGCCAGGCCCAGGAAGGTACGCGCGAACTCTCCGCACGGCTGGCCATCCAGGAAACCCGCATCAGCGAAGTCAGCCTGCAGCGCACCCAGCTGGAGGAGCTCATGCAGAGCCTGTCGCGCTCGCGCGATGAGAATCTGGTGGTCGATGTGGAGTCGGCCCTGCGCCTGGCCCAGCAGCAGGCCCAGCTCACCGGCAGCGCCGAACCGCTGCTGGCCGCGCTCAAGTCGGCCGACCAGCGCCTGTCGCGCGCCGCGCAGCCGCGCCTGAACCCGCTGCAACGCGCCATTGCCAAAGACATGGACCGCATCAAGGCCGCAACGCTGACCGACGTGCCGGTTCTCATGCTCAAGCTCGACGAACTGGTCCGCATGGCAGACGACCTGCCGGTGGCCAACGCCATGGTGGCAGCCGGCCAGCGTGCATTGCCCGCTGCGGCCGCGCCGGCCTCCGCGCCGCGCGCTGCTGCGTCGGCCGCGTCTTCCGCCGGAAAGTCTTCCATGCTGGGATTCGACAAGCTGGCTCTCGATGCCTGGTCGCAGCGCACGCTGGACAACCTGCGCGAAGAAGCACGCAAGCTGCTGCGCGTGAGCCGCATTGACCAGCCCGAGGCCGCCCTTGTGTCGCCGGAGCAGTCGTTTTTCCTGCGGGAGAACCTCAAGCTGCGCCTGCTCAATGCGCGCCTGGGCCTGCTGTCGCGCCAGACGGATTCGGTGCGCGCCGACCTTGGCAGTGCCAATGCCTGGCTGGGCAAATATTTTGATGCCTCGTCCCGCAAAACGCAGGCCGCAGCGCAGTTGCTGGCCCAGGTCCAGGGCCAGCTGAAAACCAGCGAGCTTCCGCGCCTGGACGAAACCATGGCCGCGCTGGCCACAGCGGCCGCAGGCCGCTGAGCGGGAAAAGGCAGGAACCAGCATGCGCGCCGCCCTCTGGCTTTTGGCCCTGTTTGGCGTGGCCGTTGCCGTGGCCCTGTTTACGGGCAACAACCAGGCCGTGGTCACCATCTTCTGGCCGCCGCACCGTGTCGATATTTCCTTCAACCTGATGGTGATGCTGCTGGCAGCGCTTTTCCTGGTGTTGTACCTGGCCTTGCGCGCGCTGTCGGCGGTGTTTTCGCTGCCGGCGGAAGCCAGGCGCTGGCGTGCCCAGCAAAAAGAGCGTGCCATGTACGGCGCTCTCATGGATTCTCTGGCGCATCTGCTGGCGGGGCGCTACATCCGTTCGACCAAGTCGGCACAAAATGCGCTTGCGCAGGCAAAGAGCCTGAACCTGCTGACCGACGAATCCGGCCATGTGACAGGCCACAGCACCAGCCGCGGCAGACAGTTGCGTTCGCTGGCCCATCTTCTGGTGGCCGAAGCCGCGCAGGCGCTCCAAAACAAGAGCTTGCGCGACCAGCACCTGCAATTGGCGTTGAAGAGCTCCCGTCATGCGCAGGAAGTGCGTGAGGGCGTGCAGTTCCGTGCGGCTCGCTGGGCGCTGGACGATCGTGACGCGGGTGCGGCACTGGATTGGCTGGGCCAGCTTCCGCAGGGGGCATCGCGCCGCACGCTGGCCCTGCGCATGAAGCTGCGCGCCTCGCGGCATGCGCGGCACACGGCGCAAGCGCTGGAAACCGCGCGCCTGCTGGCCAAGCACCGCGCTTTTTCGCAGGCGGCGGCGCAAAGCATTGTGCGCGGTCTGGCCCTGGAGCTGCTGAACGATGCGCACGACCCCGCGCAGCTGCAGCAGGCCTGGTTCTCGCTGGATGACACCGAACGCGCCATGCCCGAGCTGGTGGTGCATGCGGCGTCGCGCCTGATGGCGCTGCACGGTGACCCGGAACTGGCCCGCAGCTGGCTCCTGCAGGTCTGGGACCGCATGATGCAGCCGCGCTCGGAGATCGGCGACAACCTGCGTATCAAGCTGATCGGTGTCCTCGAAGGCGGCCTGGATTCGCTGGACGCAGCCTGGCTGGCCCGCATTGAAAACGCACAACTCAGCCGTCCGCGCGATGCCAACCTGCAATACCTGGCGGGCATGGCTTGCCTGAGCCGCCAGCTCTGGGGCAAGTCCCGCCAGTTGCTGACGCAGGCGGCGCCGGCGCTTCAGGATGTAACGCTTCACCGCAATGCCTGGCGCGCCCTGGCGCTGCTGGCTGAGCAGCGTGAGGACGAGGCGGGCGCTGCGCAAGCCTACAAGCGCGCCGCGCAGATATAGACAGGCTCTGAGCGCGCGCCTCGCTCCTGGCAGGCATGCCGCCCGCCGTGGCAGGTTTAGGGCTTGACCACCTGGGCCGCTTTGGCCCGCTGCACATAACCCTGGTAAGCCGGCAAAGCGATGGCGGCGATGATGCCGATGACCATGATGATGGGAAACATCAGGGCGCCGATTTTGACCAGCGTGGTGTTGGGAGGCGGAGGGGCGCCAAAGCGGTTGCTGCCCTGGGTTCCCGAATTGAAAATCCAGACCAATCCCACCAGGGGGATGAAGGCCAGGATCGCCGTCCAGCCGCTCCATCCCATGTCGTGGCTGCGCTGGATAGTCAGCAGGATGAGAAAAAGAAAATAGGGAATCATGACCACGAAACCAACGATGCCCGCTGCGGCGCCGGCGCCGGCAGCGCCTGCCAGCATGCTGAGTCCGAAGACGCCCACCAGCAAAAGCAGGTAGCCCACAAAGGTGCGGGCCAGGTACCGCATGCGTCCGACGCGACCCCTGGCAGAGAACCACTTGACGGGTTGTGTATCTCCCTCACGGTCATAGACATCAGCGACTGCCGCGCGCGGTGCGGCATAAGGATTCATGGCTTCAGACATTTCTCTTTCCCTCCTGTTGTTGAAAAACGAAGAATAACCGCTGCCGGGCTGAATGCAATGCCCGCTTACAGCAGGCCGGCGCGTTTGACCGCGTGGTAGCGGTTCACCAGCGAGACGGCCAGTTGCGTCGGCTCCACATCCATCGACAGCGGGTCATTGCCGACCACCCGCGCAAAGGCATCGCGCCGCGACTGCCCGAACAGGTGGGCCGCGGCGACATCCACGGCATCCGCCGGGCTGGACAGCACCTGGCCGGCGATGCGGCCAAGCACCCGCTCGCGCAGGCTCGCCACCAGGACGAGGTGCTTGCGGCGTAACAGTTTGAGCGCGGGACGCAGCTCAGCCGAATCCTCGTCGCGGAAGTTGGTTAGCACTATCACCAGTGCACGGCGACGCTGTACACGCAGCAGTTCCTGCGCCGCCATGAGATAGTCCGAATGCATGGCGCCGGGCTGGATGTCGTGCAGGCGATTCATGAGGGCATTCAGTGTGGCGGCGCCTTTGCGGGGCGCAAAGTCACGACGATGCCCAGGTAAACCGCCGAAAGTCATTGCGCCGACCTCGTCGCCTTCTTTCAGTGCGACATAGCTCAGCAGCATCAGCGCGTTGAGGGCCTCGTCGAAATGGCTGCTGCCGCGCAGTTCTTGCTCCGGGCTGCTTTCATCAGCGCGCATGCGGCGGCCGCAGTCGAGCAGGAAAAACACACACTGGTCGCGGTCGTCCTGGAATTCACGCACGATGGGCCGCTGGTGGCGCAGTGTGGCCTTCCAGTCGATGTGCCGCAGGGAGTCCCCGGTTTTGTAATCAGCAAGCTGGCGGAAATCAGTGCCCAGCCCGCGCTGGACATAGGTCTTAATGCCGATCTGGGCGAGCCGCCGGTCACCGGAAAGCCACGCATAGCGGGCCAGTGCGGCAAAGTTGGGATAAACGCGCAGCTTCCCGGGCTGGCCCAGCGCCTGCTGCACCTCGAAACAGCCGCCGCGAGTGTGCCAGCGCAGCTGGGTCGTGCCGAAAAGGGCGACGCCACGCTCTCTCGCGGTCACCGTGTATCGCAACTCGGCGCGCGAAGCCGGTGGCACGGTGACGGCCTGTGGCAGGCCTTCAAAGGTAAACCGCGGATCGACCTCATCGAACACCGTCACTGCCCAGGCCAGGGGACCGTCATTGACCAGCGCCAGTGTCAGCACCGTTGGCACGCCCAGTGAAAAAGCGCCGGGCAGCGTGCGCTCAATGCGCAGCGGCGCGGTCCTCCACAGGCGCAGGCTGCGCCAGAGATCAAAAATGGCGCCTGCCAGCGCCGCCAGCAAGACGGCGCCGGCCAGTATCGCGACCCGGTCAACCGGCAAACCCCCGAGCAAGGCCAGCGCGGCGGCCGCCGTGATGCAAGCCAGCACCCTGACAGTCGTTTTTGCGGGGATCACCAACCGGCGCATGAGTTGCGGCCTAGAGACGGGGGGCCTGGACGCTGCCCAAGGCACTGCGCAGCAAGTCGTCAACACCGAGGCCTTCCAGCTGCGCATCGGGCGAAATCATCACCCGGTGGCGCAAGGCCGGCAGGGCCTGCCGTGCCACATCGTCGGGTGTGATGAAGTCCCGTCCGTGCATGAGCGCGCCGGCCCGCGCAGCCCGCACCAGGGCCATGGTGCCGCGCGGCCCTGCCCCCGACGAAAGTCCTGGCCAGTCGCGCGTGGCGCGGGCGATGCGGACCGCATAGTCAATGACCTGTTCGTGCGCCTGCACCAGGCTGGCCAGCCGCTGCAGTTCAAGCACCTGCGCGTCGTCCAGGCACGGCCTGACCGCATCAAGCGGCAACTGGTTGCCGGCACGCTGGCCGGTGGTCAGCTGCACGATCGCCTTTTCTTCAGCATGGCTGGGGAAGTCGATGTTGATCTTGAGCAGGAACCGGTCCAGTTGCGCCTCCGGCAGAGGGTAGGTGCCCTCGGTATCGATCGGGTTTTGTGTCGCCATCACCATGAAGGGACGGGGCAGCGGCATGGCCTTTCCTTCGAGCGTGACCTGGTATTCCTGCATCACTTCAAGCAAGGCACTCTGGGTTTTGGCTGGTGCGCGGTTGATTTCATCCGCCAGCAGCAGGTGCGTGAAGACCGGCCCCTGGTGTACCCGCAGCGTGCCGATGCCGGCTTCGCTCCGGGTCGATGGGTCCAGCACGGAATGACCCGTGATGTCCGAGGGCATCAGGTCGGGCGTGAATTGCACGCGGGCGTAGCGCAGGCTCATGGCTTGCGCCAGTGCGCGCGCCAGCAATGTCTTGCCCAGTCCCGGTACACCCTCAATCAGGACGTGGCCGGATGCGACCAGCGCCACCAGGGTCTGGTCGACGGCTTCCGACTGGCCGACAACGGCTTTGCCGACCTCCTGGCGCAGGGTTTGCAGCGACTCGGCTGCGCGGCTCAGTTCTTCGTTGGGAATGAATGACATGGTGTTTCTCGGTTCAGGATGAAGGAGGAGATGAAGCGGCAGAGGAGGCGCTGGGTGAGGCACCGGGTGAAACGGGAGACGTGAAAGCTGTTGGCGGCCGCGTGTCGGGCCCTGTGGCGTCGAGGCGCCGGCGGGCGGTTTCGATCAATTCCAGGTCGGCGGCCAGCACGCCGGGGTTGCGCGACCTGACTGCCTGGGCGCGTTCCAGCAACAGGGCGTCCAGGCCGGTGGCGCGTGCGATCTCGACTGTGCGTTGCTTCGGATCAAGCTGTGAAAACCGGCGCAATTGCCGGGTGGCCGATTCGTGCAGCGCGCGAAGCTGCGCTGTATGCAAGGCCTTCGGCCCGTGCATATGCAGAAAACGCGCCGTACCGCGCACTTGCTCGGCCATCGAGCGCCGGTGAGCGCTTGCGGACGCCGCCAACGGCCCGAAGCGCACGCTGGCGCGCCACAGGGCCAGCGCCAGTGCCAGCAAGCCGAGCAACAGGGCGGCCCAGGCCTGGTGCCACAGCCAGGGCATGAAGGGCTCCCGGGCCTCTTCGGCGACAAACCAGAATTCAGTGCCGGCGCGCGCCTGCAATGCCGCGGCCGCCAGCTGCGCATTGTCGGCGCGCAGCAGGTTGCTATTGTCCAGCAGGTTCCATCCACCGAGCACGGTGACCGTGCCCTGGCCGACCTGCACGCGCACGGCCTCGGTGCCGGCCGTGCCGCGCAGGGACCACAGCGGTGCGGCCAGCCGATTCACCGGCAGGTACTGGGGGCTGAAATATGCGCCGCAGGCGCGATAGACACGGCTGTCGCTGTAGCTCGCGATGACCTCGGCGGGCTCTTCCAGCGCGCGGCAGTCCATGTCCTTGACGGGTTTGGCCAATGGGCGCGGCGGCACCGTGGGCGGCTCCCACTTCAAGGGGCTTTGCTCCGTGACGGGTAGCCAGTCCTTTAGCGATTTATGGCCGGCCAGGAAGCCCGGGATGACCAGATGCCCACCCTGTGCCACCCAGGCACGCAGGCGCTGCGCGCGTTCAGGGAACAGGTCCCAGTTGCGTGACACAAGCACCAGCCGGGCATGCGGCGGCGGCATGGCATCCAGGCTTTTGTGCCGCACGACCCGCGCACCCAGGGCGACCAGCAGTTTTTCGGTGGCGTAAAGCGGGTTGGTGAGGGCCTCACCCTTGGCTGGTGTGGGGGTGTCGACGTCCACCCATTCAGTGGCCGACATCAGCCAGGCGCTGCCCGCCAGCAACAGCACGCCGAGCAGGATGAGGATCAGTCGGTCCCTCATGCGATGGCTTTCGCCGGGGCGGTGGGTGCGCCCAGCCGCGCGTCAAATTCGGCGCACAGCGCCAGCACGCCGGCCGTGGGCGGCAGGCGTCCGCCATAGGCCGCCAGCTGCCAGGCGGTCACCAGTCGCGCGAAAAACTCCAGCGACATGGGCGCCAGCCGGCCCTCGCTGAGAGCCACGCATTCGCCTTCGGTGCTGGCGTTGCGGATGGGCACCGCATGCAGGTGGACCAGGCGGGAAAGCGCGCCGCGGTAGAGCAGCGACAGCGCAGGCCGCCGCTGGCCGCGCTGCCAGAGCGAGGCGACTTCGGCGCCCACGTCGTCGGGGAGGCTTTCAGGCCGTATGTCCAGGCTGCCGATATGGCTGGGCAGGGGCGCCATCCGGTGCCGGCCGCCGTCGGCCCGCACCTTCACCCAGCGCCGTATGCCGACCACCAGCCAGGCCAGGGCCAGCGCGCCCAGCGCCCACACCAGCAGGCGCGCGCCCTCGGACACCTTGGCCACCAAATCCTTGAGCCAGTTGAGGCTGTCGCGATCCTTCTTTTTGTCTTCCGGCTTTTTGTCCTGGCTCTTGAAGCGCAGGGATTTTTCGCTCTTGCTGCCGGGCAAGTTGGGATCGGCACGAACCCGGTCGGCGGCCGATTGCACCTGCTGGCGCGAGGGCGGCTCGGCTGGCGCCGCAGCCGGGTTGGCCCACGATGGCATACCCGCCATCACGGCGCAGGCCGCGGCCCATCGCCATGAAAAGCGCCTTGCGGCGTGGCGAGAAGCCATCATTGCCGGCCTTTCGCCGCTGCGGGGCTGAAGGTGCGGCGAAATTCCTGCTCGATGTCCCAGGCCTCGAGCTCGACGCGCCGGTTCAGGTACATCGCAAATCCGGCGGCCACAAAAAAGGGCTCGATCAAACCGACGACGAAAGCGTACACCGCGGCAAAAAGCAGGCTTTGCGCCGAAGCCTCCGAGTCGAGCAGCCAACGCCAGACGTCTCCGAAGCTTCCCTCAGGAGCGAACCACAGCAGCGCCGACAGGATCGCGAGTTCGAGCGCGATCTCGACATTGGCAAAAATCATCTGCATGCCGGCGCCCGCACCACGGCGCCCGCGCAGCAATTGGTCGCGCCGCTTGCGCCTGGCGCCGCCGCGTTGGCCTTCGAGCTGATCGACGGCCTGCGTGAACGAACGCCAGGGAGACAGGCGCCGCCATAGCAGTGTCCGGAGCAACTGGCCGCCCCAGACCATCCCACGGTGCTGCCAGAGGTCGTTCCACCGGGTGGGCTGGCCGAACACCGCGCGTGACAGGATGAACAACAAGGTACGGTCAAACCAGGGCTTGAGGCAGAAAATCAACAGCCCGGGGAGCCAGCCGGCAAACTCCGCCGTGCACAGCACCAGTACGATGACGACCACATACATGGGCAGGAAAGTGCGCCAGATGGAATCGGCATGGCGGCGCACCAGTGCGACACCCAGGTCCGCGGCTTCGGCCATGGGCCGTGGCCGCAGTGCGACGGCGAGTGCATCAACCTGCATGGTGTTTTCCGGGGTCCGCGGGGACGGCGCGCGGCCTTCCCTGCCACCCGAGGTAAGCCAGCACCAGTGCCCAGCAGGCTGCGCCCGCACCATATTTCACAGCGGGCGTGACCCATCGCGCCGAAGACCAGAAAGCCTCGACGGCGGCAGCGATCAGCAGAAGGCCGATGACGCCGTAAATCACCACGATGGCATGGCGGGCCGCCAGCCGGAGCGCCTCTAGCCGGGTATGCCGGCCCGGCGCGATCAGTGCATAGCCCAGCCTGAGTCCCGCGGCGCCCGCCAGCACGATGGCGGTCAGTTCAAAGGCGCCGTGGGTGATGACGAAGGAGCAGAAGTTCTGCCCGTGGCCGGCGGCAATCAGGTAGCCGCCGACGGCGCCTATCTGCACCCCATTGAACAGCAGCACGCCGGCGCTGCCGACCCCGCCGAAGATGCCGGCCGCGAAGCAGCGAAAGCCGATGCCGATGTTGTGCATGACGTAATAGCCGAACATCTGCCAGTCACCACCGGCGTCGCGGTTGCGCCCGAAGGACCTTGCGCTGTCGCCGTACATGCCGTCGAACTGCTGCACTTGCGTCGCGTCCATCAAGTGCAGGATGAAACCGGGGTCGCGGTAAGTCGCCAGGCCGGCAGCCAGCAGCGGCAGCACGAACAGCAGGAACGCCACCAGCAGGTAGGCCCGGTGCGCGCGTACGGCTTGCGGGAAGTCAACCAGCGCCAGCCGTCCAAGGCGCGCCAGGCCGTAGTCGTGCTGCCGGTAGATCAGCCGATGCGCGCCTTGCGTCAACGTTTCGAGCCTTTGCGTCAGATGAACGGGATAGGCGCGAGCCTGCGCCAGCGCCAGGTGCTCGCAAACACGGCGGTAGAGGGTGGCCAGCCGCGCACCGTCGAACTTGCGCTGGGTTTCGGCGATACCTATCACCGTCTCGAGTTCGGTCCAGAGGGGCGCATACAGGGCTTCAAATTGCAGAGGCGTCATCGGCGCGCGTCTCCTTCACGCCGGCCCATCAGCCATTGCGCCAGCCCGAGCAGGCGTTGTGTGGCGCTGCTACCCGGCACACCCGTGCCAAGCACGGGCTCTGCCAGCGCTGCGAGTTCGCCGAAACGTTCAGGGGTTAATCGCGTTGCACGGCCGGCCCAGGAGAGCACCGAGGCCTGTTCGGTGGCGGATAGGGGCCGTGCGGGGGCCAGCGGATCAGCCAAGGGAACATCGCCATGAAGCTTGACGGATTCGCTAAACACCACAAGGGTGCCGGCGGCCAGATCACCCAGCCGTTTGCTGTCGCTGCGCCAGAGGACGCAGAGCAGTCCGGCACCAAACAGCGCCGGCATGAAGTCGGCGGCTCGCAGGAGGTTGCGGGTCAGCGAGGCGGCAGGCGTTACCGGCAGGCCGGAATCCATCACCACACGCAGGCCCATCGCGCGCTTGCCAGGAGTGGCCGCGGCGCGGGTCAACTCGAACACCACGGGATAAAACCACTCGAGGCCGAAGTAGGTCACCAGCAGGATTGCCGCGCCCGCCTTGCCCATTACTCCGACCACTACGGCCACAGCGATAAACAGGCATGACCGTATGGCCAGGTCGATCAGGTAGGCTTGCCCGCGTGCCACGATGCCGGCGGGCCGTAAGGACAATGTGATGCCCTCCGGTGTTTCGGCCGTGTACAGCGTATCGAGGCGCGCGGTTGTCACAGGGCTGGGCTGCCTGTCAGATCTTGAAGACCACGGTGTCCGCAATCTCGTCATGCAGGCAGCGACGGGATTTCCGGAAAATCATCAGGCAGTCCAGCAGGGAATAGACCCACAGGACGACCATCATGATGCTGGCCGCGAACCCCGCGCCATATCGGAGGGCCAGGCGCTTGACGGAAACGGACTCCCCCGAAGGTCGGGCAATCCGTATCTTGAGCAAGACCTTGCCAATCGTCTGGCCCCGTGTCGCGAGCAGGTAGCCGTTGAGCACAAGAAAAATCAGGGCGCCGACACCCATGCTCACCAGATCGACGGACCACATGTCGCGTCCTTCCGTGTTCCAGGGATTGAAGGGCGTCAGTACCGACACCAGCCAAAGGAAGAGGGACTGAAAAACAGCGTCGAGCATCACGGCGCAAAATCGCCGCATGCGACTGGCCAGCTCAGGCCCGTCTGACGCCGCGACCACGTCGTCTACGCTGGCCTGCGGCGGCGCGTAGCGCGCATCGTGCTGCGGATTGTCCATCGTCCTCTCCCCATGCCTATTTTGTTGGGTTGATTCTAGGGCCTCTTAACGACATTGCTGCAAGATAGGAAGGACGTAAAAAAGGCCCGCATTTGCGGGCCTTTTGGTGAGGTGCCGCTTATGCGGCAGAGGTCGGCGCGTTTACTGGCCGGCCGATTGCTCGAAAGGCAGCTTCACAGCGCCGAGATCGCGCTTGGTCTCGACCAGCACCAGCGGGCCTTCGTCGGCGACCACCAGCGGTGGGCGCTCACGCGGTACGTGGACCGGCTTGGCTTCGGCGGCGATGGCGGCTTTGGCTTCGGCGATCTTGGCGGCATCTGAGTTGACCCACTGCAAGCCTGAGGACTGGGCGACCTGAACCAGGTCCTGCAGGGGCAAGTCGTAAGACTGAACCTTGGGCAGGCTGGCGGCAACCGGCGCAGCGGCTGGCGCCGGTGCGGGGGCAGGAGCTGCTACGGGTGCGGCAACGGCTACCGGGGCCACGTAAGCTGGAGCCGGTACAGCAGCCGGAGCGGCGGCAGCTACCGGCGCTACAAATTCAGGAGCTGCTTGCGCACGCTGCTCTTGGGTTTGTGGCTGATTTGGCTCTAAAGATTCGCCTTGACCGCTTGCCTGTCCGGCGTCTGCGGGTTGCTCGCTGCGTTCACCGTTTTCGCCGCGTTCGCGGCGGTCACGGCCATAGCGGTCGCGGCTACGGCGTTCGCGTGGCTGGCGTTGCTCTTCGCCCTGGCCGTTTTGTGCAGGAGCGATCACATTGCCGGCATCGTCCAGTACGGGGGCTGCCGCTGCGGCTTCAGGGTTGAAGCCGGCGCTGCCTTCAGCGGCAGCATTCTGGCCTTCGGCGCCTTCAGGGCGGTCTGTGCGGCGGTCGTTGCGACGGCCGTTGCGGTCGCCGCGGTCACGGCGGCCTTCACCACGCTCTCCACGCGGCTCACGGTTGCCTTGTGGGCGTTCGCCGTCTTGCGGTGCGCGTTCCTGGCGCGGCTCGCCGGCTTCACCGCCCATGGCTGCTGCCATGGCGGCCTGGTTGGCCAGTGCGAGGTCCTGCTCGACGGAGTCGCGCTGAATGCGCTCACCACCGCGCTCGCCACGTTCACCGCGCTCGCGGCGGCCGCGGCCTTCGCGGCCGGGGTTTTCGCTGCGGGGCTGGTCGCCGGCATTTTCAGGACGGCTTTCGCCGCGGGCTTCACCGGCTGGGCGTTCCTGGCGGCCGGCTTCGTTGCGGCCTTCCGGGTTGCGTTCGCGGCGCTCGCCGCCACGGCCTTCATTGCGGCCTTCGCCGCGGCCCTGGCCCTCTGGGCGTGGTTCGCGTCCTTCGCGGTTTTCGCCTCGGCCTTCACCGCCGCGTCCTTCGCTGCGGCCGCGGCCACCGCGGCGGCCGTCGCGGCCTCCGCGTTCGCCGCCACGGTCCGAACGCTCACCGCGTCCATCACCACGGCCATCGCGGCCTTCACGCCGGCCTTCGCCGCGCTCGTCTTTTTTCACTTCTTTGGCGGCAGGTGCCGGAGCTGGTGTTTCCGCGCCGCCGAACAGGCTCTTGATCCAGCCGAAGAAACCTTTTTCTGCAGGCGCAGCTGCAGCCGGGGCAGGGCGGCGCGACTGGGGCTTGGGAGCCGCTTGCGGTGCCACTTCCGGCTTGGGCGGGGCCACAGGCGCGGGTGCATCGGGCAGTACGCCCTTGATGATGGGCTCCTGCTTGTTGTGCTTTTCCTGGCTGCGGCGCGTGACGGTGGTCGGATCCTCGATTTCGTCGGCCATCTTGTAGCTGGCGGCGATGTTGTCCAGGCGCGGGTCGTCGTGTTTCAGGCGTTCCAGGCGGTAGTTGGGGGTTTCCAGCGTCTTGTTGGGCACCAGCAGTACGTTGATGCGCTGCTTGACTTCGATCTTGGCGATCTCGGAGCGCTTTTCATTCAGCAGGAAAGACGCCACGTCAACCGGGACCTGGCACAACACCGAGGCCGTGCTGTCCTTGAGGGACTCTTCCTGGATGATGCGCAGGATCTGCAGCGCCGAGCTTTCGGTGTCGCGGATATGGCCGGAGCCGCCGCAACGCGGGCAGGGGATGGATGCGCCTTCCGACAGGGCGGGGCGCAGGCGCTGGCGGCTCATTTCCATGAGGCCGAATTTGCTGATGGTGCCGAACTGCACGCGGGCGCGGTCTTGCCGCAGCGCGTCGCGCAGGCGGTTTTCCACGTCGCGGCGGTTGCGCGACTCTTCCATGTCGATAAAGTCGATGACGATCAGGCCGCCCAGATCGCGCAAACGCATCTGGCGCGCCACTTCGTCGGCGGCTTCGAGGTTGGTGCGGGTGGCGGTTTCTTCGATGTCGCCGCCCTTGATGGCGCGAGCGGAGTTGACGTCGACCGACACCAGAGCTTCGGTGTGGTCAATGACGATGGCGCCGCCTGAGGGCAACTGCACGGTACGGGCATAAGCCGACTCGATCTGGTGCTCGATCTGGAAGCGGCTGAACAGCGGCGCGTCGTCGCGGTAGCGCTTGACGCGATGCTCGTGCTCGGGCATCACGTGGGCCATGAACTGGCGGGCCTGTTCATAGACGTCGTCGGTGTCAAAGAGGATGTCGCCGATGTCGCTGTTGAAGTAGTCGCGGATGGCGCGGATCACGAGGCTGGATTCCTGGTAAATCAGGTAGGCGCCTTTGCCGCCCTTGCCAGCGCCGTCAATGGCGGTCCAGAGCTTGAGCAGGTAGTTCAAGTCCCACTGGAGCTCTGGCGCGCTGCGGCCGATACCGGCGGTGCGCGCAATGATGGACATCCCGTTGGGATATTCCAGCTGGTCCATATTCTCCTTGAGCTCGGCCCGGTCTTCGCCTTCGATACGGCGGCTTACGCCACCGCCGCGAGGATTGTTCGGCATCAGGACCACATAGCGGCCTGCCAGGGAGACGAAGGTGGTGAGGGCTGCGCCCTTGTTGCCGCGCTCTTCTTTTTCGACCTGGACCAGCAGTTCCTGGCCTTCACGGATCACATCGTTGATGCGCGCCTGGTTGACGGGCACGCCCTGGGCAAAGTATTGCTTGGAGATTTCCTTGAACGGCAGGAAGCCGTGGCGGTCTTCGCCGTAGTCGACGAAGCAGGCTTCCAGCGAGGGCTCGACGCGGGTGACGACGGCCTTGTAGATGTTGCCCTTGCGCTGTTCGCGCCCTTCAATTTCAATTTCGTAGTCGAGGAGTTTTTGTCCATCGACGATCGCCAGACGGCGTTCTTCAGCCTGTGTGGCGTTTACCAGCATCCGTTTCATGGGTAGCCTTCCTTATCGTTCTTCGTTTTGATGTCATGTCTTGAACATCAATCACATGCCCAAAATGGGCCAACGACGCCGGAGGGACGCAGTGCGAACTGGAGGAATTGCCGGAGAGCTTTTGACAGCGCGCGGCCGACCGAAGTGAATCGGTCAGCGACGTGGTCTGGGCGTAGGCGCGTGGATGGAGCGAGCAGGGGTCAAACGGGTGGGTGCTACAAAAAAAGTAGCTGCTTGCGCCCACTGTACAAGGGCTGGCGGCTGATTTATGCCAAAAGCAGGGCCCACGAATGTCGTGAGGCGCCGCAGGCACATATAAATCAGACTGACCAGTGTTGTCATCAGAGGGCTACCCGTTAAAGGACTTGATCTCGACTGGATCCGCATGCAGCCTGTTGTTCATGACTTGGGCTGCACACATGGTATTCCGTAGTGTTGTTCGCAAAACGTCGACTCTTCTACCGTGCAAAGACGCTCGCCGCGAGGTGCCTGGCACTCGTCGCTTGCGGGCAATTGCCGGCGTGGGCATCGACCTTCCAGCAAGGCTGCTTGTTTGCCTTTTCAGGGCCGGGGACTTGCGTGGACTAAACTCCAGACAAATCAACCACTTACAGCGCATCGCTAGTGAAACACATTATAGGGTCAGCAAAGGGCTTGGCAAGGAAACCCGGGAAAACACCGGTATGGCCGCCCGCAGCCGTGTCCGCGTCCACCCCGGCACCATCCAATCCCCAGGCGGCGGCCCCGGCTGCGCCGCAGGCCACGCTGGTGACGGTAGATGAAGACTATGCGGGCCAGCGCCTCGACAATTTCCTGATCCGCCAACTCAAGGGCGTGCCCAAAACCCATGTCTACCGCATCATCCGAAGCGGTGAAGTGAGGGTTAACAAGGGCCGGGCGCAGGCCGATACGCGGGTGGAGACCGGCGACATCGTGCGCCTGCCGCCGGTTCGCACCTCTGAGCGGGCCGGGCAAAAGGCCGAGGCCATGGCCCAGGAAATCGCCCGCCACGGCGCGAGTTCGACCACGGGCGGCTATGCGCCGTCCCGCGAATTCCCGATTCTTTTTGAGGACGACTTTGTGCTGGCCATCGACAAACCGGCCGGTGTGGCGGTGCACGGTGGCAGCGGCGTGAGCTTCGGCGTGATCGAACAGCTGCGCATGGCCAGGCCCGAAGCCGACTTTCTGGAGCTGGTGCACCGGCTGGACCGCGAAACCAGCGGCATCTTGCTGATCGCCAAGCGGCGCATGGCGCTCAAGCTGCTGCAGGAGCAGTTCCGGGAGCGCGAAACCGACAAGGTCTATCTGGCCCTCGTCGGAGGCGACTGGCCGGCCAATCACCGCGTGATCGACAAAGCGTTGCACAAGTATTTGTTGCCCGATGGCGAGCGGCGTGTGAAAGTGGTGCCCAACGACCACCCCGATGGCATGCGTTCGGTGACGCTGGTCAAGGTCAAGTCGGCTTTTCCCGCCAGTCTGCTGGCGCCCGCAACGCCCTTTACCTTGCTCGAAGTCACGATCAAGACCGGCCGCACCCACCAGATCCGCGTGCACCTGTCCAATGAAGGTCATCCGATTGCCGGCGACGACAAGTATGGCGACTTTGAACTGAACCGGGCGCTGCAGAGGTCCGCCCCGGGCACGGTATCGCTCAAACGCATGTTTCTGCACGCCTGGAGCCTGAAATTTAACCACCCCAAACTGCGCAAGGTCGTGCACCTGCAGGCGCCTTTGCCGCCTGAACTGCAACAGTTTTTACCGGCGCAGGTTTCTACATGATTCGCGGGGGCCCTGAAGCGCTTGGCTCAAACAGCGCAGCCAAGCCGATACGGGGAAAGTTCAGCGGCCTGGCCGCAACAGTGCTGATGTTTGTTTTTGCCGGTCCTGCCCTGTACGGTGTGGCGTATTACCTGGTGGCAGGTGAGCTGGGGCGCGGCGAATTCCGGTGGAGCGAAGTGCCCTCGGTCATCTTTTGGCCGCTTTTGACGGAGTTCATGTTCTGGGTGTCGTGGGGGAGTGTTGAAACGATGCTTCTGGTTCCGCTCCCCACCCTTTTGGCGGCCGCGGTTTTTTGGCTGTTGAACGGGCGGGTGATTCCTTCCTTGAACGCCGTGTCTGCATTTCGTTTTGTTGTTTCCAGATCGGCAATCTGCCTGGTGGTTTGTGTGTGCGCTTTTGTGGCCCTGAATCCGGGGACAGTGACACAAGGATGGGATGCGCTGTATTTTTACAACCCCCACAACCGGCATCCGTTCGACGACTCAGGGTGGGGGTTTCTTGAAAACTATGGACCGCTGTTCCATTTGACGGTGCTCGGCCTGGCAAGCGTCTTGTTGGGCGCAATTCACGGGTTCTCGTCGTGGTGGCTCCGTAAAAACCGGAACAATTGACGCCTGCATTTCAACGTTTGTCCATGTGCGCGCATAGGCCGGCCTTCCCTAAGACAATATATCCCCATGCAAACCCGAAATTTCGACCTGATCGCTTTCGATTGGGATGGCACGCTGTTTGATTCGACCAAAATCATCGTGCGCTGTATCCAGGCCGCAGTGCGTGATGTCGGCGGCACGGTCCCCACCGACAAGGAAGCCGGCTACGTCATCGGCCTGGGCCTCATGCAGGCACTGGCTCATGCGGCGCCTGATGTACCCCCTGAAAAGTATCCCCAACTGGGCGAGCGATACCGCCATCACTATGCCGCGCATTACGACGACTTGAGCCTGTTTGAGGGCGTGCTTCCCTTGCTCGACGCTTTGAAAGCGCGCGGTCACCTGCTCGCGGTGGCCACCGGCAAGTCGCGCCGCGGCCTTGACGAAGTACTGCGCACCGTAGAGCTCAAAGGCGTGTTCGACGGATCCCGCACGGCTGACGAGACGGCAGGCAAGCCCGATCCGCGCATGCTGCATGAGCTCATGGCGGAGTTCGGTATTCCCGCGGGGCGCGTGCTGATGGTGGGCGACACCACCCATGACCTCCAGATGGCGGTCAATGCTGCTTGTGCCAGTGTGGGGGTGAGTTATGGCGCGCATGAGCCGGACACATTTACCGCGCTGTCGCCGCGCCATGTCGCGCATTCGGTGCAGGAACTGCACGACTGGCTGCTGGCCAACGGGTAGCCTTTCGATGACGTCCACGGACCCCCGGCAAGCTTTGTGCAATAGCCGCGACCTGCTTGAAGGCGGGTTGGCGGTGCCGTTCGATGTCATTTATGCCGGGCAGACCTGCCGCGCCTTTGCGGTCCGTTACGAAGGAATGGTCCGCGCGTATCTCAATCGCTGCACCCATGTCGCGATGGAGCTGGACTGGCAGCTCAACCGGGTGTTTGATGCCGGGGGGCGGTGGCTGTTATGCGCCAGCCATGGCGCCGTTTACCGTCCGGATACCGGCCTGTGCGCCGGCGGGCCTTGCCAGGGAGGGCTGGTCAAAATCGAGCTTTCTGAAATCGAAGGGGTTGTTTATTGGCATTCTGCTTACAACCTTAAACCGCTACAGTTCTAATACCTCTCTAAACTATCGCCCATGAACGATCCCCATCGCCCCGACCCTCCCATGGACTCTGATTCGCTGCGCGAATCAGATTTCCGGCCTAACCAGCCGGAATCCCTTCCGCCTTATTCCCAGGCCAAAAAATCCGCCGCTGATCCTTCCGCCAGCCCCGGCTGGGAGCGCGCGACGCTTGAGAAACTGGCTTTTGCTGCGCTGAACGAGCAAAAGGCGACGCGACGCTGGAAAACCTTTGTGCGCCTGTCCTGGCTGGCGTTTTTCATCGCTCTGGTATGGATGGCACTACATCGCGGCACGCCTGCCAGCGATGCGACTGTTCCGCACACGGCCGTGGTGGAAATCAAGGGTGAAATCGCCGCGGGCGCCGACGCCAGCGCCGAGTTCGTCAACGCGGCGCTGCGTGCCGCCTTTGAAGACGAAGGCGCCAAGGCGGTCGTGCTGCTGATCAATTCGCCCGGCGGCAGCCCGGTGCAGGCCGGCATGATGAACGACGAAATCCTGCGCCTGAAGGCCAAGCACAAGAAGCCGGTTTACGCTGTGGTCGAAGAAACCTGTGCCTCGGCCGCTTATTACATCGCCGTCTCGGCCGACAAGATTTACGTCGACAAGGCCAGTATTGTGGGCAGCATCGGTGTGCTGATGGATGGTTTTGGCTTCACAGGCTTGATGGACAAACTGGGCGTGGAGCGCCGCTTGCTGACGGCCGGCGAAAACAAGGGATTTCTTGATCCGTTCAGCCCGCAAAGCGAAAAACAAAAGGTCTTTGCACAGGCCATGCTGGACCAGATCCACCAGCAGTTCATCGCGGTGGTCAAAGCCGGCCGCGGTAAACGCCTGAAGGAAACGCCCGAGATGTTCAGCGGCCTGTTCTGGAGCGGCCAGCAGGCGGTGGAACTGGGCCTGGCCGATCAGCTAGGCAACCTGGAGTATGTGGCCCGAGAAGTGGTCAAGACCGACGAGATCATTGACTACACCCGTCGCGACAATGTGGCCGAACGGCTGGCCAAGAAGTTTGGCGCGGCGATGGGCGAGGGTGCCATGAAGGCCTTCAAGGCGATCCCGGCGCTTCGCTAGGGCGACTTGAGAAGGCGATGGCCTTTGTCAAAAAGCCCGCTTCGCGCGGGCTCTTTTGTTCGTGTCTGGCGCTTTAGCGGCCGATACAGAAGACGGTTGGCAATTCCAGTGGCGCCTGGAGCTTGTCGCGTTTCCAGCCGCTGACCTGCGCGCTGCGGGACCAGCCTTTGGTCATTGTCAGGCCGCAGCTCAGCGCCAGCCGGGTGTTGCCCTGCAGCGTTTGCAGCAGTGACTGGAACAAGGCCGCGTTGCGATAGGGTGTTTCGATGAAGAGCTGGGTCTGGCCGGATTTGAGCGCCAGGGATTCCAGTTCCCGGATGCGCTGGACGCGCTCGGCCGGTGCCTGCGGCAAATACCCGGCAAACGCAAAATGCTGGCCGTTCAGGCCGCTCGCTGCCAGCGCCAGCATCAGCGACATCGGGCCCGTCAGCGGCACAACCTCCAGCCCCAGGTCATGGGCGGCGCGTACCACGGAGGATCCGGGATCGGCAATGGCAGGCATGCCGGCTTCGCTGACCAGGCCCATGTCGCGGCCTTCCACGGCCGCCATCAACAGGGGGCGCGCGTCGAAGTTGCCGGTATGGTCGCCTTTTTTGTGAACCTCCCGTGGCAGCTCCTGGATTTGCTGCGACTGCAGCGGCGCGCTGAGCGGCTGCAGCGCGTCGATACGCTTGAGGTAGGCGCGCGTGCTTTTGGCGTTTTCGCAGATCCAGCAGGAGAGCCTGGCGGCGATTTGCACGGTGCCCAGCGGCATGACATCCTGCAGAGGGGCAAGGTCGTCGCAGCCGAAGTCGAGCGGCGCGGGCACCAGGTAAAGTTTCCCTTTCGCTGCGCCGCTCATGGCTGGCTCCCGTAGGCTGAAAGCAGCCTCACGCCTGCGGCTTCGATGAGCCTGCAGGTGCGGATCAGCGGCAAGCCGATCAGCGCAGTCGGGTCGTCGTTGTCGATCGATTCAAGCAGTGCAATGCCGAGGCCTTCGCTTTTGGCGCTGCCCGCGCAATCGTACGGTTGCTCGGTGCGCAGGTAGTTTTCAATTTCGTCTTCCGTCAGCGCGCGGAATTTCACCTTCACTGCGGCCAGGCTTTGCGCTTCATAACCGCTGTCCAGGCACACGACGGCCACAGCCGTCTGAAAAATGACGGTTTGCCCTCGCATCCTGCGGAGCTGGGCGACGGCTTTTTCGTGGGTGCCCGGCTTGCCGAGCGGCTGGCCGTCGAGGTCGGCGACCTGGTCGGAACCGATGACAACCGCGCCGGGAAATGCCGCAGCAACAGCCCGGGCCTTGGCCAGGGCCAGCCGCTCGGCCAGGGGGCCAGGGAGCTCGCCGGCATGGGGCGTTTCGTCCACGTCGGGCGCGACCACCTCAAACGGGATATGCAGCCGCTGCAGCAATTCCCGGCGATAGCGGGAGGTCGAACCCAAAATCAGGGGGCGGTCTTGTCCGGTGTGTCCGGAGATTGCGGCGAGGTCGGGGGCGGGGTTCATGCCTTGATTCTCTTACACTGCACTCATGTCCAGATCCCTGCAGCCCAACCGACTCAACATGACCGCTTTCGCCCAGGATGGCGTAGCGCTTTCCGAGACTACTTTGCTACGAAATATGGAGCGCCTTGCGCACGAAGCGCAAGGGCTACAGGCCGATTCGGCGGTGAAATGGCAGGCGGTCGGCGAGCTACGCCCGCGCCCGGGCGCTGAAGACGACGTATGGTTGCATCTGACGGCCGAGGCCGTGGTGCCTTTGACCTGCCAGCGCTGCATGGGTGTGGTTGCCACACCTGTAGAGGTCGACCAGTGGTACCGCTTTGTGGCCAATGAAGACATCGCCATGGCCGAGGACGACCAGTCTGAAGAAGACTTGCTGGTGATGGCGCCCCAGTTCGATTTGCTCGCTGTGCTGGAAGATGAATTGCTGATGGCCCTGCCGCTGGTGCCCATGCATGAGGTGTGCCCTGTCGCGCCCAAACTGCAGGCGGGCGACCTTGGTGACAATGCAGATTCGGTGGGCGAGGTTGGTGAAAAACCCAATCCCTTTGCGGTTCTGGCGCAGCTTAAAGCAAAAAAGTAGTAATTTAGAATTACTTATTTCTCAGGTAAAACTCCTAGATTTGTCGGCATTTCACCAGTCGCGGGTTGAGGTGATGAAATTTGTCTCGCATCGAGCTATAATCAAAGGCTTCGCGTACCAATGCGGTGAATACGGTTACATGGCGTTTAGACCGCCTTGGGCCGATATTCAGGTCCAGCTGTCTGAACTCGGATTTTGGTGCGTAATTTACCAACCTTACACCCCATCAGGAGCGGATCATGGCCGTCCAGCAGAACAAAAAGTCACCTTCGAAGCGCGGCATGCACCGCTCGCACAACGCACTCACCGTGCCAGGCATTGCCGTGGAATCCACCACCGGCGAAACCCACCTGCGCCACCACATCAGCCCTACCGGTTTTTACCGTGGCCGCAAGGTGCTGAAAACCAAATCCGAAGCGTAATTCCACGCTTTGAGCATGGGCCCGCACTCATCCTGCGGGCCTTTCTTTTGCCTGAATTCCACTCTCTCTTGACTGCACCGGTCGCCCCATGATCAGGATCGCTGTCGATGCCATGGGCGGCGATATCGGCCCAGCCGTCACGCTCCCGGCCAGCCTGGCATTTCTGGATGGCCATCCGGATGCTGCTGTGGTGCTGGTCGGCCAGCCTGAAGTCCTCGCGGGGCACCCGTTGTACCCCCGCCTTCAGGTCCATCCGCGCTGCCAGATCGTTCCGGCCAGCGAGATCGTCACCATGGACGATCCCATCGAGATCGCCTTGCGGCGCAAGAAGAACTCCTCGATGCGGGTCGCGATGAACCAGGTCAAGGATGGTGTGGCCCAAGCGGCCGTATCGGCCGGCAATACCGGCGCCTTGATGGCCATTGCCCGCTACGTCCTCAAAACCCTGGAGGGCATAGACCGTCCGGCCATTGCTACCCAGCTGCCCAATGCCTTGGGTGGCGCCACCACGGTGCTGGACCTGGGTGCCAATGTCGATTGCACCGAAGATCACCTGCTGCAGTTTGCCGTGATGGGATCCGCCCTGGTGGCAGCCATCACCAGCAACCCCACGCCCAGTGTCGGCCTGCTCAATATTGGCGAAGAAGCGATAAAAGGCAGTGAAATTATCAAAAAAGCCGGTGAGTTGTTGCGTTCTGCGTCTAATTCCGGTGATTTGAATTTTTACGGGAATGTCGAAGGTAACGATATTTTCAAGGGAACGACCGATATCGTCGTCTGTGACGGTTTTGTGGGCAACGTCGCGCTCAAGGCTAGTGAAGGTCTTGCAAGCATGATCGGGGGCTTCATAAAGGCTGAGTTTTCCCGCAATATCTTGACAAAAATTGCGGCCATCATTGCCTATCCGGTGCTAACTGCGTTTAAAAATCGAGTTGACCACAGGCGGTACAACGGCGCCGCCTTGCTCGGTCTGCAAGGCCTGGTTTTCAAAAGCCACGGCTCAGCGGACGCCTTTGCTTTTGAGACGGCGCTGAATCGGGCTTATGATGCGGCTCGGAACAATTTGCTTGAGAGAGTGCGCGAACGCATAGCCCATGCGGCCCCTTTGCTGGTGGCAGCGCAGGCGGCGCCCCCTGCTGATGCGCCCGTCGACACCCCTTCAATGTCAGTTGACTCAGCAGTCTCAACACCGGCCACTTATTAATGACCCGTTACTCACGCATCACCGGCACCGGTAGTTATTTGCCGCCGCGCCGACTGACCAATGCCGAACTGGCCGCCGACCTGGCGACCCGGGGTGTGGAAACCTCCGATGAATGGATTGTGGAGCGCACCGGCATCCGGGCCCGCCACTTTGCCGCGTCCGACGTGACCAGCAGCGATCTGGGTGTAGAAGCCGCCAAAAATGCACTGCAGGCTGCGGGTCTGCAGGCTGCGGACATCGACCTCATCATCGTGGCGACCTCGACCCCGGACATGGTGTTTCCCTCGGCGGCCTGCATTTTGCAGAACAAACTGGGCATCGCCGGTTGCCCGGCCTTTGACGTGCAAGCTGTGTGCAGCGGATTCGTCTATGCATTGACCGTGGCCGACGCCATGATCCGCACCGGTTCGGCCAGCAAGGCGCTGGTGATCGGTGCGGAAGTGTTCTCGCGCATCCTGGACTTTTCAGACCGGACCACCTGTGTGCTTTTTGGCGACGGCGCCGGCGCCGTGGTGCTCGAGGCCTCGGACACGCCCGGCATTCTTGCCAGCGACCTGCATGCCGACGGCAAGCATGTCGGCATCCTGTGTGTGCCGGGCAATGTCTCGGGTGGTCAGATCCTGGGCGACCCCTTGCTCAAGATGGATGGCCAAGCCGTGTTCAAGCTGGCTGTGGGCGTGCTCGAAAGCGCCGCGCGCGCTACGCTGGCAAAAGCCAACATGACCGATGCCGACATCGACTGGCTGATTCCACACCAGGCCAACATCCGCATCATGCAGAGCACGGCCAAAAAACTGAAGATGCCGCTCGAGAAGCTGATTGTCACCGTCGACCAGCATGGAAACACCTCCGCGGCTTCTATCCCGCTCGCGCTGGATGTGGCCGTGCGCAGCGGCAAGATCCAAAAAGGCGACACCCTCATGCTCGAAGGCGTGGGCGGCGGCTTTACCTGGGGTGCGGTGCTTCTCAACTATTGAGTGGCTCCCACCCATCTGCCAGGCTTTCACAGACAGGTGGGCATTTGAATTTCAGACCGTCCGGTGCATGGGATCGCCTTGCAGCAGCCTTGCTGGTGCTGGCTTTTGCCTTGGCTGGATGGAAAATCCTGCAGCGCCCACCGGCCACCCCTTTTGCGGCATTGGCGGCCAGCCCTTCGGCTGGTGCCGTCAAATCCGTGCCACGCACCGGCTTGCCGGCGCAGCAGATTTCGCCGGACGGCCGCTTTCGTTTTGATGCGCAATTTGTCTCATCTTCTCCCGGCCAGGCCGTGCATGCGGCCTCCCTCGTGGAGTTGCGTGATGGCCGCTTGCGCGCGGTCTGGTTTTCGGGCTCGCGCGAAGGCGCGGGGGATGTCACCATCCAGACCGCAGTGATGGACCCCGCCAGCCTGCGCTGGAGCGCAGAAAGCACGTTGTTCAACCGTCAAACACTTCAGCAGGGCCTGTGGCGCTATGTCAAGAAACTGGGCAATCCGGTGATTGCTCGCGCGCCCGATGGCTCACTCTGCCTGTGGATGGTCAACGTTTCATTGGGCGGATGGGCGGGCAGCTCCATCAGCTGGGCGCGTTCCACGGATGAAGGCGCGACCTGGAGCATGCCACGCCGCCTGGTGACGTCGCCCTTCCTGAACATCAGTACGCTGGTCAAAGGAGCACCCGTCAGCTTTGAAAGCGGCGAGACCGGCTTGCCGGTGTACCACGAGTTCGTCACCAAATTCGGCGAAGTCCTGCGCATCAACGCTCTGGGCCAGGTCATCGACAAAGTTCGCGTTCCCGGTAGCCGCACCGGTTTGCAGCCGGTGGTGCTGGTTTCGGGGCCAGAGAAGGCGCAGGTCTATATGCGCTCAGGCAATGCCACGGCGCTGATGGTTTCAGATACCACGGATGCCGGCAAGACCTGGTCGCGCGCGTCTGCAAGCATCTGGCCCAATCCGGACTCCGCTGTGGCCGGCGTCGTGACGAACATCGGCACGCAATGGCTGGCCCTGAACCCGGCGCCCCGAAATCGCGAAATGCTGGCCTTGCTGAAAACAGAGGCGGGCGGCTCGTTTGATGGGGTGGCGCCATGGATCGTGGAGTCGTCCGCCAATCCGCAGTCGCGCACGTCCCTCATTGACTATGAGCGCCTGCTGACTCAGGAGCTCAAAGCCCGCGGCGCGAGCGACGGCGAAGCCCAGTCCTATGTAGCCAGTGCCAGGCGCCAGTTGTGCGGCGACCAGAGCTGCTCCCAGGAATTTTCTTATCCTTACTTGCTGCAAACCCGCGACGGCTACCTGCATCTCGTCTATACCTGGCATCGCACGCGCATCAAGCACGTGCGGCTGGACCCCCTGCAAACCCTCCAGGCCGCGCAAGCGGCGACCGGCCATGCTTCCTCCGGCAAATGATCTGATCGCCTTGCTCGGCATTGATCTGGCGCTCAGCGCCGGCTGTCTGCGGCTGCTGGGCTGGCGGCGTGGCGTCGGGCCGTGGGGCAAGTTTGCTACTGCTGCGGTGTTTGTACTTCTGTGGTGCCCGGTGGGGCCGGCCCGCTTACCGCTCGTGGCCTATGTGCGCGGCATCAGCTCGGACCTGAGCATTTCTTTGGTAGCACTCGCCTGCCTGGGCATGTACCAGCGCCTGTCGGGCGTCCGCTTGACGGATACCCGCGAGTGCATGCTGGTGAGTGTTGTCCTGGCTGTGGGCGCATTGTTCTTGTACCCGCTGGCCCTGGGCTGGGGTGACTGGGATGCCTACCGGCTCGGCTGGGGTTCGCCAGTTCTCTGGGCGGCGCTTCTGGCGCTGTCGCTGGCATGCTGGGCCAGGGGATTTCGTTTGCTGCCCGTGCTGATCGCTCTGGCTTTACTGGCCTGGGCTGCGGGGTCGCTGGAGTCCACCAATTTGTGGGACTACCTGATAGACCCCTGGCTGGCCGTTGCGGCTATCTATCAGTGCGTCAAATCGGCTGTCGGATGGGGTTTTGCACGGCTGCGTGGTGCGCACAATGGCGCTATACCGTCGTCAGCCTGACAGACTGTGCTTCAAAAAATGACTGTTCATCTTCTTAAAATGCATGCGGATGCTTTTCGGCGACCCAAGAATTCGACCCATGGAGTAATCATTTGAAATCGTTTGCTATTGTTTTTCCCGGCCAGGGCTCGCAGTCGGTCGGCATGCTGGACGCCTGGGGCGACCATCCGGTGGTTGCGCAGACGTTGGCCGAAGCCTCCGAGGCGCTGGGCGAGGATGTCGGCCGGCTGATCAAGGACGGCCCCAAGGACGCGCTGGCGCTGACCACGAACACGCAGCCTGTCATGCTGGTCGCCGGTGTGGCGGCTTACCGTGCCTGGATGGCCGAAACCGGTACCGCGCCGGCCGCCGTCGCGGGTCACTCGCTGGGCGAATACTCTGCTCTGGTGGCCTCGGGTGTGCTGACACTCGCGCAAGCCGCGCCGTTGGTGCGCTTTCGTGCGCAGGCCATGCAGGACGCCGTACCGGTCGGCATAGGCGCGATGGCGGCCATTCTGGGCATGGAAGCCTCCAAAGTGATTGAAGGCTGTGCCGAGGCCGCGCGCAGCTTCGGGGCCAACACCACCGAAGTGGTCGAAGCCGTCAATTTCAACGATCCGATGCAGACCGTCATCGCGGGCAGCAAGGCTGCGGTTGAGAAAGCCTGCGAAGTGCTCAAGGCCAACGGTGCCAAGCGCGCCTTGCCCCTGCCGGTGTCGGCTCCCTTCCACTCCAGCCTGATGAAGCCCGCGGCCGAGAAGCTGCGCGAAAAGCTGGCCGCCGTCGAGTTCGCAGCGCCGAAAATCCCGGTCATCAACAACATCGAGGTAGCCGTCGAGACTGACGCTGACCGCATTCGCGCGGCGCTGTACGGGCAGGCTTTCGGCCCCGTGCGTTGGGTGGAATGCGTGCAGGCCATCAAGGCACGCGGCCTCACGACGCTGGTCGAGTGCGGGCCTGGCAAGGTGCTGGCCGGCATGGCCAAAAGAATCGATCCCGAATTGACGGGTGTCCCCCTGTTTGATCCCGCCTCCCTGGCGGAAGTGAAGGAGTTACTGGCATGAGCGAAGTCAAGTTTGAAGGCCAGGTCGCACTGGTCACCGGCGCATCGCGCGGTATTGGCGCGGCCATTGCGCTGGAGCTGGCCCAAAAAGGCCTCAAAGTGATAGGCACGGCGACCAGCGATGAAGGCGCGGCCAAAATCGGCCAGGCCCTTGCGGCTTTTCCGGGTTGCGCCGGCAAAAACCTGAATGTGAACGACGTTACCGCCGCCGAAGCGCTGATCGACGCCATCGTCAAGGAGCACGGTGGCCTGCAGGTGCTGGTCAACAACGCGGGCATCACACGCGACATGCTGGCAATGCGGCTCAAGGATGACGATTGGGATGCGGTGCTGGACACCAACCTCAAGGCCGTGTTCCGCATGAGCCGCGCCGTGATGCGCACCATGATGAAGCAGCGCTACGGCCGCATCATCAGCATCACATCCGTCGTTGGTGCCTCGGGCAACGCGGGCCAATCCAATTACGCGGCGGCCAAGGCCGGCGTGGCCGGCATGACGCGCGCACTGGCTCGCGAGCTCGGCTCGCGTAACATCACTGTCAATTGCGTGGCGCCAGGCTTTATCGAGACCGACATGACCGCCGGATTGCCGGAAGAGCAGCAAAAAGCACTTTTGGGGCAGATCCCGCTGGGCCATCTTGGCAAACCGCAAGACATTGCGCACGCTGTGGCCTTTGTGGCAAGTCCACAGGCGGCCTACATCACAGGCCAGGAGATTCACGTCAACGGCGGCATGTATATGTAGCTCTTGAAGCGTCAGCCCTGCAGTTTCATGAAAACAGCGGGCTGAGAGTGGTAAAACACGGGAAATCGAAGCCGGTTTTTATCCGTCCGGCGCGGTGCTTAGGGAAACGACTCTAACGCGGTAAAATCACGGATTAATTTACAACCCTCAGAGGGAACTATGAGCGATATCGAAGCACGTGTTAAGAAAATCATTGCCGAACAACTCGGCGTGGAAGAAGGCCAGGTCACCAGCGAAAAAGCCTTTGTGGCCGATCTGGGCGCTGACTCCCTTGACACCGTAGAACTGGTTATGGCTCTGGAAGACGAGTTCGGCATTGAGATTCCCGACGAAGACGCCGAGAAGATCACCACTGTCCAGAACGCGATTGACTACGCAAACACCCATCAAAAGGCTTGAGGCAAGGCTTTCGCCTGCCTCCGCCGTCATCAAGCCTGAAAAGTCATTCCAGGGCTTTTCGGGTTCTTCTCAGGATTTTTGAATGAGCCGTCGTCGTGTCGTCGTGACAGGTCTGGGTTGTGTCAGCCCGGTAGGTAATACCGTGGCTGAATCCTGGGCCAATCTGATTGCCGGTGTGCCCGGAATTGATCTGATCACGCAGTTTGATGCAAGCAACTTTGCCTGCAAATTTGCCGGTGAGGTCAAAGGCTTCAATATCGCGGATTACATTCCCGAAAAAGAAGCGCGGCACATGGATCGCTTCATTCATCTGGGTCTGGCTGCAGCTTTCCAGGCGGTGGCCGACAGCGGCTTGCCGACGGGCGAGGCGCTAGACGGCGAACTGGCGACCCGCATTGGCTGCAATATCGGTTCGGGCATCGGCGGTTTGCCGATGATCGAGCAAATGCATTCCGAGCTGGTCAATCGCGGCCCGCGCCGGGTGTCTCCGTTTTTTGTACCTGCCTCGATCATCAACATGATTTCCGGGCATGTATCCATCAAATTCGGCTTTAAAGGCCCCAACGTTGCGGTCGTAACGGCCTGCACGACCGGACTTCATGCCATCGGCCTGTCGGCGCGCATGATTGAATATGGCGATTGCGACGTGATGGTGGCCGGTGGCGCTGAGTCCTGCGTCTCTCCGCTGGGCGTAGGCGGCTTTGCCGCAGCGCGTGCCCTGTCCACCCGCAACGAAGACCCGAAAACAGCATCTCGCCCTTGGGACAAGGACCGTGATGGTTTTGTGCTGGGTGAGGGCGGCGGTGTGCTGGTTCTCGAAGAGTACGAGCATGCCAAAGCGCGCGGCGCCAGAATTTATGCTGAACTGACCGGGTTCGGCATGAGCGCAGACGCATATCACATGACAGCGCCCGATGTCGACGGACCGCGCCGCTCCATGGTCATGGCGTTGAAGAACGCAGGTGTCAATGCCGACGAAGTCCAGTACCTCAACGCGCATGGCACGTCCACACCGCTGGGCGACCTGAACGAGACAAACGCCGTCAAGGCTGCGTTCGGCAGCCACGCTAAAAACATGGTGGTCAGCTCGACCAAATCCATGACGGGTCACCTTTTGGGCGGCGCCGGCGGCATTGAGTCGGTGTTTACGGTGCTTTCGCTGTATCACCAGAAAATTCCGCCGACCATCAATATCTTCAACCAGGATCCCGAGTGCGACCTGGACTACTGTGCCAATACCGCGCGTGACGCAAAAATCGAGGTTGCCGTCAAAAACAATTTCGGGTTCGGCGGCACCAACGGTACGCTGGTCTTCAAGCGCGCCTGATTTCCCGGCTCACGCACGTCCAACAGCCTGCCTTGAGCCTGCACAACGCCCCGCCGGTTGTTTATCCGCTGGGGCGTTCGCGTTTTCTGGGTACTCTTTTGTTGGGTTTATGGCTGTCCGGGCTGCTTTTAGCCATGCTCTGGTATTTCAATGGAAACCGTCAGCTGGATTGGCGCATCGGCCTGGCACTTACTGCCGCGTTAGGCGCTGGTGTGGCAGCACATATTGGTTGGCGAAATTCTCCGGCGGGCCACTTGGCATGGGATGGCGAAGTGTGGCGCCGGGAGAGCCCGGGATACCAGGCGGGCGTCGCTGAATATGAGCTTTCAGTCCTTGCCGATTTTCAACACTATTTACTGCTTCGGCTTGAAAATTCTGCTCACGCACGGTTGTGGCTCTGGGTGGAGCGCGGCGTCATGCCGGAGCGATGGCTGGACCTGCGCCGCGCGGTCTACTCGCCGCACAAGTCGTCTTCCACCTTATCGCCGCATGATTTTCTGCCGGCAGAACCCGTGCCGGCTGTGGCAGTATCGGGGTCTATGCGCCCAGCTGAAGCCACGTCACAAAACCCATGAGCGCTGACCTGCCTCCGCCTCGACTGGAAAAAGCAACCGACAGCGATGCCATGCTGGTGGAGCGCACCGTTGCAGGCGACCAGAAGGCATATGAGCTGCTGGTCATCAAATACCAGCGGCGCATCCAGCGCCTGATAGGCCGTATGGTGCGCGATGTGGACCTGGTGGAAGATATCGCCCAGGAAACGTTCATCCGCGCCTACAGGGCCCTGGCGCAGTTCAGGGGCGAGGCCCAGTTCTACACATGGCTTTACCGGATTGCGGTGAATACCGCCAAAAAGGCCCTGATGGACCTTAAACGGGATCCAACCGTCTCTGAAAACTCCTTTAAATCGGGCCAAAGCGATGAAAGCGATGAAACTTCCCCGCTTGAAAACGAACTAACAAGCTCGGAAACGCCGGAAGCCGTGCTGGCCACCAAGGAAATTGCGGAAATCATCAATGCCGCCATGGAAGCCTTGCCTGAGGAGCTTCGCCAGGCCATTACCCTGCGTGAAATAGAAGGGCTGAGCTACGAAGAGATTTCAGAGGCGATGGATTGCCCCATCGGTACAGTGCGGTCACGTATTTTCAGGGCGCGCGAGGCAATTTCGCAGAAGGTGAAACCGTTGCTGGAAAACCAGAGCGGCAAGCGCTGGTGAAGTCGCAGCACCCAGGAGCCATCCATGAACCCACGAATCAGACCCCGTATTTTGAGCCTTTCAAAACGGCAGTTCCGCTGCCCACGAACATGATGAAACCGTCAATGCAAACCAGCGAACTCATGTCTGCCTTGGCCGATGGCCAATTGGACGGGGACGAACTTGTGGCTGCACTCGATGCCAGCCGGCGCGATGATTCAGCGGTCGCCGCCTGGGACGCCTATCACCTGATTGGCGATGCCTTGCGGTCGCCTGCGCTTCGGACCAAAGGGGCGGACATGGCCTTTTTGGCGCGCCTGAACCAGCGCCTTGCCCAGGAAACCCCGGCCGGTTCGAGTTTTCATCCTGCTGCTCCGGCTCTGGATGTTGTTCAGGTACCCGTGCAAGCAATGTCTCAACCGCATGGCGAAGCCGCCAATGACAGCGATTTCCGCTGGAAGCTGGTAGCAGGATTTGCCTCACTCGCCGCGGTGGCTGCCATTGCGTGGAATGCCTCTGGCTTGCTGGCATCCGGCTCGGCGCCGCAGCTTGCCCAGGCGCCACTGTCACAACAGGTGTTGGTTGCTTCGCCCCAAGGCCCAATGGTGCGGGATGCCCGGCTGGAGGAACTGCTGGCTGCGCACAAGCAGCTGGGGGGCACATCGGCCCTGCAGGAGCCCTCGGGCTTCTTGCGCAATGCCACCTTTGAAACGCCGCAAAATGCAGGACGCTGAGCGGGCGCCTGCTTGTCGCCGGGCTTTGGAAACTTCATGAAATTCAAGCTATTTCGCCTTCTAGCCCTTGCGGGATGTGCGCTGCCAGCTATGAATTTTGTAGCGGCACAGGTGCCGCCGCCGGCCCCTGCTGCGACGCCCATGGAATCCCGCAACATCAACGATTGGCTGATGCGCATGCACGAGGCTTCCAAAAAGCGCTCGTACATCGGCACCTTTGTCGTCTCTTCCGGTGGCGCCATGTCCAGTGCGAAGATTTGGCATGTTTGCGAGGGCGACCAGCAAATGGAGCGGGTAGAAACGCTGACGGGGGCACCGCGCTCGATTTTTCGCCATAACGACCAGGTGGTCACCTTCATGCCGGACCACAAGGTGGTTCGCAGTGAAAAGCGCGAGTCGCTGGGTATGTTCCCCCAGTTGCTGCAGTCAACCGATAACCGGATTGCCGACTATTACAAGGTCCGTCAGGAGGGTACCGAGCGTGTGGCGGGCGTCGAGGCCGATATCGTGCTGCTGGCGCCCAAAGACAATATGCGGTTTGGCTACCGGGTCTGGACAGAACAGAAGAAAGGCCTGGTCGTGAAGCTGCAGACGCTCGATACCGACGGCAAGGTCCTGGAACAGGCGGCATTTTCAGAATTGCAGCTTGATGCTCCGGTCAAAATGGACAAGCTCCTCCAGATGATGGGCAAGGTCGACGGTTACCGTGTGGAAAAGCCTGTTCTCATGAAGACCACGGCAAGCGCGGAAGGCTGGCTCCTGAAGGCGCCTGTGGCGGGCTTTAAACCCATGAGTTGCTACAAGCGGCCGGCGACGGCACTGGCGCCTGCCGGCACTGCGGCCGGTGAAGAGCCCCTGCAGTGGATTTTCTCGGATGGTTTGGCATCGGTGTCGATTTTTGTAGAACCGTTCGACCGCCAGCGCCACGGTCAGGAATCGAGCCTGTCGATGGGCGCCACCCAGACGATTACCCGGCAGCTCGACGCCTATTGGGTCACCGTGATGGGTGAAGTCCCCATGGGCACTTTGAAGCTTTTTGCGGGCGGGCTGGAGCGCAAGAAATAATATGCACTGGTGCTCCTGGTACTTTTCTCGGGGGCCACGTGCTGCAACAATTTTCTCCGGCGCCAGCCTTGGGTTGCCGCCGGGTGTGATTGCCGGATGACAACATTTATGACGAGGCTAATGATGCTTGAATTGAACTGGAAACCCCTGCGCTCCTGCCTGACGGCGGCCATCGTGGGAAGCACTGCGGTCCTGGCGGTGCTGCCGGTCGCGCCGGTCTGGGCGCAGAACCGCACATTGCCGGATTTCACGGACCTCGTGGAGCAGGTGGGTCCTTCGGTGGTCAATATCCGCACCCTGGAGAAAGCCAAGGCAGCGGCTTCCGGAAGTGCCGACGAACAGATGCTGGAATTCTTCAAGCGCTTTGGCATACCGATCCCCCCTAATATGCCCCGCGCACCCCGGCCGGACCGCAGCCCTCAGCCTGACGAAGATCAGCCACGCGGCGTCGGGTCGGGTTTCATCCTGACGGCCGACGGCTTTGTGATGACCAACGCGCATGTAGTCGAAGGCGCCGATGAAGTCATCGTCACGTTGACCGACAAGCGCGAATTCAAAGCCAAAATCATCGGTGCGGACAAGCGCAGTGACGTTGCCGTCGTCAAGATTGAGGCGACGGGGCTGCCCGCAGTGAAGATCGGCGACATCAACCGCCTCAAGGTCGGGGAATGGGTGATGGCCATCGGCTCGCCATTTGGCCTGGAAAACACCGTGACCGCAGGTATCGTGAGTGCCAAGCAGCGGGATACCGGCGACTACCTGCCGTTTATCCAGACCGACGTGGCCATCAACCCCGGCAACTCCGGCGGGCCCCTGATCAATATGCGCGGTGAGGTGGTTGGCATCAACAGCCAAATTTATTCGCGCTCCGGCGGCTTCCAGGGCATTTCCTTTTCCATTCCCATAGATGAGGCAGCGCGCGTGTCCGATCAGCTGCGCACGAGCGGCAAGGTCACGCGGGGCCGCATCGGTGTGCAGATCGACCAGGTCACCAAAGAGGTGGCGGAATCGATTGGCCTGGGCAAGGCCCAGGGCGCGCTGGTTAGGGGTGTCGAAAGCGGCGCACCCGCAGAAAAAGCGGGCATTGAGGCCGGCGACATCATCATCAAGTTCGACGGCAAGCCGATTGAAAAATCCAGCGACCTGCCGCGCATGGTCGGCAACGTGAAGCCGGGTACCAAGGCCGTGGTGACCGTCTTCAGGCGCGGCGCGAGCAAGGACCTTTCGGTCACGATTGGTGAGGTCGAGGCAGAAAAACCCGCGCGCAAGGCTTCGGCTGGCCCCGAACCCAAGCCCCCGGTAGCGGGTGCCGCACAGGCTTTGGGTCTGGCCGTGAGTGAAGTGCCCGACGCACAGAAGAAGGAGCTGAAGGTCAAAGGTGGCGTCAAGGTGGACACCGCCGAAGGGGCTGCTGCGCGGGCCGGCCTGAAAGAAGGCGACGTGATTGTGGCGATTGCCAACTCCGAAGTCACCAGCGTCAAGGAATTTGAAGCGGCCCTTGCCAAAATCGACAAGTCCAAAGCCATCAACGTGCTGTTCCGGCGGGGCGAGTGGGCGCAATACGCGCTGATCAGGCCATCTCGCTGAAGCGCTACCTTAGATCTCTTTCTCGCAGCGTCACAGCAAGAGCCGGGAGGCTGCCATTAACCCCCATACCCTGCCGGGCTATGGGGGTTTTTGATGTCTGGCGCGGAAATTTGGTGTTTCGCAAAAATATATTTTGCGAGGAGCCGGATCTCATTTTTTGTTAGTGATTGCTCACAATGAGGTGGTCCATGGACCGTTTTCGGTAGAATATGAGCTCCCGCCTGCGCTATTTCGATATATCGGAATGGCTAAAGACCCGGTTTCTCTCTTTATTTTGAGTAATACCGAACGCTCCACAGATCACCCACAAGTTGTCCAGAGACAAGCAGTATAAAATTGTGAATAAGTTGTGCATAAGATCCATGTTGCTAGCCTGCAACGACAAAAATATGGCCATTTCGGGACTGTTCGGCTCCGGCTTTTTGCCTACAATGAAGTTCCAACTATCGCAGTTGCCATAGATTGTTGGTTCAGGGCGCGTCGCTACTCGACGCGCCCTTTTTTATGGCCCTCGCGAATTCCATTCAATCTCTTCGCAATACTTTCAAGTACTTAGGCGTTCTCGTTGATGAATCACATCAGAAATTTTTCGATCATTGCCCACATTGATCACGGCAAATCCACGCTGGCTGACCGTCTCATCCAGCGCTGCGGCGGTTTGCAGGACAGAGAGATGAGTGCGCAGGTTCTGGATTCGATGGATATTGAAAAAGAGCGTGGGATAACCATCAAGGCGCAGACCGCTGCGCTCAAATACAAGGCACTCAACGGCGAGGTCTACAACCTCAATCTGATCGACACGCCGGGCCACGTCGACTTCTCTTATGAAGTGAGCCGCTCGCTGTCCGCATGCGAGGGTGCGCTGCTGGTGGTGGACGCCAGCCAGGGTGTGGAAGCGCAGACCGTCGCCAACTGCTACACCGCGCTGGACCTCGGTGTGGAAGTCGTGCCGGTGCTCAACAAGATGGACTTGCCGCAAGCCGACCCTGATAACGCCAAGCAGGAAATCGAAGAAGTGATCGGCATCGACGCGACCGATGCGATTCCCTGCAGTGCCAAGACGGGCATGGGCATCGATGAAATCCTGGAGGCCGTCGTTGCCAGGATTCCGCCGCCCAAAGGTAATCCAGGCGGCCCGTTGCGCGCCATGATCATTGACAGTTGGTACGACGCTTATGTGGGCGTCGTCATGCTGGTGCGTGTTGTGGACGGCCGGCTTGCCAAGGGTGACCGTATCAAGCTGATGGCCAGCGAGGCGATGTACAACGCCGAGCAATTAGGCGTCTTTACTCCGCATACCGAGCCTCGCCAGGCACTCGAATCCGGCGAGGTGGGTTTTGTCATCGCTGGCATCAAGGAGCTTCAGGCGGCGCGGGTCGGCGACACCGTGACCCTGATCAAGCCCGGGACAGGCGGCGCTGCCTTTACCGCCACCGAGGCTTTGCCCGGCTTCAAGGAAATCCAGCCTGCGGTGTTTGCCGGCCTGTATCCCTCAGAGGCCAGTGAATACGAATCCCTGCGCGATGCACTGGAAAAACTCAAGCTCAATGATGCGTCGCTGCACTATGAGCCGGAGGTCAGCGAGGCGCTGGGTTTCGGGTTTCGCTGCGGTTTCCTGGGGCTGCTGCACATGGAAATCGTCCAGGAGCGGCTCGAGCGGGAATTCGACCAGGACCTGATCACGACGGCTCCCAGTGTGGTCTATGAAGTTCTCCAATCCGACGGAACCCTCCTCAAGGTTGAAAATCCCTCCAAAATTCCCGACGGCGGAAAGGTTAACGAGATCCGCGAGCCCATTGTGACCGTGCACTTGTATATGCCGCAGGACTACGTGGGCGCCGTGATGACGCTGGCCAACCAGAAGCGCGGCATCCAGCTGAACATGGCCTACCACGGCAAACAGGTCATGCTGACCTATGAAATGCCGCTGGGCGAGATCGTGCTGGACTTCTTCGACAAGCTCAAGTCCGTCTCCCGCGGCTATGCGTCGATGGATTACGAATTCAAGGAGTTCCGGGCATCCGATGTGGTGAAGGTGGACATCCTGCTGAATGGCGAGAAGGTCGACGCGCTGTCCATCATCGTCCACCGCAGCCAGTCGGCCTACCGCGGCCGGGCGGTGGTGGCCAAAATGCGCGAGATCATTTCCCGGCAGCAATTCGATGTGGCCATCCAGGCGGCGATCGGGGCCAATATTATTGCGCGTGAGACAATCAAGGCGCTGCGCAAAAACGTGATCGCCAAGTGCTACGGCGGCGATATTTCACGCAAACGCAAGCTCCTTGAAAAACAAAAAGCGGGTAAAAAACGCATGAAACAAATCGGTTCCGTTGAAGTCCCCCAGGAAGCCTTCCTGGCCATTTTGCAGGTGGAAGATTGATGCGCGGCGCAATGAGCACGATCACGGCCGTGGTGCTGGCCGCATTTGTGGGTTATGGCGCTGCCTGGTACTTCGGCGTCGTGGACGGAAACTTCTCCCTGCTGCTGTTCCTGGCATCGGTGGTCACCGGGATTTACTGGCTGGCCGAGCGGTTTTACTTTTTGCCGCAGCGCTACCGCGCGGCGGCGGCATTCGAGGAAAGTGCTGCCAGGCGGCAGGCTGAGCTCGCCGGAAAAGGCATCAGCCAGGTCGACAACCATGTTGACGAAGCCAGAACCCGGCTCATCATGCAGCCCTGGTGGCTGGATTGGACCGCCGGCCTGTTCCCGGTGATCGTGGTGGTTTTCCTGTTGCGCTCCTTCCTGTTTGAGCCCTTCAAGATTCCTTCTGGCTCCATGATCCCGACCTTGCTCGTCAACGATCTGATCCTGGTCAATAAATTCCATTACGGCGTTCGCTTGCCGGTGCTCAATATCAAGGTACTGGACAACAACACCCCGCAGCGCGGTGATGTGATGGTGTTTCGCTACCCGCCAAAACCGAGCCTGGATTACATCAAACGGGTGGTGGGTGTGCCCGGGGATGAGGTGGCCTACCTGAACAAGAAGCTGACCATTAACGGCAAGCCTCTGGTCAAGACGCCTTTGCCCGACTTTTTTGACGAAGATATTTTGCGTTACGCCAAACAGTTCGAAGAGGTCAATGGGACAAAGAAATACCGCCTGCTGAATGACGACTCCCGGCGGGCCGGCCTCGATGAGCGGGAGGTCATGGACTTTCCTTTCAAGGAAAATTGCCGTTACAGTAGCGAAGGCGTTGTCTGCAAGGTGCCTGAGGGGCAGTATTTCATGATGGGCGATAACCGCGATAATTCGCTGGATTCCCGTTATTGGGGGTTTGTTCCCGATAAAAACATTGTCGGCAAGGCCTTTTTTGTCTGGATGAATTTCGGCAACCTCAAGCGTATCGGTTCTTTCGAGTAGCCGCTTTTTTGGCACACTTTGGTGTACCAGGGGCAATACGACAGGACTTCCTAGTCAGAGCAGGAGAAAAAATGAAACATCGTCAACGTGGCATTTCCTTTATTGGCCTTCTGTTTGTGGGCATCGTTCTTGTATGTGGTGGCATTTTGGCTGCCCAGGTTGCCCCGACGCTGATTGAATATCAGGCCATCCTCAAGGCCGCCGGAAAGGCGAGGGAAGGCAATACCGTGGCTGAGGCCAGAACTATCTTTGACAAGGCCGCCCAGATTGACGACATCAAGTCAATTACTGCCAAAGATATCGAAGTGACCAAAGAGGGTGACAAAACTGTGGTGTCTTTCGCCTATAACAAGGAAATCCACATGGCCGGCCCAGCTTATCTGCTGCTCAAGTACAACGGCCGTGCCAAGTAAGTGCGAGCGAGTGCTACCTCAAGTCCTGGTCTGCTGGCACTGCAAAAGCGCCTGCAGCATGATTTTTCCGACCCAAGGCTGCTCCAGCAAGCGCTGACGCACCGCAGCTTTTCAACCGACCATAACGAGCGTATCGAGTTTCTGGGCGATTCCGTCCTGAACCTGGCTGTCGCGGGGTTGCTCTACGAGCAACTGAGCACCCTGCCTGAGGGCGATCTTTCACGTGTGCGGGCTAACCTGGTCAAGCAGGACACCCTGCACAAACTTGCCGTCGTGCTTGGCTTGCCGGATCTGGTACGGCTGGGCGAAGGCGAGGCAAAATCAGGCGGACAGAAGCGGCCCTCCATCCTCGCCGATGCGCTGGAAGCTGTCATAGGCGCCGTTTACCTGGACGCCGGCTTTGAGGCGGCCAACCTGCTGGTGCGCCGGCTGTTCAAGGACGTGGAAATCAACCCCCAGATGCAGGCCATCGGCAAAGATCCGAAAACCGAATTGCAGGAGTGGTTGCAGGGGCGCAAAATGAACCTGCCGATTTATCGCGTGGTGGGTACCATGGGTGCGGCCCACAAGCAGACCTTCGATGTGGAATGCGAGATCACTGAATATGGCCGGGCCGAGCGCGGGATCGGCGGCTCCCGCCGGGCCGGCGAACAAGCCGCCGCCGCAGCCATGCTGATGTTTGTCAAGACACTGGATTCCTGACTCCGAGCCGGCAGCCGCCCGAAGGCCGCAGGCCAACACACCAAGATTATGAGTACAGGTAAAAAAGAACCGAAAAAACCGGTAGTTGCTGCGGCGACTCCCCCTGCAGTCGCGCCGAAAAAGCGTCAAGCCAAAGCCCCGGAAGCCGTGCAGCCGCCCGATGCGCTGGAAGCCATGCTGGCGCAGGCGCTGTCCTCGCGCGGCGCGGCCGTGCCCGCCGCTGCTGACACATCGTCCGCCGGCGAGCAGCGCTGTGGCCTGATCGCCATCGTCGGCAAGCCCAACGTGGGCAAGTCCACTCTGCTCAATGCCCTGGTGGGACAAAAGATCAGCATCACCTCGCGCAAGGCCCAGACCACGCGCCACCGCATCACCGGCATGCGCACGGTCAAGGCAACGCAGTATGTCTTCGTGGACACGCCGGGCTTCCAGACCCGGCACGGCAACGCGCTGAACCGCTCGCTGAACCGCACTGTGGTCGGCGCCGTCAATGATGTGGACCTGATTGTCTTTGTGGTGGAAGCCGGTCAATTCAACCAGGCCGACGCCAAGGTTCTGGCTCTGCTGCCCGAAAAGACACCCGCGATTTTGCTGGCTAACAAGTTTGATTTGATTCACCGCCGCGCCGAGATCGCGCCCTGGCTCAAGGAAATGCAGGAGCGGCACAATTTCGCCGAGTTCGTGCCGATGTCGGCCAACAACGCCAAGGACATCGAGCGCCTGTTCGGCATTTGCGAAAAATACCTGCCGGTCCAGCCCTGGATGTACGGTGCCGACGAATTGACCGACCGCAGCGATCGCTTCATGGCGGCGGAAATCATTCGCGAGAAGCTCTTTCGCCTCACGGGGGACGAACTTCCCTACACCTCAACGGTCATCATTGACCGGTATGAAGAAGAGGGCACCCTGCGCAAAATTGCCGCCACCATCGTGGTGGAGCGTGACGGCCACAAAGGCATGATCATTGGCGAGAAGGGTGAAAAGCTCAAACGCATCGGCACTGAAGCCCGGCATGAGCTTGAAACCCTCACGGGCGGCAAGGTGTTCCTGGAGATCTGGGTCAAGGTCCGTTCGGGTTGGGCCGACGATGAGGCCCGGGTCAAGACATTCGGGTATGAATGAGGCCCCCACGGTCGCTCACTGCGTGTAGCTCCCTGCCCCCCGAGGGGGCCGCTGCGCCTGCGGCCCGGCAAAGCCGGTTCCGCGGCCCCGGCTTGAAGGGGGAGTTCCCTCAGTTCTCGCTGCTGGTTTCCTGCCTGGCCTCCTGAACCACATGGCCACCAAGCGCATCGGCGATGAACCCGCCTACGTCCTGCACCGCTACGACTGGAGTGAGTCCAGCCTGATCCTGGAGGTGTTCACCCGTAAATATGGCCGGGTGGCTCTGGTGGCGCGGGGGGCGAAGAAGCCCAGCTCCAGCTTCCGGCCGATCTTGTTGCCTTTGCAGCCGCTGCATATCGCCTTTGGCGGCGATGCTGAAATCCGCACCCTGAAAAGCGCTGAGTGGCAGGGCGGCCACGTCATGCCCACGGGGGATGCATTGCTGTCGGGCTATTACCTCAACGAGCTCTTGATGCGCCTGATGGCGCGTGACGACCCGCATCCGGTGCTGTTTGACGCCTACGCCGCCACGGTGCAATTGATCGCCGCACAAAGTGCCGAAACCCTGCAGCTGGCGTTGCGCGCGTTTGAGCTGCGGCTGCTGCGCGACATCGGCCTTTTACCCCTGCTGGACGCCGAAACCGCCACGCTGGCGCCGCTCGATCCGGACACCCGCTATGTGCTGGTGCCAGAGGCGGGGCTCCGGCAAGCGCACGACGACGATCGCGTCAGCCTGCCCGGCGGGCAATGGCAGGCGCTGCAGCAGGCGCTGGGTGACGAGGCGCTGTTCTCTGACACGGTACGGGCCTGTATCCCCGGCTTCAATGAGCTTAAAACCCAGTTGCGCGGGCTGCTGCACTACCATTGCGGCGTCAAGGTCCTGAAAACCCGGCAGATGATGATGGACCTGCAAGCTTTCTAACGAGCAACCGCCATGAAACTCCTTTCGCCCGCTCCCCTCGTGTCCCATGTGTATGACAAGACCGCACTGTCGGTCAACGTCAACAAGGTCGCCCTGTTGCGAAATTCCCGCCACCTGGATATTCCTAGCGTGCGCCGTGCCGCCGAGCTGTGCCTGGAAGCTGGTGCACAGGGCATCACGGTGCACCCGCGGCCCGACGAGCGGCATATCCGCCGTGACGACGTCTTTGAACTCGCCGCGCTGATGAAGGACTGGCCAGACCGCGAATTCAACATCGAAGGCAACCCGTTCCAGAATCTGATGGGCTTTGTGCACGATCTGGCCGCCCGGGGCCTGCCGCTGCACCAATGCACCTTTGTGCCCGACAGCGAAGACCAGTTCACCAGCGACCACGGCTGGAATTTCCCCGAAGACGCTGAGCGCCTGCAGCCCCTGATAGAACAGGTGCATGACCGCCGTGTGCGGGTCAGTCTTTTCATGGACCCGATTCCCGAAGCCATGGCAGCGGCCAAGGCCGTGGGCGCCGACCGGGTGGAGTTTTATACCGAGACCTACGCGCGCGCCTGGGCAACTCCTGAAAAGGCCGAAGTTCTGGCGCGCTTTACCCGTGCGGGCCAGGCCGCTGCGGCAGCCGGCCTGGGCATCAACGCCGGCCACGACCTGAACCGCGACAACCTCACAGAGTTTGTGCGAGAAGTACCCAACGTGCTGGAGGTGTCGATAGGCCACGCTTTTGTTGCCGACGCCCTCGAGTTGGGTTACGCCGCGACCACCCGGCGTTACCTGCTTAGCATCACCCAGGCATTCGCCCCCGCATGATTGGAGCCCCCACGCTCCCCCACTGCGTGTGGGTCGCTGCCCCCCGAGGGGGCCGCCCGCCTGTGGCCCGGCAAAGCCGGTTCCACGGCTCGAGCTGGCCTGTTTTGTGTCACCTTACGGCAGCGACTGTGCGGGCAGAATGATCTACGGAATCGGTACTGACATCTGCGACGTGCGCCGCATCCGCGCCAGCCTTGAGAGGCATGGTGAACGGTTTGCCCGCAGGATTCTGAGCGACGGTGAACTTGCCACCTGGAAACACCGCAGCGCCCGCTGGCCCGACCGCGGCGTCAGCTACCTTGCCACCCGGTTTTCAGCCAAAGAAGCTTTCAGCAAGGCGATCGGCACCGGCATGCGGATGCCCATGACGTGGCGCAGCTGTGAAATCGCCAAGGCGCCCAGCGGCAAACCCGAGATCGTGCTGCACGGCACGCTCAAGGCCTGGTTTGAAGCCCGCCAGCTCACTGCCCATGTGTCCGTCACCGACGAAACCGATTACGCCGCCAGTTTTGTGGTTGTAGAGAAAAATAGCCCCTAGCGCCCGTCAATATTGCGCTAGCAGCTATCAATTTAATAGTATTTAATTCCTGATTTCAATCCCATGACCCAGCACGCTCCCCTCATCATCGACATCGCCGGCCTCACGCTGACCAAGGCCGACCGCCGGCGCCTCAAGCACCCATTGACCGGCGGGATCATCCTGTTTGGCCGCAACTGGCAAGACCGCCGGCAACTGAGCGCGCTCTGTGCTGAGATCAAGAGCATCCGGCCGGACTTGCTGATTTGCGTGGACCACGAAGGCGGGCGCGTGCAGCGCTTCAGGACGGATGGTTTTACCCACCTGCCGCCCATGCGCGCGCTGGGCTCGCTGTGGATGAAGGACCAGCTTGCGGCCACCAACGCCGCCACCGCCTGTGGCTACGTGCTGGGTGCCGAGTTGCGCGCTTGCGGCGTTGATTTCAGTTTCACGCCGGTGCTGGACCTCGATTGGGGTGAAAGCGGGGTCATCGGCGACCGCGCCTTTGGCCGCGACCCGCGCGTGGTCACGCTGCTGGCCAAAAGCCTGATGCACGGCCTGCTGCAGGCCGGTGTGGCCAATTGTGGCAAGCACTTCCCCGGCCATGGTTTCGTCAAGGCCGACTCCCATACCGACATCCCGGTCGACAAACGCAGCCTGAAGGCCATTCTGGCCGACGACGCCGCGCCTTATGAGTGGCTGAACACCACGCTCACCAGCGTGATGCCGGCGCATGTGATCTACCCCAAGGTGGACGCCAGGCCGGCAGGTTTTTCGGAAAAGTGGCTGACCTACATCCTGCGCGGCCAGCTGGGTTTTGGCGGCGCGATTTTCAGCGACGACCTGAGCATGGCCGGCGCACGCCTCATTGACGGCAAGGAAGTCAGCTACACCGAGGCTGCTGTCACGGCGCTTAACGCCGGCTGCGACATGGTCCTGCTGTGCAACCAGTCGGTGGGGGAGGGCAAACCGGTGGACGAACTGCTGGACGGCATGGCCGAGGCGCTGCTCAAGGGCCAGTGGGAAGCGCTGGAGTCCAGCGAGCTGCGCCGGCTGGACCTGCTGCCCGCCATCCCAGCCCACGAATGGGACGAACTGATGCTGCACCCTGCCTACATGCACGCGATGGGACTGATTCCCTGAGATGCGTTTGCCGGAGATGCTATTAAATAAATAGCTGTTGGCGCAAGACTGTATTGGGTCTCAGGCATTTTTCTTGTAAATTTGACCGATTCGGGACCCGCGCGGGCGGCTGTGACCACACCGCAGTGGGGTCAGGCTGAAGGCCACTCCAGCCGGCCCACCGCATCCATATGCGTCAGGTACACCCGCAGGTCAAATTCATACTGGTGGTAGCGCGGCTCCATATGGGTGCAGAGCTGGTAAAAAGCCTTGTCGTGCGCTTTTTCCTTGATGTGGGCCAGCTCGTGCACCGCAATCATCCGCAAAAACTCTTCCGGCACTTCCCTGAACAGCGTGGCCACCCGGATTTCACGCTTGGCTTTGAGTTTGCTGCCCTGGACCCTGGAAACGGTGGTGTGTGTGCCCAGCGCATGGGCAATCACGTGCAGCTTGCTGTCAAACGCGACTTTGGAGAGTGGCTCCGAGCTGCGTAAAAACTCGCTTTTGAGCCCCATCACGTAGTCGTACAGGGCCTTGTCCGTCCGCACGCCATGGGCAAGGGGGTATTTGGCGAGCAGCACCTCACCCAGCCGGCCTTGCGCCAGCAACTGCTGCACCTGGGTCTGCAGACTGTCGGGGTAGCCGAGAAGGTATTTGAGTGGCATATGGTTCACCCCCGTCCAGGCTCACTGCGTGTAGCCTGTTCCCCCTCAAGGGGGCGGCGCCAGCGGTCTGGCAAAGCCAGTCCCGCGGCCCCTGCTGGTGTGGAATCGCGTATGGCGAAGTGCGCGATCGTGGGCTAAACCTCACGTCGCAGCGCGGGGAACAGAATCACATCGCGGATGCTGGGGCTGTCGGTCAGCAGCATCATCAGCCGGTCTATGCCGACGCCGCAGCCGCCGGTCGGCGGCATGCCGTATTCCAGCGCGCGGATGAAGTCGTGGTCATAAAACATGGCTTCGTCGTCACCGCTGTCCTTGGCGGCTACCTGGGCGTTAAAGCGCGCGGCCTGCTCTTCAGCGTCGTTCAGCTCACTGAAACCATTGCCGAATTCGCGGCCGGTGATGTAGAGCTCAAAGCGCTCTGTCACCTCAGGGCGGCTGTCATTGGCGCGGGCCAGGGGGGAGATTTCGGTCGGGTGCTCCATGATGAAGGTCGGTTGCCAGAGCTTTTCTTCGACCAGCTCTTCGAAATACAGCACCTGCAGGCCGGCCAGGGAGCGTGTAGACAGACGGTCTTTTTCCTCGTTCATGCCCAGCTTGCGCAGCGCATTCGTCAGCCACACGGTGTCATCGACGTTGTTGCCGGCTTCGGTGTGCTTGAGGATGGCTTCGCGAATGGTCAGGCGGGCAAAGGGTTTGGCGAGGTCGACTTTTTCTTCCTTGCCGCCGTAGCTCAGCTGTAGCGTGCCCACGGCTTTCTGGGCTGCGTCGCGAATCAATGCTTCGGTGAAGTCCATCAGGTCGTTGTAGTCCCAGTAGGCCGCGTAGAACTCCATCATGGTGAATTCAGGGTTGTGCCGTACCGAGATGCCCTCGTTGCGGTAGCTGCGGTTGATCTCGAAGACGCGGTCAAAACCGCCGACGATCAGGCGCTTGAGGTAAAGCTCCGGCGCGATGCGCAGGAACATTTCCTGGTCCAGCGCGTTGTGGTGCGTCTTGAACGGCTTGGCATTGGCACCGCCCGGGATGGGGTGCAGCATCGGCGTCTCGACTTCCAGGAAGTCGTGGCCGACCATGAATTCACGGATAGAGCTGACGGCCTTGCTGCGGGCGGTGAAACGCTTGCGTGCCTGCTCGTCGGTGATCAGGTCCACATAACGCTGGCGGTATTTCTGCTCCTGGTCGGCCATGCCATAAAAATCTCCAGGAAGGGGGCGTAGGCTCTTGGTCAGCAGGCGCACGCTGGTGGCGTGGATGGATAACTCGCCGGTCTTGGTCTTGAAGACCTTGCCTTCTGCCGCGACGATGTCACCCAGGTCCCAATGCTTGAAAGCGGCATAGAGCTCTTCGCCTATTTCGTCGCGCGTGAGGAAAATCTGGATACGCCCGGTGCTGTCCTGCAGGGTGGCAAAACTCGCCTTCCCCATGACACGCTTGAGCATCATGCGGCCGGAGATTTTCGCGGGAACCGCCTCGGCGGCCAGCGCCTCGCCATCCTTGCCGCCGTGCATGGCGTGCAGCTTGCCCGCGTGGTCGGACGGCTTGAAGTCGTTCGGGAACGCAATCCCCTGGCTCCGGATGGCCTTGAGCTTTTCGCGGCGTTCCGCGATCAGCTTGTTTTCGTCTTGGGCGGGGGGCAAGGTGTTGTTATCGGACATGGTCAGAAGTGTGAAAACGATCGGGGCGCCGCTATCAGGCCGGTTTTGTGGCTGTGCGGATAAAGCGCCAAACCGTTGATTTTAGTTTTTTAAGTGGCTGGTTTCCCCATTCAGGGCCGGCTGCCCCTATTTAAGCCTTGATAATCCCGCCTATGTACCTGCGCGCCGGCGTTTTTTCCCTGGGTTTGCTCATGGCCAGCCGCCTGCTCGGCCTCCTGCGGGAATCGGCCCAGGCCGCTGCTTTTGGCGCCACCGGACTTGGCGACGCGGTGATTGTGATGTTCACCCTGCCGGACTTGCTGGTCGGCATATTGTTCAGCGGCGCCCTGGGTTACGTGTTGTTGCCGGAATGGGCGCGCCAAACGCCTGCGCAACAGGATGCCAGCCAGAAAAAAGTCGCACGGGCGCTGCTCGGCACTGGTCTTGTGCTGGCTTTGCTGATCTGGTTACTTCGGGGGGCGCTGTCCCATGCGCTTGCACCTGGCCTGCGGGGCGACATGGCCATCCTTGGCCGCGACTCGCTGGCCTGGAGCGCCGCCGTGCTGCCGCTGGCCATGCTGGCCGCGCTCTGGGTAACGCGGTTGCAGCATGAACGGGATTTCGTAGGCATGTACAGCGGTAATCTCGTGGTCAACCTGCTGCTGGTTTTTGCGCTGTTCCTGGCGCCGCAAAACAGCGGAGATCGAACTGTCTTTATCCTGGGCTGCTTCCTTGTGCTGGCGATGGTCGCGCGCCTCGGCTGGCTGGGCTGGCGGCTTCCGCAGGCTGCGCCGACTGATCCGGCGGCGATGGCTATGCCGGCCCCGCCTGCTGCGGGCATATGGATATGGGCCGGCCTGTCTTCGGGCCTGCTGCTGCTGTTGCCCCTGATGGGGCGCAGCCTGGCGTCCCAGGCCGGGGAGGGGGCCCTCGCAGACTTTAATTACGCCTGGAAGCTGGTGGAGTTGCCGCTGGTGCTCGCGGTGCAGCTCGTGGCCAGCCTGGCTTTTCCGGCAATCACCCGCACCCAAGCGGGCTCTGCGGAACGCGACAGGGCTTTGCAAATTGCCTTTCTCCTGGCCTGGGCCCTGGCTTGCGCAGCGATTGCCGTGGTGGGCAGCTTTTCGCTGCCGCTTGCTCAACTGCTGTTTGGCTGGGGCCGCATGGATGCCGGGCATCTGGAAGTTATTGCGCGCTGGGGGGCCATCGGTATCTGGTCACTGCTGCCACAGGCTTTGATCGCCGTATTGCTGACAGTCATGGCTGCATCGGGGCATATGCACCGCGCGGTCTGGGCTTATGTCGCCGGCCTGGCTGCGCTCGCCGTTGCAGCTTGGTCCGGGCTTGCCGGAGGCGCGCTTGTGATGGGTGCGCTCAATGCTGTATTGGCTGGCATCACCCTCGCCATGTTGTTTGCCGAGCGCGAGCAGCTTCACCGGGCGCTGCCGTGGCGTGCCATGCTTGCCCCATTGGCCGCTTGCCTGCTTCTGGTAGCGGCCAGTCGCTGGTTTGGCCGCTGGAATTTTCTGCCCAGCGCGCTGGCAGCCAGTTTTTTTGCGGTAGTGGTGTTGGCCAGCGCGCTGCTGGCCAGCCCTTTGCTGCGCAGTTTTCTGGGCCGCCAGCCGTTGGCCGTGCCGCAGGCCGGCGGGCAATAATGGCTTATTCCTCTTTCGTCCCATGATTGACTTACTGACCATTACCAACCAGCCAGAGCTGGCGAAACGCTGTGACCGGATGCCGGCCATGCGGCTGTTTGTCGATCTTGAGCGCAATGGCAAGGCCGAGCGCCAGGCCGGGCGCAACACTTTCATCAGTACGCACCAGATTGACGATGTGGGCCGTGTCAAGGCAGTTTTACGGCACTCGCGTCTCATGGTCCGCGTCAATCCATACCGGCTCGATCAGCCAGCTGCAGCCCGTGCGGAGGTCGATGCTGTGCTTGCGCAAGGGGCCGACCTGCTGATGCTTCCGATGTTTTCGACCGCGCAGGAATTGCGGAGCTTCTGCGAAATCGTCGATGGCCGTGTGCCGGTAGTGCCCCTGCTCGAAACCGTGGGTGCGCTCGAATCACTCGAGCAATGGCTGGACACGCCGGGGCTTGGAGAGGTCTTCGTCGGCCTGAATGACCTGCACTTGGCGATGGGCTGCCGCTTCATGTTCGAGCCGTTGGCCCAGGGCCATGTTGACCGCGTAGCGGCAGCGGCAAGGCGGCGAGGTTTACCGATGGGCTTTGGCGGGATCGCCCGCGCAGACGAGGGCTCACTTCCCGGCCGCGATGTTATGGGTGAGCATTTGCGCCTGGGTTCGCAGGCGGTGATTCTTTCGCGGACTTTCAACCGGCCCGATGGTGAACAGTCGTTCGAGGCGGCGGTGGAAGCGCTTCGCGAGGCCGAGTCCGGACTCGCGAAGCGTAGCGCGGCACAAATTGATGCCGACCGCATACGCGTGGCCGCGTTGATCGGCCAGCTCGCGCAGACGGCAAGGCCCGCATGAAACGCCTGATGGACATGGCACTGTCGTTTATGGCGCTACTGCTGCTGTCGCCATTGCTGCTGCTGGCAGCCCTTGTGATCGGATTCGATAGCGGTTTCCCGGTTTTCTTTCGTCAGACGCGGATCGGAAAAAATGGCAGGGAATTTGACATGTACAAATTTCGCAGCATGGTCAGAAATGCCCCGGGGCTCGGACCACATTTCACCGCGAACAACGATCCGCGTATTACACGGGCGGGCCGCTGGATCCGGCGAACCAGCATTGACGAGCTGCCTCAATTGATCAATGTGCTGCGAGGTGACATGAGCCTGGTCGGCCCGAGGCCGCATGTGCCGGCCGAGCGGTCCCTGTATACAGCCGCCGAATGGGAAAGCCGCTGCAGCGTGTTGCCCGGAATCACCGGCCTGGCGCAGATCAGCGGGCGTTCGGACATCTCGTTTGAGCAACAGTGCGCCCTTGACCAGCAATATGTCCAGGAGAATTCATGCTGGCTCGATATCCGGATTCTCTGGGGAACGGTACGCCAACTCGGCGGTAAACATGCCAATTGAGGGGACATGGTTGTCCGCTTCAGCAGGGGCCGGACCCTATAATCCCGCTATTGCAGCCGACTCCCCAAAGCAGCGCTCTGGCCGCTGAAACAACGTGAATCAAAGACAAGCTGAATCTCCCATGGAGCAAAAGCCGATCGGCTACAACGTTCACACGGGCTCCGACCGGCAGGCAATGCTTGAGGCAATAGGGCTTTTTTCGGTGGAACAGCTGTTTGCCGATGTGCCGCAGCAGGTTCGCCTTCGGCGCGAGCTTGACATTCCTCCTGCCCTTAGCGAATGGGAGCTAATGCGTGATGTCACGGCGATGGCCGGGCTGAACCAGACAGTACTCACGCATTCAAATTTTCTCGGCAGCGGCGCCTACGAGCATTACATTCCGGCCGTTGTCGACGCCATCGTTTCCCGCGGCGAATTCCTTACGGCCTACACGCCTTATCAACCCGAAATGAGCCAGGGCCTGCTACAGGCCCTGTTTGAGTTTCAGGTGCTTGTGGGCCGCTTGCTGGGCCAGCAGTCCGTCAACTGCTCGGTGTATGACGGTGCGACGGCGCTTGCCGAATCGTGCTGGATGATGTGTTCAGCCACCGGTAAGCGCCGTATTGTGGTGGCTCAGGCCCTCTGGACCGAATATCGCGAAGTGTTGACTACCTATCTGGAGCCGCGTGGTGTTCGGCTCGATAGCGCAGGGCATGATGCTGGCACTGGCCAGATCGACGTCGCGGCCATAGCCGCATTGTTAGCGTCCGGCGATATCGCCGGTGTCGTGCTGCAAAGCCCCAATGCCCTTGGCGTCGTCGAGGATGTCGCAGCACTTTCGCCGATTTGCAAACAAGGGCAGGCACTGCTTGGGGTGTGTGTCAACCCGTTGCTTTGCGGCTGGATCGAAGCGCCTGGCAGGCTCGGAGCCGACATCGTTGTCTGCGAAGGCCAAACGCTTGGTTTACCGCTCAGTGCAGGCGGGCCTTATGTCGGCATCATTGCTTGCAGCAAACCACTTGAACGGTACCTGCCGGGCCGGCTGGTCGGCCGGGTGCACGACCTCAACGGAAAACTTGGTTACGCGCTGGTCAAGGAAGATCGCGAGCAGCACGTGGCACGCGACAAGGCTACCAGCCACATTTGTTCCAACCAGGCGCTCAATGCGATTCGCGTTGCAATCTACCTGGCGTGCCTGGGTGACGCAAATTTCATGCGAATCGCTGAGGCTAATGCGGCGAATGCAGCCCTGCTGCACGAGCTGCTGGTTGCGCTGCCCGGCGTCAGGTCGCTGCGCAGCGGCGCTTTTTTCAACGAATTTTCGATTGAATTGCCTGTTGCCGCCACGGCCTTTTGTGCGCGCATGCGCAAGCTCGGATTTTTCGCGGGTGTGCCCATCGCGGCTGCGTTGGCGGGCCACAAGAACGGCCTGCTGGTCGCGGTCACTGAAACCAAATCACGCGCTGATATCGAGGCTTATGCCACGCATGCGCGGGCTTGCCTGCAGGAGTGCTGAGATGGCTGCTACGTCCGCCTCCCAGACCATCACCGAATTGCACCGCTCTGGCGCGGCCAGCGATGTCTTTGCCGGACGCCTGTCCGGGAAGACGCCTGCGCTGCCGATTTTTGCACGAGCCCGTACCGCCATTGGGCTGCCCGAAGTCAGCGAGGTTGACGTCGTCAGGCATTTCACTCGCCTGAGCCAGGAGTCTCATGGTGTCGACAACGGGCCCTATCCGCTGGGCTCGTGCACGATGAAATACAACCCGAAGCGCAATGACGAGCTCGCACGTCTTTCTGGTTTTGCCAATGCCCACCCGATGCAGGATACCGACACGCTCGGCGGCGTCTGGGAAATGTACGAGAGGCTGCAGGCCATGATTTGCGAGGTTACGGGGATGGACGCCTGCTGCCTGGCACCTGCTGCCGGTGCCCATGGCGAACTCGCAGGCCTGCTGGTGATCCGTGCACATTTTGCGCGGCTGAATACCCGTCGCCCGGTGGTGCTGGTACCCGACTCGGCACATGGCACCAACCCGGCGTCGGCGGCCATGGCGGGCTTTGACTGCCGTATCGTGCCGTCCGACCTCAAGGGCCGGGTCGATCTTGCCGCGCTGCGCGGGATGTTGACCTCCGATGTCGCGGCTTTCATGTTGACCAATCCCTCAACTCTGGGCCTGTTTGAGGACCAGATCGTCGAGATTGCCGATGCGGTTCATGCCAACGGTTCATTGCTCTATTACGATGGTGCCAATCTCAATGCACTGATGGGTATCGTGCGTCCCGGCGACATGGGTTTTGACGTAGTTCACGTCAATGTGCACAAGACTTTTTCGACGCCGCATGGCGGCGGTGGACCGGGCGCCGGCCCGGTCGCGGTCAAGGCCGCGCTGGCTGCCTATCTGCCGAGCCCGGTCGCAGTTCGAAAGAACGGCGTGGCTCAACGAGACGACGACAGGCCGCTTTCCATCGGTCGCATGAAAAGCTTCCACGGCCATGTTGGTGTGTTGCTGCGTGCTTACGGCTACTTGCGCACTATGGGTGGGGCCGGCTTGCGCCAGGCGTCCGAAAATGCGGTGCTGAACGCCAATTACCTGCAGCACCGGCTGGCGCCAATGCTGCCGCCGGTTTACGACCAGTTCTGCAAGCATGAAACCCTGTTGTCGGGCGAGAAGCTCAATACATCGGCACGCCAGTTCGCCAAGCGGCTCATCGATTACGGCATCCATCCGCCAACGCTGGTAGGTGCGGGCTGCGTTTATTTCCCGGGTGACCTCAAGTCGGCGATGTTGATCGAGCCAACCGAAACAGAGACCAAGGCCAGCCTGGACTACCAGGTGGAAATTTTCCAGCGGGTCTTTGATGAGGATGCTACCGATGAAGCGCTTGTCGAAAGTGCACCGCTGAGCCGAAAAATTGCACGAATTGATTTGAAGACTTAAGGATTTGCCATGTGTGGAATAGCTGGCGTGGTCAACGCTGCGGGTACGACCAAAGATGATGTCTGGAAGATGATCGACTGCATCAAGTACCGTGGGGTCGATGAGCAGGGGGTGGAGGACCTTGGGCAGGCGGTGCTGGGTCACGCACGACTTGCAGTGGTGGATCCCGAAAACGGCATGCAGCCCATGTCGAGTACCGACGGCAAGGTCTGGGTTGTTTTCAACGGCGAAATCTTCAATTTCATTGAGTTGCGCGAACAGCTCAAGGCCAAGGGCTACAAGTTCAAGTCGCGCTGCGACACCGAGGTGCTGGTGCACCTTTGGTGCGAAAAAGGCGAAAAAATGCTCGACGACCTGGTCGGCATGTTCGCTTTTTTTATCTGGGACCAACGAACAGAAACCGGCATGCTTGCGCGTGACCGCCAGGGCATCAAGCCGTGCTTTTATGCCCCTTACCAAGGCGGCTTGGCTTTCGCCAGTGAAATAAAGGCCATCCTTGCACTGCCGAAATTTAAACGCAAAGTCAATGAATCCGCGCTTGGCAATGTCTTTACCTTCAACTATTGCCCTCCGCCGGAGACTTGCTTTGAGGGCATTCGCCATCTGCCGCCCGGCACTTTTATGCGCTATGGAGCGGGAAAATTCTCCGAACCGGTGCGCTACTGGAGCTGGCCCCTCGATGGTCCGCGTGTTGAAGCGTCTCAGGAACAGCTTGAGCAGGCACTTAACGAGGCAATCAAGCTGCAAATGAGGTTTGACGTCGACGGTGGCCTGTTTCTTTCTGGCGGTGTCGACTCGTCGGTGATCGCCAATCGGCTGGTGCCGCAATGGAACCGGCCGCAACTCGATGCAATCGGCTTACGCATCGAGGACAAGGGGTTTTCGGAGTACTCCTATGCTGAGCGTGTGGCATCGGAGCTCGATATCAATCTGAAGCCGCTTGATATCAAGCCAGCCGACATTCCTGAGATTGCACAAACTGTGGTGCGGCACGCGGAACAGCCACACGGTGATTTTTCATTTTTTTTATTCTTCCTGCTCTCGCGTGAGGCACACAAGCAGGGAAAAATCGTGATGTTCACGGGTGATGGACCTGACGAGGTGATGCTCGGCTTCCGTCACAACGAACAGTTTTTCTCGGAAATGACACGCACCAATTTTCCGATGCGCAGCTACTTCGACCTGATCAGCTACAGCACCGAAAAAGACCGTCAGCGGATGATGAGCCCGGCTTTTTTCCCGCACACCCAGGGCGCCCTGGACAGGTTTATGGAAATCATCGAGCCATTCGGCGACCTTGAGCCGGCAGAGCAGGTTGCAGCCTATGAACTCAACTCACTCATGCCGGGCAATAATTCGGTCAAGGGTGACCGTATGGGAGCCTGCTGGTCAATCGAGGGCCGTGCACCTTTTCTCGACCACCGGGTCAGCGAAATGTTTGCACGCCTACCAGTGACTTCAAAGTTCCGCGATGGCATCGGCAAGCATTTTCTCAAGCAGGCCGCGGCGAGCTATTTCGACCACGATTTCGTCTTCCGTCCCAAGACCATGCCGACCCTGCCGATTGGCGAGTGGATCAAAGGGCCGCTTTATACCTGGGCACGCGAAGTGCTGAACCTGCCTGATGGCGGCCGCTTCGACCGCAATGAGCTGCTGGTGATGCTGGAGGAGCACCGCAGTGGTTTGCATAACCATACGAAACAGCTACGTACTCTGTTGATGACGAAGCTCTGGTTGCAGGAATTTTTTCCCGAAAACGCATAATTAAAGACGGAAGGCCGGACATGGCAGATTTTGATTACTACCTCGCGCAGTTTGTCGATATTCATGGCCGGCCCAAGGCAAAGTTGGTGCCTGGCAAGCACAAGGAAATGATTTTTGGGGCGGGGGCGGGCTTCGCGGGCTTTGCGATTGCCGGTATGGGAATGGGTCCACATGGCCAGGAGTTCATGGCCGTCGGTGACCGCGACAGCGTGCGTCCCGTGCCCTGGATGCCGTCGACGGCCAGCGTGAGCTGCGATGGACATGTCGATGGCAAACCACATGCGCTTGATTCACGCGTCATCGCCAAGAAGGCGATTGCCGCCTTTCGCGAGGCCACGGGCCTTGAATTTTTCTCCGGCCTCGAACCCGAGTTTTTTCTGCTCAAAGCAACTGCTGCTGGTGGATACGAGGTTGCCACCGGCTCGGAGTCGCTCGACAAGCCTTGTTACGACTTCCGGCACCTGTCGTCGGTGTCTGAATTTCTCATGGAGTTGCGCGCCGCACTCGAGGGGGCGAATATCGACGTGTATCAGATTGACCATGAAGACGCAAACGGTCAATTTGAGATGAACTTCACCTATGCAGATGGTCTGCGCACAGCAGACAACCTGACCTACTTCAAAATGGCAGCGACGGCGATCGCGAAAAAACACGGCATGCTGTGTTCGTTCATGCCGAAACCGTTTGCCGAACGCTCGGGCAGCGGTCTGCATATGCACATGTCGGCGGGCAAAAAATTTGGTGACAACGCTTTTGAAGATAAGGCTGATCCGGGCGGCATGAATTTGAGTCCCTTGGCCTATCATTTCCTTGGCGGGCTGATGGCTCATGCCCCGGGGTTGACCGCGATCGCCGCTCCATGCGTCAACTCCTACAAGCGACTGGTCTCGCGCGGCTCGCGCTCTGGTGCTACCTGGGCGCCGGTCAATATTGCCTGGGGTAATAACAACCGGACCGCGTTTGTCCGTATTCCGGGGGGGCGGCTTGAGTTGCGCGTTCCTGACGCCTCATCAAATCCTTATCTCCTGACCGCTGCCATCATTTATGCGGGTCTGGACGGCATCAAGCGTAAGCTTGATCCTGGGATGCCGTGCAACGAAAATCTTTACCAACTGAGATCGGATGAGCTGGATGCACGCGGGATTCAGCGGTTGCCGGCTTCGCTGCCAAATGCACTTGATGCGTTGGAATCTGATGAAGCATTGTGTGCCGGGCTTGGTCAAGCCTTTGTCGACGAGTTCACACGGCTTAAGCACCTTGAGTGCGACGAATTGTTGCTCCATATCGCGCCGGCTGAGTTCCGGCGATACGTTGATTTTTATTGACGGACTGCATTGCGTCATGCCGTGTGTTCGGTCAAGCCAAAGGTTTCCAAGCTGGCCAAATTCGCACGCTAGAAAAACCGTTCGTCCCATGCGTGTTCATCGATGAGAGTGCTCTTTGTCAGTTATGGTGGCGGGCATATCGAAATGTGCCTGCCCRTAATGCGAGCGTTACGCCAGCTTTCGCCAGCTATTGAACTTCGGCTTATGGCGCTGACCACTGCTTTCGCAGTTGCCCACGATGCTGGCGAGATGGCGCTTGGTTACCGTGATTTTTGCGATCCTGCAGAGTGGGAGCGGATCAAGGCCTATGGTCATCAAATGATGCGAGGCCAATCTCACCCATCGATAGATACATCTGAGTCTCTGGCTTACCTTGGTCTCAATTTTGCCGAACTCGTTGATGAGTTGGGCGAGGAGGATGCTTGGGCGCGCTGGCACAGTCAGGGACGCCAGGGATTTATGCCATTGCGATTTTTCGAGCGAGTACTCGGTAGGGTTCGTCCAGACGTAGTCGTTACGACTAATTCACCGCGCAGTGAGCAGGCTGCCGTTGCTGTTGCTATTGAGCTTGGCATTCCCACTTTGTCAATGCTTGATCTGTTCGCGCTGGCGAGTGATCCGTTTTTGCGACGAAAGATTTACGCCGACCGGTTGACTGTGCTGAACGAAGGGGTTAAGGCCAATTTGGTGAATGCGGGGTTTAATGCGGACCGGTTATTCGTGACCGGTAATCCGGCATTCGATGTTTTGGGCACGTCGACGGCGCGGCAAGCTGGCGAGACATTTCGCCGGTCGATGGGCTGGGATAAAAAAAATATCGTGCTGTGGGCGGGCCACCTGGAGGCTCCCGACGCTTTGCCGCACGAGTTCGCCGGTACCGGTCTGGCGCGGCTGGTGCAGGATTGTCTGGTGTCTTGGCTTGACTCTCGTCCTGATGCCGCGCTTGTTATTCGTTATCATCCCAACGAATGGCACCGCTTTCCGGTGCCGCAGGGAGTTCCGCGGCTACATTGGAGTCAACCCCAAATCGAACCGCTACTGCCTGTGTTGTTGGCGGCGGACCAGGTCATCGTTCAGGGAAGCACCGTCGGGGCGCAGGCCTATTTTGCCGGGAAACGTTTGATCAATATCACCTTTTCGCCTTTTGTCAAAAGCACAGGCCTTGATTACCAAGCCCTCGGCCTGGCTGACGGTGCGTCTGACATCGCCATGCTCCAACAACGACTTGACGAGGGTTTGGACCACCGCTGTCGGGAGTTGTCGGCTGCACGCGAAGTACCGGAAGCGGCGACCGCCGTGGCGTTGCATATTTTGCAGCTTGTGAAAGGGCACGGTCATGGGCATGCCGGATAAGTTGTCTCTGCTCGGTATTATCCTGGCGCGGGGTGGGAGCAAGCGGTTGCCCGGGAAAAACATTCGGATGCTGCAGGGCAAACCTGTATTGGCGTGGAGCATCGACGCCGCGCGTTCGGCGCATTCGCTCGACAAGGTTATGGTGTCGACGGACTCGTCATCCATCGCTGATGTCGCGTCTCGTTTTGGTGCCGAGGTGCCCTTCCTGCGACCTGCCGAGCTTGCGGGTGACGATTGCAGTTCGGTGGATGCGGTGTTGCACGCGCTCGATTATTGGCATGACCATGGGCATGAATTTGATGCCGTAATCCTGCTTGAACCGACTTCGCCATTGCGCGCGAGTGGTGACATCGACGCGGTGGCTGCACTGTTAGCACGTCACTGGGATGTGGCCGACGCTGTGGTTTCGGTCGGCGAGGTTCAACTCGAGAAACCCGATGTCATGAAAGTCGTCGGTGCTGACGGCTATCTCTCGAAGTGGGGCGACGCTGTGCCGCCTGCCGCCGACGTTGCTGGGTCTGTCGCCTATTTTCCATATGGCGTGGCTTATGCGATTAAGACTGCGGTGCTTCGCCGCGATATGACTTTTTATCCGCGCAACGTGATGGGCTACAAAATTCAGCGATGGCAAAACTATGAGATCGATGATGAATTCGACTTTGCATGTGTCGAAGCCATCATCCAACATTTCAAGGGAGAGTTGCCATGAAGGCATTGGTGATTGGCCTCGGATCGATGGGTAAACGACGTATTCGTTGTCTGCAACATCATGCGGTGACATCGATCTGCGGCTTCGATAGGGCCCCGGAGCGTCGTGCAGCGGCTGCCGCACAGTACGGAATCAAGACTGTCGAGACCTTGCAGTCGACCGATCTGCAGGCATTCGACGTGATATTGATCTGCACACCACCGGATCAGCATCATACGGCGATGGCATGGGCCATCGACGCTTATCGCCCTTGTTTCGTGGAAGCCAGTGTAATTCGCGATCCATTGCCGGAGCTGCTTGAACGAGCTTACCGTCATAAGGTATTGATCGCGCCGTCCTGCACGCTTCGATTTCATCCGGCGATTCGCGACATAGCCGCCATCGTGAAATCCCAGCGTTATGGCAAGGTTTGCAATTTCTCCTATCACTGCGGGCAGTATCTGCCAGATTGGCATCCTTGGGAAAAAGTCAGCGATTATTATGTTTCTCAGCCGCTGACCGGCGGTGCGCGGGAAATTGTGCCGTTCGAGTTGACCTGGATGGTCGAGGTGTTTGGTTGGCCGCTAGCGGTACAGGGCCTTCGGATGAGGACCACCGACGTAGGTGCGCCTATCGACGACACTTACGCCTCGTTGCTGAGCTTCGGCGGATTTGTCGGAACCATGGTAGTTGACGTTGTGGCTCGCCAAGCGGTGCGCAGGCTTACCTTGAATTTCGAACGTGCGTCACTTTACTGGGACTGGGACGAAGCTCGGGTGCGCGTGTATGAAGCAGACGCCGGGCGCGTGCTCGAGCTGCATCAGCCAAAGATGGCCGCTCAAGTCGGGTACAACCGGAACATCGGCGAAGCAATGTATCTTGATGAAGTGGGCAGTTTTCTTGCTGCGGTGCGAGGCGAATCAGTGTTTTCGCACAACCTTGCGGCGGATATTCGTGTGTTGGAATTGCTTGAAACCATCGAAAACGGTGTCATAACCTGACCGTTGAATAGAAAGGCTTTCGAACCATGAGCATGTCATTCCGCGAGCGCTTGCATCGAGTCATCCCTGGCGGCGCTCATACCTATTCGCGTGGGGACGACCAGTATCCAGCGAACGCACCGGAGATATTGATCAGCGGCAAGGGGGCTTACGTCAAGGCCGCCGATGGACGGACATTTCTGGACTATGGGATGGGCTTGCGCGCGGTTACGCTCGGCTATGCCGACGATAGGGTGAATCGCGCGGCCATGGGAGGTATGTCGCTTGGTGTCAACCTGACCCGCGCTTCTGTGCTGGAACTGGAAGCGGCTGAGCGCCTGGTTGCGTTAATTGATGGCGCGGACATGGTGAAGTTCGCCAAAAACGGCTCGAATGTCACGACGGCTGCCGCAAAGGTGGCTCGGGCCTACACGGGCAGGCAGTACATCTGTGTACCGCGCCAGCATCCATTTTTTTCGTTTGACGACTGGTTTATCGGAGCGACCCAGCTCAAGCGCGGCATTCCGCCGATTCATCATCAGACCACGCTGCTCTTCGACTACAACAATATCGCAAGTCTGCAGGCGTTGTTTGATGCGCATCCGGGAAACATCGCCGGAGTGATGCTTGAACCAGCCACTACGGTCGGTCCTTGCCCGGAATGTGCTTCGGCCAATCGCATGGCGCCTCCTGACTGCCAACGTTGCCCGGGCCACGCAGGCAATTTTCTGCTACAGGTACAGGCGTTGTGCCGACGCGACGGCGCATTGTTCATTCTCGACGAAATGATCACTGGATTTCGCTGGCATCTCAAGGGCGCGCAGTATTTGTTCGGCGTTAGCCCGGACCTGACAACCTTCGGTAAAGGCATGGCCAACGGTTTTGCCATGGCCGCGCTGGTCGGCCGGCGTGAGGTCATGGAAGTTGGTGGCATCAACCGTCCCGGCCAGGAGCGCACTTTCCTGATCTCGACGACTCATGGCGGCGAAATGTCGAGTCTCGCCGCGTTTATGGAAACTGTCAGCATCTATGAGGAGTTGCCGGTTGTTGAGCATTTATGGAGTTTCGGTCGCGAGCTTATCGAAGGGCTTGAAGCGCTCGCGCGCGAGGCTGGTGTCGACCATTCATTCCAGATTCAAGGCAATGCAATTTCCATGAACTACCTGACGCTTGACGCACAAGGTCAGGCAGATCTCAGGCTGCGCACGCTTTTTTCACAGGAGATGATACGCGGCGGGGTGTTGATGCCATGGATCGCGCCGAGCTACGCACATAACCAGGCGGACCTTGACCGGACGATGCAGGCGGCACAGAAGGCCTTCGGAATCTACGCGCAGGCGCTCGAGAACGGCACACAGGGCCTGTTGATCGGTGATCCTATCAAGCCAGTGTTCCGGCAATATAACTAGGGCGGAGGGCGGCGTATGAGCGATCCATTCGGGCTTGATGGGAAAGTCGTCGTCGTTACGGGCGCGGCGGGCATTATCGGGCGTCAAATTAGCGCGGCCTTTATCGAAGCTGGCGCTCGGGTGTTCGCACTCGACCGTGATGCCGACCTTCTTGAGAAAAGCCTCGGTCCGGCGCATGAGGGTCTGCTGACCTGCGCAACAGACATTGCCCGACAGGATGACGTAAAACATGCGTTCGAGTTGTTGTTCGCAAAATGGGGCACCCCGGATGTACTGCTAAACAATGCAGCGACCAAAAGCGAAAACTTTTTCGAGCCTTTCGAAACCTTTCCGATTGACGAATGGAATGAGGTGATGTCGGTCAATCTGACCGGCGCAATGCTTTGTGCGCAGGTGTTCGGCGGTGCGATGGCGCATCGTGGCGGCGGCAGCATTGTAAACACCCTGTCAATCTATGGCATTGTCGCGCCTGACCAGCGCATTTATGAAGGCTCGGAATATCTTGGTCGGGCGATTAACACTCCCGCCATCTACGCCGCCAGCAAGGCCGGTCTATGGGGACTAACAAAATACCTGGCGGCGTACTGGGGCCATCGTGGTGTGCGCGTGAATGCCGTGACGCCAGGCGGTGTATTTAGCGGACAAAATAATACATTTGTGGAAAACTATTCGCGCCGCACTCCCCTGGGGCGCATGGGCGGAGCCGATGACATGGTCAATGCAATGCGCTACCTCAGCAGCGATGCCGCAAAATATGTGACGGGTCATAATTTGGTCGTTGATGGCGGGTGGACCGCATGGTAGGGAACGAAGCGGCGAAGCCGGTTTTTCTGATTGCCGAGGCGGGAGTCAACCATAACGGCGAGCTTACGATGGCGTTACGTCTGTGCGATGCGGCGAAAGCGTCAGGTGCGGATGCGGTCAAATTTCAGACTTTCCGGGCCGAAGACCTGGTCATTCGTGGTGCTCCGACAGCGGAGTACCAGGAGCGTCAAACAGGTGCTCAAGACCAGTTCGCGATGCTTGCGAAGCTGGAGTTGTCTGAGGCACAGCACGGGGAGATCAAAAAGTATTGCGATGCCATCGGCATCGAATTTTTCTCTACGCCGTTTTCTGTCGATGCCGTTGACATGTTGGTCCGTCTCGGTGTCGGGCGGCTTAAGCTGTCTTCGGGCGAACTTACACATCGCACACTGGTTGAACATGCGGCGGCGACCGGGTTGCCGCTCATCATTTCCACAGGCATGGGGACGATGGCAGAAATTCGCGAGGCGCTCGGCTGGATCGGTGCCGCACGCGGTGGCCTGCACGATGTCGTGGTATTGCATTGCACTTCTGCCTACCCGGCGCCTGATAGCAGTTTGAACCTTCTGGCGCTGGCAAGCATGGCGCAAGATCTCGGGCTTGCCACCGGCTACTCAGACCATAGTATGGGCGTCGAAGCATCCCTCGCTGCGGTGGCGATAGGCGCCAGCGTGATCGAAAAGCATATTACTTTGGACCGCACGCTTCCCGGGCCAGATCACAGCGCTTCTCTTGAGCCTGGTGAATTTTTGCGCATGGCGCAAGGTATAAGACGGGTTAGTGCGATGCTGGGTGACGGCCTTAAACAACCGCTTCCCGAGGAGATTGACACTGCTCGTGTCGCCCGACGCAGTGTCGTTGCTGCGGTTGACATAGCGCCCGGGGAAGTTGTGCTTGCAACCATGCTGGCCTGCCGGCGGCCGGCGACCGGTATCGCGCCACGGGATTTTCAGCGTGTCGTTGGCCGACGCTCGCTCGTCGCAATTCCTGCGGATTCGGTTATTCAATGGAATCAGCTCTCCGATTCGGAAGGCGATTGAGTGCCATGGGCGAATATCGGCGAAAAATCATCTACCTGAGCGGAACGCGGGCCGACTTTGGCTTGATGCGGAGTACGCTGATCGAAACCGCACGGCTTGCCGGTCTCAGTGTGGCAGTCACCGGCATGCATCTCGACGCCCGTTACGGCAACACCATTGAAGATATTCGCGATGCCGGTCTGCGCATTTGTGGGGAGATTCCTGTCGATGTTTCAACGCGCAGCCCGCAGAGCATGTCTGCCGGTATCGCCGAGTGCCTCAAGGGACTGACCGTCCTGCTTGATCGTGAACGTCCGGACCTGTTGGTCGTATTGGGTGATCGTGGCGAGATGTTGGCAGGAGCGATTGCCGCCTTGCATCTGGGAATTGTTTGTGTGCATGTTCATGGCGGCGAGCGATCTGGTACGGTTGATGAACCAGTCAGGCACGCAATCAGCAAACTGGCTACCTACCATCTTGTAGCCACCGAGCAGTCACGGGAGCGGTTGATTCGTATGGGCGAGCCGCAGCAGCGGATTTATGTGACGGGCGCCCCCGGCCTTGATGATTTGGCGCAGGACGCGGACATTTCTCCCGAAGCGTGTCGGGAGAGCCTTGGTCTGTCGGCAGGGGCCTTCGTGCTGGCTGTGTTTCACCCAGTGGTGCAGCAGGCGGGGGATGCTTGTGGGCAGACTACCGCGCTGTTGCAGGCGCTGGGTAAGACAGGTCTGCCGGTAGTCTGGTTGGAGCCTAATGCCGATGCCGGCTCCGGTGACATTTTGAAAGCGCTCGACGAAGTGGCACTTCCCGCCGGGTCTCGCCGGTTCCGTCATTTAAAGCGCAATCTATTTTGTGCGGCCATGAGACATTGTGCTGTGATGGTCGGAAACTCGTCTGCTGGGATTATCGAATCCGCCTCCTTCGGTACACCGGTGGTCAACGTCGGTGATCGCCAGAGACTTAGGGAAAGAAATGCCAATGTACAGGATGTCCCCGTAGAAGCCGGCGCGATCACTGTCGCGATTGCCGAAGCGTTGAGGCACGGAAAATGGCCGTGTGACAATAGGTATGGTGATGGGCTGTCGGGTCCGCGTATTGCGAGCCATCTTGTCGACCTTTCTCTGGACCGTTCAGTGCTTGAGAAAATCAATTCCTATTGAGTAAATATAGCCGCCACACCATGAATTCCCGTGCGATAGCCATAAAACCCGAGTCGCTGATTGTTTTCGGCGCGGGTGGTCATGGCCGGGTGGTGGCCGATGCTGCGCTGCGCGGGAAACGCTGGACGCACATTGTGGCCTCGGATCGCGACCCGCAGCGCTGTCATGGCGAACTTTTGCCTGGCGTAGATCTACTCGGTGTGCAGGGCTTGGCGGTGTTCCCATATCTGATCCACATCGCGATTGGCAACAACCTATCGCGCGAACGCGAGGCCGTGTTGTGGGGATATTCGCGCCTTGCTTCGCTGATTCATCCTGCGGCTCAGGTTTCTCCCTTCTGTACTATTGGCGAGGGATGCTTTGCGGCGGCATGTGCAGTGATAGCACCGAGCGCAAGGGTCGGAGTTTGTGTCATTGTCAATCATGGTGCCGTGGTCGATCACGATGCCCTTGTTGGATCCTTTTCCCACATTGCACCCAATGCGGTTCTTGGGGGTGAGGTGAAAGTCGGGCAACGTGTGTTGATCGGTTCTGGTGCAGTCGTACTGCCAGGTATCGTCATTGCGGATGATGTTACTGTCGGCGCTGGCGCTGTTGTGCGTGCCAACCTTGTGGACGCGGGTGTTTATGCAGGTGTCCCGGCAAGGAGAATCAAGTGAACCCAGCCACGCTGACGGCTTTAACCGTACCGCCAGGTCTTACGTTACGAGAAGCGTTGTTGCGTATGGACCAAACTGGGCGCGGAATCCTGCTCGTGCTGGACAACAAAGGTGCGCTTGCGCGTACGCTGACGGATGGCGATTTACGAAGGGCCATTCTTGGCAACGCTGGGGATTCAATGCCGGTGAGTACGTTGCCGGAAACCCCGCCGATTACAGTTGGCGAGGAAGCAAGCGCGGCAGCAGTACTTCAGTTAATGGATCAGTACCAGATAGATCACGTGCCAGTGCTGGACGCTGCGGGAAAGTTGCTGGATGTGATATTTCGTCGTGAGTTATCGCAGCGTGTCTGGCTTTCGTCGCCCCATCTCGGCGAGGAAGAAACCCTGTTTGTGGATGATGCCTTCAAGAGCAACTGGATAGCTCCGCTGGGTCCTCACGTAGACGGTTTTGAGGCAGAGCTGGCAAGCCATGTCGGTGTTGGACACGCCGCCGCTGTCAGTTCCGGAACTGCCGCCATTCATCTTGGGTTGATTTTGCTTGGCGTGAAACCCGATGACACTGTCTTCTGCTCTTCCCTGACATTCGTTGGAAGTTGCAATCCAATTGTTTATTGCGGGGCAAAACCGGTCTTTATCGACTCCGAACCTGAGAGTTGGAATATGTCGCCAGCTGCTCTTGAACGCGCTTTTGACTGGGCCAAGCGTGAGCGGAAAATGCCGTCTTGCGTCATTCTTGTCAATTTGTATGGCCAAAGCGCCGATATGGACGCATTGCTTCCGATTTGCGAGCGTTATGGTGTACCTGTACTTGAGGACGCGGCTGAGTCACTGGGCGCGCACTACAGGGGAAAGAGTAGTGGGGCTTTTGGAAAAGTTGCAGTTTATTCGTTCAACGGCAACAAGATCATCACGACATCGGGAGGGGGCATGCTGGTGGCTGACGATCCCGACCTGATCGCAAGGGCACGAAAGCTCTCGACACAGGCACGTGAGCCCGCTGCTCATTACGAGCACACCGAAATCGGATTTAACTATCGCATGAGCAATGTTCTGGCCGGAATTGGGCGAGGACAGCTTCGGGTGCTGGAACAACGTGTTTCGCAGCGTCGGCGCGTGTTTGAGCGTTATGTAGAGGCGATGGCGGATTTTCAGCAACTTCAGTGGATGCCAGAGCCGGAAGGCTGTCACTCGACCCGATGGCTGACATGTTTCACCTTGCAGGGATCAGATGCCGAAGCGAGGAGCCGCCAGGTGATGAAGGCGCTTGAGCGGCATTTGATTGAGGCCAGGCCGGTCTGGAAGCCCATGCACTTGCAGCCACTCTTTGAGGATGCTCCTTATTTTTCGCATGAACCTGATGTCGATATTTCTGCCGGTCTTTTCCGGACCGGTATCTGTTTGCCTTCGGGCTCCAATCTTGATGCGGCTCAGCAGGATCGTGTGATTGATCACTTGCGGCATGTCCTGCTCATGATGGAGGGCCGTCGTGCGCTTGCGTAAAGAGACTGTTCCGCTGTGGACTGCAGATCTCTTGCTGGTTTGCTTAGGGTGGTGGGCCGCATTTTGGTTGCGGTTTAATTTTGACATTCCTGAAGAGTTTGAAGCACTCGCCCTGCAGAGCATGCCATGGGCGTTGGCTGGGTCTTCGGCCGGACTGGTCATCGCACGCGTTGACCGGCAAATCTGGAAGTACATTGGCCTGCCCGAGCTACGGCAACTGGTTTGGGGGGTATTTCTCGGTGGACTGTTGGCTGCCGCCGCTGTGCTGATGATCCGGTATCCGGATTTTCCGCGATCTGTCCTCCTGCTGCATCCACTCGTTGCATTGATATTGCTTGGCGGAGCTCGCGCTGCCTGGCGGACATTTGTCGAGCACGGTAGCCCGTCGGACGAATCCCGGGCCTTGTTGATTGTCGGATCGCTTCATGATGCTGCCGATGCCCTGCGTGCGATCAAGGGATCCAGGCAGTGGCATTGTGTGGGTATTGCTTCATCCGTTGAGTCCGAACAAGGGCGTTATCTTCATCAGATACCGGTATTGGGATTTCCGGCTGCAATTGCCGACATGGCTGCGTCTACGGGGGCATCAACTGCGCTCATTGCCAGTCCGCCGGGCTCTCGGGAGCGTCGCGAGGTCCTCATGCAGTCCAGTCCGCCCGGACTGACGTTGCTAACCATGCCGAGGCCGGATGAATGGTTGCAGTCCGAGAGCGCAAGTCCGAGGAAAATTGAACTGGAAGATTTGCTGGGCAGGCAGGCGGTGGAACTGGACACGCAGGGACTGGCGGAGCTTTTTTCGGGGCAAACCGTGTTTGTATCGGGTGCTGGCGGGTCTATAGGGTCGGAACTTTGCCGGCAGATTGCGCGATTGGGTGTCGCCCGGCTGGTTTGTGTGGACGCCTCGGAGATTGCCATTTACAAGCTGGAGCAGGAGCTGCGGGAAGCGCATCCGCAGATGCAGGGGCTCTATTACACGGCCAATGTCAGGGAGCATGCCCGCTTGCAGGCCATCGCAATGCAGTACAAGCCCTCGGTGTTTTTTCATGCGGCAGCGTACAAACATGTCCCATTGATGGAGTTGAATAACGAAATCGAAGCGGTCCGAACCAATATTCTCGGAACCATTCACGCCGCTAAAGTGGCCGGTGCGTGCGGTGCCCAGAAGTTCGTCTTGATCTCCACTGACAAGGCAGTGAATCCCACCAATATCATGGGAGCCACCAAACGCATGACGGAACTCGTGGTGCAGAGCATTGCGCGCGAGTACACCGACACCCAGTTTGTGTCGGTTCGGTTCGGAAATGTTCTGGGCTCAAGCGGCTCTGTGGTCCCCTTGTTCACTGAGCAAATTGCGCGTGGTGGCCCGATCACTGTGACGCACCCCGACATCGTGCGCTATTTCATGACGATTCCGGAGGCCGCCAAATTAGTACTGCAGGCCGGGCTTATGGGGCGCAGTGGCCAGATTTACGTGCTCGATATGGGTGAGCCTGTAAAAATTGTGGATCTGGCCCGGATGATGATTCGTCTTTCGGGTAAATCCGAACACGACATTCCGATCACTTTCACCGGTTTGCGTCCCGGCGAAAAACTATTTGAAGAATTGATGGCTGATGACGAAACCACGGAGCCCACTCCCCATCCCAAGCTCCGTGTGGCCAAATCGTCGGGCGATCAGGCCGTTGCCATCGACGATGTAACAGCCTGGATATCCGCTGTTGGTGCCGCACCGTCCGGCGAAACCGTGAAGGCTTGGTTAACCAGTCATGTTCCGGAGTACAAATCCCGGATCTGATTTGGCCGGTTCCTTGTTTACAGCGAAATTCCTGTACGTTCCAGAATGTCGCCGACCAGTTCCAGCCGCATCAATGGGTTGTCCAGTTGCATCAGGCGCTGCTTCAATTCCAGCGGCATCGGTAACAGTTCGCACCAGCGGTTGGCGACCCATCCGCAGTCGTTCAGCCTGTAGGGTGCCAATAGCGGCATTTGTGCCTGCGGCACCTCGCGTTCCTGCAGGCTTTTGATCAGCTTGCCTAGCGCATTGGCCGTGGCCTGCAGGTCAACCGGAATTTCCACCGGTTGGTCGTCTTCCAGTCGGGTGACGTCGGCAATCCACAGGCCATGCCTGAGTTTTTCACGGCGGGTGATTTCAAAGCGCTGTGCACCGGTGCAGCGTACGACCATCAGGCCCGGCTGGGGGATGGAAAACTCAGTGATGGTGGCCAGGGTGCCCACGGTGCTGAAGGCCTCGTTTGCAAAGCCGTCGCTCGTGGGTGTGCCGGCATCGGCGGGCCGGCGCACCTCGGAGCCTTCGGTGAGCGAGACAACGCCGAAAGGCGCGCCGGCCTTGTGGCATTTTCCGATCATGTCGAGGTAGCGGACCTCAAAAATGCGCAGCGGCAGCACGCCGCCCGGGTATAGCACCGCGCCCAGCGGGAAGAGGGGGAGGGAGCTCAGCGTCAAGGCTTCTGGCATGGTCTCATCGTGCTTTGGAGTGCCGTGAACCACATCATCCCATGTGACCCGTGCGGTGAGCTTCTCGTACGTCTAATACGCTTTGCTTCAGGGGCTTTTCGAGGGGAGCTTGCCGGGTTCTCAACTGACGGCATCAGCCGGTTGGCGCAGCAGCATGGCCAGGGAATTGGCCACGGTCTTGCGCAGTTCCCTGCGGTCGCAGATCAGGTCAACTGCGCCTTTGGTCTGCAAAAACTCGGCGCGCTGAAAGCCTTCAGGCAGCGTGACGCGTACGGTGGACTCAATGACACGCGGGCCGGCAAAACCGATCAGGGCCTTGGGCTCGGCGATCACGATGTCACCCACGAAAGCAAAGCCGGCGCTCACACCGCCCATGGTCGGGTCGGTCAGCACGCTGATGTAGGGCAGTCCTTTTTTGGCCAGGCGGGTCAGCGATGCATTGGTTTTGGCCATTTGCATCAGGCTTAGCAGGCCTTCCTGCATGCGTGCGCCGCCGGTGGCGGTAAAGCAGATGAAGGGCACTTTTTGCTCGATGGCCGCATGCACGCCGCGCACAAAGCGCTCGCCCACCACGCTGCCCATGCTGCCGCCCATGAAGTCGAATTCAAAGCAGGCCACCACCACGCCGATGCTGTGTACGGCTCCGCCCATCACGACCAGGGCGTCGGTTTCCTGGGTGTTTTCCAGGGCTTCCTTCAGGCGTTCGGGGTACTTGCGGCTGTCCTTGAATTTGAGGGCGTCGACGGGCAGCACTTCCTGGCCAAGCTCATAACGGCCTTCGGGGTCCAGAAAGGCGTCCAGGCGGGCGCGTGCGCCTATGCGGTGGTGGTGGCTGCACTGCGGGCAGACATTCTGGTTTTTTTCCAGGTCGGTCTTGTAGAGCACAGCTTCGCAGCTCGGGCACTTGATCCACAGGCCTTCGGGCACGCTGCGGCGCTCGGTCGGGTCGGTGGGGCTGATTTTGGGAGGGAGGAGTTTTTCTAACCAAGACATCGAGTTAGTCCTTAGAGTGTCGGGCGGCATCCGGAGGCATTTGCCGGGCGAAAAGCGCAATTATGCGCCGGTTTTTCCGATGTTTTGCCCGGCAAAAGCAGCATGAAAAGTCAGCCTAAAGCAGTACGGATTTCTTTCAAAAAGTCATGCGCCACCGCTGCCACCTTGTCGCGCGGCTGGTTTTCAATCAGCTGGATGATCTTGCTGCCGATCACCACTGCGTCGGCCACCTTGCCGATGGCCTTGGCAGTGGCGGCGTCGCGAATACCGAAGCCCACGCCGACGGGCACGTTCACATGCTTGCGGATGCGCGGCAGCATGGCCTCCACCGCGTCCACGTCCAGGGTGCCGGCGCCCGTCACGCCCTTGAGCGAGACGTAGTAGACATAGCCGCTGGCGACTTGCGCCACCTGGGCCATGCGTGCGTCGGTGCTGGTGGGGGCCAGCAGAAAGATCAGGTCCATGCCGTGGGCGCGCAGCCGGGCGGCAAACTCCACGCACTCTTCAGGCGGGTAGTCGACGATGAGCACGCCATCCACGCCAGCTTGTGCGGCGTCGCGGATGAACGCACTTTCGGTTTTGCTGCCGCCGTGCTTGATGTCGTAGCGCTCGACAGGGTTGGCGTAGCCCATCAAAACGACGGGGGTGGCGCTGTCTTTGGTGCGGAATTGGCGCACCATCTCCAGCACCTGTGCCAGGCCGATGCCCAGGGACAAGGCCTTTTCACCGGCTTTCTGAATCACGGGGCCATCGGCGCTGGGGTCGGAAAAGGGCACGCCCAGCTCGATCACGTCGGCGCCGCCGGCCACCATGCTGTGCATCAGCTCGGGGGTGACGTCGGCAAACGGAAAACCCGCCGTGACGTACGGAATCAAGGCCTTGCGGCCCTGGTTTTTCAGCGTGGAGAAGGTGGCTGCAATGCGGCTCATGACTGCACCCCGCTTCCCTTGGCGTCGCTGGCGTCGAACGACGCTGCCGAGGCCGCGCCGCCCTTGACGGAGAGGCCGCGCATCGAAGGCCGGTCGTAAAACTCCGCGCCGGAAAGGTCGGCTACGGTGCCGATGTCCTTGTCGCCGCGGCCAGACAGGTTGACGAGCAGGCTTTGGTCAGAGCGCATGGTGCGCGCCATCTTCATGGCGCAGGCCACGGCATGGCTGGATTCAAGCGCCGGGATGATGCCTTCAGTGCGGCACAGATAGTGAAAGGCTTGCAGCGCTTCGGTGTCGGTGATGCCGACGTATTCAGCACGGCCGATGTCCTTGAGGAAGGCGTGCTCGGGGCCGACGCCGGGGTAGTCGAGGCCCGCGCTGATGCTGTGCGTTTCGGTGACCTGGCCGTCGTCGTTTTGCAGCACATAGGTGCGGTTGCCGTGCAGCACGCCGGGCAGGCCGCGCTGCAGCGACGCCGAGTGCTTGCCGCTGTCCAGGCCTTCACCTGCGGCCTCGACGCCGATCAAGCGGGTTTCGGCATGTTGGATATAGGGGTGGAAGATGCCCATGGCGTTGCTGCCGCCGCCCACACAGGCAATCACCGCGTCGGGTTGCTTCGTGCCAATGAACTCCGGCATCTGCTGCAGGCATTCGGTGCCGATCACGCTCTGGAAGTCGCGGACCATCATGGGGTAGGGGTGGGGCCCCGCCACCGTGCCGATGATGTAGAAGGTGTTGTCGACGTTGGCGACCCAGTCGCGCATGGCTTCGTTGAGCGCGTCTTTCAGCGTCTTGCTGCCGCTTTCGACCGGCACCACGGTGGCGCCCAGGAGGTTCATGCGGTAGACATTGGGGCTTTGGCGCTTGACATCTTCGCTGCCCATGTAGACCACGCATTCCAGGCCGTAGCGGGCGCAGATGGTGGCCGTGGCCACACCGTGCTGGCCGGCGCCGGTTTCGGCGATGACGCGCGGCTTGCCCATGCGGCGCGCCAGCATGGCCTGGCCTATGGTGTTGTTGATCTTGTGCGCGCCGGTGTGGTTGAGGTCTTCGCGCTTGAGGTAAATCTGCGCGCCGCCCTGCTCACGGCTCATGCGTGCGGCATGGTAGATCGGGGAAGGGCGACCTACAAAATGCGCCAGCTCGGAGTGGAATTCGGCGAGGAACTCCGGGTCGTGCTGGTATTTGGCGTAAGCGTCTTTCAGCTCATTGATGGCGTGGGTCAGTGTTTCAGAAACAAAACTGCCGCCGTAAATTCCGAAATGGCCTGAAACGTCAGGCTGGTGGTACTCGTACATGGTTAAGACTCTTTGCAAGTAGCTCGTCGGCGGCACGAACGGCCGCGACAAACTGGTTGATCTTGTCGGCGCTTTTGATTCCCTTGGAAATCTCGACGCCCGAACTGACATCAACGGCCAGCGTTGTGCAACGCGGCCTGACTTGCAAAATGCCATCGATCACGTTTGCAGGCGTCAATCCACCAGACAAAACGAGGTGAGCGCTGACGTTTGGAGGAAGAAGTGACCAATTGAATGTTTTCCCGCCGCCACCATAACCTTCGACATGAGCGTCGAGCAGGATGGCTTGTGCGGCCTTGAAGTCTTGTGCGTATTTTACGAGATCAAAGCCGCCGGAGGTTCCAGGCGTGCTTTCAGTGGTTTTTTCACCAAGTGGAATGCGTGCGGCACGCATGAACGGGCGCCCGGCTTCCAGGCAGGTTTCCGGTGTTTCGTCACCGTGAAATTGCAGTAAAGCCGTTGGTAGACCTGCGCAAGCAGCTATGATTTTTATAGCGGGAGCATTGACGAAAAGCAGCACCGGCGTCACGAAAGGAGGCAGGCGGCGAGCCAGTTCGGCGGCGCGTTCGGCTGTCACATAGCGCGGGCTGGCCTCGTACATTACAAACCCGATTGCATCGGCTCCGGCAGCCACGGCCGCGTCCACGTCTTCCTCGCGGGTGAGGCCGCAGATCTTGATTCGGGTGCGGGTGGCGGGCGTCATGGAAGCCAATCATAGGCCGCTGTGCGACTTGGGAGGCCATAGTGGTCTTCATAAACCGGTCCCAAGAAGTACAACCCATCGGGTGAAAAAGTGGGCGCGGCGGCGTCGCGGCTGCGCGCATCCCTTACCTCGGCCAGCCAGCCTGGCGGGTAGTTGCCTTGGCCGACAGCCACCAGGCAGCCCATGATGTTGCGAATCATGTGGTGCAAAAAGGCGTTGGCCTCGAACTCGAAGCGCCAGTATTTGGAGCCCGTACCGGCACGCTCGGAGATGTCGATCCGGCTGATCGTTTTGACGGGGGACTTGGCCTGGCACTGCGCGGCCCGGAAAGAGCTGAAATCGTGCTCGCCAATGAGGTGCGTGACGGCCTGTCGCATCGCAGCGCCGTCCAGAGGCCGGTAAACCCAGCCGACACGCCCAGCCTCCACGCTGGGCCGTACCGGCGATTCCAGCACCACGTAGGCGTACCTGCGTGCGATGGCGCTGCCGCGGCAATGGAATTCATCGGGGACCTCACGCGCCCATTGCACCGCGATGTCACCGGGCAAAAAGGTGTTGGTGCCGCGCACCCATGAGGCGATATCGCGCTGCAGGGGCGTGTCAAAGTGCACGACCTGCATCAGCGCATGCACGCCAGCGTCGGTGCGCCCGCAGCAGAGGGTACGAATCGGCTGGGCGGCAAACTTGGCCAAGGCCAGCTCCAGCTTGTCCTGCACGGTATTGCCCGAGAGCTGGCTTTGCCAGCCCTCGTAGGCACTTCCGCTGTAGCTGACGCCGAGGGCAATCCTCACGGTTGAACCCCGGCCGGTGCGCAGTGAACGCGGTGCGTTCAGGCTGCGCTCACGCCAAGGCGTTCAGGAACGCCTGCGCCTTGACTTTCAACGGGCCGCTGGCTTCTGCCAGCACTTCTTCGGCCAGCGAGCGGGCACCGTCGGTGTCACCCAGTGAGCGGAACTCTTCGGCCAGCATGAACTTGGTTTCAAGCGGGTCATCCGACGAAGAAGATACTTCAAACTCAGGAGCGGGACTCTCCGTTGTTGGGCCATTCAGGTCAAGTGAAAGCGCGCCCAGGTCGAATTCCAGCATGCCGCTGTCGGCTACTGCCGGGGCCGGAGCCGGAGCGGCCTTGACCGGCGGAACCGGTTTGGCTGGCGGGACGAACGGCTCGGGTTCAAAATTCAGGCCTTCGGACAGAAAGGAAATCTCGGGTGCCGCTTCGGCGGGTTTGGCCGCAGCAGGTGCCGGTGGCTTGGCCGCAGGCATGGCAACCGTTGCGCTGCTGAAATCCATGTTCAGGGCGGCGGGTTCCGGTTTCTTGGTAACGGGCGGGGCAACTGGTTTTGGTGCAACGGGTGCCGATATTGCCGCAGGGGTTGTGGCTGTATCAGGCTCATCACCGAGTGAGAAATCCAGGTCAAGATCAACGTCCACGGCCGGGGTTGGCGCAGGGACATTGACCGGTTGAGCCACCATGGCCACGGTACCGCCCGGGCTGAACGCCGATGTCCCGGCGGCAGAGGCTGTGCCGGCGGGCTGTCCGCCAGGCTGGTACATCGGGTTCGAAGGGTCGAGCTCTCGGCCCATCTCGGTGATGTACGCCCATTCCGGGCCATTGCCGTGGGTCAGGTTGAAGGCTTCGATGGCGACGGTCTCAAATGCCTTGCTGTCGCGGCGTTTGGCATAGATTTCCATCAGCTTGGCGTGAATTGCCACGCGCATGGGGCTGGTGCGCATCGCCTCCTTGAGGATTTCCTCAGCTTGCAGGTCGCGTCCATATGCCAGGTACACGTCGGCTTCGGCTACGGGGTCTACGTCGCCAGCGGCGTCCAATTGACTGGGCGAATACACCAGGGACGAGCCCGTGGCGTTGCCTTCATTCGTGTCAATTCTTTGGCCGCCGCTGGCGCCGAAAAAAGAATCGGGCTGCAACCTGCTTTCAAGGAAAGAGCTGTCAACCTGGGCCCCGCCTGCGCGCTGGCGGTACCGGTAAAAGCCGAATCCGGCGAGCAACGCGACCAGAAGGCCTACGCCCGGCAATACCAGGGGGTTCTCCATCAGTTCGTCGAGCAGGCTGGGTTCAGGCGGCGGCGGCGGTGGCGCAACGACCGGCTTTTTGGGCACTACTGGAGCGGCTGCGACCGGAGCAGCGGGCTCACTGGCCGCGGGGGCTGGTTGTGAAGCCGCTACAAGCGGCTCGGCGCTTGCGGCCGTCGCTGAGGCCGCAGAGGCGGGTGCCATGGCAACCGCAGGCGTCGTGCCGGCAACTGCTGCTGCGCTGGCCGCCTGTGTGGTTGTAGCGGCTGCTTTGGCGGAGGTTGCCGATGATGCGGCGATGGAAGGCGCCGAAGCTGTCGGAGCCGCCGCGGGCACCGTGACGCTGGACGGGGCTGGAACAGCCACACCTGGCGTTTTGGCCGCGCTGGCTGCGGGTGCCGCTGCCGGACCGCTTCCGAGTTTGTTGAGCTCGTTGATATTTTTGGACAGCTCCGCAACCCGTGTCGAGGCTTCTTTGGCTTGCCGTTCCTTGGCAATCTTTTCTTCGGCGGCTGTCGCTGCCTTGCCCTTGACGGCTCCCTTGGACAGGGTGAGCTTGTCGGGGGTGGTGCTGGCAGGCGCCCGGTCTTCCACCTTGGCCTCCACCTTGCCGCCGGCCTGGCGGTCGGCACCGGCTACCTGTGCCGCCGGCACGCCTTCTGCGAGTTTTCGGCGGAAAGTGTTGAAGTCCTTGCTTTGCGCGACGATGGTCTGGGTAGCTTCGCCGGGGGAGACGGCACCGGCCGATTCCGCGGTCGGAATGTCCAGCACGGCGCCGGACTTGATGCGGTTGACGTTGCCGCCGATGAAGGCATCCGGGTTGCTTCGGAGCAAGGCGACCAGCATCTGGTCCAGTGAAATGCTGGACGGCTTGTTCTGGGCAGCGATTTTGCCTGCGGTGTCACCGGATTTGACGGTGACCTGCGTGTCGCCAGCAGGGGCTTTTTCCGCCTTTGCCGCAGGTGCCTTGGCTACGGGGGCGGGCCTGGTGGCACTGGAGCCGGGGCCTGACGGGGAATAGGGGATGGACGCGATGCCTTTGGCGGGCGGCGCGGCATTGGGCGAACCGGGGCGTGACAGCACAGGTGCAGTTGGCGCAACTGCTGTGCCGCTACTGCCGGACCGCAGGGCCGGCGGGTCAAACAGCATGGTGTAGTCGCGTGTAATTCGCCCGTTCGACCAATTGGCCTCCAGGATGAGGTCCACGAAAGGCTCGGTAACGGGGCGGTTGCTGCTCAATCGAAGGAAAGCCCGTCCGTCCGTCCGACGTTGCAGGCTGACTTCGACGCCGGTGACCACCGTGCCGTATTCCATGCCTGCTGCCCTGAAGGCTTCTGCCGGTGCAACACCGGCCCGAAGGCTGGCTGCTTCATCGGGCTTGAGGTCCGTGATCTCGATTTCGGCGCGAAGGGGTTCACCCAGTGCCGATTGAACGGTGATCCGGCCCAGCGCGAGCGCATGGGCTTCAAGACTTGCCAGGCTGCCCAGCAATGCAATGGCACTCGCCAGGGCGCCAATACGCCAACGACCGCGTTTATTCATGGGGTTGGGAGCCTCCAGTGCTCGGTCTGCATGTAACTTTATTCTGCTTAAGCGCACAAAAACCTCGATGCGAATTTTCGAAAAACAACCTTAACATCAAGGCATTAGGCTGACAAGCTAAGACACCACTTAAGTTTTGACACATCGAGTTAGCATCAACTTACATGTTCAGGATGTTGTCAGACGACAACGCACGGAAACAAGTGGTTACGGATGAGCGGCCGCATGTTGGCAACCGCTTACCCCGAATTATTCACCCCTGAAGCAGTATACGGAGCATGCGGCGCAGCGGTTCGGCCGCACCCCAGAGCAACTGATCGCCCACGGTGAAGGCACCGAGGTAGTCGGGGCCCATGGCCAGTTTGCGCAGGCGGCCCACCGGAATCTGCATGGTGCCCGTCACGGCGACTGGTGTGAGGTCCTTGATCGAGGCCTCACGCGTGTTGGGCACAACTTTGACCCATTCGTTGTCGGCAGCGATCATGGCCTCGATATCGGCCAGCGGAACGTCCTTCTTCAGCTTGAAGGTCAGGGCCTGACTGTGGCAGCGCATCGCGCCTATGCGCACGCAGAAGCCGTCGACCGGCGTTTCAGCCGTGCCGAAGCCAGCGCCCTGGCCCAGGATCTTGTTGGTTTCCGCGCCGCCCTTCCATTCTTCCTTGCTCATGCCGTTACCCAGGTCCTTGTCGATCCAGGGGATCAGCGAGCCACCCAGCGGCACGCCGAAATTGGCCGTCTCATCGCTATTCAGTGATTGCTGTTTGGCCAGCACGCGGCGGTCGATTTCCAGGATGGCTGATTTGGGATCGTCCAGCAAGGCGCGGACTTCGCTATTGAGCGTGCCATACTGCGTCAGCAGCTCGCGCATGTGCTGGGCGCCGCCGCCGGACGCCGCCTGGTAGGTCATGCTGGTCATCCATTCGACGAGGCCGGCCTTGTACAGCGCACCCACGCCCATCAGCATGCAGCTCACCGTGCAGTTGCCGCCAATCCAGTTCTTGCCGCCCTTGGCCATGGCGTTCTGGATGACCGGGAGGTTAACCGGATCCAGGATGATGATGGCATCGTCGTTCATGCGCAGCGTGGAGGCCGCGTCAATCCAGTGGCCCGTCCAGCCGGCGGCGCGCAGCTTGGGGAAGACTTCAGTGGTGTAGTCGCCGCCCTGTGCCGTGATGATGATGTCGCACTTCTTCAACGCTTCAATGTCAAAGGCGTTCTTCAGGGTAGTTTCGTTTTTGGCCTGGGCCGGGGCTTTGCCGCCGGCGTTCGAGGTCGAGAAGAAAACCGGCTCGATCAGGTCGAAGTCGCCTTCAGCCTGCATGCGGTCGATCAGGACGGAGCCGACCATGCCGCGCCAGCCGACGAGTCCCGTGAGATTGCCTTTGAGTTTCATTGCGTTGCCCTTCAAAAAGTCAAAAATAAGGCTTTTTGGCCCGGCTCATCGAGCCGGCAGGGCACGACGAACCAGGCTTGCTAGCCTTTAATGGTGGTCGTTTTGGTGATCTGGGCAAAAACCGGCGCAGCGCCGATCGCGCGCGTAGCGGCGATAAAGCGGGTGAGTGCGGGGTTTTTGCGCATGGTGTTAATTGTAGCCAGGCTTGGCTTTATCGGGGCTGACAGCCGCCTCAAACCCGTTTTTTACCCTTGGTTTGAGGCGATTTGCGGTAAAAAAACGTCAGGTCAGCGCTTTTACGACTGCGTTGCCCATCTCCACCGTGCCGACCTTCGTCGTGCCTTCGCTATAGATGTCAGGCGTGCGCAGGCCTTGGCTCAACACGGCGTCTACGGCTTTTTCGATGCGGGCGGCGGCTTCGGGCTGGTTCAGGCTGAAGCGCAGCATCATCGCTGCGCTCAGGATGGTGGCCAGCGGATTGGCCACGCCCTTGCCGGCGATGTCGGGTGCGCTGCCGTGGCTGGGTTCGTACAGGCCCTGGTTTTTGTCGTTCAGACTGGCCGAAGGCAGCATGCCGATGGAGCCGGTCAGCATGGCGGCGGCATCAGACAGGATGTCGCCGAACATGTTGCCGGTGACGACCACGTCGAACTTCTTCGGTGCCTTCACCAGCTGCATGGCGGCGTTGTCGACATACATGTGGTCCAGCGCGACGTCGGGATACTGCTTGCCGACTTCGGTGACCACGTCTTTCCAGAGCTGGAAGGTTTCCAGCACGTTGGCCTTGTCGACGCTGGTGACGCGCTTGTCACGCTTGCGGGCCGCCTGGAAGGCCACGTGGGCGATGCGTTCGATCTCGGGGCGCGAATAGCGCATCGTGTCAAAGGCCTCTTCCGAGCCGGGGAAGTGGCCATCAGGCGAAACGCGGCGGCCGCGCGGCTGGCCGAAGTAGATGTCGCCGGTCAGCTCGCGGATGATGAGGATGTCCAGGCCGGACACCAGTTCGCGCTTGAGGCTAGAGGCGTCCACCAGCTGCGCATAGCAAATTGCCGGGCGGAAGTTGGCGAACAGGCCCAGGTTTTTACGCAGGCCCAGGATGGCCTGCTCGGGGCGCAACGGCCTGTCGAGCTTGTCGTATTTCCAGTCGCCGACGGCACCGAACAGTACGGCATCGGCTTCCTTGGCGAGCTTCAGCGTGCTTTCGGGCAGCGGATGGCCATGGGCCTCGTATGCTGCGCCGCCGACCAGTGCGCTTTCGGTTTCAAACTTCAGGTCGAGCGCCTTCAATACCTTGACGGCTTCCGCGACGATTTCGGTGCCGATGCCGTCACCAGGGAGGATTGCGATTTTCATGGGATTAATCCAGGATTTCAGAAAAACTGGCCGGGCAAGAGTAATTGCTGCCCGGCACGGGGATGGGGGTTGAACTGGTGGTGTCGTTGACCACGATGGTGCAACGCTTGTCTTTCCAGATCAGGTCGGCAGTGTATTTTTTCTGCGGATCGGCGACGAAGCGGACAGCTACCGGTCCACACTTTGACTTGTAGGTTATGTTGTTCGCAAAATGCTGCTCCTGCGCATAGGCGCGAATCTGCACCGGGCCAGCTTGCGGAAGTACTTCAACAATGTCTTTGCGTTCGCGGCCGGCGTAGGTCCGGCTGGGTTCTATGGTGTTCAGAGCAACACCTACATCCTTGAAGCCTTCGCATGACGCGCTTTGTGGGCTCACACCAAATCGCGCTGTGCCATTCGAGAAGGAGCGCAGCCGAAGCGTCGCGGCATTCGCAGGGGCGTTCTTTTCGATGGCTGCCAGCTGGGTTTGGTCGCGATTGACCGCTTCCATCGTCGAGCAGCCCGTCAGGCCGGTCAGCAGGGCAACAACCAGCCCTGCCATGCGCGAGTGCGCCATCATCCTGCCACCGTGTGGTTCAGCCAGGGTTTGGTTGCCAGGCGCTCGGCTTCAAAGGCCTTGATCTTGTCGCTCTGGCGCAAGGTCAGGCCAATGTCGTCCAGGCCGTTGAGCAGGCAGTACTTGCGGAAAGCCTGCACGTCGAACGGGAGCTCCTCGCCCTGCGGCTTGACGATCACCTGCCGTTCCAGGTCAACGGTGAGCTGGTAGCCGGGGAAGGCCAGCGCTTCGTCGAACAGCTGGGCCACCTGTGCCTCGGGCAGCACGATGGGCAGCAAGCCGTTCTTGAAGCTGTTGTTGAAGAAGATGTCGGCATAGCTGGGCGCGATGATCGTGCGAAAGCCGTATTGGTCCAGCGCCCAGGGCGCATGTTCACGCGAGGAGCCGCAACCGAAGTTCTTGCGAGCCAGCAGGATGGAGGCGCCGGCGTAGCGTGGCTGGTTCAGCACGAAGTCCGGGTTGGGCTTGCGGCTGGCCGGGTCCTGGCCGGGAAAGCCCGCATCCAGGTAGCGCCATTCGTCAAACAGGTTGGGGCCGAAGCCGGTCTTGCGGATGGACTTGAGGAACTGCTTGGGGATGATGGCGTCGGTGTCGACGTTCTCGCGGTCCATCGGGGCGACCAGGCCCTTGTGTACGGTGAATTTCTGCATGGTGCGGCTCTTTAAGAGAATTTTCTGATGTCAACGAAGTGACCGTGCACTGCCGCCGCCGCGGCCATGGCCGGGCTGACCAAATGCGTACGCCCGCCAGCGCCTTGCCGGCCTTCGAAGTTGCGGTTGGATGTCGATGCGCAACGCTCGCCTGGCTCCAGCCGGTCGGCGTTCATGGCCAGGCACATCGAGCAGCCTGGTTCGCGCCATTCAAAGCCGGCGGCCACAAAAATCTTGTCCAGGCCTTCGCGCTCGGCCTGTTCCTTGACCAGGCCGGAGCCCGGTACCACCAGCGCGAGCTTGACGTTCTTGGCAACCTTCTGGCCGATCTTTTTGATGACGGCGGCTGCCTCGCGCATGTCCTCGATGCGGCTGTTGGTGCAGGAACCGATGAACACCTTGTCGATGTACAGGTCGTTCAGCGCCTTGCCGGGCTCCAGGCCCATGTACTTCAACGCGCGTTCGATGGCATCGCGCTTGTTGGCGTCTTTTTCCTTGTCGGGGTCGGGCACGCGGTCGTCGATGGACAGCACCATTTCGGGCGAAGTGCCCCAGGTGACTTGCGGCAGGATCTGGCTGGCGTCGAGCTCGACGACGGCGTCGAACTTCGCGTCAGCATCCGAGTGCAGCGTGTTCCAGTATTTGGCGGCCATATCCCATTCGACGCCGGTGGGCGAGAGCAAGCGGCCTTTGACGTAATCAATGGTTTTCTGGTCGACCGCCACCAGGCCGGCGCGGGCGCCGGCTTCAATTGCCATGTTGCAGACCGTCATGCGGCCTTCCATGCTGAGCGCACGAATCGCCGATCCGGCGAATTCAATGGTGTAACCCGTGCCGCCTGCCGTGCCGATCTTGCCGATGATGGCCAGCACGATGTCCTTGCCCGTCAGGCCGGGGGCGAGCTTGCCTTCAACCTTCACGAGCATGTTTTTGGCTTTTTTGGCCAGCAGGGTTTGCGTCGCCATCACGTGCTCGACCTCGCTGGTGCCGATGCCGTGCGCCAGCGCGCCGAAAGCGCCGTGCGTGGAGGTGTGCGAGTCGCCGCAGACCACCGTCATGCCGGGCAGCGTGGCGCCGCTTTCGGGGCCGATGACATGCACGATGCCCTGGCGCTTGGAGAGGAAGGGGAAGAAGGCGGCCGCGCCGAATTCCTTGATGTTGCTGTCCAGCGTGGTGATCTGTTCCTTGCTCACCAGGTCGGTGATGCCGTCGTAGCCCAGTTCCCAGCCGGTGGTCGGCGTGTTGTGGTCGGCGGTGGCGACGATGGAGCTGATGCGCCAGACCTTGCGGCCGGCCTCGCGCAGGCCTTCAAAGGCCTGCGGGCTGGTGACTTCGTGCACCAGGTGGCGGTCGATGTAGAGGATGGCTGTGCCGTCGTCTTCGGTATGAACGACGTGCTCGTCCCAGATTTTGTCGTAGAGGGTGCGTCCCATGGTTTCCTTCGTGGTCTCTCGTTGTCGTCTGTCGTGAGGGTGATTTTAGGCCGCTGAACTCGCAGCCATGGCTGCGGTTTGGGCGGGTCGGGCTGCATTGGCGTGCGGTTCGGCGGGCTGTGTGAGGTGCTCCACCAGCAGCCGCGCCGTCAGGGGCAGGGTGGAAAAGTCTCGCGCCACCAGCTGGATCTGGCGCTCGGCCCAGGCGTCCAGCAGGGGTATGGACTCCAGCTCGCCGACGCCGTGCATGAGCTCAAAAGCGCGCTGCGGCATCACGCCGACGCCCAGGCCGTTGTGGATCATGCGGCACATGGCGTCCAGGCCGGTGACATGGATGCGCAGCTTGATGGTGCGGCCCAGCCGGGCGGCCGCCTCGCGCATGGCCAGGTAAATCGAGCTGTTGGAGTGCAGGCCGACCTGGTCGTAGTCCAGTGCTGCTTCAAATTTGATAGCGCCTTGCGCAAACAGGGCGTGGCCTCTGGGCACAATCAACACTAATTTATCGGTGCGGTAGGGCAGTACCTGCAGGTCACCCGCGCCGTCGGCGGTGTTGCAGATGCCCAGATCGGCCGCGCCTTCCTGCACCGCCCGGACCACCTCGGTGCTCAGGTGCTCTTCCAGATCGATCTTGATGCCCGAATGCTCGCGGGTGAACGCGCCCAGGTCTTCCGGCAAAAACTGCACGATGGCCGATATGCTGGCGTGCACGCGCACATGGCCGCGCACGCCGTCGGCGTATTCGCTGAGCTCGCTCTGCATCTTCTCCAGGCTGAACAGCACCGAGCGCGCATGGTGCAGCAGGCTTTCGCCGGCGGGCGTCAAATCGACCCCGCGGGTGTGGCGGTACAGCAGCGGTGTGTCCAGCGTGATTTCGAGGTCGGAGAGGCGTTTGCTCACGGCCGAGGCGGCAATGAATTCGCGCTCAGCCGCCTTGCCGATGCTGCCGAGCTCGCACACGGCCACAAAGAGCTGAAGCGAGGTCAGGTCAATGCGGCGGGCAAAGTTGCGTTCGGAGCTTTTCATGGCATGGGCGTGGCGTCATCGTGTTAGACGATGGTGAAACGCTATTTTGCTACCACGATTGATGTTTTGTCATCGCATTACGCGATGCCCTGCTTGCCAATAGGCGTTTTCGGCCTCGGACCACCAGAATTTTAGATGTTTTGAGGCTCTAGACTAATAGGGACGAGCGAAAGCAGCTATCAAAAACGTAGCAGGCAGCTGCAGGGCCTTGGGGCATAAAAAAGCCCGCCGGTGTTGCCACGGGCGGGCTTTGTGTCAACGCGAGGTGGCTTAGCGCTTGGCCAGCGGCAACACCTGACGGGTCGTGGAGCCGGTGAACAACTGGCGTGGACGGCCGATCTTGTACTCGGGGTCGCCGATCATTTCGTTGAGCTGGGCGATCCAGCCGACGGTGCGGGCCAGCGCGAAGATCGCCGTGAACAGCGGCACCGGGATGCCGATGGCGCGCTGCACGATGCCGGAGTAGAAGTCGACGTTGGGGTAGAGCTTGCGCGACACGAAGTATTCGTCTTCCAGGGCAATCTTTTCCAGCGCCATGGCGAGCTTGAACAGCGGGTCGTTTTCCAGGCCCATTTCCTTGAGCACTTCCTTGCAGGTTTCCTGCATCAGCTTGGCGCGCGGGTCGTAGTTCTTGTAGACGCGGTGGCCAAAACCCATCAGCTTGACGCCGGAGTTCTTGTCCTTGACCTGCTTGATGAAGTCACCGATTTTCTCGATGCCGCCGGCTTTCTGAATGTCGCCCAGCATGTTGAGTGCCGCTTCGTTGGCGCCGCCGTGTGCCGGGCCCCAGAGGCAAGCCACGCCGGCAGCAATCGCTGCAAATGGGTTGGTGCCGGACGAACCGCACAGGCGCACCGTGGAGGTCGAGGCGTTTTGCTCATGGTCTGCGTGCAGGATGAAGATGCGGTCCAGCGCGCGTTCTAGCACCGGGTTGACCTTGTACTCTTCGCACGGCGTGGCGAACATCATGTGCAGGAAGTTGCCGGCATAGCTCAGGTTGTTCTTGGGGTACATGTAGGGCTGGCCCACGGTGTACTTGTAAGCCATGGCGACCAGCGTCGGCATCTTGGCGATCAGGCGGATGGCGGAGATATCGCGGTGCTCGGGATTGGTGATGTCGGTGCTGTCATGGTAGAAGGCCGACAGGGCGCCGACCAGGCCGGTCATGATGGCCATCGGGTGCGCGTCACGGCGGAAACCGCGCAGGAAAAACTGCATCTGTTCGTTGACCATGGTGTGGTTGGTCACGCGGCTGACGAAGTCTATTTTCTGCTCGGTATTGGGCAGCTCTCCGTACAGCAGCAGGTTGCAGGTTTCCATGTAATCGCAGTTGGTGGCCAACTGCTCGATGGGGTAGCCGCGGTACAGCAGCTCGCCCTTGTCGCCGTCGATGTAAGTGATGGCCGACTGGCAGGCAGCGGTCGACAGGAAACCGGGGTCATAGGTGAACATGCCGGTCTGGGCATACAGCTTGCGGATATCAACGACGTCCGGACCAACGCTGCCCTGGTAGACCGGCAACTCGATGCTGGGGCTGCCGTTGCTGAAGGACAGGGTGGCTTTGTTGTCAGCTAGCTTCATTTCGTGCTTCTTTCTTTCGTATCAGTGTCAATGGAGGACGGACGCGTAATCAGGGGCCGGCGCTGCAGGCTGCAGCAACTTTAAAACTTCATGGGCTTCAGAAGTAGAGGCGCTTGCCTTGGCCGCTTCATCGGGCAGCTGGCTGGCAACTTTTCGTTTTAACAGCAGGTCCAGCAAATCGTTGTCGGACAAATCCATTAAATCATTTAACCCTTTAGCCTGCCTGACGGTTAGCGTCGCTTCGTGCGCCAAAAAGAAGCGCTCAATCAGCAAATCGTTTTCCAGCAGGCCGCGCCGGCAACGCCACTTGAGCTTGCTCAGGGCTCGCTCGTCCAGCAGGGCGTCGGCGGTTTCCATATCGTTCAGACCGTGGAGGTTTCGCCGCCGGGCCGCCCCAAGGCGAAACGCGCCCCCTCGGGGGGCAGCGAAGTACACGAAGTGACGAGCGTGGGGGCCATGGTCACGCCGCCGGGCCGCCCCAAGGCGAAACGCGCCCCCTCGGGGGGCAGCGAAGTACACGAAGTGACGAGCGTGGGGGCCATGGTCACGCCGCCGGGCCGCCCCAAGGCGAAACGCGCCCCCTCGGGGGGCAGCGAAGTACACGAAGTGACGAGCGTGGGGGCCATATTTTCAAACTGTCCTGAGGACCATCATTTCCTTGATCTTGCCAATCGCCTTGGTCGGGTTCAGGCCCTTGGGGCAGACGTCGACGCAGTTCATGATGGTGTGGCAGCGGAACAGGCGGTACGGGTCTTCCAGGTTGTCCAGGCGCTCGGCGGTGGCTTCGTCTCTGGAGTCGGCGATGAAGCGGTAGGCCTGCAGCAGGCCGGCCGGGCCGACGAACTTGTCGGGGTTCCACCAGAAGCTGGGGCAGGAGGTGGAGCAGCTGGCGCACAAAATGCACTCATAGAGGCCGTTCAGCTCGTCCCGCTCTTCGGGACTCTGCAGGCGCTCTTTTTCGGGCGGCACGTTGTCGTTGATCAGGTAGGGCTTGATCGAGTTGTACTGCTTGAAGAACTGCGTCATGTCGACGATCAGGTCGCGCACCACGGGCAGGCCGGGCAGCGGCTTGAGGATGATGACCTCGGGCAGCGTGCGCATGTTGGTCAGGCACGCCAGGCCGTTCTTGCCGTTGATGTTCATGGCGTCGGAGCCGCATACGCCTTCGCGGCAAGAGCGGCGAAAGCTGATGGTCGGGTCCTGCGCCTTCAGCTTCATCAACGCGTCCAGCAGCATGCGCTCGTGGCCGTCGAGCTCCACCTCGATGGTCTGCATGTAGGGCTTGGCATCGGTGTCCGGGTCGTAGCGGTAGATCTTGAAGGTACGTTTGGTCATGGGGTTCTCGCTTCTTGTGGGGTCGCAGGGCGTCAGAGCAGTAAGGGCAACGTCTTCAGAAAGTACGCGTCTTGAGCGGGACCGAATCGACCGTGAGCGGTTTCATCTGCACCGGCTTGTAAGCCAGGCGGCTGCCTTCGCTGTACCAGAGCGTGTGTTTGTGCCAGTCGGTGTCGTTGCGGCCGTTCGGGTGCGCGAGGGTGTCGCCGTAGTCGTCGACAGAGTGCGCGCCGCGGCTTTCCTGGCGGGCGGCAGCGGACACGATGGTGGCCTGCGCTGCTTCGATCAGGTTTTCCACTTCCAGCGCTTCGATGCGCGCGGTGTTGAAAATCTTCGACTTGTCCTTGAGGCCGATGCTGTTGACGCGGGCACGCAGCGCGGCGATTTTCGTCACGCCTTCGTTCATGATGGCCTGTGTGCGGAACACGCCGGCATGCTGCTGCATGGCGGCGCGCAGGTCGTTGGCCACGTCTTGCGCGTATTCGCCGTCGGTCGCGTTGTCCAGGCGCGCGATGCGGGCCAGGGTCTTGTCGGCGGCATCCGCCGGCAGCGGCTTGTGCGTGGTTGTCTTGGCGAACTCGACGATGTGGTTGCCGGCGGCCTTGCCGAACACCAGCAGGTCGAGCAGCGAGTTGGTGCCCAGGCGGTTGGCGCCGTGAACGCTGACACAGGAGCATTCGCCCACCGCGTACAGGCCGTTGACCACCTGGCTCTGGTTGCTGGCGTCCTGCGTGACAACCTGGCCATGGATGTTGGTCGGGATGCCGCCCATCTGGTAGTGGATGGTGGGCACCACGGGAATCGGTTCCTTGGTGATATCGACGTTGGCGAAGTTGTGGCCGATCTCGAACACCGAAGGCAGGCGCTTCATGATGGCGTCCACGCCCAGGTGGGTCATGTCCAGCAGGATGTAGTCCTTGTTGGGGCCGCAGCCGCGGCCTTCCTTGATTTCCTGGTCCATGGAGCGCGAGACGAAGTCGCGCGGCGCCAGGTCTTTCAGCGTGGGCGCATAACGCTCCATGAAACGCTCGCCGTTGCTGTTGCGCAGAATTGCGCCTTCGCCGCGGCAGCCTTCGGTCAGCAGCACGCCGGCGCCGGCCACGCCGGTGGGGTGAAATTGCCAGAACTCCATGTCCTCGAGCGGGATGCCGGCGCGCGCCGCCATGCCCAGGCCGTCGCCGGTGTTGATGAAGGCGTTGGTTGATGCGGCAAAAATGCGCCCTGCGCCGCCGGTGGCCAGCAGCGTGGTCTTGGCTTCAAAGATATGAACATCGCCGGTTTCCATTTCGAGGGCGGTCACGCCCACGACATCACCAGCCGAATCGCGAATCAGGTCCAGCGCCATCCACTCGACGAAAAAGCTGGTTTTTTCCTTGACGTTTTGCTGGTACAGCGTGTGCAGCATGGCGTGGCCGGTGCGGTCGGCTGCGGCGCAGGCGCGCTGCACGGGCTTTTCGCCGTAGTTGGCGGTGTGGCCGCCGAAGGGGCGCTGGTAAATCGTGCCGTCGGGGTTGCGGTCGAAAGGCATGCCCATGTGCTCGAGGTCGTACACGACCTTGGGAGCTTCGCGGCACATGTATTCAATGGCATCCTGGTCGCCGAGCCAGTCGGAGCCCTTGACGGTGTCATAGAAGTGGTAGTGCCAGTTGTCTTCGCTCATGTTGCCGAGCGATGCGCCGATGCCGCCCTGGGCTGCAACGGTGTGCGAGCGGGTGGGGAACACTTTGGAAAGCACGGCCACGTTGAGGCCGGCGCGTGCCAGCTGCAGCGATGCGCGCATGCCGGAGCCGCCGGCACCGACGATGACGACGTCAAATTTGCGCTTGGGGAGTTTGGATGTTGCTGTCATGATTTTTGTGGGGGTGTCGGTCTTCTTGTCGGGTCTGTGGGGTCAGCGAGGGCTTAAAGGCGCCACAGGACCTGGATGCCCCAGCCGGCGCAGGCCACCAGCCAGACAATCGTGAAAACATTCAGAACCAGCTTGATGGAGGCTGGTTTGACGTAGTCCATCCAGATGTCGCGCATGCCGACCCACACGTGCAACAGCAGGGCAACGATGACCACAAACGTCAGCGTCTTCATCCATTGGGACGAGAAAATGCCGGCCCATTTGTCGTAGCCGATGGGGCCTTTGCTGAAGATGACCTGGGCCAGGACCAGCACGGTGAAGAGGGCCATCAGCGCGGCCGTGATGCGCTGCGCGAGCCAGTCGCGCAAACCATAGTGGGCACCGACAACGATGCGCTTGGAGCCGTAGTTAACTGCCATTTTTGTGCTCCTTGATTAGTACGCGCCGAAGAGCTTGAGTGCCAGCACGATTGAGATGCCTATGCTCACAGCCAGTGTGAAGAGGGCGGATGATTTGCCGAATTCCTTGCTGACGGCGGCGTGGCTCACGTCCATCCACAAGTGGCGCAGGCCGGCGATGAAATGGTGCAGGTAAGCCCAGATCAGGGCCAGCGCCACCAGTTTCCAGATGATGCCGGGAAGGCCCAGCATGCCAACATTGAAGGCCCCCTTGAATTTCTCGAACGAGATTTCAGAGGAGATCGAAGTGTCGAACATCCAGATGATGAAGGGCATCAGCAAAAACATGATGAACCCGCTGATACGGTGAAGGATGGAGACAATGCCTGCGAGGGGGAGGCGATAGGAGGGGAGGTCGGTCAGAGCGTTGATGTTGCGGAACTCGGGCCGCTTCTTCGCTACGGTTGTCGCTGATTCGGACATACTTGGCTTTCTGTGTTTTTGAGTAACGGCTTTGTAACTGCCAAAGCGGCTCAACCCGAAATTCTATTGCAATGCAGCAACAATCCCGGCTGCTTCGGGTGATGGCCGGAAATTTTTGTCGGGAAAAGTGCGTTTGGCTGCGCAACAGTTCGCAATTGCTGCGCGAAGGTCGTCGTAACTGACATGACGATTACAAATCACCCCATCCGGACGGCAATTCAGCGGCGCGCATATATCGCTGCTGACGCCTCGTTGGTGTCATGGCTTGAAGGGTTTTCATCGTCAGTCATGTCGTTATGGGTTGCACCGGCGGGCTCTCGCGGCCATGCTGCGGCAGGTTAGCCTGGCAGGGTTTTCTGTTGCCCTTGAGCCTGCTGCCGCTGTTCAGTTCAGTGTGTTGTGATAGTGATGTGTGTCGGTGCGGTAGTAGCCGCGGCGCAGCTCCATGGGGGCATCGTTGTAGGTGTAGGCGATGCGCTCCACGCTCAAAAGCGGTGCTCCGTGCTCTACTTTTAATAGCAGCTCGCGCCCGTCAGTGGCTGCTTCAGCGCGTATTTTTTCTTCGGCGCGAACCATCCGCACGTTGAATTCGGTCTCAAACAACGCATACATGGGGCCGTGGTAGTCGGCCAGCCGCTCGGCTGTCAGGCCCTTGAAGGGTGCGGCAGGAAGCCAGATGTCTTCAAGAATGGTGGGTGTGCCGGCAAAGCTCAGCACGCGTCGGGCCTGCAGCACGGCGTCCCCGGTGCGCAAGGCCAGCGTGCGTGCAATCTCGGCGCTGGCGCGCACGCGCCGGCAGTCGATGATGTCGCGTTGGGCCGGGCCTTCGCTGCCCGGCGTGCCGCTGTCGGGGACCAGCTTGAGAAAGCGGAACTGGACATGTTGCTCGGCGTGGGTGGCGACAAAGGTGCCCTTGCCCTGGCGGCGGACCACCAGGTTGTCGGTGGCCAGCTCGTCGATGGCCTTACGCACCGTGCCCTGGCTGACGCGGTAGCGCGCTGCCAGGTCCATCTCGGAAGGGATGGCTTCGCCCGGTTTCCATTCGCCTGATTGCAGGCTTTGCAGGATCAGGGCCTTGATCTGCTGGTACAGCGGACTGAACGCCGGCGTGGCACCTGGAAAGTCATCGGCGGGTAGGGCGGGAATGGCGGTCATGGGTTGGATTCTGGCTGGCCGTATCATATCTTATATAAGACATAAGACAAATTGACGCCCGCTGCTTTTCAAGCGTAAAATCTTTGGCTGAGCCAGCGCGCGGCCTGCCGTTTTGCGGTGATTTTGACGGGTAAAAGCATAAGACCCGTCAGTAATCACTTCCAGATATTCCAGGGTCGCGCCAGACATCTCACACCACATCCCTCATCTCAACCGATTTTCAACTTCCTGGAGTCCTCCCATCATGAGCAAAAAACCCGTCCGCGTTGCAGTCACCGGTGCAGCAGGCCAAATCGGTTACGCATTGTTGTTCCGCATTGCTTCCGGCGAAATGCTCGGCAAGGACCAGCCCGTCATTCTTCAATTGCTCGAAGTGCCCGTTGAAGGCCCGCAAAAAGCGCTCAAGGGCGTGATGATGGAACTCGACGACTGCGCGTTCCCGCTGCTGGTCGGCATGGAAGCCCACAGCGACCCGATGACCGCCTTCAAGGATGCCGACTACGCGCTGCTGGTCGGTTCGCGCCCACGCGGCCCTGGCATGGAACGTGCCGAGCTGTTGGCCGTTAACGGCGCCATCTTCACGGCGCAGGGCAAGGCGCTCAACGCCGTCGCCAGCCGCAACGTCAAGGTGCTGGTGGTTGGCAACCCCGCCAACACCAATGCCTACATTGCCATGAAGAGCGCCCCTGACCTGCCGCGCAAGAACTTCACCGCCATGCTGCGCCTGGACCACAACCGCGCCGCCAGCCAGATCGCAGCCAAGACCGGCAAGGCCGTGGCCGACATTGAAAAACTCACCGTCTGGGGCAACCACTCGCCCACGATGTACGCCGACTACCGTTTTGCCACCATCAAGGGCGAAAGCGTCGCCAAGATGATCAACGACCAGGAATGGAACGCCAACGTGTTCCTGCCTACCGTCGGCAAGCGCGGCGCCGCCATCATTGAAGCGCGCGGCCTGTCCTCGGCCGCATCGGCCGCCAATGCCGCCATCGACCACATGCGCGACTGGGCCCTGGGCACCAACGGCAAGTGGGTCACCATGGGTATCCCTTCGGACGGCCAGTACGGCATTCCGAAAGACGTCATGTTCGGTTTCCCCGTGACCTGCGAAAACGGCGAATACAAACTGGTCGAAGGCCTGGAAATCGACGCTTTCAGCCAGGAACGCATTACCAAGACCCTGGACGAGCTTAAGGGTGAGCAAGACGGCGTCAAGCACCTGCTCTGAGCAATTAATGAGCGATGTGCGCCGCGCAGGGCCGCCCCAAGCAAGCACGGCCCCCTCGGGGGGCAGCGTAGTACACGAAGTGACAAGCGTGGGGGCTCGCCAACATCCGCGCGACGTTCTGTTGGGTGCCCAGGCACAAGCCGGGTTTCTTCCGGTTTGTGATCACTACAGCGGTGTTGAAGCCCGCATGCGCAAAAGCCTGCAATTGCAGGCCGAGATGATCGAGGAGTTCGGCGCCTGCGTGTTTGACGTGACGCTGGATTGCGAAGACGGCGCACCCGTGGGCGGCGAAGCCGACCATGCCGCGATGGTCGTGGCGCTGGCGGCCCTGGCCAGCGACAAGGCCCGCGTCGCGGTGCGCATCCATTCGGTGGACCACCCCGCCTTTGATGCCGACATGGCTGTCATTGCCGGGAAGCTGTCCCGCCATCTCTCACACATCATGGTTCCCAAGGTGGAATCGGTTGCCGATGTGGTCAGGGCCGAGCAGGCTCTGCTCGCAGCATCGGCCGGTGGCCTGCCGCTGCACGTGCTGATCGAGTCTCCACTCGCGGTGCGAAACGCTTTCGACATTGCTGCTCATCCGCGCGTGCAGTCGTTGAGTTTTGGCCTGATGGATTTTGTCTCGGCGCATGGCGGTGCGATTCCCGCCGACGGCATGAGCAGCCGCGGCCAGTTCACGCATCCGCTGGTGATGCGCGCCAAGCTCGAAATCGCGTCGGCTTGCCATGCCCACGGCAAAGTGCCGTCGCATTGTGTTGTCACAGAGTTCAATGACACTGAGGCCATGACTTCCGCCGCACGCCATGCCGCCCGTGAACTGGGCTACACCCGCATGTGGAGCATCCACCCCAACCAGATCCGGCCTATCCTGGCGGCTTTTGCGCCCACCGAGGGCGAGATTGAAAGTGCTACAAAAATAATAGCTGCTGCCGCAAGCTCAGACTGGGCCCCCATCAGTTTTGAAGGCAAGCTGCACGACCGCGCGAGCTACCGCTACTTCTGGCAGGTTCTGGAGCGCGCGCACCAGACCGGCCGTGTCTTACCGCACGAGGCGCAGGCATATTTTTCTGCGCCGCTTCACTGATTTTTCCGATTGACTGTTGACCGTTCCAAAGGACCCCCCATGAAACATTTCGCTCTCTCTGCCTTGATGCTGGCCGCCCCGGCCCTGTTGCTGGCCCAGACGGCGGCCCCTAAAGCCGCCGCACCCAAGGCTGCAGCCGCAGCTGACCAGCCTGCCCAGGCCGCCAAGCGTGCACCGATCAGGCGCTCTGCCGCCAAGGTGGTGGAAGAAAGGACGCCCATTGACGATGACCCGTCTGTCACCTTGACCCCTGAAGACCTGGAGCTCGCCAAGCGGGTTTACATTGGCACGATTCCCTGCGAACTGGGTGCCTCCGTCACCATCACGCCGAATGAAAAACGCCCGGGCTTCTTCCTGGTGCAGACGGGCAAGATGCGTTTTCGCATGCACCCGGTCGGAAGCCGCACCGGTGCCATCCGCCTGGAAGACGGCCGTGCAGGCGCCATGTGGCTCCAGTTGGGCAACAAGTCGATGCTGATGAGCCAGAAAATGGGCCAGCGCCTGGCTGACGAGTGCATGAGCCCGGCGCAGGTGACTTTTGCCGATGACATGAAGAAGAACCCCCCGACCAGCATTCTGGAGGCCTTGCCTGCCGCCAAAGCTGCGCCAGCTCAGGCTGGCACGGGTTCTGCTCAGCCAGAAACTGCCCCGGCCAAAGCCCCATAAAGCCCGATAAAGCCCAATACAGACACAGACCGCGACCGCACGCGCATCGACCGTGCAAATTTTGAGTACAGGAGAAGAAAACCATGATGCCCGAGTTCATACAAACCTACCGCAACCATGTGGCCGAGCGCGCCGCGCTGGGTATTCCCCCGCTGCCGCTGTCGGCCCAGCAGACCGGTGAGGTCATTGAGCTGCTGAAGAACCCACCCAAGGGCGAAGAGGCCTTTCTGGTGGAGCTGATCACGCACCGCGTGCCGGCCGGGGTTGATGCGGCCGCCAAGGTCAAGGCCAGCTATCTTGCTGCCGTGGCGCACGGCACCGAAAAGTGCTCGCTGATCTCCCGTGAGAAAGCAACGCAGTTGCTGGGCACCATGCTGGGCGGCTACAACATCAGCCCCATGGTCGAGCTGCTCGACGACGCTGAAGACAGCGTCGCCACGCAAGCGGCCAACGGCCTGAAGCACACGTTGCTGATGTTCGACCAGTTCCACGATGTGCAGGAAAAGGCCGGCAAGGGCAACAAATACGCCAAGGCCGTGCTGCAAAGCTGGGCCGATGCCGAGTGGTTCACCAGCCGCCCGGAAGTGCCAGAGTCGATCAAGCTCACCATTTTCAAGGTGGCTGGTGAAATCAACACCGACGATCTCTCCCCCGCACCCGACGCCTGGAGCCGCCCTGACATCCCGCTGCACGCGCTGGCCATGCACAAGAATGCCCGCCCCGGCGTGACGCCCGAAGAAGACGGCAAGCGCGGCCCGGTCAAGTTCATTGAAGAGCTGAAAGCCAAGGGCAACCTTGTGGCCTATGTGGGCGACGTGGTCGGTACCGGCTCCTCGCGCAAGTCCGCAACTAACTCGGTGTTGTGGTTCACCGGTGAAGACATTCCCTTTGTGCCGAACAAGCGTTTCGGCGGTGTCTGCCTCGGCTCCAAGATCGCGCCGATTTTTTACAACACCATGGAAGACTCGGGCGCGTTGCCGATCGAACTCGACGTGAGCCAGATGGCCATGGGCGATGTGATCGAACTGCGCCCCTATGAGGGCAAGGCGCTGAAAGACGGCAAGGTCATCGCCGAGTTCAAACTCAAGAGCGACGTGCTGTTTGACGAAGTGCGCGCCGGCGGCCGCATTCCGCTGATCGTCGGCCGCGGCCTCACGGCCAAGGCGCGTTTTGCGCTGGGCCTTCCCGTGTCTACCCAGTTCCGCTTGCCGCAGAACCCGGCCGACAACGGCCGCGGCTTTACGCTGGCACAAAAAATGGTTGGCCGTGCGGTCGGCTTGCCTGAAGGCCAGGGCGTACGCCCCGGCACGTACTGCGAGCCCAAGATGACTTCTGTCGGCTCGCAGGACACCACCGGTCCGATGACGCGCGACGAATTGAAAGACCTGGCTTGCCTGGGTTTCAGCGCCGACCTGGTGATGCAGTCCTTCTGCCACACGGCGGCTTATCCCAAGCCGGTCGATGTGAAGATGCACCACGAGCTGCCCGAGTTCATGAGCGACCGCGGTGGCATCCCGCTGCGTCCGGGCGACGGCATCATCCACAGCTGGCTCAACCGCATGCTGCTGCCCGACACCGTCGGCACCGGCGGCGACAGCCACACGCGTTTTCCCATCGGCATCAGCTTCCCCGCGGGCTCAGGCCTGGTGGCTTTCGGTGCTGCCACCGGCGTCATGCCGCTGGACATGCCTGAGTCGGTGCTGGTGCGCTTCAAGGGCGAAATGCAGCCCGGTATCACGCTGCGCGACCTGGTCAACGCAATCCCGTTGTACGCCATCAAGGCCGGTCTGCTGACGGTCGCCAAGCAAGGCAAGAAGAACATCTTCTCGGGCCGCATCCTGGAAATCGAAGGCTTGCCCGACCTCAAGGTGGAGCAGGCTTTTGAATTGAGCGATGCCTCGGCCGAGCGTTCTGCCGGCGGTTGCACGGTGCACCTGAACAAGGAGCCCATCATCGAATACATCAACAGCAACATCACGATGCTGAAGTGGATGATCGCCACGGGTTACTCGGATGTGCGCACCATCAAGCGCCGCATCGCCGCCATGGAAGCCTGGCTGGCCGACCCGCAATTGCTCAAGGGCGATGCGGACGCCGAATACGCTGCCGTCATCGAGATCGACCTGGCCGACATTCATGAGCCTATCGTGGCTTGCCCGAACGACCCTGACGACGTGAAGACGCTGAGCGAAGTGGCCGGCAGCAAGATCGACGAAGTCTTTATCGGCAGCTGCATGACCAACATCGGCCATTTCCGCGCCGCTTCCAAGCTGCTCGAAAACAAGCGCGACATCCCCGTCAAACTGTGGATGGCGCCGCCGACCAAGATGGATGCCAAGCAGCTGACCGAAGAAGGCCACTACGGCGTGCTGGGATCTGCCGGCGCACGCATGGAAATGCCGGGTTGCAGCCTGTGCATGGGAAACCAGGCGCAGGTGAAAGAGGGCGCGACGGTGTTTTCCACCTCCACCCGCAACTTCCCGAACCGCCTCGGGAAAAACTCCAACGTCTATCTCGGTTCCGCCGAGCTGGCGGCGATCTGCTCCAAGCTGGGCCGCATCCCCACCAAGGCCGAATACATGGCCGACATGGGTGTGCTGACAGCTGCCAGCGACAAGATCTATCAGTACCTCAACTTCGACCAGGTCAAGGACTACACCGACATGGCTGACACGGTGAAGGACGGCGTGGCCGCTTAAGTGGGCACCCTGCCGTCGGCTTGACAGCCGCAAGCTGAAATGGAAGGATGAAGTGATGAAGAAACCGTCACTTCTTTCCTTCCTTTTTTTTGTTCTTTTTTTGGCCACCGGTGCAGCCGCTCGAGCTCAGGAAGCGCGCACCAACGCCTTCAACGACCCCTTCCTGCAGGTCACTTCGGCGATCAATCCGTGCCCTGTGCCGGAGGGGCCGCTCTATACCGAGCAGGAAGTGCGCGACGTAGCCCATGTGCGGGCGCAGCACGGCGGCAGTTGCTACCGCGTGGGGCGTTGCCGCCTGGCCAACTCGTATTGGTACGATGCCGAAATCATTCCGCGCGTGTCGCAATACATCAAGCTCGACGGCCGGTTCGACGACACCAGTGTGTGGGTGCAGGGCGAGCGGCGTTTGGTCTTTCTCAAAGGTTGCGTCAAGACACGCGAGCAGTCCGAGGCGCTTGAAAAAGCGGTCTGGCTGGTCGACGACGTCATGGGGGTGGTGAACTACCTGCGTGTGGGTGATGAGCCTGTGCGTTACGTGCCGGCGCAGGTTGAAAAGAAATAACGTCCTCCTTTCGACATGAAACACAAAAAGTCTTGCAAGAAATTGCGGGACTTTTTGCTTTTCAATGATCGGAAGTTACAGCCCCGAAGGCAGCGGGTCCACCACCCGCAGTTCCGAGCCATCGACAAACTTCAGGTACCAGAACTCCGGCGCGAGCGGCAGATTGGGGCGCATGTGGCTGATGTTGGCGGGCAGCACATAGACCGTGCTGGCACCATCGTCTGGTGGCGGCGCGAGGTAGTGGCGCTTGACTGCCACCAATCCGCCTATGGTGGAAACCACGGTGCCTATCGATTCGGTGACGGCATTGACGGTGGTGCCCTGGCCCAGCATGTGGATGGTGGTCTGGCCCATCAGGTCGGGGCGTGAGGCTTCTATGTACAGCACTGCCGCGGTGTTGATGCGCAAATCGTCGGGCGCGCTGGGCTCAGTGGCTTTGTTGAACGAGATAAAGGGCATGGATAGGGCCGGTTGGAGACAGGTTTTCGGGCGAATTCTCAGGAAATATGCAGCTCTTTGTGCTCACCCAGCTTGCGCGGCAACTCGCCCAGGATGGCCGCCTTGGCCATCCTGGCCAGCTGCACCATCTTGCTTTCCTTCACATCCCAGTATTCGGCGTGATGAATGCGCACTTCCAGCAGCGCCAGGTCCGGGTCGTTGACGCCCGCAGGAAACCAGGCGCGGGCAAGCGGTGACCAGAGTTCTTCTTTTTTGGCCTGGTCTTCCGCGATCACGGCCTGGCCCGACACCGATACGTAGCTGTCGGCGCCCGGGTCGGCGTAGGACACGTTGACGTTGCCGTCATGCTGCAGCCGCTGGGCCATCTCGCTTTTGCGTGAGATGAAGAAATACAAATGAGATTCCGCATCGAGCGACTGGTTCTGCGTGGTCAGGGGATGGGCGTGCAACATGCCGCTGGCCTGTCGGTGCGTCAGCATGCCGAACTTGATGCCCTGGATCAGCTCCCAAAGGGTGTCGTGGTCTGATTTTGTTGCGCTCATGAAAACTCCCGTGGGTGGTGGCCAATGCGTCGATGCTAGGCATCAAGCCGCGGGCCGCTCATCAGCGGGCGGCGCGGGCAGCTGTCAGCAAGTACCGACAGCCCCGGTTTCCAGGCACAGCCTGTGTAAACCATCGCCCTGCGGGGGAACTAATGGCGCGAGCGGTTACCATATAGATGCAAGTAATTCGCATTTGTATTACGGTTTGCTTACAGGCGCCCCGCAGGCTTCAATGCCTGCGCCGCGCCCGGCCCGGTTCGGGCGAACCGGGCCGTTTTGATCTCTAAAAGGTGTTTCATGAAACTGTCGTTCCCATTCTTTGCCGGCGCTGTGCTGGCTGCTGGCCTGTTGGCCGCGCCAATGGCCTCCACCGCCCAAACCGTCACGCCCACCGCCGAAGGCATCGTGGTTTACAACGCCCAGCACGCCAGCCTGACCAAAGCCTGGGCTGAAGCCTTCAGCAAGGAAACCGGCATCAAGGTCACTTTGCGCAACGGCAGTGACACCGAGCTGGGCAACCAGATCGTGCAGGAAGGCAAGGCCTCGCCCGCCGACGTGTTCCTGACGGAGAATTCGCCGGCCATGGCGCTGGTCGACACGGCAGGGCTGTTCGCTTCGCTGGACGCGGCCACGCTGTCTGAAGTGCCTGCCAACTTCCGCCCCGCGCATGGCCGCTGGACGGGCATCGCCGCGCGCAGCACGGTGTTTGTCTACAACAAGGCCAAGCTCACGCCGGCGCAGTTGCCCAAGTCCATGCTGGACCTGGCCACGCCCGCCTGGAAGGGCCGCTGGGCCGCGTCGCCCTCCGGCGCTGATTTCCAGGCCATCGTGAGCGCGTTGCTCGAACTCAAGGGCGAAGCCGCCACGGCCGCCTGGCTCAAGGCCATGAAGGAAAACGCCACGCCTTACAAAGGCAACGGCACCGTGCTCAAGGCCGTCAATGCCGGCCAGATCGAAGGTGGCGTGATTTACCACTATTACTACTACGGCGACCAGGCGAAGACCGGCGAGAACAGCAACAACGCCCAGCTGCATTACTTCCGCAACCAGGACCCTGGCGCTTTTGTGAGCATTTCCGGTGGCGGCGTGCTGGCCTCGAGCAAGCACCAGCCCGAAGCCCAGGCCTTCGTGAAGTGGGTTGCCGGCAAAGGCGGACAGGACATCCTGAGAACCGGCGACGCGTATGAGTACGCCGTCGGCACCGGCGTAGCCTCCAACCCCAAACTGGTACCTTTGGCTGAGCTGCAGGCGCCCAAGGTGGAGCCTTCCAAACTCAACAGCAAAAAAGTCACCGACCTGATGACCCAGGCCGGCCTGCTGTAAACCACTTCCAATCGCTCCTAACCACTTCAGGTCCGCGGATCTGACACCTGCCTTGAGTGCCTTGCCCTTTGATGTCGGCGCCGACTCCCTTAACCCGGCGAGTGCGGCCCTGCGGCCTTCGCCTGTAGCCGGGCGCGGCGGCTGGCGCCTGTCGGGGGTGGGCAGCGCGGCCCTGCTGGTCTCGTTGCTCGCTTTGTTGCCGCTGGGTTTTGTCATCTGGGTCGGCATCCAGGCGGGTTGGGACACGGCCTCTGCGTTGATCTTCCGGCCCCGTGTGGGTGAACTGCTCGTCAACACTGCTTTGCTGGTAGCGCTGACGGTGCCCTTGTGCGCCGTGCTGGCCGTGGCCCTGGCCTGGCTCACCGAGCGCAGCGACCTGCCCGGTGCGCGCACCTGGGCCTGGCTGGCCGTCGCGCCGCTGGCCGTGCCGGCTTTTGTGCACAGCTATGCCTGGATGACGGTCGCCCCCGGCCTGCACGGCTTGCCCGCCGGCGTGATGGTTTCGGTCATCGCCTACTTTCCATTTTTGTATTTGCCGGTGGCCGCAGCCTTGCGGCGGCTGGATCCGGGCATGGAAGACAGCGCCGCCTCGCTGGGCTTGAGCCCTTTGGCGGTGTTCTTCCGCGTGGTGCTGCCGCAGCTGCGGCTGGCGGTATGCGGCGGCTCACTGCTGGTGGGCCTCCACTTGCTGGCCGAGTACGGCCTTTACGTGATGATCCGCTTCGACACCTTCACCACGGCCATCGTCGACCAGTTCCAGTCGACCTACAACGGGCCTGCGGCCAACATGCTTTCCGGCGTACTGGTGGTGTGCTGCTTCGCGTTGCTGGGACTGGAATCGGCCGCGCGCGGCAAGGAGCGTTATGCGCGCGTAGGTTCCGGCGCGGCGCGCATGCCTTTCAAACGCAAGCTGGGCCGCTTTGCTGGCTTGTGCCTGCTGCTGCCCGCGCTGGTTACCGCTCTGGCGCTGGGCGTGCCGCTGGTTACCCTGGGCCGCTGGCTGGTGGCAGGCGGGGCTGCCGTATGGCGCGTGGATGAAATCGGCCCGGCGATTTTTCAGACCCTGGGGCTGGCGCTGGCCGGTGCGCTGTTGACCACATTGGCCGCTGTGCCCATGGCCTGGCTGTCGATACGCTCGCCCGGCCGGCTGCAGCGCGTGCTGGAGGCCTGCAACTACATGGTCGGTTCGCTGCCCGGTGTGGTGGTGGCGCTGGCGCTCGTCACGGTGACGGTACGCATGCCGATTTACCAGACAGCGCTCACGGTGCTGCTGGCCTATTTGCTGATGTTTTTGCCACGCGCCCTCATCAGCCTGCGCGCCGGCATCGCGCAGGCGCCGGTGGAGCTGGAGCAGGCCGCGCGCAGCCTGGGCCGCACGCCCGCGCAGGCGCTGTGGGCCATCACCCTGCGGCTGGCCGCGCCCAGCGCGGCGGCCGGCGCGGCGCTGGTGGGCCTGGGCATTACCAATGAACTCACCGCCACACTGATGCTCGCGCCCAACGGCACGCGCACCCTGGCGACTTCCTTCTGGGCCTACAGCAGCGAGATCGACTACGCAGCCGCTGCGCCCTACGCGCTCATCATGGTGCTGTTGTCGCTGCCCATGACCTGGCTGCTCTATACCCAATCCAAACGCACGGCGGGACGATGACAACTTCTCTTGAACTGAAGGGCCTGCGCAAACACTATGGCCCTGTGGAAGCACTGGGCGGCGTTCACTTGCACGTGCCGGCCGGCAGCCGCACCGCCATCGTGGGTCCGTCGGGTTCCGGTAAAACCACCTTGCTGCGCATCATTGCCGGCTTCGAAGTGCCCGACGCCGGCCGCGTCGTGCTGGGCGGGCGGCAACTGGCAGACGGGCCGGAGGCCGTGCCGGCGCACCAGCGCGGCATCGGTTTTGTGCCGCAGGACGGCGCGCTGTTTCCGCACCTGACGATTGAGGGCAACGTCGGCTTTGGCCTGCCGCGCAATACGCCCCGGCGCGCTGAACGCATTGCCGAATTGATGGAAATGGTCGCGCTCGACATCGCCATGCTCAGCCGTCGCCCGCATGAGTTGTCTGGCGGCCAGCAGCAACGCGTGGCGCTGGCCCGCGCGCTGGCCCAGCGCCCGCAGCTGATGTTGCTCGATGAGCCTTTTTCCGCCCTGGACACGGGCCTGCGCGCCAGCACCCGCAAAGCTGTCGCGCAATTGCTCAGTGGCGCCGGTATCACCACCATCCTGGTCACGCACGACCAGGCGGAGGCCCTGTCATTTGCCGACCAGGTGGCCGTGATGCGTGAAGGGCAACTGGTGCAGGCTGGCCGCCCGGTGGATCTTTATCTGCGGCCCCGTGATGCCGCGGTGGCCGGCTTCCTGGGCGAAGCCATCGTGCTGCCGGCGCAGCTGGCGGGCGGCTGGGCTGACTGCGCGCTGGGGCGAGTCGCGGTCAACAACGGCCAGCGCAGCGGTGCGGCGCAGATCATGCTGCGGCCAGAGCAACTGCAGGTGGCTGAAGTCCCGGCGCAGGCGGCCGCGCACAGTGCGGATGCCGCTGCGTGCTACGGCGCGGTTATCGACACCGATTTTGGCGGTCCGGTCTGCGTGCTGTCGGTGCGCCTGGTGCGCGGCGCTGGACTGGGCACGGCAGAAGAAACACCCGCGGCGACGGAGCTTGCTGCGTGGGACGTACCGCTGCTGGTGCGCAGCTCCGGCCTGCATGCCCCGGCGCCGGGCGCCATGGTCCGCATCACGGTGGCTGGCCAGGCCCACGTGTTCGAATAAACCGGCCTGGGTGCCGGTTTCCGGAATTTAAGAAAATAGTGGCCGTAGCCCAATAAGAACGGGCGCAAGCAGCTATTAAATTAATAGCATTTTTCCTACTTCTACGGGTGCGATGAACCCAGCTGGAGGCGGACGTTTACCCGGCACGCCCCGCGCAAAGCGGCATGGCTCGACCAGTACATGCCTTGTTACGAATCTTTAAGGCGTCTTACACAGGTCTTTGGGTATATTGTGTACGGTGTACACAAATTAATGGTTGTGCACTTGCACGCCGGCAACTTGATCGGTTGTTGCAGCGTTTCAGGTGACAGCTGCTTACCCAAGGAGATTTCCCATGGCCCGTTACGTAGATGGATTCATCGTTGCCGTTCCCGCCAAGAAAGTGGAGGACTACCGCAAGCTGTCCCGCAAGGCCGGCAAGATCTGGAAGGAGTACGGCGCGATCGAATACACCGAGTGCATCGCCGACGACGTGAAACCGGGCAAGGTCACGTCCTTTCCGCAAAGCGTGAAGCTCAAGGCCGGCGAGGTGGTGGTGTTCTCGTGGATCACCTACAAGTCACGCAAGCAGCGCGACAGCGTCAACAAAAAGGTCATGTCCGACCCGCGCCTGGAGGCCATGATGGATCCGAAGAATCTGCCCTTCGATGGGAAGCGGATGATTTTTGGCGGCTTTAAAACGATTGTTGAGCTTTAAGCATCTAGCCCTGCGCCGCCAGCGCGTGCAGCGCCTGGCGCGTGAAATCGTCCGCCGGGAAAAACGTTTCCATCGCCAGCTCCTGCAGCGTCACATCCACCGGCGAGCCGAAGATAGTGGTGGTGCTGATAAAGCTCAGCACCCCTGAAGGCGTGTTGAATTTGAATGGCATCACCACGCCCGGGTGCTCGCCCTCCAGATTGGGGCCCTTGGCCTCTTCCGGCACGGGGTAGGCCTTCAGCTCTTCCAGCAACGCCACCAGCGCCGGGTCGGCCGTCGCCGTGATCTGCTGGCGCAGGCGTTCAAACAAATGGTCGCGCCACTGCAGCAGGTTGGCGATGCGCGGCGCCAGGCCCTTGGGGTGCAGGCTCAGGCGCAGCACGTTGATGGGCGCCTCCAGCAGCGACGCATCGGCGCCCGCCATCAAATGCGGCACCATGCGGTTGGTGGCCACGATGTTCCAGTGGCGGTCCAGCGCCAGGGCCGGGTAGGGCTCATGGCTTTTGAGCAGCAGCTCCACCGCCTGGCGGGCCGAAGCCAGCGCCGGGTCGTTTAGCGGCCGCTCGCGGTACATGGGCGCATAGCCGGCCGCCACCAGCAGCGCATTGCGCTCGCGCAACGGGATGGCCAGCCGCTCCGCGAGGCGTAGCACCATTTCCCGGCTGGGCATCGAGCGGCCGGTTTCCACAAAACTCAGATGCCGGGTGGATATCTCTGCTTCCTGGGCCAGGTCCAGCTGGCTCAGGCGCCGGTGCTGGCGCCAGTGGCGCAGGTGGTCGCCAAAGGGTTGTGGCGCACTGCGCTGCGCGGGGTGGCTGGGGTGGTGGGTGCTGGCGGTCATGGTCCTCATCGTAAAGCTATGTGAGCAGGTTTCCATTACCTGCCAGGTTATCGACGGGCTGCTGCAGCGCAGGAATGATGACCTCCATGCGCACCGACCGGCGGCCCGGAGCGCTGATCAATATCACCGGCTGCTACTTTCAGGAGTTTTGCCATGTCTTCGAGTTCCATCCTTTCCTCTCCCAACTTCCTGCGCAATGTGCTGCGTGTGGATGCGCTGTCGTGCATCGCTTGCGGTGTATTGCAAGTCACCTTTCCAGCCGCGATGGCCCGCCTGCTGAACCTGCCCGAGGGCCTGATTGCCTACACCGGCGAGTTCCTGCTGGTCTATGCGGCAGTCGTTGCGTTTGTTTCAACGCGTAATCCTTTGCCGCGCGGCGTTATCTGGGCGCTGGTGGCGGGCAATATCGGCTGGGCGCTGGCCTGCGTGCTGATGCTGGCCAGCGGTCGTGTGTCGCCCTCCATGCTGGGCGTGGCCTATGTGGTGATGCAGGCGCTGACGGTGGCGCTGCTGGCCGAACTGCAGTACTTCGGCTTGCGCCGCGCAGCGCCGCAGCCGGCCTGGTGAGAACGCACAAGACTCGGTAGAGGGGCAGGGTATGCGGCGCCGGACTCCCACGGGGTCGCAGTGCCTGCCAGAATGGGGGCTGCCGTCAATAAAAAGGAGTCCGCCATGGCCAAACCGCCTCCCCACGCTTTTTCCTCCACGCTCAAAAGCTTCAAGACCGCCTCCGGCAAAACCGGCAAGTTCTACTCCTTGCCGGAACTCGCCAAACAATTTCCCAAAGTTTCCCGCCTGCCGGTGTCCATGCGCATCGTGCTTGAGTCGGTGCTGCGCAATTGCGACGGCAAAAAGGTCACGGCCGAACACGTGGCGCAACTGGCCCACTGGCTGCCCCAGGCCGAGCGCACCGAAGAAATCCCGTTTGTTGTCTCGCGCGTGGTGCTGCAGGATTTCACCGGTGTGCCGCTTTTGGCCGACCTGGCCGCCATGCGCAGCGTGGCGCTGAAGCTGGGCAAGAACCCAAAAGCCATCGAGCCGCTGGTACCGGTCGACCTGGTGGTCGACCACTCCATCATGGTCGACTACTACGGCAAGAAAAATTCGCTGGACCTCAACATGAAGCTGGAGTTCCAGCGCAACCGTGAGCGCTACGAGTTCATGAAATGGGGCATGCAGGCTTTTGACACCTTTGGCGTGGTACCGCCGGGCTTCGGCATCGTGCACCAGGTCAACCTCGAATACCTCTCGCGCGGCGTGCACAAAAGCAGGGACGGCGTGTACTACCCCGACTCGCTGGTGGGCACCGACAGCCACACCACCATGATCAACGGCATCGGCGTGGTGGCCTGGGGCTGCGGCGGCATCGAGGCCGAGGCTGCCATGCTGGGCCAGCCGGTCTACTTCCTCACGCCCGACGTGGTGGGCTTTGAGCTGACCGGCCGCCTGCGTGAAGGCGTCACAGCCACCGACCTGGTGCTGCGGGTGACCGAGCAGTTGCGCAAAGAAAAAGTCGTCGGCAAGTTTGTCGAATTTTTCGGCGAAGGCACGCGCACGCTGGCCCTGCCGGACCGCGCCACCATCGGCAACATGGCGCCCGAATACGGCGCCACCATGGGCTTCTTCCCGGTCGACGAAAAAACCATTGACTACTTCAAGGGCACGGGCCGCACCAAAGAAGAGATCGAAGCCTTCGAGGCCTACTTCAAGGCGCAGGGCCTCTTCGGCGTGGCCAAGGCCGGCGAGATTGATTATTCGCACGTGGTCAAACTCGACCTGGGCGACGTCACGCCCAGTCTGGCCGGCCCCAAGCGCCCGCAAGATCGCATCGAGCTCGGCAACGTCGCAAGCCAGTTCAAGTCGCTCTTCAGCAAATCGATTGCCGAGAATGGTTTTAACCAGCCCGCCGGCATGCTCAACACCCGCCACCTGGTGCGTCGCACCGATGAAGGCCGGCAAGACACCTTGCCGGCCGCACCGCCCACACCGGCCGGTGCCGCACGCCCCGTGATGGAGATGGAAGGCAACCGCCCCACACTGGCGCACGCACGCGCCAGCAACACCACGGACGCGCCCGCCAAGGCGCAGACCGAGGTGGTTCATTCAGCCCCCGGCATTACGGTGGGGAATGGCGATGTGCTGATCGCCGCCATCACCAGCTGCACCAATACCTCCAATCCCAGTGTGCTGCTGGCCGCGGGCCTGCTGGCCAAGAAGGCGGTGGAGGCGGGCCTGAAGGTCCAGCCGCATATCAAGACCTCGCTCGCGCCAGGCTCACGCATCGTGACCGAGTACCTCACCGAGACCGGCCTGCTGCCTTACCTGGAGAAGCTCGGCTTCGCACTGGCCGGCTACGGTTGCACCACCTGCATCGGCAATGCCGGCGACCTGACGCCCGAACTCAATGAGGCCATCAGCAAGAGCGACCTGGTCTGCGCGGCCGTGCTGTCGGGCAACCGCAACTTCGAGGCTCGCATCCACCCCAACCTCAAGGCCAACTTTCTGGCCAGCCCGCCGCTGGTGGTGGCCTACGCCATTGCCGGCACGGTGATGCGCGACCTGATGACCGAACCCGTCGGCAAAGGCAAGGGCGGCAAGGACGTCTACCTGGGCGACATCTGGCCGACCAGCGACGAAATCTACAAGCTCATGAAGTACGCGATGAACGGCAAAGCTTTTCGCGCCAATTACGCCAAGGTCAAGACCGAGCCGGGCAAGCTCTGGGAAAACATCAAGGGAGTCAAAGGCACGTCATACACCTGGCCCGCCAGCACCTACATCGCCGAGCCGCCTTTCTTCAAAGACTTCACCATGAAAGCGGGCGAGGCGGGCAGCGTGTCCGTCAAGGGTGCGCGCATCATGGCGCTGTTTGCCGACTCCATCACCACCGACCACATCTCGCCGGCCGGCTCGATCAAGGCCAGCTCCCCCGCGGGCCTGTGGCTGCAGGAAAACGGCGTGCAAAAAGCCGACTTCAACAGCTACGGCGCGCGCCGCGGCAACCACGACGTGATGATGCGCGGCACCTTTGCCAATGTGCGCATCAAAAACCTGATGATCCCGCCCGATGCGGAAGGCTCGCGCGAGGAGGGCGGCGTCACGCTGTTCCAGCCCGGCAACGCGAAGATGTTCATCTACGACGCCGCCATGAAATACATGGAGCAAGGTACGCCCACCGTGATCTTTGCGGGTGAGGAATACGGCACGGGCTCATCACGTGACTGGGCCGCCAAGGGCACGCAACTGCTGGGCATCAAGGCCGTGGTGGCGCGCAGCTTTGAGCGCATCCACCGCAGCAACCTGGTCGGCATGGGTGTGCTGCCTCTGCAGTTCAAGCCGGGCGAATCGTGGCAGACCTTGAAGCTCACCGGCAATGAAGTCATTGACGTGATTCCGCACCCCGAACTCAAACCGCAAAGCGAAGCCAGGCTGGTGATCACGCGCGCCGACGGCTCGCGCGAAGAAGTCACCGTCATCCTGCGTGTGGATACACCGATTGAGGTGGATTACTACCGCAATGGCGGCATTTTGCCTTTTGTGCTGCGCCAATTGCTGGCTTGAGGGCCTTGCGGCCCGCGCTGCAATGATCGGGTGTCAGGGCACAGGCCGAAACTGGCCAAAGTTGCCGTGGGCTTCACAGCGTTCCCAGTGATGCTGCAGGCCGCAGAGTTGCTGATGGTTGTGATTGGCGTGCTGGCGGATGTTCCAGGTGTCGTAATTGCCCGAGCCGGTCCAGGCAGTGGCTCCCGCCAGCCACGCATACTGGGCCAGCGCGTGGTTTTCACGCACGAGTTGGCAGGTCAGGCCTGAACCGTACACACCGATGACAAAGGGTGACAGGCCGCCCGCCTCCTGGTCCATACCCTCTTTGACACCCTCGAAATAAGGAAGGATCTCGTCATTGATTTGCTCCGGGTTAACGTCCATGTCCACCGCAAAATAGATGGCGCTGCCTGGGGGTTGCCTTAGCCGCGTCGCATAGTCGTGTGCAGACTGCCCGTCAAGCTTTCCACGGGCCTGGCCAAAATCGGTGAGTGCTGTGGCCCGATCCTGGTAGACCGTCACGATATCCAGCCCGCTTTGCGCCAGAGCGTTCGCCTCCGCGGGCGTGATCCGCTTTTGAGGATCGCTCGTGGTGCGGGAGTAGTAGCGGATCACAAATGTCTTGCCTTCTGTGGCCAGACAGGGCGCAAAGGGATGGCAAGGCCGGTTGGTGGAAAGACCTTCTTTGTTCATGGCTGAGCTTTCTCTTGGCGCGGGGCCTCAGGTTTGGAAGTAGCGTCGCAAATCCCTCAGTGAGGGCGAACCGCCATCACTCCGCCAGGCAATCGTCTGTGGACTTCAGGCGCAAACTCCAGTCCCGTTCGGACGGCTTGCTGGTGATTCCCGCTGCAAAGAGCAGCGCCTGTGACAGGACGGCCTGCGAATATTTGCCAGCATTGCCTGAGGGGCATGTCACCGTCACCTCCAGTGTTTTGGTGTCAATCCGGCTGGGCGGCGTAGAAGGGGGAAACACAAACTTCCTGCCGCCAGAATAAAACTCCTTCAACCGGCTGATGGCTGCCAGCGCCGCGTCGGCGGTACGCGTATCTCGCGACCTTTGGGCTTGTGTGCCTGGCAGTGAGGACCCGCGGAACTGCACCGGTGTCGTATTTGCGGCGGTGATGGTCACCGGCACATTGACGACACGTGCTGTGGGCGAACTGTCGGTGATCCGTATCGACAACGCATAGGTTTTGGTGACCTTGCTCCCGGTAATGCTCAGTTCCGCCCGCGTATCAAAACGGATAGGCGGCTTGAGTGTGATGCCGTCAATCGGAACGCCCTCCAGTTCTGCGAAGTAGGGTTTGACACCACCGGAAATTTCGATGCTGCGCCGGTCATCTGTGCCTGCTACCAGGTTGCTTAGCGAGGCGGGCGAGGTGGCCAGTGCAGTGATCACCTGTGCCACGCCGCAGTCCTTGAAGGCGTCCTCTGGCCAGGTGACCACCCTTCCAGTCAACCGGTCATTCACATCTTGCGTCAGAAGGAGGGTTTCAGATGCTGCAAGAATTAGTTCCTCAATAGTTTCGGGAGGGACGTTGGATCGCTTGCGCTGAACCGTCGGGTTTGTGCTCATGGTTTTTGACTTTTGCAGCGCGTCACTCAGGCCGGCGTCGACGCCGGCCCCTGGTGCAAATTGCCCGGCCATACCGGCAAGACCGGAAATCGCCGAGGGAACATTGTTGAGGGCGGGTGTGGACTCGACCAGTGATCGAACTACCGCCGCGTCAATCAGGTTGACGGTGGCGATCAACTCGCCGGCGGCCCGGTTGGCTGACTCCGTGTATTTCCTGCCGGATTTCAGGGCACTGTCGGCAGAGGCTTGTACCTGCGTCGCCGCCGCGAGGGCAACGGTGAGCGCCGGCATTTGCGGGTCGCTGGGGGACGATACGGCAGTCACGGACTGTGCTTTGGCCACCGCCATGCCCAGCCTGCGTCTTGAGCTTTCCAGTTGGGACAACTGCCTGCCGAGGTCCCGAAGCTCTTCCGAACTGATATTGAAATGGAGCACCGCACGTCTTGCGCAGTTCAGCGCATCTACACCGGCGAGATAGATCATGACCGTAGGGCGCCGCAGGTTCATGTTGCCCAGGGTATAGGCCGTGCCGCCTGCCAGGGACACTCCCAGTATGGCGTTGCGGTGTGCGCCGCCGGCTGCCAGCGCCGCCACCAGCGCGCCTGTCACGACCAGGCCGCTGGCCAGCGAAGTTTCGCGGTCCATCTGATCCGCGACGGCGGAGCGATACGCGTCGCGCGCCTTGTCCGCATATTCCAGCGCACCAGGCATGCCTGGCGTGGTGGGTGATGACTGGTTCCAGCGCACCATTGGGCTGGCGCAGCCCGTGAGTATCAGGGCGCAAAAAATGGCGATCCATTTCTGGCATGCATGTGTGTTCATTGGCTCCCCCTTTTTTTTCTTAAAAATGATGCGCAATGCTCTTCGAGCCATTGCAGAATAAGTCTGTAAGGATTTGTCTGCATCCTTTAAACGGAGTAGGCGGGGCGTCATTTGTCGTATTTGCCTTATCCCACGGCACAATCCGGGGTATGGGAAGTGTTCAGATTCTTGTGGCGGGTGGAGGTATTGGCGGACTGGCGGCTGCGTTGGCTGCAACGCGAGCCGGCTGTGATGTTCGTCTGTTTGAACGCGCCAGCGTCTTCAGCGAAGTCGGCGCGGGCATTCAGCTTGGTCCGAATGTGGTCAAGGTACTGCACAGCTGGGGATTGGTTGATGCACTGCAGGCCGTGGCCGCCTTTCCGGAACGCTTGCAGATACGCAGTGCGATGTCCGGAAAGCAACTGGGTGAATTGGGCCTGGGTGCGGCAATGGTCCAGCGGTATGGCGCGCCTTATCTCTCCATTCATCGCGCAGACCTTCACGGCATGCTGCTGCAGGCCGTGCAGCAGCATGCCGACGTAAGGCTGCACCTGAGCCGGCCTCTGCAGTCCTTCAGCCAGACCGCGCAAGCCGTCACGGTGCAGGCCGACGACGGCCCTGGCATTGAAGGTGACGCCCTCATAGGTGCTGACGGCATCTGGAGCACAGTGCGCCAGGAACTGCTGGGTGACGGTCTGCCACGCCGCACCGGCCACCTGGCTTACCGCGCCTTGGTGCGGCAATCCGATCTACCTGAATTGCTCAGGAGCCGGCAGATCACGGTCTGGCTGGGGCCGCGCATGCACGTGGTGCAGTACCCGGTGCGCGGCGGTGAATGGCTCAATGTGGTGGCCATCGTGCAGGGTGAAGCCGCAGCCGAAGCCGACCTCTGGGACCACAGTGCCAACACCTCCGATCTGGGCGCGGCGACGGCCGGCTGCTGTGCCGCGCTGCGCGAGGTACTGGATGCCATCGGGGGCTGGCGCTTGTGGGTGCTGCATGACCGCGCGCCGATGCGGGGTGCCCACCAGCACGCTGTAGGCCGCGTGGCCTTGTTGGGCGATGCCGCCCACCCGATGCGGCCGTATCTGGCACAAGGAGCGGGCATGGCGATTGAAGACGCTGCCGAACTGGGCCATGCCTTGGCTCAGGCGCTGGACCCGGCGTTCGACGTGCCCACCATGCTGCAACGTTATGCGCTCAACCGTTGGCAGCGCAATGCGCGCGTGCAGGCGAGGGCCTTGCGCAATGGGCAGATATTCCACGCCAATGGGGTGTCGCGGTGGGGCAGGGATACCGCAATGCGTCTGTTGGGTGAGAAGCTGCTGGATATGCCCTGGCTATACGGGGCAAGCCCAACCTACCTTGATGGGCATTGAGCCCATAGAACGACGGCTGTTTGCGCAGGCCTTGCACGGTTGATACGCGCTTTCATCGCGGGCAGTGCGTCAATTTGTGGTCCGGGCTTCATGACGGCAAGGAATTCCGCCCGGACTGGGAAAAACCTCGTGGGACCGCGGTCACGCCCGGGTGAAGTTTTGGGGACGCTTGTGGATGCGGTCGCTATTTATTCACGGGATTTTGTTTTTCTCGGACTTTGGAACTTGTATGTACTTCCTCATCCTGTCGAATTTTTCATCGTAAACCAGCACAGTGTCCCTCTGTTCGGGCCGGAGAATTCTCAAGCTGTTGTACCTGGTTTCCACTTTCTCTTCGGTGTTCATAAAAATCTTGTGATCCCACCGCTCTTCCGGGTCTTTATAAACAGTTTCGATGATGACCTTGCCTGGGAAAACTTCGTTAAATGCGATGTAGTACTCCGGATGAAGGGAGGGGTCGTTCTTTCTGAGGAGCACCAGGAGGAGGTAGGCATCGTTCAGTCCTTCCCGCGTGTCCTTGAGCAGAATGGCGATTTCTTTCTTGTCCTGGCCGCTGAAATCGCCTTCCCTTAACAGGCTTGAGTATTTGAGATTTCCGGAATTCACGAACCGATAGGCCGCTCCTTCATCGGATGAATAGAAATCGAGAAGCTTTTCCTTGACGCCATACGGCAATTCCTTGAGATAAAACGCATCGAAGTCGCTGCCGTATTTTCTGCTGAAGCCTTCTGCTGAAATCAGGTAGTTGTCGTTAAGCAGGGCGGGCAGCAGGGTGGGGTATTCGACGGCACCTTTCATCGCGAGCTTTAAATAAGCTTTCCAGTTTTCCTGGCCGACCTTCGGTTGATACTTTTCCAGATCCTGCGGCGTATTTGCTTCAATCACGGAGTACCCGCGTTGCTTTTCGCCTTTGCCGTCTTTGCAGGTAGCGCAATAAATGGTTTCACCAAAACTGAGTGCGTAGAGTTTTTCAGGAAGTTGGTCGTACTCTTTTTTGTAGCTTGCATCCAGGAGTTTTCCCTTGGTGATATGACCGGTATCACCGGTAAAGATGGCGAGTGTCTTTGACTCGGCGACAGCCTTTGCCGCCGTGTCTCCCGTTGTATTACCTGTTGTATCCGCTAACGCGGCATACCTATCGCTTTCGTGCGTAAAGTCGTAGACGTAGTATTTGAAATATTCAAAATCATTTTTTGCAAAGAAAATCCCGAGCGCAAACACAATCACTGCAAGCGCTGATAAGGTCTTTTTGGTCTTGGACAGGGTCGAAAAATTCATATCAGATGAGTGGTTGGTGAACAGCAGGCGAGCAATATATGCTGATTGAAGGGGTGGCCCGTGAAGCGGAGTCAAGAATGGAGCCGGACAATCGAAGTATCGCTGACGATTTTGGCTGATACAACAACGCAGGATTCTGCTCAAGCTTGGCTCGCATCCAGGTTGGGTAGGGGGCCTACCTTTGCATTTGTCCTTTTTTCGCCAAGATATCGTCAGCCCCGATAACGTGTGGCATGGTGGCCCGCTATGGCAAATTGAGGAATTGGGGAGGGATAGCAACTTAGTCGAATTGCTATAGAAGTGATAGCGGTTTGCGCTGTATTTGTAAGGGTTTCGGCTATTTTTTTATAAATTCTTGCAGATCTGTTCGTAGCTTCCATATCTCCGGAAACACCACCACATCCAGCATCTTGCGCAGGTAGCTGACGCCGCCGGTGGTGGTCTACGCCTTTGCCGGCACGGTGATGCGCGACCTGATAGGCCGCCCACTGGCATGCCGTGGGCCGCGTGACCCTGCTGCGCGATGCCGCCCCCCCGATGAGGCCCTACCTGGCGCAAGGCACGGGCATGGCGATCGAAGACGCCGCAGAACTCGGCCACACCCCGGCCCAGTCGCTGAACCCGGCGCTCGATGTATCCACCGTGCTGCAGCGTTATGCGCTCAACCGCTGGCAGCGCAATGCGCGTGTGCAGGCGAGGGCGCTGCGCAACGGGCAGGTGTTCCACGCCGATGGGGTGCGGTGGGGGCGGGATGTGGCGATGAATGTGTTGGATTTGTCTCGGTTGTATGGAACGACAAGCAGGCGCTCCCTGATGATCGGAAAAACAATCGGGATTTATGGATTACGTTTCCGGCCAGCCCTAGTCCGCGTAGGCCCCCGCAGCCTTGATCACCGGCGTCCAGCGTGCAATTTCGCTGCGCAAATATTCGCGATGGCCCGCGGGTGTGTTGCGCGCGTCTCGAACCACCTCGATCCCCGAAGCGAGTTGTGCCCGTTTGAATGCGTCCGTCTGGATTGCGCCCAGCAATGCAGCGTTGATCCTGGTTTGTACCGCCTGAGGCGTGTTCTTCGGTGCATACAAGCCGTACCAGACGCCAAGCCGGATGGAGGGAATCCCGAATTTCTCGAGCGTCGGGATCGCCGAGGCGCCAGGAACGTTGAGCGGCCTGGCTGATGTCACGCCGACGGGCCTGGTTTTTCCGCTAAATACATGAGGGAGCACGTTGGCTGTCAAATCGCACATCAGGTCTACATGGCCTCCCAGTAAATCCGCCAACGCCGGAGCGGTCCCGCGATAGGGAACGGTGGTCATGCCGATGCCCAGCGAAGACTGGAGGAGAAGGCCGCACAGATGCGACGCCGACCCAATGCCGCCGTTGGCAAGCTTGACCTGTGGTTGCGTGGCTATCCACCGCACCAGCTCAACCGCTGAGCCCGTAGCTATCTGTGGGCGCGTCACCAGCATCAGTGGCGATTCAGCCATGATGCCCAAAGGTTCGAAGTCTGTTTCCGGGTTGAAACCGAGGCGGCGGTATAGCGCAGGGGCTGTCGCCATCCCGATATGGTTCAACAGCAGGGTATAGCCGTCGGCAGTCGCACGCAAGGCGATGGTACTGCCCAGGTTTCCGCCGGCGCCTGACAGGTTCTGGATGATGATGGATTGCCCTAACTGCTTTTCCAGCGGTAAGGCAAGCTCCCGCGCGAGCTTGTCCATAGGACCTCCTGCGGGGTAGGGAACAATCAATGTCACCGGTTTCGAGGGGTAAACACCTTGCGCCTGCGCGCCCATGCCGCATGTCAGCAAGGCCCAAAAAACCAGTGAAAACAGTTTCTTGCTCATAAGTTTCTCCAGGGTTACCGGTACTTTTCAGACTGGCATGCGAAGGGCCGCATAGCCGACGGCCGAGGCCCGCAGGGCTCGCCGCGCCTGCGTCGCTGCCAGGCATTTCTCGATGATGGCCGGCTCCGATGTAAAGGGCGTACCACCTGGAAAGGGCGGCTTGGGGTCGTATTCGATCTGGAGCTGGATTTGCTTGGCTGTTTCGTCTCCCTTCAGCATTGCGACGACCTTCAAGGCCATGTCGATGCCGGATGTCACGCCGCCCGCAGTGAAGATATTTCCGTCCACACACATGCGCTCTCTGGTGACGATGGCACCGAACGCCGGCAGAAAATCGATGGCCTGCCAGTGGCAGGTGCTTCGCCTGCCCTTGAGAAGGCCCGCGGCGCCGAGCAGCAGCGAACCCGTACAGATGCCGAAGATGTACTTCGCTGACTTTGCTTGCCTGCGGGTGAAATTGACCCACTCGGCATCCAGTATGGCGTCGTCGGTTCCAGGTCCCCCCGGCACCACCAGCAGGTCGCAGGGCGGTGCGTTTGCGATGGTCGTGGTGGGTGTCAGCGTGAGGCCGCGGTCCGAGCGGACTGGCTCCAGTGACTTCCCTACGAGCTCGACATGCACCCCCGGCACACGTGCCAGTACTTCAAAAGGCCCTGTCAAATCAAGTTGTGTCAGTGCATTGAAGAGAATAATATTAACTTTCATGAACACCCTCCTTAATACGCTGACGGTAAGGCCAGGTGCCGCAGGGACAGTGCCAAAAGCGGGCGAATGTGCGCCAAAATGGGTGGCATTTCTCTTGTTCGACGGCTTCCAGCCCATTGACCTCGCCGGGCCGTGGCAGGCATTTGCCACGGCAAATGAAGAGGTGGGCGTTCCGGCGTATTGCCTGATCACCATGGCACAGAAGGACGTTGTAACGAGCGCCGATGGTGCACTGAAAATCCATGTGAACCACGATCTGGGGGCTGCCGCGGCATTGCCGATCGATGCGCTGGTGGTACCGGGCGGTGGCGGTATCCATGCGGCATGTGCCGATCTTCAATTGGTCAACTGGCTGCGGGAAAGAGACCAGGCCACACGTAGAACCTGCAGCGTTTGCACGGGGGCCTTCCTGCTCGCCGCCACCGGGCTGTTGAGTGGCCGGGAGGTCACCACCCACTGGCGATCCGCCGAGAGATTGCAGCGGGACTTTCCGGACCTCAGGGTTAACGACGACAAGATCTACTGCGAAAGCGGCAAGTACTGGACCACGGCGGGTGTTACCGCCGGTATCGACCTCGCGCTGGCCCTTATCGAGCGCGACCATGGCGCCGACATCTCGCAGCGCGTTGCGCGGCGGCTGCTTGTCTATTTACGCAGGGACGGCGATCAGCGCCAGTACAGCCAGGCCCTGAGGATTCAGGATCGGGCCGTTGCACCATTTCGCCAGTTGATCGAGTTGTTGCAGGCCCGGCTTGATCACGAATGGTCCGTCGACGAGATGGCGGATATGTGCAATATGTCCCGGCGCACTTTTCAGCGCAAGTTTGCGGAAAACTTCGGCATGGGCCCCATGGCCGCACTCAACAGCTTGCGGTGTGAACAGGCGGAAATCCTCGCCAGCTCGGGGCGTTTGTCGGGGAAGGAAGTCCAGAGGCATACCAGATCGACCCGGGGTATTTCCAGGACAGCGGCGCTTGCTGATCACCAAAGCCCCCGGGATTCACCGTCTGCACCCCGGGGGCGCCTATAAGTCAGTGCGTAGTTTCCAGATCTCAGGAAATAAAACCACATCCAGCATCTTGCGCAGGTAGCTGACGCCGCCGGTCCCACCCGTGCCGCGCTTGAACCCGATCACGCGTTCCACCGTGGTCACATGCCGGAAGCGCCAGAGCCGGAAAGCGTCTTCCAGGTCGGTGAGTTCTTCGCCGAGCTGGTAGAGGTCCCAGTATTTCTTCGGATCGCGATACACCACGAGCCAGGCCTGCTCAACCTCATCGCTTTCGACATAGCCTTGCGTCCAGTCGCGCTGCGTGTGGCTGGCCGGTACGGCCAGGCCGCGGCGGGCCAGCAGGCGCAGGGCTTCGTCGTAGAGTGACGGGGCCTCATACGCGGCTTGTACCTGCGCGAGCAGGTCGGGCCGGTGCGCATGCGGCTTGAGCATGGCGGCGTTCTTGTTGCCGAGTGCGAATTCGATGCAGCGGTATTGCGCGCTTTGAAAGCCGCTGGAGTTGGCCAGGTAAGGGCGTATCGCGCTGTACTCGGGCGGCGTCATGGTGGCCAGCACGTCCCAGGCGTGTACCAGCTGCTCCATGATCTTGCTCACGCGGGCCAGCATCTTGAAAGCGGCGCCCAGTTCGTCTTTCGCGACGTTGGCAATTGCCGCGCGCAGCTCGTGCAGCATCAGCTTCATCCAGAGTTCACTGGTCTGGTGCTGGATGATGAACAGCATTTCGTTGTGGTCGGGCGAGAGCGGTTTTTGTGCGCTGAGGATCGCGTCGAGCTGCAGGTAGTCGCCATAGCTCATCGACTGACTGAAGTCGAGCTGCGCTTTTTCGTCCCGTACGATGTCTGCGGGCGCTTGGGGTTTGTTGTCGTTGTTGTGGTTGTTCATCAGGTGACCGCGTGCTTCTGGTTGAATTCGGCCTTTTGCCACTCGGCGGTTGCCAGCACCTGCTTCAGATGCTCGACGGCATTCCACACGTCTTCAAAACCGATGTAGAGCGGCGTGAAGCCGAAGCGGAGGATGTCGAGGTGCTTGCCGGCGCCGCCGTCTCCGGCGCGGAAGTCGCCGATGACGCCGCGTGCGATCAGCGCCTGCACGATGGCGTAGGCGCCTTGGGTTTTGGTCAGACAGACCTGCGAGCCACGCTGGGCATGTTCGCGCGGTGTGGCCAGGCCCAGGCCGTGGCCGGCGCAGCGTTCTTCCACGAGTTGAATAAACAGGTCGGTCAGTGCCAGCGATTTTTTGCGCAGGGCCTGCATGCCACCGAACGTCTCGGCGGCCAGCACAGTGTCCAGTCCGCACTCCAGCGCGGTCATGCTCAGGATGGGCTGGGTGCCGCAGAGGTAACGTGAGATGCCTGCGGCAGGCCGGTAGTCCGGAGTGAATTCAAAAGGTGCTGCATGGCCCCACCAGCCGGCCAGCGGCTGCCAGAAGCGGTCTGCATGTTTGGGGTTGACCCAGACAAAGGCCGGCGCGCCGGGGCCACCGTTGAGGTACTTGTAGCCGCAGCCAATCGAGAAATCGGCTTTCGCCGCATTCAGGTCTACCGGCACGGCGCCCGCGCTGTGCGCCAGGTCCCAGACGGTGAGTACGCCTGCTGCATGCGCTGCGGCGGTTACGGCGGCCATGTCGTGCATGGCGCCGGTGCGGTAGTTCACGTGGGTCAGCATCAGCACGGCCACTTCGCTGGTGAGCGCGGCGGCAAGCTCTTCGGGCTCGACCAGTCGCAGCCGAAAGCCACGTTCACGGCACAGGGCTTCTGCGATGTAGAGGTCGGTCGGGAAGTTGCTGCGCTCGCTGACGATGACCTTGCGCGTGGGCGCGTCCTGGGCCGCGATGTGCAGTGCAGCGCTCAGCACCTTGTAGAGGTTGATGGACGTGCTGTCGGTGGCCACTACTTCGCCGGGGGCAGCACCTATCAGCCGGGCAATCTTGTTGCCCAGGCGTTGCGGCAGCTCAAACCAGCCGGCATTGTTCCAGGAGCGGATCAGGCCCTGGCCCCATTCGGCCGTCACGGCTTCAGCGACGCGAGCGGCGGCTGTTTTGGGCAGCACGCCCAGCGAATTGCCGTCGAGGTAGATCACATCTTCGGGCAAGGTGAATTGCTGGCGCAGCGTGCGCAGCGGGTCTTGCGCATCGAGGGCGCGGCAGTCTTGCAGAGTGGTCATGGAGTGGTCTTCATGGAAGTTCACGCAGGACTGCGCGAACGGGTGAGGCGTCGGCCCGGGTGAGTTTGAGCGGCAGGGCAATGAGTTCGTAGTCGCCTTCGGCCACGTCGTCGAGTACCAGGTTTTCGAGCACGCGCAGGCCGTGCGCCAGCAACTGGTGGTGGCTGGGCAAATCCTGGCTGGTGGCGGGGTCCACGCTGGGCGTGTCAATGCCGATAAGTGCTATGTTTTTGGTAGCTAGCAGCGCAAGCGTGGCGGGGGCTATGGCCGTAAATGACCCCCATGACTGACTGGCTGCCGCTGAGGTACGCAGCAACACGCGGGGCGGCAGGTTTTCCAGCGCATGGGCGATGTGTTCCGGCTGCACCAGCGGGCCGCAGTCCATGCAGTGGATCACGCGGCACGGCCCGAGGTAGGGCGCGAGGTCGAGTTCGCCGACGCTTGTTTCACCGTTGGCATAGTGCAGCGGCGCATCGGCATGCGCGCCGGTGTGGGGCGATAGTGTGATGCTGTTGACGTTGACCGGGCAGTCCGGCGCCAGTGAAAAATGCAACTGCTGCGAATAGGCCGTGTCGCCGGGGAACACCGGGGCGTTTTCATCCACCGACGGTGAGATGTCCCAGAGTTTTCGCGGTGGTGATCTGGTGGAAGCGGGGGTGCGGGCTGTCATGGGTGCAAAGGTAGCACCGGCAAAAAAGCCGTGGTGTCGGTTATTTCCAACAATCTCAAAAATAGTTGAAACCTAAAGTACCTGACAAAAGCGGGCCGCGCATTCGTCGGGCGCGGCCTGTGGAATCCGTCAGCCTCGGGCACAATTAAAGGCTGTAGCGCTCGTTGCGGTATCGATTTACCAGAACACCTTTACAACCCCCTTCAAAGAGACAAAAGGCACACCATGAATTCCGAGAACAAGTCCAGCGGCAAAGTCGCACTCGTCACCGGCGCGGGCACCGGAATTGGCAAGGCTGTGGCCCTGGCCCTGCTGCGTGAAGGCTACAGCGTGGCGCTGGTGGGCCGTCGCGCCGAACCGCTCAACGAGGTTGCCAAAGAGTCGGGCACAGACCGCGCACTGGCTTTGCCGACCGACGTGAGCCAGCCTGACTCCGTGGCGGCGGCATTCGCCAGGGTCAAGGAAAAGTTCGGCCGGCTGGACTTGCTGTTCAACAACGCCGGTGTGGGCGCGCCGCCCGTCAACCTCGAAGACATCACGTTTGAGCAGTGGACCAATGTGGTCAACATCAACCTGACCGGCTCCTTTCTCTGTGCGCAGGCCGCCATCAAGTTGATGAAAGACCAGTTGCCCCAGGGCGGCCGCATCATCAACAACGGCTCGATTTCCGCCCATGCGCCTCGGCCCAACTCAGCGCCTTATACCTCGACCAAACACGCCATCACGGGCCTGACCAAGTCGATCTCGCTGGACGGGCGCAAGTACAACATCGCCTGCGGCCAGATCGACATCGGCAATGCCATGACGGAGCTTGCGGCCCGCATGGCCAAGGGCGTGCCCCAGGCCAACGGCGAGATCGCCATTGAGCCGATGATGGATGCGAAGGAAGTCGCCGATGCGGTGGTGCACATGGCGTCGCTGCCGCTGTCGACCAATGTGCAGTTCATGACCATCATGGCCACGAAGATGCCGTTTGTGGGCCGCGGTTGAGGGATGTTGTGTTGAGCCCGACGCATATTGCTCAAGGTATGCATGGTGCATAGCCAGGGCAATTGAGGGTTGCATGAAATGTGTTGTATTGTATGTATATGAGCAATACAGCATCTGATCTGGAACAGTACCTCGAAGAGTTGGCACGTACTGCCCAGCCCGGGGATCGCCTTCCGACCATTCGGGATTTGATGCGCCGGTTTGCCGTCTCCCAGATGGTGATTCAGCGCGCCTTCCAGGGCTTGAAAGCCAGGGGACTGATTGCATCGCAGGTAGGCCGTGGCACCTATTTTCGCGTGGAGGGTGAAGCCACCGGTGCCAGTCCGGGCGCCCAGCCATCGGCCGGCAGATCCGTGTTGCTGCTGCGCCGTTCCATCAGCATTGCCCGCGGCCGTGTGTTGATAGAAGGACTGCAGCGCCGCTTTACCGCTGACGGCCACCGCGTACTGGAAGTTTCCTACACCGATCCCGCCCACGCGCGGACCATCTTGAAGGGTTCGCCCCGCTTTGACGCCTGCGTGGTTCAGTCGAGCTACAAAACCATCACGATTGATTTGCTCGCAGCGCTGAAAGAGAAATGTGATGCGTTGGCCGTGGATGGCGCGGCCCTCGCTGGAGCTGACGTCGAGGTGGTCGGCATGGAATGGGGAGAGCCGCTGGCTGCGGCGATCACGCTTTTGCAGCAGCAAGGCAATACGCGCATTGCGTATGCAACGACGTCGCACCCATTTCTGGCAACCCAGATGGGACGGCGGCGGTTCGACTACCTGCAGACCACCCTGACAGGAATTGAGCTTCAGGCGATCACTGTGCCGCACCTGCCTGATGAGAACTACGAAGCGGTGCTTGTGGGGATGATCAAGGCCAGTCTGGATGCCTCGGGGCAGCTACCTTTCACCGCGTTGGTGGCGTGGGGCATCGAAGATGGCGCCAGATTCCGGGAACTGCTGCAAGAAGCCGGCGTTGGCATACCCGCACTGCTGAGCGTGGTGTTGCTGGGGCGTACGGATCTGGCGAACGAGCACGCCAACTTCTTTGACACGGTCGGATGCAGCGTGGCCGATCAGATCGAATATTTGTATCAGGCCATCAATGCACGATGGGCCGACCCCTCAATCCCCTATGGCGTACGCCTGATTCCTGTCACCCGAAAAGCGGGTCAATCCATTGCAGTGCTGCCGCCTGCTGGCCAGCCGGCGGCGCAGGCTTCCCGCAAACCCGTCAAAACCCCCGGCGAAGCGCTTGCCGGGTCTTGATCATTTAGCCGAACGCGTGCTGTTACGCCTGGAATTCGATGGCAGAAACGGGCAGTGTGCGACCCTCTCGCGCACTCCGCAGTCCTAGCTCAATCAAACCGATGACCTGCATCGCCTCATTGGCCGTGACGGGGTTGACTCCCTTGCCATGGATGGCATCGCGTACTGCGCTGTAGTAGGCAGGGTAGTCACCCGCAACGCAGTTTATTTCGCGCCTTGTGCAAACGCCGTCAAGCCAAACTGAAACCGCGGCAGGCAAGTGATCAACCCCCCAGTCCCGCGCGGGCGGTCGCTTTCCGGCTTTTAGCGCATCCTCTTGTGGATCAAGCCCCATCTTGACGAAACTGCCCAGGCTTCCATGCACTGTGAAGCGCGGCCCCGGGGCAAGCGTTAGAGCGCTGCCATGCAGAATGATCCGGCTTTGGCCATAGCGCAACACGGCGTGAAACCAGTCGGGAGTCTTTGCACCATTGCGTTGCTGTGCGAGGTCAAGCGCAATCGATTCGGGAAGCCCGAATAGCTGCAACGCCTGATCCAGTAAATGTGCTCCAAGGTCGTACCACAGTCCGCCGCCCGTATCAGCTTGTTCGCGCCAGCGGCCAAGAACTTCCGGCCGGTAACGATCAAAGTGCGACTCAAAATGAACGATTTTCCCCAGTTCACCGGAAGCAATGACCTGGCGCACCGTAAGGAAGTCTGCATCCCAGCGCCGATTGTGGAAGACGGAGAGCAGGCGCCCAGTGGTTTGCGCTTTTGCCTGCAATTGCCGCGCTTCGTCCAACGTTACCGTAAAGGGTTTGTCGACCACCACATGCTTGCCTGCGGCCAGCCCCGCGCAAGCGAGCGAAAAATGTGTGTCGTTGGGTGTTGGTATCACCACAAGGTCAATGTCCGGACGCGCAAAAAGCCGCTCTGCAGTTGCCTCGACCTGCACATCGGGCCAGTCGGCATACACTTTGGAAGGATCGCTGCTTGAAATCGCAGCAAGCCTGAGCCCCGGGACTCCTGCTATCAAAGGCGCATGAAACGTTTTGGTGGCGTAACCGTAACCGACGATGCCAACGGAGAGAGTTTTAAGCACAAGGTGTCCCTTTTAGGTTGACCGCTTATCGAGGTTGCGTCACGCGCTCGACCGTCTCAATCGTGATTGCCGCCGATTCGCCCACATAGTTGCTCGCAACAAGTGCCTGGGCCAGGCCCTCAGGAAGCCCATGCTTTGCAAACATCGGGTGCTCACTGATGCTTGTTATAAACGGAACGCCTTCGGATTGGGACCGTTGCGCTGCTTCGTAGAGTACCTTGTGTGCTTCGTGGCGTCCCATCAGCCTGGTCAGCCGCATCATGACGGCTTCTGAAGCGATCAGGCCGTTCGATAATTCAAGATTGTGCCGCATCGCCTCAGTGTTCACGGTGAGACCCTTTGCCAGTGTGGCAAGGGTTTCGGCAATAGACGCCGAGATGATGGCGATTTCTGGAAGCAAGGTGTCGGTCACGTTGGTTGCCGACGAGTCGCCTTCGTCCATGCGCACCATGGCTTCAAGGGCCGCAGGCACCCGCATCCGCATCATGCGCGCAAGACTGACCAGCAGCAGCGCGGTGGAAGGATTGCGTTTCTGCGCCATGGTCGAGCTGCCTACCTTGCCCATATGAAACGCCTCCGCAACCTCCCCGATTTCTGTGCGCTGCATGAATACGATGTCTTGCGCGATTTTCTGCGCCGTCCCCGCAAGCAGTCCCAGCGCTGAAATGTAGTCGCACACGCGGTCGTAAGACGAACGGCTTGGCAGCCCGGCTGGCGGTAACCCGAGTTGCTCAGCCATGCGGGCTTCCACGGCCCGGCCTTTGATGCCCATCGCCGCGAAAGTGCCTATCGCACCGCCCATACAAGCGACGAACGATGAGGCCAGGCGCAGCATCAGGCGGTCGCGGTCCCTGTCCAGTTCGTCGATCCAGCCGGCAAGCTTGAAGCCGAACGTCATTGGCAACGCATGCTGGCCGTGTGTGCGGCCCGCCATCGCCGTTGCCCGGTGTTCCTGCGCCAGCTTGCCAAGTGCGGCGATGGCTGCATCCAGATGGCCCGTCAACAAGTGGTGTGTCTCACGCATCTGCAGTGAACTGGCGGTATCGAAGATGTTCTGGGTCGTCGCCCCCCAATGGATATAGCCCGCTGCCGGGTCGCCACACAGTTCTTCGAACTGGGAGAGGACGGGAACGAGCGGATGTTGAGCAAACGCGATGTCCCGGGACAGGCGTTCCAGATCGAAGAGCCGGGCATCGGCCTTCTTCCCGATGATTTGCGCGGCCTCGGCGGGAATGACACCAAGCTCGGCCTGGGCACGAGCCAGTGCTGCTTCGACATCGAGCCATACCTGCAAAGTGGCCCTGTCGCTCCAGATGCGCTTGGCTTCGCCGCTGAACCAGTGGCCGGTGATAAATGACTCAAACATACTTGTATTCATGGGTTGCTTTGCTTGAAGCGGTATGCCTGTATTGGCCATGCTCGCTTAAAAATTTGTGATAGATACATATTGTATTTAAGTAATATCATGTTTTATATTGGATAAATTAGAAATTAATACAATTTACAATAAATATAAATACAATATACTCGCCATGCATTCAGCTGGTACATAAAACATGGAGACACGTCATGGAAGATCTTTTCGCTCGCCAGCGAGCCGGGCGTCGCAGGCTGTTGAACCAGCTTGCCTTGCTGGGCGCCGGCGCGTTATTACCGGGCATTGGCCGCGCACAATCGGACAAGCCTGTATCGCTGATAGTCGGGTACTCTGCCGGCGGCAGTGCCGATCTGGTCGCCCGCGTTGTGGGTACCGAGCTGTCAAAGCGCCTGGGGCGCCAGGTCATCGTCGAGAACGTTGCGGGCGCCAGCGGCATGATTGCCGCGCAAAAAGTGCTCAATGCGCCAGCTGACGGTAACCTCATCTACATGGGAGGTACGGATACCGTGCTGGTGCCCATGGTCAATCCGAAAGCCAGGCTTGATTGGGAGAAGGACCTTCTGCCGGTTGGAAGAATGACCACGGTGCCCCTGGTATTCGCCGTCCCCGCGGGTTCGCCCCACGCGACGCTTTCCGACCTGGCGGGCGCGCTGCGAAAAAGCGGTAAAGAGAACTTCAATTACGCAACGCCCGGAATTGCGACGATGCAACATCTCTACGGGTCACTCATCAATAAGCAGGCGAAGGTGGAAATGTTGCATGTCCCGTACCGTGGCGGTGCCCAGATCGTGAATGATCTTGTTGGTGGCCAGGTGGACAGCGCGGTGCTGGTCTTGTCGACGGCAATGCCCTTTCTCAAGGAGGGCAAGATCAAGGCCCTGTCGGTGTCGGATAGTGCACGCGTTCCGCAGCTGCCGAATGTCAGGCGCATTGGCGAGGAAGAGGGCTTCAACGGAATTTCACTGCCGCTCTGGCAAGGCCTGTTTGTGAAAGCGGGAACCTCCCCCTCTATCGTGGCCGCTTATGAAAAGGCATTGCTGGACGCCCTCGCGCAGCCCGACGTGCGCACAAAGCTGGCGGAAGCCGGCATCACGGTCGCTCCGATGACCGGCCGTGAGCTTCGTGCGTTCGTCGGTCCACAGGCCGCGCTGTACCGCGAGATTGTGAAGACCGCAAAAATCACCATGGAATGACAAGCGGCTCATCCTGGCCCGGTTGCGATGAAAAAAAGATGACGGCATTGCCCGTCAGTCCTGGCGGCGATGGGCGGCTTTTGGCCGACATAGGTGGGACCAACGCACGCTTCGCATGGCAGACCAGTGCCGGGGAATCCATCAATGACCTGGTGATATTGCCTTGTGCAGGATACGCCAGCCTTGCGGATGCAGTCCGGCATTACCTGGGCGTCATGGGGCGAAGCGCCCCTCCTGACTGCGCAATCGCGATTGCCAATCCAGTGCATGGGGATCAGGTGCGAATGACCAATCATCGTTGGACTTTCTCGATCAAGGCACTGAAAGAGCAATTTGGATTCGCGAAGCTGCGGGTGCTGAATGACTTTACGGCGCTGGCCCTGGCGCTGCCCACGCTGAAGCCAGAGGAGTTGCGTCAGGTTCAGGGGGCAAAGGCCGCCCCTTTCGCTGCGATGGGTTTGGTCGGGCCCGGTACCGGTTTGGGCGTTTCGGGGCTGTTGCCCGACGGCAGGGGCGGCTGGACCCCGATCGAGGGGGAAGGCGGACATGCCACTTTGGCGGCTTGCACTCCGCGTGAGCAAGCGGTACTTCATTGGTTAAGCCGCCGCTACGGTCACGTTTCGGCCGAGAGAGCCGTGTGCGGCCAGGGCCTGGTGGATATTTACCATGCCGTCAAAGAAGCCGACGGCTACGCACCTGATGTCAGACTTGATGCGGCGGGCGTAGCGTCAGCGGCTCTGGATGGGCGTGATCCCTGGTCCCGTGAGGCGCTCGATCTTTTTTGCGCATTCCTCGGAACGGTGGCGGGTAATCTGGCACTGACGCTCGGGGCTCGCGGCGGGATATTTATCGGCGGCGGCATCGTTCCGCGCATGGGAAAAGTTTTCGAGCGTACGGCGTTTGGGCAACGCTTCAAGGCAAAGGGCCGCTTTGCAGGGTTCCTGACAGACGTGCCGGTGTATGTCATTCAGTCCGGGCAATCACCTGCGCTTCGCGGTGCCGCAATTGCGTTGGATAGCCCGTCCGCTTCAGCGCCTGGTGTTCCGCGAGAAGGGTGACACGGCTCGCAGTGCCGATGGAGCCCACGCTCTATCGTTGATCCCTCAGCGTTTACGCGAGCTGCCCGAGCAAAAGGAACTCCATGAGTGCCTTTTGTGCGTGCATCCTGTTTTGGCTTCGGCACGCAGCCTGCGGTTGCTTCACGTGCGCTTTGCGCACATGAGCCTGCACCGAAACAGGCTACCGGCGCTTTGCGCCTGCACTCGCGTGTTACGCGAGCTGCCCGAGCAAAAGGAACTCCATGAGTGCCTTTTGTGCGTGCATCCTGTTTTCAGCCTCATCCCAGACCACGGACTGCGGGCCGTCGATCACGTCGGCTTCGACTTCTTCGCCGCGGTGGGCAGGCAGGCAGTGCATGAAGAGGGCGTCGGGTTTGGCGGCGCGCATCATTTCGGCATCCACGCACCAGTCCGCAAAAGCTTTCCTGCGTGCTTCGTTTTCGGCCTCATAGCCCATGCTGGTCCATACGTCGGTGGTGACCAGGTCGGCGCCGGCGCAGGCCTGCATCGGGTCCTTAAAGACCTTGTAGCTTTCGGCCGAGCGGATGCCGGCGATGGACTGGTCGACTTCATAGCCGCCGGGCGTGCTGAGGTGAACCTTGAAGCCGAGAATTTCGCTGGCCTGCAGCCAGGTGTTGGCCATGTTGTTGCCGTCGCCCACCCAGGCCACTGTCTTGCCCTTGATGGAGCCGCGGTGCTCGATGTAGGTGAAGATGTCGGCCAGGATCTGGCAAGGGTGAAATTCGTTGGTCAGGCCGTTGATGACCGGCACGCGCGAGTGCTCGGCGAAGCGGTCGATCTTGGTCTGCTCGAAGGTGCGGATCATCACCAGGTCGACCATGCGGCTGATGACCTTGGCGCTGTCTTCAATCGGCTCGGCGCGGCCCAGCTGGCTGTCGCCGGTGGTCAGGTGCACCACGCTGCCGCCCAGTTGGTACATGCCGGCTTCAAAGCTCACGCGCGTACGCGTCGAGGCTTTTTCGAAAATCATCGCCAGCGTGCGGTCGACCAGTGGCTGGTGTTTTTCGTAGGTCTTGAATTTCTTCTTGATGATGGCGGCACGCTCAAACAAGTAGGCGTATTCGGCCGCGTTCAGGTCACTGAACTGCAGGTAATGCCGCACTAAAGGAGCCCCCACGCTTGCCACTGCGTGTGCTGCGCTGCCCCCCGAGGGGGCTAATTTTCCTTGGGGCGGCCCGGCGGAAAATTCTTTCGTTGCGGTCATGCTGATTTTTCTTTCAAAAGCTGCTTGATCAGCGGAACCAGGATGGCCACCGCTTCGTCGGCCTCGGCCGTGGTCATGATCAGTGAAGGCACCATGCGGATCACGGTGTCGGCGGTCACGCTCAGCAGCAAGCCGTTTTCTGCGGCGCGGGCGAGAAGTTCGCCGCAGGGCACCGTGAGCTCAATGCCCAGCATCAGGCCGCGGCCGCGGATTTCTTTCAGGCCCTTTTCACCGGCGAGTTCGCGAGCCAGCGCCGCGCGCAGGTGTTCGCCCACCTTTACCGCATTGGCGAGCAGGCCTTCTTCTTCCATGATACGCAGGGTTTCCACACCGGCGCGCATGGCGAGCGGGTTGCCGCCGAACGTGGTGCCGTGGTTGCCGGGGCCAAAGATGTGGGCGGCTTTAGGGCCGGCCACCACCGCGCCAATCGGCACACCGGAACCCAGGCCCTTGGCCAGCGGCATCACGTCGGGCTTGATGCCCGACCATTGGTGGGCAAACCATTTTCCGGTGCGGCCCATGCCGCACTGCACTTCGTCGATCATCAGCAGCCAGTCGCGCTCGTCGCACAGCGCCCGCACGTCGCGCAGGTAGTCGTCCTTCATGCTGTTGATGCCGCCTTCGCCCTGGATGGCTTCAAAAAACACGGCGACCACATTCGGGTTGTCGGCCGTCGCCGCTTTCAACGCATCGATGTTGTTGAGCGGCACGCGGATAAATCCTTCCACCAGCGGGCCGAAGCCGGCCTGCACCTTGGGGTTACCGGTAGCGCTCAGGGTGGCGATGCTGCGGCCGTGGAAGGCTTTTTCATAGACGACGATTTCCGGGCGCTCAATGCCTTTGTCGTGGCCGAACTTGCGCGCCAGCTTGAGCGCGGCTTCGTTGGCTTCCAGGCCGGTAGAGCAGAAAAACACGTTTTCCAGGCCCGACAGTTCGACCAGTTTGGCGGCCAGGGTTTCCTGCAGCGGCACATGGTAGTAATTGGAGCTGTGAATGATCTTGGCAATCTGCTCTTGCAGGGCCGGCACCAGCTTGGGGTGGTTGTGGCCCAGGGTGTTGACGGCGATGCCGCCCAGCGCGTCGAGGTAAGCCTTGCCGTTGACGTCCCAGACGCGGCAGCCCTGGCCGTGGTCCAGCGCGATGGGCAGGCGGCCATAGGTGTTCATCACGTGAGGGGAGGCGGCTTCGATGTGCTTGGGCAGGGCTGCGGTCATGGAGAACTCCGGAACAAGGGCTGTGACAGTGTGGAAAATCGGAGGCCCGCGACAAGTGAAGCGGGCCTGGGCTGATTTTAGGCGCAGAGTTTGCGGGCTTTTGTGACGATCCTGCATCACTGCAATGCAGGCGCCTGGCGCCTCCTGATGTTGAAAATCAGGCATCAAGTCTTATATAAGAGTCGCAAATAAGATAGAATTGTTGTGCGGTGCAGCATGGGGTGAATACGATCCCCTTCCCACGTCAGGCGCCGCAAAAACCCTCCATCCGATGGTCTCCAACACCGCCAAAGAAGTCTTCATTCAGGGTATTACCCGCGACGGCAAAACCTTCCGGCCCAGCGACTGGGCCGACAGGTTGTGCGGCGTGATGAGTCATTTCCGCCCGGGCGGCCCGCAGCCCGGCAGCCACCTGACCTACTCCCCCTGGTGCGTGCCCACCGTCATCAATGGCGTCAAGTGTGTGGTCGTTAACTCAGAGCTGCGCGAGGCCGAGCCCATGGCCTGGGACTTCGCCATCAACTTCGCCAAAGACAACGATTTACAGGTGGCCGAAGCCTGTTTAATTCCGGATCCCCCGCGCAAAGACTGAGGTTTTCGAAGCGCCCAACAAAAAAGCCGTCTTTCGACGGCTTTTTTGCTTTGCTGCAGCGCACCCTACAAAACGGCGGACGGTATTTTCGTTAGAAAGATGCCGTCCGGGCGATTTGCCTGATTGCTCAGGCGGCCTTTGCGGGGGCCAGTGCCAGGGCTTTCACCTTGGCGGACAGGCGGCTCTTGTCGCGCGCTGCCTTGTTCTTGTGGAAGATGCCCTTGTCGGCAACCGTGTCCACAATGCTTTGGGCCTTGGCGAACAGGTCCTTGGCTTTGTCTTTGTCACCGGCTGCAACGGCTTTTTCGACGTTTTTCACAGCGGTGCGGTATTTGGAGCGCAGCGAGGTGTTCGCAGCGTTGAGTTTGACGTCCTGGCGGACGCGTTTACGGCCCGACGCGAGGCGGGGGTTCTTTTTCTTGGGTTTGGCGGTAGCCATATATAAATTCCTTTAATCCTGGGGAGGAGTCTGTGGATGTTGCAGCAAAGCCCACGATTATAGCCCCCACAGTCGTTCACTGCGTGTAACTCCTTGCCCCCCCGAGGGGGCCGCCCGCCTGTGGCCCGGCAAAGCCGGTTCCACGGCTCATGCTGGTGAAGAGGGGTTTGACAGTCATTTGCTATCAAATTGGTAGCGACTTTCGCTTGTTTTATAAGGGCTTGAGGCCGATTTGATGCCTGGATTCAGCGCTTTGAGCCGATTTTTCGGCACCGTATCAAGCCAGCTTGACATTGGTTGGGCGGTGCAAGGCCGAGGCTAAACTCCACGGGTGTCCCTATTCAAATCCGCCTCTACCGTCTCCCTTCTGACCCTGGTCTCCCGAATCACCGGTTTGGTGCGGGAACTGCTGATTGCCTCGACTTTTGGCGCCAGCGCCATGACGGATGCCTTCAATGTGGCATTTCGCATTCCCAACCTGTTCCGGCGGCTGTTTGCCGAAGGGGCTTTCAGCCAGGCTTTTGTGCCGGTGCTGGCGGCCACTAAGGCCCAAAACGGCGAAGCCGAGACCAAACTGCTGATAGACCGGGTCGCCACTTTACTGGCCTGGGCGCTGCTTTTGACTTGCGTGGCCGGCGTGGCGGCAGCCCCGGTGCTGGTCTGGGCCATGGCCAGCGGCCTGAAGCAGGAGGCGCGCGGCTTCGAGGCCGCCGTGTTCATGACGCGCTGGATGTTTCCTTACATCGGCTTCATGTCGCTGGTAGCGCTGTCCTCGGGCGTGCTCAACACCTGGCGCCGGTTTGCCGTGCCGGCTGCCACGCCGGTATTGCTCAACCTTTCCATGATTCTGGCGGCCTGGTTGGGCGCTCCCTGGTTCAAGGCACACGGGATCGAGCCGGTTTACGCCCTGGGCGGCGGCGTGATGGTGGGTGGCATCCTTCAACTGGCGGTGCAGGTGCCGGCGCTGTTCCGGCTGGGGCTGCTGCCGCGCATTGGCTGGAACCCTTCTGCGATCAAGGCGGCCTGGGCCGATCCGGCCACCCAAAACATCACCCGGCTCATGGTGCCGGCCCTGCTGGGTGTCAGCGTGGCGCAAATTTCGCTTCTTATCAATACGCAGATCGCTTCGCACCTCACGCCCGGCAGCGTCAGCTGGCTCACTTATGCCGACCGCCTGATGGAGTTCCCGACCGCCATGCTGGGTGTGGCCATCGGTGTCGTGCTGATGCCGCAGCTGTCGGCTGCCAAAGCCGCCGGCGATGCGGCGCGCTATTCGGCCATGCTTGACTGGGGCCTGCGCATTGTGGTGCTGCTGGCCGTTCCCTGTGCCGTGGCCCTGATGACGTTTGCCCAGCCCCTGGTGGCCACGCTTTATCACTATGGTGCTTTTACCGACCGCGACGTGCAGCAGACCACCACGGCCTTGATGGGCTACGGCGCGGGCCTGTTGGGACTGGTGGCCATCAAGGTGCTGGCGCCCGGTTTTTATGCCAGCCAGGACATCAAGACGCCGGTGCGCATTGCGGTGGTCGTCCTGGTGGTGACACAGCTGCTCAATCTGGCGCTGGTGCCGTTTTTGCAACATGCCGGGCTGGCGCTGGCCATCGGTATTGGCGCGCTCATCAATGCGCTCTGGCTGCTGTGGGGGCTCAAGCGGCGCGGCAGCTACACGCCGGCGCCCGGTTGGGGCATGTTTTCGGCACAGGTGGTGGGTGCCAGTGCGTTGCTGGCGGTTTTCCTGCTGTGGGCGGCCGGGGCCGTGAACTGGGTCGGTCTGAAAGGCCAGTACCTGGAGAGAATAGGGCTGCTGGCGCTTGTCCTGATTGCGTCAGGCGCTATTTATTTCATAGCGCTATGGGCATCGGGCCTGAAGGTGCGAAAACTCCTGAAACACTGAGCTGTCGCCTTTTTCAGACTCTTCAAGGGCATTCCTTGATTCCCTTTTTGCGCCGGTTTATGAGACAGTAGGGTATGCAATTAAATCTGACCGTACCGTCTCCATTGCAGTATTTCTCCAGCCTTGTGGAAAGCGACGAGCATTTCCCTCTGCTGGAAGCCGCCGTCAGCCTGGCGCAGGACGAATACCCCGACCTTGACGTGCAGCAGGTGCTGGGCGACGTAGACCAGTTGCTGGCCCGCCTCAAGCGCCGCCTGCCTGCCGACGCTCCCGCGCTGCAGCGCCTGCGGGCACTGAACCAGTTCTTCTTCCACGACCTGAACTTTGGCGGCAACGTCAATGATTACTACGATCCCGACAACAGCTACCTGAATGCCGTGCTGCGCACACGCCGCGGCATTCCCATCACGCTGGCAGTGCTATGGCTTGAGCTGGCCCTGGGCCTGGGCCTGAACGCGCGCGGCGTGGCCTTTCCCGGGCATTTCATGGTGAAGGTCAACCTGCCCAAAGGCCAGGTTGTGATTGATCCGTTCAGCGGCCAGTCGCTCAGCCGGGAAGAGTTGTCCGAGCGGCTGGAGCCTTTCCGGCAACGCAGCAGTGCCGACGAAGAATTTGAGGTGCCGATGGGCCTGTACCTGCAGTCGGCGCCGCCGCGCGAAATCATCAGCCGCATGCTGCGCAATCTCAAGGAAATCCACAAGACACAGGAAGACTGGCAGCGCCTGATTCCCGTGCAGGACCGCCTGATCGTTCTGCAGCCCGAAGCATGGACCGAATACCGCGACCGCGGCCTGGCCTGGGCCGCGCATGGCGAGCCCGAGCGTGCCATTGCCGACCTGGAAATCTATCTTGCCAACGCCGAAGACGCGCTTGACATCGACACCATGGCCGAACGGCTGACCCAGCTGCGCCAGAGCCGTCACTGAGTCGCTCTGCCATCTCCCTGGTTTTTCTGCGGCTATTTGCTATTGATTTGATAGCTGCTTGCGCTTGTCAGAAGCGCGCTACGGCCACTTTCTCTCAAAGAAGTTCGATCTCGCTGAGCGTGAGAAAGCAGCTTTCCCGTGTGATCGCCACAAAGTCTTCCAGCCAGGGCCGGCCTGACATGGCTTGCGTGCACGCAACATAGAGGCGTCCCGTCAGGCCCTTTTTGCCCACCGGCCTTGCGGTCACGTAACCCCGGTCCAGATAACTTTGCACGGCCCATTTGGGCAGGGCGGCGATGCCGCGGCCACTGGCCACCAGTTGCAGCATGGCAATCGTCAGCTCGGTGGTACGGCGCGCAGGCCTGACGCCGGCCGGCTCCAGCACCTGGCGCACCACGTCGAGCATTTCGTCGGGTACCGGGTAGGTGATCAGGGTTTCGTTGGCGAAGTCCCTGGCCGTGAGATGCGTTTTCGCCGTCAGCGCATGCTCATTCGCCAGCAGCGCCATGATTTCAAAGCGGAACAGCGGGTGGAAATCCACGGCTTCGCTGGCGTCTTCTTCCGAGACGATGGCGATGTCGGCGCGGTCCTGCAGCACGAGTGCAATCGGGTCGGGGTGAAAGCCCGAAACAATGTCCAGTTCCACCTCGGGCCAGCGTGAGCGAAACGAATCCATGGCCGGCATCAGCCAGTCAAAACAGGTGTGGCATTCCACAGCGATGCGCAACTGGCCTGAACGCCCTGTGGCCAGTCGCGCCACATCCCGCTCGGCTTCCTCGACTTGCGACAGCACCGCGTCGGCCAGCGCCAGCAGCCTGAGGCCCGTGGTGCTGAACTGCGGGGGTACGGACTTGCGCTCGAACAGCGGCGTGGCGTAGCGCTCTTCGAGCAGCTTGACCTGATGCGAGAGTGCCGACTGCGTGAGGTTGAGCAATTGCGCCGCGCGCACCAGGCTGCCGCTGTCGCGCAGGGCGGTCAGTGTGCGCAGGTGGCGCAGTTCAAGGATGGACGGGCTCATCAGTTATTCCCTGCAGATCGATCAGTAGATTAATCGGTGAATCAATTATTTTCATATTGAAAGGCAATATCTTTCGTTTGAATAATAGTTGAATCTGGCCGACCATGCGTTCTTCTGTGATTGATTTGCATTGGGAGATAACTGGATGGTCCACACACATACCCTGGGTTTTCCGCGCATGGGCGCGAACCGGGAACTGAAATTCGCGCTCGAAAAACACTGGCGCGGCGAGATTGACCTGGCTGCACTGGAAGCCACCGGAGCCGGCCTGCGCGAGCAGCACTGGGCCGTGCAGAAAGAAGCCGGGCTGGACTTTGTCACGGTAGGCGACTTCGCTTTTTACGACCACGTGGCCAATCACATCCAGATGCTGGGTTGCGAACCGGCGCGCTTTGGCTTCACCGGCCGGGAGTCTGCCCTCAGCCGCTACTTCTCCATGGCGCGCGGCGTGAATGCGCACAGCGACCATACACACAGTGCCGACTGTGCGTGCGCGGATGGCAAGGCGGGCGGCGGCAGCTTCGCGCTGGAAATGACCAAATGGTTTGACACCAATTACCACTACCTGGTGCCCGAATTCAATGCAGGGACGCAATTCAGCCTTGCTTCGGAGCGCCTCTTCGATGAAGTGGCGCAGGCCCAGGGCGCCGGCCACCGGGTCAAGGCGGTGCTGCTCGGGCCACTGAGCTTTCTGTGGCTTGGCAAGGAAAAGACAGGCGGAGATGAGCCCGGCTTTGACCGCTTCAGCCTGCTCGACAAACTATTGCCGGTGTATGCGCAGATTCTCGGGCGGCTGAAGGCGCAAGGTGTGGAGTGGGTGCAGATGGACGATCCCATCCTGGGCCTGGATTTGCCCGAGCAGTGGCGCTACGCCTTTGAGCGCAGCTATTCGCAGCTTGCCCGCAACGCACCCCAGCTGCTGCTGGCCACCTACTTTTCGCCGCTGGCCGACAACCTGAGGCTGGCTTGCCAGCTGCCGGTGGCGGGCTTGCATGTCGATGCGGTGCGTGCGCCCGAGGAACTGGTGGGGGTGGCCGACTGGCTGCCTGCGCACAAGGTGCTGTCGGTGGGCATTGTGGACGGCCGCAACATCTGGCGCACAGACCCGGACGCGGCGTTGGCAAAGCTGCGCGCGATGACTGCCAGGCACCAGGGCGAACTCTGGATCGCGCCATCCTGCTCGCTGCTGCACGTGCCTTTCAGCCTTGCCGCCGAGAACGCGCTGGATGCGGAGCTGCGCGCCTGGCTCGCCTTTGCTGTGGAAAAACTGGGCGAGCTGCGCATGTTGCGCGCGGCGTTCACGGGAGAAGAGTCTCTGGTTGCCAGGGAGCTCGCTTCAGCCCGCGCGGCTGTTGCGGCGCGCCGGCGCAGCCCCCGTGTGCACCGGGCCGACGTGGCATTGCGTCTTGCACGCAGCGTTGCAGGCGACGATTGCCGCAGCTCACCTTTTCCGGTGCGCCAGGTCCTGCAGCGCGCCCGCCTTGCGCTGCCGCCGCTGCCCACCACCACCATCGGCTCGTTCCCGCAGACGCCGGAGATCCGCGCTGCGCGCGCAGCGTTCAAACGCGGCGAACTCGGCGCGGCGGGCTACCGTGAAAAGATGGAAGCCGAGATTGCGCTGGCGGTACGCAAGCAGGAGGCGCTGGGCCTTGACGTCCTGGTGCATGGGGAAGCCGAGCGCAACGACATGGTCGAGTACTTCGGCGAGCAGCTTGACGGTTTTGCCTTCACGGCCAACGGCTGGGTGCAGTCCTACGGCTCGCGCTGCGTCAAGCCGCCGGTGATCTTCGGCGACGTGGCCAGGCCTGCGCCCATGACGGTCGAATGGACGGCCCATGCGCAGAGCCTGACAAAGCTGCCGATGAAAGGCATGCTGACCGGCCCCGTCACCATCCTGCAATGGTCCTTTGTGCGCGACGACCAGCCGCGCAGCCTGACCTGCGAGCAGATCGCCTGGGCCATACGCGACGAGGTGGTGGACCTTGAGAGGGCCGGCATCGGCATCGTCCAGATCGACGAGCCGGCCATTCGCGAAGGATTGCCGCTGCGCCGTGCGAGCTGGGCCGCGTACCTGCGCACCGCCACGCGGGCTTTTCGCATCAGTGCCTCGGGTGTGCGCGACGAGACGCAAATCCACACCCACATGTGCTACGCCGAATTCAACGACATCCTGCCGGAAATCGCAGCAATGGACGCCGACGTGATCACCATCGAGACCAGCCGTTCCGACATGGAACTGCTGCGCGGCTTTGGCGCCTTCAGGTATCCCAATGAAATCGGGCCGGGCGTATATGACATCCATTCACCGCGCGTTCCCAGCGTGGACGCCATGGTGCGCTTGCTGCGAAAGGCCGCCAGCGTGATCCCGGCGGAAAACCTCTGGATCAATCCCGACTGCGGGCTGAAAACGCGGGGCTGGCCGGAAACCGAAGCGGCGCTCGGCAACATGGTGCGGGCCGCGCAAGAAGTGCGCAAGGAACTGGCGGCTTCCTGACGCGGTGCGCCCGGAGGGAGGGCGAATCAGGTGCCGCGCTTGAGGAAATGCGGAATCTGCATGCCGTCAGGAGAGTCCACATTGCGCGACATGGCCGGCGCCGTGCTGACCTGCACAGGCCGGCCGACCGCGCGTGCGGTACTTTGTGCGGACATGCGCGCGCCATGCACCAGGGATTCCTGCGCGGGCATGAGGCTGTTGGGGAGCGAGCTGCCCAGGCGCGCGGACGCGGCTTTGGCTGCGGGCGGTGGGTTGAGCAGCCGGGCACCCAGCGTTGCGGCGGTCGAAGGCAGGGGCGCGATCATCCGGACCGGGGCTTTGGCCGGCACCGTCGCGTGCCCCCTTTCGGGCGCGTCGTTGGCGGCTTGCGGCGGATACAACGTGGGGCGCAGCCACTCCAGGATCGGTTGCCACTGCTGCAGGTCTTGCGTTGCGGCGCTGGCCGGCAGGTCAAATATCGTCATGCCGCGTTCCAGGCTGCGTACATACAGCTGGGTTTCGCGCAGGGCGCCCAGAAAAGGCATGCCAAGGCTTTCAGACCACGCCTGCAGCGTTTTTGCGGCACTGGTGCGCCCGTCGATGCGCATGCCCACCGTGGCGAGCCGGCAGCGGCCGCTGGCCACGCGCGGCATGGCCATCAGCTCGGCGTGGCACTGCGCGGCCGATTCACGGTCAAACATCGAATTGCACACCGGCATGACGATGACATCGGCAAACATCACCACGCGCGCCAGCTCAAAGCCGTGCATGCCGCCCGGCGTGTCAAGCACCACGTGCGTGATGCCGGTGGGCACACGCAGCATGTTTTTCTGGTCGACGGCCCAGGGCGCGATGGCGGGCAGCGCGGGGTCCCGGCGCTTGAGCCAGCTTCGCGCCGACTGCTGGCGGTCTACATCGCCCAGCATGACCGAGCTGCCATTGCGCGCGCACCAGGCGGCGATGTGCGCGGCCAGCGTGCTCTTGCCACTGCCTCCCTTGCGGTTGACGACTGCGATAACCGGCATGACTGCTCCAAAGACGGATCGATGGAACAGTTTGATACATAACTAACTAAAAGTCCAGTGACCCCAAGCGCCATGGGCGCACGCAGCTAGTGTTTTTGTAGCAAAACGGCCCGACCGAGGGAAGCGGACGGCCCCGGATCGTGGGGCGCGAGAGGGCGGTTGCGGCAGATTTAACCGACGGTGACGGCGGCGCCGTCACCCTTGGGCGCGATCACACCGATTTCATACACCTGCTCGCCGGCGTCACGCAGGGTTTTGGCTGTGGCTTGCGCATTGGCGGCGTCCACCACCACGACCATGCCGATGCCGTTGTTGAAGGTGCGGTTCATCTCGAAGTCGTCGATACCGGCGGTTTTTTGCAGCCAGGCAAACAGCTCGGTTTGTGGCCAGCTGCCCTTTTTGAGATGGGCGGCCGTGCCTTCGGGCAGCACGCGCGGAATGTTTTCGAGCAAGCCGCCGCCAGTGATGTGGGCCAGCGCCTTGATCGGGTGGGCAGCCAGCGCGGCCAGCACGTTCTTGACGTACAGGCGTGTGGGTTCCATCAGGGCCTGCTTGAAGGGTTTCCCGTCCAGCTTTGCCGGAGCCGCAGCGCCGGCGCGTTCAATGCACTTGCGCACCAGGCTGAAACCGTTGGAATGCACACCGCTGCTGGCCAAGCCGAGCACCACGTCGCCGGGCTTCACGTCCTTGCCGGTCAAAATCTTGGACTTTTCGACCGCGCCCACGGCGAAGCCGGCCAGGTCGTATTCGCCCGCGGGGTACATGCCGGGCATTTCGGCGGTCTCGCCGCCAATCAGGGCGCAGCCGCTCAGCTCACAGCCCCTGGCGATGCCGCCCACCACTGCCGCGGCCGTGTCCACATCCAGCTTGCCGCAGGCGAAGTAATCGAGGAAAAACAGCGGCTCGGCGCCTTGTACCAGCACGTCGTTGACGCTCATGGCCACAAGGTCAATGCCCACGGTGTCGTGCATCTGCCATTCAAAGGCCAGCTTGAGCTTGGTGCCCACGCCGTCCGTGCCGCTGACCAGGACGGGTTCCTTGTAGCGCTTGGGCACCTCAAACAAGGCGCCAAAGCCGCCAATACCTGCCAATACGCCCTCCCGCATGGTCTTTTTGGCCAGCGGCTTGATGCGTTCGACCAGCGCGTCACCTGCGTCGATGTCGACGCCTGCGTCTTTGTAGCTCAGGGGGGAAGTGGAGGAGGTGGTCATGTGTCGGCTTTGATGCAGTGGGAGGGCAGGCGGTCAGAAGGCGGATTTGCAGCCCGGAAGCGGCCTGCAAGCCCGATAGAATTCAGCCTGAGATTCTAAAGGCTGCCCATCAGGCGCCTTTCGGGCCTTTCCAGGGACTTTTTCCAGGGTTCCTTCCGGCAAGCTCAACCCAAGGCTGTATGCAATTCACCACCACCCAAAAACGCGCCGCCACCTGGTGCGCCATCGCCGCGCTGGTCATCCTGGCGCTGTGGCTGCTGGGGCCGGTGCTGGCGCCCTTTGTCATTGCAGCCGTCCTGGCCTATGCATTGACGCCGCTCGTGAACCGGCTGGACGACATGGGCAAGGGCCGCCTGCCGCGCGTGGTGGCGGTGGTGCTGGTGGAGTTCCTCTTCATCGTGGCGCTGCTCGGCCTCTTTTTGCTGATTGTGCCCATCATGGCCAAGGAGCTGCCCGTGCTGCGCGAGCAAGTGCCGCTGCTGGCCGACAGGCTCAACACCAGCCTGGCGCCGTGGCTGGCGCAGTTCGGCATCCATGTCGCGCTGGACGTGGGCAGCATCAAGGCCTTTGTACTCAAGTACCTCAATGCCAATTTTGAAGACCTGTTCGGCTCGCTGATGTCGTCACTCAAGCTGGGCGGCAGCGTGGCGCTGGCCATCATCGGCAATGCGGTGCTGATTCCCGTGGCGCTGTTTTACCTGCTGATGGACTGGGACAAGTTTGTCGCTCGCGTGCTCGAACTGGTGCCGCCGCACCTGCGCGCGGGTTTTGACAGCTTCACTGACGAAGCCGACTCGGTGCTGGGCCAGTACCTGCGCGGCCAGTTGCTGGTCATGCTGATCATGGCGGTGTTCTATGCCGTGGGGTTGGCGCTGTTCGGCCTGGACCTGGCCCTGCCCATCGGTGTTTTTACCGGCCTAGCGATGTTCATCCCTTACCTGGGCTTTGGCCTGGGCCTGATGCTGGCGGTGCTGGCCGGCCTGCTGGAGTTCGCTTCGCTCAAGGCGCTCGTCATGGTCGCCGTGGTCTACGGCATCGGGCAACTGGTGGAAAGCCTGTACCTCACGCCGCGCCTGGTGGGCGAGCGCATTGGCCTGCACCCGCTGGCGGTGATCTTTGCCTTGCTGGCTTTCGGCCAGATGTTCGGCTTTGTCGGTGTGCTGGTGGCGCTGCCGGCCAGTGCGGTGCTGCTGGTGGGCATACGCCGCATTAAAGCCAGCTATATGGCCAGCCGGCTTTACAACAAGGCCGGCTAAGGCTGAACAGGGTCAGGATGAACGCATGGCGGGCATGAAACAGATTGCGCTGGACATCGGGCTGGCTTCAGCCCCGTCGTTCGCCAATTTTTTTGGCGGGCCGAACGAAGCCGCGCTCCGGCACCTGGAGCTGTGGGCCGGCAACACGCTGCGATCGCCGGTGCCAACCTACCTCTGGGGTGAGGCCGCCAGCGGCAAAACGCATTTGCTGAAAGCCGTGCGCGAAGCGCTGCGCGAGCAGGGTGCTGCCAGCGGCTGGATGGACGCCTCCATGCTCGAGCCGCCCGAGTTCAACGAATCCTGGGCGGCCGTCATCCTGGACGACTGCCATCTCTACACCGCCGTGCAGCAGCAGGCGGCCTTCAACTGGTTTGTCAACGCGCTCAGCGCGCCCGACGGACGTCCGCGCTGGGTGCTGGCCGCCGGCCAGATGCCGCCGGCCGACCTGGCGCTGCGCGAAGACCTGCGCACCCGGCTGGGCTGGGGCCATGTGTTTGCCCTGCAGGCCTTGACCGAACCCGAGCGGCGCGCCGTGCTGCGGCGCGAGGCCGATGCGCGGGGCGTGTTTTTGAGCGACGAGGCCATGGATTTCATGCTGACCCGCTTTTCGCGCGACCTGGGCAGCCTGATGCAGCTGCTTGACCAACTGGATGCATACGCCCTGCAAACCAAACGGGCCATCACGATTCCCTTGATCAAATCGATGCTGGAGAGCGAATAAGTGACTGTGACTGCGAAATGACTGCTTCCCGCAAGATTGCTTTATTTGACCTGGATCACACGCTGATCCCTATCGATTCCGATTACGAATGGGGCGAATTCACCATTGCGCTGGGCTGGTGCGACAGCACCGAGTTCAAGCGCCGCAACAATGAATTTTTTGAGCACTACCGCGCCGGCACGCTCGACATCCACGAATACGTGCGCTTTGCCACTGAAGCCATCCGCAAGCAGGGTGCTATCAATTCAGGAGCGGGTCACGCAAGTTTCATGCGGGACGTGGTGCAAAAAGCCATCACAAAACAGGCGCTGGCGCTGGTCGATGGCCACAGGGCCGCGGGCGATGAACTGGTCATCGTCACTGCCACCAACGAGTTCGTCACGCGGCCCATCGCCGACGCTTTCGGGGTGAAAGAGCTGATCGCGGTCGAGCTGGAGCGCGACGCCGACGGCTGGGTGACCGGCGAGATCAGCGGCACGCCCTCGGCGCGCGAAGGCAAGGTCACCCGCGTGGAACAATGGCTGGCAGCCCGCCAACTCGGCTGGAGCGACGTGGAAACCACGTTCTACACCGACTCCATGAACGATATTGCCCTGCTGGAGAAGGCCACCCACCCCGTCGCGACCAACCCGGACGAGCGCCTGCGGGCGCTGGCGACAGAGCGCGGATGGCGCATACTTGACCTGTTTATCTAGTTATCCATGATCAAAAAATTTATCGACAAGCTGTTTGGCAAATCTGACAGCACGGATCCCGGCGCCAAGCGGGTCAAAAAATCACCTTTCGGCCAGCGCCAGGATGTCACCGTCAAGGAACACGGCATCGATGTCTCGCTGGTGGACGACCGCGCCATGGACGTGGTGCGCACCCTGAAAGACGCCGGTTACGAGGCCTATATCGTCGGCGGTGCTGTGCGTGACCTGCTGGTCGGCCTGCGCCCCAAGGACTTCGACGTTGCCACCGACGCTACGCCCGAGCAGGTCAAGTCGCTGTTTCGCCGCGCCTTCATCATCGGGCGGCGCTTTCGCATCGTTCACGTCATTTATGGCCGCGGGCGTGAGCATGAAGTGATCGAGGTCTCGACCTTCCGCGCGCACCTTGACAGCAGCCTGGCCGAGCAGGTCGGCGGCAACGAGCGCACCAGCAAAAGCGAACTCGCCGGCATGAAGCATGCGGTCGATGCGTCGGGCCGGGTGCTGCGCGACAACGTCTGGGGCCCGATCGAGCAGGACGCTGCCCGCCGCGACTTCACCATCAACGCGATGTACTACGACCCCGAGACGCAGGTGGTGGTCGACTATCACAACGGCATCAGGGACGCCAAGAAAAAGATCATCCGCATGATCGGCAACCCGGCCGTGCGCTACCGCGAAGACCCGGTGCGCATCATCCGCGCCGTGCGCTTTGCCGCCAAGCTCAGCGCGCTGGGTTTCAAGTTTGAAGACAAGACGGTGGCCCCTCTGCGCGAGATGAAGGGCCTGCTGGCTGATGTGCCGCAGTCACGCCTTTTTGACGAAATGCTCAAGCTGCTGCAGACCGGCCATTCACTGGCCAGCATCGCGCAGCTCAAATTCCTCGGGCTGGGCACCGGCATTTATCCGTTACTCGACGTGGTGGTGGAAAACGCTGACGAACCTTTTCTGAAGCTCGCCCTGCAAGACACCGACCGCCGCGTCGGCGAAGGCAAACCGGTGGCGCCCAGCTTTTTGCTGTCATGCGTGCTGTGGTTTGATGTGCGCGAGGGCTGGGAGCGGCGCAAAAAGCGCGGCGAGCACCTCATGCCCGCGCTGCAGGATGCGATTGACGATGCCTTCAACGCCAAGATTGGCGACGTGTCGGGCCGCGGCAAGCTGGGCACCGACATGCGCGAGATCTGGACCATGCAGCCCCGCTTTGAAAAGCGCACCGGCAGCGCGCCGTATTCGCTGCTGGACCAGCCCCGCTTTCGCGCCGGCTTCGATTTCCTGCGTCTGCGCGCGCAGACCGGTGAGATCGAGATGGAGCTGGCCGAGTGGTGGGAGAAGTTCAGCACCGCCTACGACGACGAACGCCACGCCATGATTGAAGAGGCGCGCCAGGCGCAGCAGAACAAGCCGCAGGCGCCTCGGGTTCGCGTCAAGCGGCCTGATGGCGAGCCTGGTTTGGGCCAGACAAGCCATGCCGAACGCACCGTGCCCGATGCGGCTGATGCATCCGGCGAACAGGGCGACGTCGCACCCGCCAAAAAACGCCGCCGCCGCCGCAAGCCGGCCAATCGTGGCGGCGCAGGTGGGGCTGAAGGCGCAGGCGGCGAGGCTGCTGCTTCGCCTTCATCGGACAGCACTCCCAACGCCTGAGGGCCGCATGGTTTGCGCTTACGTTGCCCTGGGCGCCAACCTCGGCGATGCTGCGGCAGCACTGCGGCAAGCCGTTCAGGCGATAGGCCGGCTGCCGTTCACGCAGGTCCGCCAATCTTCCAGCCTCTATAAAACAGCGCCGCTGGATACCGACTCAGGAGCAGAAGCTTCAGCGCCCGGTGGTGATTACCTCAATGCCGTCGTCGAACTCGAAACCGGTTTGACCGCTCCCGACTTGCTGAGCCACTTGCAGCAGATCGAGCAAGAGGCCGGCCGCGAAAGGCCGTACCGCAACGCGCCCCGCACACTCGACTTGGACTTGCTGCTCTACGGCAGCGCCCGCATGGAATCAGAACGCCTCACAGTGCCGCATCCGCGCATGACGCAGCGGGCTTTTGTGCTGGTGCCACTGGCGGAGATTGCGCCTGAATTGGTCAGTGCAGAGCAGTTGGCGACAGTGGCGCATCAGTCCATAACGCGGCTGGACCACCTAACTGACAGCACCTAGCCAGGTAGATGCTTTGACATTTACAGATACTGGAGATATTTGGCCCAAATCATTCCCATGTATCCAAGAATGGCGCCGAGCAGAGCGGTCAGCATTAACGCATCGCCAGACCAGTTCCAAAGGAGGGTTAGAGCTGCGCCTGAGGCAGCACCGATAAGAGTGCGCGCGAATGAATTCTCTTTGACCTTGCATGGGGACTCTAGGTCGAATGCAAGAATGCCGCCCACGAGAAACCCAAAACACCCGGAAGTTGCAACCCATAGGAGCAGGCCGCTGAAGGGGCCGCCGTGAAGAAAAGTCTGCAGGAGGGTATACAGAGCAAACACTCCAGCTCCGACGGCCGCAACAAGAAACCCCTTTGCGATCCACTTCATTTCAGCCTTAGGGCGCCAGCCGTTCGCGCAGCCAGGTCGCGTCATCCTGGAGCGTGTACCGCAGCCGGTCATGCAGCCGGCTCTTGCGGCCTTGCCAGAACTGCCAGTTGTCGGGCTTCAGGCGGTAGCCGCCCCAGTGCGGCGGGCGCGGGGGCTGCAGCAAGAATTTAGCGCCGTATTTGGCCGCATTGGCCACCAGCACGCTGCGGCCGGAAATCACTTCGCTTTGCGGGCTGGCCCAGGCGCCTATGCGGGAGTCGAGGGGGCGGCTGCTGAAGTAGGCGTCGCTTTCTTCGGCGGAGACTTTTTCCACGACGCCTTCAATGCGAACCACGCGTTCAAGCTCTGTCCAGTGAAATTGCAATGCCGCATACGGGTTGCCGGCCAGTTCCTGGCCCTTGCGGCTGTCGTAGTTTGTAAACCAGGTGATGCCGTGCTCGTCGTAGCCCTTGATCAGCACGATGCGGGTAGAGGGGCGCAGGTTGCTGGCCACGGTGGCCAGTGTCATCGCGTTGGGCTCGGGCACTTCGGCGGCGATGGCTTCTTTCAGCCACTGGTCGAATTGCTGGAGCGGGTCTGCGGCTGATGCGTCTTCGTTGAGTTCGGCGCGTTCGTAGCTTTTGCGTAGGTCGGCAATGGAGAGGGTAGGCTGGCTCATGGCTCTGATTGTGCCCGCAGAGGCCATGTCCTTGCCTGCGGTAGACCTCGGTAGACCTCGGTAGACCTCGGTAGAGGGCGGGCTTGATACCGAATTAATATTCGTTTATATTCACACCCTTCCATGAAACCCAAAGACGACGAAAAGCAGCGAGCGATCGCCGAGGCCACCTTCAACCTGGTGGCCCAGACCGGCCTGAGCGGCCTGACCATGGCCGACATTGCCCGCACGGCCGGCATCGCCACCAGCACGCTGTACGTCTATTACCCGTCCAAGGACGAGCTGATCAGCCAGCTCTATGAAGAAGCCAAAACCGCCACCATGCAGCGCCTGATGGATGGTGTCATACCCGGGACTCCATTGCGCAGCCGTGTGCGCCGACTCTGGGGCAACCTGCTGCGGCACCGGCTGGAGCGTTATGCCGAGGTCGTGTTCCAGGAGCAGTATTACAACTCTCCCTGGTTCACGCAGGGCAACCGCGAGTTGTCGACCCGACTGGCGGCGAGCTTCTTTGCATTGATCGAGGAGGGCCAGAAGCAGGAGATTTTCAAGCCTGTGCCCTTGCCGTTGTTAACGGCCACCCTGGTGGGCTCGGTGCGGGAAACTGCCAACCTGATACGCACCCAGGTGCTGCCCGACGACGAGGCGGTGCACCAGGCGGCTTTTACCCTGTGTTGGGACGCCATCAAGGCCTGAATCTTTGAAACGCCTCTGAAAGGCAATACCCCTCATTTCTGCATGCCCAAGTTTTTACGGATAAAACCCTGATTTAAGCGAATATAAATTCGACAAGTAGCCTCCCTTTTTTTCTCACTTTTTTTCTCCCTTTTGATTTCCCACTAACAAAAACCGCAAGGAGTTCCACGATGCCCACCCTCAACATCAACGGCAAGGACGTATCCGTCAACGCCGACCAATCCACCCCTATTCTCTGGGCCCTGCGTGACACGCTGGGCATGACAGGTACGAAGTTCGGCTGCGGTGCGGCGCTGTGCGGCGCGTGTACCGTGCATCTCAACGGCGCGGCCATACGCTCGTGCATCACGCCGATTTCTGCCGCTGCCGGACAGAAGATCACCACCATCGAAGCGGTGGCCACCGACCGCGTCGGCAAAGCCGTGCAGGACGCCTGGGTCAAGCATGACGTGGCGCAGTGCGGCTATTGCCAGAGCGGCCAGGTGATGAGCGCCACCGCCTTGCTCAAGTCCAACGCCAAACCGAGCGATGCCGACATCGACGGCGCCATGGCCGGCAATATCTGCCGCTGCGGCACCTATGTGCGCATTCGCGCTGCCATCAAAGACGCCGCCCAGGCACTGGCTTAACTGGTTTAAAGAAGGAGAACACCATGTATTCCAACGCCACAGACACCTTCGACATCGCCGCTCAACTGCCAAAAGGCCTTCAAGCCCTGATGCATAAAGCGCAAGCAGCTACCAAAACCATAGCAGATGCTGAACTGCCTCGCCGCAGTTTCCTCAAGGTTGCAACCGCCGGTGGCTTTGCACTCGGCGCTTTTCCGATGCTGACGCAAGCGCAAACCATGGCCACAGCGGGTGCACCGGCGGCATCCAGCCTCAAGCCGACCCAGCAGCCCTCGGCCTTTGTGCGTATCGACAAGGACGGTACGGTGACCGTCACCATCAACCGGCTCGACTTCGGGCAGGGCGTTCAGACCGGCTTGCCGATGATCCTGGCGGAAGAGCTGGATGCTGACTGGGCTTTGGTCAAAAGCCAGCACGGCAATGCCGACCCGGCTTATGTGGATCCGGCTTTCGGCATGCACCTCACGGGCGGCTCGGGCTCGATCAAAAACTCCTACACGCAGTACCGCGAGCTGGGCGCGCGCACCCGCGCCATGCTGGTCTCGGCCGCCGCGCAGCAATGGGGCGTTGATGCAAGCAGCCTGCGCACGCAGCAAGGCGTGGTGATTGGCCCCGGCGGCAAGCGCCTGACGTACGGTGAGCTGGCCGAAGCGGCCATGAAGCTGCCGGTGCCGGAGGCCGTCACGCTCAAGGATCCGAAACAGTTCCGCATCATCGGCAAGCCCACGGGCCGGCTCGATGCCCGTGCCAAATCCACCGGCGGCCAAAGCTACGGCATCGACGTGCGCCTGCCCGGCATGCTGACAGCCGTGGTGGCGCATCCGCCGGTGTTTGCCGGCAAGCTCAAGTCGCTGGACGATACCGCGGCCAAAGCCGTTCCCGGCGTGAAGGCCGTGCTGCGCGTGCCGCTGGACCGCGGCGGCGAGGGTGTTGCCGTGGTGGCCGAAGGCTACTGGGCCGCGAAGCAGGGCCGCGATGCGCTCAAGGTCGAGTGGGATACCAGCGGCGTCGAGAAGGTCGACAGCGTGCAGCAACTGGCCAGCTACCGTGCGCTGGCGCAGAAAACCGGCGCACTCAAATACAAGGACGACATCAGCAAGCTGGCGTCAGCACCCAGGAAGATCAGCGCCGAGTTTGTCTTTCCTTACCTGGCTCACGCACCCATGGAGCCGCTCAATTGCACGGTGCAGCTGAGCGGGCAGGGCGCGGACGCGAAAGCCGAACTCTGGCTGGGCACGCAGATGCCGGGGCTGGACGCGCTGGCCGCCTCCAAGGCGCTGGGCGTGGCGCCGCAAAACGTCAAGATGAACGTGCAGATGGCCGGCGGCGGCTTTGGCCGGCGCGCGATTGCCACCAGTGATTACGTGGTGGAAGCCTGCAATGTCGCCAGGGCCGCACGTGGCGCCGGGCTGACGGCCGCGGTGCGCACACTGTGGAGCCGCGAGGACGACATCAAGGGTGGCTACTACCGTCCCATGCATGTGCACCGCGCCGAGATCGGCTTTAACGACAAAGGCGAGATCCTGGGTTGGGACCACGTCATCGTCGGCCAGTCCATCGTCGGCGGGACGCCGTTTGAAGGTTTTATGGTCAAGGATGGTGTGGACGGCACCATGGTTGAAGGCATGAAGGAGCCTTACGATATCCCGATGCGGCTGTCCGTACATCACCCCAAACTCAATGTGCCGGTGCTCTGGTGGCGCAGCGTGGGTTCTACCCACACGGCGTACGTCATGGAAACGTTGATTGACGAAGTCGCGCGCAGCAGCGGGCAAGACCCTGTGGCCTGGCGCATGAAGCAGTTTGGCAGCAAGCACCCGCGCCACGCGGCCGCGCTGCAGCTGGCGGTCGACAAATCCGGTTACGGCAAACGCACTTTGCCCGCCGGGCGCGCCTGGGGCGTGGCGGTGCATGAGTCGTTCAACACCGTGGTGGCTTATGTGGTCGAGGCATCCGTCAAGGACAACACGCCGGTGCTGCACGGCATCACTGCAGGCGTGCATTGCAACCTCGCCATCAACCCGACCAGCATTGAAGCGCAGGTACAGGGCGCGGCGCTGATGGGTTTGTCGATGTGCCTGCCGGGTGCGGCCATCACGCTCAAGGACGGTGTGGTCGAGCAAAGCAACTTCGGCGACTTTCCCGTGCCGCGTATCACCGACATGCCGACGGTTGCCGTCTTCATCGTGCCTAGCGCCGATGCGCCCACGGGTCTGGGCGAGCCCGGCCTGCCGCCGTTGGCCCCCGCCTTTGCCAATGCGATCGCCAAGCTCACAGGCAAGCCGGCGCCGCGCGAGCTGCCCTTCAAGCTGGCGTGATGGCAGGCGGCAAGCCCACGGTGCTGGTGCTGGCCTCAGGCCGGGGTGAGCGCTTTGCCGCGTCGGGTGGCGGCACGCACAAGCTGCAGGCGCTGCTGGCCGGCAAGCCGGTGCTGCAGCACACGCTGGACGCCGTGGCTGCCAGCGGCTTGCCCTGGCACCTGGAAGATGCCGGCCACCCTGGCATGGGCGACTGCATCGCGGCCGCCGTGCGGGCCACGCCCGAAGCTGCGGGCTGGTTGATTTTGCCGGGTGATTTGCCGATGGTGCAGGCCGCCACGCTGCAGGCAGTGGCCGACGCGCTGGCGCAGCACGCGGTGGTGGTGCCGGTGTTCAGGGGCACGCGCGGCCACCCGGTCGGGTTTTCGGCCGCGTGCCGCGATGCCTTGCTGGATTTAAAGGGAAATCAGGGTGCAGCGCCCGTAGTACGTGCGCAAGCAGCTATCAATTCTGTAGCATTCATGGGCGTGGCCGATGAAGGCACAGTCACCGACATCGACACGCTGGACGATTTGCGCCGGGCTGAGGAACGACTCTCCACGCGCTGATTGCGAAGTAAACGCCAGCCCGAGAGACGGCGAACCACCGTGGCGGGCTCATCCAAGCCGGGGCCGCGGAACCGGCTTTGCCGGGCCGCAGGCGCAGCGCCCCCTCGGGGGGGCAGAGAGCTACGCGAAGCGAGCGAACGTGGGGGCTAGCTTCTAATCACCGCGCAAGCCAGCCTTGGCCCGGAATTGCCGGTGGGCTGGGTCTTGTAATCGTCGGGGTCGCGGTGAACGATCAAGCCCTTGCCCACAATATCGGTTGTGCCGCTGCCGACCGAAAGGGTCTTTGATTCAAAGCTGAATTTCGCGACGCCGCTGGCATCGGCTTTCAGGCTGGGCAGGTCGCCGGTGTGGTGGGCCATGTCGGCATGGCTACCATGCTGCTGGCCGGTGGGGTTGAAGTGCCCGCCTACGCTCATGCCGTCACCGCTGGAGCAATCGCCTTTTTCATGCACATGAAAGCCGTGCTCGGCATTGGGCTTGAGGCCGCGTATCTCGCCTGAGACCAGCACCTTGTCGCCGCTCTGCACGAAGCTGACGGTGCCGGAGGCGGTATTGCCGGTGGTGCTTTGCAGCTGGGCCACGGCGCGCGGGCCGCTCATGGATGAGGCGCAGGCGGCCAGTACAAAGGCGGCGACAAGGGCGGTGGCGAGTGGTGCCAGGTGGTATTTCATGATGCAGGTCTCCTGATGGTTGATTCAGTGGCTGACTGTAGGGCGCCTTGTCCCTGCTGACAAGGCCGGGGCCTCCGCTGTCTGGGCCTATTTGGCCAGCTCCAGCAGCTTCCCCAGCGCGTGGTCGTGAATTCCCAGGGTTTTAAGTTTGTCGTAGGTGAGTTGCGCATATTCGCGCGTGGTGCCGTAGCGCCCGCACGAGTCCGAAAAGATCTGCCGGTAAACGTCTTCGCTGAGCACGCCCGTATGGTTGGGGCTGCGCTTGGACAAGGTGAAGGCCAGCGCCCGCACATTGCCCTCTGCAGTCTGGCAGCGCAGCCACTTGGGGTCGTACACGCCATTGGGCATTTCGCGTTCCCACAGCGCGGGCAGGGCGCCGGCAACCTGCGCCTGCGGTATCCGAAACACCATCCCCTTGCAGCTGCCGCCATGCAGCAGGCCGAACACCAGGCCCGGGCATTCCGGCGTGCCGCGGTTCAGGCGGCTCCACATCTTCAGGGCGCGGTGGTAGCCGTGGATGGTCGCAAAACGCTCCTCGGCATGTTCAAACTCCGGGCGCCAGATGAGCGAGGCATAGGCGAAGATCCAGAGATCGCTTTGGCCGCCCCATTCGCGGATGACGGTCTCAAGCATGTGGTCCGGGTTGCGGGAAACGCTGATGCCGGGGCTGGCGGCTTGTTGGGCTGAATTTTCCACAGCCGCACTTTACAATGCGCTGAGTTTTTGTGACGGATTTAGTGACGGGAGTGGGCAATGTTTTCTCAGGACGATGAGGGCCAGCAAGGCTTGGTGTTGGCGGTCGTTCTCGGCCTCGTGGCTTTCGTGATCGCGCTGGTGGTGGGGCTTTGCATGCATCGGCTCGGCCGGGCGCCTTCCGCCGCTGTTGCCCCTGCCCAAATATCCCTGCCCGTGCCAGAGGTGGCGCCGACGCCTGCCGAGCCAGCCAGCACCGTGGACCATGCCGCGAACATTGCCGGCCGGGCTTCGCAGGCTGCAGCCGACGCCGCCAGCGTGAAGGTGGAGCAAGGCGCGGTGCGGTTTTATTTTGCCTCGGGCGATGCAGACCTTGCGGACGGTGCGGGTGCTGCCCTGGGTGAAGTGGTCAAGGCCGCCAAGGCTGGCCGCACGCTGGTGATCACCGGTTTTCACGATGCCACAGGGGACGCCCAGAAAAATGCAGCGCTTGCCCGGCAGCGGGCCCTTGCCGTGCGCGAGGCACTGAAGCAGGCCGGTGTTTCCGATCGCCAGATTGTGCTGAAAAAACCCGAGCAGCTTGTAGGCGGCGGCAGCGACGCCGAAGCGCGGCGTGTGGAAATTACCCTCCAGTAAAGCCGCACTCACGGGTTGTTTCAGAACTTTGCAGAGCAGCTTTTGGGCTGCGTTTCGTAACCACGTAGTAACCATGTGGCGGTAAACAGGCCGGTAACCCGTTACCATAGAGTCAGTAATAAAGTTACATACCCAGTGACTTGACCATGACCGGAGTTACAACATGGCCCTTCACCCCGCAGTTTTAAAAATCACCGCCCGCATCGCAGAGCGCAGCCTTCCCACGCGCAGCGCCTACCTTGCACACCTGCGCGCTGCCGCCACCCGCGAACCCGGCCTGGACCGCATGGGTTGCGCCAATGTGGCGCATGCCTTTGCCGGCATGCCGCTGGACGACCGCTTCAAGGTGGTGACCGAGCGCAGGCCCAACATCGGCATCGTCACCGCCTACAACGACATGCTGTCGGCGCATACCCCGCTCCAGGCCTACCCGTCCTTCATCAAGGACGAGGCGCGCAAGCTGGGCGCCACGGCGCAGGTGGCCGGTGGCGTACCTGCGATGTGCGACGGCGTGACGCAAGGCACCAGCGGCATGGAGCTCAGCCTCTTCAGCCGCGACGTGATTGCCATGAGTACGGCCGTTGCGCTGTCGCACGACATGTTCGACGCGGCGCTGATGCTGGGTGTATGCGACAAGATCGTGCCGGGCCTCTTGATAGGCGCGCTGCAGTTCGGGCATCTGCCTACGGTGTTTGTGCCGGCCGGGCCCATGACATCGGGCATTCCCAACAAGGAAAAAGCCCACGTGCGTGAGCAGGCCGCGCAAGGCCTGGTCGGCCGTGACGCCCTGCTTGATTCCGAGTTCAAGTCCTATCACAGCCCCGGCACCTGCACCTTCTACGGCACCGCCAACAGCAACCAGCTGCTGCTTGAAGCCATGGGCCTGCACGTGCCGGGCACTGCGTTTGTGAACCCCGGCAACGCACTGCGTGAGGAGCTCACGCGCGAGGCGGCACGCACCGTGCTGGGCATCGTCAAGGCGAAGCGCTTTGCGCCCATCGGCCAGATCGTCGATGAAAAAGCCATCGTCAATGCCATGGTCGCGCTGCTCGCCACTGGCGGCTCCACCAATCACCTGATCCATTGGGTAGCCGTCGCGCATTCGGCCGGCATTGTGATCGACTGGAATGATTTTTCCGACCTCTCCGATGTGGTGCCGACGCTGGCCCACGTCTACCCCAACGGCAGCGCCGACGTGAACCAGTTCCAGGCCGCAGGCGGCCCCGGCTTCATCATTCGCGAATTGCTGGACGCGGGCTTCATGCATGAAGACGTGCTCACGGTGCGTGAAGGCGGCATCCGCGAATACACACGCGAACCGGCGCTGGCCGGCGCGGCGCTTGCCTGGCACGACGTGGGCGCTTCCAAAGACGAAACCATCGTGCGCACACCTGCCAAACCATTCAGCGCCACGGGCGGCCTCAAGCTGTTGCAAGGCAACCTGGGCCGCAGCGTGATCAAGGTGTCGGCTGTGCCTGACGACCGGCATGTGATTGAAGCGCCTGCGCGGGTGTTTGATTCGCAGGAAGCCTTGCACATCGCGTTCAGCGCCGGAGAACTCAACCGCGACGTGGTGTGTGTGGTGCGCTGGCAAGGCCCACAAGCCAACGGCATGCCCGAGCTGCACAAACTGACGCCGCCGCTGGCCGTGCTGCAGGGCAAGGGATTCAAGGTCGCGCTGGTCACCGACGGCCGCATGAGCGGCGCTTCGGGCAAGGTGCCGGCCGCCATCCATGTGTCGCCCGAGGCCGCTGCCGGCGGCCCGCTGGCCAAGGTGCGCGACGGTGATGTAATTCGTGTGGACGCCATCACCGGCGAATTGAAGGTACTGGTGAACGATGCAGAATGGACCGCCAGGCCGGTCGACACCATGCCTGCCGATTTGCGCGCGGCCAACGGCATCGGCATGGGACGAGAGTTGTTTGCCGGTATGCGCCGTCACGCGCTGACGGCTGAAGAAGGAGCTTTATCGTGGATATAAACCTGAACGTCAGCGGAAAACTGACCCCCCTGCAGATCATGCAGGATGCCCCAGTGATACCCGTGATTGTGCTGACCGACGTGAGCCAGGCGGTGCCGCTGGCACGTGCGCTGGTGGCGGGCGGCATCCGCATGCTCGAAGTCACCCTGCGCACGCCGCAAGCGCTGGCCTGCATTGAGGCCATTGCGCGCGATGTGCCCGAAGCCGTGGTGGGGGCGGGCACTGTGCGTAGTGCCGCCGACGCCCAGGCCTGCGCCATGGCCGGTGCACGCTTTGCGGTAAGCCCCGGTTACACCCATGCGATGGGGCAGGCCTGCAGGGATGCGGGCCTGCCGCTGCTGCCAGGGGTGGCCACCGGCAGCGAGATCATGATGGCGCAGGAAGACGGCCTGACAGAACTCAAATTTTTCCCGGCCATGCAGGCGGGCGGCCCGGCCATGCTGAAGGCCTGGAACGGCCCCTTTGGCGATGTGCGGTTTTGCCCGACGGGCGGCGTCACGGTGGCCAATGCGCCTGAGTTTCTGGCGCTGCCCAATGTGGTGTGTGTAGGCGGGTCCTGGTTGACCCCTGCGGACACGCTGGCTCGCGGCAACTGGTCACACGTCACTGCACTGGCTTTTCAGGCCTGCCAGCTGGCACGCAATGCTGCCTGAGCCTGGCAGCCTGCCCGCTATTTATGAGGAAAATAGCGCTCCCAGCCTTTCTGGATGAGCGCAAGCAGCTATTAAAAGAATAGCAGTGAAGCGCAATGAACTAACGCAGGCCAGCGCCCGCAGCACTTTCATCACGCTGGATCAGCTCAATCTTGTAGCCGTCCGGGTCCGTCACAAAGGCAATCACCGTGGTGCCGCCCTTGACCGGGCCGGCCTCGCGCGTGACGTTGCCGCCCGCCGTCTTGATCTTCTCGCAGGCCGCATAGGCGTCTGGCACGCCCAGCGCGATATGGCCAAAAGCCGTGCCCATGTCGTAGCTTTCGGTGCCCCAGTTGTAGGTCAGCTCGATTTCGGCCTGCGCCGGGTTGCCTTCATAGCCGACAAAGGCCAGGCTGTATTTGTACTCGGGATTTTCCGAGGTGCGCAGCAGCTTCATGCCAAGAACCTGCGTGTAGAAGTCGATGGAGCGTTGGAGACTGCCAACGCGCAGCATGGTGTGTAGGAGTCGCATGGTGATGAAGGTGGGAAGTGGCCGGACTGCCCATTGTCGCCAATCTTCGCTTCCTGTGCAGGCCGCTTGCGTAGGGATGCAAAGGCGATGGCGATGCATGCCGCGCAATGACCGATGAGGGACTTCGCGGGGTTGGATTTTCCCCGGGCTACTCTGTTGCCGCCAAAGCCTCCAGCATTTTTCCTTGCAGCAACTTCATGTCGCCATTTTTCAGGATGTAGCCATTCATGCCGGCGTTCAAGGCTGTCCTGACATCAAGCTCATCGGAGTTCCCGGAAAGTGCGAGGATAAAAATACCCTGATGCTCCCAATCACGCGAGCGAATCGCCTGGGTCGTCTGCACGCCGTTCAACCCGGGCATGTTCATGTCCATCAAGATCAAATCGACACGTGGGGTGCTGTCCAGGTGGGCCAGTACCTGGCGTCCCCCTTCGGCCTCCAGCACTGTCAAGCCCCAGCTTTTCAAGCGCTCCCCCACCATGATGCGGTTAAGTTCGTCGTCTTCGGCCAATATGACGGTTCTGCCCTCCAGCACATTGCCGGGGATGATGGGGCGGGCTGCCTGTCGAGGCGTTTCCGCAGCAGCGAGGGCCTTGCCCGTCCCGGTTTGCGGTATTGGGGGGAAGGTCAGCGTGAACTGCGTAAATTCACCGACCACGGAATCACAATGAATATCACCGCCAAAACTTTGCATGGTGCGTTTGCAATACGACAGCCCAAGGCCCGTCCCCTCGGCCTTTCCTGAGGTCATGAAGGACTCGAACAGGTGCGCCAACACCTCCTTGTCGATGCCCGGGCCCGTGTCTCTGACGGTCACCTTGTGATCGTCTACCGTCAGTACGATCGTTGCGCCGGACTTTTGGTCGAGGTAATAGAGCGCGTTCTTGATCAGGTTGAAGAGCACAAAAACATAGGGGGTTTCGTCTCCGTAAAAGGTGAAGTCCTTCACGACACGCACTGTGACACTGTCACGTAAGTTGCCACCATCACCGCGCAGGTGTCGATCGGAAAAACTGTATTCGTCCACCGCCTTCTGAGTTATTTTTGCGGCGGATAAATACTCAAATTTGCTTCGGTCCACCGCGCTGGACTTGAAGGATCCCAGGATCAGGTCAATCACCTGGTTACCCCTGTGTACAGCGATCTCCCCCATGTTGACAAACTGGCGCATGCGGGATGTGTGTTCGGCGGGGACCGCGATGCCGTTCGCGGGCAGCATTTCCCCGATACTCTCCAGGCTCATCTTGGCCTGTGCGAGCGGGTTGCGCATTTCATGGGCGATCGAGCCGGCAAGGGAGTTTGCGATGCGCAATTTTTCGGCATCTATCTGCTTTTCCGAAAGCTTGAATGCGGCGCCGCCGATAAGAATCAGCAGGTAGGCCGGAAGCTGGGCCACCATGTCCATGGGTATTGAGGGGTTGGGCGTGATGGCGACGTACAGCAACGCCGCGCTGCCGCAACCGATCACCAACATGGCAATCGTGTTGCGCCAGTCGGCGATCATGACAAGAAAACTGAGCGCGATAAAACAGTTGGAGATCGCGGGGATACCTCCGTGCCGCTTCAGCGAAAGAAATACATTGAAAAACGGCAGGCAATAGATCAATGCCCAATAGGAGTAGGAAAAGTAGTATTTTTTAAGTTTCTGTGGCCAGTGATTTTTCATGGCCAGCACGGTAAAGAGAATTACGACCAGCACCCGCATTCCCAGGTCATCGTAGGGGCGAGGATTGGGTTTCGTGAACCGTATCAGGTAAAACACCACATAGGTCAGGGCGCCTACGATGCCAATGTATTTGAGCAAGGGCCTGCCATGTGCGTGGTAAGCCTCATAGTGGCCAAAGAGTCTTTTTAACCAGCCCATATATATTTCAATTCTGTTGGCGCGGGAAAACCATCAACAGCAGCCTCTTCCGGTCTCTGGTGGAGGATGCTGCTGCAATATGAAATATTCCCGTGCATGACTTACTGACAGTCAGACGATTTGAGAATGTCCGGTACCTGTCCATGTATCAGGGTAAACGATTCGTCCGCCCCATCCACCCGTATATTGTTTGCGATGGGGGAAAACCCGAAACGCCTGTACAAGCGGCTCAGCACCGGCGTGCAGGAGGCAAAGAGGTCTTGCCCATCGGTATGCCGCGCAAGATACGAAACACCCAAAAATATGCATCGCTTCACAAGATCGGGGCCGCTTCTGTAATCGGGATTGAGCACAAGGCGCCCGATTTCCCAGCTGTTTCGGCAGGTCTCTGGCTCAATCAATTGTTTTTCCGCCAACAGCTTTTCAAGTGAGGTCAGCCCCCTGTGCATGGGAACCAGCCTCAAGGTGCCAATCACCACGCGTTGGAACTCAAATGCAAACACAAAGCCCAATTCGTCTCTTTTTTTTCTTGTTCAAAAAACCGCGCGTCACGGCATCCGGACGGCAGGTTGATGTGGCCGCGCAGGCTCTGGACTTTTTCCATCTTTAACGGAGTATCCAGATGGCAGAGCGTGATTTCCTCGACGAAGTTTCCCCGGGGAGGGGCCGAAATGAAGGGTGTTCCGCCGGTGAGGAAAATGGCGTCTGGAGCATCCATCGGCTGGCGCAGAACCTGGAAGGGGGTTGGCGCATGGTCGTTCAGGGAGGTAATCATTGCGTTGTATTTCCAGGTTGAGTGCTTGTCTTTGCCAAATGCTCTCATTCTTCTTTTGATGTTCGCGCAGTCTATGCGCCGTGCAAGGCTGAATCAAGCCTTACCCTGTCAGATATAACAGGGGCTTCCCCGCATATTCCGCTTGAATAGCGGGTCGAATCGAAAAAAGAACATAAATTGTCCGCATGCGGACAGTCGGCCGGGATCTTTGGTCCTGGTGCGAGCCCTTCTTTAAGGATATCTTTCGGTCAGGTCATCGAACCGGCTTTTTGGAGGGCCATGCCGGCCAAGTGGCGTAGTTGCGTGGGGGCTAGGGCCGCCGTCTTTCGAGCCACTCGAAGATCGCCATGCCGGCCAGCATGGCAAGCACAAACACGGTGGCCTTGGGTTCGCCCATGCCAAGGGCCACCAGGCCCGGGCCGGGGCAAAAACCGGCAAGCCCCCATCCCATCCCGAAGAGGGCGCTACCGGCCAGCAGCCTGCGATCCACAGGGCCCGCGGCCGGCAGTTTCATATCCGCGCCCAACAGGGAGCGGCTCCTTTTTTTAGCCAGCAGGAAAGCGAAGAGGCCCACGGCAATGGCGCCGGCCATGACAAAGGCCAGCGACGGGTCCCAGGGGCCGGCCAGATCCAGGAAGCCGAGGACCTTGGCGGGATTGGCCATGCCCGAGACGATCAGGCCCAGGCCGAACACCAGGCCCGCCAGCAGGGAGGACAGCAGCAGCATGGTCATTCTCCTAAAGTTTGAACAGATGGCGCACCAGAAACACCACGGTAAAACCGGTAGCCATGAAAGTCACCGTGGCCACCAGCGAACGCGGCGACAGCCTTGAAAGCCCGCACACGCCATGGCCGCTGGTGCAGCCCGCGCCATAGCGCGTGCCGACGCCCACCAGCAAGCCGGCGATGACCAGCAGGCCATAGCCGGCATCCACCTGTACGGGAGGCAAGGCCGAGAATGCGGCATAGGCCCATGGGGCGCCGACGAGCCCGGCGATAAAGGCCACGCGCCAGCCCATGTCGCTGCGCGCCGGCTTGAGCAGCCCGCCCAGAATTCCGCTGATGCCGGCGATGCGCCCGTTGAGCAGTACGAACATCGCGGCGGCCAGGCCTATGAGCAGGCCGCCCGCCAGTGCGGACCAGGGTGTGAAGGCGTTCCAGTCCAGGGTCATTGCTTGTTTCCTTCAGGGCAATACAGGCGGTAGAGCAACGCCAGGATTTCCAGCGTCCCGGGTTCGGCCACGCGGTAATAAATGTTCTTGCCGTCCCGGCGCGGGATGATCACGCCTTCATTGCGCAGCACACCGAGCTGCTGCGAGAGCGTGGGTTGGCGTATGCCCAGGTCCTGCTCGAGCTCGCTCACGCAGCGCTCGCCCTGCGAGAGCTGGCAGAGTAGCAGCAACCGGTCTTCATTGGCCAGCGCCTTGAGTGCACCCACGGCTTGTGCGGCCGCGTCGCGAAGCAGCCCGGGGTCCAAAACGGGAGGGGATGATTTCATGGCTGTGTGTTGGGGCTTCTTGATATTATATGAAAATATATAATGTAAAGGCGACCTCTTCGATGAAAGAACCATCCATGCCAAGCCCGCTGAATCCCCAGGCATTTTTTGATCCCCTGACCGGGACCGTCACCTATGTCGTGGCGGACAGCGGCACAGGGCAGGCGGCCATCATCGACCCGGTGCTGGGGTATGACTTCAAATCGGGGCGCACCAGCACGGAGCTGGCCGACCAGGTGCTGGCCCATGTGGCGCGGCAGGGCCTTCAGGTCGAGTGGATCCTGGAAACCCACGCGCACGCTGACCACCTCTCGGGCGCGCACTACCTGAAGGCGCAGGCCGGCGGCAGGACCGCCATTGGCGAACACATATGCACCGTGCAGGCCACCTTCAAATCGATTTTTAACCTGGAGCATTCATTTGCGCCGGATGGCAGCCAGTTCGACCACCTGTTCAGGGACGGCGAGATATTCAGGCTGGGCAATCTGGAGATGAGCGCCCTGCATGTACCCGGCCATACGCCCGCGGACATGGCCTACCTTGCGGGTGATGCCGTGTTTGTGGGCGACACGCTCTTCATGCCCGACGTAGGCACCGCCCGCGCGGATTTCCCGGGCGGCGACGCCCGCCAGTTGTACCGCTCTATCCGCAAGCTGCTATTACTGCCGGCGGAAACCCGGATCTTCGTCTGCCACGACTACCCGCCTGGAGAACGTGCGCCTCAGTGGGAAACCACTGTGGGTGAGCAGCGCCGCGCCAATATCCATGTGCATGACGGCATCTCCGAAGAGGCTTTTGTCGCCATGCGCGCGGCCCGGGATGCCACGCTTGACATGCCCTCGTTGATTCTTCCTTCAATCCAGGTCAATATCCGCGCGGGTGGTTTGCCGCCGCCTGAATGCAACGGTGTCAGTTACCTCAAGATCCCCGTCAACGCCTTCGGCGCTTAGCTGGCCTTCTGCGCCGGTACCTCAAACACCAGGCAAGTTGTGGTCGCATGCGCATACAGCTTGCCGTCCGGCCCCACGATGCGGCCTTCTGCGGTGGCCAGCTGCCGGCCGCAGTGGATCACGGTGCCTATGGCGCGCAGCGGTCCGGTCTTGTGCGAGGCGGCGCGCACGATGTTGATGCTGAGCTCGGCCGTGGTGTAGGCCCGGCCCACCGGCATCATGGTGTGCACGGCGCAGCCCACGGCGGAGTCGAGCAGCGTGGCGTACCAGCCACCATGCACCGTGCCCAGCGGGTTGTAGTGCTTGAGCTGCGGTGTGCCCTGAAAGGTCGCTTTGCCGGGTTCGATTTCAATCAGCGCAAAGTCCAGTGTTTCGGCAATGTGGGGGTAGGGCAGCTCACCGGCCAACATGGCCTGCATCACTTCCATGCCGGTCTTGCCCATCACGTCTTCGGGCCGGGCCAGGCCCGGCTTGCCGCCGCCGCCGACCATGCGGGCGCGCACCGCGGCGCTTTGTTCCATCCACTGAGTCAATGTGTCTTGTGGGGTCATGGTATTTATAAATGTTGCATATACAATGATTGTAGCTACAATTAAATTATGAGCGAGAAAACCCGCCTGTCAACCCAGGCCGAACTCAAAGTGCAGGGCTGCACCAATGTCAAGCTGCGCCAGCTGATGCGCCGCGTCGCGCACCACTACGACCTTGAAATGACCAAGGCGGGCCTGAAGACAACGCAGTATTCCCTGCTGACTTATGTGCTGAAGCTGGGCCCCATGCGACCGGGCGAGCTGGCGCGTGGCATGAAGATGAGTGCCTCCACCCTCACGCGCAACCTCAAGCCGCTGATCGACGCCGGCTGGATTGAGCTCGCCGCAGGCACCGATGCGCGCAGCCGTACCGTGATGCTGACTGACGCGGGCCGTGCCAAGCGTGAGGAGGCCCGATCGCGGTGGAGGGCTGCGCAGGAGCAGCTTAACGCGCTGCTGGGCGCCGGGCGTGTGCTGGCCCTGCATAACCTGATCAACGAATCTTTAGAGCTTTTGTCCCCCATCGAATCTGGAGCTGATGATGAGTAATACCGAGCCTTCCAATTCCTCTGCGCCTTCCGCTTCTTCCACTGCACTGCCAGCGCGCCGCATCGCGATGTGGCTGGTGCTGCTGGCCGCCGGCGGCACTTTTGCCCTCACCATGGGTGTGCGCCAGACCATGGGCCTCTTCCTGTCGGCGCTGAATACGTCCACCGCGCTGGGCGTAGGCAGCATCAGCCTGGCCTTCGCTTTCGGTCAGCTTTGGTGGGGGCTCACACAGCCCTTTGCTGGCGCGGTGGCTGATCGTATCGGCACAGGCCGCGTGATCTTTTTGGGTGTCGTGCTGGTCGCAGTGGGCACCGTCATCACTCCGCTCATGACCAGCACGGTCGGCCTGATATTTGCCATCGGCATGCTCGCAGCAGGCGGCGCCGGCATGGCGGGCCCGTCGGTGCTCATGGCCGCCAGCACGCGCCTGGTGCCACCGGAAAAGCGGGGTCTCGCCACCGGCATCGTCAATGCGGGCGGCTCCTTTGGCCAGTTCGCGATGGCGCCTATTGCCATTGGCCTGACCGCCGCTGTCGGCTGGGCCAGTGCGATGCAGTGGCTGGGCGCGCTGGTGCTGCTGGCGGTGCCTGCGGTGCTGGTGCTGAAAGGCAATTCGAATGCGCTGGCAGCCCAGGCTGCGGCGGCCTCGGGCACGAAAGCGCTGAGCGCACGTCAAGCCATTAGCCAGGCCATCGCAACGCCTAGCTACCGTTACCTCGCGGCGGGTTTTCTGGTGTGCGGTTTTCACGTGGCGTTTCTGGCGACTCACCTCCCCGGCGTGATAGCGGCCTGCGGCTTGCCGCCCGAAATTGGCGGTTGGTCGCTTGCGATGATTGGCCTCTTCAACATCGTCGGCAGTCTGGCCATGGGTTGGGCCGTCGGCCGCTGGCGCATGAAGTCCTTGCTGGCGCTGCTCTATGCAACGCGTGGCCTCGCCGTACTCATCTTCCTGCTGGCGCCCAAGACCCCGGCCGTGATGCTGATCTTTGCCGCCGTCATGGGCGTGACCTTCCTTTCGACCGTTCCGCCCACCGTGGGCCTGGTCGCCAAGATGTTCGGTACGGCCAACATGGCCATGCTGTTCGGCGTGGTGATGTTGTCGCACCAAGTGGGTGGTTTCCTGGGTGCTTATCTGGGCGGCTATATATTCCAGGCAACCGGCAGCTACGACTGGGTCTGGTACATCGACATCGTGCTGGCCACAGGCGCCGCGTTGGTGAACCTGCCGATCCGCGAAGCGCTGCTGCCTCGGCAAATGGCCGCCAGGGCCGCAACCTGAGTGTCTGCCTAAGCGAAAGAAATGCATGAGCAATATTCCTGAAGCCGACATTCCGGAACCCCGTTATCTCGATGACCTCAAGGTGGGTGACCGCTTCGTCAGCAGCGAGCATGCACTCGACGAGGCTCAAATCACCTCTTTCGCCGCGCAGTTTGATCCGCAGCCATTTCACCTGGACCACGAAGCGGCCAAAGCCACACTCTTTGGCGGCTTGGCCGCGAGCGGCTGGCACACGGCGGCCGTCACCATGCGCCTGCTGGTGGGCGGTGGCCTGCCACTGGCCGGTGGCATCGTAGGCGCGGGCGGCGAAATCAGCTGGCCAAGGCCTACGCGTCCCGGCAATGTGCTGCATGTAAAAACGGAAGTGGTGAGCGTGACGCCCTCAGCCTCGCGGCCCGACCGGGGCCGGGTGGTAGTGCGCAGCCAGACGTTCAACCAGCACGGCGAGGTGCTGCAGCAATCCGTCTACAACCTGGTGGTTCCGCGCCGCCCAACCTGATCTCAGCGTGACGGCATATCAGCGCTGTGCCAGAATTCACGCAGGCAGACAACTTGCGGGAAACAACAGATGCTTATCAATTGCGTGGTCTACCAGAACGGCACCAAGCTTGCCGACATTCCCGTCACCGAGATCAGCGACTACATCTGCCGCCCTGATGCTTTCGTCTGGGTGGCGTTGCAAGACGCCACGCCGGAAGAGCTTGAAGAAATGCAGCATGAGTTCGGCCTGCATGAACTGGCGGTCGAAGATGCCCGGCACGGCCACCAACGCCCGAAAATCGAGGAATACGGCGCTTCGCTGTTTTCGGTACTGCACCTGATTGAGCAGTCCAACGACAAGCCGGGCGAACTCCACGTCGGCGAGGTGGATGTGTTCACCGGGAAAAACTATGTACTCTCGGTGCGCAACCGCAGCCAGAAGGGGTTTCTGGGCGTGCGTGAACGCTGCGAGCGCGAACCGGAGTTGCTGCGCAACGGTTCGGGTTTTGTGCTGTACGCCCTGATGGACGCGGTGGTTGACCGCTACTTTCCCATCCTCGACGCACTCGAGACCGAGCTGGAGCTCATCGAGAAGGAAATCTTCACGCCTGGTGCTGCGCGAAAGAACATCGAACGGCTCTACGAACTCAAGGGCAGCGTGATGGTGCTCAAGCACGCAGTGGCGCCGCTGCTCGAAGGGGCCAGCAAACTCTATGGCGGCCGGGTTCCGCAAATTTGCAGCGGTGTGCAGGATTACTTTCGTGACGTGGTCGACCATTTGTCGCGCATCAACGCACTGATCGAAAACATGCGCGACACCATAGGCACTGCTATCCAGGTGAACCTGGCGATGGTGACCATCGAGGAAAGCGAGGTGACCAAGAAGCTCGCGGCCTGGGCCAGTATCTTTGCGGTCTGCACGGCGTTTGCCGGCATATGGGGCATGAACTTCGAAGCCATGCCCGAACTCAAATGGCGTTACGGCTATCTCATGGCCATCAGCATGATTGTGGTGGCGTGCTCGCTGCTGTACTGGCGTTTCAAGCGAGCGCGCTGGTTATAACTTACGGCACCTTGGGCGGGGTGAAAGCCTTGCGGGCGGCCAGCGCCGCCTTGCGGCTGGTGCATCCCTCGATGTGGTCGTTGACCAGACCCATAGCCTGCATGAAGGCATACATCGTGGTGGGGCCCACAAAACTCCAGCCGCGCTTTTTGAGATCCTTGGACAGGGCGACGGAGGCGGGGGAAGTCGGCATGGCTTTGACGGCCTCATGTGTGATGCGCGCGGGCCGGCTCTTGGCCTCGGGCTCCAGCCGCCAGACAAAAGCGCCCAGTGAGCCAAATTCTTTGCGCAGTTCGATGACGCGCTTTGCATTGTTAATGGTCGAAGCAATCTTCCCCGCATGCCGCACGATGCCCGCGTCGTTGACCAGGCGTTTGATGTCGCGCGCGTCAAAGCGGGCCACCTGCTCGGCATCGAAGTTCGCGAACGCGCTGCGAAAGGATTCGCGTTTGTTCAGGATGGTCAGCCAGCTGAGGCCAGCCTGAAAGCCTTCGAGGCAGATTTTTTCAAAAAGCCGGCGTTCATCGTCCACCGGAAAGCCCCACTCGCTGTCGTGGTAGTTGCGGTAAAGGGGCGTTGCCTGGCACCAGGCGCAGCGCGCGGTGTGGGTGTCATCGATAAAAATGCCGGCAGCCGGCGAGGGTGCAACGTTGGGGCGCTTGGGAGGGGTGGCGGAAGGCATGGGCAATTTTAGGCAGATGCGGGCAGGGCGGTGCGCGTGAGGTGACTCATCTTTGGCAGCCCGGCAGTATCATGACGCACGCTCCCTCTCACCGATCCACAACTTCGGAACAACGCACCATGTCCATCCAGCTTTGGCTCGCTTTCGTCGCCGCAACCGTCGTCCTGCTCATCATCCCGGGCCCGACCATCCTGACGGTCATCAGCTACTCGATGGCGCACGGCAAGCGTGCCAACATTCCGTTGGTGGCCGCCGTGGCGTTGGGTGACTCGACGGCGCTGGTGGTCTCGTTGTTCGGCCTGGGCGCCTTGCTCGCGGCCTCGGCCTTCTGGTTCACGGTAGTCAAGTGGGCGGGCGGCCTGTATTTGCTTTACCTGGGCATCAAGCTCCTGCGCGCCGGAATTTCGCCCATGCAGACCGCAGCGCCCGAGGCGCCGGGCTCCTTGTGGAGGCTGTTCGGCAATACCTACCTGGTCACCGCACTCAACCCCAAGGGCATTGTGTTTTTTGTGGCTTTCTTGCCCCAGTTCATTAACCCCGGCGCCGACGTGACGCGACAGCTCTGGGTGCTGGCGGTGACCTTTGTGTTGATGGCCAGCCTGAACGCCACGCTGTACGCGGTGTTTGCCGCTTCGGCCCGCACACTGCTGGCCTCGCCGCGCGCGCAGCGGCGTTTTAATTTCGCGGGCGGCTCGCTGCTGTCCACGGCGGGTGTCTGGGCCTTGCTGGCCAAGCGCCCGGCCTGAATTCAAACGGCCGGCCTGCCGAGTGCCTGCTGCATCACCGCCGCGCCCTGGGTCATCATCACGTCGATGTATTCCCCCAGCGCATCGGGCAGCACGTCGGTGATCCAGACAAAGCGGGTGCGGTTTTCGCCCTCGGTAAACAGCTGCGCCGAAGCCATGTGATGGGTGGCCTTGCCGCCGACCACGGTGTAGCTGAGGCGGTGCATCCCTTCATGGATGCCCACCAGCACTTCGTGCGCAACCATGCCGTTGGCAAAGGTTACGGTGCGGCCGCCTTCGCCGGGCTTGCAGTCGACCACGAAGCCCGGCGCAAGGCGCCGGTGCACAGCGTTGAAATCGCGCAGCGCGTCCCAGACGCTGTCTATGCCGGCGTCGACGGTGAATTCCTTGTAGATCGTGGCCATGGTGACCCCAGTCTGGCTGGCGTCGGAGTGACGCCTTGTCATTGCAGCTTAGCAATCAAACCGGGCGAAGTCAGCCCTGATTAAGCACCGGTTAAAAACGCTTTTCGCGCAGCCTCAGCGCATTGCTGATCACCGACACCGAACTCAGGCTCATCGCCAGGGCCGCGATCATGGGCGACAGCAGCCAGCCGGTGAAGGGAAAGAGCAGCCCCGCGGCCAGCGGTACACCGAGGGAGTTGTAGACGAAGGCAAAACCGAGGTTCTGCTTCATGTTGGCGATCGTCGCTTCCGAGATTTTCCGGGCCTGTGCGATGCCGCGCAAATCACCCTTGACCAGCGTGATCTGGGCGCTGTTCATGGCCACGTCGGTGCCTGTGCCCATGGCAATGCCCACGTTGGCCTGCGCCAGGGCCGGGGCGTCATTGATGCCGTCGCCGGCCATGGCAACGATATGGCCTTCATCCTGCAGGCGCTTGACCAGTGCCAGTTTGTCGGCCGGCAGCACGCCGCCGTGCACCTCGTCAATGTTCAGGCGCCCGGCGATGGCTTTGGCGGTGGTCAGGCCGTCGCCTGTGGCCATGATCACGCGCAGGCCGGCGGCTTTGAGCGCTGCCAGCGCTTCGGGCGTGCTGGCTTTCACCGGATCGGCCACGGCGAGCAGGCCCGCAAGCCGGCCGTCGACCGCCAGGTGCATCACGCTGGCGCCCTCGGCCCGCAGGGCCTCCGCCTGGGCCAGCAGCGAATCCACCGAAACACCAACTTGCGCCATCAACGCCGTATTGCCTAGCGCGAGCAGCCGACCAGCCACATGCCCGCTGACGCCGATGCCGCTGGCGGACTCGAAGTTCTCTGGCGTGTCCAGCGTCAGGCCGCGAGCGCGCGCTGCGGCTACTATGGCCTCGGCCAATGGGTGTTCGCTGCCCTGATCCAGGCTGGCGGCCAGCCCCAGCACTTCGTCGGCACTGAAGCCGGTGGCGGGAATCGCGCGGTCGAACGCCGGCTTGCCGGCCGTCAGCGTGCCGGTCTTGTCGACGATCAGTACGTCGACGGTGCGCAGGTGTTCAATCGCCGCCGCATCGCGGAAAAGAATGCCCTGGCCGGCCGCCTTGCCGGTGGCGACCATGATGGACATCGGCGTGGCCAGGCCCAGTGCACAGGGGCAGGCGATGATCAGCACTGCTACCGCGTTGATCAGGCCGTAAACCCAGCTCGGCTGCGGGCCGAAAAATCCCCATCCCAGAAAGGTCAGTACGGCCACGGCCACCACGGCCATGACAAACCATCCGGCCACCTGGTCGGCCATGCGCTGCAGGGGTGCCTTCGAGCGTTGGGCCAGCGCGACCATCTGAACGATTTGCGACAGCATGGTTTGCGCGCCGACGCGCTCGGAGCGCATCACCAGGGCGCCGCTGGTGTTGAGCGTGGCGCCTATCAGCTTGTCGCCCGGACGCTTGCTCACGGGCAGGGGTTCTCCGGTCAGCATGGATTCATCGACGGCGCTGCCGCCCTCGGTAACGATGCCGTCGACGGGCACTTTTTCGCCGGGGCGCACGCGCAGGTTGTCTCCCACGTGCACGTGGGTTAGCGGCACGTCTTCCTCGGTGCCGTCGGCCTTGATGCGCCGCGCGGTTTTGGGCGCCAGTCCCAACAATGACTTGATCGCGGCGGAAGTTTGCGAGCGCGCCTTCAGTTCCATCACCTGGCCGAGCAGCGTCAGTGAAATGATCACGGCCGCCGCCTCAAAGTAAACCGCTACACGGCCCATGGAAATAAACGACTCCGGAAACACACCGGGCGCGAGGGTGGCGACCACGCTGTAGGCAAAGGCCGCGCCTGTTCCCAGGCTGATGAGGGTCCACATGTTCGGGCTGCGGTGGACGACTGATTGCGCGCCACGCACAAAGAAGGGCCAGCCTGCCCACAATACGACCGGCAGGCTCAGCACCAGCTCTATCCAGCTCTGGACAGTCATGTCGAACCAGCCGAGCTGGTGGCCGAACATGGCCAGCACCGTCACCACCATGCTCAACGGCAGCGTCCACCAGAAGCGGCGGGTGAAGGAGACGAGTTCCGGGTTTTCGTCCTCGTCAAGGCTGGGCATGACGGGCTCCAGTGTCATGCCGCAGATTGGGCAGTTGCCCGGATGGTCTTGCCGGATTTCCGGGTGCATGGGGCAGGTGTAAAGAGTTCCGCCGGCCTGGCCCGCATCAGGCCCGCGCGCCGCTTCGGGCGCAGGCTCTGCTTTGAGCGCACCGACGTAGGCCGCCGGATCTGCGGAGAATTTGGCCTGGCAGCCGGCGCTGCAGAAGTAATAAGGCCTTCCCTCGTGCTCAAGATGGTGCGCGGATGCCGTGGTGACGTCCATCCCGCAGACCGGGTCTTTCAGTTCGTCCGGGGCGGTGGGCGGCAGGTGAGCGTTTGCCTGTGCGGTTCCCGGTGCGGCGTGGGAGGTGTGGTTCATGGAGGGCTTCCTTTGGTGTTCTGCAGACCTGGACCAGGCCCATGAACAAGGGTAGACCTTCCCCCTGTGGGAAGGTCAAGCCCCTCTGGATTGGAGGAGAGTTTCCCCTGGAAGGCTCTGGTGATCTTCAGCGCCTTCCGCGGTGGATTGCATGATCCACATCAACTGAAAGGGGAAAACCGGCACGCTTTCGCGTGCATGCCAGGCTACACCGGCACGGTGTAGTTCAGCGTCATGCGCCCACCATCGACCACGACGATTTCGCCTGTGATATAGCTGGCGGCGTCGCTGGCGAGGTAGGCTACCGTGTCGGCGATCTCCGAGGGCTCGCCCAAGCGCTTCATGGGGGTGCGGCTCATGATCTTGGCCTTGGCTTCGTCGCTGGTGAGCACGGCCCTGGCGGCCAGTTCGGTGGCGATGGTGCCGGGGGCAACCGCGTTGACGCGCACGCCCTGGCTGGCCAGCGACAGCGCCATCACGCGCGTGAGCTGGTTAATGCCGCCTTTGCTGACGTTGTAGCTGGCAATGGTGGGAATGGCGAGCACGCCGTTGACTGAGCTCATGTTGATGATGCTGCCCTTGCCGGCGGCCGCCATCACGCGCGCCACGGCCTGCCCGACCAGGAAGGATCCCTTGAGGTTGATGCGCAGTACGGCGTCGAAGTCGGCTTCCGTCACGTCCAGAAACTCTGCGGCCTTGAAGATGCCGGCATTGTTGACCAGCACGTCGATGCGGCCGTGCGCGGCCACGGTTTGTTCAACCAGCGCATCGACTTGCACTTTGTCGCCCACGTCGCAATGAACATACAGGCCGCCGAGTTCTGTGGCCAGCGCCGTGCCGCGCGCGTCGTCTATATCGGCGATGACGACCTGCGCTTGCTCACGCGAAAAACGCCGCACGCAGGCCTCGCCGATGCCTTGGGCACCGCCGGTGACGATGCAGACGCGGCCCGCCAGCCCGAACGATACCAGGGACGTTTCTGTAGGTGAAATCATGCTCATGCCCTTATGGTACCAGCGCAAGCAGCTATAAATTCCATAGCAAATTCGGAGACCTGGGCGGCGGAAGAACCTGGTTTGTAGAGTGCCGATCCGATGCCGAAACCGTTGGCACCCGCGGCCAGGTAGGGCGCCATATTGGCAGGCGTGATGCCGCCGACCGGCAGTACTGCGGCTTGCGCGGGCAGCACCGCACGAAGGGCTTTCACGACTGCCGGGGTAATCATTTCGGCCGGGAAAATCTTCAGCCCTGTCGCGCCCGCTTCGAGCGCAGCAAATGCCTCGCTGGCAGTCATGATGCCGGGCAGGCACACCAGGCCGAGGCGGACAGCTTCGCGCACCACCGCCGGGTTGAAATTGGGCGAAACGATGAGCTGGCCACCCGCGGCGTGGACGTCACGTACGGCTTCAGGAGTCAGCACCGTGCCCGCACCGACCAAAGCCTGCGGAAAGGTGCTGGCCATGGCGGCAATGCTGTCCAGCGGCTGGGGTGAGTTGAGCGGAATTTCGATCAACGTCCAGCCCGTGGCAACGAGTGCCTGGCCGACAGGCAGGGCCTCCGCCGGCGTCAGTCCGCGCAGGATGGCCACCAGGGGGAGGGCGCCGAGGGCCTGGGAAAATTTTTGGTGAGCGTTGTTCATGGTGTTCTGCAGGTTGAGGCGCAATACTGCGCCGGTCAGGCCAGGGTATCGGCGATGGCGCGCAGGCCGCGCCAGGTGGCGCCCGCGCCCACGCGCTTCACGGGCACATTGATCTGGACCAGTGCCTGTTCGTAGCGCGCCGTGAGCGCCTCGGCGCCCATCACCACTACAGGCTCGCCGCGTGGCAGTGCCTGGGATTTGAGTTCTTCGCCGATGACCAGGCCCGACAGGTAGCTGGGCAGGGCCTCGGTTGTCATTCGCTGGAACAGCGACAGGGTGCGTGTGCTGAAGGCGGTGTTCAGCAGGCCGGGGCCGGCCAGCGCATGGGCCACGCCCTGATCGAAGGCGGCGGCGTCCAGCGCGGGTTCGTCGTCGGGCAGCATGCGTGCGAGGATGGATTGGCGGCGCAGCAGCGCATAGAACTCGCCGGTCATCCAGGTCGAAAAATCAGTGACTTGCCGGTTTTCGACGGTGACCCATTTGCTGTGTGTGCCGGGTAGCACTAGCCGGGCGTTCGTCAGACCCAGCAGCTGCAAGGCGCCAAAGATCTGCGTTTCCTCGCCGCGCATGACGTCGGGCACACCGCCCTTGTCTATGCTCAGGCCGGGCACGATGGCGATGCGGCCGGGCTCCACCCATTCCAGTGCGGCGGCGATCGCGTCAAAGCCGGCGGGGCAGGCGCAGTAGGGCGCTTCGCGCCAGCCCTGTTTGCTGCCGGCCATGCCGGAGATCAGGCACAGCGTGCCTGACGTCATCCAGTCGGCAAAGCAGCTTGCAAAAACCTCCGGAAAGGTACCGGGAGCGACGGTCAGGATGCCACGTGCGAAGGAACGCTCGTCCAGGGCTGTGCCGGCGCCGTCGATCAACGCGCCGCGCAATGAAGAGCTGCCCCAGTCGACTGCCAGAAGGCGGCTCACAGCAGGGCCCTGACCTGTTCGGGACGCGGCAGCGGAGCGACCGCGCCGTAGCCCTGCACCGTGAGGGCGGCCGCTGCATTGGCATAACGGGCCGCATCAAAGACGTTATCGCCCGCCGCAATGCGCGCCAGCAGGTTGCCGCAAAAGCAGTCGCCTGCGCCGGTGGCATCCACCAGCTTCACGTTGTGCACGGGCACGCGCTCGCGCCGCGTGCCGTCGCTGACCAGCGCGCCGTCGCCGCCGAGCTTGAGCACCACGGTTTTGGCGCCCAGGGCATGGCCCCAGTCCGTCACCGCGTCGGGGTCTGTCATGCCGTTGAGGGTGGTGATGTCTTCCAGGCTTGGCAGGAAAATGTCGCACAGTGAAACGGCGTGGCGGGTGCAGGCAAGCGCCCGGTCCAGCGGCCAGAGCTTGAGCCGCAGGTTGGAGTCAAACGACACGAGGGTACCGGCCTCTTTGGCCAGTTTCATCGCGGCAAACGCTGTGTCGCAGGCACTGGCGGAAATCGCCAGCGAGATGCCTGACACATGCAGGACCTTGGCTTCACGCACGGCCTGTGCGGCGCCGCCTTGGTGCAGCCAGGCAGGGGTCATGCGGCTGGCCGCGGAGCCCGCACGCAGGTAGCTGAACTCATGTCCATTTTTGCCGTGTGTGACGAAGTAAAGGCCGGTGCTGGCTTCCGGATCTTGCTGGACTGCGGTCGTCGAAACGTTTTCTGTGGCCCACAAGGTCATCAGTGATTGGCCGAAAGTGTCACCGCCCAAACGGGTTAAATAAGCTGCGATGGCGCCCGCGCGCGCGGCGGCAATCACGGCATTGCTGGTGTCCCCGCCAAAGCCTTGCAGGTAGTTGGGTTGGCCAGCCTGGGTCTGGTTGAACTCCACCATGGCTTCGCCGAGCGCGACGACATCGAATTTTCTGGCTTGCATAGAACTTTCTGGCATCCTTTGCTGTCCCGAAAAGGTAGCAGCATGCGCGCCTCAAGGCCTTGATTGGCGCGCGGGCGCGGTGGGTCGTAACGCGGAAATTTCCAGAAGAAAATACCCGCGTTTGAAGCCTCCATGTTACCCGCGGCCCGGTCGCGGCGCCGTACCCGCGCTGTACCCCGAAAGGGATGGCCGTACAAGCAGCGTCTGCTGATTCTCAGTGATTGTCGCGCGGCACGAAAGAGCCACGCTTGCCCACCAGAAAATCCAGGTCCACACCTTCGTCGGCCTGTAGCACGTGGTCGATGTACAGCTTCCAGTACCCCGAAGACAGCGGTGGCTCGGGTGCTTTCCAAGTGGTCATGCGCCTGGCAAGCTCTTCGTCGCTGACATGCAGGTGCAGCCTGCGGTTGGGCACATCGAGTTCGATGATGTCGCCGTTTTGCACCAGGGCCAGCGGTCCGCCTGCTGCGGCTTCAGGGGCTGTGTGCAATATCACGGTGCCATACGCTGTTCCGCTCATGCGGGCGTCGCTGATGCGGACCATGTCGGTGATGCCTTTGCGCAGCACCTTGGGCGGCAGCGGCATGTTGCCGACTTCGGCCATGCCGGGGTAGCCCTTGGGCCCGCAGTTTTTCAGCACCATCACGCAGTTCTCGTCGATGTCCAGGTTTTCATCGTCGATGCGTGCGTGGAAATCTTCAATGGTTTCGAACACCACGGCACGGCCCTTGTGCACCATGAGTGCAGGCGTGGCCGCGCTGGGCTTGATGACCGCGCCGCGCGGCGACAGGTTGCCGCGCAGCACGGCGATGCCGGCCTTGTCCTTGAAGGGCGTGGAGAGCGGCATGATGACATCGGTGTTGTAGTTTTCCGCATCAGCAATGTTCTCGCCGATGGTTTTGCCGTTGGCCGTGATGGCGCTGGTGTGCAGGTGCTGCGCGATTTCCTTCATCACGACAGGCAGGCCGCCGGCGTAACAGAAGTCTTCCATCAGGTATTTGCCGGAGGGCTGCAGGTTGACCAGGCAGGGCAGTTCGCTGGCCAGGCGGTCAAAGTCATCGACCGTCAGCTTCACGCCGATTCGCCCGGCGATGGCGATCAGGTGAATGACGGCGTTGGTCGATCCACCGATCGCGGCCAGTGTCTTGATGGCGTTTTCAAATGCTTCGCGCGTGAGGATTTTCGACAGCGTGAGGTCTTCGTGCACCATTTCGACGGCACGGCGCCCGGCCATGCGGGCCAGTACATTGCGCCTGCCATCCACCGCCGGGTATGCGGCGTTGCCGGGCAGGCCTATGCCCAGCGCCTCGACCATGCTGGCCATCGTTGATGCCGTGCCCATGGTCATGCAGTGGCCGTGGCTGCGGTGCATGCAGCTTTCGGCCTCAAAAAACTCGGCAAGTTTGAGCGTGCCGGCCCTTACCTGCTCGCTCATGCTCCAGACGCCGGTGCCGGAGCCCAACTCCTGACCACGCCATTTGCCACTGAGCATGGGCCCACCGCTGACACCCACCGTAGGCAGGTCGACGCTGGATGCTCCCATGACCAGTGAGGGGGTGGTCTTGTCGCAACCCATCAGCAGCACGACGCCGTCGATCGGATTGCCGCGAATGCTTTCTTCCACGTCCATGCTGGCCAGGTTGCGGTAGAGCATGGCGGTGGGGCGCAACAGCGTCTCGCCCAGCGACATCACCGGAAACTCGAGCGGAAAGCCGCCTGCCTCATAGACACCGATCTTGACCTGCTCTGCAATGGTGCGGAAATGCGAGTTGCAGGGAGTCAGTTCGCTGAAGGTGTTGCAGATGCCGATGACCGGACGGCCGTCAAACTGGTCATGTGGCACGCCCTTGCCCTTGACCCAGCTGCGGTAAGCAAAACCGTCGCGGTCTTGCCTGCCGAACCATTGCTGGCTGCGGAGTTCGTGGGGCAATTTTTTCTTGGCTGAATCGCTCATTCGGGAAAGTCCTTAATTTTCAAACATATTATCGTCATACCATTGATTCTAAATCTTAGTGAAAACCATGACCGCAGGAGTTCGCCCCTTGTCTGCCCCGCCATCCGGCCCTTCCGTCCGTCCGCATATCCTTGCTGTTGCCAAGCTCCCGCCCTTTCTGATGGAGCCGCTTCAGGCGTCCTTTGAGGTGCACGACAGGCTGCATGAAAGCGACCCGGCGGCCTTTGCCAAAGTTGCATCCCTCATACGCGGCGTTGCCGGTGGCGGCGAATCCAGGGTGCCGCGCGCATTGATGGACCAGTTGCCCGCACTCGAGATCATTTCCATCATGGGTGTGGGTTATGACGGCGTCGACGTCACCAGCGCACTGGAACGCCGTATCCCGGTGACGCACACCCCTGGGGTACTGAATGACGAGGTCGCCGACCTGGCCCTGGGTCTCATGCTGTCAGTGGCACGGCGCATACCGCTGGCCGACCGTTATGTGCGGGCCGGGCGCTGGGCGAAAGAAGGACCCATGCCGCTTGCACGCAAAGTCTCGGGTGCTCGCCTGGGAATTGTCGGGTTGGGGCGGATAGGTCAGGCCATCGCCAGCCGGGCTGAAGCCTTTGGCATGTCGATTGCCTATACCGGCCGCAGCGCCAAGCCTGAACTTGCTTACAGCTTTTACCCGACGGCACAGGCACTGGCTGCCGCGGTGGACTTCCTGGTGGTCATTACGCCGGGCGGAGTCGGCACCCGCCATCTGATCAATGCAGATGTACTGAAAGCGCTGGGCCCTGCGGGTTATTTGATCAATGTGGCGCGTGGGTCTGTTGTGGATGAGGCCGCTCTCGTGGGTGCATTAAAGAATGGCGTCATCGCCGGCGCGGGCCTCGATGTATTCGAGCAGGAGCCGCATCCCCTGGAGGCGTTGTGGTCCATGGACAATGTTGTGCTGACCCCGCACATGGCCAGTGCCACTGTGCAGACGCGCCACGCGATGGCCAATCTGGCGGTCAGCAATCTGCAGGCGCACTTTGAAGGGCAACCCCTCCTCACCCCTGTACCGGAATGGCATTGAAAGGGGTGCCAACGAGCCTTGGTGCTTCGGGTTTTCCATAGAAAACACTTCGGTTAAACATCATATGATAACAATGCGTCAAGGAACGCAGGCGCCGTTTTGCCAGCTAAACAATTAACCCGCAGAGGAGACAAGCCAAATGAGACTCAAGACAATCCTTGCCACCGCGATGGTCGCGGCAGGCCTGGTGACAGCCGGGCAGGCTGTGGCCCAGGAAAAGCTCACCGTCTGGTGGGTCAAGGGCTTTTACAAGGCCGAAGATGACGCACTTTTCGCTGCCATCAAGAAGTACGAAGACAAGCACAAAGGCGTCAAGATCGAGCTGTCGCAGTACCCGGTGCAGGACATGATCCCGAAAACCGTCGCGGCCCTTGATTCCGGCAGTCCGCCCGATGTGGCTTATGCCGACGTCTATGACTTCCAGGTTGCAGGCAAGTGGGCCTTTGACGGCAAGCTCGAAGACATCAGCAGCGTGATCAACCCCATGCGTGCGCGTTTTGCGCCCAACACGGTTGAAACCGCCTTTCTCTATAACGACGTCGCCAAGAACCGGGCCTATTACGCCTTTCCGATGAAGCAGCAGACCATGCACATCGAGTACTGGGTGGACATGCTCAATGAAGCCGGCTTCAAGGAGTCCGACATTCCTACCGGCTGGAAGGACTACTGGTCATTCTGGTGCGACAAGGTGCAGCCGGCTTATCGCCAGAAGAGCGGCAATCGCACCTTTGGTATCGGCCAACCGCTGGGCGTGGATTCGAGCGATTCCTTTTATTCGTTCCTGACTTTCATGGACGCCTACAACGTGAGTCTGGTCAGTGACAGCGGCAAGTTGCTGGTTGATGACCCGAAAGTCCGTGCCGGCCTGATCAGTGCGTTGACTGACTACACGCAGCCGTACGCCAAGGGCTGCACGCCACCGTCGTCCACCAGCTGGAAAGACCCGGACAACAATGTCGCTTTCCACAACAAGACCACCATCCTGACCCACAACGCCACGATCTCGATCGCCGCGAAATGGCTGGACGACATGAACAACGCGTCGCTCAAGCCCGAAGAGCGCGAGACCGCGAAGAAGAACTACACCGAGCGCATCCGCACGGCTGGCTTCCCAAACAAGCCCGACGGCAGCAAGATGGTTTACCGCGCCGCCGTCAAGGTGGGTGTGGTGTTCAACCAGGCCAAGAACAAGGCCCGCGCCAAGGAGTTCGTGTCCTTCCTGATGCAAGAGGAAAACCTGACGCCTTACGTGGAGGGCTCGCTGGGCCGCTGGTTCCCTGTGACCAAGACTGCGCAGCAGCGTCCGTTCTGGAAGGCCGATGCGCACCGCCAGTCGGTCTACAACCAGTTCATGAACGGCACGGTCAATTTTGAGTTCACCAAGAACTACAAGTTCACCATCCTGAACAATGAGAACGTCTGGGCCAAGGCGGCCAACCGCGTCATCAATGAAAAAGTGCCGGTGGACAAGGCTGTTGATGAAATGATTGCCCGCATCAAAACCGTGGCCAACTGACCTTTCGTTGACTGAAGAAAGCCGCGCTGCCCGGACTGGATCGCCCAGACGGGTGGCGCGCGTACCAAAAGCATGAGCACTGCAATCATCGACCAGGCCGGCCCCTCTTTGCGCGCAGAGCGCGGAGCCATGACTTCATGGGAGAAGTGGGGGCTGGTTCTTGTTATTCCCTATCTGCTGATATTTCTGGTTTTCGTTATTTACCCGGTAGGGTATGGCTTGTGGCTCGCACGCCATCCCGAGAGTTATGTCCGGCTTTTTGCCGACCCGATATTCTTCCGCTCGCTGGTCAATACCGTGGTGTTTATCGTCGTGGCGGTCAACGTCAAGATGGTGGTCGCGTTATTCCTGTCGGGTTTTTTCCTGAACACGCGCTGGTGGGTCAAGGGCTTGTCGGTCGTATTTATCCTGCCTTGGGCGGTGCCGTCGATTCCGACCATTCTGTCCATGCGCTTCATGCTCAACCCTGAGTGGGGTGTCATCAATACGCTCATTTACAAGATGACCGGCGTTGACGGGCCCAACTGGCTTAATGATCCGACGCTGGCGCTGTGTTTTTCGATGCTGGCCCACATCTGGAAGTCGTTGCCGTTCTGGACACTGATTCTGCTTGCCGGCCGTATGGCCATCCCGGCCGAGCAGTATGAAGCAGCGTCGGTAGACGGTGCCACCATCTGGCAGAAGTTCCGGTTCATCACCTGGCCGTCGATGCGCTCGCTCTACCTGACGTCGACCATCCTGTCGATGATCTGGACGCTGGGCGACTTCAACAGCGTTTACCTGCTCACGGGCGGCGGGCCCGCCGATCTGACCCATGTGCTGGCTACGCTCGGCATCCGCTATTTGCGCCTGGACCAGGTGGATCTGTCGCTGGCGTCCATTGTCGTGGCCCTTCCCCTCGTCTTGCCGCTGGTGTATTTCATGATGAAAAGGTTGTCCAAATGAGCCGCATCACACTTCGCAAGGTGAGTCGCGAGGCCAGACTGCTGTTGATCGGTATCCCGGTGCTGCTGTGGACGCTGATTCCGATCTACCACATGGTGCTGTTTGCAATTTCGCCAAGAAACGAAGCCACGACGGGGCGGCTCTGGCCTAAAAATCCCACATTGAGCAATTTCGAGACGGTGTTCTGGCAAAAGCATTTCTACCTCGACCACTTCTGGGTGCAACTGGGCAACTCGCTGGTGATCGCGCTGTCTGTGGGCGTGTTGACGCTGGTGGTTTCCACCACCGCAGCCTTTGCCATCAGCCGCCTCAAAGTGCGCGGAGGCCGCACGGTGATGAACATGGCGCTCTTCACCTACTTCATTCCCGCCGCTTTCCTGGCCGTTCCCATGTACAAGACCATGGGTAACTACGGCATGCTCAACCACCAGTGGTCGCTGATTCTGGCCATGGTGACCATCGCCTCGCCGTATTGCATCTGGGTGCTCAAGCAGGCCTCCGACAAACTGCCTTACGAACTTGACGAAGCGGCCAAGATGGACGGCGCTACGGCGATGCAGTTGTTTCGGCTGGTTTACCTGCCACTCATGGTGCCGTCGCTGGTGGCGGTTGGCACCTATGCGCTGCTGCTGGCCTGGAACGAGTATCTCTACGCCTTCCTGCTGCTGTCCAGGGACACCAGCGTGACGCTGGCGGTGGCGTTGGGCAATTTCCTGGCGGCCGACGATTCGCCCTGGGAACTGCTGATGGCCACCGGCCTGATTTACGCGCTGCCTCCGGCGGCTATCTATTACACATTCAAGCGCTACATGGTGTCCGGCCTGACGGCCGGCGCCGTGAAAAGCTAAACATGACCCCCACGCTTGTCACTTTGTGTACTGCGCGAGGCCTTGCAGGCCGCGGCTCGCGGGACGCTTCGCCTCTGTCGCCCGTCCAAGCCTGCGCAGGCAGGCTTGGAGCCGCGGGCTCCAGCCCCCCGGGGGTCGTAGCCGGCTTGGGGCGGCCCGGCGCTGGCTGGGACTCGGTCTTTATCAGGAAATAACGGGAATCTCATGGCATCTGTATCGTTTCGCAATATCGAGAAGGCCTTCGGCAAGGTCAAGATCATTCACGGCATCAGCTTCGACATCTCCGACGGCGAATTCGTCGTACTGGTGGGTCCGTCGGGCTGCGGCAAGTCCACGCTGCTGCGCATGCTGGCCGGGCTCGAGGAAATCAGCGGCGGTGAAATGTCGATTGACGGCAAGGTCATCAACGAGCTGGATTCCAAGGATCGCGATATCGCCATGGTGTTCCAGAGCTACGCCCTGTACCCGCACATGACGGTGCGCGACAACATGGCTTTCAGTCTGAAGCTGCGCAAGGCTGATGCCGAACTCACCAACAAGCGCGTCGGTGACGCCGCCCGTATCCTGAACCTGGACCCGCTGCTGGATCGCTTCCCGCGCGAACTGTCGGGCGGGCAGCGCCAGCGCGTGGCCATGGGCCGGGCCATCGTGCGCGACCCCAAGGTCTTCCTGTTCGATGAGCCGCTTTCTAACCTGGATGCCAAGCTGCGTGTGGCCATGCGTGCCGAGATCAAGGCCCTGCACCAGCGTCTGAAGACCACTACGGTTTACGTCACGCACGACCAGATCGAGGCCATGACCATGGCCGACCGCATCGTGGTGATGCATGACGGCATCATCGAGCAAATCGGCACGCCGCTCGAGCTGTTCGACCGCCCCGGTAATTTGTTCGTTGCGCAATTTATTGGTTCCCCGTCCATGAATGTGTTCAAGGGCGTTTTGCGCCAATCGGGCGGACAAGCCTGGGTGGAGGCGCAGGGACACCAGTGGCCCATTGGCACGATTTCGCAGGCGCGCGACGGCCAGCCGGTGCACTATGGTGTACGGCCCGGTGACATCTCGTTGTCGACAAGCGGGCAGGGCATTCCTGCAAAGGTGATTGTGGTGGAGCCTACCGGTGCTGAAACTGAACTTTTGCTCAATGTCGGTGGCGCCAACGTCATATTGGTGATGCATGGCCGAACAGCGGTGCGGCCAGACGATATCGTTCATCTCGAAATCGCGAACGGCAAGAGCCATGTCTTTGACGACGCTAGCGGTGCCCGTCTGGATTGAGGCGCAATGGCTGCAGGCATGTTCAGTCTTGATGGTCGACTGGCGCTGGTGACGGGGTCTTCCGGCGGCATTGGTTTTGCGCTGGCACGTGGTTTGGGTCAGGCCGGCGCCGCCGTGGTGCTTAACGGCCGCGACGGCCTCAAGCTGGAGCGAGCTGCAAACACGCTGCGAAGCGAAGGATTGATTATCCACACGCGCGTATTTGACGTGACCCAGGCATCGGCCGCGCAGGCCGCAGTAGATGACATTGAATCGTCAATAGGCCCTGTCCATATTCTGGTGAACAACGCCGGCATGCAGCGACGCATGGCCCTGCAGGATTTTCCGGCTGAAGATTGGCATGAGTTGATGCGCACCAACGTCGACAGTGTTTTTTTTGTCGGGCAGGCTGTAGCCCGAAAAATGATTGAGCGCCGCAGCGGCAAGATCATCAATATCTGTTCGGTGCAGAGCGAGCTCGGGCGGCCCAACATCGCGCCCTATATGGCCAGCAAGGGTGCGGTCAAGATGCTGACCAAAGGCATGGCGATTGACTGGGGGCCCTATGGCATCCAGGTCAATGGCTTGGGCCCCGGCTACTTCAAGACCGAATTGACGGAAAAGCTGGTGGCCGACGAGCAGTTCAGCGCCTGGCTTACCGCGCGAACGCCCAGCAGGCGTTGGGGAGAAGTGGCGGAACTGGCCGGCGCGGCCGTGTTCCTGGCCAGCGATGCCTCCAGCTTTGTCAATGGCCATGTTTTGTATGTCGACGGCGGGGTGACGGCGACGCTGTGAAGCCGCCGCCTGCCCGCCCAACCAGGGAGAAACATCATGCGTGGACTTGTCTGTCATGCACCCCTAGACCTGCGTCTTGACGCGCTGGATACCGAACACCTGGGTCCGAAGCAGTTGCGGGTACGGGTGGCGTTCGGCGGCATCTGCGGCTCCGACCTGCACTACTTCCAGCACGGCGGCTTCGGCACGGTGCGTATCAAGGAGCCCATGGTGCTGGGCCATGAGGTATCGGGCGTGGTCGAGGCCGTGGGCAGCGAGGTCAACGGCCTGCGCGCCGGCCAGCGCATCGCAATTTCACCGTCCCGGCCTTGCGGTGTTTGCCGCTTCTGCCAGCAAGGCCTGCACAACCATTGCATGGACATGCGCTTTTACGGCAGCGCAATGCGCTTTCCGCACATCCAGGGCGCTTTCCGCGAAACCCTGGTCATAGAGGCCGCCCAGGCGCATCCGGTGGCTGATGACCTTCCCTTGTCCGAGGCCGCGCTGGCCGAGCCCCTGTCGGTGGGCTTGCACGCCATTTCGAGGGCCGGCTCGGTGTTCGGCAAGCAGGTGCTGGTCACCGGCTGCGGACCCATAGGCGCCTTGCTGATCGCCGGCCTGCGCCGCGCGGGCGCGGCCCGCATCGTCGCAGCCGACATTGCCGAGCTTCCCCTTGCCTGTGCCAAAAAAATGGGCGCTGACCAGACCATCAACCTGGCCCAGGAACCCGACGCCCTGGCGGCCTTCGCCGCCGGCAAGGGGCAGTTCGATGTGATGTTCGAGGCCTCGGGCAATGAGAAAGCCCTGGTCGCCGGCCTGGATGTGGTGGCGCCGCGCGGCGTCATCGTGACGGTGGGTCTGGGTGGCAATATCTCCCTGCCGCTCAACACCCTTGTCGCCAAGGAGCTGGAGTTGCGCGGCACCTTCCGCTTCCATCCTGAATTCGCCGTGGCGGTGGCCTTCCTGAATCAGCGGCTCATCGACGGGCGGCCCGTCATCACTGACATCGTCGCCTTCGACCAGGCCACGCATGCCTTTACACTCGCCGGCGACAAGCGCCAATCCATGAAAGTGCAAATCGCCTTCGGCGGCGAAACTTCATGAGGCGCCTGCTTTTCACATCCATTCACCGGAGTCCCTTGTGACCGTTTTCCCCAAAGTCATTCTTTACACCGATACCGACGGTCGGGCCAAATTCCGGGATGAGACGATCCCGCTTGGCGAAGGCTCGCCGCAGGCCATGCTGTCCACGTTGTTTGCTTCGGGCGGTTACCAGTTGCGCCACAGCCCGCCGGGGTTTCGCAGCCAGTTCCATTGCACGCCGAACCCGCAGTGGGTGTTCATCCTGGGTGGCGAGATGGAAATCGGCCTGCAGGGCGGCGTTTCCCGCATCTTCAAGCCGGGCCAGCATTTCTACTCGGCCGACGTGTTGCCGACCGGCGCCACCTTTGACCCGGCCCTGCACGGCCACTGGAGTCGCCAGGTCGGGCCGGACCCGCTGGTCACGCTGTTTGTGCGGGGTTAAGGCAACACCATGGCCACCATGAAAAACGTCCACGGCAACACGGTTGACCACATCGGGGAAGCCATTGTCGCGGGGCGTTATGCCGCAGGCATGTCTATGCCACCGGAGCCTATTCTTTGTGAAGAGCTTGGCGTGAGCCGCACGGTGGTGCGCGAAGCGGTCAAGTCGCTGATCGCCAAGGGCCTTGTCACCACCGGGCCCAAAGTGGGTACCCGCGTGCTGACCGAGGAGCACTGGAATTGGTTCGATCCCGACGTCATCGCCTGGAAGGCCAAGGCCGGCATCACACCCGAATTTTTGCGTGACCTGCTTGAGTTGCGGCGCCTGGTGGAGCCTGCTGCCGTACGCATGGCAGCCGAGCGGGCAACAGCCGCAGAAGTCGCTGAAATCGAGGATGCCTATGCAGGCATGAAGCGTGCCATTGAAGGCGGCGGCGACTATGTCACCTATGATCTGCGCTTTCATCAGGGACTACTGCGGGCCGCCCATAACCGCATGCTCGTCCAGATGAGCAGAGCCTTGAGTGCGCTGCTGCGTACCAGCTTTGAGATTTCCACGAGCCGCAAGGACGGGCCCAAGCTTTCACTCCCGCTGCATCGTGCCGTGCTGGACGCCGTGATTGCACGCAACCCGGCAAAAGCTGAAAAAGCGATTCTGGTGTTGATTGACGGTGCGCGCGAGGATATCGAACTGGTGCTCGGCTCGCGGCGCCGTTTGCCCAAGCTGAGCGACCCGGCCAAGCAACTGAAAGCTGCCTGAACAGACCCTAGCGTTGCTGCATCTCGCCCGACAGCACCACGTGTTGGCCCCGGCGAACGGCCACTTCTTCAACCAGCGTACGTGCGACGCTTTCCGCTGAAACGGACTGGTAGTTGGCAGGGATCACCCTGCTTAGGAGCCGGCTCAGGCCGAGTGCGATTTTTTCACCGGCGCGCGGCGCCTGGCCCAAAGACTCGCGCTCACCCGCCAGGAATGAGGGCCGCACCACCACCAGAGTGGAAAAGCCCAGTAGTGCGAGTGCTTCTTCCGCTTCGCCTTTAACGCGCGTGTAGAAGAGGGCGGAGTGCGAATCAGCGCCCATGGCACTGACCACACCCAGCCGTGTAGCGCCGGCAATTCGGCCAGCGCGGGCTACGGCCAGCACGGCGTCGAAATCCACGGCCCTGAAAGCTGCCTGGCTGCCGGCCGTTTTGATCGTGGTGCCCAGTGCAATGAAGACATCATCGACTGGCGGCGCCGTGAAGTCCGCGAATGAATCGGTCAGGTGCACGGCCAGCCGTGCGTCGTGCTGCGCAGGCGCACGGCGGCCTACACAGTGAACCGCCGAATAGCGCTTATCGGCCAGTAAACGAGCCAGGACCGCCTGGCCGACGAGGCCCGTTGCCCCGGCCACCAGCGCCACCCGAACCGCCGCCACCGCCGGAGCGGTTGCCGCCCCGGTAGTTGCCGCGGTTGCCGCCTGTGGGCTGGCCGGAGGATGGGAAGCCGGAGGAGGCGTGGCTGGCAGGTTGCTGGTTGTCGAAGTCATTGCGTGGCTCCCTTGACTCGTTGCGGGGCGCGCGCGGCTGCTGGTCGTCGCGATGGCGCGGCGCCTGGGCCTGCCGTGGCGGCTGACCGTTCTGCGAATAACCGGAAGCCTGGCGCGGCTGGCCGGGGTTGGGGGTGCGCGGGCCGCGGCCGCCGCCATTTCCTCCGCCATTGCCACCGCCGGCGGGGCCGCGTCCACGGGCGCCGCCGTTGCCGCCCCCGTTGCCACCGCCTGCGCCGCGCGCGGGCTGTGCCCCCTTGGTATCGCGGATGCGCTGCATCATTTCAGTACGGGCTGCTTTGGCGGCAGCCTGCATCACGTCGCGGCTAGGCGGCTTGCCCAAGCCGCCCCAAATGGTCTGGCGACCCATGGCCAGCGGCTCGGCGCGTTCACCGGGTTCCGCTTCAAAGCCGGGGACGATGACTTTTTCGATGTTCTGCTTGGTGAAGCGCTCGATGTCCTGCATGAAGCCTTCTTCATCCAGGCAGACCAGGCTGACGGCTTCGCCGCTGTTGCCGGCGCGGCCAGTACGGCCGATGCGGTGCACGTAGTCTTCGCTGACATTCGGGATTTCGTAGTTCACGACGTGCGGCAGCTCGTCGATGTCAATGCCGCGGGCGGCGATGTCAGTGGCCACCAAGGCGCGAATCGTTCCGCTCTTGAAATCGGCCAGGGCCTGGGTGCGGGCGGTCTGGCTCTTGTTGCCGTGCAGCGCCATCGCGGGGATGCCGTTTTTGGTCAAGTGCTCGGCCACGTTGTTGGCGCCAAACTTGGTGCGGGTGAACACCAGCACCTGGCTCCAGTTGTGCTCGTTGATGATGTGGGTAAGCAGCGCTTTTTTCTTGGCTCGCCCGACGGGATGGATGGTCTGCGTGATGCGCTGCACCGTGGTGTTGCGCGGCGTGACCTGGATGGATTCGGGGTTCTTCAGCAGGCCGTTGGCCAGTTCACGGATTTCGTCGCTGAAGGTCGCGCTGAACAACAGCGATTGTTTCTGCTTGGGCACCAGGGCCAACACTTTTTTGATGTCGTGGATAAAGCCCATGTCCAGCATGCGGTCGGCTTCGTCGAGCACCAGGATCTGTACCTGGCTCAGGTCCAGCGTGCCCTGGCTCGCATGGTCCAGCAGGCGGCCGGGAGTGGCGACCAGGATATCGACGCCGCGGCGCAGTTTTTCAATCTGGGCGCCCATGCCGACGCCGCCGAACATCACCATGGAGGTGAGGTCGGTGTATTTTCCGTAGGTGCGGACGCTTTCTTCGACCTGGGCCGCGAGTTCGCGGGTGGGGGTCATGATCAGGGCGCGTACGGCGTTGACGCCGCGGCGGTTGGTCAGGCGCGCTTCGGTGGACAAGCGCTGCAGCAAGGGCAGCGTAAAGGCAGCGGTCTTGCCGGTGCCGGTCTGGGCGCCGCCCAGCAGGTCGACGCCCTTGAGCACGGCGGGGATCGCCTGGGCCTGGATGGGGGTGGGGGTGTCGTAGCCCTGCTCGAGCACGGCCTTCAGAATGGCCGGAGCCAGATTCAATTCTTCAAATGTCATGATGTTGCGCCTGTGTGGCGCTTTAGATCGGCCTGTTGGGCGCCTTGTTGAAAGGCAAACCCGCCAGTCAAAGGCAGATGGGGTCAGAAAGTGGGCCCTAAACATTACGTTTTACATCGTAAGCAGCCACTTGAAGCGGTACCCGGATGTGCCCAAATGTTGAAGGCAACTGGAGCCAGCAACGCCTGTATTGTCGCACAGCAACGATAATGGAGGCATTCACGCATAAAACACGCTTTGCCAAAAGGCGTTTGCGCCCAGGCGCGGCGTGTCGTTCCAGCCCGCAAGAAAGCCTGCTGACAGCCTGTAGAAATAGCATGTACAGGCGGCAAGCAGCCCGTTTTCCTGCATTGTTTTTCATTTTTACCAAAGTTAATCCTGATGGCTCAGTACGTATTTACTATGAACAAGGTCGGCAAAATCGTGCCGCCCAAGCGCCATATCCTTAAAGAGGTGTCGCTCAGTTTCTTCCCGGGCGCCAAGATCGGCGTGCTGGGCACCAACGGTTCCGGCAAGTCCACGCTGCTCAAGATCATGGCCGGCCTGGACACGGAAATCGAGGGCGAAGCCACTCCCATGCCGGGGCTGAACATCGGCTACCTGCCGCAGGAACCCAAGCTGGACCCCGAGCACACGGTGCGCGAAAGCGTGGAAGCCGGTATGGGCGCGGTATTCGCCGCCAAGGCCCAGCTCGAAGCTGTGTACACCGCCTACGGGGAGCCTGATGCCGACTTCGATGCGCTGGCCGCCGAGCAGGCCCGCCTGGAAGCCATCATCGCCACTGCCGGCACCGATTCCGAGCACCAGCTTGAAATCGCCGCCGACGCGCTGCGCCTGCCGCCCTGGGACGCCAAGATCGGCGTGCTCTCGGGCGGCGAAAAACGCCGCGTGGCCCTGTGCAGCCTGCTGCTGTCCCGGCCCGACATGCTGCTGCTTGACGAACCCACCAATCACCTGGACGCCGAATCGGTGGACTGGCTGGAGCAGTTCCTGCAGCGCTTTTCAGGCACTGTGGTGGCCATTACCCACGACCGCTACTTCCTGGACAACGCCGCCGAGTGGATCCTGGAGCTGGACCGCGGCCACGGAATCCCCTGGAAGGGCAACTACAGCAGCTGGCTGGACCAGAAGGGCGAGCGCCTGGCACAGGAGCAAAAGGGTGAGGAAGCCCGGGCCAAGGCCCTGAAGAAGGAACTCGAATGGTCACGCCAGAACCCCAAGGCGCGCCAGGCCAAGAGCAAGTCGCGCCTGGCCCGTTTTGAGGAACTCTCCGACTTCGAATACCAGCAGCGCAACGAAACCCAGGAAATCTTCATCCCTGTGGCCGAGCGCCTGGGCAATGAAGTCATCGAATTCAAGAATGTCAGCAAATCCTTCGGCGACCGCCTGCTGATCGACAACCTCAGCTTCCAGGTGCCCGCAGGCGCCATCGTCGGCATCATCGGCCCCAACGGCGCAGGCAAGTCCACGTTGTTCAAGCTGATCGCCGGCAAGGAAACGCCCGACAGCGGTGAAGTCGCCATCGGCAAGACCGCGCGCATGGCTTTCGTCGACCAGCACCGCGATGATTTGGCCAATGAAAAAACTGTCTGGGAAGACATTTCGGGCGGCCTGGACATGCTGACCGTCGGCAAGTTCACCATGCCCAGTCGCGCCTATGCAGGCCGCTTCAACTTCAACGGTGCCGACCAGCAAAAACGCGTCGGCATGCTGTCGGGCGGAGAGCGCGGGCGCCTGCACCTGGCCAAGACCCTGATCGCGGGCGGCAACGTGCTGATGCTTGATGAACCCTCGAACGATTTGGACGTGGAAACCCTGCGCGCGCTCGAAGACGCGTTGCTGGAATTCGCCGGCTCCGTGCTGGTGATCAGCCATGACCGCTGGTTCCTGGACCGCATCGCCACCCACATCCTGGCCGCCGAAGGCGACAGCCAGTGGACCTTCTTCAACGGCAACTACCAGGAGTACGAAGCCGACAAGAAGAAGCGCTTGGGTGAAGAGGGCGCCAAACCGAAGCGTGTGCGGTTCAAGGCACTGCATTAAGCCCCCACGCTTTTCACTTCGTGTAATGCGCTGCCCCCCGAGGGGGCGCTGCGCCTGCGGCCCGGCTAAGCCGGTTCCGCGGCCCCTGCTGGCAAAGAAAAGTGTTCCGGAGATCGTGATGACCGACGATGAAGTCCTGACCCAAACCCGGCATTGGCTTGAAAAAGCCGTGATCGGGCTCAACCTGTGCCCGTTCGCCAAGGCGGTCTACGTCAAGAACCAGGTTCGCCTGGTGGTAAGCCATGCGAAACATGCGGACGGCCTGCTCGAGGAACTGGATCGCGAACTGGATCTGCTGGCGGCGACGCCGGCCGAAGAGGTCGACACCACATTGCTGATCCACCCCACGCTGTTTGACGACTTCCTGGACTTCAACGATTTCCTGGAAATCGCCGAAGGCGTGGTGGATGAGCATGGCCTCGAAGGCGTGATCCAGCTGGCCAGCTTTCACCCGCAGTTCCAGTTCGATGGCACCGAGCCCGGCGACATTGGCAACTACACGAACCGCGCGCCCTTTGCCATCCTGCATTTGCTGCGCGAGGAAAGCGTGGCACGGGCCGTGGAGGCGTTTCCCGAGGCTGAGGCCATCTTTGAGCAGAACATCGCGACACTCGAAGAGCTGGGCCACACGGGCTGGAAGGCACTGGGCCTTTAGCGCCACGGGCGCCAGCTCTACCTGGGCAGATGCTGCTTGAGCACCGCGTGCAGTTGCGCGAAGTTAAAGGGCTTGGTCACGTAGCCGCTGGCACCCAGGCGCAAGGCTTCCTCCAGCCGCTCTGACTCCGCACTGGCCGACAAGAACACAAAGGGCACCTGCTTGAGGGCGGGTTCCGATTGCAGCGCGGCCAGAACTTCCATGCCGTTCATCAGCGGCATCATCACGTCGCAAAAAATCAGGTCCGGCTGCTGCTCCCTGGCCACTTGCAGGCCGGCATGGCCGTCTGCCGCTGCCAGGCCTTCGTGGCCCTCCAGCCGGACAAAGCGCAGCAGGTTGTCCCGGATATGGGATTCATCTTCAATCACCAGAATGCGCGCCATTTTTCTTTCGCATTGAAGGCCCCGCATTTCATCGTGGGCGGAGCTGATTTCCCTGAACCACCCGGCAGGCTCTGTCGCAGTGCCGGGCTGGTATCCATCTTATAGCCTTACCCCGGTTTCCCCAATCTGCCCGGTGCGCGGGCTGGTTTGGCCCGGTTCCGCGCCTCAAATCGTGACGGTAAAGCGCGTACCCTGGCCCACGACGCTGGTTACGCTTATGTGGCCGCCGTGCAGGTCGACCGAATTTTTGACGATGGCCAGCCCCAGGCCCGTGCCCTGGATTTCGCCGACGTTGCTGGCCCGGTGGAACCACTCGAAGAGGTGGGGAAGCTCTTCGGCCGGAATGCCTATGCCTTGGTCCGCCACCTCAAAGGCCACACGTCCCTCCGACGGAAACACGCGAAAAGAGACTTTTCCGCCTTGCGGCGAATACTTGATGGCGTTGGACAGAAGGTTGCCGAAGATATGGCGCAGCAGCTTTTCATCAAAAAGCCCGATGTCCGGCCGGGCCCCGAATTCCAGGGCCAGTTCACAGCCCGCCTCTGAATACTGGATGCGCGCATCTTCCACCAGGTTCTGGCAAAGCAGTTGCAGATTGATCTCTGCCGGCTGGAACGCCAGCATTTGGGCCTCCACCTTGCCCAGCAGCAGCACGCGGTCCAGCATCTGGGTCATGCGTTGTACGCCGGTTTCTATGGTGGCGATGACGTCGGCTTTTTCGAGTTCGGGCAGGCGGTCGCCGTAGTGCTTGAGGAGTTCGGCGGACGACAGGATAAAGGCCAGCGGCGTGCGGAATTCATGCGACGCCACCGAGATGAAGCGCGACTTCATGTCATTGAGCTCGGTTTGCCGCTGCAGGGTCTGGCGCTGCGTCAGTTCGGCCTGCAAGCGGGCCGTCGCATCTACCACGAAGATCAGGGTCGCCTCGCGTTTGCCCCATTCGATCTGCACGGCGGAGAGCTCCAGCGAACGAACTTCGCCGGCCTGGGTGATCACGCGAAAACCGTACATCGAGTCGACTTCGTCGCCCCGCAGGCGACGCTCGTGGCGCTCGCGCATCACCGGCAGGTCGTCGGGGTGGACGGTCGCGGTGTAGGGCTGGGACAGCAGGTACTCCCGCGGGTGGCCCACGATGCGCTCCAGGCTGGGGTTGGCAAATACCATGCGGCCGTCCTGCACCACCACCACGCCGACACCGACGTTTTCAATCACCGTGCGGTAGCGCTCTTCCGATTTACGCAATTCATCCAGCGCCTGATAGCGTTCAATCGCACTGCTGACGTGGTTGGCGACAAAGGACAGGATGTCGGCATCGGTGTCGCTGTAGGCCACGCCCGGCTCATATCCCTGCACCGCGAGCACGCCGCCTATGGTGCCGCGTATGTGCATGGGCACGCCCAGCCAGGAACTGAAAGTCATGTCGCCACTGCCTTCCGTCACATCACCGGCGGCTTCCAGTACCTTGAGGCGCATGGCGTCAATAATTTGCGGCTTGCCGGTACTCAGGACGAATTCGGTCAGACCCCTGCGATACGGCACATTGCTCAGTTGCAGCGCATCGCCATCGCGCTCGTCCACGTAGTAGGGAAAATCCTTTCGGTGTTTCTGCGCGTCGTACAGGCACACATAGCAATTTTTGGCATACAGCAGCTCTCCCAGCAAGCCGTGAACCGACTGCAGGAAATCGTAGAAAGAGAGATCTGCTGCTGCACGCTCGGCAATGCGGTAAAAAACCCGTTGCAGGGCTTCGGCTTTTTTTTGCTCCAGTGCTTCGGCCTGAAGTTCGCGGGTTCGCTGTTCCAGCCACAGGTTGGCGGATGTCTCCTGCTTCTGCTTTTCAAGCTGCAGATTCCGGTAGTCGGCCTCTAACGCCTGGTATTGCTGTTGCAGCTGCTTGAGCTGGAGTTGCAGGTCGGCGTCGGACGGCATGGCGCGGCTTTCGTGCTCGGGTTGAAAAGAGGGCTGCTGCAATGGCTGCACCCGAGTCATTATGCTGCCCTGGTTCAGGGGGTGTTCAGTCCGCCCACGGTCTGGAACATGGCCTGGCGCGCCTGAGCCACGATTTGTGAGCGCCATTCGTCCGTGTCGACATAAAACGCGTTCATCATCTGCCGCTTGATCGTCGCCTGTTGCTCCGCGGGCATCTCAGGATGCTTGTGCAGCCAGTGGTCGGCGCGCAGGGCGGCAATGACGTCCAGAATGGGCACCGTACCGTATTCCATGGCCATGCCGGTGTATTCGGCCTGCGGGCATTCGTCGGGAACCGACGCCCACATCAAACCCGTCAGGTGCGCCGAGCTGGAGGAGCCGTCGTAGAACGAGGTGACGGGGGTGGCGCCGCCGCCGTCCCACCAGGCGCGCGCACGTGCCAGGGCTATGGGATCGTTGTCGCAGGCAAAAATGCGCTCACCAATCCCGCTGGGGCCCAGCCCCGTGTGCAGGTCCATCCAGGCGATGCGTTTAGCCCGTTGCCCGAAGGTTTGCAGCACTTCGCGCAAGGTGCGATTGCTCCACGTGGGCTCCGTCCCGCCGAAAAACATGCCATCGGCGTATTCATGCTGGCCTTGCGACACGGCCGCCTGGTAGCGTGCCACGCCACGGGTGTCAATATAGGCCGCAATGGCGGCCTGGTTTTCGCTTGTAGGGGGCCACTGCGCGGGTAGCAGCAAATCGTGGAGCTCGCGGTAAGCCTCATTCACAGGCAAGGGCTGGCCGAAGTCATGGAAGTTGCGGTTCAAGTCCACGTTTTCGTGCGTGGTGCGCCGTGCATGGGAAAAGCCGTGGGGATTGATCGCGTGAATGTAGAGCACCGCCACACCGCCCGCGCGGGCCTTGGCGCGCCATTCGGCGTCCTGTGCGGCGCACACCTGCACACCCGAGCCGCAGTAGCCTTCCACGCCGTGGCAAGCGCTGCTGACGATAAAGAGCTTGTTTGCGTCAGGCGAGCCGTCCAGGGCCACGTCCATCGCGAGGGTTTCGCCGTCGCGGCCCTTCAGCGGGTGTTCATAGGCGCGAAGCGCCATGCCGGCGGCGCGAGCCGCCTCGAGGAATTTGGCGCGCGCAGCCGCATAACTGGCTGAAAAAGCCGCGTGTGTGTTCATGGTGTTGTTGGCGTTGTCAGGGGCGCGCCTCAGGAACCGTACCCAGCCAGCGCGTAGCCAGCTGGACCCAGTAGGTGCCGCCCAGGGGGATCAGGTCGTCGTTGAAGTCGTAGCTCGGGTTGTGCAGCGTGCACGGCCCTTCGCCGTGGCCCATGTCGCGGTGCGCGCCGTCACCGTTGGAAATGAAACAGTAGGCGCCTGGCTTGGCTTGCAGCATGTAGGCGAAGTCTTCGGCGCCCATGGTGGGCTCCTGCGGCAGCACGTTGGCCGGCCCCACGATGTCGCTCATCACCCGGCGTGCGAAGTCGGCCTCGGCGGCGCTGTTGACCGTGGGCGGGTAGTTGCGCGTGAACTCGAATTCGCAGCGTGCTTCAAACGCGGCACAGGTGTGTTCGGCCACTTCCTTCATGCGCTTTTCAATCATGTCCAGCACCTCAATGCTGAACGTGCGCACTGTGCCCTGCAACTCGCAGAAGTCCGGCACCACGTTGGTCGCTTCTCCGGCGTGAATCATGGTCACCGAGATGACGCCCGCATCAACCGGTTTTTTGTTGCGGCTGATGATGGTCTGGAAGCCCTGCACCATCTGGCAGGCGACAGGCACAGGGTCGATGCCGAAGTGCGGCATCGCGGCGTGGCTGCCCTTGCCGCGTATAGTGATCTTGAACTCGTTGCTTGATGCCATCACTGGACCCGCGCTGACCGCGAAAGTGCCGACAGGCGCGCCCGGCCAGTTGTGCATGCCAAAGACCGCTTCGACGGGGAATTTTTCAAAGAGGCCGTCCTTGATCATCTCGCGTGCGCCGCCGCCGCCTTCCTCGGCCGGCTGGAAGATCAGGTAGACCGTGCCGTCAAAGTCTCGGTTCTGCGAGAGGTGGCGTGCCGCGGCCAGCAGCATCGCGGTGTGGCCATCATGGCCACAGGCGTGCATCTTGCCCTGCCGCGTGCTGGCATGGGGGAATTTGTTGAACTCCTGCATGGGCAGCGCGTCCATGTCGGCGCGCAGCCCCACGGCCCGGCCACAAGCGCCGCCGTCGCGGCCGTGCACGATACCCACCACGCCGGTGGTGCCCATGCCGCGGTGAATCGGGATGCCCCAAGATTCGAGCTTTTGCGCGACCACGTCGGCGGTGCGTACTTCCTGGAAGCACAGTTCGGGATGGGCGTGGATGTCGCGGCGCACGGCAGCGATGTCGGCCGCCCCGGCCAGGATGGATTCAATGATTTTCATGGCAGTGTCCCCTGAGAGTACATATTAACCAAGCCGGTTCCGCTTTGCATGGCCGTGCCTGGGTTCCTGGTATTTGTTCCCTAAATTCGGCCCTCTTCAACCGCATGGCAGGCCACACGAACGCCTTCGAGCTGCAGAAACTCCGGCCGTTCGCTGCGGCAACGCTCGTTGGCATGCGGGCAGCGCGGGTGGAAGGTGCAGCCGGCGGGCGGGTTCAGCGGATTGGGCACTTCGCCCGATACCGGCGTGCGGGCCCGGCCGGTGTCATGCATCTTGGGGATGGCATCCAGCAGCATGCGTGTGTAGGGATGGCGCGGCCTGTCGAACAGGCTGTGCTTGTCGGCCATCTCGACCAGGCGGCCCAGGTACATCACACCGACCTGGTCGCTCACGTGGCGCACCACTGCGAGGTTGTGCGAGATGAAGAGGTAAGTCAGGCCGCGCTTTCGCTGCAGGTCTTTCATGATGTTAAGCACCTGTGCCTGCACGCTCACGTCCAGCGCAGAGGTCGGCTCGTCGCAGACCAGGAACTCGGGCTCCGTGGCCAGCGCGCGCGCGATCGAGATGCGCTGGCGCTGCCCGCCCGAGAATTGATGCGGATACTTGGGCATGTCCAGCGCAGACAGACCCACCGACCTCAGCAGCTCGTCCACCCGTTCCTTGAGTGCTGCACTGTCACTCAGGATGCCGTGCTCGTGCAATGGTTCGGCGATGATGTCTTCCACAGTCCAGCGCGGGTTCAGGCTGGCATAGGGGTCCTGAAAAATCATCTGGATGCGCCTGCGCAATTGCCGGCCCTGGGGTGTCTTGAAAGCGGAATGCGCATCCTGGCCGTCAAAGGTCAATCCACCGCGCGTCGGCTCATAGAGACCCACCAGCAGGCGGGCGACGGTGCTTTTGCCGCAGCCCGACTCGCCGACCAGTGCCAGCGTCTTGCCTCTCTCGATGTCGAAGCTCACGCCGTCGACGGCCTTTAGCAGCAGCCTGGGCTTGCGTTCGAGCACCCGGTTCAGCCAGGGTGGCGACACATCGAAGGTTTTCGCAAGGTCGTGGGCTTGGACTAACGCCCCCACGCTTGTCGCTTCGCGTACTTCGCTGCCCCCCGAGGGGGCCGATTTTCCTTGGGGCGGCCCGGCGGAAAATTCTCCCGCGCTGACTTGGGACGTGCTCAAAATGTCGCTCATGCCGCCACCCCTTCGTGCGTGTCATGCAGCCAGCAGGCCGCCCACGTAGCACCGGCTGGCATCAGGTCGGGCCGTTCCTGACGGCAGCGGTCGAACGCTTTGGGGCAGCGCGGGTTGAAGGCACAGCCCTGGGGAATGGCGTTCAGGCGAGGCATGGCGCCGTCGATCTGGTAGAGGCGTTCGCGTTCCACTGTGATGTCGGGAATGGCGGCCATCAGGCCCGCGGTATAGGGGTGTGATGGATGGTTGATCACCTGATGCACCGGTCCGAGCTCGGCGATCCGCCCGGCGTACATCACGGCCACACGGTCGCAGGTTTCGGCGATCACGCCCATGTCGTGGGTGATCAGCATGACGGCGGCACCGCGCTGCCGGCAGATGTTTTTGAGCAGGGTGATGATTTGTGCCTGGATCGATACGTCAAGCGCGGTGGTCGGTTCGTCGGCCACGATGAGCTTGGGCTCGGCCGCCAGCGCCAGGGCGATTACCACGCGCTGGCGCATACCGCCCGAGAACTGATGCGGGTAGTGGTCTATGCGCTGTGCGGCGGCGGGAATGCCGGTGTCGTCCAGCAGTTCGATGGCGCGCGCCCGGGCTTCCTGCGTGCTGACAGGCAAATGAGCCTGGATGGTTTCCACCAATTGCCGGCCTATGGTGTAGAGCGGATTCAGCGAGGTCAGCGGATCCTGGAAGATCGCGCCTATCTTTCTCCCCCGGATGTGGCGCATGCGCTCATGGGGCAGGTTGTCGATGCGTTCGCCCTCGAGCAGGATCTGGCCGCCCGCCACGCGCCCGGGCGGCTCCAGCAGGCCGATGATGGCTGCGCCGGTCAGCGACTTGCCCGCGCCCGATTCACCGACCACGCCAAGGATTTCTCCGGGTGCGATGTCAAATGTGATGTCGTCCAGCGCACGCAGCGTGCCACGCCGGCCGGGAAACTCGACCACAAGATTCTTGATTTGCAGAAGGCTCATTGACGGTTCAGCTCACGAAGTGAGCGATGAGTAAGGTTTTTCCGCCGGGCCGCCCCAAGGAAAAATGCGCTCCCTCGGGGGGCAGCGTAGTACACGTAGTGACAAGCGTGGGGGCATTCATTTTTTGGCCTACCTCAGACGGGGATTGAGGGCATCACGCAACCAGTCACCCAGCAGGTTCACGCTCAGCGCAATCAACACCAGCATCAGGCCCGGGAACACGGTGATCCACCACTCGCCCGAGAACAGGTAGTCGTTTCCGACGCGGATCAGCGTACCCAGCGAGGGTGAGGTGGGCGGCGCGCCCACGCCCAGGAAGGACAGCGTGGCTTCGGTGATGATGGCGGTCGCCACCTGGATGGTGGCAAGCACCAGTACAGGCCCCATCACATTGGGCAGCACATGGCGCCGCATGATGCGCAAGGGCGAGACACCGGTGACGCGTGCAGCCTGTACATATTCCTTGCTGCGTTCCACCATGGTGGAGCCACGCACGGTGCGCGCGTATTGCACCCAACCCGACTGCCCCATCGAAATAGACAGAATCAGCACACCCATGGCGAGCAGCTGACTCGCGTCAGGAAACACCGCGCGGCCCACACCGGCGATCAGTAGCGCGACCAGGATGGGCGGAAAAGACGACATCACATCGCATACGCGCATCAGGGCTGCGTCGATCCAGCCGCCGCGAAAGCCCGCGAGCAAGCCCAGCGACACGCCGGCCAGCATGGACAGGATGACAGAGGCCACACCCACTACCAATGAAATGCGCGCGCCATACATCAGCGCCGACAAAATGTCGCGACCCTGGTCATCGGTGCCCAGCAGGTATTTGGCGCTGCCCTGGGCGCTCCAGGCCGGCGGCAGGCGCGCATCGCTGAGCTCCAGCGTGCTCAGGTTAAATGGGTCGTGCGGGGCCACCCAGCCGGCAAACACCGAACAGAAAACGCAGACCAGCGCAATGGCCGCCGCAAGCATCGCAACCGGCGAGGTGCGAAAACTGTGGCCCACATCGCTGTCAAACCAGCGCGCAAGAGTTTTTGTCATCAAAAGAAAGAGCAATCCATATAACCAAAGACGAGCAAAGCGAGACCTGTGCCAGCAACAGCGCGGAACCGGCTTTGCCGGGCCGCAGCTGTTGTCCCCTGCAGGGGAGAGGCCGTTACGCGAAGCGAAAAGGCAACAGGGGGAGGTTACCTTCAGCGCGGAACCGGCTTTGCCGGGCCGCTGCTGTTGTCCCCTGTAGGGGAGAAGCCGTTACGCGAAGCGAAAAGGCAATAGGGGGCTTACTTCTTCACAGTTATCCACTTGAAGAACATGAAGTTGTCGGCCATCTGGACCAGTTCCACCTTCTTGTTCATGCCCCAGGCCAGCGACTGCTGGTGCAGCGGTATGTGGCCGATGTCGGCCCCGTGGATGTCGAACGCTTCCTTGATCATCGCATTGCGTTTGGTCTTGTCGGTTTCGGATTGAACCTTCCTGGTCAGCTCGTCAAACTTCGGATTGCAATATGCGCCCAGATTGAACTGGCCGGCGCCCTTGTCGTCGACACAGGCGACCAGGGCATTCATGGCGTTGTGGGCGTCATAGGTGCCGGGTGTCCAGCCCAGCATGTAAAAGCTGGTGTCGCGACGCAAAATCTTGGGGAAATAGGTGCCTTTGGTTTCAGCCTGGAGGTTGATCTTGACGTTGATGCGTGAAAGATTGGCTGCCACAGCCTGGCAAATCCGGCTGTCGTTCACATAACGGTCGTTCGGGCAGTTCATGGACACTTCAAAGCCGCTCGCATAGCCGGCATCTGCCATCAGCTTTTTGGCGGCTTCAGGGTCGTAGGGCAAGCGCTTGTTCTGGTCGGCCTGGAAGCCGTTGATACCGGGGCCGATCAGCAGCGCTGTCGGGTTGGAGCCGCCGCGCATCACGGTTTTCTTGATGCCTTCGATGTCGATGGCCTGATAGAAGGCCTGGCGCACGCGCTTGTCCTTGAACGGGTTTTTGCCCTTCACGCTGGAATACAGGAGTTCGTCGCGCTTTTGGTCCATGCCCAGGAAAATGGTGCGCAGCTCTGGTCCGGCCAGAACACGGGTTGCGGCGTTGCTGTTGACACGGTCAATATCCTGCACCGGCACGGGCTCCATCACGTCGACTTCACCGGACAGCAAGGCTGCCACGCGCGTGGCGTCGTTGCCGATGGGGGTGAAGACCACCTCCTGAACGTTGCCTTCAATCTTGCCCCAGTAGGTGCCGTTGCGGACAAAGGTGGTGCGCACATTGGGTTGACGCTCCCGTACCCGGTAAGGGCCGGTGCCGTTGGCACGGAAGGACGCGGCGTTTTCAATGCCTTTACGGCGGTCCACCGGCTTGGTCGCCTGGTTGGTTTCGCACCATTTCTTGCTCATGATGTAAACCAGCGTGATCACGTCGGGCAAGATGGGAAAGGGTGTTTTGGTTTCGATCTCGACCACATGGTCGTTGATCTTGCGCACTTCCTTGAAGTCGTTGGTGTAGCTCTTCATGTCCGAGCCGTCGGCCTGGGTCCGGTTAAAGCTGAACACCACGTCATCGGCGGTGAACGGCGTGCCGTCGTGAAACTGCACGCCCTTGCGCAGTTCGAAGCGCCATACGGAAGGTGACGTCTGTTTCCACGAGGTCGCCAGGCCAGGCGCCAGGCTCAGGTCCTTGTTGCGGATGACCAGGCCTTCATACGCGTTGCCCGTCACGCTGAGCTGCAGTGACTCGTTCAGCGAATGCGGATCCATCGACAATGAATCGCCCTGGTTGGCGACTCGCAGGGTTTGCGCCGAAGCGATAAAACTTGTGGCCGTGAGGCCGCACAGCACAGCGGCTGAAAGCAGATTGGACTTGAATTTCATCAGGAACTCCTTGTGAAAGGGATGAGGACTTGCGGGTGTAAAAAATGAAAGAAAGGGGCGCGGCCTGCGCCATCAGTGGCCTGTGGCATTGCCGACGCGAAGCCGCGGGTCCACTGCGAAATACAGCAGGTCGACGACCAGGTTGATGGCCACAAAAATCAGCGCAATCAGGCACAGGTAAGCGGCCATGACGGGGATGTCGGCAAAGGTCACTGCCTGAATGAACAGCAGGCCCATGCCCGGCCACTGAAACACGGTTTCGGTGATGATGGCAAAGGCGATCAGTCCGCCCAGTTGCAGCCCGGTAATGGTCATTACCGGCACCAGCGTGTTGCGCAAGGCATGGCCGAAATGGATGGCCCGGTCGGGCAGGCCGCGGGCCCGTGCGAACTTGATGTAGTCGGTGCGCAATACCTCCAGCATTTCGGCGCGCACCAACCGCATGATCAACGTGAGCTGAAAGACGGCCAGCGTCACGGCCGGCAGGACGATGTGGTGCCAGCCGTCGGCCTTGAAGAGGCCTGTGCTCCACCAGCCGATCTGCACCGTCTCGCCACGGCCAAAGCTCGGGAACCACCCCAGGCCCACGGCGAACACCAGGATCAGCAGGATGCCGATCAGGAAAGTGGGCAGTGAAACACCCAGCAGCGACACCGTCATGAACACCTGGCTCAGGAACGAGCCGCGGCGCAGCGCCGAATACACGCCCATCGGGATACCGATGAGCAAGGCCAAAACGGCCGCCACCAGCGCCAGCTCCAGCGTGGCGGGGAAGCGTTCGGAAATCAGGCGCGACACCTTGGCGCCCTGTCGCAGGCTCAAGCCGAATTCGCCCTGCGCGGCGTTGACCAGGAAATGCCAGAACTGGACGATAAAAGGCCGGTCCAGCCCGAGGTCGGTACGCAGTTGCCTGATCTGCGCCGGTGTGGCGTCCTGTCCCAGAAGGAACACCACCGGGTCACCGACATACTGAAAGAGCATGAAGGCAATCAAGGCGACCACGACCATCACGATCACGGCCTGGATCAGGCGGCGCAGAATAAAAGCAAGCATTGGCCAAAGAAAAGTGTCGGACGATACTAGCAGAGCAATTGCTATGCCGACACAGGGGTTTACTTTAGGGTTAAAGAACCACGTGGCCCCGGCAATTGCCCTGAATCGGGCCTTTCATTGCCCTTTTAAGGTGCCGCGCGCCTCTTTGCGGCGCGACCGGCTTTAAAGCCTTTGCAGCTTTTTTCGGACCAGGTGAATATTCCCGCGCAGCGCATACAACTCGTCGGTATAGGACAGCGGCACCGTGATTTTTTCGGCGCGGCTTTCCAGGTTGTTGAGTTCTTCCAGCAAGGCCGCGTTGCCGCTGTTTTCCCCGGAGATTTCCACGCGGTTTTCGATGTCGCGCAGTTGGCCGTACCAGCGGAAGATGCGTGAACGCACACGAAAGGCGTAAAGCGGCGGGATGATGCGCGACAGCGGCAGCATGATGGCGATGATGATGCCCATCGCCAGCCACATCCGCTCGACCAGGTTGGCTACCCAGAAGGGCAGGTAGCGCTGCAGCACGGGGGTGCCGTTCTTGATGGCGCGCTCGGCCTCCTTGGCAATGGGCAATTCGCTGTTGTCGCGGTTCGGGTATTCGCGGGCGCTTTTGAACCAGCCGGCCCCGCCGTGGATGTCGTTACCGGCCTGGGCCAGCAGTTGCTGCAGTGCGGGGTGGATGCCGGAGCGCGTGATCAGTGAGGTGGTCGACGCGACCAGCCGTACGTCATCGGGCGGAATATTGCCCGCCAGATCCACCACACCGCGTGGCAGGCGGGTCGGCGTCAAAAATGCAAAGCGCCGCGAATAGGCTTCGCTCTGGGCGAAATTCATGAGCTTGACGCCGGGGGTTTGCAGCAGCATCTGCACCATCAGCGACTCCGGGGCGGACGCGAACACAATCGCGTCCAGTTCGCCGCCCAGAAAGGCCACGGTCGCGGGTGTCTGCTCCAGCCTGGAGACTTTCATCGTAGCGGGGTCGATGCGGTTGCTGTCGAACAGTTTTGCCATCAGGCTGGGGACTCCGCTGCCTGGCGTTCCCAGGTTGACGCGCAGGCCCTGCAATTGCGTGAGCGATGTGAGGCTGGCGTCTTCGCCCGTATCCGCGGAGTCTGCCTTTGCGGCGAGTCGGCTGCCTGGTGCCTTCGCGGCCCGTGCCGCGGCAGCCACCTTGCGCGCCGCATCTTCCCGGTAGAACAACCAGAGCGGCTCGACAAACAGGCTGCCCAGCGACGACAGGTCTTCTTCATCCTGGGCGGTGTAGTCGCTGGTGCCGCCCTGGACAAAACCGACGTCCACCTTGCCTTCGCGCAGCAGCTGCAGGTTGGCGGCTGAGCCTTCCGAGGGTACAAGGACCACCTGGATGCCCTCCTGAGCCAGCGCCTTGGCGTAACGTTTGCCGAATTCTTCATAGGCGCTTTGCGCCGGGCCGGTCGCCAGGGTCACCCGCTTGGGCGGGTTCGGGTCCAGCCACCAATAGGCCAATACCAGCAGCGCCGCCGCCAGCAGGATGAACGGGCCGGCGGAGACCCACAGATCGCGCAGGGACAACAGGGTGTAGCGAATGGTTTTAGGCATGCGCCGAACCATAGCATGGGGCCGCTGCCGGCCTGCAGGCAAAGTTTGTCTATTGGTAAAAATGGCCTGCAGGCCAATCAGGACAAGCGCAATAAGCTATCAAAATGAGAGCGGATTGGCGATCGTGCCGGTGGGCACTTACTTGCGGGGTTCGATGGAAAGCACGGTATAGGCCCCGTTGATCTTGTCTACGGTGAAACTGACCTGGTCCCCGGCCTTGACCGCTTCCAGCATCGCGGGGTCCTTGACCTGGAACACCATGGTCATGCCGGGCATGTCCAGGTTCTTGATCTCACCGTGCTTGAGGGTGATCTTGCCGGCCTCTTTATCGACTTTGCGGACTTCGCCTTCGGTCGGCGGCAAGGCCGCCTGCGCCAGGGAAAGCGACGTGGCCAGTACGGCAAACAGGGCAGTCCCTATGCGGTTAAAACGTTTCATGGGGAATCCTTTCAGGTGCGGTGATAGCTTTGGTAAATGCGGGTACTGCCATCGCGGTGAACCAGCAGCACGTCATACGGGTCTTTGCGTCCGCCATAAAGCGGCGCATCCATGCCGGGCGAGCCCACCGGCATGCCGGGAACGGCCAGGCCTACGGCCTGCGGGCTCTCTTTGAGCAGGCGGTAGATCTCGCGGGCCGGCACATGGCCTTCCAGTGCGTAGCGCTTGCCGGCCAGGCTGACTTCCGCCGTGTGGCAGGAGCCGAGCTTTTCCGGGATGCCGAGCCGGGTCCGCGCCGCCGTGTTGCCGCTGTCGTGAATGCGAACCTGGAACCCGTTGGCCTGCAGATGCGTCACCCAGTCCTTGCAGCAGCCGCAGTCAGGGTCTTTCCAGACTTCGACGGGTACTTGGGTCGTCTGGGCCCACAGTGCCGGGGTGAGGGCTGAAGCGCTTGCAATCGCGGCCGTCACCTGGATGAGTTGTCGTCTTTGCATCATGTGTACTCCTTGTGTGAACGGATCAGCGGGCCGCAACAGTGATCTTGCCCACCATGCCTGCCTGGTAGTGGCCGGCGATCAGGCAGGCGAAGTCGAATTCGCCGGCGCGGTTGAAGGTCCAGACCAACCCGCCCGACTTGCCCGCCGGCACGTGCGCCATGTAGGGTTCGTCGTGCTCCATGCCCGGAAACTTCACCATCATCGCCGCGTGTTCGTCGAGATTCTTTTGGGTCCCGATCACCAGTTCATGCAAAAGTTTGCCGCGATTGCGGATTTCAAAACGCACGGTTTCGCCTTGCTTGAACGAGAGCTTGTCGGGTGTGAACCGCATGTTGTCGTCCATGGACAGCGTGACGGTGCGTGTGGCTGCACTGGCATCTCCCGCGATGCCCCAGGGCTTTTGCTCCTTCGGGGCTGGGGCCGCACTGGGGCTGTGGGCAGCATCGCCGTGGGCGAAAGCTGGCGCGGCCGAGGCTGCAAAAACGGCGGTAGCAAGAATGGCGATAAGTGGGTTCATGGTGTGGTCCTTGTATAGGAAGTTAAAGAGTCAAAAGTTCAAAGTCAAATCAATGTTGGTGCCCGGGATGCCCGGCCGCTGTGCCCGGCGCATCGCTGTAGCCGCGCAAATCCGCGTAAAGGTTTATCTGCTGCGGTGTCAATAAACCGGCCTGTTGCAAGTGCGTATGCAAGTGCGAGGCACGCAACTGGGCTTGAAGCAGGCCAATCTGCCGGGTCAGGGCATCAACCTGTGCCGCGTTCACCTGCCTGCCGGCAAAGGCGCTGTCCAGGTCACGCTCGGCCTCTACCAGCCTGGCGCCCAGCGCGCGGGCCTCGGCCTTGTGCTGGTTCATCAGTGCTTCGCTGGCCTGCTTTTGCGCGGCGCTCAGCGCCAGCGGGCCGGCCAGTTCCAGCACGTGCATGGGCCCCGGGTAACCGTTCAATTCGGCCGCTTTGGCTTGTTCCATGCCTTTGCCGGCCAGAAGGTCAGCGGTTTGTGCCGCCGACAGGGCTTTGATGCCGCGCGCTTGCTGGCCCGCGTAGGGACTTGCTGCGGGGTTTTCACCCCTCGTCCGGCCATGTTGGGCAAACAGGGCTGTAGCGCCCGACAGTAAAGCGCAAGCAGCTATCAATTTAAGAGCGTTTTGGGTTTTCATGGTGTTCCTCAAGGTTCTGGGTCAGTGGCCGGTATGGCCCTGGGGTTTGCGGATATTGATTTCAGTGCCACCCGCAGGTGCGGCCGCATTGCCAGCCAGGGGGCGGGCCGGGTCGGGCAGGGCGCCCTTCCACTCATAAGCCTGCGTGCCGGCCGGCTGCCGGTACCAGCCCGGGTCCTTGTAGTCGCCGGGCTTCTGGTCCCCGCGCACCTTGAGCACGCTGAACATGCCGCCCATTTCCACGCCGCCGTAGGGGCCCTTGCCCGTCATCATGGGCGCGGTGTTGTCGGGGATCGGCATCTCCATCTCCCCCATATCGGCCATGCCGCGTTCGCCCATCACCATGTAGTCGGGCACAGCCTTCTGGATTTTCTTGATGAGACCGCGGTGGTCCACGCCAATCATGGTGGGCACGTCGTGACCCATGGCGTTCATGGTGTGGTGGCTTTTGTGGCAATGAAAAGCCCAGTCGCCTTCCTCGTCCGCCAGAAATTCAAACTGGCGCATCTGGCCCACGGCAACATCCGTCGTCACTTCCGGCCAGCGGGCCGGCCGCGGCGTGGGGCCGCCGTCGGTGCCGGTCACCGTGAACTCGTGCCCGTGCAGGTGCATCGGGTGGTTGGTCATGGTGAGGTTGCCCACGCGTATGCGCACCTTGTCGTTCCTGCGCACCACCAGTGGGTCAATGCCGGGGAAGATGCGGCTGTTCCAGCTCCACAGGTTGAAGTCCAGCATGGTCATGATCTTCGGCGTCATGCTGCCGGGCTCGATGTCGTAGGCGTTGAGCAGGAACACGAAGTCGCGGTCGACGACGTCGATGAGCGGATGTTTTTCCCTGGGGTGTGTAACCCAGAAACCCATCATGCCCATGGCCATCTGTGTCATTTCGTCGGCATGCGGGTGATACATGAATGTGCCGGGGCGCCGCGCCGCGAACTCATACACAAACGTCTTGCCCACCGGGATCGCCGGCTGGTTCAGCCCGGCCACACCGTCCATGCCGTTGGGCAGGCGCTGGCCGTGCCAGTGGATGCTTGTGTGTTCGGGCAACTTGTTGGTGACGAATATGCGAACGCGGTCGCCTTCGACGACCTCAATCGTGGGGCCCGGGCTCTGGCCGTTGTAGCCCCACATGTGGGCCTTGAAGCCCGGGGCCATTTCGCGCACCACCGGCTCTGCCACCAGGTGGAATTCTTTCACGCCGTTGTTCATGCGCCAGGGCAGCGTCCATCCATTCAGGGTGACGACCGGGTTGTAGGGCCGGCCGTTCGGCGGCGCAAGCGGCGGCGCGGTGTCGGCCTTGTTCATCGTCATGGGTTCCGGCAGCGCGGCCATCGCTACCTTGCTGACGGACGCGGCGGCAACCGCCGTCAGCGCCGTGCGGTTAAAGAAATTTCGTCGGTTCATGGGATTCCTTGTGTTGGGGTGTGTGCTCAGCGCGCTGCGGCCGTGGTGGCGGCTTTACCGGTAGACCTGGACGCGGCCGGGCCGGGCGATGCGCCGGCCAGCACTGCCTGAAGGTCGGCTTCGGCAAGCCAGAAGTCGCGTTGCGCCTCGATGGCGCCGGCAGCGGCCAGGGTCTGCGCGCGGGCGCCGGCCAGCAGGTCAAAGACGCTGGTGAGCATGCCGTTGTAGCGCAGCACCGTTTCATCCTGGATGAAGCGGTAAAGCGGCATCACTTCCGTCTGATAGTGGCGTGCCAGGTCGTAGGCCGTGCGGTAGCTGTGGTAAGCCTCGCGTGCTTCGCTGCGCGCCCTGACCGCCAGTTCGCGCACACGTGCCGAATCACCCAGGGTGTCCCACAGGCCGTCGGCACCGGGTTGGGGCCGGATGGCGCGTTGTCCTGCCCATTGCGCCGTCGCCAGGCGCAGGTCCAGCCGCCGCTGCAGCACGCGGCTTTCGATATCCGGCATGTCTTGCGCTTTTGGCGGCAGGTCGGGCAGCCGTTCGGGCAAGGTGAAGCCGGCTTGCGCGCCCCACAGGCCCATCACCACCACGAGTTTTTCGCGCTCGCTGAACGCGGCCTGCCGGGCGCGCGCCAATTGCGCCGTGGCCTCGGCCAGCAGCAGTTGTTCGCGGGCCTGCTGCAGCTTGCTCCAGTTGCCTGCGCGTGCCATGAGGCGCGCCAGCTCGCCGCCGGTTTCCGCGTTCTCCCTGGCCTCGTCCATAAAGCGCGCTGTCTGCGCGGCAGCCACTGCGTTGATCCAGGCTTTGCGGGTATCGCTTGACAGCAGGGTGATGTCTTGCGCGGCCTTGAGTTTGGCCGGGCTGGCAGATACGGCATCCGTGATGTTGACGCCTTCGCCGGCCAGGGACAGTTGCAGGCCGGGGTTATTGAGCAGTGCAATGCGCACCGCGCTTTCTGCGCTGAGCGGGCCTTTCAGCAGGTCGGCAACGGCGGCGCTGGTGTCTTTGCCCGGCCGCGCAATGAGCACGGGGGGCGCAGTGCCCGAGCCGCCCGGTTGCGGGGCGGCCAGCGCCTGCAGGCCACTCACGCCGCCGTCGGGCACTGCCGTTGTGCAGCCCGCGAGGGCCAGCATAAGCAGCGCCAATGAACCCAGACGTGGAGCGATGTGGCGTTGGCCGGCAGCGGAGGTCATGCCGGGCCTCATGGTTTCGAAGCGGCGGGCGCCGCAGGTTCGGTGCGTGGCGCCTGGGCCTCTTCCCATTTCAGCAGGTCAGCATGCCCTTTTTTGAACTGGCCCGCAGTGGCGTTGGATTTTTTCCAGTCATCGCTGGCCGGCTCCACGCCCTGCGGACGGTTCACAAATACGGACTGGTACACGGTGGACGGTACCGGCATGTCCGGATTGGCAGCCTGTTCGGTGGGGCGGGGGTTCACCCGGGGGTAGGGATCTGCCTGTGCATGGGCCCTGGCAGAACCGATGAAAAAGAGTGCGAGGGCCAGCGCTGCGCGCGGGCCGGGAATGAAACGAATAGTCACAAGAATCTCCTGAATACAAGCGGGGCGATTTGCGGAAAATCGCGGGTATCCGGCGTCAAGAGCCTGAAAGGCCCTGCCGGACGGCAAGTACAGGCCCACTACGGGCCTGGAGATCAGGAAATGGGTGGTTTTTGGCCCAGCGCGGCGTCGGCACTGGCAAACTGGTCTGGCGCCGGGCGCAGCAGGCTGCGTCCTTTGAAAACGGGGCTCTGGTCTGACGTTGCCAGCGACAGCGCCACCGTATGACAGGCCTGGCAGGCCGCGCAGGACTCACAGCCGGCGTCATTCGTCGGGGTGCTGCTGTCGGAGGTGTTCCCGGCACAGTCGTGCATGGCCATGGTTGCTTCGGGCGACGTCTCTTCGTGGCCTGAATGGCCTTCAGCCCCCATGTGGTGAGCGGAAGCTGCTATCGTTTTGGTAGCGGACTGTTCTGCGGAAGCAAGCTGCCTGTGTTGCACATGGGCCGCCGCCATTTGCGTCGCCATCGCATCGCCCACCCAGCCGCGCAAGGGCAGCAGGGCGATCATCAGGGCGAAGAGCAGGTGGCGCATGGGTGAATGATAGGCGATGCGTTTAAAAAGTTCCCGCGCAAACCCATCAAGCTTGCCATCGCAAGGCCGGCAGCGGAAACTGTCAAGATCACTCATGACAAGTAGATTCGTCCTTTGAAACTTCATTCCATGCTTTTGAAGCCTGGCGTTGCAGCCGCCCTGGCCTCGGCTTTCCTGTTCGGCGCGGGCACGCCGCTGGCCAAGTCGCTACTCGGCCAGGTCAACCCCTGGATACTCGCCGGGCTTTTGTACCTGGGCTCCGGTCTGGGGCTGGCGATTTATCGGCGCCTGCGCGGTGCTGCCCAGCCACGCCTGAACCGCGGCGAGGGTCGCTGGCTGGCCGCGGCCGTGCTGTGTGGCGGCGGGCTGGCGCCGGTGCTGCTGATGTACGGCCTGTCGGCGATGCCTTCCAGCCATGCGGCCCTGCTGCTCAATGCTGAGGCGGTATTGACCGCCGTGCTCGCATGGATGGTGTTCAGGGAAAACTTTGACCGCCGTATTGCGACGGGCATGGCCGCTATCGTGGCGGGTGCCGTGCTGTTGAGCTGGCCGCAGCAGGCTGCGGCCACGGCGGGGTCAACATTCAGCGCGCTGTGGCCCGCGCTCGCCGTGACCCTGGCGTGTTTTTTCTGGGCCCTGGACAACAACTTCACGCGCAAGGTGTCGTTGGTGGATGCGTCATGGATTGCCTGCGTGAAAGGGCTGGCAGCTGGCGTGACCAATCTGCTGCTGGCTTTTTTGGCAGGCGCGGCGTTGCCGGGTGCGGTACAAATCTCCGCCGCGATGGCGGTCGGCCTGCTGGCCTACGGCGTGAGTCTGGCGCTTTTTGTGGTGGCCTTGCGGCACCTTGGGGCATCAAGGGCCGGCGCGTACTTTTCGACAGCGCCTTTTGTGGGCGCATTGTTTTCCGTGGTGTTTCTTGCCGAGCCCGTCACCTGGCAACTGGTGGGCGCCGCCTTGCTGATGGCGGTCGGCATCTGGCTGCACCTGACCGAGCATCATGCGCACATGCATCGGCACGAAGCGCTGGAACACGAACACCTGCATGCGCATGACGCACATCACCCGCATGAGCATGCACAGGCGGTTCCAGGGATGCATTCACATCGCCACCGCCATGAGCCCCTGGCCCACAGCCATGCGCATTACCCTGACGCCCATCACCGCCATGGGCATTCCGGCGGTTGAAGAAGGCGGCCCCGCAGCCTGCCTTGCACCATCAGGTTTTCTGAAGTTGCAGCTGCGCCTTGTCGATCCATAGCTGCAGGCTGTCCAGCAATTCCTTCTGGCTGAATGAACAGCTTTCTTCGGTGAAGAGTGCGGCGGACTCCAGCCGGTTGAGCAACTGCGACAGCACATCATTGAAGCGGGCCGGCAGGGCAGCCGCAAGGCTTTGCTGCTGCGCGGCCAGTTGTGCAAAGGTGCCCACGCGAATGTCGTCACTGCGCAGTTGCTGCAGCGCAGCTTGCAGTGCTTCGAGTTGCTGTTGGGGTGTCATGGTCTGGGTGTGGAGTTTGAAGAGACGTTCAGGCGGCGGCGGACACCTGCACACGGGCCGGCATGCGGTCGAACACCAGCGTCAGCATGGCCAGCAAACCAAAAGGCACGCCGACCCAGCCCAGCTGCGCAAAACCCACCTGATCGAGCACCGCACCGCTGACCACAGCGCCCAGCGCCGTGCCCACGTATAGCATGGAGCCATTGAGGCTGAGCAGCAGCGGTGCCTGTGCGGGCGACAAGGTGGCCAGCCGGCTTTGCTGCGGTGCCATCAGCCCGAAACCTGCAATGCCCCACAGAACCAGCACGGCCATGGTGGCCGGCACATGGCCGCGCGTCAGCGGCAGCAGGCACATCATCGCCACCAGCACAGCCAGCTGCACGCGCATGCTGCGCAGTGCGCCAAAGCGGTCGGTGGCCCAGCCGCCCATCAGCGTGCCGGCCACGCCCGCCAGGCCGAAGACGGCCAGCGTGGCGGAAAGCTGCGCTGAACTCATGGGGTTGAGTGCCTGCAGCACCGGGCCGACATAGGCAAAAACACTGAAGATGGCGATGAAGTACAGCAGCGTTCGGCCCCATACGCGCAGCACGGCGGGCTGGCGCGCTGCGGCGCGGAAACCCGCAAAGCTGGTGCCTGCGCTGGCCATGTCGGCCGGGATCAGCCAGCTCGCCGCGACCAGCGCCGCCAGGCTGGCCCCGGCCGACAGCCAGACCGGCACGCGCCAGCCAAACTCAAAGCCCAGCCAGGCGCCGACCGGCAGGCCCACGGCGTAGCTGATGCTCATGCCCAGGAAGGTGATGGACAGCGCCCGGCCGCGCAGGGCCGGCACCACCATGCTGACCGCCAGCGCCGATGCCGCTGCGGTGAACATGGCACCAGCTCCCATCAGCACACGGCCCAGCAGCAGCAGGGGAAAGTTGGGCGCGACGGCGCAAACCAGGCAACCGGCGGTAAACAGGCTGAGTGCCAGCTGGACGGCGCGCTTGCGTGGCCACCTGGCGGTAAGGATGATGAGCAGGGGCGCCAGCACCGCGGTGGCAATGGCGTATGCCGTCATGGCCTGGCCGGCGGCGGCCACACTGATGCCCAGCGAGGCACTCATGGGCTGCAGGATGCCGCCGAGCACAAAAGCCCCGCTGCCGATCACGAGGTTGCACAGGGCGAAGAAATAGAGAATGGGCGGCATGGCAGTCATGGGCAGCAGGAATCCGGTGGGCAGATCAGGGTGAAGGCATGGTTGGGGGCGGGCGAGCGGTTAGGCAACAAATCGGCCTTCGGACCAACCGGAATCAGCGCAAGCAGCTATCAAATTGAGAGCAACAAAAAGACGTCACCGCTATTGTGCGGGAACTCACCCAACCCTGCAGGAGCGGGGGAAAGGCGGTTTGGCGCGACCCCGTCAGGTTTGCGGGATCCAGGGGTCGCTGGCGGGCAGGGTTGATGTGCTTTGCAGCACTTCCAGGTCTACCGGCTGCGGCGTGTTGTCGCCCGCGCCCTGGATTTTCACGATGTCCTGCGGACAGGCGGAAAACGCGACAAAGCAGTCCATCTCGGCGCGCAGCGTGATTGAGTCGCCGGCCTTCGTCACGGTGGGCAGGGTTTTGAGTGTGATGCCGTCGGGCTGCACCCGGATGTTCATGAAGATGTTGAACGAAGCGAGAATGGCGCGCGGCGGCGTCAGGCCCAGCTCGAACATGCCTTCAAACATGTTGTCGCAACAGTTGCGGTGATAGCCCTTCACGCCCAGCAGTTCATAACGGCGGCGGTCACAAGCGGCCATGAAGGTGTCGTGCACGCCAGGCGTGCTGTCTTCCACCACGGTGAGGATATGGTGGCGCTGGTTCGTGACGAAAGAGTCGCCGACGACGGGATTCAGGTGCTGGTTCCACACGCGGGTGGTTTCCATGCACATGAATTCGTTCAGGTCGTAGGCATTAAAGGCCCAACAATCGACCACCTGCGTGCCATGGGTGTTGATGACCTTCACGGCTTGCCCGGCCTGAAGGCGCAGCGCTTTGCCGTGGCCGGCGGGGACGTGCAGCGTGCCGGGCGTCGCGGAAGGTGTCATGGATTTCCCGGATTACTGGATCATCCCGAGGAACTGCTTCAGCTCGGCGGTTTGTGGATTCGAAAACACTTCGTCGGGCGGCCCAATCTCGTGCACGCGGCCCTGGTGCATGAAGACCACGCGGTCGCACACCTTGCGCGCGAAGTTCATTTCGTGGGTCACCATCAGCAGCGTCATGCCTTCGGCGGCCAGGCTCTCCACGACCTGCAGCACTTCGCCCACCAATTCCGGATCCAGTGCCGAGGTGATCTCGTCGCACAGCAGCACCGAAGGCTGCATGGCCAGTGCGCGCGCGATCGCCACGCGCTGCTGTTGCCCGCCCGAAAGCTGGTCGGGCCAGGCCTCGAATTTTTCGGCCAGGCCCACACGTTGCAGCAGCGCACGCGCATGTTCTTCGGCGGGAGCGCCAGCCGTCTTCTTGACCAGCGTGGGCGCCAGCATGATGTTTTTGCCGACCGTCAGGTGCGGGAAGAGGTTAAAGCTCTGGAAGATCATGCCGACATGCTGGCGCAGCTCGCGCATGACCTGCGGACTGTCGTGCAACAGGTGCTTGCCGTCCACGCGCAGCGTACCGCTCTGAAAGACTTCCAGCCCGTTGATGCAGCGCAGCAGCGTGCTTTTTCCCGAGCCGCTTTTGCCGATGATGGCAATCACCTCGCCGGCCTTGACCTCCAGATCAATGCCTTTTAAAACTTCGTTGGCGCCGAAGCTTTTGCGAAGTTGATTGATCTCGACAAGAGTCCTGTCGGACGAAGTTGTTGCGGCGGCTGCAGGGGGTGGTGCGACGTTAGCGTCCATTTCGGGCTTTCCTCTCAAGCTTGCGGGCATACAGGGACACGGGGAAACACAGCGCGAAGTACATCAGCGCGACGCAGCTGTACACCACAAAGGGTTTGAAGGTGGCGTTGGTGATCATGGTGCCGGCCTTGGTCAGTTCGATAAAACCAATCACCGAGGCCAGCGCCGTGCCCTTGATGACCTGCACCAGGAAACCCACGGTGGGCGGCACGGCAATGCGCACGGCTTGCGGCAGCACGATGTACTTGAGCTGCTCGCCGAAGTTGAGCGCCAGGCTTTGCGCGGCTTCCCACTGGCCTTTGGGGATGGCGTCGACGCAGCCGCGCCAGATTTCGGCCAGGTAGGCGCTGGTGTAAAGCGTCAGCGCCACCGCGGCGGCCACCCAGGCGGGCACATTGATGCCGAAGAGCGCCAGGCCGAAGTAAGCCAGGAAGAGTTGCATCAGCAGCGGCGTGCCCTGGAACAGCAGCACATAGCCGTCCAGCGCGCGCCGCGTAATGAGCGCGGCCTTTTGTGCGCCCGGCACCGCGCGGGTGGCGGACAGCCGGCCGACCAGCAACAGCATGCCGACGATGCCGCCGCCTATGAAGGCGACGAGTGAGAGTACAACGGTCCAGCGCGCTGCAAGCAGCAGGTTGCGGAAGATGTCCCAGACTGAGAATTCAATCACGGCGATTCCTTTTGAGCGCTGGATTCTTGACGCCAGCAGGGGCCGCGGAACCGGCTTTGCCGGGCCGCAGGCGCAGCGCCCCCTCGGGGGGCAGAGAGCTACACGAAGTGAGCGAACGTGGGGGCATAGTCAGCGACCAAAAAGGAACTTCGGACCCATCCAGTTGAGGAGCTTGCGCACCGCAACGGAGAGCACCAAATAGATCAGTGTGGCGATGATGAAGGCCTCAAACGCCCGGAAGTTGCGGCCCTGGATCAGGTTGGCGGCGTAAGAGAGTTCCTGCGTCGAGATTTGCCCGCACACTGCGGAGCCCAGCATCACGATGATGATCTGGCTCACCATGGCGGGCCAGACCTTCTTGAGTGCCGGCGGCAGCACCACACGGGTATAAATCTGCACCCGGTTGAGCGCCAGGCTTTCGGCCGCTTCAATCTGCCCGCGCGGTGTGGCTTCAACGCCCGCGCGAATGATCTCGGTGGCGTAGGCAGACAGGTTGATCACCATCGCCAGCACCGAGGCCGTCTCAGGCGACAGCCTGAAGCCCGCAGCCGGCAGGCCGAAGAAGATGAAGAACAGCTGAACGATGAAGGGCGTGTTGCGGATCAATTCCACATACGTACCCACCACCCAGCGCAGCCACGTGGGCCCGCTGGCACGCGCCCAGGCAAACGCCATCCCCATGAACATGCCGAGTACCGACGAGATCGCCGTCAGACCCAGCGTCCAGGCGACGCCAACAGCCAGCAGCGGCCATTGGGACAGAACTGCCATGAAATCAAGCTCGACACGCATCTGATTCACTTCCTGTTGAGAGGGGCTGCCTGCAGGCCAGCGGCCGCAGCGGAACCGGCTTTGCCGGGCCGCAAGCGGCGCCCCCTGCAGGGGGGAGGAGGCTACACGAAGTGAGCCTCAACGGGGGTCAGGGTAAATTGCCGGCAGGGCGACCCAGCCACTTCATCGCGATCTTGTCCAGGTCGCCATTTTTCTTGGCTTCGGCAATCACTTCATTGACCTTCAGGCGCAGCTTGTCTTCACCCTTGGCGACGCCGATGAAGTTGGGGCTGTCGGCGAGCAGCAATTTGTACTCGGTGTTCAGTTGCGGGTTCTTGGCCATCATGTTGCCGGCTACTGACGCGCCGGTGGCGATCAGTTGCACCTGGCCTGCGGTGTAGGCCGACACGGTGGTGTTGTTGTCTTCAAAGCGCTTGATGTCCGCGCCGGCGGGTGCAACCTTGCTCAGCTCCTGGTCTTCCAGGGCGGCGCGCGTGACACTGATGCTCTTGCCGGAAAGATCGGCAAACGACTTGACGCTGACGCTCTTGGGGCCGAACACCGCCTGGAAGAAGGGCGAGTAGGCCACCGTGAAGTCGATGACTTTTTCGCGGTCGGGGTTTTTGCCCAGTGTGGAGATGACCAGGTCGGCCTTTTTGGTTTGCAGATAAGCGATGCGGTTGGCGCTGGTGACGGGCACGAGCTCGATTTTCACACCGAGTTTTTGCGCGATGTAGCCGGCCATTTCCACGTCCAGGCCCTGGGGTTTCAGGTCAGTGCCAACCATGCCGTAGGGTGGGAAGTCGGTCGGGATGGCGATCTTGATCTCTTTGGCTTTCATGATGTCGTCCAGCGCAGTCTGTGCATGGACGCCGGTGGCGCCCAGCACGGCGGCTGCGGCAAGGGCAAGAGAAAAAACGCGTTTGCTGGGATTCATAGCAGGGCTCCAAGGTAAGTTGAGGAATCGTCAGTGGGTTTGGCCGAAGCACGGCCGGGCTTGCGAACACGGGAGGGCGGCGAGGACGCCGCCTTGTTGCTGGGGCTCTGCGCATCCAGTGGACTTAATGCACTGCGCAGATGCGACAGCGGGTCGCCGGCGCCGACCTGCAGCTTGAGCGCGGCCTGCACGCTGCCGATATGGGCTTGCATGAGCTTTTCAGCCTTGGCCAGGTCGCCCTTTTCAAGGGCCTGCACGATCTGCACATGCTCTTCGCAGGATTGCGCCGCGTCGTGCGACGACTGGTAGAGCATGGCAATGAGTGTGGTGCGCGCGGTGAAGTCGCGCAGGGTATCGGCCAACAGGCTGTTGCCCAGGCATTCGGCCAGGCACACATGAAAGTCGCCCAGCAAAAAACTGCGCAGGCCCACGTCGTCGCCCTTGACGGCGGCTTTCTCGCGGGTGAGGTGGCTTTTGAGCTGCTTGATGGCAGCCTTGCTGACGTCACCGGTACAGCGGATCAGGCCCATCTCGATCACGCGGCGCGCCTCGAAGGCTTCGCGCGCCTCTTCCTGCGAAGGCTCGATGACGTACCAGCCACGCCGGCTGCTGACGGTAACGATGCCGCGCACCGCCAGCCGGGTCAGGGCCTCACGCACGATGGTGCGGCTGCAGTCAAACAACATGGCCAGCTGCTGCTCGCCCAGGCGCGCGCCGGGCGCAAGCTTTTGCGCCATCACGGCTTCAATGATGCGGTTGGAAATGTCGGAGGCGGTGGCCATGCACCAGACAGTGCATATCCCGTGCCAGCCGACAAACTGGTTCAATCAACTGGTATACAAGCTATGTGCACCTATCTGGCGTGCCAAAAGGCCCGGTTTGCGGGTTTTTGGGGCTGCCCGCACCAGAACGGGGAGTGGCGCGGCCCGCGCAGATGCCCGCGGTTTGCCGCGCGGGGAGCTGGTTAGTCCAGCTTTGCACCGGAAGCCTTGACCGCCTGGGCCCAGCGCGGCATTTCAGTGGCCAGGAACTGGGCGAATTCGTCACTGCCCATGAAGGCAGGGTCGGCCCCTTGCGTGACCATGCGGTTGCGGATGTCCGGGCTGGCCATGACTTGCCTGAAGGCATCGCTGAGTTTGGCGGTCACGTCCTTGGGCAGGCCGGCGGGTGCGAGGAAGCCGTAAAAGCCCACCACCTCAAACCCCGTGATGCCCGATTCAATGACGGTCGGGATGTCGGGCAGGGCGGGGTTGCGCTCCTTGCTGGTCACGGCCAGCGCACGAACCTTGCCCTGCTTGTGATAGTTGGCTGCCTGCGGAATCGATTCGCCCATGAACTGCACCTGGCCTGCCATCAGGTCGGTAAAAGCGGGGGCGCTGCCGCGGTAGGGGATGTGCACCATGAAGAGCCCGGTGGCATTCTTGAACATCTCGGGCACCAGATGGCTGATGCCGCCGTTGCCGGCCGATCCGTAGTTGACCTGGCCGGGCCTGGCCTTGGTGTAGGCGATGAATTCCTTGAGGTTGTTGACCGGCAGCTTGGGGTTGACCAGCAGCGCCAGCGGTTGCATGGCGGTGCGCGCAATCGGGGTGAAGTCTTTCAGCGTGTTGTAGGGCAGCTTGCTGTAGAGCGCGGGGTTGATCACCATCACGCCGGTGTTGGCCAGCATCAGGGTGTAGCCGTCGGGCGCGGCCTTCATGACGTCTTGTGCGCCCACGGTGCCGCCGGCGCCGGATTTGTAGTCGATCACGATGGGCTGACCCAGCACGGCCTGCAGGCGCTCGGTCAAGAGGCGTGCATGCTGGTCCAGCGGCCCGCCGGCCGGAAAACCGATCACCACGCGGATGGGTTTTTCGGGAAAAGCCGCGAACGCTGCGCCAGAGGCCAGCGCTGTGAAGGCCAGCGCGCAAGCCGACATCAGGGTTTTGCGTCGAAGGGCGAGAAATCGGGTCATGGTGTCTCCTGGATGTTTCTACTTTTATTTCCGCGTGTAAACGGTGAGGCCGGAAGGACTTCCTTCGTGAAAGGGGGAAGCATGTGCTCTCGCACGGGGTGCAATCCATCATAGTGAGCGCGGGTCGCTCAAGTGACAGTGTTTTATCAGGAGCTTCCCGGATGTGGGCAGTGTGGACTCGGGGTAGGCTTGGGTCCCAAGTCAGTACTTGTCTGGAGCCTTTTTCTTGACCCTTGATTCCAACACCGGCCAGGCCGTCCCCGCAGCAACTCCGCACAACCTGCACCACCAGGTCTGGCCCAAGCGCCTGCCGCACAGCATCACGCCGCCGGCGACTTCGCTCTGGCACAACCTGGCGGTCAGCGCGTTGCGCTTTCCGGACAAGCCCGCGCTGGTTTTCTTCAACCGCGCGCTTAGTTATGCCGAAGTGATGCGTCGGGCGGAGCGCCTGGCAGCCACGCTTTACCGCATGGGCGTGCGCAAGGGCGACCGCGTGGTGCTCAACATGCAGAACTGCCCGCAGTGGGTGATCGCGCACTTTGCGATCCTGCGGGCCAACGCCGTGGTGGTGCCGGTCAACCCGATGAACCGGGCCGAAGAACTCAAGCACTACATCATCGATCCCGACGCCAGGATTGCCATCACCACAGCCGACCTGGCGCCCGAGCTGGCCAGGGCCAATGCACAGTTGGCACCCACCGACCGGCTCATGCACCTGGTGGTCACGCATTACAGCGATGCTTTTGACATGGAGCAATCCGGCGGCGACGATGCAGCGATGCCCGACGCCTGGCGCGACTGGCTGGGCACGCGCCACTCGCTGCCCGCACTGGATGGCGGCACGGTGATGAGCTGGGCTGATGCGATGACGGCCGGAGAAACCACCGAGCTGCCCCCACACACCGCTACACCGCAGGACCTGGCCGTGCTGCCCTACACCAGCGGCACCACCGGCCTGCCCAAGGGTTGCATGCACACGCACGCCAGCATCATGCACAACGCGGTGGCCAGCTGTTTGTGGGGCGGCAGCACGTTTGAAAACGTCACGCTGTCTGTGGTGCCGATGTTTCACATCACAGGCATGGTGTCGGTCATGCACGCTTCCATTTACGGCAGTGCGACGCTGGTCATCATGCCGCGATGGGACCGCGAGCTGGCCGGGCGCCTGATCTCGCGATGGGGGGTGACGCACTGGACGAATATCCCCACCATGGTGATCGACCTGCTGGGCAGCCCTAACTTCGCCAGCTTCGACCTTCGCAGCCTGGTCTACATCGGCGGCGGCGGGGCGGCCATGCCGCAGGCTGTGGCCCAGCGCCTGTGGGAACAATACGGCCTGCGCTTTGCCGAGGGCTACGGCCTGACGGAAACCGCGGCGCCCTCGCACAGCAACCCCTATGACGCCACCAAACAGCAATGCCTGGGTGTTCCCTTCGTGAGCTGCGACTCGCGCATCATCGATCCGGTCACGCTCAAGGAAGTGCCACAGGGCGAGCAGGGCGAAATCATCATGAGCGGGCCGCAGATATTCCAGGGCTACTGGAAGCGTCCGGACGCGACGGCCGAAGCTTTTATCGAGCTCGACGGCAAACGTTTCTTTCGCTCGGGCGATCTGGGGCGCATGGACGAGCAAGGCTATTTTTTCATCACCGACCGGCTCAAGCGCATGATCAATGCATCAGGCTTCAAGGTGTGGCCGGCCGAGGTCGAGGCGCTGATGTTCAAGCACCCGGCCATCCAGGAGGCCTGCATCATCAGCACCAAGGATGCCTACCGCGGCGAAACCGTCAAGGCTGTGGTGGTGTTGCGCGCCGCGGCCAAAGGCCAGACGACGGAAGACGACATCATCAACTGGTGCAAGGAGAACATGGCGGCGTACAAATATCCGCGTGTGGTGCAGTTTGTCGATGCACTGCCCAAGAGCGGCTCGGGCAAAGTGATGTGGCGCGCGTTGCAGGAAGCGGAGCAGGGCGCACGGTGAAGACTCTGGCACGATGAGGGTTCTGAGCCTTCTGAGCGCCACCCGGAGACAAAATTGAAAATCACATCGGTCAAGCCGTTTATCCTGCATGTGCCCGTTACGGGCTCGCAGATTGCCGACAGCACCCATACCATTTCGCACTGGGGCGTGGTCGGGGCGCAGATAGACACAGACAACGGGCTCACCGGGTACGGCTTCACCGGCACCCATGCCCATTTGCCGAGCGACCAGCTGATCACGCGCTGCATCGAGACCTGCCATGCGCCGCTTCTGATCGGTGAAGATGCGGCAGACATCCAGCGCTTGTGGCTCAAGCTGGCGCGAAACCCCGCGCTGCAATGGGTAGGGCGCGCCGGCATCACCACGCTGTCGCAGGCGGCCATCGACATCGCCCTCTGGGACCTGAAGGCCAAGGCTGCAGGTGTACCTCTGTGGAAGCTGCTGGGCGGCCAGGTGCGCGAGAAAGTACGCGCTTACAACACCGACATCGGCTGGCTCAGCATTCCCGACGAACAACTGGTGGCAGGGGCGAAGCGCGCAGTCGACGAAGGCTTCACTGGCATCAAGGTCAAGATTGGCTCCAGCGTCGACCGTGACCTGAAACGGTTGGAGGCGGTACGCCGCGCCATCGGTCCCGCCATCACGATGGCGACCGACGGCAACGGCAAATGGGACTTGCCCACCTGCCAGCGCTTTTGCCGCGCGGCAGAGGCGTTTGATTTGTACTGGATTGAAGAGCCGCTTTGGTACGACGACGTGAAAGGCCATGCGCAACTGGCGCGCAGCACCAGCATTCCCGTCGCGCTGGGCGAGCAGCTCTACACGCACGATGCGTTTGCCGAATTCTTCCACCAGGAAGCCATTCACTGGGTGCAGCCTGATGTGACGCGCATGGGCGGCGTCACTGAAGTGCTGCGGGTGTGCGACACGGCGCATTCCTTCCGGTTGCCGGTAGCGCCGCACGCGGGCGACATGAGCCAGGTGCATGTGCACCTGAACCACGCGCACCCGGCGTGCACAGTGCTTGAATACATTCCCTGGATCAAGGACTGCTTCCTGGAGCCCGCGCAGGTGGTAGACGGCCACTTCAGCCTGCCGCAGCAGCCGGGCGCCAGCACCACGCCCACGGAAGCAGCCTGGGCCAGATACCGCCAGCCGGCATCCTGATGTCGTTCGGATGATTTTTAGTAAAAGTGGCTGAAAGCCATAATGGACAGGCGCAAGCAGCTATAAAAATAGTAGCAAATTCCTGCGCGGCCGTGAAGGCTTTTCCGGTCAGGTATCGTGCTGCTCTGTCAACCCAATGAACACGCGGCGCTTGCTGCACCTTTCCTGCATGGCCAAACCCGCTCCGCCTCTTCCTCCTTCCGACCTGGATGACAAGCCCCTCGATGGCTGGCGGCTACGCCTGTACACCATCATCTTTGAGGCTGACACCCGTGCCGGACGGTTTTTTGACAAGACCCTGATCGCCCTTATCCTGGTCAGCATCGCTGTGGTGATGGCCGACAGCGTGCAGGCGATCCATGCTTCGCACGGCCGGGCGTTCGCGATGATCGAATGGATTTTCACGCTGCTGTTCACCGCTGAATACATCGCGCGCCTGGTGTGTGTGCGCAAGCCGTTGCAGTACGCGACAAGCTTTTTCGGCATCATCGATCTGGTCGCCGTGTTGCCAACCTACCTGGCGCTGTTTTTTCCGGAACTCCATGCGCTCATCGATGTGCGCGTGCTGCGGCTGCTGCGTGTGTTCCGCATCTTCAAGCTGGCTGCCTATGTGGCCGAATACCAGTCGCTGGGCCGTGCGCTGGCAGCAAGTGGCCGCAAGATTCTGGTGTTCCTGTCGGCCGTGGTGATGATGGTGCTGGTGATGGGCACTGTGATGTACGTGGTCGAAGGGCCTTCCAACGGCTTTACCAGCATCCCGACTTCTGTGTATTGGGCCATCAGCACCGTCACCACCGTGGGCTTTGGCGACATCACGCCCAAGACCGACCTGGGCCGGCTGATCTCGTCATTCATGATGTTGCTGGGCTGGGGCATTCTGGCTGTGCCCACCGGCATTGTCACGGCCGAAATGGCGGCGGAGCGGCGCCTGCAGCATCTGGCCCTGCCAACCACGCGCACCTGCCATGAATGCCTGACCGAAGGCCACTTGCCCGAGGCAGACTTTTGCTTTCATTGCGGTGCGAAGCTGCCGCTTTATCAGCATCAAGGCCAGCACCAGGATTCCAGGGACGCGAAGGATGCGTCCTCTCGGCGTCCTGGTGTTTAAGACTCGCCGGCCGTCAACCGGCGCGGTGTGATCTCTACCGACCCGAGCGCTGTACTCATCCACACCGTGCCGTCCTGCACCGTCACCTGCAGCTGCATGCTGCGCTCGGCCAGCTTGGCCAGCGCCTGGCTTTCAGCCGCGTCGATCTGCCAGACCACCAGGTTGGCCGCGCGGGTGAGCTTGGTTTCAATGTTCTTCCACCAGACCGGTGTGCTGCTGGCAAAGCTGTAGACACTCACGCGTTCGGCCCGGCCTGCGGCCTTCATCAGGCGTTTGTCGTCGGGCTGGCCTACGTCGATCCAGTGCAGGATCTGCTCGGTGTAGTCCTTGTGCCAGAGCGCCGCTTCGTCCACGTCCCACAGGTCCTTGGCAAATTCCAGGTTGCCCTTTTTGTCGTCGGCCGGCACGTTGAGCGCGAAGGCCAGCAGGCGGATCATCATGCGTTCGTCGGCCTCCGACGGGTGGCGCGCAATGGTCACACTGTGGTCGGCGTAGATGCTGCGGTCCATGTCGGACAGGGCTAGCTGGGCTTTGTAGATAGTGGCTTTGAGTGCCATAGGATTTACTTCTTTATCTCGGGTCTGGACGGGAACGAACCCTCTATTGGAACAGAGCGGGAACAAAGTCGTCCCGGGGTAACCCCGCCCGAGCGGGATTTAAGGGGTCTGGCTATAGTCATCCGATGCCGGGCGCGATGTTGCATGCCATCTGGAACATAAAAACGCGTCTTTTGCGCCAGGCCTGCGTTGCAAATCCGCGCGATACCTTCGTATCGCTGTGGTTTGCGCCTTGTCCTGACCCAAAATCCATCGTTTTTATTTGTCCCAGCTAGCATGCAACATCGCACCAGCCTCTCCGTTCTCGACCAGTCCGTCGCCGTCACCGGCCGTACGGAAGACGCCTCCATCCGTGAAACCCTGCAGCTGGCCCGCCATTGCGAAGCGCTGGGCTACAAGCGCTTTTGGGTCAGCGAACACCACAGTCACCCCAGCATCGTCGGCTCGGCCCCCGAAGTCTTGATGGCGGCCATCGCGGCCACCACCAGCCGCATCCGTGTGGGCAGTGCCGGTGTCATGCTGCCGCACTATGCGGCACTCAAGGTGGCCGAGCAGTTTCGGGTGCTGGAAGCTATCGCCCCCGGCCGCATCGATCTGGGTGTGGGCCGCGCGCCGGGCTCGGACATGCGCACGGCGCGCCTGCTCAGCAGCGACCCGCGCCAGTCGGCCGAGAACTTTCCCATTCAGGTGCGCGAGCTGCAGGCCTGGCTGGCGGGCGTTGACCTGCCCGAAGGCCACCCGGGCCGTGGTGTGACGGCCAACCCCATGGGCCCGACCACGCCGGAGATGTGGATGCTGGGCAGCTCCGACTACGGCGCGCAGCTGGCCGCACACTACGGCTTGCCGTATGCGTTTGCTTACTTCATCACTGACGGGCAGGGTGTGGAGCAGGCGCTGGAGATTTACCGCTCGACCTACCGGCCCAGTCCGCGCCACCCCACGCCGCAGGCGGTGCTCTGCGTGTGGGCGCTGGCGGCTGACACCGAGGCCGAGGCCTGGCACCACTTCTCGGGCCGCGAGCGCTGGAAGATAGACCGTAACCGAGGTGCACTGGCGGCTCTGCCCTCGCCCGAAGAGGTGGCGCAGCGGCCATATACGCCGGTCGAGCAGATGGAGGCCGACAGGCTCAGGGCCAATGCGCTGGTCGGCAGCGGCCCGCAAGTAGCCGCTAAATTAAGGGCGCTGGCCCATACACTGGGGGTTGACGAGCTGGTCGTGATCACCTGGACGCATGACCCCGCCGCCCGCAGGCGCTCCTATGAACTGCTGGCGCGGGAGTTTTTCTGAGTTTGAAACCGGCCACCAAAAAAAAGCATTGAACAAATATTGAGACAAGGACCACCCCATGCAAACGCCTCCTGCCACTCCGCTCTTTAGCGCCGCCATCGCCGGCAGCCTGCCCAAACCCGGCTGGCTGTCGGAAACCCAAAAACTCTGGCCTCAGTGGAAAAGTGAAGGCGAAGAACTCAAGCAGGCCAAGGCCGACGCCACGCTGCTGTGGATCAAGGTGCAGGAAGACGCGGGCCTGGACGTGATTGGTGACGGCGAGCAGTCGCGCCAGCACTTTGTGCACGGTTTTCTGGAGCAGGTTGAAGGCATCGACTTCGAGCACAAGGTCAAGATGGGCATACGCGACAACCGCTATGACGCGATGGTGCCGCAGGTGGTGTCCCAGCTCAAGCTCAAGGGCCGGGTGCATGCCGCTGAAGCACGGCTGCTGCGCGCGCACACCACCAAAAAAATCAAATTCACCTTGCCGGGCCCGATGACGATTGTCGACACCGTGGCCGACCAGTTCTACGGCGACAAGGTCAAGATGGCGATGGCGTTTGCCGAACTGCTGAACCAGGAAGCGTTGGCGCTGCAGGCCGACGGAGTGGACATCATTCAGTTCGACGAACCCGCCTTCAATGTCTACATGAAGGAAGCCGCCGACTGGGGCGTGAGGGCGCTGGAGCGCGCGGCGCAGGATCTGACCTGCACGACCGCCGTGCACATTTGCTACGGCTACGGCATCAAGGCCAACACCGACTGGAAGGAAACCCTGGGCGAGGAATGGCGGCAGTACGAAACCGTGTTTCCGGCGCTCGCCAAAAGCACCATCCGCCAGGTCAGCCTGGAGTGCTACCACTCCCACGTGCCGCCGCACCTGATGGCGCTGCTCGAGGGCAAGGACGTGATGGTCGGCGTGATCGACGTCGCCAGCGAGGAGATTGAAACACCCGAGCAGGTGGCCGACACCATCGGCAAGGCGCTCAAATATGTGCCCAGGAACCGATTGATTCCCTGCACCAATTGCGGCCTGGCGCCCATGGACCGCGAAGTGGCGCTGAAGAAGCTGCAGGCGCTGGGCGCAGGTGCGGCGCTGGCGCGGGAACGCTACAAGTAAGGTTGCTCAGCGGACGCGGCATCGCTGCGCAGTGCGGGAGGCCGTTGTGCTGGACTGAATGCACGGCGCTGGTGTACGCTGACAGCATGAGCAATGACCCCACGCTTCCGCATCATCCTCACGACCACGATCATTCCCACGGTCCCGGACACGCGCATCCACACGCGCATGGAGAAGCCGACCCGCCGTGGAAGCACGACGGCGTGCGCGTGATCGCGGGCAACCAGCTTGATGGCAACACAGCGCAAACGCCCGGCATGGACAGGCGTGCCGCCATCAATTTCGCCCGCGTCGGCGCACAAAAGCTGTGGGCCGGCACAGTGACCATCCACGCTGACGCCAAGACCGGCGCGCATCACCACGGCCACCTGGAGAGCGTGATCTATGTCATTCGGGGTAGAGCCCGCATGCGCTGGGGCGACCACCTGGAGTTCACCGCCGAGGCCGGTCCGGGCGACTTCATCTATGTGCCGCCTTACGTGCCGCACCAGGAAATCAACGCCAGCCCGACCGAGGTGCTGGAGTGCGTGCTGTGCCGCAGTGATGGCGAAGCGGTTGCTATCAACCTCGATATCGATCCGGTGGAAAAGCCGGACACAGTGCTGTGGGTGGACCCGACCCATCCCCATGGGGGCGTCTAAAAAGACGTGTAAAGCTTGGGTGAAGGCTGTATGAGGGCAGTGTGAACGCGTGCTGAAGTGCGGAAAAGCGCACACTTTCACCTGAACGCGGAAAGCTTTCCTTACGAATGTCACTTCGTCCTACAGGATGTATCCGTCGGTGTTGTTACAACCGGGGCTCACACACAGGAGTTCCATCATGGACACCAACAACCAAGTTAACCAACCCGCCGTTCAACCTCAGCCTGCCCACCAGCCGGGCTTCTCGCAGCGCCTGCAGCACAGCAAGGCGCTTGTCGCCATCGTTGCCGTGCTCGGCGTGACCGTGATGGCGCTGGCCGCCGCGCTGGTCGTCAACCGGTCCGACGCGCAGCCGGGTGGATCGGCCGCGGTCAATGAACCCGCGCAGACTTCCAAGCTGGCGGCGGATACGTCCAAACACACGCAGCCCGCCAAGCCGCACACCAGCCCGGTCGTGGTCGCGCAAGCCTCGCCGCGCGCCAATGTCTGCGCAACCTGCGGCACCGTCGAAGCTGTGACCCCCGTCCAACGCCAGGGCAAGGTGAATGGCGTGGATGTGGGCAACACCACCATCGGACTTGGCACAGTGGCCGGCGGCGTTGTCGGCGGCCTTGTCGGTAACCAGATGGGTGGCGGCAATGGCAAAACCGCCATGACCGTGCTGGGTGTTGCAGGCGGCGCATTTGCCGGCAACCAGATCGAGAAAAACATGAAGAAGGTCACCGTGTACGAAGTGCGCGTGCGCATGGACGATGGCACCGTGCGCAACATGGAGCTTTCCAGCGCTGTGGCAGTGGGTTCGAAGGTGATTGTTGAAGGCAAGAATTTGCGGCTTGCTTGATGGGCCCCCACGCTTTTCACTTCGTGTAATGCGCTGCCCCCCGAGGGGGCCGCCCGCTGGCAGTCCGGCAAAGCCGGCCCTGTGGCTCATGCTGGCCTTAAGAAGGGGTCTCAACAAAAAGCGCTGGTGTTTGTCACCGGCGCTTTTTTTTGGCCGTCATTCTTGTCGGGCGGCTTCATAAATCCCCGGGTCGGCCAAGACCTGTGCGGAGGGTTAGCATGGAGCCCTGCATCTTCCGAATTCCCGATCAATCGATCGATTTCCACATCCCGCCTCAACATCAGCTTGAGCAGAAAGAAAGACCCATGAAAGCCATCTGGAACGGCGCAGTGATTGCGCAAAGCGACGACACCGTGGTGGTGGAAGGCAACCACTATTTCCCCGAAAGCGCGCTCAACCGCGACTACGTGACCTTCAGCAACCACCACACCATGTGCTCATGGAAAGGGCAGGCCAGTTACTACTCGTTGCTGGTCAACGGTGAAATGAATACCGATGCCGCCTGGTATTACCCCGATCCCAAGCCCGAAGCCGACAACATCAAGGGCCATATTGCGTTCTGGAAAGGCGTGAAGATCGAGCCCTGACGCACCAGCCTGAGGTGGCGGCTGCCGGAGGGGCCGATGAATGCCCGAAGAGGGCGGGTTTACCCTGAATCTTCAGCGTTTTCCTGGAAAATTTGCCATGTAATATGCATGCTTATTAAAAATGACCCTTCCGGGCCGTTGCCAATAAGGAGACTTCATGACGCTTTCCGCGCCCGATCCAGCGCTGGTCGAAAAACTCGTGATGGCCAACCGCATCCTGTACGACCAAGGGGTGGTAGATGGCTTTGGCCATGTGAGCGTGCGCCACGACAAGTCACCTGAACATTTTCTGCTGTCCTGTAACCGTGCGCCCGGGCTGGTCAAAAAAGCTGACATCCTGACTTACGACCTCAATGGCGACCTGGTGGGTGAGTCCACGCTGCGGTCCTACCTTGAACGTTTCATTCACGGCGAAATCTTTCGCGCGCGGCCCGACGTGATGGCGGTGGTGCACAGCCATTCCCCCAGCGTGATTCCTTTCGGCGTGACCGGCCAGCGCCTGCGCCCCATATTCCACATGAGCGGTTTTTTGGGCAGCGGCTCGTCGCTGTATGAAATCCGCGAGTCCAACGGCAACACCGACCTGCTGATCCGCGACATGGGGCTGGGCAAAGACCTCGCCAGGGCACTGGGCCAGCACACCTGCGTGCTGATGCGTGGCCACGGTTCGACCGTAGTGGCGCCTTCGCTGGAGCGCGCGGTTTACCGGGCGGTCTATGCCGAAGAAAATGCCAAGCTGCAGCTAACCGCATCGGCCCTGGGCCCGATCGAATTCCTGACGTCCGAAGAAGCGGACCTGGCCATGGCGACGAATGAGGGCCAGGTCATGCGGCCGTGGGAATTGTGGAGCCGCCGTATCGGCGCTATTGAATAAACAGCCCGGACAAACGAAAGAGGCGAATCATGAAATTTCCAAAGCTCCTGGCCCTGGTCACCTTGATGTCACTGACCTCCATGACAGCAACGCAGGCGCTGGCGCAAGCCTATCCATCACGCCCCGTGCGCATCATTGTTCCTTATGGCACCGGCGGCGGCTCCGACATCCTGGCGCGCCAGATCGGCGCACGCCTGCAGACCCTGTGGGGGCAGGGCATTGCGGTAGACAACCGTGCGGGTGCCTCCGGCAATATCGGCACGGAAGCCGTGGTCAAGGCGCCGGCAGACGGCTACACGCTGCTGCTGCAAAACAGCACCATGGTGGTCAACCCGGCCGTGAACGGCAAGCTCAACTACGACCCCGAGAAGGACCTGACGCCCATCATGCTGCTGGGCCTCACACCGATCGCGCTGGTGTCGCACCAGAGCACCAACATCAAGACGATTCAAGAACTGGTCGCCTATTCCAAAGCCAATCCGGCGGCGCTGAGCTACGGCTCTTGCGGCGTCGGCACACCGCAGCATTTCGTGATGGAACTGGTCAAGCAAAAGTCTGGTGTCAGTGCTACCAATGTTGGCTACAAGGGCTGTGCCCCTGCGCTGACCGACGTGGTGGGCGGGCAGGTGCAACTGGCCATCCTCAGCGCCAACCTTGCTGCGCCGCACATCAAGACCGGCAAGCTCAACGGCATTGGCGTGTCAACCGCCACGCGCTACGACCTGATGCCCCAGGTGCCGACCTTTGAAGAGCAGGGCCTGAAGCCTCTGGACTTTTCCATCTGGTATGCGCTGATGGGCCCGGCCAAAATGCCGCCCGAGGTGGTTGCCAAAATTTACGCGGACGTTCAAAAAGTACTGGCCGAAGCCGCTGTGAGGGAAAACCTTTCAGGGGCAGGCGTGGAGCCCCTGAGCGGCGACGGCGCCGCGCTTGCCAGGCTGATCAAGGTGGACCTGGCGCGTTATGCGCAACTGGCCAAATCGGCCAATATCAAACCTGAATGAATGCCGCGGGGCAGTGACGTCCGTGCAGCGCAGTGCTGCGGTTTCGGCGCCTTGTCTGACGGCGGCCTGTCGCCCAATACCCTATAACTGATGCATGGCGGGCCGTAGCGGCCCTGCGCTGGCCGGCATTGACCCGCGAAGGGCGCCGGCCGCAGAATCCATTCCTGGCTCAAGGAGATTCCATCATGTACAAGCACATTCTGGTTCCTGTAGACGGCTCTTCCACCGCGCGCAAGGCGATCGGCAATGCATTGGCAGTGGCCCAGGCTTTCAAGAGCGAGGTGACCGTCGTTTACGTCATAGACCCTTATGCTTTTACCGGGGTGGGCGCCGACTTTGCCTATGGGCAGGCCGAATACCTGAGCGCTGCCACGGCCGAAGCCAATGAGGCCATCACTGCAGCCAAACAGGCCTTCCAGGAGGCGGGTATCACCGCTACCGGCTCGGTGGTGGAAGGCCATGCCATCTATCGCGGCATCCTCGACACCGCCGAAGCAGTCGATGCCGACCTGATCGTCATGGGTTCCCACGGCCGCCGCGGGCTTGAAAAACTGGTGCTGGGCAGTGTCACCGCCCAGGTGCTTTCCCACGCGCACCTGCCTGTGCTGGTGGTGCGCGACTGAACAGCTGTTCGTTTCCCGACGGCGTGACGCTACACAAAAGGAGTTTTTATGGACCTTCTGAATCACGACATTGCACATGAATTTCCGGAATACCTGCAGAAGATGCGCAGCCTCAAGGTGTCTGACCCACACTTTGCTGAGCTCTTTGCGCGCTACGACGAGGATAACCACGCGATTGCAAAGTATGAGCAGGGCGTGGGTGTCATCACGGACGAGGCGCTGGAAGACCTGAAAAAGCGGCGGCTCAAGGTCAAGGACGAGATTTACCAGATCCTCAAGAAAAGCTGATGACGTCATGGGAGTTCCTGATTTTTAAGGAAAACTGCCTTGAAACCCAATAGGGACGTGCGCAAGCAGCTATCAAAATGGAAGCGAAAAACGGGGTTGATATCGTTCCTGCCCTGCAGGGCGGCTTGAAAGTCCGGTGATATGGCCAACGGTTTTCGGCTGTTTCATCAAACTGCCATGTGCCGCGGGTACGCTGGGGTGTTGACCGATTTCCGGTTGTGCAGGAGAGAACCTTGAGTTCAAGCGACGAAGAATTGATGCGGCGGATCCGCAATGACCTGATCGACAGCTACGACGAAGAGCTGGAGATGGAGATTGAAGACCGCACCGTGGCCGAGCTTATCGGGGAAGAGCAACCTGCCCGCAGCCCCAGGGACGCGGCACAGGAAAAAGAAGACCGCCGCCAGTACTTCCGTGAGCTGTTCCGCCTGCAGGCCGAACTCGTGAAGCTGCAGGACTGGGTGGTCAGCACCGGCCACAAGGTGGTGATTTTGTTTGAAGGACGCGATGCCGCCGGCAAGGGCGGCGTGATCAAACGCATCACCCAGCGGCTTAATCCGCGCGTCTGCCGTGTGGCGGCATTGCCGGCCCCGAACGACCGCGAGCGTACGCAGTGGTACTTCCAGCGTTATGTGTCCCATTTGCCGGCAGCCGGAGAGATCGTGCTGTTTGACCGCAGCTGGTACAACCGCGCCGGCGTGGAACGCGTCATGGGCTTTTGCACTGACGACCAGTACGAGGAATTTTTCCGTACTGTGCCGGAGTTTGAAAAGATGCTGGTGCGTTCAGGCATACAGCTCATCAAGTACTGGTTCTCCATCTCCGATGAAGAACAGCACCTGCGCTTTCTCGGTCGCATCCACGACCCGCTCAAGCAATGGAAGCTCAGCCCCATGGACCTGGAGTCACGCCGCCGCTGGGAGGAGTACACCAAGGCCAAGGAAATCATGCTGGACCGCACCCACATCCCCGAGGCCCCATGGTGGGTGGTGCAGGCGGACGACAAGAAAAAAGCCCGCCTGAACTGCATCCACCACCTGCTGCAGCAGATGCCCTACCAGGAAACCCCGCACCCGCCCATCGTGCTGCCCGAACGGGTGCGCCATGAGGACTATGTGCGTACTCCGGTCCCACAAAACATTGTGGTGCCGGAGGTCTATTAACACCCCCGTTCAGGCTCACTTCGTGTAGCCTGCTCCCCCCTTGCAGGGGGCGAAGCCAGCGGCCCGGCAAAGCCGGTTCCGCGGCTCCTGCTTGGTTGAAGAGTTCTTTGGTAACCAGTGGGAGTGGTCAGTCCCTCGCGTCAGCTACTGGATTGGCGCCGAAATCTGGCCGTGCCAGGAAAGCGAGGATTCGCGCAGCGGCATCTTCGGGCGATGTCAACACGCCGCCGGTTTTCAAACCCACAAACGACTCACGATCCGGAAAGGCCTTGGGGTCGGCTGTGCGCAGTTGCTCCTGCATGCCGGTGTCGATCACGCCCGGCGCGAGTGAGCAGACTTTGGCGCCATGGGGCTTCAGGGCTTCTTCCAGTGCCAGGCAGCGGGTGAAATGGTCCATGCCGGCTTTGGCGGCACAGTAGGCCGCTTGCGAAGCCATGGCGCGGCGCCCCAGGCCTGACGAAATATTGAGCACCTTGCGCGGCGCCTGCCAGCTGTCGGTGGCGCGCAGGAACGCGGCGGTGATTTGCATCGGCGCTTCCAGCCCCACACGCAGCGCCCTTGCCAGGTCGGCTTCACCAATCTGGTCCAGCGAGCCGATCTGCGGAATCACACCCGCGTTGTTGATCAGCGTGACGCTGGTCCAGGGTTTCTTGGCATGTGAATCCTTGAGCCAGCTTTCCAGCTTCTCATTCAGTGAGCCGCTGTCCGCCAGGTCATGCGTCCATTGCAGCACCGTAGCGCCGACATGCTGCGCATGTTCTTCCAGCTCGGGCACCGCCGTGCGCGAAATGCCAAGCACCGTGTGGCCGGCGGTGAGCAGCTGGCGTGCCATGGAAAAGCCCATGCCGCGCGAGGCGCCTGTGATGAGGGTGAGGTGAGTGGTTTGTGTCATGGCTGCATGGTAGCGCCGGTACCATGGAACTGCTCGCGGTCTAAAAGTCGGGCTTGCTTTCAAATGCCATCGCCTGCCCACTGGCCGGGTGCATGAACTGCAGCGCTGCGGCGTGCAGCAACAGCCGGGGCGCGGCCGCCTGTACCGTTTCAGAGGCGTACAGCGCGTCGCCCAAAATCGGATGGCCCAGCGCTTTTAGATGCACGCGCAATTGATGCGACCGGCCGGTGACAGGTTCGAGTTCTACGCGCGTGGTGTTAGCCGCCGTGTCATGCGCCAGCACGCGCCAGCGGGTCTGGCTGGGTTTGCCGCGTTCACCGTCGATGATGCGCAGCGGCCGGCGTGGCCAGTCCACGATGATGGGCAGGTCGATCAGGCCCCAGCTGTCTGGGGCATTCGGCTCACTCGGTGCGGGCAAGCGGCCGCTAACCACCGCCACGTAACGCTTGCCAACCTCACGCGTTTCAAACGATCGGCTCAGCGCCCGCTGCATGGCCGCGCCGCGCGCCATCAGCATCAGGCCGGAGGTGGCCTGGTCCAGCCGGTGCACGATCAGGGCGTCTGGAAAGGCGGTCTGCACGCGGGCGCTCAGGCAGTCCTGCTTGTCTTCGCCGCGTCCCGGCACTGAGAGCAGTCCTGAAGGCTTGTCCAGCACCAGCAGGAACTCATCGGCGTGTAGCAGCCTCACACCTGGAATGTCGATGACATTACCTGCGGGGTAATTGTTCTGCGGCGACTCGGCCTTCATGATTCAGTCAACGAAAAGTTTTTAACCAAGGAGAAGAAATCATGACTGACGCAGGTGCCATTGCCATTGCATGTGGATTGATCATCGGCCTGGGCGCCATTGGCGCCTGCCTGGGCATAGGGGCGATGGGCGGGCGATTTCTGGAAGGTGCCGTGCGCCAGCCCGAAATGATGGAGCCGCTGCAGGTCAAGATGTTTCTGCTGGCCGGCCTGATCGATGCCAACTTCCTGATCGGTGTGGGCATCGCCATGATGCTCCTGTTCGCCAATCCCCTCTAGGGCTGGGGCTTGGCTTTAGGCGGCGGGAAGTTGTGAACCGGCGGGCTGCTGCGCTTGACTTCCCGCAGCATGAATAGGTAAAGGCTTTCAACCTTCTCGCGCGCCCAGGGCGTCTTGCGCAAAAATTTCAGGCTGGACGCCACGCTGGGATCGCTGGTGAAGCAGCGGATGTTGATGCGCTGGCCGAGCTCTTGCCAGCCGTAGTGGTCAGACAGCGCAGTGACGATCGTTTCCAGTTTGACGCCGTGCAGCGGATTGCCCGGCTGTGCGGTAGCAGCAGCCGGGACTTCTTCCCGCAAATTTTCAGGCGAATCGCCAGAGCCGGCCATCAAGGCTTTATTTGTTCTTCAGCTTGCCGCGCAGTGGTACCTGCGTCACGATGGTCGGGCGCACCGCGTCGGGAGACACCGTCTTGGGTGGCGAGGTGTCCTTCTTCGGCTTCTTGACCATCTTGTTGTTGTTTTGCTGTCCTTTTGCCATGGTTTTCTCCGTTGGGTTGAGTGAAGTTGATAAAAATTGCGAGGGTGATGCCCCGATTATCAATGCAACTTGATGCGCGGGCGATAGGTCCGGTCCAGCATTTCAGACAGGGTGATCAGCGCGGTTTTCTTGAAGCCGCCGAGCGCCAGCTGGTGCTGCTTGTGCAGGCCCCAGTACATGAACTTGGCCAGCTGGCCTTCAATAAAGAAGCTGCCCTTGGTGAGGCTGCCCATCAGGCTGCCGACGGAGGAGTATTCCGACAGTGACACCAGCGAACCCTGGTCTTTGAAGACGAAGGGCGCCACCGGCTTGCCGGCGATCAGGTCGGAGAGCGAGCGCGTCAGGTACATGGCCTGCTGGTAGGCGGCCTGGGCTCGCGGTGGTACCCAGGTGCCGTCGGGTTGCTGGCATGCCGCGCAGTCGCCAAAGGCATAGATGTTTGTGTCGCCCGCGCTTTGCAGGTTTCCGTTCACCACCAGCTGGTTGAGCCTGTTGGTTTCCAGCGGGTTGCCATCGCCCAGGGTCCGCAGAAAGTCGGAGGCTTTTACGCCGGCGGCCCACACCGTGATGCTCGACGAAATAACTTTGCCGCTGGCCATCTTCAAGCTGTCGGCTGTAACTTCCACCACTTTTTCATTGGTGTGCACTTCGATGGCCAGCTTGCGCAGTTCGCGCATGGCCGATTCGCTCAGTCGCTCGGGCAACTGGGCCAGCAGGCGCGGTGCGGCTTCGACGAGCACGATCTGCAGGTCTTTTTCGGGGTGGATGTGATCAAAGCCGTAGTTGGCCAGCACCCGTGCTGCGGCATGCAGCTCGGCGGCCAGCTCCACCCCGGTGGCGCCGCCGCCCACGATCGCCACTGTCAGACGGCCGCTACCCGCCACGCGCGGCACGGTTTGCGCGCGAATGCAGGCGTTGATCAGGCGGTCGTTAAAGCGCTTGGCAGCTTGCGGGCTGTCCAGCTTGATGGTGTGTTCGGCCGCGCCGGGTGTGCCGAAGTCGTTGGTCTGGCTGCCCACGGCAATCACCAGCGTGTCGTAAGCCAGTTGCTGGGCCGGCGTGATCTCGCGGCCGGCTTCGTCATGGCTGGCGGCCAGCTGCAGGGTTTTGTTCTGGCGGTCCACGCCGGTCAGGCTGCCCAGGCGGAACTTGAAATGGTTCCAGCGGGCCTGCGCGAGGTATTCAATCTCTTCGGCGTGGGTGTCAAAACTGCCTGCGGCCAGCTGGTGCAGCAGCGGTTTCCAGACATGGGTGCGGGCGGCGTCGACCAGGGTGACCTCGGCCAGGCCCTTTTTGCCCAGGCGTTTGCCCAGTTGCGTGGCCAGCGCCAGCCCTCCGGCGCCTCCGCCCACTATGACGATGCGGTGCATAACTTCTTCCTCCTGGTGCCAGGGTGGCCCTGTTATGTCGCCATGTTAACTGCCTGTTTCGCCTAAAACGGCCACCCACTTAAAGCCAATGGCCTAATTTTCAGGCCAGCAGGCGGGCTTATCGGGCTTCTCCCCCCGGTTCGGGCGAAATCGGTTCAGTTCCGGGCACGGCCGTCGTGCCTGCGAATGAGACGATGCGGGAATACTGGTTTAGCCAGGCAGGACGTGCGCAAGCAGCTATTAAATCAATAGCATTACAGCCACTGAAGGCGTTCCCTCAAGAGTAGCCCCGTGCCACACCTTGCGGGTACGGCACTGTTAAGCTTCGGGCCGCATGCCGACACACTCATTCAAGGAACTCACCCGCCAGCGTGCCTACATGCGCATGTGGTTCGCCCGGATTTTTGCCACCACAGGCAACCAGATGCTGATGGTCGCCGTGGGCTGGCAGATGTACGAATTGACCGGCAGCGCCTGGGACCTTGGCCTGGTGGGGCTGTACCAGTTTGTGCCGGCCTTGTTGCTGACGCTGGTGGCCGGGCATGTCGCCGACCGGGCTCACCGCGGGCGCATCATCGCGGCCTGCCTGGTGACGCAGGCCACGGTGGCGATGATCCTGGTGGCGGCCACACAAGGCTGGCAAATAGGGGGAATGCACCATAGCTGGGCTTCGCGCGAGTTGTTGCTGGCGGTGTCGGTCATGCTGGGCGTGGCCCGCGCCTTCCAGATGCCTGCGCAGCAATCGCTTACCCCGGTGCTGGTGCCGCCTGCCATGCTGCCGCGTGCCATGGCCTTCAGCTCGGCCGGCATGCAGGCGGCGGTCATAGGCGGGCCGGCGCTAGGTGGCGTGATTTTTGTGGCCGGCGCCACGGCGGTGTATGCCACCTGCGCTTGCCTCTTTGCCACCGGCTGCGTGCTGATCGCGGTGCTGCGCTATGACCACGCGCCGCCGCCGCGCGAGCCGGTGACGCTGCGCACGCTGCTGGCCGGCGTGGAGTTTGTATGGCAGCGCAAGGCCCTGCTGGGCGCTGCGTCGCTGGATCTTTTTGCCGTGCTGCTGGGCGGCGCCACGGCCTTGCTGCCCATGTTCGCCAAAGACATCCTGCACGTCGGGCCCTGGGGCCTGGGCCTGCTGCGCGGCGCCCCTGCGGTCGGCGCTTTGCTGACGTCCGCGGTGCTGACCCGCTGGCCGCTGGAGCGACGCGTCGGGCCGACCATGCTGTCAGCAGTCGCCCTGTACGGCGTGTGCATGGTGGTGTTTGGCCTGTCGACCAGTTTTGTGCTGTCGCTGCTGGTGCTGGCCGTCTCGGGCGGTGCCGACATGGTCAGCGTGGTGGTGCGCCAGACACTGGTGCAGATCGAAACCCCCAACGAAATGCGCGGCCGCGTCAGCGCCGTCAACTCGGTATTCATCGGTGCGTCCAACCAGCTTGGTGAGTTTGAATCAGGCGCCACTGCTGCGCTGCTGGGGCCGGTGGGCTCGGTGGTGGCGGGTGGGGTGGGTACGCTGCTGGTGGCTGCGGCGTGGTTCAGGCTGTTTCCGTCGTTGTCGCGGCGGGACAAGATGGTCAATCACTAGCTTTCACGCTGGCTCGAACCGCCCGCCGGCTCTTTCGACTGCCCAGCACTTCACCCAATGGGTCGTCCGCAGATTTGCGCCAGTGGCGTGGGTTGGTAGAGCGCACCTGGTTCTCAAGCGCGTCGAGTTGTTCTGGGTCAACAGTCCGCACTACTTGCGCCAGTTTGTGGTCTTGCGCGTGTCGCTCAGACCGGATGCCTCTCGCCTTGGAAAGCGGTATTCCTTTGCGCGAAGCCTTGCTATTTTCGCCGTAGGTATTTCGACGGTCTTTCAGGTAGCTGAGACGTTTTTTCTGTTGAGGAGTCATATTGAGGCCAACGTAATTCGGGTGTGGTGTGGATCCATGGCGTAAGAACTAAGCAGATGTGCCAAGCGGAAAATCTTCATATGATTTTGGGTAATAGCCCCAGATTCTGGCCACACCGTCTCTGTATTCAAAATCGAAGCCGATCTCTTTCAACCTTCCGAGAAACACAGGCGAATAGTCAATGATCTTTGGCGCAAGAAGGCGGCCCGTGCGGAGTTCGCCATGCAAGCCGATGTCAAACCACTCCACGCCCACAAACGGGTAGGGCAGGTGATAAAACCATTCGACATCCCAGCCCGAAATGTGGCCGTTGACCCACTTCGAGCGATACGAAGGTCTCCATTCAAGGCCGCGCACGTATGTGATCAGCTCGTTCCATTGAGTGTCGTTCGCCAGCGAGCCTGAGAACTTCTGGCGCGCCTGCTGCGCAATTTTCTCCTTGTCTTCGTTCTCAGGGACGGCATTGGCAAGTGGTAGTGAATGCATGATCAAGGCCTGATTTAAAAATGAACGGACGCATTGGCTGTGATGCTGCACGATGCCTGCTGTTGTTGTGACGCATGAACAATTTATTGGGAATGCGCAAGGTCGGTTTCCAGAATGTAGAGGCTGTTGGGTGTGGGGTTGTGGCATGTCAGGCCCACTTCACTCACCGGGATATCGAATGTGACCAGCACGCGGCCGTTTGCGTTTACCGGACCTGCGATGGTTCCCCGGGTCCCTATCAGGAGCCAATAGTTCTCGGCAGGGTGACAATCTTCAGGCGCGCACCGGGCACCGTTGAAGGATATGAGTACGACTTTCGATCCGGCTGGATGCATCTAGCCACCTACGCTTTCACATGAGAGGCTCAGACGACAGGTTCCCGCTATAGGAGAGCACTGTACCGAGCAATGGGAGGCCGACTTCCACGTTGAACTGATACTGACCGTTGTCGATGCACTTCGATGCGGCCGTGCGAGGCAGGAGCCAAAGAGGGAATGGAACGCCCGCTAGCCGGCCTCCGATGGGACGCCAGACCCAGCCGCCATTGACAATGGAAACACCCAGGTTGAGGCGAAGCAGGCCCGATGACTCGACCCAGTAACCCGATGGATAACGACCTGTCGGCGTGAAGGTTGAGGCAAACGTGGAGGTTCCATTGAAGGTACGGTTCCAATGAAGCTCGGTGTCAGTGCTGAAGATGGAAACGCTCATCGATGCAGTTCCGTCGCAAGGCGGGATACCAAGTTTTTGCGCAAGCCGCCGGCCCGCCCAACCGGCAAGGCCGGTGCCCAGGCGAACCTCGACTGTGCCTGAGAGCGTGCCTCCAGACCGATGGAGTTCCTGCAGCAACGGGTGCAGTTGTGCGAAGGCCTCACCAAACCAGGTTTCAACGACTGCCGACATGCGCTCTTTCGGTTGCGGTGCAGTTCCGCCATGAACCAGATCAACAGAAGCGGGGGCTGCACACTGCAGGTGATTTTAGGTGTGTAGCTGGCAGGCCGCTGTCCTGCAGATGAAAGGCGCTGGCGGCCCGGGTCCTGTTGTATTCAAAGGACGACCATTGCGCCCCGCTTCGCAACGAAGCGCAGTGATTCGTCTACCGCCCCGTATTCGCCCGTATCCGGTTCACTTCCACCGGCGTGATTTCACTCGCCCTATTGCCCCATGACTGGCGGACATGCGTCAGCACCAGCGCCATATCGGCGTCGTTCAGCACCAATACGAAGGGCGGCATGCCAAAGGGGCGCGGGTTGCCCGTGGTGGCTGGTGCGTAGCCGCCATTGAGCACGATCTGCACCAGGTTCACGGCCTGGCTCATGGTGACGGCGCGATTGCCTGCCAGCGCCGGGTAGGCATTGGCGATTCCTTCGCCCCTGGCACCGTGGCACTGGGCGCAGTGCTGTTCGTACAGCTTGGCGGCGCGTTCCACAGACTCGCCCTGAGTCTTGATGGTGGCCGGCTCCGGGGACGTGGTGTGTGTGGGCGGCAGCTCTTTCAGGAACTGCGCCATCGCGCCGAGATCGGCATCGCTCAAATACTGCGTGCTGCGCTGAACGACTTCCGCCATGGGGCCGGTGACCGAGGCGCGTGGTGAGACGCCGTTTTTCAGAAGGCTCACGATGTGCTGCCTGTCCCAGTCGCTCACGCCCGCTTCATACGGCGAGGTCAATGAGGGCGCATACCAGTTCTGCATGGGGATCAGCCCGCCGGCCAGGTCCAGCCCCGCGTCGCTGGCGCCCAGCGCATTGCGTGCGGTGTGGCAGGCCGCACAATGACCCAGGCCCTTGACCAGGTAGGCCCCGCGGTTCCAGTCGGCACTGCGTGCGGCGTCCGGTTGGTATGCACCGGGGCTGAAATACAGGGCGCGCCACACTGCAAGCGCTGCCTGCGACTGGTAAGGAAAGCGCAGCGCATGGGACTGGTTGGGCTGCACCGCAGCGGGCAGGCTGCGCAGGTAGGCAAACAGCGCATCGGAGTCTTCGCGCGTGACCTGTGTGTAGCTGGTGTAGGGGAAGGCCGGGTAGAGCAGGCGGCCGTTTTTGGAGCGGCCGTTGTGCATGGCGCGCCAGAAATGGGCGGATGACCAGCTGCCGATGCCGGTTTTGTCGTCAGGCGTGAGGTTGGAGGTGAACACTGTGCCAAACGGCGTGGCGATGCCGCGCCCGCCCGCATAGGCCTGGCCGCCCTGCACGGTGTGGCAGGTCTGGCAGTTGCCGGCGCGCGCCAGGTAGGCGCCCCGGGCAATCAGGCTGTCGCTGGGGGCCGCGGTAGCCACAGGCGCCTTCACGTCGACTTCGTCGCGCACATTCAGCGCCCATACCAGTAAAACCGCGGCGGCTGCCAGGGTGGAAAGGCCCACCGCCCATTTGAGGAGGGTCTTCATTTTTGCAATTTCCTGGTGGGCGAAGCCGGCACAGTGGGCATGTCTGCTGCGCTACCGCAGGTAATGACCACGGCGCCGGGTGCGAGCGCGGGCAGCGTGGTGGCTGGTTTGGTGCTTGCCGGCAGGGGCTGCGCCGCCACCCAGCTGGCGACGGCATTGATGTCTTCCACGGTGAGTTTTTCCACCACATTTTTCATGCAGTCCGGCGCGTGCGCGCGGCGCTGGCCGGCCTTCCAGGCACCCAGCTGTGCATTGAGGTAGTCACGTGGCAGCCCCAGCAGGCCCGGAATGGCAGGCGCCACGCCGGTCATGGCCTGGCCGTGGCATTGCACGCAGGCCGGTAGCCGGCGCGCAGCGTCGCCCTGCATGACCAACTGCTGTCCATGGCGCATGGCCTCGGGTGATGCGGCAGCGGGCAGGGGTGCGGGATAGGGGACTTCGAGCTGGGAGAAGTACTGCGCGATCTCCATCAGGTAGGTGTCGCTGAGCGGTTCGATCAGCTGCGTCATGAGACCGTAGTGGCGGCGCCCGTCGCGAAAGTTCAGCAGCTGGTTGTACAGGTAGCCCGCCGGTTTTCCCGCCAGGCGCGGGTAGTAGCCGTCGGGAGCTGCCCGGCCCTGGGGCCCGTGGCAAGCCGTGCAGGCCATGGTGCGCTGCGCGATGGTGTCTTCAAACGGCGGCGGAGCTGCCTGGGCGGCAACGGCCATGGCAAATGCCGGGCCGGCCCACAACAGCCGCGCGGCCAGCACAGGCTTGCAAAAGCGTGAGAAAAATCTTGGGTTCATGGGGCCATCATGCCGCACATGGGCGGCCGGTGTCAGCATCAGTTGCGCTCCCAAAAAACACATCAGATGAAAAACAGGTGAAATTGACGGGACGCTGGGCGCGGTGGACCCGCTGCAAAAGTCCCTGGAGTGAGTCGCACGGCAGACGGCAGCCGGGCTGCGGCCCTACTTGCGGGGGTCTTGCAGCGCGCGGACACAGGCCAAAAAATGGTCCCAGCTGGTCTGCACTTCCTTCACACGCACGCCTTTGTCCAGCACTGCACCGCAGGCTGCTTCCGCGCGCCGCACAACCTTGGTCAATGCGCTGCCCGGCAAGGGGGGAATCTGCGCGCGCAGCGCGTCCGCTTTCGCCCGCATCTGCATGATGGCGTCCTTGGCCAGCGTCTTGTTGCCGGCACAGGCAATCATGCCGATCATTTCCGCCATTTCAGTCAGGGCGGGGTCCAGTTGCCAGATGGCGGCGGTGGTGCCCAGCGCCAATGCCCAGATGCGCCGGTTGCGGCGGGTGGTGGCACCTGCAAGTGGCTCGGCCGCCGCAGTGTCGTGTAGCGCTGTGCTGGCAGCAGGTGGGTTGGGCTTGTTCATGGTGTCGACGGGAGACAGCCGATTTTGCACCAGGGCCGTCACGAAGGCATCCGGTGGCGCCTAAAAGCCCCAGTCTTGTCAAACCTCAGTTGCTGGTTACCTTGGCGCTACAAGAAGTGCAGGACCCGGAGGACGTGGTGCCGCCCTAGTGCCTGTCAATCGGTGTCAGCGCGGCCGTCCGGGTCCCGGTCGCCACGCGCTGGGTATTGACGTTGTCGGTGGTCACAATTTTGGTGAAAGGCCGCATATTTGCATGCATTGCAGGTGCGACACCAAGGGACGCTATCGGGGGCATCGGCAAGTTTGCTTTCAGTCTGGTCGCCACCGCCACTTCACGCAGGGGTTGCTTGATGGGTTCAAGTGCTTCATGCAAGGGCCCGAGCTTGGCTGTCTGCCGTTCCATGGCATCGACAAAGTGGTGCAGGTTGTTGGGGTTTTCGGGTTTTTCCTTGATCTTCGTGACGAAACCATCGTCGGCGCCCTGCCGGCTGGGCAATGTGGAGTTGCTGTCGCCCTGGAACCCGCTGACGCGTACACGCGGATCGGCGTGCTGGGCATCCAGCGTGGCAGAAACCTGCCCGGCAAAGGTCTGGGCCAAATTGCGCGGGCCGATGGCCACGTGGTCGCGCGACACCGTACCGGCGCTGCCACAGGATGTCAGCCGGACGTCCAGGCCCGGGCTGTTCACGGAATTGGCAATATTGTGCACCGCAGTCCCAATGTCCTGCGCCGTGTGCGTCATCTTGTAGCCGCGCTTGATGTTGACCTTTGTTGCCTGCTCGAACAGGCCCGGCGGGTGGTGTTCGTCTTCGTCCACGGGCGTTGCCACGGTGGTGATGGAGTTGGGATTGCGCGGGCTGCCATGGCCCTTGACGAACAGAACATCGGCGGGGCCGTTTTCCCGGTTGTTGTACGGCGCCATGCCGGGCTGCACGACCCTGACGTTGCGGATCGCTGAGCTCAAACCGCGGTATTCGCGCTGCAGTTGCTGCTTTTGCGGAATCGTCAGGTTGCCGGCGAGCAGCTTGTCCATCACGCTGGCATGGCGTTCCTCGTAGTGCGCACGCACCGCGCGCTGGGCTTCGATGTTGTCGACAAAAACCGTGCCTGGTTTGAACTCGTTGTTGGCACCGGTGTGTCCCATTTCCATCACCGCTGCCTTGCGGTGGCCGGTGTCGAAGGCCGCCAGGCCGGGAAGATAAACGTGCCGTTTGATCCTTTGGTCTGCCATGGTGTGGGCTGCGCTCCTTTTGCCGCAAAGGTTCGCAAACCCTGTGCCAGGTGAGCAGCGCGTGCAAGTGCATGAATCCAAAAGGTATTTGGCGCAGAAAACAGGAGCTGCGGGACCAATTTGTCCCTTGGGTTCGAAGAGGAATATCACCCCAACCCAGTCGCTGCGTTGCCTGATGGGGTGGGATGTTTTTGTCCCGTGCCGGGTCTTATTTGTCCCGCCCCGCTGGCACCCAGCCCGCAGGGCTGGAACTATTCATGCGCAGGCGTTGTCCCATGGCGCCACGTGCTGGCACACCCAGCGCGGGTCGTCGTGCGGCAGGTCATGCCCTGCCCAGGGGTGCTCCCGGTGCGATGTTTGCCAGGCATGGGCAAGCTGCGCGGAGCAGGCCGGGTTGACAAGGGCATCGCCGGCTGAAGACAGGACCAGCACCGGGCAACGCGGTGCAAGAGGTGCGCAGGTGAACCGGGTGGCTGCCCATAATTGCCGCGCTGCGTTGGCTGCGCTCACAGGTGCGCTTTGGCGGATGAAGCGCCACTGCGTGAGATCCTGCTGCCTTTGCTCCTGGCGCTTGCAGGTGAGTTCATGGACTTTTTGTTCCACGGCATCAATGTTCCGCCAGTGCGAAGCCATCGCCAGCAGTGTCAGCCAACTGCGGGGCCGCAGGCGCTGCGCAAAATGTGCGTGGGGCCGCATGCTGGTGTTGACAAGCACCAGCCGCGAAATTTCGTCCGGGTAGCGTTGTGCCCAACTGGCCGCCGCCATGCCGCCCAGGGACATCGCCAGCACTGCGTAGGGCGGCCGTACGCCCTGCGCCGCCAGTTGCCGGCGCACCGCCTCGACCATTTCCTCCACGGAAAGTGGGGAGCGCTGCCCGCACCATTTGCCATTGCCGGGCAGGTCCGGCGTGATGACCTGGCCGGGGCTGCGGCCTGTGGCTTCCTGCAACTGCAGCGGGAAATCTCCCCAGTGCCGCGCCTCGCGGGTCAAGCCCCTGAGCAACACCCAGGTCATGTCACACCACCCTGCGCGGGCGCCAGTGCGCTGCGGCAAGCCGTGCGAGTTGCACGCGCTGTTCGCCCGAAGGCAGCCAGCGCGGCGCGGAAAATGCGGCGCGTGTCAGGAAATCCAGCAGGTCCGCATGGCGGCGCAGTACGCGCCGCGTGCGGTGCGCCTTAATAGGGTTGAAAATGCCGTGGCGCGAAAACAGCTGGCGCGGGTTCTTGCGTATCCATAACCACGAGCCCAGCTCCAGCGTCATCGGCAAAAAGATGTTCTCCGCCGGTGCGCGATCATAGGCATGGTCCCAAAGGTCGCCGTGCAGCAGGTACTGGTTGCTTTGCGGCTCGAAGCTGTAGGCGTGGTGCGGGTGCGATTGCTCCAGCATGGTCCGCAGTGCAAACATCTCCGGCAGGTGCGGCATCAGCCGGCGCGTCCTGGCGTACGGAAACCACAGGCTGTCCTCAAAGCCGTAGCCCGAATGGCAGTCCAGTGCCAGGCTGAAGGGCCGGCTGGCCAGTTGTTCCCGCACCACTTGCAGTACGGCCGCGCTTTCCACTTCCATCGGCATGCCGGGCCTTCCGCAGTACCAGGGAAGCCGGGGGCTCACGGTTTGCCCGCCGGCCAGGAAGGGCACACGGGCGTCGGCCTTGTGGGGGGCATTGCGCATCAGGTCCACGCCCTGGGGGTTGGCGCGCTTGTGCGCCCACATGCCGCCGGGGTTCACGATGGGCATGAACACCAGCCGGATCTTTTGGAGTTGCCGGTGCAGCAACTCGTCCCACTCCAGGCGAAACAGCAACGCCCGCATGTAATGCAAAACCAGCTGCGTGCCGATGCGTTCCAGTCCATGGATGCCGCCGAAGAAACCGACCGCGGGCGCCGCAGGGTCGCGGGAGCCGATGCCCGCCACATACAGCGGAAAAGACGGGCCGGCAGTATGCGCTTCGGCCGCAACGGCCACGTCAAAGTGCGCGCTGCCTGCCAGCAAAATTGTCTTGAGCTCTTCCATCTCCGAAAAGCTGGCCGCCGCATCCCGCGCCGGCGTGAGGCTGTAGGGGCTGTGAAAGCTGCGTGGGCTGTCGGCTGCGCTATTCAGTGGCGGAGGCAGTGGCGGAGGGAGCATCCGCCCATCCTTGCACAGTTGTTTGACAGGCGTGCTACAGCTTGTTGTTTTGCGGGGAAGGCCGGGAGCCCGGCTGGCGCGGCTCGGCGCCCGCCCGCTGTGAAATGGCGGCAATCACCTGGTGCAGGGCCTTGTTCACCGGTTTGTCGTTGCGCATGATCAAGGCCAGCGTCCTTTGCAGCCGTGGGTACAACGGGTGGACCACGAGTTCGGCATGCTGCCCTGGGCCGGTGACCGCCATTGCTGGCAGGATGCTGCAGCCCAGGCCGGCCGCCACCATTTCCTTGATGGCTTCGACGCTGCCCAGTTCCATGATGGGTTTGGGGGCGTGGCCCGCATCCTGAAACCACTGGTCGATGATCACGCGGGTATTGGCCGCCGGCTCGAACAGCACCAGCTCGCGCTTTGCCAGGACGGCCGGCGTGATCCTGGCGGGCGTGGCGGCATCACGCTTGGGTGCGATGGCCACAAACTCGTCGTTGAACAACGGTGTCACCACCAGCGCGCGCCGTTTGACGGGCAGCGTGACCAGCGCCAGGTCCAGCATGTTGCCTTCCACCGCCTTGACGAAGTCGGCCGTGTTGCCCGTGCTGACCACCACGCTCAGATTGGGAAACCGCAGCCTCAATGAGCGCAGGATTTGCGGCAGGAAATAAAGGCAGGCCGTGGCGCCAATGCCCAGCGTGATGCGGCCGGCCACATTCGAGGAGTGGGAAGCCATGGCGGCCATGACGCCGTCTACGGCGGTGTTGACATGCTGGATTTCTTCCATCAGGTCAAGCCCTGCGGGTGTGGGCGTTGCGCGGCGCGCCACGCGTTCGATCAGGCGCACGCCCAGCTTCTGCTCCAGCTGCCTGATTTGCAGGCTGACGGCGGGCTGTGAAAGGCCCAGCCTTTCGGCCGCACCGGAAAAGCTCCCGGTTTCAACGATGAGGGCGTAGGTGCGCAGGTGGTCCAGGTTGAGCATGCAAAGAAATTCTAATCAATCTGATAAGTTTTGACATATTTACTTATGCATGCCGTTGCGCAACCATAGCGGCATGCACCTCACACCTATACCCCAGGCCACCCGCCCCGATCCTTCCTCTGAAACTCGGGGTTCCCTGGTGATCGGTCCCTGTGCCGAAAGCCATATGGAGGCAATCCAGGCGATATACGCGCACTACGTGGCCACTAACCTGGCGACGTTTGAGCTGGAGCCGCCCAGCGTCGCGCAGATGCTCTCGCGCCGCGCTGACATCCTGCAGGGCGGCTACCCCTACCTGGTGGCGCATCGCAACGCAGAGGTGGTGGGGTATGCCTATGGCAGTGCCTACCGTTCGCGGCCGGCCTATCGCCATACGGTGGAAGACTCGATTTACGTCGCGCCCGGCATGCGCCAGTCCGGCATTGGCAGCGCCCTGCTGCGTGAGCTGATCCGCCAGTGCGAGCAGCGCGGTTTCCGGCAAATGGTGGGCGTGGTCGGCAACAGCGCCAACACGGGCTCGCTCAGGGTGCACGAGGCTTTGGGCTTTGCCCGTGTCGGCACGCTGGGCAGTGTCGGCTACAAGTTCGGCCAGTGGGTGGACACGGTGCTGATGCAGCGTGCGCTGGGCGACGGCGCCGCGTCGCCCGGGGCTTTTCCCGTGGGTCTACGGCAGATCCCGCCAGTTCAATCCCCTGGCCCGATCACCACATCCGACAGTGGGTACGCGACACAGGGCAGGATGTAGCCCGTCTGCTTTTCCTCGGCGCTCAGGCCCGGCCATTCGATGCGGTAAGCCACCTGCCCGTTGGCCAGCCGGCGGATGCAGGTGCGGCAGGTGCCGTTTCTGCACGAACTGTCCATCGCCACGCCGGCCTGGAGCGCCGATTGCAGGATCGGCAGGGACGGCGAGGCGCTGAAATGCACCCCTTCCGGGTTCAGCTGGACGCTGAACAGAACCGCATTCGCCGGATCGCCAGGGTGGGCCGGGTCGTCCATCGCTGCTTCGGGTACGGGTAGCTGCCTGCGCCGGCGTCTGCGTTAACCGCGCAGGCGTTCCAGCAGCAGCACGGTCATCAGGGACAGCAACAACTGCTGCTCTTCGCGTTCATTGACGGGGGCCATCCGCTCGGCGGTGAACCGGCCCTCAAACAGGGCGGGCTGCTTGGTGAGCTCGGCCACCAGGGTGCCGTCGGGTCTCGTCACCTGGTAGGCGGGATGGAACAGGTAGCCCGAAAACATACCGATCACCGGAATCTGGCTGAATAGGCCGTCAAGAAAACGCGTCATCACGCTTTTCTCGTTGATGCTGAAGTGGGTGACGCCGTTGTCCTGCACGTCAAAACCGGCTCTCCACATGGAGCGCATGCCGCGACGCTTGATGCCGCCCAGCGCCGCGCCCTGGGTATCGGTGAAGTGATAAAGCGCTGAAAAATCGATAATCCGGTCCGCCTTGATCTGGTAGAGCTGCCGGTCCTGTTTTTCATCGGTGAAAACCGTGATGGCTTCCTTGAGCTTGAAGAGTTTTTGTTTGACATACGCCACCGGCTGGCTATGCGCGTCCTTGACCAGAAATTGCGGTGCAAAGGCGATGAGTTTGAAGGACATTTGCAGGGGAAACTGAATACCTTGGGCCATGATGTGCAAGCGCTTGTAAGTGTTAGGGTGCGACGAATGTACCCGACGCCCAAGTCACTTGCCGGGCATTCATCCTGCCGCCAGACCGCCGTGAAGCGAATGTATTGCCGGGTGGGAGGCGATTTGGGCGACAATTCTGCTCCCCCGATCATTTCCCGCACCGATTCACAAGCGATTTTTTTCATGTCCAGCTATTCCGTCCGTCCCGCTACGCCCCGTGATGCCAAAACCATTGCCGAAATTCATGTCGCCACCTGGCAGGCCGCTTATAAAGACCTCATGCCCGAGGACTACCTCGGCAAGATCACGGTAGAAAAACGCCTGCCTTACTGGCGCGAAGCCATCGAATTCAGCGAGCCGCAACTGCTGGTGGCCACGGACGGAGATGAGATCGTGGGCTTCGTCGGCTTTGACCGTTCCCGCGATGCCGGCACCAAATCAACAGTGGGTGAGATCTGGGCGCTGTATGTGCTGCCCGAACATTGGGGCAAGGGCGCAGGCCTGGCCCTGTGGGACGGCGCGCGCGAGGGCCTGAAAGAAGAGGGTTGCACGCAGGTCACGTTGTGGGTGCTGTTGCGCAATGAGCGTGCGCTGCGATTTTATGAACACGCGGCGGGGTTCAAGCGCGAGATGCCGTCGCTCAAGACTGTGGCTTTTGGCAGTGCCAAGCTGGAAGAGATCCGGCTCAAGCGGGTGGTTGATTGAGAACTGAATTTTTGAACTGATTCTGTTCGGGCCGGTTCTTGCGCTGGCGTTGGTTTTTTTGCTGAGGGTGGCTGGCCGGGCAACCCCCGGCCAGCCACCCTCAGCAAAAAGCCCAACGACAGAACAAACCAGGCCTCAACAGCGCGATCTCACGACGGCACATTCACCACCCGCTCATCGTCATCAGGAATCAGCGGCATCCCTTCATCGGGCTCCACCGGCAGCTCCAGTGCGTCGTCTTCATCCAGACCTTCCTCGGGTGGGCCGTTACGCGGCTGGCCGTTGTCGGTTGCGCCGGTTCTGAGGGCGGGTCGTCCAATTCTGGGCATTGTGCTTCTCCTTGGAGTTTCAAAAACGTTGGAAGGGCGTTTATCAACGGTGCCTGGCCTGGATGCCTTTGGCTTGTGAGTTCAGGACGATGATGCGGGCAACTGCGACAGGGGCTGCCAAGCCAAGCGGCCTTTTTCCTGTCAGTGTGGGCCGACAACCGCGCGGCGCGCACAACACTCTCTTGTCCTACATGCAGCGTATCCGGCTGCGCACAGTCCGCATGCCTGCCGCCGCTTAATGTCGGCAGACACCTCTGGACGACCATGAGCCCGTCATCACCGAGGCTCAGATAGATCCCAGAGGTATTTTGCGGAATTTTTTTGAAAGAAGCATCATGGACAAAACCACAGCCTCCACCGGTACGGCTTCCGGTACTGACAACCCTCTGCAGCGAGGCGTCGAGTCTGCCGGAGCAGCGCTCCACAGCGGCATTGACAAGGTGGCTGAGCCGGCCCGCAGTGCGGTAGACCGCGCGTCTTCCGCCGCGCACGAAGGCGTCGACAAGCTGGCCAGCGGTGCCAGCACTGTGGCTGACCGCTTTGCCGACCAGACCCGCCGGGTGACTGAAGCGCCAGGCCGGGCCATTGACGCCTCGAAATCGTGGGTTCAGGAAAGGCCCCTGGAGGCTGTCGGTGCCGCCCTGGCGCTGGGTTTTATCCTGGGACGGCTCACGGCGCGCTGAGCATCTAGCGCTCTGACGCCCATCCAAAGCCGCCTGCGGGGCGGCTTTTTGTTGCGCTGGATTTGGGTACAGTAGGCCTTCGCCTTCGGTGCCACCACAACGCATAACAGCAGCACCGGACTCCTGCCGGCCGGGCTCATCACGGCCGGGCCTTGCAAGTTTTGCTCACCCCTTCGGCCTTGCGCCGGCACACGGAACCTACATATGGCCAGCAGCCTTCTCGCATTGATCGACGACATCGCCACCATCCTTGATGACGTAGCGCTGCTTTCCAAGGTGGCCGCCAAGAAAACCGCCGGCGTGCTGGGTGATGACCTGGCGCTCAACGCCCAGCAGGTCTCAGGGGTCAAGGCAGACCGGGAGTTGCCGGTGGTCTGGGCTGTGGCCAAAGGTTCCTTCGTCAACAAGGCCATCCTGGTACCGGCCGCGCTGGCTATCAGCGCGTTCATACCGTGGGCCGTCACGCCGCTGCTGATGGTGGGCGGTGCATTTCTCTGTTACGAGGGGTTTGAAAAACTCGCGCATAAATTCATGCACAGCGCAGACGAACAGGCGGCCGAGCATGAGGCGCTGACTGCCGCACTGACCAACCCGGACGTAGACGTGCTGGCGCTTGAAAAAGACAAGATCAAGGGCGCGGTCCGCACCGACTTCATCCTGTCCGCTGAAATCATCGCGATCACGCTGGGCACCGTGCAGGCCAGTCCCTTCGTGACGCAGGTGGCTGTTCTGGGCGGTATCGCCCTCCTGATGACGGTGGGGGTTTATGGCCTGGTGGCAGGCATCGTGAAGCTGGACGATGGCGGGCTTTACCTCAGCCAGCGTGAAGGAGGCGGCGCCCTGGGCCGCTTGCAGCGCGGCGCAGGCCGCGCCATCCTGCTGACCGCTCCCTGGCTCATGAAAGGCCTTTCTGTGGCAGGCACCATCGCGATGTTCCTGGTGGGCGGCGGCATTCTGACGCACGGCTTTGCGCCGCTGCATCACGCGATCGAGCTGCTCGCACAAAAAGCGTCGGCCATAGGCGGAGCAGGTGCTTTGCTGGCCGCGCTCACGCCGCTGTTGATGGACGCACTCACAGGCTTGATCGCCGGTGCGCTGGTGCTGTTTGTTGCCGTGCTGGTCAAGCGCGTCCTGGCGCGCCGCTGACACAGAAGAGAAGAGAGCGAATGGAGAATCCGGCAGTTAGTCGCCGGACTTTCCTGGCTTGGCCGCCTTTTCCGGTTCCTCGTGGCGGCCTTCAGTTTTGCCGGCGGGCTGGTCGTCCGGCACCGGAAATGGCCAGCGGCCTTTTTCACGGGGTGGTGCGGGCATGGCTGCTTCCCGCGCGCGCTGCTCCAGTGCCTTTCGGCTCTCGGTATCGGGCGCGGCAACTTTGGGTCTTGGCATGGGTGGTCTTTCGCAGGGAAGGAAGGCGGTGTATGAACGCAGGCGTGCAAACGCGGGACAGCCACTGACCTTACTCCCGCGGGTTGTCCTGCGGTGTAGTCTGCGGATGACGCCAGCTGTAGGAAGCTGGGGACGCCGGAAAATGCCGATGCATTCGGTGTAGCGGCTGTCGCGTCGTCTGCCGCGTTTATTGCGGCAAGCTGCTCTTGCGCTGTATCAGGTCGTGTTTGGCGAACAGGTCGGCGATCCAGTCGACAAAAACACGCACCTTGTTGCTCAGGTGGCGGTTGGGTGGGTACACCACATGAATGGGCTTGGCCTCGGAGCACCAGCCGTTGAACAGGGGTTCCAGCGCACCGCTGCTGATATGGTGCTGAACCAGGAAGGTGAGCGTCTGCAGGATACCCAGGCCCGCCAGCGCCGCCGCCACACCTGCGTTCGAGTCATTGACCGACAGCTGGTGGTGCCCGCCGATCTCCACCACCTCGCCGTCTTTTTGCAGGTTGACGGTGTAAAGCTTGCCGTCGCGCGGCGAAAAATAGCGGATCAGCTTGTGCGCCTGCAGCTCGCGCGGGTGCTGCGGCACGCCGTGGCGTTTGAGGTAGGCGGGTGAAGCGCAGGACATCAAATAAAACTCGCCGATGCGGCGCGCCACCAGTGATTGGTCTGTGATCTGCCCGCCGCGGATCACGCAGTCGACATTTTCTGCAAGGATGTCGATCGGCCGGTCGCTTACGCCAAGCTCCAGCTGGATGTCCGGGTAACGCGCATAAAAGTCGGGCAGGGCCGGAATCACCACCGCAAGGCCCAGTGAAGAGGGAATGTCCACCTTGAGCCGGCCACGCGGGCTGGCCTTGGCGCGCGACATGCTCGACTCAAGCTCTTCCATTTCGCCCAGAAGGCGGCCCGCGCGCTCGTAGTAAGCCGCACCGTCGGCCGTCACCGTGACTTTGCGCGTGGTGCGGTTGAGCAGCTTGGTGTCCAGTGACTGCTCCAGTGTCTGGATCAGGCGCGTCACCGTGGGCTTGGGCATACCCATGGAATCTGCCGCTTTGGTAAACGTGCCGGCCTCCACAACCCGTACAAAGGCCTGCATTGCGGAAAATTTATCCATGAAAGAGTCCTGTTCTGGTGAGGGCCGTCAGCGCGTGCCTTGCCTGGCGGGCGCCGCAAGAGGGATACGGGGCGGTAATTAAAAATGGCTGCCGGGGAAGAGGTGCATCTGCCAACAGGGGCTCATCGGCAAAACGGCGAGGGGCGATTGTGACCAGCCCAGCCGGTTCAGGTGCGGGGCGCGAAATAGCCCTGAGAACTTTCCGGGATTGCCCACTCCCAATTGACCTTGCCCCACAGGGAAGGATGAAACTCCGCGCTCGGATGTTCATGGGAGCTTTCATGGGGGGCCGTGATTTTCAGAGGAGAAGCCTGCTTGCTACCCCTCATTGTTGCACTGGTGAAATAAAGTATAAACAAAACGGCTATTTATTAAGCGACCTGCCGCGCGTATCTTCTGCTGCATTGCAACAAAGAGGAGCCGCGTGCGGCTCGCCAAGATGAACAGCCCACAGCCCGTCCCCGCAGGCGCCGACAAAAGCCCCCCTCCCTGGGTGGAAAAACAGATCCAGCTGGCACTGAAAAAGCCGCTGGACGTGCGTTTTTACGGCCGCCGCAGCGGCACGGGCGTTTCACCCCTGGTGGTGCATTTCCATGCCGGCGCGTTTGTGGGCGGATCCCTGGAAGGCGGTTCCTGCGTAGCCGGGCTGCTGGCCCAAGCCGGCGCAGTGGTGATGTCGCTGGACTATCCGCTGGCGCCAGAGCACCCTTTCCCCAATGCAGTCGAAATAGGTTATGCCGCGCTGGTTTGGGCCGCCAAGGCCCGCCACAAGCTGGTCGGCGTCGGTGCGCCGGTTTTTGTGGCCGGCGAAGAGGCCGGTGGCAATATCGCTGCAGCCGTGGCGCTGATGGCGCGTGACCAGCATGAGCCGGCTCTGGCGGGGCAGATCCTGATGTCGCCGATGCTGGACCCATGCCTTGCGACCGCTTCGCTGCGCGACGCCGAAGCCGGGCCAGTGGGCTGCACCTGGGCCGACGGCTGGCACAAATACCTGCCCCGGGCCGAAGACGCAAGCCACCCTTACGCTGCACCCGGCGCCGCATTCCGCCTGGCCGGCCTGGCACCGACGCTGCTCATCACGGCGCAGGACGACCCGCTGCGCGACGAAACGCTGGCCTACGCCGCACGGCTGCGCGCCGCAGGCCTGGTTGCGCACGAGACCGTGTTGCCGGTGCCGACCGGCTGGCCCTGCAGCTATCTGCAGCCTTGCGACCACAAGGCTGCTTGGGGCCCTGTCCTGCATGAGCAGTACACCCGTTTTTTCGCTGATGCGCTGGCCGCGCATGCAACCCATTCCTGAGTTTCACAGTTCCTTTTTTTACTTTTCTTTTGAGGGGTTTCACCATGACATCGATTCATCTGCACAACAACAAGCGCCGTTTGCTGGCAACCGTCGTGGCCGTACTGGCATTGACGGGCGTGACGGCCGTCATCTTCGGCGTTTCGGGCACGCGTGCCCAGTCGGGTGCGCCTGCCGAGCCGCAGGCCACGCCGGTATCGGTGGCCACCGTCGTGCAAAGCGACGTCTCCGCCTGGGATGAGTTTTCGGGCCGGCTGGAAGCGGTCGAGCGCGTGGACATCCGCTCGCGCGTGGCCGGCACCATCCAGGCCGTGCACTTCCGCGAAGGCGCGTTGGTCAAAAAGGGCGACCTGCTGTTGACGATTGACCCGGCACCCTACGCCGCCGAAGTGGCGCGCGCCGAAGCCCAGGTGGCCGCGGCGCAGGCCCGTGTGGCCCAGGCCAAGGGCGAACACGAGCGCTCACAGCGCCTGTGGGGCGAGCAGGCCATTTCAAAACGCGAGTTTGACGAGCGCACCAACGGCAAGGGTGAAGCCGACGCCAACCTGCGCGCCGCGCAGGCAGCCCTTCAAACGGCGCAGCTGAGCCTGGGCTATTCGCAGGTCCGCGCCCCGGTGGCCGGCCGCGTCGGCAAGCTCGAAGTGACGGTGGGCAACCTGGTCGCAGCAGGACCGGGCGCACCCGTGCTGACCACACTGGTGTCCGTGAGCCCGATTTATGCGAGCTTCGACGCCGACGAGCAGGTCGTGGTCAAGGCGCTCAAGGATGTGCAGGGCACCAACGCCGGTATCGCGGGCGGCCGCAACCTGGACCGCATTCCGGTGCAAATGGGCACCGCCGCGAGCACCGACACGCCGTTTGAAGGCAAGCTGCAACTGGTTGACAACCAGGTGGACGCCCGAAGCGGCACTGTGCGCGCACGCGCCGTGTTCGACAACAAGGATGGCCAGTTGATTCCCGGCCAGTTCGCGCGCATCCGCATGGGCCAGGCCACCAAAGGCAAGGCATTGCTGATCAACGAGCGCGCCGTCGGCACCGACCAGAACAAGAAGTTTGTGCTCGTGGTCGGCGCCGACAACAAGGCGATGTACCGCGAAGTCACGCTGGGCGCTTCCGTCGATGGCCTGCGTGTCGTCAAAAGCGGCCTGGCCGCCAACGACCGCATTGTGGTCAACGGCCTGCAGCGCATCCGCCCAGGAGCGCTGATCACGCCGCAGCCGGTCGAGATGACCGCCAAGTCGGAACTCACCGAAAAAGCCGTGAAGGTCGCGGCCAAGTCCTGAGCCGCTCCTTCACCTGAACCAGAAGAATTGCCATGAATCTTTCCAAATTTTTTATTGACCGGCCGATCTTTGCCGGCGTGCTGTCGCTGCTGATGTTCATTGCCGGACTGATCGCGCTGCGCTCGCTGCCGATCGCCGAATACCCGGACGTTGTGCCGCCCACGGTAGTGGTGCGCGCCAACTACCCCGGCGCCAACCCCAAGGTGATCGCCGAGACCGTCGCCACGCCGCTGGAAGAAGCCATCAACGGCGTCGACGGCATGCTCTACATGAGCAGCCAGGCCACGACCGACGGCCTGATGACGCTGAACGTCACCTTCAAGCTCGGCACTGACCCCGACAAGGCGCAGCAGCTCGTGCAAAACCGTGTCTCGCAAGCCGAGCCGCGCCTGCCCGAAGAAGTGCGCCGCCTGGGCATTACCACGATCAAGAGCTCACCCGACCTCACGATGGTGGTGCACTTGCTGTCACCCAACGACCGCTACGACATGACCTACCTGCGCAACTACGCGGTGCTCAATGTCAAGGACCGCCTGGCGCGCATCAACGGCGTGGGCCAGGTGCAGCTGTTCGGTTCGGGCGACTATTCGATGCGCGTCTGGCTTGACCCGCAAAAAGTGGCTGAGCGTGGTTTGTCCGCTGGCGACGTGGTGCGCGCCATCCGCGAGCAGAACATCCAGGCCGCCGCCGGCGTCGTGGGCGCATCCCCCGGCCTGCCCGGCGTGGATATGCAACTGTCCATCAATGCCCAGGGCCGCTTGCAAAGCGAAGAAGAGTTCGGCGACATCATCGTCAAGACCGACAAGGGCGGCGCCGTGACGCGCCTGCGTGACATCTCCCGCCTGGAGCTTGGTGCTTCGGATTACGCCCTGCGTTCGCTGCTGGACAACAAGCAGGCTGTGGCCGTGCCGGTGTTCGCCGCGCCGGGCTCCAACGCCATCCAGATCTCCGACGATGTGCAGGCCGTGATGAAGGACCTGAAAAAGAGCATGCCTGAAGGCGTGGACTACGAAATCGTCTACGACACCACGCAGTTTGTGCGCTCGTCCATCGAGGCCGTGGTGCATACGCTGCTCGAAGCCGTGGCCCTGGTGGTGCTGGTCGTGATCATCTTCCTGCAGACATGGCGCGCTTCCATCATTCCGCTGCTGGCCGTGCCTATTTCCGTCATCGGCACGTTTGCGGTGATGCACCTGTTCGGTTTTTCGATCAACGCGCTCAGCCTCTTCGGGTTGGTACTGGCCATCGGCATTGTGGTGGACGACGCCATCGTGGTGGTGGAGAACGTCGAACGCAACATCGAGGCGGGCTTGAGTCCGCGCGACGCCACCTACCGCGCCATGCGGGAGGTGTCCGGGCCCATCATCGCGATTGCCCTGGTGCTGATCGCCGTGTTTGTGCCACTGGCTTTCATCACCGGCCTCTCGGGCCAGTTCTACAAGCAGTTCGCACTGACCATCGCGATCTCGACCGTGATCTCGGCCGTCAATTCGCTGACCCTTTCGCCTGCGCTGGCGGCCATGCTGCTCAAGAGCCACGACGCACCGAAAGACGCGCTGACCCGCGGCATGGACAAGGTGTTCGGCCGCTTCTTCGCAGGCTTTAACCGCCTGTTCAGCCGCGGTTCCGAAAACTACAGCCGCGGTGTCAAGGGTGCGATTTCGCGCAAGGCCATCATGCTGGGTGTCTACCTGGTGCTGGTGCTCGCCACGGCAGGCCTCTTCAAGGCAGTGCCCAGCGGTTTTGTGCCCGGGCAGGACAAGCAGTACCTGATCGGTTTTGCCCAGTTGCCCGACGGCGCCACGCTGGACCGCACCGAAGACGTGATCCGCAAGATCAGCGACATCGCCATGAAACAACCCGGCGTGGAACACGCGATTGCTTTCCCTGGCCTGTCGATCAACGGCTTCACCAACAGCTCCAACTCGGGCATCGTGTTTCTCTCGCTCAAGCCGTTTGACCAGCGCACCACCGCCGACCTGAGTGCAGGCGCCATCGCCGGCCAGCTCAATGGAAAATTCGGCGGTATCCAGGAGGCGTTCATTGCGATGTTCCCGCCGCCGCCCGTGCAGGGCCTGGGCACCACCGGCGGCTTCAAGCTGCAGCTGGAAGACCGCGGCTCGCTCGGTTATGCCGCGCTGGACGCCGCCACCAAGGCCTTCATGGCCAAGGCGTACCAGACACCTGAGCTGGCGGGCATGTTCTCAAGCTTCCAGGTCAATGTGCCGCAGCTGTATGCCGACATCGACCGCACCAAGGCGCGCCAGCTCGGCGTGCCGGTGACTGACGTGTTCGACACCATGCAGATTTACCTGGGCAGCCTGTACGCCAATGACTTCAACAAGTTCGGCCGCACATATTCCGTGCGGGTGCAGGCTGATGCACCTTACCGCGCCCGCGCTGAAGACATCGGCCTCTTGAAGGTGCGATCGGCCACCGGCGAAATGGTGCCGCTGTCGGCACTGATGAAAGTCACGCCCAGCTTCGGCCCCGAACGCGCCATGCGCTACAACGGCTTCCTGTCGGCCGACATCAACGGCGGCGCCGCGCCCGGTTATTCGTCGGGCCAGGCGCAGGATGCGGTCGCCCGCATCGCGGCTGAAACCCTGCCACCCGGCATCAGCTACGAGTGGACGGACCTCACGTACCAGGAAATCATCGCCGGCAATTCGGCCATGTGGGTGTTCCCGCTGGCGCTGCTGCTGGTCTTCCTGGTGCTCGCTGCGCAGTACGAAAGCCTGACGTTGCCGATCGCCATCGTGCTGATCGTTCCCATGGGCCTGCTGGCCGCCATGCTGGGCGTGAAGCTGACCGGCGGCGACAACAACATCTTCACGCAGATCGGCTTGATCGTGCTGGTGGGGTTGTCGGCGAAGAACGCGATTTTGATCGTGGAGTTTGCGCGCGAGCTGGAGTTTGCCGGGCGCACGCCGCTGCAGGCCGCGATTGAAGCGAGCCGCCTGCGTTTGCGCCCCATCCTGATGACCTCGCTGGCGTTCATCATGGGCGTGCTGCCCCTGGTGTTGTCCTCCGGTGCCGGTGCCGAAATGCGCCACGCCATGGGTGTGGCGGTGTTCTCGGGAATGATTGGTGTGACGGCTTTCGGTCTCTTCCTCACGCCGGTTTTCTACGTCACGCTGCGCCGCCTCACGGGCAACCGTCCGCTCAAGCTGCATGGCGAAGTGCCGCACGTCGAGGCCTTCGCGGGCAGTGGTGGTGCAGGTGCGCACGCGCAGCCGGCAGCGCCCCTCAAGCTTCACGAATAACAACAAGCATCAAAGGTACAGGAGTTCATCATGAACCACACAACGTCCAAACTGCGCACCGCGCTGCTGCCTTTGCTGGCCGCCCTGGTGCTGGCCGGCTGCGCCACCAGCGCGTCGGTTGACCCGGCGAGCATTCCGGCTGCGCCTTCCGCCTACAAGGAAAACGCTGCCGCCGTCGCGGCGGCGCCTGCAGCAACCGCTCCGCAATCACAAGGCACCTGGTGGAAGGCGTTCGCCGACCCGGTGCTCGACCTGCTGGTCGAGCAGGCCGGCGCCAACAACAACAGCGTCAAGGTGGCCGCGGGCCGGCTGGCCCAGGCGCGCGCCATCCTGCGCAACACCGATGCCGACCGCCTGCCGCAAGTGGGCTTGAGCGGGGGCGCCGTGCGCCAGAGCAACATCACCACCAACCGCGTCGCGCAGACCACGGTCACAGCCGCCGCCAACTTTTCGTATGAAGTCGATTTGATCGGCAAGCTGTCGCTCAACTCGGACGCCGCATCGCTGGACGCGAAATCGCGCGAGGCCTTGCTGCGCAGCACCCAGCTGCTGGTGCAGGCCGATGTGGCGCAGACCTACCTCAACCTGCGCGCGCTCGACACCGAGCGCACGCTGGTGCGCGACACGCTGCAGGCTTACCGCAACACGCTGCGCCTGACGGAAGTGCGCTTCAAGGAGGGCGATGTGGCCGAGCTGGACGTAGCCCGCGTGCGCACCGAGGTCGCCTCAACCGAGTCTGATGCACTGGCACTCGACCAGCGCCGCGCCGTGCTGGAGCATGCCCTGGCTGTGCTGGTCGGTGAGGTAGCGTCGAACTTTGCCGTCGCGCCTGCTGAATGGTCGACGGCCTTGCCGGTGATACCGGCCGGCGTGCCCAGCACCGTGCTGGAGCGCAGGCCCGATGTGTCTGCCGCGCAAAGCACCATGCAGGCCGCGCAGGCTCGCGTTGGTGTCGCCCAGGCTGCGTGGTTCCCGACCTTTTCGCTGACAGGCAACGCCGGTTATGCCGCGCCCGAGATCAAGGACCTGTTCAAGGTCTCGACCCAGGCATGGGGCGTGGGCGCGTTGCTCTCGCTGCCGATCTTTGACGGCGGACGCCGCAAGGCCGGCGTGCAGAACGCGAATGCCGAACTTGACATCGCCCTGGCCAATTACCGTGAACAGATCCTCGTCGCCTTCAAGGACGTGGAAGACCAGCTCTCGGCCCTGCGCCTTTTGGCCGAGCAGTCGGAAGCGCAATCGCGTTCCGTCGCTTCGGCCACACGCGCCACGGTGCTGTCGGATTCACGCTACCGCAATGGCTTTGTCAGCCAGCTCGAACTGCTGGACGCGCAGCGCAGCGAACTGCGCAACCGCCGCCAGGCGCTGCAGGTCAAGACCGCGCAGTACCTGGCAACGGTGGGGCTGATTCGGGCGCTGGGTGGCGGTTGGACAGTTTGAACACCCCTGCTGAGGCTCACTTCGTGTAGCCTCCTCTCCCCTTGCAGGGGACAGGCGCCTTGGGGCCGGCAAAGCCGGACCCCGGCCCCTGCTGGTGAAGATTGGTACACCCCCTTTTGAGGCTCTTCCCTTGCAGGGGACGGCGCCTGCGGCCTGGCGAAGCCAGTTCCGCGGCTCCTGCTGGTGAGGAGGGGAGCGCCCTCTGTCTGTCGTTGCTATCTAATTCATAGCTGCTGGCGCCCGTCCCTATTTGGCTTGAGGCCTAAATCGTTCTTGAAAATGGCCTGAAAAGTGCTCTGGAAGCCTTTTTTGGAGCCTGTTGAGCGCCCAAAACAGCCTGGAGACCCTCAAAAAGCCGTTTTTTCAGGATCGAAAGTGCCTGAGAGGCAATCAGGATGTGCGCGAGCAGCTATTAAATTGATAGTGATTAGGTAGCGCTTGCAGCCGCTGGGGGCGGCCATCTGTTAAAACACTTGGCTTTCCTCTTTGTTCTTCTTTGTGTCTGCCCCTGATGCCCCTGATGCCCCTGATACCCGTTTCACCTGCCGCTCCCGTTGCTTCTTCTGCTGAGCCCGCCACCATCCACTGGACGGAGGGCGGCGAAGCGCGTTCTGCGCGCTGGCGTTCCGAGCGCGGTGCGCCGCCGCCCAAGCGCGTGGTGATCGCTGACGACACCCTCGCGGCTGACGCGGCTTACCGCCTGGCGTGTGAAGGCACGGGCCTGCTCTGGCGCGGCGACTTCCAGAATGCCCGGCTGCTGTTGCAGGCGCTGGCGCGCCGCGTCGACAAACCGGCCAAACCCAAGCGAGAGAAACGCGTGAAAGACCAGAAGGCCGGGGAAGCCAGCACCCAGGCTTCAGCAGCCGCACCGGTTTTTCCGGAAGCCTTTCACCTGCACCGTCAGTCCCAGGCGCAGCGCGCCCGTGTGCTGGGCATGGTGCTGATTCCGTTTGACGCGGACTACAGCATCCCCTTGCGCCGCGCACCGGATGCAAAAAAAGCCTGCGCCGAAGCCTGGGGACCATCCAGGGATGGCGCAGTGCCCTCCGTCGCATCGCTGCGCGAGCTGATGGGTTTCATCAGCTCGCACGAATGGCGCCGCAAGGGCGTGCCCATTCCCGCGCTGGGTGAAGACGGGCCGCACAACCGCATCCATCCGCACTACGGCGTTTTCTCGCCGGTGCGCGGTGAATACATCGACCTGGTGGCCCAGGCACCCGTGCCTGAAGGTACCGATGACCTGACCGGTTTTGACATCGGCACCGGCACCGGCGTGCTGGCCGCCGTGCTGGCGCTGCGCAGCGGCATCCAGCGCGTGGTGGCCACCGACCAGGACCCGCGTGCGCTGGCTTGTGCGCGCGACAACCTCAAGCGCCTGGGCTTTCCGCAAGTCGAGGTACGCGAGGCCAACCTGTTCCCCGAAGGCAAGGCGCACATCATCGTCTGCAACCCGCCGTGGTTGCCGGCGCGCCCCGGCTCGCCGCTGGAGCATGCGGTGTATGACGAAGACAGCCGCATGCTGCTGGGTTTCCTCAACGGCCTGGCGGCGCACCTGGAGCCCAAAGGCGAGGGCTGGCTGATCCTGTCGGATATTGCCGAGCACCTGGGCCTGCGCACGCGCGCCTGGCTGCTGGCGGCGATCGATGCAGCGGGCCTCAAGGTGGTGGACCGCCTGGACGCGCAGCCGCATCACCCCAAGGCCTCCGACGCCAGCGATGCGCTGCATGCAGCGCGCGCGGCAGAAGTCACGTCCTTGTGGCGATTGGCTGCCAAATAGAAACCAGAAGCTGGCTGGGATGAGTACTGAACCACGCGCTACCGTCCTGCTGGCCCCGATGGAAGGGCTGCTGGATTTTGTACTGCGCGACATCCTCACGCGGGTCGGCGGCATCGACCGCTGCGTCTCTGAATTCATCCGCATCACCGACCAGCTGTTGCCCGAGCGTGTGTTCTATCGCATCGTGCCCGAGCTGCACCACGGCGGCCGCACGCTGGCCGGTGTGCCGGTGCGTGCGCAGCTGCTGGGCTCCGACCCGGGCTGCATGGCCGAGAATGCCGCGCGGCTCGCAAGCCTTGGTCCGGCAGGCATTGACCTGAACTTTGGCTGCCCGGCCGCGGTGGTCAATCGCCACGGCGGAGGTGCATCGCTGCTGCGTGAGCCCGAAACCCTGACGGCCGTTGTCGGCGCGGTTCGCCGGGCGGTGCCGGCCGGCATGCCCGTCTCGGCCAAGATGCGGCTGGGCTACGAAGACGATGCGCGTGCCGTGGAATGCGCGCTCGCCATCGAAGCCGGTGGCGCCGGCGAACTGGTGGTGCACGCCCGCACCAAAGCCCAGGCCTACAAGCCGCCCGCCTACTGGGAGCGCATCGCCGACATCCGCGCAGCAGTCAGGATTCCGGTGGTGGCCAACGGCGAGATATGGACAGTGGAAGATGCGCGGCGCTGCCGTGAAGCTTCGGGTTGCGATGTGCTGATGATCGGCCGCGGCGCGGTGCGCGACCCGGGTCTGGGGCTGGCGATCAAGGCCGACATGGCCGGTGAGCACCATGCCGCCGTGAGCTGGCCCACGCTGCTGCCGCTGATCGCCGAGTTCTGGCACATCGTCTGCTCACGGCTTGAGACACGCGCGAGAGCTGGGCGCCTCAAGCAGTGGCTCAATTTTTTGCGGCGGCGGTTTCCTGAAGCGGAAGTGGCTTACCAGGCGATCAAGACGGTGAATGATCCGATGCTGGTTGATGAATGGCTGGCTCAGCTGCTGCAACTTGGCGAGAGTGACAAGCCTTCCGCGCGCTTGCCTTTGCCCGTACTGGCTTGAAAGGCCAAGACCTGAGTTCGGCACAGATTGCAACCAGGCTTTACACAAACACTCCCGCGGCTTTGCTGCGCCGACACTTCGCCGGAACACCATGAGGGCTCTTCCATCCAAAGGAGTCGATCATGAAATCAAAAGCCATTGTGTGTGCCATCGCCGCAGCGTCGCTGGGCTTTGCCTCGCTCTCGTTTGCGCAAGGCTACGACGGGCGCGGCCAGCGCGGTGAGTCGCCTCGTGTTGAGCAGCGCGGGTCTGTCGGTCCCGGTTACAGTCGCGACGATGGTCCCGGCTATGGTCCCGGTCATGGTCGCGCAGATACCCGTGCAGACGATCGTGGCGGGCGCGGTTTTGACCATCGTGACGATCGCCGTTACGCCCGCAATGACCGCCACTTCGATGGGCACGGCCCGCAGTTCTACCGTGGCGGCCGCATCCCGAATGAGTACCGCGGCCGTCAGTATGTGGTGAATGACTGGCGCGGGCATCGCCTCCATGCGCCGCCGCGTGGCCAGCAGTGGGTGCAGGTGGGTGCGGACTATGCACTCATCGCCATCGCCACCGGTGTCATCGCGCAACTGGTGCTGAACTGAACTTTCGGTACGGCGCCGGGAAATACATACCCGGCGCCGTCCTGGAGTTCGCGGCGAAAAGAAACCCCCTTGTGTGGTGCTGCCGTCAGGCTGCCATCGCAGCGGGGGCTTTGTGCATCAGGCGGCTGCGAATGTCAGTGAGCGCCAGAACCTGCGCACCCTGCGCATCAAAATTACCCGGCGAAAGCCAGCTGTCGAAGGCTTTCTTCAAGAGCGGCCATTCACCGTCAATGATGGAAAACCAGGCGGTGTCGCGCGTCCTGTTCTTGTAGACGAGGAGCTGCCGGAAAACGCCTTCGAAGCTGAAACCGAGCCTGGCGGCCGCGCTGCGCGACGGCGCGTTGAGGCTGTCGCATTTCCACTCGTAGCGGCGGTAACCGAGCGTTTCGAAGACCAGCTTCATCAGCAGGTACTGGGCTTCGGTGGAGGCGCGGCTGCGCTGCAGCAGCGGCGAGAAGATCACGTGCCCGACCTCAATGACGCCGTTGGCGGTGTCCATGCGCATCAGCGACAGCGTCCCGACCGCGCGCTGGGTGCCGGCGTCCACGACCGTGTAATGCAAAGGGTCGGCGCTGGCTGCGTTGCGTTCGAGGTAGGCATCGAAATCGCTGCGCGCGGTAAATGGCTCGGGGGCCAAGTAGGTCCAGGCCCGGCCGTCGGGTGCGGCGGCGTAGGCGGTGAACAGGTCGTCGCCATGGCGCCTGGCGTCCAGCGGCTCGAGGCGGCAATACCGGCCTTCGAGTGTGATGCGTGGCGGCCTTTGCCTTGCTGTCCAGCCCTGCATGGCTTCGCCAATGGGTTGCCCGTAGGCGTTTGTGCGTGTGGTCATCGATGCTCCTGTGAGTTTGATCGCCTAGGTTAAGATCTTTGTGGCTCTTCATAAAGTGCCATAAAGTGGTTATTTCGTGGTGCCACGATCTGCGACCAAATTCTTTGCCGTTCAACAACCCTTGCGCGATGCCCTCCACCCAGTCCGCTAACAAGTCCGCTCCAAAGCACTCCGCCCCGCAGGGTTTCCTGGAAGCCCCGCTGGACAGGTCCGACGCCGAGCCTTTGCAGCGCCAGCTTTACCGCAGGCTCAAGGAGGCCATCCTCAAGGGCCAGCTGGCTGCGGGCAGCCGCCTGCCCGGTTCGCGCGCATTGGCGCAAACCCTGTCGGTCTCGCGCAATACCGTGGCGATTGCCTACGAACACCTTGTGTCCGAAGGCTATGTCCGCGCCGACCGGCAGGGAAGCACCGTGGCGGCTGTGTTGCGCCCGGCCACGCAGCAGGCGCAGCCCGAGGCCACCGCGCCATCCCGTGTGGCACTGCGCCTGTCCCGCATTCGCTCGGGCCCCGCACGGCTCGACACCAGCACCACCCTGCGACCCGGCGTGCCGGCCCTTTCCCACTTTCCGCTGGCCGTCTGGCGCAGCACGCTGGATCGCGCAGTGCGCGAGGCCTTGCCGGCGGCGCTGCATTACGGCGACCCTTTCGGTCAGGCTGAACTGCGCACCGCCATTGCGCGCCACCTGGCGATCACGCGCGGCGTGCATTGCGAGCCGGCGCAGGTCATCGTGACGGAAGGCGCGCAGGAAGCGCTTATGCTGTGTGTGCGCTTGCTGACCAACCCGGGCGACACGGCCTGGGTGGAAGACCCGGGCTACCGGGGCGCCAACGCAGCGATGCATGCGGGTGACCTGCGCATCGTGCCGAAACGCATGGACGACGAAGGCCTGCACATCGGCGCGGCGGATTGGCGCTCACGCACGCCACGGCTGATTTACACGACGCCTTCGCACCAGTATCCGATTGGCGTGGTGATGTCGGTGGCACGCCGCCTGGCCTTGATGTCTGCCGCGCGCAGGCACGGCGCCTGGATCATTGAGGACGACTACGACAGCGAATTCCGGCATACCGGCGAACCCATAGGCGCGATGCAGGGCCTGGTGGCCGATGCGCCTGTGCTCTACGTCGGCACGTTTTCCAAAACCATGTTTCCCTCGTTGCGCCTGGGTTTCGTGGTCATGCCAAAGCCACTGCTGGCTTCAGCGCAGGACGCCTTGCGCGAGATGCTTCGCGGCGGCCACAGCCATGAGCAGCTTGCCATGGCCGGCTTTATCGAATCCGGGCAGTTTGTGCGGCACCTGGGCCGGATGCGAAGGCTGTACCGTGAGCGCCAGCATGCCCTGCGGGAAGCACTGACACGGCACCTGCGCGTTCCGCACGTCATTGAAGGCGGGCAGGGCGGCCTGCACCTGGCTGTCCGCCTGCCGCGGGATTTTGCGGACGCTCGCATTGCGGAAGCTGCCCGGCGGTACGGGATGGCGCCCATGCCGCTTTCCTCGTTTGCCATGGCGCCGGCACCTGAAGACAACGGCCTGGTGCTGGGCTACGGGAACACCGCGACGGAGCTGCTGGACCCTCTCGTCAAACGCCTGTCGCAGCTGGTACTGGCGGCAGGAGGCTGAGCCCGGCGCACAATGGCACCATGAAAACACCCAAGAGGCTGCAGTCGCTGCTCGAAGAAGGCCTGATCGATACCGTGGTACGGCAACTGATGAGCGGCAAGGAGGCCATGGTGTATGTGGTGCGCTGCGGCGACGAAACCCGCTGCGCCAAGGTCTACAAGGACGCCACCGAGCGCAGCTTTCGCCAGGCGGTGGACTACACCGAGAACCGCAAGGTCAAAAACACGCGGCAGGCGCGCGCCATGGCCAAGGGCACGCGTTTCGGCCGGCAGGCCACCGAAGCGGCCTGGCAAAGCGCCGAGGTCGATGCGTTGTACCGGCTGGCGGCAGCCGGCGTTCGTGTACCCAGGCCGCACAACTTTTGCGATGGCGTGCTGCTGATGGAGCTGGTGACCGACGAGCACGGTGACGCCGCACCGCGCCTGAACGACGTGGAGTTCACGTCCGAAGATGCCCGCCAGCACCACGCCACGCTGCTCACGGAAGTGGTGCGCATGCTGTGCGCCGGTGTTGTGCACGGCGATTTGTCGGAATTCAACATCCTGCTGGGCGTGACGGACGGCCAACCCAGCCCGGTCATCATCGACCTGCCGCAGGCGGTGGACGCCGCTGGCAACAACCACGCAGGCCGCATGCTGCTGCGCGACGTGGCGAACCTGCGCGGCTTCTTCGGCCGCTTCGCGCCGGAGCTGCTGCAAACCGACTACGGCAGCGAGATCTGGGACCTGTACCAGCGCGGCGTGTTACAGCCCGAGACGGTGCTGACGGGCCGCTTTGCCCACAAGACCGGGCCGGTCAACCTCGGCGCCGTGATGGGTGAGATTGACGATGCGCGGGCTGAAGATGCTGCACGACGGTTGCGCATGCAGCAAGCCCGTTAGGCGCGTCTTTTCGCGAGGCGCTAGTGCGCCGGCGCAGTGGCAGCGCGCTTGCCGCCCAGCGTCACGCGCGCCGTGGCATACGCCAGCAAGGCGCATCCGGCGATGCCGGCCACCATGGGGCGGGCGCTGCCGTCTACAAACACGCCCACCACCGCCATCACCACCGCGCCGGTGACAAACTGCAGTGTGCCCATGAGGGCCGAGGCCGTGCCGGCTATGGCGCCGTGTTCTTCCAGTGCCAGTACGGCGGTGGTTGGAACCACCAAGCCCAGAAATCCATAGCCCACCAGCATCAGCGCGATCATCACGTCCAGCCTTTCGATGCCCACCAGGTTCAGCACCAGCAGCAGGGCCATCACGGCGGCATAACCCGTCACGGCCACTTTCACGATGGGCACAAGCCCGAAACGCGCAGCCAGCTTGCCGGTGAACTGCGAAACCCCGATGAAGGAGGCTGCGTTGACTGCAAAGGCGATGCTGTACTGGCGCGGTGTCAGGCCGTAGTGGTTGATCAGCACAAAGGACGAGTTGGCAAGGTAGGCAAAAAAGCTCGAGATGCCGAAGGCGCCGATGAACACCAGGCCCATGAAATGGCGGTCGCGCAGCAGCACGCCGTAGGCGGTCAATGCGCTGCCAAAGCTGCTGTCCACGCGTTGTTCGGGCGGTCGCGTTTCCGGCAGAGTGAAGGCCACCAGCACCAACCCTGCAGCGGCGGCCACGGTGACGGCCCAGAACACGCTGCGCCAGCCGAAGGCCTCAATGAGGAAGCTGCCGGCCAGCGGCGCCAGGATGGGCGAGACGCTGAAGACCAACATCAGCAGGGACATGAGGCGCGCGGCGTCGTGGCCGGTATGCAGGTCCCGCACTACCGCGCGCGGCACCACCATGCCGGCGCAGGCGCCCAGGCCCTGGATGAAGCGCAGCACCACCAGCGTCTGGATGTCAGGCGCCAGCGCGCAGCCGATGCTGCCGGCGGCAAACAGCAGCAGGCCGAAGTACAGCGGCGGCTTGCGGCCCACCATGTCGGAGACCGGGCCGTAGATGATTTGCCCAATGCCGAGGGAGATGAAAAACGCCATCAGGCTGGCTTGCACCGCGCCCATGGAGGCGCCCAGGCTGTGCCCGATGGAGGGCAGCGCGGGAAGGTACATGTCGATGGCGAAAGGGCCGATGGCGGACAGCAAACCCAGCACCAGGGCTGCCCGGAAGAAACTTTTTGTCATGAATGAAATGAAGTCAAGCCGCTTTGTGTATCAGTAACAAGGTGGAAGGCCTTGCACCCAAACGGCACTGTTAAAACCGCCATTGAAAACGCACCAGGGCGGGGCGCAATGACGGTAAGAAATTATCTGCGGCTATTGTCGCTGACCTCGCTGTCTCTTGCTTGCACTGCGCCGGTAACCTGTCAGGCCTGACAGGGGCCCAAATGTAAGCGGGACGCTGTGTTGATTCAAACTGTAATGAAGCCGCAATACGGGGTTTAACCTGAGGTCTTTGGACGAACAGGAGCGCACCCCGATGCATAGACGTGAATTTTCACAGGCCGCCGTGGCGGCTGGCGCGGTGGCCGCCTTTGGGCCTTTCATGATGGCCCGGCTTGCCCAGGCCGCAGCGCCTCTTGCTGCGGCCGGCTCGCCAGCGATGGGGACCAATCTCTCCGGCATGGAATGGGCAAAAACCGGCTTGCGGCGCAACACGAGTTCTGCAACCAACATCCATTTCACCGTGCCGCGCAAGGCCGACGTGGATTATCTCGCCGCCTGCGGCTTCACCAAAAACAGGTTGCCCATTCAATGGGAGCTGCTGCAGCCCATGCTGCATGACACAGTGGCCAACGCTGCGGCCAAAGCGGCGATCGGCAATCCGGGTGTTTTCCACGCTGCGTATGAAGCCTATATCACCGGTGTGCTGGATGCCCATGCGGCGGCGGGTATGAAGTGCATCATCGACAACCATAACTACGGGCGCTACCAGGATTTCAAATTTCAGGCCGACGGATCCGTACTTGGCCTGACGGTGCCGTCCGACCCGCTGCTGCGGCCCTACACCACCGATGCAAGCCAGGTGCAGGTAAGGATTTTTTCGTTGACCGCAGGCGCCACACTCAAGCAGTCCCAGTTTGCGGATTTCTGGGCGCGTGCCGCCACGAAGTGGAAGAGCCACCCGGGCTTCGGCGGCTATGGCCTCATGAACGAACCGCACGACCTGCCCAAGCCGGGTGGCCTTATCGCCTCGGATGAAGAAACCGTGAAGGGCGGTGAAGACCTGGCGATCATGGCGGCGTATTCACAAGCCGCCATCAATGCGATCCGGGCCATAGACCCCGTAAACCCCATTTATGTGGGCGGCAACCAGTACAGCGCGGCCATATCGCTGGGCACCAAGAACCCGGGCTTCCCGGTCACAGGCGCCAACCTCGTGTATGAAGTCCACGTCTACCTTGATGCCTTCGGCAACGGTGCCTCTTTCGATTACGACACGGAAGTCGCCAAGAACTACAGCGCGGGTTTTGGTGTCGGCCCTATCAAGGCTTCCACGGGCATGGACCGCCTGAAGATTGCGGCCGACTGGGTACAGGCCCGGGGCGCGAAGCTGGCGCTCACCGAGATCGGCATGCCGATTGACGACACGCGGTGGCAAACCATGTTTGCCCAGGCCGTCAACTATGCGCGCCAGGTCAACTGCGAGGTCTATAGCTGGATGGGGGGCAACCACTGGCCCATCCACAACTACGCCATCAATCATGTGCCGGGCTGGCACCAGAACCGCACGCTCGAGCCGCTGGTCTCGGGGCCGATGAAGGCTGCGGTGGGTATTGTGCAGGCCACCGTGTACGACGACGGTCCGGGCTATTCACCTGCCGGTGCACCGCTGACGTTTACGGTGTATGCCCGCGGCAATCTGGCGCAACCCGTGACGCTGACGGTGGCCTCCAACAACGGAGGCGCGTTGAGCAAGTCCAGCCTTGTCATTCCTGCGGGCGCCAACGGCCAGGACACCTTTACCTTCACGCCGGCAGCCAATCGGGTGGCTACGCTGACCTATACCAGCGGCGGCCAGCTGTCGGGCCAGGTGCCGCCGCCGCGCAAGGTGTTCTCGCTGACCGATCCGGTGGCCTACGCAGCCACCAGCCTGGCCGATGCCGCGCTGGCCATCATCGCGAAATACAACGCCTGCAAATGGGACATGGCAAATGGCTACACCGACTACCTGCTGGGTGCGCCCGCCGCGGCCGGGCAGGCGGTGCGCGCGGTGTCGGATTCGGGTTACGGCTCCAGCCCCGGCAATGCCATGGAGATGATCAACTGGATCAACAGGGACGGCCCCAACATGGGCACGATGGCGCCGCCGGTGATGCGCGTCAACGCCGGCGGAAAAAAGTATTCGGACCACAGTGTTTACGACACGGCGGGCTTTTGGTGCAAAAAATCAGTGCCGATGGCCGGCATCCAGCCCAATCCGAAAAACCGCGTGCCCTACAACATTGAAGATCCCCATTTCGCCATTGCCGCGGTCAGTGTTCCGGGGCCCACCAATACCGGCGTGGTTTTCCAGGCCTCAAAGACCGAGACGCTCTACACCTCGGACCTGGGTTTCACCAACAGCCAGCCGTATGCCAAATGGGTGGACTCAGCGGGGCAGACCGTGCAGCTGACCAGCGCCACGAAACTCACTGCGGGTGTGCCTGCCGTGATGGCGCTTACCTCTGCACCCGGTGCGCAGAGGCTGCGTATCAATTCGGTGCAGGCGGGCACCGCCAGTGCCACGCTGGCGCCGGGTGTGTGCAGCCAGATGCTGATCGGCTGGGGTTATCTCAGCTACTACCCGCGCGGCAGTTTCAGGGGACACATTTACGCGGTCATCGCGGGCAAGGGCGCCCCCACCGTGGCCGAGCTGGCCGTGCTGGAAAAATACCTGGCCTCCGTGGCCGGCGTCACGCTGGCATAGGCCAGCGGTGAAGCATTGCCGGCGCTATTCGACCTTGGCGCCCGATGCCTTCACGACCTCGGCCATGCGCTTGTAGTCCACTGCCAGCAGTTTGGCAAAGTCGGCGTTGCTCAACGCTTGGGGTTCGATGCCCTGCTTGTCCAGGCGCTCAAGGATGACGGGGTCCTTGAGCAGTTTGGCGATGGCCGCGTTGACACGGTTGACGTCGGCTGCAGGTGTACCGGCAGGGCCCAGCAGGCCAAACCATGAATCAAACTGGTAGCCCGGCAAGCCGCTTTCGGCAATGGTAGGGACTTCAGGCAGGTATCTGGAACGCTTGGGGGAGGTCACGCCGATCAGCCGGATGCGGCTGTCTTTGGCGAAAGCCAGCGCACCAATGCTGGCGGCAATCACGGCCTGTGCGCGGCCAGAGATCACTTCATTGATGGCTTCGCCCGTGGCTTTGAGCGGCACATGCACCACGTCGATGCCAGCCAGGCCGTTGAAATACGCCATGGAAAGATGTGTGGCGCTGCCAACGCCGGCTGTCGCGTAATTCATCTTGCCCGGGTTGGCTTTAGCGTAGCGGATGTATTCGGCCGCGGTTTTGGCGGGCACCTCGGGGTGGATCATCAGCACGTAGTCGGCCGTGCCGATATGCGCCATGGGCGTAAAGTCTTTTTGCGGGTCGTAGGCGAGTTTGGTGTAGAGCGTACCGGCGATGTTGTGGCTGGCGGCAGCCAGCACCATCGCACCGCTGTCGGGCGGGGACTTGGCGACATAACCTGTGCCCACGGTGCCGCCCGCGCCTGGACGGTTTTCCACAATCACGGTTTGGCCCAGTGCAAGGCCGAGCTCGGTGGAGATGGACCGGGCCAGGATGTCCTGCACGCCGCCCGGTGCAAAAGGCACCACGATGCGCGCGATTTTGGGGTTGGCCTGCGCCAGTGCGCTGCCTGCGGTCAGTGCCAGGCTGGTGCCCAGGAAATCTCTGCGTTGCATCATGTGTTCTTTCGGGTGAGGTAGGGGGTGCAGTGGTCAGTTCAGGACGGGCTCACGACGGATTTATGCAGAGCTCGTCGGCCAGGCGGCGCATGAAGCGCTCGCACCAGGCCAGTTGCTCCAGCGTGACCCATTCGTTCGGCTGGTGTGCCTGCGCGATATGGCCGGGGCCGCACACGATGGTCGGCACACCGGCCTGGTGGAACAACGCAGCTTCCGTGCCAAAGGAAACCTTGCCGGCGCCCGAGTTGGCATCTACATCCGCGCACCTGAAGCACAACTGGGCGATTTCGCTGCCGGCTTCCGTCGCAAAACCGGGCAGCACCGAATTGAGTTTGTGGGTGATGCCGGTGTCAGCCGCCACCGCCTGCATGGCCGGCACCAGGCTGTCGGCAAAAGCTCTGGCTTCGTTGAACAGTGCATCGGGCGAATTCATGTGATGGTGGCGGATCTCCCAGGTCACATCGCAGTCGCGCGGGATGATGTTGAGCGCGGTGCCGCCGGCAATCACGCCGGTGTGGATGGTGGTGTGGGGCACGTCGTAAACCGGATCGAAGGGGCCTTCCTTGACCAGTCGCCTGTGCATGGTCTTGAGGTGGGCCACAAATTCGCAGGCGATCTCTACCGCGTTCACGCCCAGCGGCGTGAGCGATGAATGCGCTTCAAAACCGCGCACCGACGTCTTGTAGGCATGCTTGCCCTTGTGCGCAATCACCACCTGCATGCCGGTGGGTTCGCCCACGATGCAGCCCGCAGGCTTGTAACCCTGCTCCACCATGTCGGCAATCAGGCGGCGCACGCCGATGCAGCCGACTTCCTCGTCGTAGCTGAAGGCCAGGTGAACCGGGCGCTTGAGTTTGCGCTTGAGCAGTTCGGGCACCATCATCAGTGCGGTGGCTCCATAGCTTTTCATGTCGGTCACGCCGCGGCCATAGAGCTTGCCGCCAATAATTTGCGCTGCGAACGGGTCGGTGTCCCAGGGCTGGCCGTCCACCGGCACCACGTCGGTATGGCCCGACAGCACGATACCGCCCACTTTGGTTTCGCCGTTTTCGGCGGGCAGGGTGGCCCACAGGTTGGCCTTCTTGCCGCTGTCGTCATAAGTGCGCCGGCATTCAATGCCCAGTGCCTCAAGCCGTGCCTGCGTCCAGTCAAGAAGGGGCAGGTTGCTGTCGCGCGAGACGGACGCGAAGGACACCCATTTTTCAATGATTGGCAGGGCGGCGAGGTCGGTGGCCTGCACGGCCTGGCGGGCGGCGGCGGGGAGAGGGGCGTTCATGGTGGGGCCTTTTGGGGAGGGCGGAAATTGGTATGACAGCATACTATTTTGCGAAGGGCTTCGCCGTCCCCGCAGGCCATTGCCGGGCTGCAAAGCGTTCCCGCCGCAATCCGGCGAGAATGCAGGGCGCCGCGCGCAGGGCGCGGCAGGCTATCTCCATTCCTTTACCGAAAGCTTTTCATGACCAGCAGCATCTACACCACGTCCATTCCCGTTTTCAAGCAGATGCTGGGTGGCCTCAAGGGCGTCCTGGCCAAGGCCGAAGCCCACGTTTCCGCCAAAAACATCGACCCGAATGCGCTGCTGCAGGCCCGCCTCTTCCCCGACATGTTCCCCTTGCTGCGCCAGGTGCAAGTGGCCAGCGATTTCGCCAAGAGCGTGTCGGCCCGGCTGGCCGGTGTGGAAGTGCCGAAGATCGAAGACAAGGAAACGACGTTTGCCGAACTGCAGGCGCGTATTGACACCATCCTCGCCTTCGTCGAAGGCCTGGACGTGGCGAAATTTGATGGGGCCGCCACGCGGGAGATCGTCACGCAAGCCGGCACGCCCAAGGAAAAGCGCTTTACCGGCCAGTCCTATTTGCTGAATTACGGCCTGCCGCATTTCTTTTTTCACACCACCACGGCATACGCCATCCTGCGCCACAACGGCGTGGAAGTCGGCAAAAAAGATTACATCGGCTCGTATTGAGCCCATCGCCCGCACCCGGGATGGGTGCCTGCTGCCGGGCCCCGGTGGCGCCCGGTGGTGCACCTAGTGCGCCGGGCTTTGTGCCAGCGCGGGCGCTCCGGGCGCAGCCGGTTCCACGGGCGCACGTGGCGCGTAGCCGCTGCGCGGCCGGGTGGGGCTTTGCATCCAGATGGTCGGGTCGGGCATTTCCTGATGGGGGCAGCTGTCGCCGCCGTCCAGCTGCCATGAAATGCCGTGGAGCCAGTCACTGGCGCGCGGCTCAAAACGCATGATGTCCGCCATCAACACTTTCTGGAAAGCTGCCGCGTAGGTCAGCAGGCGCAGGTCCCACTGCTTCATGATGATGCGCAGGTACATGCCTTCGCCGCGTGTGGGGTTGGCGGTCAGCAACATCTGGCAGTCCAGCCAGTTCGACGGAATGCCCGCCCGCCGGGCGGTGTCCCGCAACAGCACCTGAATGAGCTGCTGCCGCACGCCGATGGTGGAGTGTTCGTCGCCGGGGACAGAGACTTCCGATTCAGGGTGGGTGGCGCTTGAGGCCGTTTTTGGCTGGCTTTTCAGTCCAAAGAGCTGTTGAAGTTTCATGAGGTGCCCGCATCGCGTTGCGGCGCCAGCTGTCTGACAAGAGGTATTTTTCGCTCTGTCTTTGGCTAACACCGCGTGTTACAAAGTGTTAACAATGTCGACGACTGGCGTCCGCAAGTCAAGCCGAGGGCTCTTTAAAAGCGGAATTTTTTCATGAAAACGCGGCCAAAGTGATGTGCTTCGTGAGTATTCAACCTGGACGCTACAGGCGAGAACTGGCCGCGGTTGGGATTTTCAATCGAAGACGCTGGCAGCGCCGGGAAGCCTGCGCTGGATTTGCACTTGGCAAACGTCAATTTTCATTAAATGTTTCTTTATGTAACGGATTGATGATTTTTGCCGGCGAAGAAGGGTATTGGCATGACGCGAATCCAGCCTGGCGCGATGCCCGCGCAACTGGACTTCAGTGACACGAAAGCGGGCCTGCATCGGGCCCATCTGGCATGTGTCCCGGCCTGCGCGAACATTTGAGCAAGCGTTGAGGGGGCGGCTGCTGTTCTTACGGGAAAAGAGCCTGCAGGCCAGACAGGACGAGCGCAAGCAGCTATTAAATCGATAGCGATACGACAGCCTTGCGCAGGTGCTTGTGGTTTAGCGGCGCGCGGTTGAACAGATGCGCGCGTTACTTTCCACCATTTCCGCCACCGTTGCCTCCGCCATTACCACCGCCGTGGCCGCCTCCATTGCCGCCACCCTGGCCGCCATTGCCGTTGTTGCCGCTTTTACCGGACTCTTTTCCGGCGCCCAGGCCTTTGCTGGAGGCATGGGCCGTGGCGACATTGCTGGCATGAACGGCATGGATGTTGTCGTTGGCTTTCTTGCCACTTTTGGAGGTATGCGAAGCGCTCACGACGGCGCCCAGTTTCACGCCCATGCTGTTGGCAATCTGGCCCCAGCCAATGCCGTCGGCCTTCTGGGACAGCACCCCGCCCAGTGTGGCTGAGAGTTGTGAAGGCGTAGGGTTGGTGATGCCTTGTTTGGCCAGTGAAGTCTTGGCCAGCGCAAGCGCGATGTTGATGTTGCCGTAGCCCATTTTCCCGGTGGCCGGCGAAAGGCTTGCGGCCGGCGCGGTGGCGTTGGGTCCGGTCGGGCTGGGGCTCAGCGAGATCGGTGTGCCCGTGCGCAGCCCCTCTACCAGCGACTCGGCGTTTTGGGGTGAGCCGGCAAATGCGCTGTAGCGGCTCGCCAGCCTTGCGCCTTCCGGATTCCCGGCCGTGGTGCTCACACCGGCGTCTGTTGTTTGTGCAGCGATGACAACACCGCCGGCCAGAAACATGGCAGTGGCCGTTGCGGCGATGGTGATGGTTTTTTTGATCAGCATGGGGTGCCTCGCTTTCTGAATCAACCCTGAAGCAGGCCGGACCGCGACATACGGTGCGACCTTTTTTTATCTTAAAGGCCGTGTGGCACCGCTCGACCGTCTTCCGGCGCCGTCCTACGGCCAAGCCCGCCAAAAATGAAGCCGCGGCGCTAGGCGCGCACAAAATAGATGAAGGTAGTGCCCGGAAAAATATGCCGGTAGACAGGCCGGGCAATGACCCGCGCCAGGTTTTTGGGCTGAAGCAGGCCCGAGGCGCTGTTGTACAGCCGATAGAGTTTGGGGCGCAGCGGTTTCAGGCCAAACTCTTTTCCGAAGGCGACGAGCGATTCATGGCTGAAAGCGTTGATGTGTTCGAGCGGGGCGATGGGCATCTGGTCGTCGGGCGACAGCGCGCCGAAATCTTTCCCCTGGCTGATCTTTTTCAGCGCGGCAGCCGCGTTGGGAACGCTGATCTTGATGACGCCGTCTCCTGACAGGGCATCGCGCAGTTTTTCGAGCACCAGCCTGGGCTCCGTCAGGTGTTCAAAGACCTGCTCCGTATTGATGAACCGGAACCTCCTGGCCGGCAGGTCGGCCAGGCCGACGACCCGTAGCCCCACGGATTTGCCGTGGCGGGCGCGTTCCTCGGAAAGCTCCACACCCCACACATTGCAGCCAAATCCCATGGCCATTTTTGACCAGTGCGCCCAGCCGAAGCCGAAGTCAAGCGCATCCAGCTCACCCGGCGGAAGCCCGAAGTATTGAATGATGAACTGGACCTGCTCGGCCAGGTAGCGGTATTCGTCCAGGCTGTAATTGCGGTGCTCGCGGTCCAGCTCGGTGCCGGGAACCCAGTCGTTGTAGATCTCGCCGAGCAAGGGGTCGTCGGGCACCTGTTGCTGAAAGACCAGGCTGCAGCTGTTGCAGCGCGCCAGCGCATAGACGCCTGCGTCGGCAGTCCTTGACGCATGGCCTTCATAGTGCCTTGCAAGATAGGCCTGAACGCCCGCGCCGGCGTACGGTTCCTCGTAAACCATCGAGAGGGAAGCCGACAGGCAACCGGGACACCGCGTCCTGATCTTGAGGGCCGATTCACGCGGCTGCGTGGCACGCTGACGCTGTTGTGCATGGCGTGGCGCCTGCAGGTTTTCCCTGAGCGACGGCGAAGCCGGATCCCCCGGCAGACGCGGGAATTCAAGTGAGGTGGCGGGCATGTTCATGGGTTGAGTCCGGAATGCCGCAAACGCAGCAGCACCAAACACCTTAGCCTCCAGCAGGCAGGAGCGGGTAACCCTCTGTAAACCACGTATCGGTGCTCTTTGCCGCAGGCGCGCCCGGTTGGCGTGGCGTTTCAATGCGGGCCACGGCAATGGTGCCTGTCTCCGGGACGGCTCCCGCCTCTGGGAAAACCGTTATCAGCAGGCGCCGCGGACTGGCGTACTACGCCATACGGCCCTTGTTTTCGACCACCACGCACCCGGTGATGCGCCACGCTTTGTTGCTTTGCCGTTCGAGGCTGTAAACCGCCAGCCACGAAACACCGTTGGCATCGGCCATTTGCACCCGCTGGATCACCTGGTCGTTCTTGCCGTCGGGTTTCAGAAAGGCGACCGATGCCGGGCGGTATACCACCGGGTAATCGCGGCGCACCATCGCCATGAACCCCTGGGGCGTTCCGACGGCCTTCTGCACATTGGGGGCCGCAAAAGAAAACGCCCTGGCTGCGTCATCCTTTGCGAAGGCCGCCAGCTGGGCCTGCACCACGGTGCGCACCGTCTTCTCGTCAGCCGCGGTAAAGGGCGCTGCACTTGCCGGCACTGCCGTGCATACCAGCAACAGCGCCGCGCTGCCGGCAGCGAGCAGCCGGGCCATGCGGTTCAGCACACAGTTCAAATGGATCAGGCGAGCAGTCATAGGGCTAATCTTTCCTGGATTCGATGGCCGCAGTGGCTAAAGGTGTTGAAGGTGCTGAAGGTACGCAAGTGGCGCGCCAACGGATGCCATCCCTCAAATCAGCCGGCCGTGCGCCAGCACCACGACGCCGCCGCTGACCAGCATCTCACCGGCAGCGTTGGCCTCCACCGTGATGCGGCTGGGGCGCCCGGCAAAACGCCCCTGCTTGAGCGTGATGACTTCGTTCACCTTCGCCGCGCCGTGGCGCAGCAGGTAGGCGCCCGCCGGCCCGGCGGCGCTTCCGGTGGCAATGTCTTCCACCTGCCCGGCGTTGTCCCAGGTGCGGCCTTCGCGCGCCGACACGTCCAGCACATAGGCAAATTTGGCGCCCACGGTGGCCAGCAGCGCCTCAAAGTCAGGGTGCACAATTTTTGCGCGCTCCAGGCCGCCGACCACGGGCACCAGCAGATAGGGCAGGCCGGTAGACACCACCTGCAGCGGAAAACGCACATCCAGCTGCGCCGGGCCCAGCCCGAATGCCGCGAGAAACGGCAGGCTGTCCGCGTGGCCGAGGGCTGCCTCGAAGCGGGCCACGCCCTGGTTCATGCTGGCGTCGTAAGTGCCCGGTGTGCCTTCTTTGCGTGTGGTGCTGATGGCAACTGCCCGTGTGCCCAGCATCAGCGTCCAGGCAGCAGAAGGCTGATGCCCCGCATGCAGGTGATGCAACAAACCTGCTGCGCCCAGCAGGGGGTGGCCGGCGAAGTCGAGCTCTTCCTCCATCGTGAATATTCGCGCCTCGAAGCGGTTCCCGGGGCCGTCAGGCGTGAGGAAAATGCTCTCGAACTGCCGCATTTCGATGGTCAGGCGTTGCATCTGGCGCGCCGGCAAGGGGCTTTCGGGCAGAAACACCGACAGGCCGTTGCCGGCCAGCGCCTCGTGGGTAAACACGTCCACCTGGTAGTACTGCAGCCCCGACAAGGGCGGCATGGTTGTCATCACTGTCATGTGGCAATTCTCCTGCGGGGAATTATCGCGGTGCAGGTCATTGCGGCGGCATCCCGGCTTGCGGGCTGCCGTTTCTGTTTGGGATCCAGCGGCTTGCACCGCGGGATCGCCTGTGCGGTTTAAATCCCGAGCAGCTTCTTCGCGCCGCCCAGCGCTTTCATGGAGTCGTCGTGCTTGCCTTCCTTGTGAAACTTTTCGCCATCGGCGCGAAGCTCTTTCACCTTGGTCATGTCGGCGGGCGAGAGCTTGGGGTTGGTGGAGAGCTTGGCGTCGATCGCCTTCATCTCGTTGGGGCAGTTATGGGCAAACGCCAGGGACGAAGTGGCCAGGGCGACGGCGGCAATGATGAGCTTCATGTGAATCTCCAACCTGCGTCAGAAAATGCTGACGCCAGATGCTAGCAAAGCCTCTGCTGTGGCACAAGCCGCAGTGACACTAGCTTGTCTGGCCGATTTGCAGCTTGGTGGCGTCGATGAACTGGTATTCCGGGATGTCCAGGTTGGTCGGCGCCGGTACGTTCTTCACTACGCGGCCGGCAAGATCAAACCGGGAGCCGTGGCAGGGGCAAAAAAATCCGCCGGGCGCGTGAAGCTCGGCATTCAGCGCGCTGTCGTCCAGGCGCAGGGTCGGTGAGCAGCCCAGGTGCGTGCACACCCCCACCGCCACCAGGATTTCGGGGCGCTCGGAGCGGGTCGCGTTGGCGCACGATTTCGGTTGCTCGGATCGCCTGGACTGCGGGTCTGCCAATACCGCATTGGGCTGCTGCAGCGCGCGCACCATCTCCTCGCTGCGGCGCATCAGCCAGACCGGTTTTCCGCGCCAGGCGACGGTGCGCAGCTCGCCTGTCGCCAATGTGGAAATATCGACAAGCACCGGACCGCCCTGGGCGCGTGCCACTTCAGAGGGCGCAAGGCTGGCGGCGAAGGGGTAGGCCGCGGCCAGCACCCCGGCGCCGGCGGCGATGCCGGTTGCGGCCGCCAGCAGGCGTCGCCGCTCGGCGTCCGGCAGGGTGCCGTCGTCTATCGCCCGGATCAGTTCGGTGACGCTGCGCATGATCTGACTTGAAACGTTAAATTGAGGCAGGCCCGGTGTGCTTACGGCGCGGTTTTATCGGCGCCCGCTCCCCAGAGGAACACCTCTCTGGAGGGTTTGCCTGCCCTCACGTCCACCTTCCTGCGCTGGGTCTGGCCGGCCAGCGTCGCCTCCACGGCATAACTGCCCGGTGCCAGCCGGGCCAGCAGGAAGGGGCCTTCCGACGTGGCCTGAAGCACTTCATTTCCCCGGGCATCGAGCACCCGCACCTTCACGTCGGCCGCGAAGTCGGCACGCTGCTTGTCCTTGATGGCAAATTCGAGTGTCAGCGGCCATTGCCCGCTGGCATTGCGGATCGCTGCGGATTCGTCGGCGCCGATGCCGCCGCTCAGGTATTCAACCGGGCCGCCGGTGCGCACCGGCGGCAAGGGGGCGCTTGCCTGGGCCAGTGCGCCGCCCGCCATAAGCGCACCGAGGACGGCCGAGGCGGCCTTGTGGGTCAGGGTTTTCATTTCAGCGTGCTCCTTCTGCAACGATGGGCAGCAAGTCGGCGCAGTGTGCTGCCTGGCACTGTGTTCATGCGGCCTGCCGATAGGTGCGAAGGCCTGGCCAGCTACCTTGTCATCACACCGTAGCAGGCTTTGTGCGCCAGGTGTTCAGCGCTGCCGGAAACCATTGTTCGCGGGTCAGCTTAGGCCGGTCTTAAAATCCCCGCTGGCATGCTTTGCAGCTTCAAGCCCGCAGCATTCAATCGTCATCTGTTCCTTCAACCACCTGGACCCGTCACCCCATGCCCCTCGAAGTCATTGAAGCCCAGACCGGCGACAAGCCCGTCGCCACTGTCCTCATCATGCACGGCCTCGGGGCCGACGGTCGGGACTTCCTGCCAATTGCAGAGCAGATGGATTTGTCCAGCGTGGGCGATGTGCGTTTCCTGTTTCCGAGTGCACCCAGCATTCCGGTCACCATCAACGGCGGCTACGTCATGCCGGCCTGGTACGACCTGCTGGGCGCCGACCTGGTGAGCCGGCAGGACGAGCCCGGGCTGCGCAAGTCGCAAGGCGACATCGAGGCCTTGATCGCCCGGGAAAAGTCCCGCGGCATTCCCGCCAGCCGCATTGTGGTGGCGGGCTTTTCGCAGGGCTGCGCCATGGCGCTCATGACGGGCCTGCGCCACGGCGAACGGCTGGCCGGTATTGCGGGCCTGTCGGGTTACCTGCCGCTGGCCGACAAGACGGCCGCCGAGCGCAGCGCCGCCAACCAGGACGTACCCATTTTTCTGGCGCATGGCACGCGCGACGGCGTGGTGGTGCTGCCGCGCGCCACCGCCACGCGCGATGCACTCAACGCCATGGGCTACACGGTCGAGTGGCACGAGTACATGATGGAGCACTCGGTGTGCCCACAGGAAATCACCGACCTGGAACAATGGTTGTGCCGGGTTCTGGCCTGACGGGATTTTAAGGAAGAATGGCTGCAGCCCTTATAGAAAGAGCGCAAGCAGCTATTAAAAGCATAGCGGTCCAGGCAGGACCAAGGCGTTGTTTCAGGCCGCCGCGGTTTTCGTCGTGGCCGCCCGCGCCATCCGCCGCACGCGCCACAGCAGGAAAAACGCGATGCTGAAGTTCAGCAGGTTCCACGCAATGCCGTTGAGGAAGGCGGCATGGTAGGAACCGGTGAGGTCAAACACCTTGCCTGACATCCAGCCGCCGAGCGCCATGCCCAGCAAGGATGCCATGATCACCGTGCCCACGCGCGCGCCGGCCTCGGCTGGCTCGAAGTATTCGCGCACGATGATGGCGTAAGCCGGTACGAGGCCGCCCTGGAACAGGCCGAACAGCGCGGCGATGACGTAAAGCGATACCAGCCCGTCAAAGGGCAAAAACAGCAGCAGCGCGACGCCTTGCAGCACCGAGCCCAGCATCAGTGTGCGCAGCCCGCCGATGCGGTCGCAGATCGCGCCCGACACCAGCCGGCTGACCACACCGCAGGCCAGCATCAGCGACAGCATTTCAGCGCCGCGCGCCGCGCCGTAGCCCAGGTCGGTGCAGTACGACACGATGTGCACCTGCGGCATGGCCATGGCCACGCAGCAGGCCACGCTGGCCACGCACAGCAGCATTTGCGCCGAGCCCGGCGTCAGGCCGAAAGGCATGCTGCTGGTGGTGGCGGCGATGCCGCTGTTGCCCACCGCCGACGCCACGGCCACCGGCGGGCGCTTGCGCATCAAAAGGGCCAGCGCTGTCATGGTGACGAAGCTGAAGAGGCCGAGCCACAGATAGGTCTGGCGCCAGCCCACGGCCTCGACAAAATGCTGCACGATGGGCGGCCAGATCGCGCCGCCCAGGTAGTTGCCGCTGGCGCACACCGCCACGGCAAAACCGCGGCGCCGTACAAACCAGAGCGAGGTGTCGGCCAGCAGCGGCGCAAAGGTGGCGGCAGAGCCGAGAAAGCCGATCAGCAGGCCGTGGGCCAGCGAGAACATCCAGATGTTGCCGGCCATGGCGGCCAGGGAAAAACCCAGACCCAGGCCCACCGCGCCAATCAGCAACGGAACCATGACGCCGAAGCGGTCGGCCAGCCGCCCCATCAGCACGCCGCCAACGCCGAAGCCGATCATGAGCGCGGTGTAGGGCAGGGAGGCATCGGCCCGCGTCACGCTGAATTCAGCCTGCACTGCGGGCAGCACCACGGCCACCACATACATGCCGCAGGCGCCGACGGTCATCAGGGCCAGCGTGACCATGAGCCGCATCACCGCGTAACGCGAGTCGATGAGGAAGGAGGAATCTTGCGTGGCGGTTGCGGGGCCTGGGGGCGTGACGGGAGGGCTCATCAGGCAAGCGTACACCAGCAGCTGCCCCGCTGCGCTGTTGATGGCCCGGCCGGACCTGGTGCGTTACAGCGGCGAAGGGCGTGTGGCTTCGTAACCGACGGCGGAGTTGCTGTCGCTTGGCTGGCCCAGTTCCTGGTCGCGGATGCGAAAGAGCCGCTCCAGGTCTTTCATGGCGTCTGCGTCAGCTGCAGAGACCGGGGCCGGCCGTGCCACCGGTGCTGCGGGCTGGGCCGGCAGGCTGGCGGCCACAACGGGGGCGGCTGGCACGGGCGCCGCAGAGGCTGTTGCCGCCGCGGGAAGAGGGGCCAGGGACGCCAGCGGCGCGCTGCGTGGCGGGCGAACCGATGCGCCAGCAGGTGGCCGGACGGGATCGGCCCAATACGACTTGTCGGGCATGGTCGGGTTGGGGCAGGTTTCTGCCACTTCCAGTTGCCAGGAAATGCCGTGCAGCCATTGGGCCGCCCCGGGTTCAAAGCGCGTGATTTCTTCCATCAGGGCGTTCTGGAAGGCGAAGGCGTACTTCAGCAGGCGGTCGTCCCAATGCCGCACAACGAGGCGTACATACATGCCAGGGCCGCGGCTGCGGCTGGACACGAGCAGCATCTGGCAATCGATCCAGGGCAAGGGAATACCGTATTTGCGCATGGCATCGCGCAGCAGCACCTGCACCAGGTGGCGGCGCGTGGCGTTGTCCGAGCCGTCTTCAATGGTGAGCGGGTTGTCCCGGCTGGACGCGCCTGTGCGTTTGGGCGACGCTGCGGGGGTTGAACCGCCGAAAAGGCTGGCTAGCAGTTTTTTCATTTTTTGATCAAGCTCTACGCTGCCTCAGGCTAAAAGACCGCAAAACCATGAGTTTGGCGGAAATTGAAGGGTAAAACAGCCGTGTTACGGAATGTTTTTTATCGTCGTCCAGCTTGTCTGACAAGTCAAGGGAGTTCTGCACCTTGGAGCACCGGCGTCGCTCACTTTCCACATCCCGGCCACCAAACTGCGGATTTCTGCCCGGAAAGTGCGGTGTATGGCCCAAATCCGGCCAGCTTGCACAGACCCCGCGCCAGACCCCACCCGGGCTGTGCTGGCAAGCCCGGATGCGCCAGCGCAAAGCGCCGTGCTGTGATAACTTCCACGCCAATTCAAGATTCTGGGGGAATGACGATATGACCAAGTTGCAGGCGCCTGCGGGCGCGCTACAGGACCGCCTGAAAGCGCTCACCCCGGCCCGGCTCAAGGGCATGCGCCGCGGTATCGAGAAGGAAAGCCTGCGCGCCAAACCCGGCGGCGGCCTGGCCCTCACACCGCATCCCGCGGCCCTGGGCTCGGCCCTCACGCATCCGGGCATCACCACGGACTTCAGCGAATCGCAGGTTGAGCTGGTCACCGGCGCCCACTCCAGCCCTGAAGCCACGCTGCAGGAACTGACGGAGCTGCACCAGTTCACCTACCGCACCATGAAAGAGCTGGGCGACGAAATGCTCTGGGTGTCCAGCATGCCCTGCGGCCTGCCGACCGACGAAACCATTCCCATCGCCCGTTTCGGTTCGTCCAATGTCGGGCGCGCCAAGAGCGTTTACCGCATGGGCCTGTCGCACCGTTACGGCCGGCGCATGCAAACCATTTCGGGCATTCACTACAACTGGTCCCTGCCCGGGGTGAGCAGCAAGGAATATTTCGCGCTGATCCGCAACTTCCGCCGCCAGGCGTTTTTGCTGTTGTACCTGTTTGGCGCCTCGCCCGCGGTGTGTTCCACGTTTGTGGAAGGGCGCCAGCACGAGCTGCAAACGCTGAGCGACAGCACCATGTACATGCCCCACGGCACTTCGCTGCGCATGGGCCGCCTGGGCTACCAGAGCGACGCGCAGGCATCGCTTGCCGTGAGCTACAACAGCCTGGACGGCTACGGCGCTTCGCTGCAGGACGCGCTGACCCGGCCCTACCCGGCCTATGAGGCAGTGGGCATCCGCAACCCCGGCGGCGACTACAACCAGCTGGCCACCACGCTGCTGCAAATTGAAAACGAGTTCTACGGCACCATTCGCCCCAAGCGCGTGATCTTCCCCGGCGAACGGCCGCTGCATGCGCTGCGCGAGCGCGGCGTCGAATACATCGAAGTGCGGCTGATGGACCTGGATCCTTTCGAGCCCGTCGGCATCAATGCGCAGACCATGCGTTTCCTCGATGTGTTCCTGCTGCACTGCCTGCTCAGCGACAGCCCGAACGACACGCCCCAGGAAATCGCCGAGCTCAAGCACAACCAGCACCAGACGGCGGCGCGCGGGCGCGAGCCCGGCCTGAAACTCAAGCGCGGTGGCCATGAGATCACGCTGACGGCCTGGGGTGCGGAGGTGGTGGGCCAATGCGCGCCCATCGCGGCGGCGCTTGACGCCGCGCATGGCGGCACGCAATACAGCGACGCCCTGACGTTGGCCAGCGCCGCCTTGCTGGATCCGTCCACCTTGCCTTCGGCCCGTGTGCTGGCCGCCATGGCCGACAGCCACGACAACTCCTTCATCCGGTTCAGCCGGGCGCAGTCTGAAAAGACGCAAGGCATCCTGCAGGCGCAGCCGCTGTCGGCCGGCCAGCTGGCACACTTCGCCGCATTGACCGATGCTTCCGTTCAGGAACAAAAGAAGATTGAAGCTGCGGACACCATGCCGTTTGAGGTGTACCGGCAGCAATACGTGTCGGCTGAGCGCCTGGGCATGCCAGGCCGCGAAGTTGAGCACACCCCTGTTGGGGCTCACTGATAGGCACACCCCTATCGGCATTCACTTCGTGTAATGCCTTTTCCCCTTGCAGGGGACGGGCGCCTTGGGGCCGGCGAAGCCGGACCCCGGCCCCCACTGGCAGTATTGCTCACCCCTGCTGGCGTCGCTGATCCGGTGTCGAGGTTGTAGCGGTTGCTATCAATTCAGTAGCTGCCGGCGCAGGATCTTATTGGGCTAGAGACCGATTTGGCATTTGAAAATCGCTTCTTCGGCGTCTTCACGCCAGTGCGCCACGGCTGCGTACCAGCCTTCCCATACGCAGCCGTTGCAGCCGCGACCGCAGCAGGTGGTGGGCTCGGGGGGAGGTGGCCGCAAGCGGATGTCCGCAGCAGCGGCGCGCTCCTGCAGGGCGCTGAAGATCGCCAGGGCGGCGTTGTGGTCAGTGAGGCTTTCGGGCATGGGCCTGGTGTGGGCGCCTGTCAGGGTTTGGCGGAGGCTGCCATGCGCCGGCGAAGGTACAGGCCGATGAATGCACAGCCCAGCACCAGTGCAAACCAGCCCACCAGGGCTGATTTGGCGACGATGCCCTGCATGCCCGGTGAGGTGATGAAGTAGGGCGACACCACCACACCGAGGCCGATCAGCACACACAGGATGCCTTTGATCATCAGCTCGTTGTTGGCCTTGAGGGTGGAAGCGGCCAGGCGGCGGGCCGGGATCACGGGTTTTTGGTCGGGGGCTGCGGGCAGGGGCATGGGGGGTTTGATAGATGGGGTTGCAAGGCGCTCGGGGTGGCCCTGGTAGCTGTAGTGACGGTCCGGCGCCGTGGTACCTATTGTCCTTCATCGCGCTTGCGTGGATGTAACAGGCCCGCGGGCTTGCCTGGCACAAATGGCCAGCCTTAACGATTTCTTAATACCGCTAAGAACTCCTTAAATTCGCGTCGGCATGATCCGCTCCAGCTTAACCACTGGAGAACCTGAAGATGACCTCTCGCCAATCGCGCCGTCCTGCCAAACCTGTGCCGTCCAGCGCCCCATCCACCGCCGGGCAAACGGCAAACCGCCCCGCCGGAACAGCGGCAAAAGCTTCGCTTCCGCTGTTCTCGCTGTTCCTGCTGGCGGCTTTCGCCCAGCCAGCCGCCGCCCAGTCACAGCCTGCGCAGGGCCAGAGCCAAGGTGAGGTGGCATCCTCGTGGGGCCTCGGTGTGGGTGTCGGCGTGGAGCGCAAGCCCTACCGCGACTTTGACAACAAGACCAGGCTCTTGCCGTTGCTCACCTATGAAAACAAATGGGTCAGCGTCTTCGGCCCGGGCATAGACTTCAAGCTGCCTTCGGCGGGCCCGGTGTCCTTCCGCTTGCGTGCGCGCTATTCGATGGAAGGCTACGAGGCTTCCGATTCCCCTTTCCTGGCCGGCATGGACGAACGCAAGGACGGCATCTGGCTGGGTGGCGCGGCCATCTGGCGCAACGACATCGCCAACCTCTCGGCCGAGCTGCTGGGCGACGCCTCTGGCAACAGCAAGGGCACGAAGTTCAAGCTGACCCTGGACCGCCGCTTCCAGGCGGGCAGCTTCGACATCACGCCGCGTCTGGCAGCGACCCGGCTCGACGACAAATACGTGTCCTACTACTACGGCGTGAACGCCGCCGAGGTGCGCGCCGGCCGGGCTTTCTACCAGGGCGGTTCGGCCGTCAACCTGGAAGCCGGGCTGCGCGTGGGTTATGCGCTCGCGCCGCGGCAAAGCATCTTCCTGGACCTGAGCACCACCAACCTGGGCTCCAGCATCAAGGACAGCCCACTGGTGGACCGCTCCAGCCAGAGCAGTGTGCGTGTGGGTTACCTCTACCGTTTCTGAGTCCTTCGACTACCCCGTTGCAGGGCCTGCCGGGCCGCGGCCCTGCACTTCAAGTTCCGGCGGTCCTTACACGAAGGAGTTACCAAACATGCGAACCGACACAATCTATCTCGTGAAGAAAGCAGCCTGGCGCGGCTGGATACATTCCTTAAGCTGGTTGCGCAGGCACCGCGCCTACCCCGGCTGAGCCGGCTCCCTCGGCCGGCAGCGGAAACAGCACGCGCACGCAAAAGCCCTTGCCGTCCAGCCCGGTCCCGGTTTCGATGGCGGCCTCGTGCAGCTGCGCGATGCCGGCCACCAGCGACAGGCCTATGCCGCTGCCGCGCCCGCCGTTGCCCGCTACGCGGTGAAAGCGGCGAAAGATCGCTTCGTGCTCAGCCTCGGGCACGCCCGGGCCGTCATCGGCCACTTCCAGGCAGATCCGTTCCCGGCCGGCTTCGCCGCGGTAACCGCAGCTAAGCTTCACGCGGCCGCCCTCGGTGGTGTAGCGCAGCGCGTTGTCCAGCAGGTTGCGCAGCAGGATGCCGATCTCGTCGACGTCGCATTCAATGGGGCAGGGCGTGAGCGCCAGGATGATGCTGCGGCGCTGCTGCTGGGCCTGCATGTCGAACTCCTGGCTCACATGCATGATGAGCTCGCTCAAATCGGCCAGGCTTTTTTGCGGCGCATGAACGCCCGCGTCCATGCGCGCCAGATCCAGCAGCTGGTCAGAAAGGCGCGTGCTGCGTTCGGCAACCGCCAGTAGCTTGACGAGGGCGGCGTCCTTGTCGGCCACCGTGGCCGCGCGCAAGGCGACCTGGGCCTGCGCCTGGAGCGCAGATAAAGGCGTACGCAGCTCATGGGCCGCATCGCCGATAAAACGCCGCTCGCCCTGCATGGCCTGGTCCAGCTGGTCCAGCAGGTGATTGAAGGACTCAACCAGTGGCCGGATCTCGTTGGGCAGTTGCGCTACCGGCAGCGGCGTGAGGTCAAACTTGCGGCGGCTGCGCACGGCGGTTTCCAGCGCCGTCAGGGGGCGCAGCGACTTGTTCACCGCAAACCACATGAGCAGGCCGGCCACGGTCAGCAGCATCGTCGTCAGGCCCAGCAACGCAAAGATCTTGTTGCGTATTTCTTCGTCGATCACGCTGTGCCGCACGGCCACCTGCACGCTGACCTCACCGGTGCTGTCGGACACCGAGAAGATGCGCCAGCGCTCGCCGTTGACGGTGGAACTGGTAAAGCCATCGTTGAAGGACGGCAGCAACGGGACGCGCGGAGAATCCGGTGCCCGCACGATCAGCTCCTTGCGGTTCGTCCAGACCTGGAAGGTCAGGTTGACGTCGCGCGGCATGTTCTCGTTACGCAATTGCAGGCCGTGGCTGAAGGAAGGTTTGAGCTTTGCGCCGCTGGGGATGGCCGTCAGGATCTTGGTGCCTATGGCCTGCAGCTTGCTGTCCCAGCGGTCACTCTGGCCGCGCAGGGTGTACACCAGCAGCACGGTGAGCGCGCCGGCCCAGCACAGCGTGATGGTCGCGCCCAGAACCGCCAGCACGCGGCCCTTCAGCGACCTGACGAACACGCACTTCAAGGCTGGGCCTCGCCGATCATGTAACCCTGGCCGTGCACGGTGGTGATCAGGTGCTCGCCAAGCTTTCGGCGCAGCTGGTGGATGAACACCGCAATCGTGTTGCTCTCAATCGCCGAGGTGTTGCCGTAGACCACGTCTTCCAGGTGGTCACGCGTGACCACGTGGCCGGGCCGCTCCAGCAGGGCCAGCAACGTGCGGTATTCGTGTGCGCTCAGCGCAACCCGCACGCCGCTGCGCGTCACAGCGCGTTTGCTGCGGTCCAGGCTGACGTCGCCATAGGTGTGCACCGGCACCACCTTGCCCTGGCTGCGGCGTATCACGGCACGCACGCGGGCCCACAGTTCATCGAGCTGGAAGGGTTTGACAAGGTAGTCGTCCGCGCCGGCGTCCAGCCCTGTGATGCGCTCGCTCAACTGCCCGCGCGCCGTGAGAATCAGCACCGGCGTGACGTCGTAGCGCCCGCGCAGGGCGCGCAGCACGGCCAGGCCTGAATCGCCGGGCAGGCCGAGGTCCAGCAGCACGGCTTCGTAGACATGGTCTACCAGCGCCAGCTTGGCGGCCAGCGCATCGCCGACGTGGTCGACCGTCCAGGCAATCTGGCGCGCCGCATCGCACACCGCTTCGGCCAGCATGGTGTCGTCTTCTACCAGGAGCAGGTGCACGGATTTGTCTCTTTCGGGTCGCTGTGTGGGGTGACAGGATGGGGCTGCCAGGCGCAGTGCACGCCATGCATTGATCGTGCCGATGGCCGATTAACCACTTATTAACAAGTACACCCCCGTCCAGGCTCACTGCGTGTAGCCTGTTCCCCCCTTGCAGGGGGCGGCGCCTGCGGCCCGGCAGAGCCGGTTCCGCGGCCCCTGCTGGTGGTGCCTTCTTCGCCAGGAGGGTATTTTGCGGTATGCGGCGACAATTGGGGTATCGCAGGGGTCTTCGCCCCATGCCCCCAAACCCGAACCCCAGAAAGAAAAGATCCCGATGGCCATCCAGTGGTTTCCCGGTCACATGCACCTGACCAAAAAAGCCATCAGTGAGCGCATCAAGGAAATTGATGTCGTCATTGAGTTGCTTGATGCGCGCCTGCCCGGCTCCAGCGCCAACCCCATGCTGGCCGAGCTCACCAGCGCCAAGCCCGCGCTCAAGGTGCTCAACAAGCGCGACCTGGCCGACGCCACCCGCACGCCGCTCTGGCTGGATCACTACAACAGCCTGCCTGCCACCCGCGCCATCGAACTCGACGCCAGCGAAACCACGCCCGCCCGCCGCCTCATCGACGCCTGCCACGCGCTGGCACCAACACGCGGCACCATGGTCAAGCCTATGCGGGTGCTGATCTGCGGCATTCCCAACGTCGGCAAGTCCACCCTGATTAACACCCTCACCGGCAAGCGCGCCACCAAAACCGGCGACGAAGCCGGCATCACCAAGGTCGAGCAGCGCCTGGTGCTGGCCGACGGGTTTTATTTATGGGACACGCCCGGCATGCTGTGGCCGCGCATCATCGTGGCCAAAAGCGGCTACAACCTGGCCGCCAGCGGTGCCATTGGCCGCAACGCCTTTAATGAGGAAGAGGTGGCGCTCGAGCTGCTGGATTACCTGATCAAGCACTACCCGGCCTTGCTGGAGGCGCGCTACAAGGTCGAAGTCACGCCCGGCATCACCGACGAGCAACTGCTCGAAGAAATCGGCCGAAAGCGCGGCGCGGTGCTCTCCAAGGGCCGGGTCAACCTGCAAAAGGCCGCCGAGATCGTGATCTACGAATTCCGGGCGGGAACGCTGGGCCGTGTGACCCTGGAAACGCCTGACGAATTTGCCGAATGGGCGACCGCCGGCCGGCTACTCGACGCCGAGCGCCAGGTGAAAAAAGACAAGATCGAAACCAACCGGTTGATCAAGTTCAAGAAGATTCCCCGGCCGGATAAATCCGGCAGGTCCGGGTCCGACGAACCCTGAGGCCAGCCACCGCGCACGGGGTCACGTGGGGCCTGTTTTGCAGGTCCGTATGCCAAACAGCGTGTAAGCCGGGCACCAGCCCAGCAACCCTGTCAGCAGGGGCACGACTCCCAGCAGCGCCCACCAGCGCCAGGCGGGCTCCACCACAAAATACAGGCTGAGGATGACGAGTCCCGCCACGATGCGTGCCGCGCGGTCGGCAGTGCCGGCGTTTTTTTTCATGATGAGCTCCTTTGGCATAGTGGTTTCTAGTGCAGTACCAGCACCGGTTTTTTGCTGTGAGACAGCACCTTCTGGGTTTCACTGCCCAGTAGGAACCCGGTGATGCCCTTGCGGCCGTGCGAAGCCATCACGATGAGGTCGCAAGCTTTGCCGTCCGCCATCCGGACGATGGTTTCGTAGGGGTGGTCGCCTGCGACACAAACGGTTTCGCAAGGCACGCCCGCCTTGTCGGCGGCGTCTTTCAGCGCAGACAGGAATGCCTCTGCCTGCGCCTGGCATTCCCTCATGAATTGGTCCCGCGTGTCTTCCAGCATCTGGACCCGGTAGGTCAGCAGGTGGAACTCCTGCATCACATGCAAGCCCGTGATCCTGGCCCGGGCTTCCCTGGCGAAGGTTACGGCCCGTGCAATCGCCCGTTCCGAAGCGGGTGATCCGTCGGTGGGTAGAAGGATATGTTTGAACATGGCAAATCTCCTTGTCATCCTGGGCGGCTCATCGCCGGCGCGGCAAACCTTGAGCAGGAGGCGGTTCCACTTTAGGTTGCTGCCGCCAAACGGCTTTGATGCAGGTCAAGCCATCGCCTCAATGGGAAGGGGGTGGGGCGATATTCGTTCCCGGGGCGATACCGGCTGGAAAAATCCGCGTGGTTTGATCTTCATCAAGTCCGGGGGAGAACCTGGTGGCATTCTTGGTGGCACTTACCCGCCGGAGACCGCCATTCACAAACATGCCAGCGTGCAGATCATCCTCGATGAGCACGCCTCCCTTTCCGCCATGCTGCGTTCCATGCTGCTCATGGTGGCGCGCGGCCCGGGCGACCGTGCGCAGCAGTTCTTCGACGTCTTTCGGGCCATGCTGTTTTATATCGACGAGTTCCCCGAGCGCCTGCATCACCCGAAAGAGTCGGACCTGCTGTTTCCCCGCGTGGTGCGCTCTGCGCCATCGGTCATGGCCACGGTGCAGCAGCTGGAGCGCGACCACATGAGCGGCGAGAAGGCCGTGCGTGAACTGCAGCACCTGCTGCTTGCCTGGGAACTGCTGGGCGAGCAACGAAAGCCCGAGTTCGAGGCGCAGTGCAAACGCTACGTCGAGTTTTACCTCGAGCACATGCGGCTCGAAGAAACAGTCATCTTGCCGCAGGCTGAAAAAGTGCTCACGGAGGCCGACTGGAAGGAGCTGGACGCCGCCTTCCAGCAAAACCGCGACCCGCTTGGCGGCAAGCACGCCGCAGACCCGGTGTATGACCGCCTCTTCACACGCATCGTGATGGAGGCGCCGGCGCCTATAGGGCTGGGTGACGCCTGACGTTGGTCCGGGGTTCTAGGCCACAAATTTCCTGTCGCGCAGCCAGTCGGCCAGGCGCCCGGCAAAGACCTTGTAGCCTTCCGCATTCGCGTGGATCTGGTCAGAACGCAATTCGCTGCGTGACAGCACATAAGACCAGGCATCTGAAAAAAGCGGGGTGGCTGTTTCCGCGGCGACCTCGGCATACACCTCATGGTCTTTCAGTGAGCCCATCGCGGCAGAAAGCAGCACGGGCCTGGGCTGCGCGATCAGTACCACCTGCGTGCTGGCAGCGGCGGTTTGCACAATCGACCTGATGGCGGCGCGCGTGCTGTCCAGCGGCATGTTGCGCAGAAAGTCGTTGCCGCCAATGCACACCAGTACCAGGCCCGGCTTGTTTTCCTGCAGCAGCGCCGGCAACCGTGCCAGTGCACCGGCCGCTGTGTCGCCGTTGATGCCCGCGTTCTGCGTGACGTAGCCGGTCAACAGTTCCAGCTGCTGCGGGTAGCTGGCGCCCGCAGGGGCGCCATAGCCAAAGGTCAGCGAATCGCCCAGGCACAGCAGGGTGGCCTCCTTGGGCAGGGTCTTGCCTTTGGGTCCGGCCTTTCTGGAGCAAGCCGTAGCCAGCAGCAGCGCAGAGCCGGCGGCGCCCAGCAGGAGCTGGCGGCGAAGGGGATGGTGACGTGAGTCCATGCGTCGTGCCGGTTATTTCAGGTTGTCGGGTGGTGCCGGGTGCGCGGCCGGCGCTTTGTCTTCCGGATGCAGCTGCTTGCGGCTCAGCGAGGGGATGATCAGCATGCGCACAGTCTAACCATGCCAAAGCATCTGGACACCACTGCAAGCGCGAGGTAATGCAAGGGTAATCACTGCGTAATGACGGGGTAAAGCTCCGTTTGCCTTACACGGCATTCACAAGAGCGGGCCAACAATGGTTTCACTGAAGCGCAAAGGCCTTTGAAAGCAGCGATTCAGGAGCAGCCCCGACAGCCGCTTGCCGAACCGGAGATTTATCGCCGCCACCGCAAGTTGCCCACCGGGTTGCTGGCAATCAAACGCATAAGCATTCCAAGGAGAACCTCATGAAATCGAAATTCCTCACTGTCTCGTTGCTGGCCTCAGCCCTGTTCGCCGGCCTGGGGTTTGCACCCGCCATGGCGCAGGGTGTTAATACACCCGGCATTGACCAGGCGCAGCAAGCCATCAGCGCGCGCATTCAGCAGGGTCTGGCCTCCGGCCACATCACGCCGTCTGAAGCGCAGGTGCTGTACCGCCGCGACCAGGAGATCGCGGCCCGCGAGGCGCGCTTTAAATCCAACGGCGTTGCCACGCCGCAAGAGCGCCAGCAGCTGCGCGCCGACCTGGATGGTCTCAGTGCCGAAGTGGAACGCATGATGAACAACCGCGATGTGGCGGGCAGGCCTGGCAATGCCGGCAACACCCCCGGCATCGACAACCGTGAATTCCAGATCAGCCAGCGTATTGACGAAGGCGTCCGCACGGGCCGTATCACGCAGCGCGAAGCCGCGAAGCTGCACCAGCGTGAACGCCGCATTGAGCGCCATGAGACCCAATTCAAGTCCGACGGCGTGGTGACCGCGCAGGAGCGCCGTCAGCTGCGCAATGAGCTGACATCGCTGCGCGACGACGTGGAACGCATGATGAACAACCGCCGCCGCGGTTAAGCGGTTAAGTAAAGCGCTGTTCCGGGCGCCGCCACGCGGTGCCTGGACAGCTGCCATGCGCAAGCAAGGCGCGCCGGTGCTCATTGAAGCGCCGGCGCGCTTTTTTTTGCCTGCGGCATTGCTCGTGTTGCGCCGGTGTGGGTGGCGGCGCGCGCTTCAGGCGTGTCATTGATCTGCATCAATACGCGAGCAGCAGGCCGCTTATAAAGTTGCTTTTTTTTCTGCGTCGCCGCACGCATTCAGCCATGCCCATAGAGCTTTACCGTGACGACAGGCATGCCTGCCTGATGTTCACCGACCTGATCGAAGAAGACGGGCAAGCCGTCCAGTCCAACCAGTTCCTGATTGTCGACAACGGCACCGGCGCCGTGATTGACCCGGGCGGCAACCTGGCGTTCAACGAACTGTTCCTGGGCATGTCGCGCCACTTCAGCCCGCAAAAACTGTCTTACATCATCGCCTCCCACGCCGACCCCGACATCATTGCCTCGCTGGACCGCTGGCTCACGTCCACTCCGGCGCAACTGGTGATCTCGCGTGTGTGGGAGCGTTTTGTGCCGCACTTCACCAAGGTCGGCAAGACCGAGCAGCGCCTGGTCGGCGTGCCCGACAGCGGCGGGCGGTTGCCGCTGGGGCAGAGCGAGCTGTGGCTGCTGCCCGCGCACTTCCTGCACTCGGAAGGCAACTTCCATTTTTACGATCCCATCAGCCGCATCCTGTTCACCGGTGACTTGGGTGTGTCGATGATGTCCGGCCGAACGGCGCAGGTGCCCGTCACCGACCTGAAGCCCCATCTGCCGTTGATGGAGGGTTTTCACAAACGCTACATGGTGTCGAACAAGGTCCTGCGCCTGTGGGTGGCCATGGCGCGCCGGCTGGATATTTCCATGCTGGTGCCCCAGCACGGCGCGCCGCTAAAAGGCCCGGCCATCGGCCAGTTTTTTGACTGGGCGGAATCGCTGAAATGCGGCATCGACTTGTTTGACGAACGCAACTACCAGGTACCCACCGGGCAGATCAATGGCCGGGCGGTGGCTTGAGCCGCCGGGACAAGGCAGGCGTTTGCTACAGCCGGCTGATGGAACACACGTAGACCACCTCGCACGAGCTGGCTCCGGTGTCTTCCCGCACGGTGGAGCTTCGCCAGCGCCAGCCGTCGGGTTTCTGCGCTTCCACCAGCCAGCCGTCGATGCGCACGCGGTCGTTGCGCTTCACGCGGGTCAGTGCTTTGGCAACCGCGTCCGTGGCCGGGATCAGGTGCATGTTGGCGCTGCTACGTGCAATTTCCGGTGGCGGCAGTGGTGGTTCGTTGTCCCACCGGTAGTAGTACCAGCGTGACGACTGGCTGATCATCAGCTGCGACAACACCTTGTCGTCGGCCATGCGCTGCCAGCCTAAAGCCAGGTCGGTGGGCGACAGCGTGGCCTCGTTGCCCATCCGGTAGTCTTCGCGCGACAGCACCCGCGCGTCCACGCTAAAGCCCGCCAGCGGCGTCAGGGTCGCGGCTTTCAGCACGAAAGGCGCCATGTCGCCCGGCACACCGGTTTGCAGCGGCTCGTCGCCGGTGCTGACCTGCGGCGGCAGCGGACAGGCAAGGTCGTTGCCCACACCGGCCGCGCGGAAGGTGTTGGGTGAAAACCACCAGTGCAACCCCGCCAGCAGCGCACAGGCCACCAGTACAAAGCGCAGGCTGACAAAGCCGGAATTCGGGCGGCGGTGCGGGCTTTGGGTCATGGATGTGATGCGGGTGTCTTCAAATCGGATTCTGCTTCAGAGCGGCGGGCCAATTATGAGCCTGTGAGCCCGGTTGCCGTGTCGTTTGTGCCACGGGCGCCGGCCGCGATGCCGGATATGCTTCGGGGCTGGAGCAGAGGTGCAACAAGGGTTAAATCATGAATGCGGTGACCGGAAAGTGGATCAAGTGGGGCGTGCTGGCGGTATTGGCGGTGTTGGTGTGTCTGGTCGCCGTCGTAGGGGTTTTGAACCGTGACCGCCTGGAGGTCTATTACGGCTACCTGCGCGTCGAATCACCCGCGGTGACGATGCGCTACGCCCAGCTCTCCGGCCAGATGGACGAAGCCGCTGTGCGCAAGCATTTTGGAGAAGTGTTCCTGAGCTGCTCCAACCAGCAGGGCGGGCCTGCCGGGACCGACCGGCTTTGCCATGCGGCTGTGGACAAAGCCGATGGGGAACCCGCAATGATGCTCGTGGCTTTTTTCAGCAAGGGCCGCCTGACTTCCACGGTGGTGCATGTTCCCTGGTGGGTGCACGGCAGGTGGCTTGATCGCCTGGTAGGGCAGTACGGAAAAGCGGAACGCGCAGGCATTGTTTCGCGGATGGGCGGTCCGGTTCTGCGCTGGACCTTGCCCAACGGCACGCTCGAATACAACCGCGACCGGAGCTTTAACCCGCTGGAATGGAGCGCCGTCTTCTGGTCCGCAGGCGCGGACCAGAAATAGCGGGCCGGCGTAGCGAACCGAACTAGCGAGCCGGTTTTTCGGCCGGCCAGCTGGCCTCGCGAACGATTTGCAACAACTGCGACGCACCCGGTGCGTGAGCTGGCGCTTCTAGCGGAGGTATTGGAGGTATGGTGACACCTTGTGCATGAGACACCTCTTATCCTTGTGGAAACTTCCCTTTTGATGCAACTCTGGAAATCCTGCCGACTCCCCGCCGTGCTGCTGGCAGCATGCGGCCTTTCGCCCCTGCTGACAGGCTGCGTCACCGGCGCCAAGGCATTTCCGCTGCAGGAAAAGTTTGCCTCCACCCAGACGTATTCGCGCCTGTTTGACGCCACCCCTGCACGGACCTGCGAGGCCTCGCGGCGTGCACTGCTGAGCCAGGGCTACATCATCAACATGGCCAGCGCCGAACTGGTGGAAGGGCAAAAAGCCTTCCAGCCCGAGCCCGAGGCGCACCTGCAAATGGTGGTTCGTGTGGTGTGCGCCCCCGACACGCCCGATGGAAAAGTGAGCCTGGGTTTTGTCACGGCCCTGCAGGACAGCTACGCCATGAAAAAGACCAACAACTCCGCCAGCCTGGGTGTGGGCGCCATTGGCTCCGTCTCGCTGCCCTTCACGTCGAGCAATGAGTCCATGGTCAAGGTGGGCAGTGAAACCATCACCGCCGATGACTTTTACGACCGCTTTTTTGACCTGGTGAGGCGCTACCTGGTGGCGGACGCCGCGCTCGACTGATTGAGCGCAGTGAACGCGCCCCGGCGCGGGCGCGCAGAAAAATTATTGAAAAAAGTTCCAGCAGGCTAATACAGTCGGGCGCAAGCAGCTATGAAAAGCATAGCGCCGGCCGATGGTCTCAGCGTAAATTACCCTGCACCCAGCGCACGATGTCGGCCGCGCCCATGGCGCCGGCCTGGCGCGCCACTTCGCGGCCGCCCTTGAACAACGCCAGCGTGGGAATGCTGCGGATATTGAAGCGTGCGCCCAGGTTGGGCACCGCTTCGGTGTCGACCTTGGCTACGCGCACCTGCGGCTCCAGCTGTGCAGCCGCCTGCTCGTAGGCCGGCGCCATTTGCCGGCACGGCCCGCACCACGGCGCCCAGAAGTCCACCAGCACCGGGATCTGGTTGCGGCTGACGTGTTTGTCAAACGCGGCTTCGTCCAGCGCGGTGGAATGCGCGGTAAACAGCGCCTTCTTGCAGCTGCCGCAAGTTGGCTCGCTGCCCAGCTGGTCGGCGCGTACGCGGTTGGTGGTGTGGCAGTGCGGGCAGACGATGTGGAGAGGGTCGGTCATCAGGCGCAGCTGGGGGCCGTGGCCGGCATTTCAAGCGCGGCGGCGGTGGCGGCCCTGCCCCGGCGGAGGTCGCCTGGCCGGGTGGCGGCGTTAAATCCGTGCAAACGCCGGGTAAAGCGCGGTGAACAGGCGCTTTTCCTACGCGTGCCGGCTTCTTGGGGGCGAACAATCAAGTTTCACTACAAAGAGAAGGATCCACATGAAAACCAGAACCTTGATGACCGCCCTGGCGGTAGCGTCCCTCGCTTTCAGCGGGCTGGCAATGGCCAAGGGGAAGGATGACGACCACGGCCGCGGCCATGGCCACAAAAAAGCCAAACACCACCATGCCGGCCCGCCGCCGCATTCCCAGGCCGGCGGGCGTGGTGCGGGCCCCGATCACAACTTCTACCGCGGCGGCCGCTTGCCGGCGCAATACCGCGACCGGGGCTATTGGGTAGACGACTGGCGCGGCCACCGGCTGAGCGCGCCGCCTCCCGGCTATCACTGGGTGCAAACCGGCGGTGACTATGTGCTGGTCGCCAACAACACCGGCATTATTTTTCAGATCTATCTGGGCCAGTAGTCAGTTGCCAGTAGCCGGCAAATTCCGCGCATGAAAAAGCCGCCTGCAAGGGCGGCTTTTTCTTTGGGATCAAATGCGCTACTTCAGTACGCTACTGATTTGATAGCTGCTTGCGCCCGTCGGTAAAGGGCTACGGCCCTCTTTTATTCAGAAATTCTCAGGCAGCCTTGGCGGTGCGGCGCTGGCTGAAAGCCGTTTTGCGCTTGGCGGTGCTGGCCTGGTCGCCGGCAATTTTGCTGGCGAGCTGGGCGGTCTTCTGCTCGATCTGCGCGGCGAGTTTGCTCAGTGCCAGGGCGCCCGGTGCGGTGGCCTGGGCCAGCGTGTTCAGGGTGGTCACGCCGGTTTTTTCTTCAAACAGGCTGGCATTGGCGGCAGCACGCTCCACGCCGCTCTCCAGAACCTTGACCAGCTGGCTCACCACTTGCTGTGCGCCGTTGGTCGTCAGCATCAGGCCCTTGGTGTAATACACGCTGAAGGCCAGTTGTGCTGCCGTGGCGTTTTTGGCCGTTTCGGCTGTCAGTTCGGTGCGCGACTGTTTCAGGGCGCGGTTCCAGCGCTGCTCCAGCAGGATGACTGCGCGCTCGCCGCCGGCACGGTAGGCGTTGATCACGTGGCGGGCGGTGTTGCCGGAAGACTCGATGAGGTCGGTTGCAACGGTAGACAGGTTTTTGGCGGTCATGGTGTTTCCTTCAAAGGGGTTGAACAATGATTCATCATCAATGTTTTCCCTAGTGAGTGCGACCTACCGGGCTAGAGGGGCCGGTCCAGATTCAGTTGCAGCCTGTTTCTGCCGGGCAGGCGCTATGCTTTTAATAGCTGCTTTCGCAAGGCCCTATTGGGTTTTGGCCACTTTTTCCATTAATTAGCCTGCCGCTACTCGCCACTGCTCACAGTTACTCGCCGCCTGCCCGGGCCCCCAGAAACAGCGCCGGGTCCACCATCGCGCGGTTCAGCATCACCCCCCAATGCAGGTGCGGCCCCGTGACGCGGCCTGTGGCGCCCACGGCACCCAGGCGCTCGCCTGTCTTCAGTGTGTCGCCAACGGCCACGCCAATCGCACTCAGGTGGCACATCATGCTCAGCAAGCCGCCGCCGTGGTCCAGCCACACCGTGTTGCCGTTGAAGAAGTAGTCGCCCGTGTCAATGACGCGGGCGGGCAGCGGCGCCACCACCGGCGTGCCCGTGGCGGCGGCGATGTCCATGCCGCTGTGCGGGTTGCGCGACTGCCCGTTAAAGACGCGCCGCAGCCCGAACGAGCTGGAGCGGCGGCCCGGCACCGGCACCTGCATGCGCAGCGGCGTTTGCGGCAAAGGCTCGCTGAAGGTGGCCATGACCACTTCCTGGTGCGCGCGCTCGCGTTCGTAGCGCGCCTGGTCTTCGGGCGACAAATCTACCGTGCCGGGCGCTACCTTGAGGCGCTGCTCAAGGTAGTGCTTGGGCGCCACGGTGTAGGCAAGCTGCTGCTGGCTGCCGTCAGGGGCCAGCACCGAGATGGTCGCCTCGCCGGGCTCTGCAGACAGCGCAATGCCTACCAGCGCCGTCCACCCCGCAGGGTCACCCAGCACCAGCAAGGGCACACCGCCTGCCTGCGCCACGGGCCGCACCGCCGCCGGGCCCAGTGGCAGCCGGGCAATGCCGCCGGGAACCTGCGACGCGGTGGGCCAGGCGCCCGAGGGCGCAGGCGCCGCGGCAAGGCATGAGGCAGGCAAGGCCAGCAGGCTTGCGCCCGCCAGCAGCACTGAGCGGCGGGTGGGCGGGGAGGGCTGCAACGATGGCAAGAAAGGCAGGAAAGTGGAGCGTGAGGTGCTGACGGGCATGGAGTCGATTATTGCGGCGCCGCGGCGCTTACTGCGTGAGCGTGATTTTTCCTTTGCTCACGTAGTCGTCAAACTGGATGCGCGGAATCGCCGTGACGGCGGCAACACCGTCGCCGGCGTCCCAGCTGAGCGTGGCGCTGTCCGGCTCCAGCGCAACTTCCACACGCACACGCGGGATCTCGATGGGCGTACCGTCACCCGGTGTGTAAGTCACGTCACCGGTAATCATGGCGAACTGGGGCATGGCTATCTCCTGGCAGGGGTCGTTATGCGCCCCCGGACGGCGGCGCTTGAAACCATTTGGCACGCATCGCAAGCGTTTGTCTGTCAGAGAAAGGCGGCATTGTTGAATGGCGGCGTTCATGAACTGCCTTCCATGATGGCAACGGGTTGTCACGCTCAGGTCACGCTGAGGCTGACGGGGCTGAATCCCCGGGGCTTTCACTTTCTGGATGCAGGGTGGGTTGACAGACCAATAACCATATGGTTATGATTTCGGCATGCAAACAGTTTCCAACGAGGTCGCCAACGAAGTTTTCAAAGCCCTGGCCGACCCGACACGCCGGGCGATTTTTGAGCGCCTGGCCCAGGACGGGGCGCAAACCGTGCGTGCGCTGACGGACCGCGCAGGCGTGTCGCAGCCGGCGGTGTCCAAGCACCTGCGCATCCTGAAGCAGGCAAGGCTGGTGGACGACAGGCGCGAGGGCCGCGAAACGCATTACAGCGCCCAGCCGCTGGCGCTTTCAGTCCTGCGCGACTGGGTGAGTTTTTATGGCGCCTTCTGGAACGACCGCATCGATCATCTCGAATCACTTTTGAAAAGGATGGACCAATGAGCAACACCACAACCCTTGACACCACTACGGCCTCCACTGAAACACGCGCCGTCGTCGTCGAGCGCGAGATCCCTTACCCGCCCGAAAAAATCTGGCGCGCCCTCACGCAGCCGCACCTGATCGAAGAGTGGCTCATGAAGAACGACTTCAAGCCCGTCATGGACCAGCGTTTCAGCCTGCGCGCAGACTGGGGCGCTGTCGAATGCCAGGTTCTGGCCATCGAGCCCGACAAAACGCTGTCTTACACCTGGGCCGCCTATGGCCTTGAAAGCGTCGTCACCTGGACGCTTACCCCCACAGGCACGGGCACACACCTGCGCATGGAACAGTCAGGCTTCCGGCTGGACCAGGAGCAGGCCTACCAGGGCGCCAAGCACGGCTGGCCACAGTTCTTTGCCAAGCTGGAAGAGGTTCTGGCGCGGGCAGGTTGACTGCCCAGGTCTTCAACGCGAGGCATTGAGATGAATGCAATGGCCAAAAAGAAGCCCGATGCGAGCAGGGTGCCGGCAAAGGCAGGCAAGCCGGCCCTGCTCGCAGGCGGCAACCCGCAGATACCCAAAGGCGAGGGCGACGCGCCCGTGCAGGCTTACATCGCGGCCATGCCGGGCTGGAAGCGCGACATCGGGCAACGCCTTGACGCGCTCATCGTGCGCACCATTCCCGGTGTGCACAAGGCCGTCAAATGGAACTCGCCCCTGTATGGTATGGAAGGCGGCGCGAAGGGCGAAGGCCAAGGCTGGTTCCTCAGCGTCCATTGCTTCACGAAGTACGTCAAGGTGGCTTTCTTTCGCGGCACGTCGTTGCGTCCTGTTCCGCCTGGTGAGTCCAAGAGCCAAGACACGCGCTACCTCGACATCCGTGAAGACGACCCCTTCGACGAAGCGCAGCTCACCGACTGGGTGAAACAGGCCAGCCAGTTGCCCGGCGAAAAGATGTGAGCAAGCACCAGACATGATGAATGGAGCAACAACATGAACAAAACCAAAAGTGCGCCGGCTGAAGCAAAAGAATCAGGCTCAGCTTCTGAGTTGATAGACGCAAAGATCAAAGGCCTCGATGACTGGCGCGGCAACACGCTCGCCCGCGTCCGGGCCATCGTCACGCAGGCAGTTCCCAATGTGGTCGAGGAATGGAAGTGGAGCGTTCCCGTGTGGTCTAAAGACGGCATCCTCTGCACCGGCGAGACCTACAAGAAGGCCGTGAAGCTGACCTTCCCCAAAGGCGCAAAGATGGAAGACCCTTCAGGCCTTTTCAACTCCAGCCTCGAAGGCAACACCCGCCGCGCCATTGACTTTCATGAGGGCGACAAGATCGATGAGAAAGCGCTGAAGGCATTGATACGCGAAGCCGCGACGCTGAACAAACCATCGGCCAAATAGCTGGGCTCCAGGGCCACTTTCACGCGTCCTTGGGGAGTCCCGATCGGCGAACCACTTTGAGGCCTGTAGCGCTCTCACGCGCTGGTTAAGTATTTAGCGTGCAGTTTTCACCATCCGGTTGCAATTTATCGCCGGCGATAAAAATGGTTGCAAATTAATGCAACCATTTTGTTGCGGTTTTGAATTGGCTTGCGCATAATTAATGCAACCAGGAGATTGCATATGACTTCATCAACGACATCGTCTTCATCCACAGACCGCATCGAACGCAGCACCTTGATCAACGCCCCCGTGTCACGGGTCTGGCGCGCGCTGGTGAACGCCGAAGAATTTGGCGGCTGGTTCGGCGTGGCGCTCAAGGGCAAAAACTTTATTGCCGGCCAGCAGGTGCAGGGCCACATCACCATTCCGGGCTATGAGCATGTGCTGTTTGACGTGCTCATTGAGCGGATAGAGCCCGAAAAGCTGTTCTCTTACCGCTGGCACCCCTACGCGGTAGACCCGGCCATCGACTATTCGAAAGAGCCCACCACGCTGGTCGAGTTCACCCTCAAAGACACGGGCAAGGGCACCCTGCTCAGCGTGGTGGAATCAGGCTTTGACAAAATCCCCGTAGCACGCCGCGCAGAGGCCATTCGGATGAACACCGGCGGCTGGGAAGGCCAGTTGGACAATATCCAGAAATATGTCACCTCGCACTAAAACCTCTGAAGTCTTGACCCCCCAGCCCGGCCCCGCAGGCGTCTTCGCCGCCCTGGGCGACGAAACCCGCCTGCGGCTGGTGGCCGTGCTCTGCGTGGGCGGCGCCGTGTCAATTGCCCAGCTCACCTCCACTACCGACATCACCCGCCAGGCCGTGACCAAGCACCTGCATGTGCTGGCCGACGCGGGGCTGGTGCATCACGTCAAAGTAGGGCGAGAGCGTCTGTGGCAGTTTGACCCACAGCAGCTCGACGAAGCCCGCCGCTCACTGGATTTGATTGCCCAGCAGTGGGACCAGGCACTGGGCCGGTTGAAGGCCGCGCTCGAGGCAGAGGCATAGCCGCTTTGCAGAAGGAATGACGATGCCCCAGCACAAGATTTTCACGATGGCTTTTGCCAAGGTCTACCCGATGTTGGTTCAAAAAGCCGAACGCAAAGGCCGCACCAAAGAAGAAGTCGATCAGATCATCTGCTGGCTGACCGGTTATGACCAAAAGGGGCTGGACAAACAAATCAGACAGCAAAACGATTTCGAAACTTTCTTCGCCCAGGCCCCAGCCATGCATCCGAATGTCTCACTGATCAAAGGTGTGGTCTGCGGTGTTCGCGTAGAAGAGGTCGAAGACCCACTGATGCAGAAGATTCGCTGGCTGGACAAGCTGATTGATGAGCTTGCCAAAGGAAAGGCGATGGAGAAGATCCTGCGGCAGTAACTTCTGCGGCGTGTTGCCCCATTCCGCCTTCTATTCCGCTTGCTCTTGCGCCTCACGCCAGAGGCCCTGCGCCAGGCCCTGCAGCGCATAGGGGCCGATGGAAGCGCGAATCAGTCGCAAAGTTGGAAAGCCCACGGCAGCCGTCATGCGCCGCACCTGCCGGTTGCGCCCTTCGCGAATGCCCAGTTCCAGCCACGTCGTGGGTATGGCCTTGCGCACGCGCACGGGCGGCTCGCGCTCCCACAGGCCCGGCGGTGTGTCGATCAGCCGCGCGTTGGCGGGGCGCGTCATGCCGTCGTTGAGCTGCACGCCCTGGCGCAATGCATCCACCGCAGCTTCGTCGGGTACGCCTTCAACCTGCACCCAGTAGATTTTTTCCATCTTGAAGCGCGGGTCACTGATGCGCGCCTGCAGCGCGCCATCGCTCGTCAGCAGGAGCAGGCCTTCACTGTCTGCATCCAGCCGGCCGGCCACATACACCTCGGGCACTGCAATGAAGTCTTTCAGCCCGCGCCAGCGGCCCTCAGGCGTGAACTGGCTCAGCACGCCGTAGGGTTTGTTGAAGCAGATCAGGCGCGGCGGCATGCCGGTTGCGGTGGGCGGGGGGAAGCTGGGGCTGGGCATGGGTGTCATTGGACCATGCCCTGGTAGCGCCACTGGGATAGCATCGCCGCATGAGTACCCAATACGAGAGCATCAAAACCGCCACGCTTTATACCGATGTCTTCGGGGTGGCCGCCCCGGCTTCGCCCGTGGAACGCAATGTGTGGCCGCGCAAGCCGGGTGTTTTTATCCGCGCGATAAAAGTCGATGAAGCCGAAGAAACTGAGGAAGCCGAAGAGGTTGACGAGCCCACAGGCGCTGAACAGCCCGCGCGTGCGCTGCTTTCGCATGAGCTGGTGACCGGGCAGTTTGGCCTGGTGCCGCGCTGGGTCAAGTCGGCGTCTGACGCCAAACTGCGTTCGACCAAGCTGGTCAATGCCCGCGCGGAAACCGTCACCACGTCCAGCAACTTCCGCGATGCCTGGCTGGCCGGGCAGCGCTGCATCGTGCCGATGATGGCGTTTATGGAAGACGATTGGCGCAGCGGCAAGGCCGTGCCCACCCGCATTGCCCGGGTAGATGGCCAACCCCTGGGTGTGGCGGGCCTGTGGGAGAGCTGGACAGGCGCGGATGGCGAAGTCATCGTCAGCTACGCACTCCTCACAGTGAATGCCAACAGCCACGCCCTGATGAGCCGGTACCAGCAGCCCGGCAACGAAAAACGCATGCTGGCGATTCTGAACGAGGGCGCCTACGATGCCTGGCTCAGCGCCCGCACGGAAAAAGCCAAGGAGTTCATGCGGGCCTATCCGGCTAACTGGCTGACCGCCAACCCGGTTGAGAAAAGCCGCTGATCGCCACGCTAACCGGGTTAGAACGAGAATTTATTGAAAATGATGCTGTAGCCCTTGATGAGAAAGCGCGAGCAGCTATAGAAAGAATAGCGGGCTCAGCTTGCTGCCGACGAGTGCGCAGCTAATGTTTTGCCGACTGCTGTGATTTGGCCCAGACCAGCAGCAGGTTGTTAGCCGGCATGGCGTGCCGGGCTTGCAGCTGCAGGCCGGCGCGCTCGGCTTCCTGCTCTACATCTTCCCTTCGTCTTATGCCCCATGTGGGGTCTTGCGTCCGCAGGCTTTGGTCGAAGTTGAGGTTGCCTTCCGACGTAGGCACGCCGTCTTCCAGATACGGCCCGTAAGTCACCAGCACGCCACCCTGCGCCAAGTGGCGTGCACTGCCTTGCATCAGCGCCGCGCAGGTCGCCCAGGGCGAGATGTGCAGCATGTTGGCGCAGTAGATCAAATCAAACTGCGCATCACCCGGCAACCACTCGGGCGCCATCACGTCGAGTACGAGGGGAGGGCGGACACTGCCCAATCCCTGTTCGGTGATTCGGGCAGAGATGGAATCCATCGCAACAGGCATCGCATCGGTAGGCTGCCATGTCCATTGCGGAAGCACTGCGGCGAACCAGGTGACGTGTTGGCCTGTGCCGGATGCGATCTCCAGCGCGTTGCCACGCGTGGGCAAGATCTCTCGCAAGACATCGAGTATGGGCTGCTTGTTGCGGTCTGCGGCGGGGCTGAAGTTGAGGGAGGGCATGAGAACATCTGCAAGTTCTGATCGATGCAGGTTAATCTAAATGGAGCGAGAAGTGCCGTGGCAGTTCGATCCGCAGCAGTCTGAGAAAGCGCGACACTCGAAAAATCTGTTGGGGCGACAGTAAAGTGCGTTGAGGTGACTGACGAAGCGGTCGAAAGGATTGAAGACGTCAGAGAGAAACGCGATCACACTCGAACCAATTCACCTGAAACCAAACTGCCGTTACTTTTACTTTCTAGGCCAAAAAAGCAGCGTCTGGAACTTTTGTTGCTGTGGGCTTGATTCCGTTGATTTTTTTGAATTTCGATACTGAAGTTCTTAGATTGTTGTCAAAGGACACTAGTTTTTTTCTGGTACTAACAAACGTAAGTCGTGCGTGTGGAATATCTGCTGCATTGCAGATGTACGCATAACCCCTGTCGCTAGTAAAACTTTTGATGGTTGCGTTACTCACGTGAATAAGTCGGTTCTGAGCTCCAAGATAGTTGAGTAGGCTCGCTATCAACGGATTGCCATGCCGTTGATATTCACTCAGCATGGGATTGCTAAGACAAAGCGTACCGTCATCTTTCAACCAAGCAAAAAAATATTTAAGATTTGGATCCCCTGGTGAGTTGTAGAGGCGCATAACACAAGAATCAACGACGATGTCCATTTCATCCTCCTCCTACATCCGACATTCAGACTGAAGAATTAAATCCCGCTGAAACCAAGCTCATGGCATCTGCGCTGTAGGTGCTGAAGAAGGCTTTCGGAGCGCCTTGCAAATTTCCAGTTGGCAGTATTGTTATTGGGTGAGCTTTTGCTTGTCCATTCTTATTCAAGTCGAAAAAATAAATTGCAATGTCAGAGGGCTCTATCACGCCTTCAGCAACTAACAGGCGTAAGCGATTTATCAGGTACTCACTGTGTGTCTCAATGACATACCTTCGATTGGTCAAGCGATTTACAAAGTGATTGGCGAGCTGGGCTTGTGCCGACGGGTGTAGATGAACTTCCGGTTGATTTATGAGCAGTGTTCCATGGGCTCTCAAGCCAACATCCTTAATTAGGATTGGGAGGATTTGCGAAATGCCAAAACCGGTATCCGCATAGTTAATGAATCTTTTATGTCCCTTGGGTTTGACTAACATGCGTAGGACGTCATCGTTGGACGCTGCCGGGCGTAAGGTGTCGGCCAGTTGGAGGTCGGTAAGCAGCTGCACGACTTGCCTAAATAGACGCGGATAGGATCTCCGCCATTTTGCAAGCTCCAACATTGACAAGTCACCTCTTGGGTCAATCAGATTGCCCCGCTCGACTACGGCATAGTGACGCTCCGGATACGCACGAACTGGCCCCACGTAAGTAAACTGTGACCAAAGATCTCGGGCGACTACCATTAATAAATCGATGATCGGCTTTGTACCTAGCTCATCACCAATTTCGGTTTTGAGTTCATTTGCTTTTTTCGTTTTTAGATCAAACCATTTCCCCTGTCGCTCTTGTGCACTTTTGATTGATTGACGATAAAACTCCTCCGCATTTGGTTTTTGTGCATTCGTTCTACTAGCTGTCGGTTTCTCTCCTTTGGCCATAATTTCTTCAAAAGCCTTTATGGCTTCAAACATGGCGGATGTTTGGTTTGAATCTGATAGAAACGACGACTGATATCTTGCTTTGTACTTCTTGCTCTGTTTGTCCCATTCAATTTCGAGACTAGTTTTCCCTGACTTGAAAGCTAATCCTGCGGGAAGAATGTGGTCCCCAACCGGGGAGTATCGATATGTGCCGTCAAGTTCCGCTGTTGCTTCGCCTTTTTCTATAGTGACTCCGATTCCAAACTGGGAACGAGAGTTGCCGCCGTGAACAATATCTTTGAATCCACCAAGCGAACAATTAACACCGTTTGGTGTTAGATCAAACGGAAATGTGCTTCCTGCCCTAGTTTGGAGAATGGAAGCTACGGCGGACAAGACGCTACTTTTACCAGAGCTGTTAGCTCCGGTTAAGAGAGTGATTGGTGCCAACTTAATGTCTAGCTCTCCAAATGCGCGAAAGTCGCGCAACCTGAGTGCTGTTAGTTTGGCAAAGCTCTTGTCGTTCTTGTCTGTACTCATCGATTTCTCCCCAAATCGGAAGCTGCAGCGCGAGTTGAGGTCTCGTCACTAGCGGGAAAACATTTGGAATTCACCAAGAACCGCAACCCTGAAACGCTATTTTGTGAAAGAGTCTTTCATACCCGTCACTCGATTGAAGACGGATTTACCCTCTCCTCCAATCTGATGATCCTTTGAGTCCGTCACAAAGTACCCATGCCGCTCAAACTGAAACCTCGTGCCGGCAGGCACATTGGTCAATGACGGCTCAACGTAGGCAGTCACTGCCTTGAGGCTGTCGGGATTCAACTCATCGTGGAAATCCTTGTCGCCGGTGCCGGGGTGTTCGGTGGTGAAGAGGCGGTCATAAAGGCGCACTTCGGCCTGCACCGCGTCGTTCACGCCCACCCAGGTGATCACGCCCTTGACCTTGATGGCGTCGGAGCCGGGGGTGCCGCTCTTGGTGTCGGGGATCAGGGTGGCATGCACTTCGGTGACCTTGCCGTTGGCATCTTTCACCGCGCCTGTGCATTCGATGACATGGCCGTATTTGAGGCGGACCTTGCTGCCGGCAATGGCTTGCTTGCTCGCGTTGATGTGCGGCGGGAACAGGCGGAAGAAACCTTTGGGTGGGGTTTCTTCGTAGTCGGTGCGTTCAATCCAGACTTCCTTGCCGATCTTGAATTGGCGCTTGCCCATCTCTTCGTGGTGCGGATGCACGGGCGCGCTGCAGTCGTCAAGCTTTCCTGCGCCCATGACTTCGTCCCAGTTCGTGAGCACGAGCTTGACCGGGTCGAGCACGGCCATGGCGCGCGGGGCAATCGGGTCGAGCGTATCGCGCAACGAGCCTTCGAGCGTGCTGTAGTCGATCCAGCTGTCGCTCTTGGTCACGCCGATGCGTTCGGCAAACAGTTGCAGCGACTCGGGTGTGTAGCCGCGGCGGCGCAGGCCGACGATGGTGGGCATGCGCGGGTCGTCCCAGCCGCTCACGCGCTTTTCAGTGACCAGCTGGGCGAGCTTGCGTTTGCTGGTGAGCACGTAGGTGAGGTTCAGGCGCGCAAATTCGTACTGGCGCGGGTGCGGTGTGGCAATGAGTTTGCCTTCGGCCAGACGGTCTAGCAGCCAGTCGTAAAACGGGCGCTGGTCTTCAAACTCCAGCGTGCAGATGCTGTGGGTGATTTGCTCCAGCGCGTCTTCGACCGGGTGGGCGAAGGTGTACATGGGGTAAATGCACCATTTGTCGCCCGTGTTGTGGTGGTGGGCGCGGCGAATGCGGTAAATGGCCGGGTCGCGCATGTTGATGTTGGGCGAGGCCATGTCGATCTTGGCGCGCAGCACGGCGGCGCCGTCGGGCAGCTTGCCGTCTCGCATTTCGCGAAAGCGCGCCAGGTTTTCGGCGGGTGTGCGGCCACGGAAGGGGCTGTTGGTGCCGGGGTGGCCGAAGTCGCCGCGGTTGTGGCGCATTTCTTCGGCGGTTTGTTCGTCAACGTAGGCGTTGCCGCTTTCAATCAGATACTCGGCTGCGCGGTACATGAAGTCGAAGTAGTCGCTGGCCTGGTAGGGCTTGTCGCCCCCTTTGCCGTTGCCGATCTGCGCCCAGTCATAGCCCAGCCACTTGACGGCTTCGATGATGCTGTCGACGTATTCGGTGTCTTCTTTTTCGGGGTTGGTGTCATCAAAGCGCAGGTGGCACACGCCGCCGTAGTCACGCGCCAGGCCGAAGTTCAGGCAAATGCTTTTGGCATGGCCCACGTGTAAGTAGCCGTTGGGCTCGGGCGGAAAGCGCAGGCGCACCTTGGCCGGGTCGGGCTGGCCTCCAGCGTGGTGGGCGGCGTCCCCGGGGCTGCCGCCCCAGCGGCGGCTGGCATAAGTGCCTTCGGCCAGGTCTTTTTCGATGATCTGGCGCAGGAAGTTGCTGGGCTTGTGGGTTTCTTTGTCGGCGGGCGCGGAGGCAGGGGCGGGGGTGGTCATTGAGTGATTTTAGGGGGTTACGTTTGGCTACGCTCTTCACTGTGCGTACGGTACGCCGTTACGGGGGTGGCGCGTTTAATAAACACATGGGCATTTTCTGCCCTGTTAAGGAGATCATATGAAGACAGCAATCAAGGCAAACCGCTCCGTCGCCGTGGCAGGCGCCGCAGCCGCACTGGCACTTGCCGCTTTCGGCTTTGCCGGTGCTGCCCAGGCCCGCGACAACGTGACCTTTTCCGTGGGCGTCGGGGTGCCGGGTGTGCAGGTTGGCGTAACGAACGCCTATCCGGTGTACCAGCAGCCCGTGTACGTGCAGCCGGCACCTGTGTATTACCAGCCCGCGCCGGTGTACTACCAGCCGCGTCCTGTGTACGTGAGGCCTGCGCCTGTGTACTACGCACCGCAGCCGGTGTATTACGGCCCCAGGCACGGCCACAGGCACCACGGAGGCTACTACGTGCAGGCGCCCCCTCCGGGTTATGGGCCGGGGTATTACAGGCGCTAAGCCTGCGTTGCGGGCTAACCCGGTCTGACCCGGAGTCGCCAGGGTTAGCCGCCTTGCAACAGCAAAAAGCAAAAAGCCCGCTTCAAGCGGGCTTTTTGCCGGGCGCCGAAAAATCAGCCGGCCGGGCCCCAGAAAACATAGTCCGCCTCGTAAGGCACCGACACCCGCATGCCCAGGCTGGCGGATGTGCAGGGCGGGCTCGCCACCACTCCGCCCGCGGTTCTGCGGCTCTGGATGTAGCTGATGCTGGCGAGCGCACCCGGGGTGTCTGAAGGGCTCACCATGGCCCGCTGCAGCGGAAGGCCGCTACGGTCAGAGGACACTTCTACCAACTCCTTCGCGGTGACTTTGGAGCCGTCGCTGTGCACCCAGCGCGAGCGCAGGCCCGGGTAGTACGTGACGGTCTGGCCATTGCTGTCCTGCAGCCGCAGCCCCGGTGACTGGAGCAGCCAGGCGTATTCATAGGGCGCACGTTTGATGGCCTGGCATTCATACAGGAGGTCGCCCTTGCCCTGGGCTTCCAGCACGGCCTTGTGGCCCGCCGGCACGCGTATGGCTTCAGGCAGGGTCTGCTGGGCGTTGTAGGGGTTGGGCAGGCGCGCGCTGCAGGCGCCAAGCACCCCCACTGCGCCGGTGACCATGAGCACGCTTCGCAGCAGGGCGAAGCAGGGAGCGCGAGGGGCTTTGGTGTTCACGGCAGGTTCCAGGTGAGGGGCGATGGTCTCAGGCACAGTAAAACACAATACGCCAGGCCCGCTGTAGGACGCTGAAGGGAGTGGATGCGGGCAAAGGTCGGCAGGTTTGACTGGGTGGGGTGATGGCGCATTGGAAGCGTCCAGCCGGTATTCCATGCCGGTGCTAATGCCGGTGTCGTGATGCAGCTCCATATCAGTGCCAAATATGGCTGCAGCCCAATAAAAATCAGCGCGAGCAGCTATAAATTCAATAGCATGTTGATTCTGCCCACGCCATAAAAAAAGCCCGCAAACCAGAGGCCTGCGGGCTTTTGGGTTCCGTTTGCCGCTCTGCTTCAAGAGGCTTTCCAGAAAATATAGTCGGCCTGGTAAGACGTTGTCAGCTTGTCGCCGAGGTCGGCTTGCGTGCAGGCCTTGCCCAGCTCCTGGCCGCCCTTGGTCTTGATGCGCTGGATGTAGGTGATGTTTTGCAGGACGCCAGGCGTGGCGCCCGATGCACCGGTGGAAAGCTGGTTCGGCAGATTGGTGGCGCCTATGCGGGGTGCCAGTGCCACCTGTGTGCCGACGACGCTGGAGCCGTCGACGTGCGTCCAGGTGGCAGGCGGGCCGGAGTATTTCGCGACGGTTTTGCCGGTGCGGTCCAGCAGGTCGGCCTCGGGCCTCACGAGAACCCAGCCGATGGTGCCGGCCGTGTCGGCGTTGGCCTTGCACTCGTAATGAAGCAGGCCGCTGGCGGTGGTTTCAAGCGCCACAACATGCCCGGGCGGCACCTTGACCGATGCGTCCAGCGGGTCCTGCGTGTATTCCTTGGGAAGCGGCGCGACGCCGGAGCAGGCGGTGATCAGTGCGGCAGTGCCGGTGACCATGGCCAGCGTGACGGCAACGCTCTTGCTATAGGCCCAAAAGGTGTTGTGTGTGCTTTTCATGAAGGCTCCTCGGGTTGTTGTTTTGCCCGCTAACCAGTAAAGCCCGCTGAAATGTAAACATCTGTAGGACGCCGCGCAGCCTCGTTGCCAGCGCCTTGCCGGACCGTTTGCGGGCAAACGCGACAGCTCAGGCGGCACGTCAAAAGACAGGTCACGCAACCAGCCAAAGAGGAGGCCAACTGCCCACAAAAAAGCCCGCAGCGCCGGCCTTGCGGCAAGCCTGCGGGCGTAAGACCAGCCCCGCCTGACTTCAGAGCTGGCGGCTCACCCTGGGAGATGCGGGTGAAAGGTATCGGGCGGGGGGAGGTGCCTGTGCGAACCTCCCTGCACCTTCCGGCGCTTACATCGCCTTGTAGAAGATATAGCCGGCCTGGTACTTCACGACCTGTTTGGCGCCCATGTTGCCGGCGGCGCAGGGCATGGCGGGCGCAACGCCGCCCTGGGTGTCCACGCGCTGGATGTAGGTCACGCCGCTCATGGCGCCGCTGCCCATGGCCGGGTTGCCCTTGACGAGCTGCAAAGGGATGTTGCCCATGCCGCCGGGGGCGACCGCGATTTGTGTTGCCGTCAGTTTGGAGCCGTCCATGCTTTCCCAGGTGGCCGGCGGGCCGTAGTATTTGCCGACCTGCTTGCCGCTGCGGTCATTGAGCTTCGCGTCGGGGCCGACAAAGACCCATTCAAACTGGCCGGCCATGTCTTTTTTTGCGTTGCACTGGTAGGTGATGTCGCCCACGCCGACGGTCTCCATCGCGACCTTGTTGCCGGCCGGTACCTGCACGGCGGCAGGCAGGCTGGCTTGCGAGTACGTGGGCATCATGGGCGACATGCTGCCGCAGGCGGCGAGCAGGGACACGAGCAGAACTGAAGCTGAGGCGGTGGCTGTGCGTAAAGTCATTTTTGAACTCCTGGGTTTTTGTGAACCGGCCAGGCTGGCCGGCATGTACCGGACGTCCGCCCTTGTTGTTGGCGATGTGGCGCGGGACGTCCCGTTGCTAGTACGGCGTAGCCGAGGCTATGGATTCAAAAGCAGGAAAGATGAGGCCTACTGTTATGAGGCCTACTGTTGCTTGCTATCAAATTAGTAGCTGCTTTCGCAAGTTCCACTTGGGCTGGAGGCCGATTTGATGCATAACTCCCGCAGAGCCGGTTCTTCGGCGTATTCACCAGCGGGGGCCGCGGAACCGGCTTTGCCGGGCCGCAGGCGCCGCCCCCTGAGGGGGGAACGGGCTACACGAAGTGAGCCTGGACAGGGGGGAACCTTACTGCCCGAAGCGCGGACCCTTGAGGAGAAAGTCGGCTTCCTCGGGCGTATCGGTACGCCCCAGTGCCGCGTTGCGGTAGGGGAAGCGTCCGAAGCGGGCGATGATGTCCCGATGCTGGTGGGCGAAGTCAAGATTGCCGCGCAGGCGCTGCTTGAGTGAATCGGGCGCGTCGTCCACCAGCCGGGTGAAGCGCGCCACGCATTCATCTTGCAGCGCCAGGCTTTCGGCATGCATCAGCGGCATGTACAAAAAGACGCGCCCGGCCCAGGGCAGCTGCAGGTCGGTTTGGGCGGTCAGCGCCTCCAGCACCAGTTGCTGGGCCCGCGCGTCGCCGGCAAAGGCCTTGCCGGAGCCGCGAAAGACATTGCGTGTGAACTGGTCCAAAAGGATGACCAGCGCCAGGCGGTGAAGGGGCGGTTGCGCCCAGCCTTGCAGGCCGCCGTCCACGGCTGCCTCGACCGCATGGCCGAAGCGCGTGCGGATGTCTTCGTCGAGTTCGGCGCCGCCGCCAAACCAGCGTTTGCCAAGGTCTTGCGTGGGCCAGTCTTTTTCGACGCCGTCGCCCAGCCAGAAGTCCAGGACTTCGGCGGGCGTGGCGTGGTGGCGGGCAGGCGCCGCGCCGGGAGATGCGGCAGGAGATGCGCCAGGGAGTGCGGTGGGCTCGGTCATGACGACCGAAAGCTTAGCCTACCAGCGGTCGGAGCGCAGCTGCAGGTCCCAAACACCCTTGCGGATCGAATAAACGCCGACCACGCCGTAACGCTGCTCGCCCACCGAGTCCCACTTCATGGAGCCGGTAATCGGCGCGTAGCCGTCAAAGGTGCGCAGGGTTTCGGTGATTTTTTCGGGCTTGACCGAGTTGGCGCGCCGCATGGCGCCGGCCAGGATGTACATCGCGTCGTAGGTGTAGTGGCCGCCGTAAGCCGGCTCCCTTTTGAAGGTGTCCTGGTACTTGCTCAGGAAGGCCTTGCCGTTGACAAACTCTTTGGCGTCCAGGATGGGCGAAGTGGCGTAGATGCCCTTGACTGTGTCGCTGCCCTTGAGCATGTCGGTCGTCTTGATGGTGTCACCGCCCAGGATGCTGACCTGCTGGTTGTAGTCGATCTTCTTGAGGGCATCAATCAGCGCGAGGATCTGGAAGTCGCCTTGCGTGGACACGACCACTTCGACATTGCCGTCCTTGATCTTGCCGGCCAGCTCGTCAAACTTGGTGGTCTTGTCGTCGGATGAATAGGTGACCACTACTGCCTTGCCGGCTTTCTTCAGCTCGACGGCCGCACCGGCGGCCAGGCCCTTGCCGTAGGTGGTGCCGTCATCGACGATGGCGAACTTGCTGGCACTGAGCTGGTTGGCGGCGAAGGAGCCGATCGCGCGGGCCTGCAGGTTGTCGTTGGCCACCAGGCGGAAGGTGGTGGCCAGGCCCAACTCGGTGAACTTGGGGTTGGTCGAGATGGCCAGCTGGGGAATGTTTTTGGCGGCATAGACCGGTGCGGCCGGGATGCTGACGCCCGAATTGAGGTTGCCGATCACGGCGACCACGCCGGCGTCGACGAGCTGCTGTGCGACTTCCACACCGGTTTTTGGATCAGACCGGTCGTCCATGGCCACGATTTCAATCTTGACCGTCTTGCCCTTGATCTGGAAGCCCTCCTTGTTGATCTCGTCCACGGCCATCTTCACGCCGTTGTGCAAGTCCTGGCCGAGCGCGGCGAGGTTCCCCGACAGCGGTTGGGCAACGCCGATCTTGATGGTGTCTGGCGGGTTGTCACAGCCCGAGAGCAGGGCGCCGGCTACGGCAATGGCGGTCAGGCCGACCAGGGTATTGCGGCGGGAGGTGAAGCTGTTCATCGTGAGAACCTTGGTGGTAATGTTGGTGTAACTGAATGTATATTTCACCTTCATGAAGCGGTAGTAGGGTTCACCCATCAGCGAATGAATGTACGAGTATATAAGTTTTACTAATGGTTCTTATTGGTTCGTTTTTGACTCAAAAATGCACCTGAAAGGCTCATTTTTGGTTCACTTCGATGCGTGACTGCCTGGCGTGCCTGTGGCCAGCCTCACAAACCCGTTGCCGGGAATTTAAGGGAGCAGGTGCCTGCGCAGGAAGCTGCTGATCTTCTGGTCCACCGCGGGAAGCTCGCTGCGGTCAAAGCCGGGCGGGTCCAGCAGCAGGTCTTTGGCCAGGGCCGACATGGCATCGGCCGGTGGCGGCGGCGACAGCAGCGCACCGTGGCCGCCGGTGGGCAGGTCGGCCACGTGTTCGCAGCGCTTGCAGGCCGCAAGCACCACGTCGCTGTGAAAACGGGGCACCAGCCAGCGGTCTTGCCGGGCGGTGACCAGCCCGAGCGGCACGGGCGGTGAGGCCAGCGAGGCCATGTCGAAATCGGCGGCCAGCGGAACGCCGGCAACCACTGCGCGAATGCGCGGATCGGTGTGGGTTTGCCAGCCTGCGTCGCTGAATCTTTGGCGAATCACTGCCAGCGCCACCGTTTTTTTCAGGCCGTCCAGCATGCCGCCCGTGAGCCGGGTGGTCAGCCCGACGCAGGTGTGAAAGTCCTCGGCAATGTTGGCCTCGCAATGCCGGGCCAGCAGCGCCGGGGACCAGCGGCCGCCGGCGAGCGTCAGGGCGGTGTGTCCGCCGGCCGACATGCCGTACATGCCGACCTTGTCCAGCGACAGCAGCGGTGCCAGGCGCTGGTCATGCGCTACCGCGTCAATGGCGCGGGACACTTCGGCGGGCCGCAGCTTCCAGCTGTCGGGTCCGGGGGTGGATGGGTCCATGGCGTTGTCGCCGCGGTGCCGGGGAAACGCGACCACGAAGCCGTCTTCGACCAGGCGGCGTGCCAGGTCGGTGTAGGTCCAGGGCGAGCCGCCCGAGCCGTGCGAGATCACCACCAGGCGCGTATTGCCGCGCACCGGCTGGCCACCGCGATCAAGTTTGAGGGAATAGGAGCCGAACTGGGCCTGCCGGTCTTCACCGGCGGAAGGGTAAAAAACGCTGATGGGGTCATCGTCCTGCAGGCCGGGCAGTTCGGTGAATCCCATGCCGGCCTGCACGCAGGTGGCGGCGAGCAGCAACAGGCCACTCAGGACATAACGGTGCATGGGTGTTCCTTCTTTTTCTGGGCGCCCGGGTGGGGCATTGTGTGCGTCTGAGGGATTTTCACCGGACTCCGTGCACGGACCGTCCTGCCACGGGCTCGTCAAAAAATGCTGCGGCTTTTCCGGGCGATGTGGAAAGTCACAGCAGGCCGAGCTGCATCCACAGCATCTTGCCCAGGTAGCGGTCGGGCATCAGCGTGAACACGCCTGCCACAAGGCATGCGCCAATGTAGAGGGACTGCATGGCGCGGCGGTGGCCCGCAATGTTGCCGCGGCTCAAATGCCAGAATGCGCCGGTCAGGCTGAGCAGTGTGAAGGGCACCAGCAGGTGGATGGGTGTGTAGCCGTCGATATTGGGGTAGTCATAGTCGCGGATGAAAACGGCCGTCGCGGCGGTGACCAGCATCATCGTCACAAAAGCATAACCAAAAGCCCGGTGCAGCTTGGGCCGCTGCACGCGTCCTTTGCGCGCCCACAGCGCGACGGGCCCAATGACGATGGCGGTGCTGGCAGCAAACAGATGAATGGCGATCAGCGGTGTCAGTTGCATGGCTGTGGCGACTGGCGAAGGGGTAACAAATTGTGCACAGAAATGCCACCCCTGTCCAGACTCACTGCGGTAGCTGGTTCCCCCTCGAGGGAGCAGGCGCCTGCGGTCTGGCAAAGCCACTCCCGCGGCCCTACTGGTGAAATACCCCATCCGGGTTGCGCGCCGGGAGCTCTTGAACCCAGCCGGGGCCGCGGAACCGGCTTTGCCGGGCCGCAGGCGCAGCGGCCCCCTCGGGGGGCAGGGAGCGACACGAAGTGCGCGACCGTGGGGGCCATAATCTTTCATTTTCTGGAGACCGCGTGGATATAGCACTGTTGATCAAAGCCGCCGTCATGGGCATCGTCGAGGGCCTGACTGAATTCCTGCCGATCTCTTCGACAGGGCACCTGATATTGGCCGGCGCTCTGCTGGGATTTGACGATGAAAAAGCCAAGGTGTTTGACATCGCGATCCAGACCGGCGCCATTTTTGCGGTGATCCTCGTGTACTGGCAGAAGATCCGCGCCACAGCCGTAGCCCTGCCGACCGAGAAACAGGCGCAACAGTTTGTGCTGAATGTGCTGGTGGCCTTTGTGCCCGCCGTGGTGCTGGGCCTGCTGTTCGGCAAGGCCATCAAGGCCCATCTTTTCACGCCGGTGGTGGTGGCCAGCACCTTCATCATCGGCGGCTTCATCATCCTCTGGGCCGAAAAGCGCCAGCAAAAGAACACCGCGGCTGCGCGCATCCAGGAGGTGGAGGACATGACCGTGATGGACGCGGTGAAGGTCGGCCTGGTGCAATGCCTGGCGATGATTCCCGGCACCAGCCGAAGCGGTGCGACCATCATCGGCGGCATGCTGCTGGGGCTGTCGCGCAAGGCCGCGACCGACTTCTCGTTTTTCCTGGCCATGCCGACGCTGATTGGCGCCGGCGCCTACAGCCTGTACAAGGAGCGGGCGCTGCTGTCTGCTGCCGACATGCCCATGTTTGCGGTAGGCCTGGTGTTTTCGTTTTTCAGCGCCTGGCTTTGCGTGCGCTGGCTGCTGCGCTACATCTCGACCAACAGCTTTGTGCCGTTTGCCTGGTACCGCATCGCGTTCGGCATTGTGGTGCTGGCCACGGCATGGAGCGGGCTGGTGGTTTGGGCGGCGTAAACAACTGAGCGTCCGGTAAAAGAGACGCAGAGGAGGGGACTGCCATGACCTGGCTTCGTTATTTTCCTGTTCTTCTTTTTGGCTTTCTGCTGGCACAGCTGTCGCATGCGAGTGGCCCGGTATTTATCCCGTCGCAGGACGGCAAGCTGCAGATTCCCGGCTACTGGTTCGACACCGGCGACAAGGATCCGCGGCCCGTCATCATCGGCCTGCATGGCTGTGGCGGCGGGCTCGACAGCAAAGGCAATTTTGCCGAGCGGCTCTTCCGCTATGGCGGGTACTTCAACGCGGAGCGCATGCATTTCCTCGCGCTGGACAGCTTCACCCCGCGTGGCCAGAAATCGATTTGCGAGACGCCCAACAAGCTTCGCACCATTCACGAAAGCGACCGCCGCGAGGACGTGTTCGCCGCCATCGACTGGCTGGTGAAGCAGCCGTCCGTGGATGCTTCGCGCATTGTGGTCCTGGGCTGGTCGCATGGCGCGCAGACAGTGCTCAGCACCATCGACGCCACAGACAAATTCGTGCAGGCACAGAAGGTGCAGCCGCGCGCCGCCGTGGCTTTTTACCCTGGCTGCCTGCTGAACAACAGGATGTGGAACTATGAAGTCCATGTGCCGCTTTTGATCATGATCGGCGAGCTTGACGACTGGACACTGGCCCCGGAATGCGTCACCCTGCATGGGCGCCTGCAAAAGAACAAAGCCAATGCGCCGGTGGAACTGACGGTTTACCCCGGCAGCTACCACGGCTTTGACGGCCCCGGGCCTGTCAAGCAAATGGAAGGCCTGGGCAACACCAAAACCGGCAAGGCCACGGTGGGCGGCAACCCCGCAGCGCGGGAAGCATCGCATGCGCGCATGTTCGAGTTTCTCTCGGCGCAATTGGGCCAGCCTTTGCTGTTGTCGCACGCCCAGCGCTTCAAAGGGCATCACTACGTGGTGCCGCCTGCCTCCGGCTTTGCGGCGGCCGATGACACGGCGGCCGTGCCGCTCAGCGACGCCGGCAAGGCGCGTTATGCCCACTTCCGTACCTTGCCGTCCCCCAAAGCCTTTGCCGTGACGGAAAAGGGCGGCTGGTACTTCAACGCTGGCGAGCCCGAAGCGATCGCGACGACCTTCCAGCAGTGTGCGAGGGCGAAATCAAGGTGCTGGCTGTATGCGGTAGACGATCAGGTGGTGTGGCAGCCCGATGCGGCGGCGCGAGCGGGTGAAGCGGGCCTGAAACGCGTGAGTGCGCCAGCCCGTTGAGCGATGCGTTGCCCAAGCTGCGATTGGCGTGACGTCTGACAAAAGCTGTCACATCCCGGTGTTACGCTGGATTTTTAAACTTCACCCAGGGGCGCACCATGAGTATTCTCGGCAAAATTTTCGGCAAGATATTTCCCTCGCTGCAAACGCCCGATGCAGCGCCGCCGGTGGCTGCCGCCCCCGCTGACACAGCACCTGCCCCGGCGCCTGCAGCGCCACCCATGCAGCAGGTCGATGTCGAAGCCCTGCTCAACGGCATGGCCAGCAAGAACCCGGAAAAACTCAACTGGAAAACTTCCATCGTCGACCTGATGAAGCTCCTGCACCTGGACAGCAGCCTGGGTGAGCGCAAGGAGCTGGCGAAGGAGCTGGGTTACACGGGCGACATGAATGACAGCGCGACCATGAACATCTGGCTGCACAAGCAGGTCATGAACAAGCTGGCAGCCAACGGCGGCAAGGTACCCGCCGACCTGATGGACTAGGCTTGCGAGGGGTAACGCTCAGGCGGACCTGAGCTTTTCGACCAGGGCTGTGTAGCCGGCCATCGCGTCTTCGCGGGTCATGCCCTTGCGCTGGGCCCATGCATCGTATTTGGCGCGGCCGGTCACGTCCATCATGCCGGGGCGTTCGCCGGTCGCGTCGCCCAGCGTTGCCTGTTTGTACAGGGCATAGAGGCCCAGCAGGGCTTCGTTGTCGGGCGGCTTGGCCAGCGCCTTCACCGCGATGCCGGCGGCTTCAAAAGCGCGCTCGGCTTCGCTGGGCCCGGCGGGGGCCACCGGTTCACCAAAGTGCGCGTCTTCCAGCCCCACGTCGTCGGGAAACCAGCGTGCATCGAGCAGCCGGCCCGAGCGCACCGCAAAGGCCAGCACACCCTGCGACATCAGGCCGCCGGTCGTCAGGGTGGCAGGCACCACGGCCACGCCAGCATTGAACACCGGCTGCCCGAATGCCGTGAACCGCACTGCAGCGGCCCACGGCAGCATGGCTTGCAGACCCTTGTTGCCGCGGTAAACGCCGCTGGCGCGGTTGGCGCCGGGCTGGAACCATGCCATGTCCGAAGCGCCCCTGGCAAAGATGCCGGTGAAGTCGCCGGCTTCGAGCGCCGTGCGCAGCGTTTGCGCAAAGGCGGCCAGTGCTTCGGGGCTCATCTTCGGATCGTCTACCGCCATGCCCAGTGAGGCCGCGCTGCTGGCGCCGAAAAACTCCAGCACGTTGCGGGCAACCTGTTCGCGGTCGTTGTCGACGCAGATCATGTGATAGCTGTTTTCCAGCACCACCATGCGGGCTTTGGCGCCGCCGATCTGCTCGACCAGGTAGTTGGCCGAGCTCAGGCTGGTGAGTTCGTCCTCGCGTGCATGGATCACCAGGGTTTCGCTGGCCATGTCTTTCAGGCCCGTCATGACCCAGCCGCGAAGCCGGTCTACCTGCCGCACGCAGGCCAGCGGTACCCAGCGGTAATGAAAGGCTTCACCGCGCGCAAATTTGGCTTTGACGATGGCGCGCAGCTGTTCGTTCTTGATGCCGAAAGGGTCTTCTTCCTCGACCTTCATGCGTGCCGGAACGCCGGGCACGTGGTACATCAGGTGGCGCAGCGGGGTGTACCAGGCGGTGGCCCAGCCGTCGATGTAGATAGGCGGCGCCAGCGCGATCAGCTTGCCGCGCGTGTGCTTTTGCCGCTTGGCCAGCTCGGTGGCCAGCAGCGCGCCCATGCACATGCCCATGATGTGGAAGTTGTCGTGCTGCGCGGCTACCTCGTGGTACTTGGCGGTGACGGCATCCATCCATTGTTCGGCGGTCACGTTCACCAAATCCTCGGGCGTGGTGCCGTGGCCGGGCAGGGTCAAGGAGTGCGTGACAAAACCGGCGTTTTTCAGCCGCTTGTGCATGGAGCCCAAATCGTATTGCGTGCCGCCCAGCCCGTGGATGAGAAAAACGGCCGGCGTCTTCTTGTCCACGGCCGGCGCCGGTGATTCGGCGGGGGCGGTGCTGGAAGTGTCCAGAGCCACGTCAGGCCTCGACTTCCAGCAGCGCTGCAACCTGTTCGACATTGCCGTCGGCGCCGCGCACGCCTGACAGGCGCGCGCTCACGCTGGCCACGCGGCCGTCGCTCCAGCGCAAGGTGTTCTTCCACAGCACGTGGTCGCGCTGGCCCTGGGTCAGGTCGCGCCAGTCGGCTTGCAGCCCGGGCTGCTCTTGCGGGTCGGTGTGGGCGATGAAGTCCTGCACGGTCAGCAGCGCGTTGGCGTTGGTGCGCAGCAACTCGCTGGCGCCTTCGCCCCATTCGGCAGCGCCCGTCCTGGCGTCAAAACTGGCGACCACCGTGCGGGTGGAGTCCAGCACCTGGCGGTAGCGGGTGCGCCAGTCTTGCGCCTGCGCCAGGGCCTGTGCGGCGGTGGCGCCCAAGGCATTGACCACGCCCACCAGCAGCGCCATCACGGCGACATACCCCTGGATCTCGATCACTGCTTCGCCGGGAAAGCCTTCCACTTCGGCGAAGGGGCCGCCGCCGGCGTTGGTCCAGGCGACCAGGGCCAGCGCGCCGATGAGCGTAGCCACCGTGGCGCCGCGTTCCTTCCAGAGGATGGCGGTCACCACCATGAAGGGCAGCGGCAGGTAGGTGAGGGTGGGGCCCAGCGATGCGCTGAACCGGTCGGACACATCGCTGGAGAAGATCAGCCCCGCCACCACAAAGAACAGCAGGAAGGTGCCAGCGCCCGCCAGGAACTGGCTGGTGGCCATGCCGCCCGAGCGCTTGACCTTGAAGCCGGAAAACGCAGTGATGAGCGGCGCAATCAGCAAGATGCCGACAAAGGTGGTGCAGGTCCACACGCGCCATTCGGTCAGCAGGACAACGGGCTCCGGCAGCGCCCAGCTCCAGAGCATCACGCCGATGCTGGCACCCAGCGCGGAGGTCAGCAGCGCGCCCAGCAGCACGCCGGCGTAAGCCTTGCCCGGCTCCATGCCGCCGTCGGGCCCGGTGCTGCGCAGCAGGCGCGCCACCCAGGCACCCAGGCTGGCGCAGAGGGCTTCGTTCAGGCCAAAAGCGATGGCCGGCAACACGGCCAGGCCGTCCAGCAAGGCCAGCGCGATAGCCGCCAGCGCGGCGCCCGCCAGCACGGCGGGGCGCTTGGGCGGTTTCACGGCCAGCAGCGCGCCGAACGTGACACCCGTGGCCAGCCAGACAGATGCGCTCAGCGTCATCGCGTCACCCATGCTTTGGGACAGCACCGCTGCAACTGCCCAGGCTAGAAAGGTCACGGCAAGGGTGACGATAAAGGACAGGGCCATGAGAAACCTCCTCTGAGAGTCGTTCTGATGCGCGGCGCAGGGGCTACCGGATGATGTGGGCTAGTTTATCCAGTCTGTTGCAAATGTAGAACCGCGGTCTTAAGGGTAAGTCCCCCGCGGCGTCAACATCGCTGAGATCTACACTTTTAGGTGATTTTTGGCCTTTGGGGAAATAGGAACGGGCGCTGGCAGCTATTGAATTGATAGCGGTTCCTTGAGGCCGGTTTGTGTTCCGACTGGGCGCTTTCGTCTAGGAGCTGCTGGCCGGGGGTTGCCCGGCATGCAAGTAACTTTCTTTTGCTTCGCCAAAAGAAAGTCACCAAAGAAAAGGCGACCCTGCTGTCTGCGACCCTTCGCTTCGCTACGGGCAACCTGCGGTGCTCGGTTCAGGCGGGGTCTCGCTCGAACTCGCTTCGCTCAGACAATCGCGATCCCTGATCCGCCTGAACCTCCGCTCCTCGGCGCAGACAGAAGGGGCTAGCGGGAGCGGGGACCGAATACCAATACCCAAGACAAATACCAACAAGGACTCGCCACGGCGAGTCCTTGTTTCTTCCGGAATTTGGGGTTTGTCTTCGGCTGTTGGGTATTGGGTGTTGGCTCCCTCCCACCCCCTTGTGGATGCGCCGAGGAGCGGAGGTTCAGACGGATCAGGGCAAAAACTTGTTTGAGCGAAGCGAGTTGTTTTTGACCCCGGCTGGACCGAGCACCGCAGGCTGCCCGCAGCGCAGCGGAGGGACGCAGGAACCAGGGTCGCCTTTCTTTTGCTTACTTTTCTTTGGCGAAGCAAAGAAAAGTGAGTTGCATGCCGGGCAACCCCCGGCCAGCCGCCCTCGGCAAAGAGTGCACCGCCGGAAACAACAGCAGCCTACTCGAGGAAATTCCTCAAAGCCGCCTCAATCGCAGCCGCCGTTGCCAACGGCTTCTCCATCGGAAACAGATGACTCCCATCCAGCATCATGATCCGCCCCTTCGTCACCTTTTCGGTCATCGCCATTCCAACTTGCTTCATCTCCACCGATTGCCGCCCGCCGATAAAGGCAACGGGGCATTTCAGCGGATGGCGTTTGAGCAAACCTTCCAGATTGTGCGGAAGCGTGTTGTAGATCGCGGTTTCGACGTCGCGGTCGAAGCTCAGCAACTGCTTTCCATCGTCGTCGCCGGTGCCTTCGTAGGTGCCATGCTCGATGTAGTCGCGCAGTACCTGTTCGTCCCAGGCGGCAAATGCCTTCTTGCTGCGAAAGTGTTCAAACACTTCCTCCTTGCCCAGCCACTGGTTCTTGCGTTTGCGGCTGATGGCGCCGGGGGAGATGGAGCCCACCAGTTGTGCGCGCTTGGCCACGCTCAGCGCTGCGGCGCGCCAGCCGCCGAGGATGGGGGAGTCGACCAGCACCACGCCCTTGACGGCTTGGCCGCCCAGCACCGGGTTACGTGCGGCGCACATCAGGCTTAAAAAGCCGCCCAGCGAATGGCCCACCAGGAAAGCCGGCTGGCCGGATTTTTCAACCTCGCGGGCCGTGAAGTCGGCCAACTGCTGCACCAGGTGCGGCCAGTTGCTGGTGACCGGGTAGCGCGGGTCGTGGCCGAATTTTTCAATCGCCTTGACCTGAAAGCCGCGTGCTTTCAGGCTCTGGAACACCGCGCTGTAGGTGCTGGCCGGGAAGCTGTTGCCGTGGGAAAAAATGACCAGCGGCTTTGAAGAGGAAGGCACTAGATCAGCTTTTCGTCAGGCGTGCTGATTTTCTTCAACGGCTCGTGGCGCGTGGCGGGCATCTTCAACGGGATGTCGGTGTGCGCGTCGTCCCACACCGGGTCTTCGATGCTGTCGAACACCTCGCGCAGCTTCTGGCCCCAACTGCTGTGCATCATGCGGTAGTAGGGGTTGTCGTTGTCGATGCAGACGATCTTGTCGCTCTGGTAGGTGTCGGCCTCATAGACCACCAGGTCCAGCGGCAGGCCAACCGAGAGATTCGACTTCATGGTCGAGTCCATGGACACCAGCACGCACTTGGCGGCTTCGGCCAGCGGCGTGGCCGGGGTGAGTACGCGGTCCAGCACGGGTTTGCCGTATTTGGATTCGCCGACCTGGAAGTAAGGTGTCTCGTCGGTGGCTTCGATGAAGTTGCCGGCCGAATACATCTGGAAGAGGCGCATGTTCTCGCCGCGGATCTGCCCGCCGAAGACCAACGAGACGTTGAAGTCGACATCGGCGTTTTTCAATGCTTCGGCATCGCGGTCGTAGACGCGGCGTATCGCCGAACCCAGCACGCGCGCGGCATCGAACATGCTTTTGGCGTTCCAGATCGTGATGGCTTCGCCGCCGTCGGGGTCCTTGAGCTGCTCGACCTGCAGGATTTCGCGGATCGACTGGGAGATCGACAGATTGCCGGCCGACAGCAACACCATGAAACGGTCGCCCGGCTTTTCATAGACGATCATTTTGCGGAAGGTGCTGATGTGGTCCAGGCCCGCGTTGGTGCGGGAGTCTGACAGGAACACCAGCCCGGCGTTGAGTTTGGCGGCGACGCAGTAAGTCATGAGGTGGCTTTGGTGGCTTGGAAGTGTGGGGGCGGTCGGGTTGCGCTGGGTCACGGTGAGGCGGAGATCTTTTTCAGGCGGTACAGGGCGTCCAGCGCCTCGCGCGGACTCAGTGCATCGGGGTCTATGGTACCCAATGCCTTGTCTACGGCACTTTGCTCGGGCGCGGTGGCTTCTGGCGGGGCGGCGAACAGGTCGACCTGGGCGCGCGCTTCGGTCTGGTGGGCTTCGAGCGCATTGAGCGCGTGGCGGGCGTGGTTGACGACGGCAGCGGGCACCCCGGCCAGCCTGGCCACGGCAATCCCGTAGCTTTTGCTGGCAGGGCCGGGCTCGATGTGGTGCAAAAACACGATGTCGGCGCCGGACTCGACCGCGCTCACGTGCACATTGATCGCGCCGTGGTGTTGCGCCGGAAATTCGGTGAGCTCAAAGTAATGCGTGGCAAACAGCGTGAAAGCCTGCGTCTTGTTGTGCAGGTAGGCGGCAATACCGCCGGCCAGCGCCAGGCCATCGAAGGTGGAGGTGCCCCGGCCGATCTCATCCATCAGCACCAGCGAATGCGGGGTGGCGGCGTGCAGAATCTGCGCGGCCTCGGTCATCTCCAGCATGAAGGTCGATTGCGCGTTGGCCACGTCATCGGCCGCACCGATGCGGGTGTGGATGGCATCTATGGGCCCGAGCCGGCAGCTGGCCGCCGGCACGTAAGAGCCCACACTGGCCAGCAACACGATCAGCGCCACCTGGCGCATATAGGTCGACTTGCCGCCCATGTTGGGGCCGGTGATGACCTGCATGCGGTGCTTGCCGCTCATGACGGAATCGTTGGCGATGAAGGCGCCGCCGCCCGTCTCGGCCAGACGAGCCTCCACCACCGGGTGGCGGCCTTGGCTGATGTCGATGCAGGGTTCGCGCACAAACACCGGTGCTGCCCAGTTGAGAGTGAGTGAGCGTTCGGCCAACGCGCACAGCGCGTCGAGTGAGGCGAGGGCACGTGCCAGGCGGCTCAGCGCGGGAATGTAGTGCTGCAACTGGTCGAGCAGCTGTTCATACAGCCACTTCTCGCGCGCCAGTGCACGCTCCTGCGCCGACAGGGCCTTGTCTTCAAAGGCTTTGAGTTCGGGCGTGATGTAGCGCTCGGCATTTTTCAGCGTCTGGCGGCGCCGGTAGTCGTCGGGCACCTTGTCGAGCTGGCCTTGCGTGACTTCAATGTAGAAGCCGTGCACCTTGTTGAACTGCACGCGCAGGTTGGCGATGCCGGTGCGGGCTTTTTCGCGGCCTTCCAGGTCCAGCAGAAAGTCGTCGCAGTTGGTCTGGATGGCGCGCAATTCGTCCAGGTCTGCATCGCAGCCGTGGTTGATGACGCCGCCGTCGCGTATCAGTGCGGCGGGCTCATCCAGCACATAGCGGCCGAGTAGTTCACGGCAGCCTGCCGGCGGCTGCAGGCCTTCAAAAATTTTTGTCAAAAGTGCCGGCAGCCCAATACCAGCGGGCGCGACCAGCTCTGTTTTTTGTAGCGTGTCTTTCAGGGCCACGAGTTCGCGCGGCCGCACCTGGCGCAGCGCGATGCGGGCGGTGATGCGTTCCACATCGCTGCAGCCCTTGAGCCTGGCGCGCAGGGTTTGCTGGGAGCCGCTGCGCAGGTGGGTAATGGCATCCAGCCTGTCGGCGGCCTGTGCCCGGTCACGGCGCGGTGTGAGCAGCCAGCTTTTCAGTGCACGGCTGCCCATGCCGGTGGTGCAGGTGTCCAGCAGCGAAAACAGCGTGGGCGATTCTTCGCCGCGCAGGGTCTGCGTGAGTTCCAGGTTGCGGCGCGTGGTTTGCGGCAGCTCGATCAGCTCGCCCGAACGCACCACCTGCAGGCCCTGGACATGCGACAGCGCCCGGCCCTGGGTGTGTTCAGCGTAGCCCAGCAGTGCCGAGGCTGCGGCGTGCGCCTCATTCAGTGCTTCAGCATTCCAGGATGCGAGCGAGGCGACCTTGAGCTGCTCCAGCAGGCGGCGCGCGCCCAGGGCGGAATCAAACTGCCATGCGGGCCGGGCGCTGGCGGCGCAGCGCTGGGCTTTGAGGCGCTGCTCAAAGGCCGGCGTCACATCGACGTTGTAAAGCAGTTCGCTTGGCGCCACGCGCGCCAGCCAGGCTTCGAGTTCGTCATTGGCGCAGTGCGCCAGGTGGATTTCGCCCTGCGTCACGCTGAGCCAGGCCAGGCCGCAGGTGTTGCGCGGCCCCTGGTGCACGGCCAGCAGGATGGATTCGGTTTTGTCGCTCAGCAGTTCGGTGTCGGTCAGTGTGCCGGGCGTGACCACGCGCACCACTTTGCGCTCCACGGGGCCTTTGCTGGTGGCGACATCGCCGACCTGCTCGCAGATGGCCACCGATTCGCCGAGCTTGATAAGTTTGGCCAGGTAGCCTTCCAGCGAATGAAAGGGCACGCCCGCCATGACGACCGGCTCGCCCGCGGACTGGCCGCGCCGTGTCAGCGTGATGTCCAGCAGGCGGGAGGCCTTTTCGGCATCGGCAAAGAAGACTTCATAGAAATCCCCCATGCGGTAAAAAACCAGGGTGTCGGGGTACTCCGCCTTGATGCGCTTGTATTGCGTCATCATGGGCGTGTCTTCCGGCGCGCTGCCTGTTGGGTTTTTGCCCCGAATTGTTTCTTTTTGCATCAATGACCTGGCGCATGCGCGCTTCCTTCTTTTCGCATTTTCGTCTCACCTGGCGCCTATCTTAGGGGCCGTTCTTCGATGTTTCCGGACCCTGATTGTCCTTTACTATCAGGCACTTACTGCCACCACCGGCTTTTGCCGGGAAAGATTGCGCTGGACCCGTCAGTCGGCATAAAACCTTACGCTGGAATCCGGAAATCCGCCAAAGAGAGGCATTTTTGGGGAGGTAGACTCGCTTGCATTCATCTATTCAAAAAGCAAACCGGATACGGTCTGCGCCAGGGCCCACGACCTCAACCGAAAGGCAAGCAATGACCGAGCCGAGTATCCCGCCTTTCAACAGCGTAAGCGGGGCGGAGCCGACTGACACTGTGCTGCTTGCCGAGCCGTCCCTGGCCAATAAGGGCCGCAGGGCGGTGCATGAAACTGCCCGTCTTTGCGTGGGTTACCTGGTGCTTGTCGGCGTCAGCCTAGCGGTCTCGTTGCTGGCGGTGGTCATGCGGCCATTGTTGCCGAGGGTATTAAGCAAACGCTGGGGGCGCAGGCTTGTCGCAGCCACTTTCCGGTCTTACCTGCGCCTGCTGGTGTTGATGGGGGCCTGCCGGTTCGACCTGACGGCGCTGGATGCGCTTCAGGCAGGCCCTCCAGTGATCATCGCGCCCAATCATCCTTCCCTGCTGGACGCCATCATGATCCTGTCGCGTTTGCCGGACGCCACCTGCATCATGAAGGCGGACATCGTCAACAGCGTTTTTTTTGGGGCCGGTGCGCGGCTGGTAGGTTATATCCGCAATACGCCGCTGCGCACCATGGTGCAGCTGGCTGTCGCCGACTTGCGCCAGGGCAGCAGCTTGTTGCTTTTCCCGGAAGGCACCCGCACGCGGCGGTTTCCTGTAGGGCGTATGCAGGGAACGACCAGCCTGATTTCCAAATACGCGGGTGTGCCGGTACAAACCGTTTTTATCGAAACCGATTCGAGGTTTCTGGGCAAGGGCTGGTCCCTGCTATGGACGCCGAAAATGCCGGTCACTTACCGTGTTCGCCTCGGCAAATGCTTTGAGCCGGTCAGCGACACGGCGCACTTCACCGCAGAGCTGGAGCAATACTTCCAGACCGAGCTGGGGCGTACCCGGGCGTCCTCCCTGACTGCTTCTGCGCCGCCGGCGTGAAGCTGCACGCAGTTTTCCGTTCAAGCTATATCCCTCGATGAATGACTCCCTTCGCGACATGTCCAGGACGCACCTCGTCCTGATTCCCAGTTACAACCCCGGTGTCAAAGTTGACGAAACAGTTCGCAGTGCGCTTGCGCAGTGGGCGCCGGTCTGGGTGGTCGTTGACGGCAGCACGGACGGTAGCACCGACCGTCTGCTGGCAATGGCCGCAGACGATGCGCGCTTGCGTGTCGTGGTGTTGCCGCGCAATGTGGGCAAGGGTGCCGCGGTGCTGCACGGCATTGAGCTGGCTGCGGCCCAGGGGTTCACGCATGTGCTGACCATGGACTCCGATGGGCAGCACCCCGCCCACCTGATTCCGGAGTTCATGGTCGCGTCGCTGGCCCAACCCGCTGTCATGGTGCTCGGCGTGCCGGTGTTCGCCGCAGATGCACCGCGCCTGCGTGTCAATGGACGCAAGGTGTCCAATGGATGGGCCGACCTGGAAACCCTGTGGGCCGGCATCGGGGACTCCCTGTTCGGCTTTCGTGTGTACCCGATCGCGCCGCTGCGTGATGTGATGGCCGGGCAGCGCTGGATGCGCCGGTTTGATTTTGACCCGGAAGCGGTGGTGCGCATGTGCTGGCGCGGCGTGAAACCAGTCAACCTGCCGGCCACCGTGAAGTATTTTCGGCCCGACGAAGGGGGGGTGTCGCACTTCAACTACTTGCGCGACAACCTTTTGCTCACCTGGATGCATTCCCGGCTTTTCATCGGGTTTGTGCTGCGCTTGCCGGTGTTGCTGGCCCGGCGCCTGTTTCAGCGATCGTGATGAGTTGAGGCCAGGGCCGCGGAGCCGGGCAGCGACTTGACTGCCTGGTATTCTGAAAATACGCCGGCTTCCAGGTGTTGCCGGACATCCGCCAGGCCCGCCGCGCGCAGCGTGGCCAGCACCTGTTCGGGCGGCACGCAGGCTTCTATGCTGTCCCAGTAGTAACGCCAGATGGATGCGGTTTCTTTTTGCCGCGACACGAAGCGTGTCAGCAGCGGTATGACGCCGCGCATGTAGGTTTTGAGCAACCAGCGACCCCAAGGGCTTTTCGCCTGGGTGATTTCGAGCACGCAGAGCCGTCCACCGGGCTTCAACACGCGTTCAAATTCTGCAAATGCCACGCCCAGGTCGCTGATGTGGCGCAGGGCATACCCCATGCTTAGAAAATCGAAATGGTTGTCCGGAAACGGCAGGGACTCGGCCCGGCCTTCCACCAGCACCATGGTTTTTGGCAGCTTGCTGGCGGCCATCATGCCGGGGCTGGGATCAAGGCCGGTCACCAGTGTGGGGTCTCCGGTCAAGAGGCAGGCTTGCGCGGCAACCAGCCCGGTTCCCACGCCCACGTCGAGCACTTTCATGCCGGTTTTCAGGCCGCCGCGAATCAGTGCGTCGCGTCGATAGCGTGAACCGCTGCCCCAGGCCAGGATCGCCTCGATGCGGTCGTAGTCCGGCGCCGTGCTGTCAAAAATCCTGCGCAGATAGGTTTGCCGGTCCTGCTCTGTCTGGTAATACTCGGTCAGCGGGACATGAGGTGCATGCACCGTGGGAGTGTTTTCAGGAATGGTCATGGAGTGCCTTTTTAAATCATGCCGCCGTTGATGGAAATAACCTGGCCGCTGATGTAAGCTGCGCGCTCTGAAGTCAGAAAACTCACGAGGTCGGCGACTTCTTCGGGTCGGCCGGCTCGTTTCATGGGTACCAGCTGCGCGATGGCAGTGGCATCAAAACTGTCCTGGCTCATCGGCGTTGCGATGATGCCGGGCGCGACCGCATTGACCGTGATGCCGCGGCTGGCCACCTCCAGTGCAAGGGATTTTGTGGCCGAATGCAATGCGCCTTTGGCAGCCGAATAATTCACCTGTCCGCGGTTGCCTGCCACTGCGGCGACCGACGTGATGTTGATGATACGCCCCCAGCGCGTACGGATCATCGGCATCATCAAGGGCTGGGTGACATGAAAAAAACCATTCAGCGAGACGTCAATGACCTGTTGCCATTGCCGCAGCTGCATGCCCGGAAAGACCGCGTCGTCATGGATGCCGGCGTTGTTCACGATCACCTGGACCGGCCCCTGCAGCAGCAGGGTTTCCAGGGCAATGGCGGTTGCGGCGGCATCAGTGACATCAAACGCCACAGCCTCCGCATGACCGCCTGCCGCCTGGATGGAGGCCACCAGCGCTAAGGCGGCATCAAGGCCGCGGTTGGCATGCACGATGACGTGAAATCCATCGGCAGCCAGTTGCCGGCAAATGGCCGAGCCAATGGCGCCACTGCCACCGGTGACCAGCGCGCGTTTGAGTACGGAGGCGTTCATGCAGTCCCCTTGGATGGTGCGCCGAGCATCACCACGGCGCGGCCTGACAGAAGCAATGCAGGGCCCGCGTGGACCGTGAACCCATAAAGAATACTGCCGGCGTCGCCGCTCGTGCGCTCGGCATGGATGGTGAGCGCGAGGTTGATGTCGTCGAGTCTTTCGACATGCAGGGTGACGCCGCGAACGCTGACCAGGTAGCCGAAGGGGGCGGCATCGCCGGCCTGCGGGTGATTTTCCTGGGTACCGGCCACGGCTTCCGAGATCAGTGCGCCATGCACGGCCATGGCTTGCGCCGCATATTCAATCCCGCATGCGGCGCCCAGCCTTCCGTAGGCACGCAGGGGATTGCCGGCAGCGCGGTGGCTCGTGGCTTCGCAAGAAATTTGACTGTTGTCCCACGCCGTGACGCGTTCAAGCAGGCACATGCTGCCTTGATGGGGAATACGGCGCGCGATCTCGTCGTGCCCAAGGCTCAAAGGCGCGCTGCAGGCCTTGGTGGGCATCAGGCCTGCAAGTATCACGGTGCCACCTGCAGGGCCAGCTGCCGGCCGTCAAGGTAGTCCAGCACGATCCGGCCGCTTTGCTGCCGCGCGATGCTGCGCAGTAGAGGCAGGCAGCGTGCCGCAGGAATGTCTGTGCGCAGCTGTTCAAGCGCGGCGTCATCGAGCCGGTCGGCAGGCAAGGCCGTCAGGCAGTTGTCTGGTTCCAGCGTCCACTGCGCCTGGCTGCGTTCACTGCGGTGGGGTGTCAGCACCAGTCCCAGGCCGAAGGTGTCGGGAATGGGGCGTGTGCTGTACAGCGGCTCCGGGTAATCGGTGTCATAAGCGACCAGCAGCACGGGTATCTGGTCCACCGCTACCTGGGTCATGGCCTCCAGCAGGCCTGCCGAAAAACTTGCATCGCGCGCGCAAAGCACCGAGGACGAAACCATCGAGCCGCTTGAAATGCTCCAGTAGCCGGAGGCGGCGTTGTGCACTGAATTGTGAAAGCGCGTCGGGGAGATCAGCCTGTCGCTGGAGGCCAGCGCATTGCAGATTTCGTGGCAATTGACGGCGTCGCCGCTGGAAGATGAAAACACGGATGCCAGCATGGCAGCTTGCAGGCCCGAAGCTGCAACCGCTTCCTCGCTCACTGCCAGCGACACCTTGACCACCGCGCCGGCCCGGCGGCGTTCGGCCTGCGGCAAAGCCATGGGTGGCGGAAGAACGCAGCGCGTGGCTTGATAAGCGGTGCTGCCTTTGAGATATTCGCGCCCTTGCGCCCACCCCGCCAGTCCGGGGCCCAGCAGCCCGATACCTTCGACAAAAACCGTCAGCGCTGTTGCGGATGGGGATTGTGCTTGTGTCATGTCGGAACCTTAACCGGCACGGCCAAAAATCAGGCTGCAATTGGTTCCGCCGAAGCCGAAGGAATTGCTGAGCACATGCCGGGGGGCGGCCTCCTGGTTGTCCATGAGGTAGTTGACGGCCAGGGCCGGGTCGCGCTCGTGGGTGTTGATGCCGCCGGGCAGCAGGCCGTGCTGCAATGCGAGCGCGCAGATCACGGCTTCAAGCCCGCCTGCGGCGCCCAGCGTGTGGCCGGTGGCGCCCTTGGTGGAACTGCAGGGGGTGCCAGGGCCGAACAGCCCGGACACTGCCTTGGCTTCCGCGGCATCGTTGCTTTGTGTGGCTGTGCCGTGCAGGTTGATGTAGTCGATCCCGGCCGTGGTGAGGCCGGCCATATCCAGGGCCTGCTGCATGGCCAGCCGTGCACCCAGGCCGTCGGGATGGGGGGAGGACATGTGGTGGGCGTCGCTGGATTCGCCGACGCCCAGCAGCAGCACGTCACCTGGGGCGGGTTGTGCCGGCGTGGGCTCCAGCAGGGCGAAAGCGGCAGCTTCGCCAATGGTGATGCCGTTGCGCGCGGCGTCGAATGGCCTGCAAGCCTGGGGGGAAATCAGACCCAGCGAGTTAAAGCCATACAAGGTTGTGAGACACAGCGAATCTACCCCACCGACCACGGCAGCATCGATCAGACCCGCCCGCATCATTCTTCGCGCTGAAGCGAACACCTTGGCACTGGATGAGCAGGCTGACGAGACGACGGCGGCCGGGCCGGTCAGCCCAAGGTACTGGCGCGTGAAATCAGCGACAGAAAATGTATTGTGTGTTGTGCCGTAAATGAAATCGGGGGGCAGGGCGCCGGTTCCCGGGTCGCGCCGGCGATAGGCCAGTTCGGTTTGCAAAATGCCCGATGTACTGGTGCCGATGAAGACCCCCACGCGGTGCGCGCCGTATTTTTTGCTGGCGGCTGCCGCCGCTTCAGTAAAGCCGTCCTGTTGAAGCCCCAGCAGGGCGAGCCGGTTGTTGCGGCAGTCGAAGCGGGCCCATTGCGCAGGAAGCTGCACGCTGTCCGTGCCCGTGACCTCGCCTGCAAAGGTCGGCAGGTCGACTGTGTCGAACGTGCATGGGGCGAGCCCGCCCCGCCGCGTACGCAACGCGTCGAGAGTTTGTGCAAGACCGCGACCCATGCTGCTGGTTGCGGTGAAGTGGGAGAGCCAAAGTGGATACAGAGAAAAAACCAATCTGAAGAAAAAGACACTTTAGCAAATCAGGTGGAAAATCCGGCGCCGTTGCGATGCCGGACACCAGCTGTTACTTGCCTGCGGTGTGCTGTTTGTGAAGATACAGGGACAACCAGGCTGCCACCCCCCCGAGGAGCAGGCCCCCGGCTACGTCCACCGCGACGTGCTGCCTTGTGGCCAGTGTGGAATAGGCAATGCCGAAACACCAGAGCGCGTTTACCGCCAGCAACCACGCGGGTACGGAGAATCGGCGCAGCAGATGGTGCAGCCAGATGCCCGAAAAAAAGGCTGTTGCCACATGAAGCGAAGGGCAGGCGTTGCCCGACGCATCCATGTTTTTCAGGAAAAGCATCTGAGGGTATTTCGGCCAGTCAATGTCTGGAGCGGGTGCGGCCGTGGGCCAGAAATAAAACACCAGCAGGCCCGCCAGGCAGGTCAGCGCAATGGCGCCGCCATAGCGCAAGAGTTCACGCCGGTCACCAAAGAAGAGGGGTGGCAGCGAGACATAAACCCACAGCGAGAGGTAAACCGGCAAGGCCAGTGGTTCAAAACCGATGAGGTGGTCGGGCCAGGTGAGAGGCATCACCGCGATCGGAAAGGCCGGGTGCTTGAGCAGGTAAAAGTAGGCGCCAAAAAATACGCCGATGAAAAGCATCGTCCCGATGGCTTTCAGATAGATGTGCTGAAAGACGACCCGTCCCATGTGTGACCACGGGCCTTGCCGGGTTTGCACGGGATTCATGCGAGGGCCTGCTGCAGGGTCACGGTGCGCAGGTCGGCCGCTGCAATGGACTCCAGCAAGGCGGGCAGGACATCCAGGATGACCGGAACACCTTGCGGTGTGCGTGCCGCATTGCCGTCATGCAACAGCAGGATGGCGCCGGCTTGCAGCCCGGCCGTGAGTTTGCGTTTTACACGCTCGGCATTGGCGACGCGGGTGTCGAAGCCGCGCACGGACCAGCTGGCGAGCTTCAGGCCGAGCCGGGCCAGTACCGGATCAAGAAAGGGGTTGCGCAGGCCGGCGGGAGCGCGAAAGAAGAGAGGCCGCTGGCCTGTCAGGCCGCTCAGTGTGTTTTGCGCTGCCTGCAACTCGCGAAACATGCTGCGCGGGCCCGTCAGGGCAAAGTAGTGGCGGTGGTGCTGGCTGTGGTTTTCAACGGCATGTCCGCGCCGCACCAGCTCGCGGCACAACTCGGGATGGCGGGCGGCTTTGTCACCGACGCAAAAAAAGGTCGCGCGGGCCGCATACCGGTCGAGCAGGTCCAGGACTTTGGGTGTCACGGCGGGGTCGGGGCCGTCATCGATGGTCAGGGCGATTTCCCGCCTGGCGACGGAGGCCTGGGGCAGGCGGGTCCAGTTGGGGCCCAGCCACTGGCTGCGGGGCCACATACCCACGACGGTAAGCAACAGATGGTTGAGGACCACGGCGGCAAGCGCCCAGCGCCACCAGCCGGAATCAACAAGAACGGCCGCAAGTGCCGCCGCGTGTAGCGCGATGCTCGCACGTACCAGGATGCTGGGCTTCCACCGGAGGTCAGGCATGGGGCTTCCTGGCAAAAATTGCGGCATAGACCAGCGCCAGGATGACGCCCGGTGCAACGGTGACACCCATGGCCTGCAGGATGGATACTTTGGAAAATGCGAGCAGGCCAAACCCTGCGACGGTAGTCAGATTGGCCAGCAACATGGACGCCAGGGTTCGGGGCGCTATCGGGGCATGGGGATCAGGCCGGTCAAAAAACAGCGCGTAGTTGGAGCCCACGGCCACGACCAGCAACAGGCCCACCAGGTGCAGGATGATCAGTTGCTGGCCCAGCAGGGCCAGCCCGGCCGTGACTGTGACGACCGCGGCCGCCAGCGGCGCAATGATCCGCAGCACCCGGGAAGGGGAGCGGAAAACCACCAGCAACAGGGCCACGAGGACTGCCAGCCCGCCCAGTGACAGCACGATGGCTTCGTGCAGGTAGCTGGAATACAAACGGTCAGACTCGGTTTTCATGTCGACAAAAAGTACGCCAGGCAAGGGCTTGGTGGCCAGCGCGGCACGAATGTTGTCGGCGTCGATGTTTCGTCCCTGGGACGCAGTCAAAGGTAGCAGGGCGCTCCAGCGGCCGTCCTTACCAATGAGCAGTGCAGCCAGGGCCATGGCCATCGAGGTTTTTTCAAGGTCGGCTGGCTGCAGCAAGGGCTGGCTGCGGGCGGCAGCGACCTCTGCCAGGAAAGGTGAAAACACCCCCGGGCGCACTGGCAGCCCTTGCGTGGCCTGGGTCATGCGGGCCTGCAACACCTCAGCAGCGGGCAGGCTGGCCTGGCGGGCGCGTTGTGTGGCCACGCTGGGGAGGTAGCGGCTGGGGCTCTCAAACCCGGCAATTTCACCGCGCTCGACCTGTGCCTGGAGCAGGGTTGAAACCTGTTCGGCGGTCTGGAGTACCGACTCCTGGCTGGTGCCGGAAACCACCACCACATAGCGCACGTCAGGCGCTCCCATATCGGCACGCAGGCTTTCATCCAGCGCCACATCGGCTTGCGAGACCGGGCTGAGCGAGGAAATCTTGTCGTTGAACAGGCTGGCGTGATTTCCCGCAAGGACGGCACAGGCGGCTATCAGCAGGGCCGCGGCAGGCCATCGCAACAAGGCCGCATGTTGCACCAGCCCCTCCAGCGCCCGCCCGATGGCCGACACATCATGGATGCGGAAATGGCGCGGTAGCAGATGCGGCAGTACATAGCGGGTCACGGCGGCGGCCACGACCAGGCCGGCAATCGAATACAGGCCGAGTTGCGCCAGGCCCGGAAAGCCCGAGAACAAGAGAGAGGCAAAACCGGCTATGGAGGTCAGAACGCCGAGCCGGACGGTCGGCCAGAAGCGCTTGACCCAATGCGCCTGGTCGGCGCCTGCATCTTCGGACTGCACAAAAAGATAGATGGAGTAGTCCACAGCTTCGCCGATCAGCGCTGTGCCGAAGCCCAGTGTGATGCCGTGCACCGACCCAAAACCCAGGCTGACTGCGGCAATCCCCGCCAGCGCGCCGCTCAGCACGGGCAAAAATCCGAGCAAAAGGGCGCTGACAGAACGGTAAACCAGCAGTAACAGCGTCGCGATCAGCATCACGCTGATCAGCGAGAGGTGGCTCACCTGGCTTTGAATGGTTTCGCGGGACGTGACCGAAAATACGCCAGGGCCTGTCATGACGAAGCTGGCACCAGCTGAGGAACCGCCCGCCGCATCGAAGGCCTGGCGAATCGCGGCCATGGCACGTTGCTGGGCATCGGTGTCAGAGCCTGCTGCGTGGGTCTGCAGCAGCATCAGTGCCCGCTTGCCGTCACGGGAAGTCCAGGCGCCATGGGCCTGTTGCGGCTGGCTTCCGCCGTTGAGCTGGCCCAGCAACTGCACCATTTCGCCGGTGGGGTCGCGGGGCAGCAGGGCCTTGACCATCAGGCCTGCGGGCGATGCGAGCAATTCGATGCTGTCAGTGAGGGCCGTGTGCAACCCATCCGCGCTGAATCGTTCCGGCGTCACTGAAGGGCTCAGCAGATAGCGATGGTTGAGCAGGAAATTGCGGTCCCGCTCGCTATTGACGGGTTCGCCATTCGCCACGCTGGCAAAAGCGGAATCGGTGCGCAGCTGCTGCGCCATTTTTTTGGAAAGCGCTGCACGTTGAGGGGCGTCGGAGTCTTCTATGCCTACCAGGACAAGGCGCGAGGCCAGGCCCTCGGTCAGCTGGTCCATCAGCAGTTGTTGCTCGGGTGTGGGAGTACGCGGCAAAAACGCCGACAGGTCGGTCGTGAACTGTGTGCGGCTGATGACAATGCCGCAACCGATCAGGAATGCCAGCCATACCGCAATGGCTGCCATGCGGCCGCGTGCGCCGTTCATCACGGGGCGGCCACTTGCTCGATGGTCATGGTGGAGCTGTCGCCATCGGCCTGGGCGATGTCGATGTTGCGCAACTGGTCACGCACACCCGTAATGCGGATGCGTTGGATCACCGCCTGCATTTTGGGATCGACGGGCTGCAATTGCAGGGTCCAGCGTTCGGCCGTGCCTTCGAGGCTGAGCCGGTAGTTGCGCTCCAGGGCGCTGCGGTCGCCCGCCAGGGTGCCGCGAATGCTGTCAATGAATGCGGCCAGCTCGGGGTACGCCTGGAGCCGCAACTGGTATTTTTGCTTCCCGCGTTCAATCACCAGTTCTCCGCCGTTCACCACCATGGATTCAGGCTTCGGTTTGAGCGTCCGCTTTTCCAGCCGGTCTGGCGCGGTATAGAGCAGTTCCCCGGACGATTCCACCGGTTTGTCGAGCAACGCAATGCTCTTTTTTTCGACGAAGGTGGCGCGGCCCGACTTGGTTTGCGCCAGCGAATCCATCAGTTGCTGAAGGTCCCAGGCGGCCAGCGCTGCCGGGCTCAATGCGGCCAACACCAGACCCACCACAACTGCGGCCACCGCGAAGACGGGCCGTGACGGCTGTTGCGTGATGTGCGATGAGGCGGGGGTGGATGTTTGCTGAATAAGGTGTGTCATATGCTCAGGTGTTTTGTTCGGGCTGGCCGGACTGCCGCGGCGCAGGTCGCCAGAAATCAAAAAAATTGAACCAGTTGTAAGGCGCGCTGCGGCAGTATTGCGCCATCAGTGCAGCATAGCGCGTCATGGCGGATTGCACCGCCGCTGTGCGGCCGCGCGAAGGTAGCGTCGAGAAATCCGCCAGAGGTTCGAAATGAATGTCATAACGATTGCCGCCGCGGTACAGCCCCGTCATGAACAACACGGGGCGTTTCAGTATGGCGGCCATGCGAAAAGGACCCAGCGGCAGCTCGGCGGCGTCTCCGAGGAACTCGATGGAATAGGTGTCGTCCTTACCCAGTGACCGATCACCCAGCATGCCGACGACGGCACCCTCATCCAGCAGTTCGTGCACCCTGATCATGGAATCGATATGTCCCAATGCCACGACGTCCAGCTGCGCTTTGGGATTGATGGCGCCCATCGCCGCGTTGATTTTCCGCGCGTTTTCCTCGTACATCACCATGGCAATGCGCAGGCCCGGTTGCTGGCGCCCGATGGCCCGCAGAACTTCAAAACTGCCCAGATGGGCGCCGATGAGGAACACGCCTCTTCCGTCAGCCACCACCTTGTCGATCAGTTGCTGGTTGTGCACCCGGATATCAAACAGCTCGAAGCGGTCATTCAGCAGGTAAACACGGTCGTGAATGGCAGAAGCAAAACTCAGGAAATGCCGGAACAGATGACGCCAGCCGACCGCAGCGGGCGACGGCAGGTCGAACACGCGCCGCAAGTAGTTTCGCGACGTCCGGCGCGCCGCCGGCGCGAAAATAAGGAAATAGGCTGCAATCCCGTAAAGGACGATGCGGCTGGCGCTACGGCCCAGGTTCAGCGAGATCCCGGTCATGACACGCAGCATGAAGCCGTTGCTGCGTTCCGGGAGCTGCTGCCATTCGGCGCCGGATGTCGCATTGGCTCCGCGTGGCGTGTTCATGGCTGCGGCGATAGCAGCAAGGTTCCGGTGGCAACTTTTCGGTCGCCGCTGGAAATGTCAAAGCGCGTGCTGCCGGAGGCGGTGGTGCTGCAGGAGATGGTCAGCGTCTCACCGGGCCCCACCGTGCTGAGGAATTTCGCCGAGCTGATCTGGCAGACCTCCGGGGCATGGCCGGTACGTGCGTGTTGTACCGCGTGTATGGCGGCGTCGAGCAACACCACACCGGGAACAATGGGTGTACCGGGGAAATGCCCGGCAAGCGCCGGATGGTCAGGGGCGATGGAAAACCGGGTTTCGCCCGGAACGGGAGATTTCTTTTGAAGATGGTCGCGCGCCAGGGTAACCAGCGTATCGCGCGGCAATTTCCCGGTGCTGTTGCGTGGCAGGCTGCCCAGCAGCACGAGGGGCCGCGGGATGAAGATGGCGTCAATCCGCTCCCTCAGTGCCGCCAAAAGGGCCGGCGCCGTCAGGCCCGGTGCCACAACGAAAGCCATCAACCGGACCACGGTGTCGCCGGAACCCTCGTCCGGCATGAAGAAGGCGCCGTCCATCACGCCCGGTATGGCGTGGAGCTGATGGTTCAGGTAGCCCAGCGAGCTTCGCTTGCCCGCGATATTGATCAGGTCGGCAGTCCGGCCGTGCAAAAGAAATTGTGTGTCCGACACCGACTCCAGTTCATCGGCCAGCGGGGTGGGTTGGTCGACATGGCCGCCTGAGGCCCAGGTCTGGCCTTGCCTGATGCTCAGCGTGACGTCCGGAAAGAGTGTCCACGCCAGGGCCTCGGTCATGCGTCGCGTGGCGATTTGTCCCGTTTCGGTGGAGCCGTAGATTTCCAGCAGAGGAACCTGCAGCCGGGCTTCGGTGGCCAATGCCAGCTGGGGTGGCAGGGGTGCCGTGGCGGACAGCACGAGGTCAACCTGCGGAATGTCCAGGCCTGAAGCCAGCAGCGCTTTCAAATGCACGGGCGTGGTCACCAGCATGCGGGGGCGCTCCGCTTGCGCCAGTGCGGCGCAGATATCGGCCGGATAAAACGGATGGGCCGCGACCAGAATGGCGCCACTTTGCAAAGGCTGCAACACGGTGGATTCGAAGCCGAACATGTGCTGCGGCGGCACCGTCGCCACGATGCTGTGCTTGCGGCCATCCAGCAAGCCGAGCCGGCCGGCTTCAGCCCGCGTGCTGCGAACCAGCCCGCCCCAGCTTTTACGGTGCGCCACCGGGGTGCCGGTCGAGCCGGAGGTGAACATGATGGTGGCAATGCGCGATGCGGGAATTTGCGGAATATCGCACTGCGTGCCAGTTGCGGTTCCTGGCGGACGTGGCGTCATCGCATCCGTCCAGCTCAGTAACGGCAGGGCCAGAGACTGTGGTTGGTCCGCGAGGCAAAACACGTCGGGTGCAAAGCTGCGGATCTGTTTCACCATTTCCGGCGTCAGCGTGGGTGGCAGCAGGCTGACCTTGTCTGCCAGCAGGGCGGCCGCCATACCCACGGCAAATCGGTAGCGGTCTGCGCAGACATTGAGAACATGCTTGCCTGAGGGCAGGGCCGCCGCAAGCTGCCTGACATCGGCCAGAAAATGTTCAACGGTAACGGCCTGGCCATGGCTGCAAGCCACAACGTCTTCAGCCCGGGTGTGCGAGATCAGCGGAAACGTCGTCATGGCCGGCGCGCGCGGCTTTCTGCGGAAGCCTGCCGGTAGGCGCGAATGGCCTCCAGCGGACCGGCACGATCTGCTGCCGGCAATGCGTAGCAGCGAACGGCATATTCCGCTGCAAACATCAGTGCGAGCAGGGGAATGCCCAGAAGATTGGCAAAAGTGGACCACACAGCAATGGGCGCCAGCCAGAACAGCAGTAATGAAAAGCCCGCAATGATTCCGAAATACAAGGCCCACGCCAAGGTGGCCGACCGCGTGTACGAAACAAGCGCAGGCGAAAGCTCGCCATGCACGATGCGGGCAAACTGCGCAATCATCGGTGTGCGTCCTTGCACGAGTGTGCGGCCGAAAGTTCCGCATAGCAGGGCATATGTGCCCGCATGCTGAAGCAGGAAAACCCAGTTGTAATGGGTGATCAGCCATTCCCTGAACAGATAAAACCCGAGGCAGGCTACACCACAAAGGGCCAGCATGACAGGGCGCTGCGGTGAACGCCAGGCCAGGACAACGGCCAGCACCAGCAGCGGAAGCACGGCGACCAGCGCCTCAAGCAAGCCCGGCGCCGTCGATGCCGCGGCCAGATGGGAAAGCACGGCGTAGCCGATTCCCAGAGCCGCGATGCCGCCCCAGCGACAGGCTTGGGTAAACCGTGTCGCCAGCACAGCTGTCACTGGGTTCGCCAGGCGGCAATATGGTCGCCCAGGCTTCGCAGCGAATGAAAGATGGCGTGGTTGTCTTCGTGGTCCGCCCTGAGCTGCAGGCCATAGTGCTTGGAGACAACCAGCGCAATTTCCAGGATGTCGATGGAATCCAGCCCCAAGCCGTCGCCGTAGAGCGGTTCGTCGGGTTGTACATCGTCGGCGCTCACCTCAAGGTTGAGGGCGCTCACCACCAGTTCCGCGACCTCGCGCAGCAAGGCTGCATCAGCCGATGTGGAAGAGGTTTTTACGGTGGATTCAGGCATAGTTTTATTACTAGTTATTACCAGGTGCGAAAACAGTTCGGTCGGGGCCGCTGCATGCATGCGACTCCCTGCGCAGTGCGGAAATTTTAGCTGAGGCTATACGGCTCAAGCCTTCATCGCGGCCTTTGCCTACAACGGCTGGTGCTAGAAGGGTGCGTCCGGTGTGGTATCGGGGCGTGCCGCGGGGGCCTTGATCTTTTTGGCGGTCAGCTTTGGTTTGTCTGCGGGCTGGGCGGTGGTGTCGGCGGTCTCGGTGCTCACAGTGTCTTCCTGCAGGGTCTGACGTACCGTGGCTTTGTCGCCGGCGCCGGCAAATTTGCTGTATTTACCCAAAGTGGCCACCATCTGCCCGTAAATGCGCGGATTGCCGGCCACGCATTCGCCGTGGTCGATGAAGTCGGCCTCGCCGGTGAAGTTACCGATCAGGCCGCCGGCCTCGGTGACCAGCAGTGAGCCGGCCGCCACGTCCCAGGGCTTGAGGCCGGTTTCAAAAAAGCCGTCGCTGAAGCCCGCTGCCACGTAGGCCAGGTCCAGCGCCGCAGCGCCCGGGCGGCGCACGCCGGCGCACTGGCTCATGACTTCACCGAGCATGTTGAGATAGCTTTTGAGCTTGTCGCCGGGGCGGTAGGGGAAACCGGTGGAGATCAGACATTCCTGCAGGCGGGTGCGCTTGGCCACACGGATGCGGCGGTCGTTCATGTAGGCGCCGCGGCCTTTGGTGGCGCAAAAAATGTCGTTGCGGGTGGGGTCGTACACCACGGCTTGCTCGACCTTGCCCTTGACGGCCAGCGCGATGCTGACGCAATAGACGGGAAAGCCGTGGATGAAGTTGGTGGTGCCGTCCAGCGGGTCGATGATCCACACGAAGTCGGAGTCTTTGGCGCCATGCTCGCTGCCGGATTCTTCGGCCAGGATGCCGTGGCCGGGGTAGGCGGTCAGCAGGGTTTCGATGATCGCCGCTTCAGCGGCCTGGTCGATTTCGGTGACAAAGTCGTTGGTCTGCTTGACCGAAATGCGAACCGATTCGACGTCAAGCGCCGCACGGTTGATGATGGCGCCTGCAGCGCGCGCGGCCTTGATGGCCACGTTGAGCATGGGGTGGAGATTGCTGGACATAACTTGTAGGGAAGAGCGGAACGAACCGGCGCCGGCGATGCGGGCGGCGGGCAATGCCGGTATTTTCCCATAAACGCGATACGACCCTTTCCAGTCCCCTTTCAACCCCTCCTCAAGGGCGATATCGCGTCCCAATCGTCCAGAAACCTGTTCTAGGCGCCTTCCGCGATCAGGAAATCTGCGTCTGCATGTTGCTGGCGTATCGCCCGGGCCGCCTGGTATTCAGGGCTGGCATAACAGGCCCTGGCGGTCACCATGTCGGCAAACTCCACGACGACGTTGCGCTCGCGCGAGCTGCCCTCCATGCATTCGTACGCGCCGCCGCGCACCAGAAAGCGCGCCCCGAACTTCTCGAAGGCCGGCCGCGCCGCCGTGAGGTAACGAGGATATTCCTCGATATTGCGCACCGAGACGCGCACGATCCAGTAAGCCTTTGCCATTCTTGTTCCTTGGGTGGTGTGAAGTGATGAAGGCTGGACGATACGCGTGACAATTCATTCTGAAAAATGAATAATAAAGATAATTAATATCTTTTCAAGAGATCATGGAGCTGAGCGACCTGGTTATTTTTCGCGCCGTGGTGGAGGCGGGCGGTGTGACACGTGCCGCCGAGCGCCTGCACCGCGTGCAATCCAACATCACGACGCGTATCCGTCAGCTGGAGGAAAAGCTCGGCGTGCCGCTTTTTATCCGTGAGGGCAAGCGGCTGCACCTGTCGCCAGCCGGGCAGGTGTTGCTGGACTATGCCGGGCGCCTGATCAGCCTGGCTGACGAAGCACGCGATGCGGTGCAGGGCGGGCAGCCGCGCGGCGCATTTGTGCTTGGCGCCATGGAAAGCACTTCGGCTGTGCGGTTGCCGGCCCCTCTGAGCGATTTTGTGCGTCTCTATCCGGAGGTCAGGCTTGCGCTTAAAACCGGCAACCCGCAGCAACTGGCCGCAGCTGTGCTGGCGGGAGAGATGGACGCGGCGCTGGTCACTGGGGCTATTGCGGAGGGTCCCTTTGAACGAGAGGCGATTTACACCGAGGAACTGGTCATTGTTGCGAGTGCCGGGCACCCGCCCATTACGGCAATCCACAGTGAGCCTCCGCGTGCCATGGTGGCTTTCGAAAAGGGCTGCCCGCATCGCGCGCGGCTGGAAGCCTGGTACTTGCTGAAAAACAGCATGCCGGTGCAGACGATTGAAATCACGTCCTACCATGCCATGCTGGGCTGCGTGGTGGTGGGCATGGGCATTTCGCTGGTGCCGCGCAGCGTGCTGGCAACCTTTCCGGAGCGGGGCCGGCTCAGCATCCACGCATTGCCGCCGGGCAGCGACTGCGCCCAGACTGACCTGATCTGGCGCAAAGGGGCGAAGTCGCCGAAGGTGGAGGCATTGCTCCGCGTCCTGAAGCCGCCGGCATAGGACAATCCAGCTCCATGCACACGCGATTCATCCTGATCAATACCAGCCATGCCGGCAATGTGGGGGCCACGGCCCGTGCCATGAAAACCATGGGCTTTGACGACCTGGTGCTGGTGGCGCCGCGCTGGGCCAATGTGCTCAACCGCGAAGAAACCATCCAGCGGGCCAGCGGGGCGCTCGACGTTCTCAAAAACGCCCGCATTGTGGCCACCCTGGATGAAGCCGTGGACGGCATGGCGCACCTGTGCGCCACCGCCATGACGCCACGCGACTTTGGCCCGCCCACGCGGGCGCCGCGCCAGCACTTTGCGCAGCTGCTGGGCCTGGCAGGTCTGCTATCAAAAGAGGAGCTGCTTGCGCTTTCCCCTATTGGGCAGAAGCCCGATTCCGTTGCTTTTTTGTTTGGTTCCGAGCGTTTTGGCATGCAGAACGAGGACGTCTACCGCTGCCATGTGGCGCTGAGCATTCCGACCGACCCGAAGTTCGGCTCGCTCAACCTGGGCGCGGCGGTGCAGCTGATTGCCTATGACTGGCGCCAGGCGCTGGGCGGTTTCAGCGTGCAGCCCGCCACGGCGGAGCCGACGCTGGCCGACGCGGCCGCAGTGGCGGGCATGCTCAGGCACTGGGAAGAGGCCTTGACCGGCATCGGCTTCCTGGATCCGGCCTCGCCCAAAAAACTGATGCCGCGGCTTAATCAGTTGTTCAACCGTGCGCAGCTCAGCCCCGAAGAGATCCACATTCTGCGCGGCGTGGCCAAAGCCATGCTGCAGAAGGCCTCCGAAGCCAGGGGCAAAAGCGTGGTCCCAGCAAGCAGCTCACAGCCTCAGTAGACTTCGCCTATGTTTTCCCGACTTCGCTCAGACATTCAGTGCATTCTCGACCGCGATCCTGCCGCCCGTACGGCCTGGGAAGCACTGACCTGCTACCCCGGCGTGCATGCGCAGGTGCTGCACCGCCGGGCGCACTGGTGCTGGAACCACGGTTTCAAGTGGCTGGGCCGTTTCATTTCACATTTTTCACGCTGGGTGACTGGCATTGAAATCCACCCTGGCGCCAAAATTGGTGAACGCGTGTTTTTCGACCATGCCATGGGGGTTGTCATCGGCGAAACCGCTGAAATCGGCGACGGCTGCACGATCTACCAGGGCGTGACTTTGGGCGGCACCTCGCTGTACAAAGGCACCAAACGCCACCCGACCCTGGGCCGCGATGTGGTGGTGAGTGCGGGGGCCAAGGTGCTTGGCGGTTTCCTGGTGGGTGACGGTGCCAAGATTGGCAGCAACGCAGTGGTGATCAAGCCCGTTCCGGCAGGCGCCACGGCGGTGGGCATCCCGGCGCGCATCATTCCTTCCAAGACCGGGGAAAGCGCCGACGTCACCATTACCCAGTTTTCGGCTTATGGCATCACGCAAGAGGATGACCCGCTGTCGCAAGCCATGCGCGGGCTGATCGACAGCGCCGCCGGCCAGGAGCACCAGATCGCCCTGCTGTGGCAAGCGATTGAGAAACTCTCCGGACCGCAGACAGCCATGAGCAAGGATTGCGTGCCGCAGGACGCCGCGCTTACGGAAACCTTTGAGGCCGACAAGCTCAATCAGCTGGTCGGTAAATAAGGCAGTGAGACAGGCGGGCGAATAAGACGGGCAAAAAAAAGGAAGGGCGAGCCCTTCCTTTTTTGTTTTCGCCGGTGGGCTTCAGTTGATCAGGCGAAGCGCGAACGGCACGCGGAAGGCCTTGCCATTGGAGGCGCCCAGCGCGCCCATGACGCAGAACACCAGGTGGCAGATGCCCAGCGCCGCGAACACCAGAAAGCCGATCAGCACAAAAGTCAGGATCAATGCCGCCACATAGCCGATGGTCGCGGTGATTGACCAGTTGAGCGCTTCCTTGGACTGGTCCAGGATATAGGCGTCGTCCTTTTTCACCAGGTAGACAATCAGCCCCGGAATGAAACCCAGAAACAGGGTTCCGATCCAGATCAGCACGGCGGTGTTTTTCGATTCCTTGCTCGGCGTTTCAATCAGGTCGTCCATCTCAGCTCCTCGTGTTGTAAAGCCCGAATACTACGTGAGAAAGAGGCCAGGCCCAAACTGGCGAGCGGCAAGGTTCAGCGCGGCGGGCGTATGGCGCTTTTGGGCCTGAAGGCCTGGCACACCGCTTCATCGGTTTCCAGGTAAGGGCCGCCGATCAGGTCGATGCAATAAGGCACGGCGGCGAAGATGCCCGCCACAGCCTGGGAGCCGTCGGCGTTTTTGAGCCCTTCCAGGGTTTCGGCAATCGATTTGGGCTGGCCCGGCAGGTTCATGATCAGGCATTTGTCGCGTATGACGGCGCACTGCCGCGACAGGATGGCCGTCGGGACAAACTTCAGGCTGATCTGCCGCATCTGCTCGCCAAAACCCGGCATTTCCTTGTGGGCAACAGCCAGCGTGGCTTCAGGCGTCACGTCGCGCAGCGCGGGGCCAGTGCCGCCGGTCGTCAGCACGAGCGAGCAGCCGGTGTCGACCAACTCAATCAATGCGGCGCTGATACCCGCCTGCTCGTCGGGGATCAGGCGCTCTTCAAAGGTGATGGGGTTGCGCAGGGCGCGGGTGAGCCAGTCCTTGAGTGCCGGCAGGCCTTTGTCGACATAGACGCCGGCGGATGCGCGGTCGCTGACCGAGACAATACCGATCTTCACCGCGTCAAAGGCGCTGCTCACGCTTCCGGCTCCTCGCCATCTTCAGGACCTCGTGCCATGCCTTGCCTGACCAGCTGAAAAATCTCGCGGTAGGACTTGCCGTGCCGCGGCGCTTCGCCGGGTTTTTCGGGCTTGGCGTCCTTGCGGGCCTGGCGGATCAGCGCGCGCAGTTGCTGGGAGTCGGTGCCGGGGTGTTCTTCGAGCCAGGCGCCCAGCGCGGCGTCGTCGGCGATCAGCCTGTCGCGCCACTGCTCGGCCAGGTGCAGGGCCAGCGTCAGGTCGGCCGATCCGTTGAGCTGCTCATTGATGGCTTCGCGGATGGGGTCAGGGTCCAGCGGGCGCATCAGCTTGCCGATGAACTGCATCTGGCGGCGTCTGCCCTCGAAGTTGGTAATTTTTTTGGCATCGGCGATCGCGTCGCGCAGCTTGTCGGGCAGGTCCAGGCGCGCCATCAAATCGGCGCGCAGGGTCAGCAGCGCTTCACCGAGCGCCTGTTTTTCGTCGGCCTCGGCCTTGAGCTGGGTTTTGCTGGGCGGGCCGACTTCTTCAAGCGCGATTTCCTCGGGTTTGACGAAGCGGCCGTTGGACCAGTAGCCCTTGATGGCCTTGGGAGTCTTGTTGTTCATAGCAGTCAGTATCATAGCTACCCATATGACCCAAAAAGCTTCTTCTCGCGCCAGCGGCGCAACACGCAGTGCTTCCCGCCCCGTCCCGGGCCCCAAGAGCCAGTCAGCCCAGCCCGAATCCGGTTTCAGCTACCACCGCGATTTTTTCGAGGAACTCGTCGACAGTGCCCTTGGCCATGCCAAAAAACTGGGGGCCACCGATGCCGCCGCGGAAGCCTCCGAAGGCTGCGGGCTCTCAGTCAGCGTGCGCAAGGGCGAGCTTGAAAACGTCGAGCGCAACCGTGACAAGTCGCTGGGCATCACCGTCTACATCGGCAAAAAGCGCGGCAATGCCGCCACCAGCGACTTTTCCAAGGCGGCGATTGAACAGACCGTGAAAGCGGCATACGACATCGCGCGTTTCACGGCGGAAGACGAAACCTCCGGCCTGCCCGATGACCGCGACATCGCGCGCGTGCATCCGGCGCTCGACCTCTTTCATCCCTGGTCCATCAATTCGGAAGAAGCCGCCCAGCTCGCCCTGCAGTGCGAAGCCGCCGCCCTGAGTACCAGCCGCCTGATCACCAACAGCGAAGGCGCCGGTGTGTCGGCGCAGCAAAGCCATTTTTTCAGTGCGCATACCAAGGGCTTTCGCGGCGGTTACGCCAGTTCGCGACACAGCATCTCGGTGGCGCCGATTGCGGGCAAGGGCGACCAGATGCAGCGCGATGCCTGGTACAGCTCCATGCGTGATGCAGGTGAATTGGCGGCCCCCGAAGCGGTAGGCCGCTATGCCGCCGAGCGTGCACTGGCACGGCTCAAGAGCCGCAAAATCCCGACCACGCAATGCCCGGTGCTGTTCGAGTCGCCGCTGGCAGCGGGCCTGCTGGGCGGCTTTGTGCAGGCCGTGAGCGGCGGCGCGCTGTACCGCAAAAGCACCTTCCTGGCCGACAGCCTGGGCAAGCCGGCTTTCCCCAAACACATCGACATCGCCGAAGACCCGCACCTGCGCAAAGGCAAAGGCAGCGCACCCTTTGACGAAGAGGGCGTCAAGACCAAGGCACGACAGGTGGTGGAAGCCGGCCGCGTTGAGGGCTATTTCCTGAGCACTTACTCAGCCCGCAAGCTGGGCATGCGCACCACCGGCAACGCCGGCGGCTCACACAACCTCATCATGACCAGCCGCCATACCCGCAAGGGCGACGACCTGGACGCCATGCTGCGCAAGCTGGGCCGCGGCCTTTTTGTGACCGAGCTGATGGGGCAGGGCGTGAACTATGTGACGGGCGACTACTCACGCGGCGCTTCGGGTTTCTGGGTCGAGAATGGCCGCATCGCCTTTCCGGTCGAGGAAATCACGATTGCGGGCAACCTCAAGGACATGCTGATGGGCATTGAGGCGGTGGGTGCGGACGCCTACAACTACGGCGCCAAAACCGTGGGCTCGATTCTCGTCAACCGGATGAAGGTCGCCGGTAGTTAGAGCCCCCACGGTCGCTCACTTCGTGTAGCTCCCGAGGCCTTGCAGGCCGCGGCTCGCGAGACGCTTCGCCTCTGTCGCCTGTCCAAAGCTGCTCAAGCAGCTTTGGAGCCGCAGGCTCCAGCCCCTCGGGGGCCGCCCGCCTGCGGCCCGGCAAAGCCGGTTCCGCGGCTTGAACTGGCTTAAGGCGGGTACATGTAGCCGCCCACCTCTGTATTCAGCCGGCTAGCGCTGCCTTCACTGCGGCAGACACCTGGCCCATGTCGGCCTTGCTGGCGAGCTTGGCTTTCACCGCGCCCATCACTTTGCCCATGTCGCCGGGACCGGTGGCGCCCAGTTCGGCGACGATGGCTTTCACGGCGGCGGCGACTTCGTCGGCGCTCAGGCGCGCTGGCAGGTAGGCCTGCAGCACGACCAGCTCGGCCGCTTCCTTGTCGGCCAGATCCTTGCGTTCGGCCTTCTGGAATGCTTCCAGTGAGTCCTTGCGCTGCTTGATCAGCTTGTCGACGATGGCGACCACGGCTGCGTCGTCCAGCACCACACGCTCATCCACCTCTTTTTGCTTGAGGGCCGCCAGCAGCAGGCGGATGGTGCCCAGGCGCTCGCTGTCCTTGGCGCGCATGGCGGTTTTCATGTCTTCGGTGATCTGATCTTTGAGTGCGGACATTCGGAGGCTCCTGGAAGGCGAATAGGATGAGGGGTGGCGCAGCGCCAAAAACACAAAAGCCCGCAGAGCGTCCTCGTGCGGGCTTTTTGTTGCCGTGAGGCGGTACTAAAGATTAGTACAGCTTTTTCGGCAATTGCATCGAGCGGATACGCTTGTAGTTGCGCTTGACGGCGGCTGCCTTCTTGCGCTTGCGCTCTGCCGTTGGTTTTTCGTAAAACTCGCGGGCGCGCAGGTCGGTCAGCAGGCCGAGTTTTTCAATGGTGCGCTTGAAACGGCGCAGAGCCACGTCGAAGGGCTCATTGTCTTTTACACGGATGGTGGTCATTGTTCAGTTGATCCAAAAGGTGCGCCTTAATTGATCTGATCAGGATCAGGCCAGGCGCGGGTTTGCTAGCAAAGCCTGAGATTATAGCACCCCCACGCTTTTCACTTCGCCTTCGGCTCCGTGTAATGCGCTGCCCCCCGAGGGGGCGCTGCGCCTGCGGCCCGGCAAAGCCGGTTCCGCGGCCCCGGCTTGCCTGAAAACCCCGGGGCCGGGCTGTGTTTTGTGGCCTTTTGGGCCCTATTCGGCTACCGCGCGGGCGGCCAGCGCCTCCGCGCAGGCGTGGGCGCTGGCCCACGCCCACTGGAAGTTGTAACCGCCGAGCCAGCCGGTGACGTCGACGACTTCGCCGATGAAATAGAGGCCTGGCTGCTTCGATTCCAGGGTCTGGGAGGATAAATCGCGGGTGTCTACGCCGCCAACGGTGACTTCGGCCTTTTTGTAGCCTTCGGAGCCGTTGGGGGTGAGTTCCCAGTCGGCCAGGCGTTGCGCAAGGGCCAGCAAGGCCTTGTCGGTGGCTTCGCTGATGGGGCGCTGCAGGGCAGGGTCCTGGCTGACCCACGCGTCGGCCAGGCGGCTGGGCACCAGGGTGGCGAGTTCGTTGGCGATCAGTTTTTTGGAGGTGGCCTTGGCGCGCAGCAGCAGGGCCGGAAGGTCCACGCCGGGTGCCAGGTTGATGCGGATGGGCTGGCCTTCGCGCCAGAAGCTGGAGATTTGCAGGACTGCCGGGCCGCTCAGGCCGCGGTGGGTGAAGAGCAGGTCTTCCGAAAAAACCACGGCCTTTTTGCGTTGCTTGGGCGTCGCGTCGGCGGGGCTGGTCTCGATGAGCACCGGCAGCGCCAGGCCTGCCAGCTGGGCATAGGGCGCCCAGGCTTCGCCGTCAAAGGTGAGGGGTACCAGTGCCGCGCGGGGCTCGACCAGGCGCAGCCCGAACTGCTTGGCGATGCGGTAGCCGAAATCGGTGGCGCCAATCTTCGGGATCGACAGGCCGCCGGTGGCGATGACCACTTGCGGCGCTTCGACCGGCCCGCGATCGCTCTCAATTTGATAGCTGCTGGCGCCTGTTCCGTCTGGGCTGGAGCCGTATTTGATGCTTTTTATGGCGCAGGGTTGCCAGCGCGTCACGTGCCCGGCATCGCATTCGACCAGCAGCATATTGATGATGTCTTCGGCCGAGCGATCGCAAAACAGCTGGCCCTTGTGCTTTTCGTGAAAGGGGATGTTGTGGCGCTGCAGCAACTCGATGAAATCCTGCGGGGTGTAGCGCGACAGGGCCGAACGGCAGAAGTGCGGGTTCTCGCTCAGGAAGTTGGCGGGCGTGGCGTCGCGGTTGGTGAAGTTGCAGCGGCCACCGCCCGAGATCCGGATCTTCTCGGCGACCTTTTCGCTGTGATCGATCAGCAGCACTTTCAGGCCGCGCTGGCCGGCCTGGGCAGCGCAGAACAGGCCGGCGGCTCCCGCGCCGATCACGACCACATCGAATGATTGGACGGGCACGCTCAGACCGCCGCTCGCCGTTCTGCGAGTTTCAGCCAGCAGGGGCCGCGGAACCGGCTTTGCCGGGCCGCAGGCGCAGCGGCCCCCTCGGGGGGCAGCGCATTACGCGAAGCGAAAAGCGTGGGGGCCAAGTACTTCAACCTTTCCAGGTGAAAGGAAACTTCAGCTGCTTCAAAAAGCCATTCGGCACGTAGTCGCCCAGCACGCCGTAGCGCTCCGGCCAGAGCCGGGTGCTTTTCACGGCTGTGCCGAAGAGGTAGTCGATGAAGGCATAGTGGGCCGAGTAATTGCGGTCCAGTGCTTCCTGGTCCTGGCTATGGTGCCAGTGGTGGAAGTTGGGCGTGACGATGACGTAGCGCAGCGGGCCGAGGCGCACGCTCACGTTGGCATGGTTGAAGACCGCCTGGAAGCCGACGATGACGATGTAGGCGTCGATCACTTCCTTGGAAAAACCCAGCACGTAGATGGGTGCCAGGATGAGCGTGCGGGTGATCAAGAGCTCCAGGATGTGCTGGCGCGAGCCGGCGAGCCAGTCCATGCTTTTGGCGCTGTGATGCACTGCGTGCAGGCGCCACAGCACCGGCACCTCGTGGTAGGCGCGGTGGGTCCAGTACTGCACCAGGTCGGCCACAAGAACGATCAGCAACACGCCACCCCAGAAGGGCAGGCCCTGCACCCAGCCGCGTATGCCGTCGTTGGCGGCCCAGCCGAAGAACTTGTGTACCAGCAGGTTGGTTGCCAGCAGCACAAAGCCCACGATCATGTGGTTGACGATGAAGTGATGAAAGTCGGTTTGCCATTCGGCGCGAAACACCGGCTGCTCCTTGCGCAGCGCAAACAGCTTTTCAATGAAGATGAAGATCAGCGAGGAGCCCAGCAGGTCGAGGATGAACCAGTCCAGGCCGATGTAAGGCGTGTTGTCGGCGAAGTCGTTCACCGGCACCTTGTGCCCGCCCAGCAGCGCGGTGGCCACCACCAGCAAAAAGGCGGCGCCGGCCAGCCAGCGCGAGCGGTTGAAGATGATGTTGACCAGCGAGATGCCGCCCGCGATCACCAGCGACGTAAACATCACGATGCGGATCACGTCAACGTTGTAGCTTTTGCGCAATTCCGGTGTGGTGAGGTATTCGGGGAAGTGAAAGGCCAACACGCCCAGGAAGCACAGCACACCCAGGCTGAGGGCGATCACTCCGCTCATGAGGCCCTTGCCGCGGCGCAGCTCGCCGTGACTTTCCGTCAGTTCATTGAGTTTTTCAAGCATTTTTCGCCTCTCCAGCGGGTGATGTGTTTGCAAGGAGTTTAGCTGGCGGCGACTGCGAGCCAAAAGTGATCGTGCGTGGGCAAGAGTGCGCAACTGCTGCTGTATTCGGTAGTTTTTGGCACTCCTTGCAGATTGACGGAATGGCGCCGTCTTGAGCCGGGGCACACTGGCGCGCATGAATGGAGTGATTCGATTTGCTGTCAGGGGGAGGGGCTTGACGAAGCGGGAGGCCGTTCTGGCCGCTGCATTCCCGTTTGTTGCGCTCAGCTTGCTGAATGACTTTTACCGCGGCTGGCTGTTCTCGTTTAACCCGGGCCTGTACTGGTTGGTCGATGTTGTGCAATTCATCGTCGCACCTGCTGCGGGCTGGTATTTTTTCCTGCGACCCGCTGGCATCACGTCCCGTGATTGGGGAATGCCAGGGCACAAGAGACCGCACGAACGACGCGACGGCGCCGCTGTCATGCTGTTCGTTGCGTTTTTGCTGGTGGCGGCCGACTGGCCAGTGATCCTGTTGACTCAACGCCTTTACTGGGCGTATGCGGACCATTTTCAGCCCGTTCAAGCCATGCCCGTCGGCTTCTCCGCAAAGCTGGCGTTAGCCGTCTACATGTCGGCAAGTGCGGCAATGGTGGAAGAGGCCGTATGGCGCGGCCTGGGTTGGCTCTACCTGTCGGCGGTTCTTCCGCCCAAGAGGCTGCACCTTTGGTATGTGCTGATCACGTCGGCGGCCTTTGCACTTGCCCATTCGGAGCAGGGCATCGGCGGCGTCATCGCCGCTTTCTGGTTTGGTGTTCTGGCCGCAGGGCTCTACACGAAGCTGCGAATCCTGTGGCCAATCGTTCTGGGCCACTTCATCATCGACATGATTATTTTCGGCCCGTGGTAATGAGACAGGGCAGATAAAGAAGGTGCCAACAATTGTGGCCCGTACGCCGTTTTACCGCGCGGCAGGAGACGGTAATTAGGCAGCGCGCCCACCCACCAATGCGCGGTCATGCGAAACAGCAGCAGCCACACCACGAACCACGTCCCCGACAACGATCACCGAGGGACTGGCCAACTGTTCACGCTCAATGGTCAGATGCAGTTCACCGAGCGTGGTGACAGCATGACGCTGCGAAGCCAGGCTCACCCCTTGAACGATGGCCACGGGGGTGGTGGCAGGCAGGCCACTCAAAAGCTCGTCCTGGATGCGACATGCACTACTGACACCCATGTAGATCACCAGCGTGAGGCGTGCGCTGTGTGCGGTGGCAGCCAGCGCTTTCCAGTCGGTGCCGGTGTCGCCGGGCTTGGCATGCCCGGTGACAAACACCACGCCGTGTGCATGTTCGCGGTGCGTGAGCGGCACGCCCAGCGAAGTGACGGCGGCCAGGCCTGAAGTAATGCCGTTGATGACGTCCACCGTAATGCCCGCGGCGCGCAGGTGTTCAACTTCTTCGCCGCCACGACCGAAGATGAATGGGTCGCCGCCCTTGAGCCGCACCACGTCTTCGCCTTCGCGCGCGGCCATCAGCATGAGCTTTTCAATAAAGGCCTGGGGTGTGGACTTGCAGCCGCCGCGCTTGCCCACATACACGACGCGGGCTTCGGGCCGCGCAAACGCCACGATTTCGTCGCTGACGAGGTCGTCCACCAGCAGCACGGTGGCGCGCTGGATGGCTTTCAGGGCCTTGAGGGTCAACAGTTCCGGGTCGCCGGGGCCGGCGCCTACCAAAGTGACTTTTCCGTTGTTCATGATGTCGTGATGTGAGGCAGCTTGATTTGAGGGAGCAACTGCAAGATATGTTCCACTTGCCGTGCAATCGAAGGCGGCACAGGCACGCCGCCTGCCAGCACGGCGCGAATGTAGTCCGCTGTGGTGGCGGCGTCCACTGTTTTGGGAAAGTCGGGGATGGAGGCGAGCGTGCCGGCCTGGGTTTCCTGCAGAAGTGAGCGCTGCCCGCCGATAAAAGCGTCCATCTGCGGCATGCGGCGCGCGTCGGCCACCACTTCGCCTTCGGTGCCGCGCAACAGCAGTGCATTGGCGCCCGTCAGCTCAAAGGTCTGCGCCATCGACACAGCGTATTCCGGGTGCGTGTAGCTGCTCACGACCAGGCTCTTGCCCAGGCAGGGTGTCATGATCTTGACCAGGCTGTGCGCCGGGTTGCGCAGGCCCACGGCACGGCGCACGTCCAGGAGGCGCTTTAACGCAGGCAGCAGCAGCTCGGTGGGGGCAAATACCACTTTGCCGTTTGCTATCTTTTTAATAGCTGTCTGCGCAGGTATATCAAGGGCTAGAAGCACTTCTGATGCAAAAATCCGGCTCGATTCGGTGGGTGTTCCGTGGATCAGTACCGGAACGCCTTCACGCGCCAGCAGCAGCGCCAGCAGCGGCGTGAGCACCGGCAGCTTGCGCGCGCCGTTGTAGCTGGGCAGCACCACCGTGGGGCTGTCGCCGGCGGGCAGATGATTGAGGCGCTGGTGCAGCGCATCGAGGAAACCCGCCATCTCTTCGGGCGTTTCACCCTTGATGCGCATGGCCAGGCAAAAGCCGCCGATTTCCAGATCAGTCACGGTGCCGTCGAGCACCTGACCCATCAGGTCCGTAGCCTGCTCGCGTGACAAAGCGCGGGCGCCATCCTTGCCGCGACCGATTTCCTTGATGTATTGGCTAATGCCCATAAGCGTGATTGTCCGCCAATGCAGATAACTTCTTGTTATGAGCTTAAGCCACTTGCCGGATAGGGATCACGGTACGGGGTGCTGAAGGCGGTGCGTCGTTGCGCGATGACCGCACCCGGCGTTTGAGTTCGGGCACACAGGAGCCGCAATTGGTGCCGCACTTCAGCGTGGATTGCAGCGAGGCCAGGCGCTCTTCATCAGTGCCCAGATGGCCGGCGCCGCCACCACCGGCCACTAACAGCGACAAGTGCTCGTCGATGGCCATGTCGCTGACGTTAAAGCAGGTGCACACCGGCTTGCCGCGCGACTGCACCGCCACCGGTGGCTTGGCGCCGGGCAGCAGCAACAGGCGTCCATACGATTGCGCGGCCAGCTCGTCCTGCAGCAAGGTTTTGATCCAGGCCTGGGCGCTGGTGTCGCCCGCCAGTACAAAGCCGGCGAGGTGGACGTCGCCTTCGCTGCGCATCAGTCGCATGGTGCGGCGCTGGCCTTTTTTGCGGTCGGCGTAGCGCAGCACATCGGCCGCATCCAACCCGAGGATGCGTTCCAGCGCGGCCAGTGTTTCGTCAGGCGGCGCCTCATGGCTGGCCGCGCGAAACAGCACGCCGGTGCGTTCGCGGCTGCGGTCGGCCAGCGGGGTGTTGTTGGAAAACGGCACGCAGCTGGTGAAGGGAAATTGCGCCATCAGCGGCTTGAGCTGCTCACGCGCCGCCAGCGCATCGCCCTCGGGCAGCCAGGCCATCGCCAGCAGCGTCCACGGCATTTCGGCTTTCAGGATCTTCACCGCAGCGTGCTTGAGCTCGGGCTGTTTGGAGCTCGGGCAATAAGCCGACGTGGTCAGCGCATTGACGCCTGCCAGCGGCGTGCCGCCGGTCGACTGACCGCTTAAATACTCTTCGCCCCAGTGCATGGCCATGAAAGCCTGGCTTACTGCCACTTCAGGTGAAGACTGCAGCGGCACCACGATGGAGCCACGCTTGGACGTGACATGCACCAGATCGCCGTCTTTCAGCAGGCGCCGCGCCATGTCCTGCACGTTCATTTGAATCGAGGGTTCGGCCACGTGGCCGAACAAGCGCCCCAGCGTGCCGGTGCGGCTCATGCCGTGCCACTGGTCGCGCAGCCGGCCGGTGGTAAGCGAAAACGGGTAGCGCGATTCGCGCGGCTCGGCTACCGGCTTGTAGACCGTGTTGACAAAGCGGGCCTTGCCGTCGGCGGTGGGGAACACGCCGTCTTCATACAGCCGCACTTTGCCCGCCGTGTCGCCCGTCTTGAAGGGCCACTGTTGCGGTGCGTCGTCGAGCAGTGCGTAACTCAAGCCGGTGATGTCGAGGTCGCGGCCGCGGGTGGATTCGCGGTGCTCGTTCCAGATGGTTTCCGCGCCTGATGCTTCCTCGGCCAGCGAATAGGGGAAGAGGGTGGCGCCGGCTGCCGCGCGGCTGGGCAGCAGCTTTTCAAGCCGCAGTGCAAAGTCCACCGCGATGGACCAGTCATGGCGTGTCTGGCCTGGCGCAGCCACGGCCGGCCGCACTCGGCTGATGCGGCGCTCGCTGTTGGTCACCGTGCCGATCTTCTCGCCCCAGGTGGTGGCCGGCAGCAGCAGGTCGGCGTAGTCGCAGCTAGACGTGGTGGAAAAAGCCTCCTGCACGATCACCAGCTCGGCGCGCTCCATGGCGCGGCGCACGGTGGCCTGGTCGGGCATGGACTGGGCCGGGTTGGTGCAGGCAATCCATAGCGCCTTGATTTCGCCATCGGCCGCGGCCTGGAACATTTCGACGGCAGTCTTGCCTGGTGCTTCGGGCACGGATGGGATGCCCCACAGCGCGGCGACTTCGGCGCGGTGATCCGGGTTGGCCAGGTCGCGGTGCGCGCTCAGCAGGTTGGCCAGGCCGCCCACTTCGCGTCCGCCCATGGCATTGGGCTGCCCCGTCAATGAAAAGGGGCCGGCGCCCGGTTTGCCGATCTGGCCTGTGGCCAGGTGGAGGTTGATGAGTGCGGCATTCTTGGCGGTGCCGCTGCTGGACTGGTTCAGGCCCTGGCAGTACAGGCTCAGCGTGGTGGCCGAGGTGGCGAAGAGTTTGGCCGCGGCCAGCAGGTCTTCTTTTTTGATGCCGCAGGTTTCGGCCACCAGGTCGGGCGTGTAGTCGCGCACCGTGGCCTTGAGCGCGTCAAAGCCCGTGGTGTGCGCCGCAATGTAAGCGGCGTCCGTCCAGCCTTCCCACAGCATGATGTGCAGCATGCCGTTGAAGAGCGACACATCGGTGCCCGGCTGTATGCCCAGGTAGAGGTCGGCGATCTCGGCCGTGTCGGTGCGGCGCGGGTCGCAAAAAATGATCTTGAGCGCGGGGTTCGCGGCCTTGGCGTCTTCAATGCGGCGAAACAGGATGGGGTGTGCGTAGGCGGTGTTGCTGCCGACGATAAAAATGCACTGCGCATGATTCACGTCGTCGTAGCAGGCAGGCGGTGCGTCTGCGCCCAGCGTTTGTTTGTAACCCGCCACCGCGCTGCTCATGCACAGGCGCGAGTTGGTGTCGACGTTGTTGGTGCCGATCAAGCCCTTGGCCAGCTTGTTGAAGACGTAATAGTCTTCCGTTAGCAATTGGCCTGAAATGTAAAAACCGACCGCATCGGGCCCATGCTCGCGGATGATCTGCGCAAAGCTTTCGCTCGCAAAGCCGAGCGCGTTGTCCCAGGACACCGGCTTGGGCACCTCATGGCGGTGCTCGCGCCGCATCGGCTGCAGCAAGCGCGTCTGTCGCGTAACGGCCGCCGTCGCGGTCAGCGCCAGCGTTGAGCCCTTGGTGCACAGCCGCCCGAAATTGGCCGGGTGATCCGGGTCACCGCGTACCCCGGTGATTTCGTCGCCTTGCGATTCAATGATGACGCCGCAGCCGACACCGCAATAGGGGCAAGTTGACCGGGTCTCAGCCATGATGGACGAAGCCAAGGCTGCGGCCTTTGTCGTGCATCGCAAAGCGATCAACAGCATGAGCTGTTAGATCGCAGCCGACACCGCAATACGGGCAAGTTGATCGGGTATCAGTCATGAATGTTCAGGGAGCCTTCGCGTTTATTCCGGTGATGCGGCTTATGCCGTGTGAGGCGCCTGCACGCTGAAGCTTTCGTCGCCCAATGCGCCACTGGTTGCACCCGGGCCGGCGCGAGGGGGCTGCAAATCCAGCGCCAGCGTGTCCAGCTCGACAGCGTCCAGGAAGACCTGGCCTGTTTCTACCTTGCAGGTGAATTTGGGCGTGCAGCCTTCGTCGGGCTGCTTGGCGCAGCCGTCCGCCAGGCCTATGGTCCAGTTGTGCAGGGGACAGGCCACGCTGGTGCCGAACACGATGCCCTGCGACAGCGGGCCGCCCTTGTGCGGGCAGCGGTCCAGCAGCGCAAACACCTGGTCCTGGTCGTTGCGGAACACAGCCACATCAATACCCTTGGCGCGTGACACACGTCGCGAGCCGAGCACCGGAATGTCGGTGACCAGGCAGATTTTTTTCCATTCAGACATAGTGATCTCTCAAAATTCGGCCGGTCAGGCGGGTGTGAGTTTTTCAAACTGGCGGGCATCCACAGACGCTTCTTTCAGGTCGAACCAGGGGTCCGGTTCACCGTCCAGCGCAAACTGCAGCTGCTCCCACAGGGCTTTGCGGCCTTCGTGGTCTTCCAGGATTTTTTTCTTCACATAGTCCAGGCCGACGCGGTTGACGTAGTGCACCGTGCGCTCCAGGTACCAGCCTTCCTGGCGATAGAGCTCGCAGAAGGCACCGGTGTATTCGAGCACCTCGGCCGCGGTCTTGAGCTTGGTGAAGAAATGGGCCACTTCCGTCTTGATGCCGCCGTTGCCGGCGATGTACATCTCCCAGCCCGAGTCGACGCCGATGATGCCGACGTCCTTGATGCCGGACTCCGCGCAGTTGCGCGGGCAGCCGCTCACCGCAAACTTGACCTTGTGTGGTGCATACATGCGCCACATGGCGCGCTCCAGGTCCTTGCCCATTTGCGTGCTGTCCTGCGTGCCCATGCGGCACCATTCGCTGCCCACGCAGGTTTTCACCGTGCGCAGGGCCTTGGCGTAGGCGTGGCCCGAAGGCATGCCGATGTCTTTCCAGACGTTTTGCAGGTCTTCCTTTTTCACGCCCAGCAAGTCGATTCGCTGACCGCCTGTCACCTTGACGGTCGGGATCTTGTATTTGTCGACCGCGTCGGCAATGCGGCGCAACTCGCTGGCCGTGGTTTCGCCGCCCCACATGCGCGGGATGACGCTGTAGGTGCCGTCTTTCTGGATGTTGGCATGGCTGCGTTCGTTGATGAAGCGGCTTTGCGGGTCGTCCTTGGCCTGTTTGGGCCAGGTGCTGATCAGGTAGTAGTTGACGGCCGGGCGGCAGGTGGCGCAGCCGTTGGGTGTCTTCCAGTCCAGGAACTTGAAGGTGTCGGAGATGCTGAGCAGCTTGTTGGCGCGTATGGCGTCGCGCACCGCCTGGTGACCGTGGTCGGTGCAGGCGCACATGGCCTTGAGCTTGGGCGTGGCCGAGTAGTCGCCGCCGGCGGTGAACATGAGGATCTGCTCGACCAGCCCGGTGCAGGAGCCGCAGGAGGCGCTGGCCTTGGTGTGCTTGCGCACTTCGTCAAGCGTGAAAAGGCCTTTTTCCTTGATGGCCTTGCAGATGGTGCCCTTGTTGACACCATTGCAGCCGCAGACTTCCGCATCGTCGGCCATCAGCGCCGCCTTGTTTTGGCCTTCGTGGCCGGCGTCGCCGAGGTTGGACTCTCCGAAAATCAGCTTGTCGCGGATGTCGCTGACATTGCGGCCGTCACGCAGCAGCTTGAAGTAATAGCTGCCGTCCACGGTGTCGCCGTAAAGGCAGGCGCCGATGAGTTTGTCGTCCTTGATGACGAGTTTTTTGTAGACGCCGCCGAAGGGGTCGCTCATCACGATTTCTTCAGCGCCGTTGCCGCCCATGAATTCGCCGGCGCTGAAAAGGTCGATGCCGGTGACTTTCAGTTTGGTTGACGTGAGCGAACCGGAATAGCGGCCTATGCCGAACTGCGCCAGGTGGTTGGCTGCAACCTTGGCCTGTTCGAACAGCGGGGCCACGAGGCCGTAGGCAATGCCGCGGTGGGCTGCGCATTCGCCGACCGAGTAGATGCGCGCATCGGTGACGGTCTGCATGGTGTCGTTGACCACGATGCCCTTGTTGCAGTGCAGGCGCATGGATTCCGCGAGCTGTGTGTTCGGCCGGATGCCGACCGCCATGACCACGAGGTCAGTGGCCACTTCCGTGCCATCCTTGAATTTGATCGAGGTCACGCGGCCGTCTTCACCACCCACCAGTTCCTGCGTCTGCGCGCCGATCATGAACTTGAGGCCGCGGTCTTCCAGGGATTTTTGCAGCAGCTTGCCCGCCACGTCGTCAAGCTGGCGCTCCATCAGCCAGGGCATGACGTGCACCACGGTGACTTCCATGCCGCGCAGCATCAGGCCGTTGGCCGCTTCCAGGCCCAGCAGGCCGCCGCCGATGACCACCGCTTTTTTGTACTTCTGGGCTGTGGCGATCATCTCGTTGGTGTCGGCGATGTCGCGGTAGGCAATCACGCCCTTGAGGTCTTTGCCGGGCACGGGCAGGATGAAGGGGTTGGAGCCGGTGCACATCAGCAGGCGGTCGTATTCCTCTTCGGTGCCGTCTTCGGCGCGGACCACGCGCTTGATGCGGTCCACTTCAACCACTTTTTTGCCGGCATGCAGCGTAATGTGGTTGTCCTTGTACCAGTCCCAGCTGTTCAGCACGATTTCGTCGAGCGTCTGCTCACCGGCCAGCACGGGGCTGAGCAGGATGCGGTTGTAGTTGGGATGGGGCTCGGCGCCGAAGACTGTAATGTCGTAGAGGTCGGGGGCGACCTTGAGCAGCTCCTCAAGGGTGCGAACGCCGGCCATGCCATTGCCGACCATCACCAGTTTTGATTTTTTCATGGGGCTACTCCAGATTGATTCGATGTCATGTTCAAGGTCCAATGTGCAAGCGTCATGCCACGGCGAACGCGGCAGCAGATGGGCAACGGGCGGGCTGGGCGCGGTGAATGGCCTCGGCGCCAGGATGAGGCACAGCAACGCAGCGGTAGTTCGCCAACACCAGCGGATCTGTCTGATTTGTCAAAAATTGAGTGGAAATCATGATGCTCTCTCCCGGAAACAGGGATCCGGGCTGTCAACCCGGTATGAGGCACACCATTACGCACGTCGTTGTGCGCAGAACCCGCAGTGCATTCGCTAAGGTTGGGCGCGTCGTTACGCCCGCTGCAAATGACGCAAGACTTGTGCCATATCATTGGGATTCGCAGCTTTCCCGGCACCGGCGTGGCGGTGGCATGGCCTGCGACTTGCGAACTGTGTCGCTGTTCCCCGCTTAACCTCTTGATTTGTATGACCTCCGCATTGGTAAACCTGAACGGCCCTGGTGGCGCACATCCCCTGGTTTCAGACCTGGTGGCAGCTGGTATCCAGGTACTGGGGCCTGTGGATGAGCGCAGCAAACTGGTGCAGGAAGTGCTTCGGCAAGCACCCGATGTGGTGATTTGCCATGACCCGCTTCCGGGTGATGAGCTTTTCAAGGTGCTGCAGCTGGTGGCTGACACGGCGCCGTGTCCAGTCATTGTTTTCACCAGCGACACAGACGCGGGAAAGATCACACGGGCCACCGAGGTGGGGGTTCATGCCTATGTGGTCAACGGTTATGGTGCGCAGCGCCTGCGGCCCCTCATTCACCTCGCCAAGGCGCGTTTTACCCGCGAGCAGGCCCTGCGTGCCCAGGTGCAGGAGGCCGCCAGCCGGCTTGAAGAGCGCAAGGCGGTGGACCGGGCCAAAGGTATTTTGATGCGGGCCCGGCAGATGTCGGACGACGACGCTTTCCACATTTTGCGGACCGCCTCCATGCATACCAACCAGCGGCTGGGGCAGGTGTCGGAGCACATCATCCATTCGGCGCGCTTCGCCGAGGATGTCAACCGTTCCGGCCAGTTGCGCATGTTGTCGCAGCGGCTGGTCAAGCTTGCCCTGCTGCAGCTTGCGGGGGTGCAGGCCGCCCGGGCCAAAGAGCTGCTGAAAGAGTCGGTGCTGCGCATCGACGCCAACCTGGTTTCGCTGGGGAAAAGCCTTTCGCAGCCCACATTTGGAGACCTGCTCGGGCAGGTGTCCATTACCTGGGGGCGGCTCAAGATTGCCTTGCAGGACACGCCCACCGCTGGCAGCATGGCTCACCTGGATGAACTGGCAGACCTGCTTTTGCAGGATGCCGAGCGCATGACCAGCAGCCTGGAGAGCGCCGGCGCAATGCCTCCCTTGCAGATGCTGAACCTGGCTGGCCGGCAGCGCATGCTGAGCCAGCGTTTTGCCAAATATGCCCTGCTCAGGGCCACGGGTGGCAAGGCAACGCTGGCCCGCAGCGAGGCCGGCATGGCCGAGTCCCAGGCGGCATTCGAGCAGGCCTTGCAATACCTGAACGACATTCCGCTGACCAGCAAGGACATCCGCCTGTCGCTGGACCGGGCGGCCATCAGCTGGCAGCACATGCGCGAGGGCGCGCTTGCCATGGACAAAGATCCCCGGCGCCTGGAGGGTCTGGCGACGGCCAGCGAAGACCTCCTCGACGTCTTTGAGCAGCTGTCGGCCCAGTACGAACACAGCATGCAAATGCTGGTGGGCTAGGGCCTGCACGCCAGTCGTGCATTGTTGCGATGCACCAAATTCGGGCATTAAACTTGCTTATCTTGGTGCATGGCATTTGATCTGGACATTGGCTTCGCTTCATTGGCGGGCCGCAAGAACACCAACGAAGACTTTTGCGCTGCGATGCTGCCCGAGGCGGGGCAGGAGGGTATGGGTTCCATCGTGGCGATTGCTGATGGCGTGAGCACAGGCGGCATGGGCCGGGAGGCGGCGCAGACCACCGTGACCAGCCTGGTCCGTGACTACTACGGCACGCCCGAAACGTGGGACACCACCGTGGCCCTGGACCGCATCATCGGGGCGCAAAACGCCTGGCTGGCGGGTATCAACCAGCGCCGCAGTCCGGCCATGGGCCTGACCACCCTCACGGCGCTGGTACTGCGCGGGCAGTCGTACACGCTTGCGCATGTCGGCGATTCGCGGGCCTATTTGCTGCGCGGCGGCAAAACCCAGCAGCTCACGCACGACCATGCAGTCAATCACCCGGACTTTCGGCACCAGTTGCTGCGTTCGGTGGGGGCCGAGGACCATGTGGTGGTGGACTACATGCAGGGTGACCTGCAGGTCGGCGACGTTTTTGTGTTGCTGACGGACGGCGTGCACGGCGTGGTGCGTGACGCGCGGCTGCAGGGCTTTGCCGATCTTGAGGAGCCTGGAGGTGCCCAGCTTGCAAGCCAGAACCTCGTCGAGGCGGCCCTGGCGGCCGGCAGCAACGACAACGTGACGGCCGTGGTGGTGCGGGTGCGCGGTTTGCTCGACGCAACACTGCAGGACGTCAACCGCATTGCGCAGACCCTGCCCATCCCGACCCGCCTGAAGGTGGGCGATGTGATGGACGGCCTGAGCGTGACGGCGCCGGTGGCCGACAACGGCATCAATGTGCTGTATCAGGTGCGCGATCCCGCTACACGGGTGCTGTATGCCCTCAAGACGCTGCACTCGTCGAGGTCGCATGACGAAGAAGAGCGTGCCATGCTGGCTCACGAGGCCTGGCTGGCCATGCGCATGCAGTCGGGCCGGGCGGCGGAGCATCTGGTCAACCTTCATGAGCGCCTGCCGGGCGGGCAAGAGCGCAGTGCGTTTTACCTGCTGTATGACTGGCACAGCGGCGAGACACTTCAGCAGCAGCTTGACCGCCGCCACAAGTTCAGCGTGGAGCAGCTGCTGGGCGTGGCCACCCAGGCCGCGCGGGCCTTGGGCCGGCTGCACCGGCAGTGCGTCATTCATCGCGACATCAAGCCGGCCAACCTCCATCAGGGCGAAGATGGCGTGCTGCGGCTGCTGGACCTCGGCGTGGCATTGAGCGGGCGCGAGCCCGAAGCGATGCGAAAGCTGCACGCCGGCACGCCCAGTTTTATCAATCCCGAGCAATGGGGCTTCAGCGCAAGCAGCACAGATGGGCCGGAGGAGCTGCCCGATGCGCAAAGCGATTTGTTCGCTCTGGGTGTGACGCTGTACCAGTTGCTGACCGCGCGCCTGCCGTATGGCGAGGTGCTGCCCTACCAGGCTGGGCGGTATTACCGCGACCCTGTTGCGCCCAGCCGCATCAATCCCGAAGTGCCGATCTGGCTGGACCACATCGTGCTCAAGGCCGTGGCGCGTGACAAGCGCCGGCGTTTTGAAACCGCCGAAGAGCTGCTGCTGGCGTTGGAGCGCGGCGCCTCGCGGCCCTTGACTGCACCGCAGGCGACGCCGCTGATCCATCGGGATCCTGTGGTGTTGTGGAAGCTGCTGCTGGGTGTGAGTGTGCTGGTCAATTTATTGCTGATTTACTGGCTGCTGTTTTTGCCTCGGTAGGGTGGTTGAGTATTGAATTGACTTCTGGGGCAATGGGGACAGGCGCCAGCAGCTATTGAATTGATAGCGGCCTTTTTTTGGGGTTGTTGTTGGTTTGATGGAGGCGCTCTCGTCTGAATCCTGCTGGCCGGGGGTTGCCCGGCATGCAACTCACTTTTCTTTGCTTCGCCAAAGAAAAGTAAGCAAAAGAAAGGCGACCCTGGTTCCTGCGTCCCTGCGCTGCGCTGCGGGCAACCTGCGGTGCTCGGTCCAGCCGGGGTCAAAAACAACTCGCTTCGCTCAAACAAGTTTTTGCCCTGATCCGTCTGGACCTCCGCTCCTCGGCGCATACACAAGGGGGTGGAGACAGGAATACCAAACAGCCAAAGACAAAACCCCGAATACCTGAAGAAACAAGGACACGCCATGGCGTGTCCTTGTTGGTATTGGAGTTGGTATTTGTCTTCAGTCCCCGCTCTCGATTACCCCTTCTGTCTGCGCCGAGGAGCGCAGGTTCAGGCGGATCAGGGATCGCGATTGTCTGAGCGAAGTGCAACGTAGCGAGTTCGAGCGAGACCCCGCCTGAACCGAGCACCGCAGGTTGCCCGCAGCGAAGCGGAGGGACGCAGACAGCAGGGTCGCCTTTTCTTTGGTGACTTTCTTTTGGCGACGCAAAAGAAAGTTACTTGCCGCCGGGCAACCCCGGCCAGCGGCCTCAGCTAAAGGCCCATCCTCAAGCAGTCCTCGCCCGTCCACCTTTCTCCGCCCAGGTCCGTGTCCACCGGATCTGCATCACCCGCAGCATCACCAGCATGCCCAGCGACAAGGCTGCAAAGAAGAAGAACCCCCACATGTAAGTGCCCGCATACTGCTTGGAAATACCCATGGCATTGGGCACCAAGCCGCCGCCCAGTGCGCCGATTTCCCCAATCATGGAGCCGGCCACCGCGGTGGCCAGGGGCCAGCGCAGCGGTACCAGCTGGAAAAGGGCGCCATTGCCTGCACCCAGTGCGGCAAAGCACAGCATGACCAGCAAGGTGGTGGCCACGAGGGATTTGCTGGCCAGCCCGCATGCCACGAGTGTGACGGCGATGGTGAGCAGTACGACGCTCAAGGTGTTCACGCCGCCCCAGCGGTCCGAGATCCAGCCGCCGAAGATGCGCAGCGCCGCGCCCATGAAAGCTGCCAGCATGGACAACTGGCCTGCCTGCACCTTGCTGACACCGAACTGGTCGTAGTAGTAGGAAGGCAAAAACGTCGCCAGCCCGATGAAGCCGCCGAAACTCACGGCGTAGATCAGGCTGAAGGCCCAGCCGTCTTTTTCAAACAGGCAGGCCACGTGTTCGCGCAGTGTGGCGTGGCTGTCCACATCGTCGGGTTCTTTGGCAAAAAGAATCATCGCGATCATCGGCAGCAGCATGGCTACGGCGGCAATGCCGTAGACCGACTGCCAGCCGAAGCGCTGCGCCAGCGCCGGCGCGACAAGCACGGAGACAGCGGTGCCCACGTTGCCCGCACCGACCAGACCCATGGCCAAGCCCTTGTAGCGGGGAGGGAAGGAGCCCGAACCCAGGCTGAGCGCTACGCCGAAACTGGCGCCGGCAATGCCCAACAGCACGCCCATGGCCAGCAGGCTGCTGTAGGAGTCAACCACGAAGTAGCCGAACAGCAGCGCCACCATGATCAGGCCCATTTCGACCAGCGTGGCATTTTTGCGGCCAATGTATTGCGCCAGCACGCCCAGCGGAAAGCGCATCAGCGCGCCGGCGAAGATGGGAACCGACAGCATCACGCCTTTTTCTGTGGGCGAGAGCTTGTAGGTTTCCGAAATGAAAGGCGCCATGGCGCCGTTCATGACCCAGATGCAGCACGAAAACGCGAAGTAGAAAAACGCTGCACCCAGTGTGGGCGCGTGGCCAGCCTTGAGAAAATTACGAAACCCCGCCATGGTGCAAGCTCTTTCTGTGAAGATGGTTGATTCACAGAAACAGTGCGAAAAGCATGCCAACTTGGGGCATGCAAAACGCACCCTTGCAGCGCAATTTAGGGGTGTTGGCCTGATTTTTTTGGTGCGCCGCACAAATAACGTGCACGCGGCCTCAAGAGAGGTTGCGTGTAGCGCTGGGTGTGCGGTTCAGTTTTTGCGGTCCATGTCGACGCAGACCATCGCCGCGTAGTGGTTCCAGCGCAAGGTGATCACGTAGGGGCGCTTGCGTACCCGGGCCTTCATGCCCTGCGCGCCCTGCAGCTTGATCGGCACTGAAATCTGCAGCTCGGACCCCAAAGCCTTGCGTGCATTGCCTGCCAGGGTGTTGGCGATTTCACCCACCGCGTCAAGCAGGTTGCCATCGCTGAGGTCAGTCTCATGCTGGAGCAGCAAAATTTCCCGCACCAGTTTCCCCGGCATGGACACCACCACATGTCCGTTGTGGCTTCCCGAGAAGGTGACGATGCCGTTGAATTCAAAGGCTTCGATATCTCCCGTGCCGAGATAGGCCGAGGTGATCTGCGGTTCCTGTCGGGTCGTGATCTTGAGGTAATGCCGGATGGAATCGACAAAGAGCTTGAGGTCGTTTTCGTTCAGTGTGGCCATCGCAGTGTCCTTAGCGCACGTCTGCAACGTCGAGCAGTGCAATCTGCAGCTCTTCGTCGGTAAAGGGTTTGGCAACGAATCCGCGGGCGCCCAGCTTGAGTGCCTGGATGGCTGTCGATTTGTCGCTGAGCGCGCTGACCACCAGTATCTTGATGGACGGGTCGAACTTCAGCAATGCGGTGATGCATTCAATGCCGTCCATCTCGGGCATGGTCAGGTCCATGGTGACGACCTCGGGGCGGGTTGCCCGGGCCAGCCGCACGGCTTCGAGGCCGTTCTTGGCCAGGCCTGCGAGCACCACGCCCTTGATGCCGCCGTTTTGCACCACTCTCGAAATCCGGGTCCGGATCATGTTGGAGTCGTCAACAATCAGCAGTCGCATGGAGAAGCTCCTGTGTGGGGTTTGTGATGGCCATTGCTGGATTGCTTCAGGAAAATTCAGGAAAAAGAAACCTTGAATTCGGTGTGCTGGCCGGGCGTGCTGGACAACAGCAGGCGCGCCCCCAGCTGCTGCACGTTGGTCTGCACCAGGTCCAGGCCCACGCCGCGGCCTGCGTGGCGGGAGGTGGCACCGGCCGTGGAAAAGCCCGGCTTGAAAATATGCGCAACGATCTGCTGCTCGCTGAAGCTTTGCAGCTGCTCAGGCGTATACCAGCCCAGTTCAAGCAGACGGCGGCGAACGTCGGCCGCATTCAGGCCCGCGCCATCGTCGCGCACGCTGAGCTGCCACTGGCCGTCTTCGTTCCGGGTGAGGTTGACGGCAATCCGCCCGGCCTCCGCTTTGCCCGCAGCGCGCCGCACGGAGGGCGCCTCCACGCCGTGCACCACGGCGTTACGCAGAAGCTGGATGGCGATTTCGCGCAGCAGGTTCATCTTGTCGGCCGGCATGTCCTGGGCACTGCCCATACGCACCTCGGCATCCACGCGTTTGCCGCAGTCGGTGCCGACCTCGTTCGCCAGCTGGGTTAGCACGGCGTTCAGTCCTTGCGATGCGGAACCGTCCGGGGCGGGCGCCGTGTCACCGCCTGAGCGCTTCTGGCCCAGCGCCTTGAAGGCGCCGACCTTGGCCAGCAGGTCCTCGAGCGGCAAAGGCAGGGCCAGCAGAGCGTCGCCGGTGGCGGCGCCGTTGTCCTTGAGCTTTTGCAACTCGCTTTCGAACTGATGGGCCAGTGTGGCCAGGATTTCCAGTCCGAGCGATGCTGCGTCGCCCTTGAAGGCGTGGATGCGGCGGTAGGCGCCGTCCACAGCTTTGAGCACCTGGACTTCCGAGGCGGCCGATGAAGTGCTTCGCAGCAGGTCGTTGACTTCCAGCAGGGACGCTTCAGCCCGCTCGACAAAGGCGCGCATCATGGCCGGCTCCGTCTCGAAAGCCTTGAGCATCATGGACAGCTCTTTTTGCGAGCGCTGGCGTTCGCCGGTCAACCGGGCCTGCAACTCGACCTTTTGCGTGATGTCCTGTACGGTGACCAGCAGGTGCCGCACCGTGGCGCCGTCCTGCACCCGGTTGAAATGGAAAGAAAGATAGCGCTTGGTGTCCTGGCCCAGCCGGTTCCTGACGGTGAGTTCCACTTCCGACAGCGGGTTGATGCCCTGGATCAGCTGCTCCTTGACGTGTGGAGAGAACAGCAACTCGACATAGTCCCGCGCATCGGTCAATGCCTTGTCGGAAACCAGGGTGGACAGCTGGTAGAAAAAGTTTTGCCCCGGTGCCAGTGTTTTGCCGAACAGTGCATGGGTCGAGCGGGACAACTGGGAGCCGAGCTGGTGCTGGGGTGTCAGCAGGAACAGGCCTTCGCGCACGCTGGCGAGAATTTCCCGGTTTTCTTCGGTGGCAGCTTCAATCGCGGCGTCTGAAGTTTTCAGGCGGCGCAGGAACTTGAACAGAATGAAGGCGAAATTCAGCAGTGCCAGCACGATGCCGACGGTTTGCACCATGCGCAGTACGCTGGCGCGCGAGGCGCCGATCTGCTGCGTTTCCGTGACGAAGTCGTTGGCAACGCCCAGCAGTTTGATGTTGTTGGCCTGGCTATAGGCCAGCGCGGCAGCCAGTTCCGTCTGCGTGAAGCCGTCGCCGGCAAGCAGGGGCTGGAGCAGCTCGAAATAGGGCTTCCACAGCGCATCCACCTTGTCCTCCAGCTCGCGGCCCCGGCTGGACACCACGGGCTCCAGGTACACCGGTTTGCCGTCGCCGCCGGGAATGGTGCCGCCTTCGCGGAATGCGACATGGGAGGCCTGGAAGATCTTTGCGCCTGAACGCAGCTCGGCCAGTGTCTCGGGCTTGTAAGGCGTGCCCGCCACCCGCATGGCGTCGAGTTCGAGCAGGGTGCGTGCGACACGCTGAGAAACATAGCGCTGGCGGCCGGAAAGGTTGATGGCCACGGTGTCCTGGTCGATCTTGAACGAGGTGTAGAAGTTCAGGACCAGCACCCCCAGGTCAAACAGCAGGAAAAGCGCGACCGCGATGATGATTTCACGGTACTTCCCGAGCGAGGCGAGGCCGCTCGAGCGCGCAGGCCGTGTGCTGGCCGGTGCGCCATGGGCGATTCTGCCGGCGCCGGGGATTGGCAAAACTGCAGACATTGGAAACCTCCTGCTTGGTTGTTTAGTCGCGGGCCACCGCAGAACCGGCTTTGCCGGGCTGCTGGTGGCGCCCCCTCGAGGGGGAGGCGCCAAAGGCGCTTCGGGGGCGAGTCTTTACTCAGGCTGCTTTTTCGACGTGACCCTGGCGGGTGTAAAGGAAATCGATCACGGCTTTGCGGTAACCCAGGTAGCGGATGTCTTCGGCCAGCGCCACGCGGGAACGCGGGCGGGGCAGTTCCACCGGCAGCACTTCGCCGATCGTGGCGGCGGGACCGTTGGTCATCATCACAATGCGGTCGCTCAGCAGCACGGCTTCGTCGACGTCATGGGTCACCATGACCACCGTGCTTTGCGTGGTGGCGACGATTTGCAGCAGTTCGTCCTGCAGCTTGGCGCGGGTCAGGGCGTCAAGGGCGCCGAAAGGCTCGTCCAGCAGCAACACCTTGGGTTCCATCGACAGCGCGCGTGCAATGCCGACGCGTTGCTTCATGCCGCCCGAAATCTCGCCGGGACGTTTTTGCGCAGCCGGCGTCAGTCCGACCATGGCCAGTGCGGCGTCGGTGCGGGCCTTGAGTTGCGCCTTGCTTTCGGTGGCTGAGAACACGCGCTCGACAGCGAGGTAGACATTTTCAAAGCAGGTGAGCCAGGGCAGCAGCGAATGGTTCTGGAATACGACAGCGCGCTCGGGGCCGGGTCCGGCAATCTCGCGGTTGGCGCACAGCAGGCTGCCCTCTGTCGGCGTGGTCAGGCCGGCAATCAGGTTGAGCAGCGTGGATTTGCCGCAGCCTGAATGGCCGATCAGTGTGACGAACTCGCCTTTGGCGACCGTGAGGTTGATGTGCTGCAGTGCGCAGAACGGCCCCTTTTTGGTCTTGAAGGTTTGCTCGACGCCCTGGATTTCGATGTATTTGGTGGTGAAGGATGTCATGGCTTGGTTCTCCTTTTGTTCGAGCGGTTCAGTTCTTGACTTCTTCAAACGTGAAGGCTGTGGCGAGCTTGATCAAGGCGAACTCCAGCACCAGGCCGACGATGCCGATCACGAAGATCGCGATGATGATGTTCTTGACGTTGAGGTTGTTCCACTCGTCCCAGACCCAGAAGCCGATGCCGACGCCGCCGGTCAGCATCTCTGCCGCCACGATCACCAGCCAGGCGGTGCCGACAGCCAGACGAACGCCGGTCAGCATGTAGGGCAGCACGGCAGGAAAGAGAATCTTGGTGACGATCTTCCACTCGCTGAGGTTGAGTACACGCGCCACGTTCATGTAGTCCTGGGGCACGCGCTGCACGCCGACTGCCGTGTTGATGATCATCGGCCAGATGGAGCAGATGAAGATGGTCCAGATGGCTGCGGGGTTGGCGCCCTTGAAGACCAGCAGACCAATCGGCAACCAGGCCAGCGGCGAGACCGGGCGCAGCAGGCTGATCAGCGGGTTGAACATGCGGCTCAGAAAGTTGAAGCGCCCGATCATGAAGCCGACCGGTATGCCGACGACAGCCGCCATACCGAAGCCCATGGCCACGCGCTTGAGCGAAGACAGCACGTTCCAGCCCACACCCTGGTCATTCGGCCCCTTGCTGTAGAACGGATCACTGAAGATCTGCACCGCCTGCACAAAGGTGTCTTTGGGCGAGGGAATGCTGCCGGCCGTGCCCATGAAAACAAGCTCCCAGATCAGCACCAGCAAACCCAGGCCCAGGAGGGGGGGCAGGACGCTGAGCCAGAGCCAGGAGGCATCGCCGGATGGCTTGGTGATGGGGGTGGGTTTTGTTGGAGCGTTCATGCTGTTTTGGGCTGTAGCGCCCGTTGGATGAGCGCCACCAGCTATCGAATTGATAGCGGCAGCATCTCTGGGCCTTTCGTTGCTGCGGCTTGCCGGGGTTGCCGCCTCCAGCGGGTTGTGAAATACGGCACTGACCATGGCGTCACCTCTTTACGTAGGAAGGTTGGGTGGGGTGTAGCGTGGATATCGCGTGGGTGTTCAGGCGTGAACCTTGAAACTGTCGGCGTATTTTTTCGGGTCCTTGCCGTCCCACACGGTGCCGTCCATCAGCTTGCTGCTGCGCATGATGTCTTTGGGAACGCTGGCCTTGGCCGCCGTGGCTGCCTGCTTGTAGACGTCGATGTGGTTGATTTGCTTGGCAATGCCCAGGTAGTCGGGGTGATCCTTGATCAGGCCCCAGCGCTTGTGCTGTGTGAGGAACCACATGCCGTCGGACAGGTAAGGGAAGCTCACCGCACCGTCGTTGTAGAACTTCATGTAGTTCGGGTCGTCCCAGGTCTTGCCCATGCCGTTCTGGTAGCGGCCCAGGATGCGCTGGTTGATGGCGTCCACGCTGGTGTTGACGTAGCTCTTGTCGGCCACGGTCTCGGCCATCTTGTTTTTGTTGGAGAGGCTGGCGTCAATCCACTTGCCGGCTTCGATGATGGCGGCGGTCACGGCACGCGCGGTGTTGGGGTATTTCTTGACGAAGTCGGCGGTGGTGCCTAGTACTTTTTCTGGGTGGTCCTTCCAGACGTCCTGGGTGGTCACGGCGGTCACGCCGATGCCGTCGATGATGGCGCGGTGGCCCCAAGGCTCGCCCACGCAGAAGCCGTCCATGTTGCCCACGCGCATGTTGGCCACCATCTGCGGCGGCGGCACGGTGATGACTTTGGCATCCTTCATCGGATTGATGCCATTGGCAGCCAGCCAGTAGTAGAGCCACATGGCGTGGGTGCCGGTGGGGAAGGTCTGGGCGAAGGTGTATTCGCGCTTGTCCGTCGCCATGAGCTTGGCCAGGCCCGCGCCGTCAACCGCGCCTTTGTCGGCGAGTTTTTTGGACAGCGTGATGGCCTGGCCGTTGTTGTTGAGCGTCATCAGCACAGCCATGTCTTTCTTGGGGCCTGCCGTGCCCATGTGCACGCCGTAGACCAGGCCGTAGAGCACGTGGGCGAAGTCCAGCTCGCCGTTGACGAGCTTGTCGCGCACACCGGCCCAGCTGGCTTCTTTGGTCGGGATGATCTTGACGCCATATTTCTGGTCAATGCCCAGCACCGAGGCCATGACCACGGAGGCGCAGTCGGTCAGCGGTATGAAGCCGATCTTCACTTCCTTCTTCTCCGGCGCGTCGGAGCCCTGGGCGTACACGGCAGCGCGCAGGGCGGGGTTGATGCCCACGGCGCCTACGGCCGCGGCCTGCAGCACGGTGCGGCGTGTCAGCGAAGATTTCAGCAGTTCAGTCATGTTGGCGGCTCCTGATAGTTAAAAACGAAAGACAAAAACAAAAAAGGCGCTCGACCCGGGCAACACGTTGAACGTGATGCAGGGTGCGAACGCCTTTGTTCCTTGGGGGCACCACACACTTCGCCATTGAAGTGCTGTGCCGGTCGGCCATCTTTGACCAGTGCCTAGGGCATTGCAAAAGCTGTGCCAGGGTTGGCGGGTGTCGTTAGGACGCGGTGGTTTTGAGAGTGGGTGCGCCCAGTTATGCGAGCCATGTGAAGTGCGCTGTGGGCAGCTGCGGGGCGGGATGACGCAGGGTTGCAGGTTGATGTTTGCACCGTATTTGTGCGCTGCACCAATTGAGGGTTTATTGAGGCCTGGCCGGCGATTCAGCCCAGCAGGTCCAGGGCGTCCAGCATGCGCTGGGCTACTTCGCCTAGGCGCAGGCCCTTGTCCATGGCGGCCTTGCGCAGCTTTTCGTAAGCGGCCTGCTCAGACAATCCCTGGCGCTGCATCAGCATGCCTTTGGCCCGGTCTATGACTTTTCGGTCATGCAGCTCTGTTTTGGCATGGGCCAGTTCTTTGCGCAGGCCCTGTTCGTGTTCAAAGCGCGCCATGGCCACATCCAGGATGGGGCGGATTCGATCCGGGGAGAGGCCGGCCACCACATAGGCCGACACGCCGGCGGCGACGGCATCCTTCACGTGGCTGGTGTCGTTGTCGTTGGTGAACAGCACGATGGGCCGGCGGGCGTCCCGCGTTGCCATGACCACATGCTCCAGCGAATCGCGGGCCTCACTTTCGGCGTCCACGATGATCATGTCGGGTTGCAGTTGCGCCAGGCGCTCGTCCAGGAAGGTATCGGCCGGGAGCACCGCGACAATGTTGTAACCGTTTTCCAGCAGGCCGATACGCAGCTGGCGCGAGCGCTCGGCCAGTTCCCGTGCATGGGCGTCATCGGATACGGACTCCAGCAGGTCCGGGGCGATGATGACAAGGCGCAGGGATTGGGACGGTGTCATGTGCCAAGCGGTGCAAGAACCGTGCCCCCACAGTCGTTCACTGCGTGTAACTCCCGAGGCCTTGCTGGCCGCAGCTCACGAGACGTTTCGCCTCTGTCGCCCGTCCAAGCCTGCACAGGCAGGCTTGGAGCCGCGGGCTCCAGCCCCTCGGGGACCGCCCGCCTGCAGCCCCAGTTGATGTGAGGAGTTACCTCAAACCTTACACTTGGACGATGCTAGTTCTAGGAATCGAATCGAGTTGCGATGAAACCGGTGTGGCGCTGGTGGATGCCAGCGGCGGCGGAGTGCCGCGCCTGCTGTCGCACGCCTTGTTTAGCCAGATAGACATGCACCAGGCGTATGGCGGTGTGGTGCCCGAGCTGGCCAGCCGGGACCATATCCGGCGCGTCTTGCCCTTGACACATCAGGTCATGGCAGAGGCGGGAAGCAGCCTTGCACAGGTAGATGTGGTGGCTTATACGCGCGGCCCTGGGCTTGCAGGTGCGTTGCTGGTGGGGGCGGGTGTGGCCTGCTCGCTGGCGGCGGCGCTGGGCAAGCCGGCCATGGGTGTGCATCACCTGGAAGGGCATTTGCTGTCGCCTTTTTTGAGTGCCGACCCGCCTGAATTTCCTTTTGTGGCGCTACTGGTATCCGGCGGGCATACCCAATTGATGCGCGTGGACCGTGTGGGAAGTTATGAATTGCTGGGTGAAACCATTGACGATGCGGCGGGTGAGGCCTTTGACAAGTCGGCCAAGCTGATGGGCCTGCCTTATCCAGGAGGGCCACATCTGTCGAAGCTGGCTGAGGGCGGTGACGGCGCGGCCTTTAAGTTGCCGCGACCCTTGCTGCACAGCGGCGATCTTGATTTTTCCTTTGCCGGGCTCAAAACCGCGGTGCTAACGCAGGCCAAAAAACTGGGGCCGGATCTGGAAAGCCGCAAAGCCGATCTGGCCGCGTCTACGCAGGCGGCCATCGTTGAAGTGCTGGTGAAAAAATCACTCGCAGCCATGACGCAAACCGGGTTGAAGCGCCTGGTGGTGGCTGGCGGCGTGGGCGCCAATGCGCTGCTGCGCAGCCAACTTGATGCCGTGTGCAAACAGCGAGGCATCCGCGTGCATTACCCCGAGCTGCATTTATGCACCGACAACGGCGCCATGATCGCCCTGGCGGCTGGCATGCGCCTGCAAGCCGGGCTTGAAACGCTTCAGCGCGACTACACGTTTGATGTGAAGCCGCGCTGGAGTTTGACCCCCACGGTCGCTCGCGCCGCGTAGCTCCCTGCCCCCCGAGGGGGCCGCTGCGCCTGCGGCCCGGCAAAGCCGGTTCTGCGGCCCTGGCTGGCAGGGACGGCTACCCGGCTTTGGTCGGTGGCTACTGGATGTCGAGGTGGGTGACGTTGCTGACAGGGACTTTTTTGCCCAGTGTCAGGGTCAACACGCCGTTTTCCAGTTTGGCGCTGCTGTTGGCGGTATCGATTTCCAGCGGGAAGCGCCATGCGGCCTTGATCTTGCGGGGTGCGTCTTCCTTGCTGGAGACACGAACCACGTCGCCTTCAATGCCGATATCCAGTTGTTCGCGGGCCAGGCCGGGAACGTCGAATTGCAGGGTATAGGCCTTCTCGAGGTCTTCCACGTTGGCAGCCTTGGCGGCGCCGGTGTCAGACAGCGACGAGAAGGTATCGTTGAGGAATTTTTCCAGGGCGCCGTTGCTCACGACGGGTGCGTAGTGGCGTTGAAAGGCACGGGCAGGGCGATGGGCGAGAGAGTAAAACATGGCTATTCCTTGATGGATGAACAAGGGGTGTTTTCCCCTTACACTGCGCGGCGCTCACCGTGATTGCCGCTTGCACCCCAGTTAGGTGTGCAAGCGGTTTATTCAAGCCAAATCAGGCAAAAGACCAGGGTCTATTTTTTTATGCAGAAACACTTGAAACGCTTCCTCATGGCCCTATGTCTTTGCGCCTCGGCGGCGGCGTTCGCGCAGACCGCAAGCCAGCCGCCTGTGCCGGCACCTGTTCGTATTGCGCTGATCGAAAGCCTGTCAGGCGCATTCGCCAATACCGGCGAAGCGGTGTTCCGAAACCTCGTCTGGGCCACTGAGCGCGTCAATGCCCGTGGCGGCGTGAAGCTGGCAGGCGGCCCGCGCAACCTGGTCGTTGAGCGCTACGACAGCAAGGGCCAGAACGAAGAGGCGCTGGCGGCATTGCGCTCGGCGATCGACGACGGCGTGACCATCGTTGCACAGGGCAATTCCTCCGCGATTGCGGCTGTGCTGATCGACGCCATCAACAAGCACAACGAACGTGAGCCGAACAAGCGCGTGCTGTTTCTCAACTACTCGGCGGTCGACCCGATCCTGACGAATGAAAAGTGCAGCTACTGGCATTTCCGCTTTGATGCGCATGCAGACATGCGCATGGCCGCGCTCATGGATGTGCTCCGGGACGACAAGGCGCTCAAAAGCATTTACCTGATCGGCCAGGACTACAGTTTCGGCCAGGCCGTGCTGCGCGAGGCGCGCAAGCAACTGGGTGCGCAGCGACCCGACGTGCAGATCGTGGGCGACGAGTTGCACGCGCTGGGCCGTGTCAAGGACTTCATTCCCTATGCCGCGAAGATCAAGGCCAGCGGAGCGCAGGCAGTGCTTACGGGCAACTGGGGTAACGACCTGACGCTGTTGATCAAGGCGGCAAGGGAAGTCGGTTACGAGGGCAAGTTCTATACCTTCTACGGCAACGCGCTGGGCGTGCCGGGCGCGCTGGGCGATGCCGGCGTAGGCAAGGTGATCGCGGTGGCCGACTGGTTCCCGAATGAGGCGGGCGTGCAGTCCGAAGCCTTCTACCAGTCCTTCCGCCAGCGCTTTCCCAAGCCTCAGGACGACTATGTGCATATGCGCATGCAGCTGATGATTGAGGCCCTGGCCCAAAGCCTTGACAAAGCGGGCAGTGCTGACGCCGGCGCGGTGGCGGCGCAGCTTGAGCGCAGTACGGTCACTTTTGCGGGCCACAAAGGCGCGATGCGCTCGGCCGACCACCAGTTCCAGCAGCCGCTGCTGGTGGCGTTGATGGGCAAGCAGGGTTCGCCGGGTGTGAAATTTGACGTGGAGGGTTCCGGCTACGGTTTTCGCGTCATCAAGACTATTTCGCCCGAAAAGGCCGAGCAGCCCAACAGCTGCAAGATGGTCCGGCCTTGAGTTCAAATTGGCTGATTGAATAATTGATTGAAGCCGGCAGGCGGACGGACTATCCATGAGAAAAACTGTTTTAGATCTTGAAGAATCGATGATCCGCCAGGTGGCCAACGCGGGCATGGGGCGCGATGACGTCCTCAAGTTCTGGTTTGGCGAGAGCGATGAGGTCACGCCCGCGTTTATCCGCGATGCGGCGGCTGCATCGTTGCAGCAGGGCGAGACTTTTTATGCGCAAAACCTGGGCTTGCCAGAGCTGCGGGAGGCTATTGCCAATTACGCGACGGGCCTGCGCTGTGCGGGGGCCGCGCCGATCACGGCCGAGCGCATCGCTGTGACTTCCGGCGGCGTCAATGCGCTAATGCTGGCGGTGCAGGCGCTGGTGGATGCCGGCGACGAAGTTGTGGCCGTGACGCCTGTCTGGCCCAACCTGACGGCCCAGCCGGCCATCATGGGCGCGCAGGTCAAATGCGTCAGCCTCAAGCCGGTGGCAGGCGAGTGGCGGCTTGATGTGGCCGAGCTACTGGCCGCCATCACGCCGAAAACCAAACTACTCATCGTCAACGCGCCCAACAATCCCACCGGCTGGACGCTGTCGCGCGCCGAGCAGGAGGCCATCCTGGCGCATTGCCGCAAGACCGGGACCTGGATCCTGGCGGACGAGGTCTATGAACGGCTTTATTACGAGGCCACCCCTAACGGTTGCGCCCCCAGTTTTCTGGATATCGCCGCGCCCGAGGATCGACTGGTGGTCGTTCACAGCTTTTCCAAGAGCTTTTTGATGACCGGGTGGCGCCTGGGCTGGCTGGTGATGCCGGCTGCCATGACGCCACACATGGGCAAGCTGGTGGAGTTCAACACCTCCTGCGCGCCGGTGTTCGTGCAGCGGGCCGGGCTGGTGGCCATCGAACGCACGGCCGATATCACGCCCCGGGTGGTTGCCCATCTGAAAACCTGCCGCGACACTTTGGTGCCGCTGCTGCAGGCCGTGCCGGGCGTGCAGTTGGCGCCGGCCAAAGGCGGCATGTACGCCTTTTTCAGGCTGGAAGACCAGGCGCGCTTTGGGGACTCGCTGGAGACGGCCAAACGCCTGGTCGTGGAGGCCGGGCTGGGTCTGGCGCCCGGCAATGCCTTCATGGTCAACCCAGGCCCGGAGGCCCAGGGCTGGCTGCGCTGGTGTTTCGCCAGCCAGGACGTGGACAGGCTTGGGCAGGGGGTGGGGCGCCTGAGGCGCTGGCTTGGGCTATAATCCAAGGCTCTGCGCAAATTGAGGCCCCAGATAGAAGTTTTAGGGGCCTTTTCATGCCGGAACACGACGAAAGCGGTTTATTCAACTCCCATGTCGGGAACGCTGCTTCGCTCGCAAGCGCACCTCGGTGCAAGAAAGAGAAAACATGATTGCAAAATCAATCAAGGCCGAAATCGTTCAGGCCAACGCACGTGCCGCCGGCGACACCGGCAGCCCTGAAGTTCAAGTGGCGCTGCTGACCGGCCGCATCAACGAACTGACCCCCCATTTCAAGGCCAACGCCAAGGATCACCATGGCCGCCGCGGTCTGCTGCGCATGGTGAGCCGCCGCCGCAAGCTGCTGGACTACCTGAAGTCCAAAGATGCCGAACGTTACACCGCGCTGATCGCCAAGCTTGGCCTGCGCAAGTAATCGGTAACAACGATTTGAAAGCGCCTGAGTTAGTTCACTAGCTCAGGCGCTTTTTACTTCGGAGCAAGGCAAAACGAGCACGCGCTGTGTCATTCCACAAGAAAAGCCCTGGTCAGGCCTCTGATCCCAGGCATTTTGTGGAATGGCATCGTGTTCAGCCAGCCGCCGCTCCGGGCCTCCCGCACTGCCTCAAGTGCGTGAATTTAGTGGAGATAAGAACATGAGCATTTTCAACAAAGTCACCAAGTCTTTCCAATGGGGCCAGCACAAAGTCACGATGGAAACCGGCGAAATCGCACGCCAGTCCAGCGGCGCCGTCATCGTTGATATGGACGGCACCGTGGTGCTGGCCACCGTGGTTGCCAAGACCGATGCCAAGCCCGGCCAGGATTTCTTCCCCCTGACGGTTGACTACCTTGAGAAAACCTACGCCGCCGGCCGCATTCCCGGCAGCTTCTTCAAGCGCGAAGGCCGCCCCAGCGAATTCGAAACGCTGACCTCCCGCCTGATCGACCGCCCGATTCGCCCGCTGTTCCCCGAAGGCTTCTTCAACGAAGTGCAGGTCGTGATCCACGTGCTGTCGTTGAACCCTGAAGTGGAAGGCGACATCCCCGCGCTGATCGCTTCGAGCGCCGCCTTGTCGATCTCCGGCATCCCGTTCAACGGCCCCATCGGCGCCGCCCGCGTTGCTTACATCGACGGCCAATACGTTCTGAACCCCGGCAAGACTCAGCTCAAGGATTCGAAGATGGACCTCGTCGTGGCCGGCACTGAAGCCGCCGTGCTGATGGTCGAGTCCGAAGCCCAGCAACTGTCCGAAGAAATCATGCTCGGCGCCGTAGTGTTCGGCCATGAGCAAGGCAACATCGCCATCAACGCGATCCACGAACTCGTGCGCGACGCCGGCAAGCCGGTCTGGGACTGGAAAGCTCCCGCCAAGAACGAACCGCTGATCGCCAGGGTGAACGAACTGGCCGGCGCCAAGCTGCAAGCCGCGTACCAGATCCGCGCCAAGCAAGCCCGTACGCAAGCCTGCCGCGTGGTGACTTCCGAGGTGATGGCCGCACTGAAGGCTGACGGCGTTGAATTCGACGGCGTGGCCGTTGAAGGCATGCTGTTCGACATCGAAGCCAAGATCGTTCGCAGCCAGATCCTGGCCGGCGAGCCCCGTATCGACGGCCGCGACACACGCACCGTGCGCGCGATTGAAATCCGCAACAGCGTGCTGCCACGCACCCACGGTTCGGCCCTCTTCACGCGTGGCGAAACCCAGGCGTTGGTCGTGACCACACTGGGTACCGAGCGCGACGCTCAGCGCATCGACGCACTGTCGGGTGACTACGAAGACCGCTTCATGCTGCACTACAACATGCCTCCGTTCGCCACCGGCGAAACCGGCCGTGTTGGTTCGCCAAAACGCCGCGAGATTGGTCATGGGCGGCTTGCGAAGCGCGCGCTGATCGCCGTGCTGCCCACAAAGGAAGAATTCCCGTACACCATGCGTGTGGTGTCTGAGATCACCGAGTCCAATGGCTCCTCGTCGATGGCTTCGGTTTGCGGCGGCTGCCTGTCGCTGATGGACGCCGGCGTGCCGATGAAAGCCCACGTGGCCGGTATCGCCATGGGCCTGATCAAGGAAGACAACCGCTTTGCCGTGCTGACCGACATCCTGGGTGATGAAGATCACCTGGGCGACATGGACTTCAAGGTTGCGGGTACCACCTTCGGTATCACCGCGCTGCAGATGGACATCAAGATCCAGGGCATCACCAAGGAAATCATGCAGGTCGCACTGGCCCAGGCCAAGGAAGCCCGCATGCACATCCTGGGCAAGATGCAGGAAGCCATGGGTGAAGCCAAGGCCGAAGTCTCCGACTTCGCGCCGCGCCTCTATGTGATGAAGATCAATCCCGAGAAGATCCGCGACGTGATCGGCAAGGGCGGCGCCGTCATCCGCGCGCTGACCGAAGAAACCGGCACGCAGATCAACATCGAAGAAGACGGCACCATCACCATCGCGTCCAATGACAGCGCTAAGGCCGACGAAGCCAAACGCCGCATCGCCGAGATCACCGCAGAAGTCGAAATCGGCAAGGTCTACGAAGGCCCGGTCACCAAGATCCTGGACTTCGGTGCACTGATCAACCTGCTGCCCGGCAAGGACGGCCTGCTGCACATCAGCCAGATCGCCCACGAGCGTGTTGAAAAAGTCACCGACTACCTGAGCGAAGGCCAGATCGTCAAGGTGAAGGTTCTTGAGACCGACGAAAAAGGCCGTGTCAAGCTGTCGATGAAGGCCCTGCTGGACCGTCCGGCCCAGGACCAGGACCGGGGCTGATCAATATTTGCTATTGATTTTGTAGCTGCTTGCGCTCTTGTACAGAGGGCTGGCGGCTCAAATGACCTTGATACGCCATGAAAGTTGTTGAAATTACCTCCTACGGCAAGCCTGAGGTGTTGTGCCTGGCTGATCGCCCGGCGCCCATCGAAGGCTCTGGCGAGGTAGTGATCCGCGTGAGCGCCAGTGGCGTCAACCGCCCTGATGTTCTTCAGCGAATGGGTCACTACCCGGTACCGCCCGGGGCATCTGACATCCCCGGGCTTGAAGTTGCGGGTGTGATCGTGTCCGGCGATGCCGGGGCCATGACTGCAGCCGGTCTCAAAATCGGTGACCGTGTTTGCGCGTTGGTCGCGGGTGGCGGCTATGCCGAGTTGTGTGTTGCTCCGATTGGGCAGTGCCTGCCGGTGCCTTCAGGGTTGAGCGACATCGAGGCGGCATCTCTGCCCGAGACGTTTTTCACCGTCTGGAGCAATGTGTTTGAGCGCGCTTACCTGCAGCCGGGCGAAACCTTGCTGATCCAGGGCGGCTCCAGCGGCATCGGCGTCACGGCCATTCAGATCGCCAAGGCCCTGGGGGCCACGGTGCTGGTAACGGCCGGCAGCGACGAAAAATGTGCTGCCTGTGTTGCCATGGGCGCGGACCATGCCATCAACTACAAGACCAGCGACTTTTCCGAAGAGGCAAAAAAGCTGACCAACGGGAAGGGCGTCGACGTCATTCTTGATATGGTTGCCGGTGGTTATGTTGCGCGAGAAGTTGACTGCATGGCCGAAGACGGCCGTCTGGTCATCATTGCGATACAGGGCGGGGTCAAGTCCGAGATCAATGCAGGATTGGTGTTGCGCAAGCGCTTGACCGTCACCGGTTCAACCCTGCGTGCGCGATCTGTCGAGTTCAAGAGTGCCATTGCGAATGCATTGAGGGACAAGGTCTGGCCACTGCTTGCGAGCGGTGCTGTCAAGCCGGTGATTCACAGCACGTTTGCGGCGGCTGATGCGGCCAAGGCGCATGCATTGATGGAGTCCAACCAGCATGTCGGCAAAATCGTCTTAACCTGGTCACCGGCACCATGAAGAAGCTTATTGCTGGTAACTGGAAAATGAACGGCGGCCTGGAGGCCAACGCGGCCTTGCTGGATGCCTTGGCGAGCGGGCTGGCCAGCCCTCCGGCATGCGAAGTGGCGGTTTGTGTTCCCGCGCCTTACCTGGCACAGGTTCAGTTATTGCGAGCTGCAAAACCCGGCCTGTCTGCCATTGAACTGGGCGCGCAGGATGTGTCCGCTCATGCCAGCGGCGCCTATACGGGTGAAGTCAGTGCCGCGATGCTCAAGGAATTTGGTTGCCGTTTCGCCATCGTTGGTCACTCGGAGCGCCGCCAGTATCACGGTGAGACTGATGCGATGGTCGCCGACAAGGCAAAATCTGCACTGGCCTGCGGTGTTACCCCCATCGTTTGTGTTGGCGAAACGCTGGCCGAACGTGAGGCAGGCCATACCGAGGAAGTCGTGAAGCGGCAGCTCGCGGCGGTGATCCACGCCAATGGCCACTGCATCAGTGAAATCGTGGTGGCCTATGAACCGGTATGGGCGATTGGTACCGGCAAGACAGCGACCCCGCAAGAGGCGCAGGCTGTGCACCTGGTGCTGCGCAGCCAATTGAAGGCGGCTACCGATCGGTTTGCCCGCGTGAAAATCCTGTATGGCGGCAGCATGAATGCGGCCAACGCGGCAACGCTGCTGGCCCAGTCCGATATCGATGGCGGCCTGATTGGCGGTGCCTCGCTCAAAGCCCCCGATTTTTTGACAATTATTGCTGCAGCCCGCAACTGACGAGCGCAGAACGCTATTAATTTAGGAGTAGATATGAACGTTGTATTAACCATTGTCCTCGCCGTGCAAATGCTCTCGGCACTCGGCATGATTGGCCTGATCCTGGTGCAACACGGCAAGGGCGCAGACATGGGCGCGGCATTTGGCAGCGGCGGTTCGGGCAGTCTTTTTGGCGCCAGCGGCAGTGCCAATTTCCTGTCACGCACTACCGGTGTTCTCGCCGCGTTGTTTTTTGCCTGCACCTTGCTGCTTGCTTACTTTGGCAATGCTCCTGCACGCACAAGCTCCAGCGTCCTGGAGGGGGCCGCCGTGACCGCTCCGGCGCCGGCTGCTGCAGCTTCCGGCGCGGCCCAGATTCCGGGAACCTCTGCACCTGCAGGTACCGGCACGGCAGTTCCTGTCCCGCCTGCGCCCGCCGCCTCCGGTGCCGCGCAAATCCCGACGAAATAACGAGATTTTGCTGTTGCCCGCAGTCGGGAGCGGCAATATTTCGGGGTAAACTCTAAGACTGTCTGGAAAGCCAAAACCGCAAGGTTCCTCATGCCATCCAGGCAGTTAAATACCGCGGACGTGGTGAAATTGGTAGACACGCTATCTTGAGGGGGTAGTGCCGAAAGGTGTGCGAGTTCGAGTCTCGCCGTCCGCACCAGATTGACATGCATCGGCAGCAACGCTCCGGCAGTGCTGTCGGCTCAAACGGCAAGCTGAAGCAAACCGCGCAAGTGGCTTTTCAGAAGTTGAATCCACGATGAACCTCGATCAATACCTTCCTGTTCTTTTGTTTATTCTGGTGGGTGTGGGTGTCGGTGTGGTGCCTCAGGTCCTGGGGCGTTTGTTGGGCCCTGTGCGTCCCGACAGCGAAAAAAATTCCCCTTACGAATGCGGCTTCGAGGCTTTCGAAGATGCCCGCATGAAATTCGATGTGCGCTACTACCTGGTTGCCATCCTCTTCATTCTTTTTGACCTCGAAATCGCGTTTCTTTTTCCCTGGGCCGTGGCGCTCAAGGAAATCGGCCCCGTCGGTTTCTGGTCCGTCATGATTTTCCTGGGCATTCTGGTCGTGGGCTTTGTCTACGAGTGGAAAAAGGGTGCGCTGGACTGGGAGTGATTTCATTTCCAAATCGAGCGTGAACGCGAAGGTCCGCCGTAGACAGTGCTAAGGCACGGCAAGGCGGGCCGACAAAGTGCAAGTTTGATTTGGAAATGAAATAAGAAGATCCCGAGGGTTCTCTAGGCGGGTCACGCCACAAAGGTACGGGTATGTCACTTGAAGGTGTTTTCAACGAAGGCTTCATGACCACGAGTTACGACTCGGTGGTGAACTGGGCCAAGACGGGTTCGCTTTGGCCCATGACGTTCGGCCTGGCCTGCTGCGCCGTCGAAATGATGCATGCGGGCGCGGCGCGTTACGACCTGGATCGCTTCGGCATGTTGTTTCGTCCCAGCCCACGTCAGTCCGACCTGATGATCGTGGCTGGCACGCTGTGCAACAAGATGGGACCGGCACTGCGCAAGGTGTATGACCAGATGTCCGAGCCGCGCTGGGTGTTGTCCATGGGCTCTTGCGCCAATGGCGGCGGCTATTATCACTACAGTTACTCCGTGGTTCGCGGCTGCGACCGTATCGTGCCGGTTGACGTGTATGTGCCCGGCTGCCCACCCACAGCGGAAGCGCTGATGTACGGCATCATCCAGCTGCAGCAGAAAATTCGTCGCACCAACACGATTGCGAGGGCATAAGACATGTCCTCTTCTCCTGTTTCCATGGAGCAACTCGCCGAAACGATTCGTGCAGTGCTCGGCGACAAAGTCAAGAATCTGAACATCGCGCTCGGTGAGATCACTCTTACGGTTTCTGCTGCCGACTACCTGGCTGCCGCAACCCAGTTACGTGATGCGCCCGGTTGCCGCTTCGAGCAACTGATCGACCTGTGCGGCGTCGATTACTCCGAATACAAGGACGGCCAATACGACGGTTTGCGCTATTGCGTGGCGTCGCATCTGTTGTCGGTCAGCCTCAACCAGCGTGTTCGCCTCAAGGTGTTCTGCCCCGACGATGATTTCCCCGTGGTGGATTCGCTCAATGGCATCTGGAACTCGGCCAACTGGTTCGAGCGCGAGGCCTTCGACCTCTACGGGATCATCTTCGAGGGCCACAACGACCTGCGCCGCATCCTGACCGACTACGGCTTCATCGGCCATCCTTTCCGCAAGGACTTCCCGACTTCGGGCCACGTGGAAATGCGCTACGACCCCGAGCAAAAGCGCGTGATTTACCAGCCGGTCACCATCGAGCCGCGTGAGATCACTCCCCGTGTGATCCGCGAAGACAACTATGGCGGGCTGCAGTAAGCGGCGCTTGCAAGAGATACCCCACATGGCAGAAATCAAAAACTACACGCTCAACTTTGGGCCACAGCATCCCGCGGCACACGGTGTGCTGCGCCTGGTGCTCGAGCTCGACGGCGAAGTGATTCAGCGCGCCGACCCGCATATCGGCCTGCTGCACCGCGCGACCGAAAAACTCGCCGAAAGCAAGACCTACATCCAGTCGCTGCCCTACATGGACAGGCTGGACTATGTCTCGATGATGTCCAACGAGCATGCCTACTGTCTGGCCATCGAAAAACTGCTCGGCGTCGACGTGCCGGTTCGCGCGCAGTACATCCGCGTGATGTACGCCGAAATCACGCGCCTGCTCAACCACCTGCTGTGGCTGGGCGCGCACGGTTTCGACTGCGGCGCGATGAACATCCTGATTTATTGTTTCCGCGAACGAGAGGCGCTCTTCGACATGTACGAGGCCGTGTCCGGCGCGCGCATGCATGCGGCCTACTTCCGCCCGGGCGGCGTCTACCGCGACCTGCCCGACAGCATGCCGCAATACCGCGTCAGCAAGGTCAAGAACGCCAAGGCCATCGCGGCGCTCAACGAGAACCGCCAGGGTTCTTTGCTCGACTTCATCGAGGACTTCAGCAACAAATTCCCCGGTTATGTCGATGAGTACGAAACCCTGCTGACGGACAACCGCATCTGGAAGCAGCGCACCGTCGGTGTCGGCGTTGTGTCGCCTGAGCGTGCCCTCAACCTCGGCTTCACCGGCCCCATGCTCCGCGGCTCGGGTTTCGCCTGGGACTTGCGCAAGCAGCAGCCCTATGATGTCTACGACAAGATGGACTTCGACATCCCGGTCGGCAAGACCGGCGACTGCTACGACCGTTACCTCGTCCGTATCGAAGAGATGCGCCAGTCCAACCGCATCATCAAGCAGTGCATTGACTGGTTGCGTGTCAACCCCGGACCTGTGATCACCAGCAACCACAAGGTGGCCGCACCCGACCGCGAATCCATGAAGACCAACATGGAAGAGCTGATCCACCACTTCAAGCTCTTCACCGAAGGCTTCCATGTGCCCGAAGGCGAAGCCTATGCGGCGGTCGAGCACCCCAAGGGCGAGTTTGGTATCTACATCGTCAGCGACGGCGCCAACAAGCCGTATCGCCTGAAGATTCGTCCGCCGGGTTTCCCGCACCTTGCGGCCATGGACGAAATGTCGCGCGGCCACATGATCGCCGATGCCGTCGCCGTGATCGGCACCATGGACATTGTGTTCGGTGAGATTGATCGCTAAACCGGATGGTTTCCCCCATGATTTCTGAACAAACCAGAGCGCGCTTCGACCGCGAAGTCGCCAAATACCCCGCGGACCAGAAACAGTCGGCCGTCATGGCCTGCCTGACCGTCCTGCAGGAAGAGCACGGCTACGTGAGCGCCGAGAGCGAAAAAGTCGTGGCCGAATACCTCGGCATGGCGCCCATCGCCGTGCATGAAGTCACCACCTTCTACAACATGTACAACCAGCGCCCCGTTGGCAAGTACAAGCTCAACGTCTGCACCAACCTGCCTTGCCAGCTGCGCGACGGCGCCAAGGCGCTGAAGCACCTGGAGCACAAACTGGGCATCGCCATGGGCGAGACCAGTGCCGACGGCCTCTTCACGCTGCAGCAATCCGAATGCCTGGGCGCCTGCGCGGATTCCCCGGTGATGCTCGTCAATGACCTCACCATGTGCAGCTTCATGAGCAACGAGAAGCTGGACCAGCTCATCGAAGGCCTTCAATCCGCCGAGGCAAAGCAACCATGACGCTCGCACCCCTGAATCCCCACAGCGCAGCCGCGCAAAGCGTGCTGTCCCAGTTCTCGGCCACCGGCGTGCAGACCTGCTTTCACGGCCGGCACATCAACCCGCAAATTCTGGCTGACCTCGACGGCAGCAACTGGCGCCTCAAGGATTACGAAGCCCGTGGCGGCTACCAGGCCCTGCGCAAGATCCTGAAACAGGATGGCGGCGAGGGCATGACGCCCGACCAGGTCATCGCTGAAGTCAAGGCCGGCAGCTTGCGCGGCCGCGGCGGCGCGGGTTTCCCGACCGGGCTCAAGTGGAGCTTCATGCCGCGCCAGTTCCCGGGCCAGAAATACCTGGTCTGCAACTCGGATGAGGGTGAGCCGGGCACCTGCAAAGATCGCGACATCATGCAGTACAACCCGCACAGCGTGATCGAGGGCATGGCGATCGCCGCCTACGCCATGGGCATCAGCGTGGGTTACAACTACATTCACGGCGAAATCTTCGCGACCTACCAGCGCTTTGAAGAAGCCCTGGAAGAAGCACGCGCTGCCGGCCTGCTGGGCGACAACATTTTCGGCAGCGGTTACAGCTTTCAGCTCCACGCCTCGCACGGTTTCGGCGCCTACATCTGCGGCGAAGAAACCGCGCTGCTCGAATCGCTCGAAGGCAAAAAAGGCCAGCCGCGCTTCAAGCCGCCGTTCCCGGCCAGCTTCGGTCTCTATGGCAAGCCCACCACCATCAACAACACCGAGACCTTTGCGGCCGTGCCCTGGATCATCCGCAACGGCGGCCAGGCCTACCTTGAATGCGGCAAGCCCAACAACGGCGGCACCAAGATCTATTCGGTTTCGGGCGACGTCGAGCTGCCCGGCAACTACGAAGTACCCATGGGCACGCCGTTCTCCAGGCTGCTCGAACTCGCCGGCGGCGTGCGCAAGGGTCGCACACTCAAGGCCGTGATTCCCGGTGGGTCGTCGGCGCCCGTGTTGCCGGCTTCCATCATGATGGAATGCACCATGGACTACGACTCCATCGCCAAGGCCGGCTCCATGCTGGGCTCGGGTGCGGTGATCGTGATGGACGACAGCCGCTGTATGGTCGAGTCGCTTAAGCGCCTGTCCTACTTCTACATGCACGAATCCTGCGGCCAATGTACCCCCTGCCGCGAAGGCACGGGCTGGCTCTGGCGCGTCGTGGACCGCATCCACAACGGCCACGGCAAACAAACCGACATGGACCTGCTCAACTCGGTGGCTGACAACATCCAGGGCCGCACCATCTGCGCGCTGGGCGACGCTGCGGCCATGCCGGTGCGCGCCATGATCAAGCATTTCCGCCATGAGTTTGAAGCCATGATCAAGACGCCAGCCCCTCAGGCTCCCACATCCCAGGCTTCGGCTGCTGCGCAAGCCTGAGTAGCGGAAAGAAAAAAATATGGTTGAAATAGAACTCGACGGCCAGAAGGTGGAAGTGCTGGAAGGCAGCACGGTGATGCATGCGGCCGAAAAAGCCGGCACCTACATTCCGCACTTCTGCTATCACAAGAAACTCAGCATTGCCGCCAACTGCCGCATGTGCCTGGTCGACGTGGAGAAGGCGCCCAAGCCCATGCCGGCCTGCGCTACGCCCGTCACGCAAGGCATGATCGTGCGCACCAAGAACGACAAAGCCATCAAGGCCCAGAAGGGCGTGATGGAGTTCCTGCTGATCAATCACCCGCTGGACTGCCCGATCTGCGATCAGGGCGGCGAGTGTCAGTTGCAGGATCTTGCCGTAGGTTACGGCGGCAGCGAATCGCGCTACGAAGAAGAAAAGCGCGTGGTCTTCCACAAGGACGTCGGCCCGCTGATTTCCATGCAGGAAATGAGCCGCTGCATCCATTGCACGCGCTGCGTGCGCTTCGGCCAGGAAGTGGCCGGCGTGATGGAACTCGGCATGTCGCATCGCGGCGAACACGCCGAGATCGAAACCTTCGTCGGCATGTCGGTGGATTCCGAGCTGTCCGGCAACATGATCGACATCTGCCCGGTTGGCGCGCTGACCAGCAAGCCTTTCCGCTACAGCGCCCGTACCTGGGAGCTGTCGCGCCGCAAGTCGGTCAGCCCGCACGATTCGACCGGTGCCAACCTGATCGTCCAGGTCAAGAGCAACAAGGTCATGCGTGTCGTGCCCCTGGAGAACGAAGACGTCAACGAATGCTGGATCGCCGATCGCGACCGCTTTTCGTATGAAGCCCTCAACGGCGATGAGCGCCTGACCAGCCCCATGCTCAAGCAAGGCGGCGAATGGAAAACCGTCGACTGGCAGACCGCCCTTGAATACGTGGCCAACGGCCTCAAGCAGATCAAGGCCGATCACGGCGCCGGCAGCATCGGTACTCTGGCTAGCCCGCACAGCACGCTCGAAGAGCTGTACCTGGCCGCCTCCCTGATGCGCGGCCTGGGCAGCGAGAACATCGATTACCGCCTGCGCAACGCCGAGTTCGCCCCGCCCTCGGCCATCCGCTGGCTGGGCACCTCCATCGCCTCGCTGTCGCAGCTGCAGCGCGTGCTGGTGGTCGGGTCTAACCTGCGCAAGGACCATCCGCTGTTCGCGCAGCGCATACGTCAGGCTGTCCGCAAGGGCGGGGCGTTGAGCGCCATTAACTCCGCCGCCGAACTGGCAAACGCCGACGCGTGGGCCATGCCTGTCGCCAATAGGCTGCTGGCAGCGCCCGAAGCCTGGACCCAGTCCCTGGCCGATGTGGCGGCAGCGATTGCCGCCGACAAAGGCGTCACGGCGCCGGCCGTCGGCCAGGCCACCGATGCCGCCAAGGCCATCGCCAAGTCCCTGCAGGGCGGCGAGCGCAAAGCCATCCTGCTGGGCAACGCCGCAGCGCACCATGCCAACGCTTCCAGCCTGCTGGCGCTTGCCAACTGGATAGGCGCGCAGACCGGCGCCACCGTGGGTTACCTGACAGAAGCCGCCAATACCGTGGGTGCCCAACTGGCCGGCGCCTTGCCTGCCGGCAAGGGCCTGAATGCCGGTCAGATGCTGGGCGGCCAGCTCAAGGCCGTGATTCTGCTCAACAACGAACCCGAGTTTGACTCGGCTGCCGGCGCCAGTGCCAAGTCTTCGCTCAACGCCGCACAGATGGTCGTGACGCTGAGCCCTTTCAAGGCCAACATGGGCTTCAGCGATGTGCTGCTGCCGATTGCGCCTTTCACCGAAACGCCCGGCACCTTTGTGAACGCCGAGGGCCGCGTGCAAAGCTTTCACGCCGTCGTCAAGCCGCTGGGCGATACCCGTCCGGCCTGGAAGGTGCTGCGCGTGCTCGCCAACGTGCTGGGCTTGCCCGGCTTTGATTTCGAATCCTCGCAGGACGTACTCAAGCAGGTCGCGGGTGCCGATGCGGCGCAGCTTCCCGCGGACAAGCTCGGCAACAGCACCCAGGCCGCTGTCGACCTGTCGGCCGCTATCGTCCAGGTGCCTGCGGTGGCCAGCATTTACCAGCTCGACGGGCTGGTCAGGCGCGCGACATCGCTGCAGCTGACGGCGGATGCCCGCCAGGCCGCCGGCCTCGAAGCCAGGCTCGAAGGAGTGACGGCATGATTGATGGAATCTTCGCCTTCGGCCAGGGTTTGATGGGCGGCATCTGGCCAGCCACGGTGTGGCCAGTGTTGTGGACGCTCATCAAAATCGTCTGCGTGCTGTTGCCGCTGATGGGTCTGGTGGCCTACCTCACCTTGTGGGAACGCAAGGCCATCGGCTTCACCCAGATTCGCCTGGGCCCCAACCGGGTCGGGCCTTTCGGCCTGCTGCAGCCGATTGCCGATGCGCTCAAGCTGCTGACCAAGGAAATCATCATCCCCACGGCAGCCAGCAAGGGCCTGTTTGTGCTCGGCCCCATCATGACCATCATGCCGGCCCTGGCCGCCTGGGCCGTGATTCCCTTCGGGCCCGAGATCGCGCTGGCCAACATCAATGCAGGCTTGCTATTCCTGATGGCTATTACCTCACTCGAGGTCTATGGCGTGATCATCGCGGGATGGGCTTCGAACTCCAAATACGCCTTTCTGGGCGCCATGCGCGCTTCGGCGCAAATGGTCAGCTATGAAATCGCGATGGGCTTCTGCCTGGTGGTGGTGCTCATGGTGTCGGGCAGTCTCAACATGACAGACATCGTGATGAGCCAGGGCAAGGGCACGCTGGCCAGCCATGGCTGGACTTTCCTGTCCTGGAACTGGCTGCCACTGCTGCCGATCTTTGTCGTGTACTTCATCTCCGGCCTGGCTGAGACCAACCGCCACCCCTTCGACGTCGTCGAAGGCGAGTCCGAAATCGTGGCTGGCCATATGGTCGAGTACTCGGGCATGGCTTTCGCGATGTTCTTTCTCGCTGAATACGCGAACATGTGGCTGGTCGCCATCCTGGCCGTGCTGCTGTTCCTGGGCGGATGGCTGCCGCCTGTTGAAGCCCTGAGCTTCATCCCCGGCTGGATCTGGCTAGGCGCCAAGACCTTTGTGGTCGTCACCATGTTCCTGTGGGTGCGCGCCACCTTCCCGCGCTTTCGTTATGACCAGATCATGCGTTTGGGTTGGAAGATTTTTATCCCCGTGACCCTGGTCTGGCTGGTGGTCGTCGGGGCCTGGATGCAGACGCCGTACAACATCTGGAAGTGACTATGAGCCCCCACGTTCGCTCACTTCGTGTAGCTCTCTGCCCCCCGAGGGGGCCGCTGCGCCTGCGGTCTGGCAAAGCCAGTCCCGCGGCCCCTGCTTGCATCAACGCATCGCCGGCAAGCTCCACTTCCGCAGGAAATTGATATGTCCACCGTAGCTTCCATCAAAGACTTTGCGTCGAGCTTCATGCTCACCGAGCTGTTCAAGGGCATGGCCCTGACTGGCAAGTACATGTTCAGCCGCAAGATCACGGTCCAGTTCCCTGAGGAAAAAACCCCGCTGAGCCCGCGTTTTCGCGGCCTGCACGCGCTGCGCCGTTATGAAAACGGCGAAGAGCGCTGCATCGCCTGCAAGCTCTGCGAAGCGGTGTGCCCGGCCATGGCCATCACCATCGAATCTGACGTGCGCGAAGACGGCAGCCGCCGCACCTCGCGCTACGACATCGACCTGACCAAATGCATCTTCTGCGGTTTCTGCGAAGAAAGCTGCCCGGTCGACTCCATCGTCGAGACTCACATCTTTGAATACCACGGCGAAAAACGCGGTGACCTGTATTTCACCAAAGAGATGCTGCTGGCCGTGGGTGACCGGTATGAATCCGAAATCGCCGCCAGTCGCGCGGCTGACGCCAAGTACCGCTGAATCCCAAGCCGCTGGCTCAAGAAAGAATCCACAACAACATGGACGCTAAAACAGGTCTTTTTTATGTTTTTGCCGCGGTGCTGCTGTTTGCAGCATTCAAGGTGATTACCGCGCGCAACCCCGTGCATGCGGCGCTGTACCTCGTGCTGGCATTTTTCCAGGCATCCGCCGTCTGGATTCTGCTCAAGGCCGAGTTCCTGGCCATCACGCTGGTGCTGGTTTATGTGGGCGCCGTGATGGTGCTGTTCCTGTTCGTCGTGATGATGCTGGACATCAACATCGACAGTGTGCGAAAAGGTTTCTGGAAGCACTTCCCGCTGGCCGGCTCCGTGGGGGCCATCATCGCGCTGGAAATGTCCTATGTGCTGATGGGTGGCTTCCGTGAACCCCCGAAAGCTGCAACTGCGGCGGGTCAGATCGGCGCGCAGGTCTCCAATACCAAGGAACTCGGCAAGCTGCTGTACTCGGAATACCTCTATCCACTGGAAGTTGCCGCGGTGATCCTGCTGGTGGCCATCATTGCCGCCATCGCGTTGACCTTGCGTGCGCGCAAGGACTCCAAATACCAAAATCCTTCAGAGCAGATCCGGGTTAAGCGCGCGGACCGCGTCAGCTTGGTCAAGATGAAATCCGTCGTGGCCGCACCGGTTGCCGCGACCGCTACAACCGCCGTTCCCGCCGAGGAGAAGAAAGCATGACTCTCACCCTGGGACATTTTCTTTCGCTGGGCGCAATGCTGTTCGCGCTGTCGGTCATCGGCATCTTCCTGAACCGCAAAAACCTGATCGTGCTGCTGATGGCCATCGAACTCATGCTGCTGGCGGTCAACATGAACTTCGTGGCCTTCTCGTACTACCTGAATGACATGGCTGGTCAGGTTTTTGTGTTCTTTATCCTGACCGTCGCGGCGGCTGAATCGGCCATCGGCCTGGCCATCCTGGTGCTGCTGTTCCGCAACAAGTCCAGCATTAACGTAGACGAACTCAATACGCTCCAGGGCTAATGATGACGCTCCCCCCCGAAGCGGCCTTCGGCCGCCTCCCCCTCAAGGGGGCGCCGCTGACGGTCCGGCAAAGCCGGTTCCGTGGCGGCCTTGGCATGGCTTCCTTGTTTGCCTGCGTAACTTGCTTGGCGGAAAAAAACTAATATGGCATCCACCCTCAACGCTTCAACTCTGCTGGCCGTTCCGTTGGCACCCCTGGCCGGCGCCCTGGCGGCCGGTATCCTCGGCACCTCTTTTGGCGGCAACTGGATAGGCCGTCGCCTGTCGCACACCCTCACCATCCTCGGCGTGCTGGTGGCCTTCATCATTTCGGCAATGACGCTCAAGAGCGTGGCCATCGATGGCGCGCGCTTCAACGAGACGCTCTACACCTGGATGAACGTCGGCGGCCTGAAGATGGAAATCGGCTTCCTGGTTGACGGCCTCACGGCCATGATGATGTGCGTGGTGACCTTTGTGTCGCTCATGGTGCACATCTACACCATAGGCTACATGGAAGAAGACGAGGGCTACAACCGCTTCTTTGCCTACATCTCGCTGTTCACCTTCTCCATGCTGATGCTGGTGATGAGCAACAACATGCTGCAGCTGTTTTTCGGCTGGGAAGCCGTGGGCCTGGTGTCTTACCTGCTGATCGGCTTCTGGTTCAACAAGCCGACCGCCATCTTCGCGAACATGAAGGCCTTCCTCGTCAACCGCGTGGGCGACTTCGGTTTCATCCTCGGCATTGGCCTGATCGCTGCCTATGCCGGCACACTGAACTACGGTGAGGCCTTTGCCAAGGCCGGCGAGCTTTCCAAGCTGAGCTTCCCGGGCACCGGCTGGATGCTGGTAACCGTGATCTGCATCTGCCTCTTCATTGGCGCCATGGGCAAGTCGGCGCAATTCCCTTTGCACGTCTGGTTGCCGGATTCCATGGAAGGCCCAACCCCGATCTCCGCGCTGATTCACGCGGCAACCATGGTGACGGCCGGCATCTTCATGGTGGCGCGCATGTCACCGCTGTTTGAGCTCAGCGATACCGCGCTCAGTTTCATCATGGTGATTGGCGCCATCACGGCCTTGTTCATGGGTTTCCTCGGCATCATCCAGAACGACATCAAGCGCGTGGTTGCGTATTCCACACTCTCGCAGCTGGGTTACATGACGGTGGCGCTGGGCGCCTCGGCCTATTCTGTCGCGGTGTTCCATCTGATGACGCACGCTTTCTTCAAGGCGCTGCTGTTCCTGGCCGCCGGCTCGGTCATCATCGGCATGCACCACAACCAGGACATCCGCTGGATGGGCGGCGTGCGCAAGTACATGCCTATCACCTGGATCACCTCACTGCTGGGTACACTGGCCCTTATAGGCACGCCTTTGTTCGCGGGGTTCTACTCCAAGGACAGCATCATTGAAGCCGTGCATGAAAGCCATCTGGCAGGCGCCGGCTTTGCCTACTTCGCGGTGCTGGCGGGCGTTTTTGTGACGGCCTTCTATTCATTCCGCCTGTATTTTCTGGTGTTCCACGGCAAGGAACGTTTTGACCAGAACCCCGATGCGCACCACCATGGCCACGACGATCACGGCCACCATGACGAGCATCATGAGCCGCACGAGTCCCCCTGGGTCGTGACAGTGCCGTTGATCCTGCTGGCGATCCCGTCCGTGGTCATCGGCTTTATGACGATTGAGCCCATGCTGTACGGTGACTTCTTCAAGGATGCCATCCTGGTGAATCTCGAAAAACATCCCGCCATGGAAGAGCTGAAGCGGCTGTTCCACGGTCCGGCCCAGATGGCCTTGCACGGGCTGACGGCTGCGCCGTTCTGGCTGGCCTTGTCGGGCTCGGTGCTGGCCTGGTACATGTACATGATCAACCCGGCCCTGCCGGCCGCGATCAAGCGCATGTGCATGCCAGTCTTCACGTTGCTCGAGAACAAGTACTACCTTGACTGGTTCAATGAGAACGTATTGGCCCGGGGCACGCGCGCACTTGGTACCGCACTCTGGAAGGGCGGCGACCAGAAGCTGATCGATGGCGCGCTGGTCAACGGTTCATGGAAGCTGGTTGGCTGGGTTTCCGGCATGGTGCGCCGGCTGCAGTCCGGCTACATCTACCACTATGCCTTCGGCATGATCATTGGCGTGTTTGTGTTGATGACGTATTTCGTCTGGCTCAATCGCTGATCAGTTCAACAAAATCAAGGAAGAACAAGAATGGGTTTGTTGAGTCTTGCGATCTGGACGCCGATTGTTTTCGGTGTGGTTCTGCTGGCACTGGGCCGTGACGAGCAGGCGCGCAGCGTTCGCTGGGTCGCGCTGATAGGCGCGGTCGTCAGCTTCCTGGTGACGTTGCCTTTGTACAGCGGTTTTCAGCTGGATACGTCGGCCATGCAGTTTGTCGAAAAGGGCAGCTGGATCCAGCGGTTTAATGTCAACTACCACGTGGGTGTTGACGGCATTTCGCTGTGGTTTGTGCTGCTGACGGCTTTCATCAATGTGGTCGTCATCATCGCCAGCTGGGAAGCCATCACCACGCGCGTGAACCAGTACATGGCTTCTTTCCTGATCCTCAGCGGACTCATGATTGGCGTGTTTGCGGCACTGGACGGCATTCTGTTTTACGTGTTCTTTGAAGCCACGCTGATCCCGATGTACCTGATCATCGGCATCTGGGGCGGTCCCAACAAGATCTATGCGGCCTTCAAGTTTTTCCTGTACACCTTGCTCGGCTCCCTGCTGATGCTGGTGGCACTGATCTTCCTGTACAACAAGTCGGGCGGCAGCTTCGACATCCTGACCTGGCACAAGCTGCCTCTGGGCAGCACGGTGCAGACATTGCTGTTCTTCGCCTTCTTCGCAGCCTTTGCCGTCAAAGTGCCGATGTGGCCAGTCCACACCTGGCTGCCCGATGTGCACGTTGAGGCCCCCACAGGTGGTTCGGCCGTGCTGGCCGCCATCATGCTGAAGCTGGGCGCTTACGGTTTCCTGCGCTTCTCGATGCCTATCGCTCCGGATGCTGCGCATGAATGGTCCTGGCTGATGATTGCCCTGTCCTTGATTGCTGTCATCTATGTTGGTTTGGTTGCACTGGTGCAGCAGGACATGAAAAAGCTGGTGGCTTATTCGTCTGTGGCCCACATGGGCTTTGTCACCCTGGGCTTTTTCATCTTCAACGACCTGGGCGTTTCCGGCGGCATCGTGCAGATGATCGCCCACGGCTTTGTGTCGGGCGCGATGTTCCTGTGCATTGGTGTACTGTACGACCGCGTCCATTCGCGCGAAATTGCCAGCTACGGCGGCGTGGTGAACACCATGCCCAAGTTTGCGGCCTTTGCCCTGCTTTTTGCCATGGCCAACTGCGGCCTGCCGGCCACAGCCGGTTTCGTCGGCGAGTGGATGGTGATTCTGGGTGCGGTCAAATACAACTTCTGGATAGGCGGCGCGGCAGCGACGGCGCTCATATTTGGCGCAGCCTACACCCTGTGGATGTACAAGCGCGTTTACCTGGGCCCCGTGGCCAATGACGACGTCAAGGCACTCGTCGACATCAACAGCCGCGAATTCCTGATGCTGGCGTTGTTGGCTATCGCTGTGCTGTACATGGGCATCTATCCCAAGCCGTTTACCGATGTGATGAATACTTCAGTGGCGGACCTGCTCAAGCATGTCGCAGCCTCCAAACTGAACTGAAGATGAACTGAAGCAACTACAAAGAATTCAGATGATTGACAAACTCTCCTGGATCACGGTTTATCCGGAAATCGTCCTCCTGACCATGGCCTGCGTGATTGCGCTGGTGGATCTGGGCGTCAAGACGCCGCAGCGTACGCTGACCTACGTGCTCACGCTGTTGACCCTGGCCGTCGTGGCGGCCATGGAGGCTGCCTACGCCTCTGGAGGCCAGACCTTCTATGGTTTCGGCAACATGGTTGTCAGCGACCCCATGGGCGGCTGGCTCAAGTGCTTTGCCTGTATCACCGTGATGATTACGCTGGTCTATGGCCGCCCTTACGCGGCAGATCGCGACATGTTGCGCGGCGGTGAATTCTTCACGCTGAGCCTGTTCGCGCTGCTGGGCATGTTCGTCATGATCTCGGGCCACAACTTCCTGGTGATCTACATGGGCCTGGAATTGCTGACCCTGTCCAGCTATGCGCTGGTGGCCCTGCGTCGCGACAACGCCACTGCCACCGAAGCCGCCATGAAGTACTTCGTGCTGGGCGCGCTGGCTTCGGGTTTCCTGCTGTATGGTCTTTCGATGCTGTACGGCGCGACCGGCTCCCTGGACCTCAACGAGGTGTTCAACGCGATTGCCAGCCGCCAGGTCAAGCATCAGGTACTGATTTTCGGCTTGGTCTTCATCGTGGCTGGCCTGGCCTTCAAACTGGGCGCTGTGCCTTTCCATATGTGGCTGCCTGACGTCTACCAGGGTGCGCCTACAGCCGTGACCCTCCTGATCGGTGGAGCGCCGCAGCTCGCGGCCTTCGCTATCTGTATCCGCCTGCTGGTCGAAGGCCTGTTGCCGCTGGCAATTGACTGGCAGCAGATGCTGGGATTGATGGCGATCGGCTCGCTGCTGGTGGGCAATCTGGCCGCAATTGCGCAGTCCAACCTCAAACGCATGCTGGCGTTCTCCACCATCTCGCAAATGGGTTTCCTGTTGCTCGGCCTGCTGGCCGGCGTGGTCAACGGCAACCAGCTCAACACCGAATCGGCCTACAGCGCAGCGATGTTCTATGCCCTGACTTATGTGCTCACCACCCTGGGTGCTTTCGGCATCATCATGCTGCTGGCACGCGCCGGGCACGAGTCCGAAGAGATCGTCGATCTGGCCGGCCTGAACCAGCGCAGCCCGTTGTACGCCGGCGTGATGGCCATCAGCATGTTCTCGCTGGCCGGCCTGCCGCCGCTGGTGGGGTTTTATGCCAAGTTGTCCGTCCTGCAGGCGCTGATTTCCTCGCAACAAACCAGCTACATTGTGCTGGCCGTTTTTGCGGTGATCATGTCGCTGGTGGGCTCCTTCTATTACTTGCGTGTGGTCAAGGTCATGTACTTTGATGCACCCTTGGCCCATAACGCCCAGCCGGTTTCTGCGCCGGCAGATGCCAAGGCAGTGCTGGCCATCAATGGTGCGCTCATCCTGATCCTGGGCATCATGCCTGGCGGTTTGATGACCCTGTGCGCGCAGTCCATCAGCAGCATCGTCAAATCACTGGGTAGCTGACCCCTGCCATGACCCAAACTGCTTCAGTCTGGCTGGTCGTGCTGCTGGCCTTGCTGGCAGCCAACCTGCCTTTCATCAGCAATCGCCTGTTCGCGGTCTACGCGCTCAAGTTGCCGAAAAACCTGGCGATCAGGGCCGCAGAGCTGGTGGTCTGGTACCTGGTTGTCGGCGGTCTGGGTTTATACCTTGAGCAGCGGAGCGGCCAGATTGCACCGCAAGGCTGGGAGTTTTATGCCATCACCGGCACGCTCTTCATCACCTTTGCGTTTCCCGGATTCACCTGGCGCTACCTGTTCAAGCACCGTCCATGAGCACATCTTCCGGTCCTGATCAAGCCGGTGCAATTGCCGACGCGCACCTCGTCGAGACCTGCATCGACTCGGTCGAGATCCTGAGAGGGAATTTCCTGCATGCCTTGCGTGATACCGTCAGGCTGCCCGACGGCAAGCAGGCAACGCGCGAATACGTCATTCACTCCGGTGCCGTGATGGTCGTGGCGCAACTGGACGACGGGCGTCTGGTGCTGGAGCGCCAGTACCGCTACCCCATGCGTTCCGTGATGGTGGAGTTTCCCGCGGGCAAGCTCGATCCGGGCGAAGGCTCGCTGGCCTGCGCCCAGCGTGAACTGCTGGAGGAAACCGGTTACACCGCGCGTGAGTGGGCGAGGGCAGGCGTGCTGCATCCGGTGATCTCCTATTCCACCGAATTTATTGACATCTGGTTTGCGCGCGGGTTGACCCCCGGCCAGCGCAAGCTGGATGCCGGGGAGTTTCTGGACGTCTTTACGGCAACACCCGCTGAGCTTCTTGCCTGGTGTGCCAGCGGCGAGGTCACGGATGCAAAAACATTGACAGGCGCCCTGTGGCTGCAAAACGTGCTGTCCGGCGCGTGGGCTTTGGACTGGCAAGCTGCAACAGCCTGATCCCCCGGCGATAATCCGGCCATGAAAGTCCTGAATCTCCAGTGTGCGCACCAGCATTCATTTGAAGGCTGGTTTGCGTCCGAGGACGACTTCCAGGCCCAGCTGTCGCGCGGCCTGATCGAATGCCCGATGTGCGCCGACAAAAGCATCCAGAAACTTCCCAGTGCACCACGCCTCAACCTGGGCGGCCATGACATCGTAAGCGCAGGCAGCCGGGCTGCTGCGTCTTCACAAGTTGCCATTCCGAACCCGGCGCGGGGCGCCGAAGGCGAGGCCACCGCCATGGCGGGTATACCGGCCGCAAAGAGTCACGCAGAGCAGGCCGCGTTCCTGAAGGCCTTGCGTCATGTGATGGCGCATACCGAAGATGTCGGAAGCCAGTTTGCGGATCAGGCCCGCCGCATGCACTATGGCGAACTTGAGGCGCGCAGCATTCGCGGCCAGGCCAGTGTGCGCGAAGCTGTGGAGCTGATCGAGGAAGGCATAGACGTTATGCCTTTGCCCTTGCCGGCGGCGGTCAAGGAAACACTTCAGTAAAGCGATTTCCCGCAGCCTGTCAGGGATTCAACTCTTCAACAGAGATTTCTCCATACAGGCTCAGAAGTCGCTGGTCGCCCAGAATGTAGTCACGCATACGCCGTACGACCAGGCTTTTCCACTCCGAAAACCACGGGATGGTTGTCACGCCTTTAAATTCATTGGGTAGCAGAGCCTTATAAGTGAGGCGGCCATTTTCACCAGTTTGCTCCTTAACGTAGAAGTACGCTTCTCTCTTGAAATACACATCGGCTCCAGCTTCTTTGTAAATGAGGCAGAAGTCATTCGAGTCGTTTCGTATCATGGCTGGTGAAACGTACTCGATGGAGAATTCGGTGCTTTGCATGGATTGCCTGATCCTGAGTGAGCGGGTGAGCCGAACTTCCTGGCGCCGGCCAGGCACTGGAGGTCATGGTGTGCGGGCCATGGTAATTGAGGTCACCCATAACGCGTGGCCGCTTAAAAAAGCGGCGGCACCCGAGAGTATCGCCGCTTCATGGCTATCGTTGCTTCTGCCGACTCTCAGGGCAGTACCGGATCAAGGATACAGGCCGCGCAACTCGCGCGTGTGCAGGATTCGCTTGCAGGCCACGATGAAGGTGGCGGTACGCAGGCTGACCTTCTGGTCTTGCGCCACGGCCCAAACACCGGCAAAGGCGTCTTTCATGATTTTCACCAGGCGCTTGTTGATTTCTTCTTCGTCCCAGAAGAAGCTGGAAAAATCCTGCACCCATTCAAAGTAGCTGACGGTCACGCCACCGGCGTTGGCGATCACGTCCGGCAGCACCAGCACGTTGCGGTCATGCAGGATGTCGTCGGCGGCGGGCGTGGTCGGGCCGTTCGCGCCTTCAATGATCATGCGCGCCTTGATGCGGCCGGCATTGGCCGCCGTGATCTGCTGCTCAAGTGCGGCCGGGATCAGGATGTCGCACTCCACGTCCCAGAACGCGTCGTTGGCAATGACTTCGGCTTCGGTGAATCCGGCCACGCTGCCGTTGGCTTCTACGTGCCGCAGCAACGCGGGCACATCAAGGCCGGCTTCGCGGTAAATCGTGCCGCCATGGTCTTGCACCGCGACCACGCGTGCACCGGTTTCGGCAAACAGTTTGCCCGCCACACCGCCCACATTGCCAAAGCCCTGCACGGCGACCCGTGCGGTACTGATATCGAGGCCGATGTGCTTGGCCGCTTCGGTGCCCACGGTGAATACGCCGCGCCCCGTGGCTTCACGCCGGCCCAGCGAGCCGCCCAGATCGACCGGCTTGCCCGTGACAACGCCGGTTGAAGTAGAGCCGGTGTTCATCGAGTAGGTGTCCATCATCCACGCCATGATCTGGTCGTTGGTGTTGACGTCCGGCGCCGGGATGTCCTTGTTGGGGCCGATGATGATGCCGATTTCGCTGGTGTAGCGGCGCGTCATGCGTTCCAGCTCGCCACGCGAAAGCTTCTTCGGGTCAACGCGGATACCGCCTTTGGCACCGCCGTAAGGCACGTTCACCGCCGCGTTCTTGACCGACATCCAGGCCGACAGTGCCATCACTTCAGACAGTGTGACGTCCTGGTGAAAACGCACGCCGCCCTTGCCTGGGCCGCGCGAAACGTTGTGCTGCACACGGTAGCCTTCAAAGTGCGCCACGGTGCCGTCGTCCATGTGAATCGGCACGTCCACGATCAGCACACGCTTGGGCCGCTTCAGGGTTTCAGCCCAGCGCGCCAGGCTGCCCAGGTGGGGAATGACGCGGTCTACCTGCTGCAGGTAGTTGCCCCAAGGGCCCAGGTTGTCCGCCTGCAGGTAAGAGGGAAGCGGGTGAGACCCGGCAGGGGTGGAAACGGAAGAGGCGGCTGCGTGTGACATTGAAAAAGCTCCTTGTGGGATTTCTTGCGGGAAAGTCTGCGGGAAGAATCAATGCACGGAGCTTAAGAGCCCCGGTCTAAATAGTCCAAGGCATTGTTGAGCAAAATCTATGCAAATAATGCATATCACTGATTTTTGATGGCCGCCGGAGCTGCGGCGAAAGCCGGGAAGCCCGCACATGCCAAGGCCGTCACACCGTGAATTGCAATGCCGCCAGCCGCGCATAAACGCCCCCGCGGTTCACCAGCTCGGCATGTGTGCCTTGCTCCACCAGCTGTCCATGGTCCAGCACCAGGATGCGGTCAGCCTGCTGCACAGTGGCCAGCCGGTGCGCAATCACCAGCGTCGTGCGGTCCTTCATGGCCGACTCCAGGGCCGCCTGCACCATGCGTTCGCTTTCGGCATCGAGCGCGCTGGTCGCTTCATCCAGCAGCAGCAGCGGGGCGTTTTTCAGCATCGCCCGGGCAATCGCAATGCGCTGGCGCTGGCCGCCGGAAAGCCGCACGCCGCGCTCCCCCAGGAAGGTGTCGTAGCCTTCGGGAAGGGCTGTGATGAACTCATGTGCGAAGGCCGCCCTGGCCCCTGCACGGGTCTCTTCATCAGTGGCTTCAGGTTTGCCGTAGCGGATGTTCTCCAGCGCGCTGGTCGAGAAGATGACAGCGTCCTGCGGCACGATGCCGATGCGCTGCCGCAAATCATGCAGCGCCATGTCGGCAGTGCGCACGCCATCCAGTTCGATGCGGCCTGAAGCCGGGTCGTAAAACCGCAGCAGCAGCTGGAACACCGTACTCTTGCCCGCGCCGCTGGGCCCCACGATGGCCACCGTTTCGCCGGGCGCCACGCTCAGGGAAAAGTTTGTCAGCGCTGCCTGCGCAGGCCGCGACGGGTAGTGAAATGTCACGGCATCAAATTTGACCGCGCTGCCGGCCCGCGTGACTTGTGCGGGAACCGGTTTGGCCGGTGATGCCACGGGTGAACGCGACGTCAGTAGCTCCATCAGCCGCTCGGTGGCGCCGGCCGCCCGCAGCAGGTCGCCATAGACCTCGCCCAGCACGGCCGCCGCGCTGGCCAGGATGATCACGTAAACAACCGTCTGCCCCAGGTGGCCCGCCGTGATGTCGCCCCGCATCACCGCCTGCGTGCCCTGGTACAGGCCCCACAGCAACGCCGCCGACGTAGCGATGATGATGAAGGCCACCAGCACCGAGCGCGCCCTGGTGCGGCGAATCGCGGTATTGAAGGCATTGGTGGTTGACGCATCAAAGCGCGCGGCCTCGCGGCCTTCAGCGGTGTAGCTTTGCACCACCGGGATGGCGTTAAGCACTTCGGCCGCTATCGCGCTGGAGTCTGCCACGCGGTCCTGGCTGGCGCGCGACAGCTTGCGCACACGCCGGCCAAACCAGACCGAGGGCGCCACGATCAGCACCAGCACCACCAGTACCTGCACCATGAGGTAAGGGTTGGTATAGACCAGCATGCCCAGCGCGCCCACGCCCATGACTGCATTGCGCAGGCCCATGCTGAGCGAGGAGCCCACCACCGTTTGCACCAGTGTCGTGTCCCCTGTCAGGCGCGAGAGCACTTCGCCGGTTTGCGTGGTTTCAAAAAACTCGGGGCTTTGCCGCACCACATGCGCGTAGACAGCATTGCGCAGGTCTGCCGTCACACGCTCGCCCAGCCAGCTCACCATATAGAAGCGGCCTGCCGAAAAAAGGCCCAGCGCCGCCGCCACGCCAAACAGTTCAAAGAAATGGGTGCGCAGCGCCATCAGCTGCTGGCCCTTGTCCGCCGCGCTGAGCCCGCCGTCGATCAGGCTGCGCAGGGCCAGCGGAAACACCAGCGTGGCAACGGCCGCCATCACCAGGAAAAACATCGCCAGAACAATCCGCCCCCGGTAGGGACGCAGGAAGGGAACGAGGCCGGAGAGGGAGCGGGGCGCGCCTTTGGGCGCGTTGGAAAGGGAGGAAGTAGCCATGCGGGGAGTTTAGCCATAAAAGATGTCTGTACAAACACAGCCTTGACAATGTTTGTCTAGGCATGTATTATTCGTGTCCATGAAATCCGAATCCACCCGTCCGCCAGCGACCTCAATTCCTTCAACTCCCTTGTGCGGGTTGCCGGCCGAGTTTTATTGCGCGACCGATTACGACGCCGGACAAAGCACCGGTGCGCTGATGCGCCAGATTCTCAACAGCGTCTCCCAGCAGGTCACGCGTGAACTGGAGCCCCAGGGCCTCACCAACGCTCAGTGGGTGCCCATGCTCAAGATCTACCTCGGCAAGGCCTCCACGGTGGCAGAACTCGCCCGTGTCTGCCAGCTCGACGCCGGTTCCATGACCCGCCTGCTCGACAGGCTCGAAGCCAAGGGCTTTTGCCGCCGCATCCGCTCCAGCGAAGACAGGCGCGTGGTCAACATCGAACTGACGCCCGAAGGCCGCGAAGCGGCGAAAGAAATCCCCGCGGTGCTCAGCCGTGTGCAAAACGCCCACCTGGCCGGCTTCACGGTCGAGGAGTGGCAAAACCTCAAAGGCTACCTGCGCCGCATTCTTGAAACAGCGCAGACCCTTCAAGCCCTTCAAGCAGCGAATGAAAAAGATGACAAATAACAGCAACACCCTCTGCAGCGCGTCCGCTTCTGTCTCGGCTTGCGTTTCGGTGAACCAGTCCGAACACGCCGAGCCGCGCCTGCCGCTCTGGCGCGCCTCTTTCCGCATGGCCCTGGTGGCCGCCGCCAGCGTGGTGGCTGTGGGCCTGATGGCAACCGGCCTCACCGGCTGTGCCGACATGTCGGGCATCGCGCCGCATTCCAGCCTGCGTGACGCGCCTTCGCTGGGCCTGGCTGCCGACACCGCCAGCCAAACGCCGGCCCAGGCGCCACTGGCCGCCGAATGGTGGCGCGAGTTTGGCGATGTGCAACTCAATAGCCTGGTTGACCAGGCCCTGCAAACCAGCCCGACCTTGAAGCTTGCGCAGGCCCGTCTGGCTCGCGCACTGGCAGTCACCGAGGTTGCCGATGCCGCCACGCTGCCGCAAGTCACCGGGCAACTGGACCTGACGCGCCAGCAATACACCGCCAATGGCGCAGTGCCCGCACCACTGGCAGGCTCCATCCGCAACAGCGGTACGGCGCAGCTCGCGGTGAGCTGGGAGCTTGATTTTTTTGGCAAGAACCGCGCCGCGCTGGATGCCGCGCTGGGCACCGCCAGTGCCGCTGAAGCAGACGCGCAGGCCGCACGCTTGCTGCTGGCCAGCAATGTGACCCGCACTTACTTTCAGCTGGTTCGCCTGAACGAGCAGGTCACGGTGGCCCGCCGAACGCTCGCCCAGCGTGAAGAAACCCTCAAGCTGGTGCGCGACCGCGTCGACGCCGGCCTGGACACCCGCCTGGAGCTGCGCCAGAGCGAAGGCGGCCTGCCCGAAGCGCGCCTGCAGCTCGAAACCCTGCAAGAGCAGATGGCGCTCACCCGCAATGCGCTCGACGCCCTCATTGGCAAGCCAAATGGCACTGCAGCCCTTTCCCTTCCTGCGCAAGCAGCTATCAAAAATGTAGCAACCGCCACGACCATTCCGGCCGACCTGCTGGGCCGGCGCGCCGACATTGCCGCCGCGCGGTGGCGCGTAGAGGCTTCGTCCAAAGACGTCGTCAACGCCAAAACCCAGTTCTATCCCAACGTCAACCTGGTCGCCTTCGCCGGTTTTTCCAGCATCGGCCTGGGCCGTTTGCTTGACTCGGGCAGCCAGCAGTGGGGCGTCGGGCCGGCCCTGCGCTTGCCGATTTTTGACGCCGGCCGGCTGCGCGCCAACCTGCGCAGCAAGACTGCCGACCTGGACGCCGCAGTCGAAAGCTACAACGCCGCCGTGATCGACGCGGTGCGCGATGTGGCCGACCAGGTGGCGTCATCGCAAGCCATCACGCGCCAGCAAACCGAACAGCGCGCCGCGCAGGAAGCCGCAGAAGGCGCCTATGACATCGCCGTGCAGCGCTACAAGGCCGGCCTGGGCACCTACCTCAATGTGCTGACCGCCGAAACCAGCGTGCTGGCCCAGCGCCGCCTGGCGGTAGACCTCTCGGCCCGCGCGCTCGACACGCAGGTCGCATTGATACGCGCCCTGGGCGGCGGCTACGGCAATCCCACGGCACAGGCGCCGCAAGCGCAGGGCGCTACAAAAACAATAGCTGCTGGCGCCCGTCCTGATTGGGCTGCAGCCGGTTTTAATTCTGAAAAAGTGCCTGCAGCGCATTAAGCGCCGGCTCAACGTCACGCAACGTCCCCGAATCAACCAACACCCGACACCATCATGAGCGACACAACATCTACCAACTCCCCAGCTTCCGATGCACCAGCACAGCCGCCCGCAGGAAACCCCAAACGCAAAAAGGCGCTGACGGCGCTTGCGGCCGTGGTGGTCGTTGCAGGGCTCGGCTGGTCTGCCTATGAATACCTGGTGGCCAGCCATTACGAGTCCACCGACAACGCCTATGTGCAGGGCAACGTGATCCAGATCACGCCGCAGATCGGCGGCACCGTCATGGCCATCATGGCCGACGACACCGACTTCGTGAAAGCCGGCCAGACGCTGGTACAGCTGGATCCGGCCGATGCCAAGGTCGCGCTGGAGCAGGCCGAGGCCGCACTGGCCCAGGCCGTGCGCCAGGTGCGCACGCTCTACGCCAACAACGGCACCTTGGCCGCGCAGATTGCCCTGCGCGACGCCGATGTGGTCAAGGCGCAAAGCGACATCGCCCGCGCCAGCGACGACCTGAACCGCCGCCAGTCGCTCACCGGCAACGGCGCAGTGTCCAAGGAAGAACTCAACCACGCGCAGACGCAGCTGGCCACCGCCAAAAGTGCGCTGACTGCGGCGCAGGCCGGTGTGGTCGCCGCACGTGAGCAGCTCACCAGCAACCAGGCCCTGACCGAAGGCACCAGCGTCGAGCAGCACCCCAGCGTGCAGGTTGCAGCCGCCCGGGTGCGCGAGGCCTACCTGGCCACACAGCGCGCCGCGCTGCTGGCGCCCGTGGACGGTTATGTGGCCAAGCGCACGGTGCAACTCGGCCAACGCGTGGCCGCCGGCGCGCCGATGATGTCCATCATCCCGCTCAACCAGGTCTGGGTCGACGCCAACTTCAAGGAAGTCCAGCTGCGCAACATCCGCATCGGTCAGCCCGTGACATTGGTAGCTGACCTGTATGGCAAGAAGGTGGAATACAAAGGCAAGGTGGCCGGCCTGGGCGTCGGCACCGGTGCGGCTTTCTCGCTGCTGCCCGCACAAAACGCCACCGGCAACTGGATCAAGGTGGTGCAGCGCGTTCCGGTGCGCATCGCGCTGGACGCCAAGCAGCTGGCCGACAACCCGCTGCGCGTGGGCTTGTCGATGGACGCCGAAGTGGACGTGAGCAGCAAGGACGGCAAGACGCTGGCCGATGCCCCGCGCGACGCCGCCCTGGCACACAGCCAGACTTACGGCACACCTGACGATGCCGCCGACAAGGATGTGCAGCGCGTCATTGCCGCCAACACCGGCAAATCCGTGAAGCTGGCCAAGCCCGCCGTCGCAGTCAGGCCGGCCTTGCCGCAGGGCGGCGCTGGTTCGCCCGCCCAGGCCGGCGCCGACGCGCAGCGCCTCGCGTTCAGCCACACGCTGTCGCTGGCTGGCAACCGCGTGGCGCCGTAAGTCACGGCTTCACACACAACCCGCACTTCCAGCCCGCGCAACCGCAGCGATCTCCCGTAGCGGTTTCCACCAGCCCCTTATTCGCAAGGCTTTCATGGCTTCCGCACCTGCTCCCGCCTCCGCCTATGTCCAGCCGCCACCGCTGACGGGCTCTGCCCGCCTGTGGGGCACGCTGGCCCTGTCGGCTGCGACTTTCATGAACGTGCTCGACACGTCCATCGCCAACGTGTCGCTGCCCGCGATTGCCGGCGACCTGGGCGTGAGCCCCAACCAGGGCACCTGGGTCATCACCAGCTTTGGCGTGGCCAACGCGATTGCCGTGCCGCTCACCGGCTGGCTGTCGCAGCGCTTCGGCCAGGTGCGGCTTTTCACCACCAGCGTCATCCTGTTTGTCATCACCTCATGGCTGTGCGGCCTGGCGCCCAACATGACCACGCTGATCTTTCTGCGCGTGCTGCAGGGCCTGGTGGCCGGGCCGATGATTCCGCTTTCACAGGCGCTGCTGCTGTCGAGCTACCCGAAAGCGCTGGCGGGGCTGGCCATGGCGCTGTGGTCCATGACAACGCTGATCGCGCCCGTCATGGGGCCGCTCTTAGGGGGATGGATCACTGACAACATTTCATGGCCCTGGATTTTTTACATCAACATCCCCGTCGGCTTCGGCGCTGCCTTCATCACCTGGAGCATCTTCAGGAAGCGCGAAAGCGTCACCCGAAAGCTGCCCATCGACTCGGTGGGGCTGGCGCTGCTGGTCATCTGGGTCGGCGCGCTGCAGATCATGCTCGACAAGGGCCAGGAGCTCGACTGGTTCCACTCTGGTGAAGTCATCGCGCTCGGCATCATCGCGCTGGTGGGCCTGATCGCCTTCGTGATCTGGGAGCTGACCGAAGAGCATCCGGTGGTCGACCTCACGCTTTTCAAGAAGCGCAATTTCTGGGCCGGCGCGCTGGCGCTGTCAGTGGGCTACGGACTTTTCTTCGGTAACGTCGTGCTGCTGCCGCTGTGGCTGCAGCAGTACATGGGCTACACCGCCACGCAGGCCGGCATGGTGCTGGCGCCTGTCGGCGCGTTTGCCCTGCTGTTGTCGCCCGTGGTCGGCAAGAACATTGCCAAGGTAGACCCACGCCGCTTCGCTGCGTTTGCCTTCATGGTGTTTGCGCTGGTGCTGTGGATGCGGTCCAACTTCAACACCCAGGCCGATTTCCGCACCATCATGATCCCGACCATCATCCAGGGCGTGGCCATGGCTTTCTTTTTCATTCCGCTGGTCACCATCACGCTGTCGGGCATCTCGCCCGACAAGATCCCCGCGGCATCCGGCCTGTCGAACTTCGTGCGCATCACGGCCGGCTCCTTCGGCACCTCGATTGCCACCACCATCTGGCAAGACCGCGCCGCCATGCACCACGCGCAAATCAGCGAATACGTGAACCAGGGCAGCACCGCCACCAACAGCGCCCTCACGGGCCTGGCCGGCGCGGGCCTCACGCCCGACCAGGCGCTGGGCACCATCAACCGCCTGGTCGACCAGCAGGCCTACATGCTCGCCGCCAACGACGTGTTTTATGCCTCCTCGCTGATCTTCCTGCTGCTGATTCCGCTGGTGTTTTTGACGCGGCATACCAAGGCGGGGGCGGGGAGTGCGGACGCCGCGGCCGGGGCGCACTGAAGCCTCTGGTCGGGGCTGAAACGAAGACGGCGCCTTGTGCGCCGTTTTGTTGTGCTATCAAATCAATAGCTGCTTTCGCTCGTCTGCATTGGTCTACGGGCATATTTCGTATCTAAAAGCAGCCCCAAAATGCTCAAAAATAAGGGATTTGACGCTGCCATGCCTCGCCAAGGCGCTGCAACCGCCTCCAAAGCGGTTTTGGCCTTTTTTTAGGTATCAAAACGGGCTGCAGCCCAATCCGAATGTGCGCGAGCAGCTATCAAATCAATAGCGCTTCAGGCGAGCAGAGCATCCAGCGGGCTGGCTGTACCGCCGGCGGCAACCTTCAGCACATGCGTATAAATCATCGTGGTGCTCACGTCGCTGTGGCCCAGCAGTTCCTGTACGGTGCGGATGTCGGTGCCGGACTGCAGCAAATGGGTCGCGAAGCTGTGTCGCAGGGTATGAACGGATACGGGCTTGACGATGCCAGCCAGCGCGACAGCTTTTTTGAGGCTGCGTTGCAAGCGTTCTTCAAAAAGATGATGGCGTCGCTCTACGCCGGTGCGTGGGTCAATAGAGGGTTTGGGTGCCGGAAACATCCAGAACCATCCCCAGGTCTGACCAAGCCGCGGGTATTTGAGTTCAAGGGCGTCGGGCACCTGCACGCCGCTGCGCTGAGCCTGCCGGTCCATTTCCCATGTTGCGCGGGCAGTCAGCATCTGCAGCCGAAGAGCCGGTGCGAGCGAGCGCGGCAGCATCACCACACGGTCCTTGTTGCCCTTGGCTTCGCGCACGATGATGACGTGGCGGTCAAAGTCCACATCCTTGACCCGCAAGCGCATTCCTTCCATCAGCCGCATGCCGGTGCCATAAAGCAGGCGTGCGAGCAGGGAAGTTTCGCCGTCCATCACGGCCAGGAGACTGGCGATTTCTTCCTTCGTCAGTACGGAAGGAATTCGGCGAACCCGATTGGGGCGATTGAGCTCCGTGAGCCAAGGCAAGTCTGCCTCCAGTACTTCACGGTACAAAAACAGCAGCGCGCTCAAAGCCTGGTTGTGGGTGGCGCTTGAAACTTTGCGCTCATTGGCCAGCATCGTGAGGAACGCCTCCAGCTCGCGTGCTCCCATGTCGCGCGGGTGCGTCATGTGGCCGTTGCGGCCATGCCATCGGACAAAAAAACGGACCCAATACAGGTAAGTTTTCTCGGTGCTAAGGCTATAGTGCAAATACCGAACCCGCTCCCGGACCTGATCCAGCAAGCGGGCAGACTGCAGTGGAGGATTGCGGGGTTTCACAGAATTTTTATATCTGTATGAAATTACAGTATATTTCTTTGAATCCCAGCATGCAAGCGGCTTACAGGAGGTTTTAATGTCCAGATTAGATTGCAAGCGCCAGGTTATACCGCAGGTTTTGCGGCATACATTACGTTATACGTCGTGAAGGCCACCATCCTATTCGCGTTGATCTCCGCAAGCGTGACCGCGTGCGTGTCTTTCAGCGGCAAGCCTGACGAGCGGCTCGATGGCGTGTGGGTATCCGATAGAGAAAGAACTCTGGCGAACATCGGTGCCAGTGATGTACCTGAAGAGCGTCTTCGGTTCCTGCGTGAGAATCTCGGCCAACTCCGGTACTGTTTCCGCGGAGACAAGACCGCAGCTTTCTTTCCTGGGACGTTAAAGCAAGATATCGAACTGGACACCTACTGGGCGACATCAGCGACGCCAACGTCAGTCGCTGTGAAAACTGGCCGCGGTGTCACCCGCACCCTTTATATGGGCTCGGATTGTTTTCGCCATGCAGTACCAGGATGGGGGTACGAAGAGTACTTCTGCCGGCGGCTTGGAATGGAGAACCCATGCGGATAGCAAGTCACCGCGCGACGTATAACCTATCATTCGAGCGGACCGCCTACGGCGGCCGCTCAATTTCACGTTAGACCGCAAATGAAGCGCACTTACACCAGACGATCACGAGCTGCGGCAAATGTGCTTTTGCTCGTCTTCCTGGGACTGCTTTTTATAAACGCCCGCGACGGGGGCTTGGGTGTCGCACTACTTGCACTCGCCATCGCCGGCCCGGCTATCTTGTACTACGGCTACTTCATCGCCTCGCAACATTGCGCAAAATGCCGCGAATCGATTGTTGTGCCGTACAGCTCGTATGAACCGGTGATGGTTTTTTTCGCGGTCGTAACGCCGTTTCGTGTCCCGTTGCAATGCCCCCACTGCAACGCAGTGACGCCTTGGACGCGAGAAGTTCAGAGCAAAAGTGATGATGCGGTCTAACGGGTTGCTCGTCACGGACACTCAGCAGCAGGTTGCCGCTGCGCGGCGCTTGCTGCGTGCCGGACAGCGCCAACGTTAAAGCTCAAGAAATGCATCGCGATTTGAAACTCACGCTGATTCTTACGCCGCTACTGGGGGTGCCACTCTTTCTAGCTTTGGCTTTTCTCTGGAATCCTCATGGAAGCTCGGGTTCGGAAGTTCTTGCTCTGATCGGCTGGGCTGGGATGCTCCCGTACCTGTATATCGCTTCCGAACTGAGAGCGGAGCTCGGCGCCCTCACGCTGCCATTGGCAATCCTTGCACAGCTTTGCTGGACAGCTGTCTTGGTCTACTCTGCGCTTCGTCTATACCGACTAGTGCGGTATGTCACTTCCGAATCTCATTGACAAGGAACGCTGTGCGCTTGAGCTCTAACATGTCAACCCACGCGGACACACAGCATAGGGCTGCGGCTTCGCCGCGTGTGTTGTGCGCCGGTGGTTTCCAACGTTAGGCAGCAGGAAATGCGCGCGCCCGGTCCTTCGAACAACATTACTCAGCTGGTCTTTTGTCGCGACAATGTTGATCCTGACGTCGTGACAAATCGGCTTCGATTGAATCCGTCTGAATCTCTAAGGCTCGGCGAACGCGCAGCGACCGGCGTTAGAGCGGGATCCGCATCGCCGGTTGGTTTATGGAAATTGGATCTGCCGGAGGCGGGCGAAGATCTCACGGTGGAACAGCAGTTGGAGAAGTGGGTCGTGCTCCTTCAGCCGAAGGCCGCAGCACTGAGTAGCTTGCGACTTGAGGGTTACGCACCTTACCTGGACTGCAGGGCAGAGCAAGGCTCTTTGTCGCTTTGCATCGCGCCTGGATTGCTCACTTCCCTTGGCGAACTGTGTGTCTCTCTTAGCATTTGGCTTTATGAACAACCTTAAAGGCCAGCTGCCTAACATGCCAATCGACACGGATCCACAACAGCACACGGCGGCTTCGCCGCAAGTTGTTGTGGTCCGGTCATCTTCACGTTAGGCGTCACATGGCACGTAAGCTTTTTATCCTCTTCGTAGTCATTGCGCTTGCGTGCCCGTTGGTGTTTGGCATTGGCTTACTGTTGTCGATCTTCATGCCAAATTGCACCTGGGCAGCCAGTGCGCCTGCTGGTGGCTGCTTTCTATTGGGCCTAAATCTCAACTGGTTCATAACCTTGTCTACTGTCGCATTCGTCGGGTCGTTTATTGCCGTTCCTATAGGCATAGTTGGTGCTGTCATTTCTCAACACTTCATACCTTCCCAAGGTAAGGCTCGTTTCACCCCAAGCAAATAAGAGCATCTTCAACCAAGTTCATCCTTTCGTGTCCACACTCGCGAGCGAGCGCTGGGTACACACAAACTAGTGCCTGCAGAGGCAAAATGACGCCTAACCATTCAATCGAGAGGACATGCCCCGGCAAGCCGGGTCGTGCCTCTCATCTCAAACGTTAAACAGCAATGGACAGTTCTTCTGCGCGCCACGTCCTGAACGGCGAAGAACCGGGCATTTCGGGCCAGGCTTGCACTGGCTTTTTCCTTCAACATTCCTATGCGGACGGACAGATCATTGATCAGGTAAACGTCGCGTATTTGAAATTTAAGGATCAGTGGTACCGGCTTTACTTCGAGGCTGGAACGATCTTCTGGCGGGTATCAGTTGCTCCGGCCATGGCGGAAAATTCAGACCTCCTCTCCGGGTTGCTGCTAAACGATTTGTCTGGAATGAGTACGGTTGTTGGCCAGACACTTGACTCGCTGAGCTATCTTGCCAACGATGCTGGCGATGTGGGGGCTTGTTTGGAATTTCGCAATGGAAAAGTTCTTCGCTTCTCCTATTTGGTCGAGTTAGACGCAACGCGTCTTGCTGCTTAACATGTCGATCGACACGGACCCACACCTACAGAAGGCGGCTCCGCCGCGGATGGTGGTGGTCCGGTCATCGTTACGTTAGGCACCTCATATGAAACACTACGTCGCAACACTCCTTCTAGCCACGAGCTGCGCAATCTGCCTGGCGCAGTCCGAAGTACCGCTTGAGGAGTCGCGGGGCGCAGCGCAAGCTCTCGGATATGCGAGCGTTTCCCAGGCGCTTGAGTCCCTCAAGGCGAAGCCTGGTGTCAGCATCAACATCACCAAACCCGACGGCTGGGTCATCATCAACGAGCCCAACCCGGCATTTGCCGTGTGGTCGTTCACTCCAGAAGGTCACTATGCGCATCCGGCCGTCGTGCGCCGCATCATCCAGCAGCGGCCAAACGGAGAGGTCTACGTTGAAATGGCCGCTCTTTGCCAGGCCACGAAAGAGCCATGCGACAAGCTCATTCGAGAGTTTCAACAACTCAACGAACGCATGCGCGAGCAAGTACGTGCTCGTATGCAGCAAGGCAAGGCGCAGCAGTGAATACACCGGTGCCTAACCCTTCCATCGAGCGGACGTCTTCCAGCAAGCTTCGCTTGCTTCCAGCCGCCGCTCATGTCAAACGTTAAACCTGATATGGAGCCGTTCTCGTTCGTCGATCAGCTTGAAGAGGGCGCGCCACGCCGGGTGCTGGCGCGAGTTTCCTTTCTCGCGACCGAGGAAGGCGGCCGCCGTGGGCCTTGCAGGGGGCCGTATCGACCGAATCACAATTTTGGTGGACCGGATGACCGGTGGTTCTATATCGGACAACTCCAAATTCCCGAGGGTGAAGTTGTGAGTCCCGGAGAAACTCGCACCCTGGAGGTCCTGTTTCTGAACGGCCTTGGACTTACTGAGTTCCTGCATGTGGGCCGCCGGTGGCGCATCCAAGAGGGCCCGAAACTGGTGGCCAACGCTGAAGTATTAGAGGTGCGTGGTGAGGCTTAACATGTCAATCGACGCGGACCCACAACAGCAGAGGGCGGCTCCGCCGCTCATGTTGGTGGTCCGGTCATCTCTACGTTAGGCCTCAGCACACATGCCAGTAAGCTTTTCCCTCGACGCTACCGACTTCAAGCTGCTGGAGCGCGCCGTGGTAGCCCGCTTTGAGCGGAATCACGGACGGATGAATTTGGCCTTCTTTGCGCAGGTGCTTGCATGGATGTTCATTGCTCTCGCAGCGTTCACCTTCTTTAAGCAGTGGGAGAGAACGCCTGATGTCGCACGAGGCTACGGAGTAATTCTGTTCTTCGCAGTTGTCGGCTTCCTGTTTGCCTGTGTTCGGCCGCTAGCGGGGCAGTGGCTCTACCAAAAGTATGTTTCCGCCGCGAACAGCGCATTCACCGAGAAGCAATCGGTGGACCTTCAGGACGGCTCGCTAGTCTTGGAGTCAGCGTCCGCCAGGTCAGTTGTCCGTCGGACGGCGATCATCGACTGTTCGGAAGACGACCGAAACCACTACCTGTTTCTCACCGGAGTCCAGGCAATTGCTATTCCTAAGGCCACAGCCGCCACTCTCGGCGCTGAGTTTTCCGCCTTCCTGGCAGGCTGCGCACATGAGGCCTAACAGGTCAATCGACACGGACGTCGACGCGGCGGGCTTCGCCCGCCTATGCGCCGCCGGTCATTTCCGACGTTAGGTGGTTGCTATGGCACGATCAGTCATTTCAAGCCGAAGCGGCGGGATCGTACGGCTCCTCATTGCGTCTGCCCTATTGGTCGCTTTTGGCAGCTACTTTTTTTACCTTGGCTGGGAAACGTTCATTGATGGTGAGGTGCTCATTAAAAGAAAGAACAGTAATCCGTACATGGCATATGCGCACGGTGAGAATTCAAAAGCCTTCTTCAGTTACTTTCGCGATTGGTTCTGGGCCACCGGGCTCATCGTTCTCGCGGGTGTTGCTCTTCCGATTTGTTTGGTGCTTCTTCCCTCAAAGCAAAGGAACGATTGGTTTCATTTCTTTGGAGAAACTGCGGGAGGGATACGTAGCAATCTGCCGTGGGCTTTGGCGCTCTTGGTATGCATGGCGCTGTTTGGCTTGCTGGCTGACGAGGTTAGCGATCGCGGCCTGCCGCCAACGCGGCGCACAAAGCCACCTAACCCTTCGATCGATCGGACATCTTCCAGCGTGCTACCCACGCTTCCCGGCGCCGCTCATGTCCAACGTTAGACGTCAACAATGCCACGCACTGTTCTTCGCTACGGCCTTTGGCTCCTCCACACACCGCGGGGAGCGCAGGACCCGCGCGTATTCTATGAAGACAAGCGCGGAGACTGGCCGCTTAGCCTGCAACAGCGCGCGCTCGGTGTTCGCCTGCACGCACCTGGCGTCTACGGCCGGAGCTTCGCGCGAATGGGAAACTGGAAGGGGTTTTACCTCACCGCGACCGGTGCGAGCCCGAGGCGAACGACCCGCGAACTTCTTGCAAATGCCAAGCGAAATCTCGGGCTTCGTCGCAATGCACTACACACGCTCATCGCATCGAAGACCCCAGTCAAGAGCTCCACGGGGTATGCGCTGATATCCGCGCCGAACTTGCGCTTCATTCGAAACCCTCCGTTCGGTTCGCTACTCGCGATTATCTATGCCAAGCGTGAGAATGTTGACGCCTAACCCTTCCATCGAGCGGACGTGTTCCAGCGGGCTCCGCCCGCTCCCACACGTCGCTCATGCCAAACGTTATGTTTCTTAAGAACAACTAATGGCGCTCTGGCAGTTTAAGGTTGAACTCATTCCAAGGCAGTGGCTTGACGCTGGCGGCGATGTTGCGTCACTCTTCACTGAGGAAGGTTGTGACGCCTCCATAGCTTGGTTGGGTTACTCCGATCCAAAACTCATCGAGCATCTCGGCTTGCTCTTGCCGGGCAGTAAGTCTTGGCACAATGAATGCTTATGCTGGGGTTCAGACAAGACAGAAGACATCCAGCTTTGGCGTGAGGGCACCGCCGTCTCATCACTCGCCGTTCGATTTGACCTTCGAGCTCCGAATGACGCACTCTTCGTTGCCATCTCGCAATTGGCGCAGGACTTCGAATTAGCAATTTTGGTCCCAGGGATTCAACACGTTATCCCTTGTGACACGGAATCGCTATTGGCATACGCAAAGCAATCGGAAGCAACACGCTTCGTAAAGGACCCGCATGCATTTCTTTCTCGCATCGAAGAAACATAACAAGCCGCTCAAGAGCGACGCGCGCAAAAAATGCGCGCGCATCTTAGCGGCGGCGTTAGCCCGCACTCATCATCAATAGGAGTTCATTACCATGGGAATGGTTGGTTGCTTTGCTCCCGTATCGCCGGAGACCCTCAATCAGCTGCGCAGCGATCCCGAGGCGATCGAGGAATACCTCTACCCCAACGACGGGGAAGACGAGCCACCGTACTACATCGATGTCGACAAAGCCTGGCATGGAATCCACTACCTGCTTACCGGGCAGGCCGAAGGTGGAACGCTGCCGCTAAGTCTTGCTGTCGTCGGTGGTGAAGAATTCGGCCCAGAGGTCGGATATGGGCCCGCTCGATTTCTCACGCCGGCTCAGGTCTCTGCCGTCTCGGACGCGCTCTCGAACCTGACCTTGGAAGCATTGCGCGAGCGCTTCGATCCACAAGACATGAAAGCCAAGGACATATACCCGGACGTGATCTGGGTGCGAGACGGAGAAGACGCTTTCGACTATTTAATGGAAGGCTACCAACAGCTTGTCGTCTTCTACCGAGATGCGGCGTCCCGAGGCGACGGGGCACTGCAATGGCTATCGTGAGGGTGCGGGCTAACCCTTCCTTCAAGCGGACCTGCCTTCGGCAGGCCCCTTAAGTCAAACGTTAAATGGCACGAACAATGGGTTTCCTGTCTAACCTCTTTCGCCGGTCGCCCACTGTGACGCTCGGGCACCCAGTGTTTGGCACTCTCACATTGGAAAGTGGGGCCAAAGGTCCTTACTGGATGCATGAGGTGTATGAGGGTGAGAATGGCATTTCGATTTCGATCGATACACGCGACGCAGCGGAACCCACCCAGTTACAGGTCGATTTCTTTCAGCGCGTCACAACCGATCTTGATAGCGTCGTTGGGCCTGTATTGTCAGAGCTCGGGGAACGCCACAAGGAAATCTACGGCGAAAACCTTCCGTCCGATTGGCGCCTGGCATTCACTCTTGCCGGCGTAGGCGTGCCATTGGACGGGGATCCAAACGCTGAGTGGGACATTGCCCTCGAGTGTCTTACTAACAACTCGAAATTTCTATACACCTGCTACTTCGAAGAAGGTAAATTGACACATGTCTCTGTCGACACTTGAGGCCATGCCACTTAGCTGGTCAATCGACATGGACCCACAACCGCAGAGGGCGGTCTCGCCGCAAACGTCGTGGTCCGGTCATTTCAGACGTTAGACAACATCAGAAGCCGCCATGAGCCTGCATCCAGACTATCCAGTTGTCACGGGAACCTATCAAATGACCGATGAATGGGCGGTCGCTCTTCCTGAAACGTTTAATCGACGAATAGAAGATGGAAGCCTTGTTCTCTGGAGGGCAACACTCACCTTCTGGGTCACCATTTGGGGGAACGACAAAGGCACATCCGAAGAGGAGCGGCTAGCTTCAATTCTGGAAACAGCCAGCGATCTTCGAGGCGAGCAACAGATCGAACGCACCGGGAAGCTTATCCGGCTGACATACGAATTGCCGGAAGAAGATTACTCCCGAGAAAGGTCTTCCTATAAATCAATTTCCGGTTATGTCATCGCACCCATGGGGCATGTTCAGATCTCTGCTTACTTTGATACACCTGCCGCTCGCGCCCTCGGGTACAAGATCATTCATTCAGTGCGCAATGCTGCCTAACCCTTCCTTCATGCGGACGTGCCTCCGGCACGCCGCTTAATTCAAACGTTAGGCGCCGCAAGATGCGGCGCGTTCACTCGGAGGTTCTAAATGTCTCTCACTTTGTCTGCATCTGACTTGGCCATGCGCCTGGCAGTCGAGGACACCGTCGTTCAGATGTTCGTTGCCACCGACGAACGAGACTGGCCAGCGCTGGAAAGTTGCTTTACCAGCCCCTTTACGCTCGACATGACCTCCATGGTCGGTGGAACGCCGACCGAAATGACGCCAAACCAGGTGGCTCAGGCATGGGCTGCCGGATTCAAGCCGCTCGACCACGTTCACCATCAGATTGGCAACCTTCGAACCGAGGTCAGTGGTAATCAAGCGCTTGTCAGATGCCACGGCGTGGCCTTCCACCACCGGGGCAAAGCGATCGGCCTGAAGAGCCGCATCTTCGTGGGCACGTACGAACTGCAGTTGCTGCCGTTCCCGGACAGATGGCGTATCTCCCGGCTTGTCTTCAAGCTCAAGTTCATCGAGGGCAACCTGGAACTTGAGAAGTCGGCGTCGCTGTGAGAACGACGCCTAACCCTTCTGTCGAGCGGACGTCTTGCCCGTCACTTCGCGTCGGTCAGGACGCCGCTGCGCGCCGGTCGAAAAACTATCGCACTATTCTTTATCTCGATTCTTCCATGGCAATTGTGTGCAGCAGAAGCAAGCTTGACTCCCTGTGAAAGAGCTATCGCCGTGGCCTCCGTTCAGCCGGTAGAGAAGTTTTCAATTGAAAATGCTCCAAATAGCCTGGATGTTTTCTTTCCCGGCCCGGCTTTCCTCCTGAAGAAGGGGATTGAAAAGAATTCAATCAACGAACTTAAGGCGGCGCCAGCAAAGCAGGCCTTCAACGTGCAAGAGGAGCTTGCATCAGCCACTTTGAGTGCTTTGAAGGAAGCCACAGGAACAAATCGCAAGGGCCACGAAAATGAGCTCTAGCAGGTCCTTCGACGCGGACGCACAGATACGTCCATTCACTCCGGTCGCAACTGGCTCGTGCGCCGGTCAAGTTCAACGTTAGGCATCATGCAACAAGCACAGCTCATAGACTTCAAGAGTTTCAGCATGCGGGCAATTCTCAGGCGCTCAAAGGCCTTCTACGCACTGCGGATCGGTGGTTTCATTGTCACAACTTGTGGTGGCCTTGCTTGCATGATTTGGGGCATTGCCACCGGACAAATGACAACTGCATTTGTTGCCATGTGCCTTTGCGTTCTCATTGGTCTCGTTGCGTTTGTCTTTTCGGTTCATTCGCGTTCCTATTGCGCTGGCTGCGGGATGAAGCTTGATGTGTACTGGTGTTCCGAGGAACGGGTAGACGGCATGCACTCTGGCCACATTTATGTTTGTCGGCAATGCACTGCGTATGAGGCTCGCCTCAACGTTGAATTCGACTAGCCCAGAAGCCCTGAGGTTGCCTGGCACATTAATTCCACATACCGCATCCATCGTATGGCTAAAATTTCTCGACCGGGCAGAGCAATGTGCCAAGTGACGGCTGCCCCTTCCATCGAGAGGACTCGCCCCCGGCAAGTCGAGCCCGGCCTCTCGTGCCAAACGTTAAATAGCTCTAGATGCATCGTATCAATACGTACAACGAAGAAAACACCATTGCCCGTTCGGAGCGCGATGGTTGGACACTTGGCTACATCGGAATACCTTGGCCTGGTCCTTGGCCAAAGAAGAATGGAGACTTGTTTGTGACCGATCCAAATGGCTGGCAGGTGGGCATTTCCTGGGAGAGTTCGGGGCCGGAGATTCTGGATATCAGTGGTGCATCGGAAGGGCGTTTTGGGGGTGTTCCAGGTGAGGTTCCCTGTCGTCGTCATGTCCGAGGACGATCTCATAAGAAATTTCCATGTGGTGTTGCCACTGTTGAAGAGGCGGAGAGCACTGGTAACAGGTTTCCCGTCATGAAGCGCCAGTCGCCACTGGACATGACATTCGAGCGGGCCACCTTCGGCGCTCGCTCTCATCTACGTTGGGCTTCGCAATGATCACTGAACAAGACGCGCGGTTTATTAGAAAAATGCGTATTTTCCTGGGGCTTTTCTGGTCGGGCTTGCTCGTGATCGGTGTGGGTCTCATCGCCATGTTCACGCTTAGGCCACTTGGTGAACATATCAATATCATTACCGCTGTTGTTTGCACGGGTTTCGGTGCGATGGTCGTCGCGGGCTTGGGACGCGTTGCAAGCCGCTGTCCCAGGTGCAACGGGCTTTTCTGTGGAAAATTTGAAGACAATGGAGGCGATTCTGGCAGCGTGCTTGCTTCATCGTGCAGGCATTGCGGTTTCCGCGCAAAGGGCGAGGGCTGACATGGCACTCAAATTTGCAATCGCCAGAAGCCGTGACACAACGCCGTTCCATAGCGGATCAGTGGCATCGTTGCCTAAGGCGTTCCGGACCCCGTTGAACTTTAACTTTGAGGATCGATATGTTGAGAATCGCCTTTTCCCTGTTCCTGTTCTTCAGTGCGACACAGGCTCTCGCGCAAGGTGCACAGTCGCCAGAGCAGCTTGTCGAGTCGTACAAGACGGCTCTCGCAAAGAAAGACGTCCGGTCGTACATGGCGTTGGTGTCGTTGTCGCGCGAGCAAGACCGCGGCCCTGTGGAAGCTCAGTTTGGCGGGCGGGTGAGTGGCGGAGGTGTCATCTCGGCAAAGATAGTTCCATTTTCAACCTACGAGGCCCAATACAAACAGGCTGTTAGTCGTGGACTCACCCCGACCATAGAGCCGAAAGGTTGGTTGGTGGTCGAGTTCTCCGGCACCAAATTGCCCAGTGGCGCCACAGTAAAAGAGTCGGACATCATGATTTTCGGTCTGCGAAACGGCCGCTACTTCTTCGGATCCTGAACCTTTGTGCTCGAACTCTGGCCCTTTCCCCCATCGTGGCTGCCAGTTTTAACCCATCGCTCAAACGGACACGCCTTCGGCACACCGCTTGACTGGTTTGCTTCTCTGGGCGCAGCACACCAAGGCGGGGGCGGGGAGTGCCGATGCTGCGGCTGGCGCGCACTGAGGCTCTTGCATGGGGCTGGAACGAAGACGGCGCCTTGTGCGCCGTTTTTGTTGGCGCTATCAAATCAGTAGCTGCTTGCGCAGGCTTGCATTGGTCTGTAGGCTTGTTTCATATCTAAAAACGGCCAAAAAATATTCAAAAACAAGGGATTTTGGCGCTGCCACACTTTGCAAAGGCTCTGGCGCGACCTCCAAAGCGGTTTTTGCCTCTTTTTAGGTATTAGAACGGGCTGAAGCCCAATCGGAATGTGCGCGAGCAGCTATCAAATCAATAGCGTATCAGGCGAGCAGGGCGTCCAGCGGGCTGGCTGTGCCGCCCAGAGGCAACCTTTAGCACATGGGTGTAATTCATCGAGGTGCAAGGCGCAAACGGATACGGCTTCCACCTCTGTGCCCCCATGTCGCGCGGATGCGTCATGTGGCTGTTGCGGCCATGCCTAGCGGGAAAAAAACGAACCCAGTACAGGTAAGTTTTCCCGGCGCCGAGGCTATAGTGCAAATACCGAACCCGGTCCCGGACCTGGTCCGGCAAGCGGGCAGACTGCAAGGGAGGATTGCGGGGTTCACGGAATTTTTATGACTCTTTGGATTTAGAGAATATTTCCTTGAAATCCAGCATGCAAGCGCATTACGGGAGGTTTTAATGTCCAGATTAGATTGCAAGCGCCAGGTTATACCGCAGGTTTTGCGGCATACATTACGTTAGAGCGTGAAGTAGTGCTGTTTCAATGACCGTTGTTTGGAATTCCGTAGCACTGCTTCAAACCAAAAAAATACAAACTCAGCATCCGGTTCGACATGACACCAGACAATCAATTGAAACTGGCCCGACGCATGCTGGCTAGGCCCCCCGCAAGCTGTAGCTGGGATGACATGCTCAATCATGAAGACGACCTGATCTGGCACACCCAGTCGAGGCAACCGCATGTTGGGGAGCTTCGTTGTTGCGTCGACTCCATCGGGCTGACCTTAGCCTTCCTCGCATTGCCCCCCGCCGGATGGCAACAGCTTGAGGACGAGTTCGGCAAGGCAGCGGTGGCGTTTCGCTTCATGATCCTGCCGGGCGACATTGATGTCTTTATCAAATCCTCGACTGCAGCTCGCCCGGTCCGTCTATATGACGATGGACCAGTAGTTCCTCCGGCGCCTCCGGCCGATCCGTTCGAGTCCGTGATGAAGCTCATAGATGCTGCTGTGACAAAGGTGGCGGCTTCTGTTGATAGCGAGACGCGGGTGCGTCCGTTGATGAACAAGAGAGGTGTGCTTCAGCTGTTGGTCATAACCAGCACCATCGTGACTCGCGATCAATTGCATCAGCTTCCAGCGTTCCGCAAGGCGCTGGAGCGCCTGCGCGCCCAGCTGCGTACCGAGAAAATCAATTTGCACAGTGTGTCGATCGAAGCGCAGGAGGTCATCGATCGGGTCAATCACTTGATTACAGCGGAGGACATACTAAAAAAGGGGGAGGCGCCGCATTTGCGCTTCGCTCAAGGACCATGGGATGCCATTCACCAGCTGTGGCCATTTGGCAAACGCTGATTCCCGGTCCGGGACTTGCACTCGCGCCATTTCCTGGCTGGCGCGGCCTTGTTCTCGCAGAAGTCCGACGCATACTCGGCCAGAATGCGGTCTAACCATTCGGTCAAGCGGACAGCCCCCCGTGGTACCGGATTCTGCCGCTTACCTCAAACGATAGAGGGCGCAAATGGTGGCATCCGTCGCGGTCGCGATCCTTACTTTCGTAGCAATGACGGCGCTATTCAGTGCCCTTGCACTGGCAGCGCATCAGTTTCTATTCATTGCCAAGTCGTATCGTGTACTCGGCAAAGTTGCGAGCGAATGGAGCTACCGAATGAACGGCATTCAGATGCGGTACTACAGAGTAGAATTTTGCCTGAATAATGGACAGTCAACTAACCTTAGAAGTAGCGTTACCAGTTCCTCGCGACATCCAAAGATTGGTGAGACGGTAACCGTGCTAATTCACGAAGGAAATGGCAAATTGAAGGCGAGAATCGGAACCATCACAGAGCTTTGGTTCGATGTTTTCGCTCTGTTATTCATGGGGGGCGTTGGCAGTGTCGTGATCTTGCCAATTGCGTACTTGGTATTCGTGGGCTAATCAGCCAGCGCCCTCTAACCCTTCCTTCAAGCGGACCGGCCTACGGCGGTCGGCTTAAGTCAAACGTTAGGCCTCACGATGAACACTGAACAACAGATGCGGTTCGCAATAAGGATGCGGATCTTCCTAGGTCTTTTCTGGCTAGGCTCGCTTGTGCTCGGTGCGGCCTTCATTGGCATATTCACTCTTAGGCCCCTGGACGAACACATCAGTGTTCTCACCGCTGCTGCTTGCACCGGTTTCGGTGTCATGGCCATTGGAAGCTTGGGGCGTGCGGCTAGCCGTTGCCCTCAGTGCAGCAAGCTCTTCTCCGGACATTTTGAGAATAGTGAGGGAGGTTCTGCAAGCGTGTTTGCCTCGTCCTGCAGGCATTGCGGCTTCCGTACAAATCGCTCTCAATAAGCATGGCGCCTGGATCTACCAACGTCGAAAGGCGAGCGCACGTCGTGCGGCCTAACCCTTCCATCGAGGGGAGGTGCACCATCTGGGTTCGCCAGCTGTCGCCCGCCACTCATGTCAAACGTTAGCCACCCTATGCGCAGCGTTTTGTCCATTGCTTTGCTCGTTTGGTCAATGGGAGCCATGGCCTTCGACAACAACCTCTGCGGGTATGACATCGGCGATGGCTACCTTGGTGAATACCATTCGAAAGCTTTCGCGGATCAAAGAAAGAAGATTGAACCCTTCAGTGAAAGAGTGACGCTCGCGGTATCACGTACAGAGATGACACTTGCGATCAAGCTGAAGGGCGGAAGGATCAAGGCGTTTCGCGGAATCCCGTGTGATGGGGAAGATCAGCCTCTCTTTGAAGGTTACGTGGCAGCGCTCGGCTGGTTCATCGTAAGCAGTCATAGCTGGGAGAACCACAAGATCTTCCTCATCGACGAAGAGGTTGGGCGTGTCACCATCCTGCCGGACACGTCGCTACCTGTTGTATCACCAGATGGCAAGCATTTCGCTGTGTTCGGGGACAACTACGCGCATTCGCATAACGAGTTGCAGGTCTGGCGAATTACGGCCACTGGACCAAAGAAGATATGGGCCAATGAACCAGATGATGTACATCATTACTCGGTGGCGTGGAAGTCGAATTCTCATCTGTCCGTTGCGTTTCACCCTGACAGTGAGGATATTTCTGGCAATGCTCCGCCCTTCGCAACACCAAAATCTAAGGTTGTAGTAGATGGCATTCGTATCACATACGCCCGGCGGCCTACAGACGGCTAACTGGTTGCTCGTCGCGGACACGCAGCAGCAGGTTGCCGCTTCGTGGCGCTTGCTGCGTGCTGGACAGCGCCAACGTGAGGACTCAACATGCGCGTGATGCAACTTGTTGGCTTCGGTCTGATGACTTGCTTCTTGGTCACTTCCGTGTTGTTCGGCTTCAGCACGTATGCGACTTATCCGAGCATGTCGGGAACGTCGTTGGTCGAGGTTCGCGGAGCCGCGCATGCAATCGTCCAACTGCCGCCTCCACGTCGAGGCAACTCAGTGGTTTCCTTTGAGGTTGACGGCTACCCCGGCCGATTCTGGACTGATGCAGTCTCCTCCGTGCCGGTTGAGTGGGGACAGCGACCTGTGATACGAGTGTGGATTCCAGAACGTCATTCGTTTTCGCCGCAAGCGGACGGCTCGCGAAAGACCTACGGCCTGTGGATAAATGGAAAGGAACTGGTTTCACCAAGTACACGCTTGGAGGCTGAACGTGAGAATGTCCAAATGGGAAAGTTCTTCCTCAGCGCTCTGGGGATCATTGGTGTGTATTCTGGTTTTCGGTTCGTGACAGTCATGCGAGCACTGCGCAGGCGCTCTGTCGCAATCCCCCGTGAGCCTCATTTGGGGAGGGGGCGTTGAGTCCTAACAAGTCAATCGACACGGACGTCGTCGCGGCGGGCTCCCCCGCCTATGCGCCGCCGGTCATTTCCGACCTTAGATGATGAACACACTCGCCATATGCGTCGTCGTTCTGGTCGTGGCGAACCTTGCCCTCGCTGCATGGGTTGTGCTTTCGCCGGCACTGACTACGACTCAGAAGACCTTTCAATGCCTGATCGTGTGGCTACTGCCTGTCCTTGGAGTAGTCTGCGTTTTGCTTGTGCACTTGGCCGACGCGGAGCCTCGCAGACGCAAAGCGCCTCCGCCGGTTGACGGTTCTGATCCAATGCCAGGAGGTACTCAATGAGCAAGCTGGCTCCTGCGTGCACATCTAACTGGTCAATCGACACGGAGCCACAACAGCAGGAGGCGGCGGCGCCGCAAGTGTTGGTGGTCCGTTCATTTTTACGTTAGGGTTTCATGGAGAAGCATGATGTGTGTCCAGAGTGCGGGAAGTCCTTCGTAGGGCGCGCTCATCGATTGAAGATTACCGTGGCTCGCCTTTTCGGAATGCTACTTCCAACGAGAGCGGACGAGGTACCTGGGGTAGTCCTATTCGGAGTTCGCTGCCCTGGATGCAACACGATCTTTCAAAGCCGGGAATTGCGCTACTTCGGCTGGCTAGGCTACCCTTCATATCTTGTGCTCTTGTTCGTCCTGTTGGTATCTCTGATGGGGATCGCACTATTCGTATGGAATCGGTGAAATCGTGGCATTGAAACCTGACAGGTCAGTCAACGCGGACGCCCAAAGGCGTCCTGCTGCTTCGCGGCCACCTTGGGTGGGCGCCGATTATCTTCACGTTAGGAGTCATCAATGAGCACCCTTGTGAATGATTCTTCAGCCTTCGAGGCGCACCAACGACGCATGCTGCTGGAGATCCTGATAACGGTCCGCGATGGCTTCGTCGAAGCTGGAGTGAAGAAGGAGAAGAAGCTGCAGGAGTTGACTGAGAACCTGGCGTTCCATTTGGCATGCATCGTCGATGGGTCGAGGGTGATGAATACTGGCGCGGAATATGTGCATCCCGTACTGGCTTTTACAAAAGGCACAGGTAAGAAGCCAGACTACGCGGAGTTGGTCTACTCTGGTGGTGGCTCCTGGATGCACGAGCTACTTGACGAGGAACTCACAAATGAAGCATTCGAAAAGGATGATTCCTGACACGCCTGCCGAGTGGATCGCCTGTGGCGACCGCTCACATACACGTTAGATTTCACACAATCCTCAGGGGACAACATTGATTCCATTGCACTTTCAGCCATCCATCGAAACAGTAGATGGATATGCCAACGATGCCATTCGGATGACGCAAAAGATCTACGCCGTCGACATTTCCTCCTTTGCCCCATCCACACTGCGCCGAGTCGACTCCGTTCTGGAAGAATGGAAAACCGGCGGTGCCAAGATGGAACAGGTAGCAAAGTCCATCTATGCCTTCGGTTCGTTTGCCGGTGAGGTTTTGCTTAAGGCCAGGCAAGGCGAGTGGTTTAAGCCAGATCAACCCCCAAATGAAGAGGACTTCTTCGACTATCCGTTCCTGGCTGTTCGCCTGATAGGCGGAGCAGTTTGGCGCCCCATTAATCTTGGCTTTCAGATGATGGACTCAGTGCCCAACTCAAGCTATTGGAACTCAATCGTCGATCTTCTTGGAAGAGTACCAGGTGAAGCCTGACCTATCAATCGACACGGACCCACAACAGCAGGAGGCGGCGTCGCCGCGAAGTGTTGTGCGCCGGTTATCTAACGTTAGGCGTCACAAGGCGCATAGCCGAACTGCTTACACCTGGAGACCCTGAATGAGCTATGACTTGCTTGTCTTTGCACCCGCTAAGGCGCCGAATGAACGCGAGGCATTTCTTTCCTGGTGGGAAGAGACATCCGAATGGTCCGAGGATCACAGCTACGACGATCCAAAGGTCTCCACACCAGAACTTCAGGCTTGGTTCCTTGAGATGATCAAGTTGTACCCGGCAATGAACGGCCCCTTCTCTTCGGAAGAGTTTCCAGAGGATGATTCGGCTGTCACCGACTATAGCGTCGGGAAGGAAGCAATCTACGCCGCGTTCGCCTGGTCCAAGGCAGAAGCCGCATATGAGCAGGTCTTTAGCCTTGCAGCCAAGCATCAACTTGGGTTTTTTGATGCAAGCTCAGAAACCGGGGCCGTGTGGCTACCGGACGGGAAAGGTGGGCTGAAGCTTTCTCATCAAGGTGAGTCATCAGACACTGACGACAGTGACGCCTAGCCCTTCCATCGAGAGGATGTGGCCCGGCAAGCCGGGCGCCCCCTCTCATGTCAAACGTTAGACCTCAGAGTCCAAGCTATGCGCGCCCTCGAACTCAAGATCCCACCGCCGCTCGTGGCGCTAATCATTGCGGTCGCCATGTGGATTGCTAGAAATGTTGCGCCGACGCTTGAACTGTCGCCCGCTACTCGCATCGTCGCAGCCGGCGTCGTCGCGGTCATTGGTGGCTACTTCAGCATCGCTGGCACCATTGCGTTTCGGCGAGCCAGGACCACGGTCAATCCTTTGAAGCCGGAGAACGCATCGTCACTCGTCACGTCCGGTGTCTATCGGATCACTCGCAATCCAATGTACGTCGCACTCGCCTTGCTTCTGGTGGCATGGAGTTTCTACTTGTCAGCGCCTGCGCTTCTGGCCGGCTCTGCACTCTTCGTTCTCTATGTCACTCGCTTCCAGATTCAACCCGAAGAGAGGGTACTGCGGCGCATGTTTGGTAACGATTACACGTCGTACACACAGAGGGTGCGAAGGTGGCTGTGAGACCTAACCCTCTTTTAATGCGGACCTGCCTTCCGCGGGCAGCTTAAGTCAAACGTCAGGTCTCAAAGCGTATGCCCTTGAACATTCGAAGCGTAATCTCAGAGGACGAGTATTGGGCTGTGGTTCAACAGCTGAAGGGATCTTCTGATTTCTTCGACGAGCAGGGAGACTCTCATGGCCACATCGACGGTGATCTTCAAGTATCAGTCGAAGCGGTATTAGTCCCACTTGTTGGTCCTTGGGAGAGTTCTGATGTCTGGTTCCACAATCAGGACTTTTACGGCGATGGAGTTCGCTCGCTTATCTTTCGCGCCGGGGAATTCCCTTGGGCCGCCGTGATACGTTTGCAGAACCTTTTGGTTGGCGATGCAGCCCGTTTTTGCATTTCTGTGCACATCTGTGATTCATTGGAGGCACAGGGGAAGTGGGTAGGATCGATCGCCATCTTGAAAGAGGATATCGTTGCAACGACCTATATTTCTGAAATGCTGCGGAGGCACCCGGGTGTTGAGACTTAACTTGCCCGTCAACACAGACGCCCAATGGTGTCCGCTCCCTACGGTCGCACCTGGCATTGGTCGCCGATTACGTTCACGTTAGTGTGTCCATGAGGCCGACGATAGCTGCATCCTGGAAATTTCTGACGCTAGCCGTCTCATTCGGCCCCATGGCGCTCGGCGTATGCGTGCTGCTCCTTCCCCGGTTTCGCTCGTTGCATGGCACAGTTGCCGAATGGATACTCTTGGCCGTACTGCTACTGCTTCCGTTCGTCGGCGCGTTCGGCCTGATCAAATACATGCCGTGCTCACTCAGGGTTCGAATTGCAATCGCCGTGGCTTACGTATTGGCCATGGCCATGCCGGTGCTACTCACAGCCATCTTCATCGGATGTTCATGGGCGGGCACGTGCTTCTAGGTGCATGCTCTAACATGCTGGTCCACACGGACGCCCAAGGGCGTCCGCGCTTACGACTCTCCTGTCCCTTGGTCGCCGGTCATCTCCTACGTTAGGCGTCAATATGCGCTCACCACTCAAAACACCCAAGCCTCTGCGCGACATTCGGTACTTCGAGAGCATCGATCCCCCTCAGTTCGAGCATCCCATGCCGAACTACGCATCGAAGCTCTATGGTTTCCCACGCGCATGCGTAGCTCTTGGCCAGCGCGTCGGGATGAAGTGCGAAGAACTTGGAATGTCTATCGGTCACGCTGATCATCTCTACCTGTGCTTTACACCATCTCTGCCCGATGGGGCAGTCAGTATGACTGAATACGCCACGGAGCATTGGCACCGCTTCGTGCTCTGCGGAATGGATCCAGCGTTCAATTCCCTGCCGGACGAGAGAAAACTGGCTGTAGTTACCGAGGCAACGTTTTCAGCGCTGCGCATGCTTGCGCCAACCGAGACGCCAGCGCTTGAAGTGCTTCGACACTCAGTCGAGTCAGAAGGCGAGGCGCTCAGAGTGTGCCTTAAGGTCAAAGCGACAAAGCAATACCGTGTACGCGTTGAGCAAACGGTCCCCGTGCATCCACAACCCACCGAGGTATTCGTTGAAGTCACAAATCTGAGAACGCAGCGCTCGAAGATGGTTAGAGTTGCAGAGGTGAAGTTCTACGATGATGCTCCAAGCTTGGTCGATCGCATTGCCATCGTTGATCACAAGCTCACGATCCATCCTCGAAAGTCCTTTCGAGCCAGCCTCATTGCCGCGGACTACCAAGTTCCAATTCAACTTGGCCTGGCCGACCTGAGTGGCGCCTAATCCTTCCTTCAAGCGAACGTGCCTGCGGCGGTCCGCTTAAGTCAAACGTTAGACATTAAGAGTAGAGAGCCGGAGCATGAAGCGCATCATGTATATCGAGAACAAATCGGGTGGTTTGAGCGGTTCCGGCCGCATTGGCTGGGTGGAGATGTCGCGCTCGACGCGCTCGTACACGTACGCCGGCAAGCGTTTTCTGAAAACGAAGTCCGGCTACAAATACAACTGCATCGAGGAAGAGACGGGAGCGCGTTACTGGATCTCTGGCCCCAAGAGGAAAGGTGGCGACACGATGTACGGCGGCATTATCGACATTGATGACGATGCCAGGCTTGAGTACTGGGCCAAAGTCCGAGGCCAGCCGGAGTGTATTCATCTAAAGCAAACCAGGTAACCAGACATGTCTGACATTTCGCCTGGCTCGGACACGCAGCAGCAGGATGCTGCTACGCGGCGCTTGCTGTGCGCCGGGAAGCCCGAACGGTAAGCCTCATCAGCGGCGCATCTCTCATCATCAAACAAGCATGACAGCACTTCGCGAAATTCACAGGCACAAAAGTACCTTGCAGTTGGCACGCAAACTCCTCACTGCGGCAATAGTGCTTCAGCTCCCGTTTCTGATCGAGATCGCGCTCAGACAAGCCGATTTACTGCTTCACCTGAACATCCTGGGCAACAGGCAAATGCCGGAAAAGACGTTTTGGTTTTTGAGCCTCACGGCGTCCGCCCTGGCGATCGTCGGGTTCATAATCGTTTGTCGCCAGCTATCGCTATGGGAAGGCGATCTGGAAAACACCGAATTCGTACAGCGAACCCGGCTACTTGGAACCATGAAAATTGCTGCGGGCATCCAACTCTTCTTCTATCTCGTCTTTCTGCTTCCGCTGTTCAGCCTCATTCCAGTAGTTTGGGCCAGGTCGAAAGCCACCGCCGCCATTCAAGACCTTGAGGTCTTGATGCCTGCTCGTCGGCGCTAGGCGGAGGAGCGGTAAGGATGCGTATGCCTTCATGTCGCGCGGATGCGTCATGTGGCCGTTCTGGCCATGCCAGCGGACAAAAATCGGACCCAATACAGGTAAGTTTTCTCGGTGCCAAGGCTATAGTGCAAATACCGAACCCGCTCCCGGACCTGATCCAGCAAGTGGGCAGACTGCAGTGGGGGATTGCGGGGTTTCGCGGAATTTTTATAACAGTATGAATTTCAGAGCATTGCCTTGAAATCCAGCGTGCAAGCAGCTTACCAAAGGTTCTGATGTCCAGATTAGATTGCAAGCGTCAGGTTATGTCGCAGGTTTTACGAAATACATTACGTTAGGCAGTGCAATGGCTGAGTTTCGGCGCATCACCAAGCGAGACAACAAGGCGAAGTTGTCTGAAATGGCAGCCAAGTACGAGGCGTTGCTCTCTGAGGCGCTGGAATTTGCCAAGCGCAAAGCCGAATCGAAGCCACAGGCCGTTCGCGACATTCTCGCCACGGGCACCGTCGAAGGCGTTGCATCAAACCTGAACGCCAAGGTGGCTGCAGTGTGCTATCGGGCAGAGCAGTACAGGCGTACGTGGCACAGTCTGACTCCCTGGCAGTATCTTGAGCACACAACCGTCGAAGAACAAGCCGACTCCATGCTCCAGACTGTCGAGGACAACCTCCATATGACGGAAACAAACTCCTGGCCTTCGCCCCCGTCGAATCCCAAACGGACCAGGGCAACTCCGTGAGCGGCGCGGCGCTGCCTAACCTCTCCGTCAAGGGGACGTCCCGCAAGCGGGCCGCTCCTTACGTCAAAGGGTAGGCAAATGCAAACAATCTTGAGTGTTGCGTTCGGCTTCATGGCGGTGTTAGCTGCCACGGCGATTACGGTGTTGGCAGGTTCCCCGTCCGCTGGACACCCGGCTCAGTACGCCGCAGCATTTATAGTCGCGGGGGTGATGCTGTCCGTGCCATTTGCCCTTGTATCCCTTTGGCTCGCGTTGGCTGACCGAGGCATCGAACGTGGCGAGAGGCTACGGATTCTGGGGATCACGCTTTTGGTGATCGGGGCGGCCCGGTGGCTCGGAATCCTCGTGGCGATCGGCCCCGTGTTTGCGGAAGGAAGTCTTCTGCTCATGGCACTTGGCGGGGCCTTTCATATTCGGAGCAAGCAGCTAACCAAAGGGACGGGCAATGCATAACATGGCAGTCGACACGGACGTCCTCGAGGCACGCTGTCGCGCGCATATGGTCTGCCGATCACTTCTACGTTAGGCCGCAGCAAACTCCCTGGCCCCTCAGCACAGATGACATCCCAAAAAAAGCATGCCTAGTTTTACCATTGCCGGTCGCCTGGGCCCTGCACTCTTAGGCGGAGCCCTCGTTGCTCTGCTCGGTTGGGTGTCCTTCGGATCACTCCTGCCAGGTGCTGCGGCGCCTGTTGGCGCCTGGATGCTCGGTGCCGCCGTAGCGTTTGGCGCGCCGAGTGCATCCAAGGCATGGCGTAGGGTTCTGCTCCTGGCAGGGCTGCTCTCATTTGTGGCGGCTTGGGCAATGTGGGTTGCGGTTTTAGGCGGAACGCAGGGTGCCGTTCAGGCCACACGCGCCGAAAACGCGCCAGGCTTCGGCCTTCTTGTCCTGGTTGGCGCCGTGTTGTTATTGTTCCTTGGACCTCCGTTCTTCATCTTGCTCGGTCTGGGACTCATGGTACTTGCCCACTTTGTGGGCCGGGAGCCACCACGCCGCAAGGGAAAAAAGCCAAGCCTCGCAGATGAAACAGGCGACTAACTCTTCCATCGAGAGAACGGCACAGGGGCTTCACCCTTGTGCCGCCTCTCATGTCCAACGTTAAGACGCATGGCAACCTCAAACACCGCTGGATACTCTGGAACGCCGCTTTCCAGGAAGCTTGGCATCAAAGAGGCGCATCGAGTGCTGCTCATCGCAGCACCTGAGGAGTACGAAAGTCTGTTGGCCCCACTTCCACCAGCCGTGCAGTTTGTGAGCCAGCCCGATTCAAAGGTAGATATCGCTCACGCCTTTGTCACGCAGCGAGAAGAACTGGCAAAGACTCTGAGTGTCTTGCGCAAGAAGCTGAAACCCGACGCAGCGCTGTGGGTCTCCTGGCCAAAAAAATCAGCCAAGGTACCGACCACCATCACAGAAGACACTATCCGCGAGTTGGCGCTGCCACTTGGCTTCGTAGATATCAAGGTCTGCGCCGTCACGGAAGTCTGGTCGGGACTCAAATTGGTGGTTCGCAAGGAGCTTCGCTGAGAATGCGGCCTAACCCTTCCATCAAGACAAACGTTAGGTGCCGCTCATGGTAGCCACCAGGCTCCTGCTGATCTTTGCGCTTCTCTGCACCTCAGCCCTGCCTGTATCTGCTGAATACACGCCAACGGGACGGAAGGCCATCTCCGTAATCTCGGCCGATTTTCCGCATCTGGATTTCATTTGGACAAGCGCCGAAGGCGATCTGGACGGTGACGGAATCGCTGATCTGGCTTTGGTGGCCACTGGGCAGAGAGGTGGAAATCCACAGCGCGAGGAGCGCCTTTTCATTCTCAAGGGAAATCCGGATGGAAGCTACGGAGTCCTTTCCGCGTCTGACGAGTTTTGTCGCGTGAGCAAGTTCTATAACATCGATATAAAAAAGAATTCTGTGTTTGTCCAGGCAGTTGAGTATGCGGACGCCGCTCGCGCGTCGAGTTACACCATGCAGTTTCGATACAACGCGAGTCTCAAAGACCTTGAATTCGTCGGCGAAGAGACTCTTGACGAGAACTATAACGATGGGTCTTACTACAGGGTCAGCAACAATTACTTGACGAAAACTGCCATTCATTCACGCCACGCGGGCAAGAGGCACAAGGACGTCAACGTTCGCCTCAACAGCTTTCCGATACTCAGATTGCAAGGCTTTGACTGTTCGAACCGTGGCTCGTCTGATTCGGTCGTCCACATTGACGAAAACTTCAAGGTGCGATCCCGATGAAGAGCAAGACAGCTAACAAATCGACCCAGTGGCGACGATCTGCGGCCGCGTCTGGCCTCCACCGTTAGACTCCATTTCACATATGCCATCACCAGTCATCGTCGCGCTCGACTTCGAATCCTCGGCTGAGGCGTTGGCATTGGTCAATCGGCTCGGTCCCGAAGCCGATCACTACAAGGTCGGCCTTCAGCTGCTCACAGAGGCTGGACCGCAGGTAGTTCGAGAGCTGGTGTCGGCAGGCAAACAGGTCTTCCTCGATCTCAAGCTTCACGAGATACCCAACTCCGTAGCCAGTGCCGTCAAAGCCGCTGGCAAGCTTGGGGTTTCAATGGTCACGGTCCATGCGTCGGCGGGTTCGGCCGTTCTGCGAGCGGCTGCCAGTGCTGCCGAGCCATACTCCAATCTAAAAGTTCTTGGCCTTACGGTCATCACAAGCCTTTCTGACGCCGAGCTCCCAGAGATCGGTCTTGCATCATCAGTCAAAGACCAGGTTTTCCGCCTCGCTTCGCTGGCTTGCAAGTCAGGCTGCCACGGTATCGTGGCCTCCGCCCAGGAGGCCGCCTACTTGTGTGATTCCTTGCCTGCCGGGGTACTCATCGTCTGCCCCGGCATTCAGCTTTCCCAGCCGGCAGCCACAGACCAGGTGCGCATCTCCACTCCTGCTGCGGCGGCCAGGGCAGGCGCCACTCACATCGTCATCGGCCGCGCCATAGCAGGTGCTTCGGAGCCACTGGCAGCGTACCGGACAGCAGTCGAGTCGTTTAGCAATGGCGTCTAACCCCTCAATCAACCAGACGTACCCCGGCAAGCCGGTATCTTGTCTTTCGGCGTCGTCGTGGCTACATTCTTGTTTGAATCGCATATGAAGTCGCGATACGCTACGCCACATAACATATCAACCGGCGCGGAGCCACAACAGCAGGATGTGGTTCCGCCGCATTTGTTGGTGGTCCGATCATTTTTACGTTAGGCCTAAGGAGCCACCGATGTTTCGAATCTTAGGTAGCCGAGTCGTCGCGATCTGTCTTGTTGTGTTTGGCATCTTTTTTATGTATGCCGGTCACAAGAACGCCACCAAGTTTTCGGCATTGCGCGATCACGGCAAGACGACCAAGGCCGAGGTAACCAGGCTGGAGTGGAAGGAGAAGAAGAATACCCATGCTGACAGCCTTTACACAGCGCATGTTCGCTTCACTACGGAGGATGGTCGCGAAATTCGGACTGAAGTCGGCGTTGCTGCGGAGCTTGGCCGTGCCTTGCGCAGCAACTCTGTCCCATCCACCATGACGGTTCGCTATCTACCTGAAGCACCCAGCACGCTTCAAGACATCAACCAGGACGACTCCTCTGATGCCCAGAAGGGCGTTGGTCGCTATATGTTGCTTGGGGGACTGGCCATGTTGGTCATCCGCTTCTTCTTTTCAGGCCGTGCGAAATGATGCCAAGCCCTTCCTTCAAGCGGACCCGCCTGCGGCGGTCCGGTTAAGTCAACCGTTAGACCGCACCTCAATGTTTCGCTCTGCCACCATCGCTGAAGTCGCCGACCTTTTGGAAGACGGCCTTCGCGGGTTGCATCCGGAGCATCGGGCAGCTTTAGAGAAGGCATGCATAGCTCCGCGTGAGCTGTCGGTCGCGGATTCACCGGGTGAGTATGTCGTTGCCGTCGCTGCCTTTGGCGATAAGCTGCTGTACTGGTCCGACGTAGAAGAGGGGTGGGAGCTCGAACGCCCAGATGACGAGGGCGGCATTGCGTCGCGTGGCTGCAACCAGTTTGAGCTAACTCATGTCATGTATCAAACGCTGGGAGATCCCAATGCGGTCTAACTGGTCGGTCAACGCGGATCCACAACTGCAAGGTGGCTCCGCCGCAAATGTTGCGGTCCGGTCACCCTCTACGTTAGGCGTCACGTGACGGCCGCCGAGGACATTTATTACGATCTGGCGCCCGAAGAGGCGCGGGAACGGCTGCACGAACTCGCCGGAGATGGGGACCACGAGGCCGAGTTCTATCTTGGTCACTTGGCGGACGAGAGCTCGCCCAGGAACCCGGTCGAAGCGCTGGTCTGGTACAAGAAAGCTGCCGCCGGCGGCCTGCTGGAGGCAAAGCACTGGGTTGCGAGCTTCACCTATCACGGCATGGGCACAAGTCAGGACGTCTTGGCTGCCGTCCGCCTTCTCCGTGAATGTGCAGAGGCGGGGCTGGATTCATCCCAGTGGAAACTCGGCCAGCATCTTCTGCAGTTCCCGGAGAACACAACCGAGGCTCTCCGGTGGTTGACGGCGGCGGCAAGCCAAGGGCACACGGGGGCAATCGAGTTGTTGGCTGAAACCGGTCAACTTCAACGTTAGGCGTCACTTGAAGCACTTCCTTGCATCGTCAGTTCAGAATTGAGGTCACATGCTCACGCTTTACTACACCCCCAATACTTGTGCGCTGGCAACGCATCTGGCGCTGGCTCATGCAAATGCAGAGTACGAACTGGTCCGGATCGACTTCTCGAAGAATGAACAACGGGCGGCAGACTACCTGAAGGTCAATCCGAAGGGCCGGGTTCCAGCGCTTGTGACGGGGCGCGGGGTCCTGACGGAAACACCGGCCATGCTCATGTTCATCGCCCAGACGTACCCGGACGCGCATCTGGCTCCGCTTGGTGACACGTTTCGACTTGCGGAGATGAACGCTTTCAACAGCTATTTGTGCTCCACGGTTCATGTCGCCCATGCCCACCGAATGCGCGGCCACAGATGGGCAGACGAACCTGAAGCGTGGGACGCCATGCGAAGGAAGGTTCCTCAATCCGTGGGTGACGCCTTCTCGCTTATTGAAGACGAGTATCTGCGTGGACCGTGGGTTCTGGGTGAAGAGTTCTCTGTGTCAGATCTGTATCTTCTAACCCTCGCCCGTTGGCTGGAGGCCGACGGGGTGGACCTCGCCCGCCTTCCCCGAATCCTCGATCACAGGGCGCGAATGCTGGTGCTTCCTCTCGTCGCCAAGGTCATTGCTCAAGAGGAAGGGGAGCCGAAATGAGGCCTGACTCTTCCGTCAGGCGGACACTTCAGAGGCCGCTTCGCGCCCTTCGACCTGCCTTTCATGTCAAACGTTATCCAGCTGGTAATTGTGTGGTGTGTTGATGAACCTTGCATTCAAGTCGTCCGGACGCATTCTCTTGTCGCTTACGCGCTCGGAGCTGGTCACTTTGTCGAACTCTTTGAATGAGGTTTGCAACGGTATCAATATCACCGAAGCCGAGTTCGAGACCCGGGTCGGTGCAAGTCGAAGCGAGGGGCTTGAGCTGCTCGCCCGAATCATTGCTGCTATCGATGCGCCGGACACCGAAGTCGAAGTCGCGAGAGCGTGGGCCGACAGTGGCGCCGTTATGGTCAAGGCAATTTCTGCATTCGGTGATCCTGTGGAACTGGGTGAGGAGGGTGCTCGGCGTTTCGCTGAGGACTTGGCCTCTGCAATTCGGGAGGCGTTGTGACGACGAGTAGGCCGGATAACATATCCATCGACGCGCACCCACAACGACAGGATGGGGCTTCGCCGCAAGTGTTGATGGTCCGGTCACCTTTACGTTATGTCGCAAACGCCACCGCCTCCTGACGTCGGCAATCTCTGGCAGCGCGTGCACAAGCAATGGCGCGACGCTGGAGTGGGCGTAAGCGCTGGCGCAACTGAGGAAGCGATTGCGGAATTTGAGCGCCGGTACGAAGTAGTTTTGCCTGAGGATGTCCGGGCCTATCTCGTTGCTGAAAACGGAACCGGCCATGAGATGGATGATGTGTATTTCCGCTTTTGGCCGTTGGCAGAGATCAGGCCCGTGAAAGACGAACTGGATGATTCAGGCGGTGTCATCTATCCGGATCGCTTCGCGTATCCCGACTGCTTCGTGTTCGCTGATCATCTTATGAACAGTTGGCTTTACGCAGTCCGACTGACGAGCGACCGGAATCAACTCGCCCCGGTGTACCGCGTCACAGCCTCGGACGAGGGTGGGGAACAGATGGCTCCGACATTCCGTCTATTCATGAGCCGATACGCGGATCGGCCGGAGAGCATTCTTTGAGGCTGTTGCGACATAACCTGTCGTTCGAAACGGACGTCCAGCGGCGTTCGCCCCCTTCGTTCCCAACTTTGCCGGGTCGCCAGTCAACGTCGCGTTAGGCGTCACGAATTCCCTCGCACATCACTTTCCGAGATCAGCCACAACATGAAGATCGGTCAAGCAGTCATTCGCACGATCCTGGGGCTCTCAGGTGCAAGTGCACTTGCCCTGGTTCTCGCAGCCGGCTATTACGCCAACGAAGTGAGGGCTGCCAGAGTTGCAACACCGTCTCTGATTTCCGAAACCTGGAAGCGCTTTGGAGCCCGGCTGAAACCCACAGACTTGTCGAAGGACAGGCAAGCCATGTTGTTGGCAGTCGAAGACCCGGCGTTCACCCGGCATCACGGCGTCGATCTTCAAACTCCCGGCGCAGGAATGACGACCATCACGCAAGGTCTGGTCAAGCTCATTTACTTCCCGGACGGGTTCAAGCAAGGTATCGCTAAAGTTCGCCAGACACTGATTGCGCAATACGCCCTGGATTCGCTGGTTTCCAAGAACGATCAAATGCAATTGTTCCTGAATATCTGCTATCTGGGCAGCAAGAATGGCCAGCCTGTTCATGGCTATGCGGCCGCCGCACAGGCATATTTCGGCAAGAGCTTTGCGGAACTCACTGACGAGGAGTTCCTGTCGCTCGTCGCAATGCACATAGCCCCCGATAACCTGAAGCCTGGGACGCCCGAAAACACCCAACGCGTTCAACGTATTCACGCCTACCTCTCTGGCAAGTATCGGCCTGCGAGCCTGCTGGATGTTGAGTACAACGGAAAGCAACACGGAACACTGGCGGAAGAAGCCCTCATGTCAATCTTGCGACTTGTCACTGACGCAAGGCCTGAGCGCGCTGGTAGCTAACGCACTTGACTTGCAGTGGTGCCCAGCCTTTTAATTGAGAGGACGCGTCCCGGCAAGCCGGGTCACGCCTCACATCTCAAACGTTAGACAGCACGAATTACGCCATGGCTTTCGCTTCACATGAAGAGTACTTCGCGAGCGTGCCCGCCGAGTCGCGCCTTCAGCTCCAATCCATTCAGGAAAAAGTTGAGGCCTTGGTGCCTGGCGCCTCGCGCTGCGTAAGCTACAACATGCCCGCATTCAAGCGCGGTCGGGTGTTCTTCTACTTCGCTGCATTCAAGAAGCACATTGGCGTCTATCCGCCTGTCACGCAAGATGCGCGCCTCATACAGGAACTCGCGCCATACCGTGGCGAAAAGGGCAATTTGTCCTTCCCGCTGAAGGAGGAGCTTCCTATCGAGCTTATTGGCCGGGTTGCCCTGGCGCTGTCGCAAGAGTACGGCCGCAAGTGAACGGCGAGCGTGGTCCCTGACCTTTCGTTGCTTCCTGGAGTTCTCTTTGCCGCAGGTGGGGCAGGGGGCAGCGCCGACGCTGCGGCATGCGCGCACTGAGGCCTGCCTCTGCATAGGGCTGAAACGAAGACGGCGCTTTTTTGCGCGCCCCTTGTTTTGCTATCAAATCAGTAGCTGCTTGCGCTCATCCGCATTGGTCTTGGGGCCTGTTTCGTATATGAAAATACCCAAAAACAGTTGATTCTGGCGCTGCCATACCTCGCAAAAGACCCTGTAGTGGCCTCCAAAGAGCGGTTTTGACCTCTTTTTATGCATGAAAACTGGCTGCAGACCAATGTGGACGGGCACAAACAGCTATTAAATCAATAGCATTTCGAGCGGGAAGGGGGCCTATCTGACGACCGGACTCGTGCGCACGCCTGTGCTTGTCTGTCGCATCCACGCCATAGGTTCCAAAGCGTTCTTGGCGAGGTCGATTCTCATGGTGATAATCGCCGTGATTTGCCTCCCCAGGTGAACTGATGAAGCCGCAGGTCTCACGACCGGAGGCCCGCCTGGGATGGGGATCCTCGCATTCATGCGAGACAAGCGGCGAGCACTGGATAAGGACCCCGTGCGTTCGTCACTGATGTACTTCAAATATTGGGGGGAATTGGTTTTGAGCCTGACAAAGATTTCACTTGTGCTGTTCATTGGGGGCCTGGTATGGCTCGGTGCCGAGTATGCGGAGGACCGCAAGCGCCCGTCGCGCCACAAGGTCCCTTCTGAGGCTGAATTGAGCACTGCCACCGGCAAAGCCCTGAGCGCCCGCGTTGTTGAGCGCAAGACAAAAAAAGGTGTACTTGCGAGCCGTTACGCGGAGCTGGACATACAAACCTCCGCAGGCATCGAGACTGTGCGCGTGGGCGAGCCGAACTCTGAGCGTTCGCTGGACGGGCTGGGTGGTGAAACCGTGACAGTCAGGTTCGATCCGAAGGACGAAAAGTCGGTGTTCAGCCTGAGCACCCCAAGCCGCCAGGTGATCGCGTACCGCGATACAGCCGCGTTCAAGGCCAGGCTTGTCGAGGGCAACAGCGGCGGCTACACCATCGGCTGGATCGCGGTGGCGTTGGGCGTTCTTGGCTTCTGGTTTGGCCGTAAGGTGGCAGCGAGTTGACCAGAAGTGCTGTGTCTTGCCAGGGGCCGCGCAGCTCAAACGGGGGCACGGTATTTCTGCTACTCAAAACAGCCACCCCAACCCCATGAGTCTTATCGCCGAGCCCATTTCTCCCCAGTTCGCGGCGAGCACGCTGCGGAATTTGCTGACACCGACCTTCGGACCCCTTCAGGGCTGGAAGAGCGGCCGTGGCCACAGCTGGTTCACAAGCTCCACCAAGCTGTTCAAGCTTGAGTTCTACGGGCGTGTGCCGAGTTGGTCGTTCGAGTTCGCATTGAATCTCTGCCCCAAATATCCGTCCCATATGAAAGCCGCTGTCTCGTCGATGGCGAGCTTCGATCTGGAGATCGACCTCAAGCGATTGGCCGACGCGCACAACCTGCCATTGAGCCTAAAGGGCGTGCTGCCTGGTGGTGAAAACCAATACACCATGCTGGTGAACAACGGCCCGGCAGCAGAGCGTGCCGCGGCTGAGCTTGCCTCTGTACTGGCGCATGCACTGCCGTTGCTGGCAGGGATCGACAGTTGGCAAGCGCTGGACCATTGGGCTAACCGCGTACCGGATGCCGACTGCCCGTTTCGGTTCTTGCGCCGCCCCACCACATGGACACCCATGAACTACCATGCCGACCTCGCCATCGCCAAGGCGGCAAATGCGCCTGACTTTGCCGCCCGGGCATCCGGCAAGCTGTCTCGCTACCGCGAGCGCGGCACGCCGATGGTTGGCTTTCTGGAAGCGTTTATCGCCGCATGCGGACTGCCCACATGAGCCGGCGCGGCGCCGGGAACCCTCCATTCAATGGTGTAGCCGCCATTGTTGGCCTTGGCCGCCTCGCCAAGCAGGGTTGTACCGGGTATCTCAAACCTTAGTCGTCACCGGCCATGCAAAAACTTCTACTCGTCGGTGCGTGCTGGGCCTTCTGGCTAATTTATGTCGTCGCGACCGTCAAGACCGATCTGAGAGCCGGCATCTCCGTGTGGCCATTCGTCAAGATGGCAGTCGCTGCCGTTGTTGCCGGATACGTCAGCTCAGTCCTTCTGCGGCCGTCAACCGAAGCTCAGGATGAAGCCGAAGAATCCCACTGGCGGCCTATGCCGCTGTTGATCAGGGTTGTTCTGGCAGTCGCAATCTTCACCGTAGGCCTTGGCCTGATCGCCATGAGCCTGGTTACCTCTTTGTTCGGTGCCATCGGAGTGGTTATCGGGATTGCCTGCTTGCCCGTAGCTCTCTACTTTCTTGTCGCCGGAAAATACAATCCGCACGATGTGCCTTGAGTGCTTTCAAAAGTGACGCCTAAGCCTCCCGACTCCCAGACAGAGTTTCTGCACAGGCATGAACGGAAACGCCGGCTCGGAGCCGAGGGCTAGTGGAACGGGCGCATGGCAACATATGCAGTGACGCCTAACTACTACTTCTTCAAGAGGACAGCCAACCGGCTGCGTCTGTCGCTTCCCACTTGAGTCAAACGTTAACGAGGAATCTATGCTTCTTTACCGCTACACAATAGCCATCGCTTGCGTTCTGTTGGCGTTTGCAAACATGGCCCGAGCCGATGAAGTTCTCATTGAAGAGGCGGGCTTGTCGATGACATTACCTGCGGCTTGGGCTACCAAATACGAAAAGACAAAAATCCCTACCGGCCAGTCAATGCAACGATGGTTAAGGAGCCCCGTTGCCGTAGGTGAATTTACGGCATCTCCAGGACTGGTTGCTCTTGCCACTCCGGTTCCGAAGAATGCAAATTTGGCGCTCATTTCTCAAAGTGTGCTTGGCAAAGCACCCCATAACGTAAAGTTGGCCGCCGAGACGCAATGCATCAAATGCGTGACATTTAAGCTCAAATTAAACGGTGGGGTTGCGACATCTATTTCTCCTGATGTTCCACCCAAGTGCACTGAATATAAACCAGGCGTTGAAGCAGATTGCGTTTATCAACTGGAAAACAAAATCAACCTTGGCCTGGAGCCGTCATGGGCACACAGGTTCGAAAAAGATGCCTCATTCGGAAAGATGTTCGTCCTTTCCGCTCATGCAATTGTTGAGGACAAATTCGTCGATATTTCCTTCTTCTACCCCAAAGACGCCGCCAATCAAATTCAGCCTGAGATTGCCGCCATTGTTTCGTCCATCAAAAAAATTCCTCGCTAAGGCACGATGAACATGCAGACTAACAGTCCAATCAACATGGACTTCCAATTGCATCCGTTCCGTTCGTTCGCACCTATACTTTGTTGCCGGTCATTCGTATGTCGGGCGTCGCAGAGCCATTGAAGCCAGGAGTCAAATTGAAACACGTTAACTTTCTTGTCTTGCTTCTTCTTCAACTTTTGACTGCCTCCGTCCTCGCTTGCACGAAAGCAGATGGCCCTCCGGGATCCGTCGAAGACTTGAAGGTAGTCGCTCCCTCTTTCAGTATTTCAGACTCAGAAGGTCGACGGATGGTCACCACTCTTGGTGCATTGAAGAATTCTTCGGCTGATTGCCTGGAAAAAGTTGTCGTCGAGATCAAGTACTTCGACACAAAGCGGACGCTGATAGACACGGTGACTCAACCGCTATACGGCGTTGTCGTTCCCGCCAAGCAGGAGGCGGCATTTCGCGTTCGGGATGACGCTGCACAGTCGAAAGACGCTTACGCAACGCAAAGTGTCCGCGTAGTTTCTGCGGAAGTTCGTGGCAGCCGTAATACCAAGCAGCCCGCGAGTTCACCCTTCGTTGACTTTCTTGTTAGCTGGGGTCCGATGTTTTTGCTCATTGGCGTGTGGATTTTCTTCATGCAACGCATGAAGCGGAAGGATTCGCCGCAGAGCAGGACGCTTGCAATGTTCGAACGGCAAAACGCAATTCTTGAAGCTCAGAATAGCCTGCTTGCCAGAATTGCCACTGCGGCCGAAGGAAAAGTAGCTGGTCCCAAATGACATTGGCAAGCGCGTCATATACAGATCCTTCGATGAAGACGAACAACTGCGCTTACGCCTGCGCAGCGGCGCTCGCTTCGTATTCGCAGATGCAGCGCCTGTACGGCAATGGCAGGCATTGCGTCACTAGCGGGCGCGTCCCTTTCATTCGTTAGGCTTTGAACTTGATGCTCTCGGCATTCTGGAAATTCGGCAAGTGGAAGCGTATTCCGTTCTACTTTCACTGGACGGTTCTACTTTGGCTACCGTGGTACTGGTGGGTACGCGGGAGCCTCCTTTGGGCCGCAGTAACGCTCGTGGCTTACCTGGCGCTCCTCCTTGCGCATGAGCTTGGCCATGCCATCGTGGCCCGTTCGCAGCACGTCAAGGTGTACACGATTCGGCTCTATGCACTACACGGTCAGTGTGAGCACGAAGAACCCTACTACGAGAGAAGCGATCTCTTCATTGCCTGGGGCGGGGTTCTTGCGCAACTCTGCGTACTCGCCCTGGCGCTCGCACTGAAGTATTCGTTGAGGTCTCTTTACCCTGCTTGGGAGCAATTTCTCGCCCCCATCCTGTTCGTCTTCATAGACGTCAACATAGTGATAGGGGCCGTCAACCTGATTCCCGTTGCACCGCTGGACGGCCACAAAGCATGGCGCGCATTGCCGCTTGCCTGGAACGCTTTTCTGTTTCCTGCAAAAAGGGCGATGCGTAGCGCTCGCCGTGTCTTTGACTTCAAGAGGCGCAGGGCGATCAAAATAGAATCCCAACAGGTGACTTCGGAACTCCTTGAGAGGTTGAAAAAGAAGTAGATGCCCGGCACAAAGCGCAGGGTAGATGTCTAATCTTCCCATCAAAAAATGAACTCGCACGGCAAGCCAGGTCGGGTTTCTCATGTCAAACATCAGACCCTTGGGGGAATATGCGCAGTCCCATTGAGCGTTTCAAAACCGTATGGCTCGACGCCAGGAGCCGTGGGTCGTCCAAACACAGGAACGCTGTTTGTGTTTCCACCATCGATGCGGATGGATACCCCAGTTCGCGGTTCGTCGATCTGAAGGAAGCGGAAGAGACGGGTTTCGTCTTCTGCACGCACCTTGACTCTGGCAAGGCCCTGGACATCGCTCGCAACCCCAAGACCGGCATTACGCTGTGGTGGGAGCATATCGCCACGCAAGTACGCATCAAAGGCGTTTGTACGGTAATACCGGAACAGGAGGCCGAAGTACATTGGGCTGGCCGTCTGCGGGATGCCCAAATTGCCACAGCGACATTTCAGCAGAGCCGTCCGCTCGCGAGCCTGGAGTCGCTTTCGGATCAATACGGACGCGCCGTAGCTGCGTACTATGGCAAGCCAATCGCTCGCCCCGCGAACTGGGGCGGATTCAGGCTCCGGGCCGAGCATATTGAATTCCTGGAATTCAAAGAGAGCCGCCTGCATGCGCGCACGACCTATTCCCGCATTGGTTCCAGCTGGGAGCAAGCGTTCCTGCAACCTTAGGGTATCTCGCCGGGAGTAACCCATCATCTGAGCGGACCGCAACAGCAGGCCACGTGACACCGTGCTGTTAGTTCCGGTTCCGCGCGGCCTGCTGCTACAGTCCACTCAGCCCAAATGTTAGGCCTTAACAATGCCCGATTACGACAACCCCGAAGTTGAAGCCCAGTGGTGTGCAGAGCGCCGTGCTGAAGTATCCGAATACTTGCAGCGAGAAGGCCTGGTGCATGGCCGGATCGGCGTTGAGCCTGCGTGGCACCTTGCCCCCTATGTCTCAGTTTGGACCGTCGAAAGCCTTGAGAGCCCTGGTTCGGTGGGCTGGTGGGCTATCTCTGGCGATATGCCGAACGACTATGTTTCCTCAAGCAAGGCTGGAACTCCACGGGAGGCGGTGCATGCCATCGCTTCTCTCTGGCAGGACGCGGCTCGATGCATGGCGCGTGGGGAGCGGCACCCAACGTTTGTCATTGGTACGGGAGAGAACATGGAAGAACTCGCCCCCATGCTCGCATCGAGGGCCGGGTTACTGCTGGAATGGGCCGACGACCCAGCGGTATGGGAAGACGATGAGCTTTAACGTGCTCAAGTTTTTTCTCTAATGACCTCGGTCTTCTCGCATCACAGGCCTGAGCCTTGCTTCGGGTGGGCACACAAACCTTAAGTTCTTCGCATATGCCATCAACAACTCAAGCCCTGTTCATTTTTCTCGCGTGGTCTGGTGTCCAGGCCGTATTGCTTCTTGCGTCGCTGCGTTCCAGGCAACCCTTGCCGGAATTGCTCGCAGCTGTAGAGAAAGTCGAGCCTTCGATGGCGCCGGCGGAAAAAGGTGACATGGCCAGAGGATTCCTCTGGATCAGCGTTGTCTGGTTCGTCCTGGCCACAACCATTGCGGCGGTTTCTTTCAGTTCGGCATCAAAGGGAAGCCTGTGGGCCCTGGCCGTTTTTACCGCCATAGGTGGCTGGTCGCTCTACGATGCAGCGTCAAGCCCTGTCGTTCTGGGCCGCATGTACCCAGGGAGCATTAAATGGACAAACTGGCTTACAGCTGTATTGAGCTCAACGGTCTGGTTATTGCTCTTTGTGATGCTGGCCATTCAATGGCTCTCCTGAAGCCGCCTGGCCTTCTTATCTCAAACGTCAGGCGTCATGATGACCATTTATGCAACCAGCAAGGTCGTACACGCTGCGCTGAGGCGCGCGCTCAGTCCATGGTTTACGGCGAACGGCTGGAAGCGGCGGCCCGGTTACTCCTGTGCGTTTATTCGACCTGCCGGGCCGGGTTATTGGTGTCTGTGGTTTCAGGTCAATTCCTGGGGAGGTCAACTCTCGGGAAGTTCGTTCACACTGAATCTGGTTCATCAGGAGTCTGCGGAATCGTCACTCTGCGGTGGGCCAAATGCCCGCGTGCTGCGTACTCTGAGTGCAGCCGATATAGAGCTCGGTTTTTCCATCGCAGCGGAGCTGGCCAAACGCATTCCAGAGCCCGCGGCATCGGATCCAGTACACGAATGGGCAAAACTTCCGGGCTATCAGGGCGAGATGTGGCGCAAGAGAATCGCTGATCTTCAGACAGTGAATCCTGACGCATGGAAGCCGGATGTCGATGTCTGGCTGCCGTATTACGCGGTGGCTGACCTGGGTCTTTGGGTTGATTTTCTGCTTCCGAGGTTTCCGCACCTTCTGCGCCAGAGCCAAGGGCAGGATTTCACCGCACAATGACGCTCATCATCCATACGCCTCCAACTACCCCGTTCACCCATGGAATCTCCCAAACTCAGAGTCGGCCAACCGATTACGCCCGAACAGTTCGACGAACTCACGGACGCGCAGCTGTCACGGCTTGTTCCCAAGGCGTATCGCGAATTTTTCCCCGGTAAAGATTTCTGCGCTGATGGGTACTTCTATCTTCACGACGGAACTGCCTGGAGCTTTTACCGAGGTGATTTCCTTGATGAATAGTGTTTGCCTGTCGCTGAGTGGCTTGGCAAACCTTTAAGGCGCCACAAATGCCGTTTCACCATAGAAGATGGCTCGTCCTGGTCGCGTTCCAGCTCGCCGTCACGCCGGCCCTGGCCATGGACTTCAATCTCATTGGGGAAACGCTGATCATGTCCGGACCGGTTGTTGGCGGTGATGTTGCCCAGCTCAAGGACCAGCTTGCCACGAATCAAGTGAAGCTCGTTTTGCTGCACAACAGCCCCGGGGGCGATCTCTGGAACGGGCAAGAACTTGCAAGGCGTATTCGGGATGCAGGCCTCGACACTGCAGTCTCAGGAAAATGCGAGTCCGCATGCGGCCTTGTTTTTCTCGGAGGGGTCCACCGCTACTACAGCGACGGCGCTCCTCTGGCGAAAACCATGATTGGCCTGCACGGCGCGCACAACAGGGAAACCAAACAGGCGATGCCGCAACTTGGGGCCCGGATGGCCTATCTCATCAGGGAAATGACCGAGAAGAAGTTTCCGGACGATCTTTTGGATCGCACTGTCTATTCAAAAGATCCCTCGGATCTCACCTACATCTTTCATCCTGCGCGTTTCAAGGTGGATGGCAAGTCTCGTGGTGTCATGGAATGCAACAAACAGGCGGATGCGACTTTCAAATGCACGATGGTCGATGGCCTGGACGCGATATCAGTCGGGGTGACAACAAGCCCGGAAGTTCTTCGCCTCAGCGAGGAAGTGAAAGCAATGGTTGCAAGGCCGTGAGGCGTCGCGCGTGAAAGTACCTCACACGCTTATTTATCTGCCGCCGCCGATCAGCACGCTATAAGCCTCACGCGTCTCCGGCGACACCGAATCCACCAGCTGCGCATGGGGTGTCTTGTGCCGCACCAGCACGCGGGCCGAGGCGATGGCCTTTGATTTGCAAAACCAGTGGCAGGTGTGCTGCATCAGGAAGAGTTCGGCCGACATCGTGAAGGCCTTGGCCTTGGGGCTGAGCCCGGCGGTATTTTGGGCCACGCGCGCAATACCGGCGGCGTGGATCGCCAGGGCAATGCGCATGTCGAAGCTCATGGCCGGCAGGATCAGCGTCGCAAAGGGAAAACTGATGGGCAGCCGGCTGACGCGGGCCTCGGGTTCAGGCACCCTGGCAAACTCTGTCGCAAATTTGCTGAACTGCACGGCCAGCTGCGCTTCAGAGTTGGCCAATTGTTGCCAGACCTGTTCGCGCCGCTCGGGCTCTTTTTCGCCGAGTGCCCGCAGGTAACCGTCAGCCAGCGTTTCCATGAGTTTTTCAATCTGGTAATTGCCCAGATGGCTGCCCAGCAGCGCTATGCGTTGGCGTTCTTCCCTGGCTTTCAGGAGGTAGGTGCCGATGGCGACAAAGGTCACCAGGAGAAAAAAGTCCATTTCAGTTCCGGTTGCATGAGGAAAAGGCTGGCAAGAGGCTTACCAGCACGGGTCGAGTGTAGTCACGCAGCCTTTTCCCGCGCTTGCGTCACGGAACACCCCTTGCTCTTGGTCCCTTTCTATCGCTGAACGGTGACATGGGTGCGACGATGTTGGGGTTTGCTTACAAAATCACCTGCCTGTCAGCCAATGCCTTGCCCCAGGCCAGCAGCCGGTAGCTGCGATGAGCCGGCACGTAGTAGGGGTCGTTCTCGACCAGCTCCGCGGCACGCGCCCTGGACGCAACCTCCATGACCCAGAGGCCCCCTACAAAGCTGTCGCCGGGCGTTTCACGCAAACCGCCTGCGATGAGGATTTCGTCCTGGTGTTGCCGAAGGTAGGCAAGATGAAGGGGTTCACGCTCCTGCCGGATCGCCAGCATGGCAGGTGTGTCGTCAAATAGGGCTATCCAGCGCATTGGGCCATCCTGATTGAAGTGATGAATGAAGTGATGAAGGTGAGGGACTTGGGGCTGTGAGATTCACGATGAGGGTTGTTTGCCCTTGCCGGGAGCCTTTGCCGGCTTGGCAGTGCGCACCTTGCCGCCCTGGCTTCCCGCCGCGGCTTGCCTTAAGCCTGCCAGGGCGGGTTCCAGTACTTTCATGTCTGCGTTGGCTGCGTAGACGGCATAAGCGGGGTACAAAAACTCCGGCTTGCCTGGCACGCGAAACAGGCGGCCTTCCTTGATGTGGTTGCGCACCACGTTTTGCCGGAAATAACCGGCACCGCCCACCGCAAGCAGGTACTCCAGCCCCAACGGCCCCAAGCTGGAGGAGACCCCGACACTGGAAAGCTCCGGGAACGCCAGGCTGTGCTGTGCCGAGAATTCGCGCCCCCAGTCCACGTAGACGTAGTCGGCGGGCTGCGGCATCTCGAGCCTGGGCGAGGTGGTGACCAGCACCAGTTTTTCTTCGATCAGCAGTTCGATCCTGAGGCCGGGGCGCTGCCGCGGTGCATAGGCAATGACGATGTCCAGTGTTCCGTGGGCCACGCGTTCCAGCAGGTCTTCTGCAACGCCCACCTCGGTGCGAAGCGCCAGATCGGGTGCGTTTTTTCGCATCCAGAACAGCCAGTCGAGCATCAGCGGTTGCCAGAGGCTGATTTCACAGCCAACGGTCACCAGCGCGCGGCGACCGGGTGGCACGGCCATCTGATGGCGGGCGCGCTCCCAGACTTGCACCAGCGTCATGGCGTGCCGTACAAACTGCTCGCCTGCGGGCGTGAGCGATGCGCCGGCCTTGTTCCTGACGAAGAGCGTGCGTCCCAGCAGTTCTTCCAGCGTTTTCACACGAGCGCTGACCGCGGTCTGGGTGACATGCAGCCGTTCTGCGGCCTGGACAAAGCTGTGGCAGGACACGATTTCGAGGAAGGTGCGGGCGAGGTTGATATCCATGGCGTGTCTCCCATTTGTCCGGCCTTAGAGGCCGTGCTCTAAATGCAATTTTTCTGCATTCAAACGCAATATAAGTCGTTTTACTTTTATACTCGTAAACCCTATATTCTCGTCATGACCTCTGTTTCGGCAATCGTTGCCGCTCACGTCACTTCGAAAGGACCTTCCATGACACGCACCGCATTTTTCACTGAGCCCGCTTCCGCCAACGCCTCTGTCGGTGGCCGTTCGTTGCAGGCTTCTTCCTCGTTGTCTTCCTTGCTGCGCAAGGTGATGGATGCTGCGCAATTTCTGCTGCCCGGTGCACCGTCTGTCGCCGCTGCGCCTGGCCAGCCCTACCCATGGCTGACGGCAAATATCCGCCGCAACATGAGCCCTCGTGCCCAGCGCCTGATCCGCGCCGACTATTGATCCCTCTGGGCGCTGCGTCGCAACTGCGGCCGGCGGCGGCCTGGGGCGCTACATCTTCAGGCGCTGCGCATACCCCGTCATCTCCAGGTACCCCATCCCCACGCGCTTGCCGTTGCTGTCGATCAGCTCGCTCAAGCCTTCCCAATAAATCGCACCTGTCGACTGGCGGCTGTCCAGCTCCTGGTTGTCGATGACGGCCCTGACCGTATAAAAGTCGGCGGGCGTGCGGACGATCCACTCGACCGGATAAGTCGCTTGCGTCAGCGGGCTTTTCCAGTGGCGTACGGGTTTAAAAATCACCTCGCCGCGGCTGAAGGTGTACAGCCCTCCTTTGGTTGAGCGGAACGAGCCGCCATCCCACAGCGTGTTGCCGTCTTTGCCCCGCAGCCTGAAAGCGGTGAGGGCGCTGCCGTCCAGCAGGTTCATGCCTATCCAGTCCCAGCCCGTGGCGTCTGAATGCAGGATCTCTTCGCTCCACTCGTGGTCCAGCCAGGCTGTTCCGGTAACGGCAAAGTTTTTTCCTTTGACTTGCAGGGTGCCGCGCGCAGCAAGCTGCGGCTGGCTGTAGTAGTAACTGGCCTGTTTTTCGTCAGGCCCTTTGCGCGACAAGCCCTTGTTGCCTTGCAGCAGCACACCCTGTGTTTCTTCAAACTGCAGCTTGAGCGCAAAGTCGCTGGCCGGGAGTTCTGCGGTGTACCTTGCGCCTTCGGCTTTCAGGGACCAGTCGCGCAGTTTGACAGCCATGTCCTGCTCGCTGGCCATTGCAACGCCAAAACCTTCCCGTGCGATGCGCTGGTCGTGCCAGAGTTTGTTGCCCTGCACATCGGTGATGGCGGCATGCGCAAAAACCAGTTGCCTCGCGGCGAATTTTGACGACATGCCCTGCGTATCGTCCACGCGTGAACGGAAAAAGGTCAGCTGAAAGCCGAAGAGGCGACTATCCGCGGCCGTGGCCTGGCCGGTGATGTACCACCACTCGTTGCGAAAGCCGGGGTGGGCGCCGCGGTCGCGCGGGAACGCCAGTGTTTTGGCGGGCAGGGCGTGGGCTTTTTCAAAGCCTGCCAGACTGGCCAGGCCCGCCGCGCCGCCCAGCAACAGCTGGCGCCTTGGCAAACCGGCGGGCAACAGTGGCAGGCGCATCGGGCTCTTCAGGCCTGCGCAGGCCGCATCAACCGGTTGATCTGCTCGTTCGCTGCCGTGCAGTCGCCCATTTTTTCAGCGACCCAGTTGGCGTTGTAGTACGTGGGCAGGTAGCGCTCGCCGGAGTCGCACAGCAGCGACAGGATAGAGCCCTGTTCGCCGCGCGCCAGCATCTCATGCGCCAGCGTAAGCATGCCCACCAGGTTGGTGCCGGTCGAAGGCCCGACCCTGCGGCCCAGCAGTTGCGACAAGGCCTGCATGGCGGCCAGCGAGTCCACGTCGGCCACTTCCACCATGCGGTCTATCACCGTGCGGATAAAGCTGGCTTCCACGCGCGGGCGGCCAATGCCTTCAATGCGCGAGCCTGCGCCGGTGAGGCCGGCATCGCCGGTGCGGTGATAGGCGCTGAAAACAGACCCCATCGGGTCAGCCACGCACAGCTGGCTGCCGTGGCGCTGGTAGCGCACATAACGCCCGATGGTGGCGCTGGTGCCGCCCGTGCCGGCACCCACTACAATCCAGCGCGGCACTGGGTGCCGCTCGCGGGCCATCTGGCTGAACATGCTTTCGGCGATGTTGTTGTTGCCGCGCCAGTCGGTGGCGCGCTCGGCATAGGTGAACTGGTCCATGTAGTGGCCGCCGGTTTCAAGCGCCACTTTGCGCGCTTCGTCGTACACCTGCACCGCGCTTTCCACCCAGTGGCAGCGCCCGCCATAGAACTCAATCTGCGCCACCTTCTCGGGCGAGGTGCTGCGCGGCATGACCGCGACAAAGGGCAGGCCCAGCAGCCGCGCGAAGTAGGCTTCGCTGACTGCGGTGGAGCCGCTGGACGCTTCAACGACGGTGGAGTTCTCGTGGATCAACCCGTTGCACAGCGCGTACAAGAACAATGAGCGTGCCAGCCGGTGCTTGAGGCTGCCGGTGGGATGGGTGGATTCGTCTTTAAGGTAAAAATCAATGCCGCGCGCAGCGAATGCCGGCAGCGGCAGCGGGATCAGGTGGGTGTCGGCACTGCGCAGGTAGTCGGCTTCAATGCGGGCGATGGCGGCGCTGAGCCAGGAACTGCTGGAGGTCTGGAGGGAAGTCATTGCCCGATTCTCGCAGCAAGACCTGTTGGCGTAAAACGTCTTCTGCCGGCTTGCCGGTCCGGCGCAGGGGTTTCAGCGCCATTCCCAGCGGCGGGGCCCGAGGTCATCCATCAGGCCGGGGATTTCACCGCGGCCTATGCCGAGGTCATTGAGCTGGTGGTCGCTCATCAGCCGCAGCTCATTCAGGTTCCGTCGCCTCTGCGCGTTTTTGCGCAGGCCGGCCAGAAGCCTTTGGCTTAGCTCTCTGGCTGGAAAGCCGGGCAGGGCTCCCGGAAAAATTCTCATCGTCTTCGTCAGCATTTCGCGCGCTCCTGGTAGGAAGTGCCCTATGGTGCTGAAAATCATGATATTGTGGAAGTTGAATTTTCTGATCGAAACTATCAGAATTACTGATATCAACTAACAAGCCACCTGCCATGCGCGAACTGAACCTGGACCAGCTACGCACCCTGGTCGCCATCACTGATTTGGGCACTTTCTCTGCCGCGGCGCAGGGCCTGCATCTGGCGCAGCCCACCGTGAGCCTGCATGTGAGCGAGCTTGAAAGCCGGCTGGGCACGCCGCTGGTGGTGCGCGGCGGTCGGCGCGTTGAGCCCACGCCGGCGGGCGCCGTGCTGGTCGAGCGGGCCCGCCGCCTGCTGCGCGACGCCGACGATGCGGTCGATGCGGTGAAGCGCCACGTCGAGGGCCGCACCGGCCGCGTGCGCCTGGGCACCACTACCGGCGTGCTGGTGTACTTTTTGCCGCAGGTGCTCAAGGCCATGGAACAAGCCCACCCCGACATCGATGTCGAGGTCAGTATTCTTGGTTCCGCCGACACGCTGCAGCGCTTGCTGGACGGCACGCTCGATGTCGGCCTGGTCGCCACACCGCCACCTGCGCAGCGCGGCATGGTGATCACCCACTGGCGTAGCGACCCGATGATGGCGTTTGTACCCAAGCGCTGGAAGGCGCCCAAACATGCCACGCCCGCATGGCTGGCCACCCGCCCGCTGATCTTCAACGAAACCCCGACCCATATGTACCGCATGACCATGGCCTGGTTTGCCGATGCGGGTTTCACGCCGCGCGCGCGCATCGAGCTCAACTATTCCGAGGCCATCAAGAGCCTGGTGGCCGCTGGGTACGGCGCTGCGGTGCTGCCGAGGGAGCAGTCGCTGGAGGAGTCCAACGTGCGGCATGACGTGCAACTGGTGCCGCTCAAGCCCGCGCTGACGCGCCACACGGCCATGGTCCACAGGCCGCTGGATGTGCTCGACGGCGCCACCCGTAACCTGCTCAAGACGCTGGCGAGTTTTCGGCAGACCTGAGCAGGGGCGTGATCTGCGACGACGGGTACGCTGCTGACGGCACCCAATTTCCTTTTTTTCTCAGAATTTGCAAAAAAAGTGGCGCCGGGATGTCGATTGGGCTCTATCCCGAACGTCGTGAGGTAGGTGACCGGTCAATCGCATGTCCGGCATCAACAAAACACTCAACCAGGCATCTCAGCAAAAGGAGAAACCACCATGACCCTTCCGACGACTCCCACCATGACGGCCTTTGAACGCTCACCCGACCGCGGCCGGGGGCTGGCGCGTGACATGCGCGTTCGCTGGGCGCTTGAAGAAGTGGGCCAGCCTTACGAGGTTCGCCTTGTTTCGTTCGCGGCGATGAAGGAACCCGCCCACCGTGCGCTTCATCCTTTCGGGCAGATTCCAACCTATGAAGAGGGTGATCTTGCGCTGTTCGAGTCAGGGGCCATCGTGTTCCATATCGCAGAACGCCATCGAGGTCTGCTGCCAGCCGATGTGAATGCCCGTGCGCGCGCCGTCACCTGGATGTTTGCCGCGCTCAACACGGTAGAGCCGCCCATCATTGACCGCTCAATGGCCGTGCTCTTCGAGCGGGACAAGCCCTGGTATGCGGATCGCCTGCCCGCGCTCGAGGACAGCGTCCATGCGCGGCTGGGCGACCTTTCCAGCCGGCTGGGCAATGCCGACTGGCTTGACGGTGCCTTCAGCGCCGGTGACCTGCTGATGGTGACGGTGCTGCGCAGGGCGGGCGTATCGGGGCTGCTGGAGAAATACCCGAATCTTTCGGCTTATGTGGCCCGTGGTGAAGCGCGGCCTGCCTACCAGCGTGCTTTTGATGCGCAATTGGCAGTTTTCACTAGCGGGTCATCGGCCGCCTGAGGAGGGGCAGCCTTGGGGGCCGGTTGTTTTACGGGCTGATGGGAAAAAGCGCTTCCGTTTGGGTCATTGCCGACACTGCAACAAGCTCATTTCATCTTGGAAAAGTATTCCCAGAATCTTCCGGTGTGGACCCAGTAGAGCGTTGGGCTTAAAAAATGCAGGTGTTGCGCTGTTTCTTCACCGATGCGGCCAAACACAACAACCACGCTTGTTTCTGACTTCCAAATAACCCGATACGGTGTGACGGACCTGGCGTCCTCGAACATCGAGGTGAAGCGTTTTGGAGTGAATAGCACCTCTGTCTTGCCGAGTGTCCGAAGCATAATCGCCTGAAACTCTGTAGAGCCTGGGGGATGCTTACCCCATCCGTCAACGGTCAACCCTTTGTCAGAGCGCCAACGGCCCAGCAACCAATCGGCGGGGCCGGAGGAAGGTGTTTTGGATGGCATCGATTGAGATGACGAATTTCGACTTCTGGCCAAAAGCGGCCATCCGCTTTATAGCATCAGGCTACTTCACGCTCCGCGATGCGGCGCGAGAGTTCGGAGCCGCGGGCCAAGAAGAAGCGATGCAGCTCGCGAGCATAGCCGCTGCCCACCGCTTGCTGGACTGAGGGACGCGCAGCGAGAGCGGCGCGCCAGGCCTGCACCTTTGGCAATTGCTCAAAGAACCCAATCTCACCCACGTCGTCCAGCACATCGAAATAACGGAACACGGGCCCGAACACGGCATCGACCATGCTGAAAGATGCACCGGCGAAATAAGGCCCCTGATCCGGCAACACGGCCTCAAGCTGGGCAAACCGGCGCCCAATGTCTTCGCGGTGCCGCGCGAGGGACGCCGCATCGGCAGCGTTGTAGAACGCTCCGATGGCATTGAGCAGGGCAGAGCCGAACTCCATCCAGGCGCGGTGCTGGGCCCGCTTCAGGGCATCCGCCGGGTGCAGGCGCGGCAGCAGGGTGTCGTCCAGGTATTCGCAGATCACGGCGGATTCAAAGATTGCGTCGTCATCTACTTGCAGCACCGGCGTCTTGCCCAGCGGCGAGATGGCCTTGAACCAGTCGGGCTTGTTGGCGAGGTCGACGTTGATGCGCTCGAAGGCGACGCCTTTTTCGGTCAGCACGATGGCTGCGCGCTGCACGTAGGGGCACAGTGTGTGGCTGATGAGGGTGAGCTTCATGGTGATGTCTTTCTGCGCAGATCAGCGCGGCACCAGCAGGCGGCTGCGGCGCGCGGCCCAGGCGCCGTCACCCAGCAGCCATTGGGCGAGCGAGGCTACCAACAGGAACAGCGGGTATTCCCAGCCGCCCTTGGGACTGGTAAACACCCAGCCGTTGGGCCAGTGCACCCAGACGACCACCAGCAGCACTGGCGCCAGCAGCAGCGATGCCTGGCGGCCATAAAAGCCCAGCAGCAGCGCCGCACCGCCGAGCAATTCGACCGCCACGACGACGTAAGCCATGAAGCCGGGCAGGCCGACCGATTCAAAGAACTGTGCCGTGCCGGGCAGGGTGAAGACGAAGATTTTGAGCAGCGCGTGGGTGACCCACATGGTGCCAAGGGCCAGGCGCAGCAAGGTGGCGCCATGGCTGGCGCTGAAGTTTTCAGAAGTGTCGGTGGTCATGATGTAAAGCCCGGCAAAGGGCGTAGCGTTGAAGGAGTCGCCACTTTACGATTGCAAAAATACAATGTAAATTGGCAGTCATGAAAACATCTATTGCAAAAACGCAATACGCGCTGACGGCCTCTGATCTGGAAATTTTGCTGGCCATGGTGCGCGGCATGACGCTGGCCGAGGCCGCGCGGCGGCTGGGCGCGGATGCGTCCACGGTGTTCCGCTCGGTGCAGCGCATCGAAAAAAACCTCGGCCAGCGGCTGTTCGAAAGGTCGCGCCTGGGCTACCTGCCCACAGAGCCCATGCTGGGCCTGGTGCCGCATGCGGAGCGCGTGGAGGCCGAGCTTGAAGCAGTGCGCGCCAGCATGCAGCGGCCGCATGAAGGCGTTTCAGGCCTGGTGCGCCTGACCACGACTGACGCGGTGTTGCGCGGGCTGGTGCTGCCTTCGCTCAAGCCGCTGCTGGCACAGCATCCGTTGCTGCAGCTGGACATGCGCACCGGCAATGAACTCGTGAGCCTGAGCCGGCGCGATGCGGACCTGGCGCTGCGCGCAACGCGCAAGCCGCCCGACCACCTGGTGGGTCGCAAGCTTGGCACCGTGCGCTTTGTGCTGTGCGGATCCAAAGCGCAAGCGAAGACGGTGTCGTCCAAAAAAATCCCTTTGCTTGATGCGCTGGCGAAACTGGACTGGATAGCGCCTGACGAATCGCTTCCGGAGCATCCCTCGGTGCTGTGGCGGCGCAAGCAGCTGCCCAAGGTCACGCCGCGGCATTATGCGGACGGCATTGTGGCGGTGATGGATGCGATCAAGGCGGGGTTGGGGGTGGGCATTGTGCCGCGCTTCATGCTGGCGGGAGAGCCCGGGCTGGTGCCGCTGGGGGACACCCTGGCCGACTGCGAGTCAGACCTGTGGCTGCTGGCGCACGCGGAATCGCGCCACCTGCGGAGAATTTCCGTGGTGTATGACCACTTTGCAAACAGCATCAGGCTGGACTGATGCGATGGACTTCGACTTCAAAATGCTGAAGTCCGGAAGACGACTTCCCCGCTGGGAATGTGCACGACGCGCACTTCCTGCCGCGTGGGGTCGGCCACACTTTTCACGGCCACCGCCACAGCCAGCGAGTAGTCTGCAAAAAGGTGATTCGAGCTCGACGGCAGCAGGCTGCCCTCGGCCGGATCGACGTTTTCAATGCGGTAGTCGTGCGGCGGTGCTTTAGCAGGTCTCATGATGCAACCTCTCTGGTGAATGCCTCCATGGTAGGAGTTCATCCCGGCGCTGTGATGACAATCGCGCGTCAGAAACGTGACCATGAGTAAGCAAACGAAAACGCCTTTCGGCGTGGCCGCGTGCATTGGAAAAAGCTAAAGATGGGAAGGCAGCAGCAGCTGCACCATGCAGCGCGCTGGCCCTGCATTCATTAGCCAACCCGCGGAGCGCCTCGTATCAAGATGTACAGCACGATAAAGACGATGAGACGAGGCTCGCGCGGGGACGCGGCCATTGTCTGGCGGGTAGAAATGTTCAGTGCAGTTCGTGCCGCGGATCGCGCTCTGAAAGCTCGAGGTTTTTCATCTCGACGGCTATGGACTTCAGCATGTCAAGTGCGGTTTCAGGGGTTTGCACAATGCCCAGCCAGCCGAACAGGTGGTGGCGCAGGAACAGCAGGATCTTGCCGGTCAGCGGATCGCAGGCAACCCAGTGCCGCGGGCTGTAGCTGGGCTCCAGCGCACTCAATGGCGGGCAGTCCAGCGGATAGGGCGGGTCCATGTCCGCGCGCAAGCCGGCAAGGCTGGCGACGAGTTCTTCGAGTTCTTCGGCCTGCAGCCTCAGGGGCTGGTTGAGTGCCAGGGTCACGCTGCCGTCGTCATTGCGGGTGAGCTGCAAGCCGTGGGACGGCCGGGAGGAGGCATGCCGTGCGAACTTGCCTGTCGGGTTCGCGTTGGCGCCGGTCAGGGGGCTGGTGTTGGTGGTCATCGCGTTCTCCGCAGGCATTTGAAAGAGAAAAAAGGGCGTGGGTGACAAGGGCTGGCAAAACACCTGCGCACTTGACCGCCACCGCATGAGTCACAGTGTGATGCCGGGAGCGGCCGGATGGCGTCGGAAACCGGCCTCCACGCCTGTAGGACGGTGCACGGGGGGCTGCCCCTTGCCCGCGGCGCATGCTTTCGCGGCAATGCCGCAAAGGGGCAAGGCTTACCAGTCTTCTTTCACCGCCAGCACGGCGTCCCGGCCTGCGGCCGCGCGGCCCGCCAGCCAGGCCGTCACGGTGCCGGCCACCACCACCGCGGCGCACAGCAGGGCCAGGCGCAACCAGGGCACCATCAGGTCCATGGTCCAGTGAAAGCTTTGCGGGTTCACCACGTACACCAGCACGGTCGACACCGCGAGTCCCAGGGCCAGCCCCGCAAGCGCGCCTATCACCGTCCAGGCCGCGCCTTCGCCGGCCACCACGGCCAGGATTTGCCGGCGTGTCAGCCCGAGGTGCGCCAGCAGGCCAAACTCCTTGCGGCGTGCCAGCACCTGGGCGCTGAAGCTGGCGGCCACGCCGAAAAGGCCGATGGCGATTGCCACGCCCTGCAGCCAGTAGGTGACGGCAAAACTGCGGTCAAAAATCCGGAGCGATGTGGCGCGCAGCTGGCTGACGGAGGCCAGCTCCAGCAGCGCGCCGGCGCCGGACTGCTGCTCGGCCAGGCCGCGCACGGCCTGCTGCACCTGGCTGTCGCTGGCGCCCTCCGTCAGCCACAGCGCGAGGTCGTTGGTGCGCTGGTCGCCGGTCAGGCGTTCGAAGTCCGTGTGGGCGATGGCGATGGCGCCGAACTGGCGTGCGTAGTCGCGCCAGACGCCCGCCACATAAAACACGGGCGTCCCGGATCCCACCTTGCTTGCTATCAAATCAGGAGCTGCTCGCGCTCGTCCTGATTGGGCTAGAGCCATAAAAGCTTGTGAAAGTGGGCGAAAAACGGTGCCTGGGCGTGCCCCGTACAGGTCCACCATCGGCTCGCTCACATAGATGCCAATGTGCCCGGGCGGCACCGGCAGCGCCTGGCCCACCAGCGGCAGTGCGGTGGCCGGGTTGTCCAGCGGGCGGGCGATCAGGGTGACGCTGGGCCTGGCGGTATCCAGCAGCAGCTGCGTGGTGCGCAGGCTGCCCACCCGCGCCACGCCGGGCAGGCGGCCCAGCGCGTCGACAAACTCCGGAGAGAAGTACGCCGTGTCGCTGGCGGAGGTTCCCAGCGCCGTGCGCACATACAGGTCGGCCGGCAGCACCACGTCCAGCCAGTGCGTGACCGACTCGCGAAAGCTGGTCACCATCACCGTGAGCGCCACGGCCAGGCTCAGCGATGCCACCACGCCGCTCACGGCCACCGCGGCGCTTTCGCGCACGCGGCGCGCGCGCTCCACAGCCAGCAGCGGTAGCAGCCGGTGAGCCACCCGGGGGCTGAGCCGGTTGTAGATCAGCGAAATCAGCCAGGGCAAGGCGGTGATGCCGCCGACCAGCAGCAGGCCTACCGACACGTAAGCCGCCAATGGAATGCCAAATAGCGGTGGAACCAGCGCCAGTAGAGCGCCAGCAGCTATCAAAATGATACTGAACCAGTGGCCGCCGCCGGTGCCTGCCGCAGCGCCGAGGCCCTTGAGGGTTTGCGCGGGCGGCAGTTTTTGCGCCGCACGAGCCGGCCACCATCCTCCCACCCCGGCGGCAGCAATTCCCAGCGCACCGTAAGTGAGTGCGGCCCAGCCGTTCCATTGCAGGGTAGGTGCGACGCCGGAAAAGTAGCCGCCCCCCAGGTCCCCGCCCAGCAGCCGCAGCGCCAGCGCAGCCAGGCCGGAGCCCAGCGCGATGCCCAGCACGCTGCCGGCCACGCCCAGCAGCAGCGACTCGGCCAGCACCAGCTGCAGGCGTTCACGGCCGGTCAGGCCCAGCACGCCCAGCAGCGCGAATTGCTGCGCGCGTTTGGCCACACTCAGCGAGAGCACCGAAAACACCAGGAAGGCGCCTGTGAACAAGGCCACCAATGCCAGCACCGTCAGGTTGACGCGGTAGGCGCGCGACAGGTTGCTGACGCGTTCGGCCGCATCGCCCGGCGCCGTGGCGGTGATGTTGGACGGCAGCTGCAGCGACTCGATCACACGGCGCGCATCGGCGCCGGCGCTGAGCCTGAGGTCGATGCGCGAGAGTTGTCCGGCCTTGCCGAAGAGTTCTTGCGCGGCGGCAATGTCCATCACGGCCAGGGGCCCGCCACCGGCGCCGACGCTGCCGGCCACAGAAACCCTGCGCAGTTCAAGGCCGCTTTGCAGGCGCAACTCCGGCGAGTGCAATGCTTGCTGCGCGGCGGGGTTCAAGAACACCTTGCCAGGCGCAAACAGGGCGAAGCGTCCCGCGTCGGAAGACGGCACCGGCATCAGCGACGGCGCGATGGCGGCCACCGCCAGCGCGTCGACGCCGATGATGCGCAGCGGCAGGCGGCCGGTGGGGGAGGTGTCGTCCAGCGCATACGTGCTGATTTCAAGCACCGGGCTGGCCAGCGCGACTTGCGGATGGTTGGCCACGCGCGCGTACACCGCCTCGTCAAAGCTGCCCTGCACGGCACGCAGCTCCAGGTCGGGTTGACCGTTGACCGCGCGCACCGCCTGTGAGAACTCACTGAGTGCCGACGCATTGATGAGCTGTACGGAAAACGCCAATGCCACGCCCAGCATCACAGCCACCACGGCGGCGGCGTTGCGCCAGGGGTGGTGTTGCAGTTCCCGCCAGGAGAAACTTGAAAGCAGGGCGCGCATGCGCTCATTGTGCCTTTCAGCGCCGCGGCGAAACCTGCTCGCAGCAATTGAACGAATCAGCCATCTGTATCGGTACAGAATCGGGCTTTCTGGCTCTGCCCAGAAAATGCCTCGTCATTTAAGCTTGCAGTCTCTTTTGGATGCCTCCCCGGATCTTTCTGAGTTTCTACCCCGGAATGAAAGCGTATTCACCATGCAACTTCCTACTTACGACGACGTCACCGCCGCTGCCGCGCGGCTTGAAGGCCATGCGCACCGCACGCCCGTGTTGCGGTCCAGTACGGCCGATGCCCGCTGGGGCGCGAATTTCTTTTTCAAATGTGAAAACTTCCAGCGCATGGGCGCTTTCAAGTTTCGCGGCGCCTTCAATGCGCTGTCAAAGTTCGACGCGGCGCAGCGCCGGGCCGGTGCTATCGCGTTTTCGTCAGGCAACCATGCGCAGGCGATGGCGCTTTCGGCGAGGCTGCTCGGTATGCCCGTGGTCATCGTGATGCCCAAAGATGCACCCGCTGCCAAGCTGGCCGCCACGCAGGGCTATGGCGCGGAAGTGGTGCTGTACGACCGCTTCACCGAAGACCGCGAGGCGCTGACGAAACGGCTCGCCACCGAACGCGGCATGACGTTGATCCCGCCTTATGACCACCCAGACGTGATTGCCGGCCAGGGTACGGCAGCGAAAGAGCTGATCGAAGAAACCGGCCCGCTGGACCGTCTCTACATATGTCTGGGCGGTGGCGGGCTTACCAGCGGCTCGGCGCTTGCAGCCCGCGCCCTGTCGCCGCAGTGCAAGGTCTATGGCGTAGAGCCTGAAGCGGGGAACGACGGCCAGCAGTCGCTGCGCGCAGGCCGCATCGTGCATATTGAAACGCCAAAAACCATTGCGGACGGCGCACAAACCCAGTACCTGGGCGATTACACCTTCGGCATCATCCGGCGCGATGTGGACGACATCCTCACCGTCAGCGATGCGCAGCTGGTCGAGTCCATGCGCTTTTTTGCCGAGCGCATGAAGATGGTGGTGGAGCCGACAGGCTCCCTGGCGTTTGCCGGGGCGTGCGCCGCGCTGCAGGCCAACCCTGCCGCACCTGGTGAAAAGATGGGCGTGATCATCAGCGGCGGAAATGTTGATTTGAAGCGCTACGCGGAGCTGCTCGGCCAGGCCTGAAGCCTACGTCCCCTGCGAGGAGGCGCAGCTTACGGAAGAATGCCGTCGGCGCTCAGATGCAGCCGGCGGTCGGCGCGTGCTGCGGCGGCTTCCGAATGGGTAACCAACACCAGCGAGGCGCCGTGTTCACGGGTCTGGGCAATCAGCGCATCCATCACTTTTGCCGCTGTCGTTGGGTCCAGGTTGCCGGTGGGTTCATCGGCCAGCAGCAGGCTGGGCCGGTGCACCAGGGCGCGGGCAATCGCCACGCGCTGCAGCTGGCCGCCGCTGAGCTGCTGGGGCAGCCGGCCGCCCATGCCCGACAGGCCGACTGCATCCAGCAGCGACTGAACGCGCGCATCGTCCGGCTCGCCGAGCAGCAGCAATGGCAGGGCCACGTTCTGCGCGACATCCAGGTGCGGCAACACATGAAAGGCCTGAAACACAAAACCGACATGGCGGCGCCGCAGCAGTGCTCGCTGGTCATCGGTCATGGCACCGAGGTCCTGGCCGTTCAGCAGTACCGTGCCTTCGTCCCAGGTATCAAGCCCGGCCATGCAGTTGAGCAGCGTTGATTTACCGACACCCGACTCGCCGATGATGGCGACGAACTCGCCGGGCTCAACATCCAGCGAGACATGGCCGAACACGGCGGTTGCGCCGTAGCGTTTGGCGAGGTCCCTGAGTTGAAGGCTCACGTTATCTGCCCCACGGAAGCGTCAACCAGCGCAAGCACCTGCTGCAACGCATCGGCCGCATCGCAGGCCACGACCTGGCGCTGCGGCATGGAGCGCAGCCAGGTGATCTGGCGCTTGGCCAGCTGGCGCGTGGCGAAAATGCCTTTATCGCGCAGCTCGGCCAGCGGGTAGTTGCCATCCATTGCTTCCCACGCCTGGCGGTAGCCGACGCAGCGCATCGAAGGCAAGTCTGGGTTGAGGTCGCCGCGTGCGCGCAGGGCTTTCACTTCGTCCATCAACCCGCCGGCCAGCATGGCGTCGAAGCGTTGGGCAATGCGCTCGTGCAGCCAGCTTCGGTCTTGCGGTTCAAGGGAAATAAGGGCTGTAGCCGTTGATGGCTTTGCGCCAGCAGCTATGTTTTTTGTAGCGGTTTGCTGATGAAAGAATGACAGCGGCTGGCCTGACACGCGGAAAACCTCCAGCGCACGCGAGATGCGCTGCGAATCGTTCGGTGCGAGCCGGGCGGCCGTGACCGGGTCCACGCGGGCAAGTTCGGCATGCAGCGCCGGCCAGCCCTTGGCGGCTGCTTCTTCGGCAATCAGGGCGCGCGTGGCGGGGTCGGCCCTCGGCATGTCGTCCAGCCCGTCGAACAACGCCTTGAAGTACAGCATGGTGCCGCCCACCAGCAGCGGCAGTTTGCCGCGCCCGCGAATGTCTTCCATCAGCCGGTTGGCGTCGGCCACAAACTCGGCCGCGCTGTAGGCGTGCAGCGGATCGCGGATGTCGATCAGGTGGTGCGGCACAGCGGCCAGCTCGGCCGGTGTGGGCTTGGCGGTGCCGATGTCCATGCCGCGATAGACCAGGGCGGAATCGACGCTGATGATTTCCACTGCGTGGCGCTGCGCGATGGCCATGGCGGCGGCGGTTTTGCCGGAGGCCGTCGGCCCGGCCAGCGCGATGCCGCGCATGTCAGGCCCTGGCTGCGGCCTCATGGGCAGGCTCTCCGTATTTCTGGATCACGGTCCAGGCCGTGGCGGCGATCAGTACGCTCCAGAACCAGACGCCGTTGGTCAGCGGCCGCACCGTGCCGTCCATGTGGGTTCCCAGCCAGCCGCCCATGCCGAAGGCTACGACCATCATCAGAAAACCGTTGAGGGCCGAGGCAGCGCCCGCCGCCTGGGGGAAGGGGCCTACCGCGCCGCTCTGCCCGCAGGGCTGGTGCACGCCATGCCCCAGCATGAACAGGTAGTAGGGCAGCATGATGGCCCAGACGTTCTGGATGCCGGCCCAGGCCAGCACGCCCATCAAGGTTCCGCCGACCAGCGTGAGGCACGCGGCCACAGCCACCGAGCGCCGCACGCCAAAGCGTGGCAGCAGCCGACGGCAGATGAAAGTGCCGGTGAGGTAGCAAAAACACATCGAAAACATGATGAGGCCGTAATGTGTTTTGGTCAGGCCCAGCACCTTGATAAACACGAATGACGAGGTGGCCAGAAAGGTAAACAGGCCGCCGTAGGACGCCGCGGTCAACACCGAAAACGCCAGAAACGTGGGGTTGCGAAGAATATGGACCCAGGTGCGCAGCAGTGTGGCCGGCTGCAGCGCACGCGGGTTTTTCTGTGCCAGGGTTTCTTCAAACCGCAGTGAGATGAGGGCCAGCGTGGCCGCGCCGAACACGGCCAGTGCCATCAGGGCCATGCGCCAGCCGAAAAGCTCCGACAGCAAGCCACCCAGCGGTGCACTGATGCAGGCCAGCACGCCCAGGCCGCTCAAGCCCTTGGACATGGCGCGGGCGCCTTCAAGCGGCTGGTACAGGTCGCGCACAATGGCGCGCGCGCACATCACTGCTGCGCCCATGGCGGCGCCCTGCACGATGCGCCAGGTGATCAGCAGCGTCATCGACGATGCGAGCGTGCTGCCGACGGAGGCGAGGGTGTAGGCGCACAGACCCCAGAGCAGGATGGGACGGCGGCCGAAGCGGTCAGACAGCGGGCCCCAGATCAGCTGGGAGGTGCCGAAGGCCAGCAGCAGGGCGCTGAGCGTGAGTTGGGCCTGCGACATCGGCGCGCCGAAGCCTTCGGTCAATGCGGGCAGGGCGGGCAGGTAGAGGTCGGTCGTGACCGGCTGGATGCCCAGCAGCATCGACAGCACCAGCACGACCATGCCGGGCGACATGGCAGGCGCCGCGGTCTTCGAAACAGGAACATCCATTGAGCTGAGCGTATCAGACAAACGCTGGCGTGGCTCCGCGGAGCGGCCGTCTCCAGAATGGCTCAGGACCCGGAAGAAGAGAACGGAGGGCGCAGGGGGAGCAGGCGGTCCAGGCCGGTGATTTTTGCATGCTGCAGCAGCATGATGGTCTTGGCGTCTTCAATGGCGCCGCTGCGCACCATGGCCAGCGCGTCTTCCAGCAACAGCTCGATCACCTCAATGTCTTCGCCTTCATTGACGATGCCGCCGCCTTCCCCGGTGCGGTCCGAGCTTTCGTAGGAGACCACGAAGAAGTGCAGCTTTTCAGTGACCGAGCCCGGGCTCATGTAAGCCTCGAACACCTTGTGCGGTGCCTGGATGCGGAACCCGGTTTCTTCGGCTGCTTCGCGGCGGATGCAGGTCTCGGGGTCGTCGCCATCGAGCAGTCCGGCGCAGGCCTCAATGAGCATGCCGTCGGCGCAACCATTGACCCAGGCCGGCAGCCGGAACTGCCTTGTCAGCACCACGGTTTGCCGCCGGACGTTGACAAGAAGGATCGCTGCGCCGTTGCCGCGGTCGTAGACCTCGCGTGTCTGCTGCTGCCACGTGCCGCCGCGGCGGCGCAACTCGATGGTGAGTTTGCGCAACACATACCAGTTGTCGGACAGGCGTTCATCGCCGAGCACGCGCACGTGTTGTGCGGGCGGTGGAGTCAGGAAGGAAGGGCGCATTCGGGTTGGTTGATTTCGTGTAATATCGTGCATTATCATGAAATTTCGTGCAATGTCCAGTTCCAGACCGCACAAGAGACCGGAGCCGAAACCCGATGCTGACCAGCCAACGCAAACACCTGCTGCTGACGCGCCTTGACCGTGACGGGCAACTGGTTGCCAAAGCCGTCAGCCAGGAATTGGGTATTTCGGAAGACACCATCCGGCGCGACCTTCGCGAGCTGGCCCAGGCAGGCAAGCTCCAGCGTGTCCATGGCGGGGCCTTGCCTGCTTCGCCGGCCGTCGGTAATGTGGCTGTGCGTGAGCAGATTGCGCCGCTGGACAAGCAGGCCATCGGCCAGGTGGCGGCGGCCATGGTCCTGCCCGGGCAGGTGGTGATCATTGACGGCGGCACCACAGCGTTGCAGATGGCGCGGCACCTGAGTGAAGACCTCCATGCGACGGTGTTTACCCACAGCCCGGCGGTTGCCCTAGAACTGGCGCGTTGTCCCCACATCGTGATTCAGCTGCTTGGCGGGCGGCTTTTCCGGCACTCCATGGTGGCCATGGGGGCCGAGTTGATGGAGCAGCTCTCGCGCTTGCGGGCGGATGTGTTTTTCATGGGGGCGACCGGCGTGCATGCGTCGGCGGGCGTGACCACGGGAGATTCCGAAGAAGCCGCCGTCAAGCGGGCACTGCACCGCTGTGCCTCGGAGACAGTGCTGCTGGCATCGGGCGAAAAACTTGGCGCGGCCTCGGCCTGCCGCATCATGGCGTTGGCCGATGTGTCGGCGGTGGTGGTTCACAGGGGCACGCAAGCAGCGTGGATCAGCAGCGCCAGACGTGCCGGCGTGCGCGTGGTGAGGGCCGGCTGATCAAGCCTGGGGTATCAGGGCGCTGTCGGGGCGGCCAGGCTGTTCAGCGCAGGCCCGACTTGTACCGGGCGATGGCCTTGGCCCGCAGGTCTTCGCTGATTTCTGTTTCGCTTGCGGCGGGAGCGGCAGCCACTACGGCGGGCGATGCTGCGGACGCTGACAGCAACGGTTCGCTGCCGCTGCGGGGTCCGAAAATCTTGGTCTGCGCATAGGCCGCGTAGCTGCGCAGGCGCTCGTCCTTGCTGTTGAGCGCTTCCTGAATTACCTCAGTGGCGTACGGCAGGTCGTGCAGGAATTGATGGACATTCAGTGAACGGCCGAACTCCCGCTTCATGGGAATGACCATCCGCACCGCGTAGGCCATGAGATCGGAGTCGTCAGGCGGTGTCATGGTTAACAGCATGGTTTACGTGTCTTGATGGGTGGGAACTCAAGCACCTGAAATCATCTCGCCGTGCTGGGCAAGGTCAAGGCCCAGTTCTTCCTCTGCCGCGGTGACGCGAAGGCCTGCCAGGGGTTTGACCACCAGCAAAATCAGCCAGGTCGCGACGCCTGCGTAAGCTGCAACGGCGCAGGCTCCCACGAGGTTGGTAAACACGGTGGCGGTCACGGGTGCAATTTCCTTGAGCGCAAAGACCGGGGTCAGGACCGTGCCGATGATGCCGCCCACGCCATGCAGGGCAAATACGTCAAGCGAGTCGTCAATTCCTGTGGCACGCTTGAAGCGGGTCACGGCCAGGAAGCAGCCGACGCCGCCCGCAAAGCCCAAGACCGATGCGCCCATGACGCCGACAAAACCGGACGCCGGCGTGATGGCGACGAGGCCGGCAATGGCGCCTGTTGCCATGCCCAGCACGCTGAACTTGCCGCGCTGGACATATTCGCAAATGCCCCACATGAACGCGCCGACGCAAGCTGCCACCTGGGTGGCCAGCAGGGCGCCCACGGCGCGTGAACTCGCCTCAAAGGCCGAACCGGCATTGAAGCCGAACCAGCCCGCCCACAAGAGCCCGGCGCCGATGATGGATATCAAGAGGTTGTGCGGCACCATGGGTTCGGTTCCGAAGCCTTTGCGCGGACCCACGACCTTGGCCGCCACCAGGCCGCTGAAGCCGGCCGCGATGTGCACCACCGTGCCGCCCGCAAAGTCCATATGCCCCATGCTGGCGAGCCAGCCGGTGGGTTGCCAGATCCAGTGCGCCACAGGGGCGTATACCAGGATGGTCCAGAAGGCCGCAAAGAAAATGGTGGCGCTCAGGCGCATGCGCTCCACGGTGGCGCCGATGATCAGTGCGAAGGTGATGATGGCGAATGCCAGCTGGAACAGGAAGAAAGCGGATTCCGGCACGGAAGGCGCTGAAACGTGCGCGCCGACTTTTGCGCCCAATAGTCCTTCGCTTAGCGCGCGGCTCATGTCGCCGATCCAGGGGTTGCCGGGCGTGAAGGCCAGTGAATAGGCAATGCCCGCCCAAACCAGCGTGACAACCGTGGTGGCCGCAAAAGTGTGCGCCACGATGGAGAGCGCATTTTTGGCCCGCATCATGCCGCTGTAGAACAGCATGATGCCGGGAATGGTCATCAAAAGCACCAGCACGGTCGAGATGAGCATCCAGGCGGTGTCCGCGCCATTGAATTTCGCAACGGCAGGCGCCGCGGCAGCGGCGGCGGTCTGGGCGTGGAGAGGGGTAGATGCCAGCAGCGCCAGCGCAGGGGCCAGCAAAGTGAAGGCAGACGACCTGCGGGTAACCAGGACTTGGCTCATACATTCCCCTCTCGTTGTTTCAGCTGTTATCAGCTGCTATGCGGTACGGGGAATGTTACATCCGGCTACATGTATTGGGTAAGTAAAAAATACCCGTTTTTGGGCATTATTCCTTGTTCTGTAGCATTTCGGCTTGTTTTGGGGCGCGTTTGCCGCCAGCCACCTGCAATGCCTCATTGTGCGCACCGTCAGCAAGGCTCCTGTCCATCCGAAACAGCTGTGCCAGCGCTTGTCGGTACTGGGGCTGGCCGACCAGGTTGGTGTCGTGGTGCGAGCCACCCGGCACCAGCAAGAAGAGCTTGGGCTGCGCTGCAGCGTCATAAAGCTTGCGCCCCAGGTCCGGCAGGATCAGGCGGTCTTCGCCGCCATGCACCACCAGCAGGGGGGAGCCGATCTTGCCGACTTTTCGGACGGCCTCGAAACGCTGGGTGATGAGCAGCGACACCGGCATCCAGCCCCACTGGGACGTACTCACGACATCGGCGATGGAAGTGAATGTGCTTTCGACAATCGTGCCGCTTTCATCGGCCACCTCCGTGGCCAGGTTGATGGCAATCGGCCCGCCCAGCGAGTGTCCGAAGATGTAACGGGGACGGTCGGGGTACTTTTTGGCCAGCCAGTCCCAGGCGGCGCGGGCGTCTTCGTAGGCCGATGTTTCCGACGGCAGTTCGTAGGTGCTTTTACCAAAACCGCGGTAGTCGATCCCCAGGACCGAGAAGCCGAGCTCCTGCATGCGGCGCATGCGCGGCGCGGAGCCGGTGACGTTGTAACGCGCGCCATGCAGGTACAGCAGCACGGGGGTTTTGCTTGCGGCATCCGACTCGTCTGCCGGCAGCCACAGGCCGTGCAGGCGGACGGGGTGGTCGCCGCCACTGCCGCTGGCGGCGTTGAAGTCAATCCAGACGTCTTCCATTCCCACCGCGGCGGCTGCAGCCCCGCCCCAGGTGCGGTCGCTGGGCTGAAAGATCCAGGCTCGCTGCTTTTCGTCAAGGGTGGCACAGCCCGCCAGCAACGCCAGCGTCATCAGGAAGGAAGTAAAGAGGTGCCAGCGTTTCATGCAAGTGAATGATTCGCCGGGCGCCGGAAAGTTCAGCGTCCGCGCATGAAGAGCGTGTCAAGCTCCCGGATGCTGACCTGCCGCCAGGTGGGCCGCCCGTGGTTGCACTGGTCGGAGCGCTCAGTGGCTTCCATCTGGCGCAGCAGGGCGTTCATTTCGTCGAGCGTGAGCTTGCGGTTGGCGCGCACGGCGCCGTGGCAGGCCATGGTGGACAGCAACTCGTTCCGGGCCCGCTGTATGACGGTGCTGGCGTCGTGCTGGGCCAGTTCGGCCAGCACGCTGCGGGCCAGTTCCACCGCATCGCCCTGCGCCAGGCTGGTGGGCACGGCGCGCACCGCCAGGGTTTTGGGCGAAAAAGGCGTGATTTCCAGGCCCAGCGTTGCCAATGCCTGGGCGTTGGCCTCGGCCGTGGCCACTTCCTGGGGGCTGGCGGCAAAGGTGGCCGGAATCAGCAGCGGCTGGCTGATGATGCTGGCGCCATCGGCACCGTCCATCTGGGTTTTCAGGCGTTCATAGACGATGCGCTCGTGGGCAGCGTGCATGTCCACAATGACAAGGCCCTGGGTGTTTTCGGCCAGCACGTAGATGCCCTGCAGCTGGGCGATGGCGCGGCCCAGCGGCCAGTCGCCGGAGGGCAGGGCGCTTGCGCCTTCAGGCACGCCCGCCATGCCATTTCCGACCGGGGGAATGGTGACGTACAGGGCATCCTCGCCAGATTCCCGCTGGCTGGGCGCGACGGCTTGCGATGACGGCCACATGGCGTCAAAGTCGGAGGCCCTGTGACCGCCGTTTGCTACAAAATTGATAGCTGGTTGCGCCCATCCCTGTTGCGCAAAAGCCTTGTTTTGCTCAAGAAATCCGGTGGGCGTGACAGCAGCGTCTTCCGCGCCTGCCTGGGCAGCTGCCGTGGAGCGCGGGATGGCCAGCGCGTTTTCGGTGGCGTGGCGCACCGCCTGGTGCACCTCACGGCTGTCGCGAAAACGCACTTCGATCTTGGTCGGGTGCACGTTCACGTCCACGCGGGACGGATCGATCTCGACATACAGCGCATAGACCGGCTGGCGGTGGCCATGCAGCACGTCTTCATAGGCGCTGCGCGCGGCGTGGGTCAGCACCTTGTCGCGTACGTAACGGCCGTTGACATACGCGAACTGCTGGTCGGCGCGCGAGCGGGCGGCATCCGGAATGCCGGCGACGCCCCAGACGCGCACGGCGGGCAGGCCGTCGGCGCGGCGCGCTGAACTCTCATAGCTGACGGTCACGGACTGCTCGACAAATTCGCTGCCCAGCACATCGGCCAGGCGCTGCTGGTGGGCGTTGTCGCCTGTCGCCGCGCGCCATTGTTCGACCAGCTTGCCTTCGTGCCAGATCGCAAAACCCACATCGGGCCGCACCAGTGCATGGCGGCGTACGGCTTCGATGCAGTGGGCCAGTTCGGTGGCATCGGTCTTCAGGAATTTGCGGCGCGCGGGCGTGGCGTAAAACAGCTCCCGCACTTCCACGCTGGTGCCACGGTTGCGCGCGGCGGGCTTCAGTTCGCCGGTGCGGCCGTCAAGCTGCCATGCGTGTTCATCCGCGGCGGTTCTGGACAGCAGGCTCATGTCGGCGATCGAATTGATCGCCGCCAGCGCCTCGCCCCGAAAACCCATGGTGCCGACGGCTTCCAGGTCTTGCAATGAGGCAATCTTGCTGGTGGCATGGCGCCTCAGGGCGACGGGAAGTTCTTCGCGCGGGATGCCGAAGCCGTCGTCTTCGACCACGATGAGCCGTACGCCGCCGGCCAGCAGCCGCACAGTCACTTGCGTGGCGCCGGCGTCCAGCGCGTTGTCCACCAGCTCGCGCACGACGGACGCTGGGCGCTCCACCACTTCGCCGGCCGCGATCTGGCTGATCAATTCATCGGGAAGTTCGCGGATCGGGCGGCGGGCAGGAAGAGGGGTCATTGCTACTGATTTTACGGGTTGGGCTTTTTGGAGTGAGGAAGCAACAAGTCCGGCAACTGCCCCTTTTCCGGATCTTGTAAGATTTTGTTGCGACAACCATCATGGTTCCGATTTATTTTATTGATGTAAGGGAATCCCATGCGATTGAAAGCCCAAGCTTCTTCCTTGATCTTCGCCCTTTTTCTTGCCGGTATGGCGCAAGCGCAGGTGCAAACACCCAAGGTGCCCGTGTGCATACAGGATGAAAGCATCAAGGAGCGGTTTTTGCCAGTCGAACTTCTCACCGGCAACCCCATGACAGATAGCCGGGAACTGGTATTTGCAGCGGTTGATCGGGTGTATCCGTTTGTCGACGAGTTACCCGATGGTTCTGTGGGCAAGGCAGACGTGACACTCAAAGGACCCATGCAGTGGGAAGGCCAGGGCGGTACTGTCTACGAAATCTACGAACGCAAGGTCCCGCGTGCGCACGAGCGTTTTGCGCTGACGCCCGACCGTACCGCCATTGGCCGGGTGTATGACCAGCGTTTTGGCAACGCGACCAACGAGGGGAAGTTTCCGGTGGGCATGTGGTCGCAGGGCCAGGTACGCCGCTACAACACCACTTATTTTTCACCGAGAGGCACGCGCAACGAAGTGACGTCCGTCGAGATTGAAAAGCTTTCATGCGTGTATGACGGCACACCCGGTGCCGTGCAGTATGGCTGGAAAACCGGTTCGGGGACGAGCTACGGCTATATCTATGCGCCTGGCAAGGGTCTGGTACATGTCATGACGCGGGTCAGCGGCAACAGTGGCCGCTGAGGCCGGTACGCGGCGGGCGCGGGTTTCATACCTGTCAAAATCACCGGTATGGAATTTGCCACCTTTCTCATTGATTTCATTCTTCATGTCGACAAGCACCTGGAAGCCTTTGTCACCAGCTACGGCGCGTGGGTGTATGCCCTGTTATTCCTGATTATTTTTGTGGAAACCGGCGTGGTCGTCATGCCATTTTTGCCGGGTGATTCACTGCTGTTTGTGGTGGGCGCGATGTGCGGCGTCGGCCTCATGAGTTTTCCGGTGGCGGTGGCGTTGCTGTTTGTGGCAGCTGTGCTGGGCGACCAGTGCAACTACGGCATAGGGCGAGCGTTGGGTCCCAAGGTGTTTCAGTGGGAAAACTCGCGTTGGTTCAACAAAAAGGCTTTTGACCAGGCCCATGCGTTTTACGAGCGGTACGGCGGTATCACCATCATCGCGGCGCGTTTCATGCCGTTTCTTCGTACTTTTGCCCCCTTTGTGGCGGGCGTGTCGGACATGACGCGCAGCAAGTTCACGCTGTACAACCTTGTGGGCGGTGCACTGTGGGTCGGCGGCATCGTGACGGCTGGTTATTTTTTCGGCAACATCCCGTTCGTCAAAACCCATCTCGACAAGATCATCTGGGCCATGATTTTTATTCCCGGCCTGATTGTTATTTTCGGCGCCTGGAAGGCCAGGCGCAAAGCAGGCAACGCCGGCGCCTGAAGGTGCGCTGATACGCATCCGCCCAAGAGGCCTGTTGTTGAACGGGCTTGATGCAACGCAGTCACGCGCAACTGCGCACGTGATAAAAAATGACAGTGCCGCCTTTCTGGCTGGCAGGAAAACCTGAATGAACATCACTCCCCTGGATATTGCCGCAGTGCACACGCTGCCGGAATTACTGGCCTTTCGCGTGGCACACAGTCCCGAGGCTGAGGCTTACCGTGAATTTGATGCCCTCACCGGGCAATGGCACAGCACCTGCTGGGCTGAGGCCAGCGAGCGGGTCGCGCAGTGGCGGCGCGCGCTGGCGGCCACGCAGCTGCCGGCCCATGCGAGTGTTGCGATCCTGCTGCCCAACGGCCTCAATGCCGTGAGCATCGACCAGGCGGCCCTGTCGTTGGCGCTGGTGCCTGTACCGTTGCATGCCATTGACAATGCCGGCAGCATTGCCTACATCCTGGCGGACTGCGAAGCTTCCCTGCTGATGGTGTCGTCGCTTTCACAGTGGCAGGCCGTTGAGGCTGTCGGAACGCCCTTGCCGGCGCTGCGCTGCGTGGTGGTCGCCGTGCCTGAAGCGCCGTTGAGCGGGGCGGGTGGGGCGGTGGCAGTTGTGCCCCTGGCCGACTGGCTGGCGGCGGGGGAAGGGTACGCCGGCTTGCTGCCCGCACCGCAGGAGGACGACCTTGCGGCCATCGTCTATACCTCAGGCACCACGGGCAAACCCAAGGGTGTGATGCTGACGCACCGAAACATCGTGTCCAATGTACGGGCCATCCTGTCGCTGGTGGTACCGATGGTGGACGATGTGTTCCTGTCGTTCCTGCCGCTGTCGCACACGTTTGAACGGACCGCCGGTTATTACCTGCCCATTGCCGCCGGAAGCTGCGTGGCTTATGCGCGTTCCGTGCCCTTGCTGGCCGAGGACCTGAAAACCGTGCGTCCCACCGTGCTGATTTCGGTGCCGCGTATTTACGAGCGCGTATTTGCCAAACTGCAGGAGACACTGACGCAGTCGCCGCTTAAAACACGCCTGTTTCTGACGGCGCAGTCTGTCGGCTGGCGGCGGTTTTGCCGCGCACAGGGATTGCTTTTGGCGGAAAGCGAAAAAAGTCCGTGGGCATGGCTGGATCCCCTGGTTTGGCCCCTGCTGGAGCGGCTGGTGGCCGGAACCTTGCGGGCGCAGTTTGGTGGACGCGTGCGGGTGGCGGTGAGCGGTGGTGCGCCCTTGTCGCATGCGGTGGCACGCTGTTTCCTCGGGCTAGGCCTGCCGCTGCTGCAGGGCTACGGCATGACGGAGACATCGCCCGTGGTGTCGGGCAATGGTGTGGACGACAACGACCCGGCCACAGTGGGCAGGGCCTTGCCGGGTGTCGAGGTGCGCATCAGCGCCAACCAGGAACTGCAGGTGCGCGGCCCGCTGGTAATGAAGGGCTACTGGAAACGCCCCGAAGACACGGCCCGCGTGCTGACGGACGACGGCTGGCTGTGTACCGGAGACCAGGCCGTGATCGATGGCGGGCGTATCCGCATCATGGGACGCCTGAAGGAAATCATCGTGACGTCGACCGGCGAAAAAGTACCGCCGGGCGACCTCGAGGTGGCGATTGCCGCCGACTCCCTGTTCGACCAGGTCTTTGTGGTCGGTGAAAACCGCCCCTTCATCGCCTGTGTGGCAGTGGTCAACCCGGCGGAATGGCGGCGTGTGGCTGCGGCGCTGGCGGTGGACCCCGAGGACCCGGCCAGCCTGCACCTGCCGGCTGTGCACAAGCTCGCGCTGGAGCGCATGGCCGCCCAGGCGAAGGACTTCGCACGCTACGCGACGCCGCGTGCCGTGTACCTCACGCGGGAGCCGTGGACGCCCGAAAACACCCTGATGACGCCGACGCTCAAGCTCAAGCGCAACAACCTGATGGCTCGTTATGCGCGCGAAATCGAGGCGATGTACCGTCCCGAAGCGCGGATCAGCGGCCACCCTTGAGAAACAGGTCGCGGTCGGGTGCGAAGTTGGCATGCAGAGGCAGCATGGCACCGCCCAGTGCGCGAGCGTCGGAGCCAATGCTGCCGGCCATCACCTGGGCGGGCCAGAGACCTTCCCAGTTGTAGCGGCCGAGTGCTGCGCCCGTGGCTTCAATCAGGCGCTGCAGCAGCGGGCGGCAAAAGGAGCCATCCATCACCACGGCATCGATATCCAGCAGGGCCGTTGCGCTGACCACGCTGTGGGCCAGTGCATTGGCGGCGCTGGCCACCCAGGCCTGGGTGTCGGACTCGAACGGCGGCTGCAGGGCGCGTTCGTCGTAGGCTGCAGCCGGGTCAAGCCCGCGCGCCTTGAAACACTGCTCCAGTTCCCACAGCGAAGCCTGGCTGACCAGCTGTGGCGGCGCGCCGGGTGGCTGGGCCGCCTGCAATGGCAGCGACGCCACGGCGCCGGCGTTGTTGTGGATGCCTGCGTGAAGTTGTGAATTGATGACCAGGCCGCCGCCCACAAAGGTGTCGACAAACAAGTAGAGAAAGCTCTTGAGGTCGCGTCCGCGGCCCGACACCAGTTCGGCCACGCAGGCCGCCGAGGTGTCTTTGGCAAAACTCACGGGCAGGTCGGTCATGGCTTGCACTTCGGCGCTGAGGTCGATGTGGTTCCAACGGTCCGACTGCTGCGCCGACAGCCCCAGCATCCGGTGCCAGCCACCGAGCTGGAAGGGCGCGGCCACCCCCACACCGACCAGCCGCGGAGCCAGTGCACCGAGTTGCTCACGCAGGGTGCGCAGGTTCTGGCCGATCACGGGGAGCAGGGTGTCGGCATCGGGGAAGGCATAGGCCAGCGACAGGCGTTGGCGGACCTGCCCGGTGAAGTCGACCAGCAACCAGTCGGTGCTGCGCCGGCCAATCTTGATGCCCACTGAGAAGGCGCCGTCGGGGTTCAGCGCCAGCGGCACCGAGGGTTGGCCAATGCGCCCGCGCACGCGGTCGTGCCGGATCAGCAGGTCGTCTTCTTCCAGCCGGGCAGTGATCAGCCCGATGGTCTGTGCGGTCAGGTTGGTCAGGCGGGCCAGTTCGGCTTTGGGTACGCTACCGTGCAGGCGGATGGCCTGCAGCACCACGCGTTCATTGAACTGGCGCATGCCCACGTGGTTGGAGCCGCGCTGGCGCAGCCACACAGGCGTGGCTGCTTCGGATTCCGCGGGGGTAGCGGGAGTGGCCGCAGTGACAGGAGATTCGGTCATGGACGCAGATTTTCGCCGATGACCCCTTTGCGCAGGATGAAGTTGCCAAAAGGCTGCAATTCACCCGTCACCACAATCGCATAGGCCTGGCGTACCCGCTCATAAAACGCGTAGCGCTCAACGGCCTCGGCCTGCTGATGCGGCAGCCACCCCGGGGCCAGCAGCGCCAGTACCTCGCGCTGTAGCTCCGAACGGTAGGGTGCCTCGGTACCGCTGACCTGCATGTAAGCCACCGGGTGATCCACATCTTCAGCCAGAGGCAGCAGCGAAGCCACGGCCCGTGCTGTTCGCGCCATGCCGTGGCCAGGCAGGCGCAGCACGGGTTTGCCCGCGCCCACACTCATGGCCGTGAAATTGGCATCGGCCAGCAGCAGCGCGTCGTCATGACCCATCTCGGCCAATACCTTGAGCAACTCGGGCGTGAGCAGGGGGTCAATGCCTTTAAGCATGAGCGGGCCTCATGCGTTGCGGTGTGACAAGCGTGGAAGCTTCTTCTTCACCAGCCGGGGCCGCGGAACCGGCTTCGCCGGGCCGCAGGCGCAGCGCCCCCTCGGGGGGCAGCGAGGACACGTCAGTGCCGAGCGTGGGGGCTGTTTCAGGCAAGCGCAGACTCCGGAAGTTCTTCGGCCGTCTTGGCGCCTGTCATCACGGCCACGGTGTCGCTCATGCTGATGGTCTTGGGATTGACGACCGCCGCACGGCGGCCCAGGCGCTGGATGTGGATGCGGTCGGCGATTTCAAACACATGCGGCATGTTGTGGCTGATCAAAATGACGGGCAGGCCTTTGTCGCGCACCCGGCGAATCAGCTCCAGCACCATGTTGCCTTCTTTCACGCCCAGGGCGGCCGTGGGTTCATCCATGATGACCACATGCTGCGCAAAGGCAGCGGCGCGCGCCACGGCCACGCACTGGCGCTGGCCGCCGGAGAGTGTTTCCACGGCCTGCGTCATCGAACGAATCCCGACCTTGAGCTCCTGCATGCGGGCAATGGCCTGCTCCAGCATCTTCTTCTTGTCGAGCACACGCAGCCAGCGGCCCAGGGGACCGGGCCTGAGGAGTTCGCGGCCCAGGAACAGGTTCTCCGCAATGCTCATGGCAGGGGCCACGGCCAGGTCCTGGTAGACGGTTTCGATCCCGGCACGGCGCGCATCGATGGGGGACTTGAAACGCATCGGCTTGCCGTCGAGCAGCAATTCACCTTCGTCGGGCACAGTGGCGCCCGACAGTGCCTTGATCAGCGAGGATTTGCCGGCGCCGTTGTCACCGATCACGGCCAGGATTTCGCCGGCGCGTAGTTCGAAGTCGGTACCGTCCAGTGCGGTGACCTGACCGTAGCGTTTGACCAGCCCTTTGGCCTGCATGATCAAAGGCGCAGGAGTTTGGAGGGGCGTTGGGGTGTTCATCAGCGAGGCCCTTTGCGCGACATCTGGTCGGCCGCGACCGCCAGGATCACCAGAATGCCGGTAATCAGTGTCTGGTAGACGGAGGCAACGCCCATCAGGGTGAGACCGTTGCGAAACACGCCCACAATCACCGCGCCGACGAGTGTGCCCAGAATGATGCCGCGTCCGCCAAACAGGCTGGTGCCACCCAGCACCACGGCGGTGATGGCATCCAGGTTTTCGGTTTGCCCGGCATTCGGATCGCCGACGCCGGTGCGCGCCACCGACAGGAGCGCGGCGATGCCGTAAAAGAGGCCGGCCAGTGCATAGACGGCCACCAGCACGCGGTCGACCCGGATGCCGGTCAGCCGTGCGGCTTCGGCGTTATTGCCCACTGCATACAGGTGCCGGCCCGGTGCGGTGTCACGCAAGACAAACCACGCCAGCAGGTAGAGGCCGATCATGGCGACGGTGCCCAGGCTGACCTCCGTACTGCCCAGATCGAAGGTGTTGCCCAGCGCCGTCAATTCCGTCGGGAGGTTGGGAACGATTTGCGCGTTGGAGTAAATCTGGGTGATCGCAAATGCGATGTTCAGTGTGCCCAGCGTCACGATGAAAGGGGGCAATTTGATGCGGGTGACCAGCAGGCCATTGAGGAGGCCGAAGCCGGTCGTGACCGCCAGGCCGCAAGCAATGGCCAGGTAGGGGTCGATGCCGTAATTCACGGCGAACTTGGTCATCACCATGCCGCCCAATGCCATCACCATGCCGCAGGACAGGTCGATGCCGGCCGTCAGGATGATCAGGGTCTGCCCAATGGCCAGCACGCCGACGACCATCACCTGCTGCAGCACCAGGGACAGGTTTGCGCCCGTCAGGAAGCGGTCTGACTGGGTGGTAAAAAAGATGCAAGTGGCCAGCAGGGCCAGCCAGGGGCCGAGGGCCCCCCACGGGATGTGGCGCGAAGACAGGTTCATCGGTAAGGGCCCAGGATGAGGAAAATGATTTTGTCATCCCGCACCGGGTTCGGTCCGGGATGACAGCTGGCAAGCAGCAGGTCGATTACTTGGTGCCCCAGCAAAGGTCCATGCCGGTTTTGACGTCTTTGCTGTCTACGCCCGGGAGAGCTTTGGCCGAGATCAGGGTCACGCCGGTGTCGGTGTAACCCGACGCTTTTTTGCCGCCCTTGGCGTAACTGACGCCTGCTGCCACGCCCAGTGCCGCCATGGTCAGGGGGTATTGCTGTGAAGTCGCGGTGATGACGCCGGCTCCCGTGTCCTTGATGCCCTGGCAGCCGCCGTCGACCGAGAGGATGGTCACGCCTTTTTCCTTGCCGGCCTTTTTCAGTGCATTGAATGCGCCGGCGGCGGCCGGTTCGTTGATGGTGTAGACCACGTTGATATCGGGATTTTTTTGCAGGCAGTTTTCCATGGCGGTCTGGCCTTTGGCCTGGTCACCAAAACTGTCAGCCATGCAGACCACGGCTGGGTCTTTGGACAGCTCGTTGGATTTCGCGTCTGCCGCTGCCAGGCCGAAACCCTTCATGAAACCGTTGTGACGCTGTGCGCCCACGGGGTGACCGGGGAACAAATCGAGCGTGGCGATTTTGGCTGGCTTGCCGGCCATGGCCGCTTTGGCGTACTGGCCAATCAGCACACCGGCCTTGTAGTTGTCGGTGGCAAACAGCGCGTCAGCTCCCGCAAAAGGGCTGTCCAGTGCAATGACCTGCACGCCCTTGGCCTGCAGTTTTTTGACGGTGGGTGCGATGGCATCTCCGCTGGCGGTGATCAAAATGGTCTTGGCGCCGGCGGCAGCCATGTTTTCGAGGGCCGTGATCTGTCCAGCGGTGTCGCCGTCCGATTTGCCGGCGGCGGTCAGCAGCTTGGCGCCGAGTTTTTTGGCCTCGGCTTCAGCGCCTTCCTTCATCTTGACGAAGAAGGGGTTGGTTTCGGTTTTGGTAATCAGGCCGATCACAGGTTCGCCCGCTGCAAAGGCCGATGTGGCGGCCAGCGCGAGGCTGGACAGTGTCAAGAGAGTGGTGGTCTTTTTCATCAAATTGTCTCCTTGTTGAATCGACATTCCAGGCCGCCAGGCACTGGAGTTCGCGGGAAAATACCCATGAGTGCTGGGCGTTGGTGAACTATAGTGGCGCTTGAGTTATTAAATCAAGTTGTTTTAGTTATGGATTACCCTGAGAAAAACCCTGAAAAAGTGCTGCAAGTTGCAACCGCTGGTGAAGCGTTGATTGACCTGATCGTTCAATCGGACGGACGTTATGAACCCTGCCCGGGTGGCGCTGTTTTCAACCTGACGCGCGCGCTGGCCCGGCAGGGCGTCAACACCCTGTACCTCAACCCTCTGTCGCGCGATCGCTTTGGCCGCCAGCTGGCCGCAGCGCTGACCGGAGATGGTGTGCGGCTGGCCTGTCCACAGCCCGTGGCACAAAGCACCTCACTGGCCGTGGTGGGGCTGGATGACGCAGGCCATCCTGACTATGTTTTTTACCGGCAGGAAGTGGCGGACCGTGCAGTCACGGCGGACAGCCTGATCCAGTCGTGTCAGCGCGTCCCCGGGCTCGAGATGGTGTACACCGGCGCCCTGGCGCTCGCGCCCGAGGATGCGGGCCGCTACCTGCCATGGCTGCGAGCCCAGCATCAGGCGGGCAGCGTGGTGGTGGTGGATGCCAACCTGCGGCCGTCGGTCATGCCGGACCTGCAGGCCTACAGGCGCAATGTGCACGCTGCGCTGCAACACGCCGACGTCGTCAAGGTCAGCGATGAAGACCTGGAAAGCCTGGAGATACCTGGCACCGATGTATTTGCGCGGGCGCAGCATCTGCTCGGCACGAGCGGTGCCGGCTTGCTGGTTCTGACCCTGGGGCCGCACGGAGCCTGTCTGTTGACACGCGATGGCCGGCAGTGGCGCGCCCGCGAATCCCGGCCGTTGGCGGTGGTGGATACCGTGGGGGCGGGTGACTGTTTCCTCGCCGGCTTCATGGTTGCCTTGCTCGCGCGGAAAACCGCTGCGAGCGGTACTGGCGCTTTGGTGGCGTTGGTCGGCGATGACGCGGGGCGCAGTTTGCTGGCCCATGCTGTGGCCAGCGCCAGCTTGTGTGTCATGCAGCGTGGCTGTGTGCCTCCGACCGGGGCGCAAGTGCAGGCCAGGATTGAACAGGCAACCTGCGTATTTGACTGACGGCCGCTACCGATGCCTTACTGAAAAGATCAGGGAAAGAAGTCAGAGATCGTAAGTAAGCGTATTATCTGTCCGAAATCCTGTGCGCAGGTACGCTGCAGGACCCGGAGACACTCAGATGAACGCACCCCATACCCTGTCACGCTGGAGCGACCCCGGCTCCAGTCGCGTGCCCTTCTGGGCCTACACCGATGCGCAGCTATACCAGCGCGAGCTGGAGAAAATCTTTTACGGCGCGCACTGGTGCTATGTGGGCCTGGAAGCCGAGATTCCCAATGTGGGCGACTACAAACTCAGCCATGTCGGCGAACGCCAGGTGCTGATGGTGCGGGACCGTATCGCGCCCAAAGACCGTGCCACCGACCACGGCATACGCGTTGTTGAAAACCGTTGCGCCCACCGTGGTGTGCGCTTTTGCCAGAACCCGCAGGGCAATGCGCGCAGCTTTGTCTGCCCGTATCACCAGTGGACCTACAAACTCAACGGCGACCTGGCGGGGTTGCCCTTCAAGGACGGCGTGAAAGAGGGTGATTGCGTCAACGGCGGCATGCCCGAAGGGTTCGATCTCAAGGATCATGGGCTGACCAAGTTGCGTGTTGCAGTGCTGCACGGCCTGGTGTTTGCCACTTTCAGCGACGACACCGAACCGCTGGAAGACTACCTCGGCCCGCAGATCATGCCGTGGCTGGACCGCATCTTCAAAGGCCCTGACGGAGCGCGCAAGCTGACGCTGCTGGGCTACAACCGCCAGCGCATTCCGGGCAACTGGAAGCTGATGATGGAAAACATCAAGGACCCTTACCATCCCGGCTTGCTGCACACGTGGTTTGTGACCTTCGGCCTTTGGCGTGCCGACCAGAAAAGCCGCATGGTGATGGACGGCGAGGGCCGCCATGCCGTGATGATTTCCCGCCGCAACGAGGGTGGGCAGAACGACGCTGTGACCGAAGGCGTGACCTCGTTCAAGGCCAACATGGCCCTGCATGACGACCGCCTGCTGGACGTGGTGCCCGAGCCCTGGTGGAAGATGCCCGACCCATCCAGCCCGGGCAGCGACATCACGCCCACCGTGACCATGATCACGCTGTTTCCCAGCCTGATCATCCAGCAGCAGGTCAATTCGCTGAGCACACGCCATATCGTGCCGCGTGGGCAGGGTGAGTTTGATTTCATCTGGACGCACTTCGGCTTTGCCGACGACACACCCGAAATGACGCAGCGCCGCCTGCGCCAGGCCAACCTGTTCGGCCCGGCCGGTTTTGTCAGTGCGGATGACGGTGAAGTGATCGAGTTCAGCCAGGCCGGCTTTGCACAGGCTGGCGACACCGGCTCAACACTGTGCGAGCTGGGTGGCACCGGCACCGAGATGACGGAGCACATGGTCACCGAAACCCTGATCCGCAGCATGTATGCCTACTGGAAGAAAGTCATGGGTCTATGACGGCGAGTGAACAGGGACTGCAGCGCCTGATGCTGCAACTGGAGGTGGACCAGCTCAACGCAGCCTACGCGGCGGCGCTGGACGAAAAGCGGTTTGATGCGTGGCCGGAATTCTTTGTGGAAGAGGGCAACTACAAGGTGCAGGCCCGCGAGAATTTTGACCGCGGCCTGCCGCTGGCCCTCATGGCGCTGGAAAGCCGGGGCATGATGAAGGATCGGGTGTATGGCGTCACGCAGACGATTTATCACGGGCCTTATTACATGCGCCACATCGTCAGCCCGGCGCGCATCCTCTCGGAGGAAGGCGATGTCGTCAAGGCCGAGGCCAACTACGCGGTGTTCCGCACCAAGCCGGGCGGCGTGAGCGAGGTCTACAACGTCGGGCGTTATATCGACGAGCTCATCAAAAAAGACGGCGTCCTGAAATTCAGGAGCCGTCTTTGTGTGTATGACAGCGAGATGATCCTCAACTCGCTGATCTATCCGGTGTAGCAGGGATACTGGTGCAGGCAGCACCAACCCGGCAGGTGCCGGGGCCGCGTTGCCTGGCGTTTCTTTTAGCGCCTTTTACCGACTTCGTTACCGATCACCGCTCCGGCTGCCGCGCCGCCCACGGTGCCCAGGGTGCTGCCGAATACGGCATTACCGACCAGGCCACCGGCCACGGCACCAACACCGGTGCCTATCTGTGCATTGGTCGGGCTGGTGCTGCAACCACCCAGGCCGATCAGTGCCGCCGCTGCTACCGCTGACATCATCAATTTCGTATTCATCTTGTCCACCTTTGCTCAGAGTTTCAGGCTCTTGCTGGGGTATTCACATCGTGAAGTCCTGACCTTGCCTGTAATTTCACTGTAGGGGGACGGGTATGTGGAGGTTGTAGGAGAAGGTTGCCGCGGCGTGTCGGCTTGCTGCGGTCTTTGGTGGTAATTTTCGGCGCATCAATGCGCGCCGATGCGGTACTTAAACAGCGCGGTTGCGCGCCAGCGGCGGGTTGCGCGCGAAGTAGCGCGTGATGCCGCGCATCAAGGCGTCGGCCAGCTGTACCTGGTATTCGTCGCTGCGCAGTTTGGCTTCTTCGTCGGGGTTGCTGATGAAGGCGGTCTCCACCAGCACGCTGGGGATGTCGGGCGCTTTGAGGACAGCGAAGCCGGCTTGCTCGACCTTCGGTTTGTGCAGCTTGCCGACATTGCCGATCTCGCCCAGCATGGCACTGCCGAGCTTGAGGCTGTCGTTGATCTGCGCCGTGGTGCTCATGTCGAGCAGGGCTTTCTGTACCTGGGCGTCCTTGGCCTTGACGTTGATGCCACCCACCAGGTCGGCGGAGTTTTCTTTATCGGCGATCCAGCGCGCGGCGCTGCTGGAGGCCCCTTTTTCGCTGAGCGCGAAGACGCTGGCGCCTTGCGGTCGTGCCGTAAAAAATGCGTCGGCATGGATGCTGATGAAAAGGTCGGCCTGCACGCGCCGCGCTTTTTGCACGCGCACATGCAGCGGCACAAAGAAGTCGGCATCGCGCGTGAGGTAGGCGCGCATATTGGGCTGCTGGTTGATACGGTCGCGCAGGCGGTGCGCGATCTGCAGCACCACGTCTTTCTCGCGCGTGCCGCCGGGGCCGACGGCGCCGGGATCTTCCCCTCCATGGCCCGGGTCCAGCGCGACGATGACGAGACGGTCGGTCTTGTTCTTCGCAATGACGGCCGCTTCGGGCGAGGTCTTGGCGCCGCCGGGGGTGGCAGGGCCGGTCGTTGGCCCGTGGGCCTTGTCCTTGTCTTTTTCCGCGACGACTGCCGGCGGTGGCTTGCCGTCGGCCTGCTTGCCCGACTGCCGCGCGATCAGGTCGGCGATAGGGTCATTGGCGGGGGCGGGTGTGGCGCCCGGTTGCCTGTCGGCGAGCTTCTCGGCAATCAGGGCTTCGAGCGGGTCGGCGACCTGCGTCGGGTACAAGTCGAACACCAGCCGGTACTGGTAAGCCGCTACAGGCGGCAGGGTGAATACCTGCGGCTGGATGGGCTGCTTGAGGTCTATTACGAGCCGCACCACGCCAGGGGCGTTTTGCCCCACGCGTATGCCCGAGATATTCGGGTCGTCGGATTTCACCTTGGCGACCAGTTCGCGCAGCGCGGGAATCAGGTCTATGCCTTCCATGTCGACGGCAAGGCGCGGCGGGTCGGCGATGAAAAATTGTTTTGCCTTGATCTCGCCGTCGGATTCGATGGTGAGCCGCGTGTAGTCTTTGGACGGCCAGACACGCACGGCCACGATGGTCGCGCCGCGCGCGATGTGCTGCACGCCCAGCAGAAGCACCACGCTGCCCAGTTGCAGGGCGCTGCGGCGGGTGACGGGCTGCCGCTTCATGCCAGCAATTCCGCGCCTGTGGGCGTGTGAGCCGTCAGGGTAACTGTGCGGGTATCGTCCGGCAGGACTTCCAGGTGGAGCAGCAGATCAGGTTGCGGCAGATGCGGTCCTGCTTTTTCCGGCCATTCGACCAGCTTGAGCCCGGTGCTGGCAAAGATGTCGCGTAACCCCGCCTCTTCCCACTCGCGCGGATCGTTAAAGCGGTAGAAGTCAAAATGCCAGATATTCATCTTCGGCAAAGTGTAGGGCTCGACCACCGCATACGTGGGACTTTTGATGCGGCCTTCGACGCCCAAACTCTTGAGCAGGTGGCGCACAAAGGTGGTCTTGCCGGCGCCAAGGTCGCCCTGAAGCTCAATGAGCGCGCGGCCAATGGCGGGATGACCCGCCAGTGCCTGCGCGAAGGCTGCCGTGGCCGCTTCGTCCTGCCAGGCAATGTTTTTTACAATCAGCGGGTGCCCGCCAGCAATTCTTTGAACAGTCATCAATTCGTTTCTCAAATTCAAACTTGGGCGCGCGAGCTTGGATTTTCGCAAATTGGCGTGGCCGGTGTGGATTTATCCTCGGCCGAGCCTGGATTATCAGCCTGGCTGGCCGCAGGCTTCCATGGTGACATGCATTACATGGCAGCGCACGGGCTCAAACGGGCCCGGCCGGCCGAACTGATTCCGGGCACCGTCAGCGTCATCACGGCACGCATGGACTATCTGCCCGCATCGACGGCTGCCGTCCCAGGCGAATGGCAGGCCCTGGAGTTCAGCCGGCTCGAGCGGCCTGCGGAAGGGATCGTGTCGGTGTATGCACGTGGCCGCGACTATCACAAGATCATGCGCACCCGCCTGCAAAAGCTCAGCGAACGCATCTCCGGCCACGTCGGCCAGCTCGGCCATCGGGCTTTCACCGACTCCGCGCCCGTGCTGGAGGCCGAACTGGCAGCCCGCAGCGGCCAGGGCTGGCGCGGCAAACACACCTTGCTGCTCAACCGGGAAGCGGGCTCCATGTTCTTCCTGGGGGAAATCTACGTTGACATTGCCCTGCCGCCCAGCGAGCCGGTGACGCCGCACTGCGGCACCTGCCAGGCCTGCATTGACGTGTGCCCGACGCGGGCGATCATCGCACCCCACAAGCTCGATGCACGGCGTTGCATCTCTTACCTCACCATCGAACACGCGGGCCCGATTCCCCTGGAGCTTCGCCCGCTGATGGGTAACCGGATTTATGGTTGCGACGACTGCCAGCTGGTCTGCCCGTGGAATAAATTCGCCCAGCGCAGTGCCTTGCCCGATTTTGACGAGCGCAGCGGCTTGACGGGGCAGCAGCTCGTCACCCTGCTTGGCTGGACGGAAGCGGCGTTTTTGCGATTCACTGAAGGCAGCCCGATACGCCGTATTGGCCATGAGCGCTGGCTGCGCAACCTTGCGGTGGCCATGGGCAATGCCCTGCGGGTGCTCGATCCTGAGGCGGGACAGCCCCTGCGCGAGGCCCTGCAAATGCATGCCGCTTCTCCCAGCGAGCTGGTGCGGGAACATGTGGCCTGGGCCCTTGATCAGTAAATTTGAACGAAAATGGCCTGCAGCCCTTTGGAGACAAGCGCAAGCAGCTCCTAAATCAATAGCAAAGCATTTGGCATGTCATGCGCTTGAGCGATAAGCGCATATTAGACTTAAGGCTCGAACCGAGGTGCTGGCTTCGCGCCGGCCATCAGGCATCCGACACGAAGTGCCTGACCGGGCAGCCACAAAAGGCAGCGCGGTCTTTTAGCAGTCCCAGCGCCGGTAGTTCTGGTAGCACAACTCGCGAATACGGGCTTTGTCTCTGGCCAGCTGGTTTTGCGCTTCCCTTACCTTGTTTTGTTCACGTGATTGGGCTTCGTACTCCTTGCGCTGCGCTTCACGCTGTTCAGCACTGGCTCTTTGTGATTCCAGATAGCTGCGCTGCGCTTCCGCTGAACGGACATTGTTGATTGCGCGCTCGCTTTCCTGGCGGAATTGCCGCTCTTGCTGTGCTGCCTGCTTGGCAATCTGCTGTCTGTTCGCTTCTTCCGCAGCCAGACGGAGTTCTTCCTTCCTGGCATCCTCTTCCGCTTGTACCTTCAGCCGAAGTTCTTGTGCGGCCTGTTCCTTGCGCGCAGCTTCACGCTTGGAGCTGATGTAAAAACTCCCTGCGAACAGCATTGCAACTCCCACAGCCAGAATGACCACAACACGTGTGAGTCCCGACGATTCCTGCTCGACTTTGATTGTTCTGTCCAGACGTGCGGCCGCGGGCCTCGTTAGCGTACTGCTGAGCTTGCGATCATGCGCAGCCCTGGACTCGTCGTCTCGCAGTACCTGGTAGGCGGTTTTGACTTCCAGGAATCTGTCAACGGCTTGTGGGTCAGCCGCCAGCCTGGCCGGGGAGTAATGGATATTTGCCTTGTTAAAGGCCACTTCAATGTCTTCTTTGTTGGCGTTTCCGGGTACTCCCAGAACCAGATAGGCTGACTTCATGAAATCCCTGTGAGGTAGATATTGTTAGTGGTTATCCGCGACGGAGCCTAGCGCCGGCTTGACGTACTTACAGTTACTGTGATTCTTCTTGCTGTATGTGCTTCAGCTCCGGCATCGACACCTGTAAGTCGGGAATTTTCTGGATAGACGCTCGGTGTCGATATAGCAAGACGAGCTTTGCTTGTCCGTTTGCTGTCCATGCACTCGGCCTCAATGGCTCCCCTAATCTCTGCAGGATTGCCTTTCTTGGCAAACACGGAAGAAACCAGTTCTTTTTGCTGAATTTTTTCCAACCGACCAATAGTTTTGGCATCAATTTGGGCATGCAAGCCCTCAAGGGTTTCCTTGTGGGCTCTGGCCTGAATAATGGGCATGGCACGGGCTCCCAAATCTGCGCACTGCGTGTCGGCAGCGGCATTGACCTGTTCCTTGCTAAAGGAGCCAGTTAAGGAGGAATACTTTTTCTGGATCTCGGTGTCGCAGGGTTTGTCCTGGAATGTGGCTCCACATTTGAACAATTGCTGACTGCTTGCTGCAGAACACGCGATCGCCGCAAATACGGCGACCATCATTGGCCTGTAAATTCCCACGTATTTCCTCCCTGCCGGCGTCTGATGTCACAAATTTTTACATCAGTATACCGAGAGCGAAAGGCAGGCTAAGAATGCCCAGCATTGTTGAAAGTGTCACCAGGCCCGCCACGTAACCCCCGTTGTAGCCCATGCGCGCCGCCAGCACGTACGCGCTGGAGGCCGTCGGCAAGGCGGAAAACGCCAGCAGGATGGTGCTTTGTACGGACGACAGCCCGAAGGCTTTGCACAGGCCCAGGGCCACGACCGGCATCAACAGATGCCGTATCGACAGCACGGCCACTGCCAGCGTTTTGGCTTGCGACAGGTGACCGAACTGCATGCCGGCGCCTGCTGCCATCAGGCCCAGGGCCAGCGAGGCGGCTCCGATGCGGGTCACCGTGGGTTCGAGCCAGACAGGCAGGGTAAAGCCGAGCAGGTTGGCCACCAGGCCTGTGGCCGTGGCAAGGATCAGCGGATTGCGCACCAGCTCGCCCATGAAGCCGCGCTTGGCATGCCGCGCCATGGGCCACACCGCCGCCACGTTGAAAAGCGGCACGCATACACCAATCAGCACGGCGATCAGCTGCAGGCCCTGGCTGCCCGCCAGCCGGTCGGCCAGGGCCAGCGCAATGAAGGAGTTGAAGCGAAACGCCACCTGCGCGCTGGCGGCGTGCTCACGCGAGTCGATGTGCCTGCCCAGCCAAGGCAGGTGCGGCAGGCTGTAGGCCATCGCAATACCGGCTATTCCCAGCAGGATGCCGGCGCTGATGAGGCTGGAGGCGGCGCCCAGGTCCAGCGGGCTTTTGACGATCGAATGAAAAAGCAGGACCGGAAACAAAAAGTAATAAACCAGGCTCTCCACCTGTTCCCATACGGTGCGGTTGAGGGCGGTGTAGCGGCAGACGAGGTAGCCGCAAACAATCAGGGAAAAGTCGGGAAAAAGAAGCTGCGCGTAGTTCACTCGCCGAGAATAACCGCAATCCCCCCGGGTTTGCCCTTATGCGTAATCCACAACTGCGGGGCATGAATGTTGCGATTACCATTTCTGCTGTTTTTATTGAAGGACTGAACATGCAACGTCGTTATCTGTTTGCCTATTCCGTGGTGTCCGCGCTTGCGCTGGGCGCCGCCGCAGGCCCCGCATTGGCACAGGGTTATCCCAACAAGGTGGTCAAGCTCGTGGTGCCGTTTGCACCGGGTGGCACCACTGATATCGTCGCCCGCGTCATCTCCGAGCCACTGGGCAAGGCCTTGGGCCAGAGCGTGATCGTCGAAAATCGGGCCGGCGGCGGCGGCGTGGTGGGCGCACTTGAGACATCGCGCGCCGTTCCCGATGGTTATGCGTTGGGCGTGGCCACGGTGTCCACCACCGCGGCCAATCCGGCCATCAACCCCAAGATCCCGTACAACACGCTGACGGACTTCACGCCCATCATCAACATCGCCGCAACGCCCAACATCATTGCGGTACACCCGAGCTTTCCGGCGCGCAACTACAAGGAGTTTGTGGCTGAGCTCAAAAAGAACCCCGGCAAGTATTCCTATTCATCCTCGGGCACCGGTGGCATCGGTCACCTGCAGATGGAGCTCTTCAAGAGCATGTCGGGTACTTTCGTGACGCACATCCCCTACCGCGGCGCGGGTCCGGCCCTGAACGACACCGTGGCCGGGCAGGTGCCCATGATTTTTGACAACCTTCCATCGGCCCTGCCGTTCATCCAGCAAAAGCGCCTGATCCCCATTGTGGTGGCCGCGCCCCAGCGCCTGGCTGTGCTGCCGGATGTACCCACTTTCAAGGAAGTCGGCCTGGAGCCTGTGAACCGCATGGCCTATTACGGCATCATCGGCCCGAAAGGCTTGCCAAAGGACGTGGTCGACAAGGTCAGCGCCGGGGTGAAGAAATCGCTGGAAGATCCGGCGATACGCAAACGGATCGAAGACACCGGCTCCCTGATCATTGCGAATACGCCCGAGCAGTTCACGGCGCAGATCAAGGCCGAATTTGATGTCTATAGAAAAGTGGTCGACTCGGCCAAGCTCAAGCTCGAATAGAACTTTGAAGCCGGGCTGACCGGAAGCAAAGCTACCCGTAAGCCGCCGCGCATTCAAATGTGCGGCGGCTTTTTTGTTATGGTCACCCCATGCAGCCAGAAAGCCAGTCCAGTATTGATGGGTTTATTGACGCCTTGTGGCTGGAAGACGGGCTGTCCAAAAACACCCTGGCGGCTTACCGCCGCGACTTGTCGCTCTACGCCGGATGGTTGGCTGCCAGGGAGCAGGGAGGGCGAAAACTTGACGAGACGGCGGAGGCCGATCTCAACCGCTACTTTTCGGCCCGGCACGCTGCGACCAAGGCAACATCCGCCAACCGGCGCCTGACGGTGTTCAAGCGCTATTTTCGCTGGGCATTACGCGAGCACCTGATTGCTGCAGACCCGACGCTCAAACTCCAGTCGGCAAAGCAGGCGCTTCGGGTGCCCAAAGTCATGAGCGAAGCCCAGGTTGAAGCCCTGCTGGCCGCACCCGACGACGGCACGCCGCTGGGCCAGCGCGACCGCGCCATGCTGGAACTGTTGTACGCCAGCGGCCTGCGCGTAAGCGAGCTGGTGGGCCTCAAGACATTTCATGTGGGACTGAACGAAGGGGTGCTTCGCGTCATGGGCAAAGGCAGCAAGGAACGGCTGGTGCCCTTCGGCCAGGTGGCACGGGAATGGATTGTGAAATACCTGGCAGACGCGCGGCCGGCCATCCTGGGCGGGCAGCAGACCGACGACCTGTTTGTCACCGGCCACGGCAAGGGAATGAGCCGCGTGATGTTCTGGATGCTGGTGAAAAAATATGCGCGGCTTGCCGGCATCAACTCGCCGCTGTCTCCGCACACCTTGCGCCATGCATTTGCCACGCATTTGCTGAACCACGGCGCCGACCTGCGCGCGGTGCAGATGCTTTTGGGCCATGCCGATATTTCCACCACGACGATTTACACCCATGTGGCGCGTGAACGGCTCAAAGCGCTGCATGCGCAGCACCACCCCAGGGGGTAGTAGAGCCCCACGGTCGTTCGCTGCGTAACTCGCTGCCCCCGAGGGGCCGCCCACCCTACGGCCCGGCAAAGCCGGTTCCGGCGCTCATGCTGGCATGAATAGTTCCGCGGGCGTAATCGAGTAGAGAGGTATTTCACCAGCAGGTGCCGCGGAACCGGCTTTGCCGGGCCGCAGGCACCGTCCCCTGCAAGGGGAAAAGGGCTACACGAAGTGAGCCCGATAGGGGTGTGCCGATTTTTCGGTTTCGCCGGCCCCCGGCGCCGCCCCCTGCAAGGGGGGAACAGGCTACACGGAGTGAGCCTGGACGGGGGTGTACATGTAGTCCCGGTTGAACGGGTAGCTAGACTGGGCGCCGGTGACCGGTGTGTTGTGCACATCACCTGAGGGCCGCGCCGCCAGCATCTGGTGCAGCGAGATCCAGCCTTGCTCAAAGCTCATTGCGCTGCCTGCCAGGTAGAGGCGGTAGGCGCGCAAAGTCTTCTCCGCGCGTTCGGCGCCGCCGTCTGCGGCCAGTACCTGACGCGCGTCGTCCAGCCTGGCCTCCAGGGCGTCCGACCAGTTCCACAGCGTGCGTGCATAGTGGGGGCGCAGGTTTTCGGTGTCCACCATCTCCAGGCCTGCGCGTGACATGTGCTCCAGCACGGCGCTGACGTGCATCAGCTCACCGCCGGGGAAGATGTACTTTTCGATGAATTCGCCCATGCCGGCGCCGAGCTGGCGGTTTTCCAGGCCGCCGGCCGTGATGCCGTGGTTCATGACCAGCCCGCCCGGGGCCAGCAGGCGCATGATCTTCTGGAAGTAGGCCGTCATGTTGGCATGGCCCACATGCTCAAACATGCCCACGGACGAGATCTTGTCGAAGGGCTGGTCTTCCGGCATGTCGCGGTAGTCGCGCAGCTCCATGCGCACGTGCCCCTCCAGGCCTTTTTCCTGAATCAGCCGCTGCACGTGCGCGTGCTGGTTTTTCGACAGGGTGATGCCGGTGGCATCGACGCCGTAATGTTCGGCCGCCCACATCAGCAACGCACCCCAGCCGGCGCCAATGTCCAGGAAACGTTCGCCGGGCTTGAGCATGAGCTTGCGGCAGATGTGGTCGAGCTTGGCTTCCTGGGCCTGGGCCAATGTCATGGCGTTGTCGCTGTAGTAGGCGCATGAATACACCCGCCGAGGGTCGAGCCAGAGCGCATAGAAGGCGTCGGACACGTCATAGTGGAACTGGATTTGCGCTGCATCCCGGCTTTGGGTGTGGGCGGCCAGGGACTTGGCGCGGTGCAGCAGGCCGGACCACCAGCCGGTGTCGCTTTGCACCGGGTTGCCGGGCAGCAGTTTGGTGACGGCGCGCATCACGTCGCGCATGGCGCCCTCGAGCTGGAGTTTGCCTTCGACGTAGTCCTCTGCCAGGGCGCCGATCTGGCCGGCCTTGAGGCGGGCGATGGAAGACCAGTGCGAAAACGCGAGCTTGACGGGGGCGTTAGGCTCTCCGAGACGCTGGCCCTGCGGCAGCTGCAAGGCGATGTCCGCGGGCAAGCCCGGCATTTGCGAAGGGATGTCTGGAACGAGATGCCGGATCATGCGCAAACTCCTTTTCAAGAGTTTTGCAGTCTAGCGCTGTTCGAAAATCCCTGCCGTGACTGTATGTGTAGGAATTCGCCGCGTCCTGGAACCTGTTGCTAGACCAGAAGCGCCAGTTCCGCCTCGTCAAAACCAGCCCGCCGGCGGGCGTCCAGGTTCAGCGGGCCCTTCAGGCGAGGCGCCCCATACTGCCTGGCCAGCACCGGGTAGGTCGCCACCGGATCCAGGCCCCGCTGGGCGCACAGGTAGCGGTACCAGCGGTTGCCGATGGCGACGTGGCCGATTTCGTCGCGCAGGATGATGTCCAGGATGTCCACGGCTCGCAGCGCGTCCGGCGTGCCGACCTTGCGCAGCTTGGCCTGCATGGGTGGGGTGGCGTCCAGGCCGCGGGCCTCCAGGGTGCGCGGCACCAGCGCCATGCGCGCCAGCACGTCGCCTTCGGTTTTGGCGGTCATGTCCCATAGCCCTGTGTGCGATGGGAAATCGCCGTAGTCGTAACCCATGGCCTGGAGATGGGCGCGCAGCAGGCTGAAATGGTGGGCTTCTTCGGCGGCTACCTGCCGCCAGTCCAGGTAGTAGGCCCGCGGCATGCCGGCAAAACGCCAGATGGCGTCCAGGGCGAGGTTGATGGCATTGAACTCGATGTGCGTGACGGCATGAAGCAGGGCCGCCAACCCCTCGTGTGTGAAAGGTGAGCGCTTGGGTACATCCAGGTGAGAGCGCAGTTCCGGCCGTTCCGGGCATCCGGGCAGACCCGGCGGCGCAGGAATCGCCAGCTCCTTTGCTATCAAAACAGTAGCTGCTTGCGCTTGCGCCTGTTGGGCCAGGCGCACTTTTTGCTCTGGATTTTTGGTGAGAAGGGCCTGCAGCGCTTGCTGGCGCAGTTCTGCAGGGGCCAGTAGATCCGTCATGAATCCATTGTCGTTGATACCTCGGGATGCCGGGATTGGTTGCCGGCGGTGTACGCTGAATGACAGGGGAAGCTGCCTCCTTACAATCGGTGCATAGCCGCCACGCTCTTTCCCGTTTGTGGCCTTTGGCTTTAATTTTGAGTGAGAACGCATGGCTATTTATCAATTGGACAAGCTGACCCCCACCGTTCCTGCGTCTGCCTGGGTGGCCGACAACGCCCAGGTGATCGGCGATGTGCGGCTTGGCGAAGACTGCAGCGTCTGGTTTGGCGTGGTGATCCGGGGCGACACCGAAACCATCACGGTGGGCCGGGGCACCAATGTCCAGGACAACAGCGTGCTGCATGCCGACATGGGCGTGCCCCTTACCCTCGGGGAAGACGTCACGGTGGGCCACCAGGTCATGCTGCACGGCTGTACCATCGGCGATGGTTCGCTGATCGGCATCCAGGCGGTTGTGCTCAATCACGCAAAGATCGGCAAGAACTGCCTGGTCGGGGCGGGCTCCGTGGTCACCGAAGGCAAGGAATTCCCGGACGGCTCCCTGATCATCGGCAGCCCCGCCAAAGCGGTAAGGCAGCTTTCCCCCGAGCAGATCGAGGGTTTAAAAATGATCGCGAAGCACTATATAGAAAATGCCCAGCGCTACAAGGCCGGGCTTAAAAAGATTGCCTAAACACCCAAGATGACCAAACCAAAACACTACAAGCCGAGTGCCAAAACCGGCGCTCTTATGCAAGCAGGAGCCGCAGAACCGGCTTTGCCGGGCTGCAGGCGGAGCGGCCCCCTCGGGGGGCAGGGAGCTACACGCAGTGAGCGACCGTGGGGGCCCAATGTCTGAGTTGCATAAATTCATCTTTGAAGGCCTGCCGGTTCGCGGCATGCTGGTTCGCCTGACCGATTCCTGGCAGGAAATCCTCAAGCGCAGACAGGCGGCCGGCGGCTACCCGGCCGAGGTCATGCAGCTGTTGGGCGAAATGACGGCCGCCGGCGCGCTGATGCAGAGCAACATCAAGTTCAATGGTGCGCTCATTCTTCAGATCTTCGGCGACGGCCCGGTCAAGCTGGCCGTGGCCGAGGTTCAGCCCGACCTGAGCTTGCGCGCCACCGCCACGGTGACGGGTACGGTCGATGCGGGCAGTTCGCTGAGCCAGCTGGTCAACGTGAGCAATCAGGGGCGCTGCGCGATCACGCTGGACCCCAAGGACAAGTTGCCGGGGCAGCAGGCCTACCAGGGTGTGGTGCCGCTTTTTGGCGATCAGCGCGAGAAGATTGAGAACCTGGCGGAAGTGCTTGAGCATTACATGCTGCAAAGTGAGCAGCTCGACACCAAACTGATTCTGGCAGCCGACGGCAAGGTGGCTACCGGCCTGCTGATCCAGCGGCTGCCGGTCAAAGGCCAGGGGAACCTTGAAGGCCAGATCGACCGGGACGCCAACGAAGACCAGATCGGCGTCAATGAAGACTACAAACGTATTGCCATGCTGGCCGGCACGCTCAAGCGCGAAGAGCTTTTAACTCTCGATGCCGACACGATCCTGCGCCGCCTTTTCTGGGAAGAGCAGGTCACCCGGTTTGAACCCGCCACCCCCAGTTTTGCCTGCAGCTGTTCGCGCGACCGTGTGGGCAACATGCTGCGCAGCCTGGGTACAGACGAAATCGAAAGCATCATTTCCGAACGTGGCAAGGTCGCGGTTGGGTGCGAATTTTGCGGCGCACAGTATGAATTTGACCCGGTGGATGCGGCGCAGCTTTTCACCAGCCAGACCAACCACCAGCCACCCACGTCCACCGTGCAATAGTTTCGTCGGCCGCGCTGCGGCAGGGCAATGCTTCAAGCGGTTGCTGCAGCGCGCTCCGCCAGCAGGTCGCTGAGCAGGCGGTGCTCACAAGCAGGATCGCTGCACTTTTCGCAGACCCACACCCAGGCCTTCCTGCTTTTTTGGGGGCTTGCTGTCGCGCCGGGCGTGCTTCGGGTGAAAGTCGGGGCACGGGGCCGCAGACTTTGCGCGGCCTCCAGCGCCCGGGCAAGGCGCTGCTCTGCGGTCCCGTACATCACGCGATAGGGAATGCCCGCGTGCGACAGGGTTGCACGAATCGACTGGTCGGCGCTGTGTTGAAGTTGCCGGCGTTCATCGGCCGTTGTTGCCGCCTGCACTTCTTCCAGTCCCATGAGCAGCGTCAGCCCAAAGCTGGGGAGGTCGGCAGGAAGGGACGCGGCATCGGTCACGGCTACGGTGGCTTCGTGCCCCGAGATTTTCAGGGCGCAGTCCAGCGCAGCGGCAAGCTGTCTCTTTCCGGTAAGTGGAGCGCCGGTAACGGCAATTTTCAGCACGGGTACTTTCGCAGGCTGGATACCCAGGGCTTACTTGGTCACCTGCACGAAGATTTCATTCGGCTTGACCATTCCGAGTTCGATCCGGGCTTTTTCTTCGACCATTTCGAGCCCCTCCTTCAGGTCTCGGACTTCTGCAGCGAGCTGGTCATTGGCAGCCTGCGCCTGAACGTTTTTGGCGAGCTGCTCGGTCAGCCGGTGCTGCATGTCGCGCACGCTGGGAATGCTGCCCCGGCCGATCCAGAGTTGCGCGTGGAATATGGCTAGCAGCGCAATCAGGATGGCGGGGACGAGTCGGTTTCCCATGCCTATGCTTGAGGGTGATGATTAAAGGACAAGGTTTTTTCGCCGGGCCGCCCCAAGAAAAAACGCGCCCCCTCGGGGGGCAGCGAAGTACGCGAAGCGACGAGCGTGGGGGCTGACTTTTCGCCGGGCCGCCCCAAGAAAAAACGCGCCCCCCCGGGGGGCAGCGAAGTACGCGAAGCGACGAGCGTGGGGGCCATTTACCGGAGGTTATAAAAGGCCGCGCGGCCCGGATAGGTGGCGATGTCACCCAGGTCTTCTTCGATGCGCAGCAGCTGGTTGTACTTGGCCATGCGGTCCGAGCGCGAGAGTGAACCGGTCTTGATCTGGCCCGCATTGGTGCCCACGGCGATGTCGGCAATCGTGGAGTCTTCGGTTTCGCCCGAACGATGGCTGATGACGGCGGTGTAGCCGGCGCGCTTGGCCATCTCGATGGCGGCAAAGGTCTCGGTCAGCGTGCCGATCTGGTTGATCTTGATCAGGATGGAGTTGGCAATCTGCTTGTCGATGCCTTCCTTGAGGATCTTGGTGTTGGTGACGAACAGGTCGTCGCCGACCAGCTGCACCTTTTTGCCCAGGCGTTCGGTCAGGGTCTTCCAGCCGTCCCAGTCGCCTTCGGCCATACCGTCTTCGATGCTGATGATGGGGTATTTGTCGACCCAGGTTGCCAGGATGTTGGTCCATTCGGTGGCGTCCAGGCTCAGGCCTTCTGCGCCCAGGACGTATTTGCCGTCCTTGTAGAACTCCGACGCTGCGCAATCGAGGCCCAGGGCAATTTGTTCGCCGGCCACATAACCAGCGGCGTCGATGGCCTCCAGGATCATCTGGATGGCCGATTCATGGTTGGCCACATTGGGTGCAAAGCCGCCTTCGTCGCCGACGGCCACACTCATGCCCTTGTCGTGCAGGATTTTCTTGAGCGCATGAAACACTTCAGCACCGTAGCGCACGGCCTCGCGAAAGCTTGGTGCGCCCACGGGAATGATCATCAGTTCCTGCAGGTCCAGGTTGTTGTTGGCATGCGCGCCGCCGTTGACGACGTTCATCATGGGCACGGGCATCTGCATGGCACCGCTGCCGCCGAAGTAGCGGTACAGGGGCAGGCCGGCTTCTTCAGCTGCTGCGCGTGCCACGGCCATGCTGACGGCCAGCGTGGCGTTGGCGCCCAGGCGCGATTTGTTGTCGGTACCGTCCAGGTCAATCAGCGTGCGGTCCAGGAAGGCCTGTTCGCTGGCGTCCAGGCCCAGCACGGCTTCGGAGATTTCGGTGTTGATGTGTTCGACGGCCTTGAGCACGCCTTTGCCGAGGTAGCGCGACTTGTCGCCGTCGCGCAACTCAATGGCTTCACGCGAACCGGTGGACGCGCCCGAAGGCACTGCAGCACGGCCCATGACGCCGGACTCCAGCAGCACGTCGCACTCAACGGTAGGGTTGCCACGGCTGTCGAGAATTTCGCGGCCGACGATATCAACAATTGCGCTCATTAGGTTCCTTTTTTTGTAGAGAGGGGATCAGACCGGGGCGGCAACGCCTTCGACCAGGACCATATTGAAAAACTCGGTGGCGCCAGCACGCTTGGCACGCGCGGCGCGGTACATTTCGTCGTCATAAAAGGCCTTGGCCTTTTCGTAGCTGGGAAAGCGCAGCATGGCGACGCGTGCAGGTTGCCAGGTGCCTTCCAGCGCCTCAAACTTGCCACCGCGCACCAGGTATTCGCCCCCAGCGGCCGCAACCGCGGCAGGCGCGGCCGCCATGTACTGCTTGTACTGCTCGGGGTCGGTGATCTTCATGTCGACAATGATGTAGGCGAATGTCATGGCTTGTGTAGGTTTCCGGGATGGATCGCTGGCTCAGGCGCTGAAGTTGTTTTCGAGGAAGCCGTTTTTCTTGGTGACACGATCCAGCTCGAACAGTGTTTCCAGCAGCGCCTTCATGTGCTTGAGTGGCACAGCGTTGGGACCGTCGCACAGGGCTTTGGCCGGGTCCGGGTGGGTTTCCATGAACAGGCCAGAGACGCCGACGGCCACTGCGGCACGCGCCAGCACCGGCACCATCTCGCGTACGCCACCGCTGCTGGTGCCTTGGCCGCCGGGCAGCTGCACCGAGTGGGTCGCGTCAAACACGACCGGCGCGTTGGTCTCCCGCATGATGGCCAGGCTGCGCATGTCGCTGACCAGATTGTTGTAGCCAAAGCTGGCGCCGCGTTCGCAGGCCATGAAGTTGTCTTCCGGCAGACCGGCCGCCTTGACGGCCGCGCGCGCCTTGGTGATGACGTTCTTCATGTCGCCCGGGGCCATGAATTGGCCCTTCTTGATATTGACCGGCAGGCCGGACAGCGCGACGGCGTGGATGAAGTCGGTCTGGCGGCACAGCAGGGCCGGCGTTTGCAGCACATCGACGACCTTGGCGACCTGGGCGATCTGGTCTTCGGAATGGATGTCGGTCAGCACCGGCACGCCAATTTCCTTTTTGACCTTGGCCAGGATCTCCAGTCCTTTTTCCGTGCCCAGTCCACGAAAGGCCGTCTCGCTGGTGCGATTGGCCTTGTCGAAACTGCTCTTGAAGATGAAGGGAATACCCAGCGAGGAAGTGATTTCCTTGAGCGTACCGGCGGTGTCCATCTGCAATTGCTCGGACTCCACCACGCAGGGGCCGGCGATGAGGAAGAAGGGTTGGTTCAGGCCAATGTCGAATCCGCAGAGTTTCATGGTCAGGCTACCGCCTTGAGGGGCTTGGCGGCAGCTTTCGGGTCCTGGCCTGCCGTGGCGCGCTGTTGGAGTACGGCCGCAATATAGGCATTGAACAGCGGGTGGCCATCCCAAGGCGTGGACTTGAACTCGGGGTGGAACTGCACGCCGACAAACCAGGGGTGGACGTCTTGCGGCAGCTCGACGATTTCGGTGAGTTGCTCGCGCTGCGTTAGCGCGGAGATGACCAGGCCCGACGCACGCAGGGCATCGAGGTAGTTGACGTTGGCTTCATAGCGGTGGCGGTGGCGTTCTGTCACCACGTCACCATAAATTTTGTGGGCCAGCGTGCCGGCTGCGACGTCCGAGCTTTGCGCGCCCAGGCGCATGGTGCCGCCCAGGTCGGATTTGGCATTGCGTGTCTTGATCGTGCCGTCGGCGTCTTTCCACTCGGTGATCAGCGCGATCACGGGGTGCGGTGTGGCGGGGTCGAACTCGGTGCTGTTGGCGTCCTTCAGGCCAGCCACATGGCGCGCGAATTCGATGGTCGCTACCTGCATGCCCAGGCAGATGCCAAGGTAAGGCATCTTTTGCTCGCGGGCGAAGCGGGCCGCGCAGATCTTGCCTTCGACGCCGCGTATGCCGAAGCCGCCGGGCACCAGGATGCCGTCAAAGCGCGCCAGGCGCGAGACATTGTCCTGCGTGATGGTTTCGGAGTCGACATACTCGATGACCACCTTGGCGTGGTTCTTCATGCCGGCGTGGCGCAGGGCTTCGTTAAGCGACTTGTAGCTGTCTGAAAGGTCTACGTACTTGCCGACCATGGCGATGTGCACTTCGGTCTGCGGATGCTCGGTCTCGTAGACCAGGTCGTCCCAGCGCTTGAGGTTGGCCGGTGGCGTGTTCAGGCGTAGCTTGTCGCAGATCAGGCCGTCCAGGCCCTGTTCGTGCAGCATGCGGGGCACTTTGTAAATGGTGTCGACGTCCCACATCGAGATCACGCCCCACTCGGGAACGTTGGAGAACAGCGAGATTTTTTCGCGCTCTTCGTTGGGAATGCGGCGGTCGGCACGGCACAGCAGCACGTCGGCCTGGATGCCGATTTCACGCAGTTGCTTGGCGGTGTGCTGGGTCGGCTTGGTCTTGAGCTCGCCGGCGGCGGCGATCCAGGGCACGTAGCTCAGGTGAACGAAGGCGGTGTTGTTGGCGCCCAGGCGCAGGCTCATCTGGCGCACGGCTTCAAGAAAGGGCAGGGACTCGATGTCGCCGACGGTGCCGCCGATTTCGACGATGGCCACGTCGACCGCATCAGCCGTCTCGTAGCCGGCGCCGCGCTTGACGAATTCCTGGATTTCGTTGGTGACGTGCGGGATGACCTGCACGGTCTTGCCCAGGTAGTCGCCACGGCGTTCTTTCTCAAGCACGCTTTTGTAGATCTGGCCGGTGGTGAAGTTGTTGGCCTTGCGCATGCGCGTTTCGATGAAACGCTCATAGTGGCCGAGATCCAGGTCGGTCTCGGCGCCGTCGTCGGTCACAAAAACTTCGCCATGCTGGAAGGGCGACATGGTGCCCGGATCCACATTCAGGTAGGGATCGAGCTTGATTAAAGTGACTTTGAGGCCTCGCGATTCGAGGATCGCAGCTAAGGAGGCTGAGGCGATTCCCTTGCCCAGGGAAGACACCACACCGCCGGTGACGAAGACAAATTTGGTCATGTCAGGTACGAACCGCAAGTTCGTAGAGGTGGTAAACGGAGATTATACGGGTTGCCCGCCGGGTTACTTCTTGCAGGGGATACTGAATTTCAGCCCACAGCTGTTCGGGCTTGCACGGTGGCTCGCAGCCCACGTAAGGCTGGCCGGTGTTGACCAAGCAAGCCGGGGCCGCGGAACCGGCTTAGCCGGGCCGCAGGCGCAGCGCTCCCTCGGGGGGCAGCGCATTACGCGAAGCGAAAAGCGTGGGGGCCTTTCCTCCAACTGAGATACATTGCGGAACATGACGAATCAAGTGAATCCCATGGGAAGCGGCCCGGACGGCAATGAAGCCCTGGACTTGGCCGGCAGACACATCGTGCTGGGCCTGTCGGGTGGCATTGCATGCTACAAGGCCGCTGAACTGTGCCGGGCGCTGATCAAGGCGGGTGCCACGGTGCAGGTAGTCATGACCGAAGCTGCCGAGCAGTTCATCACGCCCGTCACCATGCAGGCCCTGAGCGGACGGCCGGTCTACACCAGCCAGTGGGACAGCCGTGAAGCGAACAACATGGCGCACATCAACCTGTCGCGCGAATCCGATGCGATCCTGGTTGCGCCCATGAGCGCCGATTTCATGGCCAAGCTGCTTCATGGGCGTGCCGACGACCTGCTCAGCCTGATGTGCCTGGCCCGGCCCATCGACAACGTGCCGCTGCTGGTGGCGCCGGCCATGAACCGCGAGATGTATGCGCACCCGGCGACCCAACGCAATTTTGTCCAACTGGCCGGTGATGGTGCCACGGTGCTGGGCGTGGGTAGTGGTTTTCAGGCCTGCGGTGAGACCGGCGACGGACGCATGCTGGAGCCTGAGCAGATCCTCGAAGACCTGATTGCCTTCTTTGCGCCCAAGGTCCTGGCCGGGCAGCATGTGCTGGTCACGGCCGGACCGACCTATGAGGCCATAGATCCCGTGCGCGGCATCACCAACCTGTCGAGCGGGAAAATGGGTTTCGCCATTGCGCGGGCGGCGCACGAAGCAGGAGCAGAGGTCACTCTTGTTGCGGGCCCGGTCGGGCTGTCAACGCCACGCGGGGTCAATCGCATTGACGTCAAATCTGCACAAAATATGCTTGAAGCCGTTACAGGGCGTGCGCAAGCAGCTACTATTTTTATAGCAACTGCGGCTGTCGCTGACTGGCGGCCGGCCGCGCCTTCAACGCAGAAGATCAAGAAAGACGGCTCCGGCCAGACGCCGCAGCTGGTGTTTACCGAAAACACGGACATCCTGGCCACTGTCGCCCAGTCACCCGCCGCCCAGGCCGGCCGGTTATTCTGCGTGGGTTTTGCCGCTGAAAGCCATGACCTGGCCGACAACGCCGGGGCCAAGCGCCTGCGCAAAAAAGTGCCGCTGCTGGTCGGAAACATCGGCCCCGACACTTTCGGTCAGGACCACAACGCGTTGCTGCTGGTAGATGCGGAGGGTAGCACCGCGCTGCCCAGGGCTTCCAAGCTCTCGCTGGCGCGCCGTCTGGTGCAGGAGATCGCCGCCCGGATGGCGGCCGGGCCATCGCACGGAAAGGCGGCTGCACCATGAATCACCCCTCGGACACACCGCCTGACGGTGATTTCGCCAGCTACGTGGAGCGCCTGACGGGGGCCAATGCCGCTGCGGGAGTGCGTGAGGATTTGCTCAAACCCCAGGCGGGTGTTTCCGCCAACCCCCGGTTTTCAGCGAGTTCAGGCACGCCTTCGGTGAAGGCTGCGCTGGCGCCTTTGGCTGGCATGTCCTTCCTCAGCCACGTTAGATGGGTAGTAGTGTTGTGGATCGCTACCCAGGCGCTCTCCGAAGTGCTGCCCGGCGCGGGCTTTTTGTTTTTGCCCGCGCTGCTGGTCTATGGGGCCTGGGTGGTCTTCAAGGCCAACCGCAACTCCTCGGGTGCGCTGGTCCAGCGGCTGCGCGAGCTCGCCCGGCAGGCCGCCGAAGAGGCGCAAAAAAATCAACAACCGAAGAAAAAATAATTCATGCTCATCGACGTCAAGATTCTCGACCCCCGCCTTCAGGACAACCTTCCTGCTTACGCCACGCCCGGCAGCGCCGGCCTGGACCTGCGCGCCTGCCTGGAGGCGCCCCTGACGCTGGCCGCCAACGCGTGGCAACTGGTACCGACCGGCATTGCGATCTACCTGCACAACCCCGGCTATGCCGCGCTCATCCTGCCGCGCTCGGGGCTGGGCCACAAGCACGGCATCGTGCTGGGCAACCTGGTCGGCCTGATCGACAGTGATTACCAAGGGCAGCTGATGGTCAGCGCCTGGAACCGCAGCGATGTGCCATTCACCATTGAGCCGATGGAGCGGATCGCCCAGCTGATGATCGTGCCGGTGGTGCAGGCGCAGTTCAATGTGGTGGCGGAATTTCCCGCCAGTGAGCGTGGCGAAGGCGGGTACGGCTCCACGGGCAAAGCCTGACCGCCTGAAGGGCTGGCGCTGGCGGGCAAAAGGCGTCAGGGGAGGGTGTTTTCCTACAACCCCTGCGACACGGCTCCCACGCCGCGACAGCTCTAATCCCCACCTTGTATTTGCTGCGGCGTGCCCTTAATGGGTCATGGGAGTCTCCGCGCTCCTGGTATCGGCTTCTCGCTAGCGTGAAGCCGATGGCAGGGGCCGGGAAGCTCATGAACTTATTAACAGGAGAGACTCATGCAAAACACATTCCGCTTTATTTCCTCGGCTTCCGCTGTGCTGGCACTGGTGGGCTTGGCTGCTTGCGCGCCCATGAGCCCCAGCGGCGATTCGTCCTACCCGGCCACCACCTCAACCTATCCCGCTTCTTCGTCCTATCCCGCCAATCAGCAGAATGCTTATGTTGAGTACGGACGGGTCATCAATGTGGAAGCCATCCAGACTACGGAAAAGGGCCGCGGCTCTGGCGTGGGTGCTGTCCTGGGCGGTGTGGCGGGTGCTGTGGTGGGTCACCAGATCGGTGGCGGCAGCGGCAAGGATGCTGCAACCGTGGTGGGTGCGGTGGGCGGCGCAGTGGCCGGCAACGCCATTGAAAAGAACCGCAATGCGACCATTCGTGAAAGCTATCGCGTCTCCGTGCAACTGGACAATGGCAGCTCACGCGCCTACGACGTGCCCAGCTACGGCAACCTTCGCGTGGGAGACCGCGTAAAGATCGAAAACGGCCAGATCAACCGGGTCATGTAAAGCTGCGGTTCCTCCGCATATGAAGAGCCGGCTACTCCCGCAGGGAAGGGCCGGCTTTTTTACGCCTGGAATTGCACGCGTCTCAGTGCAGCGTGCCACTTCCCGGTGTGATCGGCTCAAGTTTGAAAAAACCGGTACCAAGTGAGCCCTGGCCGATTTCCTCTTCGCTGGCTTCGCGCACGGCTTCAACCTTGAGGTTCAACCGGATGGCAATGCCCGCAAGGGGATGGTTGCCATCGAGCACGACGTGATCGGGGTAGATCTCGGTCACGGTGTAAATATGATCATGAGGCGCTTGCCCGCTGCTTCCTGGCGGAAGGGCCATGCCGTCGAAGGTCATGCCTTCTTCCAGTTCGGCTGGAAAAATCTTGCGGGGTTCGAGGAAAACCAGATTCTCGTCGTAGTCACCGAAGGCGTTTTCGGGCTCAAGGTGCAGCTCAAGCTTCTCTCCGGCTTCATGGCCTTGCAGTGCCTCCTCGATCTTCGCGAGGAGATCATCGCCGCCGAGTAAAAACTCGATGGGTTCGTCCAGCTCGTCCAGCACATCGCCCAGAGTGTCTTTCAGCGTCCATGTCAGGGCTACGACGCATTGCGGGGTGATTTTCATCCGACAATTGTCCCATGGATGTAAATCAATCTCTAGAGCTCCTCGCCGGCCTGAGCCCGGCGCAATTCATGCGCCGGCACTGGCAAAAAAAGCCGCTTCTCATCCGCCAGGCGCTGCCGGGGCTGCAACCTGTGCTCAGCCGCGCAGCACTGTTCAGGCTCGCGTCGCGTGAGCAAGTCGAGTCCCGGCTGATCGTCCAGCAGCCCAAGGGATGGCGGATGAAACAGGGGCCTTTTGCCGCGCGAAGCCTCCCGCCGCTGAGCCAGAAAGCCTGGACCTTGCTGGTGCAGGGGGTGGACCTGCATGACGCCGGCGCGCATGCGCTTTTGCAGAAGTTCCGTTTTGTGCCTGATGCCCGGCTCGACGACCTGATGATTTCGTTTGCCACGCCCGGCGGCGGCGTTGGGCCGCACTTTGACAGCTATGACGTGTTTCTGCTGCAGGCCAGCGGCCGGCGGCGATGGAAGATCGGGCGGCAGAAAGACCTGACGCTGCAGGAAGGCGTGCCGCTGAAAATCCTCCAGAATTTTGTTCCTGAGGAAGAGTTTGTACTGGAAGCGGGCGACATGCTCTACCTGCCTCCGCGCTATGCCCACGACGGCATTGCCGAGGCGTCGCTGCAGGCCGACGGAAAACCTGCAGATTGCATGACATATTCCATCGGATTCAGGTCGCCTGCACAGGGGGAACTTGCCGCGGAACTGCTGCATCGCCTGGCCGAGTTCACTGAGGACGATCGCCATGAGGGTGATGAATCTGCCGCGGAAGAACTCGGCCGCAAGGCACGGCCCCGCCTGTACCGCGATGCGGGGCAGGCCGCAACCCCAACACCGGCCGCCATGCCGTCAGAGCTCACGGCCTTCGCCGGCCAGGCGGTTCTGGACGCGTTGAAAGATCCCCTGGCCGTGGCTTGCGCCCTGGGCGAATACATGACCGAACCCAAGCCTTCGGTATGGTTTGATGAGGTGGAGTGCGAGTGGGATGTCGATGCGGCGCGGCAGGGGAGTGCCGGCGTGCATCTCGACACACGCACGCGGATGATGTATGACAGCGACCATGTGTTTATCAATGGCGAAAGCTATCGCGCCAAAGGTGCCGATGCTGCCCTGATGCACCGCCTGGCCGACCAGCGCAGCCTGGCCCCCCGGGAGCTGCGCAAGGCTGGCGCATCTGCCATCGCGCTGCTGGGCGACTGGCACGACGCGGGCTGGTTGCGGCAGACGCTGCCTGCGGAAGACGACTGACCTGATTGCCAAACAGCCTGGAGACGTTTTATGGATACGGAAAAAACCAGTTCTGCCCTGCCGCCCGCCTTGCTGGAAGGCCGGTTTACCGGCCGCAGCGATTTCACGGAGTTGATCAGGAAGTCGCTTTCAGCGGCAGCCGCACAGGGGTGGCGTGAAATCATTGTGTGCGATCCCGATTTCGAAGACTGGCCCCTGGGAGAACGTGCAGTCGTTCAGGCGCTGAATGATTGGTCCATGACGGGCCGGAAATTCACGATGCTGGCCAAAAACTACGATGAAGTGGTCAGGCGGCACGCCCGGTTCGTCACCTGGCGGCGTACCTGGGCGCACATTGTGGAATGCCGTGCCAATACGTCGGGTGCGGCGGACGATATGCCCAGCGCCTTGCTCGGCCCCGGCTGGGTCTTTGAGCGGCTGGATGTGCAGCGCTGCACCGGCATTGCCGGCTCTGAGGTTGCGAGGCGGGTGGCGTTGAGGGAGCGCATCAATGAGCGTTTGCTGAAAAGTTCGCCGTCGTTCCCCGCCACCACGCTGGGGCTTTAAGGCGGGCATTTGTGCGTCTGAGGGCGCTACAGGCCTGTAAAGGCTGGCTTAGGGTTTTCCGGCTTGCGTTCCCATTTGTAATATCCGGCATATAATTTAAAGCTGGGTAGAAAGAGCTCGAGTCCTTTCCCCGGTCAAAAATAACTTGAATTCCGGTTTGGGTTTTCTTTTGGCAATTTCCGGAAATTGTTTTCTTAAATATCATCAAGGATCGTAAAAATGAACAAGTCACTCGTTTTGGCAGCTATCGTTGCCGCTGTTGCTCTGGCTGCTTGCGGCAAGAAAGAAGAAGCTCCAGCACCAGCTCCAGTTGCTGCACCAGCTCCAGCCCCTGCTGCTGACGCATCGGCTCCTGCCGCTGCCGCATCTGCACCTGCATCGGCACCTGCTGCTGACGCTGCTGCCGCTGCTGCCGCTGCTACCGCCGCTCCAGCCAGCGCTGCGAAGTAATTCTTCAGCGAGTCGAAAAAAGCCGCCGCGAGGCGGCTTTTTTTATGGGCGCTTGTTTGCCGCGATGGCCGGTATGCACCCGCATTGCAGGGCCCACGACCCTTCCTCAGATATGGATCCAGCGTGTGCCGACGTCGGGCCTGGCCACAATAATGTCTTCTGCGCCACAGCCCAGGGCCTCGGCCATCAGGGCTTGCACCAGCTCCGGCCGGTTGTTTTGCGCGCTGAGATGGGCTGCCACCAGGTGGCGTAGCCCCTGATGCATGACGCCGCGGGCGACATCCGCAGCGGCCGTATTGGAAAGATGCCCAAATTGGCCGCCCACCCGCCGCTTCAGGAATGCGGGATAGGACGATTGGGCCAGCATGTCGGAATCGTGGTTGCACTCCAGCATCAGGGCGTCGCAGCCCCCAAGGTGTTCCAGTACATGCGAAGTGGCATGACCGAGATCAGTGAGGATTCCCAGCTTTGCCGAGCCATCGGTGCAGCTGAGCTGCAAGGGTTCCCGGGCATCGTGGGGCACCGTAAAAGGCGTCAGCTGCATGCCGCCGAGGTCAATGGCTTTCCCGTCGCGCGCCTTGTGCAGCAACCCGTCAAAATCTGGTGCCCCTATGCCTGCGTGGGTGCCATGGCTCATCCAGACCGGGATCCGGTAGCGAAGCGACAGTGACCGCGCGCAGCCGATGTGGTCACCGTGCTCATGGGTGATGAACACGGCGTGGATGTCTTCGGGTTGCAGGCCCGCCTCACCGAGCCTGTAGAGCAGGTGCTTGAGCCCCAACCCGCAGTCGACAAGAATGCGAAGCGGCGTGATCCCCGACGCTTCAACCAGTGTGGCATTGCCTGAACTGCCACTGCCCAGGCTTTTGAACCTCAGCACACCGGTATGGAATCTTCAGTCGGGATGAACAGGATCACGAACCGGGATTTACCGCAGATCGTCGGCAATCACCTGGATGATGCGCTGGGCATTGGCCGATGCTTCAGGGGCACCCTGGGCATTGAGGACCGACACCGTGGTGCTTTCACCCTGGCTCTTGACGGCGATACGGTACTTCAACGGCGGCACGGCGGCTGGCGAGCCGCTGAACAGCTTGCTGAAGAAACCGGGCTCGGTTTTGTTCACGATGGGCTCGACGTAGCGCACGAAGTAGGTTCCCTGGCTGCGGTCGCGGTCTTCAACCGTGAACCCGGTGCGGTCCAGTGCCAGTCCGACGCGGCGCCATGCACGTTCAAAGCCTTCGTCGATCTGCACGACGGGCTGGCTGTTGACAGTGGCGATCCGCGAGGTTTGTTTGTCTGCACCGGCGGCCACCAGGGCCTTCGATTGCTCTTGCGTGACACCCAGCTTGACCATCAGGCGGCGCAGGAATTCGGCTTCCAGCTCCGGGTCGGCAGGGCGGGGTTGCCACATGGTGCTGTCGCCGCCGGTGGAGCCGGCCTTGACGCCGGTCAGCACCTCGACCATACCGCGGTGGCTGACATAGATTTCGGTGCCGCCATCAGGGCGGCGCTCCAGCCGTGTGCGGAACTTGTCGCGTTCACCTGTGGAGTACAGGCTGTCGAATACTTTGCCGATAGTGTTGCGGATGAAATCCTGCGGGAGCTTGGCGCGGTTTTCAGCGTAATCGGTTTCCATGATGCCGAGGTTTTCCTGGTCCTGGGACAGCAGGAAGCCGCTCTCCAGCCAGAAATCGCGCACGGGCGTCCAGAGCTTGTCTGCCGGCCGGTTCACCACCAGCCAGCGCTGGCTTCCTGCGCGTTCGATGCGAACGTCGCCCACGGTCACTGCGGCTGTCTGCACGGCCTGTGTCGGCTGGCCAACCTGGTAGCTGCTGGCGGACACCGCCGTACCGGGCACCACATAACGGGTTTCGCGGCTGAGTTGTGTCAGGTCGGGAGGGATCGCCAGGGAAGGGGCTTTGGCGCCGCTGCTTTTGTAGTCGACGCGTTCGCCTTCCATCACATCCCTGATGGAAGAGCAGCCGGCGAGCAGGCTGAGGGCAACCAGTGCAGACACGGTTGCGGCGCTCCGGGCTTTGGAAAATGCAGGATGTGTTGGCAATATCTTCACTTGGGTTCCCTTAAAAATCAGATCAGGCAAATCAGACCAGGCCGCAGATGCGCAGGGCGCTTTCCACAGCGGCTTCGTTCGATGTTTCCAGCGGTGTCATGGGCAGGCGCAATGTGCCGCCGCAAAGGCCCATCCGGGCCATGGCCCACTTGACGGGAATCGGGTTGGCTTCGACAAACAGGTTTCGATGCAGCGGCAGCAATTTAAGTTGCAGCTCCATGGCGCGGCGGGCATCGCCGGCCACGGCGGCCACGCACAGCTCGTGCATGAGGCGGGGCGCGACGTTGGCCGTCACGCTGACATTGCCCTGGCCGCCGCAAAGCATCAGCGCCACCGCGGTCGGGTCGTCGCCTGAATACACGGCAAAGCCCTTGGGCACTTCCTTGATCAGCCACTGGGCGCGCTCGATATTGCCGGTGGCTTCCTTGATGCCGACAATGCCGGGCACCTGGGCCAGGCGCAGCACGGTGGCATGCGCCATATCGGCGACGGTGCGGCCGGGCACGTTGTAAAGCACGGTGGGGAGGTCGCCAACCGCTTCCGCAATCGCCTTGAAGTGCCGGTACTGGCCTTCCTGGGTGGGCTTGTTGTAATAAGGGACGACCTGCAGCTGGCAGTCCGCGCCAACGCCTTTGGCAAATTTGGCCAATTCGATGGCTTCGGCCGTTGAGTTGGCACCGCAGCCAGCCATGATCGGCACGCGCTTTTTGGCCTGCTCAACTGACACCCGGATGATTTCGCAATGTTCTTCGACATTGACGGTTGGGGATTCGCCGGTGGTGCCGACCACGCCGATGCAGTCGGTCCCTTCGGCAATGTGCCAGTCAACCAGCTTGCGCAGGGTGGGGTAATCTACGCTGCCGTCTTCGTGCAAGGGCGTTGCCAGTGCAACGATGCTGCCAGTAATGGGTTTCATGCTCTGCTTGTAAACGTTCGCGGCCATGCAGGTATCTGGGGTGTTCCGGCCTGAACAGCTTCAAGCCGGCCCCGGAAAAGGCCAATCCTGCATTCTACCCAGAGCCTAGGTCAGTCTATAGCGGGGTGGACCCCCTTCCGCGGTATGAAGGGGGGCGGATAAACCCGCGGTGCTGGCTGAGTCGCGGACGGCGGCGATGCGCTGGACAAAGCGTGGCGGACGCTCCTCAAAACCCTCCTCGAAGGCCACCACTTTCAGGCCCTGGCAGACCTGCAGCAATTCACCGGGACGCAGTAAAAAGTCGGGGCGCGAGGGTTTGCCTACCGTTTCATTGCCCTGCGTAAAAGTTTCGTAAATCAGCACGCCACCCGGCGCCAGGCTGGCCAGCAGCGTGGGCAGGAGCGGCCGCCACAGGTAATTGGTGACGATGACGGCTTCAAACTGTCGTCCTTCAAAAGGCCAGGGACCTTCCTCAATGTCGGCCACCACGGCTTCAACGGTTTGGGCGGGGCGCGTGGGAAGAGCTGATGCTATGAATTCGATAGCTGCTTGCGCAAGATCCACAAGGGCCAGAGGGTGATTTCGTTCATAAAACCAGCGGGCATGACGGCCATGGCCGCAGGCCACGTCCAGCACTACGCCGCGCTCAGGCACCAGGTGCGACCAGCGCTGCACCCAGGCGGAGGGTGGTTCCGTGCCATGCGCGGTACCGGTCATAGGATTTTTCCGCCGGGCCGCCCCAAGGAAAAATGCGCCCCATAAGTGAGATCAGGGGCAGCGCGCCGCAGGCTCGGAGTGACAAGCGTGGGGGCTGTATTCATGGTCTTACGTCATCTTTGAGCGCGGCGAGCGCCATCGCCTCGACCCGGCCCGGCGCGATCAGCTTGAGCCAGCGGCCCAGCTTGCCCTTGGCCGTCATGACCACCTCGCGTTCCCGGCGCGCCATGCCCTCAAGGATGAGCCGTGCGCATTCTTCCACGCTCATGGCGTCGTCTTCCTTCAGGCCGCTGGCACCGGCCGCCTCACCGGCCGCGTTGAAGCCGCGGTGGCGGATGCGGGTGGCGACCACGCCCGGGTAGGCCGTCGTTACGCTGACACCGGCCGTTTTAAGCTCGGCGCGCAATGCCTCGAAGAAGCCCGTCATGGCGAATTTGGTGGCGCTGTAGGCTGTGCGGCCCGGCACACCGATCAGGCCCGCCAGGCTGGAGACCGCCACGATGCTGCCGTGGCGCACTTTTAAGTAAGGCAAGGCGGCATGGGTGCACCAGACGCTGCCCCAGAGGTTGATGCGCATCAACTGTTCGTACCAGGCCAGGTCCTGGGCCTTGACGTCTTCAAAAAGGGCTTGCGCCGACATGCCTGCGTTGTTGATCAAGGCATCGATTTGCCCGAACCGGCCGATGGTGGCGGCCACCAGCTGGCGGCATTGGTCCTCTTGCGACACATCGGTTTTGACGGCCAGGGTCAGCGCCCCATGGGCGGCGCATTGGCCCGCAACCTCATTGAGCAGTGCTTCATTGCGCGCGGCCAGCACCAGCGCCACGCCGGCGCCGTGGGTTTTGGCCAATTGCCGCGCCATTTCAGCGCCTATGCCGTCAGAGGCTCCGGTAATTACTATTGTTTTCATAGCTGCTTGCGCCCGTCCTGATTGGGCCGCAGCCCAAAACACACATAAAACCCCTGGGAAGGGCCTTGCGCTAGAAGCAGGCCCAGACCTGGTTGGCGAGTGTGAACAGGAAATCCGGCCGTGTGTAGAGGGCAAACACCCCCAGCGACGCGATGATCGCAAGCGTCCACAGGCCGATTCTTTTGGCCATCTCAGGCCCCTTGGGGCACGGCCGCGCGTGCAATCGGTGATTCACGCACCGGCAGGTTCACCAGCGCGGCAAACACGCCCAATGCAATCGCGATGTACCAGACGATGTCGTAGCTGCCCGTGCGGTCATACAAATAGCCGCCCAGCCAGACGCCCAGGAAGGAGCCGATCTGATGGCTGAAGAAGATAAAGCCGCCCAGCATCGACAAGTGCTGGATGCCGAAGATCTGCGCCACGACGGCGTTGGTCGGCGGGATGGTCGACAGCCACAGCAGGCCCATCAGGCTGGCAAAGATGTAAACGCTCAAGGGGCTCAGCGGTGCCGCCAGGAACACGGCGATCACGATGGCGCGCGAGAGATAAATCGTCGCCAGGATCTTGCGTTTGGCGATTTTCTGACCCAGCGAGCCCGCAATGTAGGTGCCGAACACATTAAAGAGGCCGATCAGCGCCAGCGCATAGCTGGCCACCTGGGGAGACAGGCCCTTGTCCTTGAGGTAGCTGGGCATGTGCACGCCGATGAACACCACCTGGAAGCCGCAGACAAAGTAACCCGCCATCAGCAATTGAAAGCTCGGGTACTTGAAAGCCTCGCGCAGCGCCTGAAGAATGGTCTGCTCGCGTTTGGCAGGCTGCCCGCCGGTAAAACCGCCTTCGCGCAGGCCCAATGCCAGCGGCGCAATCAGCAGCACCGCGCCGCTCAGCACCAGCAAAGCCTCTTTCCAGCCCAGGCTGCTGATCAGCAAACCTTCGGTCGGCACCATCAGGAACTGGCCGAATGAGCCCGCCGCCGCGGCCACGCCCATGGCCCACGAGCGTTTGTCGGCCGAAATATTGCGCCCGATCACGCCGTAAATCACGGCATACGTGGTTCCGGCCTGTGCGGCGCCAATCAGCACGCCGGCTGTCAGGGTGAACAGGAAACCGGTGGGCGACAGCGCCATGCCCACCAGGCCCAGCCCGTAAAGCAGAGCACCGCCCACGATCACGCGGAAGGCGCCAAAGCGGTCGGCCGCCATGCCGGCGAAGATGCCGAACACGCCCCAGGACAGGTTTTGCACCGCCAGCGCAAAGGCAAAAGTCTCGCGCGTCCAGCCCTGCGCCTGCGTGATGGGCTGCAGCCAGAGGCCAAAGCCGTGGCGAATGCCCATGGACAGCGTGACGATGGTGGCGCCGCAGATCAGCACCTGCAGCATGGAGAGTTTTTTGGTGTCGGTGGTCATGGGCGAGTCGCCTCGAGTGGCGAAAAAAGGAAAGGCCTGAGGCGGCCGGGAGGCTCTTTGCCGACTGTAACGAAAATGGCGAAACACTGCCGGGGCCGTCCTTCGTTCCCATCCATGAATCAGGTGAGCTGTATGTTTGTACAGTGACTTTTGCGGCCCCGACTACAATTGCGGCAATTCTTTCATCTGCCATGGCTGACAAACTACCCACCGAATATTCCGAAGGCTCGATCCGCGTGCTCAAGGGCCTGGAGCCCGTCAAGCAGCGCCCGGGCATGTACACCCGCACCGACAACCCCCTGCACATCATCCAGGAGGTGCTGGACAACTCCGCCGACGAGGCCCTGGCCGGCTACGGCAAGAAGATCAAGGTGACGCTGCATACCGACGGATCGGTGAGCGTTGATGACGATGGCCGGGGCGTTCCCTTTGGCCTGCACCCGGAAGAAAAGGTGCCGGTCATCGAGATCGTCTACACCCGGCTGCACGCCGGCGGCAAGTTCGACAAGGGCAAGGGCGGCGCCTACAGCTTTTCGGGCGGCCTGCACGGCGTCGGCGTGAGCGTGACGAATGCACTGTCCAAACGCCTGGAAGTCACCTCCTACCGTGAAGGTATGGTCGCCCATCTGGTGTTCTCCGGCGGGGACGTGACCGAGAAACTGCACCTGCGCAAAAACGGCGAGGGCGACCGCAAGACCGGAACCACCGTCCGCGCCTGGCCCGATGCCAAATACTTTGAATCGGCCGCGCTGCCCATGGCTGAACTCACGCACTTGCTGCGCAGCAAGGCGGTGCTGATGCCCGGCGTCACGGTGACGCTGACCAACGAGAAAACCAAAGACGTCCAGACCTGGCTCTACAAGGGCGGCCTGCGCGACTACCTGATGCAGACCCTGACCGGCGACCCGGTGATCCCGATGTTTGAGGGCGAAGGTTTTGCCGACGCTTCGCACGAGAGTTTTGCCGAAGGCGAGGGCGCGCAGTGGTGCGTGGCCTTCACCGAAGAGGGCCAGCCGGTGCGCGAAAGCTACGTCAACCTGATTCCCACCAGCGCCGGCGGCACGCATGAAAGCGGCCTGCGCGACGGCCTCTTCAATGCCGTCAAGAGCTTTGTCGACCTGCATTCGCTGCTGCCCAAGGGGGTCAAGCTCTTGCCCGAAGACGTTTTTGCCCGTGCCAGCTATGTCCTGAGCGCCAAAGTGCTCGATCCGCAGTTCCAGGGCCAGATCAAGGAACGCCTCAATTCACGCGACGCGGTACGGCTGGTGTCGAGCTTTGTGCGGCCGACGCTGGAGCTCTGGCTTAATCAGCACGTCGACTACGGCCGCAAACTGGCCGAACTGGCCATCAAGGCCGCCCAAACCCGGCAGAAAGCCGGCCAGAAGGTCGAAAAACGCAAAGGCTCCGGCGTGGCCGTGCTGCCCGGCAAGCTGACCGACTGCGAAAGCCGGGACCTGGCGCACAACGAAGTCTTCCTGGTCGAAGGCGATTCGGCCGGCGGCAGCGCCAAGATGGGCCGCGACAAGGAAAGCCAGGCCATCCTGCCGCTGCGCGGCAAGGTGCTCAATACCTGGGAGGTCGAGCGCGACCGCCTGTTTGCCAACACCGAAATCCACGACATCGCGGTCGCCATCGGCGTCGATCCGCACGGCCCCAATGACACGCCCGACCTGAGCGGCCTGCGCTACGGCAAGGTCTGCATCCTGAGCGACGCCGATGTGGACGGCTCGCACATCCAGGTGCTGCTTTTGACCCTCTTTTTCCGCCACTTCCCCAAATTGATCGAATCGGGTAATGTGTATGTCGCCCGGCCGCCGCTGTTCCGGGTGGACGCGCCGGCCCGCGGCAAAAAGCCGGCATCCAAGGTGTATGCCCTGGACGAAGGCGAGCTGATTGCCATTTTGGACAAGTTACGCAAGGATGGCGTGAAGGAAGGCGCCTGGAGCATCAGCCGCTTCAAGGGCCTGGGCGAGATGAGCGCGGAACAATTATGGGAAACCACACTCAATCCTGACACCCGCCGCCTGTTGCCCGTGCAATTGGGCAACCAGGATTTTCTGCAAACCGAGACGCTCATCACCAAGCTGATGGGCAAAGGCGAGGCCGCAGCGCGCCGCGAACTGATGGAGTTGCACGGTGACAGCGTCGAGGTGGACGTTTGAGGCTTCTCCTGTCGTTTGCGCGTGTGATGGGCATCGTGGTACTGGTGCTTGCCGCATTCTGGGCGACGGTGGCACTTGCGCGCCATGAATTCATGGCCTCCGGCTTTGCTTTCGCTCTTGCCGCAGGTGGTTTGTGTTTGTCGATTTTTTCAGAGAAGGCCATCGCCAGAAAGAAGCAGCAGGCGGAGAAGGAGGTCACGTTGGAGGCGCTGCTGTTTAGCGACAGTGCGCTGGACGTGCCATTTCGCTGGTTTCGCTGGCTCTGTTTTGTCGTTGCGCTGTTGCTGATTTTTGGGGTAACGGGTTTGCTGGCAAGGGCGACCTGGCAGGAAGGGAAGTTGGTTCCCGTGGCCTTGCTGGGCAGTTTTGCTGTTCTATTGTTTGTGTACATTGGCAGTTTGTTTGTTTCAGGTTATGCCGCATGGCAATCCGGCAGCGCGTTGAAGGCGGATTTGCTGGGCTTGAGGCTCTGCGGCTTGCCCGCTATCGCCTGGAAGCATATTCGCGGTATCGACCTTAAGCAGTTTGAAGTCAAGGGGCAAAAGAAAGCCATCTTGATGTTGGCGCTTGATCCGGCGACGTTCAACGAGCTGAAATCTGCCTTGGTGCCGAGGTCGCTTCATTGGACGGGTCCCAAATTAAGGGAGAAGCCTGCGGTAGTAGAGTTTGGTTGCGATTTTTTAGGAAGAGACCCGGAGCTCGTCGTTCGGGCCGTCCAGTTCATCGCGGACAAATCAGGTGGGCGAAGGGTCAAGGGCTGGAACTACCTTGAAGCAATTGACGTGGCGGAGCAGCGAGAGCAAGCTGCTGAACTCCGCAGGGAGGCAAACCGCAAGAGTGACCTGCTGTTTGCCGAGCTGCAGCGAATGAACCGGTCGGGACCTGTTGATGAAAAAAGACTGGCGGAAATTGACCGTCAAATGCAGGCTGAACTCGAACGGATGAGTTCAGCGGCCAATGCAGAAGTAAATGCTTTCAAGCACAACATGAGTGCACTGGATGAGCGCCTGAAGCCGCTGAAATGGTTTTACAGGGGAATGGTGGTTTTGCTGATTGTCATGATTGGTGGGGCCGTTTTAAGAATTGTGCTCACACTGAAGTCCTGACTCGTGACGATGAATAACTTGATGTTTTACCGTTCCTGCAAGCTGACCTCGTGGTTCCGACGGCCTGAGGCCGACAGGTTTGCCTGGATGGTTGAGCAATCAACAATGGATTTCTTTTATGAAAATTTTTAGTGGCAAACCCAGGCTCTGGCCGGGTTTCTTTTTGAGCCTGCTAATGCTGCTGTCGCAGCAATCTGCCCATGCCGACATCTGGGGCTACGTGGACAAAGATGGCATTGCGCATTTTTCGGCTGTGCGGCTGGATGAGCGCTATGAGCTTTTCTTTCGTGGTGTTGAAAGTTTCAGCGCAGGCGACAACGTTGCCAAAAGCGGCAAAGCCGTCGGCAACGGCGCCAACCGGGCCACCGGTGTGGCCAAAGCGCCGCCCAAGCTGCTTGCTTACTTTGATGTGTCCCCCAACTACAAGGCCGTCAAGCACCTGCTGCGCGAGGCTTCCGCCAAACATGGCATCGACTACGAGCTGCTGCAGGCACTGATCGCCACCGAGTCCGGATTCAACGCCCAGGCCGTTTCGCCCAAGGGTGCGGTCGGGCTGATGCAGCTGATCCCGCCGACAGCGGAGCGCTATGGCGTACGGGCCACCAAGGATTCCACCATCCACAAAAGGCTCACCGATCCCAAGACCAACATCCGGGCCGGCTCCAGCTACCTCAGTGATCTGATTGCCATGTTTCCCGGCCAGCTCGAACTGGCCATCGCTGCGTACAACGCCGGCGAGGGCGCCGTTCAGCGTGCCGGCAACAAGATTCCGAACTATCCCGAAACCAAAAACTACGTCAAGACCGTGATGCAGCTCTATAACCACCTCAAGCCACCCAGCATGGCGTCCGGCGGCCGCGTTCGCATGGAAATGATGGGCGGGGCCACCGGCCGCGGCAACATGGTGTCACCCACGGTGGTGTCCACCGCCACGCCAGAGGCCTTGCCCGAGCCGTACTGAGGTCACAATGCGCCTTGTGTCCTGCCCGGCAGCCTGATAGACAGCTTTCCTTTTTTGTAACCCTGTGGCGGCCGCACCCGCGTGTGCCGGCATGCCTCACGCCACCTTACCCGCCAAGCCAAACTCAAGATGGATCTCTTTACACCGGACGCCGTAGCCCCGATCCCCGAACCCGCAGACCAGGATTCCCTGGCCGCGTACGCGCAGCGGGCTTACCTTGAATATGCCCTCAGCGTCGTCAAGGGCCGTGCCTTGCCCGACGTTTGCGATGGCCAGAAGCCGGTGCAGCGCCGCATCCTCTTCAGCATGTCGCGCATGGGCCTGGGTTTTGGCGGGGCGAATGGCGCGAGCGGTGCCAAGCCTGTCAAGAGCGCGCGCGTTGTCGGCGACGTGCTGGGCAAATACCATCCGCACGGCGACCAGGCGGCGTACGACGCGATGGTGCGCATGGCGCAGGACTTCAGCCAGCGTTATCCGCTGGTCGATGGACAAGGTAATTTCGGCAGCCGCGACGGCGACGGCGCAGCGGCCATGCGATACACCGAGGCTCGGCTGGCGCGCATCACGACGCTGCTGCTCGACGAGCTTGACGAAGGCACGGTCGACTTTGTGCCCAACTACGACGGCTCCTTTGAAGAGCCGCGCCAGTTGCCGGCACGCTTGCCCTTCACGCTGCTCAACGGCGCCAGCGGTATTGCCGTGGGCCTGGCCACTGAAATCCCCAGTCACAACCTGCGCGAAGTCGCCGATGCCTGCGTGGCGCTCATCAAGACGCCCAAGCATGCGGACGAAGAGCTGTACGCGCTGATCGCCGGGCCCGACTACCCAGGCGGTGGGCAGATCATCTCGAGCGGCGCGGAAATCGCGGCGGCCTACAGCACGGGCCGCGGCTCGCTCAAGGTGCGTGCCCGCTGGAAGATTGAAGAACTCGCGCGCGGCCAATGGCAGCTGGTGGTGCAGGAACTGCCGCCCGGTGTCAGCACCCAGCGAGTGCTCGAGGAAATCGAAGAGCTCACCAATCCGAAAATCAAGGCCGGCAAAAAAGCCCTGAGCCAGGACCAGGTGCAGCTCAAGCAGACCATCCTGGCCGTGCTCGACGTGGTGCGCGACGAATCCAGCAAGGACGCCGCCGTGCGCCTGGTGTTCGAGCCCAAGACGAGCAAGATCAGCCAGTCCGAGCTCATCAACACCCTGCTGGCCAACACCAGCCTGGAAAGCTCCTCGCCCATCAACCTGACCATGGTCGGGCTGGACGGCAAGCCGACGCAGAAAAACCTGCGCCAGATGCTGACGGAGTGGATCGAGTTCCGCCAGACCACGGTGCAAAAACGATCGCAGCACCGGCTCGACAAAGTGCTGGCCCGCATCCACATCCTCGAGGGGCGGCAACTGGTGCTGCTCAACATCGACGAGGTGATCGCCATCATCCGCCAGTCGGAAGAGCCCAAGCCCGCATTGATAGAGCGCTTCAAGCTCAGCGAAATCCAGGCCGAGGACATTCTTGAAATCCGCCTGCGCCAACTGGCACGGCTTGAAGCCATCAAGATCGAGCAGGACCTGAAAAACCTGCGCGAAGAGCAGGGCAAGCTCGAGGAAATCCTGGGCAGCCCGGCGGCGCTCAAGCGCCTGCTGGTCAAGGAAATCGAGGCCGACGCCAAGCAATTCGCCGATGCGCGCCGCACGCTGATCCAGGCCGAGAAAAAGGCCGTGCTCGAAGTCAAGGTGCTCGACGAGCCGGTGACCGTGGTCATCAGCGACAAGGGCTGGGTGCGCGCACGCAACGGTCACGGACATGACCCGGCAGGCTTCGCCTTCAAGGCGGGCGACGGGCTTTACGGCACCTTCGAATGCCGCACCATCGACACGTTGCTGGCCTTCGGCTCACGCGGCCGCATTTATTCGGTGCCGGTGTCATTGCTGCCCGGTGCGCGCGGCGACGGCCAGCCGCTCACCACCCTGATCGACCTGGAGTCCGGCACGCAGCTGGTGCATTATTTTGCGGGCCCGTCCAATGCCGCATTGCTGCTGAGCGCCAGCGGCGGCTACGGCTTCCTCGCTACGGTCGAGAACATGACGTCGCGCCTCAAAGCCGGCAAGGCCTTTATCAGCTGCGCTGAAGGTGAAACCATTTGCAGGCCTTCGCATGCCGCGTTCACCAGCGCAGCGGCGCCCTTGGTGCCGGCCACGCATGTGGCTTGCGCCTCGACGGGCGGCCGCATCCTGACGTTTGAAATCGCGGAACTCAAGATGCAGGCCGCCGGCGGGCGCGGCCTGATGCTGATCGACCTCGAAGCCAAGGACACCCTGGCCGGTGCAGCCGCCTACACGCGCAGCGTGAAGATTGAAGGCATTGGCCGCGGCGGCAAGGCGCGTGAGGAAACGCTGGAAATCCGCAGCCTGAACAATGCCCGTGCGGCGCGCGCGCGCAAGGGCAAGGCGGCCGATCTGGGCTTCAAACCCACCGGCATCAGCCGCGTTGAGTAAAACTGACTGAAGGTCATAACTGGCGGGCGCAAGTAGCTATTGATTTAATAGCAAGATGCTGCGCTCACCGGTCTGGTCAGCAGCTATTCAGCAATCAAGCTGCCAAGAGCAGATCAAGCTTTTTCAGGCCCGCCACCGTCTCCAGGCAGGCTTGCGCCACTTCCTTGCCCTTGCTCAGGAAATGTTCCGTGAAGAATTTTCGGTGTTCGTCATGCTCATGAAAATGCTGCGGCGTCAGCACCGCTGAAAACACCGGCACGCCGGTTTCCAGCTGGATACCCATCAGCGCGCTGATCACCGCATCGGCCACAAACTCGTGACGGTAGATGCCACCGTCCACCACCAGCCCGCAGCAGACCACGCCTGCATAACGGCCCGACTGTGCGAGTTTTTTCGCGTGGAGCGGAATCTCGAACGCGCCGGGCACTTCAAACGTGTTGATGGATTCAGCGCCCACGCCTTGCCGGGCCATCTCGGCCAGGAAGGCGCCGCGGCCCTGGTCCACGATGTCTTCGTGCCAGGACGACTGGATAAAGGCGAAACGTGCCTTGGTGGGTGTGCCGCCCGAACGGGAAGCCGAAGGTGGGGAAATATCTGTCTGACTCATGGAATCCTCTTTGCCAGGTGTTACCAGAATCAGGGCGCACGAGCCTGCGGCCAGCCCATGGGCACGCGAAAAGCCCGCGCGGAGAGTCCGCACCAGCCATCGTCGCCCACGGCACAGCCGCCAGCATCGCGCTCTCTTTCATCCGGACTGTGACCGTCGGCTTCGGAGTTGAACCGAATCTGCTGACCCTGGTTGCCGTATGAAGCACGGCAACCAGGCGCTCGCGGGCTGATGCAGTTGCCTGCAAACACCGCCGGTGGGGAATTTCACCCCGCCCTGAGAACGCTGCCCCGGCAAAATGGCCGGGGCGAAGTGAATTTTATGGTTTGCGAGAAACCTTTGCCGGGCGGGTGAATGCCCTGGCGCCAGCTCAGAGGAGGGTACTCAGCGAGGTCCAGTAGCTGTCCATCAGCTTTCTTGCGTCTGCAATCGCTTTTTCCTTGCTGGTTCCGCTGGGGATTCGCATGATCAGTGCAAATTCGACCAGCTTGTCTCCAATGACCGAGAACCTGCTGATGCCCAGCGTGTTCAGTACAGAGGCGTCCGGTGAAACCTGAAAGTCCGCCGTCGGGAAGCAATGCGAGCCAATCCTGTTGGGCACCAGGAGTTCAATGGACTCACCAAACGGGCCGGTCAACCTGGAGAAGGAAAACGGCGCGCCGCGGGATGACTTGACCTGTAAGTCGGCCGCAGCACGCAGACCGCTTGCGTTGCTTCTCATGCTGGAAGGAAGCTCTGTCACCACGATCGCGGCAATCGGGGGAGCCAGATCTCCCGGGGAAAGCAGCACATAGTGATCAGTGACCCCGCGCGATTTGTCGTTCAGGAAAAGCTTGACGTGCGTTCGTTCCAGTTCGGGAAGCTGCGGCACGGCAATTTGAAACCCCGCGTCCTTCAGGATGATTTTTCGGGTGGACTTGATGGTCGCTTCGTCTGCATTGCGCACCATGAGGTTTCCGCCTCCGCCGTTGCAGGGCTGGAGCGATAAATTCCAGACAGACCTGATGTCGTTGGCTGCACCCGCAGGAGCTTGGGCAACTGCCAGCGGGGGACAGGCCAAAGCCAGGTACAGGACAGACATCCCGAGCTTGGCGAGTTTGCGGAAATGCCGCTTTTCCTTGTTCATGGTGAATACTTTCAGAAAGTCGGCTTCCGTACAAACTTCGTTGCACTTGCCATGAAGAAGGTTCTGCTGGAAGTCAAATTCAGGCCGGGGGTACAAAGCTCCGGCCTGACGTCTTGTCTCACTCGACTTCAGCAATCAGGTCGATCTCGACGCAAGCGCCCATGGGAACCTGGGCCACGCCAAAGGCGCTGCGCGCATGCTTGCCGGCGTCGCCGAAGACTTCTGCAAACAACTCGCTGGCGCCGTTGGTCACCAGGTGCTGCTCGGTATAGTCGCCGGTCGAGTTGACCAGGCTCATGAGCTTGACGATGCGCTTGACCTTGCCCAGGCCGACGGCGGCTTCGAGTGTGCCCATCAGGTCGATGGCGACCGAGCGCGCGGCGGCCTTGCCTTCTTCTGTCGTCATGTTCTTGCCGAGCTGGCCGACGAGGGGCTTGCCGTCCTTCTTGGCGATGTGGCCGCTCAGGAACACCAGGTTGCCGGTCTGCACGAAGGGCAGGTAAGCTGCCAGGGGCGTTGCCACGGTTGGCAGGGTGATGTTCAGTGCTTTCAGCTTGTCGTAGGCGCTCATGGTGATCCTTTTGGTGAAGAAAAATGGCACCAGCCCAATGAGTATAAGCGCGAGCAGCTATGCTTTTGATAGCGAAGGAGGCTGCGCGGCCGGCTGGCAGTGCAGGGAATTGTAGGATGGTGCCCGGGTTCCGGAGGCCTTTGGGGTCATGAAAGGAAATGATGGAACGGCGCCAGGGACTATGCGGCTTGTTCCGCGCCACTTCCGCCGTTCCACATGCCGGCGTCACTCGGGCTTGATGCCGGCCTTGCGCACCACAGCGCCCCAGCGGTCCACTTCGTTGCGCATGAAGGCACGCAGTTCGTCGCGTGTCGAGCCTTTCAGGTCAATGCCCAGGGTGGTGAGGCGCTCGCGTGTGGAAGGGTGCGCCAGCGCCGCCACCGCTTCGCTGCGCAACCGCTCGACGATCTCGATCGGCGTGGTGGCCGGCGCCACCAGCGCCCACCACTGGTTGAACTGCATGCCCTCGATGCCGGCTTCGCGCGCGGTCGGCACGCCGGGCAGGGTGGCCAGGCGCGCATTGCCGGTCACCATCAAGGCAGAGATCCTGTTCGCGCCCAGCAGCGAACTGCCGCTGGCCAGCGTGGCGAAATGCGCGTCCACCTGGCCGGCCGCGACGTCGGTGAGCGCGGGCGCAGAGCCGCGATAGGGAATGGCGTTGACCTTGATCCCGGTGGCGCTGGCGAACAGTTCGCTGGAAAGGTGGCTGATGGAGCCATTGCCGCTGTGGGCGAGCGCCAGCGGCACCTTGTTACTCCGGTAGTTTTTGAGGAAGCCCTTGATGTCACCGTTCTTGTACTGCGCGCCGCCGGCAAACAGCAGCAGCGGCGAGGTGCCGACCATGGACACCGGCGTGAAGTCGCGCAGCAGGTCGTAGGGCATCTTGTTGAACACGGCCGGCGCAATCGCATGCGGCAGCTCGACGATGGCGAAGGTATAGCCGTCAGGCGCGGCCTTGGCCGCGGCTTCGGTGCCGATGCGCCCGGAAGCGCCGGAGCGGTTGTCGACCACCACGCTTTGCCCCATGGTTTCGCCCATGCGCTGGGCAATCGCGCGGGCGATGGCGTCGGTGCTGCCACCGGGCGCCCAGGGCACGATGAGGCGGATGGGTTTGTCGGGGTAGGCGGCATGGGCGGTTCCCGCCAGGGTGGCGCAGGCCAGAAGCAGGGCGGGGAGCAGTCGGGTCTTCATGGTGAAAAATTCCTTTGCGGGCTGAAGAAAAAGGAGTCGTGTGGTCAAGGGATGGGGTTAAAGGTGTCGCGGTCGCCTTTGGCCGTGAGCAGCAGCAAGGCGTGTTCTGATGCCTGTACTTGGCCGAGTGCGCGTAGGTGCGCCAGCGCACTGAGGCAGGCGCCGGCGCAAAGCTCCACCCACAGGCCTTGCGCCGCGAGTCGGGCGCTGCCCTCAATGGCGCCGGCATCATCAATGGCCACGGCGCCGCCGCCTGACTGCTGCACGGCCAGTTGCTGCTGCAGCGTGACGGTGCTGCCGCCTGTTGAAAATTGTGCCGTCTGGCCGTTAAATTCCGATTGCAGTGGCGCACCCTCGAGTACGCGGGAAAGGCGGGGGAACGGCTCAACGGCCCACAGCCTGGGCATGTGCCCGATGAGTTTCGCCTGGTGCAAATCACGCAGTGCGCTGTAAATGCCCCAGAGCAGGTCGCCGCGCGCAGTGGGCACCAGCACGTGGTCCGGCACGCAGCCGCCGGCGACAAATTCGAGCGCCACCGCGCGGTAGCCTTCCACGCCAAAGGCCGGGCTGCCGACCGCGGGCACGCTGTAGTTGGTGAGCGCAAATGCGCCGTCCTGCTCGACCCGCCGGCGTACATGGCTCCAGCGGTCAAAGCCGTGGTCGAACACCACGCGCCGGGCGCCCAGGTGATGGAGGGCTCGCGCAAAAGGCGCCGGCATGTCGCGGTAGGTGGCGATTTCGCAGGGCAGTCCGGCCGCGGCGCAATAGGCTGCTGCCGACACTGCTGCGTTGCCGCTGGAAGCCAGCACCACGGTCTGTGCGCCTGCGTCCAGCGCCCGACTGACGGCCTGTGCCGACATGCGGTCTTTGTGCGAGCCGGTGGGGTTCATGCCCTCGTGTTTGGCGCTGAGCTGGCGCAGGCCAAGCTCGCGCGCCAGGCGCGGCAGGTCCAGGCAAGGCGTGTCGCCTTCGCCCAGGGACACGCCGTGGGTGTAAGGCAGCCAGTCTCCCCACTTATAACCTGTACTGGCAGTTTTCAGTGTTTGGGGCAGCCCGGTGTAAACGGCTTCCAGGCTGGCGGGCGTACCTTGCGCCGCGCAGTGCGGGCAGCCGGTGGGCAAATCCTTCAGCGGGTATTTACGGGCGCAGAGGATGCAGCGCAGCCCGGTCATCCGGGGATTGCGGCTGATGGCGTTCCATGCCTGAGGGCTTGGAAGGGATTCGGGGAAAACAGGATTCATGGGCAGATGGTACGAAGACCGTGGCCTCTCATGCATCGCTTGTTTGCGATTTAAAATAAGTAAAACTTATAGGAAGAAGCCATGGCTGAAGCCAGTGCACGTCAGATTGAGGTGTTCCGCATGGTCATGCGGCTGGGCACCGCCAACCGCGCGGCGGCGGCGCTGCACGTGAGCCAGCCGGCGGTCACGCAGCTGCTGCAGCAGCTCGAAGCGCGCGCCGGGCTCAAGCTGTTTGACCGGCCCAAAGGCAAGCTCACGCCCACGCCGGAGGCGCACGCGCTGATGGAAGAGGTTGAGCGGGTCTACGAAGGCCTGGAAGCCGTACAGCGAAAAATCGTGGCCCTGCAGTCGCATGAAGACACCGTGCTGCGCATCGGTTCACTGCATGCCATGGCCGCCAGCGTGATGCCCTGGGCGCTGGCGGAGTTCCAGCGCAGCTATCCACGCACGCGCTGCCTGCTGTTGGTCGACAGCTCGAAAGTGCTGCGCGAGGCGCTGTTCCAGGGCGCTGTGGACCTGGCCTTCCTGGGCGACGAGGCGGACACCAGCGGCCTGGTGTCCTCGCTTTTTTACCAGGTGCCGGCGGTGTGCATCATGCCCGCGGCCCACCCGCTCGCGCGCAAGCAGGTCCTGCAGCCCAGGGATCTCGCAGAAGTGCCGCTGGTCGGCCTGTCCGCCTCGGATACAGCCCAGCGCCGGCTGGAAGCCGCATTTGCACAGGCGGGTGTGCAGCCGCGCTTTGTGGTTGAAACACCTTACAGCGCAACGCAGTGTTCGCTGGTGCTGGCCGGGGCCGGGCTGGCAGTTACCAATCCGCTGGTGGCGCGTGAATATGTGGCGCTGGGCCTGCGCAGCGTTCCGCTGGCGGCTGATGTGTCGTTCAGGGCCTTGCTGGCTTTCAAGCCGCGCCAGGCGCAGTCGGGTGCCGCGCAGGAGTTTGTGAGCCTGTGCCGGCGCTGCCTGGCACGCAGCCTGCCGGAGGGTTCGCTGCTGGAAGAGCCGACAGCTTCGCGCAAGCCCCTCAGTTCCCGGCGCTTGCCACCGGCTCCACCGTAACGGCCACGTCCAGGATGTGCTGTGCGCCGCCGCGTATCACGCCGCGCATGGGCGATACATCGAGGAAGTCGCGGCCGATGGCCAGCGTGACGTAATCTTCACCCGGCGCGCGGTTGTTGGTGGGGTCGAAGTCGAGCCAGGCGCCCAGGCCGGGGCAGTACACCGAAGCCCAGGCATGCGAGGCGTCGCTGCCCACCAGCCGTGGCTGGCCGGGCGGTGGCGTGGTGAGAAGGTAACCGCTGACATAACGCGCCGGCAGGCCCATGGCGCGGCAGCAGGCCACCATGATGTGCGCGAAATCCTGGCACACCCCCTTGCCCAGCTTGAGCGCCTCGAGCGCCGGCGTGTTGACTTCGGTGCTTTCGCTTTCGTAGGTCATGGCGCTGTGAATGCGTTCCATCAGGTCGCGCGCCGCCTCGGGCAGCGGCCTGCCAGGCAGGAAGCTGGGGCGGGCAAATTCAATGAAGGCATCGTCGCGCGGCACATAGGGCGAGGCGAAGAGGAATTCGGAGGCGCTGTCGTAGGCCGCGCCGGCGCGGTAACGGAACTGTTCGCGCACCTGCTCCCAGGCGGGCGATGCAGGCTTGCCGGTGGACAGCGTCGCTTCTGATTGCAGCGGGTTGAGGGCCGACGTGGAGACGATGCTGTCGGCCACCACGGTGAGGCTCTCATGTGCCGCCTGCAGGGAGAAGTAGGTGCGCGTGTTGCCGTAGACGTCTTCGGTTTCGCGCAGCTGGACCGGTTCGGGATTCACCCGCAGCGCATAGTCCAGCAGGGTCTGGCCGTTTCGGCTGGCGGGCTTGAGATGCACAACATGGTGCGCGTTTTCCACCACAGGGGCATAGCGGTAACGGGTTTCGTGAACGACGTGAAGCAGCACGGGAAAACTCCTGGGGCCTCAGGCGCCTAAGCTCTGGCTGGCCGAAGCCGCGTGGCTGAAGTAGCGGCGGCTCAAGGTGTCTGACAGCTCCAGCGCGGCATCGCAGCACTGCTCGAGCAGCTGCACCAGCCGCCCGTCATGTTGCTCGTCGTTTTCATCTTCGCCTTCGCCGGTGCGGGCTGGGACCTCCTGGCACAAATCAGCCAGGGCCCAGCTGCCGGGGTCGGGCAGTTCCATCGCCAGGTCGGGCATGTCGCCCGGCGCGCTGCCCGCCAGCTTGGCCAGGCGCCCGCGCAGGGTCTGCACCACCCAGCCGAGGGAGCGCGGGTTGTCGCGGTCCAGCACCAGCAGATCAAGCAGGGCCGGGATGTCGCGGCGCTGCTGGTACTGCGCGTGGAAGGTGATGGTGCTGTCGAACAGCGCCACCATGGCGTTGAAGCCGCCTTCCTCGAACACGGAGCCGGTTTCGAAACCGCGCACCAGTGCGCCCGCCAGGGTATTGAGCCGTTCAATCAGCCGCCCCACGCTCAAGAGGCGCCAGCCGTCGTCGCGTGTCATGCGGTCGGTTTGCGCGCCCGTCATGGCTGAGAGGAAGCCGCTGGCCGACTCCAGCGCCCGCAGCGCCTCGACGGAAGAATATTCGAGCAGATATTGGCTGGATTGGCTCTGGCTTTGCCCACCCTGGCTTTGGGTCTGGCCCACGGCGCTGAACGATGAGCAGCGCTGGAAGAAGTCGGTCTCGGTGCGCACGATCATGTGCCACTGTTCCTGCGACAGGCGTTCGCGCACGGCAGATGCCGCGCTTTTGAGCGCCCGCAGGTTGAAGCCGACGCTGGCGGCCTGTTCGGTGTCGGCCAGATTGGCGATCAGCGCGCGTTCGAAGACACGGCGCGCATGCGTGGCCGGCGGCACGGTGTCCAGCACCAGCGCATTGCCGACGGCCATGCTGGTCAGCCAGGCCAGCAGCGGTTGCGACGTCTGGTCTTCGCCGCCCAGGCATTGCAGCGTGATCTGCGCCAGGCGCGTGGAGTTTTCGGCACGCTCGGTGTAGCGGCCCAGCCAGAAAAGGTTTTCGGCCGCGCGGCTGGTCACGGGCGGGCGGTGGCGCAGCGGCGCTGCGGCCCAGGCAGGCGCCGGCTGCTCGGTGCGCGGCGCAGCGGTGTGTTCGGCCGCCGCCCTGGCTGCCGATGGATCGCCCAGCACCCACACGTCGGCACTGCTGCCGCCATGCTGCATCGACGACATGTTTTCGTTCTTGCCCGCCAGCCGTGCCAGCCCGCCCGGCAGCACCTGCCAGGAGCCGTTGCCGTCGGCCACCGCAAACACGCGCAGCATGGCCGAGCGCGGGGAAATCCGCTCACCCTGCCAGGTCGGCGTTTGCGGCAGAGGCAGATAAGCCTGCACGGTGAAGTCTTCGCCCCGGCGAACAATGCGGCCGGCCCATTCGTCCAGCGCGCGGCGCGACAGGGTATGGCCGATGACGGATTCCATGCCGGTGCCCGGATAGGTCGGCTTGATCACGCAGGTCTTGAGCTGGCTCAGCACGTCCTGCATCACCGCCTGCTCGCCGCACCACCAGGTGGCCAGCGAGGGCAGGGCCAGGGTTTCACCGAGCAGGTGCTCGGAGAGTGCGGGAAGAAAGCCGAGCAGCGCGCTTGATTCGAGGAAGGCCGAGCCCGGCGTATTGACCACCAGCACATTGCCCGCGCGTATTACCTGCAGCAGGCCGGGCACGCCCAGTGTGGAGTCCGAGCGCAGTTCCAGCGGATCGAGGAATTGGTCGTCCAGGCGCTTGAGCAGCCCGTGCACCCGCTCCAGGCCGCGCAGGGTTTTCAGGTAAAGCTTGTCATCGCGCACCAGCAGGTCGCTGCCCTCGACCAGTGTCAGGCCCAGGAAGCGCGCCAGGTAAGCATGCTCGAAATAGGTTTCGTTGTAAGGCCCCGGCGTCAGCAGCACCACGCGGCTTTCCTCGTTGCTGTCCGTCGGGCTCATGGCTTTAAGGCCATCCACCAGCGCCTTGTACGACGCGGCCAGCCGCTCGACCTTCATTTCGCGGAAGGCTTCGGGGAACAGCAGCGAAATCGTCAGGCGGTTTTCGAGCAGGTAGCCCAGGCCCGAAGGCGCCTGCGTGCGCTGCGACACCACCGACCAGCGGCCGTCGGGGCCGTGCGCGATGTCGAAGGCGGCAATGTGCAGATAGGTGCCGCCGGCCGGCTGCACGCCCTGCATGCCGCGCAGGTAACCCGGGTGGGCATGCACCAGCGCGCTGGGCAGAAGGCCTTTGGAGAGCAGCTCCTGCGGGCCGTAGATGTCGGCCATCACGCGGTCCAGCAGGCGGGCGCGCTGCTGGATACCGGCCTCGATCTGCGCCCAGTCGGCGGGCGAGACCATCATGGGGAACAGGTCCAGCGACCAGGGCCGCTGCGGGCCATTGGCGTCGGCGTAGACGTTGTAGGTCACGCCGTTGTCGCGGATCTGGCGGCGCAGGTTGGCGGTGCGGTGGTTCAGGTCGTAAAAGCCGTCGCTGCCGAGGAAGTTGAAAAAGCGTGTCCAGTCGGGCGACAAGGCGTCATCAGTCCCCGCCGCTGGGGCTTCGGGCCGGGCCGGGGCTGTTTCAGGGGGACTGCCTGCGGCCCGCAGCGCGGGCTGTGCCGGCGCGGCCGTTTCTACAGGTGCGGGGCCCTCGGACGCACGGCCCCGCAACTCATCGAAATGCCCCGCCGCCGCATGAGGCGCCAGCGCCGCAGCCAGTGCGCAGGGAGATTCAAGCGACTGGGCGGCAAAAAGTGACTGAGTGTTATTTTCCACGTGGGTGCAAGTATGCCTGCGGCCCATCCCCTGCAAGGCTCAAGGCGGGTTGAATGCACGGCCAAAATGGCTATTTATGCCGCCTGCGCATGCAAATGTTGCAGCCATAAGACAGCCGTTAACGGTACGGGGAGGCGCTTCGCCCGGGGCTTTCAAGCCCCGGGCCGCCGCCGCAGGGGCGGATTCAGCGCAGATCGAGCGTGAACGGGAACTCCCGGCTGGGCTGCGCCGGCGCCACGCGCATCTTGCCCGGGGTGTGGCCCATGCGGAAAAAGCGCGTGAGGCGGCGGCTTTCGGCCTCGTATGAATTGACCGGCAGCGTGTCATAACTGAGCCCGCCCGGATGCGCCACATGGTATTGACAACCGCCCAGCGAGCGTTCCATCCAGGTGTCGACGATGTCAAACGTGAGCGGCGCATGCACGCCGATGGAAGGGTGCAGGGCCGAAGGCGGGTTCCAGGCCTTGTAGCGCACACCGGCTACATATTCGCCGACGCGGCCGGTGCTTTGCAGCGGCAATGCCCGGCCGTTGACGGTGACGACATAGCGGTTGTCATTGAGGCCCGTCACATGCACTTCGACGCGCTCCAGCGATGAATCCACATAACGCACGGTACCGCCGGCCGAGCCTTCTTCGCCCATCACATGCCAGGGCTCCAGCGCACTGCGCAACGTCAGCTCAATGCTGTTGGACTTGACCTGCCCGATCAGCGGGAAGCGGAACTCGAAGTGAGGTTCGAACCATGCCATGTCGAAGCCGTAGCCGGCTTCGCGCAGCTCGGTCAGCACGTCTTCAAAATCCATGCGGATAAAGCCCGGCAGCAGGAAGCGGTCGTGCAGCTCGGTTCCCCAGCGCGTGACGCGGCCGTGGTAGGGCTTGTTCCAGAAGCGCGACACCAGCGCGCGCAGCAGTAGCTGCTGGGCAATGCTCATGCGCGCATGCGGCGGCATTTCAAACGCGCGCAGCTCCAGCAGGCCCAGGCGCCCGGTGGCGGAGTCGGGCGAGTACATCTTGTCGATGCAGAATTCGCTGCGGTGCGTGTTGCCGGTCACGTCGACCAGGATGTTGCGCAGCGTACGGTCCACCAGCCAGGGCGGCATGTCGGCACCGTATTTTTTGCGGTTGTTTTCGATCTCGCGCAGGGCGATTTCCAGTTCGTACAGCTGGTCGTTGCGGGCCTCGTCCACACGCGGTGCCTGGCTGGTCGGGCCGATGAACATGCCCGAGAAAAGATAGCTCAGCGACGGATGGTTGTGCCAGTAGGCGATCAGGCTGCCCAGTACCTCGGGCTTGCGCAGGAAGGGGCTGTCGGCGGGCGTCGCGCCGCCCAGCACGAAGTGGTTGCCGCCGCCGGTGCCGGTGTGGCGGCCGTCGGTCATGAATTTCTCGGCCGACAGGCGCGTTTCATGCGCGATCTTGTAGAGGAATTCAGTGTGCTCCACCAGCTCGCCCCAGTTGTAAGCCGGGTGGATGTTGACTTCAATGACGCCGGGGTCGGGCGTGACCTGCAGCATCTTCAGGCGCGGGTCGCGCGGTGGCGGGTAGCCTTCGAGCACGATGCTCACGCCCAGCGATTGCGCCGTTGCTTCCACCGCGGCCAACAGGTCGAGGTAGTCTTCGAGCCTTTCCATGGGCGGCATGAAGACGTAAATCGCACCGGTTTCGCCACGGCCCGACTTGTTGGCCTTGCTGTCCGGGTCGGCCTTGGGTTTGTCTTTCGGGCCGTTGGCGCGCTGCGGGTCGCGCACTTCCACACAGAGCGCGGTGCGCGTGAGCCATGCGGCCGATTCAAAGGGCTTGGGCGCGCGATCGTCTGCTGCGGTTGCGTCTTCTGCGGCAGGCGCACCGGCCGGTTTGCCGTCTGCGCCGCCGGCGCCGTTATTGCCCAGCGGGCGGAACTGAAGGATGCGGCTGGCTTGCGACAGCGCGGTATTGCCCGTCATGTAGCGCGCCATGTACTGCGCGAGCGAACTGGCGCTGCCGCCTGCCGATGCGGCCGCCGGTGTGGCGCCGCGGGCTGCGCTGAAGCTGCCGTTGTAGCGCGCCGCCAGTGCGGAAGCCGCCGGCAGGTCCTGTCGCGGGGCAAACGGATCGGACTCGATCATGTAAGGGTAGTCGGTCTTGGACACCCAGGGCACCGAATCCAGCGGCAGGCGGTAGCCCATGGGCGAGTCGCCCGGCATCAGGTACATGCGCTCTTCGCGGAAGAACCAGGGGCCGGTGGTCCATTTGGGCCCACTCAGCGCGGGCGAGGCGCCTGCGTTTCGTTGCTTGAGTTGCTCCTTGGTTTGCAGCGGCAGCACATAGCCCACGACGGAATCCAGGCCCTGCATGAAGACGCGGCGCAGGCGTTCGCGCTCCATGGCGTCGTCCAGCTTCGAATCAAATGGGTCGACATTGACTGGCAGCCGGCGTTCGCGCCAGAGGTAGTACCAGGTATCTTCATAGCCTGGCGTGATGTAGGTGGTGGCCAGGCCCAGCTTGCCCGCCAGTGTCTGCACAAAACGCTGCGCGTCGGCGCTGGTGTAGTTGCAGGGCTGGCGCTCGTCGGCGAAGAGGCTCGGGTTTTGCCAGATCGGCTGGCCGTCCTTGCGCCAGAAAATGCTGAGTGCCCAGCGCGGCAATTGCTCGCCCGGGTACCACTTGCCCTGGCCGAAATGCAGGAAGCCGCCTTCGCCATATTCGGCGCGCAGCTTTTGCACGAGTTCGGTCGCATAGCCGCGTTTGGTCGGGCCCAGCGCGTCGATGTTCCATTCGGCCGCGTCGCGGTCGGTGGTGGCCACAAAGGTCGGCTCGCCGCCCATGGTCAGGCGCACGTCGCCGGCCGCCAGGTCTTTGTCGACCTTTTCGCCGAGCGCCAGCACCTCCTGCCATTGCTCCTCGGTATAGGGCTTGGTCACGCGCGGCGATTCGTAAATGCGCTGCACCGCCATGTGGTGTTCGAACTCGACTTCGGATTTGTCGACGCCGCCTTCGACCGGCGCTGCGCTCGACGGCTCGGGCGTGCACGCCAGCGGAATGTGGCCTTCGCCGGCCATCAGTCCCGAGGTCGGGTCCAGGCCGACCCAGCCGGCACCGGGCAAAAACACCTCGCACCAAGCGTGCAGGTCGGTGAAGTCGGCTTCGGCGCCGCTGGGGCCGTCGATGGATTTGACGTCGGCTTTCAGCTGGATCAGATAGCCCGAGACAAAACGCGCGGCCAGTCCCATGTGCCGCAGCAGCTGCACCAGCAGCCAGCCGGTGTCGCGGCAGGAGCCGCAGGCCAGGCGCAGCGTTTCTTCGGGCGTTTGCACGCCGGGCTCCATGCGGATCGAATATTTGATGTCCGACTGCAGGCCCTGGTTCAGGCCCACCAGAAAGTCGATGGTGCGTTTGGGCGTACGGTCGATTTTTTCAAGGTAGCGCTTGAGCAGCGGCGTGGCCGGCTGGGTGGCCAGGTAGGGTGCCAGTTCGCGGGCCTGCAGTGCGTTATAGGTAAACGGGAATTCTTCGGCAGCCGGTTCCAGGAAGAAGTCAAACGGGTTGAACACCGCCATTTCCACCACCAGGTCCACCGTGACCTTGAACTCGCGTGTCGGCTCGGGAAACACCAGCCGGGCCTGGTAATTGGCAAACGGGTCCTGCTGCCAGTTGATGAAGTGGCCGGCGGGCTCAACCCTGAGGGAATACGACAGTACCTGTGTGCGGCTGTGCGGCGCAGGCCGCAGGCGCACGACCTGGGGGCCGAGTTTGACCAGGCGGTCGTATTTGTAATGCGTGATGTGGCTCAGGGCGACGTGGATGGACAAGGCAGCCTCGCTTTTAAAGGAACGGGCGTGTAATCACGCCCTCTGGAAAATACGTTCAACAGACCGCCACATCTTGCGGTCTCAGGAACGCCGTGTAAACAGCTTACCCGGATTTGGTGGCATTTCTGAAAGCAAGAGCTGCGCCACGTGGTCTCTTGAGTGTGAACCGGCTGTTTGGCGCTGTTTGTTGGCTATCTGCCGCGCTTTCCCGTTAAGCTCAAAGCGGTCAGTGCATAAAAACAGTTCAAAGGGGAGGCGGGTTTGAATCGACCTGTATCAGCCGGGGCACGGCTGTATGCGGCAAGCCCGGGGCCGGTGTTTGCCGGTTTTATTGCGGGTGTTGCCCTGCAGTTGCAGCAGCCCGTCTTGTGGCCACAACAGATTTATGCCGCCATGGCGCTGCTGGCCTGCACCCTGGCTGGCCTGTACCTGCGCTTTGGCAGGCTGCGTCTTCCTTCGTGGGGAAGGGTGGTTTCGGCCTTTGCCCTTGCTGCCTTGCTCGGTGTGGGCCTCACGGGCTGGCGTGCCGGCGTCTTCCTGACGGCGGCGCTCAATCCGGCGCTGGAGGGCCGCGATATCGAGGTCACAGGCCAGGTGCTGGCGATGCCGCAACCCGGAGAAGATGGCCTGCGCTTTCGCTTCGCGGTGGAATCTGCCCGCCTCAATGGCGGCACAGTCACCCTGCCGCCGCAAATCATGCTGGGCTGGTATTCGGGCTTTGCCGGGCGCGAGCCCGCCGTACCGGCGCAGGACGCCGACCCGTTCGAGATAGCACTGGCCTTGCAGCGCCAGCCGCAAGCCCTGCGCGCCGGAGAACGCTGGCAAATGACGGTGCGGCTCAAGGCGCCGCACGGCAACAGCAACCCGTTTGGTTTTGACTACGAACTCTGGCTGTGGGAGCAGGGCATACAGGCCACGGGCTATGTGCGTGCCGGCCCGCGCGACGCACCGCCGGCAAAACTCTCCAGCAGCTGGCAACACCCCATTGAGCAGGCCCGGCAGGCCGTGCGTGAAGCGATTTTTGGGCGCATTGAAAACCGGCAGCTGGCAGGCGTCATTGCCGCGCTGGTGGTCGGCGACCAGGCCGCCATCGAACGCGCCGACTGGGATGTGTTTCGTGCCACGGGCGTAGCTCACTTGATGAGTATTTCAGGCCTTCATATAACGATGTTTGCCTGGGCTGCCTCACTGCTGATCGGCGCGCTGTGGCGGCGATCAGCGCGTTTCACGCCGCGGTTGTGCCTGGTGTTGCCGGCAGCCGCTGCAGGTGCTTTGGGCGGCTTGCTGCTTGCCACCCTGTATGCATTGTTTTCCGGCTGGGGCGTGCCCGCGCAGCGAACCATCTGGATGCTGGCCACCGTGATCCTGCTTCGGCAAGGCGGCAGGCAGTGGCCCTGGCTGCAGACCTGGCTGCTGGCCATGGCCGTGGTGGTGGCGCTGGACCCATGGGCGTTGATGCAAGCCGGGTTCTGGTTGTCTTTCGTTGCGGTGGGTGTTTTGTTTGCTACAGATTCAGGAGCTGCTCGCGCTCATGGGGAAAGGGCTGCAGCCCAATTCGACTCAAAAAAACAACCTGAGGACGGGCACTGGTGGCAGCGCCGGCCCAGATGGCTGGACAGCGTTGGGCGTGCGATGCGGGAGCAATGGGTCGTCACGCTGGCGCTCACGCCCCTGTCGCTGCTGCTGTTCAACCAGGTTTCGCTGGTCGGCCTTCTGGCCAATGCCGTGGCCATTCCGGTGGTAACACTGGTCATCACGCCGCTGGCTTTGCTGGGCGTGGCGTGGGCGCCGGTGTGGTCGCTGGCGGCATGGTCGGTCGGCGGGCTGGCGATATTTTTGCAATGGCTGGCGAGCTGGCCGCTGGCCTCGGTCAGCGTGGCGGCGGCGCCGCTGTGGTGTGCTGTCGCCGGCGTTGCGGGCGGCGGCCTGTTGGCCACGCGCCTGCCGTTTTATTTTCGAGCGCTGGGCCTTCCCCTGTTGCTGCCGGTGCTGTTGTGGCAGCCGGTGCGCGTGGCGCCGGGGCAGTTTGAATTGCTTGCCGCGGACATCGGGCAAGGCAATTCCGTGCTGGTGCGTACGGCAAGCCACACGCTGCTGTATGACGCCGGCCCGCGCTTTTCGCGCGAAAGTGATGCCGGGCACCGCGTGCTGGTGCCGCTTCTGCGCGCGCTGGGCGAGCGGCTGGACATGCTCATGATCAGCCACCGGGACATCGACCACATCGGGGGCGCCCAAGCCGTCCTGGCCATGCAGCCAGAAGCCAGCCTGGTGAGTTCGATTGAAGACGCGCATCCGCTGCAAATGCAGCGCAAAGCCGGCCGCTGCGTGGCCGGCCAGCGCTGGGAATGGGACAGCGTGGCATTTGAGGTGCTGCACCCCGTAGCCGCCGATTACGACGCTGCCAGCAAGTCAAACGCCATGAGCTGCGTGTTGCGCATCTCCAGCAGCGTCCCTGGCGGCAGCCGCACAGCCCTGCTGGTCGGCGACATCGAATCGCCGCAGGAACTCCGGCTGGCAACCAGCGTGCCGGCCAGCCTCAAGGCTGACTTTCTGCTGGTACCCCACCACGGCAGCAAAACATCGTCCAGCGCGGTGTTCCTCGATGCCGTCAGGCCGCAGTGGGCGGTGGTGCAGTCGGGTTACCGAAACCGTTTTGGCCACCCGGTGGAGTCCGTGGTGGCGCGTTATGAGGAGCGCGGCGTACGCCTGGTGAAGTCGCCGCAGTGCGGGGCTGCCACCTGGCAAAGCCTTCGCCCCGGGGAGATTTTGTGCCAGCGGGAGCAGGGCAGGCGCTACTGGCATCATGTGCCTGAACGCTAAAAATATTGGCGGACGCACCGCCTTGGCGCATAACTTGCTAAGCTACGTTAAAACAATTGCCATGCGCATAACTTGCTGGAGATCAAGCCAATGAGCCGACCGATGTTCGACGAAATGAACGCCACGGAGTCCAGCGTCCGTGAGCATTACCAGGGTTACCAGCGTTGGCTGGCCCGGCAGCCTGCCGACGTGATGCAGGCCCGCCGCGCCGAAGCTGAAATGATTTTCCGCCGGGTCGGCATCACTTTTGCGGTTTACGGTGCCAAGGACGAAGACGGCGCCGGCACCGAACGCCTGATTCCCTTTGACCTGATTCCCCGCATCATTCCCGCCCACGAATGGGCCAGCATGGAAAAAGGCCTGGTACAACGCGTCACTGCGCTCAACCGCTTCATCCACGACGTGTACCACGGCCAGGAAATCATCAAGGCTGGCGTGGTGCCGTCTGAGCAAATTTTCCAGAATGCGCAATTCCGGCCCGAGATGATGGGCGTTGATGTGCCCGGCAATATCTATTCGCACATCAGCGGCATCGACATCGTCCGTGCACCCGATGCGCAGGGCAACGGTGAGTACTACGTGCTTGAAGACAACCTGCGCGTGCCCAGCGGCGTGAGCTACATGCTGGAAGACCGCAAGATGATGATGCGGCTCTTTCCCGAGCTTTTCAGCGAAAACCGCGTTGCGCCTGTTGCGCATTACCCCGACCTGCTGCTCGAAACCCTGCGCGGCATGGCGCCGCCGGCCACGGCCGAACCCACGGTGGTGGTGCTGACGCCCGGTATGTACAACTCGGCCTATTTTGAACACGCCTTCCTGGCGCAGCAAATGGGCGTCGAGCTGGTCGAAGGGCAGGACCTTTTCGTCAAGGACAACTTTGTCTACATGCGCACCACACGCGGCCCCAAGCGCGTCGACGTGATCTACCGCCGCGTGGACGACGACTTCCTCGACCCGCTGGCCTTCCGGCCGAATTCCACACTGGGGTGCGCCGGCCTGCTCAATGTGTACCGCAGCGGCAATGTCTCGCTGTGCAACGCCATCGGCACCGGCGTGGCGGACGACAAGTCGATCTACCCTTACGTGCCCAAGATGATCGAGTTCTACCTCGGCGAAAAGCCCATCCTGAAAAACGTGCCGACCTACATGTGCCGCAACAACGAGGATTTGCAATACACCCTGGCCAACCTGAAAGACCTGGTCGTCAAGGAAGTGCACGGCGCCGGCGGCTACGGCATGCTGGTGGGGCCAGCTGCCACCAAGGCCGAGATCGAAGAGTTCCGTGCGGCCTTGCTGGCCAATCCGTCGGGCTACATTGCGCAGCCCACCCTCAGCCTTTCAACCTGCCCCACGTATGTGGAAAGCGGCATTGCACCGCGCCATATCGACTTGCGGCCCTTTGTGCTGAGCGGTAAAGAAGTGCAGATGGTGCCGGGCGGCCTCACGCGCGTGGCGCTCAAAGACGGCTCGCTGGTGGTCAATTCGTCGCAGGGCGGCGGCACCAAAGACACCTGGATATTGCAGGACGGCTCGTCCATGCAGTACCAGTCCCAATCGCAGTCGCAATCCCGGGGAGGAATGTAATCATGTTGTCACGCACTGCAGACCACCTCTTCTGGATGTCGCGCTATACCGAGCGGGCGGAGAATACAGCGCGTATGCTGGATGTGAACTACCAGACCTCGTTGCTGCCGCAGTCCGATGCGCTGGTACAGGCCGGCTGGCAGGGCCTGCTCAGCATCAGTGAGCTCAAGCCTTCGTTTGCCGCCAAGTACGGCGACACCATCAACCCGCGCGACGTGATGGACTTCATGGTGCGCGACGAGAAAAACTCGTCCAGCATCATTTCATGCCTGCAGAACGCCCGTGAAAACGCCCGGGCTGTGCGCGGCACGCTGACCACCGAAGTATGGGAAACGCAGAACCAGACTTACCTCGAAGTCATCCGCATGCTGCGCAGCGGCGACTTCGAGCGCGACCCGGGCCAGTTCTTTGAATGGGTCAAGTTCCGTTCGCACCTGTCGCGCGGCGTGACCCTGGGCACCATGCTGCAGGACGAAGCCTTTCACTTCCTGCGGCTGGGCACCTTCCTCGAGCGCGCCGACAACACCGCGCGGCTGGTGGACGTGAAGTTTCACGCCGTGCAGAACGACTTCCTCGGCATGGCCGGTGAGAAAGACCAGGAATACGACTTCTACCACTGGAGCGCCATCCTGCGCAGCGTTTCGGGCTTTGAGGTCTACCGCAAGGTGTACCGCGACGTCATCAAACCCGAGCGCGTGGCCGAGCTGCTGATCCTGCGCGCCGACATGCCGCGCTCCCTGCTGGCCTGCCTGAACGAAGTCATGAGCAACCTTGCCATGGTGACCAGCGACACCAGCAGCGAAACCCAGCGCCGCGCCGGCAAATTGCGTGCCGACCTGCAGTACGCACGTATCGACGAAATCCTGGCAACGGGCCTGCATGCATTCCTCACGCAGTTCCTGGACCGCGTGAACGAGCTGGGCGCACACATCAGCCGAGAGTTTTTGGTGCCGGCCACCACTTGAAAGACGGTAACCCACCGGCCGCAGCGCCGGGCCAGCCAAGGCAAGCCCGGCGCCGCTGGAAGGCAGAGGCTTGATGAAACTGCACGTCAGACACATCACCGACTACCGGTACACGGAGCCGCTGCGTTACGCGTTGCAGACGCTGTGGCTCACGCCGCAGTCCAGCCCGGCGCAGACGGTGCATTTCTGGAGCCTGGGCGCGCCCGAAAAACTCTTTACCCAACGCGACGCCTTTGGCAACACCATCAGCTCCTACACCTTTGTGGGCAAGGATGCCGATAACGTGCGCTGGAGCCTGGTCAACGCGGCTGGTGATGTGGAAACCTTTGGCGTGGCTGAGTTCAACGACCCGGAAACCCTGCCGCATCCGTATTTTTTTCTGCGTGCCACGCATCTGGCTGAGCCGCATTGGGAGCTCGCCGAATTTGGCCGCCGCTTTATCCCGCAAAGCCTTGACGGCACCGCAAGCTTGCCGTCCCTGCTGGCATTGAGCCAGGGCGTGGCAGACGCTGTGGGCTACCTGAAAAACAGCACCAGCGTGACGACCACGGCGCTGGAAGCCTTCAAGTCCGGGGCAGGGGTCTGCCAGGACCAGGCCCACGTCATGGTCGCCATCTGCCGCAGCCTGGGCTACCCAGCGCGCTATGTCAGCGGCTACTTCTACGCCGCCAACGAGCCCGACCTTGCCAGCCACGCCTGGTGTGACGTATGCCTCGATGTGGCCACCCGCCGCTGGGTCAGCATCGACGTCACCCATAGCTGCCTGATCGACCAGCGCCACGTGCGCCTGGCCATGGGCACTGACTACAACGCCTGCCCCCCCATCAAGGGCGTGCGGCAGGGCGGCGGGGAAGAATCGATGACGGTGGAGATCACGATTCAGCCGGTGTGAGCCTGCCCGGGCCTGGATGGGCAGATGCACTGAGCGCAATGCGGAGGTAGATACCCGATCAGTCCATTTGATTGCTATTGTTTTCATAGCTGCTCGCGCCCGCTACTATTGGCCTGCAGACCTAAAATATGAATGAAAACAGGCCCAAAAGCGCTCTAAAACCCGTTTTAACGCCTCAATTGACCGCCCCGGAGGCGCAAAAGAGGCCTGCAGCGGCTCAAGTCGACTTTTTTAAGCATCAAAAGGGAATCCAGCCCAATCAAAGCAAGCGCCAGAAGCTATTGAATTGATAGCAATCCAGGCGAGCCATACAGCTGGCGGCCTGGCAGGACTTTGGTCAGCGTGATCGAAAAACCGCCACCGGCGACCAATACCGAACGGATATGTTGTATGCGTTATCTGGCTGTTGCCGCGGTGGCATCGAACAAAAACGTACCCCAGTACAGGTAAGTTTTCCCGGTGCTAAGGCTATAGTGCAAATACCGAACCCGCTCCCGGACCTGATCCAGCAAGCGGGCAGACTGCAGTGGAGGATTGCGGGGTTTCACGGAACTTTTATACCTGTATGAAATTACAGTGTATTTCTTTTAGGCCCAGCATGCAAGCGGCTTACAGGAGGTTTTAATGTCCAGATTAGATTGCAAGCGCCAGGTTATACCGCAGGTTTTGCGGCATACATTACGTTAGACCTCATGGCCCGATCTCAATCAAACGCTAGCGGGCCCGTCCCTGCGCGAGAGTTCCCCACCACGCAATTTCTTTGGGCATCAATAAGATGACTGTTCGACGACTAGAAGGCGAGTGCAACCACCCATACGATGCCACTGAGCGCATTCATTATGTTTGTACCTACCAGTTCAAAGCCATCGGCATCGTTTATGAAGTAAATGACTTGTTCGAAGGCAAGCTCACGCGCCTTGAGACCGGAGTCCTGACATGGGGAATCCATTCCTTTCCGCCACGTAGGCGACTTCATAAAATCATCCAGGAATGCATGGAAATTGTCAGCATGGAAAAGCTCTGGCTTGCCCGTCGTGAGGTCTAACATGCCAATCGACGCGGACACACAATATCACGAGGCGGCTTCGCCGCTAAGTGTTGTGCGCCGGTCATCTTCACGTTAGAGCGCACCATGGACATCGCCTTACTCGAATTCCTTTTCAAGAGCATCGGTGGCGGAGTTCTCTTCCTATGGGGCGTGTGGACCTGGCGGGAGACACATCGCGAGAAACTTGCGGCTATCGAGCGAGAGAACGAGCGCGCAGCACAGACTAGGCGCGTGGAATCAACAAGACCGTTCTTGGAAAGGCAGCTTGCTCTCTATTCAGAAGCTGCGAGAGTGTGTGCTCAAATTGCATCCTCACCACGGCCCGAAGCGGTCGCGCGTTTTTGGGAGCTCTATTGGGGAGAACTTGCTCTCGTTGAGAATAAGGAGGTAGAGGCGGCCATGGTTCAATTTGGTCAAGCGCTCCATTACATGCCGGACGACAGCTCCATACTGAAACACCGTGCTCTTGAGGTTGCAAAGGCATGCCGATTGTCGTTGGCTAGGTCTTGGGGCGTTGAGGCGTGGGTCTCACCAGACTCAGCATCGCTGCGAGTGGAAGAGGGTACGCGGTGATGCGCCCTAACCAGTCGATCGACACGGACGTCCTATCGGCTAGCTTCGCCAGCCTACTGTCCGCCGGTCATCTCAAACGTTAGGCGTGTATGAATAGTTCTAGTGTCACATGAGATCGGTCATTTCGTTCCTGCTCGTACTCGGATTCGTTTCCTCGTTTGGATTTTCGCCGAACGCCGATGCGGTCGAGTTTGTTGAGCCGACTCCGGAGCAAAAGGCGCGCTGCGAGGCCGTGGCAGACGAGCGACCCCGGCAACTCTGCCTCCAAGCGTACTCCGTCATGGGGTTGAAGTTTCCGGACACAGTGGAGGAATTTGGCTCCTTTACCAACGCTTCTCGGATGGCCATCTTCAAGCCGAAAGGCAATGGTCCGTTCCCCGCGCTGCTTCTATTGCACACGTGCGCGGCGGTCGATTTTGATCCCCAGCACATGCGTTACTGGGTGAGCCGGGCGCTGGAAGAGGGCTACGTCGCCTTCGTCGTGGATAGCTGGAAACAAAGAGGGATTCCCCAGGAGGGTACCTGCTTCGTCATTCGTCCGGGTTTCGCTCCTCTACCAGTCCGCGTTCGGGACGCCTATGAAGCGCTACGGCATCTGGGCAAGTTTGATTTCGTAGATACCTCCCGTGTCGCCGCGATGGGGTTTTCGCAGGGCGGACGGGTCGCGCATTTGCTTGCGAGCAAGGGAACCGCCGCGAGGTATTCCGTGCAGCGCTTCGCCGCCACCGTCGCGGTTTACGGCCAGTGCTTCAGCCGGGAATTCGGCGCGACGTTCGTGCTGCCGGACAGCGATGCGCCGCTCCTGTCACTCCTCGGCGAGCTGGATGAAGACGGCGACCCGCGGGAATGCCTGCCCCGACTTCAAAAGCTCCAGGAATCCGGCGCACCGGTCGAATGGCATGTGTTCCCTAATACCGGCCACGCTTGGGACCAACCCAAATCCAGCCCGCCCCGGCGCGTCCGTCAGATTGGAAGTTCCCCCGAGGGGGTGCTCTTCGCTTACGACGCCAAGGTCGCGGACGAGTCGCGCAAACGGGTTTTCGAGTTTCTTGCCCGCCACCTCAAGGCACGTGACGGCGGCGTAGGCCCTCCGAAATGAAGGCGAATGTGAGAATTCTTCGTGTTCGCGGAGGATAGAAACGTCACGCCTAACCGCCGCATCCACGCCGACGCGCGCAACAGCGGCGCGCGCGGGTGATGCGGAACGTTAAATGGCAACCTCGCAAGTTCAAACGCTCCCGCGATTTCGGTTCCGCGTCAGCACGGCCCTCGTGTGTTTCGGTCTGATTTTCTTGCCGTGGTCGGCGTATTTCTTTGACCGCCCAAACTTTCTGGACGACAAAGGGTTCGCCGCTGCAACCTTCAATTTCATCGTCTATCATTTTTCTGCGGAGGTCCTGTTTTTGGGCTTTGTCGTTGCCTTCGGATCGTTTTTCTGGTTTGCATACAAGCGGCATTGGCGCGCGGTATTTCAGTTTTTTCTAGAAATGGTGGTGTGTGTTGGTGCAGTCATTCTTCTTCCTGCCTACTGAGCCATTTAACCCGTTGCTCGGCACGGACACGCAACCCAAGGCTGCCGCTTTGCGGCGCAGGTTGTGTGCCGGGCAGCGCCAACGTTAGATTTTCAGATGTACGCGCTCACGGTTTTAGTATTTCTGGTCCTGCCTGTTGGTATGGCGTCATTTCTTCTCTGGCGCGCCTATCAGATGGGAGTCAAAGGCCGCGTTGAACTTACACATCAATGGATTTCGCGCCCGCCTGAAGGCATTGAAGCATTTGCTCGATGGTTTGCTTGGCGCGACTTAACGTTTGGAGCGGGCCTGTTGGCTTGCCTGATGCTGCTACTGGCTTTGCCCCAATACTTTGCCGCGTGGATACCTCTCATGGCACTATTCGGTTTCATACATCAAGGATTCACTGGCTATGCACTTCACAAGCTCAGGAAAAGAAATTCAATCTAACAGGGTGCTCGTCGCGGACAAGCAGCGTCAGAATGCCGCTTCGCGGCGCGTGCTGCGTGCCGTACAGCGCCGACGCTATATGGCTTGAGCACATGAGGTATCGCTGCGTCCCACCAGATCCAAGCGAGTTTCCGAGGATACGCTTGGTTGCGCCGGCCCTAGTTCCCTTGGCCTTTGTGATTGTGGGAATGGTGGGCTCAGGCCAAGGACATCTTTGGAACGTTCACGGCGACGGAGCGTTGTTGCTCGGAGCAATTGTGATCACAGGCATTGCTGCATTTTTCATCACCCTAGTCACCTTTGTTCGGGGGTTAGTCGATCTTGTGGCTTATTCGAGCCTGCGCACGAGCCTCAACATAGGCTGTGTGTCACTGGCGGGTGCCTTCTTGGTCACGGCCCTGGTTGGAGTTGCACGTGGATAGGACGCCACATAACCCGCTAGTCGACACGGACGCCCAAGTGAGTCTGCTCCCTTTGGTCGCACCTGACCTTGAGCGCCGGTCACACGCACGTTAGCCCTCATGAACCTGCCCATCGGTTCTTCCCAAGGATTGCCTCGCTGGGCGGGGCTCGCAATCGCTTGGGGCATAACGTTCGTCTGTCTGGGCTGCGGTACTTACGAATGGGCCCACCCGGGATCTTTGTCTCCTTCAGGTCGAGCGGCTTCTCTCTTCTCTTTTGCTGGAGACCTTTTCGGCCCGAAAGGCGTCGCGGCGGCTCATTTCGCTCTCGCGGTTCCCGCCGCTCTGATCGCTCTCAGCATTCAGTTCTCATCGAAAAGTGAGCGATGAGGGCTAACCATTCCATCAAGAGCGGATCGCCTTCGCCCCCGCTCATGTCAAACGTTAGGCCGCATTATGGAACCGTGGTTGTTCATCACAATCGTCTTCGTGGCCGCTGTAGTGGCAGCCGCAAAATGGCTGTTTCGCCAGCGCACGCCTGACGAAGTACGTGCAGCTCGCGAGCGCCTCCGCCGGTTCCGGGGCAAGCCGTAGGCGGTTGTGGCATAGTCCGTTGAAATACTTGGTTCGAGGGAGAGTGCGAATGCACGACAAGGCGGAAATCTACTGTCCAGTATGCGAGTGGAGGCCACGCTCAGAAGACAGATGGGAATGCATGCCGTCTTGTGGGACCGTTTGGAATACGTTTTGGACTCGAGGCGTTTGCCCGGGTTGCGCATACAAGTGGACGAAGACCCAGTGTCTTGCCTGCAGCGAACTGTCTCCGCATGAAGCCTGGTATCACTACCCTCCTGAGCTGGAGTCGTCAGAGTCCGAGTCAACTGCGGCCACAACGAATGCGGCCTAACCCTTCCATCGAGGGGACGTCCACAAGCGGGCTTCGCCCACTTGCGGCCGCCCCTCATGTCAAACGTTAGGCTTCTCAGATGACCGATATCAAGCCCGCGACCTTCCCCGATGACCTTGAGCATGTCGTAGCCATCCTTCGGGAGTACGTCGCCAGTCCAAGCGTAAGCCTTGCCTTCCAGAATTACGAAGCGGAATTCGCTGCGTTACCCGGAAAGTACGCCGCGCCCGATGGTCGCCTGCTTCTCGCATGGAAGGGGCCGGCTGTCGTTGGCTGTGCCGCGCTTCGCCGCGTTGACGCAACCACCTGCGAAATGAAGCGCGTCTACGTGCGGCCGGATGCGAGAGGCGAAAGCCTTGGCCGCCGGCTCATCGAACGTATCCTCGATGAAGCGCGGGCTGCGGGCTACTCCCGCATCTGCCTCGATGTCTTGCCTGAGTTTTCTGCCGCACAGCGCATCTACGAGTCCCTGGGTTTTCAACCTGCGGCGCCCGTTACCTTCAATCCCGTCCCCGGTACCAGGTACCTGGCCCTTGAGCTCTCGCCGTCACGGCTTGCAGATGTTGCCTGATCCTTCCACCGGGCGGGCGCCTTGTGGACGGCTTTGCCTGGGCGCGGTCGCTATTCCGTCCAGAGATTAATGGTGCGTCCTGCTTTTGCTATCGCCGCCCTCGCCACCGCCGCAAGCAGTGTTGCATTCGCCACCGGCTCCTTGTCGTTCGAAAGTGCTGGCTACGTTCTGGACTTTGAAGTAGGGCAACAGGAGCGCCCAGTTCTGGCTGGTGTGTCGTTTGCCGCGCCTGGGGCGGGCTCGAGTCCGATGCTTCGGCCGCCGCATCTGGTCGCCGTGGCATTTGACGTGAAGGCAAAAATCCTGCTCGTTCGCTACAGGAATCCCGGGGACAGCAAGCTGCCGCCAGACTTTGAGCTTTCAGTTCGCGGTAGTGAGGGCATCTTGAAGCTGCCGAATCGCTCAGTCACCGGCAGGTTCAACTGGGAAATGTGAGCTGAGAATGCCATTCGCCGCATAACGCCAACGTTGAGTGCCGCAACGCGCATATGCTTCACCTTTACGATCGCGAAACTTCTGGCAATGCCGGCAAGGTCCGCCTGCTGCTGGTCTTCCTGGGCATTCCGTATGATCGAACCCTCCTTCCCTTAACGGTCGATCATTTCAGCCGCCCTCGGTGGCCTGTTTGTATTGAATATTGGAATCCATCATGAACAAATTGCTTGTCTTCCAGCTCACGGTTCAAAGCTCCTATGTCGGCAACGTTGAGCATGATGCTGAAGGTGATCACTTCGACACGGTTCAGTGGTGGTTCTCGGAAAACGAGACCTGGCGCATCAAAACGTTTGCAATAGACCAGGACATCCACACGCATCGTATTGCAGGCCCAATCGCTGAAGAAGTTGCAATGGAGAACACCATGAAGCACTACGAAGATGTGGTCGAGAGAGCGTTTGCCGTCGAGTTCGACGATCTGGGTGACGAGAGCGAGGTGTCGGAAGTCATGGAAGATTTAGGGGGAGCCTCCGCGCTGGAGATTGCAAGAAACGGGAGCCAGTTTGCCTTCTGGAATCCGTCACGCCTGAAGTACACCTCCAAGAGTCAACCGGTCTGAAGCTCAACCACTCATCTCAAACACCTGCCCACAAGAACAAAACTCATGAAATTCGAATTTGGAACGCCGAAGGCGCTGGACGATATCTCGCTGCAGGACGCCAAGAATCATCCCATTTGGTTGTGGGCCTGGGAGGCCGGACTGGAGGGCGAGGTGGAAGATGAGACGTGGCAGTGCCCGGTCTTGAACACCGCGGATGTCACGGATGCAATGACGGAGCCGGTCATTACGCTGCGCATCGAGGGGAGCGATGTGATTGGCTCGGCCAGCTACAACGCGGAGCTTGATCAACTGGAAGCAATTTCCATTTGGGAGAACGGTGCCTGGGCAGGAATCCAGGAGACCACGCTGGCGACACCGATTACATTGATTGCTGTCCCCAGCATTCGCGGCGTCACGGGTGTCAGGTTTGTTTGCAGTGAACCCGACGAAGATCGAGCTTCACGTGAGGGCTGACTGCGGTGGGTACTTGGGGCTGGAGCGGCGCATGACGCAATTTGCCAGCTTGGTAGGCACGAATGTTCGGCCAGCCTGCTTTGCATGCTTGTTGGCTGCCGATTGATTTCAACGTCAGGCTAAAAATGCGTTACCCGGAATCAAAACCGCCATGGACCGGCAGCTGCCTTTGCGCAAAGGTGCAGTACCAGCTGACTGCGCATCCGCTGACGTTCTACGCGTGTCATTGCACAGACTGCCAGCGGCGCTCCGGCAGTAGCATGCGGCTGGCCATGTGGGTTGACCGCTCGGCGCTGGAGGTCACGCAGGGAAGCCCGCAGCTCCTGACGTTTGACATGGGAAACGGGCGCCAACGCAGGGCGAAAGTGTGTGTTGATTGCGATACCCGGTTGTGGGCGGAACCGGCCGACAAGCCGACCATGGCGGCGTTGCTGCCCGGCACATTGCACAACGCGCGGGAGTTTGAGCCTGTTGCGCACCTCTGGACAAAAAGCGCGCTTTCCTGGGTGGTGATTCCGCCAGGCGTTGCCGTGTACGAAACCCACCCCGATCGCCCGGGGGAGCTCGCCAGGCTGTGGCAGGAGGCGATGCAACAGCGTGGCTCCGGCGATGCAAACTAAACACTGGTCGAGCCTGCAAATTGTGGCGGGCTGAATTTCCCCTTTCCTCCAGCACATCAACATCAGACCTTAATCCATGACGACAACTGCCCTCCTTATCATCGACGTTCAGAAGGCTCTTTGCTCCGGCGAGAGCGGGGCCTTTGAAAGCCGGCGCGTCATCGACAGAATCAACCAGGTGTCTGCCATGGCCCGCGCCGCGGGAGCTCCCGTCATCCTGATCCAGCACGAGGCGCCGGATGATCCACTGGAATATGGCACTGAAGGGTGGAAACTCGCCGATGGCCTGGACACCCAGCCAACCGATATCCGCCTGCGGAAGAAGGCGACCGACTCGTTCCACAATACGGAGCTGCACGCGCTGCTGCAGGAGCGTGAAATCAAAAAGCTGATCATCTGCGGTATGCAAAGCGACTTTTGCGTAGACACAACGACCCGGCGCGCCCTGGCTCTCGGCTATCCGGTCACGCTGGTTTCGGATGGCCACTCCACCGTGGACAACGGAATCCTCACTGCGGCACAGATTTCGGCCCACCATACGGCGACCCTGGCAAACATCCAGAGCTTTGGGCCAAGAGTCACTCCACAGCTAGCGGGCGAGATCAAGGTTACGGTCTGAGCCAGTTTTGATTTCTATGCACGCACCCTGGATGCCCATCGCCTTTGCCGAAGTCGGCGTGCGCACGTTCCCTGCCGGCCAAAGCAACCTCAGAGTGACCGAGTACCACGCCCACACCAACATTCGCGGCTATGACGACAAGGCGTCGTGGTGTTCATCATTCGTGAATTGGGCTTTGGCACAGGTCGGCATTCCCGGCACCGGGTCTGCGCTGGCGCGTTCCTGGCTGGAATGGGGTGAGCCGCTCGGTGGGCCGGTGCCCGGCTGCGTTGTCGTGTTGTCGCGGGAAGATCCGGGCGGCTGGAAGGGCCACGTGGGTTTTTTTCTTCGCGCAGATGAAACGAATGTGTACCTGCTGGGCGGCAACCAGCTGGACCAGGTGTGTGAAAACGCCTACCCGTTGGTTACGGTGCTGGGGTATCGCTGGCCCTCTGGCAAGGGGCCTTGATCTTCGTGCAACTGCGTGCTTCGCCTGCTGCGCACCAGGTTACTTCATCCTTACCGGCGGCCATCATTGGCGCTTGGCGTCATTGGCACCGGCGTCAGTTGTACTGCCGCAGGGCCGCACTGTCCTGAATTTGTTGGCTATCTGGGCGCTTTCGTGGCATCCTGCCATGCACCGGGATTTCCATCCGATCCTCCGGCCCATGGTGAGCGCCAACGTTGGGCCTCAAAATTACAACGTCAAAGGGAGACGCTCCAATGAAATCATGGGTTGTTCCGGTGGCGGTTGTCATCTGCATGGTGGTCTTGTGGATCTGGAGCCGAAACGCAGATAAAAGAGGGCTGGCTGCCTGGGCCAGGGGGCAAGGCGGCGAACTTCTGGAAGTGCGAGATGTTCATGAATTCGACGGTAGCGGAATGCGTCCCCTGCAAGACGATAACGTCCAAGAATATTTAGTGAAGGTGAAACTTGAAAATGGCACCCTGAAACAGGGGCGGGTTGTGCTGACTTCTCACCTGCTCAGGAAAACGGATATTCAGTGGCGGGAGGACGGTGAATGGGATTGACGCGGCCTCGCGCCAACCGTCTGGCCGAACGGACGGCACAGGCCGGCCGGTGGGTGCCTACTGCCTGACCCGCGCCGCCACTTCCCGCCCCAGCTCAATCACCGCCATCGCGTAATAACTGCTCCAGTTGTAGCGGGTAATGGCGTAGAAGTTTTCGGTGCCCGCAATGTATTGCGGCGCGTCCGGGCCGTTGAGCAGCTCCACCAGCGCGAGCGGCCCGGTGTGCTGCAGCGCAGGGCCTTCCAGGACAGCACCCTTGGCCGTGAAGCTTTCAACACCGAATGTAGGCAGGATGTCGGGCGCCATCAGGGCGTCCATGTCGAGCCGGCTTTTGTCGAAGCTCACGGGGTAATGCGTGGGCATGCCCGGCTGCCAGTTGAAGGCCTTGAAATAACTCGCGACTGAGCCGATCACGTCGGCCGGGCTGCCCGACAGATCGATATTGCCGTCGCCGTCGAAGTCCACCGCGTATTTGACCCGGCTGGAAGGCATGAACTGCGGCATACCCATGGCGCCGGCGAAGCTTCCGCGTGCGTCGAAAGGGCTGGCCTCAAGCCGGTGTTGCAGCGTCAGGAACTGTTCAATTTCTCCCTTGAAGAATTCGCTGCGCTCTTTGGCGCGCGGATGGTTGGCAGGGAAATCGAAGGCCAGCGTGGTCAGGGCATCCATCACGCGAAAACTGCCGGTGTCGCGGCCGTAGATGGTTTCCACGCCGATGATGCCGACGATGATTTCGGCGGGTACGCCGTATTCCTTTTCGGCACGCTCCAGTGTCTGCTGGTTTTCCAGCCAGAAGCGCCTGCCGGCCTCGATGCGCACCGGGTCGATGAAGCGGCTGCGGTAGACGCGCCAGTTTTTGACAAAGGTCTTGGCTGGCGGCTGCATCAGCCGCACCACGGTGGCGTTGTAACGCGACTGGCCGATCGCATCGCGCACCCAGTCGGGGTCCAGGTCGCGGCGTGCGGCCATGTCGTCGGCAAACTGCATGGCTTCGGGGCGGGTGGAATACAGCGGCCCTTGCGCCGGGGCCGATTTGGCGGCCACGCGTTTTTTGATGTTATTTCCCTCGCCAGACCAGGCAGATACTGCGCAAGCAGCTATCAAAAAGAGAGCAAATCCGAAACGTTGAAGGCGCATGAAGGAGTGATCGAATGACGAGGAGTGAGCGGGGAGGGCTGAGCCGATTTTAAGCGGGCCAGGCGAGCCGGTCGAACTCCTGCCTGAGCGCATGAAGCTGCAGCGCCGCTTTACCGCCGCTTGCCGGCACGGCGGCGTAGCGCAGGTGCTCCAGGCGCATCAACCAGTCATGCAGGGCCTCGCCTTGCTTGCCGTAGCGGCCCAGCACCTCCTGCGCCAGCTGGCGGGGCGAGGTGGCGGGCGTGCTGTGAAGGCCGGCCTTTTCCAGCCGCTTGCGCGTGCGGGCCAGCAGGCGCAGCCAGGGATCGTGCTGCGCACGGTCCCACAGCGTCCAGGCCGCGCCGACCAGGGCGGCCAACACCACGATACCGATCAGCACATAGCTCAGGTCTTCCCAGCTGGGGGACTCAAAGCCGATGTCTTTCAGCAAATTGAGTTGTTTGCCTTGGGTGTAGTTCAGCACCCACTGGTTCCAGCCGTTGTTCACGGCCTCCCAGGTGGCGCGCAGCTGCGCAGTCAAGGTCGGGCTGAAGTTGCCCAGGGCTTGCGCCACCACGCCTTGCGGTGCGGCCAGGCGCTGGAACGCCCCTGTGCGTCCCGGCGCCACTGCTGAGGTTGGGTCTACGCGCACCCAGCCTTCACCGGCCTGCCAGACTTCGGCCCAGGCATGCGCGTCGCTTTGCCGCACCACCCAGTAGCCGTCGACGCTGTTGAGCTCGCCGCCCTGGTAGCCGGTGACGATGCGCGCCGGGATGTCGAGGGCGCGCATCAGGATGACAAAGGCCGAGGCGATGTGTTCGCAAAAACCTTCCTTGCGGTCAAACCAGAATTCGTCGGCGGTGTGTTGCCCGTACACACCGGGCTCCAGCGTGTAAACGTAGCCCCCGGTGCGCAGCCGTTCCAGCGCAACTTGCACCAGCGTACGGGTATTTGCCACCGCATAACGCGGGTCGCGGCGAATCTCGGCTGCGAGCGCCAGCGTGCGGGGATTAAAGCCGGCCGGCAGCGCTACAAATTCCTGCAGGCCGATCACCTGCTGACGCGGCCCATGCCTGAAGATCGGATAGCTCTGGGCCTTGTAGCGCACCAGGTCGGTGACAGGCCGGTTGGTGAACCACTGGAGATCGGCCTCCATGGTATTGCGGTATCCGGGCAAGTCGGGGCTTTGCGGGGCCGCCTCCATCACGAAGATCCATGGTTGATTATTGGGGGCAAGCGTCACTTCATAGTTGACAGGCGCACCAGCCACTTCGAGGTTAGCAGGCAGGGCATAACGCGATGGCAGGAACGCGCGCAACGGCTGCCAGTTGCGCCCATCGAAGTTTGAAAGCACAGGCCCCCTGAAGTACAGCTCTTGCTGGGGTGGTGGCTTGCCGCCCTCAAACCGGATGCGCATGGCTACGCTGTCGTCCAGTGCCAGAGTGGCGATACTGCCCACCTGCATGCTGGGGCTCAGGCCGCTGCGGCCGGTCATCGCATCGCTCGGCACCCCCCACAAAGGCGCCAGGCGCGGAAACAGCAAAAACAGCACCAGCATGATGGGCGCGCCCAGCAGGGCCATCCAGCCTGCTGTTTTGGCCGCTTGCAGCAGCGGCGGTTTGCCCACCGGCAAATGGGCATTGACCAGCACGGTCAGCAGACCCATCAACCCTAGCAGCATGCTGAAGGCGGTAAGCAGGGACTGAGAATAAAAGAAGTTGCTCAGCATGCAGAAGAAGCTGAGAAAGAACACCACAAAGGCGTCGCGCCGGGCCCGCAGCTCCAGGGTCTTGAGCGTCAGCAGCACGACCAGCAAGGTCACGCCTGCATCGCGGCCGAACAAGGTTCGGTGCGTCGTCAGCGTGGCGCCAATGGTCAGGGCCAGCAGGGCCAGCAGCCACCACTTGCCCGGCAGCGGACGGGCCTGCACGGCCAGCCAGCCGCGCCACACCAGCACGGTACTGGCCAGCGCGCTGCACCACAGCGGCAGGTTGCCCACCTGGGGCAGCAGCACCCAGGCGATGACCAGCAACAGGAACAGGGTGTCGCGGGCGTCGCGGGGAAGGGTTTGGAGGCGGGTCAGCATGGGGCTTCCCGTCCCCGTTCGGGCTGGGCCTGTCGAAGCCTCGTTGTTGTAAGGGCGCTGAGGTGGATTGAGTTCCGGGGCCGGGGTTGCCGGCGGCAACTCACTTTCTTTTGCTTCGCCAAAAGAAAGTAAGCAAAGAAAAGGCGACCCTGGTTCCTGCGTCCCCTTCGCTGCGCTACGGGGCAACCTGCGGTGCTCGGCTCAGGCGGGGTCTCGCTCGAACTCGCCTTCGGCTCAGACAATCGCGATCCCTGATCCGCCTGAGCCTGCGCTCCTCGGCGCATCCACAAGGGGAAATCGGGAGCGGGGACCAATACCAACAAGGACACGCCATGGCGTGTCCTTGTTTCTTCAAGTGTTCGGGTTCTGCTATTCGGCTGTTGGCTGTTGGTATTCCTTACCCCACCCCTTCTGTATGCGCCGAGGAGCGCAGGGCCAGACGGATCAGGGCAAAAACTTGTTTGAGCCGCAGGCGAGTTGTTTTTGACCCCGGCTGGACCGAGCACCACAGGCTGCCCGAAGCGCAGCGCAGGGACGCAAACAGCAGGGTCGCCTTTTCTTTGCTTACTTTCTTTTGGCGAAGCAAAAGAAAGTGAGTTGCCGCCGGGCAACCCCCGGCCAGCCGTCCCCAGCAAAAAGCCCCCCGGTCGGATAAACCCAGAAACCGTCAACATACCGCCAACGCCTCCAGGCAAAGCCGTTTATGCGCCTCCCCACTGGCAGGCTTGATCTCCACCGAAGGCAACCTCAAGCCATAGTCCAGCGCGAGCTTGTCGGCCATCAACACCCAGGCACACAGCCGTGAAAGCTTTTGTTCAACACCGGCAGAGCCCGCATTCATGAAGTCCAGCCAGAGCTCATGCCGCTGGGCTTGCTGCGTGTCACGCACGACCAGGCCGTTGCCCTGTTCATCGGCCTTGGCTGCTTTTTTCCAGACGATCAGTTTCATGGGGTCGCCGCGGCGGTAACCGCGTACGCCATCGAATTCACCCGTGCTTTGTGCCCGTGAGGCCGCCGTCGCGCCACCGGAGCGGGGCTCGCCGGGCGGCAGCGGTGGCGGGTGGGCTTCGGGCTGCGGATAGACCAGGATCTGGGCAGCCGGGCGCCACACCGTCCAGACGCGAAAGGTGCCGAGCGGGTAACGGGTTTCGGCGGTCAGCGTCGGCAGCCGGTACAAGCCCCGCCGCGGCGGCGTGAAGGCCACCTGCACCACGCTGCTGCCCTGCGCGGGCACGTCGGTCCACACCCAGTGCTGCTCCCCGCCCTTTTTGGCGTCCTTTTTGGTGTCCACATCGTGTGGGTTCAGCACGCTCAGCCCGATGCCATGGCGCGCGGTACGCCTGGCGTTCATGAGTTTTACATCAAATGCGGCGGTAGCACCCGCGTAGTGAGCGGGAGGCGCTACTAAATTCATAGCAAGACCGCGCAACGTGCCGTGGCAGACGTGCATGCCGACCAGAGCACTGCCGGCCAGCAGGAACGTCAGCAGGTAGCCCAGGTTGAGCTGGTAGTTGATGGAAGCCACCAGCAGCACCAGCAGCGTCACGCCCAGCATCAGGCCAGGCCGCGTGGGCAGGATGTACACGTTGCGCTGGGTCAGCGACACGCTGTCGGTGAACGGCAGCTTGCTTTGCCACCACTTCTGGAAGCGCCCGCGAATGAAGGCAAAAGGATTCCATTCGCGGGCCGCCGTGGAACCGGCTTTGCCGGGCCACTGGTGGCGCCCCCCGGGGGGGGAGGCGCCGGAGGCGCTTCGGGGGGCGTCCATCTTCTTCAGGGGAGGGGCACGGCGTCGAGCATGGCCCGCACCTGCTCCACAGGGCCGCGGCCGGCGTCGCTGACCGGAATGAGCCGGTGTGCGGCGGTTTGCGGCAGCACGGCAGCAATGTCGTCCGGCGCCACGTAGTCCCGCTTGCTCAGGAAGGCCTGTGCTTTGGCGGCCCGCATGATGGCAATGCCCGCGCGCGGGCTGAGGCCTTGCAGAAACCAGCGGCCTGAACGGGTCGCCGTGACCAGGTCCTGCAGGTAGTTCAGCAGCGGCTCCGACGCGTGAACCTGCGCCACCATCTGCTGCAGCTCCAGCAGGTCGTGCGGCGCCAGCAGGGCCGGCAGTTTTTCGAGCATGTCGCGGCGGTCGGCGCCCCGCAGCAATTCGCGTTCGGCGGCGCGGTCAGGGTAGCCCAGCGAAATCCGCATGTGAAAGCGATCCAGCTGGGACTCGGGCAGGGCGTAGGTGCCGAGCTGGTCGTGCGGATTCTGTGTGGCGATCACGAAAAACGGCAGGGGCAGGGGCCGGGTTTCGCCCTCGACCGTGACCTGCTTTTCCTCCATGGCTTCGAGCAGGGCGCTTTGGGTTTTCGGGCTGGCCCGGTTGATTTCATCGGCCAGCAGCACCTGCGCAAAAACCGGCCCCGGGTGAAACACAAAGCTTTCCTTCTGGCGTTCGTAAATCGACACACCCGACAAATCGCTGGGCATCAGGTCGGCGGTGAACTGCACCCGCGAAAACTGCAGCCCGAAAGAACGGGACAGCGCATGGGCCAGGGTGGTTTTTCCGACGCCCGGAACGTCTTCAATCAGCAGGTGGCCGCCGGCCAGCAGGCAGGCCACGCAGTCCTGTACCTGTGCCGGTTTTCCGACGATGACCGTGTTAAGCTGATCGAGAAGTGCCTGGAGTTTTTCTGTGACTTTCATGGTGCCAACCATACCGTAATTTTTTACAAATTATTTCCCCCATGAACGCGACTGGTTATTTCACGCACGCAGATTGCCGCAAGCATGAGATGGGCCCCGGCCACCCGGAATGTCCCGAGCGGCTCGACGCCATTGACGACTGGTTGCTGGCGACCGGCGTCAAGGACGCCCTGGACGCGCGCGAGGCCCCCCTGGCAGCGCTGGGCGACATCGAGCTGGCGCACGACCGCATGATGGTGGCGGCGATCCGCGGCCTGAGCGACAGTCTGGTCGACGACATCAGGGCCGGCGGGCCGGCCTATGCCCAGATAGACCCCGATACCGCGCTCAATGCGCACACCTGGAACGCCGCCCTGCGCGCGACCGGCGCCGTGCTGGCGGCCACCGACGCTGTGATGTCCGGAGAGCTTGAGAACGCGTTTTGCGCGGTGCGCCCGCCGGGCCACCATGCCTGCCACAACCGGTCCATGGGATTTTGCGTTTTCAACAGCGTCGCCGTTGCTGCCAAATATGCGCTGGAGCGCCACGGCCTCAAGCGCGTGGCGATTGTCGACTTCGACGTGCACCACGGCAACGGCACCGAGGACATCCTCAGCGGCGACGACCGTGTCCTGATGGTCAGCTTTTTCCAGCACCCGTTTTACCCATATACCGGCACCGAAAATCATGCAGGCAACATGCTCAACCTGCCCGTGCCGGCCTATACCAAGGGCATGGCCGTGCGTGAGCTGATCGAAGCGGCATGGATTCCGCGCCTGGAAGAATTCAAGCCCGAGATGATTTTCATCAGCGCGGGTTTTGATGCGCACCGCGACGACGACCTGGGCCAGATGGGTCTGGTCGAGCAGGACTACGCCTGGATCACCCAGCGCCTGAAGGACGTCGCCAGGCGCCATTCCCAAGGCCGTATCGTCTCGTCGCTGGAGGGTGGCTACAACCTGAATGCGCTGGCGCGCAGCGTGGAAGCGCATATCCGCGTCCTGGCCGATTTGTAGGGCATTCATGAGTGCCGTATCTGCTGAGCTTTCGGCTCCCGTGCTTCACACGCATGACGCGCGCGGTGTCCACCGCCTGGTGCTGAACCGGGCGTCTACTTTTAACGCGCTCGGTGAAGACGTGCTGTCTGCACTGCAGGCTGCACTGGATTTGATCGCGGCCGACAGCTCGGCGCGCGCGGTGGTCATCTCGGCCGAGGGCAAGGCTTTTTGTGCCGGCCACAACCTGAAAGACATGCGCGCCCGGCCCGAGCTGGCTTATTACCAGAAGCTTTTTGCGCAGTGCACGCGCGTGATGCTCAGCATCCAGAGGCTGCCGGTGCCTGTGATCGCGCAGGTGCAGGGCCTGGCCACCGCGGCCGGGTGCCAGCTGGTGGCGCAATGCGACCTGGCGGTGGCCTCCAGCAATGCGACTTTTGGCGTGAATGGCATCGATGTGGGCCTGTTTTGCGCCACGCCCAGCGTGCCGCTGGTGCGCAACATTCCGGCCAAGCAAGCCATGGAGATGCTGCTCACGGGTGAATTCATCACCGCGGACGAAGCGTGTGCGCGCGGGCTGGTGAACCGTGTCGCATCACCGGAATCCCTCGAGGGCGAAGTCGAAAAACTCTTGCAGTCGCTCCTGCCCAAACCGCGCGAAGCACTCGCCATGGGCAAGGCGCTGTTCTACCAGCAACGTGAAACCGGCATCGAGGCCGCCTACCAGCTGGCGGGCCAGTCCATGGCCTGCAACATGGTCCATGCCGTGGCACAGGAAGGCGTGCAAGCCTTCATCGAAAAAAGGAAACCCCAATGGCCAGCGCCGGCGCCCTGACGACCCGTCCCGTTCCTCCCGTCCGCATTGATGCGCTGGATGACTGGTTTGCGGCACTGGCCCAGCCTACCGCCCTCACGGAGCTGGCCGCGCTGATTTCCTGCGCGTTGCTGGCCTGGCTGGTGGTGCGCATGGCGGGCCGCGCACGTATGGCGGTCGATGGGACTTCCATCCTTTTCGGGCGGCGCGTGATTGACGGCGTGCTGTTTCCGCTGCTGCTGCTTTTCTTTGCCAATGCGGTGCAGGTCCTTTTGGCGAGGACCTTTCCGTTGGCGGTATTCAAGGTAGCCATTCCTGTGCTGCTGTCGCTGGCGGTGATCCGCCTGGGGGTCAAGGTGCTGCAGGTGGCCTTCAAGGACGCGCCGCTCGTGCGGGCCCTGGAGCGCACCATTTCCTGGCTGGCCTGGATCGCCATGGTGCTGTGGGTCAGCGGCTTCTTGCCTGTGATACTTGATGAGCTCGACGACATCAAGTGGAAGGTCGGCAACTCGACGCTGTCGGTGCGCACCATGCTTGAAGGTGCGGTGACAGCCGGTGTGGTGCTGCTGATCACCTTGTGGATATCTTCGGCCATTGAGGCGCGCCTGCTGCGTTCAGCCACCGGCAACGAGCTCTCCCTGCGCAAGGCTGTCAGCAATGCGGTGCGTGCCATGCTGATGTTTGTCGGCCTGATGCTGGCGCTGTCGTCGGTGGGCATTGACCTCAGGGCGTTGTCGGTGCTGGGCGGCGCGGTAGGCGTGGGTGTGGGCTTTGGCCTGCAGAAGCTGGCGGCCAACTACGTGAGCGGCTTTGTCATGCTGGCCGAGCGCAGTGTGCGCATCGGTGACAACGTGCGGGTGGACACCTTTGAAGGGCGCATCACCGATATCAATGCGCGCTACACCGTGGTGCGTGCACCGTCCGGGCGCGAATCCATCGTGCCCAACGAGATGTTCATCAGCAGCCGCGTTGAAAACCTCTCGCTCAGCGATACGCAGGTGCTGCAGTCCACCGTGGTGTCGGTGGGCTATGACAGCGACGTCGAGCTGGTGATGGGCCTGCTCAGCGAAGCCGCGCTCAAGCAGGACCGTGTGCTGCGCGACCCTGGTCCCAGCGTCAATCTGACCCACTTTGGCGTCGACGGGCTCGAGTTCACGCTCAACTACTGGATGGTTGATCCCGAAAACGGCCAGCAGAACCTGCGCTCGCGTGTCAACCTCGCCGTCCTGGAGTCGCTGCGCTCGCACGGCATCGAAATTCCGTACCCGCAGCGTGTGGTGCATACCCGCGTGAGCATTTCGGAGAATGCAAAAAACGTGGAGGGCGAGAAGGGCGCTACCGGTGCCAAGCCTTCCTGAGCGGCCCACAAACGGCCTGCGGCGCGCTTTTTCCCTGCCCGACCTCCGTTCGCTGCATCGGCAATTGACGCCTGAAAGACACCTGAAGGACAGTGGTTGGGCAGGATGCTCTAATTCGCTGTATCCGGCGCCCTATAATGAAAAATAGAACGATCGTTCTTTTTCTGCCTGGTTCCCCTGGATACCCTCCGGCGACCAGTTGAGCAGCCCGCATCAGGGGCGCCGCAGCATAGAATGCAAAGCTTACGTTTACGTTAACGTCAATTCAGTCCCGATTTCATTTCGATTTCAATTCGTACTCAATCCATCAACTCTGGAGTCCTCTCATGAAGGTCTTGGTTCCCGTCAAACGCGTTGTGGACTACAACGTCAAAGTCCGCGTCAAATCCGATGGCACTGGTGTCGACATCGCCAACGTCAAGATGAGCATGAACCCGTTTGACGAGATCGCCGTTGAAGAAGCGACGCGACTGAAGGAAAAGGGTGTCGTAACCGAAGTCATCGCCGTGAGCTGCGGCGTGCTGCAGTGCCAGGAAACCCTGCGCACCGCCATGGCCATCGGTGCCGACCGCGCCATCCTGGTCGAAACCGCCGAAGAACTGCAGCCGCTGGCCGTCGCCAAGCTGCTCAAGGCGCTGGTCGAAAAAGAGCAACCGCAACTCGTCATCCTCGGCAAGCAGGCCATTGACGACGACTGCAACCAGACCGGCCAGATGCTGGCTGCGTTGCTGGGCTGGCCACAAGCCACTTTTGCTTCCAAGGTCGAAGTCGAAGGCGGCACCGCCAAGGTCACGCGCGAAGTCGACGGCGGCCTGGAAACCCTCTCGCTCACGCTGCCGGCGATCATCACGACCGATTTGCGCCTCAATGAACCGCGCTACGTCACCTTGCCCAACATCATGAAGGCCAAGAAAAAGCAGCTCGACAACCTCAAGCCCGAAGAGCTCGGTGTCGACGTCAAGCCGCGTATCAAGACCCTGAAGGTCAGCGAGCCGCCCAAACGCAGCGCCGGCATCAAGGTGGCCGACGTGGCCGCCCTGGTGGACAAGCTCAAGAACGAAGCCAAAGTCATCTAAGGAGTTGATTGAAATGACCGCACTTGTAATCGCAGAACACGACAACAATTCCATCAAACCGGCGACCCTCAACACCGTGACGGCTGCCGCCCAGTGCGGTGGCGACGTGCACGTGCTGGTGGCCGGCAAGGGCGCCGAAGCCGCCGCCAAAGCCGCCGCCGCCATTGCCGGCGTGGCCAAAGTCATCCACGTCGAAGGCGAGCATTTCGCCCACGGCCTGGCTGAAAACATGGCCGCCCAGGTGCTGGCCATCGCTTCCGCCTATTCGCACATCCTGTTTCCCGCCACCGCTTCGGGCAAAAACATCGCCCCCCGCGTGGCCGCAACGCTGGACGTCGGCCAGATCTCCGACATCACCAAGGTCGATGCCGCCGACACCTTCGAGCGCCCCATCTACGCGGGCAACGCGATCGCCATCGTGCAAAGCCTGGACGCGACCAAAGTCATCACTGTGCGCACCACCGGCTTTGACGCCGCGGCCGCCACGGGCGGCTCCGCAACCATCGAAACGCCCGCGGGCGTTGCCGACAGCGGCAAGTCGACCTTCCTGGGCTCCGAGATCGCCAAGAGCGACCGCCCTGAGCTGACGGCTGCCAAGATCATCGTCTCCGGTGGCCGCGCGATGGGCTCCAGCGAGAAATTCAACGAAGTGCTGACGCCGCTGGCAGACAAGCTGGGCGCAGCTCTCGGCGCATCGCGCGCAGCGGTTGATGCAGGCTACGCCCCCAATGACTGGCAAGTGGGCCAGACCGGCAAGATTGTCGCGCCGCAGCTCTACATCGCCGCCGGTATTTCCGGTGCGATCCAGCATCTGGCCGGCATGAAAGACAGCAAGGTCATCGTGGCGATCAACAAGGATCCCGAAGCGCCTATCTTTAGCGTCGCTGACTATGGTCTCGAGGCCGACCTGTTCACTGCCGTACCCGAGTTGGTCGCAGCCCTGTAATACGGTTTCAGGCCAGCGCGACATGAAAGCCAAGCAGCAACCCGGCCAATCCGGCATGAGGCGAGGCGCATGCATGGCCTTGATGCTGGCGGGCTTGCTCCTCGCTGCGTGCGCGGGGCTTGACCGCAAAGTCGAACAGGTCAGCGTCAAGTCGGACATCAAGGAGCCTGTGACGTCTTTGGCCCTGGTTTTTGTGACCCCCGAGTGGGCCAACCAAAACCCGGACCTGGTCAAAGGCTACAGGCTCTCGGGTGTACTCGACAACCGCCTGATGAACCAAAGTGTTGGGCACGCCGCAGACTTCATGCAGCTCAACGGAGTTCCCGCAAAGTACGCAGGCACGTTCGGCCAGCGTTCCAATATCAGGGGCGTGCTGGGCGAATGGTCCGGCCAGGGTTACAACACGCTGCTGTTTGTTCCGATGGGCTCTACCGTCACCTCCCAGGGCCATGAAGCCCGCAGGGGTTCTACCCGTTACCGCGTGACGCTGTACAGCAAGAAGCTCGTGCCCATGCTGGAGTTTCAGGATGCGTTTTACGCCTCGGCCCCGGATTCGGGTCATGTGGACCTGATGGCAGCGGGCTGGCTCAATGCCTTGATGGACAACGGTTATGTCGTGCGGAAATCCGAAAAACTGGTGGAACCTCCAGTTCGTGATTTTTCGCCCTAGATTCAAGAGTTCACCTGGCAATTGAGACCCCGATTTCGCCTGGGGTATCCCAAGCCGACAGGCCATGGCGGCGCACCGATTTTTACCCTGCCTTCGCCGGGCATAAGACAACTTTCCGGAGACAAAAACATGACATACAAGGCCCCCCTCAAGGACATGCTGTTTGACATCAAACACCTGGCCAACATCGAACAGATCGCGCAAATCCCCGGCTTTGAAGAAGCCGGCTTCGACACCGCGCAAGCGGTGCTCGAAGAATGCGCCAAGTTCAACGAGGGCGTGCTGGCTCCGCTCAACCGTGACGGTGACATCAATCCGTCGAGCTTTCAATCCGGCGAAGTCACCACCACGCCTGGCTTCAAGGAGGCCTTCCGCCAATACGTCGAAGGCGGCTGGCAAGGGCTGCAGCACCCGGCTGATTTTGGCGGTCAGGGTTTGCCCAAAACCATAGGCGCAGCGTGCGGTGAAATGCTCAATTCCGCCAACATGAGTTTTGCGCTGTGCCCGCTGCTCAGCGACGGCGCCATTGAAGCCCTGCTCACGGCCGGCTCCGACGACCTCAAGGCGGTCTATCTTGAAAAGCTGGTGAGCGGCCAGTGGACTGGCACCATGAACCTGACCGAGCCGCAAGCTGGTTCGGACCTCGCCATGGTGCGCAGCCGTGCCGAGCCGCAGCCCGACGGCACGTACAAGGTTTTCGGCACCAAGATCTTCATCACCTATGGTGAGCACGACATGGCCGAGAACATCGTGCATCTGGTGCTCGCCCGCGTGACCGGCGCGCCCGAAGGCGTCAAGGGCATTAGCCTCTTTGTCGTGCCCAAGTTCATGGTCGGCAAAGACGGCGCACTCGGTGCACGCAACGACGTGCACTGCGTGAGCATCGAGCACAAGATGGGCATCAAGGCGTCGCCCACTGCCGTGCTGCAGTACGGCGACCATGGCGGCGCCGTAGGCTACATCGTCGGTGAAGAAAACCGCGGCCTCGAGTACATGTTCATCATGATGAACTCGGCGCGCTACGCCGTGGGCATGCAAGGCATCGCGATTGCCGAACGCGCCTACCAGAAAGCCGTGGAATTTTCCAAAGACCGCGTGCAAAGCCGACCGGTTGACGGCTCCATCAAGGCCAGCGCGCCCATCATTCACCACCCGGACGTGAAGCGCATGCTGATGACCATGCGAGCCTACATCGAAGGCTGCCGCGCCATGGCTTCTGTCGCTGCTGCGGCGTATGACGCAACGCATCACCACCCCGATGCGGATGTGCGCAAGCAGAACCAGGCGTTTTACGAATTCATGGTGCCACTGGTCAAGGGCTACAGCACCGAGATGAGCCTGGAAGTGACGTCGCTGGGTGTGCAGGTGCATGGCGGCATGGGCTTTATTGAAGAAACCGGCGCCGCCCAGTACTACCGCGACGCCAAGATTCTGACCATCTACGAAGGCACGACCGCCATCCAGGCCAACGACCTGATTGGCCGCAAGACTTCGCGCGATGGCGGCCAGACGGCCAAGGCGATTGCCGCGCAGATCGAAAAAACCGAAGGCGAGCTGCTCAAGCAGGGCAGTGCTGACGCGCTGGCCGTGGCCAAGCGCCTGAAGGCCGCGCGCCTGGCATTCATCGATGTGGTGGATTTCGTGGCCGGCAACACCAAAGCCAGCCCCAACGCCGTGTTTGCCGGCAGCGTGCCTTACCTCATGCTCGCGGGCAATGTGGTGGCCGGCTGGCAGATGGCGCGTTCGCTGCTGGTGGCGCAAGAACAAATCGCCCAAGGCATCGACGTCGCCTTCATGCAGGCCAAGATCACCACCGCACGTTTTTATGCTGACCACCTGCTGACCAAGGTGCCCGGCGTGCGCGACAGCATTGTCGATGGTGCAGACAGCGTCACGGCGCTGGCGCTGGACGCGTTCTGACCCCCGTACACACTGCTATTTATTTGATAGCTGTTAGCGCCCGTCAGTAAAGGGCTGCAGCATGTTTTTTCTTGAATTCAGAATAACAACGGAGCCACCATGTCCAGACTGCCCGGCGCATTGAACAAGCTGCCTTTGCCCATCATCGGTTCACCGCTCTTCATCATCAGCAATCCCAAGCTGGTCATCGCGCAGTGCAAAGCCGGCGTGGTGGGCGCCATGCCCGCGCTCAACGCTCGGCCCGCGTCGCAGCTTGATGAGTGGCTGGCCGAGATCACCGAGGCACTGGCAGCCCACAACAAGGCCAACCCTGACAAGCCGGCGGCGCCTTTTGCCATCAACCAGATCGTGCACAAGTCCAACGACCGCCTGGAGCACGACATGGAAATGTGCGTGAAGTACAAGGTGCCCATCTACATCACCAGCCTGGGTGCACGCGAAGACATCAACGCTGCCGCCCACAGCTACGGCGGCGTGGTGCTGCACGACATCATCAACAACAAGTTCGCGCGCAAGGCCATTGAAAAAGGCGCCGACGGCCTGGTCGCCGTGGCCGCCGGTGCGGGCGGCCATGCGGGCGTCAAAAGCCCGTTCGCGCTGATCCAGGAAATCCGCCAGTGGTTTGACGGCCCTCTGGCGCTGTCGGGCGCCATCTCCACCGGCGGCGCGGTTCTGGCTGCGCAGGCCATGGGCGCCGACTTTGCCTATATCGGTTCGGCGTTCATCGCGACGGACGAAGCGCGCGCCGCCGACGCCTACAAGCAGGCCATCGTTGACGGAAATTCCGACGATATCGTCTACAGCAGCCTTTTTACCGGCGTGCACGGCAACTACCTCGCACCGTCGATTCGCGCTGCTGGCATGGACCCTGAGAACCTGCCCGAAGGCGACGTCAAGACCATGAACTTCGGCGGCGGCGAAGGCAGCAAGTCCAAAGCGTGGAAAGACATCTGGGGTTGCGGCCAGGGCATTGGCTCTGTCAGCAAGGTCCAAAGCGCCGCGGCCTTTGTGGACCAGCTCAGGCGCGAGTACGAGCAGGCACGCAAACGGGTCTGCGCTTAAGCGCCATCGCTACCTTTGAGCAGCGCTGCGCCTGAAATACCCGCCTTGACCACCGCGACCCGACGCTTTCCCGGCATGGATGCCCTCAAAGGGCTGGCCTGCGTACTCATTGTTTTGCATCACCTGGCTTTTTACGGCCCGATGTCGGATGTGGTGCACCCGTTTGCACCGGCCTTGATGGACTGGCTTTACGACTACGGCCGCATGGCCGTGCAGGTGTTCCTGGTCGTGAGCGGTTTTCTGGCGGCGGCCTCGCTGGCGCCGCAGGGTGTGGCCGTGTTCGGCTCATCTGGTGCCCTGATTTTTCGCCGCTACTGGCGGCTCGTCAAACCTTATGGGGTGGCGCTGGCCGTGAGTATGCTCGTGGCCGCGTTGGTCAGGCCCTGGTTCGCACATCATTCGGTGCCGGAGGCTCCCACGGTGCACCAGCTGCTCGCCCATGTCCTGTTGCTGCAGGACCTGCTCGGACAGGATGCGCTTTCTGCTGGAGTCTGGTACGTGGCCATCGACTTCCAGCTCTACGCCATGGCGGTTCTCATTTTTGCCTTTGCCCGGCGGTTCCAGTTTCAGCCGCATGACGGCGATGCAACGCATACCACTTCGGTTTCGGCCCCGCTCGGCGTGAGCCTCATCCTGTTGGTAGCCTTGGCTTCGCTGCTGTTTTTCAACCGCCTGCCGGCCTTTGATATCACCGCCCTCTATTTTTGCGGCTCCTATGCCCTGGGCATGCTGGCCTTCTGGGCCTCAAACCGCCTTGGCGCGCGGCGCAGCTTCTGGCTCGTGACCCTGGCGGTGATGGGCGGGCTGGCCCTGGCGCTGGATTTCAGGGGGCGCCTGGTGGTGGCACTGGTCACCGCCTTCGGCCTGGTCGGGCTGGCGGTGCTGCAGCCACAGTCCTGGCCGGTGCGATGGCTGCAGCAGCGCCGGCTGGTGCAGCTGGGCCAGATGTCCTACTCTGTGTTCCTCATCCACTTTCCGGTGTGCCTGCTGGTCAATGCCATCGTGAGCCATTTCTGGCCCACGCAGCTTGCGGCAAATGTGCTGGGCCTGCTGCTGGCCTTCCTGCTGTCGCTGCTGGCGGGCTGGGTGCTGTATCAGTCGGTGGAATCGCGGCCGATTCCTTTGCGGCCGCGCTGGTTGAGTCGCTTTTATTTGCGTTAAAAAGCAGCTCTTCGCCTTTCTGGACAAGCGCAACTAGCTATTGAATTAATAGCATTCAACCGGAGCCAGGCTCACTGCCTGAACATCTCCAGCTTCAATGCCGCAGGCTCACCCAGCCATGAGGCATGCGTGGTGTGGTCGGCCAGGTCGTCGCCGGTGAGCCCGTGCACAAACACATCCAGTCCGTCGCGGTGTTCTTCGAGCCAGGGAATGACGCTGTCAAACGCCGCGCGGTCAAATGCCAGCTGGCAACTCCAGCGCGGGTGCGGCCCCACCTCTCGTTCATGCACCCGCCCCACGGCAATCCCGAAAAGCGCACCGGCCTTTTCGCACAGGGCGCGTGCCTGCTCAACGGTGCCGGGCCCGAAGTACACATGGGCGTGGTAGCGGGCATAAAGGTTTTCGGGACGCTGGATCATGGTGAAACGGAAAGGGAGAAGAGGGACGGAAAAATGAAAAAAGGGGGCGTATCAATGACTGCATTGGATGAGTCCTCAGGCATCCTCCAGAAACGTCAGGGCCGGTAGCGGTGCATCGGGGTTTTCTTCTCGGGCTTTTGCATGCGTCTGCTTCATGCGCTGCCGGCAATGCGCCAGGTCTTTTACCTGAAACAGGAAAAACACCTCGGCCGCGTCTTCCGCGTTTTGCCAGAGGTGCTCCAGATACATGCCTTGCTTCGCATGTTCGTCCGCGTCCTTTTCCAGCTGCTGTTTAACGGCGGCCAGCGGCGCGCCGGTGAGTTTTACCAGTACGTGTGCCATGGGACGTCTCCTGCTTTAAACCCATTATTGCGGGCCCTGTTGCAGACATTTGCTAAAGGGTTTTTGTTTGAATATACTGTATTTATATACAGTATTTTTCTGCGACCTTGCCGGGCACTGCGCTTGCCCCCACCAAATCTTATTAATCCATGTCCGACGCCATCATCCCGCTACACGCCATCAAGGGCCGAGGCACTGCCACGCGCATGCCGCACCGGTTTGAAAAAGACGTGCGCAACGCATGGGACGACGGCTGGGGTACGCTGGAAGAAGGCGCGGCGGGCGAGGCGCCCCGGATCGAAACCACGGTCACGATGGAAGAAGCGCGCAGCGCCATTGTCGGCAACGATTCGCCCGATATCTTTTTTGACTACAGCATCAATCCCTACCGGGGCTGTGAGCATGGCTGTGTGTACTGTTATGCGCGGCCCACACACAGCTACCTCAATCTTTCGCCTGGGCTGGACTTTGAAACCAGGATCATCGCCAAGCGCAACATTGCCGAGGTGCTGCGCGCCGACCTGCGCAAACGCAGCTATGTTCCCAAGCTGCTTAACATCGGCTCGGCCACAGACTGCTACCAGCCCGCCGAGCGCGAGCTGCGACTGACGCGCAGCATCATCGAGGTGATGCAGGAAGTGCGGCACCCGTTCTCTTTGATCACCAAATCCAGCGGCGTGGAGCGCGACCTGGACCTGCTGGCGCCGCTGGCCGCTGACAAGCTGGCCGCCGCCTACGTGACCATCACCACGCTCGACGGCGAACTCGCGCGCAAGCTGGAGCCGCGCGCGGCCGCACCGCACCGGCGCCTGCGCACCATCCGCACGCTGGCAGAGCACGGCGTTCCCGTCGGCGTCAGTGTGGCGCCGCAAATCCCATTTGTGAACGACGACATGGAGCATGTGCTGGAGGCCGCCTGGGAGGCCGGTGCGCGCAGCGCGTTCTATACCGTGATCCGTCTGCCCTGGGAAGTGGCACCCATCTTCAAGGAGTGGCTGGAGCTGCACTACCCGCAGCGCGCCGCGCGCATCATGGCGCGCATCCACGAAATGCGCGGCGGCAAGGATTACGACAGCGACTTTGCCTCGCGCATGAAAGGCCACGGCCTGTGGGCTGAACTCATCAAGCAGCGTTTTGAGAAAGCCTGCAACCGGATTGGCTTTAACCGCCAGCGCATTGAGCTGGATTTGAGCCGGTTCCGGCCGCCAGCGGCTGCGGGTGCCGAAGGGCAGGGCCGGCTGTTCTGAGGGGGCACGCGTCAGTTCGACGCGAGGGCTATAGTCCAAAAAAGCGTGTGCATCACGCCTCATACTGTTTGAAGATAAAAGGAGTTCACCTTGGCGCTTGACTGGAAATATTCATCGGAAGGCATGGTCGCCGCAGACTGGGAAGAACTGTCGAACCTTTACCGGATGGCCCCACTGGGCGACAAGAAGCCGGCCGACCTGCAGGTCGTATTCACCAACAGCATGTTCAAGTGTTTTGTGTACGACGCCGGCAAGCTGATTGCCGCCGGCCGTGCGGTGGCGGACGGCAAGGATTGCTCTTATATCTGCGACATCGCGGTAGCGCCGGACCGGCAGGGCTCCGGCATGGGCAAGGACATGGTCGCGGCGCTGGTGCGGCTTTCCGGCGGTCACAAAAAAATCATCCTCTACGCGGTGGCCGGCAAGGAACCGTTTTACCGCAAGCTTGGCTTTAGTCGCATGCTGACCGCGATGGCGATTTTTGCGAATACCGAGCAAGCGCTGCAAAGCGGTTTGATCAGCGATAACTGATCGGGCAACCGAGAGCCGGCCCTAACGCAGATAACTGCGGTTCAGCCTCACTTCAAGCTTTTTCTGCAGCGTTTCAAACGAGGCGCTCATGGCCCAGTAAATGCCCGCCGCCGCCAGGTACAGCGGAAAGGGCTGGAAGGTCGTGGCAATCACTTCCTTGGTCGCCAGCATCAGCTCGCCCACGGCAATCACCGACACCAGCGAGGTGTCCTTGATCAGGCTGATCAGGCTGTTGGAGAGACTGGGCACCGCCAGACGCAGGGCCTGCGGGCCGATCACATAGCGCAGTGTTTGCGCTTGTGTGAGGCCCAGGCTGCGGGCGGCGTTCCACTGCCCGTGTTCCACACCGTTGATCGCGCCGCGAATGGTTTCCGACAGGTAGGCTCCCACGTTCAGGCTCAGGCCCAGGATGCCCGCGCTGATCGGGTCGAACTGGATGCCGATGCTAGGCAGGCCGAAGTAAATGACGAAGAGCTGCACCAGCAGCGGCGTGCCGCGCATGCAGCTGACGTACAGCGTTGCAAACTGCGAAAGCCCAGGCACCTTCGCCAGTCGCGTCACGGCCACGATGGTACCGATGATGGCACCGAAGAATACAGATGCCACCGCCAGCAGCAGCGTCCACGCCGCGCCTTTGAGCATCAGTGGCAGGGCATCGCGCAGCAACTGGGTCAAGCCAGACAAATCCATGGGAGTCTCCACAAATAAAAACCCCGGCAGTGAGCCGGGGTTGCTTCAGGGCGCCTGCCGGAAAGCGGCGCGCGGCTGATCGAATGTTACTTCGGTTATTTCACGGCGACAGGCGGCTTGCTCACGTCGCGGTCAAACCACTTGGTGGATATCTTCGCGAAGCTGCCGTCGGCCTGCAGGTCGGCCAGCGCCTTGTCGATGGCGGCCTTGAACTTCGGGTTGTTCTTGACGAAGGGAATGCCGGATTTTTCAAGGTCGCCCACGGGCGCACCGGGCTTGAGCGGCAGCTTGGTTTGTTTGACGATGTAGGGAATCAGCAGGCTGTCGTTGAGCGCGGCGTCAATGCGGCCCAAAGCCAGGTCTTGCAAATACTCTTGCGCGCCGGGATAGGTCTTCACGTCAATGCCGCCGACTTTTTTGGCGATGTCGGCGTAGTTGGTGCCCTGGCCCAGGCCGAGCTTTTTGCCCTTGAGGTCGGCCAACGTCTTGAACTCGCGCTTTTCATCCTTGCGGATGATCAGTTGCGGTGCAGAGATGGTGTAGGGCTCGGAGAAGTCAAAGGTCTCCTTACGCTTGTCGGTGATGCCGACCTGGTTGATCACCACGTCGTACTTGCCGGCCTGCAGGCCTGCCAGGATGGCACTCCACTCGCTCGTGGAGAACTCGGCTTTGACGCCCAGCTTCTGCGCCAAGGCATTGGCCAGTTCCACTTCAAAGCCGGCGAGCTGGCCGCCTTCCTTGTAGTTGAAGGGCGGGTAGGTGCCTTCAAGTGCAACTTTGAGGGTGCCGCGCTGTTTGACGGTGTCGAGCAGGTCGGCTGCGCTGGCGCTGAGTGCGAGCGTCAAAAGAAGTGTGGAAGCGATGGTGGAGGCGGCAGCCTTGCGAATATTCATATTCAACCCTTGCATAAGAGAATTGTTATTGAGATGAAAAGTGAATATTAAATCTGCCGTCACATTGGTGCATGCAGGGCGACAAAGGCCCTACGGCGCATCCGGATGCTTCGCGGACGCTGAGCGCGGACTCAGGGCTTGGCGCAGTGGGCGTAGATGTCGAGCGCAGGCTTGTAGACGCTGGTCTGCACATTCATCAGGCCGAGCACCGAGTGGAAGTAATTGTCGTGGCTCACCATGGCGTCCAGTTGCTCCTTCAGGCATGCCGTCGTCAGCTTGTTGCGCTGCTCGAATGCGGGTGAGAGCCAGGTGATCCACGGCACGCGCTTTTGCACTTCAGGCGCAATGCCGTAGGGCATGCCGTGCAGGTAGAGGTTGTTCTCACCCAGCGACTCTCCGTGGTCGGCGAGGTAGAGCAGGGCAGGCGCGCTGCGCGCCTCTTGTGCCTTGAGCCACTGGATGGAAGACGCCAGCAATTTGTCGGTGTAGACGATGCTGTTGTCATAGGCATTGAGCAGGCCTTCGCGGCTGCAGCTTTGCAGCGCGTTGTCGGTGCACTCGGGCAGGAATTTTTTGACGGCTTGGGGCGAGCGCTTGTAATACGCCGGGCCGTGGCCACCCATCTGGTGCATCACGACCACCACGCCCTTGGCGCGGCGCTCGGCCGGCAGCGCGGCAATGCGTTCGTCAATGCCGTGCAGCATCACTTCGTCAAAACATTCGCCGCTGTCGCACAGGCCCGGTACTTTGAGCTGTATGGTGTTCACGTTGGGCACACGGTCGCACACGCCCTTGCAGCCAGACTGGTTGTCTATCCATAGCACGGCCAGGCCCGCGCGCTGCAGCACGTCCAGCATGCCCTCGTAATTGGCCGGGCGTGAGTCATAGGCTTCACGCCCGAAGTTGGAGAACATGCAGGGCACCGATGCGGCTGTGCTGGTGCCGCACGACCACGCGTTGCGCAGGCTCACGACGTTTTCATTTGCGAGCAGCGGGTTGGTGGGCCGGCTGTAGCCGTTGAGTGAAAAGTTGGCGCTGCGCGCTGTTTCACCCAGCACCAGCAACAGCAGCGGTGGCTTGGTTTGGGCTGTGTAATTGGCACCGAGTTTTGCGTCTTCACCCAACGGCAACAGAGTGGATTCGTCGCGCTGAAAGGGCTTGGCCGCGATGGCGCCTAGCGCGTAATAGGAATTGAGTGGGTTGATGAGATAACGCACATGCGTGTAGTTGCGCATGACGGAGGCAATGCTCTGGAAAAACAGGAACACCACTAACACCAGCAGCACGCACGCTCCGGTCAGCGTGGCTGCGTTGGTGAGCATCTGTCGCACTGCGCCTGCACGTCTGACCTTCTGCCGCCACAAAAAGATCATCGGCAGGACCGCCAGCACCATCACCGTGGCCAGCAGTCGCCAGTTCAGCAGGTCACGTGTTTCGCGCACATCAGTCTGCAGCGTGTTGATCATCATGGTCTTGTCGATGACCACGCCATAAGTCACCATGAAATAGGCACCGAAAGCGGCCGACAGCAGAAAGACAGTGATGGCGGGCTTGAGTGTCCAGCGCCAGGCCAGCACGCTGAGCAGCGCGATGGTCGCCAGCGCAATCACCAGCGCCAAGGCGATGCTTATTACCACCGCCTGGCCCCCGGTAAGGCCCGGCAGGCGGGCCAGCTCGCGCCACAAGGCCACATTGCACACGGTCGCGATCCAGAGGCTTGCAATGACCACCAGCCACAGCGGCCGCATGCCTCGACGGTGTTGGTCAGGAGAGGAAAGGGGTCTGGACCCGGATGGCGGTTGCAGCGGCATAGCGCTGCATTGTATTTGCCCCACCTTAGGGCGGACTTATGCGCGCCTCAAGTGGCGGTGGTCAAACCCAGCTGCCGCGCATGGTGCCGCAGGTGTTCGGCCATAAAGGTCGCGATGAAATAGTAGCCGTGGTCATAGCCCGCATGGCGATGCAGCGCCAGTGGCTGGCCCGCTTTGACGCAGGCGGCTTCAAACAGCTCGGGGTACAACTGCTCGGCAAGGAATTTGTCGTCCAGCCCCTGGTCTATGCGTATGCCGCCAGGGTAGGGCGCTGCGGGCATGAGATTCATGATGGCGGTGGCGTCATGTTCGACCCACTGCAACTCATCGCTACCGAGGTAGCCGGTAAACGCCTTGCGGCCCCAGGGACACTGGCTGGGCGTGCAGATAGGTGCAAACGCCGAGACTGATTGAAAGAGATCCGGATGCCGGAGTGCCAGCGTCAACGCGCCATGGCCGCCCATCGAGTGGCCGAAGATGCCGATGCGACTGGCGTCCAGCGGCAAGGCGCTCGTCAGCAGTGGCAGCAGCTCTGCCGTGATGTAGCTTTCCATGCGGTAGTGCTGTGACCACGGCGCCTGTGTCGCATCAAGATAGAAGCCCGCGCCGCGGCCGAAATCCCAGCTGTCGGTCTCGCCCGGAATCTTTGCGCCGCGCGGGCTGGTGTCAGGCGCGATCAGCGCCAGGCCCAGCTCGGCGGCTACGCGCTGCGCACCGGCTTTGATCATGAAAGTTTCTTCGTTACAGGTCAGGCCCGCCAGGTAGATCAACGCCGGCACCTTCTCCCCAGCCATGGCTTGCGGCGGCAGGAAGACCGAAAACTTCATCGGCAGGCCGACCTCGCGCGAGTCGTGCTGGTAGAAGCGTTGTACGCCGCCGAAGCAGCCGTGTTCGCTGAGGAGTTCGAGGGGTGTTGTCATGTCGCTTAGTACAGGACCACACCGCGGATGGACTCACCGGACTTCATCAAATCAAAACCTTTGTTGATGTCCTCCAGCGGCATGGTGTGCGTGATCAGGTCGTCGATATTGATCTTGCCTTCCATGTACCAGTCGACGATTTTGGGTACATCAGTGCGGCCGCGCGCGCCGCCGAAGGCCGAGCCTTCCCATTTGCGGCCGGTTACCAGCTGGAAGGGGCGGGTGCTGATCTCGGCGCCGGCTTCGGCCACGCCGATGATGATGCTGCGGCCCCAGCCCTTGTGTGTGCATTCCAGCGCCTGGCGCATCACCTTGGTGTTGCCTATGCATTCAAAGCTGTAGTCGGCGCCGCCGTCGGTGAGTTGCACGATGGCGTCGACGACGTTTTCGGTGTCCTTGGGGTTGATGAAATGCGTCATGCCGAACTTGCGCGCCATCTCCTGCCGCGCGGGGTTAATGTCCACACCGATGATCTTGTCGGCACCCACCATCTTCGCACCCTGGATCACATTGAGGCCAATGCCGCCCAGGCCGAACACGACGACGTTGGCGCCGGCTTCCACCTTGGCAGTAAAGAGCACTGCGCCTATGCCGGTGGTGACGCCGCAGCCGATGTAGCAGACCTTGTCAAAGGGAGCGTCTTCGCGGATTTTGGCCAGCGAAATTTCAGGGGCGACGGTGTAGTTGCTGAAGGTGCTGGTGCCCATGTAGTGAAAGATGGGTTTGCCGTCCAGGCTGAAGCGGCTTGTGGCGTCGGGCATCAGGCCCTTGCCCTGCGTGCCGCGAATCAGCTGGCACAGGTTGGTTTTGCGCGAAAGACAGAACTTGCATTGCCGGCACTCGGGCGTGTAGAGCGGGATGACGTGGTCGCCTTTTTTGAGCGTTGTCACGCCGGGGCCGACGTCAACCACAATGCCCGCGCCTTCGTGGCCGAGGATGGCTGGGAAGATGCCTTCCGGGTCGGCGCCCGAGAGCGTGTAGTAATCGGTATGGCAGATGCCGGTGGCCTTGATCTCGACGAGCACCTCTCCGAACTTCGGGCCTTGCAGGTCCACGGTTTCAATGGTCAGGGGCTGGCCTGATTTCCAGGCAACGGCGGCTTTGGTTTTCATGGTGTGTTGGCTTGCGCTTGAAGTGAGTGGGGATGAGGTTCCGTGCGTAGGTCACTATAAGCCAGTCACCGTCGCTGAGTCTCCCCTGAAGCCGTATCTTCATGGGCCCGATGTTTCATTTTGAGAAAAGCTGGGCCATGCACCCGGGCTGTGTCGCCGACCCTAAGGCTGGAATATGCCGCGCATCGTGGGAGCAGAGCCTTCATGGCCTTCTCTGTAAATGAAAAAGCTGCCTGGCCCATTAAACATGAGCGCAAGCAGCTATTAATTTCATAGCATTGAGGTCTGGCGAGTGATACCCGCCACGGCTTGCTCAGCGGCCGGCTTCTTTCAGATACTGCGTCCGGGCGGCGATGGCAGTGTCGGTGAAGTCGGTGAACACGCCGTCAACGCCTGTGCGGTAAAAGGCCAGGTACTCGGCCTTGGCATCGCCCTGGTAGTCGCTGGCCAGGCGGCGCGACTCGTTACGGAAGGTGAAGGGATGAACGAACAGGCCTGCTTTGTGCGCATCGGCGACGAAGCTGGTGGCTGGCTGCGAGGTGGAGTCCGCGTCGTTGAGCTTGCCGTCGCGGTTGATGTCGACCTGCTTGCCGTCGGCGCCGAAGGTGCCCTTGGTGCTGATGATGTAGCGCTTCCAGGGGCCGATGCCATCGGCGTAGGTCTTGATCTCGGCCAGGCCCGCTGGTGTGACCATGGCGCTGAAGAAACGCTTGTCGCCGGCCTTGGTCCAGTCGTAAGGGCGGTCGCTCGGCACGGCAAAGGTCACGCGGCCGGTTTTCGGGTCAATGCCGTCGCCGTCGACGAGCTGGATCAGTTTCGTATTGAGGCCCTTGCTCTTCATGTACTTCAGGCTGCCGGGTTCAAACGACTGCACATAGATGGGCGCGGTCTTGCTGTTCCATCCGGCGGCGTTGATGATGGCAATCAGCTTGTCTTCCATCGGCAGGCCGAGTTCCCGGAAGTAGGTCGGGTTCTTGGTTTCCGGGTAGATCGCAATCGTGCGGCCGGTTTTCGCGGACTGGGCTTTGGCCATGTCCACCACTTCCTGGAGGGTGGGGATTTTGTACTGGCCATTGAACTGCTGCGGGCGCTCGGCGTCGGTCGAGATCGCCCCCAGGGTGCGAATCTCGGCCAGTGTGAAGTCGTTGCTGAACCAGCCGGTCTGCGTTTCGCCGTCGACCTGGATGGTCTTCTTGCGTGAAGCGAACTCCGGATGTTTGGCCACGTCGGTGCTGATGGCCAGGTTGGGGTCGTGGCGGGTGATCAGCACGCCGTCCTTGGTCACGACCAGGTCCATCTCGATCACGTCGGCGCCGAGTTCGATCGCCCGCACATAGGCTTCCATCGTTTCTTCCGGCACATAACCGGAAGCGCCGCGGTGGGCGATGACCAGTGGCGCCTTGCCGTCAAGGGTGGGCAGGCCTGCTTGTGATGTTGTGCCTGAGGAGGAGCAAGCGGTGAGTAGTACGCTGCTGCAAATAAGGGCGAGCAGGCTACCTTGCTTCACGGCCTGGCGGGTCGATACGGTCATGGGTGTTTCCGGAGTTAAAGGGCTGATCGTATGTGTCTGATCACGACAGGCGTGTGACAGTGTGTAGCGCCCGGCCATAAAAAATGCCGGAGCAGGTCCGGCATTTTCTGGGGCGCGGGGATCAGGCGCTGAAGAAGCTCTTGAGCTTGTCGGCCCAGCCTTCTTCGCTGGGTGAATGCTTGGCTCCGCCTTTTTTCAGCGACTCGTCCAGCTCCTTGAGCAGCTTGCGCTGGTGCTCGGTCAGTTTGACCGGTGTCTCGACCGTGATGTGGCAATACAGGTCACCCGGGTAGCTGGAGCGCACGCCCTTGATGCCCTTGCCGCGCAGACGGAACTGTTTGCTCGCCTGGGTGCCTTCGGGAATGTCGATGGCCGCTTTGCCGGCGAGTGTCGGCACTTCAATTTCGCCGCCCAGTGCGGCAGTGGTGAAGCTGATGGGCACGGCGCAGTGCAGGTCGTCACCGTCGCGCTCGAAGATGTCGTGCTTCTTCAGGCGGATCTCGATGTAGAGGTCGCCGGGCGGGCCGCCGTTGGTACCCGGCTCGCCATTCCCAGTGGAACGGATGCGCATGCCGTCGTCGATGCCCGCGGGGATTTTGACTTCGAGTGTCTTGTTGTTCTTGGTCTTACCCACACCGTGGCAGGTCACGCAAGGTTCGGGAATCAGCTTGCCGGTGCCTTTGCACTGCGGACAGGTCTGCTGCACGCTGAAGAAACCCTGGCGCATCTGCACCACGCCGTGGCCATGGCAAGTGGTGCAGGTCACCACCTTGGTGCCGGGCTTGGCGCCGCTGCCGTGGCAGGTATTGCAGTCGTCCCAGCTCGGAATGCGAATCTGTGCGTCCTTGCCGTTAGCGGCTTCTTCGAGCGTGACTTCCATGGCGTAGCTCAAGTCGCCGCCACGGTAAACCTGCCGGCCACCGCCACGTTGTGCCCCGCCGCGCTGGCCGCCGAACACGTCGCCGAAGATATCGCCAAAGGCTTCGGCAAAGCCGCCAAAGCCTTCCGCACCCGGGCCACCGCGCATGTTGGGGTCTACACCGGCGTGGCCGTACTGGTCATAGGCCGCGCGCTTGTTCTCGTCGGAAAGCATCTCGTAGGCTTCTTTGGCCTCCTTGAATTTTTCTTCGGCAACCTTGGACGCATCCCCCTGGTTGCGGTCGGGGTGGTGCTTCATCGCGAGTTTGCGATATGCCTTCTTGATGTCTTCATCGCTGGCGTTTTTGGCAACGCCCAGCGTGTCGTAATAGTCTTTTTTGGTGGCCATGGCAGGTCAGTCAGGAATCGTTGTTGTGAGGGTCAGCGGGAAACGCAAAAGCGGAAATCCTGGATTGCTCCCGGTTTTCCGCCTTTGCTGGCTGCCTTTGCCGTCTGCTTTTGCATGCAGTTATCGCGCCAATGCAGGGGTGCTTTGTAAAAAAGCGCTTAGCCCTTTTTGACTTCCTTGACTTCAGCGTCCACGACATTGTCGTCGACCGGTTTGGCTTCAGCCTGGGCGGCGCCCGCTGCGCCTGCGTCACCACCGGCTGCCGCCTGCGATGCCTGCATGTCGGCGTACATTTTTTCGCCGAGCTTCTGGCTGGCTTCCATCAGGGCCGTGTTCTTGGCGTCGATGGCGGCCTTGTCGTCGCCAGTGAGCGCTTCTTCCATGTCCTTGATGGCGGCTTCAATCTTTTCCTTCTCGCCGGCTTCGAGCTTGTCGCCGTATTCACCCAGCGATTTCTTCACGCTGTGCACCATGGCTTCAGCGTTGTTCTTGGCGGTGACGAACTCGACTTTTTTCTTGTCTTCTTCGGCGTTCAGCTCGGCGTCTTTCACCATCTGCTGGATTTCAGCTTCAGACAAACCTGAGTTGGCCTTGATGGTGATCTTGTTTTCCTTGCCGGTGCCCTTGTCTTTGGCGCCGACGTGCAGGATGCCGTTGGCGTCGATGTCGAAGGACACTTCGATCTGCGGCGTGCCGCGTGCTGCGGGCGGAATCCCCTCGAGATTGAACTCGCCCAGGCCCTTGTTGCCCGAAGCGATTTCGCGCTCGCCCTGGAACACCTTGATCGTCACGGCCGGCTGGTTGTCTTCAGCGGTCGAGAAGGTCTGTGCGAACTTGGTCGGGATGGTCGTGTTCTTCTTGATCATCTTGGTCATCACGCCGCCCATGGTTTCGATACCGAGGGACAGCGGGGTGACGTCCAGCAGCAGCACGTCGGTGCGGTCGCCGGAGAGGACCTGGCCTTGAATCGCTGCGCCCACGGCAACGGCTTCATCGGGGTTCACGTCCTTGCGGGGTTCCTTGCCGAAGAGCTCCTTGACCTTTTCCTGCACCTTGGGCATGCGGGTTTGGCCGCCGACCAAAATCACGTCATGGATGTCGGCCGCGCTGACGCCGGCATCCTTCATGGCGATGCGGCAAGGCGCAATCGTGCGCTCGATCAGTTCGTCGACCAGGCTTTCAAGCTTGGCGCGGGTCAGCTTGACCAGCAAGTGCTTGGGGCCGGTAGCGGGGTCGTGCGCGATGTAGGGAATGTTGACTTCGGTGGCTGGGCTGTTGGACAGCTCGATCTTGGCCTTTTCAGCCGAGTCTTTCAGGCGCTGCAGGGCCACGACGTCCTTCGACAGGTCGATGCCGCTGTCTTTCTTGAACTCGGCCACGATGTAGTCGATCACGCGCTGGTCGAAGTCTTCGCCGCCCAGGAAGGTGTCGCCGTTGGTAGACAGCACTTCAAACTGCTTTTCACCGTCGACGTCGGCGATTTCGATGATGGAGATGTCGAAGGTGCCGCCGCCCAGGTCATACACGGCGATCTTGCGGTCGCCCTTTTCCTGCTTGTCCAGGCCAAAGGCGAGAGCCGCTGCGGTGGGTTCGTTGATGATGCGCTTGACTTCAAGGCCGGCAATGCGGCCAGCGTCTTTGGTGGCCTGGCGCTGTGCGTCATTGAAGTACGCAGGCACCGTGATCACGGCCTCGGTGACCGGCTCGCCGAGGTAGTCTTCGGCGGTTTTCTTCATTTTGCGCAGGATGTCGGCGCTGACTTGCTGGGCCGACAGCTTCTTGCCGCGCACTTCCACCCAGGCGTCGCCATTGTCGGCGGCCACGATGGAATAAGGCATCAGCGCGATGTCCTTCTGGACTTCTTTCTCGCTGAACTTGCGGCCGATCAAACGCTTGACGGCGTACAGGGTGTTCTTGGGGTTGGTCACGGCCTGGCGCTTGGCAGATGCGCCAACCAGCACTTCGCCGTCTTCCTGGTAGGCGACGATGGAAGGGGTGGTGCGCACGCCTTCCGAGTTCTCGATCACGCGGGGGGTGTTGCCCTCCATGACGGACACGCAGCTGTTGGTGGTGCCGAGGTCAATGCCGATGATTCTTCCCATGATGATTTACTCCTGCTTTTTTGATTCGTTAAAGATTGAAGGTGGGGTGGCCGGGGCGTTTGAGGCCGCAGCCGCTGTGTGGATTAACTATGTTGATAACTTGTGGGTAAGTTGTGCGGCTTCAAGGGCTTCAACAAAGTTTTCAAGGTTTTTAAAGGGGGTTTTACTTGGGGGCTGCCACCGTGACCAAAGCGGGGCGCAGCACGCGCTCGGCGATCAGGTAGCCTTTTTGCAGCACGTTGACCACGGTGTTGGCTTCCTGGTCCGCCGGGACCATGCTGATGGCCTGGTGCTGGGTCGGGTCGAATTTGGTGCGAGGAGCCGGGTCGATGGCGACCACCTTGTTGCGCTCGAGTGCACTTTTCAGCTGCTTGAGTGTGGCTTCGGCGCCTTCGCGGATCTGCTCCGGCGTGACGTCCTTGATGGCGAGCCCGGCTTCCAGGCTGTCTGCTACCGGCAGCAGGCTTTCGGCGAAGCTTTCCAGGGCGTATTTGCGCGCCTTGGCCACTTCTTCATCCGCGCGGCGGCGGGCGTTTTCGGTCTCGGCCTTGGCGCGCAGGTAGCTGTCGGCCAGCTCGGTGTTTTTGGCCTGCAGCGTGGCGACTTCGGCTTGTGCGACCGTCAGCGCGTCAAACTCGTTGGCGGCCTGTGCCGCTTCCAGTTCTTCAGGGCTGGGCTCACCGCTAAGTGGTTGATTTTGTTCGGGTTGTGTATTGTCAGACATGCTCGAAGACAGGGTTGAAGCTGGTAATGTTTCCAGCTGGGGATGGCAAAGCCCTTTTCAAGACAGGGGCTTCGTTTTTGGTCCAGATAGTTTGGCTGCGGGTGCGCGGCCTGGGGCCCAGCGCGGTTGGGGGCCCTGCCGTCCCTATGTGGACCGGTGTGCCCCAGCCGTAGGAACTGGTTCGTGGCCTGAATTGTAGTGGCTGGCCACCCATGTTCCCGGCTAGCGGGGCTGGTTCTGGCTGTCCATCGAATGGCGCCCGAATGCAGGCCTTATGCTATGTTATTGATAGCTGCTTGCGCACGCCCACATTGAGCTGGAGGCCAAATCGTCGAAAACTCTGGTGAGGCGGTAAAAAAGGCCTCAAGGCGCTGCCGGTTTCTGCATGCGCGTCATGAGTTCGCGCTTGTTGTCACGGCTGCGGTGGGCATGCTCGCGCATCAGGGCTTCGGCGCGCGCCCCTTCACCGGCCAGCAGTGCGGCCAGCACATCTTCGTGGTCGGTTTGTGCGCGCTGGATGAACCCGTATTCGAGCAGAGGCAGGGCGCCGTTCAGGCTGAGCGCACCGGCGCCGGCCATCGGGGTTTTGCTGACATGGGCCAGTGCGGAGGTCAATGTGCTGTTGCCTGCGGCGTGCGCCAGGGCGCCATGAAAACGGGCGTTCATCGGTACCCAGCGGGCCGCGTCAATCACGTGACAGGCGGCCTGTGCTTGCTCCAGTAGCAGCCTGCCTTCTTCGACGCAGGCCTGCAGGGCCTCCCGGGTTTCGGGCGTAATGCCGCGCTCGGCCGCCTGCCGGGCCGCCATGCCTTCCAGTACGCCCCGCACGTCGACTGCATTGGCAATTTCGTCAACGCTGAATTGCCTGACGCGAAAGCCGCGTGTCGGCAGGCGTTCCAGCAGGCCTTCCTTTTCCAGCTCGCCGAGCGCAATACGGATCGGTGTGCGCGAAACCGCCAATTGGGCGGACAGCTCAAGCTCCACCATTCGTTCGCCCGGGGCCGCCTGGCCGCTGAGGATTCTTTGTCTCAACGTCTGCGTGGTGTATTCAATCTGGGAAGACATAGGCCCTGGGGGTAAATGGACGAACGACGAAAGTGGTTGAATTATTGCATGCAGTATCTTGATTTATTAGGGTTTATGAGGGTGATATACCAATTATTGCGTGCAATAAAATAAGGGTACTAAGTATTTTTTGCCTGCATGAACCATTCAATGCGCCGGTGACGGCGGCGAGCCTCAGGAGACACCCATGAAGAACCTGCCCCGCTTCAATCGCTTGCGTAAGTTTGCCCGCACGGCAGTCCAGCTGACTGCGGCTTGTGCGGCCTCACTTGTCTTCAACGGCTTGACAGTGGCATATGCCCAGCCGGCTGCAGCGTATCCCGGCAAGCCCGTCAAGCTCATCGTTCCTTTTCCGGCAGGCGGTGGTGGCGACACGTTGGCCCGACTGGTCATGCTGCGCGCGGCCAAAGAGCTCGGTCAGCCCATCGTGGTCGAAAACCTGGGCGGCGCCGGCGGAAACGTGGGCAGTGCAACAGCGGCCAAGGCGCCGGCCGATGGCTACACCTTGCTATACGGCACCAACGGCACACATGCCATCAACCATGCGATCTACAGGTCACCCGGCTTCAACCCGTCTCGCGACTTCGAGCCCGTGACCCAGCTCACCCGCATCGCCGCCATGGTGGTGGTGCGGCCCACGCTGCAGGTCAACTCCATGGCGGAACTCACCAAGCTGCTCAAGGCCAATCCGGGAAAATACACCTTTGGCTCCGCCGGCAATGGCACCACGTCCCACCTGGCCGGAGAAATCTACAAATCGCGCGCGGGCCTGGCGGTGGTGCACATACCTTACCGCGGCGGCGCACAGGCCATGACGGACCTGATGGGCGGGCAGGTCGACATGATGATCGAGGTCATGCCGAATGCCGCACCCCAGGTGAAAAGCGGACGTGTCAAACCATTGGCGGTGACGACAGCCACACGCGTGGCGGGCTGGCCGGATCTACCCACCATCGCGGAGTCGGGCTTGCCCGGATTTGATGTGAGCGCGTGGGACGCGATTTTTGTTCCGGCCGGAACGCCCAGGCCCATCATCAATCGTCTCAACGAAGCGATCCACAAAGCCCTGGCGGATCCGGAGTTGCGCGCACAGCTACAGTCGCGTGGTGCCGAGGTGGCGCCGGGCACCCCCGAGGAACTGGCCAGGCATATTGCTGGCAGCATGACCTTGTGGGGTGACGCGGTGAAGCGTTCCGGCGCTGCAGTGGATTAGGGCGCCGGGAAGTGCATGGATGAATACCTGATGAATGCCTGTTGATCGGTAAAACAGCGCAACAAAAAAGCGACCTTGAAGGTCGCTTTTTTTCGGGCCAGGCTGGCCAGGTAATTTACTTTTTCTTGGTCTGGCTGACGGCCCACTTGCCGGCAAATGCCTGCAGGTCGTTCAGGCGCTTGAGCAGGTCGGCGCCCAGCGTGGTGACCGTGTAGCCATCGCTGCCATGGCCAAGCAGGCCGGCTGCGCGCAATTCCTTGATGCGGGTATTGAGGGTGTTGGGTGTGATGCTGCCGATGCTGTCTTGCAGGAGGCGGAATGTCTGGGGATGGCCGTCTTTCAGGGCCCACAGCACGCGCAGTGCGTAGCGTGCTTCCAGCAGTTCAAGCAATTGGCCTACCGCTGCATTTTCTTTGGCACTCATCAGGTTATCTCCTCGGGTCACAGTTTGGTCACAGGGGGTTGTTAAGCAGAAAGCTTCGAAAGCTTGGGGCCAAATATAACGCAAATTGCTGACTGCTACGAGTTTTATAGCTGTCCACGCCCGCTGCAGTTGGACTGGGGCATGTTTGTGCCTTGGAAAACCCTGATGTGGCGAACACCGCAATGCGCTGGCAGGATCACCGGGTGGTGTCAAAGCACATTATTTTTACCTACATCACGGGGATCCGTGTTGCCGGATGAAGTGCTACAGCGCTGCCTGTTCTGGAGGACTCCATGATCGCTTCAATCACCTGTTGCACCCCAAGTGCGGAGCGCCCCGTCACGGCGGGTGCGCATCCATTCTGGACAGAGCGAATGAAATCCTGCAGCACGGCGCGATGAGCGGCATGGTCGAAGGCCATGGGGTTGGCGCCACCGCCGGAGGCCTGGCGTGCACCGGCGGTCAGCGTCTTTCCGCTGGAAAAAACCGCCTGCATTTCACCGCCTTCCAGCGTCACGGTGCCCTGGGTGAAGTTGAGTTCAACGCGCTCGGGAAAACCGGGGTAGGCCGCCGTAGTGGCCTGAACCACAGCGACCGCACCACTGCCGTAGTGCAGCAATGCGGCAGCCATGTCTTCGGCCTCCATGCTATGCACTGCGCTGGTGCTGGCAACTCCTGTGACGCGCTCCGGCATGCCGGTGAAGCTGAGCAGCAGGTCGAGCGTATGAATGGCCTGCGTGATCAGCACGCCGCCGCCGTCCCGCGCCAGGGTGCCGCGGCCGGGTTCATCGTAATAACTTTGCGGCCGCCACCACCGGATCGACGCGGCGGCGCTGACCAGCGGGCCCATAACGTCGTCACGCAGCAGTGCCGCCACGGCAAGGGCCGCGTCGCGCATGCGGTGCTGCAGCATCACCGCCAGCATGACCCCCGCAGTTTCGCAAGCCTCAACCAATGCATTGGCCCGGTTCAAATCAATTTCGAGCGGCTTTTCGACCAGCACATGCTTGCCCGCGCGCGCTGCCTGCTGCACGAGGTCCAGATGGGTATTGGGCGGCGTAAGAACCAGCACGGCTTTCACGCTGGCATCTTCCAGAATATCTTCCAGGCGTGTGGTTCGGCGCGCCCCTTGAGGCACTTCTACAGCGGCCAGCCGTTCGGCGTTCCGCCCATAAACCCATGCGACGTCTGCTTCACTGGCCAGGTCTTCAAGACTTCGGAAGTGAGGTGCAGAGCCCAGCCCTGCACCAATGACGGCGAGGCGCAGCCGCGCAGGGCTGGGTACGAACGGCATGTTCAGTCAAGCTTGACGTTGGCCGCCTTGATGACTTGCGCCCATTTCTCGACCTCGGCCTTCTGGAAGGCGGAGACCTGCTCGATCGTCATGCTGGACGGTTGCATGCCCAGCCCTTTGAGGCGTTCCTGCATCTCGGGCTGCGCGGTGATTTTCATGATTTCATCGTGCAGCCTGTCAATGATGGGCTTGGGGGTGCCGGTGGGCACAAAAATGGCTTGCCACGAGGCAACCTCAAATCCGGGAACGGATTCGGCCACCGTTGGCACATTCGGCATGGACTCCAGGCGCTTGGCGGAGGTGACCGCCAGCGCACGCACCTTGCCGCTCTGGATATGCGGACCTGCTACGACCGTGGTGTCGAACATCATGTCCACCTGTCCGCCGATCACGTCCTGGATGGCGGGGCCGCTGCCTTTGTAGGGCACATGGATGAACTGGGTGCCCGACTTGAAGCCCAGCAGTTCCAGCGAGAGATGCTGCGACGTGCCGCTGCCGGCCGATGCGGACGAAATGGTTTTGGGTTTGGCCTTCGCGGCGGCCAGCACGTCCTGCAGCGTTTTGTAAGGGCTGTTGGCTCCCACCACCAGCACAACCGGGTTGGTGCCGATGAGCGCCACCGGAGAGAAAGACTTGATCGGGTCGTAGCCCAGTTTCGGGTAAAGGCTCACATTGATAGCGTGCGAGCTGACGGTGCCGCCCAGCATCGTGTAGCCATCTGCCGGTGCGCGGGACGCGACTTCCGAGCCGACGCTACCGCCAGCACCGCCCTTGTTGTCAATCACGATGGTGGTGCCGAGTACCGGCCCGAGTTTTTGGCCAATCAGCCGGCCCAGGATGTCGGTGGTCCCGCCCGCAGGAAAAGGCACGATGAAGGTGATGGGCTTGCTGGGCCACTTGTCTTGCGCCCACACGGGGAGCGCAAGCGCCGGCAGGATGGCGCCGGCAATGGCAGAGTGAAGAAGGGAACGGCGTTTCATGATGTCTCCTGTGTGTTGTCTGGTGGTGTTGGCTGGAACTTACTTGATGGCCTGAATGCGCTCGTACAGGCTCTTGGGCCAGGGGGCATCGGCTGCGGTCAGCGAGGGCAAGACCGCTGCGGCAAAAGGCGCACGGTCTACCTTGTTGACGGTTTTGCCTTTCTTCTCAAACTCGGCGACCAGGCGGTTTTCGGCATCGACGATGTCCTGGCTGGCGCGGCTTGATGCTTCCCAGAGCACCTGGTCAAAGATTTTCCTGTCGGCCTCATTGAGTTTGGTCCAGACCGAGCCCGACACGGCCGTGATCAGCGATTCGGTGATGTGGCCGGTCAGGGTGATGTATTTCTGGACTTCGTAAAACCTTTTGGCCTCGATCGTGGGAAGCGGGTTTTCCTGTGCATCGACCGTGCCGTTTTGCAGCGCCAGGTAGACCTCGGCAAAGGCGATGGGCGTCGGGTTCGCGCCCACGGCCCTTGGGAACATCACAAAAAGTGGTGCGTCGGGCACGCGCAGCTTGAGGCCCTTCATGTCGTCGGGTTTGTTGATGACCTTGTTGGAAGTCATGTGGCGCAGGCCGTAGTAGGTGTAGCCTGCAATATGCTGGCCACCGGTTTTGCTGGCATAACCCTGAGCCAGCTCCTGAAAGATCGGGCCGTTACGGAATGCCTGGAAGTGCGCGTAATCGCGAAACACAAAAGGCGCGGCGGCGATCGACAACGGCGGGTGTGCACGCCCGGCAAAGGCCGCGCCGGTGTAGATGATGTCGACGGTACCCAGTGTCAGGCCCTGGTTGATGTCGGTTTCCTTGCCCAGGGATGAGGCCGGAAAGACCTCCACCACATAGCGGCCGTTGGTCTTCTTCCTGATTTCGTCGGCGGCCCAGACGGCTTGCTTGTGAAAGGTCTCCGAGGTCTCGTAGACGTGAGCCCATTTGAGTTTGGTCTGGGCTGCGGCGGCGCCTGCGCCCAGCGTGCCGGCCAGTGCCAGCAGTGTCGCACCCGCAATGCTGCAAAGGGTTCTGCGTTTCATGTCTTGTCTCCTGATTGTTTTTGTGGCTCAGTGGGTATCGTTGGTGGGGAAAGGGCGCCGCGGTATACCGCCCCCGGCGCCTGGCGTGCAACAAATGTCCCGTGCAATGGGCATGACAGATTTCCGGAACCCTCTAAATTCCGGCGACCTGCTGGATTTATCGAACCATGCAGGGCATCTTGTTGTTGAATTTCCAGTCGGGGATCAGGTACTGCATGGCTACGGCATCGTCGCGCGCACCGAGGCCGTGCTTGAGATAAAGCTGGTGCGCTTTTTCCACTTCGGCCATGTCCAGTTCCACGCCGAGGCCCGGTGTTTGCGGCACCGCAACCTGGCCGCCCACAATTTGCAAGGGGGCCTTGGTCAGGCGCTGGCCATCCTGCCATATCCAGTGCGTGTCAATGGCGGTGACCTTGCCCGGCGCGGCCGCAGCCACATGGGTGAACATGGCCAGGGAAATGTCGAAGTGGTTGTTGGAGTGCGAGCCCCATGTGAGCCCCCAGGTCTGGCAGACCTGCGCGACGCGAACGGAGCCTTGCATGGTCCAGAAATGCGGGTCGGCCAGCGGGATGTCAACCGACTGCAGGTGAATGGTGTGCGACAGCTCGCGCCAGTCGGTGGCGATCATGTTGGTGGCGGTCGGCAGGCCGGTGGCCCGGCGAAACTCCGCCATCACTTCGCGGCCGGAGAACACGCCTTCGGCGCCGCAGGGGTCTTCTGCGTAGGCCAACACATCGCCGCGGCCCTGGCAGATGCGGATGGCATCCTTGAGCAGCCAGCCGCCGTTCGGGTCCAGCGTGATGCGTGCATCGGGAAACCGCTCTGACAGGGCAATGATGGCCTCCATCTCTTCCTCGCCCCGCAGCACGCCGCCTTTGAGCTTGAAATCCTTGAAGCCGTAACGCTTGTAGGCCGCTTCGGCCAATGCCACGATGGCGTCGGCATCCATGGCGGCCTCGTGGCGCAGGCGCAGCCAGTCGTCCTCTGCATCCGGCGCACTGGAATAGGCCAGGTCCGTCTGCTTGCGATCGGCCACATAAAAAAGGTAGCCCAGCATGGCCACTGAATCCCGCTGCTGGCCTTCGCCCAACAGGGCGGCCACAGGTACACCCAGGAATTGACCCAGCAGGTCGAGCAGGGCGCTTTCCACGGCAGTGACGGCATGAATCGCCACGCGAAGGTCAAAGGTCTGGTTGCCGCGGCCGCCGCTGTCGCGGTCCGCAAAACGTGTGCGCAGGGTGTTGAGAATCTGGTTCCACGCGCCTACCGATTGCCCTTCGATCAGTTCACGGGCGTCTTCCAGGGTGTTGCGGATCTTCTCGCCGCCCGGTACTTCACCTACGCCGGTGCGGCCTGAACTATCGGTCAGGATCAGCAGGTTCCGGGTAAAAAATGGGCCGTGGGCACCGCTGAGGTTTAACAGCATGCTGTCTTGGCCGGCCACGGGAATCACCTGCACGCGAGTGATTCGGGGAGTTTGGGAAAGGGCGTGAGGGGCTGTTGCGGGAGCGTTTGAAGCGGGCATACCGGACTTGCTTGTAGGATGGTTGATAAAACAATTTATCAGTTATCGTACAACTCACCGATTATTTATGCAACCAGATTTGTACCCAGGGTGCGAGGTGCCTGAGGTTCGGAAGGCTCTTCGGGTGGCTGCATGGTATGCGCGTTATTGCCCCGGCGAAGCCGTTCACGGCTATTGGACAGATGCGTCCGCATGGCGGCGCGTGCGGCCTCCGCATCCTGATTGCGGATGGCGTTGTAGATGCTCTCGTGCTCGCTGTTGACCCGCTGCAGGTAGTTGAAGCGGCCTTCGGGTGCACTGTGCGCCGTGTTGACGCGAGTGCGCGGAATGATCATGGTGCCCAGGTAGGTCATCAGGTCGGCGAAGTGCCGGTTGCCCGTGGCGCGGGCTACTTCCATATGGAACTGGAAGTCCGGTGGCACGGCGTCGGAGTCCAGGCTGATGGAGTCGTGAAAGGCGCGCAATGCATTTTCCAGGGCCTTGAGGTTTTCTGGCGTTCTCCTCTGGGCGGCAAGGCCGGCGGCTTCGGTTTCCAGGCTGATACGCAGCTCCAGCACCGAGATCACATCGGCCACGGTGGCAAAGTCCTCGGCGGTGATCTTGAAGTTGCCGGCGTCCTGCGGTTGCAGGACAAAGGTGCCGATGCCGTGCCGGGTTTCGACCAGCCCCGAGGCCTGGAGCTTGGACAGCGACTCACGCACCACGGTCCGGCTCACGTCAAAACGAGCCATGATTTCGGCTTCTGTGGGCAGTTTTTCGCCCGGCTGCAGGTGACCTGAACGGATGCTGGTGGCCAGATTTTCGACGATCTCACCCACCAGTCCGCGGGGGCGGCGCATGCGTAACGGCTCTTCGTGAAAGCCAACCGTAAGGCCTGCCTCGGAGCGACTAGGGGTTTTCCTTGAGTCCATTAAAAAACCATTGACAAGCTAGGGGGCGAACTGGAGAATTCCAAGTCATCAGACAACCTATGACTGCGATGTTCTTGGGTTGACTTTAACAAACTTCATAAAAAAGTCCAGTGTTTGCAATCGCACCGGGCACAGATGTAAAAAATGACCATCAAAGTTCACGAAAAGCTCTTGTTGACCGGCGCGGCTGGTGGCTTGGGCAAGGCCTTGCGCGAGCGCCTGAAAGCCAATTGCTCGGTACTCCGGCTGTCCGACGTGCAGTCTTTCGGTGCTGCCGCGGTCAACGAGGAGGTGATTCTGGCCGACCTGGCCGATTCCGCTGCCGTCCACACCATGGTTCAGGGTGTTGATGCGATTGTTCATCTGGGCGGTGTCTCGGTAGAAGGGCCCTTTGGCCCCATCCTGCAGGCCAATATCCTGGGCGCCTATAACTTGTATGAGGCCGCGCGCAAGAACGGCGTCAAACGCATCGTCTTTGCCAGCTCCAATCACGTCACCGGTTTTTACCGCCAGGACCAGACCATCAATGCCGACCATCCGCCGCGGCCCGACGGTTTGTACGGCCTGAGCAAAGCCTTCGGTGAAGATCTCTCGCGCCTGTACTTTGACCGCTACGGCATTGAAACCGCTTGCGTGCGCATCGGCTCTTCGTTTGCCGAGCCCAAAGACCGCCGCATGCTGGCGACCTGGCTGAGCTTTGACGACCTGCACCGCTTGATTACCGCCTGCCTGACCACGCCGGTGCTGGGCCACAGCATTGTGTTTGGCATGTCCGACAACGCCGTCACCTGGTGGGACAACAGCCGCGCACGCCACATCGGTTATGTGCCGAAAGACAGCTCGGACATCTTTCGCGAGGCCGTCTACGCCCGAACCGCTGCACCTGACCTGAAAGACCCGGTCGCCCAGTACCAGGGTGGTGGCTTTGTCGTGGCCGGCCCTTTCGGCGACTGAGTGGCCAGGATGAACACGAGTGAATCTCACGTTGAGCTGATTCTGGATGCGCGCAATGGCACGGGGGAAAGCCCTGTCTGGCAGGCCGCCGAACAAGCGCTCTATTGGGTTGATATTCCGGCGCGCAGGCTGTGCCGCTGGAGCGTGGCCGAAGGCGTTCTCACTGAATGGGCCGCTCCTGAAATGCTGGCCTGCGTTGCTTCGATAGGCGGCACGCAGGACTGGGTTGCAGGCGCTGAAAGCGGCGTGTTCCGCCTGAGTCCACGGGCGGATGGCCAGCTTGGGTTCAAGCAGCTTGCCGCCGTTACGCATGCCATGCCCGGCATGCGCTTCAACGATGGCCGTTGTGACCGTCAGGGGCGCTTTCTTGCCGGTACCATGTTGATGAATATGGCTGCCGGCGCACGTGTGGGTTGTATCTATAGCTATAAAAAAGATAGCGAACTGAAAAAACTCCTGGACGGTTTCATCACGCCGAACGGTATGGCCTTCAGCCCCGACGGCCGTACCATGTACCTGTCGGACTCGCATCCGTCGGTACAGGCCATCTGGGCCTTTGACTACGACACCGACACTGGCACGCCATCAAACCGGCGCGTCTTTGTCGACATGAACCCGCTGCCCGGCCGTCCGGATGGCGCGGCTGTCGATGCCGACGGCTGCTACTGGATTTGCGGCAACGATGCCGGCCTGATCCATCGTTTCACCCCCGCCGGCAAGCTGGACCGCTCGCTGGCCGTGCCGGTGAAAAAACCTGCCATGTGCGCCTTTGGCGGCGCCGGGCTTGACACCCTGTTCGTGACGTCGATACGCCCTGAAGGTGTCGACTTATCTGACCAGCCGCTGGCCGGCGGTGTGTTCGCGTTGCGCCCCGGCGTGCGCGGGCTGCCCGAGCCGCAGTTTTCCCGCTAGTTATTTATAAACCGGTCCTTCAAGGAGACAACCATGACCTTCCGCAGAAACTTTATCGCCGCAGCCGTTGCGGCAGTCGCATTGGCCACATCGTTTACTGCCTCGGCGCAGAACATCGTGCTCAAGGCATCTGACACGCACCCGGCGGGTTATCCGACGGTTGTCGCCGTCGAGAACATGGGCAAGAAGCTTGAAGCCCAGACCAATGGCCGCATCAAGATGCAGATGTTCCCCGGCGCCGTGCTGGGTCAGGAAAAGGAAACCGTCGAGCAGACCCAGCTCGGCGCCTTGCAAATCAACCGCATCTCGCTGGGCGTGATCGGCCCCATCGTGCCGGAAGTTGACGTGTTCAACATGCCTTTCGTTTTCCGCGACATCCCGCACATGCGCAAAGTGATCGACGGCCCGATCGGCGACGAACTGCTGGCCAAGGTCACTGCCAGCCCGGCGCGCCTGGTTGCCCTCGGCTGGATGGACGGCGGCGCACGCAGCCTGTACACCAAGAAGCTGGTCAAATCCCCCGCCGACCTCAAGGGCGTGAAGGTCCGCATGATGGGCAATCCGCTGTTTGTCGACACCATGAACGCCATGGGCGGCAACGGCATTTCCATGGCTTACGGCGAAGTGTTCAGCGCACTGCAGACCGGCGTGATCGACGGTGCGGAAAACAACCCGCCCAGCATGTTCACTTCCAACCATTACACCGCCGGTGCCAAGTACTACGCCCAAACCAATCACCTGATCATTCCAGAACTGCTGGTGATGTCCAAGGTGACATGGGACAAACTCACGCCAGCCGACCAGGCCCTGGTCAAGAAGCTGGGCCGTGAGGCACAGCTGGAACAGCGCGTACTGTGGGACAAGAGCGTCGAGGAATACTCGGCCAAACTGAAGGCCGCGGGTGTCGAGTTTGTGCCGGTGGACCAGAAGCTGTTCTTTGATGCCACGGCGCCCGTGCGCGCCAAGTACGGCGTGAAGTTTGCTGACCTGATGAAGCGTATCGACGCAACCAAATAAGCGTTGCTCCCGGGCCCAGGTGCGCTGCCGACGCGGCGCGCCCGGGCCGTCTTGCCGTATTGCGGAAATACCATGAAACACCATACCCTTCGCTTCAACGACTGGCTGTACCTTGCGTGCATCTGGATCTCGGGCCTGTCCATCTTTCTCATGTCGCTGATCATTCCATGGGGCATCTTCACACGTTACGTGCTGGGCACCGGTTCGCAGTGGCCGGAGCCCATTTCAATTTTGTTGATGGTGATCTTTACCTTCTTCGGCGCCGCTGCCGGCTACCGCGCCAACGCTCATATTTCTGTAGCCATGGTTACAGACCGTATGCCCGAACAAATGCGCAGCGTCGTTGCCTGGCTGATGGACATCTTGATGGCGGTGGTATCCGTCTTCATGGCCTATTACGGCGCCAAGCTCTGCATGCAGACCTGGGGCCAGTACATCGGCGAAATCCCCTGGATGCCGGTGGGTGCGACCTATCTCCCGCTGCCCCTAGGTGGCCTGATTACGCTTATCTTTGTACTTGAACGCATGGCGCTGGGCCATCAGGGTGACCGCGAAGTTGTCACCTACGACCACGAAAAAATTGAAGGCGAGGCCCTCTGATGGATGCATTTGTTCTGCTGGGGTCTTTTCTCCTGCTCATGGTTCTGGGCCTGCCGGTGGCTTATGCGCTGGGCTTGTCCGCGCTGATTGGCGCCTGGTGGATAGACATCCCGCTGGACGCGGTGATGATCGCGATCTCCAGCGGCGTCAACAAGTTTTCGCTTCTGGCGATTCCCTTTTTCGTACTGGCCGGCGCCATCATGGCCGAGGGCGGCATGTCCCGCCGGTTGGTGGCGTTTGCCAGTGTGCTGGTCGGTTTTGTGCGCGGCGGCCTGTCGCTGGTCAATATCCTGGCCTCAACTTTCTTCGGCGCCATTTCCGGCTCGTCGATGGCAGACACGGCCTCCATCGGTTCGGTGTTGATTCCCGAGATGGAGAAAAAGGGCTACCCGCGCGACTTCGCTACGGCGGTCACCGTCAGCGGCTCGGTGCAGGCCATCCTGATCCCGCCCAGCCACAACGCAGTGATTTATTCGCTGGCCGCCGGCGGCGGCGTGTCGATCGCGGCGCTGTTTCTCGCGGGTGTGCTGCCTGGCTTGCTGCTGGGTCTGACCCTGGCTGTCATGTGTCTGTTCATCGCGAAGAAACGCGACTTTCCCAAGGGCCGCGTCATCCCCATGCGCGAGGCGCTGAAGATTTGCGCCGATGCGCTTTGGGGCCTGATGACCATGGTCATCATCCTGGGCGGCATTCTGTCGGGCATTTTCACGGCCACCGAATCGGCCGCCATTGCCGTGATCTGGGCCTTCTTTGTGACCATGTGCATTTACCGCGACTACAAGTGGCGCGACCTGCCCAAGCTGGTACACCGCACGGTCAAGACCCTGTCCATCGTCATGATCCTGATCGCGTTTGCCGCGAGCTTCGGCTACATCATGACGTTGATGCAGATTCCGCAGCAGATCACCGGCATGTTTACCAGCGTCTCGAACAACAAGTATGTGGTACTGCTGATGATCAACGTGCTGCTGCTGATTCTGGGCACGCTGATGGACATGGCGCCGCTGATCCTGATCATGACGCCCATCCTGTTGCCCGTGGTTACCCAGCTCGGCGTGGACCCGGTGCATTTCGGCATGATCATGATGGTCAACCTCGGCATGGGCCTGATCACGCCACCCGTGGGCGGCGTGCTGTTTGTCGGCGCGGCGGTAGCCAAACTTCCCATCGAAAAAGTGGTGCGGGCGCTGTACCCCTTCTTTGGCGCGCTGTTGCTGGTGCTGTTCATGGTGACCTACGTGCCGGCGCTGTCGCTGTGGTTGCCCAACCTGCTGCTCAAGTAATTCATGTCCGTATTGAAGATCACCGCGGTTCGCATCACGCCCATTGCCTTTCGCGACCCGCCGCTCCTGAACGCGGCCGGTATTCACGAGCCCTGGGCGTTGCGGTCCATCATCGAGCTGGAAACCGACTCCGGCCTGGTCGGCATTAACGAAAGTTACGGTGACTTGCCGATGCTCGAGGCGCTGGCCAAGGTCGCGCCCACGCTCGTTGGCCTGTCGCCCTGGGCTCTCAGCGAGATGGAGTCGCGCGTTGCCGGTCAGGTCACGCCGCCGGTGCAGACCGCATCGGAATTTCTCGGCCAGCAGGTGTCGCTGGCGCCGGGCACCCATGTGTCCAAGACCGTGGCCAAGGTCGTCAGCGCCTTTGAGGTCGCCATGCTGGACCTGCAGGGACAACTGGCTGGCGCACCGGTGGTGGACCTGCTGGGCGGTGCGGCGCGCGACCGCGTACCGTTTTCGGCCTACCTGTTCTACAAGTATGCGCAGCACATCGACAAGCCTGCTTCTTCCGGATATCCGGCCGACCCTTGGGGTGAAGCGCTCACACCACCCCAACTGGTGGCCCAGGCGCGCCGGATGATTGCAGAGTACGGCTTCAAGAGCATCAAGCTCAAGGCCGGTGCGCTTGCGCCGGATCAGGAAGCTGCGGGCCTGCTGGCGCTTGCCGAGGCTTTCCCCGGGGTGCCCCTGCGCATCGACCCCAATGCCAACTGGAGCGTGGCGACCAGCCTGAAGATTGTGGAAAAGCTGCGCGGCGTGCTCGAGTACTACGAAGACCCTGCCCCCGGCCTGGAGGGCATGGCGGCCGTGGCGCGCGACTGCGAGGTGCCGCTGGCCACCAACATGGTGGTGACTGATTTCGCCGAGTTCCGCCGCAACGCCGAGATGGGCTGCCCGGTCAAGATCGTGCTGAGCGACCACCACTACTGGGGCGGCCTGCGCGTCACGCAGCAGTTGTCGCGGCTGTGCAGCACCTTTGGCCTGGGCCTGTCGATGCACAGCAACTCGCACCTCGGCATCAGCCTGATGGCGATGACCCACCTGTGCGCCAGCGTGCCGCTGCTGACTTACGCCTGTGACACCCACTATCCCTGGCAGGACGAGGAAGTGGTGGAGGGCGGCCGCCTGCGCTTCGAGGACGGCAGCCTGCGCGTGACGACCACCCCCGGCCTGGGTGTGACGCTGGACCGCACGGCTTTGGCGCGCCTGCACGACAACTACCTGAACTGCGGCATCCGCAACCGCGACGACCTCGCGCAGATGCGCAAATACGACCCCGCATTCACCGGCGCGCAACCCCGCTATTGAACGGCGCCCATCCGCAGGACAACTTCAACCATGAAACAAGGACTTGCCATGATTCCAGCCTCGTTGCGCACTTCGTTTCTGCTGCTCGCCGGCGCGGGCCTGATCGCCGCCACCGGTGCCGCCAGCGCGGCCACCTGGGTGTACGTTGCCAATGCCGACAGCCAGGACATCTCGGTGATGCAGCTGGACCGCGCGGCAGGTGCCCTCAAGCCGGTGGCCACCGTACCCGTGGGCGGCACGGCCATGCCCATGGTGGTGAGCCGTGACAAAAAATTCCTCTACGTGGCGCTGCGCTCGCAGCCGTTTCGTGTCGTGACTTTCGCCATCGACGGGGCCACGGGTGGCTTGAAGAAGCTGGGCGAATCCACGCTGGCCGACAGCATGGCCAACATCGACCTCGACGCGACCGGCAAGTGGCTGTTCGCCGCCTCGTACGGCGGCAACAAGATCACCGTGAACAGCATGGGCGCCGACGGCGTCGTGGGTGCGGTGCAGCAAATCGTGAGAACCGCGCCCAATGCGCATGCCATCCATGCCGACGCTTCGGGCAAGTACGTTTTCGCCACCAGCCTGGGCGGGGACAACCTCTCGAGCTGGAAGTTCGACCCGGCAACCGGTGTGCTTTCGGCCAACGACCCCGCGCTCATCAACGTCGCCCCGGCTAAAACCGGCCCGCGTCACTTCGTGTGGGACAAGCCGCAAAAATACGTTTATCTGCTCAACGAGCTGGATGGTGGCGTGGACGTGTTCAGCTATGACGCCGGCAGAGGCGCAATGAGCCATCTGCAGCGCAGCACCGTTGTGCCGCCGGGCTTTGCCGGCAAGGTGTGGGCGGCCGATCTGCAGATTTCGCCAGACGGCAAATTCCTCTACGGCTCCGAGCGTACTTCGAGCACGCTGACCACCTTCAAGGTCGACCCTGCCACGGGCCGGATCGCGGTGGTCGGCCAGACGCCGACCGAGAAGACACCGCGCGGCTTCGCGGTGGACTCGACCGGCCGCTTCCTGATCGCTACCGGCCAGGACTCGCACGGCGTGTCGCTGCATGCCATCGATCCCGTCACCGGCCTGCCGGGCGCGGGCAAGAGCCAGCCTGGCGGCAAGAACCCGAACTGGGTCGAGATCGTGGACTTCTGATGAACGCACTCGCCCCCCGTCCACCGCTGTACATCCGCATGCACGATGCGGACAACGTCGCCATCGTCTCCAACGACGGCGGACTGCCGGCTGGCGCAGTGTTTGCCGATGGGTTGACGCTGGTCGAGCGGGTTCCCCAAGGGCACAAGGTGGCGCTGATTGACTTGCCCAAGGGCACGGCAGTTCTGCGCTACAACGTGCCGATTGGCTACGCACTGAAAGATATTTCCGCCGGCAGCTGGGTGCACGAGCGCCTGCTCGCCATGCCCGACGCGCGGGGCCTCGAAGGCCTGCCGATCGCCACCGTCAAGCCACCGTTACAGGCCCCGCTGGAGGGCTACACCTTCGAGGGTTACCGCAATGCGGATGGTTCCGTCGGCACCCGCAACATCCTGGCCATCACCACCACGGTGCAGTGCGTGGCCGGCGTGGTGGACTTCGCCGTCAAGCGCATCAAGGACGAGTTGCTGCCGAAGTTTCCCAACGTCGACGACGTGGTCGGCCTGGAACACACCTACGGCTGCGGTGTCGCCATCGACGCCCCCGACGCCATCATCCCGATACGCACGCTGCGCAACATCAGCCTGAACCCCAACTTCGGCGGCGAGGTGATGGTGGTCAGCCTGGGCTGCGAAAAGCTCCAGCCCGAGCGCCTGATGCCGCCCGGCACCATCCAGATCGTCGACGAACGCAGCGTGGCCGACGTCGGCATCAGCGCCGAAGCGCCGCTTGATGTGGTGTGCCTGCAGTCCGAGAACCATGTCGGCTTCATGTCCATGATCGATTCCATCATGCAGGCGGCCGTGCTGCACCTGGAAAAGCTCGATGCGCGCCGCCGTGAAACCGTGCCCGCCAGCGAACTGGTGGTTGGTGTGCAGTGCGGCGGCAGCGATGCCTTCTCCGGCGTCACCGCCAACCCGGCGGTCGGTTTTTGCACCGACCTGCTGGTGCGCGCCGGTGCCAGCGTGATGTTTTCCGAAACCACCGAGGTCCGCGACGGCATCGACCAGCTCACCTCGCGCGCGGCCACGCCGGAAGTGGCACAGGCCATGATTCGCGAGATGGCCTGGTACGACGCCTACCTGCAAAAAGGCCTGGTCGACCGCAGCGCCAACACCACGCCCGGCAACAAGAAGGGCGGCCTGTCCAACATCGTCGAAAAAGCCATGGGCTCCATCGTCAAGTCCGGCAGCTCGCCCATCAGCGGCGTGTTGGCGCCCGGTGAAAAGCTCAAGCGCAAGGGACTGACCTACACCGCCACGCCGGCCAGCGACTTCATCTGCGGCACCTTGCAGCTCGCCGCCGGCATGAATTTGCATGTGTTCACCACCGGCCGCGGCACACCTTACGGCCTGGCCGAATGCCCGGTGATCAAGGTCGCCACCCGCAGCGATCTGGCGCGCCGCTGGCACGACCTGATGGACATCAACGCCGGCCGCATTGCCGACGGCGACGCCAGCATCGAAGACGTGGGCTGGGAGATGTTCCACCTCATGCTCGAAGTGGCCAGCGGCCGCAAGAAGACCTGGGCTGAACACTGGAAGCTGCACAACGCGCTGGTGCTGTTCAACCCCGCACCCGTGACCTGATTTTTCGTTCAAAAACACGCAAGGAGACATCATCATGCAACGCCGTACCCTGATCCACACTGCCATCGCCGCAGCTGCCGGCGGCCTGTCGGCCCTCTCTGCATTTGCGCAAGGCGCCTGGCCCACTGGCAAGACCATCACCTATGTTGTGCCGTTCCCGCCCGGCGGCAACACCGACACGCTGGCCCGCCTGATCGCGCAGCCGCTGTCCACCGCGCTCGGCACGCCCATCGTCATCGACAACAAGGGCGGCGCCGGTGGCAGCGTGGGTTCGGCCATCGCGTCGCGCGCACCGGCCGACGGCTACACGCTGCTGGGCGGCACCATCAGCTCGCACTCGATCAACGTCAGCCTCTACAGCACGCCCATCGGCTACGACCCGGTGAAATCCTTCGCGCCCGTCGCCATGCTGGGCGTGAGCCCGCTGCTGCTGGTGGTGCCGGCCAGCAGCCCGCTGCGCACCCTGGACGACGTGCTCAAGGCCGCCCGCGCCAAGAACGGCGGCCTGAGCTCGGGCTCGCCGGGCATCGGCACCTCGCCGCACATGGCGCTGGAGCTGTTGGCCAGCCAGTCGGGCGTCAAGTTCACCCATGCGCCGTACAAGGGCTCGGCGCCCGCGGTGCAGGACCTGATAGGGGGCCAGCTCGACATGATGTTCGACACCAGCCTGATCGTCGGCCCACACATCCAGAGCGGCAAGCTGCGCCCGATTGCCGTCACCGGCGGCCAGCGCGTGCCCAGCTACCCGAATGTGCCGACCATCGCCGAGAGCGGCCAGAAGGGCTTCGACATGGTGTCCTGGCAGGCCTTGTTTGTCCCCGCGAACACACCACAAGCCGTGGTCGACCGTCTGCACGCCGAAGTGATGAAGGTGCTGGCTCAGCCCGAGGTTCAGGCCAAGCTCAAGGTGTTCGGCATGGAGCCCTCCAGCATGACGCCCGCGCAGTTGCTCGAGTATCAGAAAACCGAGGTCGACAAGTGGGCCAAGGTCATCAAGGCCGCCAACATCAAGGCCGAATAAGCCCGTACCCCTTTCAGAGAGCAACAGCAAACCACCATGACACAACCCACGCCTTACCAATCCTTTCCCAACAGCTTCAAGCGCGACCTGCTGGCCGGCAAAAAACTGATCGGCTGCTGGTCCTCGCTGTCCAACGCCATCACCACCGAGGTGCTGGGCGTGGCCGGCTTCGACTGGATCCTGCTTGACGGTGAACATTCGCCCAACGACATGGCCACTTACATCCCGCAGCTGATGGCGCTGAAGGACAGTGTCAGCGCACCCGTGGTGCGCCCGACCAGCAATAACTCGGTTGAGCTCAAGCGCCTGCTCGACGCCGGCTTCTACAACTTCCTGATTCCCTTTGTCGAAAGCGCCGAGCAGGCTGTCAGCGCCGTTGCCGCCACGCGTTATCCGCCCCAGGGCATTCGAGGTGTCTCGGTATCCCAGCGCAGCAACAAGTACGGCACGGTGCCGGACTACCTCAAGTCCATCAACGACCACATCTGCGTGATGGTGCAGATCGAAAGCATCGCCGGCACGGCGGCTGCTGACGAGATCGCCGCCACCCCGGGTGTCGACTGCATGTTTGTCGGCCCGTCCGACCTGGCCGCCGGACTGGGCCACCTCGGCAATGCCGGGCACCCGGAGGTGCAGGCCGCCATGGTGAAAATTTTTGCCGCCGCCAAGGCGCACGGCAAGCCGGTCGGCATCCTGGCGCCGGTGGAAGCCGACGCACGCCGCTACATGGAGATGGGCGCAACTTTTGTCGGCGTCGGCAGCGATCTCGGCGTGTTCCGTGGCGCCACGCAGGCCCTGCGCGACAAATACCTCGCCTGATTTTTCTGTCATCCCTGACCGCGCGGCCGGGGCTACCGCTATTTTTTACGAACAAGGAACATTTTTATGAGCAAGCTTGGTTTTATCGGCCTGGGCATCATGGGCGCGCCGATGGCTGCGCACCTGATTGCGGCGGGACACGAGGTTTTCATGAACACGCGGAGCAAAGTGCCTGCGGCTCTCTTGACGGGCAAGGGCAAGGCCTGCGATTCCATCGCCGACGTAGTAAAGCAGGCGGACATCATTTTCCTGATGTTGCCCGACACCCCCGACGTGGAGAACGTGCTGTTTGGCGAGGGCGGAGTGGCCTCGGCGCTGACCAAAGGCAAGACAGTGGTCGACATGAGCTCCGTCTCGCCGATGGACACCAAAGAGTTCGCCAAAAGGATCAATGCCCTGGGTTGCGACTACCTGGACGCCCCGGTGTCGGGCGGTGAAGTCGGCGCCAAAGCTGCGAGCCTGACCATCATGGTGGGCGGTCCGCAGGCCGCGTTTGACCTCGTCAAGCCGTTGTTCGAGCTGATGGGCAAGAACATCACCCTGGTGGGCGGCAACGGCGACGGCCAGACCTGCAAGGTGGCGAACCAGATCATCGTGGCGCTGAACATTGCGGCCGTGGGCGAAGCCCTGCTGTTTGCCAGCAAGGCTGGCGCCGATCCAGCCAAAGTGCGCCAGGCGCTGATGGGCGGTTTTGCCTCGTCGCGCATTCTGGAAGTTCATGGCGAACGCATGATCAAGCGCACCTTTGCGCCGGGCTTCCGTATCGGCTTGCACCAGAAAGATTTGAACCTCGCGCTCAGCGGTGCACGTACGCTGGGTCTGGCTTTACCGCAAACGGCGGGCGCCGCCCAGCTGATGCAGGCCTGTGCCGCCAACGGCATGCAGGACCTGGACCATTCCGCTCTGGTGCGTGCGCTTGAACTTCTGGGCAACCACGAAGTCGCGTAACTCATCCGCATGAAGAGCCCACAGAGGCTCACGGCGCAGCTGGTGGAGGACACCGCTTTTTCATACATCCGGAGACGAACATGCCGATCAATCGACGAGAGCTTATGGCTGCTTCACTGGCTTTGGGGACTGGCGCTGCGAGCGCGCAGGCTTCATGGCCGTCCAAACCCATACGCCTGGTGGTGCCGTACCCACCCGGCGGTTCTTCAGACATCATCGCGCGCGCCATTGCGCAGCCTCTGTCCGAGGCGCTCAAGCAGTCGGTCATCGTGGACAACAAGGCCGGCGCCAACGGTAACCTGGGCGCCGACATCGTGGCCAAGTCAGCACCCGACGGCTACACGCTGCTGCTGTGCGACACCGGCGCTCTGGCCATCAGCCCTTCGGTCTATCCCAAGCTGGGTTTCGACCCGACCAAGGACTTGCGTGGCGTCACGATGCTGGCCTATTCGCCGCACCTGCTGGTGGTTCATCCCTCGGTGCCCGCCAGCAATCTCAAGGAGCTCGTAGCGCTCTCGCACAAGACCGACCTGAACTTTGCGGTAACGGCCATGGGCAGCGCGCCGCACCTGGCTGGTGTCGCGGTCGAGCGGGCGAGCAAGGCGAAGTGGCAGTACATCCCCTACAAGGGCGGTTCGCAGGCCGTCAGCGATACGATCGCCGGCCAGACCCAGGTGTTGATGAACGGCATGCTGGCCACCTTGCCGCATGTGCAAAGCGGGAAGCTGAAGATCCTGGGTGTTTCCAAGAGCACGCGCATGCCGCTGATTGGCAATGTGCCGACGCTGGCGGAGCAGGGTCTTGCCAACTTCGAGTCGGGCACCTGGCAGGGCTTGCTGGTGGCCAACGGTACGCCGGCAGCCGTCATCAATCGCCTCAACACCGAGCTCATCAAGATCATCCGCAGCCCGGACATCCGCGCCAAGCTGGCGGGGCAGGGCGCCGAGGTCGTGACCATGACACCGGCACAGCAGGATGTTTTTTTCAACCAGGAGCGCAGCCGATGGGCCAAAGTTGTTGCAGAAGCAAACATCAAACTGGACTGAAAAATCGTTGCGTGACTTAGTGGTGATATTGCCTGATATCTTTGGGTTGTGAGCGCGCATCCGTGGGAATATCGAGCAAGGGATTCAATTTTGAAAAGAAACGAGTCGGCCCATCAGAGGCTGGCCGTTATTAGCCACGCCAGGAGACAAAAACATGCGGACTTCATTCAAGGGGCTTTTGTGCCTCTCTTTTGCCCTATGCGCGAGCGCCACTGTGGCTCAGACCAAGCTGCGGGCATGGAACATTCATCCCGATGGCTATCCGGTATCGGAGGCCATGAAGAGTTTCGTGGAGCAGGTGGCCAAGAGCACCAGTGGCCGCTATAACATCGAGCTCTTCAACAGCGGCACCCTTGGCGACCAGCCCAAGGCCGTGCAGATGCTCAAGAGCGGCGAGATTGACGTGGCTGAGTTCAGTTCCGGTCCGCTGTCGGACGCCGTGCCGGGCATCAAGGTGCTGAACCTGCCCTTCCTGTTCACTGATTCCGCGCACATGTTTCGCCATCTGGACGGCAAGCTGGGTGAGCGTTTTGCCGCCAACCTGAAGGCCGCCGGCTTCGTTGTGCTGGGCTGGTATGACGGCGGTGGCCGTTCTTTTTACTGCGTCAAGCCCGTCAACAATATCAGGGACCTGGCCAGCATGAATATTCGTGTCCAGCAGTCCGAAATTTACATCGAGATGGTGAAGCTGATGGACGCCAAGCCGGTGGCCTTGCCCTTCAAGGACGTATTGGCCGCCCTGGAGCAGGGCAAGGTGGATTGCGCCGAGAACAACTTGCCTTCGTATGAGTCCACCGGACACTTCAAGGTGGCCAAAAACGTTTACGTCACCAACCATGTGATCTCGCCCGAGGCCCTGGTCGTCTCGACCAAGCTGTGGGAAAAACTCAGCAAAGAAGACAAAGCCGCGTTCACCGAGGCCGGCGTCAAGTCCGCCATCCTGATGCGCGAGCTGTGGAACAAACGGGTGGCCGCGGCCCTGGAGACCACGACCAAGCAGGGTTCGCAGTTCGTCAAGGTCAGGGATGCATCGCCCATGGTCAGGCGCATGGGGCCTTTGTATGGAAAATACATGGCGGACCCGACCACACGCGAAGAGTTGCTGACGATTATTTCGAAGTGAGCGTCCCAGACACCGTGCATTGCCATGCTGCTTGACCCCACACGATTTGTACGAGAGCTCGGTGGCAAGCCCACCGCGTTGTTCACGTTGCGCAACGGTCAAGGCATGACTGTGTGCGTGACAAACTACGGCGCAAAGATCGAGCAAGTACTGGTGCCGGGCCGGGATGGCCGCTTTGACGACGTGGTGCTGGGCTACGACAGCATCGACGGCGTGATCGGCGGAGCGCCCTCGGTGGGGGCCTTCATCGGGCGCTATGCAGGCCGTATTGGCCATGCGCGCTTCACGCTGGGTGGCAAGGAGCATGTGCTGGCCGCCAACAACGGCCTGCACTGCTTGCACGGCGGCGTGAAAGGCTCGCGTTTTCGGGTATTCGATACGGTGCAGTGCAGCGATTCCAGCGTTGAAATGCGTTATGTGTTTGCCGACGGGGAAGAGGGCTTTCCGGGCGCGATGGCACTGCGCCTGACCTACAGCGTGACCGAGGCAAACGAGCTGGTGCTCGACTACGAGGCGCTCGCGCTGGATACACCCACGGTGGCCAATCTCACCACGCATGCTTTTTTCAATCTCGAAGGCGCGGGAAGTCGTAACGCGCTGGAGCATGAGGTCACGATTTGCGCCAGCCGCTATTTCGAGATGGCGCCTGACCTCATCGCGACAGGCAGGTTGCTGCCGGTGGAAGGAACGCCGTTTGATTTGCGCAAGCCGGTCGTGCTGAGCAAGCGGGTGCGCGGCTTGCAAGCCGAGGCTGGTATTGGCCTCGTCGCCGGGTATGACGACTGTTTTGAGATTGACCGCTCTGCCGCCAGTGATGAAGATCTGGCGCTATGCGCGCGCGTGAGTGCACCCATTAGCGGGCGGGTGATGGAAGTCTGGTCGACCGAGCCCACCATGCAGTTCTACACCGGTCTTGTGGCAGGCGAGCCGCTGGCCGGCGGGCCGGGCAAGGGCGGCAGGCAATACGCGCAGCAGCAAAGCCTGTGCTTTGAGCCGCAAGGGTACCCCAACGCACCCAATGTGCCGGCATTTCCTTCCGCCGTACATGAGCCGGGACAGCGCCGCCAGGGCCGCACGCTCTACCGCTTCGGCACTTCTTAGGCGAGTGCGTTCCGCATGTCAAAATGCTCCGGCAACAAGCAAGGAGCTGAGCATGCGATGGTGGAAACTGGCGTGGATGTTTGGGATGGTGTGGGCGGCGCAGACGACCGGCATGCCCGCATGGGCGCAGCAGCCCGAGCGCGTGCCGCCGCAGATCGTCAAACTGCCTCTGCTGATCGACGGTAAACAGTATGAGGTTGTCACCCATCTCTACAAGCCCGCGGGCGAAGGTCCGTTTCCGCTGGTGATCTTTTCCCACGGGCGAGCGCCGTCGCGCGTTGACAGGGCCAAGCTTGAGTATCCGGTGCTGGTCGGGCACGCCAACTACTGGCTTCGCAAGGGTGTTGCCGTGGTTGCCCCGGTACGGCCGGGATACGGGGATACCGGGGGCTCCGACAGGGAGGACTCCGGCATCCGGTGGAGCGGCAAGGTTTGCACCGGCGATGCCGACTTCATGCGTGTGGCCAGCCACGCGGGCCAGACAGTAGTCGCGTTGCACCAATGGGCGCTGCAGCAGCCCTGGGTGCGCAAGGACAGGGTGCTGCTCGAAGGGCAGTCGGTGGGCGGCATGACGACGGTGTCGGTCGCGGCGCTCAATCTGCCGGGCGTCGTCGGCGCCGTCAATTTCGCGGGCGGCTCCGGCGGTAATCCGGAAGACTCCCCGGCCAGGAGTTGCAAGCCCGAGAACATGGGTAAAACCTATGGTGAACTCGGCAAGCTGGTCAAGGTGCCCAACCTGTGGCTCTACGCCGAGAACGACCAGTTCTGGGGAGCCGAGGCGCCCCGCGGATGGCACGAGGCCTTCAGGGCAGGCGGCAGCGACACGCAGTTCGTCCAGACGGGCCCGGTGCCAGGGCATGATGGGCATTCGCTGCTGACCTACGGTGGCAATATGTGGTCGGTGCCGCTCGATGCGTTCGTGCGCAAGGTAGGGCTGACGGCACCTTGAATTTCAAACGGGCATAAAAAAGCCCGGCACCTTCCGGGGCCGGGCTCTCAAGAGGCTTTGAGGAAAAAGCAGCTTACAGCGTATCGATAAAGCTGCGCAGCTTGTCCGAACGCGAAGGGTGCTTGAGCTTGCGCAGCGCCTTGGCTTCGATCTGGCGGATGCGTTCGCGCGTCACGTCGAACTGCTTGCCGACTTCTTCGAGCGTGTGGTCGGTCGACATTTCGATACCGAAGCGCATGCGCAGCACCTTGGCTTCGCGCGGTGTCAGGCTGTCGAGAATGTCTTTGACCACATCGCGCAGGCCGGCCTGCATCGCGGCTTCCAGCGGTGCGGTGTTGGCGCTGTCTTCGATGAAGTCGCCCAGGTGCGAATCATCATCGTCACCGATCGGTGTTTCCATCGAGATCGGCTCTTTGGCGATCTTCATGATCTTGCGGATCTTGTCTTCAGGAATCTCCATCTTGGCGGCCAGGATGCTGGCGTCAGGCTCAAAGCCGAATTCCTGCAAGTGCTGGCGCGACAGACGGTTCATCTTGTTGATGGTCTCGATCATGTGAACCGGGATGCGGATGGTGCGGGCCTGGTCGGCTATGGAGCGCGTGATGGCCTGGCGAATCCACCAGGTGGCGTAGGTCGAGAACTTGTAGCCGCGGCGGTATTCGAACTTGTCGACGGCTTTCATCAGGCCGATGTTGCCTTCCTGGATCAAGTCGAGGAACTGCAGGCCGCGGTTGGTGTACTTCTTCGCGATCGAAATCACCAAACGCAAGTTGGCCTCGATCATTTCTTTCTTGGCGTCGCGCGAGTTGGACTCGCCTTCGTTCATGCGCTTGTTGATGTCCTTGAGCTGGGCCAGCGGCACCACCACGCGGGCCTGCAACTCAGCTAGCTTGGTTTGCAGTTCCTGGATGGGCGGCACGTTACGCGCCATCACCACCGACCACGGCTTGCCGGAGGCAACCTGCTTTTCAACCCATTTCAGGTTGAGCAGGTTGGGCGGGAAGTCCTTGATGAAGACTTCCTGCGGCATGCCGCATTTCTCGACGATGATGCGGCGCAGCTCGCGCTCTTTCTTGCGCACGTCCAGCACCTGGCCGCGCAGCATGTCGCACAACTTTTCAATGGTCTTGGCGGTAAAGCGCACGGTCATCAGCTCGTCGCTCAGGGCTTTTTGCGACTTCACATAAGTAGGCGTGCCGTAGCCTTCCTTGTCGTAGGTCTTGTGAACCTTCTCGAACAGGGTGGCGATCTTGTCGAAGCGGCTGAGCGCTTCCTTCTTGAGCTCTTCGAGCTTTTTGGTCAGGGCCTTGGAACCGCCCTTGCCGTCGTCATCATCTTCTTCGTCGAATTCGTCGAAGTCTTCTTCGGCCACATAGTCGTCGGCCTCGTTGGGGTTGGAAAAGCCGTCGACCACGGTGGAGATGACGATCTTGCCTTCGCGGATTTCTTCGCCCAGACGCATGATTTCTGCGATGGTGGCGGGGCTTTCCGAGATGGCTTCCATCATCTTCATGAGGCCGCCCTCGATGCGCTTGGCGATTTCGATTTCGCCTTCGCGCGTCAAGAGCTCAACCGTGCCCATTTCACGCATGTACATGCGCACGGGGTCGGTGGTGCGGCCGAATTCGCTGTCGACGGTGGACAGCGCGGCTTCGGCTTCTTCTTCGGCTTCTTCTTCAGTGGCGACCGTAGGGCCGGTGTTGTTCAGCAGCAGGGTCTCGGCGTCGGGCGCCTGCTCGTACACGGCCACGCCCATGTCGTTGAGCATGTTGACCACGACTTCCAGCGTTTCAGCATCGACCAGCTTGTCGGGAAGGTGGTCGGAGATTTCGCCATGCGTGAGGTAGCCGCGCGTTTTACCCAGCTTGATCAGGGTTTTCAGGCGCAGGCGGCGCTTGAGCATGTCTTCTTCGGAGAGGACGGTTTCATCCAGGCCGAATTCCTTCATCAGGGCGCGTTCCTTCGCCTTGCTGATTTTCATGCGCAGCGGTTTGACCTTCTCGGTCGTTTCCGCGATGGGTTCCCCGACGAGATCGTCTTCAATGTCGGACATGTCGAGGTCTTCCCCTGTCTTGACCGGGCCGGCCGCACTCTTCGGCTTGCGGCCGCGCTTGGCGCCGGTGGTGGCGGCAGGCGCGCTGCCTTCGGCCGCCGGATTCTTGGGCGGGCGGCCGGGTTTCTTCTTCACGGGCACGTCGGCGGAGACGGCGAGGGGCTTGGCTTCAGGACTGGACTTGGTCGGCACGGCGGGGGCTTTCTTCAGGGGCAAATCGGAAATCGCGGTTTTCAGGGGGGCTTTGCTCACCAGAGCATTGGGTTTGCTGGGTTTAACAGATATGGCGTGTTTTCCCGGCTTTTCAACCTTGCCGCTTTTGGCGACAGGCTTTGCAGCAGCTTTAGTTGCTGCTTTGACTGGAGGCTTGCCTGCGGGCCGGGCCGCAGCTTTGGGTGCTGCTTTGGCTTTGGGCTTTGCGGCAGCTTTGGACTGCGCACTTTGTGGCTTCTTGGACGTGCTCGGCTTCTTCGGCTTGGCAGTAGGCATGGGACCTCCAGTTGTCGGGAATTGTTTTAAATATCGATCAGCTACCAGTAAACAAAAATGCGCCTTGGCGCCTGCACAAAGCACAGGCACGGTGACAAAGATTCAGAGTCAAAACGAGAAGGCGGAAAAACAGGCCGGGCAGTGCCAAAGGCACATGGCGGTTTATTTTCCCGGGCAAGCTGTTTGGGCGAACATTTGGTGTGCAGTCCTTGCGGAAATTCCCTGGGGGAAGTGGCCGTCTCATCTGTGAGTTCCCCGAAGTTTCAGGGTGGCCGGGCCGGAGGTGCTGCTGTCGCGCTTGCCGTCGAAAATCGGATTATACCCTGTTGCCTGTTTTTTGGGCGATTTATATGACCCAGAAACAGGGATTTTCCCGGAGGCCGGGCCCGCTCAGCGGGCCGGGTCGGTGGCGGCGGTTTTGAGGCTGGCGGCCAGCTCCAGATAGCGCTGCCGGGCGGCCGGGTCGGTGGCGGCCCGGGCGGCCAACTCGCTCATCTCGCGCTGGCGGTGCAGGCGCAGGAGCTGGTCCAGGATGCTCCGAACCTCATCCCAGTCACTTTCGATGCCTTCAGGAATCTGTGCGATTTGCGCTGTGGCATGTCTTTCGTGGGGGTGGCCGCGCAGCCCTTCACGCAAGGCGGCCCACGGCTGGGGCCCATGCTCATGCAACTGGCTCTCCAGCCAGATGAAAAGCGGGCCGTGGGGCTCAGGCAACTCGACCAGCAAATGATGCTCTTCAGTGGTGAGCCGGTCCCAGGTCTGGGCCTCGGTCAGCAGCAACCTGAGCACACGGTCTTCACGGCTGGCCGGCAAGATACGGCCAGCCACGCGGCGTGGAGCCCGGGCGCCGAAGCTGCGTCCCGTCGTTGACGATGCCGGGAAATAGCCGCCAGAGGGCTCGGACGAGGTGTAATCGGGCTCCTCGCGAAAATCCGGCAGATAGTCCGCAGGGCCAGACATGTCCTGGGAAGCGCCTGATGTTGAGGATGATTCCGGCTTCTGACCCTTATTGGACGTGCGCAAGCTGCTATTATTTTTATAGCTACCCTTGGAGGTCGCAGGTTGCCAAAGCTGCGTCAGTTCGCGGCTGTCAATCAGTACCCTGTCGGCAATTTCGGCCAACAGCTGGCGTTTCAATGCGCCATCAGGCATCAGGTTCCACAGCGGGCGGGCATTGCTGGCCATATGGGCGCGGCCCTCGGCGGTGTCAAGGTCACAGCCCTCGGCGGCGGCTTCCAGCAGAAAGCGGCTGAGCGGCACGGCCTTGCTGACATAGGCCGCGAAGCCTTCCTGGCCGTGCTCGCGGATGTAGCTGTCGGGGTCGTGCTCGGCCGGCAGGAACAGGAACTTGACGGTGCGCACGTCGGTGGCAAAGGGCAGGGCGGCGTCCAGCGCTTTGCGGGCGGCGCGGCGGCCGGCGCTGTCGCCGTCAAAGCTGAAGACGACTGAGTCGGTGAAGCGGAACAGCTTTTGCACGTGATCAGCCGTGCAGGCGGTGCCCAGGGTTGCCACCGCATTGGCAAACCCCAGCTGGGCCAGGGCCACCACGTCCATATAGCCTTCTGTGACGAGGGCATAGCCGTGTTCGCGCAGGGCGGTGCGGGCCTCGAACAGGCCATAAAGCTCCCGGCCCTTGCTGAACACAGGGGTTTCCGGCGAATTGAGGTATTTGGGCTTTTCGTCGCTGAGCACGCGGCCGCCGAAGCCTATACATTCACCCTTGACGTTGCGGATGGGGAACATGACCCGGTCGCGAAAGCGGTCATAGCGCTTGGCTTCGCCTGCCTGGTTTTCCTCGCCGGGCTCGCCTGTGATGACCAAGCCGCTTTCGACCAGCAGCGGGTCGTTGTAATCGGGAAAGACACTGGCCAGGCTGCGCCAGCCTTCAGGTGCGTAGCCCAAGCCGAAGGTCCTGGCGACTTCGCCCGAGACACCGCGGCCCTTGAAGTAGTCGATGGCGCGCTCGGAGTTGCGCAGGGCCTTGATGTAGGCGACGCCGGCCTTTTCCAGCACGCTGGTAAGCGTGGCCTGCTGCTCTCGCATCTGGGCGGCCCGGGCCCGGTCTTGCGGCGAGACATCGTCTTCAGGCACCTGCAGGCCGTATTGCTGGGCAAGGTCCTTGACGGCTTCGACAAAGGTCATGCCGCCGTGGTCCATCAGAAAGCTGATGGCGTTGCCGTTTTTGCCGCAGCCGAAGCAGTGATAGAACTGCTTGGAAGGGCTGACACTGAAGGAAGGGGACTTTTCGCCGTGAAAGGGACACAGGCCCATGAAGTTGGCGCCGCCCTTTTTGAGCTGCACGTAGCGGCCCACTATGTCCACCACGTCGGCGCGCGCGAGCAGCTCCTGGATGAACGATTGGGGGATGGCCATAAAGCAATTATCGCCCCCACGGTCGCTCACTGCGTGTAGCTCCCTGCCCCCCGAGGGGGCCGCCCGCCTGCGGTCTGGCAAAGCCAGTCCCGCGGCTCATGCTGGCTTGAAGAGTCAGTGGCACAAGCAGTGGGGCATTTCACAAGCGGGCAGCCGCGGAAGCGGCTTTGCCGGGCCGCAGGCGCCGCCCCCTGCAAGGGGCTATACGCAGTGAGCCTGGACGGGGGTGTGCCGAGATCAGTCGCCCAGCACCAGGCCTTCCCGTCGCGGATCGGCGCCGCCGAAGAATCCGTCGGGTGTTCTCTGAATGGCTTGCAGGCCGCTGGTCATGGTTTGTTCGCGTACCTCGGCGCCGCGGCTTCGCAGCGCCTCGACGGTGGCCGGCGAGAAACGTTTTTCTTCCAGGATGCTCGGGCCGTTGAGCGAGGCGAAGTTGGGCAGGTCAATCGCCTGCTGGGCGTTGAGGCCCCAGTTCAGTGTGGCGTAGAGGGTTTTGGCGGTGAAATGGATGATGAGTGCGCCGCCGGGGCTGCCGCCGCTCATGACGAGCTGCCCCGAGGTTTTGTCGAACACCAGCGTGGGGGCCATCGACGAGCGCGGGCGTTTGCCGGCTTGCACGCGGTTGGCCACGGGCTTGCCTTCGGCGTCTGTCGGGGCGAAGCTGAAGTCGGTCAGTTCGTTGTTCAGCAAAAAGCCGCCAGCTTTTCCGGTGCCGCCGTCGGTCATCAGGCGCGAGCCGAATTGGTCTTCAATCGTCGTGGTCATGGCGATGGCATTGCCGTAGCCATCGATGATGCTGATGTGCGAGGTACCGTACTCGGGCTGGTCGGGCATGGGCGCGTAGGCGGTTGTGACGGCGCCCGGCACGCCAGGTTTTGCGGTTTTCATGCTCGGGCCTGTGGACTGAATCAGCCTGGCGCGCTCACTGAGATAAGCGGGGGCCAGCAGGCTCATCCAGTTGCCGCCCGGCGGCTGCACAAAGTCAGGGTCACCCAGGTATTGCGCACGGTCGGCAAAGGCCAGGCGCGAGGCCTCGGTGTAGAGGTGCAGCCAGTCGGCCGAAGGCGTGGGCGACACCGAGCCGGGAACACCGCCGGTGCCGGCGACCAGGCCCAGCGTGGCGGCCGGCGTGTTGTTCAGGATGCCGAGGATTTGGCCGACTGCAATCGCGCCCGAGCTGGGCGGCGGCATGCCGCAGAGGCGGTAGGCCTTGCCGGCCGCGCTGTAGTCCGAGCAGATCGGGTCGCGTTTTTTGGGCTGGTAGCCGGCCAGGTCGCCCAGGGTCAGCTTGCCGGGATTGGTGGCGTGGCCCTGCACTTTGGTGACGATGGCTTGCGCGACCTTGCCTTCGAGCAGCGCGTTGGAACCTCTCGCCGCGATTTGCCGCAGCACGTCGGCCAGCGCCGGGTTGCGCAAGACAGAACCCACATCGACGGGGGTACCGTCGGCTTTATAGAAATAGGCTGCGGCGGTGACATCCTTCTTCAGGTGCACTTCACCCTTGAGCAAGGTGTTGAGCCGCGGGCTGACCTTGAAGCCGCCTTCGGCGAGCTGGATGGCGGGCACGAAGAGCTGGGCCCAGGGCAGGCGGCCGTATTGCTTGTGGGCCATCTCCAGCATGCGCACCGTGCCGGGCGTACCGACGGAACGCCCGCCAACCACGCCGTCGTAAAACGGCATCGGTTTGCCGTCGGCGCCGATAAACAGTTTTTCGTCCGCCGCAGCGGGCGCGGTTTCGCGGCCGTCAAAGGCCTCGACCTTGCCGCCATTGGCGTGCAGCAGGAAGGCGCCGCCGCCTATGCCGCTGGACTGCGGCTCTACCAGCGTGAGCACCATTTGCACTGCAATTGCAGCGTCGATGGCCGAACCACCGGCTTTGAGTACCTGGTAACCCGCATCGGTGGCCAGCGGGTTGGCGGCGGCCACGGCGAAGGTCTTGGTGGCCCAGCCTGGCTTGGGGGTGAAGCCCGAAGAGCCTTCGGGCTGCATGTATTTGGTGCCGCGCGCGACTTCATCGGCGGGGACCTGGTAGTTAAATGCGGTGGGGCTGCTGGCGCAGGCGGCAAGCAGCGCGGTGGCTGCCAGCGCCGGGAAGGCGTGTCTCATGCGATATCCTTGAATGTAGTTGTAGCTTGTGGCAGGACCCTGTGCCTGCGCTGTTGAATATATCGAGCGGCCCCGCGCCTCACAATGGCGTTTCAGAGAAATCACTCTTCCATGGAATTTGACAATCTCGATGCCTTGCGCGTGCTGCTGGCTACGGCGGAAACTGGCAGCCTTACAGCAGCGGGCAAGCGCTGCCGGCTGTCTACAGCGGCCGTCAGTGCGGCGATCAAGCGGCTGGAAACCTCGCTGGGTGTACGTCTGTTTGAGCGAACCACACGCGCCGTGCGGCCCACGGCCGAGGGTGCTGTCATGGTCGACCATGCCCGCCGCGCGCTCGAGCTGGTGTCCGAAGGCCAGGCCAAAGTCCGTGCCGGCACCTTCGGCTTGACGGGCAGCATCCGCATCACCGCCACAGCCATGCTGGCCCGCGAGATGCTGGCCTACTGGCTGGCCGAATTTGCCAACACTCACCCGGGTATTGAAATCGACCTGCAGATCAGCGATGCGCGTGTGGACCTGGTGCGCGAGGGCATCGACATCGCCCTGCGCAACGGGCCGCTGATGGATTCGACCCATTCGGCGCGCCTGCTGGCGCCGGCCCGGCGCGTGGCTTGTGCGGCCCCGGACTATCTGGCGCGCCGCGGCACGCCGCTGGAGCCATGCGAGCTTGTGCAGCACGACTGCCTGGTTTGCCATGTGCGCGAGCGCCGGCAGGATCAGTGGCAGTTCGAATTGCAGGGAGAGGCCAGCGCGCCTTTTCAGGTGCGCGTGGCTGGGCCGCTGGCCTGTAACGACGCATCCATTGCGCTGCAGTGGGCGCTGGAGGGGCGGGGCATCGTCTACCAGTCCGAGATCGACCTCATGGCCTCTTTGGCCAGCGGCAAGCTGGTGCGCCTCTTTGCGGGTCACCTGGGTGAGCCGGCGCCGCTTTATGCGGTGGTGCCCAGCCGGCGCTATGTGCCGGCCCGCGTCAACGAGGTGATTGAACGGCTTTCAGCGCTGCTGACCGAACGGCTGGCAGCGCTGCACCCGCCTGCGGCCTAGGCTCAACGTGGTGCGAGGCGAATCGCGCCGTCCAGGCGAATCACTTCACCATTGAGCATGTCGTTTTCGATGATGTGTTTGGCCAGGCGCGCATAGTCTTGCGGTGTGCCCAAGCGCGAGGGGAAGGGCACGCCCGCGGCCAGCGAGTCCTGCACTTCCTGCGGCATGCCAAAGAGCATGGGCGTGCCGAAAATGCCGGGCGCAATCGTCATGTTGCGGATGCCGTTGCGTGCCAGGTCGCGGGCGATCGGCAAGGTCATGCCGACAATGCCGCCCTTGGAGGCGCTGTAGGCCGCCTGGCCGATCTGGCCGTCGTAGGCTGCCACAGAGGCGGTAGAGATCAGTACGCCGCGCTCGCCGGTCGCTTCCGGGTCGTTCTTGCACATGGCGTCGGCCGCCAGGCGGATCATGTTGAAGCTGCCCACCAGATTGACGGTGATGGTTTTGCTGAATGCGCCCAGGCTGTGCGCGCCGTTTTTGCCTACGGTTTTCTCGGCGGGTGCAATGCCGGCACAGTTCACCAGGCCCATCAGCTTGCCCATGGCAACCGCCTTGGCCACCGCGGCCTGGCCGTCGGCTTCCTGGCTTACGTCGCATTTGACGAAAGCGGCTTTGTCCGCGCCCAGTTCTTTGGCGATGGCTTCGCCTTTGTCCGCCTGCATGTCGGCGATCACGACTTTCGCACCATTGGCCACCAGCATGCGTGCCGTGCCTTCACCCAGGCCCGATGCGCCGCCGGTGACGATGAATACTTTGCCTGCGATTTCCATGGTGGTTCCTTGATGAAGATGGAGAGACTTTGAAGAGATTGCGTGAACGTTTTGGGTGACGTTAACGTAAACGTCAATTATGGCGCATGAAATTACCCCCACGCTCCTTCACTTCGTGTGGTCGTTGTCTCCCGAGGGGGCGTTTTCATCTAGGGACGGCCCGGCGATGAAAAAAGCCCGGCGCCTTTCGGTGGCCGGGCTTTTCGTAACAGTGCGGCGTTGGCTTACTTGTAGCCGACGCGATCCAGCATCTGCTGCACCTTGAGCTGGTTGTTGCCCACGGCGCTGATCGGGATGGTTTCCGATTTGAAGCTGCCGTTGCCCGATGGTGTCATGGCTTTGAGAGCCGGGTTGCTCACACCCAGGCCCGGAACGGCGGCCCATTCGTTATTGCCATTGGCAAAATACTCCTGCGCGCTCGGGCTCGCCAGGTATTCCATGAACTTGACGGCATTGGCCGTGTTCTTGGCATTTTTGGCAACGGCAGCGCCGGCGATATTCACGTGCGTGCCCCAGCTGTCCTGGTTGGGGAAGACCACGCCCACGCGGTCGGCCACGACTTTGTCTTCAGGCGCGTTGGAACGCATGATGCGCGCCAGGTAGTAGGTGTTGGTCAGAGCAATGCCGCATTCGCCGCTGGCCACGGCCTTGATCTGGTCGCTGTCGCCGCCCTTGGGGTCACGCGCCATGTTCGCCACCAGGCCCTTGAGCCATTGCTCGGCCTTGGCTTCGCCCAGATGCTCGGTCACCGCGCCGAAGAGCGACAGGTTGTAGGGGTGCGCGCCCGAACGGGTGCACAGCAGGCCCTTGTTCTTCGGGTCAGCCAGCTCCTCATAGGTATCCACGTCGGCTTTTTTGACCTTGAGCTTGTCAAACACCACAACGCGGGCGCGCGTCGAAAAGCCGAACCAGGTCGTGCCTTCGGCAGTTTCCTTGGCGCGCAGCTTGGCCGGGATGGCAGCTTCGAGGGCGGTCGATTTGATGGGCTTGAAGAGACCGTCTATATCGCCCTTGTGCAGGCGCGCGGCATCGACCAGCAAAATCACGTCGGCAGGAGAGGCCGTGCCTTCGGCCTTCAGGCGCGCCAAAATGCCGGCGTCATCCGCGTCCACGCGGTTGACCTTGATCCCGGTGGCTTTAGTGAAGTCGCTGTAGAGCTTTTCGTCGGTCTGGTAATGGCGGGCAGAATACAAGTTGACCACCTGTTCCTGCGCCGAAGCCAAGCCTGCCAGCAGCATCAGCGACGAGAGAACCACTTTTTTGTACATAACTTTCCACTTCCTTACTGGTATTTTTAAAGCCCGGCCATGATAAAGCAAATAAGAATCATTCTTGGTAGTCCCCCTACGTTGCGCAAGCCTTCGCTAGGGCCAGACTGGCTGGCGGGCATCTGCCTGGCTGCGGGTTTATCGCTGTTTGCCGGCTGCACTACAGCGCCGCCCGGTCCGGGCGCACCCGTGGCACCACTGCCGGTAGAGGCCGCCAGAAAGCCGCCGCGCATCGGCCTGGCGCTGGGCGGGGGCGCCGCACGCGGCTTTGCCCACGTGGGCGTGATCGCCGTGCTGGAGGAGGCCGGGCTCAAGCCGCAGCTGGTGGTCGGCACGTCGGCCGGCAGCCTGGTGGCGGCGCTGTATGCCAGCGGCAAGACCAGCGCGCAGCTGCAGCAGACCGCGCTGAACATGGAGGAAGTTGCCATCACCGACTGGATGCTGCCGATCATCGGCCGCGGCATGTTCCGCGGTGACGCGTTGGCCCGCTATGTCAACGACCTGGTGGCCAACCGGCTGATGGAGAACATGGTCATTCCGCTGGGCATCGTCGCCACCGACCTCAACAGCGGTCAGGCCGTGTTGTTCCAGCGCGGCGATACCGGCACAGCAGTGCGCGCATCCAGTGCAGTGCCGGCCGTGTTCGTGCCCGTCAAGATCAACGGCCGCGAGTATGTCGACGGCGGCCTGGTCTCACCGGTGCCTGTGCGCTTTGCCAGGCAGATGGGCGCCGACGTCGTGATTGCCGTCGACATCTCCAGCCCGCCCGAAGCCAACCTTGCCGGCGACACGTTGCAAATCCTGCTGCAGACCTTTGCCATCATGGGCAAAAGCATCAACCAGTACGAGCTCAAGGATGCTGACATTGTGGTCCGTCCGTCGCTTACGGGCCTGAAAAGCGCCGACTTCTCTGCACGGCAGCGCGCCATCGACTCAGGCCGTGCCGCCATGCTGGCCGCGCTGCCCCAGCTGAAGGCCAAACTGGCCGCGGCGGGTGTGGCGGTGGCCAGGTAGTTGCTATTCTTTTGATAGCTGCTTGCGCTCGTCCCTATTGGGTAGAACGCTTAAATGGCCTAAATCTGGATACGCCAGGCAAAAAAAAGCCCAATCTTGCGATTGGGCTTAACTGGATCCGTGAAAATGAATTTCGAATGGATCCGAGGAGACAAGCGGTCTGGAATCGTGCTGTTACGCAAGGTTCCGGGATCAGGCTCCGGTCGTTCCCGCAGAAGGTGCGGGAACAATGAATAACAATTAACGCTTCTTGGAAGCGGTTTTCGTGGCGCTCACTGCGGATGCAGCCACGGTGTTGAAGTTGGCTTCAGCCATTTCGCTGGCTTGCTTGACAGCCTTTTGCATGGATTCGAATGCGTTGTTCGCGGCAGCAACAGCGCTCTTCATCACGGCAACGGCGGTTTCGGAACCGGCTGGCGCGTTTTTGGCAGCGTTGTCGACCAGGCCGACAAACTTCTTCTGTGCATCAGCGGTTTGGCCTTCCAGGGTCTTGCCCAGTTCAGCACCAGCAGCCGAAGCGATGTCATACAGGTGACGGCTGTAAGCGGCGGTCTTTTCAGCCAGGGGCTGGACCAGGCCGGCTTGCAGGGCCATCAGTTCTTGCGCGTCTTTCACGCCCATCACGGCTTGTGCGTGGTTGGCGGTTTCAGCAAGGGCAGCCTTGGTGGCTTGCACGTTCAGTTCGACCAGTTTTTCAACGCCTTCGAAGGCTTTGTGGGTCAGACCAAACAGGGTTTCGATGTTGGCTTTGTGGGAGGCCATGATTTGTTCAGCGGTCAGCATAATTAATCTCCAGATATAAGTTAATGAGTCGTCGGGTCAATAGTTGCTTTGCGCTGAATTGCTGCACTGCAACATGACCCCAAGTATAGGCATTGGCCGAGGCATTGCAAGCGGTTTTTGTTGCACTGCACCATTTTAGATGTCGAGCCCTATTTGTACTCCGAAAACAGAGTGCAAAAGTATCCAAAAGTCCATGCTTTCCCGCGCTCGGTACTACATGACGGTTGTTGCCCCTTCAGGCCACAATCGTTGAAACCCTTCCTCGCTTCTCATCTTGCAAGCTTTTTACGCCGACAACTTCGTATTGCCGCTGCCGCTTGGGCACCGTTTTCCCATGGCCAAGTACCGGCTGTTGCGCGACCGCCTGGTCAACGAACTGCCGGCCGTTCGAATGGCACAGGCACCGGCCGCCACCGATGGTGAGCTCGCCCTTGTTCACACGCCCGCTTATATAGACGCCATCACCCACGGAACCTTGCCGGCGCCTGCCCAGCGCGAGATCGGCTTTCCCTGGAGCCTGGGCATGGCCGAGCGCGCGCGCCGCTCTGCCGGCGCCACCGTTGCAGCGGCCCGCATGGCGATGGGGCCTGGAGGCAAACAGGGCGAAGGCGTTGCAGCCAACCTGGCCGGAGGCACGCATCACTCGTATGCGCACAAAGGCGGCGGCTTCTGCGTTTTCAACGATGCGGCGGTGGCCGCCAGGCTCATGCAGGCAGAGTGGGCGCGGCTGCACCGCCACGAGCGCAAACCGCTGCAGGTCGCCATCATCGATCTGGATGTGCACCAGGGTAACGGCACTGCCAGCATCTTTGCCGCGGACACCAGCGTGTTCACGCTGTCGTTGCATGGGCAAAAGAATTTCCCGTTTCGAAAAGAAGCCAGCGACCTCGATGTGGACTTGCCGGACGGCTGCGGCGATGCAGCCTATCTGCAGGCGCTGGAGCACGCGCTTGACGAGCTGGAGCGGCGCTTTGAGCCGGGGCTGGTGCTGTTCCTGGCGGGCGCCGATCCGTACGTGGGCGACCGCCTGGGACGGCTGGCCCTGAGTTTTGACGGTCTGGAGGCGCGCGACCGGCGCGTCTTCGACTGGGCCTGGCAGCGCCGCATCCCGCTGGCGTTTTCCATGGCGGGTGGCTATGGCATCAACATCGACGAAACCGTGCAGGTGCAGATGAACACCTACCGGGTGGCGCTTGAATACTGGAAGCGCTGGAATCCGTAGCGAGGCTGATCCAACGGGGATTGCTGCTACATTGCCAAGGCCATCCCAGGTGGCCACGAAATAAAACAAGCTAATAGCAACAAGAACATGCAGCCACACCCGAGGGATTCCCAGAAAGATAGCGCAGCCCATGCTGCCCACGCCCTCCGCGTACTCGTGTTGGGCGGCACCGGCTTTATCGGCCGCCATGCCGTCGCGGCGCTGCACACGTCGGGCGCGCAGGTTTCGATCGGCAGCCGCCATCCTTCGCGCCACGAAGAGGCCTATCCTTTTGCTGTCTTGCGCCCTGTGCGCTTTGAGCAGCTGTTGCAGCCCGATGCGTGGACAACCCTGCTGAAGGATGTGGATGTGGTCGTCAATTGCGTGGGCATCCTGCGCCAGCGGCCGAATGAGTCGTATGACCATGTGCATCACCGCGCACCGGCGGCGCTGGCCGTCGCTTGCGCCGGCGCCGGCATTCGACTGATTCATACCTCGGCCCTGGGCTTGCACGCAGGCGCCAAAAGCCGGTTTTTGTCGAGCAAGCTGCTGGGTGAGCACGCCATCGCGGCGTCGGGCAGCGACTACGCCATCGTGCGGCCTTCCTTGCTCGACGGCGAGGGCGGCTTTGGCGCCCGCTGGCTGCGCGGCTTGTCGCGCTCGCCGGTGCAATTTATTCCGCGCGGTGCGCGCGGCGGTATTGCGGCGATGGCTGCCACCGATCTTGGGAAAGCATTTGCTGCGCTTGCGGCTCTTTCTTCCCTGGCGGGCCACCGCGAGGTTGAACTCGGCGGAATTCGCCGTTACGGTTACGCGGAGTACCTGCGTGAACTTCGCGCCGACTATACGGCCACCCCTGCGCTGCAGATTCCAACGCCCAACTGGGCGGCACGCCTGGGCGCGCATGTGTGCGACGTCCTGCACTTTTCGCCTTTCTCGTATGGGCACTGGATTTTGCTGCAGCGGGACAATATGCCTTCACCCAATCGCTTGCCGGAATTGCTGGGGCGCGAGCCACTTCCGATCAGACCCGCCGTTAGCCCGGCCGTCCATCCAGAAGCCCGCCTTGAGCCTGGCCAGGTGCACGCTGGCAAAATAGGTTCTCATGACCTCCCCGACACGCCCGCAGGCTGAAGCCCGCAGCGCCTATAAAGCCTTTCGCGACATCGGCACCCGCTGGTCCGACAACGATGTTTACGGTCACGTCAACAACGTCGTCTATTACAGCTGGTTCGATACCGCCGTCAACGGCCTCCTGATTGAGCGCGGCGCCATCGACATCCACGCCGGCAGCGTGATCGGCCTGGTGATCGAAACCCAATGCAATTACTTCGCGCCGCTGGCCTTTCCGGATCCGGTGGTCGCAGGCATCCGTGTGGCACACGTCGGCTCGTCCAGCGTGCGCTACGAAGTGGCCCTGTTCCCCGGCGATGAGGGTGCGCTGTGCGCTGCCCGGGGCCATTTCATCCATGTGTATGTCGACCGCGCCACGCGCAGGCCTGCGTCGCTGCCCCCCGAACTGCTTTCTGTACTGGAGACCCTCCGATGACCCAGGCACCGCCCGTGCTTCCCTATATCACCCCGCGCCGCGCAGGCGACGCACGCAATGCGGTGGACGAAGCCATCGTCAGCCGCCAGTCAATACGCCAGTTTTTGCCCCGGCCGGTGCCACGCGAGACCATCGCCCATCTGCTGGAAGTGGCCAGCCGCGCGCCTTCTGGCACCAACACCCAGCCCTGGAAGGTCTATGTGCTGCAGGGCGCCAGCCGGGACATGCTGGTGGAAAAAGTCTGTCAGGCCCATGATGCGATATACGCCAACCCCGTGCTGGCCACCGAATACAAAGAAGAATACGACTACTACCCCGAGAAATGGGTGTCGCCCTACATCGACCGCCGCCGCGAAAACGGATGGGGCCTCTACGGCCTGCTGGGCATCACCAAGGGTGACAAGGACAAGATGCATGCACAGCATCACCGCAACTTCCAGCTGTTCGATGCACCCGTGGGCCTGATGTTCACGCTGGACCGCGTGATGGGTCGGGGCTCGCTGGTCGACTACGGCATGTTCATGCAAAACCTCATGGTGGCCGCGCGTGGCCTGGGTTTGCACACCTGCCCGCAAGCAGCCTGGAACGGTTTTTCCCGGATCATCCTCCCGCACATCGGCGCGGGTGAGGGCGAAATGCTGGTGTGCGGCATGGCGTTGGGTTATGCCGATGAAACGGCGCGCGTCAACACCTTTCGTACACCGCGGGTCCCGGCTTCGGAATTCACCACCTGGCTCGACTAGAAGCCAGAAGCGGCGCTACTGCATCCCCGCACGCGCCGGCTGGTTTAGGTGTTGCGGGTAAAGTCAGGGATTCGCGAAAAGACGCGATTTCTTTTTGCCTGTTTGGGCTCTGCTTTTTTTGTTTTCACCTGTTTTAGAAGGACCGCATCATGAATCTCACCACCACACCTTCCGGCCTGCAATACGAAGACACCGTGCTGGGCACCGGTGCCATCGCCAAGGCGGGGCAGCATGTCAAGGTTCACTACACGGGCTGGCTCTATAACAACGGCGTCCAGGGCGCGAAGTTCGACTCCAGCAAGGACCGCGGCCAGCCGTTCGAGTTTTCCCTTGGCGCGGGGCAAGTGATCCGCGGCTGGGATGAAGGCGTGCAAGGCATGTCGGTAGGCGGCACGCGCCGCCTCGTTATTCCGGCAGAGCTGGGCTATGGCGCGCGTGGGGCAGGCGGCGTGATTCCACCGAATGCCACCTTGCTGTTTGAAGTGGATTTTCTCGGTACCTGAGCTGGCGCGAGTTGAAGAAGGCCCCGGTGCGGCATTGGCGCCGGGCCTGTTCACCTGATTAACCGCCAAGGCGCCCTGGCGCCGCGGCCCTCAAGCGATCCCCATGATCATCACCAGCCTGCTCGACACCGATCTGTACAAGTTCACCATGATGCAGGTGGTCTTGCACCAGTTTCCGGGCGCCGAGGTGGAATACCGCTTCAAGTGCCGCAACGCCGGCGCTCCGGGTATTGGTGATCTGGCGCCCTATGTGACCGAGATACGGGAAGAAATCCGTGGCCTGTGCAGCTTGCGTTTCCAGGATGCCGAGCTGGCTTACCTCAAGGCCATGCGCTTCATAAAGAGCGATTTTGTCGACTTCCTCGGTATCTTCCGGCTCAATGAAAAGTACGTCAGCGTCACGGCCTTGCCTTCGGGCGAGATCGACGTGTCCATCAAGGGCCCCTGGCTGCACACCATCCTCTTTGAGATTCCGGTGCTGGCCATCATCAATGAGGTCTACTTTCGCAACACGCAAAAGAAGGCGAACCTGGCCGAGGGGCGCAAGCGCCTGGAGACCAAAATTGGCGAGCTGCAGACGCAAGGCCTGCGAACGCTCAAGATCGCCGATTACGGTACACGCCGCCGGTTTGGCAAAGCCTGGCACGAAGAAGTGCTGCGCACCCTGGTGACGCGGCTGGGCACGGGGGTGGGCGGCCAGTTCGCCGGCACCAGCAATGTGCTGTTCGCCATGAAGCTCGGCCTGACGCCGCTGGGCACCATGGCGCATGAATACCTTCAGGCCTGCCAGGCGCTGGGGCCGCGTCTGCGTGACAGCCAGGTCTTTGGCTTCGAGTCATGGGCCAAGGAATACCGGGGCGACCTCGGGATCGCGTTGTCGGACGTTTACGGCATGAGTGCCTTCCTGCGCGATTTCGACATGTACTTCTGCAAGCTGTTTGACGGCGCCCGCCACGACAGCGGCGACCCGTTCCAGTGGGGCGAGCGCATGCTTGCGCACTACACCAAGAACCGGGTCGACCCGCAGACCAAGACGCTGATTTTCAGCGACGGCCTGACGGTGCCGCGCACCATCGAGCTGTACCAGCAGTTCAGGGGCCGCTGCCAGCTGGCCTTCGGCATCGGCACCAACCTCACCAATGACCTGGGCTACGAGCCGCTGCAGATCGTGATCAAGATGATCCGCTGCAACGGCCAACCCGTGGCCAAGCTGTCTGACACACCTTCCAAGAACATGTGCGACGACGAAAAATACCTGGCGTATTTGCGGCAGGTGTTTGAGATTGCATGACTTTCATCCGTCCGATTGGCATGTCTAGCATGGATGCGTAACGATAAAAAAGAACCGGAACATCATGAAACCTCCACAACAGCTGGTGGCGCTGGCGCTGCTTTTGTTATTGCCAAGCCTCTCGTTTGCCGCTGAACTTGACGGTAGCCGGCTGTCAGCCTTGTGGGCGGTGCCGTTCGCTGGAATTTTGCTGTCGATTGCAGTCATGCCGCTGCTGGCGCCTTCTTTCTGGCACCACCACTATGGCAAGGTTGCTGTAGCGTGGACGCTGGCCTTTTTTGTGCCGTTTGCCGCGCTGTACGGTGGCTCTGCTGCTTTTTCCGGCTTGGTGCACGCGCTGCTGGCCGAATACATCCCCTTTATTGTGCTGTTGGTTGCGCTGTTCACGGTGGCTGGCGGGATCCATATTCGCGGCAACCTGCACGGCAGTCCGGCCTTGAACGTTGCGATCCTGGTCATTGGCGCCGTGCTGGCGAGCTTTATGGGCACCACCGGTGCATCGATGCTGATGCTGAGGCCCCTTATCCGGGCCAATGACAATCGCGTGCACAGAGCCCATGTGATTGTGTTTTTTATTTTCATTGTGTCCAATGCAGGCGGTTCACTCACGCCATTGGGCGATCCACCCCTGTTCCTTGGCTTCTTGAAGGGCGTTGATTTTTTCTGGACGGTCAAACAGATATTTCCGGAGACGCTTTTTCTGGTGGGCAGCCTGCTGGCCATCTTCTACGCGCTGGATGGCTGGTTCTTTCGCCGTGAAGGTGTGCTGAAAGTAGACCCTACGCCGGACACCCGGCAGTTTGGGTTTGACGGTGCGGCCAACTTCGCGCTTCTGGCGGCGATCGTGGCCCTGGTGCTGCTCAGCGGCTTCTGGAAGTCACCCGCCTCCTTTCATCTCATGGGGACGGAAGTCGGCTTGCCGGGCCTCGTGCGCGATGTTGGCCTTGTGCTGGTGACGTTCCTGTCGCTCAAGATCACTGCGGAAAAAGTACATGCGGACAACCAGTTTTCCTGGGGGCCGATGGTGGAAGTCGCCAAATTATTTGCCGGCATTTTCCTCACCATCATCCCGGTGATCGCCATGCTCAAAGCAGGCGTCAATGGTCCTTTTGGTTCCGTGGTTTCGGCTGTGACGCGACCGGACGGCCAGCCCGATCCGGCGATGTATTTCTGGGCCGCTGGCTTTCTCAGCTCATTCCTGGACAACGCGCCCACCTACCTGGTGTTCTTCAACACCGCAGGGGGTGATCCGGCCACGCTGATGACCACACTGGCACCGACGCTGGCTGCGATCTCGGCAGGCGCGGTTTTTATGGGCGCGAACACCTATATCGGCAATGCGCCCAACCTCATGGTCAAGGCCATCGCGGAAGACCGCGGCATCAAGATGCCCGGTTTCTTCGGTTACATGGCCTGGTCCTGCTCTATCCTGGTGCCGCTCTTCGTCATCATGACCTTTATCTGGTTCAAGTAAGGAAGTAATTTTTCATGAGCAAGCCCAAAATTCTTGTTGCCCGCGCAGTTTTTCCCGAAGTCATTGCCCGCCTGGAGCAGCATTTCGAGGTTGAATCCAACCAGGCCGACGAGACCTGGTCCAAGGCCCACCTCACCGAGCGCCTCAAGGGAAAGGACGGCGCCTTCACCACGGGCGGCGACAAAATCGACGCGGAGGTGCTGGCCGCCTGCCCGGGGCTCAAAATTTGCGCCAACATGGCGGTGGGCTACAACAACTTCGACATCGACGCCATGACCGCTGCCGGCGTGCTGGCCACCAATGCCCCGGATGTCCTGACCGAAACCACCGCTGATTTCGGTTTTGCCCTGCTGATGGCCACGGCCCGTCGCGTGACCGAAAGCGAGCATTACCTGCGCGCCGGCAAATGGACCAAATGGAGCTACGACATGTTTGCGGGCTCCGACATCCACGGCGCGACGCTGGGCATCCTGGGCATGGGACGCATAGGGCAGGGCATTGCCAAACGCGGTGCCCATGGATTTGGCATGAAGGTGATTTACCACAACCGCTCGCGCCTGGATGCAACGCTGGAGGCAGAATGCAAAGCCAGCTACGTCGGCAAGGAAGAACTGCTCAAGACCGCAGATCACCTCGTGCTGGTACTGCCGTATTCGCCTTCATCCCACCACACCATTGGCGCCGCAGAACTGGCATTGATGAAACCCACTGCCAACCTGATCAACATCGCGCGCGGCGGTATCGTCGACGATGCCGCACTCGCTGCGGCCTTGAAGAGCAAGCGCATCGCAGCGGCCGGGCTCGATGTGTTCGAGGGCGAGCCCAAGGTGCATCCTGATTTGTTGACCGTGCCCAATGTGGTGTTGACGCCGCATATCGCCAGCGCCACCATTCCCACGCGCCTTGCCATGGCCGGGCTGGCTGCCGACAACCTGATCGCATATTTCGGCGGCAAGAAGCCGCTGACCCCGCTCAACCCCGCGGTACTTGCCGGCAAATAAGCAAGAAGAAGGCAGCAAGCGGACAATGAACACATGATGGAATCCTGGCTGATGATTGCCTTGTTGGTGGCCAACCTGCTGTTGCTGGTCTGGCTGCTGGTGCGTAAGCCCGCCGAACCAGCGGATACGGGCCGCATCGAGCTGCTGGCGAACATCGCGGCAGGCCACGACAAGCTCGAGCGCGAATTGCGGCGCGAAATCGGTGACAACTCGCGCAGCAGCCGGCAGGAATTGGCGACTACCTTCGCCACCTTCCAGCAAACGCTGGTGCAGCAAAGCGCCGAAGCGATCCGCACGCAGAACACGCAGATCGACGCGTTTTCGCAGCAACTCACCCTGCTGCAAAAGACGCTGTCGGATACCCTGACCACTCAGCTGCAGTCCGTCAGCGAGTCCAACGCCAGGCGCATGGGTGAAGTGCGCGAGACCCTGGAAAAACAGCTGGCGCAACTGCAGCAAACCAATTCGGCCAAGCTCGATGAGATGCGCAAGACGGTCGACGAGAAACTGCAGACGACGCTGGAGACGCGCCTGGGCGAAAGTTTCAAGCAGGTGGCCGACCGGCTCGAGCAGGTGCACAAGGGCCTGGGTGAAATGCAGACGCTGGCGCAGGGCGTGGGCGACCTCAAGCATTTGCTCACCAATGTGAAAACACGCGGCATCTTCGGCGAAGCGCAACTGTCGGCCTTGCTGGAACAGGTGTTCACCGTCGACCAGTACGCGGCCCAGGTCATTACCCGCCGCGGCGGCAAGAATCCGGTCGACTTCGCCATCAAGCTGCCGGGCCGGTCTGATTCGGGTGAACCTCTGTGGCTGCCCATCGACGCGAAATTTCCGAACGAAGACTACGAGCGCCTGCTGGATGCGCAGCAGCGCGCCGACGTGCTGGGTGCTGAAATCGCCGGCAAAGCGCTGGAGACGCGCATACGCCTGGAGGCCAAGTCGATCTCCGAGAAATACATAGACCCGCCTTACACCACCGATTTTGCGATTCTTTTTTTGCCGACTGAGGGCCTCTATGCCGAAGTGCTGCGCCGGCCCGGCCTGATGGAGTTCCTGCAGCGCGACCACCGTGTCACGCTGGCCGGCCCGACAACGCTGCTGGCCATGCTCAATTCACTGCAGATGGGTTTTCGCACGTTGGCGCTGGAAAAACGTTCCAGCGAAGTCTGGCAGGTGCTGGGTGCGGTGAAGACAGAGTTCGGCAAGTTCGGCGACGTGCTGGCCAAGGTCAAGTCGCAGACCGAAACCGTGCTCAACACACTGAGCAGTGCCGAGCAGCGCAGCCGTGTCATGGGCAAAGCCCTGCGCAATGTCGAAGCGCTCCCGGAAATCGATTCTGCCCGCCTGCTCCCATTGGACCCGCTTGACAAAGACCTGGACAACATCTGATGCGCACCGCATGAGCTGTGCGTCATGACGCCTGAACTCGCACGCCTGATCGTGGCGCAGATTTGCCTGCACGCCTGCATGGCCGGCACGCGCATGGCGGCGCCGCTGCTGGCGTTGCGCGAGGGCTACAGCCCCGCGGCGGTGGGAGTGCTGCTTGCATTGTTTGCCCTGACGCAAGTCTTCCTGGCGTTGCCGGCCGGCCGTTTCGCCGACCGGCATGGCCTCAGGCGCCCGATCCGGTATAGCGTCTTCGCTGCGGTGCTGGGAGCCGGGGCTGCGGTGGCCTTTCCGGTGTTCCCGGTGCTGTGTCTGGCGGCGCTGCTCACGGGCGGCGCCACCGGCGCAGCAGTGATTTCCCTGCAGCGCCACGTGGGCCGCGCGGCGGTCGGCGCACTGGAGTTGCGCCAGGTGTTCAGCTGGCTGGCCATTGGTCCGGCGGTATCCAATTTCATTGGACCGTTTTCCGCCGGCCTGCTGATCGACCATGTGGGTGCCGTGCCGGGAAGCACTTCCGGCTACCGCGCGGCGTTTTTGCTGATGGCGATCCTGCCGCTGGCCTGCTGGTTCCTGGTACGCAAGACGCGCGAGCTCCCGCCGGTGATTGCCGCCAGCGGCGGGGTGCAGCCCAAGGCCTGGGATTTGCTGCGCCAGGCCAACTTTCGCCGCCTCATGCTGGTGAACTGGTTTTTGTCGTCCTGCTGGGACGTCCACACCTTTGTGGTGCCGGTGCTGGGTTTTGAGCGCGGCATCAGTGCTTCGGTCATAGGCACCATCCTGGGATCGTTTGCGGTGGCCGCGGCTTTGATCCGCATGGTGATGCCGCTGGTGGCGGCCCATCTGCGCGAGTGGAAGGTGCTGGCGGTCTCCATGCTGGCGACAGCCGCACTGTTCGGCATCTACCCGTTGATGCATTCGGCGATCGGCATGGGCCTGTGCTCCATCCTGTTGGGCCTTGCGCTGGGCATGGTGCAACCCATGGTGATGAGCATGCTGCACCAGATCACACCGGAAGCACGCCACGGCGAAGCGCTGGGGCTGCGCCTGATGGCGATCAATGCGTCCAGCGTGGTGATGCCCATGTTGTTTGGCTCCGCCGGTGCGTTGATGGGAATTGGCGGGGTCTTCTGGGTCACCGGGGCCATGGTAGGCGCGGGTTCACGCGCGGCGTGGCTGCTCAAGGACAGCATGTCTGCCCATGGCGGGCACCATCCCGAAACCGGGCCTACAGACGGTAAAAATCCTTGATCAGGTCCCAGGCGACCTGTGCGTCGTCCACGTACTGAAAGAGCTTGAGGTCGTTGGGCGAGATCACGCCTTCTTCCACCAGCATGTCGGTGTTGAGCAGGCGCTTCCAGTAGCTGCTGCCAAAAAGGATGATGGGCACCGGCTTGGCCTTGCGGGTCTGCACCAGCGTGATGACTTCGAACAGTTCGTCGAGCGTGCCGAAACCACCCGGAAACACCACAAGCGCCTTGGCACGCATCATGAAATGCATTTTGCGCAGCGCGAAGTAGTGAAACTTGAATGACAGCTCAGGCGGCACATAAGGGTTGGCGGCTTCCTCCATGGGCAGGGCGATCGCCAGGCCCACACTGAGCCCGCCGGCCTCGTGCGCGCCCCGGTTGGCTGCCTGCATGATGCCCGGGCCGCCGCCGGTGCAGATGAAGAGCTTGGTCTCGGGCGGTTTTGTCTCGCTGTACTGCGCCACCAGCTTGCCGAAGGCGCGGGCTTTTTCGTAATAGTGGGCATTGCGCGCCAGTTTTCGCGCGCGGTCTATGGTTTCGGCATCACCACCTGCCTCGGCTTCGGCCACCATGGTGACGGAATCTTCCTCGCTGCGAAACCTGGCGCTGCCGAAAACGACCACTGTGTTTTCAATGCCATGGGCCTGCTGTTCCAGGTCGGGTTTAAGCAGTTCCAGCTGGAAGCGGATCCCGCGTGTTTCACGCCGCAGCAAAAACTCCGGGTCGGCAAATGCCAGCCGCGAGGCGTCGGCTTCCAGCGGTGTGCCTTCCCGTGCGTGGGCCTGCAGTTCGGCCCAGGCGTTGGCCAGGCGGCTGACGGATAAGTCTTGTTTTTGTTCCATGAGCTTATTGTGAACGATCAGGCGGGGCGGCTGCTTTTCGGGAACTGGGGCCCGCACAAGCAAAAAAAGGCTCCGTGAGGAGCCTTTTTGCGGAGGGCAGAAGCGGGATTACACGCGCTTGCGATATTCACCGGTGCGGGTGTCAATTTCAACCAGGTCGCCCTGGGCCACAAAAATCGGCACGCCGATTTCAAAGCCGGTAGCGAGCTTGGCGGGTTTCAGAACCTTGCCGGAGGTATCGCCCTTGACGGCGGGTTCAGTCCAGGTGATTTCGCGCTGAACGCTGGTGGGCAGTTCGACCGAGATCGCCTTGCCGTCGTAGAACACCACTTCCAGTTCCATACCGTCCTGCAGGTAGTTGAGCGAATCGCCCATGTTTTCCGCTTCGACTTCGTACTGGTTGTACTCGGAGTCCATGCAGACATACAGCGGATCGGCGAAGTAAGAGTAGGTGCAATCCTTTTTGTCCAGAATGACCTGATCAATCTTGTCGTCGGCCTTGAACACGACTTCGGTGTTGAAGTTGGCGACCAGGCTTTTGAGCTTCATCCGCACGGTGGCGGAATTGCGCCCGCCGCGGCTGTATTCGGTCTTGAGCACCACCATCGGGTCTTTGCCGTTCATGATGACGTTGCCGGCGCGGATTTCTTGAGCGATTTTCATAGCAGTTTCACTGAGTAGGCCGCTAAACGCATGCACCGGTGTGCAGGTTCCGCGGCGGGTTGTGCAGGACGCCAAAGTCTGGTCGACCTTCAGGCTGTTCTGCAAAGCCTATGATTTTAACGTTTTTTTGTCACGAAACCGAGCAGCCGGGTGCCCAGGTCGTCTTGGGCCATCAGGCGGGAGCGGGCCGTCTGGGCTGTTGCTTGCCAGGCCGGCAGGTCAATGGGGAAGGGCGCCGGGCCGCCGGCGGTAGGTGGCGGCGCTGTTTTGCCGTTCCAGGCGGCGTGAAAAGCCCGCAGGGAGGGCGGCGCCTGGAGCATGTCCAGGAAGGCCTGCAGTTTGGCCAGGTGGGCGTTGTCATGCTGCGGATAGATGTGCCAGACGAAAGGCTTGCCTGCCCAAAGCGCCCGCACCACCGAGTCCTCGCCGCGCACGAAGTTCAGGTCCGAGGCCCAGAGCAGGTGGTCAAACCCGGTTTGCGTCAGCAGGGGGAGGTATGAAATTGATAGCTGCTTGCGCCCGCCCTTATTGGGTTGCAGCCGATTCTTATCATCATACAGGGCACGAACGGCGTTGGCGGCACGCCCCGCGGCCACCAGCAGATGCACCGGTTTGCCTTGCAAGCCGTGTTCCGTAAATTGCGCCAGCAGGCCTTCGAGCGCGGGGGGCTCATAGCAAAACAGGGACACCAGGGTTTCGCCACCCCAGTGGATTCCGTGGGTTTTCAGCCAGCCGGCGCGGTCAAAGCCTGCCTGCTTGTCCTGCAGGCCTGACTCACGCAGCAGCCCGCCGGTATCAGCCGTGAAGCCCGGGTAGAAAAACCACTTGGTCCAGCCGGCAGCCGGTCCGCCTTGTACCGGCGAAGGCATGGCGTGGGAGCGCCCCACGTAGTCCTCGGCAGACAGGTATTCGAGATTGATCCAGACGGGTTTTTGGCCTCCAGCCCAATGCAGACGAGCGCAAGCAGCTATGAAATCAGGAGCAACTTCACAGCCGAAGGCCTCGATCAGCACATCGCAGGGTTGCCCGGCGAGCCCTGCGGCGTCCAGGTTCAGGGGCTGTTCACCGGATGGCCAGGGAAATACCTGTACGCCTTTACAGCTCCCGGGGGCCATCCATGTCAGCGCGGATGCGTCATCCACCCAGAGCCGCACCTTGTGCCCGCGCGAGGCCAGGTCGGCGGCCAGACGCCAGCACACACCAATGTCCCCGAAGTTGTCGATGACTTTGCAAAAAATGTCCCAAACGCGTGCTGCAGCCATGGCGGGTATTGTGATGCAGCCGCGATGCCGGCCCTCATGCTGCGGCGTGGCGTGCTCCCCCTGTCACAGCCATGTCACCCAGGCTGGGTACAAGCCGTCATCAATTTGAAATGGAGTTCATCGTGGTTTTATCTAAATCGGTGATGCGTGCACGGGCCATGGCCGCTATTCTGGGGCTGGCCTTGTGCGCCGGCGGTAGCGCTTCATCGTGGGCGCAGGCAAGCCTGGAAAAGGCGGAAACGTCTGTCGTTGAGGGTGTGGTCCTGACCAGGCATGTGCTGCAGGTTGCGACCCGCTTTTACGTGCCTTACACCGGTGCGGACGTGGGCATCAGACAGCGTTTTCCTCAAGGTTTTCCCATAGCGCCCGGCTCGGGGCTGACATTGCGCAACAAGGATGCCGACGGCACTTTGTGGTTTTATGCGCTGACTGATCGCGGCCCCAACGGCGACTCGCCCGACCTTGACAGCAGCGGTGCGACTTCGGCCAACAAGACCAAGGCCTTTCCCGCACCCGATTACGCGCCCAAGTTTGGCCTGATCCGCGTCAGGAATGGGGTGGCTGAACTGGTGTCGGTGACTGACATCAAAACTGCAGAGGGTGTGAATGTGAGCGGCCGCCCGGTGCAGGGCGGTATTGGCTCTTCGGGTGAAACGCCCTTGACCGAAACGCTGCAAGCCAGCCTGGCCTTCGACGCCCATGGCATTGACCCGGAAGCCATCGCCATGGACCCGGATGGCAAACACGTCTGGATTTGTGATGAATACGGCCCGTATCTGATCAAGGTGGCGGTTGAGAGCGGCCGTATTGCGGCCAAATTCGCGCCGGCCAACGGCTTGCCTGCCGTGATTCAATTCCGCCAGCCGAATCGCGGCTGCGAAGGCCTGGCCATCACGCCCGGCGGCAAGCTGGTCATGGCCATTCAAAGCATTCTGGAAATGCCAGATATGGGGAGTGGTTTGTCGGCCCGGCATACCAGCAAGGCGCTCTTTACCCGTCTGGTGGAATTCAATCCCGCCAATGGGGCTACCCGCATGTTTGCCTATCCGCACGACATGACCCGGTACGGTAAGAGCAAGGACGCCAAGATTGGCGACATCGTCGCCTTGAGTGACACGCGCTTTGTGCTGATCGAGCAAGGCAAATTCAAGGCCGATGGTGAGGTGCACAACCTGCTGGTGGCGGTGGATGTGGCCCAGGCCACGGATTTAAGCGGCAAGAAACTGGCGGGTGGATTGGAGCTGGAATATGCCGGCGCTTTGAGCGAACTGTCGGCCATCGGGGTTTCCCCTGCGAAGCGGCTGGAAATCCTCGATTTGCGCAAGAAGGATGCAAGCGGAAAGCTCCAGTTCGGCTGGCTTCCAGAGAAGGCCGAAGGCCTGGCCCTGGTGAACGACGATACGCTGGCGCTGATCAACGACAACGACTTTGGTGTGTCCGCGCGAATCGTCGATGCGGCCGGCAAGGCCGTCAAGATCGATGACTGCAGCGTGAATGCCGCCGGTGTCCTGGAGGGCAAAAAATGCAAAGGTGCAGCGCCGCTCAAGTATGAAATCGTCAATGGCAGTGATGACGAGAAGCCAACCCGCCTGTGGCTGATCAGGTTCCCGAAAAAGCTCCTGGACTATCGGCCGGACTGAATCCCTTTGTTGGGTCGGCTCCAAAAGGGTATCGGTCCTGTCAGGGTTTTCTTCTGAAGCGCCGGTACGCGGCAAAATAGGGGTATGCCTGAACGTTCCCCCGCTGAAAAGTTACCCGCCGGACATACGCCCGAGTTGCTGGCCGAAGTGGCTGCGCTGCCCGCCTTGCCGGGCGTCTACCGTTACTTCGATGCGGAAGGCGGCGTGCTGTATGTCGGCAAGGCGCGCAACCTGAAGAAGCGGGTCTCCAACTACTTCCAGAAGAACCACGGCGGCACGCGCATCGGCCACATGGTGACCAAGATCGCCCGCATGGAAACCACGGTGGTGCGCTCGGAAGCTGAAGCGCTGCTGCTCGAAAACAACCTGATCAAGACGCTCAACCCGAAATTCAACATCCTGTTTCGGGACGACAAGAGCTACCCCTACCTCAAGCTGACAGGCGCGCGTCCGGCCGAAGAAGGCGCTGCGCCCACGGCTGCCGTCTTTCCGCGCATTGCCTATTACCGCGGCGCGGTCGAGAAAAAGCACCGCTACTTCGGCCCGTACCCCAGCGCCTGGGCGGTGAAAGACACCATCTTGCTGTTGCAAAAGGTGTTCCGGCTGCGGACCTGCGAAGACACGGTGTTCAACAATCGCACACGGCCCTGCCTGCTGTACCAGATCAAGCGCTGCTCCGCACCCTGTGTGGGCCATGTGTCACCCGAGCAGTACGCGCTGGACACCGCCAACGCCGAACGCTTTTTGCAAGGCCAGGCCCAGGACATCCTGACCGAGCTCGAGAGAAAAATGCTGGTGCATGCCGAGAAGCTGGAGTTTGAGCAGGCCGCAGAGTTGCGCAACCAGATGTCGGCGCTGTCCAAGGTGCTGCACCAGCAGTCGATGGAAATCGGCGGCGACAAGGACGTCGACATCCTGGCGGTGAAAGTTCAGGGCGGCAAGGCCTGCGTCAACCTGGCCATGGTGCGCGGCGGCCGCCACCTGGGTGACAGGGCGTACTTCCCCAGCCATGTGGAGAACGCGACCGACGTCGCGGCGCTGGATGCCGAGATCGATGCGGACGCCAGGCAGGCTGCGCAAGCCGAGGCAGCCGGTGAAAGTGCTGCGCCTGTGCCTGCACCTGTGGGCAAGTCACTTGAGGCCCTGGTGCTGGAAGCCTTCATCGCGCAGCATTACATTGATGTGCCGGTTCCACCCACCCTGGTGTGCAGCGAGCCGGTGGACAAGGAACTGATGGAGGCACTAACAGCGCAGACCGGTACCAAGGTCACGGCCATCCACCAGCCGCGTGAGCAGCGCCGCATCTGGCTGGAAATGGCACAGAAGAACGCCGGCCTGCAGCTGGCCCGGTTGCTGGCCGAACAGGGCTCCCAGCAGGCGCGTACGCGCGCGCTGGCCGAGGCGCTTGATTTGCCGCTCGACAACCTCGATACGCTGCGCATCGAATGTTTTGACATCTCGCACACGGCCGGTGAATCGACACAGGCTTCCTGTGTCGTGTTCCAGGAGCACAAGATGGTCAACAGCGAATACCGCCGCTACAACATCGAAGGCATCACGCCAGGCGACGACTACGCCGCCATGCGGCAGGTGCTGATGCGCCGCTATACCCGGCTGGCTGAAGCCGCACGCAATGGGGAGGCCAAACTGCCCGACCTGGTGCTGGTCGACGGCGGGAAGGGGCAGGTGTCGATGGCACGTGAGGTGTTCGGGGAACTGGGCCTGGACCTGGGCCTGATTGCCGGCGTTGAAAAAGGGGAGGGCCGCAAGGTTGGCCTCGAAGAGCTCGTGTTTGCGGACGGCCGCGACAAGGTCTATTTGGGGCGGGATTCAGCAGCGTTGATGCTGATCGCGCAGATCCGCGACGAAGCCCACCGTTTCGCCATCACGGGCATGCGGGCCAAGCGCGCCAAGGTGCGGGTGGGCGGCAGCAAGCTTGAGGACATTGCCGGCATTGGCCCCAAGCGGCGCGCCAGCTTGTTGCAGCGCTTCGGCGGCATTCGCGGCATCGCTTCGGCCAGCGCGGAAGACATTGCCACGGTGGATGGCATTTCGAAGGACCTGGCCGAGGAAATCTACCGCGCCCTGCATTGAGGCAGCATCGGTTGCGTGCCCTGTTTCGGGCAGCAGTTCCTTGAAATTTGCTCAGATGTATTTGTGCAACGGAACGCACTGTTTTGGCGTGCTTTGCACCGCTATCCGGCACCACCGCACGGCTCATGCCAAAATCGGGGCATGTTTCTGACCATCCCTACGTTGATGACCTGGACCCGCATCGTTGCGATTCCGTTGATCGTGGGGGTGTTCTACCTGAACCTGGCGCCCACGGAACGCAATCTGATTGCCACCGTGATGTTCGTCGTGTTTGCCGCAACCGACTGGCTGGACGGCTTTCTGGCGCGCAAGCTGAACCAGACTTCTTCCTTCGGCGCCTTCCTTGATCCGGTGGCCGACAAGTTCCTGGTCTGCGCCTCTTTGCTGGTGCTGGTGCACCTGCAGCGTGCCGACGTGTTCGTGGCGCTCATCATCATCGGCCGCGAGATCGCCATCTCGGCGCTGCGCGAGTGGATGGCCCTGATTGGCGCGACCAAAAGCGTGGCCGTGCACATGCTAGGCAAGGTCAAGACCACGGTGCAGATGATTGCCATCCCTTTCCTGCTGTTCGACGGCGTGCTGTTCGGCGTGATCAACACGCACGTGTGGGGCACCTGGCTGATCTGGATCTCCGCCATCCTGACGGTCTGGTCCATGATTTATTACCTGAAAAAAGCCATCCCGGAAATCCGCGCGCGCGCCAAGTAGTCCTGCCCTTGGTGTTGCCGTTCTAAGGCTTCTGTCCTTGAGTTCTTCCTCTTCTTCATCCTCTTCTGGTGCGCTGATCCGGGCCATGCCCGCCGTGTTTGTGCTGATCTGGAGCACCGGCTTTATCGTCGCCAAATATGGCTTGCCGTATGCGCCGCCGCTGACTTTCCTGGCGATCCGTTATTTCCTGTCGATTGTTTGCTTCCTTGTCTGGATCGTGCTGGCCCGGGCCGCGTGGCCGCAAGGCCGGGCGCAATGGCTGCATCTGGCCATGGCCGGCGTGTTGATGCATGCCGGTTATCTGGGTGGCGTCTGGATTGCCGTGAAGTCGGGCATGGGTTCGGGCTTGACCGCACTCATTGTCGGACTTCAGCCAGTGTTGACGGCGCTCTGGGTTTCGTGGGTTGCCTCGCCCGAGACAAACGGCGGCGAGGCCAAGGTCACTTCACGCCAGTGGACCGGTCTGGCGCTTGGGCTAGGCGGGCTGTTGCTGGTGGTTTCGCGCAAGTTCGGCACGGGCCATGAAGTGACGGCGCTGACGCTGGCCTGCACGGTCTTTGCGTTGTTCAGCATCACTGCGGGAACGCTTTACCAGAAACGTTTTGTCAAACCTGCCGATGTGCGCAGTGCCAATGCCATTCAGCTGGCCGCTGCTTTCGTGGTGACCCTGCCGCTTGCGCTGTTTGAAACTGAAGCGATCGCGTGGAACCACCAGGTGCTGGGCGCCATGGCGTGGTCGGTGCTGGTGCTCACGCTCGGAGGAAGCTCCCTGCTTTACCTTTTGATCCAGCGTGGCGCAGCTACAGCCGTGACCAGCCTGCTGTACCTGGTTCCGCCAACGACCGCCCTGATGGCATGGCTGTTGTTTGAGGAGCCCATTACGCTCAGCACGATTGCCGGCACCGCGCTCACGGCGTTGGGCGTGAGCCTCGTGGTGCGGGCCGCGAAGCCGGCGGCAGCGTAGTTTTCCAGGGCGCTTCCTGAAACTGTGCGACCAGGTGGTCAATCAGCAGGCGAATACGGCGTGGCTGGTCTGGGCGGTAGGGGGCCAGCCAGTGAATGTCGGCGTCTGGCATTGAATAGGCCGGTAAAACGCGTACGAGCCGGCCCGATGCGATATGCGGTGCAATATCCCAAAGGCTGCGTAGCATGATGCCGCGGCCTTCCATGCACCAGTCGCGTACCAGCTCCCCTGAATTGCTGGCCAGCGGGCCGTGCACGCGAACGCGCACCGCGGTCTTCTCGCGTTCCCTGTGCAGCGGCCAGACATCAAAACGCTGTCCCGGGGCATTGCCGTTTTCGCGCACGATCAGGCAGGCATGGTCCTGCAAGGCCTCCAGGCTGGCGGGTGAACCGTGTTGTTTTATGTAGCGGGGCGAGGCCACCATGATGCGCTGGTTGCGCGCAAGACGGCGTGACACCCACTGGGCCGCCTGCCGACCCTGTATCGACCAGAGCCAGATGGCGCCGTCGTAACCCTCCAGCGCGAGGTCGGGCAAATGCTCGGTGAGCTCCAGCTGTATCTCGACACGCGGATAACGCTCCTGGAATTCCGCCAGCGCAGGCCCCAGCCACCGGCGGCCGAACCCAAAAGTTGCAGCCAGCCGGATAAGCCCGGTGGGCTCCGCTTTTCGTTCCTGCAACTCTGCCTCAAGCGCATGGAAGCCCTGCAGGAGAATGATGGCCCGTTCGCAGACTGTTTCGCCTTCGGCGGTGGGGCTGACGCGCCGGGTCGTGCGCTGGAACAGGCGTTGGCCCAGCCTGGCCTCCAGTGCGGCAAGCCGCTTGGTGACGACCGGCGGCGCCACGTCCAGGCTTTGCGCTGCGGCCGCCAGGCTCCCGTGGTCGCGAACGGCAAGCACCAGTTCAAGGTCGCTGCGTTCCATTGATTAATTCCTTTTTGGAAATAATTGATTGCCTGATTATTGCTTGTATTGGGTGCCACTCTTCTACAAAATCAGGCAAAGATCTAAAAATCGTTCAAGGCATTCAACACCGGAGCACCGGGAAATTGATTACCCGAAGATGAACCAAGGCAACTGATTGATGTTTGAGAATTTCGTTTCGTGCGATGTCGACGGCCCGGCCGGCAGCTTGCACACCCTGCGGGGCGGCGCAGGGGCGCCACTTCTGTTGCTCCACGGGCACCCGCAAACCCACGCGATGTGGCACTTGGTCGCGGGAACGCTTGCGAAAAAATTCACCGTCGTGATGATGGACCTGCGCGGTTACGGTGACTCCGCACGGGTTGCCGGTGATTCGGCGCACGAGGCCTATTCCAAACGCGCGATGGCGCTGGATGCCGTCGCAGTCATGCGTCACCATGGGTTCGAACGGTTCCAGGTGCTGGCGCACGACCGCGGCGCGCGCGTGGCCCATCGCCTTGCGTCGGATCATCCCGGGGCGGTTCAGCGGTTGATGCTGCTTGACATTGCGCCCACGCTGGCCATGTATGACAACACGACGAATGCCTTTGCGCGCGCTTACTGGCACTGGTTCTTCCTGATCCAGCCGCCGCCGCTGCCCGAAGCGTTGATCGAGTCCGATCCGGTACGGTATGTACGCAGCGTAATGGGCAAGCGCCATGCGGGCCTTGCGGCTTTTGCCCCAGCCGCACTGGCCGAGTACGAACGCTGCGCGCAAATCCCCGGCACCGCTCAAAGTATCTGCGAAGACTACCGGGCCTCTGCCACGATCGACCTGGAGCACGACCGCGCGGACGTTACTGCCGGCCTGCGCCTGGCGCAGCCGCTGCGCGTGTTGTGGGGCGAGCATGGCGCGGTGGGCCAATGCTTTGATGTACTGAATCTCTGGCGGGACCGTGCGAAAGATGTCTCGGGCCGAAGCTTGCCTTGCGGTCACTACATTGCAGAAGAAGCGCCGGCGTTGCTGCTGGCAGAAGCACTGGATTTTTTCAAACCTGAATCAGCGGCTCTCAACGGGTCAAATTAACGCCAACTACATTCAAAAAGGAACACCATGAGCAAAAGCATCGGAAAAAAACGCATCGCCGTCATCGCAGGCGACGGTATCGGCAAAGAGGTTATGCCAGAAGGTGTGCGTGTGATGGAGGCTGCGGCCGTCAAGTACGGCATCGACCTGCAGTTCGACCATTTCGATTTTTCAAGCTGGGACTACTTTGAAAAGCACGGCAAGATGATGCCGGACAACTGGAAGGACCAGGTGGGCGGCCATGACGCGATCTACTTCGGCGCTGTGGGATGGCCCGCGAAAATTCCCGATCATGTTTCACTGTGGGGTTCGCTGCTGCTGTTCAGGCGTGAGTTTGACCAGTACATCAACCTGCGGCCTGCACGGCTGATGCCCGGCATCATTGCGCCGGTGGTCCGGCGTGACGGGAGCGCGCGTCAACCTGGTGAAATAGATTTTTACATCGTCCGTGAAAACACCGAGGGCGAATATTCCAGTATTGGCGGGCGGGCGTTTCCCGGTACGGAGCGCGAGTTTGTCCTGCAGGAGTCGGTATTCACCCGCATCGGCGTGGACCGCGTCCTGAAGTTCGCCTTTGAACTCGCCCAGTCCCGTCCCAAGAAGCACCTGACCAGTGCGACGAAGTCCAACGGCATTTCCATCTCCATGCCTTACTGGGATGAGCGCGTGGCCGAGATGGCAAAAAACTATTCGGGTGTCCGCCTGGATCAATTCCATATCGACATCCTGACCGCGCATTTTGTGCAGCGCCCGGACTTCTTCGATGTGGTGGTGGCCAGCAATCTCTTCGGCGACATCCTGAGTGACCTGGGGCCGGCCTGCACGGGCACCATAGGCATTGCGCCCAGCGCCAACCTGAACCCTGATCGGAAGTTTCCTTCGCTGTTCGAACCGGTGCACGGCTCGGCGCCCGACATTGCGGGCCGCAACATTGCCAACCCTATCGGGCAGATCTGGTGTGGTGCCATGATGCTGGAGTTCCTCGGGCACAAGGATGCGCATGACGGCATCCTCGCTGCAATTGAAAAGGTGTTGAGCCCTGGAAGCGGTGCGCCGCGCACCCCGGACCTGGGTGGAAAAGCCGGGACGACAGACCTTGGCAAGGCCGTCGCCGAGGCCCTGTCCGCTTCCTGAAACCGTCATAAAGACGGCTTTTGTCAAGCATGAAAATTACACATCATGCTTACGATTAAGCCGTGAAAGCGCTGAAAAACCGTCTAGAATCCGCCTCCGCACGTTGTAAAAACTTGCTGCTGTATTGACAGGTCAAGAGTCCATGGCTCTAATTGGAATCAGCAGAAAACTGCACATGCCGCTCCCGCTGACACACTCAACACAGTGTCCCGGGAGATATTTTTTAGAGACAACCAGATTAACTTTTTATCAACGAGGGGCTCCTTGTGAACAAGACTGAACTGATCGAGCACATTGCCAAGCATGCTGATATTTCCAAAGCTGCCGCCACGCGCGCGCTGGAGTCAACCATTGGCGCTGTGAAAACAACCCTGAAAAAAGGAGGCTCCGTGTCTCTGGTGGGTTTCGGCACTTTTGCCGTGGGAAAACGTGCTGCGCGCACCGGCCGCAATCCGCGTACCGGCGATGCGATTAAAATCAAGGCTGCCAAGGTTCCAAAGTTCCGTCCAGGCAAAGCTCTCAAGGATGCTTTGAACTGAAACGGAAACTCAACGTGGGGTGCTTAGCTCAGTTGGTAGAGCAGCGCCCTTACACGGCGTAGGTCGGCGGTTCGAGCCCGTCAGCACCCACCACCCACGAAAAAAGGCGAACATGGTTCGCCTTTTTTGTTGTTGGCTCCCGGTTTGTTCGTAAAGCTGTTGCAGCACAGGAAGTTCGAGATGTTTGATTTCATTCGCAAGCACACCAAAGTCACCATGGCATTGCTGTTTTTGCTGATTGTTCCGTCCTTTATATTGGTGGGCATGAACAGCAATGGTCCCTCCGGGAACAACAGCGGGGTCGTTGCCGTTGTCGACGGAAAAGACATCACGCAGCCCGAATGGGACCAGGCCCACCAGAACGAAGTCCAGCGTATACGCGCCTCCATGCCGTCGATTGACGTCAAGCTGCTCGATACGCCGCAGGCACGCTACGCGACGCTGGAGCGCCTGGTGCGCGACCGTGTGGTTGCTGCTGCTGCCCATGTCACCGACGACTATCTGGCCCGCGAGCTGCAGAAAATCCCGGAAATCGCCGCCCTGAAAGGCCCGGACGGCAAGCTCGATATGGAGCGCTATCGCCAGTTGCTGGCATCGCAGGGCATGACGCCGGAAATCTTTGAGGCCAATGTCAAGGCCGGGCTGCCGAGCCGACAGGTGCTGGGCGGTATTGGTGCAAGCGGCTTCGCCACGAATGCTGCGGCTGATCTGTCGCTCAATGCCTATTTCGAGAAGCGCGAAATCCAGCTGGCCCGTTTTGATGCTGCTGATATGGCAGCCAAACTGGCACCGACCGATGCCGACCTTGAGCAGTTCTACAAAGCCAACGAGAAACTCTTTCAGGCACCGGAACAGGCCAACATTGAGTATGTGGTGCTCGACATCGAGACTGTTAAAAAGACGGTCACGGTCAACGAGGCCGATCTCAAGACCTACTATGAGCAGAATATCCAGCGCCTGGGCGGCACCGAAGAGCGCAGGGCAAGCCACATCCTGATTGCAGCGCCCAAGACTGCCTCGGCAGCCGATCGCGAAAAGGCGAAAGCCAAAGCAGAGGAATTGCTGGCGCAGGTCAGGAAGGCGCCCGATACTTTTGCCGATGCGGCACGCAAAAACTCGCAGGACACTGGTTCGGCACCTTCCGGCGGCGATCTCGATTTCTTTGCGCGCGGCTCGATGGTCAAGCCATTTGAGGACGCCGCCTTTGCGATGAAAAAAGGCGACATCAGCAATGTCGTGGAGTCGGAGTTCGGTTACCACATCATCAAGCTGACGGACATCAAGGCACCGAAGCGGCCCGCGTTCGAAGAAATGAAACCGCAGCTGGAAGCCGACCTCCGCAAGCAGGAAGCCCAGAAGAAATTTGCTGAAGTTGCCGATGTCTTCACCAATGGTGTCTATGAGCAGCCCGACAGCCTCAAGCCCGTGGCGGACAAGCTGAAGCTTGAAGTCAAGGCGGCCAGCAATGTGGCCCGGCAGCCCAAAACCGGTGCGGCTGGCGTGCTGTCCAATCCGAAATTCCTGGGCGCACTTTTTTCGCCGGATGCGATCGAAAAGAAGCGCAATACCGAAGCCATAGAGGCAGCGCCCAGCCAGCTGGTTTCAGGCCGGATCACCCAGTACACCCCGGCACGCACCCAACCCTTTGCCGAAGTGAAAGATGTCGTGCGCCAGCGCTGGATTGCCCAGCGCAGCGCCGAAGAAGCGCGCAAGGAGGGCGAGGCCAAGCTGGCTGCCTGGAAGGCCGCCCCGGCGTCTGCAACCGCTTTGGCCGCACCGGTGGTCGTGTCGCGTGAGCAAACCCAGAAGCTTCCCAATCCGGTGATCGATGCGGCGCTCCGTGCCGACGCGGCTGCCTTGCCGGCATTTGCCGGGGTTAGCCTCGGCGCACAAGGTTACGTCGTGATCAAGGTCAACAAGGTGGTTCCGCGCGAGGCGCCACTTGAAGCGGCCGCCAAGCAGGAACGCAACCAGTACACGCAGTGGTGGACCGCCGCAGAAAATCTGGCGTATTACAACGGCCTGAAAGAACGCTTCAAGACGAAAATCCTGGCGGCAAAGCCTCCTGTCGCCAAGGCTGGCGCAGAAGAAGTCGTCACCCAGTAAATTGCAGCGGCTTTGCCGCTATAATGCAGGGCTCCGGTGGCTGTAGCTCAGTTGGTAGAGTCCAGGATTGTGATTCCTGTTGTCGTGGGTTCGAGCCCCATCAGCCACCCCACTATTTGAAGTCCCGCTTGCCGCAAGGCTCGCGGGACTTTTTCATTTGGGGGCCTGGCGCGGCTGCCTTGCACAGGCGGGCCAGGCCCTAGTTCACCATGACCAGCTTGCCCTTCACGCCACGTGAGCCCATGTGGGTATAGGCAGCTTTCAGTTCGGCCATGGGCATGGTGCGGTCAATAACCGGCTTGATCTTGCCTTGGGCATACCAGCCGGCCAGCTCGGCCATCATGGCCGCATTGGCCTTGGGTTCGCGCTTGGCGAAGTCGCCCCAGAACACGCCGACGATGGATGCGCCCTTGAGCAGCGTGAGATTGAGCGGCAGGGACGGGATGGGTCCCGAAGCAAAGCCCACCACCAGGTAACGGCCCCGCCACGCGATGGAGCGAAAAGCCGGCTCGCTAAACTCGCCGCCGACCGGGTCATAAATCACGTCAGGTCCCTTGCCTTCGGTCAGTGCCTTGATTTCGTCACGCAGGTTTTTCGTGGTGTAGTTGATGGTGGCGTCCGCGCCAATGGACGCGCAAAGGGCGCATTTCTCATCGGTCGATGCGGCTGCGATTACGCGGGCTCCGGCGGCTTTGGCAATCTGTATGGCTGCGGTGCCGACACCGCCTGCAGCACCCAGCACCAGGACGGTTTCACCGGCCTTGAGTTGTGCGCGGTCCATCAGGGCGTGCCACGAAGTTGCGTAAATCATGATGAAAGCGGCCGCGTCCACGAAGGGAAATCCTTGGGGCAAGGGCATGCACAGGGCCGCCGGTGCAAGGGTGTGCGTGCCGAACCCCCCGGTGCCGGAGAGGCAGGCCACGTTGTGACCTACCTGGAGGTGCGTGACGCCTTCGCCCACCGCCTGGACCACGCCGGCGTATTCGGAGCCGGGCACAAAGGGCAGGGGTGGTTTCATCTGGTACTTGTTCTGCACGATCAGCAGGTCGGGAAAGTTCAGGCTGGCGGCCTTGATCTCAATCAGCACTTCGCCTGCCTTGGGTTGCGGTGTGGGCAATTCTTTCCAGGTCAGGGCGTCTACGCCGGTGGGGTTTTCACAAAGCCAGGCTTGCATGGAATGTCTCCGATAGAAGGAATGCTGCGACAGGTACAGAAGAAACAGAAGAAGAAAGGCGGGCCGCCAGCGGAAAGAGACGGCGCCTTGCCTGCATCATAGGCAAAGCGGCAGGTTTTGCGATGTCCGGCAGGGCTCAGGCTGTCGCAGCCGTGACCGTAAAATCAGTCCATGAAAATCCTCATTTGCAACGACGACGGTTACCAGGCCTCCGGCATCATTGCCCTCTATGAAGCGCTTAAAACCGTTGCCGATGTCGAGGTGGTGGCCCCCGAGCACAACAACAGCGCCAAATCAAACGCGCTGACCCTGCACTCGCCGATGTACGTGCAGACCGCGGCCAACGGCTTTCGCTACATCAACGGCACACCGGCAGACTGCGTCCATATCGCGCTGACGGGTTTGCTGGGCTACCGGCCGGACCTGGTGGTTTCAGGCATCAATAACGGCGCCAACATGGGCGACGACACGATTTACTCCGGAACCGTGGGCGCCGCCATGGAAGGCTACCTGTTCGGAATTCCTTCCATCGCGTTTTCCCAGACTGAAAAGGGTTGGGCACACATTGATGTGGCAGCCCGGCGTGCGGCCGAGCTGGTGCAGCAACTGATGCCCACGCTGGAGGCCGTGGCGGAAGGCGCTGAGCCGACGGTGCCGCCCTGGCTGCTCAATGTGAACATTCCCAACCTGCCCGACAACGAGATCCAGGGCGTGAAGGTGGCCCGCCTGGGACGCCGCCATGCGGCCGAACGCGTCATCGTGCAGACCAGCCCGCGCGGCGAAACCATGTACTGGATTGGCGGCGCAGGGCCTGCGAAAGAGGCTGGTGAAGGAACCGATTTTTATGCCACCAGCCAGAAGTTTGTGTCCATCACCCCGCTGCAGGTGGATTTGACCGATCATGAGCGTCTGCCTTATTGGGCTCAAACCGCTGCCCGGCTGGCCGAGTTGCACAAAAAATCGTCATGAAATCCAGCCTCAAACCGCCATTCAATCCCACTGCCAAAGCGCCGGCTGCAGCAGGCCGCCCGGCATTTCCGGTTCGCCTGAAGCCCGACGCGGGTGTCCCATCTGCTACAAAATCAATAGCTGGTAGCGCAAGACCAGAACGCGCTGCAAGCCAAAATAGCTTGAAGAAACCGGCACCGACCGCAGCCTCCGCGTTGCCGGGCGGTGTCGGCCTCGATTCGCACACCGTGCGCGCGCGCATGGTGAGCAAGCTTGCTGCGCAGGGTGTTGCCGATGCGTTGGTACTCGCCGCCATGGGGGCTGTCGAACGCCACCGTTTTGTTGACACCGCGCTGGTCAACCAGGCCTATGAAGACACCAGCCTGCCGATTGGCCTGGGGCAAACCATTTCCAAACCCAATGTGGTGGCCCGCATGCTGGAACTGCTGCGCCACGGCGCGGCCGGAAAGCTGGGGCGGGTGCTTGAAATCGGCACTGGCTGCGGCTACCAGGCCGCGGTGCTCAGCCATCTGGCGACGGAGGTCTACAGCATCGAAAGGCTGCGTGGCCTGCACGACAAAGCCAGGGAGAATCTGCGGACTTTACGCCTGCCCAATGTGCACCTGCTGTTTGGTGATGGCATGATGGGCTACGCCAAGGGCGCACCTTATGCGGCCATCATTGCTGCTGCCGGCGGGGAGGCCATTCCGCCTGCCTGGATTGATCAGTTGGCTATGGGCGGCAGGCTGGTGGCGCCCATGCAAACCGCCGGTGGTGCCCAGGCGCTGGTGGTGGTCGACAAAACCCCCCAGGGCGTCAGGCAGACCCTGCTGGAGGCCGTTCATTTTGTGCCTTTAAAATCGGGGACAAGCTGACGATCCGGCCACCTGCAGGACCCAGGCCGGTTATCGATATAGCAGTGACGGTATTGAACCATCCGATCATCCAGTTAACCAATACGCCATACCCGTCAGATTGACGACGAAAGAACCAATGAATCAAACCGTACGGCCGAACCGGGCAGTGTCTGTGGATGCCGCAGACGCAAGTCATGGCGCCCGCTCAACGCTCGGCAGGCTGGCCCTGCCATGCGCCCTGGCGGCAGCGCTGCTGCTTGCCGCTGGCTGCGGCACGCGTTCTACCACCCATGCCCCGGTTGAAGACCGCGGCACCGGGTTGTCGCGTCCCACGCCGGGCGCGGTGGACGCAGGCAATGTCAAACAGTTGCCCGGCTTTGAAAATGCCGGAAAACCTGGTTACTACACCGTTAAACCCGGTGACACCATGATTCGAATCGGCCTGGAAAATGGCCAGAACTGGCGCGACATCGTGCGCTGGAACAACCTTGAAAACCCCAACATCATCGAAGTGGGGCAGGTGCTGCGTGTGGTGCCGCCGACCAGTGAAAATCCACTGGTGGTGGCCCGTCCCGTGACGTCCGGCTCGGTCACCACGTCCACCGCATCCACCACGCCCACCCAGGCTGCCAGCACGGCGCGTCCTGCGTCAGCACCGGCTGGCACCAGCCCGGCATCCGCTGCAACGGGCGATGAAGACATCGCCTGGATCTGGCCCGCGCAGGGCACGATGCTGGCCGGTTTCGACGAAGCCAAAAACAAGGGTCTGGATATTTCCGGCAAGGCCGGTGATCCCGTCATTGCTTCGGCCGACGGCCGCGTGGTGTACGCCGGCGCCGGCCTGCGCGGCTATGGCAACCTGATCATCCTCAAGCACAACAACACCTTCCTGACAGCCTATGCCCACAACCAGACTTTGCTGGTCAAGGAAGACCAGAGCGTGAAGAAGGGGCAGAAGATCGCCGAGATGGGCAACAGCGACGCGGACCGCGTGAAGCTGCATTTCGAGATTCGCCGTCAGGGCAAGCCTGTCGACCCTTCCAGATACCTGCCTGCCAAATAAGCGGTGTTTTCATCCGCAGAAAGGAGCCCCGCGTTTGCTGGGCTCCTTTTTTTTGTTTCTGGTGTCTTGACGCTGCTTGCGTCAGGGCAAAGCTATCGAAAAATTTAAGAAAAGAAAGCCCGCAGACCAGTCTGGACGAGCGCAAGCAGCTATCTATTTTGTAGCAATTGGTTGCTGGGAAGTGCGGCCGGCTGCCTATGTTCGTGATCAGTGCGGCTGCAAAATCTCGTCGTAGCCACGGCCCTTGAACTCCAGCAGGTCAATGCCATGGCCAAAGGGGTCGGCCAGCCCCGCGATGCGTCCCCAGACCCGTTCAGCCACGGGCATTTCCAGAACGGCGCCGTGGCGCTGCAGCCGGTCAACCGCCGCATCAATGTCTTCCACCACAAAATCAAGGTGAACAGGCGTCCAGTGGCGCTGGTAGGTGCGAACACTCTCGCTGCCCTGACCGCTGGCGATCGGCCGGGTACCCGGCGCATTGAAGAGCAGATCGATCGGGCTGCTTGCACCGAGAATTTCCACGAAATCGCTCTTGAAACGGCGGCCTGTGCGCAGCCCGAGTGCCTCTGTGTAGAACTCGACAGCACGTTCCATGTTGTCAACATCGATGCAAATACGAAGCTCCATGGCGCCTTCCTTTCACGGGTTCAGAAAATGGTACCGCAGCCTGAGACAATTGGTGCATGACAGAAGAAAGCCAGAACAAGCAGCCAGCGACGGCGGCCGACTACCCGCCCGACGTGCTCGAGGTCGAGTCGCTCGACATTGAAGCCCAGGGAATTGCCCACAGGGCTGACGGCAAAGTGGTTTTTATCGAGGGCGCTCTGCCTTTCGAACGGGTAACTGCCAACGTCTACCGCAAGAAAAGCAGCTTTGAAAAAGCCATGGTGATGGCGATTCACCGTGAATCGTCCCAGCGTGTGCGGCCGGCATGTCCGCATTTCGGCATGCACACCGGCGCATGCGGCGGCTGCAAGATGCAGCATTTGCATGTGGGGGCGCAGGTGGCCGTGAAGCAGCGTGTGCTCGAAGACAATCTCTGGCACATCGGCAAGGTCAAGGCGGACAACCTGCTGCGGCCCATTGAAGGGCCGGCCTGGGGATACCGCTATCGCGCGCGGCTGTCGGTGCGGTATGTCCGCAAAAAGGGTGTCGTGCTGGTGGGGTTTCACGAGCGTAAAAGCGGCTACGTGGCCGATATGACCGAATGTCACGTGGTGCCCCGGCACGTCAGCGACATGCTCGTGCCGCTACGCGAGCTGATCGGCAGCATGGATGCGAAGGAAACCTTGCCGCAGATCGAACTGGCCTGTGGCGATGAAGTCACGGCCATGGTGCTGCGCCATATGGAGCCCCTAAGCCCCGGAGACTTGAACCGCCTGCGCGATTTCGCTGCGCAAAACCGCGGCCTGCAATGGTGGCTGCAACCGGGGGGCCTCGAGACGGTCAAGCTGCTGGACGACGCTGTGCAGGAGCTGAGCTACGGCCTGCCGGAGTTCGATGTGGTCATGCCGTTCAAGCCGACCGATTTCACGCAGGTCAATCCCCACATCAACCAGGTGCTGGTGTCGCGTGCACTGCGCATGCTGGCGGTGCAGCCGGATGAGCGGGTGATCGACTGGTTTTGCGGCCTGGGCAATTTCACCTTGCCGCTGGCCACGCGCGCCAGCGAGGTGCTGGGCATCGAGGGCAGTGAAGTCCTGGTCGCCCGTTCACGCGAGAATTTTGAAAGAAACAGGCCTGCATCCAGCGTCCGACGGGCGCTGGCAGCTACAAAATTTGTAGCGCGCAACCTGTTTGAAATGACGCCGGCGATGCTGGTGAAAGACGGCCGGGCCGACAAATGGCTGGTGGACCCTCCGCGTGAAGGCGCTTTTGAGCTCTTCAAGTCCCTGGCAGCGCTGCACCAGCAGATCGTCAGCGGCGTCCCCTGTGACGACGGTGAGCACCAGCAGAGCCTGGCCCTGAACGGCTGGGCGCCGCCGCAGCGCATTGTCTATGTAAGCTGCAACCCGGCCACCCTGGCGCGGGATGCGGGCGTGCTGGTGGACAGCGGCGCATACCGCTGCACGGCGGCCGGTGTGGTCAACATGTTCCCGCATACGGCCCATGTGGAGTCCATTGCGGTGTTTGATTTGGCCCCCACGGTCTCTCACTACGTGTAGCTCCCTGCCCCCGAGGGGGCCGCTGCGCCTGAGACTGGCAGAGCCTGATCCGCGGCCCTGGCTCGAATTGGAGAAGCCCCAAGCTCACCCTGCGGAGAATGACACGAGGTGCGCATGAAAAAAGGGCCCTGAGGCCCTTTTTTTATTCTGTAGCGAAGCGGATGGATCAGTCCCGGTCGCCGCCGAAGATGCCCAGCAGGGCCAGCAGGCTCTGGAAGATGTTGAACAGGTCCAGGTAAATGGCCAGGGTGGCGCTGATGTAGTTGGTTTCGCCGCCGTCGATCACCTGTTTCAGGTCATACAGCAGGTAGGCGCTGAAAACCGCGATCGCCAGCGTGCTGATGACTGCCATCATCATGGTCGAGCCGACGAACACGTTGATGACGGCTGCCACCATGATGACCAGCGCGCCGGCAAACAGCCACTTGCTCATGCCGCTCAGGTCCCGCTTGATGACGGTGGCCAGGCTGGCCATCACGAACATCACGCCGGCCGTACCGGCAAAAGCCGTCATGACCAGTGATGCGCCGTTGCTGAAACCCAGCACCATGGCGATCATGCGCGAGAGCATCAGGCCCATGAAAAAGGTAAAACCGAGTAGCACAGGCACGCCCGCGGCCGAGTTCTTGGTCTTTTCAATGGCGAAAATAAAGCCGAAGGCGCCTCCGAGGAACACGATCAGGCCCAATCCGCCCGTCAGGGAGCGGGTAATGCCCGTCGCCACACCCAGCCAGGCGCCCAGCACGGTGGGCAGCAGGCTCAGGGCCAGCAGCCAATAGGTGTTGCGCAGGACCTTGTTGCGTTGCTCGACGCTGGAAGCAACGCCGTAGTCGAGGGTTTGAACATTGTCAGTCATGAAAGTCGTCTCCGAGGCGCCAGCAAATGCGGGCAAGATTATTTTAGGGTGCATTGCCGTTTTTCCAGCCCTCACTCCCTACTTTTTGTAAGGGTTCTATAAGCTAATTTGGCGGCAATGCGGGTGAGGGGTGGCCTCAAATTTGCGTATGCTCGGTATCTTTGCCAATAAACTCCGGAAATCCTGAAGACCATGAAATCAAAAGCAGTGCTTGAACTCGCCGACGTCAAAACCATCGCCGCCGCCGCCGAGGCCGAAGCCCTCAAGAACAACTGGGCCGTCACCATTGCCATCGTCGACGACGGCGGCCACCTGCTGCACCTGCAGCGCCTGGACGGCGCGCCGCCCATTTCTTCGCACATTGCACCCTCCAAGGCCAACACGGCCGCCATGGGCCGCCGTGAGAGCAAGGTTTACGAAGATGTCATCAACGGCGGCCGTACGTCCTTTCTGTCGGCGCCCTACATCCACGGCATGCTCGAGGGCGGCGTGCCCATCGTGAAAGACGGTCAGTGCATTGGCGCTGTGGGTGTGAGCGGCGTGAAGTCCAGCGAAGACGCGCAAATCGCACGTGCGGGCATTGCCGCCATCGGCCTGTAAACCGCGTCGCAGCGGGAATAAAAAAGCCGGCCACAAGGTCGGCTTTTTTGTTGGCGCGAGCAGAACAACATCAAGGAAAAAAAGCCTGGCTAAACAACTCCAAAAGAGTCTGTGGCTGGCTAAAAACGACCTTGGAGGCTTGGTAGCCCCGGATCGCCCCACGATGAAACTGTGCTGGTGAAGAGGGTGATGAAACGGTGAAGGCGGCTTACTTGGTCAAAATCAGTTTGCCCAGGCGAGTGGCCTGAAGGCGATAAGTCGAGCCATTGTGGTTGATTTCCACCGCCTTTTGCCCGCGCAGGATTTCGGTGCTGTTGACGCAGGCGGCAGAGGCCCCCGAAGGATGGCCGCCAGAAGCGGTCTCTGTGTGCGCGGGGGCGCGGGCAGGAAGGCTCAAGGTATGGGAGGCGGGCATTGCGATGGACATGATGGTTAAACCTGTTTGGGTTTCGTTAAGTTAATGATAACCATTCTCATTTGAAAGTCAAGCGAATCCAGGCTGCGGTTTTGTTTCTTTCTGTGTGAAAAACCTGGAGTGCCTGTCCAGCAGGCATGCATCCAGGACCCGATGAGTCCTGCAGGCCCTGGTCAGTTCTTGGGTTCAGTGATGAAACCGATCTTGCGCAGCCCGGCCTGTTGGGCTGCTGCCATGGCTTGGGCCACGCGCTCGTAGCGAACCGATTTGTCGCCGCGGATATGCAGGTCTGGCTGCGGGTTCTGCGCTGCCGACGCCTTGAGCTGCGTGACCAGCTCTTCGTCTGAAACCTTGGTCTCGTTCAGGAAATAGCTGCCTTCCGCATCCACGCTCAGGCGAACCGTTTCCGGCTTGATGTTTTGCGCTTCGTTGGAGGCGCGCGGCAGGTCGATGTTGACGGAATGCTTCATCACGGGGACCGTGATGATGAAGATGATGAGCAGCACCAGCATGATGTCCACCATGGGCGTCATGTTGATCTCGTTCATCACCTCATCGCTGTCGTCTTGGGTTCCAAAGGCCATGGTGCTTCTCGGTCATTGAATGAGGGAGCTCCGCGGCTGTTGGGCGGCAGAGCAGGATAAAGGGTTGGCTTTCAGGCTTTTTTCATTGGCACAACATTGGCCTGTTGGCCGCTGGCGCTCACGCGGGCACCGGTCACGAAGTAGGCGTGCAGGTCATGCGCGAAGCGGCTGAGTTTTTGCAGAACGCCCTTGTTGCCGCGCACCAGCGCGTTGTAGCCCAGCACCGCCGGGATGGCAACCGCGAGACCCAGCGCCGTCATGATGAGCGACTCGCCGATCGGGCCAGCCACCTTGTCGATGGTTGCCTGGCCGGCCGCGCCGATGGACAGCAGCGCATGGTAGATGCCCCACACGGTGCCGAAGAGGCCGACGAAGGGGGCGGTGGAGCCGACCGAGGCCAGGATGGCCAGGCCCGACTGCAGCTTGCCGGTGAATTCGTCGATGGTGTTGCGCAGCGTGCGCGTGACCCAGTCGCTCACGTCCAGGGCGTCGTGCAGGTGTGCCTTGGTGTTACGGTGATGCAGCGTGGCTTCGCGGCCTTCCAGGGCCAGTTGGCGGAACGGGTTGGCGGGGTCCGAGCCCAGCTTGGTGAGGCCTGCGGCAAAGTCTTCGCTGTGCCAGAAGTCTTCAGAGGCGCGGGCGATCTTTTTGTACTTGATGAGGTCCAGCGTCTTGATGATGATGACCATCCATGACGCGAGCGACATGACCAGCAGCAGCACGGCCACCGATTTGGTAACGATATCGCCCTGGCTCCAGACGTTGGCAAGGCCGAATTGGGAATTCATGAATCAATACTCCACGGGTTTCAAAAAGATTACTCCAGGACGAAGTTGATGGGTACGTTGAACCACATCTCTTCGGCCACGCCGCCACGCTTGCCTGGCACGTAGCGCCAGCGCATGACGGTGGTGACCGCTGCCTGGTCAAGCCGGTCAAAGCCGCTTGACTGGCGGATTTCGGTTTTCTTCGCCTGGCCGTCTGCGCCGATCAGCACACGCACGATCACTTTGCCCTGCTCGCCAAGGCGCCGGCTGATGGGCGGATAGGCGGGCTTGGGGTTTTGCAGGTAGTCGGCATCGCTCGACGGCAGCTGCACTGCCGGTGGCGCGGGCGGCGTAACGGGTGCCACGGCCACAGGCGCTGGTGGCAGCGGCGGTGTGACAACGCCTGTCGGGGCATTGGGCGAGGGTGTTGGGTCTGCGATGGCCAGCGGCTGGGGCGCGGGTTTGTCGGGTGCCCTGGCAACCGCTTTTTTCTGCACGGTCGGCGTGGGTGGGGTAGGAGGGACGGGCTCCACCTTGGGGGCGGGCGGGTCCACGAATTGCGTGAGGATTTCTGCAGGAATCACGATTTCGGCGGCGCGCATCAACAAGCCGCTTTGCAGCGCCCAGATGAACCCCACGTGCAGGCCCACTACCACGAGCGCGATAACAGCATTGCGGCTGAGGGGCTGGCGCGGCGGGGCGGGGCGTGGCGCGGTGGAGAAAGTGGCGTTCATCGAGAGGGGGATAGGTGGGCGAATGGCCACATGAGGCGCGGTTTCGGTCAAAAAGGCAACCAGGAAACTAGCGGCGGAAGATCCACCACGCGGAACCTATCACCAGCACAAGGCTGACAGGAAGGGCCGAAATCAGTATTGGGGAGAAGGTTGCAAGGTGTTCCATGGGCTGCCTTCCAGCGTGTGGGCGGCGAGCTTGATGTTGGCCGTCGGGCAGCTGGCGCTGCACTGCGCCACCACGTCGCGGGCGCAGCCTTCGCACTGGCCGCACTGGGTGGCCACGCCGAGTTCGAACTGGATCTCGTCAAAGCCCAAGCCTGCTCGGGCATGGCGGGCAATTTCGCGGTCGGAGATTCGGCGGCAGACGCAAACGATCATGGATGGGCTTGGCTGGTGATTGATTCAATCGGTGCGTTGATTATAAATGCGAATCTATCGCATTTGCAATCATGGCACGCAGATTTCAGGAGGTGCGAGCCATTTGGAGCGGATTTTTGGCCTCATTTTTGAAGCCAAATTCAGCAGTAATCCTTACTGGATGTGCGCAAGGTGCTATAAATTAGATAGCGAAAAGGCAGTTCCTTGAGGCGAGCGAGGCATCCTGGGGGTGATGGGTTGCCAAGACCCTTCACGATGCAGGATAAACGCGGTCCAGCCGTCTAAACCTCAGCCCACATCCGCAGCAGGTTGTGATAGCAGCCTGTAAGCCGTACCACTTCGGCGCCTTCGGCCGCACCTGGGGTCGAGCGTTCCAGTTCCTTTTGGCGCAGAGAGGTAATGGCCATGTCCATCTCATACAAAAGCCGGCGTTGGGCATCGGAGCGCACCATGCTTTCAATCCAGAAGAAGCAGGCCAGCCGCTCACCGCGCGTGACAGGCTCCACGCGGTGCACCGATGTGCCTGGGTACATCACCAGGTCACCTGCCTCGAACTTGATGCGTTGTTCGCCGTAGGTGTCTTGCACGACCAGTTCGCCGCCGTCGTAGCTGGCCGGATCGCTCAGGAACAGCGTACAGGAAATGTCGGTTCGCACGTGCCGTGCTGTGGCGGCATGCGTGCGTACCGCGTTGTCAATGTGGTTGCCGAAATTGTTGGCGTCGCCGCCGTAGCGGTTAAAGAGCGGCGGATAGACCGATTTGGGCAGCGCCCCGGTCACGAACATCGGATTACGGGCCAGCGCCACCGACACGATGTGCCGCGCCTGCTGGGCGGCGGGCAGCTCTTCAGGCAGCTGCAGGTTGTTCTTGACGGCGCCGCTCTGGCTGCCGGCCGTGATGCGGCCGTCGGCCCAGTCGGCGGCCAGGATCAGCTGGCGGATTTGCGCGAGCTCGTCCGGCTTGAGGGCTTGTTGAATGCGAAGCAGCATGGTGGGGCTTCCCGAAAAGCGACTGAAAAAAAAAGGGCACCCGGAGTATCCCCCAGGTGCCCAACCTTGAAAACGTTCTTTTAAATCAGAACTTGCTGGTGAGCGTCACACGCACGCTGCGTGCGTCGCCGGGCGCCACAAAGCCGCGGTACAGCGTGTTGTAGTAGACCTTGTCAAACAGGTTGTCGATGTTCAGCTTGACGGTGTTTTTTTCATTGATGCGGTATTCCACCAGCGCGTCGGCCTTCACGTAGCCCGGCACCCGGTTGGTGGCCGTGACGGCATTGGCCGGCTTGTTGGTGCTGACGGCGGTGAAGCCGCCGCCGATACGCCACTTGTCGCCGATGCGGTAGGTGGTGAACAGGTTGGCCTGGCGGCTTGGGCTCAGCCCCGGGTTCTGCCCGATCTCGGCAGTGGCGCCGGTCTTGTCGATCCTCGCCGTCAGGAAGCCGATGCCCGCAAAGACATCCCACTGCGGCGTGATGCGGCCGGCGACCTCAAATTCCAGCGCATCGGTGTGCCGCTTGCCGGACAACAGGTAGGAGTTGGTGCTCGTGTCGATGTCGGTGTTGCGCTCGTTGTACTTCTCTGTGCGGGCCAGGGCTGCGCGCAGTGACAGGTCACCGCCGTAGAGCTCCCACTTGGCGCCAATTTCCATGTTGCGGCTGCTCTCGGGCGGCGTGTTGGCAGAGTTCGGGTCGAATTGGTACAGGTCGCCGGAGGTATTGAACGACGTGCCATAGGCGGCGTAGTAGCTGACCTCATCGGTCGGCTGATATATCACGCCCAGCCGTTTGCTCAGCAGGCTGTCGGATCTGGCGAGTGTCCCGTTGTTGGGCGGCGTGCCGGTGGGTCGCTGGTAGTCGGCCTTGAAGTTATCAACGCGCAGGCCGGCAACCAGCTTCCAGTACTGTGTGAGGTCGATCGTGTCCTGCATGTACAGGCCCAGCGTAGTGGCCTTGAATGCCGTTTCCAGTCTCTGCGTGTAATTGCCCCCGATACCGGTGCTGATGGGATTGCCCACAGTGGTGGTCGGCTTGGCCCCCGTCAGGAGGGGGTAGCTAAGGCGGTCGGAATTTTCCACGGCGTACTCGGCGCCGATCAGCAGGCTGTTCTTGCGGCCGAACCACTGGGTGGTCGTGAGGTAGTCGGTTTGCAGGAATGTGTGGTGTTCGTTGCCCGCCTTGGCATTGCCGGCGCTGGTGGCGCCGCGGCTCACCACCGTGTTGGCGCTCAGGTTGGCCAGGGTCGTGCCGGCGGCAAAGCTGGCCTGCGTGGCGCGCAGCGTGCGTGAGTAGTAGCCGTCGCGCACCGTGGTTTTCAGGCTGCTGCCGTCGGTCCATCGGTGGGTATGGCTCAGGGTGACAGCGTCGGCCTTGTCGTTCTGGAAATCGGTGTTGAGGCCATACCAGTATTTCTCGGTGCCAGGCGCGGGGCGGCTGTTGAACCAAGCAAAGCCCCAGTCGGGCTTGTCGTTGTAGTGCAGGTGGTAGTAGCTGATTTCAAATTCGTTCGCTGTGCCGATGCCGAAGCGGTAGTCCAGGGCCAGGCCCCGGCGATGGGTGGAGGCGCTGGCGTTTTCGCCGCGGCCATCGCCGTCTGTCGCCATGGCGTTGATGCGGAGAGCCGCGTCGTCGTCCAGCTTGAAGTTGAAGTCGCCCTGGTAGCGTTGGTAGCCTTTGGTGCCGACGGTGGCGTTCACTTCGTGCTCGGTGATCAGGCGTGGCTGCTTGCTGACCTGGTTAATCACCCCGCCGGTGGAGCCGCGGCCGAACAGCATGGAAGCAGCACCACGCAAGACTTCCACGCGCTCGGTGTTGAAGTTGTCGCGGTTGTACTGCGCGATGTCGCGCATCCCGTCCATGTAAATGTCGCCCGCCGCGCTGAAGCCGCGAATGCGGATGTTGTCGCCGACCCGTCCGCCTTCGCCCGCTTCAAAGGTGATGCCGACGACGTTTTCGAGTGCGCTCTTGAAGCTGTCCTTGCCCTGGTCGTGCATCAGCTTTTCGTTGACGACCGTCAGCGACTGGGGAACGTCCTTGGCCGGCACGGGCATCTTGCCGACACTGGTAATGCCGCTCTGGTAGGTCTGGCTGGCGCGATCGCGTGTGCCTGTCACTGTGACGGGGGCCAGGCTTCTGCCTTCAACAGGTGTTGCAGAGGTGGACGACGTAGCGGTCGTGTTGCCGGTGCTGGGCGTCGGGGTGATGCTCTGGGCCCAGCCCGACACCGAAACAGCCAGCATGAGCGCACCAAGCGGGAGCAGTGTTTTGTCGGAAGATGCGGCAGGATTGGCAACCGGGCTGGCAAACGGCGTGAAGTTGTCGGCGCCCATGGTGCGGTTTTTTTTGTTGCGCGCAGGGCGTGCGGCGCGAGCGGAAGGGTGTGCCAAGATGGCCTCCAAGCAGGGTCCTGCCTTGCAGGCGGTGGACCGGGTTCAGGAAAAAGCTTGGCTGGCTCAGAATGCCCGGGGGCGCGAGTTGGCTGGCTCGTAAAGTTCGCTCGAAGTGTATATCAAATGATAATGATTCGTAATCTGTTGTGTCTGAATGTTGCGGGAATAAGGGCGAAAACGGTGGTTGTGTGGCAAAAAGGCCAAATTCAGTAGGCGACAAAAAGAGCTTCTGAAAACCAGGAGCGGTCAGCGTTGGCGCAAACAAAAAAACGGGGCCTGTGCCCCGTCTTTTTTGTGCCAGGTATGTCACCGGGCTATTTCAAGACCACATTCAGCTCAGCTCGCCCATCTGGCTTTGCAGGTAGTTTTGCAGGCCAACCTTGCCAAGCAGTTCAATCTGCGTTTCCAGGAAGTCGATGTGCTCTTCGGTGTCATCGAGGATCTCCTGTAGGAGGTCGCGCGAGACATAGTCGCGTACGCTTTCGCAGTGGGCAATGCCGTCCTTGATGGTGGCCTGTGCACCGGTTTCGGCTTTCAGGTCGCAGTTCAGGGCTTCTGGAACATCCTCGCCGATCATCAGCTTGCCCAGGTCCTGCAGGTTGGGCAGGCCATCGAGCATGAAGATGCGGTCCATCAACTTGTCGGCGTGCTTCATTTCGCCGATGGACTCTTCGTATTCCTTCTTTGCCAGCTTGTCCAGGCCCCAGTGCTTGTACATGCGGTAGTGCAGGAAGTACTGGTTGATGGCCGTGAGCTCGTTCTTCAGCTGCGCCTGCAGGTGAGCGATGACTTTTGCGTCGCCTTTCATGGGAATTCCTTATCGTTGTGTAGTGCGGATCGCCCATTGTCACTGGCCGCGTGCCGTAACTCAAGCATTCCCCTGCTGGGGCGGTCTGGTTGCGTTTGATTGTGAGAAACGTTCGCATTGCAAACGTTTCCCGTTGTCAGTCAGCGCTCGGCAAATGCGCGTTCCACCACGAAGTGGCCGGCTCGCTGCATGTTGCCTTCCTCAAAGCCGCGCTCTTCCAGCATGGCCTTGATGTCGCGCAGCATGTCGGGGCTGCCGCACAGCATCAGGCGGTCGTTCCCGATAGAGATCGCGGGCAAGCCCAGGTCGCTGTACAGCTTGCCCGACTGCATGAGCTCGGTGATGCGGCCTTCGTTGCGAAAGCGCTCGCGCGTCACGGTGGGGTAATACAGCAGGCGTCCGCGCACCAGCTCGCCGAGGAACTCATGCTCGTGCAGCTCGTGCTCGATCAGCTCGCGGTAGGCCAGCTCGGCGCTGGTACGGCAACCGTGCACCACCACCACGCGCTCAAATCGCTCGTAAGTGTCTGGGTCCTTGATCAGAGAGAGAAAGGGCGCCAGACCGGTGCCGGTGGCCAGCAACCACAGCGTCTTGCCAGGTAGCAGGTTTTGCAGCAATAGCGTGCCGGTGGGTTTGCGTCCGACCAGGATGTCGTCGCCCGGCTTCAAGTGCTGCAGCCGCGAGGTCAGCGGGCCGTCGGGCACCTTGATGCTGAAAAATTCCAGCTGGTCTTCATGGTTGGCGCTGGCCACACTGTAGGCGCGCAGCAGCGGTTTGCCGTCCACGGGCAGGCCGATCATGGTGAATTGGCCGTTGACGAAGCGAAAGCCCGAATCGCGCGTGGCGGTGAAGCTAAATAGTGAGTCGGTCCAGTGGTGGACGGAAATAATGCGTTCTGTGTTGAAGGCGCTCATGAGAGAAAAAGAAGAGAAGGGGAAAGAAATGGGGGGACGAGAAAGGGCTTTGGGTGATGCAAGGGACTCACCGCGCATCCCTTCAGGTCGTGCCCTCAGATCGTGCGTGAGCAAGCCTGAATTTTATAGCCTGGGCGGGCCTGCCGCCGGTGATGGCTATAGACGCCACACCGGCGCCAAGGTCAGGCACATCACCATCGCATTTCGCGCGGCGACAGAACTCAAGCGCCAGGCAGCCGCCCCTGGGCAAGTATGGCCCGTGAAGGCTTTATTGGGGTTGCTATCAAATCAGGAGCTGTCTGCGCTTGTTTTATAAGGGTTTCAGGCACTTTTCCCATGAGATTTTGGTGTTTTTGTGCTTCGCTTCAAAGTGCTGCCACGTTAACTTTACCTATCGCACCAGAACAAAAAAACCGGTCACCCACCCATTCAGCGTTTGCGAGGCCCGCCGGGCACCCACGAGAACCAGGCCATCACGGCCACGGGCACGCCCAACCCCAGCCAGCACCACCAGTCGCCCCAGCCGTCAGACACCAGTGCGGTCAGCAGGCCGGTGATGCTGAGCATGCCCAGCACGAGGGGCCAGCGCCACAGGCGCCAGAAAGCGGAGCCCTTCGCGGGATCGGCCTTTGCGCTCACACGGCACCGCCAGTCGTTTCATGGCGTGCGGCATGCGGCGCTGATGCTTGCCCTGCTGTTTTTTCCGGCTTCGCTGCTTTGGCCGGATTACGCCGTCCAAGCCACAGGTAAAGGCCGCTGCCCAGCACGATGATGGTTGCGATGTCCAGCAGGGCCCAGAGGATTTGCATCGGCATGCCGCCGTAGTCGCCGAAGTGCAGCGGCTGCGACACCAGTAGCGCGGTGAGATACCAGGGCAGCGGCGGGCTGGCGGTGAGCGCATTGGTGCCGGCGTCCACCAGCACCGGCTTGAGCAGCCGCGAGTTGAAGGGCTCATTGCCGCGCAGGAACACGGTGTAGTGGTGCGGGCTTGAAAACGATGTACCCGGAAAAGCGATAAAGGCCATCTTCATCTCAGGCGCCAGAGCGGTCGCTGATGAAGCTGCCTGCTGCACCGAGGCCAGGCGGGCTGGCGGTTTTTGCCCCTGGTAGGGCGCCAGCAGAGAGCTTAGCTGGTCGTACTGCCAGTACTTGATCAACAGGTCGGCCCAGGTGTTGATCATGCCCGTGGCGCCCACGGTGAAGGCCCACACCAGCGTCACGATGCCCAGCAGGTTATGCAGGTCCAGCCATTTGGCGCGCGGGCGGGTTTGCCGCACTGTGCCGAAGTCCAGCTTGCGCATGAAGGGCGCATACAGCACCACACCCGAGACAATCGCCACCAGCAGCAAGAGTCCCATGAAGCCCAGAAAGAGCTTGCCCGCGAGTCCGGCAAAGAGGTCAACGTGCAGCTTGAACATTACATACATAAAGCCTTCGTCGAACTTGGGCTGGGCCAGCACAGCTGCGGTGCGTGCATCGACGGCGACGGTCTTGTTACCCACCTCGGACAGCGGCGTGTCACCCAGCGTGACGTACCAGAAGCGGTCGTCGTCGATCTCATGGGACGCGAACATGGGCACCTTGCCCGGGTGCAGTGCCTGTGCGATTTCCATGACCTTGTCCAGGCTGGCGCGCGGTGTGCCCTTCGGTAAATCGGGCGCCTCAACTTCGGTGCCCAGCAGGTGGCCGATCTCATGGTGAAAAATCAGCGGCAGCCCGGTCAGGCACAGCAGCAGCATGAAGACAGTGCAAACCAGGCTGCTCCATTTATGCACCCAGGTCCAGGTCTTGATGCGCCGGCTGTCCATTTTTGCGGTCGTCTTCATCGGGATTTTCCATTTTGTGGCCTGAACCCTGGAGTCGTCAGGCGGCGCGGGGCGTGCGGCAGGTGCATGGTGAGCAAGGTCAAAACTCCTGGGAAGGACCACCAGAAAACTGGCGTGCACACGACAACCCGAACGCCACAGCAGGTAGCGAAATTCGAGGGGCAGGTGAGCGGGTTGTTGGCTTGCTACGCCCTGCGGCGCGAGCAGGCTGCAGGGCTGTTGGCTAGCGAAAGAGGATGCTGGGAACTATACATCAGATGAGAGTAATTCTCATCTGATGAACCCTTCGAAATGTCTGGTTTTAGAGGGGGATTCGCATTCTGCGTGCGAAAAAAAAGCCGCCCCGATTGAGGGCGGCTTTTGAGCTTCAGCGGTTCAGCACATGGCCGGACCGTCACCGATGCATTACGCGGCGATAGGGCTACGGATCAGGTAGTCAAACGCGCTGAGCGCCGCCTTGGCGCCTTCACCGGCCGCGATGATGATCTGCTTGAAGGGCACGGTTGTCACGTCGCCCGCCGCGAACACGCCCGGCACCGAAGTCTGGCCCTTGGCGTCGACGATGATCTCGCCGTGTTTGGACAGGTCCACCACGCCCTTGAGCCAGTCGGTGTTGGGCACCAGGCCGATCTGGATGAACACACCTTCAAGCTCAACGGTTTTCAGCTCGCCGCTGGCGCGGTCTTTGTAGATCAGGCCGTTGACCTTCTGGTCGCCGGTGATTTCGGTCGTTTGCGCGTTGGTGAACACCGTCACGTTCTGCAGGCTGTTCAGCTTGCGCTGCAGCACGGCGTCGGCGCGCAGCGCAGTGTCGAACTCGATCAGCGTCACATGGCCGACGATGCCGGCCAGGTCAATCGCCGCCTCGACGCCCGAGTTGCCGCCGCCGATCACCGCCACGCGCTTGCCCTTGAAGAGCGGGCCGTCGCAGTGCGGGCAGTAGGCCACGCCCTTGTTCTTGAACTCGTGTTCGCCGGGCACGTTGATGTTGCGCCAGCGTGCGCCGGTCGAGATCACGATGGACTTGCTCCTGAGCGAGGCGCCGCTTTCAAGCTGCACTTCAATCAGGTTTTTGTCCGGCCCGCTGTTCGGCACCAGCGCCTTGGCGCGCTGCAGGTTCATGATGTCAACGTCGTAGTTGCGCACGTGCTCTTCCAGCGCGTGGGCAAACTTGGGGCCTTCGGTTTCCTTGATGGAGATGAAGTTCTCGATGCCCAGTGTGTCCAGTACCTGGCCGCCAAAGCGCTCGGACGCCACGCCGGTGCGGATGCCCTTGCGTGCGGCATACACAGCCGCAGCTGCGCCGGCCGGGCCGCCGCCGACGATCAGCACGTCGAAGGCTTCCTTTTTGTCGATGATTTTGGCTTCACGTTCCACGCCGCTGGTGTCGATCTTGGCCAGGATTTCTTCCAGGCTCATGCGGCCGTTTCCGAACATGGTTCCGTTGAGGAAGACCGTGGGCACGCCCATGATCTCGCGCTCCTTCACTTCATCCTGGAAGGTACCGCCCTCGATCATGGTGGTCTTGATGCGCGGGTTTTGCACTGCCATCAGGTTCAGCGCCTGGACCACATCCGGGCAGTTGTGGCAGGTCAGCGAGACATACACCTCGAAATCGAAATCGCCGTCGAGCGCGCGGATCTGCTCCAGCACGGGTTGCTCGACTTTGGGCGGGTAGCCGCCGATCTGCAGCAGCGCCAGGATCAGCGAGGTGAATTCATGGCCCATGGGCAGGCCGGCGAAACGCGGGCCGTGGTTTTCACCGGGGCGGTTGATCGAAAACGAGGGCTTGCGGTGCGGGTCGTCGCGGCTTTCGGTCAGTTTGACCAACGGCGAGGACTCAGCCACGTCTTTCAGCAGCGACAGCACTTCGCCCGAAGCCTCGCTACCGTCGAGCGAGGCGACGATTTCGATGGGCGCAGTGGCGCGTTCGAGATAGCTTTTCAGTTGGGCTTTGGTGGCGTCGTCGAGCATGAGGGACTCACTTTCAATTTCAATGGGGAACAAAAAAGCCCGGGACGGCACACACGCGTGTGCCGGGGCCCGGGCCTTCGTCAGGAAGGCAGCGGGGCTGCTTGTTGGATTTTTAGATCTTGCCAACCAGGTCGATGGACGGGGCGATCGTCTTGGCGCCTTCGTTCCACTTCGCAGGGCAAACCTGGCCGGGGTGTGCGGCGGTGTATTGGGCCGCCTTCAGCTTGCGCAGGGTTTCCTTGACGTCACGTGCAATCTCGTTGGAATGCACTTCAGCCGTCTTGATGACGCCTTCGGGGTTGATCACGAAGGTACCGCGCAGTGCCAGGCCTTCTTCGGGGATGAACACGTCAAAGGCTTTGGTCAGCGTGTGGGTAGGGTCGCCCACCAAGGGGAACTTGGCCTTGCCGACGGCAGGGGAGGTTTCGTGCCAGACCTTGTGCGAGAAGTGCGTGTCGGTGGTGACGATGTAAACCTCTGCACCGGCCTTCTGGAATTCGGCGTAGTTGTCAGCAGCATCTTCAACTTCCGTGGGGCAGTTGAAAGTGAATGCAGCCGGCATGAAGATCAGGACCGACCATTTGCCCTTCAGCGATTCGTCTGAAACGTCGATGAACTTGCCATTGAGGAAAGCTTGGGTTTTGAAAGGCTGGACTTGGGTATTGATCAGGGACATCTAGATGGCTTCCTATGCTGGGTTAAAGAACTGGTAAAAATGCTTTCGAGACGATAGTATAACTCTTTTATATTTCATGTATCGATAGATATTAACTATTTATCGAATAGGCGTGGTGCGGCGATTTTTGCCTGTCCATTCTTGTTATTCGCTGTGACCAGGTGGTGACTGACGGAGGGGAACACAGAGCGGGAGACGCACGAAGGGTGTTATCACCCAGACTATTTTGCATCTAATTGTTGCGAATGAGAATAATTCGCATATACTTCGATCTCCTCAGAGCCAGCCACAAGTAACGCAAGCCTTCAGGCTTCACCGTTACGGCAGCAAGCCCTCCAAATGTTTCACTTTTTGGGCTTGCACGTGACGTCGATCCATCCATCTTCCCGCTTCGCCTTGCGCGAAATTTCCTTGTTGGCCGGTCTGGCCTGTAGCGCCGGCTTTGCCGCGCATGCACAGCCGGTGGCAAACGCTCCGGTGCAGGTTGCAGCCCTGAAAGAGATCGTGGTCAGCGGCTCCCGCACAGAGCAGGCGATTGAAGACCTTCCGATGACCATCGACGTCCTCAATGCAACCGACATTGAGCAGGGCCAGATCCGCGACATTCGTGATGCGGTCAAAAACATTCCCAATGTCTCAGTGCGGCGTGCGCCCGTGCGTTTTGGTTTTGCCACCGGCGGTGATACGGGCCGGGACGGCAATGCGGGTTTCAATATCCGGGGGCTGGATGGCAACCGCGTACTGATGCTGGTCGATGGCATTCGCATACCGCGCAGCTACAGCTTCAACGTCAATTCTTTCGGCCGCGACACCTTGTCGATTGACCTGGTCAAGCGGATTGAGCTTGTCAAAGGTCCGGCCTCGGTGCTTTACGGGTCTGACGGCATCGCGGGCCTGGTGAATTTCATCACCTACGAGCCCGAAGATTTTCTGAAGGACGGCAAAACCATTGGCGGCCGCGCTTCCACCACTTACAGCGGCGACGACAAGGGCTTCGGCGTGTCCGCGACCATTGCTGCGCGTGCCAATGAAGTGCTGGATGTTCAGCTGACAGTAGCGAGCAATCACAGCCAGGAGCTGGACAACAAGGGAAGCAACAACACCCTGGGTGTTGCCAGGACAACGCCGAACCCGCAAACCGACACCGGCAATTCGTTGCTGGCCAAGGCGGTGCTGCGTCCCGCGGCAGGGCAAAAGCATGTGTTGACTTTTGAGCATGTCGACAAGAAATCGGTTTATGACCTGCTGACGGCTGCGCGTTCCGCGACGGTACTGAGTACCGACGGCTTCAGCAATATGGACCGCAACCGGCTCACCTGGGACGCAAAGTACAAACTTGATGCCGCCCTGGCCGACAACCTGCAAACCGTGCTGAGCTACCAGGACGCCAAGTCGCGCGAGTTCGCCAAAGAGACCCGCACCGGTGCCATACCCCTGCGGACACGCGACACCTACTACCAGGAGCGCACGCTACAGGCCAGCATGCAGGCAGACAAGGTCATCCGGCCTGTGGGCCAATGGGCGCAAAAACTCACCTACGGCGTTGACTACACCCGCGCGAAAATCAGCAACCTTCAAACCGGCATTGCACCGACGGCGCCTGAGACTTTTCCGGTCAAGCGTTTTCCCGACACCACGGAATCCAGCGCAGCACTGTATTTGCAGGATGAGCTGATCAGCGGCGACTGGAGCCTCACGCCGGGCGTGCGGATCGACCGCTTCAGCATCGACGCCAGCCAGGCGGGTTTTGCGGCCACTCCCGTGTCTTTGTCCGGTTCGGCGGTTTCGCCCAAGTTCGGTGTTCTCTATCGCGCAACGCCGCAGTGGAGCGTTTTCGGCAACTATGCGAGCGGCTTCCGGGCGCCTAACGCCGGGCAGGTCAATGCGTTTTTTGAAAACGTGGCGCAGAACTACAGGACCATTCCCAATCCCAACCTCAAGCCCGAGAAAAGCAAAAACCTGGAATTCGGCGTGCGCGGCAATCTCGAACGGCTGACCCTCGATGCCGCCGTGTTCTATGGCCGCTTCAACAACCTGATCCAGGACAACGCAACAGTCTCGATCAGTCCGACGACGGTCTTCCAGTCCATCAACATCGACAATGCGACGATCAGCGGCTTTGAAGTCAAGGGCAGCATGGATTGGGGTCGGCTGGGTGACGGCCGTCTGAGCACGCCGTTTTCCTATGGCGAAACCCGCGGCACCGTCAAGAACACCGGCCTGCCGCTGGACACCATCGACCCGGCCAAGCTCACGCTGGGTGTGAAGTATGAAACCGCAGGCTGGGATGTCCGGCTTGACGCCAGCCACCATTCGGCCAAGAAATTCAGCGACATTGGCACGCAGCAGATCGGTACGGCCCCGGCCACGACACCACAGTTCGCGGTACCGGCGGCCACCACGGTTGACCTGAGCGGGCAGTGGCGCATCAGCAAGACCCTGCGCGTCAACGCGGCCATTGTCAACCTCACCAACAAGAAGTACTGGAACTGGTCCGACGTGCGCGGTGTCGCCGCCAATTCATTGGCGCTGGACTCGTACACCCAGCCCGGTCGCCACTTCAACGTGTCGCTGGTGGCCGATTTCTGATTCAACCCCTGATCGTCTTCATGAAGGAATGCGCATGAGCCAGTTTCCCGACCACGGCATCAACGACCCCGACGTCGGGACGGCTGACACGCCCGGACTTCCCACGGCTGAAGCCTTGCTGGCCGGCACGCTGGCCCTGATGACCGGCCACGCCCAGGCCTGCTGCGAAGGGCAGCGCGCATTGATGGCGGAAAAAATCATCGCCAACCTGTTCATGCTTTCGCATCATCCCGGCGCGCCGCCCAGTTTCAGAGCCATTGCCACCAACCTGCATGTCCTGTGGGTGCGCCTGCTGCCGCAGGGCCAGGATTTGCAGCAGGGCGCCATGCCGGCAGAAATAAACGACACCCCCATCCACCGCGTGCTTTGGCACACAACCCCGGAGACCCTTCAATGAGTGCAGTCCTTCAAACCCAGACGCGGCCAGTGGCCGCAACCCAGGCGCCGGCCGTCACGCCGGTCATGAGCGATGCCAGTGTGCGAGAACGTTTCGCGGCCGCGCGCAGCAGCGGCAAGCGCGCCAAAGATGCCGCTGAAAGCCTGGGGCTCAGCGAAGGCCGGGCGATAGCAGCCCATGCGGGCGCGCACGGCCAGCCCCTCAAAGCCGTTCCGCTCAAAGGTCCCTGGGTTGAAATCCTCCAGGCCCTGGAGTTGTGCGGCCCGGTCATGGCGCTGACGCGCAATGAATCCACCGTGCATGAGAAAACCGGCATCTACCAGAACATCAATGCGACCGGCCACATGGGCCTGGCATTGGGCGAGGACATCGACCTGCGTCTTTTCTTCAGCCGCTGGCATGCGTGCTTTGCGGTGCTCGAGCCCGCCAACGACACGAAGAACCCACCGTCGCAAAGCCTGCAATTCTTTGACGCGCACGGCGTAGCGGTGCACAAGGTGTTTGTGCGCGCTGAAACTGACCGCGATGCCTTCAACGACATCATCGAGCAGTTCACCGACGTGGAAAAGGACTACACCTTCACACCGGCTCCCCCCAAGGCGGCGCCCAAACCCGACACCGATATCGACACGGCCGGCCTGTTGCAGGGCTGGAGTGAAATGACGGACACGCACCAGTTCTTCGGCCTGATCAGCAAGTTCGGCGCGGAACGCCAGCAGGCCTTCAGGCTGGTGCAGGGGCACTTCACCGAACGCGCCGACTTGGGCATCGTGCGCAGGCTGCTGGACGAGTCGGCGATGGACGGCGCGTCCATCATGGTGTTTGTCAGCAGCAGCGGATGCATCCAGATCCACAGCGGCCCCGTCAAGCGCATCGAGCCCATGGTCACACCCACGGCGCATTGGATCAACGTGCTGGACGCCGGTTTCAACCTGCACCTGCGCGAAGACATGATCAAAACCGCTTGGATCGTGAAAAAGCCCACGGTAGACGGAATAGTCACGTCGGTGGAAGTGTTTGACGGCGCGGGCGAATTGATGGCCATGTTCTTTGGCAGCCGCAAACCTGGTGTGCCGGAGCAGCAAGCCTGGCGCGACATTGCAGCGCGGCTGCCCCGGCTCTCGTCTCTTGCCAGCCCGGCCCTGAACCCAGAGCACGCTTGAGTCATGACTTTCCGAAAGAATGCCCATGAAAAATCACCCCGACACACTTCAGCTGGCGCTTCCGCGCACGCCCTCGCGGCGGGACGCCCTGCGGTATTTTTCACTCCCGGCGGTTACCGCCGTCTCCAGCGTTTGCGGCCTGTCTGCGGCTGCTGTGCTGGCCCAGGTGCCGGCGAAGATGCCGCGCATCGTCTCGGTGAGCGGCGCGACCACGGAAATCGTGTACGCGCTGGGCGCTGAAAAACAGCTGGTTGGCACCGACACCACCAGCCTGTTTCCTGCCGCTGCATTGCAAACCCCCAAGGTTGGCTATATGCGCCAGCTCTCGGCCGAAGGGCTGCTCTCGCTCAAGCCGGATGCGGTGATCGGCACCACGGAAGCTGGCCCGAATGTGGTGATGGACCAGATCCGAAGTGCCGGCGTCAAGGTGGAACTCGTTGATGCCGACCACAGCTGGGCGGAAGTCCAGCGCAAGGTCGCGGCCGTCGGGCGCGCGACTTCGCGTGTCGCGCAAGCCGCCGCGTTGCAGGCAAAGCTCGATACCCAGTGGGCCGAAGTGATCGCCGCGGTGGCCCGTAAAACCGGCCGCAAACCCCGTGCCGTTTTTATCCTCAGCCATTCAGGCAGCCCCCAGGTCGCCGGCGACAAGACCGCCGCGCACGCCATGTTTCGCTACGCGGGCCTGGACAACGCCTTGATCACGCCCGGCAGTTCCGCCAACTTCAGCGGCTACCGCCCGATGACACCCGAGGCCTTGGTGACGGCCGCGCCGGATGTGATCGTCACGACCACACAGGGCATTGAAGCCATCGGCGGGATTGAGAAATTCTGGCAGCGCCCGGGCCTCGAGCTCACACCCGCCTACAAGCGCCGTGCGCTGGTGGCGCTTGATGCGCTTTACCTGATAGGTTTTGGCCCGCGCCTGCCGCAGGCCGTGGCCGAGTTGCACCGGGCCAGCCTGAAAGCGCTGGCATGAGCGGGCCCCTGAAACCCGTCATGACGGAAGTCCTGTGCGCACGCACACCAGCCGTTCTGCACTGCGCCGACTTGCGCCGGACACAGGCGTTTTATTGCAGTAACTGGGGCTTTTCCGTGCAGCACAGCGTGCCCGGTGTGATCGCGGTGCTCACGCGCGAGTCGGTGACGGTCCAGCTTTGGCAGCGCCGCGCCGACATGGCGCCGCAGCGTTTCGCCTGCCGCCTGCTGGTAGACAGCATCGAACAATGGCACATGGCCTTGCAGTCGGCGCCTGGCCAGGCGCTGCACAGCCTGGTGGAGCAGGAGTGGGGAACCGAGTGGGGCGTCAGCGACTGCGAAGGCAACCGGCTGTTGTTAGTGCAGTCAGCTCCGCATGCGGCCAGGCGCAAGGCGCGCGCATGAAGGCAACCCTGCTGCACGGCGATCACCGGCGCTGGCCTGCCGCGGCAGTACTAGGTATGGGTTTTCTGTTGCTTGCTATCAGTTTTATAGCTGGTAGCGCACGGGGCGCCTACGCTATCAGCCCTTTTCAGTTGTGGACTGTCCTGGTGGACATGCTGGCAGGCAATAGCCAGCCCACACCCGAGCACCTGGTTTTCATGAACATCCGCCTGCCGCGCCTGCTGCTGGGCGTGGCGGCCGGCGCGGCGCTGGGCATGTCGGGCGCGCTGATGCAGGGCCTGTTTCGCAACCCGCTGGCCGACCCCGGCCTGATCGGTGTCAGCAGCGGTGCGGCGCTGGCTGCGGGCATGACCATCGTGCTGGGCAGCCAGTGGTTCCCCGACATGCCGCGTACGCTGGGCAGCTGGACGCTGGTGCTCATGGCTTTTATGGGCAGCTTGCTGGTCACGGTGCTGGTGTATGCGCTGTCGCAGCAGGACGGCGCCACACGCGTCGGCATCATGCTGCTGGCCGGCATTGCCGTGAATGCGCTGGCCGGTGCGGGCCTGGGTTACCTCACTTTCCTTGCCACCGATGAGCAGTTGCGCAACATCCAGTTCTGGCTGCTCGGCAGCCTGGGCGGCGCGCGCTGGAGCGCGGTGGCGCTGGTGTTTTCCGTGGTGCTGGCCGCGGTATGCGCCGGCCTGACATTGGCCAAACCCCTCAATGCCATCGCACTGGGCGAAGCCCAGGCAGCCTTGCTGGGCGTGCCGGTCGAGCGCGTCAAGCGTTTCGCCGTGCTCGTGACGGCGCTGGCCGTTGGCGCGGTCACGGCCACCACCGGCATCATCGGCTTCATTGGGCTGGTGGCCCCGCATTGCGTGCGCCTGGTGGCCGGGCCCGACCACCGCATTGTGTTGCCGGGCTCGGCCCTGTTGGGTGCGGCGCTGGTGCTGGTGGCCGACAGCGTGGCCCGCACCGTGGTCAAGCCGGCCGAGCTGCCGCTGGGTGTGCTGACGGCCTTTGTCGGCGTGCCTTTCTTTTTACTGCTGCTGCGTCACTTCCGGAGCCGGCTATGAGGGCATGCCAGTGAACGCACGTAATCAGACAGATTTTTCGCCACTGGCCGGCATGCTGGAGGTGGTGGGTGTGGGCGTCGAGGTACCCGGCCGCTCGCTGCTGCAGGCGGCTTCGGCGCAATTCATCGCAGGGCAGGTTACGGCGGTGCTGGGACCCAACGGCGCAGGCAAGTCCACTTTGATGTCGCTGCTGACCGGGCAGCGCCAGCCCACAGGCGGCCATGTCTACCTGGCCGGCAGGGCGCTGCCGGCCTATGCGTCGGCTGATCTTGCGCGAGTACGTGCCTCGGTGGCGCAGGAAACACAGGTAGCGTTTGAGTTCACTGTGCGTGAAGTGGTCGAGCTGGGCCGCTACCCGCACCGCCGCCATCCCGGCAAGCGTGATGTGGATGTGGTGCTGCAGGCCATGCAGGCCACCGCGGTCGAGCATCTGCAGCACCGTTCGCTCAACACGCTCTCGGGTGGTGAGAAGGCGCGCGTTCACCTGGCGCGCGCGCTGGCGCAGGTGTGGGAGCCTGTTGCCGGCATCGCTGGCGATGGCCCGGTGCGTTGGTTGCTGCTGGATGAACCTACTGCCGCGCTGGATTTACAACACCAGCACCGCATGCTGCAGCTGGTGCGCGCCTGGGCCACAGCTCAGGGCGTGGGCGTGGTGGCTGTGCTGCATGACTTGAATCTGGCGTTGCGTTATAGCGACCGCTGCGTGGTGCTGCAGGGCGGGCTGGTTGTCGGCAGCGGGGCGACCGCCGATGTGCTCACGCCGGTATGCATCGAGAAAGTCTGGGGAGTGGTGGCACACCCGGTGGCCACGCAGGGCAGGGCGCCTGGGCCGTGCCAGTATTTGTTCGACGCGCTCATCTAGAACTACAGATACTCAGGTCGACAGAGCAATCACCACAGCGGATTCGTCGATCAAGGCCTGGACAAGGGCCTTGGTCTTCAGTCCGCTGCCGGCCGCTGCGAAACCCACCAGCTGCAAACCACCATCAAGTTGTAGCGACACTTCATCGCCTGTAGCACCCCGGCTGATGCGAACGGCCTGGCCATTGAGGCCTTGCACACCTGGCACCGCGGCGGCCGCAGGTGACTGCGCCGTCACGGTCACCGCCGTGGCCTTGCACAGCGCCAACACGGTTTGGCCTTTTTGCAGGCCCAGCAATTCGGCACTGGCTTTGGTAATGCGCGATACCAGCATCGCCCCGCCGGCCAGCGTCAGATGCACGCGTGCCATCTGGCCGCGCACCTCCAGCTTGTCGACCTGGCAAGGTAGCTGGTTGCGCATGCTGGTGCGCACGCTCATGCTGGACAGTACCGGCAGCGCGCGGGGCAGCAGCAGTTCATTGGCTTTGAAGCCCGCCAGCACCTGGCTACGTGTTTCGCTCAAGAGGCCCGCCACTGCCAGCAGCTTCTGGCCCGCCGGCGTCAGGGTGGCGCCGCCACCGCCAGAGCCGCCCACGGCGCGCTCCACCAGCGCCACGCCGGCCAGGTTGGTAAGGGTGTCGATGGCCTGCCAGGCGGCCTTGTAGCTGACCTTGGCCTGCCGCGCCGCCTGCGAGATCGAACCGCTTTCGCCGACCAGGCGCAGGATCTCGATGCGCTTGTCGGCCGGCTCGTGGCTGAAGGCGCTGGCGAAGGAGGGAGCAGCGGACGAGGAAGTGACGGCTTTTTTCATGGGAGCCTCGGGACAGGTATCGCTATTCTAAAATAGAATAGCGAATCGGCAGGAGTGGCTTTCCTTCAAACGCATCTTCGCCTCCTTCACTGTCGTCTCCCATCTTTCATCATCGGAGTTTCATCATGTTCAAAACTGCGTCGCGCTGGCTGCCGGGTCTGTATCTCGTGCTGGCATCGGCCGCCGCACTGGCCGATGATGTCCAGGTCGCGGTGGCCGCCAATTTCACCGCGCCCATGAAACTGATTGCTGCGGACTTTGAAAAAGACACCGGCCACAAAGCCGTGCTGACCTTTGGCGCTACCGGCAAGTTTTATGCGCAGATCATCCATGGCGCGCCGTTTGAAGTGTTTCTTGCGGCTGACGACGAAACCCCCGCGAAGCTGGAGAAAGAGGGCGTGGCCGTGAACGGTAGCCGCTTTACCTATGCCACTGGCAAGCTGGTGCTCTGGTCGGCCCAGCCCGGCGTGGTCGATGCGCAGGGCGAGGTCCTGAAAAAGGGCGACTTTAAAAAGATCGCCATTGCCGCGCCCAAGCTCGCGCCCTACGGCGCTGCCGCGGTTGAGACGATGAACAAGCTCGGCCTGCAAGTCGTCCTGGAGCCCAAACTGGTGCAGGGCGAAAGCATCGGCCAGGCCTTCAGCTTTGTCTCCACCGGCAATGCGGAGCTGGGTTTTATCGCGCTCTCGCAGGTCTACGAAGGCGGAAAAATCAGGTCGGGCTCGGCCTGGATTGTTCCCGACAGCCTGCACAGTCCGATCCGCCAGGACGCGGTGCTGCTGGCCAAGGCCAAAGACAATAAGGCCGCGGTGCAGCTGATGGTTTTTCTGAAAACAGAGAAGGCCAGGGCGGTGATTCGCTCCTTCGGCTACGAGCCCTGAACGCGGCATAGAAGCGGCATAGAGGCGGCACTGAACCATGCTCGACGATGCAAGCCTTCAGGCGCTGGCGCTGACCTTGCGGCTGGCCGCCACCACCACCGTGGTGCTGCTGCTGGCCGGAACGCCCTTGGCCTGGTGGCTGGCGCGCACGCGTTCGTGGCTCAAAGGGCCGGTGGGTGCGCTGGTGGCCTTGCCGCTGGTCTTGCCTCCGGTGGTGCTGGGCTTTTATCTGCTGGTACTGATGGGGCCGAACGGCCCGGTTGGTCAGCTCACGCAATCGCTAGGTTGGGGCGTGCTGCCGTTTACCTTTGCCGGACTCGTGGTGGGTTCGGTGCTGTATTCCATGCCCTTCGTCGTGCAGCCGCTGCAAAACGCCTTTGAGGCGATTGGCGAACGGCCGCTGGAAGCCGCCGCCACCTTGCGCGCCTCGCCGCTGGACACTTTTTTCAGCGTGGTGCTGTCGCTGGCACGGCCCGCCTACTTGACGGCCGCCGTCATGGGCTTTGCGCACACGGTGGGCGAGTTCGGCATCGTGCTCATGATGGGGGGCAACATTCCCGGCAAGACACGCGTGATGTCGGTGCAGATCTACGACCATGTGGAGGCGCTTGAATACAGCCAGGCGCACTGGCTGGCCGGTGGCCTGCTGGTGTTTTCCTTTCTGGTACTGCTGGCGCTCTATACCTTCAATGCCCTGCAGCCGGGCCGGCGCAAAGGGCAGGGCGCATGAAGCCAGCCAGCCTTGTCGAAGGCGGCATCTCCGCCTCGTTTCATCGTGTCTTCACCGATTTCTCGCTCGACGTGTCGCTGGCCTTGCCGGGGCGCGGCGTCACGGCCATCTTCGGTCCCTCGGGTTCGGGCAAAACCAGCCTGCTGCGCAGCATTGCCGGACTGGAGCGGGCGGCGGCCGGCCATCTCTCGGTCAATGGCGAAGTCTGGCAAGACGACAAGGCCGGCGTCTTCTTGCCGGTGCATCAGCGGCCGCTGGGCTATGTGTTCCAGGAAGCGAGCCTGTTCGCCCACCTGGACGTGCACCGCAACCTCGATTTCGGCCAGCGGCGCGTGCCGGCTGGCCAGCGCCGCATCTCGCTGGAACATGCCATTGAATTGCTGGGCTTGCAAAAACTGATGCGGCGCATGCCCGGCACGCTTTCGGGCGGCGAGCGCCAGCGCGTGGCCATCGCGCGCGCGCTGGCCACCAGCCCGCAGCTTTTGTTGATGGACGAGCCCCTGGCCTCGCTGGACATCGCCCGCAAGGCCGAAATCCTGCCCTACCTGGAGCGCCTGCATGACGAACTCGACATGCCCGTGCTCTACGTCAGCCACGCGCCCGATGAGATCGCCCGGCTGGCCGACCACCTGGTGCTGCTGGATGCCGGCCGCGTCACGGCCTCAGGCCCCACGCGCGAGCTGATGACGCGGCTGGACCTGCCGCTGGCGCACGGCGACGCCGCGGCCGCGGTGATGGATGCAGTGATCAGCGCCGTCGAGCCTGAATGGCACATGAGCCATGCCGAGTTTCCCGGTGGACGCATCAGCCTGCTCAACCCTACCCTCCAGGTCGGCCAGCGCGTGCGCGTGCGCATCCAGGCGCGTGACGTGAGCCTGACGCTGGAGCGCCAGGAGGGCACCAGCGTGCAGAACATCTTTGCGGTCACCGTCACCGGCCTTTCAGCCGACAGCCCGGGACAGGTGATGGTCGGCCTGGACGCCGGCGGCAGCGCGCTGCTGGCGCGGCTCACCCAAAAATCAGCGGAATCCTTGCAATTGCAGCCCGGCAGCCGTGTGTACGCCCAGGTCAAGGGTGTGGCGGTGCTGGGCTGACCCGGCGCCGCTATAAAAAAGATAGCTGCTCGCGCGCGTCGGGATTGGGTTAACGGCTGATTTCATGCGAAATTTTTAACCAGGCCCAGGGCTCTATTTTTCGCTAAAAAATGCTTCCTGGCCAATAGGGGCGGGCGCAAGCAGCTATCAAATCAGTAGCAACTCACCCGATCCCCGGGAAAAAACGGGCTCACCTTGTGCATCGCGTGCAGAGGCATGGGATGTACCGGGCCCCGCCTCAGTACTCCAGCCGCTCGGGCCGGATTTCCTGCAGGATGGTGGTGGCGATCTCTTCAATCGATTTGGTGGTGGTTGACAGCCAGCGTATGCCTTCGCGCCGCATCATGGCCTCGGCCTCATGGATTTCGTCGCGGCAGTTCTCCAGGCTGGCGTATTTGGAGTTGGGCCGGCGTTCATTGCGGATCTGCGCCAGGCGCTCGGGCGCGATGGTCAGCCCGAAGATCTTCTTGCGGTGTGGCACCAGCGCCGGCGGTAGCTGGCGGCGCTCGAAATCTTCGGGGATCAATGGGTAGTTGGAGGCCTTCAGGCCGTACTGCATGGCCAGATAGAGCGAGGTCGGCGTCTTGCCGCTGCGGCTCACGCCCACCAGGATCACGTCCGAACCGGCCAGGTCGCGGTTGCTCTGGCCGTCGTCATGCGCCAGCGAGAAATTGATCGCCTCGATGCGGTCGTCGTATTCCTTGCTCTTGGAGGCATCTGAAAACCGGCCAACCCGGTGGTTGGACTTGATGCCCAGCTCACCCTCCAGCGGCGCCACAAACATGCCGAACATGTCCAGCAGCATGCCGTTGCAGTGGGCCTTGATGACGGCGAGGATCTCCATGTTCACCAGCGTCGTGAAGACGATGGGGCGTTTGCCCTCGACTTCGGCGGTGTGATTGATCTGCCGGATCGCCTGGTGGGCCTTGTCCACGCTGTCGATAAAAGGCAGGCGCACGTGGCGCGGCTTGAATTCAAACTGCGCCAGGATGGCGTTACCAAAGGTTTCCGCGGTAATGCCGGTGCCGTCGGAGATGAAAAACACGGTGCGTTGGGACATGGGAAGGGGATAAATGAGGGACAGGGAAGGAAAATAAGGGTTTCGCTGGTTGAAAGCCGGGTGAAAGCCTGACACGGCACGCCGGGCCCGAGGCCCCTACAATCGTGGCAATTATCCAGTTTGTCACATCATGCCCCGCCACAACCCCTTCCAACAACAACAAGGTTGCTTGCCGCGCATGGTGAATTCCACGGTTTTTAAACCTCCCGGAGTATTTTCATGTCCAAGCTGTTTGAGGCGACCGCCCTGGTCGTACCGTTTGAAAACCTGAGGATGACAGACGTCGAGTCTGTCGGCGGCAAGAACGCCAGCCTCGGCGAAATGATTTCGCAACTGCCGACCGGCCCCAACGGGGTTCGTGTTCCCACCGGATTTGCCACTACGGCCCACGCCTTTCGCGTGTTCCTGGCGCATGACGGCCTCGACAAAAAAATCAACGGCGTGCTGGACACGCTCAACACCGATGATGTGCGCGCGCTGGCCGAAGCCGGCGCCAAAATCCGCAAGCTGGTTGAAGCCCAGCCTTTCCCGGCCGATCTGGAAAAAGCCGTTCGCGACAGTTTTGCCGCCCTCAGCGCCGGCAATGCCCAGGCCAGCTTTGCGGTGCGCTCATCCGCCACGGCAGAGGACTTGCCGGACGCGTCGTTTGCCGGCCAGCAGGAAACCTTCCTGAACGTCGTCGGCATCGAGGACGTGCTGCACAAGATGAAAGAGGTGTTCGCCTCGCTGTACAACGACCGCGCCATCAGCTACCGGGTGCATCAGGGCTTTGCCCATTCCGACGTGGCGCTGTCCGCTGGCATCCAGCGCATGGTGCGTAGCGACAAGGGCGTAGCCGGCGTGATGTTCACCATCGACACCGAAAGCGGCTTTGAAGACGTGGTGTTCATCACCTCCAGCTACGGCCTCGGTGAAACGGTGGTGCAGGGCGCCGTCAACCCCGACGAGTTTTACGTGCACAAGCCCATACTCAAAGCGGGCAAACGCGCCGTCATTCGCCGCAACCTGGGCAGCAAGCTGCTGCAGATGGAGTTCACCAGCGCCGACGAGAAAAAAGCCGGCGGCAAGCTGGTCAAGACCACTGATGTGCCGACCGAGCTGCGTAACCGCTATTCACTGACCGACACCGACGTTGAGCAGCTCGCCCGCTATGCGCTGATCATCGAAGCGCATTACGGCCGCCCGATGGACATCGAGTGGGGCAAGGACGGCATCGACGGCGAGCTCTACATCCTGCAGGCGCGTCCCGAGACCGTCAAGAGCCAGTCCAAGGGCAAGGCAGAGCAGCGCTACAAGCTCAAGGGTACCGGTACCGTGCTGGCGGAAGGCCGGGCGATTGGCCAGAAGATCGGTACAGGCGCGGTCCGCATCGTCCACGACATCAAGGACATGGACCAGGTGCAGGCCGGCGACATCCTGGTGACCGACATGACTGACCCGAACTGGGAACCGGTGATGAAGCGCGCCAGTGCCATCGTGACCAATCGCGGCGGGCGCACCTGCCACGCCGCCATCATCGCGCGCGAGCTGGGTATCCCGGCCGTGGTCGGCTGCGGCGACGCCACCGAAACGCTGAAGGACGGCATGCTCGTCACCGTGAGCTGCGCTGAGGGCGATACCGGCAACATTTATGACGGCCTGCTGGAGACCGAAGTGACGGAAGTGCAGCGCGGTGAGATGCCGCCTATCGACCTGAAGATCACGATGAATGTCGGCAACCCGCAGCTGGCGTTTGATTTCTGCCAGATCCCCAATCACGGCGTTGGCCTGGCACGGCTGGAATTTGTCATCAACAACAACATCGGCGTGCACCCCAAGGCGATTCTTGATTACCCCAACGTGGATGCCGACCTGAAAAAGGCGGTGGAAAGCGTGGCACGCGGCCATGCCTCGCCGCGTGCCTTCTATGTCGACAAGGTGACCGAAGGCGTGGCCACCATCGCAGCGGCCTTCTGGCCCAAGCCGGTGATCGTGCGTCTGTCGGACTTCAAGTCCAACGAATACCGCAAGCTGATCGGCGGCTCACGCTACGAGCCCGAAGAAGAAAATCCGATGCTTGGTTTTCGCGGCGCATCGCGTTACCTCAGCCCTGATTTCGGTGAAGCTTTTGCGATGGAGTGCGAAGCGCTCAGGCGCGTGCGCGACGACATGGGCCTGGTCAACGTTGAGGTCATGGTGCCGTTTGTCCGCACCCTGGGCCAGGCGAAGAAGGTCACGGACCTGCTGGCGCAGCACGGCCTCAAGCGCGGCGAAAAAGACCTTCGCGTGATCATGATGTGCGAAGTGCCGAGCAACGCCATCCTGGCCGATGAGTTCCTTGAATTCTTCGATGGTTTCTCGATTGGCTCGAACGACCTGACCCAGCTCACGCTGGGCCTGGACCGCGATTCGGGCCTGGACATCCTGGCCCAGGACTTCGACGAGCGCGACCCTGCTGTCAAGGCCATGCTGAGCCGGGCCATCCAGGCCTGCCGCAAGCAAGGCAAATACGTCGGCATCTGCGGCCAGGGCCCCAGCGACCACCCGGACTTTGCGCAGTGGCTGAAGGACGAGGGCATTGGCTCCATCTCGCTGAACCCTGATACGGTGATCGCCACCTGGAAGCAACTGGCCAACTGAAGACGGCTGACATGAATTGAAACGGTGCGCTGTGGAGAGATCCGCAGCGCATTTTTTTCGCGCGCTTCAACTGGATGACCACGGGAAAACCCCCGGTGGCAGAAGGTTTACCGGTAAGCCAATTGGCAAGGCCTCCGATGACAATCGGAATTGTTGCCTTCATCCCTTAATCCCTTCATCTGTTTGCCATGAGCCATGCTTGCCGTCGCCACTACCGTCAAACTGCTCACTGAAATCGCTCTGCTTGCATTGGCCGGCCAATGGGCGGTAGGCCTGCTGGCAGGCGCAGCCAAGGGCAGCAATCCGTTTTATCGTGTGCTCCAGCTGGTGGGCTTGCCTTGGGTCAAGGCAGCACGCTGGATATCTCCGCAGGTGGTGATGGACCGTCACCTGCCGCTGGTGGCTTTTTTGGTGCTGCTGCTGGTGTGGGCTGCCGCTGCCATTGCCAAAATCCGCATCTGCCTGGAGATCGGAGTGGCGCTGTGCAAATAGGGCAAATAAGGAACACCCTCCAATATGGTTTTCTGAAAACACGTGCACTGCTTTTGCTCGCCTGCGCCAAACGGTCTGCCGCGCTGGCCGTCTTTGATCAGATGCTGCAATTGCGCCCCGCAGACCCTTATGCGCTGGCCAGCCGCGGCCATGTGGCGGCGCAGCTCCAGCTCACGCAGGAATCCATTGCCAGCCTTCGGCAACTGACCGCTGTCAGGCCCGGGCAGGCGGCAGGCTGGTTCAACCTGGGTTACGTGTTGCAGCAGGCGGAGCGCCATGACGAGGCCGGGCCGGCCTTTGAACGCGCGGTGGTGCTGGACGCGCGCCTGGACCAGGCCTGGTATGGCCTGGCGCTGGTGCACATTCACGCGCACCGGTTTGAGGAAGCCGCCGAGGCCCTGAAAAAGAACACAGCCCTGCAGCCTTTGAGCCCTTACGGCTGGTATCGGCTCGCGCAGGTGTGGGTGGCGCTGGGCCAGCCCGCCAAGGCGCGCAAGGTGATTGCACACCTGAGTCGCTTTGAGCCGCGTGTGGCGGCCCAGTTCGAGCGCGAGAACGAGGCCGTTTTTGCGGTCACCGGCGAGGCAGCCCATGCAGCCCACTGAGAGTCACCGCCGTTACTGGCGCAAGAACCTGGTTGTGACGGCTGCGCTGCTCCTGATCTGGTTCAGTGTCACGTTCGGCGTGAGCTACTTCGCGCGGGCGCTGAATTTCACTTTTTTTGGCTGGCCTTTCAGCTTCTGGATGGGCGCGCAGGGCGCCCTGGTGGTGTATTGCCTCATTGTCGGGTTTTATGCTTGGTACATGAACCGGCTCGACATCGAGCATGACGTGGCGGACGAGGACTGAATGGGCGGCTTTTTTGGTTCGCGCGACGGGGTCATGCTCTCGAGCCAGCAGTTCAAAAAGCAGCTGGACCGCATCTACCGCTGGTACACGCTGGGCCTGGTGGTGTTTGTGGTCGTCCTGGCGCTTCTGGAACGTGCGGGCCTGCCGCGCCTCTGGATAGGTACGGCCTTTTTGCTGGCCACCATCGGCCTTTATGCGGGCATAGGCGTCATGAGCCGCACCACCGACGCCTCCGAATACTATGTCGCGGGGCGGCGCGTGCCGGCGGTCTACAACGGCATGGCCACCGGCGCCGACTGGATGTCGGCGGCCTCCTTCATTGGCCTGGCGGGAACGCTTTACCTCACGGGTTACAGCGGGCTGGCCTTCATCATGGGCTGGACAGGCGGCTACTGCCTGGTGGCGCTGGTGCTGGCGCCTTACCTGCGCAAGTTCGGTCAGTTCACCATTCCGGATTTTCTGGGAGAGCGCTACGGCGGGCGCCTGCCGCGGCTCATCGGCGTGGCGGCGGCTATTCTGTGTTCCTTCACCTATCTGGTGGCGCAGATTTACGGCGTCGGCCTGATCACCTCTTACCTGACCGGCATCGCGTTCGAGCTGGGTATCTTCCTGGGGCTGGGCGGCATTCTGGTGTGCTCGTTCCTGGGCGGCATGCGCGCGGTGACCTGGACGCAGGTGGCCCAGTACATCATCCTGGTGGTGGCCTATCTCATTCCGGTGATCTGGCTGTCGGTCAAGCAGACGGGCGTGCCGGTACCGCAACTGGTTTATGGCTTTCAGCTTGAAAAGGTCACGGCCAAGGAGAAAGAGCTGACGGCCGACCCCAAAGAGTTGCAGGTGCGCGAGCTGTTCCGGCAGCGCTCGGAAGCGCTGTCGGGCAGGCTGGAGCACCCCGCCGAGTCGCTGGCCGCCGACAAGCTGGCCGCCGCCAAACGAATGGAGCAGCTCAAAAGCGGCAATGCATCCGTGGCTGAAATTTCATCGGCCGCCAGGGCGATGGCCGGTATGCCCCGGGACGAGGCCGCAGCCGTCAAGGCCTGGACGGCGGCCAGGGCCGCTGCGGACGTCAAAACCCAGCCGCTTAACGGCATGCCCGCCCACGCGGCCCAGTTCTCAGGCAACCCGGACGGGACCCCGAAAGAGCAGGAGACTTACGACACTTCGCGCCGCAATTTTCTGGCGCTGGTTTTTTGCCTCATGGTGGGCACGGCGGCCTTGCCGCACATCCTCATGCGCTATTACACCGTGCCCAGTGTGCGGGAAGCGCGGCAATCAGTCACCTGGTCGCTGGTTTGTATCTTCCTGCTTTATTTCACCGCACCGGCACTGGCCGTGCTGGTGAAGTACGAGATATTCACCGTGCTGGTGGGCATGCCGTTTGACCAGCTGCCCGCCTGGGTGCATTCCTGGACGAGGGTGGACCCTTCGTTGCTGTCGGTCACCGATATCAACAAGGACAACATCCTGCAGCTCAATGAGATGAACATAGGCGGCGATATTGTGGTGCTGCTGACGCCCGAGCTGGCAGGCTTGCCGTATGTGATTTCAGGCCTGGTGGCGGCGGGTGGGCTGGCTGCCGCGCTTTCCACCGCCGACGGCCTGCTGCTGACGATTGCCAATGCGCTGGGCCACGACCTTTATTACAAGATGATCGACCCCAATGCATCAACGGTGAGCCGGGTGACGGTGTCCAAGATATTGCTGCTGATCGTGGCCTTGCTGGCGGCCTATGTGGCGGCGCAAAAGCCGGCGGACATCCTGTTTCTGGTGTCGGCCGCGTTCTCGTTTGCCGCCGCCTCGTTCTTCCCGGCGCTCAGCCTGGGGATCTTCTGGAAGCGCGCCAACGGCATCGGGGCCGTGCTGGGCATGGTGTCGGGCCTTGGCGTAACCTCGTATTACATGTTCACCAACCAAGCTTGGCTGCGCGCCACCTTCGGCATTACCTCGCCGGTGCAGCTGTGGTGGGGCATAGACCCGATTTCGGCCGGGCTTTTCGGCGTTCCGGTCGGTTTTGCGGTGATTGTGCTGGTGAGCCTGCTCACCCCGCCACCCAGCCAGAAAGTCCAGGAACTGGTGGAATACATTCGCTATCCGGACCTGAAACGTCTCTGAAAAAGCTCAAGCCACGTGGTTTGGCTGCCTGGATTGTCGGGGCGCCGTGCGCCAACGCCAAAGCGTAGCAGCCAGCCATCCCAGCATGAGCAGCCCAAACGAGACCCAGGCGATATACGACAGCCGGTTGGCCATTTCCTGGCGTGCCGAGAAATTGAAAGCAAATGGCTTGTAGTTTGCGAATTTCTGGGCTTCCTCGCGTTGATCTGCACGGAAAAGATCGCCTGGTTTGCAGTTGTTTTCTTTTGGGTAGACGTAGCAGGCCGGGTTTTTCAGGTTCAGGAAACCGTTGTGCTCGGCAAGAACTGGCCCTGTTGTCAGGCCTTCTGCTGAGAATTTCTCCAGGCTGTAGCCGAAAACGGGGTTATAGCAAAATAGCGCCGACTTGCCTGCAGCCAGGAGGTTGTTGGATGTCACTTGCAGAATGCCCGTCTCGGTCTGCATGTCTGCACGGCTTCCGAGTTCCCGGATTCCAGCGGCAAATGTGCCGTCCCGTAATTTTTTTTCAGCGATTACCACACTGCGGGGGTCATATCCCTGCCACGAATAGAACTCCCGGCCTTCAAGCGCTGACTGCGCCACTGTTGCCGTGAGGCAGGCTGCCACGGCCAGGCTTTTCCAGCGTTTCCAGGTCGCGCGTTGCAGCAGCAAGCCCATACCGACGGCGAAAATGGTGATGTACACCACCAGCCAGCGTACCAGCGTGCTGGCCGAGTTGACGATGGGCAGCGTCTTCAGGAAGGCATTCCACCGCGGATCAAAGTAGTTAAGTGCCAAAGGCACGGCCAGGCTCAGCAGCAAGGCAGAGCCCAACAGAAATTGACGCCAGCCCGGAAGCCGAAATGCCGTTGTTGCTCGGCGAATCCTGTCAACCATAAGGCAAACCAGTAAAACGGCGCTCGCCATCCCGAAGTTGAAGGCCCACTCGTGCGGCGATTGCGTGGCCTGCAGGTTGGTCATGGAAGCCTTGCCGATCTGGTAGGCCTGCTGGGACTCCAGAAAAAGTGCTGCGACGGTCATTCCCGCCGCTTCATGCCATGAAGGTGCGCCCGGCAGCGGATAAAAAGTACGAGGAAAAAGGGCAAGAAAGGAAAAGGTTGCCATCAGCTTGGACGCCGAAAGCGCCAAGCCGACGACGCTGGCAATCAATCCCCTCGCCATAAACTGCCGGAGGTCACCGGCGTTCATGCAATGCAGCAGACCGATCACGAAAACAGCGAGGCCCCCCGCGAGCATCAGAGTGCTGAGGCCGGAATGCACCCAATAGGCAAGCACAACCCCCGCCAGCACTGATATCCCGGCCTGATCGAGTCGCGAGCGGATAGGCAGCAGGAGCAGTAAGGCCAGCCAAGGCACCAGGGCAAGCCCATGGAAGCCGACATGCCCGATGATGATCCGATGTGGAAGAAACCCGTTGAACATCAGCAAGCCGCCCACCAATACTGCCGCCAGGGGCCCGGTTAAAAAGACCTTGCGCGCCAGCAGATAACCGCCCCAGAACATCAGGCTCGCGCTCAGGCACAGCAACAGATATGCGGCGTTGATCGGTCCGGCCAATATGGCCAGTAACTGTGGAAACGAATAAAAAGCGGACTGCGGATCAGGAAAAAAGGGCTGACCGGCACAGAATGACGGTGTAAACCATGGGGTGCTCAATCCGTTCGTGGAAAACCAGATGTGCCCATCCAGCCAGTTGGGCAACATCAGCGAGTAGTCATGACCCAGCCATCCTCTGTCCAGAGGGAAAAAGGGCTTGAAAATCAGGCCAAGGCAGAGCAACAGGAGGCCGTATACCAGCCAGACCGCATAGGTCGCATGCCGGCCTGAAAGGCTTGCTGGCGCGTGAGGCAGTTGCATGTCGACGGCGTAGGTAGGCGGGTGCGGGATGGTTGTAGTCCAGCGCATCCGGATCTGGCGGGAGATTAACACGCAGTAACAATCAGCCAAAGAGCTTCATTGCATGGGTCATTGCGTGGGTTCTACCCGGCTGTGCCCGGTGCTGGTGCCAGCGCTTTGAAGCAGGGGGAAACTACCCCAAAAGCTGCGATTTCTTGGGTTTGCAGGTCGCTGGCCAGGCCAAACTGGCATCCGAACAAGTCTTCAGGCTATAATCATGGGCTTCGCCTTGCTGCACCCTTAACGACGCTGGGGCAGCTTCAATTAACCACAAGGAGAGTTTATGCGTCACTATGAGATCGTCTTGCTGATCCATCCGGATCAAAGCGAGCAAGTCCCAGCCATGCTGGAACGTTACAAGGGCATGATCACCGCCGGCGGTGGCAAAGTGCACCGTGTCGAAGATTGGGGCCGCCGCCAGCTGGTGTACCTGATCCAGAAACTGGCCAAGGCCCACTACCTCTGCATCAACATCGAAGCCAGCCAGGCCGTGATGGAAGAAATTGAACACGCGTTCAAGTTCAACGATGCCGTGCTGCGCCACCTGACCGTGGTGAAGAAGAAAGCCGAAACCGGCCCGTCCCTCATGATGCGCAACGTCGAGAGGGAAGAAGCCCGTAAGGCCCAACAGCAGGAGTATGCGGCTTAATAGCCACCATGCTGTTGAACGCCTCGCTGCTGCGCATCTGCTTTTGAGCAAGAGCCCGCAGTGAACCACGTTGAACTGACCGCCTGTATCGCCGAGGCAAGTCCTCTTCGCTACACGCCCGCTGGAATCCCCGCCGCCAATTTCGTCCTCGAACACGAGTCCGAAATCGTCGAAGCCGGAGTCACCAGACAGGTCAAGTTGACGGTAAGGGCGGTGGCCTTCGGAGCGCTGGCTGAGCAATCAGCCAAATCCCCGCTAGGCAAACCCTTCAGGTTCACCGGTTTTCTCATCAATGCGCGCACCAGCAAAGGTGTTGTTTTTCATATCCAGGCTCTGCACAAGGTAGAGCAAATACCGAACCCCATTTAAGGAGTCCATCATGCCCGGACCAAAACGTTTCAACAAAGACAAGCGCCCCAAGCGCAATACCCAATCACTGCTGTTCAAGCGCAAGCGTTTTTGCCGCTTCACAGCCGCTGGCGTTGAAGAAATCGACTACAAAGACATCGACACCCTGCGCGATTTCGTAGCCGAAAACGGAAAAATCATCCCCGCTCGCCTGACCGGCACGCGCGCGATTTTCCAGCGCCAGATCAACACCGCCGTCAAGCGCGCTCGCTTCCTCGCGATGCTGCCTTACAGCGACCAGCACCGTAGCCTGTAAGGAGCACGACCATGCAAATTATTCTGCTCGACAAAGTCGTGAACCTCGGTAACCTCGGCGAAATCGTCAAGGTCAAAGACGGCTATGCACGCAACTTCCTGATCCCTTCGGGCCGCGCACGCCGCGCCACGGAAGCCAACAAGGCCGAATTCGAAGCCAAACGCGCCGAACTCGAAAAAGCTGCAGCAGCCAAGCTGGCCGAAATGCAGGCCCAGGGCGCAAAGCTCGGCGGCACCACCGTCAAGCTCACGCAAAAAGCCGGTGTTGACGGCCGCCTGTTCGGCTCCGTCACCAACCATGACATCTCGGCCGAGCTGACCAAGCAGGGCTTCCCTGTGCTGAAGTCGCAAATCCGCATGCCTAACGGTCCGCTGAAGATTGTTGGCGACCACGCCGTGACCGTTGCCCTGCACACCGACGTGGCAGTGGACATCACCGTCACCGTGTACGGCGAAACCGCTTAAGCGTTTTCGCCCTCCGCAAAAAAGCCGCTCGCCGAGCGGCTTTTTTCATGGCTGTTCATATCGATTGGCTATACACAAGCTCCGGGTGTATTTACACCGAATTTCCAACGCTTATTCACAACTTTGTCCACAGCGGTTTTTCGTAGCGGGCTTAGTATTTCAGTCTCTCAAGGAAACCCATGTCCGCCGTACTTTCCACCTATGACGATCCCGGCTACAGCCCCGACCGCCAGATCGCCCAGCTGCGCATTCCGCCGCACTCAATCGAGGGTGAATCCAGCGTGCTGGGCGGCCTGCTGCTCGACAACGGCGCGTGGGACCGTGTGGGCGACCTGCTGACCGACCAGGACTTCTACCGCTCCGAACACAAGCTGATCTATGCCGCCGTGGGCGCGCTCATCAACGCCTCCAAGCCGGCCGACATCATTACGGTGTACGAGCACCTGCAAAACCAGGGCAAGGCCGACGAAGTAGGGGGCCTGAGCTACCTCAATTCCCTTGCGCAATACGTTCCTAGCGCGTCCAACATTCGCCGCTACGCAGAAATCGTGCGCGAGCGCTCCATCCTGCGCAAACTGGTGTCCGCCTCGGACGAGATTTCCACCAACGCCTTTAACCCGCAGGGCAAAGACGTCGCGACCATCCTCGACGAAGCAGAGCAGAAGATCTTCAAGATCGGCGAGCAGGGCTCGCGCATGAAAGAAGGCTTCCAGAGCATGGATACGCTGGTCGTGAGCCTGCTCGATCGCGTCACCGAGATGGCCGAGAACCCGCAGGATGTCACCGGCGTGCCCACGGGCTTCTACGACCTGGACCGCATGACGTCCGGCTTCCAGGCTGGTGACCTGGTGATTCTGGCGGCGCGCCCCTCCATGGGCAAAACTGCACTGGCCATCAACATCGCCGAAAACGTTGCCTTGCTCGAAGGTCTGCCCGTTGCCGTGTTCTCCATGGAAATGGGCGCCTCGCAGCTTGCCGTGCGTATTGTCGGCTCCATCGGCCGCATCGACCAGACCCATCTGCGCACCGGTGCCCTGACGGACGAAGAATGGCCGCGCCTGACCGAGGCCATTGAAAAGCTGCGCACCGTCTCTTTGCACATCGATGAGACTCCCGGCCTCACGGTGAGCGAGCTGCGCGCCAACGCCCGCCGCCTGGCCCGCCAGTGCGGCAAGCTCGGCCTGATCGTGGTCGACTATTTGCAGCTCATGAGCGTATCCGGCGGCATGGCAGACGAGAACCGCGCCACGGCCGTCGGCGAAATCTCACGTGGCCTGAAAATGCTGGCCAAAGAGCTGCAGTGCCCCGTGATCGCGTTGTCGCAGCTCAGCCGCGGCGTCGAGTCCCGCACCGACAAACGCCCCATGATGAGCGACCTGCGCGAGTCCGGCGCCATCGAGCAGGACGCCGACATCATCATGTTCATTTACCGTGACGAGTACTACACCAAAGAGGCCTGCAAGGAGCCCGGTGTCGCCGAGGTCATCATCAGCAAACAGCGTAACGGCCCGACGGGCACGGTCAAGCTGGCCTTCCTGAATCGCATTACCAAGTTCGAAAGCCTGGCCAGTGGCGGCAGTGGGGATTTTTAAGGCCTGAAGAAGCTCGCAAGCCTTCCGGTCATATCGAGTGGCCACGGCGCAGTGGTCTCCTAGGGTTTTCCGGCGGCCGTTTTCGGGGAAACGGTGATTTAATGGCAGAAAACAGCTGCAGGCCAATCAAGCCGGGCGCAAGCAGCTATCAATACAATAGCTAAAGGAGGAGGTTCCATGCCGATGCCCCTGCGGATTCTTACCGTCACCTCACTGTAGGTCCGGGAATCCATGCCTGTTTCCTCCGTCATTTCCGCTGCCATCCCCGACGCCGACATCCTGGCGCTTTTGCGTGGCGACGCGCTGTTCGCCGACCTGTCCGGCAGCCAGCTTGCACGCCTGCTCGGCAGCCTGCACACGCTCGAATTCGCCGCCGGCGACACGCTATACGAGAAAGGCGCGCCGGCCGAATATCTATACGTGATCGAAGCCGGCGAGCTGCAGCTGACCACGCCGGCCGGCCGTACTGTGGTGCTGCCCGGTATGCGCTGCGGTGAAGAAGCCGCCTGCGACACGGCCAATTATCTGTGCAGCGTCACGGCCGCCACGCGGGTCAGGGCGGTGCAGGTTCCGCGCGACGCCCTGGCCGAGCTGGTTGCAAAATCGCCCGCCTTGCGCAACAAGGCCTGGCTGACGCTGATGGGTTATGTGGGCGGCGAGTCCTTTCTTGCGCCGGCCCCCGGCAAGCCCGCCGCCAAAAAGCCGGCCAAACCCATTTCCCGGCGCGAGCTTGTCGGCTGGCTGGGTGTGGTGCTGGTGCCGCCCGCGATTTATTTCCTTTCCGGCATGGCCGGGCTGGTGGTAGAGGCCTCGTTGTTCCTGGCCATCCTGTCGGCCACGGTGCTGATGTGGCTGTTCAACCTGGCCGATGAGTTCGTGCCGCCGCTGGTGGCCATTACCGCGGTGTTGATCGTGGGCCTTGTGCCCTACGAAGTCGCACTGGCGGGGTTTTCGTCGCGAACGCTCACCACGCTGGTCGGTGTCTATGCGCTGGCCGCCGTGATTTCCGCCTCGGGCCTGAGCTACCGCTTCATGCTGTGGTTGTTGATACGCCTGCCCGACACGCCGTTCTGGCACCAGGCGGCGCTGCTGCTGTCGGGTTACCTGCTGTCGCCCATCATGCCTTCTGGCAATGCGCGGCTGTCGCTGGTGCTGCCGTTTTACCGCGACATGATCGAAGGCCTCAACCTGCCGGCGCACAGCAAGTCCGCCACGGCCTTGATGGCCGCCACGTTTTCCGGCGCCATGCTGTTCTCGCCGATGCTGCTGACCAGCAAGTCGTCCAACCTGACGGCTTTCGGCATGCTGCCCGTGCAACTGCAGGACCAGTTCCAGGGCCTGTTCTGGTTTGCCGCTGCCGGCGTGGCCGCGCTCACTGTCACGGCCATGCACCTGGTGGTGGTGCGCCTGTGTTTTGGGCGCACGGCCCAGGCCGCTTTGCCCAAGGAAAGGCTCAAGCGCCAGCTGGCCTTGCTGGGCGACGTCACCCGGCCCGAAAAAGCCGCGCTCACCGGTTTCCTGTTTTTCCTGCTGGGCGCCGGCACCGCCGGCTGGCACCAGATTTCTCCTGCGTGGCTGGCGGCCTTTTTGCTGGTGGGCCTGCTGCTCATGGGCTTGCTGAGCAAGAAAGACTTCCAGCAGAAGATCGACTGGCCGATGATTTTCTTTCTGCTCAGCCTCGACGGCCTGAGCCGCGCCATCAGCTACCTGGGGCTGGACACCGCACTGGCCCATTCGGCGGGCAACATGTTTGATTTCGTCGGCGGCAAAATGGTCTGGTTCATTCCGGTCGCGCTGGTGGTCACGCTGCTGCTGCGCCTGGTGCTGCCGATCACCGCCGGCATGATCGTGGCTGCGGTCATCCTTCTGCCGATCGGGCAGGCGCAGTTCATCAACCCCTGGGTCGTGGTCTTCCTGACTGCGATGTTCAGCGACATCTGGTTCATGCCCTACCAAAGCTCGCAGTACCTGCAGGTCATGGGCAGCGGGCTGGACCGCTACTACAAACACACCGATTTCCTGCGCTATAACCACTGGATGAACCTGGCGCGCCTGCTGGCGGCCTATCTCTCGATCCCTTACTGGGAATGGCTGGGCCTGGTATGAAAAATGGAACCCTCGCCGTCCTGACGGGTGCGGCCCTTCTTGTCGCGTTGCTGCTGCTGGGCATGTTCAACCTGTCCAAGCCGCGGGTGCTGGTGCTGCACAGCTCGGACCGAAGCTCCACCACCGTCGGCAAGATGGACGAAGGCATACGCCATGTCCTGGACAAAAACAGGCAGCCCTTGACTGTTCGCTGGCATTACCTCGGCATAGACCGCCTTCCCGATGAAGACCATCGCCAGGACGCCGCAAAAGAAGGCCTGCGCGCCATTGAGCAGTTCAACCCCGACCTGGTGATTGCCGTAGACGACGAAGCCCAGCAATACGTGATGCGCCGCTTCGCCGGGCAGGGCCGTCCCAGGGTGGTGTTCGCCGCCATAGACCATGAGCCCGCAGAGTACGGCTACGTGGGCGCAGCCAACGTCACCGGTGTCGCCGAGCGCCTGCCGCTGGCCGCCATGCGCGACTTGCTGCAGCACGTCAAAAAGGGCCAGCCCGTACGTGTGGCGGTGCTGGGCGACGCCGGCCCCACCAGCCAGGGTCAGCTCAGGCAGGTCGAGGCTTTCAACTGGGCGCCGCACAGCGTGGTGGCTACCCACACACTGGGCGATTTGCCCGCCTGGCAGGCTGCCACCAAGGCCATGGACGGCAAGGCCGATGTGGTGTTGGTGCTCTCGCACGGCAGTTTGCGTGCCGGGCCCGCAGCGGCCGGCGTGGTGCCCGATGCCGAGGTGATCAAGTGGCTCGAAGCCAATGCCGCGCCCTTGCCGCTGGGGGTCGATATTGAATACGTTCAGCAGGGCGGGGGGCTCAGTGTGGCGCCGTCCGCCAAGTCGATGGGGGAAATCGCTGCCGCCGACGCCCTGGCCTGGCTGAAGGCAAAACCCGCCAGTGCACCACCGCTTCCGGGCCAGGACGCGCGCTACAGCGTGGGTTTGCGCGCTGCCGCCCTGCGTGCCCGCAACATCACGCTGCCGTCGATCTACACCGAGGCCGCGCGGCTGGAGCAACTCTACTACCCCTGATACCCGCTATTACCGAGGCGTAATGGGTTCCAGCCCGGTTTTCCGGATGACGGGCGCGGCCGCCGCAGTGGTAAAGAAACGAATCAATGCACGTGCGGCATCCTGCTCGACAGCATCGGTGGCAATGCCCGCTGAAAACACGGTGACGCGCTGTACTTCATCCGGCAGTGGCCCCACGTAGTCGATGCCCGGAACCGGAAGCAGTTCGCTGACCTGCTGGAAGCCCAGTTCGGCATCGCCGCGGGCCACCACGGTGCCCACCCGCTCGCTGAGTATTTTGGTGCTCTTGCCCGCAACCTGCGCGGAAATTCCCAGGCGCTGGAACAGCTCGGTCGAGATATAGACACCGCTCGCGCTGGCCGAGTAGGCAATGGACCGGGCGTCCAACAGCGTGCGCCTGAGCGCGTCGACCGTGCTGATGTCAGGCTTGGGCGCACCTGCGCGTACAACCATGCCGATCAGGGAGCGCACCAGGTCCACCCGGCTGCCGGCTTGCACCTTGCCCTGGCTGATGAGCGCATCCAGCGCCGGCGCCGCCAGGATCACGATGTCGGCCCGCTCCTTGCGCGCCAGCCTGTTCGGAATGGCATCCGGTGCGTCGCCCATGGAAGCGCCATACGCCGTGATGACTTTGTGCCCGGTTGCACGCTCAAAGGCCGGCACCAGCTCGTTGTAGGCGGCGGTAAAGCCGCCCGAGGTCATCACATGAATGTCGGCCGCCCACGCGGCGCCGCCGGGCCACACCAGCACGGGCAGCAGCAGCCAAAAGATCCTGCAGAACTTCAGAAGTTGTTGCATGCCATCTCCTCGTTTTCTTCGATTTGCAGCGTGGATGCGTGGCTCAGCGCACGCACTCAAACCCGTACTGCTCGGGGGTCGGCTTTGTCACCAGCCGGGCGTGCAGGCCGCGCTTCTGGCATTCCATTTCAGCGATGTCGGTGGCTTCGCCCAGTTTCGACGGGCGGGCTTTGACCACAATCAGTTTGTCATTGACGCTGACCAGTTCGGCGGCGCAGCCGGACATCAGGACGCAGGCGAGCAGGGGGAGCAGTGTTTTCATGGTTGTTTCCTTCTAAAGATAAAGACAATTTTCGCCGTCAGGGTTTTTAAGTAAAAAGCGGTTGAAACCCTTTGTGGATAAGCGCAGCCAGCTATCAATTTGGTAGCGTATTGCGGCCGCGCTTACCCCAGCCCCAGCGCTTTGTACACCCGCAGCGCGCCATAGGCATCGTTGGCCGCATAAATGATCTGCGCTTCCGTCAGCCTTTCATTGGCCCAGTTGGAGGTGGCGGCCTTCTTGGACTTGAGGAAGCGCTTGTTGAACATCACGGCCACGGCGCCGCGCACACCCATGTCCTTGCGGTAGCCGCGCTCGCGGAACACCACGTTCAGGTCCAGCACGCCCTGCAGGTCTGTGCCCAGCTTGCGGATGATGCGGCGCTGGTCGTCCCCCAGGCCGAAGCCTGCCTTGATGATGGCAGGCGAGCTCAGCAGCAGCCCGACCACGCGGCGGCATTCGGCGTCTTCGAGCTGGAAGATCCAGGCCTTGTCGAGCGCCGAAAGCTGCACGATGTGCGGCCCTTCAGAGGCCTCGTTTTTGGCAAAGGTCGGTTTCGACTCGGTGTCAAAGCCCAGCACCGTGGCGCCAGCCAGGGCCTGCAGCGCTGCGGCGGCCTGGGCCGGTGTCGCCACCACCTGGATCTGTCCCAGGCTCAACCGGTCGAACGGCTCCAGCAGGGCAATTTCTTCTTTTCCGGGGGTTGGGTGACGCTCTGTCATGGGTATTGGGGCATAAGTGGGCAAAAAACAGGGCCGCGGCAAGGTCTCTGCAAGGCTAGAGCTTACAGTCAGGGTTAACGCATTACACCGGACAGCCCCCGACCGCCCTCACTCACCCACACCATGGCAGCAGCACAAAGCATCACCACCGAGCAATACAAGCTCTTTCCGTCGCCGCGCAACCGGCACCGTACGATTTTTCTGCACCAGGTGTTTGTGCCGCACTCCTTCATGCTGATCGACATGGAAAGCTACGGGCTCAAGGGCAAATACAGCCTGTTCGGCGCCTGCCGCCTCGCCGACATGCGCATGGGGCAATTGGTGACGCTGGAGCTGCCCGAAGACGAGGCGACCTTCAACGCGAAGTTTGTGCCGGACTGACACGAGCCGCGCATTCAGCCCGATTTACCGGATGCCGCTGACGCCGCGCAGCATTTCATGCACGTCATGCGTCATTACCGCCAGAAACGCCGCCAGGGCCAGGTAATAAAAGCCGTATTCAAAGCGCGTGGCCGCACTGGTGGCGTAATAGGTTTTCGCCTCTTCGCTGTCTGATTTGTAGCGTATGGCCTTCAGCAGCTGCGGCCCGGCCAGCAGCGCCATCAGGATCAGCATGGGGCTGGGCCGCCAGAAGAACAGGCCCACCAGCACCGGCACCCCCAGAAACCAGATGCGCGGCGACAGCACCGCGGTGATGCGGCCTCCGTCAAACGGCGACAGCGGAATCAGGTTGAAGAGGTTCAGGAAAAAGCCGGAATAGGCAATCGCCAGCAGCAGATTGCTGTCCTGGTCGCGCGCCAGAAAATAGCAGGCCAGCGCGCCTATCGTGCCCAGCAGCGGGCCGCCCAGGCCTACATACGCTTCGGTTTCGGCGTCATGCGGCATGTCCTTGAGCTCTACCCAGGCGCCCACAAACGGAATGAAGGTGGGCGCGCCCACATTGAGGCCGCGCTGCCGCGCCGCAATGTAGTGGCCCATTTCATGCACAAACAGCAGCGCCACAAAACCCACCGCGTAGCGCCAGCCGAACAACAGCGCGTAGGCAAACACCGAAATCAGCATGCTGCCGCCCGTGAGCAGCAACTTGCCGAACTTGGCGCCGGTGAAAAGCAGCAGCAGGAGTTTCGTCACGCGAAGGTGCTTTTCAGGCGGTGGGCGGTGCGGGAGGTTTTGCCGGGGTGGTTGGCGCGTTTGCCGCACTGCCGAATGCGGCAGGAACCGTCTCCTGCTCGGCGGCCGCGACCGGCATGGGCGCTGCAGCCGGTTTGCGCTTGAAGTATTTCAGGAACACCGCGCCAAACCCCGCCACGGCCAGAAAGATCACCTTGGCAAATTTGGCAAAAAAGAGCGCGGCGACGGCGAAGAAGCCGAGTTTTTTCGCGGCCACGCCCAGCACCAGCGCGGCCAGGCCGTATTCGGCCACCTTGTCGGTTTTGGAATTGAAATCGGCGTAGCGTTTGCCGTCGTTGTATTGCAGGGCCGACAGCAGCTCCGCGGCGACGGGTTTGTCTTTCGGCAAATCATTCAGCGCCGTCACCAGGTTCAGGCTGAAGTAACCTTCACGCCCCAGCGCATAGGTGTTGTAGTTCACCCCTTGCGCGGCATCGGGCGCTGCGCCGCGGTCCTTGCTGGACATGGCCCACACCAGCCGGTGGGTGGCGGCGTTGTAGGCCGGTTTTTCGGCCCAGCCGACAATTTCCATTTCAGGAAAACCCATCTTCTTGCGTTCGCTGTTCGAGGCCTCTGTGCCTTCGCGGTAGCTTTTGAGTAGGTCGTCGGCGTTCCAGTCCTTGGCGTCGTCGTCTTTCACGTAGCCTGCGGACTCAAAGCGCACCGTGACAAACCAGGAGTCGTTGGCCGCCGGAAACACCAGGCCCTGCAGCCGCGAATCCTTGCCGGGGTTGCCCATGGCATTGAGAAGCCTGGCGGCCTGCGGCTGCGGCACAAAAATGCGGCCGGCCGGCAGCTTCAGCACCGCCTGGTCGGCCAGGGCAATATCCTGCGGGCCTTCCTTGGCTGCTGTACGGGCTTCTGCCCAGATTTTTTCGGCTTCGTCTTTCGACATCGGCTGCGCCATCGCAGCACCGCAAGACAGCACAACCGCCAGCGCACAGATGCGCGTCCACAAATGGTTCATCAAGTCCTCCCTGTTGGAATAAATTTCCGGATATTCTGACACGGGCTTTGGGGGAACCGGCGGCTGTTTGATCTGGATCAACAGCGCCCCTGATCGCCTCCCTATAGTCAAACTGGCTGCACGGTGTCCGGTTGGCTCTTCCCGGCTCTTCCCGGCTCTTCCCGGTTGTTGCCGGGTCGGCTGGCCGGCAGGGTGCATCCGTTAACCAGGGGAAAGATCCATGAGCATCCATCACGTCAGCTACCACAGTGGGGAATTGCCCGCGCCTCCCGCCGCTGCGGGCCTGGTTGACCTCACCATGCCGCTGGCCGGCTTCTCGCAATGCCACTTCGGTATCGTGTCCCAGCTGCAGGCTTTCGCCGAGCTGCCGGCCTTGCTGGCCGCGGCGGCGCAAGCGCGCAACGTCGCTTCGCACACGCTCAGCCTCTTCAAGTACGCGGTGGCAGGCCACCATGCCGACGAAGAAAATGAGTTGTTCCCGGCGGTGTTGCGCAGTGCCGCCAAGGGGGAAGAGGCCGACAAAGTCAGCGCGATGATCAAGCGCCTGGTGGCCGAGCACCGCAAGATCGAATCGATCTGGAAAGACCTCGAACCCGCAGTGAAAGCGGCGGCAAAAAACCAGCCGGCAGAGCTGGACCTGCAAGCGGCGGAGGCGCTGGTGCAGGCCTACCTGAAACACGCGCGCTTTGAAGAGGAAGAATTCCTTCCGCTGGCCGAAACCATCCTCGGGCGCAACGGCAACCACATGGCGGCACTGGGCCTGTCGCTTCACCTCAGGCATGCGCCCATGGTGGTGGGGCATGTCTAGGCGCTTGCGTGGCTGAAATGTGTTGCACCGGAATATTCAAGCAAAAACAGGCTGTAGCCCAATAGGGTAAAGCGCAAGCAGCTATTAAAAGTATAGCGTTCCGGGTGCTGAAAACCTGCCGTGCGGCGGCCGCCTTCAGCCCCGCAGCTGCTGCGCCAGCAGTACCGCGACGTGAATCGCCTCGCGCTGCGCGCCGTCCCTGATCTGGTGGCGGCAGCTGGTGCCGTCGGCCACCACAATGGCGTCGGGCTGCTTGCGCACTGCCGGCAGCAGGCTGAGCTCGGCCATCTGCATCGACACCTCGTAGTGGTTGGCCTCGTAGCCAAAGCTTCCTGCCATGCCGCAGCAGCTTGACTCGATCAGCTCAGGTTTTGCGCCGGGAATCAGCTTGAGCACATCCATGATGGGGCTGACCGCGCCAAAAGCTTTCTGGTGGCAGTGGCCGTGCAGCAAGATGGGTTGGGCCGTCGCTTTCAGCCGGCCCTTGAGCTTGTCTAGTTTGCCGTCGGCCGCCTCGCGCGCCAGAAATTCCTCCAGCAGCAGTGCATGGCGGCTGATGGTGTGCGCCGCTTCGCCCAGGCCCATCACCAGCATCTCGTCGCGCAGCGTCAGCAGGCAGGAGGGCTCCAGGCCGACGATGGCGATGCCCTTTTCGGCAAAGGGCAGCAGGGCTTCCACCACCTCGCGCGCCTTGGCTCTGGCCTTGCCTACCATGCCGCTGGCCAGGTAAGTGCGGCCGCAGCACAGGCTCTTGCCGTCGGCCTCGGTTTTCGCCGCCACATGTACCGTGTAGCCGGCGGCCTGCAGCACCTTCAGTGCAGCCAGTGCGTTTTCTGACTCAAAGTAGCCGTTGAAAGTGTCCACAAACAGCACGACCGGCCGTGCGGCGGCCAGCACCTCTTCGCGGCTGGCGGTCGTGATGCTTCCTTTCGACGCCGCGCCGGGTTTGTTCAGGCGCTTCCAGAAGGTCTGGCGCGTCCATTGCGGCAGTGTGCGGCGGGCCGACAGGCCCATCAGTTTTTCGCTCCAGGCCGCCAGCACCGGCACCTTGTCGCGCAGGTTCAGCAGCGGCGCCAGGCGGCTGGCCCAGTGGGCATAGTCGGGCAGGTACGCCACCATCTTGTCTTTGAGCGTGTAGCCGTGCTTGTGCTTGTAGTGGTGCAAAAACTCCACCTTCATTTTGGCCATGTCCACACCGGTGGGGCAGTCGCGCTTGCAACCCTTGCAGCCCACGCACAGGTCCATGGCTTCCTTTACAGCCTCGCTGGTGAAGGCGTCTTCGGCCTTCATCCCGTCGAGCTGCCCGCTCAATGCCAGGCGCAGTGTGTTGGCGCGTCCGCGCGTCAGGTGCTGTTCGTCGCGTGTCACGCGGTAGCTGGGGCACATGGTGCCGGCATCAAACTTGCGGCAGTGCCCGTTGTTGTTGCACATCTCCACGGCCTTGGCAAAGCCGCGGGCCGGGTCGCCGCCGCTGCCGGGTGCGCTGGTTCTTTCGGTGGCCGGGTCGTTCTGCACGTCCCAGGCGCGCCAGTCCAGCGCGGTCTTCAGGGGAATGACACGGTAGCCCGGCGGAAACCGCATCAGCCGCGTGTCGTCCATCTTGGGCGGGTTGATCATGCGTCCGGGGCTCAGCAAGCCCGCCGGGTCCATGTATTGCTTGATGTCGGCGAAGGCCTGGCTGATCTCCGGGCCAAACTGCCACTTGATCCACTCCCCGCGGCACAGGCCGTCGCCGTGTTCGCCGCTGTAGGCACCCTTGAACTTGCGCACCAGCACGGAGGCTTCTTCGGCAATCGCGCGCATCTTGGGCGCGCCTTCACGTCGCATGTCCAGGATGGGCCGCACGTGCAGCGTGCCGACGGAGGCATGGGCATACCACGTGCCCTTGCTGCCGTACTTCCTGAAGATCTCGGTCAAGGCGTCGGTGTAGGCGGCCAGATGCTGCAGCGGCACGGCGCAGTCTTCGATAAAACTCACCGGCTTGCCGTCGCCCTTGAGGCTCATCATGATGTTGAGGCCGGCCTTGCGCACCTCCCACAGGTTTTTTTGCGGTGCGTCCTCGGTCATCTCCACCACCGAGTCGGGCAGCAGCAGGTCGCCCATCAACTCGCCCAGGCGCTTGAGCTTGGGCAACAGCTCGGCCTTGCTGGCACCCGAAAACTCCACCAGCAAAATGGCCGCCGGATCGCCGATCAGCGCGCTGCGGATCGTCGGCGCAAAGGCCGGGTTTTGCAGCGACAGGTCAATCATCGTGCGGTCGACCAGCTCTACCGCAGTGAGCGTGCCTTCGCCGATCTTGACGATGAATTGCGCCGCATCCATGGCGCGGTAAAAGGTCGGGAAATTCACCACACCCAGCACCTTGGCCCGGGGCAGTTCGCTCAGTTGCAGCGTCAGCGACCGGGTCAGCGCCAGCGTGCCTTCGCTGCCTATGAGCAGATGCGCCAGGTTGACCGAGCCGTCGCTGGTGTAGGGCCGCTCGCTCTGCGGGTCGAAGATGTCCAGGTTGTAGCCGCCCACGCGCCGCATGACTTTGGGCCAGCGCCGCTTGATGAGGGGGTGCAGCTCCTCGGCCAGCGCACGCACGTGGCTGCCCAGCTCGCGTGCCTTGCCGCTGCTGCCGGCGTAAGCGCCCAGCTGCAGCAGGCTGCCGTCGGATGTCCAGGCTTTGGCACCCAGCACGTTGTGCACCATGTTGCCGTAGGCAATGCTGCGGCTGCCGCAGGAGTTATTGCCCGCCATGCCGCCCAGCGTGGCCTGGGCGCTGGTCGAAACATCCACCGGGTACCACAGGCCGTGTTTTTTCAGGGCGGCATTCAGGTGGTCCAGCACAATGCCGGGCTCTACCTCGGCGGTACGCTCTTGCGGGTTCACCGCCAGGATGTTGCGCACATGCTTGGCGTAGTCGATGACAAGGCCGGTGCCCACGGTTTGCCCGCACTGGCTGGTGCCGCCGCCGCGCGGCACGATGGGCACCTGCATGTCGCGGCAGATGTCCAGCGCGGCCTTCACGTCGTCTGCCGTGCGCGGCACAAACACGCCCACAGGCATGACCTGGTAGATGGAGGCGTCGGTGGCGTAACGGCCCCGGTCGGCCGGCGAAAACAGCACTTCGCCCTGTGTTTCGGCGGCCAGCCGTGCCGCAAGCCTGCCGGCAACTTCATTGCTGATGCGGGCCACGTTGTCGTAGGCGTGGGCCGCGGCCTGCCGGGATATCTTGAGTGGAAGGGGGGCGTTCATCGCGGGCGATCCGGGTTTTGTGTGGGTGTTGAGGCCCGGCCCTGAAGCCAGGCAAAGGTCACGTTGCAGGTCACGCCCTGGAAGGCGTGCTGGCGGGCGCCGCCGCGGCGCGCAGTTGCTGGACCACGACTTCGCGCTTGCTGGCCAGGTGGCCCAGCAGCACCTTGCGCATGGCGGCGGTGTCGCGCGCAGCCAGTGCGTCAATCATCAGCTCGTGTTCATTCACGGCTGACTTCCATTTTTCTTCGTCCTGGTTGGAGCGAAAGCGCAGCGCCTGCAGGCGCGCGTTGACCTGCCGGTAGGTGGTGGTGAGCACCGGGTTCTTCGCGGCCGCGTTGATGGCGCTGTGAATGGCGGAGTTGAGCCGGTAGTAGTTGGGCAGGTCGCGGCGCGTGTAGGCGGCCATCATTTCAAAGTGCATGGCCTTGATTTCGGCCAGCTCATCGTCGGTGATGCGCTGGGCGGCCAGTTCGCCCGATTGCGCCTCCAGCCCGGCCATGACCTCAAAGGTATTCAGCACGTCGGCTTCGGTGAGTTCCACCGCTATCGCACCGCGGTTGGGCAAGAGTTCGACCAGGCCCTCTGCGGCCAGCATCTTGATGGCCTCGCGCAGCGGTGTGCGCGAGACGTTCAAAACTTCGCTGAGTTCGCGCTCATTGAGCTTGGCGCCCGGGTGGATGCGGTTTTCAACCAGCATCTGGCGCAGGCGGTGCGCCACCTGTTCGTGAAGGGCAGCGCGGGGGATGGGAATGATTTCGGCGGCCATAAGCAAATTTTGTATGCAAAAAACAGGGGTGTCAAATCAATTTGTAACCCTTTGCTCTATTGACAAATGAATTTTGTATGCAAAAAATAGCGTCCTACTTCTGGAGTTTTTCGCCATGTTGACGCTTGACTTTCACCCCACCGGACGTCATTTTCTGCAAATTCCCGGCCCTTCGCCGGTGCCTGACCGCGTCCTGCGGGCCATGAGCCTGCCCACCATCGACCACCGCGGCCCTGAATTCGCGGCGCTGGGCCTCAAAGTGCTGGTCGACATCAAGAAGATCTTCCAGACCCAACAACCCGTCATCATTTACCCGGCCTCCGGTACCGGCGCCTGGGAAGCCGCGCTTTCCAACACGCTGAATGCGGGTGACCATGTGCTGATGTACGAAACCGGCCATTTCGCCGCGCTGTGGCAAAAGCTGGCTGCGCGCCTGGGCCTCAAAACCGAAGTCATCGGCTACCCCGGCGCCGACGTCTGGCGCCATGGTGTCCAGGCCCATCTGATTGAAGAGCGCCTGAAGGCCGACACCCAGCACAGCATCAAGGCTGTCTGCGTGGTGCACAACGAAACTTCCACCGGCGTGACCAGCAACATTGCCGCCGTGCGCAAGGCGATTGACGCCGCCAGACATCCGGCCCTGCTGCTGGTTGACACCATTTCGGGCCTGGCTTCGGCCGACTACCGCCACGACGAGTGGGGCGTTGACGTCAGCATCAGCGGCTCGCAGAAAGGCCTGATGCTGCCGCCCGGCATCAGCTTCAACGCCGTGTCGGCCAAGGCCATCGAAGCCAGCAAAAAGGCCACGCTGCCCAAAGCCTTCTGGGCCTGGGATGAAATCATCGAGATGAACAAGACCGGCTACTGGCCGTCCACCCCCAACACCAACCTGCTGTACGCCCTCAGCGAAGCCTGCGACATGCTGCTTGAGCACGGCCTGGAAACCGTGTTTGCGCGCCACCAGCGCTGGGCTGTCGGCGTGCGTGCGGCGGTCAAGGCCTGGGGCCTGCAGATCCAGTGCGCCGATGCGGCCGTGTATTCGCCGGTGCTGACCGGCGTGATGACACCTGAAGGCATCGACGCCGACGCAGTGCGCAAGATCATTTACGAACGCTTTGACTGCTCACTGGGCACCGGCCTGGGCAAGGTCAAAGGCAAGATGTTCCGCATCGGCCACCTGGGCGACTGCAACGACCTCACGCTGATGGCGGCGCTGAGCGGCTGTGAAATGGGTCTGAAACTTGCGGGCGTCAAACTCGCGGGATCGGGTGTGCAAGCCGCCATGGACCACTTTTCCAGCCATGCGGCTGTGGTGCCGCAGCGCAAGGCAGCCTGATCACTCGCTGCGCACGACCGCAGGGTGTTACGTCAAACGGTCATCAAAATTCCATAAATTACCGAATCAAAAAGGGAAACCATGCAACGCAGAACCTTTATCAGCGCGACGGCGGCCACAGCCGCCATGGTGGCGTCACCCATGCTCAGGGCGCAAACGCTGCCCAGTGGGCCGGTGCGCATTGTGGTGGGTTTCCCGCCCGGCGGCGGCACCGACGCGCTGGCGCGCGTGGTGGGCCAGAAGCTGTCCACCATGTGGAACACCTCGGTCATCATTGAAAACAAGAGTGGCGCGGCCGGCGTGATTGCCGCCGACTACGTGGCCAAGCAGGCCGGTGACGGCAACACCTTGCTGATGGCCCACATCAACAGCCACGCGCTGGCGCCGGCACTGGGCATCAAGCTCGGCTACGACGCAGACCGCGACTTCGTGCCCATCAGCATGGTCGGTGTCACGCCCAACATGCTCATCTGCAATGCCGACCAGCCCGCCAAAACCGTGAAGGACCTGGTGGCCTTGTGCAAGGCCAAACCCGGCCAGATCAGCTTTGCTTCTGCGGGCGGTGGTTCGGCCCAGCACTTTGCACTGGAAATGTTCAAGCTTCAGGCAAAGATTTTTGCGCTGCACATTCCTTATCGCGGCTCCGGCCCGGCGCTGGTCGATCTGATCGGCGGGCAGGTCAACTACTGCTTTGAAACCATGACCTCGGCCACGCCGCATGTCAAAAGCGGCAAGGCCATCGCGCTGGCGCAAACGCGCCTCAAGCGCGCCAAAGGCCATCCCAATGTGCCCACCATGGCCGAGTCCGGTTTCCCCGGTTTCGAAGCCACCGTGTGGTACGGCCTCATGGGCCCTTCAAAGATGCCGCCGGCCATGGTCCAACGCATGAACGAAGACGTCAACAAGGTACTGGCCATGTCTGACGTGCAGGAAAAGATGGACCAGTATGGCGCCGAAGACGGCGGCGGCAGCACCGAAAAATTTGCGGCCTTCATCAAGATGGAGCAAAAGAAGTGGGCGCAGGTGGCCCAGCAGGCCAAGGTCAGGGTCGACGCCTGACATACACCGCGCACCGGAAGCACAAGCCGGCCTTGGGCCGGCTTTTTTATTGACACCAATTTTTTCACAAGAGGGTAGGGATTCGTTTCATGAAAGTTGTTAATTTTTCAAAGGGCGGCCGTTTTCTGGCCGCTTTTTTTCTGGGTCTGGCCGCCTCGGCCGCTTCGGCCGACATCGTGCTCGGCCACTCGGGTGACCTCTCTGGCAATAGCGCCGCACTGACGACCGACTATGTGCGCGGCATGAACGCGTACTTTGATGACATCAACAAAAAAGGCGGCGTTCGCGGCGAGAAGATCAAACTCGTCAGCCTGGACGACGGCTTTAATCCCGACAAGACGGCCGAGAACACCAAGGCCCTGATCGAAACCCAGAACGCCGTGGCGCTGGTGGGCTATCGCGGCACGGCCAACATGCTGAAGATCGTGCCCCTGGTGCAGGCGGCCGGCATTGCAGAGATCGGCAACACCAGCGGCGCAAAGTCGCTGCGTGAACCGTATGTGTCCAACCTGTTCCACGTGCGCGCCAGCACCACCGACGAGATCGAAGCGGCGGTCAACCACGCGTGGACCATCGGCATCAAGAAAATCGGCGTGATGTACCAGGACGACGCTTTTGGCAAGGAAGGCCTGGAAGCCCTGAACGCCGCCATGCAAAAGCGCGGCGCAACGGCTGCTGCCGTGGCCCCGGTGCCGCGCGGCACGGTGGACGTTGCCAAAGCCGCCGAGGTGATTGCCGCGGCGCAGCCGCAGGCCGTGATTTTGATCGGGCAGGCCAAGCCCAATGCGGCGTTCATCCAGGCTTTTCGCGCCAAGGGCGTGACCGCCCAGTTCATGGTGCTCAGCGTGTCGTCCGGGCTGCATGCCGAGCTCAAGGATGCGGCAGCTGGCGTGATTGCCTCGCAGGTCGTACCTTACCCGTTTACCGAGCTGGGCAACGCCGTCGTGCGTGAATACCAGACCGTCATCTCGTCCAACGGCGACAAGAAATTCAGCTACAACAGCATGGAAGGTTTCCTGAACGCCAAGCTGGTGGTGCGCGCGCTGCAAAAAACGCCGGCGCCGGTCACGCGCGCCAAACTCATCAGCACGCTCGAAACATTCACCAATGAAGACCTGGGCGGCTTTGCATTGACTTACAGCAAGCAAAGCAATCTGGGTTCGCGCTTCGTTAACTTGACGATGATTCGCGCAGACGGCACCTTCGCCCGTTAGGCGCTTTCTTTACGCCGCCGGCGGCGGCGTCTTCGGTTCAAAGTCGCACCACGGTGCCACCGCGCATTGCCAGCACTGGGGCTTGCGCGCAATGCACACATAGCGTCCGTGCAGTATCAGCCAGTGGTGCGCATCCACCATGTATTCGGCAGGCACGCGCTTGAGCAGGCCCAGCTCGACTTCCAGCGGGTTTTTGCCGGGCGCCAGGCCCGTGCGGTTGCTCACGCGAAAGATGTGCGTGTCCACCGCCATCGTTGCCTCGCCAAATGCCGAGTTCAGCACCACGTTGGCCGTCTTGCGGCCTACGCCGGGCAGGGCCTGCAGTGCTTCGCGGCTGCGCGGTACTTTGCCGCCATGCTGCTCTACCAGAATCTGGCACGCTGCCAGCAGGTTTTTGGCCTTGGTCCGGTACAGCCCGATGGTGCGGATGTAAGACTCCAGGCGTTCCAGTCCCAGGTCAATGATGGCCTGCGGCGTGTTGGCCACCGGAAAGAGCTTGCGCGTCGCCTTGTTCACGCCCACGTCGGTGGCCTGCGCGCTCAACAGCACGGCGGCCAGCAGCTCAAACACGCTGGTGTATTCCAGCTCGGTCACAGGCATCGGGTTGGCCGCTTTCAGCGTGGCAAAGAATGGGGCGATGTCTTCTTTTTTCATGCCTCGCAGTGTATCGGCGCGCGCAGGCCGGCGCGCGCAAACACCTGTCCGTGCAGCAAGATGCCGATAAACAAAAACGGGGAAATGGGGAAATGGGGAAATGGGGCAGGGCGCTCAAGCCGCCATGCGCGGCACGTCCCACACCGAGCTGGACGGCGCACCGGCCCGGTCCAGCTGGTCGCGCATCGTCTGCCATATGGCGTTGCAGTTGTCGGGCGTGGCAACGCCCCCGACGACATACTCCAGCTGCGCAGCCTTTGCCATCTCCTGCATGCGCTGGTGGGTCGCGGTGTCGCGGGCAACCCCCACCAGCACCGGCTTCGCAGGCAGGCCGTCGCAGGCGGCGATCATGCGGTCCATCAGCGCATCGTCAAACTTGGCCGCGCCGCAAAAGAGCATCACAAAATGCGGCCACTCCGGAAGGAAAGCCCGGCGAAGCCCGTGCGTCAGGCCGTTGCGCGCCACGGCAATCAGCCGGCATGGGTAACCGCCTTCCATGAAGTCGACATACTCGCTGCTGCCGTCAAAGTCTGTCTCGCCGGCAAAGCGCCGTTTGGCGACCACCCCGCCGGTCTTTTGGGCCAGCCAGCCCACCATGTCGAAAGCCTCGGTGCCGCTGGCCGAGCAGATGCCCATGCGGTGAAAGGCTTCGGGGTCTGCGAGTGCCTGCGCCTGGGCAAGTTGCATGGGTGCCGACAGGCGGCGAAGCACCGAGGAGGGCGAATACTGTTTGCCCTTTTCAAGTTGCTCCCGCAGGGCCATGACCCGGCGGCCGAAATAAACCGCCGACTCGGTGGCCTGCGACATCGCCATGGACCACGGTGTCGGCAAAAGCCGCCGCCCTTTGCTGGTGTGCAATGTATGGGGTGAATGGTGGCGCGGGTCGTGTTGCACAACATGCTGCAGCAAGTCCCGCACTGCCGCCGAAGGCCCTTCGACCCAATGCACAAACCAGCCGCTTTGGTAATGCAGCACTACGTGCAGACCGAGGGGCGTGTTGTGGCGCAGCGACTCCGTGCGGATGTTTTCCATCTGCGCGAAGATGCCTTCCCGCATGTTGCACATGCTCGCCGTCACCACGCGCTCAACCTCCGTCTCTCCTGGAGCGGCGACATATGGCGCTACGTTGGGCGCCGTGTCCGGCGCTGCGTTGTTGGTCATGAATGCATCCTGCCTTACAACCGAAACGCACGTCAATCCTTTGGCATTGAAACCAAATGTGAACGAGACAGAAGTAGTAGTCCGGAGAGCCATGGTCCTACACAGGGGACCCAAATGGGTACGTGGTGACGCAGTTACCATGCAAGCCTTCCCGGCAACAGGCCGTGACAGCCAGGCCTGCTACGGGTGACTACTGTTGCCCGCAAACCATGAACTCACCTAGCATCACCCGCATGATCCCCATGAAACTTCACACACCTTTGCGTATTCTGGTTGCCGCGTTCACGGCAGTATTGCTGGCCAGTTGTGCCGCAGCGCCCGGCGCTACCGCGCCATCGCAAGCCGCTGCACCGCGGCCCAAACTCGTTGTCTTCCTGGTGGTGGACGGGCTGCCGCAGCGCCAGGTGCTGGACTATCGCGACCAGCTCGCGCCCGATGGCCTGGCACGCTTCCTTGACCGCGGCGCCTGGTTCGCCAACGCGCATTACGGCCATGCTTTCACCGTCACCGCGGCCGGCCACGCCACCATGCTCACAGGCGCTTACCCGCATCGCACCGGCATCATCGGCAACGACTGGCGCGACCCCATCACCGCAGAGCCGGTGTATTGCACGGGCGACACCACGGCCACTTACATCGGCCACCAGACCAATGCGCTCGACGGCACCAGCCCGAAGAACCTCAAGGTGGAAACGGTGGGCGACGTGCTGCGGCGGGTAGACAGCCGCTCAAAAGTGATCGGCATCTCCGGCAAAGACCGCGGCGCCATCCTGCCCGCCGGCAAAACCGGCACGGCCTATATGTACATGGGTGCCACAGGGCAGTTTGCGTCCAGCACGCACTACATGGCCGCGCATCCGGGCTGGGTCAATGCCTTTAACGGCCAGAAGCTGGCCGACCGTTACTTCAAGACCGAATGGAAAGCCCTGCTGCCCGAGGCCGCCTATGCGCGCTCTGTGCCCGACCAGCAAAAATGGTTTGGCCCCGCCGGCGGCGGTTTGCCAGCCATGTACGGCGCGCCCGACGACACGGCGCCCGGACCGCGGTTTTACAGCTCGCTGCTGCGTGGTCCTTTTGTCGATGCCATGTCGCTGGAGTTTGCCCGCGCGGCCATTGCCGGCGAGCAGCTGGGGCAGGACGACATTCCCGACATCCTGTCGGTCAGCCTGTCGGGCCACGACTACGTGAACCACGCCTACAGCGCCGAGTCACGGCTGTCGCACGACCACCTGCTGCAACTCGACCGCATGCTGCAGGCCTTCTTCCAGGACCTGGACGCCCGCGTCGGCAAAGACAACTACCTCGTCATGCTGACGGCCGACCACGGCTTCATGCCGTCACCTGACTACCTCGCCAGCCAGGGCCGTGAGGCCGGTCGCGTCAACAGCAGTCAGGTGCTGTGGCGCGTCAACACCGGCCTGGAAAAACGGTTTGGCGAAGGCAAATGGACGGCGGGATTCTCCGGCTCCAGCTTGCTGTTCGACAAAAAACTCATCGCGCAAAAGCAGGCAGACCCGAATGCCCTGGCAGAAGAAGCCCGCACGCTGCTGCTGGCAGAGCCCGGCTTTGCTGCGGCCTATACCCGTCGCGAACTGGCAAGCGCAAGCCGTGCCGGTGCGCCATTTTTTGATCAGATCCGAAAATCCTGGCACGCCGATGTATCGGGCGACGTGCAGTATTCACTCAAGCCCGGCTGGATGTTCGGCAACACGGTCGCCACCCACGGCTCACCGCATCCGTATGACACGCAAGTGCCCATCCTGATGTACGGCCCCGCCTGGATAAAGCCCGGCCGCATCGATGCGCGGGTGGAAGTGGTGGACATCGCGCCCACGCTGTCGCGCCTGCTGCGCATTGCGCCGCCTTCCGCGGCCGAGGGCAAGTTGCTGCCGCTACAGGGGTTGTAAGCGCCCAAACGCGGGCAGGGCTCAACGGCTCTTTTTCGCCGTGCGCCTGCGGGCCGGTGCCAAGCCGTCGCCCGACTGGCGTATGGCGGCGATCAGCTGGCCGGTGAAGTCCAGCACCAGCGGCGCCAGCGTTTGCCCCTGCAGAGACAGCACTTGCAGCACACGCTGGTTGAGCTGCGGCTCCGCAAAAGGCACGGCAACCAGCAAGCCCTGGCGTATCAGGTGCGTGGCTGTGAAATGGGCCTGAAACTTGCGGGCGTCAAGCTCGCAGGATCGGGTGTGCAAGCCACGCCTCGTGAACCCAGGGCGGCAGTCCCATGCAGCCCCACCCGAAGAGGGGGTGAGTACTTGCGGCTTATGGTGGATACCCTGTGTTGCGAACGGTCAACGCTGCAGTGCCGCCCCGTCGCGCATGGTGGGTATCCATCTCGCGAAGCGTGCGAACTTGGGGGATTTTTCCCCTCGGGCGACCTATCATCGAAAGATCCCGCTGGCTCAGCCAGATTTTTTTGATGGATGAGTCATGTTTACCATTTCCACTTCACGTAGCGTTCTTCGCGCCCTGAGTCTGTCTCTCGTATTTTTTGCGAGTGCCAGCCACGCGCAGAAAGCCTGGGTCATCGGCCAATCCGCCCCCCTGAGTGGCAGCAACGCCAGTTTCGGACGCGACATCCAGGACGGTGCCCAGGCCTACTTCAAGTCGGTCAACGCCAAAGGCGGAGTGGCCGGCCTGCCGATCCAGCTGGTGACACTCGACGATAAAAACGACCGCAAGCTGGCCGGCGCCAACACCACGAAACTGCTGGCCGAAAATGACGCGGTGGCCCTGTTTGGTTATGCGTCGGCCACGCTGAGCCTGGACGCCATGCCCCAGGCGGAAAAAGCCGGTGTGCTGTTTTTTGCACCGTTTTCCGGTGCCAACCCGGTGCGCAAGCCGAGCCCGGTGGTGTACACGCTGCGCGCATCCTACGGCGACGAGCTTGAAAAAATGTTGTCCTTCTGGACGGGCCTGGGCCTCAAGCAGGTGGTGGTGGTGCATTACGACGACGAGGTCGGCAAGCAGAATCTGGCCGTGGTGGTGGCCTACCTGGCCAAACAGGGCAAGAAACCCGAAGCTTTCTCCCTGCAGCGCAATGCCAAGGTAAGTGAGGCCCAGGTCGCGCAGCTGCTCGCGCTCAAGCCCGACGTCCTCATCAACACCGTGCTGTCCGGCGCCGCGGCTGACATCAGCAAGCAGGTGGTGGCACAGGGCAAATTCATCCCGATGTCCAGCCTGTCTTTTGTGGGCGCGCAGCAATACATCGATGCGGCTGGCGAAGCCGGCGCCGGAGTGTCCATCTCTCAGGTCGTGCCCAATGCCGCATCCCCGTTGCCGGTGGTCAAGGAATGCGCCAAGGCGCTGCAGGACGCCGGCGTCAAGCAGGCCATGAACAGCGCCCATCTGGAAGCTTGCATTGGCGCAAAGGTGCTGACCGAAGCGATGCGCCGCAGCAAAAAGCCAGGCGATGCCAAAGCCCTGCTGGCCGCGATGAGTGCCATGGGCAGTTATGACACCGGCGGCTTCGTCGTGTCTTATTCACCAGTCCAGAACCACGGCAGCAAGTATGTGGAATTGGGCATGGTGACTCGCGACGGCAAGCTGCGCAATTGAGGCGCGCCGTTGCTGCGGCCTCTGCAGTCTCGAAAGTACTGCAAGAAAATGGCCTTCAGCCCTTGCTGCTTAAGCGCCAGCAGCTACTGATTTAATAGCGACGGGGCCAAACGCAAGCGCGGCTGCCTGTGGCCTACGCAGGCACCGGCGTCTTCGGCGTGAAGTCGCAATACGGCGCCACCGCTCCAGGCCGGGCTTTTTTTAAAACCAGGCGCCGGCGCTACAGCGCCCGCACGGGCACGCAGAGCCAGCAACTGAAGGTGCCGGTCTTCGGGTCCATCACGAAGTCTTCTTCATACAGCTCCAGGGCCGGCTTGTTCTCCGGCTGGTAGCCGCTTTGCGGCAGCCACTCGGCGAACATGTGCGTCCAGGCTTCGTGCACTTCGTTGCCCGGCTTGCCGGTAAAACGGCCGCAGGCATAGCGCCCGCCGCCAAAGTTTTGCACGCCTGTCTCGCCTTGCGGTTTGAAAGCCTCGTTCACCTCAATGCAGGCGTCGTAGCGGCATTTTTCGGCCGGCGTGATCTCGGGGTTGTCCTGGCTGATGCCGTACATCCTGGGGCGCGGGTTCATGTGGCCGTGCTGGCCGCACCAGGCGACAAAGCGTTGCCACAGCTGCGCCACGCCGTCGCCGTAAGGGCCGGTGTTGCGCATGTAAGCCAGGCGCATGGCAGGAATGGTCTTCAGTTCAATGTGCATGCTCAAACCTCTTTCAGATAAAACCGGCCCCACGGGCCAGAGGGTTCTATCTTTAAACAATGCCATGAGGGAGTCTTGATTCATCTTGTGATTGCCTTGATGAATCTTGCTAAGTTCACGCTGCTGGCGCGCTGCCCAGTCGCGCCAGCCGCCGCGCCGCCAGGCCGTGGGCGTTGTGCCGAAATGGGCGCGAAAGGCCCGGCTGAAAACCTCGGCCGACGCAAAGCCCGTGTCGAGCGCGATTTGTAGCGCGGTCTGCGGTGAAAAAATGAGTTGCTGGGCTGCCGACTCCAGCCGCAGGCGGCGCACGCAGTCAGCCAGGGTTTCACCCGTGACCGCCTGAAACACGCGGTGAAAGTGCCAGGGCGAAAAGTGAGCCACATCGGCCAGCGCTTGCAAGTCCAGCGTGCCGGCCAGGTTGGCGCTGACGTGGTCTACCACCCGGTTGATGCGGGCGATATAAGTGCGGCGGGCCGCGGGGTCAAGGCCGGGCTCCGTCATGGAAGTTCAGCCACGAATTTTTCAGCCTGCGCCAACATGCCGCGGCGTATGGCCGTGAACACCGCCTTGGGGAAATCTGCCGGCAGCTGCGCGGCCACGCGCTCCAGCGCGTACGGCACCTGCAGCACCAGCGCCACCATCTGGTCGAAGGCGCCCGGCACACCGCTTTGCCGCGCCAGCGCTTCCCAGTGGCGGGTGCGGATTTCGTGCAAATGGTAGTGCGCGTTTTTGCTGCGCAAGGCCATGGCCAGTTTGGCGCGGCGTGGGCTGATCTGGTTGGGCCCGTTGCCGATGATGGGCCAGGCCGACAGCACGTCGTACAGCGGCGTCATGCGAAAGCTGCCGCCGCGCTCCAGAAAGATCGAAAAATTCTTGGCATGGCCGTCAGTGGCGGCCATGATCCAGAAGGTGAGCAGGGCCTTGACGAACACCAGCTTGTCAGCCGCGGCCTGGCTGCTGCTGTCAAGCTGGCGCAAGATGGTCCGTATGCCCGGTCCTCCGTCCGATTCATACTTCATGGGGCCCGCCACGCCCAGTGCCTGGCAAAAGTCTTCTTGCGGCAGCCGCGCCAGCCAGGGCGGGCGGCCGGGCGGGGTTTCAGGGGCGCGATCAAACCGTTCCACCACCAGCACCTTGCGTTGCCCGAAAGTCGCGATGTCGCACGCCGCTACCGGCAGGCCCAGCAAACCCAGAATCTGCGCACACAGCCATTCGTTTTCGACGGAAGTGTGCATGTCGGCCCGCACGTTGCCCACCAGACCCAGCGGCAGCTTGATGATGTGTGTTGTGGGTGTTGCGCCCAGTGGCCGGCACCATTGCCCCTCGTGCCAGAGCAGGGCGGTTTTTTCCTGCGCGCCGGCAATCGAGATGCGGAAGTCGTCTTCCTGCTGTTGGCCCAGCACCCGTCCGGCCGTGACTGCGTTATGGATGGCTTGTTCCACGCCTGCTTCGTCCAGCGGCCGAGCCTCAATGCGGTCAAACCCCTTGGGCTCCAGCCCTGGGGGCAGCAGCTGCACCGCGCCCACACAGTCGCGTCCCACGGCAGCCAGCAAATCGAATGCGGCTGTGCCGCCAGTGGCAAATTTGTCGCGCAGCCGCCGGCGTATGGCGTCGCTGTCTGGCAGCAGGTTGTCAAAGAAGTTGTGTACCACCTCACCGCGATGCGGCAGGTTTCCGGGCATGAAAGGCAGTGAAAGCGACAACTGGCGCGAAGAGGTGGAAACCAGCCACTTCTCGTCGTACTGGAAGCGATGCTCACTGTCGACGATGGACCAGTTGCCAATCTGTTCTCCATTGGCCCACACTGTCAGCATGTTGGCACCCGGGCTGGTACGGGGGCGGCGAAAGGTCACCATGGTGTTCGCCCGCCTACCACTTCGGCGCGTAAGGGGCGGGCTCGTCCTCTGCCACGCGATGCCGGGAAGCCTCTTCAATCACAAGGCTGCAGCCCATGGCCGAAACCATGCGGGCAATCTGGTCGTAAGCCGTGACTTCAGGCGCGGCCTCTATGCGAGCGATGCGCTTCTGGCTGACGCCCAGCATTTCACCCAGCTGGGTTTGGGTTAGTTTGCGTGCCTGGCGCAGGGTTCGCAACATGGTGCGCAGTTGCTGGGGCGTGTCTACCGGGTAAGTCACATTGCTCAAAATACACCTCAAAAGTAGTTAAGTCATAATACTCCTGAAAAATAGTTAAAGCAAATAACTCCTTTAAAGTAGTTAACTCGGCCCGGCACCAACAGCTCCGCGCCGCCGGGCGCAAAGGCATCCAGCTGCGCGTTCAGCATCGCGCTGAAGGGCTGTTGGCCCAGCACCTGACGGCCCCAGGCCAGCAAGTCAGCGGGCATGCTGGCTGCGCGAAAACGGTGGGGTCAAGCGCCTGCCGCCCGACACCAGCCAGCGCAGCAGGCGTACGTAGGCCGGCCATGGCACCTGCCGTGGCTCGTTGCCCAGCGAGAGCTGCGCCTGCGACAGCACGTCTTCCACGCAAACATCGTGCAGGGGGCCAATCACCAGCGGCCACAAGAGCAGGCCAGTGCCGCGTGTGTTCATCTCAATGCGGTGCTCCAGCACGCAATGCGCAGGCGTGGCGTCCAGCACCTCAAAGCCGTGCCAGCCGTCAAACCCCGCCGGTGCTGTCAGGCGAAACCGCACAGACTGCCCCGGTGTGTAGGCTTCCACCACATAGCGGATAGGCCCATGCCCACCGATGGCTCCCACGGCCAGCGGCCTGTCGAACTTCAGGCGCGGCCAGACCTTGCCGGGCCACAAGGCATCGGCCGGCGAGCCCAGCGAATCAATCAGCGCGCCCACCTGCTCCGGGCTGGCGTGCAGCAGACGTTGATGAACATTGACGACTTTCATGCAGCTACTCCTTGTTGAAATCGGGAAGGTGTTTCAGGGGGCCATGGCCATCCAGGCCGCGTGTTCCAGTGCGGCCCTCACTTTGGGTGTGACGGCCGGGGTGGGCTGGCTGACCCAGCCCTGCGTAAGCGACATCGCCGGTGAAAACATCAGCGCCATCCACAGGTGAAAAGGCATGGCCCGCATCTCGCCGGCCTCCACCTGCTGCGCCACCCAGGCCCTCAGCGTGGCAAAGGCCTGCTCATTGGCCGCGTCGATCTCGGCGCCGCCTGCCATGTCGCCGCCGCGCCGCAGCGTGTGCAGCAGCCGTGCCTGGTCGGGGTGTTGCAGCACCCACTGGATGTACGCGCGCATCAGGCCCTTGACGCCGGCCTGGGCAGAGGCCTTGCCGCTGATGGGCTGCATCAGCGCCCCATGGAAATCGCGCAGCGTGTGCGCATACAGCGCATCGGCCAGCTGTGCCTTGGTGGGAAAGTGGTGGTACAGGCTGCCGTTGCTCACGCCCGCCTCCTGGCGAACCATGTCCATCGAGGCCGCCGTGAAGCCGTGTTCGAGAAACACCTTGGTGGCGGCGTCCAGCAGGCGCTCCCGGGTGGAGAGGGCGGCAGCGGCAGGGGGTGTGGCAGAACTCATGACTAGAGTATTACTCTAGATTGATACTCTGTCAACTTCCCTGCGACCGCAGGGCAACCGGCGGTCCAGGCCGCAGGAAACCTGCGCGCAAATTGGCGACAATACAAAACAGAAAGCGAGACCCCCATGCCACTGCAATTTGCCGACCGCCTCAACAACGTTGAAACCTCCGCCATCCGCGAACTCTTCAAATTGCTGGGCAAGCCCGGCATTGTCAGCTTTGCCGGCGGCTTTCCGGACCCCGCCATGTTCGACGTGGCCGGCATCCAGGAGGCCAGCAACAAGGCCCTGAACGAAGAACCCGGTGGCACGCTGCAATACGGCGCCACCGAAGGCTACGGCCCGCTGCGCGAACAGCTCGCCGCCTTCATGGCCACCAAGGGCGCCAAAGACGTCGCCCCCGAAAACCTCATCGTTACCACCGGCAGCCAGCAGGCGCTTGATTTGCTCGGCAAAACCATGATCTCCCCCGGCGACAAGGTCATCGTCGAAGGCCCCACCTTCCTGGCCACCATCCAGTGTTTTCGCCTGTACGGCGCAGAACTCATCAGCGCGCCGATTGACGCCCATGGCGTCAAAACCGACGAGCTCGAACAACTCATCGCCCAGCACAAGCCCAAGTTTGTGTATTTGATTCCCACCTTCGGCAACCCCAGCGGCGCGCTGCTCAGCCTGGAGCGCCGCAAGAAGGTGCTGGAGATGGCCGTTAAATACCAGACGCTGATCGTCGAAGACGACCCGTATGGCGACCTTTACTTCGGCGAGGCACCACCACCCTCACTGCTCGCCCTGAGCGCCGGCGTGCCCGGCAGCCGCGAGCTGCTGGCCCACTGCGGCTCACTCAGCAAAGTGTTGAGCCCAGGCCTTCGCGTGGGCTGGATGATCGCTCCCGCCGAGCTGCTGGCGAAAGCCACCATGTGCAAGCAGTTCAGCGACGCCCACACCAGCACCTTCGCCCAGGCCACCGCTGCCCAATACCTCAAGGCCGGCCGCATGCCCGCCACGCTGACCCATGTGCGCAAGGTGTACGGCGAGCGCGCCAACGCCATGGGCGCCGCGCTCAAGCGCGAGCTCGGCGACGCGATTGAATTCACCCAGCCGCAAGGCGGCTTGTTCTTCTGGGCACGCCTGACGGGCGCGGGCGGCAAAAGCAAAGACGCCGGCGAGTTCGCCAAAAAAGCCATTGAGCAGCTCGTGGCCTTTGTGCCCGGCGCGCCGTTCTACGCCAGCAACCCGGACCTGGCCACGCTGCGGCTGAGCTTTGCCACCGCGGATGTGGCGAAGATTGAAGAGGGTGTGGGGCGGTTGGGCAAGGCGCTTTGATGAGATAGCCTGAGGTCAGCTGGGTGGGTTGGGCGGGGTAGACAAGCAAAAAATAGATAAGCGGTGGAGGGGAAAAAATGCGCTTCGTTAAAACATGGGCTTTGGTTTTTTTGCTTGCGAGCCAAAGCGGCTTCGTATGGGCGGGGGATGCGGTTCGGGCTTTCGCTTCGGAACTGATGCTTCATGAAAGCAAGCAGGTGATGCAGCCAGACCGCCCGCTGAAATATTCAGATCCGGAGGGTGGTGCCGCGTTGCGCGCATTGCTGGCGCCGGCAAGGGCCAAAGTCGTCATGGACGACTATTTTGTGGAATTTCCAAAAAGTATTGGCCAGCCGGACATTCCGAAACTGATCGGGCCTCTCGTCAAGCGCTATGAGAAAGCTTTCAATGCAGACCCCCGCGCGTATGAAGAGGAATACCTCGATGCCTTGAACTGGATGGTCATTCCTATCGAAGGCGCCAGCAAGGCAGCCTCCACAAACATGAAAGAAAACGCGGCAGCAGGCGGACCCGATGCGGAAGCCGCGCAAAAAATTCTTGAGACATTGCAAGGTCTTTCAGACAGCATGATGAAACTTGTTGCGCAAAGCATCAGGGACAAGGCCAACAGCGGCGTCTATAGCCCAGCGGGCAAAGCGCGTGCACTTTCCATGGCTGACCGTGTGGTTGCCACCCTGCGACCTGCGCCGCCAGCGCAAGCCCGATTCGCCCAGCAGGCACCCGCCGCGGCAGTGAGCCCCCGCGACATCGAAGAACGCTTTTCGCGCCAGTCGCTCTTGGCCCCAGATGCGCTGGAACAGTTGCAGCGCTGCAATGCTGGTGTTCCGCGGCAACGCTATGAGGAACTCGTTGAAAACACCCAAAAGGGCAAAACCGTCACCGGCTTTATGGGGCAGGCGGGCGCCTCTAAGCTGGTGGGAATCGCGGACCAGTTCTGGACCTGCATCGGCTTCAGCCCTGCCGGGCATGCCATCTTGCCGGTGGAAGTCTTGCGCAACACGGTCGTGACGGTCGGCGCCACCCGCGCCGGCCTTGTCAATTGGCGGCGCCAGTTGTTGGCGGAACTGGCCACTTACGGAAAAGCCCAGGGCCTGATTGAGCTGCGCAGCGGCAACGCCTACGCGGTGTCCTATACGCTGACTCGCGATGGCGGGGTGACCTTGTCCTACGACTCCTCGCTGTTGAAGCCAGGCAGCTACAACAGGGCCGACTACAGGGCCGTGATTTCAGAGCCGCCCATTAGCAACGTGATGACCCGCTACGTCGGGGAAAGCAAGACAAAAAGCGGCGCCACGCTTCTGGCTCCGCTGGCGCGTGCGCCGCTCACCAGCGACGGCTACATCCCGATCGTCGGAACCGCGGCTACCGCAGCGGCCAACTTTGCAGGCAGCGTATGGAAGTCGGAGGCGTTGCAGGTGCCGGGAAACATACTCCGCCTGAACCCGGACGGCGTTGCCATTTACCAGATGCCCAGGTCGTCAGACACCGGCCAGTGGAAGGTGGCTGGCAACGTCTTGCAGGTGTCTTTGAAATCTGATGTTCATTACTCGCTTGCACTCACCGAAGACGGCCGGTTTTTGCAAGGAGAGCTTCGCCGGCAAGAGCTCCCACGGCCCGTCCACATACCCGGTGTCCCTGTGATTCCCCAGGATGATGATTTCGATCCCGAACTGCGCTTCAAGATATCGCGGCTGTACCGCGAGTCTGATACCGAACAAGAAAAAGTCGTTACCGCCAGGCGAGATGCGGCAAAGCAATCTGCCGGCCTTGCTGTGCAAAAGCTGGTTGCCAGGGCCGAAGAGCAAAAGACGCAGATACTGGCCGAAACCTCCGAGCAAGAGGCCAAAGAGCAGGCCTTCGAAACCGCCCGCAGTGGCAAGCCAGAAAACACATGGCGAGTGTGTTCTGGCTCTCTGTATTCCGACCTCCTGACTGCGAAGTTCACCTCCGCGGCGACGGCTGCAGAATTTTCCGGCAAAAGCGTCGGTGAGATTTGCTATGCATGGCTGGGCACGCGCAAAGAGTGGAAGGCCACCATTCTTCAGCAGGGGTGCAACGGCCGTTGCGCGATGCAGTGAGGGGTGCATGACGTACAACTGGCACAGTACAGCTCGCAGTACAACCAGTGCGCGCCGCGCCCGCATAGGCGTAACACACACGCGCTTTCGCACTTTGGCCGAGTCCTTTGCGAGTACCTGTATCCGCGGGCGGTGTCGCACGATAGATCGACTAATTAAAAAAGGCGCTTGTGAGTGACTACCAGCCGGATTCTTTCACCAACCCCGGGCCACAAGGCGGCGGTATGAACGCAGACGCTTACCCCGCGCCACCCCAATTGCATTGGGCTTTGGTGCTGCTGTTTACGCTCCTCACGCTTGGGGTCTTCATGATCGTCTGGATGTTCGTCCAATCCACCTGGGTGCGAAAAATCAATCCGGCGTCGAATGCGACCACCCAATTCGTCATTTATGTCCCGCTGGCCATCTTTGCCCAGATACTGTTTGAAGGCTCAGACAATCTCAAGGGGGTTGGTTTTCTCTTGATGCTCGTGTCGTATGTGATCTTCTATTTCGGGGCTTATTCCATTCGAAGGTCCATGCTGAATCACTACAACAGCGTTGAACCCATGCAGCTTGAGCTTTCAGCGGCCATGACTTTCCTCTTCAGCACCTTCTATTTGCAGTACCACATGACCCGTATTGCGCAATGGAAATCTGCTTCCAAGTTGGCCATATAGCAGCTCCCGGGCCCGTTTACCTTCATGACTCCTGCCGCCGCGCACAGCGCTATCCACACCAGCATTTCCCCCGCCGTCCGGCGCTCCATCCTTCTTCTTTCATTTGGCACCTTTGCCAGCATGATGGCCCAGCGCATTTGCGACGCCATGCTGCCTGAGTTGTCGCGCGTGTTTGCCGTCAGCCTGGCCCAGGCAGCGCAGGTCGTGTCGATATTTGCCATGACGTATGGCGCGTCGCAGCTTTTTTACGGCCCATTGGGCGACAGGCTGGGCAAGTTTCGCGTCGTCACCTTTGCCACGCTGGGCTGCAGCATCGGCAGCCTTCTGGCCGTGTTTGCGCACAGCCTTGATGTGCTGCTGTTTGCCCGCATGCTGATGGCGCTGGGCGCCGCGGCGCTGATTCCGCTGGGCATGGCCTGGGTGGGCGACAACGTGCCCGCCGACCAGCTGCAGGAAATGCTCACACGTACCGGCCTGGGCAGCACGCTGGGCATTGTGTGCGGCCAGCTGATTGGCGGCCTGCTGACCGATGCACTGGGCTGGCGCTGGTCCTTTGTTTTTATGACCGTGCTGTTTGCCGTGGTCGGCACGCTGCTCTACGTTGACCTGCGCCGCCAACATGCCGCGCAACGCGCCGAGGGCAAAGACCCGGCCGCCGCACCCCGCCAGCCCGTGCAGCGCACCCACTTCGTCACGCAGGCGCTGGAAATCATTACCGGCCGCTGGTCACGCGTCGTGTTGATCATGGCGGTGATAGAAGGCGCCGCCGGCTTTGGTGTGCTGGCCATCTGGGCCTCGCACCTGCACCATACTTTGGGCTTGTCGCTTTCGGTGTCCGGCGCCATCGTGGCGCTGTTTGGTCTGGGCGGCGTCGGGTACATGGCCGCAGGCCGCCCGCTGATACGCCGCTTTGGCCAGCACGGCCTGGTGATTCTGGGCGGCGCGATGCTCGGCGTCAGCGCCCTGGTGCTGGCCTACACCCCGCACTGGGCCCCGGCCATTCCGGCCAGCCTGGTGGGTGGGTTTGGTTTTTTCATGTTCCACAACGTCATGCAGGCCAACGCGACGCAGATGGCGCCGCATGCGCGCGGCACCGCCGTCTCGATGTTTGCTTCTTTTCTGTTCCTGGGCCAGTCCATCGGCGTGGTGCTGGCTGCAAGTTTGATCGCCCGCATTGGGAGCAGCGCAGTGGTGGCGCTGGGCGGGGCGGTGATGGCGGCGGAGGGGGTTTACTTTGCCTGGGCGTTGAGAAGGCGAGACAGCAAGTCATCTTTGCAAGTCAAATAGACTCTGGAGAACTTCAATTGAAAGTATCGAATATGACCAACTCGTTTTTCAGTGCTGGAATCATCACGCTGATGGTGCTCGGTTTTACCCCTGCGGCTCATGCTCAACTAGCGGTTGCTTCAGGAAACTACGAGAACGATCTCGGCCAGTTGTATGGCGCAGCTCAATCGTTGGGAGCCATCAAAGACCTGTGCGCTGAAGAATTTCCTGAGCACAAGGCCAAAAATGAAGCCGCTTACGCCGCTTGGCGGGCAAGGTCGGCGCCCCTTCTGCAAGAAGTGGAAAGCAATATGTCGGCCATGATTGAGCGGGAGACCAAAGGTGATCGCGCGAAGGCCGACGCGGTTCGCGCGCAGCTCGATCGAAGGATTGTTGAGTTCAAGGCTAATCAGAGGCGCACTGTGTTTTCGAGCGACCCCGCGCGAGCCCGAGAGCGTTGCGCCGCCTATCCCGCGCTCATTACTTCTCCAACCTGGGACTTTGAGAAATCCATGGCGGGGCAAGTTGCCACTATGCGCAAAGGCACGGTGAAGCCTTAGCAAGCGGGCTAAGAAGGCGATGACCATTGCCGCCCGCTGTTCGCCACTTCGGCATGGTCATCATCGGCGGCGCCTTGTTGGGTGTCAGCGCGCTGGTGTTGGCCTACACCCCGCGCTGGGCCCCGGCCATACCCGCCAGCCTAGTGGGCGGGTTCGGCTTTTTTATGTTCCACAACGTCATGCAGGCCAACGCGACGCAGATGGCGCCCCATGCGCGCGGCACGGCCGTCTCGATGTTTGCTTCTTTCCTGTTTCTGGGGCAGTCGATTGGTGTGGTGCTGGCTGCCAGTTTGATTGATCGCATTGGGAGCAGTGCGGTGGTGGCGTTGGGCGGGATAGTGGTGGTGGTTTGCTTTGCTTCGGTGTTGAGTACCCGGGATGTCATTAGTCCTCCGGGTTGAGACTTCCGAGGGGGACTGGGTACTACTAAGATCCGGCGAGTTTATTTCCGCGGATGAGGCCGGCTGGCCAGCCGAGACCGATGTGCCGAATTGCGAGCTTTAGTGTTAAAAGAGGTGATTGGCCATAATTCGAACCTCTCGAGTTATGCAAATCTGAGTGAGCGTTTGGAGAAAATTATGGCTAGCAAAAAAGTGAAACTGAAAGACGAGGTTCGACCGGTTGCACTTCCGGTGCCAATACGGCTTGAGTCTCTGTCTTTTACTGAGTTTCTCAATGATCCGAAAGAGTGGCGGTTGGAGGAAATCACATTCGACCAGATTAATCTGATAGTGGGCAAGAACGCATCAGGAAAATCTCGTCTACTAAATGTTATCGCTGGGCTAGCAAACATGCTAAGTGGCCGTTTAGCGAACGTATTTCAAAGTGGGAAATATGTAGGTACTTTTTCAGCCGGAACAAAAAAATATCAATACTTTCTTGAGACAGAAGCAGGCAAGGTCACTCAAGAAAAGCTGGTGCTCAACGATACGCTGCTGTTGGATCGCGGTAAAGACGGCATCGGAAAGATATGGGCAGAAAAAATTCAGCAGATTATTGATTTCGAAACTCCGCCTAATCAGATAGCTGCACGATCCCGACGCGACAGCATTCAGCATCCTTTCCTGGAAGATTTGCACACTTGGGCCTCTTTGCTTAGGCACTACCAGTTTGGCACCTCTCTCGGCAAAGATCGCCTACTTTTAATAACGGACTTGCAACTCAGCGAGGGGCGCACAGTGGTGCATTCAGAAGCGAATGATCTATTGAAGCTTTACGCTACGGCTTTCGAAGAGTTTGGTGCGGAGTTCGATCGAGCCATTCTGCGTGATCTCAGACTATTGGGTTATGACTGCACTGCCGTTGACGTAGAGCCTGTGGATACAGCCACAATTCAATTTCAAGGCATCGCGCCAATGTGGCTGACTGTCCAAGAGCGCGGGCTGACAGCGAAGACAAATCAAATAAACATGTCTCAAGGCATGTTTAGAGCGCTGGCCTTGGTTATTCATTTGAACTACTGCATCTTCAGCAAAACTCCGAGGACTGTTCTCGTTGACGACATAGGAGAAGGATTGGATTTTTCAAGAGCCCAGTCTTTCATATCACTTTTAATAAAACATTCAAAAGCAAATGCACTTCAACTGGTGATGACCTCAAATGACCGATTCGTAATGAATGGCGTTCCTCTGGATTACTGGGGTGTCATAAAACGCGTCGGCTCTACAGTGCACCTTACTAACAAGAAGAATTCACCAAAAGTCTTTGAAGATTTCAGCGATCTTGGCCTCAATAATTTTGATTTTTTTGCCACTGAATTTTTTGAGGATGGATTGAAGTGACTACAAAGAAAATGGCTGTATTTGTTGAAGGTCAGACAGAGCAGTTATTTCTTAAGGAGTTTATTGACCAAATCGCGGGTCAAGGAAATATTGGTTTTGAATGCCATAGTTCAGGTTCAATTTTGAGGTTGCAGCAACTGAAAGAGGTGCACGGAGAGAGACACAAAGTCTTAATCTACGACTGCCGTGGTGACGAAGTGGTGAAATCAGTCCTTCTCGAGCATCGACCCAATCTTGTCCGTGCTGGATACTCGATGATTCTGGGGCTTCGGGATCTTTATCCCAAGTCGCTAGCGGAATTGGGTCGTGTTAAAGCTCGATTGAGCTATGGCGTTCCGACCGCGGATGTCCCTACACATATGCTTTTGGCGGTTACTGAGATCGAGGCTTGGTTTCTTCAGGAGGCCACTCATTACGCCAAAATTGATTCATCGCTGGACATTAAGACATTCAAAGCTAAATTTGGGTTTGATCCTTTGACAGACTGCGCTGAGTCGGTCTTAGCCCCCGCGCAATTGCTGCACTCTATATATTCCAGCGCAGGTAAGGCGTATAAAAAAACTCGCAATCATGTGCAACGGACAATTGGGGCACTTGATTACGAGGATCTATATCTAACTTGTGCAGGGAAAATGCCTCATCTTTCAGAATTCGTAGGGCATATTGAGAATTTCCTAGCGCCAGATTTTTCTGATGTAGCCTAGGGGGATTTTTTTGGTTGCTCGGCCTTTCACCCCGTCTTAACCACCGTCACAAACTCCGTCCCACTCTCAGGCAACCAAACCTCCCCGGGCCGGCCCAGTATCTGCCGCACACTTGCCGCAGAACGCGGCATGGTGATCACCTCAAACTTCTCCGTCGCCGGGTCAAAGCGCAAGAGGGCGTTGCTGCTCCACTCTGAGGCCCAGACGATGTCTTTGTGGTCAACGTACACAGCGTAGATATGCGGCTCGGTGCCGGGTGCCTTCCAGGCGCGCCAGCTGCTGGGGCCTGTGCCCAGCGCGGGGTCGTGCATTGAGAGGTTGCCGCTGTTCCATTCCGATACCCAGATGCGGCCCCTGCTGTCTGACCAGACGCGGCGGGCGCCCTGGCGTGGGGTGGGTGGCTCGACGATGCGTGACTCGCCTGTCTTGCGGTCCAGCTGCGCGATGAAGGAGCCGGCCAGGGAGCACCACCACACATCGCCTTTGGGTGTGGCGCAGATGCCGTAGGGGCCGCGTCCGCGGGGGGACTCTTTCACGGTGACGGTGCCGGCGCGCACCTCTACCTTGCCGACGTAGCCGCTTTGGCCGGTGAACCAGAGGTTGCCGTCGCCATCGAAAGCGCAAGTGTTGAGGTTGGCGTACGGTGTGCCGGCGGGCAGGGGGAAGACTTTGACTTCGCGCGTAGGCCAGGCCACGCGGGCAATCGCGTTTTGCCCGCCGTCGGTCAGCCAGGCTGCGCCGTCGGGCCCGGCAATGACGCCGTGGGGTGATGAGCCGCTGCCCAAAGCCACCAGGTCTGACTTGCCGGTGCGTGGGTCAAACCAGCCGAGGTGGCCGCTGCGCTGGGCCGAGAACCACACGCCGCCGTCGGGTGCGGGTGCGATGTCGTGAATGCCGGTGAAGGTGCGGGCGTTGAGCGGCCACGATTGCAGGCGCACGGTGCCGGGTGTTTGCGCATGGGTGGCGGCCGGCAAACTGAAACCGGCCAGAGCCGCCAAACTGGGCAGGGCCACCAACGCGGTGCGCCGGTTGATCTGGGTTGCGTCTGATTGTTGAGGAGCGTGGGATGAAGCGGGTGTCTGCAATGCCATGGCAAAACCTCCTGCGCATCTTGCTGCATGCGCTGAACACGGTGAACGGCGGTGAAGGGTGGTGTCTCTCTGGCATTTTGGCGGCAATGCGCGCCGCCATCAAGCTCACTTGTCTGTACTCAACTCATGCACGCGGTCTGCGTTGGTGGTGCTGCGGGCGCCCTTGAGGTGCAGCTCTACGTTGGCGGCTTTGTCGCCCACGGCGGCGATGGCTTCACGGAGCTGGTCGTTGGTTACGTCCAGCTTCTTCATCCACTGTTCGGTGCCGGGTTTGTCGTTCAGGTTGATGCGGTCGGGCTGTACGCCTGGCTGCTGGTGGGTACTCGTCATGGTGGTCCGCTCCTTTCCAGCTAAGGTAAAAGACCACATTAACGCGCTCAGAACCATACGTTTGTAGGCCATTGCCGACATCAGCAAGGGGTGAATGCAGGTCGCATCGTCGGCCAATAACCGCTATGCGGCCATTGCCGGCGGGAAATGGCCGAAAAACGGCGAGAAGACGCGCCCGCTACGGCGGCGTGCGGCCCTTTGCTACGCCTACTTGCCGGCCTGCGATACCAGCACGGGCTTCTCGCGGTAGACCTCGGGCATCACGGTCTTCAGGTTGGCGATCTTGGGCAAGTCAAACCTTGCGATGTAAGGCTGGTTGGGGTGCAGGGTGGCGTAGTCCTGGTGGTAGGCTTCTGCGGGGTAGAAGGCGGCGAGCGGCGCGAGCTGCGTCACGATCCTGTTCGGGAAGGCCTTGGCGGCGTCGAGCTGGGCGATGTAGCTTTCGGTCACCTTCTTTTGCTCGGCGTCTTTGTAGAACACGGCAGAGCGGTATTGCGTGCCGCTGTCGGGGCCCTGGCGGTTGAGTGTGGTGGGGTCGTGCGCCACAGAGAAGTAAATCTGCAGCAGCTTGCCGTAGCTGATTTTTTTCGGGTCGTAGGTGATTTGCACGGCCTCGGCGTGGCCGGTGCGACCCGAGCCGATCTGCTCATAGGTGGCAGTGGCTTTGTCGCCGCCTGAATAGCCCGAGACGGCGTTGAGCACACCGTCGGTGTGCTGAAACACGGCCTGCACGCCCCAGAAGCAGCCGCCGGCAAACACGGCGGTGGCGGTGCCCGCCTGTGCGGTGGCTGTGGCGTCCACCGCAGGCGCGGGCAGCTTCACGGCTTTTTCTTCCGCAGCGCGGGCGCTGGTGCCCATGCCCCCGCCAATGAATGCCCACGCGGCCAATGCCACAGCGCCCAGGGTGAAAAGGTATTTGTTCATTTTTAGGCTGCCTTGAAGTTAAGGGCCACGCCGTTCATGCAATAGCGCAGGCCGGTGGGTTTGGGGCCGTCGTCAAACACATGGCCCAGGTGCCCGCCGCAGCGGCGGCACAGCACCTCGGTGCGTTTCATGAAGAGGGTGGTGTCGGTTTCTTCGACCACGGCGTTGCTCATGGCTTGCCAGAAGCTGGGCCAGCCGGTGCCGCTGTCGAATTTGGTGGTTGACGCGAAAAGGGGCAGGTCGCAACCGGCGCAGCTGAAAACGCCGGCGCGCTTTTCTTTATTGAGCGGGCTGGTGAAGGGCGTTTCAGTGCCGGCCTTGCGCAGCACGCGGTACTGGTCGGGCCGCAGCAGCTTTTGCCATTCGGCTTCGGTGCGGGTGACTTCATAAGCGCGCGCGGCCGCGTGGGCGGGTGCCGACGCCAGCAGCCCGCGCAGGCCGGCGGCCATGGCGGCGGAGAGGGCGCCCAGTTGGAGCAGGGAGTTTCTGCGGGTCATCATGCGTTGGCCTTTTGCTGTGGTGGTTGGTATGGCTTGGAGGTATGACGGTTGGTCGGCGTGGCGAGGCGTTTCTTACGGACGATGACGGCCTGGGCGAAAGATTGGATGACGCCGAGCCGGTTCAGTTCCGGGAGGGTGAGTAAGACGGGCAGGTTGAATTTGCTATCAATAAAATAGCTGCTTGCGCTTGTCCCTATTGGGCTGGAGGCCGATTTGATGCTTGAAAATGACGCTGTGAGCGTCGAAATTGGCCCCAAAAGTGACCGCAGAGCCCAAAACGGCTGAAAACAGGCAAAAAAGGGGCAAAAACAGGGCAAAAAAAGGCCCAAAATGCCTCCAAAACTGCCCTGCAGGGCACTATCAAAACAATAGCTGCTTGCGCTCGTACCTATTGGGCTGGAGGCTGATTAGGTACTTGAAAAATAGCCTCCTGCACGCCACGAAGCGGCGCTTCCCTATGGCGTGCGTTTTCCGCAGCGCCGCAGTCCTACAGGCCCGTTTACGCCTCCCATTTAGACTTGCAGGCAATGATGAAACAGCTCCTGACCCAACTTCGCGACTTTGCGGCCACCATTCCTGACCGCTTGCGCCACCCCACCAAACGCGGCGTGCTGCTGACCCTGGCGGCCATTCCGGCGCTGGTGTTGCTGTATGTGCTGATCCTGATTCCGTTCACGCCCAGCATCAACGACCTGCTGAAAGCCAAAACCGCCAAGCCCTCGGTGGTGATGTCGTCTGACGGCCAGGTGCTGGCGGTGTTCAAGCGGGCCAACCGCGACTGGGTGAAGCTCGAAGACATTTCGCCCAGCGTGGTGGACGCGCTGGTCGCCACGGAAGACCACCGCTTTTACGACCACCACGGCCTGGACATCAAGCGCACGGTGTCGGCCGTGCTGCACACGGCCGCCGGCAAGACGCAGGGCGGCTCGACCATCACGCAGCAGCTGGCGCGCAACCTCTACCCGGAAGAAATCGGCCGTTCGTTGTCGATCACGCGCAAGCTGAAAGAAGCCATCACGGCTTTCAAGATAGAGGCGGTTTATTCCAAGGACGAAATCCTGGAGAGCTACCTCAACACCGTGCCCTTTTTGTACAACGCCTACGGCATTGAAATGGCGGCGCGCACCTACTTCGACAAATCCGCCAACGAGCTGGACGTGCTGCAAAGCGCCACGCTGGTGGGCATGCTCAAGGGCACGGCCTACTACAACCCGGTGAACAACCCCGAGCGCGCCATGCAGCGCCGCAACACGGTGCTGGCGCAGATGGTCAAGCACGAGAAGCTGCCCGTAGCCCAGCTGGAGGCACTGAAAAAGAAGCCGCTGCGCATCGACTTCGAGCGCCAGGACGAAGAGCTGGGCTCGGCGCCGCACCTGGCGCAGCAGCTGCGCCGCTGGCTGATTGAATGGGCCGACCGCAACGACTACAACATTTATGCCGACGGCCTGGTGCTGCGCAGCACCATTGATTCACGCCTGCAGGACATGGCCAACAAGGCGCTGGCGGTGCAGGTAGACCGCTTGCAAAAGACGGTCGCAGGTGACTGGCGCTTTAACTCGGGCTGGAAGGCCAAGAGCGGCGCGCCGCGCGAGCTGGCCCTGGCCTTCATACGCGACACCGCCGAATACAAGGCCCTGCGCACCAAGGGGCAGGCCGACGACCAGGCCACCAAGGCGCTGCTGGCGGACGCGGAGTTCATGCAAAACCTGAAGGACGAAAAAACGCGCTTGCAGGCCGGCTTCATGGCGCTGGACCCAACCAACGGCCAGGTCAGGGCCTGGGTGGGCAGCCGCGACTTTGCGCGCGACCAGTTTGACCACGTGCAGCAGGCGCGCCGCCAGCCGGGCTCGACCTTCAAGCCCTTTGTGTATGGCGCGGCGTTTGAAAACGGCGCCAAGCCGTCCGACGTGTACCTGGACGGTGAGGTGGAAATCCCGCTGGGGAACGGCGCTTTCTGGCGGCCGACCGACGGCGGCGGCCCCAGCGGCGAGATGATGACGCTGCGCCAGGGCCTGATGTTTTCCAAGAACACGATCACCGCACAGGTCATGCACGCGGTGGGCCCGGCCAATGTGGCCAGGCTGGCCAAGGCCATGGGCGTGCGCCAGAGCAAGCTGGAAGAAGTGCCCTCACTTGCGCTGGGCACCAGCCCTGTCACGCTGAGGGAAATGGTGGCGGCCTACGGCACGCTGGCCAATGACGGCCGTTATATAGAGCCCGTGATCGTTACCCGGGTAGAAGACCGCAACGGCAAGGTACTGGAAGCGTTTGAGCCCAAGCTGGCTGAAACCGTGATGCCGGCCACGGTGGCGCAGACGCTGCTGGACGTGATGCGCGGCGTGATCGACCAGGGCACGGGCGCTGCCATTCGCAGCCGCTACGGCATCCAGGCCGACGTGGCCGGCAAGACCGGCACGACACAGGGCAACACCGACGGCTGGTTCATCATGATGCACCCGCAGCTGGTGGCCGGCGCATGGGTGGGCTTTAACGACAACCGCGTGACCATGGCTGACAGCTATGGGCAGGGCGCCCGCAGCGCGCTGCCGATGGTGGGTGAGTTTTTCCAGGGCGCGATCAAGGCAAAAGTGATCGACGTAGCCCTGCGCTTCCCCGCGCCGGAAGGCGCAGGCGTGACGGACCAGGAGCGGCAGCGCATTGAAGCGCTGCTCAATGGCGCCGAGCCGCCGCAGGAAAGCCAGCCAGGCCAGACCGGTGACGGCGGCATGCCCCAGCCTTTGGGGCAACAGAGCATGTCAGGCGCTGCGGGAGGGCCGGCCACCGAGGGCGGCCCGCCGCGCGTGTGGCAGCCGGCGCCGGTGATCAAGTACATCACCGTGAACGGGCCTGCCGCAGACGGCACGCCGGGCGTGGTGCTGCCACCCGAGCAGCCGCGGCGTGTGCAGCCCGATGCTGCGGCGGAAAACACCGCCGTGCCGGGCGTGGTGGTGGGTGCGCCCATCGCTCCGCGCTAGCACTGTGCGCGGTGCGTGAGACTGCTATTAAATAGATAGCTGCTTGCGCTATTACTGATTGGGTTTCAGGCCTTTTTCTCTTGAATTGTTGCAACGCAGCGCGCGGCGTCAGCGTTTCGTTTTGCGCACCGCGTGCGGGCCGGTGTTGACAAAGCTGGCGTTGCCCAACCCGGTGCCCACCGTCAGCACGGCCCAGCGCTTCACGCCCTGCATGAAGGGCAGCTCAGACAGGCCTTGCACCACCGCATCGTTGTGCAGCCGCACCTGGGTGGTCTGGCCGTCCTGGCGCGGCAGCAGTTCGCTGAGGTCATGCGCCAGGTTAAAGCGCGGGCTTTCCCAGTTGCCGGGCAGGTTCTGCGCGCCGGTGGCGATGGAGCCGTCGTCGCAGATCATGCCGGGGCAGGCCACGCCGACAAACGGCGCCAGGGTGATGCCTTTTCTGTCGGCCAGGCGTTTGAGTTTTTTGAGCATGGCGGCAATGCCCTGCACCAGGTGTTCGCGGCGGGTCACGTCGTCGTCGCCGCGGTGGCCCCACTTTTCCAGGCCCGCCACGCGCACATCCGACAGGTCGGGCGACTTGCTCAGGCGTGGCCGCACAATGCCGCAGCGCACGTTGGTGCCGCCAATGTCTACCGCCAGGAAACCGCCGTATTGCGACAACAGTTCGGGCGGCGCCAGGTGCACCCAGCCGATCAGCCCGCCTTCGTCGGGGTGGTGGCGCAGCGTCATCAAATGCACGCGGGCGTTTTGCTGGTAGAGCAATTCGGCCGCGCGGTCGATGGCCAGTTCGCCCACCAGGCTTTGCTGAAAGCCGCCGCCCACCACAATGCGCTGCACGCCGTGCCATGTGGGATGCGCCAGAAAACGCCGCACCACACGCACCAGTTGCCAGGCGTAGTCTTCCGATGCCGCGGAAATCACGGCGGCGGCCTTGCCGTCGCGTTGAAGGAGCAGGTCGAGCCGCTTTTTGCTGATGGCGGGTGTGGGCTTGGTGCCCAGCACGTCTTCGCCGCTGATGCGGCGAAAAAGCCGGCGCCATACGTCCAGCATTTCGCTGTAGGCAACGCGGCTGACGGTGTCGCCCAGAAAGCGCTCGCCGTCGTGCAGTTCCAGGCTGTAGCCGTTGATCGTCACGGCAGGCAGCTTCAGCTGACCGTGCAACAGGTCATGAGGCAGGGAAGCGGGGGAGGCTTTGCGCGGCATGTGGGGGCGTGTGGTGCTGTGGTGAAAGGTTTCATCATGCGGGCGCGGCAGGCCGCCGGCTATCAGCCAACGCGCCTGAACGCGTCAGCCAATGGCTGGTGTACGCGGTGATTTGCGCGCAAAAAAACGGCCGGAAAGAGCCGGCCGATGGTGGGTTTGCAGCGTTTTATTGCTGCTTAGCGACCCAGGGGGTCGCGGTCTTTGTCCAGATCCTTCTGGATGTCTTCTGCGTTCTCACGTGCGTCGCCGGCGGCCTTTTGTGCCTTGCCCTGGAATTCACGGGCATGGCCCTTGGCCTGCTGCCCGGCATTGCCGACCAGCTTGCCGGTGTGTTCCTGCACTTCACCGGCAACTTCCTTGATCTTGCCTTTGACCTGGTCCTTGTTCATGGGATGTACCTTTCAGAGAGTTGCGTCATGGAAAATTCCATGCAGTTCAAGATAGCCCGCCGGCCCAGACCGCGCCGAAGGCATCGGGCCCATAGCCGTGTGGGTGTGTGCCTACAGGGCCTTTCGACGCGCGCCTGCTACGGGTCGGGAAACAGTTGCAACAGAACGTTCGTTGCGTCAGGATTAAACTGGCATTGCAGACAATGGACTGTGCTTTGAAGTGACCGTGCAGTGGAGGAAGGAAGAAAAAAGTCATATGAAGAAATTAGCCATCGTTTTAGGGGCCCTGGTGTCCGGGGCTTCCCTGTGGGGCGCGCCAGCCGCCCCCACCACATGGTTTACCGTGATGGGTGACCCGGCTGACCCGGCCGTCAACACCATTGAGGTAGACCCGACCCCCATTGCCGCCAACGGCGACATGCGGGCCATGCAGGTACGCGTAAGCCGCGCGCTGCAACGCACCAGCTGGGACGGCGTGCCTTACCGTTCGTATGTTTCCACCGTGTTGTTTGACTGCGCTGACAAGAGCGCCAAGTACGTCACGCTGGCGTTTTACGTGCAGCCCCTGTGGAAGGGTGAGCCGTACAAAACAGTGACTTACCCCAACGAAGTGGTGCGCCCCATGGAGTTCCGCGACGTGACGCCCAACCCGACCCAGCGCATCATTCGCGCTGCATGCGAAACCGGCAAAATTACCACCAATTAGCGGCCATGCTGCGGCGCTGGCGGGTTGTGCCCCGCTTGTGCCTTTAGGGCGCTCGGGCTACGATGGTTTGTCGCTTACGCATGGGGCTCCGGCGACTATCTTGAAGAAGGGTCTTGCATGCCGCAACTCATTGCAACGGTCGAAGGCGTCGAAATCAAGCACGTGTACCTGACGAACGACCGCACCACGCTGGGCCGCAGGCCCTACAACGACATCATCTTCGACAACCTGGTGGTCAGCGGCGAGCACTGCGTGTTCCTGCTGAAAGGCCTTGCGGACGTGTACCTTGAAGACCTGGGCAGCACCAACGGCACCTACCTCAACGGCCACATGGTCAAGTCGCGTGAGCTGCTGCACGACAACGACATCATCAATATCGGCAACTTCCGCATCCAGTACCTGGCCACCTCGCGGCATGAAGAAGAGGCTCCGCGCGAACATCAAACCACCGCCATGGCGCTGGACGCGATGGGCCTGCCCGGCACCAGCGGCACGATGCACGCGAGCCTGAAGGTGTTGTCGGGTTCGTCAGCGGGGCTGGAGGTGCCGGTGGTCAAGGCCGTTACCACCTTCGGGCAGCCCGGTGTGGCCGTGGTGTCGATATCGCACCGGCGCGACGGCTACTACGTGGCGCACATGGACGGCGAAAAGCCGCCGACCTGCAACGGCAAACCGATCGGCATGAAAGCGATTCCGCTGGCCCACCACGACATACTGAACCTGGCCGGAACCGAGATGGAGTTTTTGCTCAAGAGCGCCGAAGCCTGAGCGGGCCGGGCGGCGTGCAGGCTCGCTCAGATGGTCGAGTTGCTGATGCTGGTGGTGGGAAAGCCCATGGGCCTGCGCGAACTCCGTGGCCTGTAAGAAGGCGGCTCACCGGCCAGGCGCCAGGCAAAGGCCCGTGCCAGTGCCTTCAGCTTGAGCGTGGACTTCAGATGCAGCGGCGTCATGCCGGTGCGGGTCAGGTCCGATGCGTTGTTGGACACGCGTGACAGGCGGCGCTGCTCCAGCGCGGTGACGGGTTTGCGGGGCATGGCTGAGCGTGGCGTCTTTTTGATCGCCGCCTGCTCGGCGGCAGCACCGGTGAACTTTTCACGCAGCAGCGTGGCCTCGGGCCGCCGCTGGCTGTCCACAATCCAGTAGGGAATGCCGGCGCGGCCCAGCAGCTCGCGCTTGAAAGCATGCTTGCGGTCTGCCTGCTCGCCGCGCCCCAGCACATCGACGCAACCCAGCACAGCGCCTTTGCGGTCGGCCACGGCGCAGGCAAAGCTCACGGTGCTCAGCAGCGCCTGCCAGTGCGCGTCGCCGCCGCGGCTGTTGGGTTCAATAAAGCCGGTAAAGGGCACCTTGATCAATACATGGTGGTCCGGAAAAATGTCTGCCAGCCAGCGCCACACCGCGAGCTCGTCGCGACTGGTGAGCGGCTTGCGGCGCAGCGCGTGGTTGCGCGCCACCTTCTTGCGGGCCGACACCACATGCGACAGCCAGCGTTCATAGCCCAGCGCCCCCAGGGCCACGCTGCCCACAAAGATAAAGAAGCCGATCAAAAAAGAGGTGCCGGTCATGGTGCTGTCCTGGTGCTGGTACTGCGTTGATGTGCCGGGCCGATGCGCTGCCTGTTGTGATATGGGTGTATGACCCTGAGCGGCTGCGCGGCGCTGGCTGAAAATCCCAGCCGTGTTTATAAGGTACATTTTTCATTTTTCGGCAATATGGCCCAGAACATTTGTGAACGTTCGTATTAGGCCGTGCTGACCCGGCCGTGGTGACCACACTGCGGTGTTACCCGGCCAGAGCCACTTTCCACGCATCCCCTCCTTAAACTCCATGAAGAAACTCCCCACCAGCGGCGGCCTCGTGTATTCCACCGACGCGGGACGCATGTGCCCTGGCTGCCGCCAGCCGGTGTCCGCGTGCACGTGCAAGCAGCAGGCAACACCCAAGGGCGACGGTGTGGTGCGCGTCATGCGTGAAAGCAAAGGCCGCGGCGGAAAAACTGTCACCGTCATCAAGGGCCTGCCGCTGGACGCGCTGGCCCTGGCGCAATTGGGCAAACAGCTCAAAGCCGCCTGTGGTTCGGGGGGCACGGCCAAAGACGGCATCATTGAAGTGCAGGGCGACCACTGCGACACCGTCATGCAGGCCCTGCAAAAACAGGGTTACGCGCCCAAGCGGGCAGGAGGTTAGGGTTAGGCATGAAACCCGAAGACCTTCAGCTGCTGGTGACCCGCGAAATGCCTTTCGGTAAACACAAGGGCACCCTGATCGCCGACCTGCCCGGCAACTACCTCAACTGGTTCGCCCGCGAAGGTTTCCCCAAAGGCGAAATCGGCCGCCTGCTGCAGTTGATGCAGGAGATCGACCACAACGGGTTGAAGCCGCTGCTGGATCCGCTGCGGCGGTAGTCAAGTCACTCAATCACCGCGAGACTCTGGAAGCTTTGCAATCACCTTGATCTCAAACTGAAAGCCATAGAGCCAGGTCACGCCGACACCCGTCAGCGTAGGGTGCGGTGCGTTGCCCCAGTAGTCGGGCACCACTTTCCAGGCTGTCTCGAACACCGATTCCGGATCCACCATGAAGACGGTGACGTCGACCACGTCGTCGAAGGTGCAGCCTGCGGCCTTGAGGATGGCGTTCAGGTTGTCGAAGGCGAGCCGGACCTGAGCCTCCAGGTCGGGCTCGGGGGATCCGTCTTCGCGGCTGCCCACCTGCCCTGAAACGAACAGGAAGCCGTTGGACTTCACCGCCGGCGAATACCGGTTGCGTTCATAGAGGGCCTGGCGCCCGGGTGGAAAAACGACTTCACGCTGGGTCATAAAAATCTCCTTCATAAAGGGCCATGGTCGGCCCGTGGTTAACGATGAAAGAACTTTAAAAGGCTGCGCCTTTCGGATAAACAGGCAAGGCTAACCATCACTGTTCGTAAAATCCAAACAATCATCAACGTCACCGTATTTGGAGCAGAGATGGACCGTTTCGATGCAATGCAGGCATTCGCCCGCGTGGTGGAAGCAGGCAGCTTCACCAAGGCGGCCGAGACACTCCATATGAGCAAGACCAGCGTGACACAGCTGGTGCAGCAGCTGGAAGCGCGGCTGCGGGTCAAGCTGCTCAACCGGACCACACGCAAGGTCAATGTCACTGCCGATGGCGCTGCCTACTATGACCGGGTGGTGCGCGTCCTGGCCGAGGTGGACGATGCCGAGACCAGCCTGTCCAGCGCATCAGCATCGCCCAGGGGCCGGTTGCGGGTCGATGTACCCAGCCCCCTGGCCCGCATGATCCTGGTGCCGGCCTTGCCGGAATTTCATGCGCGCTACCCTGAGATCCAGCTCGACATGGGTGTCAGCGACCGCATGGTGGACCTGATCGGCGACAACGTGGACTGCGTCGTGCGCGGCGGCGAGCTAACCGATCAGTCGCTGATGGCCCGCAAGGTGGGTGACCTGCAGTTGGGGGTATACGCCGCCCCGGCTTACCTGGAGCGCGCGGGCACACCGTTGCACCCGCGAGAGCTGGAAGACACGCATCACCGCATCGTGGGTTTCCTGTGGGCGCGCACCGGCAAGGCTTTTCCGTACGCCATGCACTGCAAGGGCGAGAGCATCAAGGTGCAAGGCCGCCACCTGTTCGCATTCGATGACGGCAATGCCTACCTCGCGGCCGGGCTGGCGGGATTGGGAGTCCTCTGGCTGCCGGACTATATGGCGAAGGCGCACCTGGCTGGCGGCGAACTGATGCCCCTGTTCAAGGGCTGGCGCCTTGACCCCATGCCCCTGTATGTGGCCTTTCCGCCGAACCGGCATGTCAGCGCCAAACTGCGGGTGTTCATCGAATGGGTAGCCGGGCTGATGGCGCAGCATGCGCCTGTTGCCGGCCGAGATGGAACCCCCCCGATCTGAAGTGATCAAGGGTATTTATGAGTAGCCGAAACAAGGTATCACCCGTGGTTCTCCGGCTTTCAAACCGGCGAGGCGCATGACCCAGGTGGGTTAGGTTTCGATTTAAAAGCGGCCACCTTTAATCTGGCAGGCCTCTATTCAGGTAACTCCGATTCGAAACGTTCCAGCTCTTCATCGACTGTTCCACGGCTGTGGAAATCCCGATTTGCCTGGCCGTACCAGTACTCCGCATTTCCCAGGTCGCCCTCCTGAATATGCAGGATGCCGTGCAGCCAGGCGGCCAAATGCGATTGATCACTTTGCACGATACCGTGTGCCTCGTTCCATTGGCCTGAGCGCATATGAACCAGGGCTTGACGAAGAGTGGCCGTCATCGAAACCTCCTTGATTGGATATGGATGCATTGCTCATCTATCGAGATTTGAATGAGTGTTGCATTGCGTGGATGGAGTGGTCAGAAATCACAAATTTTTTGATCCCGATAGATTTTTCCATCGTGTAGCTTAGAACTAAATTGTTCAAGGCGTTGTGGGCGCGTCGGTGTTTACCCGGCCACCCTGTTATATGTGACAGGGGTGTCACTTCAAATTGTCATTTGATTCGCGTAGATTGATTTGCTAATCGCTCGCACTTCTGTGGACGGCTTACAAATTCACAACATCTGGTTCAATCTGTTCGCTTAGTGTCGCCGAGCTAAATAAAAATGAGAAGGGAGGTTATGAGTAGAGGGACGACTGATAAGCCGGGTACGCGACCGAAAAAGATCCGCTTGCCCTGATACAGCTTCCAAAATTTGAATGCTGCGGGTGCCCATTGTTCGAGCCTTGGTTGACCGAGTGACGGTCGATGCGGTCCATGACAAAAAAGCCCGGCACGATTTTTCCCGGTGGTACCGGCCCTGAAGACTAAGCAGATCGACATTGACGGAAAGATGATTCAGCTGGTATCCGGCATAAACATGACTGCGGATATCAAGACCGGGCAGTGACGTGGGATTGAATATTGCTGAACTCGATTCAGCGGGCGGGTAGTGAGAGTTTGAGAGGAAGATAGCGAATTTAAATGACTTGCTCTTGCATCGAATACCGGAAAAATTTTCCTGTGAAAAGGGTCTCGGAAAGATCGTAATTCCTGCGTCCTGAAAACGAATCTCACAGCTATTTCTACTCTGTCGGCGCAAATTGATAGCTACAGAAAACCACAGCGAGTCGCCATTTGTTTAAGTAACCTTTAAGTTTGATCCACCGAAAAGTAGTAAAGATATGAGAAAGACGGCATGAGAGACAACACACCCAAGTATTTTTCAAAGTATTTGATCCGACTGTGCACGATAACTTGCCTTCTATTATTTTTTTCCGCGTGCAACACCACTCGATCTAACTTCCCATATGACGCAAAAATAAGCCCAGATGGTTCAACTCTTGCGCTATTAACGTTTGAGACCGGAATTGCCGCACTAAAAATCAAAAAAAGTGGCACATCAGATTGGACAAAGCTCTCTGTCCCTTCCGGCATCAATTCATATGGTTTCATGGATTCGGAAAATAGCCTGTTGATTACCTACCGCCAAGGTGAGCAAAGCATGCTTGCGAAACTGAGTCTTGACGACGGACAGAAACTAACAGAGCTATACCGTTCCGGTGGCGGGCTGTCATTCCCCAAAGAAATTTCTTTTGGAAAATATCTAGTCCAAGCGGTGGCTAGAACAACACCCGATGGTTACCCGATTCATCATTGGCTGATGATTAAATCTGAAGGAATACCAATAAAAGTGGGGGAAGAGTTTGGCCCGCCATACAGCAACGTGAGCTTGGTCAACGAATCTGGTTTTTTTATCGTCACTGACGCCGCTGGAGATAAAAAAATTCGACTGTTTGAATTTCCCAACGGCGAGAAACCCGATGTAAAGAGATACGTTAAGCCAGACACTACGAGCCTGGTTTGCGATCGTGTTGTTGGAACTTGTTTGCAGCTAAATCGCTACCTGGATAAAGACGGTTATTTTTTTAAAGTGATGCGAGTATCCGGTTCGGAAAGCTGCGAGGTCAACGATCTTCCTCGGTGGGTGGGAAACATTTCTATTACTTCTGATGGAAAAAATGCGCTGATAGTTGGCGCACAAAGTAGTCAAGGCAGGCCGATGTTGGTTTTGCTTGGTCTTGGTAGTGGGATTTGCGCAAATCTTAGTAAACATAAGGAGAACTTGTAATGGGATTTTTCTATGGTAATTGGGGTGGCCGTTATTGGTCGGGCGGTAGGGATATCCAACCCGGGGAGCAGCCGGATTGGTCGTATCCGGCAACGGATCCGCTAGATCAAACCTTTAAAGATCACGATAGAGGATATTGGGAAGCTCAGACTGGTGATCCAGCAGATTACTGGAGGAAAATCACTGAAGTTGATGAAAAGCTGATGGCCGATTTGGAAGGTCTTTTACGAACGCCAATGACGGGCGTTGCAGACCCCATCTCCGCTGAGCACGCGTGGATAGCGTTTTACTTTAAAAGAAAATTTATTGATATTCCAAATCGTGATGGCAGCCCTGTTCCCTTGCCGGACGGTGATCCTTTTACAGGCATGCCGTGGCCAGGGCAGGATGTTGGCTCTGACACCAGTCGACGCTTTAACGACGCCCGCAACTTTGTTCTGCGTCGCGATCCTCTTGTTCTAGATTTAGATGGCGATGGTCTGGAGTTGGCAGGCGCCAGCGGCGCTACCCTTTTTGACCACAACGCCGACGGTATCAAAACCGGCACCGGCTGGGCCAGGCCGGATGACGGTTTCCTGGTTCGCGATCTCAATGGCAACGGCACGATAGACACAGGTCGTGAGCTCTTTGGTGTAGACACCATCAAAAGCAACAGCACATTGGCTGCTGACGGCTTCGATGCGTTGCGTGACCTGGATGCCAACGGCGATGGGTTCATCACCAATGCAGATGCCGCATATGTGGAACTCAAGATATGGCAAGACGCCAATCAAGATGGCATTACCCAAAGTGGAGAGGTCAAGACCCTGTCCGAGCTCAACATCACCAGCATTGGTGTCAACGGCAGCAGCACAGGCCCACAAGCGGGGCAGGTGATCAACAACAACACTGTTGCCCTGAGCACGACGTTCACTCAGAACGGTCAGACGCACACCGTCGGTGCGATCGACCTCGAGACCAATAACTTCTTTACCGAGTTCCCACCCGAAGTGGTGGATGAAGCCGGCAACCCTGTTCCTATCACCGAGCAAGCCCAGGCACTTCCGCAGATGGATGGTTCCGGCATGGTGCGAAATATGCGGGCCGCAGCTAGCCTGGACAGCGACTTCGCCAATGCCCTGCAGACCTTTGCAACTACCCCTACCCGTGATGGCCAGCGCAGCCAGCTTGATAACCTTGTCAATCTGTGGGCTAACACCTCTACCTATTCGCATGGCGTGCTTTACGGCCTCAATGCCAACGTGACCTACAACTTGCCGACCGGCGTGACTGAAGCCGAGTACAAGAACCTTATCTATGTGCTCGAGGCGTTCAATGGCAGCCGTTTTTACGGCGATGAAAATGGTGGGCCTCGCCCAGCGGGGTTTGCCATCAGCAGCAACACCGATCCGAATACTGGAAACGTGGTGTACCACTACATCGTCAGTCCGCCGGCCGCACAGGTAGACCTGTTGCAGCAAGCCTATAGCGCGCTCAAGGAAAGTGTTTATGGCGCATTGGTAGTGCAGACGAGGCTTAAGCCCTATTTGGACGGCATTGGATTGTCTATTAGTGGGACTGGAATTTCGTTTAACACGACTGGACTAACTACTGCGCTTACAAACCATAGAGCCGCAGATGAACGCAACGCACTTATCGACCTGGTTGAGCTTCACCACTATACGGCCGGAGCACTATCTGCTGTCGGGTTTGGCGGAATATCAATGTTGCGCAACTGGATTGATGCTTTGGCCGTGGACTCACCGTTAAGGGGGGAGCTCGCATCGTTGGATGTGTATTCGGGGCTGGCAACCAGCGGAAGCAGCCGTTCCGATATTTATTTGGGAGATGCCTCTGCAAATACTTTCAGTGCCGGCGCCGACGGTGACTGGCTGGACGGCGGTGCAGGAAGTGATCTATTGCAAGGTGGATCCGGCGACGACGTGCTCGAAGGGGGCGCCGGCAACGACATCCTGGCCGGGGGCGTGTACGACACCTGGAACGGCAACTACAACGGCGCGGGCAGCGATACCTATCTGTTTGGCCTGGGTGATGGGCAGGACACAATTGTTGACCAGGACACCACCGCCGGAGCCATCGACACGATTGTTTTCAAGTCAGGCATCCTGCCTGCCAGCGTGCTGATCTCCCGCTCGGGCGACAGCCTGGTGCTGAAGATTCAGGGCACCAGCGACCAGATAACGATTAACGGCTATTTCAGCGGGGACGGTGCTGGAGGTTGGGCGATTGAGCAGATTCAGTTTGTCGACGATCCGGCGACGATTTGGGACATCGCCACCGTGAAGGCGCAAGCCTTGCTTGGAACGGTCAACAACGACACGCTTCAGGGTTATGCCACCGACGACACGATCAATGCCGGGGACGGCAACGACACCGTGACCGGCAATGACGGCAATGACGTATTGAACGGAGAAGTCGGAGCCGACTCGCTCAGTGGCGGCAACGGCAACGACGTGCTGGAGGGCGGCGTCGGTGCTGATTCCCTGATCGGCGGCAATGGCAATGACACCCTCAATGGTGGCGCCGACGGGGACACCTTGCAGGGCGGAGCGGGTGACGATGTTCTGGATGGAGGCGCCGGCAACGACGTGTTGGGTGGAGGGGTATACGACACCTGGAACGGCAACTACGACGGTGCGGGCAGCGACACCTACCTGTTCGGCCTGGGCGATGGTCAGGACACGATCGCCGACAACGACACCACCGCAGGCGTTATCGACAAGATCGTCTTCAAGGCGGGCATCCTGCCAGCCAGCGTGTCGATCTCGCGCTCGGGCGACAGCCTTATCCTGGCAATCCAGGGCACCAGTGACCAGGTAACGGTCAACGGCTATTTCAATGGAGACGGTGCGGGCGGTTGGGCCATCGAAGAGATTCGCTTCGCCGATGATCTGAACACGGTTTGGACAGTGACAGACGTCAAGACTATGGCCCTTGTAGGCAGTGCCGGCAATGATGCCCTGACCGGCTACGCCACCGATGACGTGATCGTGGGCAATGACGGCAACGACACCATCAGCGCCCGGGCAGGCAATGACACACTGTATGGCGGCAATGGCGCTGACACTCTCAGCGGTGAAGATGGCAACGACCTGATCCTGGGCGATGCCGGTGCGGATTCCCTGATCGGAGGCAACGGTGTTGACACCCTGTTGGGTGGGGCTGACAACGATACGCTGCAAGGTGGCGCCGGCGACGACATCCTGGAAGGCGGAGCCGGCAACGACCTGCTGGGCGGCGGGGTGTACGACACCTGGAACGGCAACTACAACGGAGCGGGAAGCGACACCTATATGTTCGGCTTGGGCGACGGCCAGGACACGATCGCCGACAACGACACGACGGCCGGTGCCGTCGACAAGATCGTCTTCAAGGCTGGCATCTTGCCAGGCAGCGTGTTGATCTCGCGCTCGGGTGACAGCCTGGTTCTGAAGATCCAGGGTACCAGCGACCAGGTAACGGTCAACGGTTATTTCAATGGAGACGGTACTGGCGGCTGGGCCGTGGAAGAAATCCGTTTTGCGGACGACCTGAATACGGTATGGACGGTTTCCGACGTCAGGACAATGGCCCTTGTCGGCAGTGCCGGCAACGATGCACTGGTCGGCTACGGCACAGATGACGTGATCGTGGGCAATGATGGCAACGACACCATCAGCGGCCGGGCTGGCAACGACACGTTGTACGGCGGTAATGGCGCCGACACCCTCAGCGGGGAAGATGGCGACGACCTGCTTCTGGGTGACGCCGGCGGTGATTCCCTGAGCGGTGGCAACGGCAACGATACGCTGAGCGGAGGCGCCGATGGCGACACATTGCAGGGCGGGTCGGGTAACGACATCCTGGAAGGCGGGGCCGGCAATGATCTGCTGGGCGGCGGCGTGTACGACACCTGGAATGGTGTCTACACCGGCACAGGCAGCGACACCTACCTGTTTGGGCGCGGAGACGGGCAGGACACGATCGCCGACAACGACACGACCGCAGGTGTCATTGACAAGATCATTTTCAAAGCCGGAGTTCTCCCGGGGGATGTCCTGGTTTCCCGCTCTGGCGATACCCTGGTGCTCAAAATCATCGGCACCGGCGATCAGATATCGGTGAGCGGCTATTTCAATGGGGATGGCGCCGGCGGCTGGGCCATCGAAGAGATTCGCTTCACTGATGACGTCAATGCGGTCTGGTCTGTGGCCAACGTCAAGAACATGGCGGCGCTTGTGGGCGGCGCTGGCAATGACACGCTGATTGGCTATGCCACCGACGACGTGATGGCGGGCAACGATGGCAATGACACCATGAGTGGTCGTGGCGGCAACGACACGCTGTACGGCGGCAATGGCGCGGACACGCTTAACGGAGAAGACGGCAACGACCTGCTTCTGGGTGAGGCAGGCGGCGACTCCCTGAACGGAGGCAACGGCAACGATACCTTGAACGGCGGTGCCGATGTCGACACACTGCAAGGAGGTGCCGGGAACGACACCCTGGATGGCGGGTCGGGCAACGACATTCTGGCCGGCGGCGTGTACGACACCTGGAATGGCGTTTACACCGGAACCGGCAGCGACACCTATCTGTTCGGGCGAGGTGATGGACAGGACACGATCTCCGACAACGACTCCACTGCTGGCGTCATTGACAAGATCATCTTCAAAGCCGGGGTGCTCCCCGGAGATGTCCTGGTTTCCCGTTCCGGCGATATTCTTGTGCTCAAAATCATCGGCACCAGCGACCAGATATCGGTCAATGGCTATTTCAATGGGGACGGCACCGGCGGCTGGGCGGTGGAAGAGATCCGTTTCGCCGATGATGTCAACACGGTCTGGTCGATTGCCAATGTGAAGGTGATGGCTCTGGTCGGTACGGCCGGTAATGACACCCTGACGGGCTACGCCACCGACGACGTGCTCGTGGGCAATGACGGCAATGACACCATCAGCGCCCGGGCCGGAAACGATACGCTGTACGGCGGTAATGGCGCCGACACCCTCAACGGGGAGGACGGCAACGACGTGCTCCTGGGGGAGGCCGGTGGTGATTCCCTGAGCGGCGGTAACGGTAACGACACGCTCAATGGCGGAGCCGATGTGGACACCTTGCAAGGCGGATCAGGCAATGACACCCTGGAGGGTGGTGCCGGCAATGACATCCTGGCCGGAGGGGTGTACGACACCTGGAACGGCAATTACAACGGCGCGGGCAGCGACACCTACCTGTTCGGCTTGGGCGATGGCCAGGACACGATCTACGACAACGACGGCACCGCTGGCGTTGTCGACAAGATCGTCTTCAAGGCTGGAATCCTGCCCGCCAGCGTGCTGGCTTCGCGATCGGGCGACAGCCTGGTCCTGAAGATTCAAGGCACCGCCGACCAGATCACGGTTAACGGCTATTTCAGCGGGGATGGAGCCGGAGGCTGGGCCGTTGAAGAGATCCGCTTCACTGATGATGTCAACACGGTCTGGTCAGTTGCAAATGTGAAGCTGATGGCGCTGACGGGCGGCTCAGGCAATGACACCCTGACCGGCTATGCCTCCGATGATGTGCTCGTGGGGAATGACGGCAATGACACCATCAGCGCCCGGGCCGGCAACGACACGTTGTACGGCGGCAATGGCGTCGACACCCTCAACGGGGAAGACGGCAACGACATGCTGCTGGGCGAGGCCGGCGGCGACTCCCTGAGTGGAGGCAACGGCAACGACACACTCAATGGTGGTGCCGATGGTGACACCTTGCAAGGCGGCGCCGGTAACGACATTCTGGTGGGCGGATCGGGCAACGACATCCTGGCGGGTGGAATCTATGACACCTGGAACGGCGTCTACACCGGCACGGGCAACGACATCTATCGCTTCGGAGTGGGCGGCGGCCAGGACACCATTTATGACAACGATGGGACCGCGGGAAACATTGATCGGATTGAATTTGACGCGGGTATTACACCTACCGGTATCACGGTAACTCGCAGCGGGAACAATCTCGTTTTGAGAATCACGGGGACGACCGACACCCTGACGGTGAGCAACTACCTGGCCAACAACTCGGTGACACCCTGGTCCGTTGAGGAAATCGCGTTCGGCGATGGCACGGTGTGGAGGCCTGCAGACATCGATGCCATTTTGTTGAACGGGGGCATCCTCGGGACAGCTACGACCGGCGCGGACAGCCTGATTGGCAACAATACCTCGGCAGATACGCTCAATGGGTTGGCCGGCAACGATATTCTCCGCGGCCTGGGGGGCAACGACACCTTGACGGGGGGCACTGGAAATGACCAGCTTTTTGGTGGCTCAGGCGCTGATACCTACCTGTTTGCGCGGGGTGACGGCGCTGACGTCCTCACAGACACAGATGCCACTGCGGGTGTGACCGACACCTTGAGGTTTGACGCCAGCGTTGCTGCCGACCAGCTCTGGTTTCAGCAGGTAGGGCTCAATCTGGAGGTCTCTGTCATAGGCACAACGGACAAAGTGGCTGTCACCAACTGGTACCAGGGCGCCGGCAACCATGTGGAAATATTTGAGCTGGCCAACGGGACTCGTTTGCTGGACAGTCAGGTGCAAAACCTGGTTGATGCAATGGCGGCGTTCTCGCCACCGGCGGCAGGTGAGACCACATTGCCGGCTGGCTATCAAACAAACTTGTCACCGGTCATTGCTGCAAACTGGCAGTAGAAGATGCCTGTTTGAATGCAGGGAGTACTGTCGCCCGGCCGCCGTACGCGGTGGATGATGGCGACAGGCTTCTCTTTGTGTTTGGGCAGCAAATATTCTCGCCACAGGCTTGATGCTTGACGGGGAAGTGCCCCAGACCGGGCGGGTCTTCGTCAGCTATTTTCCAGCGTCGCCGCCACCTTAAACTCCGGTCATGTCATCGATCATCTCCAGCCAGTTTGCCAGCCGCGTCACGCTGGTGCGCGACAAGGTGGAGTCTTTCGCGGCCTACCCGTTTCACCTGCCGGCCATCCGCACGCTGGAGCATATTGACCTGCACCCGAAAGTGACGTTCTTTGTGGGTGAAAACGGCTCGGGAAAGTCGACGCTGCTGGAGGCAATTGCAGTTTCGCTGGGGTTTAACGCAGAAGGCGGTACCAAAAATTTCCGTTTCGGTACACGCGTTTCCCATTCGGTGCTAAACGAATACATTCGCGTTGCCAAAGGCTTCAAGCGGCCGAAGACCGGCTTTTTTCTGCGTGCAGAGAGCTTCTTCAATGTGGCGACGGAGATCGAGAACCTGGACGCAGAACCTTCCATGGGGCCGCCGGTGATCACTTTCTATGGCTCGCGCTCGTTGCATGAGCAGTCTCACGGCGAGTCATTTCTGTCGCTGCTCAACCACCGGTTCGGCCCGGAAGGGATGTACATCCTTGACGAGCCGGAAGCGGCCCTGTCGCCGCAACGCCAGCTGGCGGTGTTGTCGCGCATGCATGACCTGGTGCTGGAGCGGTCGCAGTTTTTGATCGCGACGCATTCGCCCATCCTGATGGCTTACCCGGACGCCTGGATTTATGCGTGCTCGGAGTCCGGCCTGGAGCGCATTCAGTACGCCGAGACTGAGCACTACCGGGTTACGCGCGATTTTTTGCAAAACCCGGAGCGCATGCTTCGCCTGCTGCTGGAGCGCAAGGACGAACCTGACGCATCTGCGTGAGTGGGGCCTGGATCAAACCATCGCCGCCAGCCGCGTCCCCTGGTCAATCGCGCGTTTGGCGTCGAGTTCGCTGGCTTCATCTGCGCCGCCAATCAGGTGCGTCTTGACGCCGGCCGCGCGCAGCGGCTCCAGCAGTTCGCGGAGGGGTTCCTGCCCGGCGCACAGCACGATGTTGTCGACTGACAGCACGGTGCCGTCCAGCCGCTTTTCGCCGAAGGTGATGAAGAGGCTGAGGCCTGAGCCTCCTTCGTTTTCACCAATGCGTTCATAGTTGACGCCTGAAAGCATTTCGACGTTTTTCATTTTCAGCGCGGCACGGTGGATCCAGCCGGTGGTCTTGCCCAGGCCCGCGCCCAGCTTGCCGGGCTTGCGCTGCAGCAGGGTGACATGGCGCGCCGGCGGCGTGACCTGCGGGCGCACGACGCCGCCGCGCACTTCGCCGGGATCGGCCACACCCCATTCGGCGAGCCAGGCGGGCAGGTCGAGTGCGGTGGAGTGACCGGTGGGTGTGACGAGGAATTCGGCGACATCAAAGCCGATGCCGCCTGCGCCTATGAGCGCGACGCGCTCGCCCACGGGTTGGCGGCCCAGCAGCACATCGATGTAGCTGAGCACCTTGGGATGGTCTTGCCCGGGAATGCGCGGGTTGCGCGGCGTGACGCCGGTGGCCAGCACGACTTCGTCAAACTTTTGCGCAATGAGGTCGGCCGCCGAGACGCGGGTGTTCAGGTGCAGCTTCACGCCGGTGCCGGTGATGCGCTGGCCGAAGTAGCGCAGGGTTTCTTCGAACTCTTCCTTGCCGGGCACGCGCTTGGCCAGGTTGAACTGGCCGCCGATTTTGTCGGCAGCGTCATACAGGTCAACGCTGTGGCCGCGCAGGGCCAAAGTGGTGGCGGCGGCCAGACCCGCGGGGCCTGAACCTATAACGGCAACGCGTTTTTGGGCGGGAGCGATGCGGATGACAAGTTCGGTTTCATGCCCGGCGCGGGGGTTGACGAGGCAGCTTGCCAGCTTGGCCTGGAAGGCGTGGTCCAGGCAGGCCTGGTTGCAGGCGATGCAGGTGTTGATTTCATCGCGGCGGCCTTGCGCGGCCTTGTTGACGAACTCGGGGTCGGCCAGGAAGGGGCGGGCCATGCTGACCATGTCGGCGCTGCCGTCGGCCAGCACCTGTTCGGCCACTTCGGGCATGTTCAGGCGGTTGCTGGTGATGACAGGAATCGTGAGGCCGGCGGCACGCAGGTCGCCTCGCAGCTTTTTGGTGACCCAGGTGAAGGCGCCGCGTGGTACTGACGTCGCGATTGTCGGCACACGCGCCTCATGCCAGCCGATGCCGCTGTTGATGAGCGTGGCACCGGCGGCTTCAACGGCTTTGGCCAGCAGCACGACTTCTTCCCAGCTGCTGCCGCCGGGAATCAGGTCGATCATCGAGAGGCGGTAGATGATGATGAAGTCGCGGCCGACGGCTTCGCGCGTGCGGCGCACGATCTCCACGGCCACACGCATGCGGTTGCCATAGCTGCCGCCCCACTCGTCGGTGCGCTGGTTGGTGTGGGTAACGAGGAACTGGTTGATAAAGTAGCCTTCGCTGCCCATGATCTCGACGCCGTCGTAGCCGCCATCGCGGGCCAGCATGGCGCAGCGGATGAAGGCGCGAATCTGCCGCTCGACGCCGCCGGAGCTAAGCTCGCGCGGGGTGAATGGCGAGATCGGGCTCTGGATGCGCGAGGGCGCGACGCACAGCGGGTGGTAGCCGTAGCGGCCGGTGTGCAAAATTTGCAGGGCAATCTTGCCGCCTTCGGTGTGCACGGCGTCGGTGACCTGTTTGTGGCGACGCGCAGCGCCTGAGCTGGCGAGCATGCCGGCGAAAGGTTTGGTCCAGCCGGCGATGTTGGGCGCAAAGCCCCCGGTAACCATGAGGCCCACGCCGCCGCGTGCGCGCTCGGCAAAGTAGGCGGCCATGGCGGGGAAGTGTTTGCGGCCGTCTTCCAGGCCGGTGTGCATGCTGCCCATCAGCACGCGGTTCTTCAGCGTGGTGAAGCCCAGGTCCAGCGGCGCGAGCAGGTGGGGGTAGGGGGAAGCGGGGTCCAGGGAAAAAGAGGAAGACGCAAGGGAAGGGGGCGTCGTCGCCGAAGTGGGGGTCGCGGCCAAGGCAGGTCTCCTGTCAAAACTGCCTGCATGGTAGTCGCTGCGGGGCCGGCGGCACAGCGCGCCGGGTACTCTAGGGGACAGGCTCTACGCCGCCTTCGGGCTAACCCGGGCCCCCACGGTCGCTCACTTCGTGTAGCTCCCTGCCCCCAAGGGGGCCGCTGCGCCCGCGGCCCGGCGAAGCCGGTTCCGCGGCCCCTGCTTGCATGAAGAGTTCAGCGGCGTAACCAGTGGGCGTATTTCACCAGTGGGGGCCGCGGGACTGGCTTTGCCAGACCGCAGGCGCCGCCCCCTCGAGGGGGAACAGGCTACACGCAGTGAGCCTGGACGGGGGTGGCTTATAGATCGCCCGGCGAAGCCGGTTCCGCGGCTCATGCTGGCCTGGCCGGCTCGCTTTGCATCGCCTTTTCTGGTGCCCTCAGGGTATCGGGGCAGCGGCCTTGCGGTGTTGTCCGACACCCGCCCGCAGCCTGTGCTGGTACTTTGAAGCTTCGATTTCTGGAGCACTCATGGCAAAAACCAACACCAGCCCGACACGCGCCAAAACCGGCGAAGGCGCGACGGTGCCGCATCCTCCGCACAGCGAGCCGGACGATGAAGCGGATGGCAACGATGCCAGCACCTTGATTGAAAACCCGGTGAAGCCCGGAAAGGCCGGCAAGCTCAAGCAGCACAGCTTTCCTGACGGCGGCGGTAGCGGCGGTGCCGAGGCTTTCCGGCGCGGGCCGGGCCGGGGTAAGCCTTCGCCCGGCGTTTGATCGGGGTTTGATGAAGCTCGCGACCTTTAACGTCAACGGCATCAAGACGCGGCTTCCGCAGTTGCTGGACTGGCTGGCCAAAGAGTCGCCCGACGTGGTCTGCCTGCAGGAGCTCAAGGCGCTGGACAGTGTGTTTCCCCAGGCCGACCTGCGGGAAGCGGGTTACAGCGCTTTATGGAAAGGCCAGCGTTCATGGAACGGTGTGGCGATTCTGGCCAGGGGTGAGGCGCCGGTTGAAATACGGCGTGAGCTGCCCGGCGATGCGTCAGATGACCACAGCCGCTATCTGGAGGCGGCGGTGGACGGCATCGTCGTGGCCTGCCTGTACCTGCCCAACGGCAACCCGCAGCCCGGCCCCAAGTTCGACTACAAGCTGGCCTGGTTTGAGCGGCTGCAGAAGCACGCGGCGGGGCTTTATGCGTCCGGGCACCCGGTGGCGCTGGCGGGTGACTTCAACGTGGTGCCGACGGACTTTGATATCTACAACCCCAAGTCCTGGCGCAAGGACGCCTTGTTGCAGCCCGAAAGCCGGGCGGCCTATGAAAAGCTGTTGGGGCAAGGCTGGGTAGACAGCCTGCGGCATTTGCATCCGGACGAACGCGTCTACACCTTCTGGGACTATTTTCGCCAGCATTGGCAGCGCAACGCGGGCTTGCGCATCGACCACATCCTGCTGAACGCTGAACTGGCGCCGCGTCTGAAAGCTGCCGGGGTAGACAGCTGGGTGCGCGGGCAGGAGCACGCCAGCGACCATGCGCCGGTGTGGGTGGAGCTGGGTGTGGCGCGTAAAGCTGCGGGCGCGGTGAAGAAGAAGGTGGCCAAAGTGGCGAGGCCGCGAGCGGCAGCGGTGCCGCGCAAAAAAGCTCCGTAAGCCAATGCCGTGCCTTGCGGATTCGTTGCTATTAATTCAATAGCTGCCTGCGCAAGTCCCTATTGGTCTAGCGGCTGTTTTTGATCGCAGTCGCGGCGTCAGTCACCAGTTCAGGGCCTTTGTAGATGAGGCCGGTATAGATCTGCACGACGTCGGCGCCGGCCTTGATCTTGGAGACGGCGTCCGCACCGCTCATGATGCCGCCCACGCCGATGATGGGAAAGCCTTTGCCGAGTGCCGCGCGCAACTGGCCGATGACGCGGTTGCTGGCCTCCAGCACCGGGGCGCCGCTCAGGCCGCCGGCCTCTTCGGCATGGCGCATGCCTTTCACCGCGTCGCGGCTCAGCGTGGTGTTGGTGGCGACGACGCCGTCCATGGCGTGGCGCTTGAGCGTGGCGGCAATCACATCGACCTGGGCTTCATCGAGGTCGGGTGCGATCTTCACAAAAATCGGCACACGCTTGCCGTGCTGTTTGGCCAGGGTCTCGCGGCGTTCGGCGATGCGGCCGAGCAGGGCGTCCAGGGCTTCGTCGCTTTGCAGGGCGCGCAGGTTTTTGGTGTTGGGGCTGGAGATATTGACGGTGACGTAGTCCGCGTGCGGGTAGACACCGTCCAGGCAGGTCAGGTAATCGTCCACCGCGTTTTCAATCGGCGTGGCGGCGTTTTTGCCGATGTTCAGGCCCAGCAGCAGGCTGTTTTGCGCGCCTTGCTTGCGCACGCTGGATCGCTGCACATTGGCCAGAAAAGCGGCCAGCCCTTCATTGTTAAAGCCCAGGCGGTTGATGAGCGCGTTGGCTTCGGTGAGGCGGAACATGCGCGGCTTGGGGTTGCCCGGTTGGCCCAGAGGGGTGACGGTGCCGACTTCGACAAAACCAAAACCCATGGCGGCCAGGCCGTCGATGCAACGGGCGTTTTTATCGAGCCCGGCGGCCAGACCCACGCGGTTGGCGAATTTCAGGCCGGCCAGCTCGACGGGATCGCTCACGCGGTTGCCGCAATACGCCAGCGACAGCGGCGTGCCCTGGGTACGCGCGAGCGAAGCCATGGTCAGCTCGTGGGCGGTTTCGGGGTCAAGCCCAAATAAAAAAGGGCGGGCCAGGGCGTAGGGGAGCAGGGACATTGGATAATTCGGCTGTTGGCGATGAGGCGATGAACCACCCGGGCAGGCCGGGCATGAAGCCTGATTGTCGCAAAACCCGTTTCGCCCCGGCCCGACCCCCCAAACACTCTTCAACACTTCCATGACTCAAGCCATGACCCAAGACGAACTCAAAACCCTGGTCGGCCAGGCAGCCCTTCACTATGTCGAGGAAGGTAGCATTGTGGGAGTGGGCACCGGCACGACTGTGAACAAATTCATTGACGCGCTGGGCACCATGAAGGGGCGCATTGCCGGTGCCGTGTCGAGCTCGGTGGCCTCGACGGAACGCCTGCAGGCGCTGGGCATCAAGGTGTTTGACGCGACGGAGGTGGACGAGCTGGCGGTGTACATCGACGGCGCCGACGAGATCGACAACGCGGGTTATATGGTCAAGGGCGGCGGTGCGGCGCTGACGCGCGAAAAGATCGTGGCGGCCCAGTCGCGCAAGTTTGTCTGCATTGCAGACGAGTCCAAGCTGGTGCAGGTGCTGGGCAACTTTCCGCTGCCCGTTGAGGTGATTCCGATGGCGGCCAGGCGCATCGCGCGGCAGTTTGCGGCCATGGGCGGCACGGCCAACCTGCGGCTCAAGGACGGCAAACCGCTGGTCACCGACAACGGCCAGCACATCCTGGACGTGACTGGCCTGAAGATCGCCGACCCACTGGGTTTTGAGTCGCAGGTCAACCAGTGGCCGGGCGTGGTGACGGTGGGGGTGTTCGCCCACCAGAAGGCGCATGTCTGCCTGCTGGGTGCGCCGGGCGGGGTGAAGACGCTGGTGTTCTAGGCTGCTCTAGCCCCAGAAAGCAAAACGCCGGGCTGGTACCCGGCGTTTTGCATTTTCAGAGCCCGCTCAGAATTTGATGCCGGCAGGGTTGTTGGCCGTGGCGGCGGGTGGTGCCGCCGGAGCAGCCTGTTGGGATGGTGCGGCAGGAGCGGCTGGGGCGGTGCCCGCTGCTGGAGATTTGCTCACGGCGACCAGGGGTGTAGGCGCGGGGCGCTGGTAGGTGGCTGGCAATATGGACGCAGCAGGGTAGCCCGCTGCATTCAGGTACTGCGTCCACTCTGCGTCCGAATAGCCTTTGAGTTGCTGGGCGGCTATGGTCAGAAAGGGTAGCGATGCATCGCCGCTCACCCGCTGCAGGGCCGCAATATCTTCATTGGTGCTAACGGTTTTCTCGCTGAAGGGAATGCCACGGCTTATCAGCATGGCACGAGCGGAACCGCAGGGAATACATTTTTCGTTGGTGTACAACGTGACCGGGTATTTGCTGACAACCTGTCGCAATTCGAAAGGAAGACCTCCGGATGCTGCTCCACCACTTGACGCTGCGTTGGCAGCGCTAACCTTGCCGCTACTTGCCGCCGGCGGTGGCTGGTCGGAAAAGGTGACCTTGCCGTCGGGTCCCACGATGCGGTAGACCTGCTGCGCGTGTGACGGCAGCGCCATAAAAATTAAGCTTCCCCCAAGCAGCAGCATGGCCAGCAGGGCGTTAGGAGAGAAGGATCTAACAGCGTTTGATTTCATGGTTTCCCCAGTCAGTCTTGAATTTGAATTGAAGTGGCTTGGCTCAGGTGTTTCAAGCCATACCCTGGTGGCGCATCAGCGCGTCCAGCGTTGGCTCCCGGCCCCGGAAGGCCTTGAATGATTCCATGGCCGGACGGCTGCCCCCTGCTTCCAGGATGGCTTGCCGGTATTTTCGGCCTGTTTCTACATTAACGGTACCCGATCCTGTGCCGGCGTCAGTGTTTGTACCCGGATCGGCTGCAGGATGGGCGGACTCTTCAAACGCGGCATAAGCGTCGGCAGACAGGACTTCGGCCCATTTGTAGCTGTAATACCCGGCCGCATAACCACCGGAAAAAATGTGACTGAATGTATGCGCAGTACGGCTGTAGGCCGGGGCCGCAATGACAGCGACTTCGCGGCGCACCTCGTTCAGGAGATCCATCAGGTCGTCGGCTGGGTTGTGAGAGGTGTGCAGCAGCATGTCGAATAGTGAAAACTCGACCTGGCGCAGCGTTTGCATGCCGCTCTGGAAGTTTTTGGCGGCCAGCATCTTGTCGAACAGCTCGCGCGGCAGGGCAGCGCCGGTGTCCACGTGGGCGGTCATGTGCCTGAGCACTTCCCACTCCCAGCAAAAGTTTTCCATGAACTGGCTGGGAAGCTCGACGGCGTCCCATTCGACGCCGCTGATGCCGGAAACGTCCCGTTCGTTGACCTGGGTGAGCATGTGGTGCAGCCCGTGGCCGAATTCGTGGAACAGCGTGGTCACGTCGTCGTGCGTGAGCAGGGCTGGCTTGCCGCCCACGCCTTCGGCAAAATTGCAGACGAGATGCGCCACCGGGGTTTGTAGCTTGCCGTTGTCGGGGCGCAGCCAGCGGGTGCGCACATCATCCATCCAGGCGCCGCCGCGTTTGCCGTTGCGGGCGGGCTGGTCCAGGTAGAACTGGCCCACGAGCTGGCCGTTGCGCTCGATACGGAAAAACTCTACGCCAGGCTTCCACACGGGTGCCGAGTCCTTGCGGATGGCGACTTCAAACAGTGTTTCCACGATCCTGAAGAGGCCTGCCAGCACTTTGGGGGCAGTGAAGTACTGTTTGACTTCCTGTTCACTGAAGGCGTAGCGCGCTTCCTTGAGTTTTTCGCCGATGTAGGCGTAGTCCCAGGCTTGCGGGTCGGCCAGGCCCAACTGGGTGGTGGCAAAGGCGCGCAGGTCGGTAACATCCTTTTCGGCATAGGGTCGGGCGCGCCGGGCAAGGTCACGCAAAAACGTGATGACCTCGTCGGGGGACTTGGCCATCTTGGCGACCACCGAGACCTCGCCGAAATTACGGTAGCCCAGCAGCTTCGCCTCTTCGAGGCGCAGCGCAAGGATTTCCTTCATGATGGCGCTGTTGTCGAATTTGCTGAACTCGGGTGCGGCCTGGTCGCTGGCGCGGGTGGTGTAGGCCTTGTAAAAGGTTTCGCGCAGTTTGCTGCTTTTGGCAAACTGCATGACAGGCAGGTAGCTTGGCATTTTCAGGCTGAGGCGGTAGCCGGTCTTGCCTTCGGACTGGGCCTGGTTGCGTGCTGTTTCAAGCACGTCTGCAGGAATGCCCTCAACCTCGGCTTCTGTCGCGTAATAGGCAAATGCGTCGGTGGCGTCCAGGGCGTTCTCGCTGAATTTCTGGTTCAGCTCGGCCTGGCGTTCCTGAATCTCGGCAAAACGGTCGCGGTCGGCGCCCTTCAGTTCCGCACCCGACAGCACAAAGTTGCGAATGGCGTTTTTATGGGCCTGGCGCTGCTCGGTGTTCAGGGTGGCCACGTCGATGGCTTTGTATTTGGCGTAAAGGCGCTCATCGGCGCCCAGGCGGGTCCAGAACTCAGTCACGCGCGGCAGGGCGGCGTTGTAGGCCGCGCGCAGCTCCGGCGTGTCGGCCACGCTGTTGAGGTGGCTCACGGCGCCCCAAGCGCGGCCCAGGTTCTCGGTGGCCACGTCCAGCACGCCGGCGATACCGCTCCATGAGGCCGGAAAATCCGCTGCCGTGACATGCTCAAGGGCGCTTTCAGCCTTGGCCAGCAGCTCGTCGAGGGCTGGCGCCACATGCTCGGGCTGAATCCGGTCAAACAGGGGAAGGTCGGAGAAGTCGAGAAGGGGATTGGTCATGACGTACAGCTGTGGGCGAAAGTCTCGAATCTAAAGGCCTGGGGCTACCGGGCCAGGAAGAATGTGCCTGTCGGGGCGCTATCGGGGCAATTACCCCGTGCCTTGCGGGCGGGGAACTCAGCCCTGTGCACTCTTCTTGACGCTTTTCAATTGGGGTTTTTTGGCGCGTTTGACGGTGCCGCCGGGCGTGAGGCGCTGGTTGCCGAGCACGCGCAGGGTTTTGACTTCGGGGCGCTGGCCGTAGCGGGAGCTGTTTTTCAGTACCTTGACATCACGGGGGCCGGGCATGCGGTCTTCATTGACCTTCTTTTCCTTTTCCGGCATTGGGCGCCACAGGACCAGCAGCTTGCCGATATGCTGGATGGGGGCGGCGTTGAGTTCATCTGCCAGGTTCTGGAAAATCGCTTCTCGGCCGGCGCGGTCGTCTGATTGAACCCGCACCTTGATGAGGCCGTGCGCGTTCAGGGCCGCCTCGGTTTCTTTCTTGACGGCAGCGGTCAGGCCATCGGAGCCGATCATCACCACTGCGTTCAGGTGATGGGCATCGGCGCGGTGATCCTTGCGCTGGGCGGGGGTAAGTTGTATTTGAGCCATGACCCAATTATCGGGGGAGTCGGGAAGAGGACAATAGACCCCATGAAAGTAAATGCCAAGACCGACTTCAAACCCGGCACCCAGACCGACGCGAAGGCCGCTGCCAAAGCCGTATCGAAAGCCAGTGCGAAAGGGAAAAAGGTCAACAAGGCGTGGTTGCACGACCACATCAACGACCCCTACGTCAAATTGGCCCAAAAAGAGGGCTACCGGGCCAGGGCCGCTTACAAATTGAAGGAAATTGACGAAACCTTCGGCCTGATCCGGCCGGGGGACTGCGTGGTCGACCTGGGTAGCACGCCCGGGGCCTGGAGCCAGTATGTGCGGCGCAAGCTGTCACCCACCGGCGCGGCGGCGGGGGAGCTCAACGGCCGCATCATCGGGCTGGACCTGCTGCCCATGGAGCCGATCGAGGGGGTGACTTTTATCCAGGGCGACTTCCGGGAGGTGGAGGTGCTGCAGAAGCTGGAGCAGGCGCTGGCCTCGTCCGAAGGGCAGATCCGGGTCGATCTTGTGATCTCGGACATGGCGCCCAACCTGTCGGGTATTGAATCGGCCGATGCGGCCCGGATTGCCCACCTCATAGAGCTGGCCGTGGAATTTGCCCAGAACCGGATGAAACCGGATGGCACGCTGGTGGTGAAGCTTTTTCACGGCAGTGGATACGATCAGCTCGTGAAGCTTTTCAAGGACACCTTCAAGACGGTCAAGCCCCTCAAACCCAAGGCCTCGCGCCCCGGGTCGTCGGAGATTTTCCTGATTGGCAGAGGACTTAAAAGGCGCGCTGACGCTGCACAATGAGTGCGATACGGTGGCAAAAATCACCTAAACCCGCTTCAAACATGGGGCTGGCAGGGGATTACGCGGTTTTTGCCCTTGAAACGCCTAAAATCAGGCGCATGTGACTTTTGTTCTTATACCGGAGTAGTCCTTGAACAATCAGTGGTTTTCCAAAATTGCAATCTGGCTGGTTATCGCCATGGTGCTGTTTACCGTATTCAAGCAATTTGATCCACGCGGTAGCGCCGGCTCAAACTACCTGGGTTACTCCGAGTTCCTGGAAGAGGTGCGCGGCAAGCGCATCAAGCAGGCCACCATCGCCGAAGGCCAGGGCGGCACCGAGATTTCCGCAACCACGGTGGATGATCGCAAGGTTCGCACCACCGCAACCTACCTTGACCGCGGCCTCGTCGGCGACCTGATCGCCAACGACGTGAAGTTTGACGTCAAGCCCCGCGAAGAAACCTCCCTGCTCACGTCCCTGCTGATCAGCTGGGGCCCCATGCTGCTGCTGATCGGCGTGTGGATTTATTTCATGCGGCAGATGCAGGGCGGCGGCAAGGGCGGGGCTTTCAGCTTCGGTAAATCCAAGGCGCGCCTGCTCGATGAATCCACCAATCCAGTGACTTTTGCCGACGTGGCGGGCTGCGACGAAGCCAAGGAAGAAGTCAAGGAAGTGGTCGACTTCCTGAAAGACCCCGCCAAATTCCAGAAACTGGGTGGCCGTATTCCGCGTGGCTTGCTGCTGGTTGGCCCTCCGGGCACCGGTAAAACCCTGCTGGCCAAGAGCATTGCCGGCGAAGCAAAAGTTCCGTTTTTCTCGATTTCCGGCTCTGACTTCGTTGAAATGTTCGTCGGTGTGGGTGCGTCGCGTGTGCGCGACATGTTCGACAACGCCAAGAAAAACGCGCCTTGCATCATCTTTATCGATGAAATCGACGCAGTCGGCCGCCAGCGCGGCGCGGGCCTGGGCGGCGGCAATGACGAACGCGAGCAGACCCTGAACCAGATGCTGGTCGAGATGGATGGTTTTGAAACCAATGTCGGCGTGATCGTGGTGGCTGCCACCAACCGTCCCGACATCCTGGACGCCGCCTTGCTTCGTCCCGGCCGTTTTGACCGCCAGGTCTATGTGACGCTGCCCGATATCCGCGGCCGCGAGCAGATCCTGAATGTGCACATGCGCAAGGTTCCGCTCGGCCAGGATGTGAGCCCCGGGGTCATCGCCCGCGGCACGCCCGGCATGTCGGGCGCTGACCTGGCCAACCTGTGCAACGAAGCCGCCCTGATGGCTGCACGCCGCAACGCGCGCACCGTCGAGATGCAGGACTTCGAAAAAGCCAAAGACAAGATACTGATGGGCCCCGAGCGCAAGAGCATGGTCATGCCCGAAGAAGAGCGCCGCAACACGGCCTACCATGAGTCCGGTCACGCGCTGCTCGGCAAGATGCTGCCGAAGTGCGATCCGGTTCACAAGGTCACCATTATTCCGCGCGGCCGTGCACTGGGCGTGACCATGAGCCTGCCGGCGCAAGACCGCTACAGCTATGACCGCGAGTACATGCTGAGCCAGATCAGCATGCTGTTTGGCGGCCGTATCGCCGAAGAAGTCTTCATGAACCAGATGACCACGGGCGCCAGCAACGACTTTGAACGTGCCACAGCGCTGGCCCGCGACATGGTCACCCGTTACGGCATGACCGAGGCCCTGGGCCCCATGGTGTACGCGGAAAATGAAGGCGAAGTGTTTTTGGGCCGTTCAGTCACCAAGACCAACAACATGAGCGAGTCGACCCTGCAAAAGGTGGACGGCGAAGTACGCCGCATCATCGACCAGCAGTACGCCCAGGCGCGCAAGCTGATCGAGGACAACCAGGACAAGATGCATGCCATGGCCAAGGCCTTGCTCGAATGGGAAACCATTGACGGCGACCAGCTGGACGACATCATGGCCGGCAAGGAACCCCGGCCGCCCAAGGACTGGACGCCGCGCAATTCGTCGGTAGGCGGCGGTAGCGGTCCCAGCGGCGGTACACCTGCTGTCAGTACCGATCCGGCACCTACGGTAGCCTGATTCCTCCACAAGCATGAAGACGACTGCCAGGCAGTCATCACAACCGGGGCCAGTCCCCGGTTTTTTCATGGTGGAGAACATGGCTCCTGGGCTTGCCACTTTGTATGGCTTCGGCAACGCACCGTTCGTTGCGCGGTATTGCATTGCTTACCGGCCTGTGGTTTAACCCTTCATTCGTTTCGGGACATCCATCCATGATCTGGCAAACCTCCCGCTTTCAGATTGATCTGTCCAAGCCGCGCGTCATGGGTATCGTCAATGTCACGCCCGACTCATTTTCGGATGGGGGCAGGTATTTCACCCTCGGTGGTGGTTTTTCAGGCGTCTTTGCTCATTGTGAGAAATTGATCCGGGATGGCGCCGACATGCTGGACATTGGCGGTGAATCAAGCCGGCCTGGCGCACCGCCCGTACCACTGGAGGAAGAGCTTGAACGGGTGCTGCCTGTGGTTCGCCATGCGGTCAGCCTCGGTGTGCCGCTGTCGGTCGACACGTACAAACCTGAAGTGATGCAGGCTGTGCTCGACCTGGGCGCCGATGTCATCAACGACATCTGGGCCCTGCGCAAACCGGGTGCGGTGCAGGTGGTGGCGCAGCACCCGAATTGCGGTGTCTGTCTGATGCACATGCATCGCGAACCGCAGACCATGCAGGTTGCCCCCATGGAGGGCGATGTGGTGCCGCAGGTGATGGCTTTTCTGGAAAGCGCCGCATCTGGCCTGCAGGCCGCTGGCGTTGATAAATCCCGCATCGTGCTGGATGTGGGTGTGGGCTTTGGTAAAACCGTGGCGCAGAATTTCGCGTTGCTCGCGCGGCAGCAGGAGTTCCTCGCCACCGGTTATCCGTTGCTGGCCGCCTGGTCGCGCAAATCGTCTTTGGCCGCCGTAACCAGCACCTCGCTCGCGACTGTCGCCCAGCTCGACGTGACCGACCGCATGGTACCCAGCGTAGCGGCCGCCTTGCTGGCGGTGGACCGAGGCGCCCGTATCGTGCGTGTGCATGATGTGCGTGAGACTGTGCAGGCCCTGAAGGTATGGATGGCAGCGCGCTAGCAGTTTTGTCGCTATCCGGCAAAGATGGCGGCTTTGGCCGACAAAGGGCTGTACGGGGCACCTAAAATAGGCCCCTGTTTCAAGAACAACAAGCTCCACAGGGACAAAACTCCATGACCAGAAAATACTTCGGCACCGACGGCATTCGCGGAACGGTGGGCCAGCCGCCCATCACGCCCGACTTCGTCTTACGGCTTGCGCACGCGGTCGGCCGGGTCCTTCGCAAGACCGAATCCCGCCCTACGGTGCTGATCGGCAAGGACACCCGCATTTCCGGCTACATGCTGGAAAGCGCGCTGGAGTCCGGCTTCAACTCCGCCGGCGTCGATGTAGTGCTGCTCGGCCCCTTGCCTACGCCGGGTGTGGCCTACCTCACGCGGGCCCAACGCGCCAGCCTGGGGGTCGTCATCAGTGCGAGCCACAACGCCTACCCTGACAACGGCATCAAGTTTTTCAGCGCGCAGGGCACCAAGCTCGATGATGCGTGGGAACTGGCCGTGGAAGCTGCGCTCGACGAGCCACCCGTCTGGGCCGATTCTGCGACTTTGGGCAAAGCCCGCCGTCTTGATGATGCGGCAGGACGTTATACCGAATTTTGCAAAAGCACCTTTGCCAATGACCTGACGCTTCGCGGCCTGAAGATCGTGGTCGACGGTGCCCACGGTGCGGCTTATCACATCGCCCCCATGGTCTTTCATGAACTGGGCGCTGAAGTCATTGCCATCGGCTGCGCACCCGACGGCCTCAACATCAACCACGAAGTCGGTGCGACGCACCCCGAGGCGCTGATAGCCAAGGTCAAGGCCAGCAAGGCGGACTACGGCATTGCGCTGGACGGCGACGCCGACCGGCTGCAGATCGTGGACGCCGAAGGCCGGCTTTTCAACGGCGACGAGGTGTTGTATCTGATGGTCAACGAGCGGCTGGCGCGCGGCGAGAAAGTACCCGGCACCGTGGGCACCCTGATGACCAATATGGCCGTGGAAGTCGCGTTGAAAGCCAAAGGCGTGGAATTTGTACGCGCCAAGGTTGGCGACCGCTACGTGCTCGAGGAGCTTGAAAAACGTGGCTGGCTGCTGGGCGGTGAGGGCTCAGGCCACCTGCTGGCACTCGACAAGCACACCACCGGTGACGGCCTCATCAGCGCGCTGCAGGTGTTGCAGGCCTGTGTGCGCAGCAAGAAAACTCTGGCCCAGCTGCTCAGCGATGTGGTGTTGTTCCCGCAGACGCTGGTCAACGTGCGCCTCAAGCCCGACCAGGACTGGCAGAGCAGCAAACCCTTGGCCGACATGACCAAAACGGTGGAAGCCGAGCTGGGCGACACCGGCCGCCTGTTGATTCGTGCCAGTGGCACCGAGCCGCTGCTGCGTGTGATGGTCGAAGCGCGCGATGCGGCCCAGGCGAAAAGCTGCGCCGAGCGGGTGGCGGATACGGTGCGGTCCTGAGCGATTTATTCCGAGAAATAGCGGCTGCAATCCTTTAAGGTCGGGCGCAGGCAGCTATTAAATCTATAGCGCCTCGTAAAACAGGCTAGGAAGCCTCTACGGCCTCCATCAAGCGGGCCCGCTCATCCGGCGTGAGCACCTTGGGTGATACGCGTGGCATCCCATCATCCGGGTTAAAGAAGGGCGTGATCTTGTAGCCGCCATTGAGCCTCGTGCGTATCAGTGTCGCCATGAACCGGAGGATGGACACGGTGGTGCTGACCGGCATGGCTTCGGGGTTACCTTTGGCGCTCTTCATGCCGACTTTCATGCGCACAAGGCCGAAGGCGGCGTCGAGACTTGTTGACGGATCTTTCAGGCAGTTGTGCAGCAGGCCGACATGCGAGACCTTGAAGTCACGCGAGGTGTTGCCGATCGGTGTGTTGCAACAGCTGGCATACCAGCGCAACATGCCCTTGTCACTGAGCGACATGCAGGTGAGCGCCTCCTGGCCGTGGGTGAAGGTGACGTGTTGGGGCAGCGTGGCGACCACGTCCGATCCGCCCATTTCATCCAGAATCTCGTCGGCTTTGCCCAGAAAGTGGGCGTAGGCCTGGCAGTCTTTGCAGTAGCAGACGCCTCTACAGACAGTTTCGGTGTGGCTGACGTAGCCTCGTAGGGTGCCGCATCGGCATTGCAATGGATGGTTCATTCAGGAAGCTTGTTGTTTTTGAACTGATCCTCTTTGCAAGCATTCTGGCGCTTCTTCACGTGGAAGCCAATCTCCGATAGGGAACTGAAGTACCGGTTTGGCTCCATACCGCGTACCTCGGCAATCGCTACCTCAAAGGTATCCATGACTGGATCTTCACCGGATGCGAGCTCAAGTTTGTATTCGCCATTTTCGACAACGAAGCCAAACAGCCTTCGCTTATTGGGTCGAACAAAGCGCGGCTTCAGCCACGACCCGTCTTCTGCATAGAAGGAGAAAACCCCGTTCTCGACATCTATAGCCTCGTACCTACGCTCTGCTGCTATCTCGTTTTCCAGCACTGCAACCATGCCGTCTTCCGCAATTACGAACAGCATGTGAGGCTCCTGTCTAGGCGAAAAGTATGCGATGCCAGCAACCACAACACCACCGGTAACAGCAGCGCAGCAGCAACCACTTCCGAAAGAATAGTGACGTTGGCGATCAGGGGATGAAGTTCGATGGGAGCCAGTGCATAGTGGCCCAGGCCATCAAAGCCCATCACAGCGTACACAGCCATCAGCAGAAGGCCCGAGGCCATGAATCTCTTGCGTATCAGAAGCAGGCCGACCACACCCACAGAGGTGATAGCCGCCCACACCGCATAGACCTGTGCGCGTGTCAGCCAGGCCGGTAGGTTGGGGTATTCGCAGATGAACTCGGCGTTGTGGCTGAAGTGGCCAAGGCTGGTGAGGAAGTAGGCCGTAGTCAGTGCGAGAAGTATCTTTGGGATGTGGTTGAGTTGGAGCATGGATGCACTCTTTGAATGATCGACATGGATGATGCGTAAGCCCGCGCGTCTATTTTCCGAATCCGAAAAGCGGCATGGCTAAGGCAAAAGCGGACAAGAACAGTGCGATGAGGCCCAGGCGGCGAACCATGACGCGATTTTCGGCGAGGCTTCCGGGACGAAGCCTGGCTTGAACTGCCAGTCCCACCAGGAAAGCAGGGAAGGTCGCAATAGCCGCGCCAAACCACAAACTTTCAAACCAACGGGGGAACTGTGGAAATGCCAGGCCGGCAAGCGCACCAGCAATCTGCGCGCCAAACACGATCACTGTCAATGCGCGAACAGGCTGAAGGTCGGCCCACGAGTATTGGAAACCGAACTGGGATTCTTTCATGGGCGAGTCGATGGTTGGTTGAGCAGCTGAAGGGTGATCTGACCGATTCTATGGAGCTTTTACCTCGCATCAGATATTTCAGCGCTCTGCACCGGCTGGCTGAAGCGCCGTTGCGACACGTCCTGGAGAGACGGTGCCGCGCCGGGCATCGTCTCTTCTTGATCCTCAAGCCAGCGTATATGCCGTCTTCACCGTCGTGAAAAACTCCTGCGCATACTTGCCCTGCTCACGCGGGCCGTAGCTGGAGCCCTTGCGGCCGCCAAACGGCACGTGGTAGTCCACACCGGCGGTTGGGAGGTTCACCATGACCATGCCGGCCTGGCTGTGGCGCTTGAAGTGGGTCGCGTATTTGAGGCTGGTGGTGGCGATGCCAGCTGACAGGCCGAATGGCGTGTCATTGGCAGCGGCGAGTGCGGCCTCGTAGTCCTTCACCCGGATGATGCTGGCAACGGGACCGAAAATTTCTTCGCGGTTGATGCGCATGCCGGCGGTGCTTTCGCTGAAAAGCGCTGGTGTCATGAAGTAGCCTTCGGCGCCGCTGCCGGTGTGACAACGTACGCGGTCACCGCCAAATGACAAGGTCGCGCCTTCCTGCTGGCCGATGGCGATGTAGCTTAAGTCCTGCTCCAGCTGGGCTTGTGAAGAAACCGGGCCGATGTCGGTTCCGGCAGTCAGGGCGTCGCCCACCTTGATGCGGGCCATGCGTTCCTGAAGCGCCTTGACGAAAGCAGGGTAAATGCCTTCGGTCACGATGAGGCGGCTTGATGCTGTGCAGCGTTGCCCAGTGGAGTAAAAAGCGCTCTGTGCGCTGAGTTCCACGGCCTGGGTCAGGTCGGCGTCGTCCAGGATGACCTGCGGGTTCTTGCCGCCCATTTCGAGCTGCACCTTCTTGAGGTTTTTCGCGCAAACCTCAGCAATGCGGCTGCCCACGCCGACCGAGCCGGTAAAGCTGATGGCATTGACGCCCGGATGGTTGACCAGCGCATCGCCGATGACGCGGCCGGGCCCCATCACCAGGTTGAACACGCCCGCCGGAATACCTGAGCGCGAGATGATTTCGGCCAGGGCCCAGGCACTGCCTGGAACCAGGTCTGCCGGCTTGAGCACCACGCAATTGCCGAAGGCCAGCGCCGGCGCAATCTTCCAGGCCGGGATGGCAATGGGGAAATTCCACGGCGTGATCAGGCCGACGACGCCCACGGGTTCACGCGTGATTTCCACGCCGATGCCCGGGCGAACCGACGGCATGGTTTCACCGCCCAGGCGCAGGCATTCGCCGGCAAAGAATTTGAAGATGTGGCCAGCGCGGGTGGCTTCGCCAATGCCTTCAGGTTTGGTCTTGCCTTCTTCGCGCGAGAGCAGGGTGCCCAGCTCTTCGCGGCGTGCCAGGATTTCAGTGCCGATCTTGTCGAGCGCATCGGAACGGGCCTGGATGCCCGAGGTAGACCAGGCCGGGAAGGCGGCCTGTGCGGCCTGCACGGCGGCATCCAGCCCTGCGGCGTCGGCCTGTGTGTACTCGCCGATCACGTCGGCGAGATTACTGGGGTTCAGGTTCGGGCTGTAGCTGCTGCCGGCCAGCCATTGGCCGGCGATGAGGTTGTCGTGTTTGGTGGACATGAGGTGGCTCCAGAAGAAATCAGGGTTGATCAGGGGCGAGAGGGCGCGCAGGTTGCGGGAATGCCACAGGCGGCGCCACATCAATCGCGTAGAAACGCAAGGCGTTATCGCACATCATCGCATGTTGCTGGTTTGCCGGCAGGTGGTCCAGCATGCCGGCCACACTGCCAACCAGGTCCGGATAGTTTATGCGCAGGCCCGCCACCGGAAAGTTGCTGGCAAACATGCAGCGCTGCCAGCCGAAAATGGCCACCGTCTCGCGCACGATGCGCGCGTTTTCGTGCCAGTCCCAAGGCTGGCCGCGCAGGCCGAACTCGGAAAGCTTGACGTGTACGTTTTCCTGCCGGGCCAGCGTTTCCATCCAGCCGCGCCAGCGTTTGAGGCCTTCTTCGCTGCGGTCCCAGGCAAAGCCGTGGTGGTTCAGGGCGATGGGCACTTTCGGAAACATCGCTGCCACGGTAGCCGCTTCGGGCAAGTGCCAGGCGGGCACGCGCAGGTCCCACCGCAGGCCGAATTTCTCCAGCAATGAAAAGCCGCGCAGCCAGTTTTCGTGTTGCATGGTGCCTGCCTGCCCTTTGACGCTTTGGTCCGCTGCGGCCGATGTGACAGGTTTGCTGCGGATGCCGCGCACCAGCGGAAACTGCGACTGCGCAAGGAGGCATTCCCCGCTATCAGGCCGGTCAAACCAGGCGTGCGCCACGATGGCATTCGGAAACCCGTGCCTGGCGTTGACCTCATGCAGCCATGCAGTTTCTGCAACCTGCTCAAGGCGGCTGCGCTCGGCTTCCACATGCACGGTTGCCACCACGTCGCAAGGCCCTACAGCGGCCCGGTAGTCCGTTGCGAGGAAATCCCGGCAAATCGGCCGGTAGTCGCCAAGGAAGAAGGCGCCAGGATCGTACGCTTCCTGCAACCAGGGGTAGTGGCCTTTCGACAGGTCCCACAGGTGGTGATGTGCGTCGACGACGGGCCCTGTAAACGCCTTCACAGGTGCGGGCAGTGAGGTGGGCGATGTGCCTGTGCTCTTCATGAACCGGGAGTGGATACAGACCTTGCTGAATCAATGCCGCCAGACGTAGGACGAATCAGGCTCACGCAGCGTCCTGATTTCCTGCTCGAACGCAAAGCTGTCCAGATTGAGGCGGCGCACCGTCTCGTCCTGAAACGAGATGTAGACCGCCCGGTCCACCGGGTGAAACGACAAGGCCAGCGGGTTGCTGGGCAAGGCAAAGCAGCGCTGCTCCTGCAGGTCCAGGCCGAATATCGACAGCGAATGCTCGCCCGAGTTGGTGGTGAGCAGCAGGTCCTGGCCTTGCGCGCCCTGGAAGCGGTAGACCCGGTTGGGGTCGCGCCGTGTCTTGCCTGAGGCTACGACTTTCATGCTGGCTGTGTCGACCGCGACGATGGTGTCGTCTCCGCGGTTGGCCACGTACAGCAGCGACTCGTCAGCCGACAGCACATTGCCCTCGGGCACCGGGCCGGGCATCATGGCGACCGGTGTGAAGGTCGGATCGTTCGGCTTGATTTTGGTGACGGTGTTCGACAGCAGGTTCAGTGCATAAGCTGTCTGTGCATCTTGCGTCAGCGCAAACAGGTGCGTCTTGTAGCCGCCCGAAGACACAGCCAGGTCCGGTACATGCACCTTTGCCGGGTCTGAAAAGCGCAGCAACACGTTGTGCGCCTCAGACATCACGAACAGGCGGCCCTGGCCGTCCACTGTTAAGCCATGCGGCCGGTAATACGGCCAAAGGTTCAGGGTGGCCACATGCTCGCGTTTGTCCAGGTCAATCACAAAGACCGAGTGCCCACCTGCGTCTCCCAGATGGCTGGCGGTTTCGATGCCGTAGTGGCCCACGTAAGCAAGCCGGCGCACCGGGTCTACCGTGAACTCGTGCGGAAAGTTGGGCAAGACGATGTGTTCTTCCGTCTGGCCGGTGGCCAGGTCGTAAAAGCTGAAGGTATGGGCGCATTTCTGCACCAGCAAGAGTGTTTCCCGAAGGGGCATGGTTGTCCTGAAGATGGGGGAGCCTGAAAGGAAACAGAGAGAGAAAAAGAGAGAGAGAAAGAGAACGCGTGAAGGGGCCAGCCAAAGCCGTTTACCTGCCCCAGCGTAGCACCAGCGGGTCCAGCCGCTGCGCGGTGGCGATCAACCCCTTGCGAACCTCAGGGTGCATGGCGGGAAACGGATGGCGCGGCGCTTCACAGGCGATCACGCTTCCTTCCTTCATCAAGGCCTTGGCCGTCAAGATGCCGCCCTGGCGGTTTTCATAGTTGATCAGCGGCAGCCAGCGTGTGTACTCGGCAATGGCTTCATCCCGCTTGCCGGCGACCCATGCATCCACGATCCTGCGAATGCCGTCCGGGTAGCCGCCACCTGTCATCGCACCGGTGGCGCCGGCTTCCAGGTCGGGCAGCAGGGTAATGGCTTCTTCGCCGTCCCACGGGCCCTCAATCGCGTCGCCGCCCAGCCGAATCAACTCGCGCAGCTTGGAGGCCGCACCCGGCGTTTCGATCTTGAAGTAGGCCACATTGCGGATCTCTTTGGCCATGCGTGCCAGGAAGGTTGCCGACAGCGTCGTGCCGCTGACAGGTGCGTCCTGGACCATGATGGGAATGTCAATGGCGGCCGACAGCGTGGCGAAGAACTCATAAGTCTTTTCTTCCGTCACGCGGATGGTGGCACCGTGGTACGGCGGCATCACCATGACCATGGCCGCGCCCAGGTCCTGCGCGCGGCGGCTGCGTTCGGCGCACACCCGGGTGCCGAAATGCGTGGTCGTCACAATCACCGGCACGCGGCCCGCTACGTGCTTGAGGATGGCCGCGGTGAGGACTTCCCGCTCGTCATCGGACAGTACAAACTGTTCCGAGAAATTGGCCAGGATGCACAGGCCCGTCGATCCCGCATCGATCATGAAATCAACACAGCGCTTCTGGCTTTCCAGATCGAGCTCGCCCGCATCAGTGAAAGTGGTGGGAACCACCGGGAACACGCCCGTGTATCTTGCTTTCATGCCGATCATTCGACGATGTTGAAGTCTTTGAGGAACTCGGTCTTCATCGTCAGGCCCAGGCCGGGCTTGTTGTCATCGAGCTGCAGGAAGCCGTTCTCCGCCACCGGTTCTCCGTCAAAGATGTAATAGAACAGCTCGTTGCCAACTTCCACGTCGAACATCGGAAAGTACTCGCTCATGGGCGAGGCGAGGGTGCTCATGGTCAGGTGGTAGTTGTGCATCTGCCCGGCGTGCGGAATCACCGGCACGCTGTACGCCTCGCACAACGCGTTGATCTTGTGCGCCGCCGTGATGCCGCCCACACGGTTGGTGTCGTACTGCACGACCGACACGGCTTTCTTGTCCAGCAGCTGTTTGAAGCCATAAAGGCTGAATTCATGCTCGCCGCCTGAGATCGGGATGCTGGTGAGCTGATTGAGCTCGGCATAACCGTCGATGTCGTCAGCAATGACAGGTTCTTCCACCCAGCGCGGCTGAAATTTTTCCAGCTTGGGCAGCATGCGCTTGGCGTACTCCAGGTTCCAGCCCATGTAGCACTCCATCATCAGGTCGTTGTCGTAACCAATGACTTCGCGGATCGCCTCGACGGCTTTCAGGTTTTCAGCTACGCCCTTGGTGCCGTGCGCCGGGCCGTAGCCAAAGCGCGACTTGAACATGGTGAAACCCTGGTCCAGGTATTTCTGCGCTTCGTCCTGCATGGCCTTGATGTCGGTACGGTAGAGCTTGGAGTAGTAGCAGGGGATTTTTTCCTTGGTGCGGCCGCCCAGCAGCTTGAACACCGGCTTGTTGACCGACTTGCCCAGGATGTCCCAGATGGCGAGGTCGACTGCCGAAATCGCGGCCATGGTCACGCCCTTGCGGCCCCAGGCGTGGGTGCTGCGGTACATGCGCTGCCACAGGTATTCGTAGTCCCAGGGGTCCTGGCCCAGCACCAGCGGCGTGAGGTACTGGTCGATGATGGCTTTGGCGATGTGCGGCGCCAGCGCGACGTTGCCCAGGCCGACGATGCCGTCGTCGGTTTCGATCTCGACCACCGTCCACGAATGGAAGCGGAAGGTGCTCATGGACTCTGTCTTTGAGTAGACGAGGTCCATGGCGTTGGAGCAGAAATTGCCTTGCGGTGGAACGGTCTTGCCTTTCCACTCGAATACACGTGCGCGGACTGATTTGATCTTCATTTAAAGGTCCTGTGTGAGATGAATCTTTCGAGCCCTCCCCTGGAAGGGGAGGGTTGGGGTGGGGTGAGCCGTATTACTCCCTTTGGGGAGGCGCCGCCAGGCGTCCTCCCATGCGGCAGGCGATGCGAAAAGCGTTGAGCGTGGCGTTGACATCGGCCACGCCCTGGCCGGCGATGTCATACGCTGTGCCATGCGCCGGCGTGGTGATGGGCACCGGCAGGCCACCCTGCACGGTGACGCCCTTGCTGAAGCCCATGAGCTTGATGGCGATCTGGCCCTGGTCGTGGTACATGGTGACGATGGCCTGGTACTGGCCGGCCTGCGCTTTCAGGAAGATGGTGTCGGCCGGGAAGGGGCCGTCTACCGGCACGCCGCCGGCTCGCAGTTCGGCCACCGCCGGTTCGATGATGTCGATTTCTTCGCGGCCGCAGACACCGCCGTCGCCACCATGTGGGTTGAACGCCGCCACCGCTACTTTTGGGCTGTTGTTGCCGCTGGCCTTGAGCGATGCGTAAATCAAGCGGGTCGCGTCGACGATGCGCTCCTTGCTGAGCATGGCCGCTGCGTCTTTCAGCGGAATGTGCGAAGACACACGCGCGGTCCACAAGTCGCCCAGGGTATTGAACTCGCAGAAGTAGCCGGTCACGCCCAGGTATTCGGCAAAGTGGTGCAGCTCGTCTTCATGCTTCAGGCCGCCCAGCTTCATGGCCTGCTTGTTCAGCGGGGCAAAGCAGATGGCGTCGACTTCGCCGCGTTTGGCGCCGTCCATGCAGAGGTTGAGTACCTGCAGCACTGCGGCGCCGCAGGCGGCTTGCGCCTGGCTGCGCTGTACTTGCGCTGGCTGAATCGTGTCTGTGGCCAGGAAGGCGGGCAGGCTGCTGTCGGCACGGTTGCGCACTTCGGCCAAGCTGCTCACGGCTTGCGTTGCCACCGCCTGTTGGGCCGTGGCCTGGCCTTGTTGCCAGAGCCAGGCGTCGCCCACCAGCACGATGTTGGCGCCCGCCGTGATGCCGGGCTGACTCAGCAGCCGGGCAATCAGCTCGGGGCCTATGCCGGCCGCGTCGCCCAGTGTCAGTGCGACGACAGGCACCGGTTCTGTTGTCTGCTGCTTGCTCATGTCATCTTTTCCTTGTTCAGGATCATCAAAATCAGTCCAGCTTGATGTTTTTCTTGGCGATCAGGTCACCATAGCGCTTGTTCTCGTCATTATGAAATTGCGCGAACTGCGCCTGCGTCATGGGCGTCAGGTCCGCGCCGATCGCACCCAGCCGGGCTTGTGTTTCCGGCATCGCCAGGACCTTGGTGACCTCGGCGTAGACACGTTCCTGCACCGCCTTGGGCGTGGCTGCCGGCATGTAGATGCCGTACCAGGCGCTCATCTCGACACCCTTCACGCCGGCTTCGGCCATGGTGGGCACATTGGGAAGCTGCGGGTTGCGTTTCGCGCTGGCCACCGCCAATGGTTTGATGCGTCCGTTCTTGATCTGGCCGATCACCGAGGGCATGGTGTCAAAGCTCAGCTGCACCTGGCCGCCGACGAGGTCGATCAGCGCCGGGCCGCTGCCGCGATAGGGGATGTGCGTGATGAAAACGCCGGCCTGGTCCTTGAAGAGCTCGGCCGCGATGTGTTGCGTGCTGCCCGAGCCGCTGGTGGCGTAGTTGAGCTGGCCGGGTTTTGATTTGGCCAGCTTGATGAGCGACTGCACCGAATCTACCGGCAGGGCGTTGTTGACCACCAGCACATTGGGCACCGCGCCGACAAACACCACGGGCACCAGGTCCTTGTTGTTGTCATAGCCGAGTTTCAGCAGGTGCGGGGCAATCGCATGCGCGGTCGAAACACCCATCAGCAGGGTATGGCCGTCGGTCGCCTTGGCCGTCAGGTCGGCCGCCAGCGTGTTGGAGGCGCCGGGGCGGTTCTCGACCACCACCGGCTGCTTGAGCAGGGGCCCCAGCCGGTCTGCGACCGCGCGGGCCATGGCGTCGGTGCCGCCGCCGGGGGCCGATCCCACCAGGATGCGTACCGGCTTGCTGGGCCAGTCTTGCGCCAGCGCGGGGAAGGCGGCGGCCATCGCGGCAGCCGCCAGCAGCGCCGGGAGGAATGTAAAGGGTTTCAGGCGGGGCATTGTCTTTGTCTCCGGGTCTTTGTGCGGGAAAGCTTGAACGAATGCCTCGATGGTAGGGATGGCAACACTTAACGTAAATTGAAAATACCTGATTATTTGATAACCTATGGTGATCAATTGAATTGACCCCCTGAAAGACCGCCGATGCCCGACACTTCACCTGGCTCCTCCATTCCCCAGCTGCTCAACCGTCTGCGCATGCGCCAGGTCGCACTCATCCTGGCCGTGGGTGAACACGGTACCTTGCGCAAAGCTTCTGCGGAACTGGGCATGACCCAGCCGGCCGCCACCAAGATGATCCAGGAGCTGGAGTCCGCGCTGGGCCAGCGCCTGTTCGAGCGGGTGGGGCGCGGGCAAAAGCTCACGCCGGCCGGCGCCAGCGCATTGCGCTATTTCCGCGGCATGCGCGGTTCCATCGAGTCCATGACCCGTGAGCTGGCCGAGCTGCAGCTGGGCAGCTCCGGTCGGGTGTCGGTCGGCAGCATCATGGCGCCGTCGCCAAACTTGTTGACACACGCGATCATCGCGCTCAAAAAAGCTTACCCGCTGCTGTCGGTCGATGTCATGCTGGACACCAGCGACCGGCTGTTCGAGCTGCTGCGCGAAGGCGTGCTTGACGTTGCCATCGGGCGCATTCGCGACGAGCACCGGGCTGACTACGCCTTCACCCCGCTTGAAAATGAGGCGCTGGCCGTGGTGGCTGGCGTGCACCATCCGCTGGGGCAAAAAAAGGCGGTGAAGTTTGCCAGCCTGCTGGACTACCCATGGATATTGCAGCCCAAAGGCAGCCCGATGCGTGAGGTGCTGGAGCAGGAGTTCCGCATGTTGCAGGCGCCCACGCCCAAGGGCCTGATCGAAACCGCGTCCATCCTCACGACGACCAACCTGATTGCCGAAACCGACATGGTGGGCGTCATGCCGCAGTCGATTGCCGAGAACTACGCCCGGCATGGCCTGCTCAAGATCCTGCCCTGCTTCATCCAGCACAAGATGGAAGCGTTTGGCTCCATCACCCGCAAGGACAGGCCGATGAGCGACGCGGCACGGTTTTTCCTGGCGGCGCTGCACCAGAAATAGCCGCCGGAGGCCGATGGCAATCCGCTGCGGAGAAATTTCCTGAAAATTGCGGGCCTTGGTCCACGGAGTGAGCGCCGGCCGCTATGAGATATGCGTCAATGCCGGCGAAGAACAGAAATTGAAATCGGCGTGTGTGGTCATGGATGAACACTCCATGACCTGGATCAAGCTTTTGCCCCGTGCCATTGCTTACGCTTGGCGTATTGCCAACATTGGAAGCACACATGCCGAATCTTCAATGGTCAGACGCCCTCGTGCTCGGACTCCCCCTGATGGATGACACTCACCGGGAGTTTGTCGAGTTGCTTGCGCTGGCAGAAAACGCGGCGGACGATGCGTTGCCGGGCCACTGGCGAGCGCTGGTGGACCACACCGATGAGCACTTCAGCCGCGAAGACCGGTGGATGCTGGACACGCGGTTTTCATCCTCCAATTGCCACACTGTGCAGCACAAGGTGGTGCTGCAGGTCATGCGAGAAGGCTTGCTCATGGCCCAGGCCGGGGATTTCACGTCTTTGCGCCATATGGCAAGGGAGCTCGCTCTGTGGTTTCCGCAGCATGCGCAGACCATGGATGCCGCGCTGGCCCTGCATCTGCGCGGTATTGGCTACGACCCGCTAACGGGAGTGGTGAGCATGCCGCAAGCTTTGCCCAGGGACACCATACACGGTTGCGGTGGCCTGAGCTGTTCTGATGGCCAGGCGCTTTAACACACCGCATAAACGCGGCACGCTGTTGGGTCCGCTGGGTCATGCAATTTATTGCCCCGTTTGCCAACCCCCGCCCAGCGACTGAATCAGCGCCACCGCCGTGGTCTGGCGGTCGGCCATGGCTTGCACCAGTGCGCGGCGCGCGCTCAGCGCGGTGGCCTGGGCGGTGATGACTTCGGTGTAGCTCACCTGGCCGCTACGGTAGCGGTTGAGCACCTGCTGCTCGACCTGGTCGGCGGCCTGTGACGCCTGGCGGCGCAGTTCCTGCTGGGTCAGCAGCACGCGTGTAGCCGACAGCTGGTCTTCCACGTCCTGGAAGGCGGCCAGCACGGCCTGGCGGTAGCGCGCCACTGCCTGCTGGTGGGATGCCTCGGCGCCTTCCACGCGTGCGCCGGTGGCTCCCGCATTGAAGAGGACTTGCGCGGCCGAGATGCCGATGGACCAGACGCTGCTGGAAGCCTTGAAGAGGTCCGCCACCCGGCTGGCGCCCTGGCCGGCCGATGCGCTCAGCGACAGGCTGGGGTAATAAGCACTCTTGGCGATGCCGATCTGTTCATTGGCAGAGGCCACGCGGCGTTCGGCGGCGGCAATGTCGGGGCGGCGCTGCAGCAGCTCGGACGGTATGCCGACCGGCACGTCAGGCACTGAAGGGTTCCAGGCCACAGGGGCAATCGAAAAATTGCCAGGTGCTTCGCCGACCAGCACCGCGATGGCGTGCTCCAGCTGGGCGCGCTGGCGCACCAGGCCGGCGTCGTCGGCCTGCGCGTTGGCCAGCTGTGTTTGCGCCTGCAGCACATCGGTTTTGGCGGCAATGCCGGCGTTGTAGCGGTTCTGCGTGATGTCCAGCGCGCGCTTGTAGCCGTCAATCGTGTCCTTGAGCAGCGCCTTTTGTGCGTCTGTCTGGCGCAAGGACAAATAATTGGTCGCCAGTTCACCCTGCGCCGACAGTTTGGCCGAAGCCAGGTCGGCGGCGCTTGCCTGTTCGCTGGCTTTCGCGCCGTCCACGGTGCGGCCCAGGCGGCCCCATACATCGGGTTCCCAGCTGCCGCCAATGCTGAGCTGGTAGTTGTTGCCCACGCGGCCACCGACATTGTTGCCCGTCGTGCTGCTGCTACTGCTGCCCGAGCGGCTGGCGCTGCCATCCAGCGAAACCGTCGGGAACAGCGATGCCCGTTGCTCGCGCACCAGGGCGCGCGCCTGCGCGTAGGCGGCAACAGCCACCGCCACGTTCTGGTTGGACACTTCCACACGCGATGCCAGCTGGTCCAGTACCGGGTCCTTGAAGAGTGACCACCACGGGCCGCGCTCCAACGTATCGGCGGGCATTGCCGCGACCCAGCCTTGCGCTTCCTTGTAGGTGCTCACGTCGACCGTGGCCGGGCGCTGGTAGTCGGGGCCGACCGCGCAGCCGCCAACGGCAAGCACCAGCGCAGCGCACAGCAGGCGAAGCTGAAAGCGTGAACGGTATGCGGGGTGAGTGTCGGAAAAGTGTTTCATGGCGTTGTCAGTCATTGCAGTTGGAGCGGGGCGCCGGGCGGCGGCGCATCGGACTCGTCCGGGTGACGGCTGAGTTGGCGCTCGGAAGGACTGCGCCGGCGCAGCTTGTCCATCAGCACATAGACCACCGGTGTGGTGAGCAATGTCAGCAGCTGGCTGGCGATCAGGCCGCCGATGATGGCGATGCCCAGCGGTCGGCGCAGCTCGGCGCCTTCGCCGAAGCCGATGGCCAGCGGCAGCGCGCCCAGAATGGCGGCCAGCGTGGTCATCAGGATGGGGCGAAAGCGCAGCAGGCAGGCTTCGCGCACAGCCTCAATCGCGGAAAGGCCACGAGCCCGCTCGGCTTCCAGGGCGAAGTCGATGATCAGGATGGCGTTCTTCTTGACGATGCCGATCAGCAGGAACAGCCCGATCAGCGCGATGATGGAAAAATCCAGCTTGAACAGCAGCAAGGCCAGCACAGCGCCCACACCGGCCGAGGGCAGGGTGGACAACACCGTGATGGGGTGCACCAGGCTTTCGTACAGGATGCCCAGCACAATGTAGATCACCACCAGCGCCGCGAGGATCAGGAGGGGCTGCTCGTTTTGCGATTGCTGCGCATTGAGCGCCGTGCCGGAAAAACTGCCGCGCACGTTGTTGGGCAGCCGGATGTCGGCTTCCGCCTGGTGCACCGCGGCCTGGCCGTCGCTCAGCGTGCTGCCATCGGCGAGGTTGTAGGAAACCGTAGTGGAAAGCTCGCCGTCTTCGTGGCTGACCGAAGCGGCGGTGGGGTTTTCGCTGAAGGTGGCGATGGCCGACAGGGGCACCATCGTGCTGGCCGAGGCGCTCAGGACCTGGCCCGACGAAGAGTCACGCAGGGATGGATTGGCCACAGAGGTGGCGGTGGCCACCGTGGTTGCAGCCTGGGTGCCGGTGCTGTTGGCTGTGCTGCCTCCAGCCCCCTTGGCCGGTACGTAAATATCTTTCAGCGACTCGGGGCTGCGGGTGTAGCGCGGCGCCACTTCCATGATCACGTGGTACTGGTTGAGCTCGGCGTATATCGTGGCCACCTGGCGCTGGCCGAAGCCGTCATAGAGTGCGTTGTCCACATCGCGTGAGCTGATGCCCAGGCGTGCCGCGCTTTCCTTGTCCACGGTGACCATGGTTTCCACGCCGTTTTCCTGCTGGTCGGTGTCCACGTCGGTCAGGGCGGGCTGCAGTTTCATCTGGTCTGCCAGGCGTGTGGCCCATACGCGCAAGTCGGCCGCGTTGTCGCTTTTGAGCGTGTACTGGTAGGTCGAGTTGGTCTGGCGGCCACCTCCGCGCAGGTCCTGCACGGGGTTCAGGAAAAGGCTGACCCCGGTCACCCGTGCCAGCTGCGGGCGCAGCCTCGCAATCACGGCCTGGCCGGCTACGTCGCGTTGCCCCACCGGCTTGAGGTTGATGAACATGAAGCCTCCGCCCGCACGGGAACCACCGGTAAAGCCCACCACCGTGTCCACGGCCGGGTCGGCGCGGATGATGTCGACCAGCTGCTTGAGCTTGCCCTGCAGCGCCTGGAACGAAATGCTGCGGTCGGCGCGCAGGCCGCCGTTGATCTGCCCGGTGTCCTGTTGCGGAAAGAAGCCCTTGGGCGCTTTGACGAAGAGAAACCCGTTGAGCCCGACCACCGCCAGCAAAATCAGCATCACCAGCAGTTTGCTGTGCAGGGCCCAGTCCAGACTCACTTCGTAGCTGCGGTGCACGCGGTTGAAGGCACGCTCGAACCAGCGCGCCATAAAAGCAAAACGTCCGGTCTTCTTCTCGTGCGCGTCGGGCCTCAGAAGCCAGGCGCACATCATGGGTGTGGTGGTCAGCGAGATGACCAGCGAAATCATCACCGCAGCAGACAGCGTGACTGCGAATTCGCGGAACAGCCGGCCTACCTGCCCGCCCATGAAGAGCAGCGGGATAAAGACGGCCACCAGCGACAGGCTGATCGACAGCACGGTGAAGCCGACCTCGCGCGCACCCAGCAACGCGGCCTTGAAGCGGTCCATGCCGGCCTCGATGTGTCGGCTGGTGTTTTCCAGAACCACGATGGCGTCGTCCACCACGAAGCCGGTGGCCACGGTGAGTGCCATCAGGCTCAGGTTGTTGAGTGAAAAGCCCAGCAGGTACATCACGCCGAAGGTGCCCAGCAAGGAGACGACAGTGGCCACGGCCGGGATGATGGTGGCACGGGCGCTGCGCAGGAATGCACTGACCACCAGCACCACCAGCACGATGGAAATCAGCAGCGTGACTTCGATCTCGTGCAGCGAGGCACGGATGGAGTTGGTGCTATCGGATGCCACCTGCAACTGCACGTCCTGCGGCAGGGCGGCCTGCAGCTCGGGAATCAGGGCGCGCACGCCGTCGACAGTGGCAATCACATTGGCATCGGGCTGGCGCGTGACCAGCACGATCACCGCCGGCTCGCCGTTGAAAAGGCCGAGCGTGTTGATGTTTTCCACGCCGTCCTGTACCTCGGCCACGTCCTGCAGCCGGATGGCGGCGTTGTTGCGCCAGGCTACGACGAGATTGCGGTAGTCGGCGGCCTTGAGCCCGCCGCTGGCGGTGTTGGAGCCTGAGTAAATCTGGAAGCGCTGGCCGTTGCCTTCGATCGCACCCTTGGGCCGGTTGGCGTTCGATGCCTGCAGGGCTGCACGCACGTCTTCCATGGCGACACCATAGCGGTTGAGTGCAAACGGCAGCAGTTCCACGCGCACCGCCGGCAACGAGCCGCCGCCAAGCTCCACGTCGCCGACCCCGGGTACCTGGGCGATTTTTTGCTGCACGAGGTTGGAGACCTCGTCATAGATCTGGCCCGGTGAGCGAGTCTTTGACGTGAGCGCCAGGATGATGACCGGCGCCGAAGCCGGGTTGGCTTTGCGGTAGGTCGGGTTGCTGCGCAGTGTGGCAGGGAGGTCGGCGCGCGAGGCGTTGATGGCGGCCTGCACCTCGCGCGCTGCCGCGTCGATCTTGCGGTTCAGGTCAAACTGCAGGCTGACACGGGTTGAGCCGTTGCTGCTGTTGGACGTCATCTCATTGACGCCCGCGATCACGCCGAGGCGCCGCTCCAGCGGCGTCGCCACACTGCTGGCCATGGTGGAGGGACTGGCCCCCGGCAACGAGGCGCTGACCGAGATCACCGGGAAATCGACTTGCGGCAGCGGTGAGACCGGCAAGACGAAGAATGCGGCGATGCCCGCCAAGGCCAGGCCTATGGTGAGGAGGACTGTGGCTACCGGGCGGCGGACGAACGGTTCGGAGAGGTTCATGGCGTGGCTCCCACGCTGGCCGTGACGAAGGTGACTTTTGTTCGAACGGCGGGAATTTTTGCTGAGGGTAGCTGGCCGGGGGTAGCCCGGCGGCTACTCACTTTTCTTTTGCTTCGCCAAAAGAAAAGTAAGCAAAAGAAAAGGCGACCCTGCTGTCTGCGTCCCTCCGCTTCGCTACGGGCAACCTGCGGTGCTCGGTCCAGGCGGGGTCTCGCTCGAACTCGCCTTCGGCTCAGACAATCGCGATCCCTGATCCGCCTGACCCTGCGCTCCTCGGCGCATACAGAAGGGGCGATCGGGAACGGGGACCGAAGACAAATACCAACAAGGACACGCCATGGCGTGTCCTTGTTTCTTCTGGTGTTCGGATTCCGGCATTCGGCAGTGGGCTGTTCGGTATTTCTGTTTCCACCCCCTTGTGGATGCGCCGAGGAGCGCAGGGCCAGACGGATCAGGGCAAAAACTTGTTTGAGCCGAAGGCGAGTTGTTTTTGACCCCGGCTGGACCGAGTACCGCAGGTTGCCCCGGAGCGAAGCGCAGGGGACGCAGGAACCAGGGTCGCCTTTTCTTTGCTTACTTTCTTTTGGCGAAGCAAAAGAAAGTGAGTTGCCGCCGGCAACCCCGGCCCCGGGACAAAGCACACCCCGAAAGAACGAAAGAGCAACAGGCCTCACGCGGAAACCTCCTTCTCTTTCCCTTTCCCCCGAAACCTCCGCCCCAACCGGTCAAACGCCAAATAAATCACCGGCGTCGTAAACAGCGTGAGCACCTGACTCACAATCAGCCCGCCAAAAATCGCCAACCCCAGAGGCCTCCGCAATTCAGCGCCTTCGCCGAAGCCCAGCATCAAGGGCACGGCAGCAAACAGCGCCGCCAGCGTCGTCATCAGGATGGGCCGAAAGCGCAGCAGCGCGGCCTGGTGGATGGCGTCCTGCGGTGACTTGTCCTGGTTGCGTTCGGCGTCGATCGCGAAGTCAATCATCATGATGGCGTTCTTCTTCACGATGCCGATCAGCAGGATGATGCCGATGATGCCGATCACCCCGAGGCCTGACCCGCTGATCATCAGCGCCAGCAGCGCGCCCACGCCGGCGGAGGGCAGGGTCGAGAGGATCGTCAGCGGGTGGATGTAGCTTTCATACAGCACACCCAGCACGATGTAGACGCAGATCACGGCCGCCAGGATGAGCCAGAGCTGGTTGGACAGCGAGGCCTGGTAGGCGCCCGCCGCGCCCAGAAAGGTCATGGTCACGCTGGCTGGCATGGCGATGTCTTTGGCGGCCTCCCGGATCTCGTCGACCGCCTTGCCCAGCGAGACGCCGGGCGCCGTGTCAAAACCCAGTGTGGTGGCCGGGTACTGGGCCACGCGGGTAACCTGCAGCGGGGCCGCTTGCTCCGTGATGGTGGCAATGGCCGACAGCGGTGTTGGCGTGCCGGAGCCGGTTTTGAGTTGCAGGCTGCCCAGCGATGCGGGCGTGCGCAAGGAGTCGGGCATGGCTTCGAGGATCACGCGGTACTGGTTGGTCTCGGTGAAGATGGTCGAGACAATGCGCTGGCCGAATGCGCTGTAAAGCGCGTCGTCAATGGACGAGGTCGTGACGGCCAGGCGCGACGCGGTATCGCGGTCTACCGTGATGTAGGCCCCTGCGCCGCTGGAGCCTGCATCGGACGACACGTTGCGCAGGCTTTCGAGCTGCCGCATGCGCTGCGTGAGTTTGTTGGCCCATTCCACTACGGTGGCGTTGTTCGAGCCTTCGAGCGATACGCGGAACTGCGTGGGCCCGGTTTCAGCGTCGATGGTCAGGTCTTGCGTGGGTTGAAGGTACAGAGTAACCCCGGCTACCGCGGCGGCTCGCCGCTGCAGCCGGTCCATGGTTTCCTGCTGGCTGCCGGTGCGCTCTTTTTTCAGGTTGATCAGCATGCGGCCGGTATGCAGCATGGTGTTGTTGGCCGCATCCACACCAATGAAGGAGCTCAGCGTCTCGACGTCGGGGTCTTCCAGGATGGCCTTGGCCGTGGCCTGCTGCAGCGCGGCCATGCGGTCGTAGGACACCGACTGTGCGGTTTCCACGCGAGCCTGCAGCTGGCCGGTGTCCTGCGTCGGGAACAGGCCCTTGGGGATCAGTACATACAGCAACACCGTGAGCAGCAGGGTGGCCAGCGCCACCAGCAGCGTGGCGCCCTGGCGTTTGAGCACCCAGGTGAGCCACACGTCGTAGCGTGCGATCACGTCGTCAAAAAAAAGCTGGAGCCGCGCGCCCGCCTGGGCCATGCGGCCTTCGCCCGCCGTTTCCGGCACGTGCTTGAGCCATCTCGCCGACATCATGGGAACGAGGGTGAGCGACACCACGGCCGAGATCAGGATGGTGATGGCCAGCGTCACGGCAAACTCGCGGAACAGCCGGCCGACCACATCGCCCATGAACAGCAGCGGAATCAGAACCGCGATCAGCGACACCGTCAGCGAGATGATGGTGAACCCGATCTGCGTCGCACCCTTGAGGGCGGCAGCCATCGGCTCTTCACCTTCCTCGATGTAGCGCGAGATGTTTTCGATCATCACGATTGCGTCGTCCACCACAAAGCCGGTGGCGATCGTGAGCGCCATCAGGCTCAGGTTGTTGAGGCTGTAGCCCAGCAGGTACATCAGGCCGCAGGTGCCGACGAGTGAAATCGGCACGGCAAGGCTGGCGATCACGGTGGCGCGCAGGCTGTGCAGGAAAGCAAAGATCACCAGCACGACCAGCAGCACGGCCAGCAGCAGTTCAATTTCCACATGCATCACCGAAGCGCGTATGCCGGTCGTGCGATCGCTCAGAACATCGACCCTGAGGGAGGTGGGCAGGCCGGCCTGCAGTTCGGGCAGGCGTGCCTTGATGGCATCCACCGTGGCAATGACGTTGGCGCCGGGCTGGCGCTGCACATTGAGGATGATGGCTGGTTTCAGACCAGACCATGCGCCCAGCTTGATGTTCTCGGCGCTGTCCACCACCTGTGCCACGTCGGACACGCGTACCGCCGCGCCGTTGCGAAAGGCAATGATGAGGTTTTTGTAGTCGGCCGCGGCGACCAGCTGGTCGTTGGAATTGATCGAATAGGACCGCGTGGGTCCGTCGATGCTGCCCTTGGCGCCGTTGGCATTGGCTGCGGAGATCGCAGTGCGCAGTGAATCAAGCCCGAGGCCGTAGGAAGCCAGCGCCCGCGTGTCGGCCTGGATGCGCACTGCGGGACGCTGCCCGCCACTGAGTGACACCAGCCCCACGCCATTGACCTGGCTGATCTTCAGGGCCAGCCGGGTGTTGACGATGTTCTGCACCTCCGTCAGCGGCATGGTGTCGGAGGTGATGGCCAGTGTCAGCACCGGGGCATCGGCCGGGTTGACCTTGGCATAGACGGGCGGGGCGGGCAGGTCAGCCGGCAACAAGGAACCGCCGGCGTTAATGGCGGCCTGCACCTGCTGCTCGGCGACGTCCAGCGCCAGGCCCAGGCCGAACTGCAACGTGACGATGGAGACACCAGCGGCGCTGGTGGAGCTCATGCGCGAGAGGCCGGCCATCTGGCCGAACTGGCGTTCCAGCGGCGCTGTCACGGTCTGCGCCATCACTTCCGGGCTCGCGCCGGGATACAGCGTCTGCACCTGGATGGTGGGGTAGTCGACCTGCGGCAACGCCGACAGCGGCAAAAACTTGAAACCCACCAGGCCGGCCAGCACGATGGCCACCATCAGCAGCGAAGTGGCTACCGGGCGCAGGATAAAGGGGCGTGAGGGGCTCATTCAATAACCTTCGTGCTTCGCACTGCGATGCTATTTGCCTTGGGAACGGCCCGGCGGCTCATTCGTGAGAGTCCCGGGTCATTGCACCGGCCGTTCGCCCTGGCGGCGGTCCTTCATGCCTTGCCAGCGCGCCAGGGCTTCCGGGTCGCCCTTGTCGATCTGCTCCAGGAAGCGCTTGCGGCGTTCCAGCGCGACCGGGTCGTCCTTGACCTGGTCGAGCATGCGCTGGCGCTGCTCGGCCGTGGGGCCGGCGATGGAAGGCGGCGCAGCGCCGGGCTGCAGTGCTGCTGCCGGCGGCGTGGAAGGTGCCGCTACCGGTGCGCTGCCGGCGGAGTCGGATGCGGGGCGCTGGCGCCCGGCCGCGGAAGCGCCGCCGCCTGGTGCACTGGCGCCGCGGCGTTTGCCGCCCATGCCGGCGCCGGGTGCGTCGCCCGGCAGCACCACACTGGCGCCGTCTTTCAGGCGGTCGGCGCCTTCGGTGATCACGCGCTCGCCGGCCTTTAGCCCGGAGGTGATCACGATTTTTTCGGCTGTGGCCTGGCCGCGCTGCACCGGCCGCAGGGACACCGTACGGTCGGCGGCGTTCAGCACATATACGTAGTCGCCGGTGCTGCCTAGGCGTACGGCGGTGACGGGCACCACCACCGCGTCTTCCAGTGTCTTGACCTGCAGCTGCACGTTCACGAACTGGCTGGGGAACAGCGTGAGCTTGCTATTGGCAAAGCGCGCCTTGGCCCGGACGGTGCCAGTGGTGGTGTCCACCTGGTTATCGAGCGAGGCAAAAACGCCGGTATCGAGTGTGGCGGTGCGCGTGCGGTCCAGCGCAACGACTTTCATGGCAGTGCTTCCAGCGGCGTTTTGCTGCAGCTCGCCCGCCCGGTCCTGCGGGACGGAGAAGACCACGTCAATCGGGCTGACCTGGGTAATCAGCGCAATGCCGTTGGCGTCGCTGTTGCTCACCACATTGCCGACGTCCACAGTGCGCAGGCCCACGCGCCCGCTGACGGGTGCCACCACGCGGGTGTAGCCCAGGTTGAGCCGCGCTGTGCCTTCGTTGGCCTTGTCGATGACGACTGTGCCTTCCAGCTGCTTGACCAGTGCGGCCTGCGTGTCGACTTCCTGCCGTGCAATCGAGTCCTGCTCGAGCAGGGTCTTGAAGCGCTGCAGGGTGACGCGGGCGCTGTCCAGCTGGGCCTCGTCGCGCTGGCGCTGGCCCACGGCCTGCATCAGAGCCATCTCAAACTGGCGCGGGTCGATGGTGGCCAGTAGTTCACCAGCCTTGACCATCTGGCCTTCCTTGAACAAAACCTTTTCCATCACGCCGGAAACCTGTGGCCGCACCCTGACCGTGGCCTGGGGAGTGACGGTGCCCAGGGCTTCCAGGACGATCGGGATGCTGGCCTTCTCGGCGGTGGCGACGCCTACCGTGGTGGCCGGTGCGCCGCGCCTGAAGGCTCCGCCAGGACCGCCTGGGCCGCCGCCGGTTGGAGTGTCTGTGGAGGGATGGGTGAGGTGCCAGGCCAGCCAGCCGGTGCCGGCCAGTGCCAGCACGGCGATCACGCTGCCGATGATGGACGCGCGGCGGCTCAGTCGTTTACGGGATGGGGTAGGGGCGCCGCTTTCCGGCGTCTCGGCTTTCGGGTCCATCAGCTGTCCTTGGTGCCCGCTACGCCAGACGGGCCGGCGCAGCATTTTTTTGTGTTTGATGGTGATTCATGCGCCGGCAGCCAAAGCCCTCGGGTCCACCTGACGGCGCACAATAATTATCACTGCAAGCCCTGGGGGCGCAGATAAAGCGCCTGAAAGAGGCGCGTAAATATCCGGTAAAGCGGCGATTGGCCTACACGGTTGCGGGCAACAACAGGAAGTCGAGCTGAATTGGCCTGTCGCTATTGTTTTAATAGCTGCTTGCGCCCGTTTTCATTGGGCTACAGCCATTTTTTTAATAACAACGACTACGCAAGCAACGCCGCGGTTTCTGCGGAGGACGGCATGCCGTCGATGGCGCCGTGCCGCGTAACGGACAACGCGGCAGCCGCGTTGCCCCACTGCATGGCAACAGACAGCGGTTCTCCGCGCGCCAGCGCAGCGGCCAGCGCGCCGGTGAAGGTATCGCCCGCGCCTATGGTGTCGCGCACTGCCATGGGGCGGCCCGGCAGTGAAACGGGCGGCTTGCCGGCCTGGAAGAGCCGGCAGCCGTCAGCGCCCAGCGTGACGAGCACGGCGCGTGTACCGCGGTTGAGCAACCGCAGGGCAGCGTCGTCCACCGAACCGGCAGGCGCTGCACCGGCCAGCAGGTAGAGTTCATGTTCATTGGGCGTGAGCACATCGACCAGCGCCAGAAGCTCGTCTGACAGGGGGCGAGCAGGTGCGGGGTTCAGTATGGTGATGGCGCCTGCCCCGCGGGCCAGGCGAAACGCCTCCAGCGTGGCGTCTGCAGGCACCTCGCACGAAGCCATCACGACGCGGCAAGCGCCCAGCACCTGCTGCGCGGCCTGCGCATGCCGCGCGGCCAGGCCTTTGCCGGCACCGGGATACACCGCAATGCTGTTGTCGCCGTCCTCGTAGACGAGAATTTGCGCAACACCGCTGCGCTCACCGGCTACCTGTTCGACGTGTGTGGTGGCTATGCCTTCGTCCTGCCAAAGCTTCATCCCCATGCGCCCGAAGTCGTCGTTCCCGATGCGTGCGATCAGTGCCACGCGCGCGCCCTGTCGGGCAGCGGCCACTGCCGCATTGCTGCCCTTGCCGCCCGGGCTGATGCTGAAATCGGTGGCCATCAGCGTTTCACCGCGCGCGATGGGCCGCTCGACGCGGGAGATAAGGTCAGCGTTCCAGCTGGCAACGCAAACGACATCGGCGTCTTCGTCAGCCCTGGCGCTCATTTATTTGGCTCCATAACCCATGGTTTGCGGTAGCCACAGAACGATTTGGGGAAAGCACGTCATGGCCAGCAACAACAGCAGAAGCATGACGAGGAAAGGCCAGCCTTCCTTCATCATTTCGCCGATGGGAATGCCGGTAAGGGCTTTCGTCACGAACAGCAGCATGCCGAAAGGTGGGTGGATCAGCCCGATCATCATGTTGAGCACGACCAGCACGCCGAAGTGCACCAGGTCGACGCCCAGCAGCTTGGCCGCCGGCAGCAGCATGGGCACAAACACCAGCAGCAGCACTGACACATCGAGGAAGCAGCCCAGCACCAGGAACATGACGTTCACCATCAGCAAAAAGCCGATCTGTGAAAAATGCATGCTGTCGACCCACGCGGCCATGGCCTGCGGCACGCCTTCGGCGGTGAAGGCGTAGTTGAGCATGAAGGAGCCGGCCAGGATCATGGTGATCACCGCGCTGGCGCGTGTGGATTCCATGACCACGACCCAGAAGCTGCGCCACGTCAATGCGCGGAACACCAGCGCCGCCAGGATCAATGCATGCAGCGCGGCCACGGCGGCGGCTTCGGTCGGCGTGAAGATGCCGGAGTAAATGCCGCCCAGCAGCACGATGGGCATGGACAACGGCAGCGCACCACGGAAGATCAGGCCGGCCCATTCCGAGCGTGGCACAGGTTCGTCGCGTGGCATGTTGCGCTTTTTCGCGATGACCGCGACCACGCCCATCATCAGCCCGGCCATCAGGAAGCCCGGCACCACGCCGCCCAGGAAGAGCGCGCCGACCGAAGCGCCCGACACCAGCGCGTAAATCACCATGGGGATCGACGGCGGGATGATGGGGCCCAGCGTGGCGCTGGCCACCACCACCGCGCCGGCAAAGCCGCGCGTGTATTCCGGTTTTTTCAGCATCTGGCGAATCGTGACCAGGCCGGGACCGGCCGCGTCGGCGATTGCACTGCCGCTCATGCCCGAGAAAATCACGCTGACCAAAATGTCCACCTGCGCCAGGCCGCCGCGAAAGCGGCCCACCAGGATGCGGCAGAAGTCAAAAATCCGTTCACTGACCGTGCCCGCGTTCATGATGTTGGCGGCGAACACAAAAAGCGGCACCGCCAGCAGCACGTAGCTGTTGTAAAGGCCGTTGCCGATTTGCTCGGCCACCAGGCCGATGTCCTGTCCCTTGACCACGAGGTAGCCGATGCCCGCCGCGATCATCGAAAAACCGATGGGCATGCGCAGCAGCATGCCGCCCGCCAGTACCCCAACCAATACCCAGATAGCGCTTGTCATATCCGCAGCTCCGCTTCAAGACCCTTGCCCCGGATCGCGTTCCAGATCGCCCAGGCCGAGCGCACCGCCAGAGCAGCAAGCAGCAGCACAAAAGGCATGAAAACCCATTGGAAAGACACGCCCAGCACGGGCGTTCCTTCGCGAGCCATGAAATGCACATAGTCCCAGCAGCCCGGAATGCCCCAGGCCGCCAGGCCACCCACGATCAGGTTGCCGGTAATCGCCATGGCCTGTCGGCCACGGTAGGGCATGTTGTTCCAGACCAGGTCGAACACCACGTGCTCGCGCTCGGGTACCACCACGGCGGCCGCCCACAGGATGACCCAGACATAGAGGATCACGGCTGCCTCATCCGTCCAGGCCAGCGGCTTGTTGAAGAAAAACCGCGCCGTGATCTGGATCACGAACACGATGAACAGGGTCAGGAAGAGTCCGCCGCCAATCAGATTGGCGGTTTTTTGGAGCCAGCTTTTCATGGTTGTTTTCAGGGAACTCTGCAGGAATTACTTCGTGCTGTTGATGCGCTCAAGCAGGCCTTTGGGCCACGCCTTGGCGTACTCGGAGTTCTGGTAAGTCGTCTGCACCGTCTTGCGGAAAGCGTCCACATCGGGTGTCGTAACGGTCAGGCCTTCCTTCTTGAAGAATTCGACGAGCTGGCCTTCTTCCTTGATGCGGTTTTCATTGTTGTAGGCGGAAGCAGCCTGTGCAGCGGCCTTGACCTTGGTTTTTTGCGTCGCGTTCATGGCGTTGTAAGCCTTGTTCGAAATCGCAATGAAGATGCCGTCCACCAGGTGGCTGGTCAGCACGATCTGCTTGGTCACTTCATAGAATTTCGCCGCGCGCACGGAGGGCAGGGGGTTGTCCTGGCCGTCGATGGTGCCGGTCTTCAGGCCCAGGTAAACCTCGCCAAAGGCCAGCGGTGTGGGCGTGGCGCCCAGTGCTTCGCCCAGGAACAGCCATTCCTTGGAGCCGGGCATGCGCAGCTTCACGCCTTTGAGGTCAGCCGGAACCTTGACGTTGCGAGCTTCGCGCAGGTTGACCTGGCGTGTGCCGAGGTACACGGTGGACAGCGGCGTCACTTCCATTTTTTCGGAGACCAGCTTGAACATCTCGGTGCCGATGGGGCCGTTGAACACCTTTTGCTGGTGGTCCGGGTCGCGCACGATATAACCGGCCGTGAAGATCGAGAACTCGGGAATCAGCTTGGCGATGTCAAAAGCGGAAATCGACGACAGCTCAAGGTTGCCGCGCGCCATGGCGGCTGGCTCTGTGCCCTGCTTGAAGAGCGATGCATTCAGGTTGATCTGCACGTCGAACTCGCCGGGCGCGCTTTTTTCAAGGTTCTCCTTGAAGACCGTCCACATCTTGGCGTGCCAGTCATCCGGCACGGCCGGCGTGGAAACGCGCAGCACGACCTTGTTCTGTGCCTGTGCGGCGGGCAGCAGGGCGCCCATCAGCAGCACGGCGGAAGCGGTGCCCAGCAGGCTGCGGCGGAAAATACCTTTGAGGGAAGCTGTCATGTTGTCTCCTTACTTTGTCGTTAAGTCGCGTGAAATTATCGAAACCGTACCGGGACCAGCCCGGCGTGGCGTCACTCGGATTTTGTATTAATCCCGAAGGCGCTGATGGTTTTTTCCAGTGCCGTGTATTCATCGGGTGTCAAAGCTACCAGCGGTGCGCGCACGCGCAGCCAGGTCTTGTCGCCGCTCAGCATGGCCATGATCCCCTTGAGTGCGGGCATCAGTGAATAGGCGCCCAGCATGCCGATGAGCTCGACAACGCGCTCGCGTTCGGCGGGCGTGCTGGGGGCGTCGGGCTCTGTGACCAGCCGCTTGACCAGTCGCGGCATGAAATTGGCCAGGCCGCTGATGGCACCGGTGCTGCCGCGGCGGCCCATCTCCGGCAGGTCGGGCTCGAACCCGACATACACCGTCATCTCCTTCATGAACGCATCGGACAGGCCGACCGAATGTGCGGTGGTGCAGGCGCTGTCCTTGATGCCGACGATGGTGTCCGGGTACTGCTTCTTGAGCGTGCTGATCACATGGTGCGACAGCGGAACGCCCGTGACCTGGGGGATGTGATACAGGTATAGCTTGAAGGGTGTGCCGGCCATGCCGTCGATCACAAAGCGGTAGCTGTCGATGATGCCCTGGTCGGACACGCCCTTGAGGAAAAACGGCGGCAGCATCAGGCAGCCGTGCACCCCCGCCTTGACGGCGTGGCGCGTCAGCTCCAGCGTTTCGGGCAGGGCGGCGCAGCTGGTTGACACCATGATCTGCGCGGCCGGAATGCCGTTCTTGATGAGCTGGTCAATGGCTTCCTTGCGCTCGGCCAGGGAAAAAGACGGTCCTTCGCCAGTGGTGCCGAAAGCGGTCACACCGGGGCAACCGCTGGCGATCAGCGCCTTGCAATGGGCTGCGAATTTTGCGTGGTCAATGTTCAGGTCGGCCGTGAGTGGCGTCAGCAGGGCGGGCCAGATACCGCGAAACGATTTTTCGGCGGCGGGGAAAGAACTCGTCATTCAGGGGTCTCCAAAGACCACGGCATATCGGGCCGCGGCAGTCCTAGCACACGTCGGTGCGCGCTTTCAATGTGGTGGCTCAGGCGTTCGATCACGGCAGGCGCGTCGCGCCGCTTGAGGGCGTCGATAAACCAGAGGTGCTCTTCCATGGCTGGAATCAGCACGTCGGGTGAAAGGGTCGAGCCTTCGAGCTTGATCAGGCGCACACGCAGGCTGTTGATGCGGTAGACCTCGGAGATCAGCTCGTTGCCCAGTGCGTCGATCATCAGGTCGTGCAGGCCCCAATCCACCGCTGTGGCGTCCTTGAGCAGGCTGTCGTCAATGGCCTTTTTCCGCGCACGCTTGACGATGTTCAGGTGCGCCTGCTCGATGGCTGCGAGGTCGGCGTCCGACACGGTGGTGACAAAGCGGGTGGCGGCCTCGCGCTCCAGCAGGCGGCGCAGCTGAAAGGCGTTGTTGATCAATTTGAGGTCCACGTGGGCGACCTGCAGGCCGCGCTGCGGCACGGTCTTGAGCAGGCCCTCGGCTTCCAGGCGGGGAATCAGCTCACGTACGGCGCCCAGCGGCATACCCAGCAGCTGCATCAGCTCACGTTGCGAAACAAACTGCCCGGGGCGAATGTTGGCATCGACGATTTGCTGCTGAAAGCTCTCATAGGCCTGCGCGCGCAGGCTGATGGGCGGGGCGTGAGGCGCTTGCGCCGTACCGCTCATGGGTCAGCCCGCGTCGCTGGATATGACGCCCTTGCGCAGCAGGATGTTGCCGTACTTGCGCTGCTCGCCCGTCTGCAGGATCAGGAAGGCCGCTTCGGTGCGCGCATAAAACTCAAACCGTTCCAGCGTGGCGGCTGGCCGCTCGGCCGCCTGGGCCAGCAGCGCGGAAAATTCGGCGACAGGGGCGGGCACAGCGCCGGCATCACCCACCACCTGCATTGTCCAGGCAGCGTCGCGCACGTAGTTGTCCAGCGGCAGAAGTTGCAGCACGGCCTGCAGCGCCTGCGGCGACGTGACGCCCGCCAACTGCACTAGCCGGGCGCCCCCCCGGGCCGCCACGGCAGCGGCTGGAAAGTTGGCGTCCACGATGGCGACGTCATCCCCATGGCCCATGCTGCAGAGTCCATGCAGTGCGTCAGGGATCAACAGTGGCGGAATATTCTTGAGCATGCGTTGGGGGCGAGGTAGTGATAGGCAATAGCCCAGATCCGCCCGGCTTTTCAGGCTGCGGGTTTCTCCGGGTTGGATGACTGACATGTTAGCTATAACATTGCTGAACTTTTATTGGTGTTTACCCGGAACTGCGGTTTGCCGGCATGTTGAAATGACTTCCACCTTTTCCAGTCTCACATCCCTTCGGCTCGGGCTCGGCGGCGCGCCGCTGGGGAACCTGTTTTCGGCCGTCAGCAACGAAGAGGCGAAGGCATTGGTGGATGCCGCCTGGGCCGGCGGCTGCCGCAGTTTTGACACGGCACCGCACTACGGCCATGGGCTGTCGGAGCGGCGGATGGGCGACGCACTGCGCTCGCGGCCACGGGACAGCTTCACCCTGTCCAGCAAGGTCGGCCGCATCCTGACACCTGACGGGCGTGCCGCGACCGCCCAGCACGGCTATGTCGACATCCTGCCTTTTAACCAGCATTGGGACTTCAGCGCTGGGGGCACGCGCCGCAGCGTGGAAGACAGCCTCCAGCGGCTGGGCATGTCCCGGCTCGACAGCGTCTACATTCACGACCCGGATGCACAGACCCATGGCACCAATGCGAATGCTGTGCTGCGTCAGCTGATTGACGAAACGTTGCCGGCACTGCAGCAACTGAAACGCGAAGGCCTAGTACGCGCCATCGGGCTGGGCACCAATGATGCCGGCGTCGTACTGGACGTATTGCGCGAAGCCGAGCTGGATGTGCTGATGCTGGCCGGCCGCTACAGCCTGCTGGACCACAGTGCGCTGCCCGTTTTGCTGCCGCAGTGCCTGGCGCGCGGCGTGCGCATCGCACTGGGTGGTGCATTTAACTCGGGCATTCTTGCTACCGGGACGCGCGGCGGTGCTGCAACTTTCAACTACGCGCCGGCCGCGCACGAATGGCTGGAGCGGACCGCGAAAATTGAAGGGGTTTGTGAAGCGCACGGTGTTCCACTGCGCGCCGCTGCGCTGCAGTTTCCGCTGGCACACCCGGCCGTGCACAGCCTCATGCTGGGTGCCCGCAAAGCCGGCGAATGGACGGACGCCGTGGCCATGATGGCGCACCCCATCCCGCCGGAGTTCTGGACAGCGCTGCGCACGCAGTGCCTGCTGCCCGCCGAGGTGCTGACGCCATGACATCGTTTCCGGTGATTGACGCGCACTTTCATTGCTGGCAGCTGGCGCGTGATGACTACGGCTGGCTGACACCGGAGCTGGCGCCGATCTACCGCGATGTGGCCGTGAAGGACTGGCAGGCGCAGTCTGCGCCATTGGGTGTGCGGGGCGGCGTGCTGGTGCAGGCCGCAGCCACTGAAGCCGAAACACATTTTTTGCTGACGCAGGCCGATGCGAGCCCCGGTGTGCTGGGTGTGGTCGGCTGGGTGGACATGCTGGCGCCCGACGCACCTGCCCGCATAGCGGCGCTGGCCCGCCACCCCCGGCTCAAGGGACTGCGCCCGATGCTGCAGGACATTGCCGATGCGCAATGGATACTGCAGCCAGCGCTGGCGCCGGCCCTGCATGCGATGGTGGAATGCGGCCTGGTGTTCGATGCGCTGGTCAAGCCTGTGCACCTGCCGCATATCGTGACACTGGCGCGCCGGCACCCGGATTTGCGCATGGTGATAGACCATGCCGCCAAACCTGACATCGCTGCGGGCCAGTGGCAGCCTTGGGCCGACGACATGCTGCGCATTGCCGGCGAGACACAGGCCTATTGCAAACTGTCGGGCCTGATGACCGAGGCCGGGCCGAAGCCGGCTGCCGGCGCTGTCACGCGCTGGGGCAAGCGCGTGCTCAAAAGTTTTGGTGAGCAGCGTGTGGTGTGGGGCAGTGACTGGCCCGTGCTGGAACTGGCCGGCAGCTACGCGCAGTGGTGGGGCGAGACGCAACAATTGCTTGCGCCGCTCGACGTAGCGAGCCAGGCGGCCGTCATGGGTGGCAACGCCAGAGAGTTGTACTGGCTTTAAATCCCGGTTTGCGCTCTGCTTTGCGCGCCGTCTTTAGAATCATCCGATTGTCTGCACTGAAAGCGCATCGCGTGACCGAATCCTCCAACCCTTCCGAAAGCCCGCTGCAGGTTTGCCGCGCCGACTACGGCAATCCCGTGCATGCCGCCGCTGTCGTGCAATTGCTCGACGCCTATGCGCAAGACCCGGCCGGCGGCGCCAAGCCGCTCAGCGATTTCGCCAAAGACAACCTCGTCAGTGAACTCGCCAAACGCCCGCATGCCTTCAGCGTGCTGGCCTTTAGCGGCGACAAGGCTGTCGGCCTCATCAACTGCATTGAAGGTTTTTCCACCTTCGCCTGCCGCCCGCTCGTCAACATCCACGACGTGGCCGTGCTGCCAGGCCACCGTGGCCAGCGTATCGGCGAGAAGATGCTCACGCTGGTGGACGAGATTTCACGCGAACGCGGCGCCTGCAAACTGACGCTCGAAGTGCTGCAGGGCAACCGCAGCGCCATCAAGCTTTATGAACGCATCGGCTTTGCCGGCTACCAGCTGGATCCGGCCATGGGCCAGGCGCAGTTTTTCCAGAAGTGGCTGGAGTGAATATTTCAGGCGCCTTGGTCGCCCGCATCGGACGGATCCCGCGGCAACATCAGCACCGCAAAAGCCACCAGACCCAGCGCCGTTGAAAATCTGATCGTGTCCTCACTTGGGCGGGTCTGCGGCCGCCTTCCTGGGGCCAACCTGCCACAGCACGCCGAACGAAATCAGTCCCCCAAGCACCGGCAACAGAAGAGGCAGAAGACCGAACACGGCCCAACTGCGACCAAACGATGCAGCTGCGTGGCCCAACTGAACGTGAAAGACGGCGAAGAGCACCAGCATCGCAGTTAAGCGATAGGACGCGTACTCTTTGCCCACCGACTCAGGGAATAGGAAAACGCAAGCCAGCATCAGCATGAAGGTCCAACGTGCCCATTGGAGACTGTGCCCCGTCGTGGCGCCAGGAACCAGCGCAGCGGCGGGATCAGTTGCCGCATCGGAGGAAGCCATTCGGGTGGGCCCGGCTCCATCCGTCAGCTTGTCGCGCCGCTCTTTCATGTAACTGTGGATGAACACCGTCCCGATGAACGCCAGCAGCAGGCCCCACGTAATTCCGCCTACACCACCGATAGCGGTCGCCAAGGCCGCAAAGAGGACGATGAAAACAAGGGTACGCGCAAGCATGTTCATAAGAGTCGCTTCGGTCAATAGAGTGATCGTGAAGCCGCTACCAGTGTGTGAGGCCTCTGCCGGCTTTTGGCCGATAGCCGCCATCTTACTGAGGTCCGGCTCGGGCCCAAAGCGGGCTTCTCGCTCGCTGATTACAGACTCGGCTTTGGCGCGACGAGTCTTCGCTCGCGCCAAAGCCGACTGAATTTCGCCTAACAATCAGGTATGACTTCATTCGTCTTTGCGACAAATTCGTAGACGAATTGAGAGCCGCTTGTGGCGGTCCTCAATCTCAGTCTTGCTGTCGTCAGTGCCGGAAGGACATCGGTTGCCGGATCAGTGTGGGTCTGGCGGTTCTTACACAAGACGACCCGAATCTTCGGAGCGTCGGCAGGGACCTCTTGAATCGGGAGGTCTCTGCCGTGACTCAATCCATACCAAAACTGCGACTTGGACGGTTCGCTTTCCACCGATACCGGTGGCAACCAGTTAGAGAACTTATCGGCGGAAACGATTGACGGTAGCCTGAACCAAAAGGTGGGCGCGCTGGCCCCGGGCTCAATATCCGCATTTAGCAAAGCGACTCTAATCGCCACGTAGTTTCTGGCCGGGTATCCGTAGCCCTTCTCATACACAGGCTGCCCACTGATTGTGGAGTCCTCGACGGGGACGAATCCAGCGCCAAAACTGAATCCCCCGTCCCTGTTCAGTGCCTCTCCGAAGCTAATTCCGTAACTTCTAACCGATCGCGGATCATTTACCACCCTGGGGTCGTCGAAGGGCGCGGCACGTCGAATTGTCTTTGGTGCGAGCTCCAGTTGCTGCTTCGAATACCTTGTGAACATTGGATGATTCTCAAGTTGATCGAGCTCAAGATCGTTGAAGTAGATTCGCTTGCCCGGAACGCACACCTGAACTCTGACTTCTGGCTCTGCCTGAGGGGTAGTTCCCTGCGATTGAGCGTTCGTGGCGCACCCCAGTGTCATGCTGAGCACCAGCACTCCTGCATGGTGAGCCCAATTTTTGGGCGCGAAGGTCATGCGATCCGCGAATCCCTGATCGAATTTTTCTTTGCCTCGCATGCGTTTGCCCTTGGTGAATGTCCGCTTCTGAGTGATCGTGGACATGCTAGCTCAATCTCTGTGCCGGGCTGTTGCAGAGGAAGGGTCTTGCAGCGCCATCAGCGCCGCAAACGCCACCAGCCCCAGCGCCGCTGAGAACCACAGCGCGCCGCTGCCAAAACGGTCAATCCCCAGGCCAAACAGCCAGGGTGCTGTGGCCTGCGCAAAGCGGGCTGGCACCATCAGCAATCCCTGGCGCGCGCCGTAATCCCGCACGCCGAACAGCACCAGCGGCAGCGTGCCCTTGGCAATCGTCAGCACGCCATTGCCGGCGCCGTGCAGCAGGGTGAACACCGCCCCTGCCGGAATTCCAAAAAACAGGAACACCATCGCGCCCAGCGTGTGCAGGCTGCCGGCCACCCGCGCCGACACCAGCGGGTGGATGTTGCGCAACAGGCCGTATTCGAGCAGCCTGCCCGCAACTTGCGCGGGACCGACCAGTCCGGCAAATACCAGCGCGGTGGCCAGCGGTACGCCATGGGCTTGCAACAGCCGTGGCAGGTGTGCGGCCATGGCCGTGCTGATGAACCAGGTGACGGCAAACACCAGCGCCAGCAGGACTGCGGTGCGGGTGCTGCTGGAGACGGAGGAGGTGAGAGAAGAAGTGGATGTGGATGGTGCGGACGCAGCGGCGGGCGCCAGGGCATCGGGCGGGCTTGCGCCTGAATGAGACTCGGTGGGAATGCCTGACGCGGGCGAAGCCGGAAGCCGCCAGTTCAGCGGCAGCCCCACCAGCAAGTGCAATGCGGCCCAGACCAGACAGGTCGCACGCCAGCCCCATTCAAGCTCCAGCCAGGTCGACAAGGGCCAGCCCACCGTGCTGGCAAAACCGGCAAACAGGGTGATTCCGGTGATGGCGCCGCGAGCGTCTTTGCCGTACAAATGCACCAGCGCGGCAAAGGCCGCTTCGTACAGGCCCGCGGCCATGGCCACACCCAGGATCACCCAGCCGGCAAACAGGCCCACCGGCCCCTGTGCCAGGGCCAGCACCAGCAGGCCGGCGGCAAAAATCAGGCTGTTCGCGGCCAGCACCGGCCTTCCGCCGTGCTGGTCAATGGCCTTGCCCGCAGCCGGGCCCAGCAATGCGGAGACCACCAGCGCAGCAGAAAAAGCAGCAAATACGTTGGGCGTGCCGACGCCGAGGTCGCGCGCCATGGGCACCGCCAGAATTGCCGGCAGGTAGTAGCTGGAGGCCCACGCCAGCGTCTGTGCGATGCCCAGCTGGACGACGGTGGCAGAACGGCTTTTCGGTGTCACAGCCACAAGGGTACCAAGGACGGACGCGGTGCCTTGATTCGCCGCCTGCGTTTCAGCCTTGGCTCACCGCCTGCTGCCGGCCGAGCGCATGGTGCAGGGCGACGCCCGCCAACGCACCGGCAGCCTGGGCAGCCACAAAGCCCGCTGCACTGGCGGGCGCGATGCCGGCAAAACTGTCTGACAACATGCGTCCCAGCACGGCGGCCGGGTTGGCAAACGAGGTGCTGGCGGTGAACCAGTACGCTGCGCCGATGTAGCAGGCGACCAGCGCCGGCGCCTTGGCCGCAGGGGCGCGCAGCACGACAAAAATCAACCCGCCCGTGGCGACCGCTTCGGCTAGCCACTGACCCCAGCTGCTGCGCAGTTTGGTACTGAACTGCAGCACGCTCATGTCAAACATGGCATGGGCCAGCCAGGCTCCGGCTACAGCGCCCAGTAGCTGGAATGCTATAAAAAGAATAGCTGCTTGCGCCCGTCTCTTATGGGTTGCAGGGCCTTTTGACCACATAACAAGGGTGACCAGCGGGTTGAAGTGCGCGCCACTGACGGGCCCGAGCAGCTCGATCAGCACGTACAGCGCCCACACGGTGGCCAGTGTGTTGGCCAGCAGGGCCACACCCATGTTGCCGCCGCTCAGGCGTTCGGCCATGATGCCCGAGCCGATGACGGCGCAGAGCAGGGCGGCGGTGCCGATGAATTCCGCCAGTGCCTGACGCGCGAGCGAGGGCGCGTCAGGGGGGCGCGGTGCCTCCGCTACGGCAGGGCTTAACAGCACGCCGCTTTTGTGCTGGAAGCTGCGCCAGCGGGCGCGGCGCAGCAGGCCTTGCCGGCGGCGGGCTTGGCTTCGCTGAACACTGGAATGCTGTCCAGCGTATGGAACTGCTCCCAGGCGATGCCTTGCGGGTCAGTCAGCCAGTATTTGTCGCTGCGGGCGTAGCAGCAGGTGGTGGGGCCTTCGTCCAGCAGCGTCATGTCGGCGCGGGTGGCACTGGCTTTCAGGGCCTGCAGCTCTTCGGGCCTGTCGACCTGAATGCCCAGATGGTCCACGCCGGGCGCACTTCCCCGGGTAGAGATGGCAAAGTTGACCGGCGGGTCGCTGAGCATCCACTTGGCATAGTCGGCCTCGGTGCGGGCAGGCTGCTGGTCAAACATGGCCGAGTAAAAGGCGATGTTCTGCTCGAGATCTTTCACGTGGACGTGGACATGGAAGCGTTTCATGGGGCTCTCCTTGGGTGGTTGTGTTGGCTTGGATCTGTGCGTGATGGAGGTGGTGGCGTGCAATCGCGTAGGGTGTTCAGCAGTTGCTGCAATCGGCCTTGGTGGCTACTTCACAAGTGCCGCCTTCGCAGCAGTGCTCTGTCAGGTAGCCCAGCAGCGCATTCATTTGCCCGAAGTTGGCGCGGTAGATCAGGTTGCGCCCGCGTGCCTCGCTGTTGACGAGGCCGGCGTGTGAGAGCTCTTTGAGATGGAAAGACAGGGCACTCGGTGCGACGCCCAGTTGTTCGGCCATCGCGCCCGGCGTCAATCCCTCAGGCCCGGCGACGACGAGGGCGCGGAACGCGCGCAGGCGCTGGGCTTGCGCCAGCGCTGCCAGGGCCTTCACGGCAGAACCTTCCTCAAGCGGGGGAAAATCAAGGTTTGGGATTAATGCTTTCATAATTCAAATATAATTGAAATATTGAATCGATGCAACCAATCCCTTTTTCAGGAGTGAACTTATGCCTTCCGCCGTCACGATTTACCACAACCCCCAATGCGGCACGTCGCGCAATGTGCTGGCGCTGATCCGCAATGCCGGCATCGAACCCGAGGTCATCGAATACCTGAAAACACCACCCACACGGGAAAAGTTGCTGGAGCTGGTCGCGCAGATGGCGGTGCCGGTGCGGGAGGTGGTCCGGCAAAAGGAGGCCGTCTACAAGGATCTGGGCCTGGACGACGCCACGCTGGCCGACGAAGCCCTGATCGACGCGATGCTGGCCCATCCCATCCTGATAAACCGGCCCATCGTCGTCACGCCGTTGGGCACGCGCCTGTGCAGGCCTTCGGAAGCCGTGCTGGACATCCTGCCCATGCCGCAGCGGGGTGCGTTCAGCAAGGAAGACGGTGAACAGGTCGTCAATGACAAAGGGGAGCGTGTGGCGGGCCGCTGAGCTTCCCAGCCTCAACGCAATGCAGTCCGGGCCGTTCGACTGCCCGGCCGGTAGCACGGTCTGTCCATGGTCATGCATAGGCGGCAATGTCGTCTTTTCGGTCATTTCCGCTGTTTAACCGGGGGAATGGGCACCTGATTTGACAAATGCTGTGCTTATAGGCCCAAGAATGCTGGTGCCCCCGCGTTTCCTCACGCATAATCGGGAGGTGCGGCTGCCATTGCATTCGCACAGGTTAGGTGATCGGTCAGTTTCGCGCGCTACGGCGGTACTTTTTAGGTTTGTTGTGCTTTCGGGACCCCATCGCTTTTGTTTTATGTATTTTTGAGGAGTCCCCATGGGCAATAAACTTTACGTCGGCAATCTGCCATACACGGTCCGCGACGAAGACCTGCAACAATCTTTCGGCCAATACGGCTCTGTCTCCAGCGCCAAAGTCATGATGGAACGTGACACCGGCCGCTCCAAAGGTTTCGGCTTTGTCGAAATGGGCAACGATGCCGAAGCACAAGCTGCAATTTCCGGCATGAACGGCCAGTCGCTCGGCGGCCGCAGCATCACCGTGAATGAAGCCCGTCCAATGGAAGCACGTCCTCCACGTAGCGGCGGCTTCGGCGGCGGCGGTGGTGGCGGCTACGGTGGTGGCGATCGTTCCGGCGGTGGCGGCTACGGCGGCGGCGGCGGTGGTGGTCGCGGCGGCTACTAAGCCCTGCAAACCCCGTCAACGGCAGAGATGCCGTTGCCAACCCGCTCTCTCGGCGTTACGTTGAGAACAGCATAAAAGGCTTCAGAACTTCGGTTTTGAGGCCTTTTTTCTTTGGGGCTGGGTAATATTTACCTGCGGGCACTTTGCCGGGCGGTCACAACGTTTGCACTTCAGTGTGCAGGGTGTTTCGTGGCCTAATGCCCCTCTATGAAGGTTCACAAGGTGCACGACGCGACCATCCTCATGCTTGGTGACAGTCCTCCACCGGGCGACTTCGATCTATGCATCTATGAGGCAGAAGACGGCGACGGATGGCAAGGCTTTGTTGCCGGGCGCGCCGGGTCAGCCAGTGCCGAATTTCGGCTTGCAAGTGCCTCGGCTACCTATGAAGCCGCACTGGCCAGCTGGATGGAGTCCAACCGGGGTCATGGCCGATGACCATCTGGACGGCATCTGGCACGACGGTGATGAGCCTCCGGCAGCATCTCCCGGCGCCACAAGCGCTGCCGATCTTGATGGCAAAAAACTTTATCAAACAGGCGGCGACAGGGCCTCGCGAAGACATCTTTCCAGGGCCTGCGTGACGCGCCGGCGGGAACTCATGCCTTTGCGCAGGATGCCGATCTCGCGGTAAAAAGTCTTTTCACCCAGGGAGATTGCGCGCACACCCGGTGGCATGGGCAGGTAGGCCTCCACCATCGGCACTAGCGCAACTCCCAGGCCTTCGGCGACAAGGTTCATCAGACCCGTGATCTCGTCAAGCTCGATGGAGTCCTGCACCGCCAGTTTGTTCTCGCGCAGGAACCGGGTCACCAGACGCCCACCGAAAGACGTGCGTTCGTAGCGCAAAAAAGGCTGCGACTGGAGCAATGCGCGCCAGTCCCGCCCTTTGATTTCCTTGCGCACGAGCAACTTGAAGGGTTCGTACATCAAGGTTTGCCAGGTCATTTCCGGCAGGATGCCGAACGGAGGCCGGATCATCACCGCCGCGTCGATCTCAGCACTGTCGAGCTGGTCCATCAGCTTCATGGACACGCCGGGGGCGATATGGACGGGCAGTTTCGGGTTTTCCTTCCTCAGTGCCGCCAGCGCACGGGGAAGCACCGAAGACTGAACAGATGCAATGGCGCCGATCCGCAAGGTGCTGGCAAGCTCGTCATCGGTGCCCGCATCGCCCAGCTTTGAGAACAGCAGAACAATCTCTTCGGCACGCGCGAGCACCCTGGCACCCTCTTCGTTGAGCACTGCGGAACGCCGTGTCCGGTCAAAGAGCGCCAGCCCGAGGGATTCTTCCAGCCGCTGGATCTGGCTGCTCACGGCGGACTGGGTCAGTCCAATCTGGCCGCCGGCGGCAGAAAAGCCTCCGTAACGCACCACCGCGATCAAGGTTTTCAATTCGGTAATCACACGGGTTTCTCGTTAATTCATCGAAATTATTGATTCTCAGATTGAATATATATCGTTTTGCAAAGTGCATCAATCGACCTAAAGTGCGGCTTCCACGACTCAAAGAGGCTTTCGATGACCCCGCAAAACGCAACCACTCCCGCCAAAGCGCTCCCGCCGTTTCATCTGGCATTCCCTGTCCACGACCTCGCCGTCGCACGCCGGTTTTACGGTGAATTACTGGGCTGCCCCGAAGGCCGCAGCTCCAGCGAATGGGTCGACTTCAACTTCTACGGCCACCAGATCGTGGCGCACCTGGCGCCCGACGAATGCGGCCACCGCCAGACCAGCGCCGTTGACGGCCACAATGTTCCCGTTCGCCACTTCGGCGCGATCCTGTCCCTCCCCGAGTGGGATGTCCTGGCGGCCCGATTGAAAGCGGCGGGCACGCAGTTCGTCATCGAACCCTACGTCCGCTTCAAGGGTGAGCCCGGTGAACAGGCCACCATGTTCTTCCTCGACCCGTCCGGAAACGCAATCGAGTTCAAAGCCTTCGCCACGCTCGACAGCCTGTTTGCCAAGTGAAGGAGGCATGATGATGAAATTGGTAGCCTGTTCGGGCATTGCCGCAGCGTTCACCCTGGCGGGAGCTGCGGCCACCGCGCAGCCAATCGACACGCTCAAGAAGATCAAGGAGACGGCAGCCGTCACCATGGGCGTCCGTGAAGCCTCCGGCGCCATGTCCTATACGCTGGGGGCCGGCGAATACACAGGGTTTCATGTGGACATCTGCAAAAGGGTGATCGCGGATATCCAGAAACAGCTGGGCCTGGCGAAGCTGGACGTGCGCTTTCAGTCTGTCACCGCGCAAAACCGGATCCCTCTGGTTCAAAACGGTACGGTAGACCTGGAGTGCGGGACAACGACGAACAACGCCGCACGCCAAAAGGATGTTGCCTTCGCACCGACGCTCTATATTGAAGAAGTCCGGGTCGCCACCAAAACCAGGACCGGAATCACCAGCCTGTCCCAGCTTGCCAACAGGACTGTGTCGGCCACATCTGGCGCCACGGCCGTTCAGCTTATCCGCAAGCACGAACGCGCGGCGGGCGTCGACTTCAAGGAGGTTTATGGCAAGGACAACAGCGAAGGTTTCCTGCTTCTTGAAAATGACCGGGCCGAAGCGTTCGTGGCGGACGGCCAGATCCTGGCCACCATGATTTCCCAGTCAAAACAGCCGAAAAACTATGTGGTGCTGAAAGAAGTCCTGAGCGTCGAGCCGATTGCCATCATGCTGCCCAAAGGGGATGCATCCTTTAAACAGGCGGTGGACGCCAGCATCGCCAGAATGGCGAAAAGCGGGGAGGTGGCGAAGCTCTATGAAAAATGGTTTGTCCAGCCGATACCGCCGAACAACACGCAGGTAGGCATGCCCGCATCGGAGCTGACCAGGGCGGCATGGGCCAACCTGAGCGACAAGCCGCTGGAAGACTACACGAAGAAGTAGTGAGGAAGAGGGCGAGGGGAGCAGCCCGCCCTGAAACGCATCGGCCCCAACATAATCGGCAGCATCGAAACGCACCGGGAAGAAATGACATGACACACTTCAAGGAAGTCGCCCTCGCACACGCCAGCCGCCTGATCAATCACGGCCCAACGGTTTTGGTGACGAGCGCGCACGGCACGGCGCGCAACGTGATGGCCGCCGCCTGGTCGATGCCCGTGGAGTTCACGCCGCCTCGCATTGCCATCGTGATCGACAAGAAAACCTATACGCGTGAACTCATCACCGCCAGCGGCGGCTTCGGCATATGCCTTCCATGCACGGCCCTGGCCGGCTTGACGCATGCGGTCGGCAGTCAGTCCGGCCGCACGGGCGACAAGTTTGCGCAATACGGCTTGAAGGCCCGCACGGGGCCGGTGCTCGGCATGCCCTTGCTGGAGGAGGGCTGCGCGGCATGGCTGGAGTGCCGCCTGATCCGCGAGCCGCATACCGAAGACGCGTACGACACCTGCTTTGCGGAGGTGGTCGCTGCCGCTGCCGATGAGCGTGTGTTCCAGCAGGGGCACTGGCGCTTCGGCGATGACAACCTCGATCTGCAGACGATTCATCATCTGGGGGGCGGGAATTTCGTCAGACCGGCGGGAATGTTTCGTGCCGGTGACGTGGCGACAAAAATACCCTGAGGCCATCGTCAATCAGGAGTTGGTTTCGCCCCACAACCTTCCCCGCACGGCATCCTGGGCCAGGCGAAGGCTTTACCATTGCGGGCATGAAAACAACCTACATCCTCGGCGCCATCCTGGCTTGCAGCATCATCGGCGCATTGGTCGGTGCCCGTTCGGTGAAAACCGGACTTCTGGTGACATCGGGACTTCTCTCTCTCTATGGCTTGTTTCGCCTGCTGGGCTGAGCGAGCCGGCACTTCCTGACCGGCGCGAGCCCATCGATTCCATGGCGACCACAAGCCGAAACCAGGGCAACCTGATCACTCGCCTCTTGCAGCGTGGCCGGGAAGAACGCATCGCCCAGGCGGCGGGCGGCCTCACGTTCACGATGGTGATGTCCATGGTGCCGATGCTGGCGGTGAGCTTCGCGCTGTTCGCGCGCACGCCAGCCTTGCACGCCACCGGTGACGCGATTCGCGAGCACCTGCTGCGCGGCCTGTTGCCGGAGGGCATCGCCAAGACGGTGCTGAAGCACCTGGCGCAGTTTGCGGGCAATGCCAATGGCCTCACGCTGGTGGGCTTTGCGCTGCTGCTGGTGTCGGCCCTGACGCTGCTGCTGAGCATGGAAAACACGCTGAACCGCATATGGCAGGTGAAGAAGTCACGCCCCGTGCTGCGCCGACTGGCTTTGTACGCAGGCATGCTGCTCACGGGGCCGGTGCTCATCGGCGCCAGCCTGTGGGCTGCGTCTTATCTGGTGGCGGCTTCCAGCGGGTTGGTGGGCGCGCGGCCTGCCTGGGTGCCGCATGCCATTAACCTGGGGCCCGCCATTCTGAGCGCCATCGGCTTCACCTGCCTGTTCCGCTTCGTGCCGAACACTGTCGTGCGGTGGAGTCATGCGATCGCGGGTGGCCTGCTGGCCGGTATTGCCTTTGAGCTGGGCAAGTACGGCTTCGCGATTTACCTGGCCAACGTGCCCACCTACCGCACGATCTACGGCGCCTTCGCGCCGCTGCTGGCTTTTCTGGTGTGGGTGTATTACTCGTGGCTGGTCACGCTGGCCGCGGCGCTGGTCAGCGCCAGCCTGCCGCGCGCCGGGGCGCAGCCGGCGCGGCGGCTGTCACGGGCCTGACCTGGCTGGCGTCGGCCAGGCCGTGTAGCCTCTTGCCATGGATTCTCTGATTGCCGCTTCCGCACGCGCGCTGGCCGCCGGCGATGCGCTGGGCGCGCTCAAGCACGTCGCCCTGCGCGACGACCCGCCGGCTCTGGCTCTGCGCGGCATCGCCATGGCCCAGTTGGGCGAGCACCCGCGTGCCCGCGAACTCCTTCGCCGCGCGGCCCGCGGTTTCGGTGCCCATGAAGAACTGGCGCGTGCACGCTGCGTTGTGGCAGAAGCCGAGGTGGCGATGGCCATGCGCGACTTCGCCGGCTCACCACGCGCACTTGCGGCTGCGGCAGCCACGCTGGAGGCGCACGCCGATACGGCCAACGCGCTGCAGGCGTGGCTCATCACGGCACGGCGGCTGTTGCTGCTAGGCCGGCTTGATGAGGCCGCAGCGGCGCTGGCGAAGCTGGATGCGCGCGGCCTGCCGCCTTCGCTGCGGGCCGTGGCCGAACTCACATCCGCCGAGCTGGCATTGCGATCGCTCCGCGTCGGTGAGGCGCGCATGGCGCTGGCGCGCGCGCACGCGGCGGAAGAGCGGGCGCAGGTTCCCGCGCTGATGGCCGAAGTCACTGAAGCGCGCACTGCACTTGACAGGCCCGCCGCCCGGCGCCTCACCGCCGGGGGCGAGCAGGCGCTGCGCCTCGACGAGGTCTCGGCGCTCCTGGCCTCGGACGCGCTGGTGGTCGACGCCTGCCGCCGCGGGCTGGGCGCGGGAGACCAGTGGCGGCCGCTGGCGCGCCGGCCGGTGTTGTTCTCCCTGGCGCGTTCACTCGCCGAAGCATGGCCTGGTGATGTGAGCCGCGAAGCGCTGATCGAATTCGCCTTTCGCACCAGGCGCCCCGACGAGACGCACAGGGCGCGCCTGCGGGTGGAGATCAGCCGCCTGCGCGCGCTCGTCAAAACACTCGCAAGCATCGAGGCTACCGAGCGGGGCTTCATCCTGAAGCCGCTGGCGGGGCGCGACGTGGCTGTGCTGGCACCGCCCATTGACGGCGAGCAGGCCTCGCTGGTGGCGCTGCTGTCGGACGGCGCGGCCTGGTCCACCTCGGCCCTGGCGCTGGCCGTGGGGGCAAGCCAGCGCACCGTGCAGCGGGCGCTGGCCGATCTGGAAGCCGGCGGGCGGGTGCGTTCCATCGGGCGGGCACGGGCACAGCGCTGGCTGGCGCCGCCGCTGGCGGGATTCACGACGATCTTGTTACTCCCTGCTTCGCTGCCGATTGGATAGAGTTGACTCCATGGCGCTGATTGATGGCGCGACAAGGAGCAACGATGACCCGCAAGACCCTCACCGCAAAACCCGAACCCAAGGCGCGCCCCGCCGAAATCGTGCGCGAGTACAGCTTCCCCGGTGTCAACGACGTCGCCGGTGTCACGCATGACGGCCAGCGTGTCTGGGCCGCCACCGGCGCCAGGATCGTCGCCTTCGACCCCGCCAGCGGTGAGCAGACGCGCACGCTGGAGTGCGCCGGTGACGCCGGTACCGCCTTCGACGGCAAACACCTCTACCAGATTGCTGAGACGCGTATCGACAAGATTGACCCCGCCACCGGCAAGGTGGTGGCGTCCATACCGGCGCCCGGCAGCGGCAGCGACTCGGGCCTGACCTGGGCCGAAGGCAGCCTGTGGGTGGGCCAGTACCGCGACCGCAAGATCCACCAGGTTGACCCGAAGACAGGCGCCATCCAGCGCACGATTGAATCGAACCGCTTCGTCACCGGCGTGACCTGGGTGGACGGCGAGCTCTGGCACGGCACCTGGGAGGGCGACGACAGCGAGATCCGCCGCATCGACCCGAAAAGCGGCGCCGTGATCGAACGGCTGGAAATGCCGAAGGGCACCGGCGTCAGCGGCCTGGAGTCCGACGGCGCGGACCTCTTTTATGCGGGCGGCGGCAAGAGCGGAAAAGTCCGTGCCGTGCGACGACCGAAAGCCGCGAAGGCCGCGTAGCCCGCCTGGCCGCATAACCCCATTCGGTCACCAGGACCGATAACGAGCGCACCTGTTACCAGCACGGGTCGGGCAGCGCATTGACCCACGCAACACAAACCCAAGCAAACGGCTCACCGAGCCAAGGAGAAAACCATGAAGCTTTACTACAGCCCGTCCGCCTGTTCTTTGTCGCCGCACATCGTGGCCAATGAGTTGGGCCTTGCCATCGAACTCGTGAAGGTCGACGTGGTCGCAAAACGCACCGAGCACGGCGAAGACTTTCTCGCCATCAACCCCAAAGGTCTGGTGCCTGTGCTCCAGCTGGATGACGGCAGCCTGCTGACGGAAGGCCCCGCCGTTGTGCAATACCTTGCCGACCTGAAGCCTGAGGCGAAGCTGGCGCCCGCCAGCGGCAGCATGGCGCGCTATCGCCTGCAGGAGATGCTGGGGTACATCAATTCAGAGCTGCACCAAGGCTACATGCCGCTGTTCAACCCGGCTTGCAGCGATGAGGTTCGCAGCGCACGCATGACCCATCTGCACAAACACTACCGTCTGCTGGAAACCACGCTGGGCCGCACGCCGTTCCTGCTGGGCGACCGTTTCACGGTGACCGATGCCTATTTGTTTGTGGTCACGCGCTGGGCGGAGTTCGTCAAGCTGGACCTGTCGGCCTTCCCGAACCTGCTGGCGTTCCAGGCACGCATCGCGGCCCGGCCTGCCGTGCAGACGGCGATGCGCCGTGAACAACCGGCCGTTGCCTGATCCCGACCACCTGCCTTTCATTCACTGAATCACCCACTCGTTTAACCCAGGAGAACACCATGAATACCACCGTGACCGAAACATCCCCCATGAAGCACTCCGTCGTGTCCAGAGACAAATGGCTGGCCGAGCGCAAGACGCTGCTGGCGCAGGAGAAAGAACTGACACGCCTGCGCGACCGGATCGCCGGCGAGCGCCGTGCGCTCCCCTGGGTCCGCGTCGAAAAAAACTACGTCTTTGACACGCCCGAAGGCAAACGCTCGCTTGCCGACCTGTTTGAAGGGCGCCGCCAGCTGATGGTGCAGCACTTCATGTTCGGGCCGGGCTGGGAGCAGGGCTGCCCGAGCTGCTCTTACATGGCCGACCACACTGAAGGCATGAAGATCCACCTGGCGCACCGCGACGTGAGTTTTGTGGCCGTCTCGCGCGCAACGCTGCCTGAGATCGAGCGTTTTCGCCGCCGCATGGGCTGGGCCTTCAAGTGGGTCTCTTCAAACAGCAGCGACTTCAACTACGACTTCCACGTGAGCTTCAAGCCCGAGGAAAGGGTCAACGGCACCGTCAACTACAACTACGGCATGACCGAATTCCCGGCCGAAGAAGCGCCCGGCATCAGCCTGTTCTACAAGGACGACGCGGGCGAAGTCTTCCACACCTACTCGACCTACGGTCGCGGTGTGGAAGTGATGATGGGCACCTACAACATGCTGGACCTCACGCCCAAGGGCCGGGACGAGCATGACGGGTTTTACAAGATGGACTGGGTGCGCCACCACGACCGCTACGAAACCGCGTCCGCATTCACGCCCGCGCCCGAAGCCGATTCGTGCTGCAGCACGAAGGCCTGAGCAGTCCGCGAACGGTGCGCCCATCATGTCAAGCCTTTGGCCGTGGCTTGTGGTGGCAGGGGTCGGCGCCCTTCATGGGCTGAACCCCGCCACCGGCTGGGCGCTCGCCGCCGCGTGGGGCGTGCGCGCACGCGACCGGTCGCAGGCGCTGTGGGCGCTGCTGCCGATTGCGGCCGGGCACACCGCTTCGGTCGCGCTGGTGGCCGGCGCGGTGGCAGGGGGCCTGACGCTGGATCGCTTCACGCTGCAGGTCCTGGCAGGCGGCCTGCTGGCCGCCTTCGCCGTGGTTCACCTGTCGGGCCGCGCACCCAGGGCGGCGCGCGCACCAGCGGGGCACGCCGGGCTGGCGCTCTGGTCTTTCATGATGTCCACCGCGCACGGCGCCGGCTTGATGCTGGTGCCGGCCCTGATCCCGTTGTGCGCAGGGGAGGCGCGGGCTGCGGAGCTGGCAGGGTCAGGACCGCTGGCGCTGGCCCTCGCGGCGGTAGGCGTTCATACCGCCGCGATGCTTGCCGTTACCGGTCTGGTCGCCACCGGGGTTTGCCGTGGTCTGGATGCCGGAGTCCGTGTGATCAACGCTCGCATGCGGGTACGGCCTCCGGCGCAGCGCTGATGGTGATGTGGCTGCGCGAAGCGCTGGCCAGGCTCCGCAGGCTGCCATGGCCGAGGTAGTTGCTGCTTCCACTGTCTGGGTGCTGTTTGATTTGCTATCTTTTCTATAGCTGCTTGCGCATATCCCTATTGGGCTTGAGCGCGATTTGATGCCCGAAACAGGCAAAAAAACGGCAGTTTTTGAGCATTTCGATGTTTTTTCCTCTGCCTAAGCGCCTTTTTGGGTGCCTTGAGGGCCCGTTTTTAGGGGTAATTTAGCCCTTCGAGGCAATATGGACGGGCGCGAGCAGCTATCAAAACAATAGCGATTTCGCCGCGCCGTGCGCAGCCATTTCGACCGCCTGCAGCTGGAACACACCCGGCGGGGCTATTTCCTGGCCGCATTCCGCTTGCGGGTGGCTGCGGCTTTTTTGGCGGAGGCTGACCGCTCTTGCGCCGTGCGGGAAGCTGCGGCTGCGCCGCCAAGGCGCCCGCCTTTTCGGGACGGTGCATGGTTTTCTGCCTTGCCGCGGCCCGATCCGGACTTCTTGCCGCCGCCGGTTTCCTTGTTGACGGTGGCCCAGGCGCGGCGCTCGGCTTCTTCCTTGCCGACGCCGCGGTCTTCGTAGCCTTCTTCAATGTGTTCAGCCTGGCGCTTTTGCTTGTCGGTGTAGGCAGATTTGTCGCCTCTGGGCATGTCGGTTCTCCTTGGCTGGATTTTCTTCGCCGTGATCGCTGTGATGGCCGCTGTGATGGCGGCCGCTGTGATGGCGAGAGCTTGAAAATACTGCGCCGGGGCAGGGCGCTTCGCGCGCGACATTCCCGAAAAAAGGTCGGTGATCTCCTACGTCGCGACGTTGCCGCAGGCGCTTCGCCGCCACGCGCATCGCAACCCCGAGTTCCATGGCGGCAGGGGGCTGCCGCCGCGGCCGATCTCAATCTTCCGCCGAAGGCGTGGCGTTCAGTTCATCCATCAGCCACTGCACAAACTGCTGCGTCTCCGGGGCGGCATTGGGCGCAAGGCCAAAATAGTGGCGACCCAGCGCCATCCGCAATTCCGGCAAAGGGCTCATCAACCGCCCCGCCGCCATGTCATGGGTAATTTGCGATACCGGCGCCAAGGCAAAACCCAGCCCGTCGACGGCGGCCTGAAGCACAAAGTGCAAATGGTCAAATTGCAGGCAACTGGCTGGATTGAGCTCTGGTGCGTTCACCTGCTTTTTCCAGTTTTCCCAATCATGGTTGCGCGATTTGGATAGCAGCAGGACATGGGACGCCAAAGAGTGCGGGCCGGTGACGGGGCGGCTGGCAAACAGTGCAGGCGACCCCACAACAAGAACTTCGTCTTCCAGAAATGGATGAATCTGCATCGCCGGCGGCCACCCCTTGGTGCTCCGCCGGATGGCCAGATCGAATTCATCCACCGCTTTGTCCGGCGGCAAGGTGCTGGTCATCACCTGCGGTTCGATGTCTGGGTGCTTTGCCACGAACGCTGACAACCTTGGAATCAGCCAGCGCACCGCGAACGTGGGCCGGACGTTGATCTTGACGGCGCGCAATGGTGTACCACCCCTGAGTGATTCGGCGGCTGCGCCAATCTGCCCGAGTGCGGGCCCCACCTGCGTATGGAACTGATGGCCGGCTGCCGTCAGAAGAACTTGCCGGGTTTTCCGCTCGAACAGGTCCACGCCAAGATAGGTTTCCAGCGCCTTGATCTGGCGGCTGATGGCGCCGTGCGTCACATGTAATTCCAGGGCGGCCCGGCTGAAACTCTGATGGCGCGCCGCCGCAGCGAAAGCGCGGACCGCGTTCAACGGAGGCAGGCGAGGCAACATGTGTGCAATTTTCTCACACGTGCCGCGCACTAATATCGTTTGTCGAGAGAGGCAGCCCTGCGCACCATACAAGCCATGCAACAGATCACGGCTTCTACTTCCGACCGCAACTCGCGCCATGCCGCCATGGTGCTCGGGCTATCACTTCCGGGGGACACGGTGCTCTACCTGCTCCTGCCGATGTTCGCTCCTGCGTTTGGCGTCACCTTGCCCGAAGCGGGCATTCTCCTGGCCGCTAACCGCCTGGTGCGCATTGCGGGCTACGGAGCAGTGGCAAGGTTTTACGCCCGCAACGGTGAACGGCTCACCTGCTCACTGGCGGCGCTAGCGGCCGCGGTGTGCGCGCTGGGTTACGCGATGCTGACCGGGTTCGTCGCCCTGTTGTTCTTGCGGCTCTTGTGGGGCCTGGCCTTCGCAGCCCTGAACCTGGCCACCCAGGCATTGGCCACCGCCGAACCGGCGGGCGCTGCGCGTCGGGCAGGGCGATCCCGCGCATTCACGGCACTGGGGCCCATGCTTGCCCTTCCTTTGGGCGGCGTGTGTGCGCTTTGGTTTGGCCCTAAAGTTATTTTTTTCCTGTTCGCGGCTGTTGCGTTGAGTGCCTTGCTGGTCGCACGGCAGCTGCCAACCGCCGCACATGCCGAGCCGGCACCACGAAAAACAGGAATCAGGCTCCCGGGCGGGCTGGACATCTTTTCCTTCACGGAAGGCCTGGTGCTGGACGGCCTGTTCATCATCGGCCTCTCTTATCTGGGCCGTGACCTGTTGCCCGGCAACCCGGTCATCGTGGCGGGGCTTCTGCTGTCGGTCCGTTACCTGGCGGAAATTGTCTTGAGTTCTGCCGGCGGATACATGGCTGAAAAGCATGGCGTCGAAGTTCTTATGGTGACCTTCTCCGTGCTCACTTCTGTTGCCCTGGTGGGCTTTGGTTTCGGCTGGCTGTGGACTTGCGCACTTGCCATCGTGGTTTTACGTGCCTTGCTGTTGCCGCTGCTGCCGCCGCTGGTTGCACTGCGCACGCCGGGACCCGGACGCATACAAGCCCTCGCCACACGCTCGGTCTGGCGCGACATGGGCGCCGGCGCAGGTCCGGTGCTGGCCGGCCTGTTGTTGCCCATCGTGCCCTCCGCATGGATTTACGGCGTTGCTGCACTTCTTCTTTCGGCCACCGCCATGGCCTGCCTGAGGCAGCGCAGCGACTGAGCGCGAATCCGATGCCACTCTCTTCATTCTCTCGTTTCTTTTGGAGATTTTCACTTGGACATTCACCACACACTCATCAATTGCGCCGGGGGCACGGTCGCGTTACCCGTCAGCCCGATGAACCATCGAAGCGATGGCGGACATTTGCTGGTCAATCCGCCCCGGCCGGTGTGGGAAAGAAGTGAATTGACGCCCAATGAACTGGCGCTATGGGGCTGCCTGGTCGCAGCCACCGCAAGAGCCATGCTGGAAACACTGCCCCAACTCGCCGGAGGGTGCCTGAACTACTGGGAGGCAGGTAACAACGCGCTCAACGAACTGGCGCATCCACCCGGACCGAAAACCCCTCAACTTCACCGGAAAATGCATCTCCACATTTTTGGGAGAAGCCCGACAGCGAGTCACCCCGATTGGCAATGGGGCGAACCTCCGCAGTTTCCAAAATTTGCTTCATCCAAAGCCTGGGCAGCTCAGTTCAGCCGTCTGGAGGCGGACGAATGCGAGGCCATAACAAAGAGGCTCGAAGTGCTGTTGGCAACGAGGTACGCGACAGGCTCCTAACTGCGTTGCGCAGGCGGCCGTCCACCCGGTCGATTTACCGCTGTTTGGATCGATTGCCGATGGCAACTACTCGTCGCTTTACAGGGACGACGATTTCTGTTTTAGCCAATCCAGGGATGTCCGATTTGTCATCTCTGGCATGTCCGTTCTCTTTTGCCGTTTGTCCGTACTCATGCGCCGGCACGGTGGTGAGGTTGCAAGGCCAAGGCAGGGCTGCGCCTTGCCGTGGAGGGATTGCCGAAAAAACGGTCTCCTGAGCCGTCGAGGCGGCCGATGCGTGCCCGCCACACGACGCGAATTTCTTCCCGTGTCACACAACTGCCATTGAACTGACACGAACGCGTCACCCCCGGCTCCCAGAATCACGCCATGACCAGCATGACGGAGCACCCGATGAATGACGGACAGGCGCAGGGCCCCAGCCGCACCTTGAGCAGCGGCATCCAGGATTTCAACAAGCAGTGCCTGCGCATCCTGCGCTGCACCGCACAAGCCCTGGCGAACAGCCCGGGCGGCCTGCGCTTCAAGGCGGGCACCCGGCCCTGGCTTGAGGGTCTTTCGAATGCGCGGCCGATGCTGGCCGCCGGTTTGGGGCGACGTGACAAGGTGGTTTCGCTGACCGCCGGTGATTGAGAGTCAAAGCCCCTTTTTTGGGGCTTTTTTACAGCGCGATTTGAAGTTGCTGAATTGTCGAGTTGATGAGTTGCCGAAGTTGTTGAGACACCAGGAAACAAGGAGTTAGCCATGAAAGAACTGCCCAATCCCACCTTTGCATTGTCGCCAGTCGCAATGCCACGGGGGTCACTTCATCAAAGCGGTCATGCTGTCATTCCCGCCGTTGTTCAAAGGCCTGCCGTGGGGAAAATCACGGTCAGCTGGGCCCGGCACCAGGACGAGGTCCGGCAGGCACAGCGCCTGAGGTACCAGGTTTTTGCGCTCGAGATGGGTGCCAATCTTTCCAAGGTGCTGCCCGGCCACGACGTCGACCTGTTTGACGACTATTGCGAACACCTGCTGGTGCGTGATGCCGACAGCCAGGAAGTCATAGGTACCTATCGCGTGTTGACGCCGACCCAGGCCAGGCGCGTGGGAAGTACCTACAGCGACACCGAATTCGACCTGACCCGCCTGCGCTCCCTGCGTGAACGCATGGTTGAGCTGGGCCGCAGCTGCGTGCATGCCGACCACCGCCACGGCGGCGTCATCCTGGCGCTGTGGGGTGCGCTGGCTGAATTCATGGCGCGCAACCAGCTGGATACGATGATTGGCTGCGCCAGCATTCCGATGCAGCACAACGGCGTTTCCAGCGGGCACGCGGCCGCCAGCATCTGGCGCCAGGTGCGCGAAACGCATCTGGCACCCATTGAATACCGCGTGACGCCGCGTCTGGCGCTGCCGGTGGAGCGACTGGACGACACGCTGGACGTGGAACCGCCCGCGCTGATCAAGGGCTATTTGCGCCTGGGTGCCAAGGTGCTGGGCGCACCCGCCTGGGACCCGGACTTCAATTCGGCCGACCTGCCCATGATGATGCGCATCGCCGACCTGCCGCCGCGCTACCTCAAGCATTTCTCCGGCAAGCCTGTGTCGGGCAGCCCTTCGGAGGCCTGATGCGCAGCATGTTTGACGCCATGGGCGCGCTGGGCAATGGCTTAGTCGCGAACAACGACGATCGTGATGGCGATGACGACGACTCGCTGCGCAAGCGCTATCGCACCATCTTTATTTCCGACATCCACCTGGGCACGCCCGGCTGCCAGGCGGCCGCGCTGCTGGATTTTCTGAAGGCCCACCCGAGCGACAACCTGTACCTCGTGGGTGACATCGTCGATGGCTGGCAGCTGCGCCGCCGCTGGTACTGGCCGCAGTCGCACAACGACGTGGTGCAAAAACTGCTGCGTCGCGCCCGAAAAGGCTGCCGCGTGGTTTATGTGCCGGGCAACCATGATGAGTTTGCGCGTGAATTTATTGGTAACCAGTTCGGCGGCATCGAGGTGATCGATGAAGCCGTGCACACCACCGCCGACGGTCGCCAGTTGTGGATCATCCACGGCGACTACTTCGACGCGGTGGTGCAGTGCGCCAAGTGGCTGGCCTACGTGGGCGACAACCTCTATGAATTCACACTCAAACTCAACCGCCACCTCAACAGCCTGCGCGCCCGCCTGGGCCTGCCGTACTGGTCGCTGTCGGCCTACTTGAAGCAAAAGGTCAAGAGCGCGCTCAATTACGTCACCGACTTTGAAGAGGCCGTGGCCAATGAAGCCCGCCGCCGCGGCCACCAGGGCGTGGTTTGCGGGCACATCCACCGGGCCGAGATGCGCGACATCAACGGCGTGCTGTACTGCAATGACGGCGACTGGGTGGAAAGCCGCACTGCGCTCGTGGAAAACTTCGACGGCTCGCTCGAACTGGTGCACTGGGCACCTGCGCACGAGACGCAGGGCCGCGGCCACATGGCTTCCACGGTGACCGCATGAGAGTCGCTCTGGTCACGGATGCTTGGCAACCGCAGGTCAATGGCGTGGTCACCACCCTGGTGGAACTGGTGCGGGAGCTTCAGGAACTGGGGCACCAGGTGGAAGTGATCCAGCCTGGCCTTTTCAAGACGCGGCCTTGCCCGGGTTATGCCGGCATTGACCTGGCGGTGCGCCCAAAGCGTGGTTTGACCGAAAAGCTCGATGCCTTTGCACCCGAGGCCATCCACATTGCCACCGAAGGCCCGCTGGGCTGGGCTGCGCGCAGCTATTGCCTCAAGCGCGGCCTGAAGTTCACCACCGCATTTCACACCAAGTTCCCTGAGATCCTTCATGCGGCATTGAAGATTCCGCTGTCATGGGGTTACGCGCTGTTCCGCCATTTTCACAGGCCTTCGTCGGGCGTGATGGTGCCTACCCATGGCGTGTTGCGCATGCTGGAGAAGCGGGGCTTTCAGAACCTGCGCAGCTGGACGCACGGCGTGGACACGGAGCTTTTCGGCTTTGAGTCGCAAGCGCGCTTGTACCCGCCCATGGGGACCGTAGTGCGGCCGGTGTCGCTGTTTGTGGGCCGGGTGTCGTATGAGAAAAACATCGAGGCTTTCCTCAAGCTGGACATTCCGGGGACCAAGGTGGTCTGCGGGGTAGGGCCCCTGGAGGCGACACTCAAGGAGCGTTATCCGCAGGTCCGCTGGATGGGCGTTCTGCCCCGGGATGAGCTGGCCAAGGTTTATGCCGCCGCCGATGTGTTCGCCTTTCCCAGCCGGTCAGAAACTTTTGGTCTGGTGATGCTCGAAGCCATGGCAGTCGGCACACCGGTGGCGGCCTACCCGGTCGATGGCCCGCTGGAAGTGCTTGGAAAGCCCGATGGAAGCTGTCATGGCGGTGTCATGCATGAAGATTTGCAACAGGCTTGTTACAGCGCTTTGGCTGTGCCGCGCCATGAAGCACGCCTGCGTGCGCTGGATTTCAGCTGGGCCCATGCGGCGCAGCTTTTCGAGTCTTTCCTCGTAACTGCCGGGAAGAACAGCGCTCAGGCCAACCCCGGCAATAACAGGGGCAGTGCTTGCGTACCCCTTCAGGCGGGTGCACCATCAGTCAAAAGTACTGTCACGCCTTTGTCATGAAACCGGTCAACACTGTGACTTGTTGTTAATGACAAAGACCACTCTTGTTGATGCCCACTTCACCCGCCTCGGTGGCCGCCGCCGCGCCACCCGTCCAGTTCCTGGACCGCGACCACAGCATTCTTGCCTTCAATGAGCGGGTGCTGGACTGGGCGAAGCGCCCGGACGTGCCGCTGCTGGAACGGCTGAGGTTTCTCTGCATTGTCTCGTCCAACCTGGACGAGTTCTTTGAAGTCCGGACCGCGCCCCACCTGACGGCGGCGCAGGCCAATGAACAAAAAGCGCTGTATTCGGTGCAGTCTTTCGCCGCACTTTCTGCGGCGGCCCACGATATGGTGGCGCGCCAGTATTCGCTCTACAACGACGACCTGCTGCCGGCCTTTGAGCGGCAGGGCATACGCATCGTTTCGCACGGCGAACGCAACACGGCCCAGCGGCGCTGGGTGAAAGCGTATTTCGAAAGGGAAGTGCGGCCGCTGCTGATTCCAGTCGGGCTGGACCCTTCGCATCCGTTCCCGCAGGTGGCGAACAAGTCGCTCAATTTCATCGTGCGGCTGGGCGGCCATGACGCGTTTGGGCGCGAAAACGACATTGCCATCGTCAAGGTGCCGCGCGTGTTGCCGCGGCTGATTCATATGCCGTCCCACGGCAAGGACAAGAGCCGGCTGTTCGTGTCGCTTTCCAGCGTGATTCGGGCCCACCTGGCCGAGTTGTTTGCCGGCCGCGAAGTGGGGCAGTTTTCGCAATTCCGTGTGACCCGCCACTCCGACCTGGCCGTGGACGAAGACGATGTGAAAAACCTGCGCACCGCCTTGCGCCAGGGCCTGGAGCAACGCCATTACGGGCAGGCTGTTCGGCTGGAGGTTTCCGCGGGCTGTTCGGAATACCTGGCCAGCTTCCTGCTCAGGCAATTCAACTTGCCGACGCAGTCCCTGTACCGTGTTCACGGCCCCGTCAATCTGGTGCGGCTGACGCAGCTGGTGGACCTGGTCAATGACCCCAAACTGCTCTTCCCCGGCTACAGCGCGTGTTACCCCACCCAGTTGCAGCCCGGCCAGTCGTTCTTTGAGCGGCTCAAGGAAGGCGACGTTTCCATTCACCAGCCTTTTGAAAGTTTTGACGGCGTGCTCGCCTTCCTGCGCGAAGCGGTTAACGATCCGCAGGTACTGGCGATCAAGCAGACCATTTACCGTACCGGCACCGACTCGGAGCTGATGGTGCTGCTGCGCGAAGCCGTGCGCCGCGGCAAGGAAGTGACGGTGGTGGTGGAGCTCAAGGCGCGCTTCGATGAAGAGGCCAACATCAACTGGGCGGAAATGCTGGAGTCGATAGGTGCGCAGGTGGTGTACGGTGTGGTGGGCCTCAAAACCCACGCCAAGATGTTGCTGGTGACGCGGCGCGAAGGCAAACGCCTGGTGCGCTATGCCCACTTGTCTACCGGCAACTACAACCCGCGTACGGCCCGCCTATATACCGACCTGAGCTACCTGACGGCCGACCCCTTGACGACGGCCGACATTGACAATGTGTTTGTGCACCTGGCCAGCCAGAGCCGCCTGCCCAAGCTGCACCATTTGCTGCTGGCGCCGTTCCAGCTGCACCGCAAGCTGATCGAAAAAGTCGATGCGCTGGGCGAAGCCGCCCTGCAGGGCAAAGACACGCGCATCGTGGCCAAGATGAACGCGCTGACCGACGAAGACCTGATGCTGGCACTGGTAAGGGCAGGGCAGCGCGGCGTGAAGATAGACCTGATTGTGCGCGGCGCCTGCATGCTGCCGGCGCAGGTGCCCGGTGTGACGGACAACATCCGCGTGCGCTCCATCATCGGCCGCTTCCTCGAGCACTCTCGGGTGTTTTACTTCCGCTGTGCGGAAGAAGAAACCTTGTTGCTTTCCAGCGCCGACTGGATGAACCGGAACATGCTGCGCCGGGTGGAGCTGGCCTGGCCTGTGACCGACCCGGTGCTGCGCCAGCGCATCATCGACGAGTGCCTGGTGGCCTACCTGCATGACGGGCGAGACGCCTGGGATTTGCAGCCCGACGGCACCTACGTGCGCGTGAACCCGCAGGGCGATGCCCCGCGTCACGGTGCGCAGGCTGCCTTGATGGCGCGCTATTCGGCCCCCCATCACCAGGAAAAATGACATGGACCTCATCCTGTGGCGTCATGCAGAGGCAGAAGACTGGCCCGAGGGTGACCCGCAGGGCGGCAGCGATCTTGAGCGTTCGTTGACGTCAAGGGGCGAGAAGCAGGCGGCCCGCATGGCCAACTGGCTGGACCGTCAGTTGCCCGAAGGCGCACGCATTTTCGTCAGCCCGGCACGGCGCTGCGAGCAGACGGCGCTGGCGCTGGGACGCAAATACAAAATCCGCAGTGAGTTGGCGCCCGACGCCACAGTTGAACAGTTGCTGGAACTGGTGCAATGGCCGTCGGCCAGGTCGCCGATTCTGGTGGTGGGCCACCAGCCCAACCTGGGGCAGGCCATCGCGCAGCTGCTCAGCTTGCAGGAAAGCGAATGCCCGGTCAAGAAGGGTGCACTCTGGTGGCTTCGCAGCCGGGACCGCGACGGCCTTAACCAGACTGTTGTGGTCACTGTGCAGTCGCCTGAAGTTCTCTGATCGGTACTTGCCGGCACGGGTTGAGCTCGTGGTCGTCATCCTGGAGGGCTCCTACCTTGCGATCTCTTATCGCGCGAATACGGCATGCCCGTTGCGGTCATGCCAGCGGACAAAAAACAGACCCAATACAGGCAAGTTTTCTCGGTGCCAAGGCTATAGTGCAAATACCGAACCCGCTCCCGAACCTGGTCCAGCAAGCGGGCAGACTGCAGCGGAGGATTGCGGGGTTTCACGGAATTTTTATAACTGTATAAATTTATAGCGTGTTGCCCTGAAATCCAGCGTGAAAGCGGCTTACAGGAGTTTTTGATGTCCAGATTAGATTGCAAGCGCCAGGTTATACGGCAGGTTTTGCGGCATACATTACATTAGAGCTCACAGATGCAGCGCCTGATCTACGTTCTGAAGTGCATTGCTCTCGTGGCTCTGGTCGGTGCCGTGTTCACTTGCGTGGCTCTTTGGGCGTTGCATCCGTATTCATTTTCGGAGCTGCGTGGCTTCGACTTCTGGCTGGCAATTCCCTGCGGCCTACTCGCGTCAGCGGCATGCGCTTGGCGACTTTTGCGCGGTTGGAACATCGACGAGGAAGCCGAGGGTCTTCGAAATGCTTTGGACACAGAACACTTGGGCTGAGAGCCCTAACTGGTCATTCGACACGGACGCACAAATGCATCCGTGCGCTGCGCGCACACGCGTCATGTGCGCCGGTCAACTCAAACGTTAAACCGCATGGACACGGAGCGCTTGAAATGTGAGATCCAGGTCGGTGCTCGAGAGGTTTCGCGCCTCCATGCACGCATACACGAGACGTTCAAAACTCGCGGAAACAGCTCGAACGATCGAGACACCTGGGCGACCGCCTGCGAAGAGTTTCACTCTCGCTACGACGAATTGGCATTTCCTGGGGGCTATGAGGGCGCAGAGGCTCGGATCGTCGCGGGCGATGCGAAGACAATCGAAGCCGCGCTGTGTTTCCTGGAGCTGAGGCCGTACTTCTTCCGCTCCGGCTATATGCACCAGAGCCTGCTGCGAAAGATGAAACGCGCGGCGGTAACGAAAGATCAGGCTGAGCGACTGCAAGTGGTACTTGAACGGCTGAGCGAGTGGCGTATACGAAAGGCGACGGAGCATGAGGTTTAACATGTCAATCGACACGGACCCACCACATCAGAAGGCGGCTTCGCCGCTTGTGTGGGTGGTCCGGTCATTTTTACGTTAGGCGTCATATTCCACCTCACATAGAAAGAGTGCAACGCAATGAACTCTGTCAACCTTTCGGCAGTGCTATCAAGTGTTTCTGAATCATGGCAACCCGAAACGGTTGCGCACTTCAATGGCAACGAAGTCATGGTTGCCAAAGCCATGGGCTCGTACGCTTGGCACAAGCATGAAGATACAGACGATTTCTTCTTGGTACTCAAGGGCAGCATCACAATCGAAATGCGCAATCGCAGTGTTCACCTCGGCCCGGGAGAAATGTTCGTCGTTCCACGAGGCGTCGAGCATCGCCCAGTAGCCACTGAGGAGGCTCACTTCATACTTATCGAACCGCCGGGTACCGCGAAAGACGGAACTATGCTTGTCTAAAGTTTCCTTACCACGCCGCCGCCCGTCGTTCAGCTCAAACGTTCACCGCCAGAATAGAACCAATGATTCAAATCGTCCCCTTCTCTCCGGCTCACGCCGATGGTGTCGTGTCTGTGATCCTGCCGATTCAACAGTCCGAGTTCGAAATCCCGATCACACTGGAAGCACAACCAGACCTGCAGGACATTGCCGGTTTCTATCAGCATGGCATCGGCAACTTCTGGGTCGCCCTGGAGGCGGGAGCCGTTGTCGGCACACTTGCTCTGCTAGACATCGGAAACTGTCAGGCAGCTCTGCGCAAGATGTTCGTGGCCAGCTCGCATCGCGGGCCGGAGCATGGCGTCGCCAAGGAGCTGCTTCAAACACTGCTCAGCTGGTGTCGTGCTCAAGGTGTACGAGAGGTCTTCCTGGGCACAACAGCCAAGTTCCTTGCCGCCCACAGGTTCTACGAGAAGAATGGCTTCCACGAGATGGTCAAAGAAGCTCTGCCAGAGAGCTTTCCCGTCATGGCTGTTGACACCAAGTTCTATGGGTTGTCACTGCAACGCAATGACGCCTAACCTTTCCATCGAGGGGACGTGCCCCGGCATGCCGGATCACGCCTCTCATCTCAAACGTTAGGGGATCTGAAAGCTTGAGTGCTTTGGTGCCCAGAGTACGTCGCGCGGCTCCCGGAGAAGAAGAGAAGAAGAGAAGAAGAGAAGAAGAGAAGAAGAGGGTTCATGTCAAACTTTAGACGCCGCAAGGAATTCCATGCCGTTGCTCAAGCCGCTTGTTGCCTGGCTGGTCATACTTGCCCTGGCCGTTGCCAACGGAGCGCTTCGCGAGATTGTTCTGATTCCTGTTCTTGGCAAGACCACTGGTCTGGTCATGAGCGGGGCGCTACTTTCCCTTTTTGTGATGCTTGTGTCTTTCGCCTTTGTTCGTCTCAGCCACGGCATCACAATCTTGCAAGGTCTTTGCGTTGGCGCTTCCTGGTTGTGTCTCACACTGGTCTTCGAGTTCAGCTTTGGCCGTTACGTTCAGCACAAGGCCTGGTCTGAGCTACTCGAAGCGTATGCATTCAAAGACGGTAATATCTGGCCTGTTGTGCTTCTCGTCATTCTTCTGGCACCGCCGGCCGTAGTCCTTCTTCAGGCAAGATTGCAGCATGCAAACGGCAACGCCTGACCCTTCCTTCAAGCGGACCTCCCCACGGCAGGCCGCTTAAGTCAAACGTTAGGTGTCCAACTCGCATGACCAAGCGCACCAAGCCCTACCTGCTTCACGCGGCAATTCGTCCAGACGCGGATATTGACTACGAGTCCTACCCGTTCAGCATTCCCGCTGTACGCGAGATTGCCAACATCGACTTCCATCCAAACGTGACCTTCTTTGTCGGAGAGAACGGGTCGGGGAAGTCGACCGTCATGGAAGGCATCGCAGTTGCTCTTGGCTTCGGAGCTGAAGGCGGCACAAAGAATGTGCGCTTTCACTCTGCAGGCTCACTATCCGCACTTCACGACTGCTTGCGTCTGGCTCGCGGTGTTCCAAAACCTCGTGATGAGTATTTCCTTCGCGCCGAAAGTTTCTTCAATGTCGCGAGCTATATGGATGAAACTGGTTACCTGGAAGGCTACGGCGGCAAGTCCTTGCACACGCAGTCTCACGGTGAGTCCTTCATGGCGGTGCTTTTGAACAAGCTACGCGGCAACGGCATCTACCTCCTGGATGAGCCAGAAGCGGCTCTGTCGCCCAGCCGCCAACTCGCCGCACTCAGTGCCATTCACCAGCTTGTAGAGGATCACTCGCAGTTCATCATTGCAACGCACTCTCCGATACTTCTTTCCTATCCAAACGCGAAGATCATTCAGTTCGACGGGTCGGGAGTCAGTGAGGTCTCGTTCGAAGACACAGAGCACTTTGCTGTCACCCGGGACTTTCTCAACAACTATCCAAGGCGTCTCGAGCAACTGCTTCAAGATGACGTAGACACCTGACCATTCCGTCGAGCTGCGTGCCCTGGCAAGCCTGGCACGTGGTTCCTGTTAAACGTGAGATCGTAAACTCGCCCCTGCCATGATCGTTTCTCATCGAAAGCCCCAAGTCTGTGTACTCGGCAGCGCTGAGCCGGGTTCTAGCGCCTACGAGCTTGCCGGGCAAGCTGGTGAAGCGCTCGCTAAACTGGGCATTACCGTTGTAAGCGGGTGCGGCAGTCCCGCAACTCGAGTTGCTGCGGAGCGCGCAATTCAGGCTAACGGCCTGGTGCTCAGCATAGTGCCGCCAGACCAGATGCCCGAGCCGGATTGGCCCGCCACGGTGGTGCTCCCCTGTGGCATGGGAGATGCCCGCAATCTCTTGATGGCGCTTGCCGGCGATGCCTGCATCGTCATCGGTGGTCGCGCAGGCACCAAATCCGAGGTTCACCTGGCCTGGATGCACAAGCGGCCTTTGCTTCCTCTGGTCGGTTGCGGCGGGTGGTCTGATGAACTACCGTCCAACCCTCCAGACGATCGGGCGAACTCCCGGATCCTGCCGTGGAGCACCATCGCCGAGCTGGAGGCAAATCTCTGCAGTCTTGGGTTGGTCAAAAATGCGGATTGACTTGGGGAACTGGTTCGGCAAGCGGGAGGGCAGATTGCAAGGGAGAACTGCGCGGTTTCATGGAGTTTTTATAACTGCATGAATTTGCAGTATTCTTCCTTGAAACCCGGCATGCAAGCGGACTGCAGGAGTTTTGAATGTATAGACCAGATCGCAAGCGCCAGGTTATACCGCAGGTTTTGCGGCATACATTACGTTAGGCCTCTGTGCGCGATTTTCTGAAATTCGTATTCGTTAACTGGCCTTCGCTAGTACTAGGCGCCGGTGCAATCTGGATCACATCACTTGCAGTTCAGAAGTCTGAACCGTCAACAAATAGGCTGCTTGCCAAAGTTGTCGGTCGCCTTGGTCTTTCAGTCTTGATAACACTCTCCTTTTGGGGGCCGCCAGGCATGTTCCTCGGCCTTGTAGGAGGCGGTGTTGCCCCCTTCCTAGTCGGCCTATTGGTTGCTCCAGTCCTGGTTTACTGGGCTCTCTATCCACTTTTCGGCCCTGCACTAGAAAGGTATCTATCTGCGGATGCCCGTGTACCACCACGAAGTTCAAAAGAGGACCCTGACGATCAAGAGACCTAGCAGCCGTCGATTGCGAGAAACCATCGCATCCTTACCTTGCCATTCAAAGAGCTTGAGCAGCTACTAGAGAGCCACCTGATCTGGAAGTAGCGCCCTCCCCCAAGTTCTCAGTCGGCGCCAATCGAGGAAAAGCAATGAAAGTCAGTTCTGTCTTCATGCCGAGGCCTAACCCTTCCATCGAGAAGGGCGTCCAAGAGCTATCGCTCTTGGACGCCCCTCATGTCAAACGTTAGGCGCTCCAGAAATGCATTCCGTCCACACGAATCTTGCGAAGAGGGACATCACCATGGCCGTTTTTGCACGTTTGACGCGTCGAGGTCCTTTGCTGAAGGCTTGGGTGCTCTGGACGGTTGTTGTGGGTGGTGTCATGGCGGTTGCGAAAGGCCTTCCGCAAGAGCCAGTCGAAGTGCTCGTACTTGCGATCTCTGCATCCCTGGGCTCGTTACTCTCAGTTGCTGTCTCTATCGTCTTCACGCTACTGCGCATTCGGAATGGATTAAAGGACGGCGATGGTGTGCTTGGCGAGCACGAATATGCGCTGACGGCAGACGGGCTGACGGAGAGGACTGCGGTCAATGAAACCTTGGCAAGATGGAGCGGAATACGAGGGGCGAACAAAACAAGAGCCTTCGCGTTCATCGAGATGCGAAGCGGGTCGTTTCACATCATCCCTCGTCGCTGTTTCAGGTCTCCGGCCCATGAGGCCGAGTTTTTATCCGAGCTTCAGCGCGGTGCGACAAGTAGTGCCTAGCCGGACACAAGCGCAAAACTCCGCGCTCTTGCGAGCGCGGGAAGATTCCTCGGTATAGCTTAAGAGCCGAGCGTGGGCCGGCCGGTCTTGATGGCGGGAACCTGCTCGAGCGCGGTCAGGAAAGCCGCATCGGAAATGCTGGCTAGCAACTTGATGCCTGCGCGCAGCAGTTCGCTTTTCTTGGCGGGGCGGGTGAGCTTGGCGGCGCGCTGCTTGAGGTCGTCCAACACCACGTATTCGGCTTTCGGAATGGTGAAGCTGTCGCGCACCAATTTTGGCTTTTTGGTCTTTTCCAGCTTTGCGGCTTTGGCGGGCTTGGCAGGCTTAGCGGTGGCCTGCGGTTTGGCCGCAGGCTTTTTGGCGCCGGCCTTTTTCACGATGGCTTTCTTGACCGTGCCTTTGCCGGTCGGGGCCTTGGCGGGGGACGCCTTTTTCGGGGTGGGCTTGGCGGCGGTTTTCACGGGTGCCTTGGGCGCGGTAGGTGCCGGTGCGGCGGGTTTTGCAGTTGCTTTTTTGCTGGTAGCCATGGATTGATCCTTTTTTGGGGTGCGGTCAAATAAACCGTATATACAGTTTATACGGTTTCATCAAAAATGGTCAAGCCACAACCCGGCGATGGCCGTGCTCATGCGAAGCGGGGCGAAAGGAACGGCTCAGGGGCCGGGCACAACCAGCGTCCACGGCGTTTTTTGCCACGCCAGAACTTCTTCCTGCAGCAGATGGGCCGATTGCGGGAAGGCCTGCGCCCAGCCGGGGCGGCAGTTCAGTACAAAAATCTTTCCGGGTTCAGCGCTGCTCTCAAGCTGAAGGCCTTTCAGGTCAGGGTCGCGCCGGGCATGGCAAAGGATGACCGCCAGGCGCAGGCACAGCAGTTGCTGGATAAACACGCGGTCTTCAAAGTTGACTTCGAGTTTGCGAAGCTTGCCGCGGTGGCCCAGCACCAGAAGGCTCAGGCGATGCAGTTCGGGCAGGGCAAAACCCGGCGCGTCGGCGTTGTCCAGGATGTAGGCGCCGTGCTTGTGATAGTCGCTATGGGAAATCTGGCTGCCGATTTCGTGAAGCTGTGCGGCCCATTCGAGTTTGCGCTGGAAGCGCTCCGAGTCGGCGCGGGGCATGCCGGCGCTGGCCATCGCGAACAGGTGATTGGCGACTTTGCTGACCCGCTGCGCCTGCGCGGCGTGCGCGCCGAATTTGCTGGCCAGGCGTTGCACGGTGGTGGAGCGCAAATCGGTCAAATCCTGCTCACGGTCCACCAGGTCATAGAGCACACCGTGGCGCAAGGCGCCTTGTGCGGCTTCCATTTGCGCGATGCCCAGCAGGTCGAACACGGCCCTCAGCACGCTCACACCGCCGCCTATGACGGCGCGACGGTCGTCCTTCATACCGTCGAGCTTGAGCCGGTCGGCGCTTTGCGCCTTGAGCAATCGGTCCAGCAGCCAGTCGAGGCCTTCTTGCGTGACCATACCCGCAGGCCAGCCCGAAGCTGTCAGTACGTCACTGACGGCGCCAATCGTGCCGGAAGACCCATAGGCGGTGTCCCACGCATCGGCGCGGTAGATGTTGACGGCTTCGTCGAGAACTGCCTTGGCGGCGACTTCCGCTGTCTGGAAAGCACGTGGGGTGAACTGCCCGTCGGGGAAATACTTCATGGACCATGCCACGCTGCCGACGCGGTAGGACTCCATGGTGCGCGCGTCCAGCCCCTTGCCGAGGATCATTTCGGTGGAGCGCCCGCCTATGTCCACCACCAGCCGGCGTTCATCGGACTGCGGCAGGAGGTGAGCAACGCCCTGGTAAATGAGGCGGGCTTCTTCACGGCCCGGGATGACGTCGATGGCAAAACCGAGGATCTTGTGGGCGCGCGCCAGGAATTCCTCGCGGTTGCGCGCTTCGCGCAGGGTCTGCGTGGCGACGGCGCGGACCTGGTACTTCTTGAAACCGGCCAGCCGTTCGCCGAAGCGCGCCAGGCAGTCCCAGCCTCGCTGCATGGCTTCCGGGGTCAGGTTGCGGTCGGCATCCAGCCCGTTGCCCTGGCGAACGGTTTCCTTGAGGTATTCGGTGCGGTGGATCTGGCCGGCATCAAAGCGGCCGATTTCCAGTCGAAAGCTGTTGGACCCGAGGTCTACAGCGGCGAGCAGCGTTCCATTTTGCATACCTGAGTTTAAGGGCTTGCCATAGCATTCGCGCGGGACTCGCATCAGCATTTCTGGGTCTGTGAACATTGTGTTTGCAAGATGCGTTGCGAGTCAAAAAGGCCATGAGCAAGGCGTAAAACGCAGGCGGGGTGAACCCCGTCAAGGCTTTGCAACGCCGCGCAGGGCCTTTTTGATCGCAACCCGGAGGGAATGGGGTGAAAACGGCGCCAATCAAGGCGCGTGACGAATCCCAGACCGGGAGTCTGGGTGAGGAGTGCAACGCGGAGTGGCGCCGTTTTCACCCCATTCGCATTTGCAAACACAGTGTTCACAGGCCCTGCCTAGCCGATCAACCGGCCATCGACCGTCATCATGCTTTGCGTGACGTAGGTGCCGCTTCTGCGCTGGGGGTTGAAGCTGATGCTGAATCCGCCGACGTCGAACTTTGTGCGGCGCTGGAAGGCGGCAAGAACGCTCTGGCGGTTCAGGGGGCCATCGACGTCATTGAGCACTTCGTAGGTGTAGCGTGCTGCAATGAATCCTGCCAGGCTCAGCGGCGTGGGCGGCTCGTCGAAGAGGCGCGAAAGCGTTTCACGGTAGCTTCTGACCACCGGAAGGCTGGCGTTGACCAGGGGCACCGGCTGGGTGGCGATGACCGGCGTGTTGCGCGCCGCGCCCATCTGCAGCATGGTTTGCAGGTTCACATCGGCCAATGCCACGACATAGCGCTGGCGAGCCTGCTTTTCCAGGCCCTGGGTGAATTCGGCGAGCTCCGGCGTTCCGCCCACAAAAAGCAGCACGGCGGGTGTACGGGGCGTGAGTTTCTGACCCAGTGCACGCAGGTCGTCTGTTGCCTTGAAGGGCTGCAGCTTCAGTTGCATGTCCAGGGCGATGCGCTCGACGTCCGTGTGATAGGCGGCATGGTCCTGTGCTGTGGCGTAAATCGCACCCAGCTCCTTGAGGCCCATGGTCGAAAGGCTCTTGAGCGCATAGGCAATCTGTTCCTGGCGCGCGGCGAAGATGGGAAAGGTCTTGTCGTCGATTTCGAGGCTGGAGTTTTGCAGCCACGGGGCGGCGTGGGGGATGCCCAGCCCGCCCTGGCGGGACAGCGCCACGATCTGGCTGGCAACCTGGTCGCCGACACTGCCGGAAAGCACCATGCAGAGGGGGTTGTCCTTGACCGAGTCCAGTGCCGTGCGCAGGCTTGCGGGGGTGCCGTCCGTTTCCAGCGCCAGGTGCTGGACCTGCCTGCCGCGGACGCCGCCGCGCAAGTTGATGTCCTGCCAGGCGGCGCGTGAGCCGATCAGGAAGTCCTTGGACACATCCTGCTGCGCCTGGGAAAAATCAACCGGCTGGGCCACGACAACGCTGCGCGATGAGGCGCCCTTGCCGGGCTGAGCCCAGGCCGGGCTTGTAATTGCTGCGGCGACCAGGCCGGCGCGACGCAGCAGCCGGCGGCGACTGACTAAAGGTAAAGGCATTTGAGCTGGCATGGATGTTCCCCGGTGCGAGGTGGCTCGCCGTGCATGGATTGCTATTAAAACAATAGCTGCTTGCGCTGGCTCCATAAGGGATGGAACACGAAATTGCACAAATTCAATAAAAAACGGGTCAAACCTTCCGGCTTGACCCGTTCCAGCACCCGTGGGCTTACTTGGCGGGTGGGATCAGCACGCTGTCCACAATGTGAACGACGCCATTGGTGGCGGAAATGTCGGCGGTCTGGACCATGGCGTCCTCGATGGTGACGAATTCTCCGGCCTTGGAGAGCGCCACATTGGCGCCATTGACGGTTTTGGCGTTGCCGTTTTTGACGTCGGCAGCCATTACCTTGCCGGGAATGAGGTGGTAGGCCAGAACCGCCTTGAGCTTGGCCGGGTCTTTGGCGAGCTCGTCCATGGTTTTGGCTGGCACTTTGGCGAAGGCCGCGTTGGTGGGCGCGAACACGGTGTAGGGGCCGGTGCCCTTGAGTGTGTCGGTCAGCCCGGCTTTGGCTACCAGGCCATTGAGGGTGCTGAGCTGCGATTGGGTGGCAATCGTGTCTGCCACGGACACCGGGGTGGAGGTGGTGGCGCAGCCGGCGAGGGCGGCAACGGCGGTGGCGAGGACCAGAAAGCGGCGGTTCAACATGAAAGATTCTCCTGATTAATCCTGATTAAGACGAGGCCAAGGGTAGGAGAACCCGGTGACAGATTCGTGACGGTAATTTGAAGGTTTTGTGACGCTATAGAGGGACGGCAGCCCACCGGGAGGCTGTCATATTTGTCACATCCTTGTCACACAAGATTCCTACAGTCGACGCATCTTTCCGATCAATCCCAACCAGTTTCGACCAATCCCAACCCAAGAGGTGTTCTGATGAACCTGACTTTCAAAGCTTCCCTGACTACTGTGATGGGCGTTGCCCTCGCGTCGTTCGCCACGCTGGCTGCAGCCCAGGACGTGACAGGCGCCGGCGCCAGCTTCCCCGCCCCCCTGTATTCCAAGTGGGCCGCTGATTACAACAAGGCTACCAGCGTCAAGATCAATTACCAGTCGGTGGGTTCCGGCGCCGGTTTGCGCCAGATTGAAGCCAAAACCGTCGATTTCGGCGCTTCCGATGCGCCCCTGAAAGACGAAGAACTGGCCAAAAAAGGCCTGATGCAATTCCCCACGGTGATCGGCGGCGTCATTCCTGTGGTCAATATCAAGGGCATCACCCCCGGTCAGCTCAAGCTGAGCGGCCAGGTGCTGGGCGACATCTACCTCGGCAAGATCACCAAGTGGACCGATCCGGCCATCAAGGCCCTGAACCCCACGCTGCCCCTGCCTGACGCCGCCATCGCACCGGTTCGCCGTGCCGACGGCTCCGGCACCAGCTTTATCTTCACCAATTACCTGAGCAAGGTGAATGCCGAGTGGAAGTCCAAAGTGGGCGAGGGCACCGCAGTGAACTGGCCAGTGGGCGCAGGCGGCAAGGGCAATGAAGGTGTGGCGGCATTCGTCGGTCGTCTGCCCAACTCGATCGGCTACGTGGAATACGCTTACGTCAAGCAGAACAAGATGACCTTTGCCCAGCTGAAGAATGCGGCCGGCAATTTCGTGTCGCCGGAAGATGGCGCCTTCAAGGCTGCTGCAGCGGGTGCCGAATGGTCCAAGAGCTTCTACCAGATCCTGACCGAGCAGCCCGGCAAGGATTCGTGGCCCATCACCGGCGCTACTTTCATCCTGATGCAGAAAGTCCAGGACAAGCCTGCCCAGGCCGCCGCTTCGCTCAAGTTCTTTGAGTGGGCTTACAAAAACGGCGACAAAACCGCCGACGACCTGGACTACGTGCCCATGCCTGCCGCTGTGAAGACCATCATCGAAAAAGCCTGGGGCGACATCAAGGATGCATCGGGCAAGACGGTTGCCTACAAGTAAGCACAGCCAGCTGATTTTTCCCAGTCGTTACACACCATAGGGGTTTCTCACGTGTCCTCTACACTTCCGGCTAGCCGGGCCGCTTTTGACCACCCGGCAAAAGCGACCGGACGCGCTATGACCAATCCTCCTCCTGGCAGCACTGTGCGCAGAAGCCCCCTGGCAGACCGGCTTTTCGGCTGGGCTGCGCAGGGCGCGGCCTGGCTGACACTGGCCCTGCTGGCCGGCATCCTGGTTTCCCTCGTCATCGGGGCATGGCCGGCGATCAGCAAATACGGCCTCGGCTTCCTGACGAGCAGCGTCTGGGACCCTGTCAAGGGCGAGTACGGCGGGCTGGTCATGATTTACGGCACCATTGCCACGTCACTGATCGCACTGCTCATCGCGGTGCCGGTGAGCTTCGGCATTGCGCTGTTCCTGACCGAGTTGTCGCCCGCATGGCTCAAAAGGCCGCTGGGCACCGCCATCGAGCTGCTCGCCGCCGTGCCGTCCATCGTCTACGGCATGTGGGGCCTGCTGGTGTTCGGCCCCATCCTGGCCACCTACGTGCAGCAGCCGCTGCAAAGCATGCTGAGCGGCGTGCCTTACCTGGGCGCGCTGGTGTCTGGCCCTCCTGTGGGCATCGGTATTTTGTCGGCCGGCATCATCCTGGCGATCATGATCATTCCTTTCATCGCCTCGGTGATGCGGGACGTGTTCGAGGTCACGCCGGTGCTGCTCAAGGAGTCCGCCTATGGGCTGGGCTCCACCACCTGGGAAGTTGTCTCCAAGGTCGTGCTTCCCTACACCAAAGCCGGTGTGGTGGGCGGCATCATGCTGGGCCTGGGCCGTGCACTGGGCGAAACCATGGCGGTGACCTTCGTCATCGGCAATTTCAACCAGCTCGATTCGCTGAGCCTCTTTCAGGCCGCCAACAGCATCACGTCGGCACTGGCCAACGAGTTCGCTGAAGCCGGCGAGGGCCTGCACCAGGCGGCGCTGATCTACCTGGGCCTGGTGCTGTTCTTCATCACGTTTGTCGTGCTGTCGCTGTCCAAGCTGCTGCTGGCCCAACTGCGAAAGAGTGAAGGGGTGAAAACATGAGTACCGCGGCACACGACGCGCGCCTGGCCAAGTTCGCCAGCCGCAAGCGGGTCAACCGGATCGCGTTGGTCCTCTCCCTGGCGGCCATGTCCTTCGGCCTGTTCTGGCTGGCATGGATTTTGTGGGAAACCATACGCCTGGGCGTGGGCGGGCTTTCGCTGGCCACGCTGACGCAGATGACGCCGGCACCCAATGAAGAGGGCGGTATCGCCAACGCGATTTACGGCTCCTTCCTCATGGTGCTGCTGGCCACGTTTGTGGGCACGCCGATCGGCATCATGGCGGGCATCTACCTGGCCGAGTACAACACCAAGGGCATGCTGGCGTCTGTGACGCGCTTTGTCAACGACATCCTGCTGTCCGCGCCGTCCATCGTGATCGGCTTGTTTGTCTACACGGTCGTCGTGTCGCAGTTCAAGTCCTATTCGGGCTGGGCCGGTGTCCTGGCGCTGGCGCTGATCGTTATTCCCGTGGTGATTCGCACGACGGAAAACATGCTGCAGCTGGTGCCGCCGGGCCTGCGTGAAGCGGCTTACGCCCTGGGTGCGCCGAAGTGGAAGGTGATCACCAGCATCACGCTGCGCGCCGCACGCGCCGGCGTGACGACCGGCATTCTGCTGGCCGTGGCGCGGATTGCCGGTGAAACAGCGCCGTTGCTCTTCACCGCGCTGAACAACCAGTTCTGGACGTCTGACCTGAGCCAGCCCATGGCCAGCCTGCCCGTGACGATCTTCAAGTTTGCGCTGAGCCCTTATGAGAACTGGCAGCAGCTGGCATGGGCAGGCGTGTTCCTGATCACCATGGCCGTGCTTGGCCTGAACATCCTGGCGCGCGTGCTGACACGCGCCAAAAACTGACAGGCTGACGCCTTTCCTTTAGACCACACAACACAACAAGGTCACAGATGGATACCCCTACTGCATCACGCGAACAATCGAAAATTTCGGTCAAGAACCTCGACTTCTATTACGGCAAGTTCCACGCCCTCAAAAGCATCAACCTGGAAATTCCCGAGAAGAAGGTCACTGCTTTCATCGGCCCCTCGGGCTGCGGCAAGTCCACGCTTCTGCGCATTTTCAACCGCATGTATGAGCTCTATCCCGAGCAGCGCGCCGAAGGTGAAATCATGTTCGACGGCGAGAACCTGCTGACGTCCAAAAAAGACGTGGCATTGATCCGCTCCAAGGTCGGCATGGTATTCCAGAAGCCGACGCCGTTCCCGATGTCGATCTACGACAACATCGCCTTCGGCGTGAAGTTGTTCGAAAGCCTGAACGCCTCGGATATGGATGAACGCGTTGAATGGGCCCTGCGCAAGGCCGCGCTGTGGACGGAAGTCAAGGACAAGCTGAACCAGAGCGGCTCCAGCCTCTCGGGCGGCCAGCAGCAACGCCTGTGCATTGCCCGCGGCATCGCCATCAAGCCTGAAGTATTGCTGCTGGACGAGCCCTGTTCCGCGCTGGACCCTATTTCCACCGCCAAGGTGGAAGAACTGATTGCCGAGCTCAAGAACGAATACACGGTGGTCATCGTGACGCACAACATGCAGCAGGCTGCCCGCTGCAGTGATTACACCGCCTATATGTACCTGGGCGACCTGGTTGAGTTTGGCGCAACCGAAGACTTGTTCTTCAAGCCAAAACGTAAAGAAACCGAAGACTACATCACCGGCCGTTTCGGCTGATACGGATTAGGGAGCACACATGCCTGATAAACACCTATCGACCCAGTTTGACAGCGAACTCAATGGCGTGTCCTCGCGCGTCATGGAGCTCGGCGGCCTGGTCGAATCGCAGATTCGCCTGGCTATCTATGCGCTGTCCCAGTTCAGCGCCGAAAGCGCCAACCAGGTGATCGAAACCGAATCGCGCGTCAACGCGATGGAGATCGACATCGACCGCGAGCTGTCGTCCATCATTGCACGGCGCCAGCCCACGGCTCGCGACCTGCGCCTGCTGATTGCGATTTCCAAGACCACGGCCAACCTTGAGCGTGCCGGTGACGAGGCCGAGAAGATTGCCCGCATGGTCAAGTCCATCATCGAAAGCGGTTCGGCCCGGGCCCTGCCTTCGTCCGACCTGCGCATCGCGGCGGAGCTCGCCTCCGGCCTGCTGCGCAAGGCACTGGACGCTTTTGCCCGGCTGGACACCGCGGTCGCGGTTTCCATCCTCAAGGAAGACGACCAGATCGACCAGGAATTCGACGGTTTTGTACGCAAGCTCATCACCTACATGATGGAAGACCCCCGCACGATTTCGCCGAGCCTGGATTTGCTGTTTGTGGCCAAGGCCATCGAGCGCGTGGGCGACCATGCCAAGAACATCGCAGAATTCATCATCTACATCGTCAAGGGCGCCGACGTGCGGCACACTCCTATGGAACAAATCGAATCCGCCGTGAAATGAGCCCCCACGCTCGTCACTTCGTGTACTTCGCTGCCCCCCCCCGAGGGGGCCGCTGCGCCTGCGGTCTGGCGAAGCCAGTCCCGCGGCCCCTGCTGGTATGAAGAGCTTGCAACTGTCGGGGGGATTTTCCGCATGGGCGCTTCGGTGTCTTTGCCTTTGAACGAATATTCATCATGAAACACCTGCCACGCATATTGATTGTTGAAGACGAGCCGGCCATTGCCGAGCTGATTGCCGTCAACCTGCGGCATGGCGGCTTTGACCCCGTGGTGGCGGAAGACAGTGTGTCGGCCCAGCGCGAACTCGACGCTGTGTTGCCCGATGCCATCCTGCTCGACTGGATGCTGCCGGGGCAAAGCGGCCTGGCGCTGGCCCGCCACTGGCGCAAGCAGGCGCGTACCAAGAGCATTCCCATACTCATGTTGACGGCACGCGGTGACGAACCCGACAAGGTGGCCGGACTGGATGCCGGCGCCGACGACTACATCACCAAGCCGTTTTCTACCCAGGAACTTCTGGCGCGCATACGCGCCGTGCTGCGCCGCCGCGCGCCCGAATCGGTGAACGACAGCGTGACGGTGGGCGGGCTGGTCCTGGACGCCGCCACGCACCGCATCTCTTACCTGGGCCAGGAGCTCAAGCTGGGCCCGACCGAGTTCAAGCTGCTGCATTACCTGATGAAACACGCCGAACGCGTGCACAGCCGCAGTTCCCTGCTCGACAAGGTGTGGGGCGACCACGTGTTCATTGAAGAGCGCACCGTTGACGTCCACGTCAAGCGCCTGCGTGAGGCCTTGGGCGCAGCGGGCACCATGGTGGAAACCGTGCGCGGCGCCGGTTACCGGCTGACGGCGATGGCCGCCAACAACCCGGTTGCTGCGGCACAATCCAGCGCATGATCAACCGCTGGATTATTTTCGCTGCCTGCATGCTTGCCGGCGGCGGTTTGGGCTTTTGGGCGCGCACCGCAAACGGCTTGACCTTCGGACTGGGCATAGGCTTGGCTGTGGGGGCGATGCTCTGGTTGGTGATCGACAGCGTCTATATCGGCCGCCTGTTGGGCTGGCTGCGTACCGAACAGAACAACGACGCGCCAGCCGTGATGGCAGGCAGCGCCCCCAGCCTTCCCGGTGTATGGGGCGAGGTCGTGGACCGGACCCGCCGGCTGCTCAAGAATCGCGATCAACAGTTGCAGGAAAGCCAGGCGCGCCTCGATGAATTCCTGGCGGCCATGCAAGCCTCGCCGAGCGGCGTGGTGCTGCTCGACGCGCAAGGCCGTATCGAGTGGTGCAACCAGATGGCCAGCCAGCACTTCGGCTTTGACGCCCAGCGCGACGTGCTGCAGCACATCGCCAACCTGGTGCGTGACCCGGCCTTCAAAGCTTATATGGCAGCGGGTGATTTCTCGCACGACGTGGTGATCCCCGGCAACTTCAGCACGCCGGCCCGTCCGGTGAAGCTGTCGGTGCATGTACATTCCTATGGCAAAAACCGCAAGCTGCTGCTGTCGCGGGACATCACCGCCGTGGAGCTGGCAGAAGCCATGCGTCGCGATTTCGTGGCCAATGTGTCGCATGAGATCCGCACGCCGCTGACGGTCTTGTCGGGTTTTATCGAAACCCTGCAGACGCTGCCGCTCAAGGAGCCGGAGCGGGCCCGCTACCTGGCGCTGATGTCGCAGCAGTCGCAGCGCATGCAAACGCTGGTGAATGACCTGCTGACCCTGTCGCGGCTGGAAGGCAGCCCGTTTCCGGGTGCCAATGACTGGATGACCGTCAGTGCGCTGATGGCCCAATCAGAGCAGGAGGCAAGGGCCTTGTCGTTGGTGATTGCGCCGCAGGGCCACCAGCTGGAATTTGACCAGGGGCCAGGCACCGAAATTGCCGGGGTTCAGACCGAGCTTTATAGCGCGATGTCCAATCTGGTGACCAATGCTGTGCGCTACACGCCCGAGGGAGGTCTGGTCCGCGTCAGCTGGACGCTGCTGGCGGACGGGCGTGGTGAGTTCAAGGTCAAGGACAGCGGGCCGGGTATCGCGCCTGAGCACCTGCCGCGCCTGACGGAACGTTTTTATCGCATCGACCGCAGCCGATCGCGTGAAACCGGGGGCACCGGCCTCGGCCTCGCTATCGTCAAACATGTCGCCCAGCGTCACGGTGCCGAACTCAACATTCAAAGTGAACCGGGGCACGGCTCCTGCTTTTCCATCATTTTTCCCGTCGTGCGGGTTCGCCGGACTCAAACCGGTTGAGTCACCTTCAGGCTACGCCTGACCGCATGCCACAACAGGGCCAGAAAACATGCCGCAACGAGGCCAATGGCGAGCGTGCTGGCCGCCCAGAAACTGCTGGCGGACTGCGTCGCGGCCTGGCTTGCAATGCCGTCGTAAGCCAGACGATAACCCCCCAGAAGCCCAAGTCCCCAGAGCAGCACGCCATAAAGGGCCAGCGGCGCAATGGTGATGCGGTAGCAGCGAAGCAAAAAGGCCGTCAGGGCCTGTGTTGCATCGGCGACGTGATAGAACGCAACCCACACCAGCAAAGCGGAGGCCAGCGCGACAATTTCCGGGTTGCCGGAGTACCAGCTTGCCAGCACGGGGCCGGCCATTGAAACCAAGGCCGCGAGTGTCAGCGCCGCAAGCCCTGTGAGCTTCAGCCCCAGCAGCACCACGCGTTTTGCGTAATCCGGGCGTCCTGCGCCTATCCAGAACGAGACACGGGCACTGCACGCGATGGCCATGGACAGCGGCATCATGTAGAGAACCGCAGCCACGCTGGATGCAATCTGGTGGCTTGCGGAGGCCACGGTGCCGAGGCGGGCGATGAAGAGTGCCATCAGCGTGAACGACGTCACTTCCACCAGATAAGCCAGGCCGCCGGGAACGCCGAGCCTGGCGAAGTGACCTATTTGCAGCCAGTCCGGCCGTTCCATGCGTTGCCAGATGCGATAGGGCTGGTACAGCGTCTGTGTGCGCAGCATCAGGATGGCCAGCGCCAGCAGGAGGTAGTTCACAATCAGCGTGGCCCATGCGCAGCCGACAGCGCCCATGGGTTCTACGCCGGCACCGCCGGCCACCAGCCAGATAGACAGGGGGATCTTGACCAGCAGGGCGCCGACCTGCAGCCAGGTGACCAACAGCGGCTTGCCCAGTGCCTGGTTGAAGGTGCTGTAGATGCGAAACAGCAGGGATGGTGCGAACGCAAAGGCCAGCACCGCCAGGTAATGCTGCACCTCGTCGCGCATCAGTTCAGGCACTTGTGCCCAGCGCAGCAGGGGGCCGGGGAAGAGCATGGCTGCCATGCCCGCCACCACGATAAAACCGCACAGGTACATGCTTTGGCGCAGCGAAGCACCTACCGCCTCATGGCGGCGCGCGCCCATCATTTCGGCCCAGATGGGCAGTAGCGCCTGAACAATGCCGATCAGGCCGACGTAAACACTGATGTAAAGCGCCGACCCTACCGACAGCGCGGCCAGGGCCTCGTCGCTGTAGCGGCCTGCAATCACCGTGTCGGCCACACCGAAGGCCATGACGGCCAGTTGCCCGACGAGCACGGTGCCCGCGTGCTGGCTGATGATCTTGAGTTCGCTCAAGGGCTGGTTCTTGAATTCGGGCGGGGAAGCCCCACTCGCTTGAACAGCAGGACGTTTTCAGTCTTGTCCGTGGGGCGGCGCACTGTCGCCTGGAAGGCCCAATCGGGCAAATTAACGACGCGGCTGAGCGTTGGCTGCGCCTCGACATCCACAATCAGGTAGGGGCAGCTTGCCTGCGTTCCGGCTTGCCGGAGCTCGAGCCCGCCGTGGTACTGCAGCGCGGCGGCCTGCGCACTGCCTACGCCGTAAATCTCAACGCAGGCGCTTTTGTCGACGAGATTTGCGATCTGGCGCGACAGGGGCGCAAGGCTGCGGGCGTAGTCGAGCAGCGGTAGCCAGAGTGTCATCAGCAGCAGCCAGCACAGGGTGGCGCCGCCGGCAGGCAGTACCAGCGATTTCCAGATGGCCGCACGCTGCGCGCCGGCGCGCCATTTGACGAGCCAGGCCCAGGCCAAGGTGGCCAGCAGTGCGGCCAGGAATGCCAGCCACGAGAAGCTGGGTTCAAACCCCGGTGCGAGTTTGGCGACGTTGGCTGCGGGTTGACGCGGAACGCCGGTCTGCATGGCAATCCAGACCACCCAGATGATGATGCCGCAGCCGGTGAAAAACAGCAGTGTGAACCAGTCAATCAACGAGGCCACGCTGCGTTTGAGTGTGGGGAGCGCGAAGGCTGCCAGCGCTGCCAGCGGCGGCAGGCTCAGCAGCAGGCTGCGGTCCGAGGCTGTGGTCGTCAGCGTGGCGGCCACGGCCATCGCGGCGAACCACAATGGCAAGGCGACATGGCGGCTGGCCAGTTGCCTGCGCCAGCGGTAAAGTGTCCACATCGCCAGCGGCCAGGCCGGCCAGGTAAACCACAGCAGCAGGCGTCCCAGGCTGCGCCAGTCTTTCAAGGCCGATTGACCGTCCGCACCGGGCAGGTGAATCCTCCAGCGCCACAGGTTCAGCCCATAGGCCAACAGCGCTACCAGCAGCGTGATGCCGGTGATCAGCAGCACCCAGTGCCATGACTGCTGCCTGGCCGCAGGGTCGGACTGGCCGGTGCCCCAGCGCATGTGGGTCCATTCCACCAACGCTCCGCCCATGCCAATCAGAAGTGCCAGTGTGGGCGCGCCGCTCAGGGCCAGCCCTGCAAGCCCGACCAGCAGGCCGAATGCCGGCCCCAGGATCTTGGTGGCCGGGCGGTAGGGGCTTGCGGCCATGGCGTAAAAGGCCAGTGCCGTGAAGCCGAGCTGCGCCAGGGCCGGTGTGGTTTCATGGGAGAGCTGCGCCAGGCCAAGACTGGCGATCAGCGCCAGCAGGGCGGTATCGGCGATAGCCCGGGCATAGTCGACCGGACTGGCCTCGCCGCCGAAAGCAAAGGCGACGGGCTGGGCTTGCGGGCTACGCGCCAGGTAGTAAACGGCGTACCACGTCGCCAGCATAGTCAGCACCAGCAGCGCCACAAATGGAATGCGCACAGCCCATGCCGGATCCAGAAAAGGGAAAACCTTGATGGCGATGGCACCCAGCCAATACGGTGCCAGTGCATCGAACTCCGTGACCTGGCCCAGCAGCTGTGGACGCAGCCAGTTGCCCGCCATGGAGGCGAGTTCACGCATCACGCCAAACGCAGCAATGTCTTCGTTTTTCCAGGGGCCGCGCCCCAGAAAACCCGGCAGCGCATAGGCTGCGCAAAACAGGAGCAATGCGAGTCGCGGCAGGCGGCGCACAGCGGACTGGGCAATGATGGCAGGAGACGGTTTGTTCAAAACGTAGGGGATCGGATAGATAGATCTGAGGGATCGAAAGGGGGCGGCTGCTGTCGGGTCGTTCAGCCTTGGCTACGGGTGATTCTGCGTCAAACCAGGCTGAGGTACATCGCGTGACCTGGCAAATTTTGCCGAAAAAAAAGCAGCCTGAAATTCAGGCTGCTTTTTTGCAGGCTGGCGAAAGTTTTTCGCAGCTTATCCGGCAGCTTACTTCGCAGCTTCGGGCGCGGCCTCTTTGGCTGCGGTCTTGCCGAAACGGTTGCGGAATTTCTCGACGCGGCCACCCATGTTGTCCACGGATTTTTGCGTGCCGGTGTAGAAAGGGTGCGATTCGCTGGACGTATCGAGCTTGTACAGGGGCAGTTCGCGACCGTCGTCCATCTTCACCATTTCTTTGGTGTTCACGCAGGAGCGGGTGACGAACTTGAAGTTGTTGGACAGGTCCAGGAAACAAACTTCGCGGTAATTGGGGTGAATGCCTTCTTTCATGATCTTTCCTTATTCGTTGCGGGAGCCACACCAAGCCAGTCCTGGGCACTTTCCGCTAAGCCACACATTATGGCATGAAATCAAGCACTTAGCGCACTTTTGGCCTTCTGAGAGGCGATTTTGTGTCCAAGACAGAGCTAAGAGGAGGTAAGGAACTGGTCTTAACCCAGCCGGGGCCGCGGAACCGGCTTTGCCGGGCCGCAGGCGCAGCGGCCCCCTCGGGGGGCAGGAAGCTACACGAAGTGAGCGACCGTGGGGGCAACAATTGGCGTGGCAGCTTTAGCCGCCGCGCCTCATCATGTCGAAGAATTCGTGGTTGTTCTTCGTCGCTTTCATGTTCTTGAGCATCAGCTCCATGGACTCGATTTCATCCATGTTGTACATGAATTGACGCAAAATTCGCGACTTTTGGAGGATTTCGGGTGCAAGTAACAGCTCTTCCTTGCGGGTACCGCTGCGGTTGAGGTGAATTGCCGGGAACACGCGCTTTTCGTACAGGCGGCGGTCCAGGTGGATTTCGCAGTTGCCGGTGCCCTTGAATTCTTCAAAGATCACTTCGTCCATGCGGCTGCCGGTGTCGACCAGCGCGGTGCCGATGATGGTCAGGCTGCCGCCTTCCTCAATGTTGCGGGCCGCACCGAAGAAGCGCTTGGGGCGCTGCAGTGCGTTGGCGTCCACACCACCGGTCAGCACTTTGCCCGATGAAGGCAACACGTTGTTGTAGGCGCGGGCCAGGCGGGTGATGGAGTCCAGCAAAATGACCACGTCCTTGCCGAGTTCGACCAGGCGCTTGGCGCGTTCGATCACCATTTCGGCCACATGCACGTGGCGCGCGGCGGGTTCGTCAAAAGTGGAGGAGATCACTTCGCCGCGCACGCTGCGCTGCATTTCGGTCACTTCTTCAGGGCGCTCGTCCACCAGCAGCACCATCATGACCACTTCAGGGTAGTTGGCGGTGATGGCATGGGCGATGTTCTGCATCATCACGGTCTTGCCGGACTTGGGCGGCGCGACCAGCAGGGCGCGCTGGCCCTTGCCGATAGGCGCGACGATGTCGATGATGCGGCTGGTCAGGTTCTCTTCGCCCTTGATGTCGCGTTCGAGCTTGAACTGCTCGCGCGGGAACAGCGGGGTCAAGTTCTCGAACATGACCTTGTGCTTGTTGTCTTCGGGCAGGCCGTCGTTGACCTTGTCGAGCTTGTTCAGTGCAAAGTAGCGCTCGCCATCCTTGGGGGTACGCACTTCGCCTTCAATCATGTCGCCGGTGTGCAGGTTGAAGCGGCGAATCTGGCTGGGGCTGATGTAGATGTCGTCGGTGCTGGCCGTGTAGCTTGAATCCGGAGCACGGAGGAAACCGAAACCGTCTGGCAGCACTTCCAGCACGCCGTCGGCCACGATGGTCTCACCGGTCTTTGCACGTTTTTTGATGATGGCGAACATCAGCTCCTGCTTGCGCATACGGCCAACGTTTTCGATCTCAAGGGCTTCGGCCTGCTTGAGGACTTCAGACACGTGCAGTGCCTTGAGTTCGTTTAAGTGCATGGAGTTACTCCTTGCGGAGTTCATTGATGGAAATGGGGGAGGTTTGAAAAGAAGCCGCAGAAGATGGCTTACAAACCGGGAACTCGAACCAGGCGGCGAGTGCCGTCTGGTGAATTAAGCACATTATGACAGGAAATTCATGCAGGAAATCAGGGTATTTTTCCTGCGTCCGGCCAGCGGCCGGGAGACCTGCGCCGGCCGGGAAGTGGCGGTGCGCCGTGCTTCCCTTCCAGCGCGAAAAACCTCAGGCCAGTTGCTGGTCGATGAAGGCGGTCAGCTGGGCCTTGCTCATGGCGCCGACCTTGGTGGCGGCAAGCTGGCCATCCTTGAACAGCATCAGGGTGGGGATGCCGCGGATGCCGAATTTGGCAGGGATGTCGCGATTTTCGTCGACGTTCATCTTGGCGATCTGCAGACGGCCGTCGTAACCCGTGGCCACTTCGTCCAGAATCGGCGCGATCATCTTGCACGGACCGCACCATTCAGCCCAGTAGTCCACCAGCACGGGTTTGGAGGCTTGCAGCACGTCGGCTTCGAAGGTGGCATCGGTGGTATGTTTGATCAGTTCGCTCGCCATGGCGGCTCCTTTGTCTGGTTAGGATGGTTACGATACGGTACGGCTAAAGTTGTAGTCATTGTGGCAGAAAGCAAGTGGCCGGGTCGGGCGCGCGGGGGCTATGGCCCCGATAGAGATTATTCAATTTGCGGCTTCCGGCCTCATTTCTTTCTTGCCAACCTCTTTTCCCCAACCTCTGTATGCCACCCGTCCCAACCTCTGATGCCGCATGGTCTGCGCCTGATGCGCTGTGCTGGCATCAGGCCATGGGCCGGCTTGCAGAAGCAATGCAGGCGCGCGGCGTCCATCCCGCAGAAGCCGTGGTGCTGCTGCCCTATGCCCAGCTGATCCAGCAGGCGCGCCGTGCCTGGGCTGCGCAGGCGGGCGAGACGTTTTTTGTTCCCCGCTTTGAAACCACCATGAACTGGGCTAGCGGCCTGGGCGGCACGCTGGGCCTTTATGTGCCCTCGGGCGACGACTTGCGCATGGATGTGGCGGTCGACATGCTGACGGCCGCGTCCCTGCTGGGCCGTGCGGGCCTGGGTGCCCAGCAGGATGCGCTGGCCGGCCGGCTGCTCGAAGCGGCCTGGAGCCTGGCCGGCGTGGCTGCGGCCGTTGTGCCGGCCGGGCGCCGGGCCTGGAGCGAGCGGCTGGCGCTGACGCTGGGTGCCGGCCTTGATTCACCAGTGCTGGCGCTCGAGGTTGCCGTGGGGCGCATTGCGCTGGCCTGGGCGGCGGCGTCCGCCTATCCCACAGACCGCCTTTTCCAGGCGAAACCGCAGCTGTTCGCCGTGCTGGAAGGCTTTCAGGCCGACCCGCTTACCGAAGCCCTCAAGGCGCACTTCGGCGACCGGTCGGTTTCCATCCCGCTGTGCATCTCACTCGAAGGGCCCTCGGCACCACCCGCGCTGCACATTGCGCAAGACGCTGAAGACGAAGCCGGCCGCGCCGCCGCCTGCGTGCTGGCGCACCTCGCGCAGGGCCGCAGCCCGGTCGCGCTGATTGCGCAGGACCGGCAGCTCACACGGCGTGTCGGCGCCATGCTGGCTGAGCGCGGCATCGCCATGCGCGATGAAACCGGCTGGAAGCTTTCGACCACACGCGCCGCTGCCGCCCTGATGAGCCTGCTGCGCGCCATGCCTTGGGATGCATCGACGGATGCCGTGCTGGACTGGCTGAAAAACGCACCCGCGTTTGACGCCGTGCTGGTCACCGCCGCCGAGACCGAACTGCGCAAGACCGGCGTGCGCGCCTGGCGCGACCTGCCGGACTTTGCGGAAGAAGCCATCTTGCCGCCCGCGTTTGCCGCAACAGGGCCGTTGGCGCGCGAAGTGAACGCATTGCGCAGCCCTTTCGGCCGGGCCCGCCCGCTGGCGATGTGGCTGCGCGACCTGCGTGCCCTTTTGCAATCGGCCGGGCAGTGGGACGCGCTGGCGCAGGACGAAGCGGGGCAAACGGTGCTGGACGTGCTGCGCCTGCATGAAGGCGCAGAGACCGAATTCGAGGCATCGCCAGTGATGCGGCTGCATGACTTCACGCAGTGGGCCAACCAGGCGCTGGAGGGCGGCAAGTTTTCCCCCGTGCATCCGCCGGCAGAACAGGTGGTCATCTTGCCGCTGCCGCAGCTGCTGGGCCGCCCCATGCAGGCCGTGGTGTTACCCGGCTGCGATGAAATCCGCCTGCCGGTGTCGCCGGAACCTGCCGGCCCCTGGACGCCCGGCCAGCGCGAGCTGCTGGGCCTGCCGCCCCGGGAAGTGCTTGCCGCGGCCCAGCGCCAAGCCTGGCACTATGCCCTGCACATGCCGCATCTCGATGTGCTCTGGCGCACCAGTGAATCGGGCGAGCACCTCATCCCCAGCGGCTTTGTGCAGGAGCTGCTGCTGGACCAGGACGAGGAAGCGGTACAGCGCATGGCCACCGACCCTCGCAGCCTGCGTGCCGTGGCAACCCAGCCCACGCCGCACCCCTTTCCGACCGGCGAGGCCTTGCCCGTCACCCGGCTTTCGGCCAGCGCGTATGAAGACCTGCGGCGCTGCCCCTACCGCTTTTTTGCGCTGCGCCAGCTTAGGCTGCAGGAGCCCGAAGAGCTTGAAAGCGAGCTGGGCAAGCGCGACTTCGGCAACTGGCTGCACAGCCTGCTGCGGCATTTTCATGAAGCCCTCAAAGCGGCGCCAACCCCCGATCTATCAGCGCGGGTAGCTATGCTAAACATAGCAGCCGAGCGCGCCACGCAAGAGCTGGCGCTCAGCGACAGCGAGTTTTTGCCCTTTGCCGCGGCCTGGCCCGGCGTGCGCGAGGGCTATCTGAAATGGCTGGCCGACCACGAAGCGACCGGCGCGATATTCGACGAAGCCGAAGTCTGGCGCGAAGTGCCCGTCGGCACGCTCACGCTGCTCGGCCAGCTGGACCGCGTCGACCGCCAGCCCGATGGGCACGCCCTGGTGATCGACTACAAGACCGAGCCCCGCACCACCACGAGCGAGCGCATCAAGAACGGCCAGGAAGACACGCAGCTGGCGTTTTATGCCGCCCTGATGAGCGACGACACGTTGGCCGCGGCCTATGTCAATCTCGGTGAAAAAGAGCCGACCAAAACCTATGAGCAGCCCGACATCGTCGGCCTGCGCGACGAGCTCATCGACAGCATCCTGACCGACATGGCGCGTATCTCGCGCGGTGCGGTGCTGCCGGCGTTGGGGGAGGGCAAGGCTTGCGATTACTGTTCAGCCAGAGGGTTGTGCCGCAAAGACTTCTGGAATCTAGAGGAACAAGCTGCGAGAGGGGAAAGCCAATGACACCTTTCAACCAAACGCTCGTCCCCCACGCCGCCGCCTACGAATGCAACGGCGAGCCGCTCTCCGCCGATGCCTTCTACGCCATCGCCTGCGACCCGCGGCGCAGTGTGGCTGTCGAGGCTTGCGCAGGCGCCGGCAAGACCTGGATGCTGGTGTCGCGCATCGTGCGGGCCTTGCTTGACGGCGCCACGGCCGCACCGGGGCAGCAAGTCTTGCCGCATGAGATCCTGGCCATTACCTTCACCAAAAAAGCCGCCGGTGAAATGCGTGAGCGTCTGGACGACTGGCTCAAGGCCTTTGCCCACGCCGACGATGAGACCCTGCAGCGTGAACTCGAAATGCGCGGCGTCAGGGTCGATTTCTCAAGCCAAAAGGGGCTGAAGTCCGCACAGGCCTTGCGCGAGCAGCTATCAAATTTATACCGTTCCATTCTGGCCAGCGGCCGCTCGGTGCAGATCCGCACCTTCCACAGCTGGTTTGCGGCCCTGCTGCGCAGCGCGCCGGTGGCGGTGTTGCAGCGCCTGGAACTGCCGGTGAACTACGAGCTGCTGGAAGACGACGCGCCAGCGCGCGCGCTGGTGTGGCGGCGGTTTTATGCGGCCGTCGCGGCTGATGCGTCGCTCAAGGCCGACTTTGAGGCCGTGGTGCTGGCGTATGGCCGCTTCCAGGCCGACAAAGCCTTGCAGGCCGCGCTCGATAAGCGCACCGAGTTCACACTGGCCGACGAAAAAGGGGTGATCGACGCCTCGGTACAAGCCTTCAGCGCTCAGTTCACTGAATTTGGCGGCCTGGATGAACCCGAAGAGCTGCTCAGCACCAACCGTTTTCACCGGCAAACCTTAAGGGACGCCGCCATCGCGCTGGGCCGCGCGAGCGCGCCGACTTTCTCGGCCAAAGGCGTGGAACTGGAGCAGGCGCTGACGGCCGGCGACTTCCCGGCGGCTATCGCGGCCCTGCTGACCGAGAAGGGCACGCCGCGCAAGTTCGGCGAAAAAATCGTCGGCATCGAACAGGTGCGCATTGCCCAGGACCTGGTGTTGCGCGTGGTGGCGGCCAGCCAGCAGCACGATGCCTGGCTGTACCAGCAGCGCATGGCGCGCCTGACGCGCGTGTTGATCGCCCAGTTCACCGCCTTGAAGCGCGACCGCGGCTGGGTCGACATGAATGACGTCGAACGCGCTGCGCTGCTGATGCTGGCCGACCCGGTGTTGTCGGGCTGGGTGCAGGAGCGGCTGGACGCGCGCATCCGCCACCTGATGATTGACGAATTCCAGGACACCAACCCGCTGCAGTGGCAGGCCCTGTATGCCTGGCTCATCGGATACTCGGGTGCGGGTACGGCGCCCAGCGTGTTCCTGGTGGGTGACCCGAAGCAAAGCATTTACCGCTTCCGCCGTGCCGAGCCGCAGGTGTTCCGCGCTGCGCAGGCTTTTGTGGTGCACGGCCTGGGCGGTGACTTGCTCAGCTGCGACCATACGCGGCGCAACGCTGAAGCCGTGATCGACACCGTCAACTCGGCCATGGCCATGGCACGGGAGGCCGACGGCTATGACGGTTTTCGCGAACACACCACGGCTTCAGGCCTCGCCGGCGCCGTGGGCCGGCTTCCGCCCATTGCACGCAACAAGGACGAAGAAGAGGTCTCGCCGCTGGCCGCCGGCTGGCGCGACAGCCTGACCACGCCGCGCGAACTGCCCGAGGAGACCCTGCGCACGCGCGAGGCGCGCCAGGCCGCTGCCTGGATTTCAGAACAGGTAGCCGCCGGACTGCGTCCCCAGGACGTGATGGTTCTCTCGCGCAAACGCGCCGGCCTGCTGCCGCTGCAGGACGAACTGCGCGCGCTGCATATCCCCGCGCAGGTGGGCGAGAAAACCGAGCTGATTGACTGCTGCGAAGTGCAGGACATGGTGGCGCTGCTCGACGTGCTGGTGTCGCCGCAGCATGACCTTTCCTTGGCACGCGCGCTGCGCTCGCCGCTGTTCGGGCTGGCTGACGATTGCCTGGTGCAGCTGGCGCTGCTGCAGCGCGAGCACCACCAGCCGTGGTACGGCCTGCTACAAAAAGAGGAGCTGCTTGCGCCCGATTTGAAAGGGCTGGGGCCCATTTTGACCAAATGGAAAAGCTGGCTGGACCGTTTGCCGCCGCACGATGCGCTGCAGGGCATTTACGACGACGGCGACGTGCTGGCGCGCTTTGGCGCTGCCGCCCCGGCGGCCCAGCGCAGCGCGGTGCTGGCCAACCTGCGCGCGCTGCTGGGTGTGTCGCTGGCACTCGACGGCGGGCGTTACGCCACGCCTTACGGTTTTGTGCGCGCGCTCAAGGCCGGCGGCACCCAGGCGCCGGCAGCTGTCAGCAGCGAGGCGGTCCGGCTGCTGACCATCCACGGCGCCAAGGGGCTTGAAGCCGAAGCCGTGCTGCTGCTGGACACCGACACCGTGGAACGCAATGCCGACAGCATGGGCGTGCTGGTCGACTGGCCCGGCGAAGCGACCGAGCCGCGCAAGTTTGTCTTCCTGGTCAGTGAAAGCCGCCCGCCCGCGTGCGCCGCCGAAACGCTGGCCGCCGAGCAGGCGGCCCGCAAGCGCGAAGAGCTCAACGCCTTGTATGTGGCGCTGACGCGTGCCCGCCATACGCTGGTGATTTCCTCCATCGAGCCGCACCGTGGGACGACTGAGAGCTGGTGGCAGCGCCTGCACGCACTGGTGGGCGAGCTGCCTGCGCCGGTCGCGGATGAGTCTGCAGCCGCCCATCTCGATGCGGCCGACGCGGGCGTGTTCTACCTGCCCGAGTTGCCTGAACTGCCCGAGGTCATGACGATTTCCGAGCCTGCTGCGGTGCGCGTTGATGAAGATTCGCTCAAGGCACGCATCGGCAAGGCCATGCACCGCTTGCTGGAATGGGGCGGTGCGCTGTCGGCGGAACAGCTGAAGGCCGCGGCGCGCGAGTTTCGCCTGAGCCCGGCACAAGCCGCCGAGGCCGCCGGCCTGGCCGGGCGCATTCTGGCGGGTGAGGGCGCCTGGGCCTGGAGCCCGCAAGCCGTGGCCTGGCAAGGCAACGAAGTCGGCCTTGTCTACGCCGGGAAAGACTTGCGGCTGGACCGCCTGGTGCAGCGCAAGGACGCCGGCCACGAAGGACACTGGTGGGTGCTCGACTACAAATCCGCCGTGGCGCCGGAGCTGCAGCCCGCGCTGGTGGCGCAGCTGCAGGACTACCGTGCGGCGGTGCAGCTGATTTACCCCGGCGCGCCGGTGAAAGCAGCTTTCCTGACGGGGCGGGGAACTGTTGTCGAGCTGGATTGATCTCACACAGCCCGCGCTCTACCCCATGTTATTCGCCGACCTGAAGAAAGAGACAACCATGTTCAAGCAACTTGCCGCCTCGCTAACCTTCCTGGCCGTCCTGCCACTGGCATGGGCCCAAACCCCGGCACCGACTAACCCCACGGTGCGCCTGCGCGCGACGATTGAAAAAGTCGATGCGACCAGCCTCACCATCAGGGAACGCAGCGGCGAAGTGATCACGCTGGTGCGCCCGGCCGAGATGGACGTGTCCGAGGTGTACCCGCTGTCGCTCGCCGACATCAAGCCCGGCAGCTACGTCGGCACCGCCGGCATGCCGCAGCCCGACGGCAGCCAGCTGGCGCTGGAGGTGCTGGTGTTCCCCGAAGCCGCGCGCGGCGCCGGTGAAGGCCACCGCCCCTGGGACTTGCGGCCCGACAGCACCATGACCAACGCCACCGTGGCCGACCTGGCCGCGGCGCCAACGTCGGTACCCGGCGGCCAGAAGCTCACGCTGCGTTACAAGGACGGCGAGAAAACCGTGATCGTTCCGCCGGATGTGCCGGTGGTGTCCTTCAAGCCCGGCAAGGCCGATGAAAACGCCTTGCTGGTGCCGGGTGCCAAGGTGATGATCACTGCGCAGGAAAAAGCCGGCAAGCCGACCGCGCTGCGTGTCATCGTCGGCCGCGATGGTTTTGCGCCGCCCATGTAGTGCAATGCGCCGCGCGGGCTGGCAAGTGCGGCCTGTGATAATTGGCGCATGCCGCCAATCGGCGCCAAACCTGTACCTGGCCCCTGTTTTCAAGCGATTTAGCCCTGCAGGCCAATAGGATCGGGCGCAAGCAGCTATCAAAAACAGAGCAAACACATTCGCCTGCGAAGCGCTACCTTTGATGCCTTTCAGGAAAGCGGCTGCTGTTTGGCCTTGATTTCTCCCATCTCACCATACCTCGCCTCCGCGAGCAGACGGAACACCTTTTGAACGATTCAGCCTCTCCCGTGAAACCGCCGCCTGCCGGCCCCCTGCGTGTTGCCGTCATAGGCGGCGGACCCGCCGGCCTGATGGCCGCCGAGGTGCTGGCCGCTGCCGGTGCGGCCGTGAAGGTCGAGGTGTATGACGCCATGCCTTCGGTGGGGCGCAAGTTTTTGCTGGCCGGCAAGGGCGGGCTCAACCTCACGCATTCCGAAGCACCCGAGGCCTTTCTGAGCCGCTATGGCGAGCGCGCTCCACAGCTGCAGCCGTTGCTGGCCGCGTTTGGCCCGGCGGAGCTGCGTGCCTGGGCTGAAGCGCTGGGCGTGGAAACCTTTATCGGCAGTTCGGGCCGCGTGTTCCCCAAAGACATGAAAGCCGCGCCGCTGCTGCGCGCGTGGTTGCACCGCCTTCGCCAGGCCGGCGTGCAGTTTTCCATGCGGCACCGCTGGCTGGGATGGGCCGATGACGGCGCGCTGAAGTTTTCAACGCCCACCGGCGAGGTGCTGGCGCAAGCCGACGCCGTGGTGCTGGCTTTGGGCGGCGGCAGCTGGGCGCGGCTGGGCTCTGATGGCGCCTGGGTGCCGCTGCTGGCTGCGCGCGGCGTGGCCGTGGCGCCGCTGCTGCCGTCCAACTGCGGCTTCGACGTGGCGGCGCGGCCCGACAGCCCGGCGCAGCTTGAAGAGGCGGCAGCCGACGCCGGCGAGACCCGCCGCGAATTCCTGCAGGAGCTCATCGGAAAAAGTCCCTTGACCAAGGCCGGCTGGACTGAACACTTCGCCAGCCGTTTTGCCGGCCAGCCTTTCAAGTCCGTCGCCATCAGCTTTACCGATTCACGCGGCCGAGCTTTTAGCCGCAAGGGCGAGTTCATTGCCACCGCCACCGGTGTGGAAGGCAGCCTGGTGTATGCCGCCTCCAGCTTGTTGCGCGACGAGATTGCGAAACACGGCAGCGCCACCTTCCTGCTCGATTTGCTGCCCGCCAAGACCGCCGAGCAGGTGCTGGTGGAAGTGCGCCACCCGCGCGGCTCACGCTCGCTGTCCAGCCACCTCAAGAGCCGCCTGAACCTCGACGGCATCAAGGCCGCGATGTTGTACGAACTGCTGGGCAAGGACGCCATCGCCGATCCGGTGCGCCTGGCCGCCGGCATCAAGGCGCTGCCGGTGCGCGTTACTGCGGCCAGGCCGATGGATGAAGCCATCAGCACCGCGGGCGGCGTGATGTTTGAGGGCCTGAGTGCACAGCTACAGCTGGGTGCTGCGGCTGCAGTGCCCCAGCCCGTGTTCTGCGCCGGTGAAATGCTGGACTGGGAAGCCCCCACGGGCGGCTATCTGCTCACGGCCTGCTTTGCTGGCGGGCGCGTTGCCGGGCAGGGCGTTTTGAGTCATTTTGGCCTTTAGCCCAATAGGGTTGTGCGCAAGCAGCTATTGATTTTGTAGCAAAATTTTTTGAACCATTCGCAGTTGTGCGAGAGGAGCCGCCATGATCGTCCGTTTTAACATCGACTCTTTTGACAAGACCCAGTACGAATACCGCGTGACCTACGAAGGTGAAGACCTGTTCGGCGACGCCGGGTTGGGCGGCATTGAAGAATGCATCATCGCCGCCACCGAAGGCCTGGGCCAGGACGCCGTGGCCGCGGAAGTCGCCTTCCGGGGCATCATCAGCGGCACCTATCCGCTGGCCTCACTGGCGCTCATGTCGGCACAAATCGCCATTCATGCATTGCAGACCACCGAGGCGGTTGAAGAAGTGAGCCGGTAGTACCGAGGCCCACAAAAGCCCTGGAGGTAGACTTTGCCGGGGAACTTTCGTTTGTGCGGTAGCGCACATACCGGGGGGCCGTTAGTGCCTATACTTCGAAGACGGTGCGAGATCTCTGCCAGAGGCCCAACTCGAAGCCAGATCCGCCCCGGAGTGTCTCGATGGCCCATTCTTCCAACCCCAAAGACAACGAGCTGCTTGCCGCATTGCCGGAAGCAGAGTGGCAGCGCTGGCTGCCGCAACTGGAATGGGTCGACATGCCGCTGGGTCAGGTGCTTTATGAGTCGGGCACCACGCTGGACCATGTGTACTTTCCCACCACGGCCATCGTCTCGCTGCTTTATGTGATGGAAAACGGCTCTTCGGCCGAGATTGCCGTCGTCGGCCATGAAGGTGTCGTGGGCATCTCCCTGTTCATGGGCGGGGAGTCCACACCCAGCCGCGCCGTCGTGCAAAGCGCTGGCCAGGGTTTTCGCCTCAAGGCACAGGCGATCAAGGACGAGTTCAAGCGCGCGCCGGTGCTGCACCTGCTGCTGCGCTACACCCAGGCACTGATCACGCAGATGGCACAAACCGCGGTGTGCAACCGCCACCATTCGCTCGACCAGCAGCTGTGCCGCTGGCTGCTCCTCAGCCTTGACCGGTTGCAGAGCAATGAGCTGGTGATGACGCAGGAGCTGATCGCCAACATGCTGGGCGTGCGCCGCGAAGGCGTGACCGAAGGCGCGACCAAGCTGCAAAACCTCGGGCTGATCCGCTATTCGCGCGGCCGCATCACAGTGTTGGACCGCCCGGGCCTGGAGCAGCGCACCTGTGAGTGTTATGCCGTGGTCAAGAAGGAATACGACCGCTTGCTTCCCGAAAAACTCGCCTCCTAGCATCCCGGTGTGCGGCCTGTTGTGTGCTGTGTGCGCTGGCACACGGTGGCGTTGGCGACACGTCGTGCATACTGGGGCACCGAATTGAACTGACGACAGTAGCGCGGCCTTGTCCATGACCCGGCACTCCCCGGGGTCCGCCTACACCGGAGAGCCGCTTTGGCCCCTGTCGAAAACCACCTCATTGAGCTTCTCCCTCGCAAGGATCGCGTGCGCCTGCTCGCCGTCTGCGAGCCGGTCGAGTTGTCGCTCGCTGAAGTGCTGTGCGAACCCGGAAAACCCACACGCTACGTCTATTTCCCGGTCGAAAGCTTCATTTCCCTCGTAGCCCTTGTCGAGGGCAGCCCGGGGGTGGAGGTTGGCATGGTGGGGCGTGAAGGCATGCTGGGCGCACAGCTGGTGCTGGGTGTTGTCACCGCGCCGGTGCATGCGGTGGTGCAGGGCGCGGGTGCATCCTGGCGGATCGGCACCGCCGTTTTCCGGCGCGAGCTGGCGCGTAGCGCTTCGCTTCAGCGCGGCCTGAACCGCTACCTTTATGTCTTGATGGCGCAGCAGTCCGCATCGGCTGCCTGCCTTCGTTTTCACCTGACGAGCCAGCGCCTGGCCCGATGGCTGCTGATGAGCCAGGACCGCGCCCATTCCGACCATTTTCATGTGACACACGAATTTCTGGCCTACATGCTGGGCATGCGCCGCGTCGGCATCACGTCGGCCGCCAGCGCGTTGCAGCGCAGCGGATTGATCGAATACCACCGTGGTGAATTGAAAGTTCTTGACCGCGGCGGCCTGGAAGCCGCGGCATGCAGCTGTTACGCGGCTGACCGGAAAACCTATACCCAATTGCTGCATTGAGGGGCGGCTTTGGGATGGCGGGGGCCTGCCTGTCAGGCAAAAGCATCGGTTTGCCTGTTTCAGCTCAATGGCAACCCGCAACACGGCCTGAAAACCTTTTGCGGCTGATGTGCGTTACCGCACGGACGGATCACCTTGGGCCGCCTAAAAAGGGGCGTACGGCGATATTGCGAACCTTTGAAGACGCAGCGCCCAACCGCTGTTGCAGCGCCATGCAACTCCTTTAGCGAGGGTTCTGAAATGATCCGGCTTGCTTCCTCACCCCCTCCCAATATCAGGCTGCTGGCGCGCTCGGCGCTGACCATGCTGAGCTCTCCCGAGCTCATGAAGGAGTCCCGATGCGAGCTGCCCGCCACCAGTGCCGCTGCGCTGGATGTTCTGCGCGACTGGGCCAAAGGAGGCGGCGAGGGCGCTGACGACGCCCATCTCGCTTCGCTTCCCGAGCGGCAGCTCGAAGCGCTCACACCCGACCACCCGCTGGACATCGCGATCGCTGATTGGGACGCGCTGTTTGGCGCCGTCAAGGCCAGGCTCATGCTCAGCGTCGGTGAAAAACTCGCAGCAGCACCCAACTCACAGGCCGGCGAGGCCGCGGAGCTGGTCCAGTCCACCGTGCTGGAGTGTGTGGGCGCCTTGCACCAGCTTCATCTGGCACTGACGCAGGAGCGCGGGCAGCGCGCTCACCCGGCAGCCCCAGGCGCGCAGGCCACCCAGCCCATGGCGCCGGGTTAGTGCCGGGTTAACGCCGGGTTAACGCCGGGCCAACTTCTCTGCCTGCTTTCCGGGATGTGGAGCCCTCAGGCCGGCTTTGACGCAACCGGCACGGGCTGAAAACTTTCCAGGTGGGCGATGATCAGATCGGTCACCTCTATCCCGCTCAGCGAACTCAGCGCAAAAAACGCCACAGAGTCGGCGTGGCCGGCCCGAGGGTCGTAGTACTGCGACGGCACCTGCCGCAAATAACGCGCACGCGGCCTGCTGCCCTGCACGTCATACACCAGGGCATCGTCGGCAATTCCTACTTGCAGCCCGTGAAGCGGGCCTCCTATGCAGGTCATCAGCATTGCGTGGTTGTCTCCGTCAATGGACTGTATACGGATGGAGTGGCTGTGGCTATGGGCCGTCTGGCCTAGTGGTGGCTTTATCGGCTGGATAGGCAGCGTCAAACCTAAAATGGTTCTGGTAGCCCAAGGCCGCATGTTCTTTGGGCCTTCCATGGCGAATCCCGGCCCAACCTTCAACCCATGAAACCCTATTCCATCCTCTTTGTCTGCATGGGCAATATCTGCCGCAGCCCCACAGCCCATGGCGTGTTCCTGCAGAAAGTCATGGCCCGCGGCCTGGCCCAACACATCCAGGTCGACTCAGCCGGCACGCACAACTACCACCCCGGCAACCCGCCCGACGAGCGCTCCCAGGCGCATGCGTCGCGGCGAGGCTATGACCTGTCAGGCTTGAGGGCCCGGCAGATTTCGGTTTCAGATTTTGAGCGCCACGACTTGATCCTGGCCATGGACTGGGACAACCTGGCCTTGATTCAGGAGGAATGTCCGGCTGAACACCTTGGCAAGGTGCGCAGATTGACGGAGTTCTGTTTAAAGCACGACAGTCCGGTGGTGCCTGATCCTTACTATGGCGGCAAGGACGGGTTTGAGCATGTGCTGGACCTAGTTGAGGATGCGTGTGAGGGGCTGATGCGTTACGTTGAGCAGCGGCTGTAGCCGATTAGGCCCTTCACCAAGCTCGCTTTCCCCGCCATCTACTCTAGGTAGATGGTGCTCGTTTTGGAACTAAAGCGCAGACTCGATGCACCCGTTCCGGGCCTTGGGTATGCACATGAAAACTACATTGATCCTTTTGGTGCTCTGCACCGTTTCCGTAGGGACTTACGCAAGAGGTGGGGAGGCGGCGGTGGGCACCGCAGCTCAGGAAGCCACTCCGACGGCGCATCACTACATAGAGCTGACAGCGCTTAATGTGGCTGGGCCTCATGATCGAGCGCGATTAGTCGAAATTGCGGAGGGAGCGGCGAAGACGCCCAACCAGGCGGAGCATGGTGTCAAGCCGTCGGGAAGGACCGAAAAGCTTTTTGGCGATCATGCTAAGGGGGACAAGAAGTGGGCCCAATAACGTTATTCGATAAATCTTTTCTTCAAGCACTAAGCACGGATGAATCGGTCTGGTTCGACAACTTTTTTTATCCGGTCATCTGTCCGATTTTTTTTGTTGAGACGATGGCAGATTTGTGGAAAACGCCGCGACCGGGAAAAACCGCAGAGGATGAGGTTGGCATCATTGCGGCTAAGTGCCCGGAGATGCACGGAACGCCTTGCTATTTTCATGAAGAGCTTTGCCTGGGGAATCTAGCTGGGCACGATGTTCCGATGGATGGACGAATACCAAGGGCAGGAATTCGTCAAGTTATGCGTGACGGCAAGGTGGCCGGCGTAGCAGAGGTATCGGAAGAGGCTGCGGCTTTCCAGCGGTGGCAGCGTGGGCTGTTTTATGAGGTAGAGCGAAATCACGCGAGTGAATGGCGGAGGAGGGTGGAAAGTACGGACCTAGGTATCGTTGAAGCTCGAATGAAGCAACTTGGAGTCAATGCTAAAACGTGTAAAACTGAGGCAGATGCCGTGCGTTTTGCAGACCAAATGGTCATGGGGTTAAGCAAGACGGCAGAACGATTTAGCAGTGCGTTGGAATTGCTGGGGATAAGAGAAGACGCACGTTCGCACATAAAAAACCGGTGGAAGAAGAGTCAAAGACCGCCGCTCAGAATATTCGCTCCATATGCTGCTCATGTGCTGAGAGTGGAGCTGTTCTTCCATATCGCGATTGGGGCCAGCTTGATCGCCAGCACGAGGGCTAGTCACAAAGTTGATATGGCGTATCTGTTCTATCTTCCCTTCTGCCATGTATTTACTTCGGCTGACAGACTGCACCGTCAGTGTGCACCACTGTTCATGCGGCCAAATCAAGAGTTTGTCTGGGGACTGGATCTAAAGGCGGATTTGCGGAGACTGAATGAGCACTTTCAGAGCCTCCCAGAGGAAGTTAGAGCCCAAGGAATCTACAAATTCGCAAGCAGACTTCCGGTCGAGTCTCAGGGACTGATTCGAGAGCTGTTGCAACGGCACACTCCAAGAGTATTGGCCCCTTCAATCAACGTAGATAAATTAAATCAAGGCGCGGGTAAGAAATTGGCGGAGGAAATAAAAAAGTGGGATTCTGCGCCTGACGCGATGGATACCTCTGCACCGGCCAAGGATTGGGACTCATTAATCATCAAGCGATCTGTCAGGCGACAGCGAGGATCGTGGCAACAAGTTGGGCCTGAGATTGGTGAGCCTGATCTGCCGTGACGATGGCTCACACGCTTAGTGAATCTTACCCATCTTTTGAGAGATTAAAAGCTGTCACCGGCGGTCGATACGCCAAAAGTCAAGCGTAGGATGAGGGCCACATGGAGGCTCTATGGTCACTGCCATCAACGAAATACCAAAACAGACGCCAACTGAGGATGAAAACGAAAAGCTTCAGCGCCAGCGAGTTGAAGCAGTTGAAGCGGCCCTTAAATCACCTGTTTCTGCTGGTTTGAGTGAGCAAGCGGAAAAGGTGCGGCGCAACTTACTTGTTTTTTCGCTGGTGTCGGTGGCTGGTGTCCTATGGGATGTAGGGCTCAAGACTGATGCATCAATTTTTGGTTTTACTTTTGATGGTCTGACGCCGGACAAAATTCTCGCGGGACTTGCGCTGATCACCGGATTTTCTTTTGTTCATTTCATTTGGCTAAGTTGGGATTCTTTCCTGGAATGGCGTCTGCGAATTACCGGTACGAGACTGGCATTTGTTACGGTCGGCCGCACTTCCAGCGAAGACGCAGACTATCCGGATGACCCCAGGCAATCCACACTCCATTATTGGTGGGCAGAAAGAGCGCGAATTACTGGCGATATGTCCGGAAAACTCAGCGCAATGAAGCCTCAGTTAGCAGAGATGGTTGATCGGATAAATGCGATTCAAACCGATCAGATCCCTTATCTTGCTGGCATCCAAGGCGGTATTAGTGGGTTAACTCATATTGTGGGTAGGCTACAGAACGACCTTGCCGCACTGTCAGCGACTTTCGCATCGCAGCGCCCATCGGTTTCCTTGAAACGATTTGATAACTGGTTTAGCCTTTTCCTACGCTCTCAAAACCTACGATGGCTATTGCTGGACGTTGGCATGCCAGTGCTTTTGGCTAGCTATGCGTTGGTGTTGCTTCTTACAAAAATGTGGCTGTAACACAAATAAATTTCCCTGTTGCATAATCTTTCAAATGACCGCCGCCATTCCAGCAAGAGCTTTTGACAAGATTCATCAGGAGGTGTCTCGGCTCTTGGCTTATATCCCCAGATTTTTGGAGATCGATGATCCTCAGCTAATGAAATGGGAAGATGACCTGGAGCAACTTCCACGTTCTCAAAAATTTTTGGGGCTAGCACTCCTGCGGCATTTGACTGGTGATGTGGAGGCGGCCGAAAAGATGTTCATTCGTGCTGAGACTGCCGGGGCTAATAATTTGGAAGTCATGGGATTGATGCTGCCCGTGTATCTAAATCTCGGATATGCCTCCAAAGCATTGGAAATCTGCCGCACAACCTTCTCAGTTAAAGCCTTGAACATTGGAGTGGGGCTCCCGCTTGCATTGGCTAGCGGTGGTATTGCTTTGACTAGCGAGTTGATGAGTGCCGCAAAAAAAGCCCAACTTGACTTGAGCCATGTGTCTCAGATTAGACAAATCACAAGAATCGCTGAAGAAACTGCGTTGTTGGCATCCGCAGATGCAATGTACGCGAAAGTTCTCGATGTAGCAGGGTCGATTATGCGAAAGCATCGATTGTTTTGGTTGGAACAATCCCCCCGTTTTAGCTATGACCCCGAGATGGGTTGCATCGGCATTCGTTACCGTATGGCGACAACTCCTGAAGAAGCCTCGATTCTCAATGAAGAATTTATCAGTTCGTTGATTAGCTCCGAGCTAATAGGGATACCGATGACTCTGAGCTTTGTGGGTGCCAACGTTCCTCTACCAGAGATGGCTTAGCAACTCATGCCTATAGTGTCGGATGACATCCTAAAGTGCGCACAGGCCATTGCTGCTCAACCCGGACTTAGCGAAGCAGGTATCCGCGCTACCGTGGGTCGAGCTTACTATTCCGCATTTCACGAGTGCAAAGTTTGGCATGCGAAGTTAGATGAACCGGGCCGGTTGCCTATCGGATTTACTGGCGGCGATCATCTCGAGCTTTCCCTCCGATTGACCAATCCCGGTCCAAAAATTACAGGACCACTTCGCGAAGCGTCAATTAAGCGTGGCGTTCGTTTAAGGGCACTGCACGGAGAGCGCTGCAAGGCGGACTATGAACTTTCTGAGACTTTGGATGCAGCAGATGCCAGGGCTGCCCTTAATGAGGCAATCGGTATAAAAAACACTGTTGCAATGTGACGAATAGTAGCGTCTAAGAGTTGCCCGTCTACTGAATGGATATTTAAGCTCCCGTTGCCGTGGTGAATACCAGCGTGTACAAGTGATGCAAGCTGACGTTGGATGCGCTGAGATTGCAAAACCGCCGACCTTGGTGTCATCGGGCATGCGTAATGCAGTGGGCTTTGACATATAAAACTCGGTCGAATCATTGATAGGATTCGATACACCGCCCACTTCGTTAGGCCACCAATGCAACTACGTGCCTTTTTACAAAGCATTTCCCTTTTGCCTGTTGTAACGCTCCTCGGAATGCATGGCCAAGCTCTGTCGATTACCCCAGGGATGAAAAAAGTGGAAATCGATGGGTGGTTACTGGAGCTCCCCGATGAGTGGCGTGTGGATGAGAACTCTAAGTCAACCGGACCAATTTTCCGATCACTCGACAGAACCAGCGCCTGCTTTTTCAGGGTGCAACCGCTCCCCCAGAACAACCAAATTTCCCCCGTAGATATAGCCTTAGAGGCCCGGCGCTTATTTCAGCAATCGGCCGAGCAGACCAAATTTAAATGGCGTGTGATGCGAGAGACGATTGCTTCGACCGCCATCGGTGTAGTGCAGAACCTTGACCTGCTCGACGCTGAGAACAAGGTTCGGTATGTTCAAAAAACAGTCATCACCGGACAGTCAATGGCGATGCTTATTCTTCACGACTATGCTTGCGAATCCCACATCGCTTCGGTGAAGTTCTTTGCCCCTATTGTTGAGTCCCTTTCTCCTGCGCCTTGAACTTCCGAAAACTGAAGGTCAAAGTCTTCAAGAAGTGGTCACGTTAGGCCCTCCAACGATCAATATATCGCGCAGGGTACCTGCTGAAACGAGTCGTAATGCACTGTGTGTGAGTACAGGGGAGCGGCTACTTGCGCGGTATCTCCGCATGCCTTCAGAGACTCCTGAAGTTCATTTGGAGCGGGATTCTCACGTACCACCGAGAGTTCCGGATGTTCAATCCTTCGACTCGGGCCATGTCTTTTTCCTGCTTCACAAATTAATGAAGTGACACGCTCAAGTGATACAAAACCGCAGCGGGAAGCTGCTTTAGACAAAAAACCCGCGAGAACCGCGGATTTGAGATAAATAAGGTGACGAGCCTTGACCCCGGCACTGACTCCACAGTTAGGGCTGCTTGGTTCCCCACCTGACCCGGTTGGCCGCTTTACCATGCGGGAAGGCCCGTCACCCTCGATTGTAAGGGACTTGGGAATGACCCCTCTGGCATACCCCCATCAGTGAAAAGGGCACCGAGCGATCTATTCCAGCCGGGGCCGCGGGACTGGCTTTGCCAGACCGCAGGCGCAGCGGCCCCCTCGGGGGGCAGCGCATTACGCGAAGCGAAAAGCGTGGGGGCCATATCCACGGCAAATTAGAATGGCTGGATGTCCTATCTCGTTCTTGCCCGCAAATACCGCCCCAAAAATTTCTCGGAAATGGTGGGGCAGTCGCATGTGGTGCAGGCGCTGGGCAATGCGCTGGCCACCCAGCGTTTGCACCATGCTTACCTGTTCACCGGCACGCGGGGCGTGGGCAAGACAACCATTTCGCGCATCCTGGCCAAGTCGCTCAATTGCCTGGGCCCGGACGGGCAGGGCGGCATCACGGCCACGCCCTGCGGTGTGTGCCAGGCCTGTACCGACATCGACAGCGGCCGCTTCGTGGATTACACCGAGCTGGACGCTGCGTCCAACCGCGGTGTCGATGAGATCGCCCAATTGCTCGAGCAGGCCGTTTACAAACCTGTCGTCGGCCGTTTCAAGGTCTTCATGATCGACGAGGTGCACATGCTCACGAACACGGCGTTCAACGCCATGCTCAAGACGCTGGAAGAACCCCCCGAGTATTTGAAGTTTGTACTGGCCACGACCGACCCGCAAAAAGTACCGGCCACCGTGCTGTCGCGCTGCCTGCAGTTCAACCTTCGGCCCATGGCGCCCGAGACCGTGCTGGAGCATTTGACGCAGGTGCTGGGCGTTGAAAACGTTCCGGCCGAACAACAGGCGCTGCGCCTGCTGGCGCGTGCGGCGCGCGGTTCCATGCGCGACGCCCTGTCGCTGACGGACCAGGCCATTGCCTTTGGCTCCGGCAAGCTTGAAGAGGCCAGTGTGCGCACCATGCTGGGCAGCGTGGACCGCAGCTATGTCTACCGCCTGCTGGACGCCCTGGCGCGCGGCGACGGCAAAACCGTGGTCGAAACCTCCGAAGCGTTGCGGCTGAACGGCTTGAGTGCGGCTTCCACCCTGGAAGAAATGACGACGGTGCTGCAACGCATGGCGGTGTTGCAGGCCGTACCCGAGATGGGGGCGGGCGACGACGGGGCCGACCCGGACATCGCGGAAACGGCGCGGCTGGCCCAGGCGCTGCCCGCCGATGAAACGCAGCTGCTTTACAGCCTGTGCCTGCATGGCCGCGGTGAGCTGGGCCTGGCGCCCGACGAATACGCGGGCCTGACCATGGTGCTGCTGCGCTTGCTGGCCTTCAAACCCTCGGCTTCGGCTACCACCCATGCGGGGGGTGCCGCCGAGCCCGGAAAAAAGCCCCAGCCTGAGGTGGCGCGGGCCCATGCGCCCGAGGCTTTGCCTGAACGGCGCACAGCGCCGGCGCCTGCCGCTGCACGCGAACCTGCCCATGATGAGCCAGTGCCCGCTGCGCCGCGTGTTTCACAAGAGCCACCCACCGCTCAAAATTTTGAGCAAAAACAGCCTGTAGCCCAGGCGGAACGGGCGCAAGCAGCTATCAATTCAGTAGCAGATCCTGTGGTGATGCCGGAGCGGCCGGTGCCGCAGCAGCGCCCGCAGCCGGGCGCGCCAGCAGCTGCCGTCGCGCCTCTGGTGCCTGTTCCGCACGGCGAGGGCTGGAGCCAGACCGTCAACCAGCTGGTGGCCGCCGAGGCCGTGGCGGCGTTGACGCGTGAGCTGGGCCTGCAGTCTGAATTGCGCAGCCAGGCCGATGGGCTGTGGACGCTTCGGGTGGAGCGCGAGTCGCTGAACCAGGCGGCAGCGCGTGAAAAGCTGCAAGCCGCACTGCAGGCGCATCTTGGCGATGCGGCCCTGCGGCTCGCGGTGGAAGTGGGGCCCGTCACCGACACCCCGGCGCGCCGCAATGCGGCGGCGCAAGCCGAGCGCCAGCGTGCGGCCGAAGAAATGATCCAGAACGACCCGTTTGTGCAGGACATGATTCGCGATTGGGGTGCCAAAATTGTCCCCGGCAGCATCCGGCCGCTGGCCTCCAAGCCGATATGATCAACTCAGTTTTTAGACGCTGAACAAAGCCAAGATTTAAAGGAAAAACCATGTTTAACAAAGGACAACTCGCAGGCCTCATGAAACAGGCGCAGGCGATGCAGGACAACCTCAAAAAAGCCCAGGAAGAACTGGCATTTGTGGAAGTCACCGCCGAGGCCGGCGCCGGCCTGGTGAAGGTCACCATGACCTGCAAGCACGATGTCAAACGCGTTGAAATTGACCCCAGCCTGCTGACCGACGACAAGGACATGCTGGAAGACCTGGTGGCCGCTGCGTTCAACGCCGCCGTGCGCAAGGCTGAAGAAGTGAGCAACGAGAAAATGGGCAAGCTGACGGCCGGCATGCCCGGCCTCCCTGGCGGCATGAAGCTCCCCTTCTAAAGCTGTGAGCCCCCACGGTCGCTCACTGCGTGTAGCTCCCTGCCCCCCGAGGGGGCCGCTGCGCCTGCGGTCTGGCAAAGCCAGTCCCGCGGCCCCTGCTTGCGAAAGCGGGTACGACGCTCGGTTGCTGCTGCCACATGGCTGATTCGAACGCGCTTGAAGGCCTGACACAGGCCTTGCGCAAGCTGCCGGGCGTAGGCGCCAAGTCGGCCGCGCGCATGGCGTTCCATCTGCTGCAGCACGACAAGCCCGGCGCGCTGCAGATTGCCCGTGCGCTGGAGTACGCCGTCAGCAGCGTGCGGCATTGCACCCTGTGCAACACGCTGACGGAGCAGGAGGTTTGCACCACCTGCGCCAACCCGCAGCGTGACCGCAGCAAGCTGTGCGTGGTTGAAACACCGGCCGACCAGGCTGCCCTTGAGCGCACGCTGGCCTACAAGGGCCTTTATTTTGTGCTCATGGGCAAGCTGAGCCCGCTTGACGGCATAGGCCCCAACGACATCGGCTTGCAAAAACTGTTTGACCGCGTGGTGCCCAAGAACGAGCGCGGCGAGGCGTTGCCGCCTGCATCGCGCGAAGTGCAGGAAGTCATCCTGGCGACCAATTTCACGGCCGAAGGCGAAGCCACTGCGCACGTGATTGCACAAGCGCTGAAAAGCCGCGGCGTCCAGGTGACGCGCCTGGCGCGCGGAGTGCCGGTGGGAAGCGAACTTGAATACGTAGATTTGGGCACCATTGCCCACGCGTTGGTGGACCGCAGGTGAGGGCGGTGTTTTTAGTTTTATCTTGACAGCTTCATGCCCGCAGCGGGCGACCATAACGAAAGGAACCCACCATGACATTCGCACGCTTCACCATCGCCTATTGGTGTGTTCTGATTGCGGCCCTGTTGCCCATTGTGTGTGCCGCCATTGCCAAATACGGCACGATGAGCACCCCGCGGCGCGATGGTGGATATGACAACCACAACCCGCGAGGCTGGCTGGCGCAGCAAACCGATTGGCGTGCCCGGGCCAACGCCGCACAAGCCAACACATTTGAGGCACTGCCCTTTTTCTTTGCCGCAGTGATCATTGCGCACATCCTGCAGGCGGGGCAGACACGGCTGGACATCCTGGCATTGCTCTTTGTCGTGCTGCGCATTGCCTACATCATGATGTACATCGCAGACCTGGCCAAAGCCCGCTCGGCCATCTGGGCGTGTGCACTTTTTATCAATATCGCCATTCTTTTTTCCGGCTTTCGTTGACACATGCGTCGCGAGTGTGAAAGTTACCTCTGGTAACGCGATCACCTTCGGTAAAAACCCGCACGGGATCACCCCGATGCGGGTTTTTTTATGCCTCGATAAGCTTGTGACATCAAAAAAAGAGAGAGGCTTGCATGAATCGCCAACCCCTGATTTCCCGCCGGGCTTTTGCCGGTGGCACCGCACTGGCAGCAGCAACGCTGGCATTGCCGGTGCTTCGCGCGCAGCCCAGGCTCGAGAAAACAAAAATTGCGCTGGCGGTCGGCGGCAAGGCGGCGTTCTATTACCTGCCACTCACCATTTCCGAGCAATTGGGGTATTTCAAGGCCGAAGGCCTGGACATTGAAATCAGCGACTTTGCCGGTGGTGCACGCGCGCTGCAGGCTGTGGTCGGCGGCTCTGCCGACGTCTGCTCGGGTGCTTTCGAGCACACCATCAACCTTCAGTCCAAAAACCAGATGTTCCAGGCTTTTGTGCTGCAGGGCAGGGCGCCGCAAATCGCTTTTGGCGTCTCGACCAAAAACATGCCCAACTACAAAACGGTCGCAGACCTGAAGGGCAAGAGAATCGGTGTGTCTGCGCCGGGGTCATCCACCAACATGATGGCCAACCTGGTACTTTCGCGCGCAGGCCTCAAACCCGGCGACGTGAGTTTTATCGGAGTCGGCACTGCGGCGGGCGCACTGACTGCGATGCGTTCGGGGCAGATCGATGCCATGAGCAATACCGACCCGGTCATGACCATGCTCGAGCAAAAGGGCGAGGTAAAGATCATCAGCGATACGCGCACCCTCAAGGGCACGATCGAAGTTTTTGGCGGTTCCATGCCGGCGGCCTGCCTGTACGCCCCGATAGAGTTCGTCCAGAAAAATCCCAACACTTGCCAGGCACTGGCCAATGCGATCGTGCATGGGCTCAAATGGCTGCAGACGGCAGGCCCCGGTGACATCATCAAGACCGTGCCCGAGAGCTACCTGCTGGGTGACCGGGCGCTGTACCTTGCGTCATTCAACAAGGTGCGTGAGTCGATCTCGCTTGACGGCATCATTCCTGATGATGGTGCGCGCACGGCGCTCAAGGCACTGGCAAGCTTTGACCCCAGCATCAAGGCCGACAAGATCGACATCGCAAAGACCTATACCAACGAGTTCGCACGCAAGGCCAAGGACCGATTCAAAGCTTGAGCCCCCACGCTTTTCACTTCGTGTAATGCGCGAGGCCTTGCAGGCCGCGGCTCGCGAGACGCTTCGCCTCTGTCGCCCGTCCAGGCCTGCGCAGGCAGGCTTGGAGCCGCGGGCTCCAGCCCCTCGGGGCCGCTGCGCCTGCGGTCTGGCAAAGCCAGTCCCGCGGCCCCGGCTGGTGAAGATAGAGGCCCTGCGCAGCACCTTGCTGTAAGCTCCCGCCATGCCAGAACCCGACGACGCCTACGCCCTGGAGTTGATCAACATCAGCTGTACCTTTCACTCGCGCGACGATGCGGGCCAGCGTTATACGGCGGTGAGCGACACTACCTTGCGCATACGGGCCGGTGAATTCGTTTCGGTTGTCGGGCCTACAGGGTGCGGTAAATCCACGTTGCTCAATATTGGTGCCGGTTTGCTGGAGCCGTCTTCCGGCGAGGTTCGGGTGTTTGGCCAGCCGCTGGGCGGCATCAACACCCGCGCCGGCTACATGTTCCAGACCGAAGCTTTGATGCCATGGCGCAGCGCCATCGCCAATGTGATGATGGGATTGCAATACCGGGGCATTCCCGATGATGAAGCCCGCCGCCAGGCGCAGGCCTGGCTGGAACGCGTGGGGCTGGGCGGATTCGGTGACCGCTATCCGCACCAGCTTTCAGGTGGCATGCGCAAACGCACCGCACTGGCCCAGGTGCTGGCACTGGACCCCGACATCATCCTGATGGACGAACCTTTCAGTGCGCTCGACATTCAGACGCGCCAGCTCATGGAAAACGAAGTGCTGGACCTGTGGGCTGCCAAGAAAAAGGCGGTGCTGTTCATCACGCACGATCTGGACGAAGCCATTGCCATGAGCGACAGGGTGGTGGTGCTGTCGGCTGGCCCCGGCACGCATCCCATCGGCGAATTCCCGATTGACCTGCCGCGCCCGCGTGACGTGGCGGAGGTGCGCAGCCAGCCGCGTTTTGTGGAGCTGCACAAACAGATCTGGGACGTGCTGCGCGATGAAGTGCTTAAAGGCTATGCACAGCAACTCAAGAAGGCAGCCTGATCATGTGGCGCCATCTCAAGCCCTCTGAAAGCAATCTCCGCGCATGGCAAGTCGGTTTGCTGGTATTCATTCTGATCGGCTGGCACCTGGCGTCGCGCGACCAGAAAATTGCTTTTTTCCTGGGCGAGCCGATCAAGGTGGCCGGCAAGATATGGAGCTGGTTCATGCCCTTTGGTTTCGGGCCGAGCGGCCTGTTCCCCGATGGACTGGCAGGCAACGCCGACATCTACCTTCATCTGGGCACCACCCTGCTGGAAACTGTGTTGGCCTTCGGAATAGGCACGGCGCTGGGCCTGGCCTGCGGGCTGTGGCTGGCCTTGGCCCCTACGGCCAGCGCGATCCTGGACCCTTACATCAAAGCCGCCAACTCGATGCCGCGGGTGATTCTGGCGCCGATCTTCTCGCTGTGGCTTGGCCTTGGCATCTGGAGCAAGGTAGCGCTGGCGGTCACGCTGGTATTTTTCATCGTGTTTTTCAATGTTTACCAGGGTGTGAAAGAGGTCAGCCCGGTGGTGCTGGCGAATGCCCGCATGCTGGGCGCCAACCAGCGCCAGCTGTTGCGCACGGTGTACCTGCCAAGCGCGACCAGCTGGGTGTTTTCCAGCCTGCATACCTCTGTGGGCCTGGCGTTTGTCGGAGCCGTCGTGGGTGAATACCTGGGGTCGGCGCGCGGAGTGGGCTACCTGATTTTGCAGGCCGAGGGCACGTTTGACGTGAACACGGTGTTTGCCGGCATCGTGGTGCTGACGGCGTTCGCCCTCGTGCTGGACGGCATTGTTGGCAAGCTGGAGAAGCGGCTCATGAAATGGCAGCCGCGCACCGGTGAGACAGAAAAACTCTGACGTTTTCCCTGTACCGCAACTCTTCCTGTCGTCCTACAGCCTGTGGCCGGGCGGCTCCTTAAAGTCGTGGCTGCCTGCACCGCTTCTGCCATGCGCAGCAGCGGCGAGCCGGCTTCACTCCAAGGACACACCATGAATCTTTCACTCAGCATCGGCCCCATCGTGTCGCTCATCGCGGGGATCCTTATCCTGCTGATACCGCGCCTGCTCAATTACATCGTGGCGATTTACCTGATTGTCATCGGCCTGATCGGGCTGTTCGGCAGCGGTTCGTTCAAGCTGTAGCAGCAGCCCGCAGTTGGTGACTGCTGAAGTGCGTGCTCCGGAGCGTCAACGTTTTTTGGACTTGACGACCGTCTTGGTATTGCTGCGTTTGGTCACTTTCGCGGAACTGCCGCGACTGCGGCTGGAGGCTGAGGCCTGGCTTTTGGAGGCGTGGCTTTTGACCGGAAGAAAAACCACCACCTGATGGCCCAGTTTGAAAGCGCTGGAAGTGCTGACATTGTTCCATTCGGCAACGCTGGCAGCGCTCAGGCCGTAGCGCTTGGCAATGGTCGCGACCGACTCGCCCTTGCGGGCCTTGACGGTGGTGCGGCGCGTCACGACTTCAGGAGCGAACGAGACCTGCGCGGTATCCGCAACGTGGCTGGTAACGTCGTTTTCAACCTTGGCTGAACGCGGCACCAGCAAGGTCGAACCGGCCTTGATGAGCATGCGCGGCGGTATGTTGTTGACGCTGCGCAGATCGGCTTCACTCATGCCGGTACGCCGCGCCGCTTCGGCCGGGTTCATGGTGCTGGGGGCTGACCAGGCGGTCCAGCTGGCGTATTGCCCCTGGGTGTAGGCCTCGAAATTACGTTGGAACACCGTAGCGTTATCCCAGGGAAGCAGGATCTGGGGCGTCCCCGCCGCAATGATGACGGGGCGGTGCGCCGAAGGGTTCAGTGCCTTGAAGTCTTCAATCTTGACGTCGGCAAGGCGTGCGGCCAGGGCCACATCAATGTCGCGTGTGATCAGCACCTGCTGAAAATAAGGGTGGTTTTCGATCAACGGCAGCTCGGTGCGAAATGCCTGGGGATTGGCCACAATGTTCTTGACGGCCTGCAGCTTGGGCACATAGAGCCGGGTTTCTGCCGGCATGTTCAGGTCGGTGTAGCTGGTGCCCAGTCCCGCTCTCTGGTTTTTGGCAATGGCGCGGCCCACACTGCCTTCACCCCAGTTATAGGCCGCCAGCGCCAGATGCCAGTCGCCAAACATGCCATGCAGCTTTTGCAGGTAGTCCAGCGCTGCTCGGGTGGAAGCCAGTACGTCGCGCCGGTCGTCACGGAAAGCATTTTGCTTCAGGTCGAAATATTTACCGGTGGCCGGCATGAACTGCCACATGCCGGCGGCTTTGGCGCTGGAAACGGCTTGCGGGTTAAAAGCGCTTTCGATGAACGGCAGCAGGGCCAGTTCCGTCGGCATCTGGCGGCGCTCGAGTTCTTCAACGATATGAAAAAGGTATTTGCTGGAGCGCTCGGTCATGCGCAGGATATAGTCCGGCCGGCTGGCATACCACTGCTCGCGATCCGTCACCAGCTCATTTTGCAGGTCGGGCATGGCGAAGCCGCGGCGAATACGGTCCCATAGTTCCTTGGGAGGTTCCGTGGAGGCGATCTGGTAAGAGCCGATCTGACCTGGTGTGATGGCTTGAAGCGGACCGCCCGGCACTTGCGGTTTGGCGGTGGGGCTTGTTCCTGTTGTGAGGACCGGGTCACCCGGCATGCCGGGTGGCTGTGTGGCGCAGCCCGCTAGCAGCGTCGCCACAAGCAGAAACGCCAGCGGAACAATACGGAAATTGATGAGTTTGGGAAGAGGAGCGGCTGCAGTGGTTCGGTCGTGTGGCGTCATTTGAATTGGTTTTTCCACTGCCGGATGGCGGCAAATACGGTGTTGTCGTCTCGGGCCGACGCATCAAAGTGCCGGGCAGCAGCCATGATAGTGGGTTGGCGGGTCCGCAAGAAGGGGTTGATCAGCAATTCCTGGGCCACAGAGGTCGGCAAGGTCGGCTTTTCCTGGGTGCGAAGCGCAACGCATTGCGCCTGATACGCCGCCAGGTCGGTGTTTTCCGGCTCGACCGCCATGGCAAAGCGCAGATTGCTGAGTGTGTATTCATGGGTACAACAGACGACGGTGTTGCCGGGCAACGCAGCCAGCTTGTCGAGCGAGGTCAGCATTTGCGCCGGTGTACCCTCAAACAAACGTCCGCAGCCTCCCGAGAACAGCGTGTCGCCGCAAAACAGCAGCGGCCTGCCGTTCACCTCGGGCGTGTAGAAAGCAATGTGGCCTGCGGTATGGCCAGGTACATCAATCACCTGAAAATTAAGACCAAGGGCTTTCGCTGTGTCGCCACCGCTGAGGGGCGTGTATGGCCGCGGAATGTGTTCGGTGGCCGGGCCCCAGACCTGAGCACCTGTTGCCTCGCGAAGGGCATCTACGCCGCCTGTATGGTCTGCATGGTGATGCGTGACTAGAATCGACTCCAGTTGCAACGCATGCTGCTCCAGGGTGCGCTGCACCGGCCCGGCATCTCCCGGGTCCACGACCAGGGCGCGCCTGCCGTCATGCAACAACCAGAGGTAGTTGTCGTCAAAGGCAGGAATGGGAATCAAATACATACAGTGGTCTCAATGAGCTCTGAAATTATAGGTTTGACGGACTGGCTGAAGACCCCTCCCGGTGGCTATCTTCTGGACTGGGAGCGCACGCATTTTGACCAGGCCGTCGGTGACGTTTTTGGTTACCACGCCCTGCAACTGGGCCTGCCGGAGCTCGACGCCCTGCAAGCCAATCGCATGCCGCACAAATGGCTGGCGCTGGATTCATTGCCGCCGCCATCTGAACCCGGAAAGTCCCCGGCTACAGATACGAGCGGCCGCACGGCCGCAAGTTCCCGGCGCGCGGCGCTCCTGACCGATGCGGGAGCACTTCCATTCCCGGAGAACAGCCTGGACCTGGTGGTATTGCCGCACACGCTCGAACTTAGCAGCGACCCGCATGCCAGCCTGCGCGAGGTGAGCCGGGTACTTGTTCCGGAAGGGCGGGTGGTCATCAGCGGCTTCAACCCGACCAGCTTGTGGGGGCTGCGCCAGCGCCGCGGCCACATCTACCAGCGTTGGGGGTATGACAACCTGTTTCTTCCCAAAACAGGCGAGTTCATCGGCTACTGGCGCCTTCGCGACTGGCTGAGGCTGCTGGACTTTGAGGTAGAGTCGGGGCGCTTCGGCTGCTACCGGCCGGCGCTCACAAGTCAGGCCTGGCTGGACCGGTTCGAGTGGATGGATGCGGCGGGGGAACGCTGGTGGCCAATTTTTGGCGCTGTTTATTTCCTCGCGGCGGTCAAGCGTGTACGGGGAGTCCGCTTGCTTGAGCCCGCCTGGAAGGCGCGAAGGGCGCCGGCGACGGCACCCGCCGCGATAGCCAACAAGGAGCCGCTCACCCGATCATCCCGCTCTCAGCCGCCTGCCTGATTTTCTTTAACCACCGGCTGCTCTTTGGAGCTTCCCGGGAGCATTTGTAACGCATGACCGACACACCAACAGGCACAACGCCACAACCACAACACGTCGTGATCTATACCGACGGCGCATGCAAGGGAAACCCCGGCCCCGGAGGTTGGGGGGCGCTGCTGGCAATGGGCGGCACCGAAAAAGAGCTATTTGGCGGCGAACTTGGCACTACCAACAACCGCATGGAAATGACTGCCGTCATCGAGGCGCTGGCGGCGCTGAAGCGGCCCTGCAGCGTGACGCTTTACCTGGACAGCGAATACGTACGCAAGGGCATTACCGAGTGGATTCACGGCTGGAAAGCCCGGGGCTGGCGTACAGCGGCCAAGGCGCCGGTCAAGAATGTGGATCTCTGGCAGCGCCTGGACGCCCTTGTCGTCTCCAGCGGCCACAAAATCGACTGGCGTTGGGTCAAGGGCCATGCCGGTGACCCCGGCAACGAGCGTGCCGACGCACTGGCCAACAAAGGCGTGGAACGCGCGCTCGGCCGCTTGTAACAAAGACCTGTCAGGGAGTCTGAAGCCGGGGTGGGAACATGTGCGCAAAACACGCACCAAACAGCCTTGGCCCACACAAAAAAACTGCGCCTTCCGGAACGCACCATAAGCGTACATAGCATCCGCACCGTTTTGCTCGCCCGCGCCGTTTGGTAAAGCCGTTGTAAAGCTACCGCGCTCACCCTGCGCAGAGGCCAGAAAAAGGCTGCGCGCGCCATGGTGTCCTGCTACATTGGAAGTTTGTATCTCTTTGTATAACAAGTTTTCCTCCCCATGGCATCAAAAGCAATTTACACAGCGGTCGCGGTAGCGGGCATAGCGGTCGCCTCGGGTGCTGCCTGGTGGCTGCAAAAACCCAAGGCGCAGGGCGGTGCGGCCGAGTCTTCTCCGGTTGCCTCGACGGGCCAGGGCGCCGGCAATGGCACCAACGGCGCCGCCGCTGGAAAACCGGTGACCGTGGAAGCCGCGAAGGTGGAACTCGCCAGACTGTCGGATGACACCTCGGCCGTGGGCAGTTTGCGTTCGCGCCGCGGCGTGGTCTTGCGCCCCGAGGTCAGCGGGCGCATCACCCAGCTCAATTTCACCGATGGCCAGCGTGTGCGCAAAGGCCAGGTTCTGGTGCAGTTCGACGACCAGTTGCCGTTGGCGCAGGTGCAGCAAAGCCAGGCCGAACTGTCGATCGCGCGGGCCAACCAGAAGCGCAACCAGGAACTGGTGGCGCAAAACTTCATCAGCCAGCGCTCGCTCGATGAAAGCGCCGCCAACCTGCAGGTGGCCGAGGCCAAGCTGTCGCTGGCCAAGGCCACGGCCGCGCGGCTGAAGATCGTCGCGCCATTTGACGGCATCGCCGGTATCCGGCTCGTGAACGTGGGCGACTACCTGAAAGACGGCGCGGACATCGTCAACATCGAGGACATCGAGGCCATCTTTGTCGATTTCCGGCTGCCCGAACGCTTCCAGAACAAGGTCAGGCGCGGCCAGACAGCTGTCCTCGACATCGACGCCTTGCCAGGGCGCAAATACAACGCGCAAATCCAGGCCATCGACCCGCTGATCGACGCCAATGGCCGCTCCATTGGCATCCGCGGCTGCATCGACAACCGCCAGCTGCAGCTGCGGCCCGGCATGTTCGCCCGGGTCAACACGGTGTTCGGCGTGCGCGAGAACGCGCGCGTGGTGCCCGAGGAAGCGATTGTCCCGCAGGGCGGCCGGCAGTTCGTCATCAAGCTGCTGGAAGGCCCGAACGAGCAGACCCGCACGACCAAGCGCGTGGAAGTCAAGGTCGGCCTGCGCAGCCCCGGCAAGGTCGAGATCCTCGAAGGCCTGGAGTCCGGCGACGTGGTGGTTGCGACCGGCCAGCAGCGCGTGCAGCGTGACGGCACCGTGGTGGCCGTGGTGGATCTGGCCGCAAATGCTTCTGCCCGCGCGGGCAACGCAAAAGCTGCCGCTGCCGGTACTGCGCCCGCGGCAGCTGCCGCAACGGCCCCTGCGGCTGCGGCCACGCCGGCCAAAGCTGTGGCCGCCGCACCGCAAGCGCCGCCGGCAGGCCCCAACCCCTGTGGCGTGGTGGTGTCGGAGGCCCCAGGAGCCCTGGTGCCGGTGCGTAGCGTGGCCCCAGCCGAACGCCGCCCGGCCGGCCCGCCAGCGCGCGACCCCGCTTGAGCGGCAGCCGCGCCATAGCCCCCACAGGCCCTTATGCAACTCGCTGAAGTTTCCATACGCCGCCCGGTCTTTGCCACCGTGCTGTCCCTCCTCATCGTGCTGGTTGGCGCGGTGAGCTTCAACCGCCTTTCGGTGCGTGAGTATCCCAAGATCGATGAACCCGTTGTGACCGTGAGCGTGCGCTATGCAGGCGCATCCGCGGAGGTCATAGAAACGCAGGTGACCAAGCCGCTGGAAGATTCCATCGCAGGCATTGATGCTGTCGACGTCATCACCTCCATCAGCCGTGCCGACCAGGCGCAGATCAGCGTGCGTTTCAGGCTCGAAAAAGACGCTGACTCGGCTGCCGCTGAAGTACGCGACCGTACGTCGCGGGTGCGCAACCGGCTGCCTCAGGCGATTGAAGAGCCTGTGATCGCCAAGGTTGAGGCCGATGCCTTTCCGGTCATCCAGGTGGCTTTTTCCAGCGATTCACTGACGCCGCTGCAGATCAACGACCTGGTCAACCGCATCGTCAAGCCGCGCCTGCAGACCGTGACCGGCGTGGCCGACGTGCGCGTCTTTGGCGAGCGCAAGTACGCCATGCGCGTCTGGCTGGATACCGACAAGCTTGCCTCCTACAAGCTGACCACGCAGGACGTGGAAGACGCCATCAGCCGCAGCAACCTCGAGCTGCCGGCCGGCCGCATCGAGTCCCAGCAGCGCGAATTCAGCGTGACCTCGCAGACTGACCTCGTCAGGCCCGCGCAGTTTCGCGAGATCGTCATCAAGAATGTGAACGGCTTTTCCGTCAAGGTGCGTGACGTCGCGCGCGTGGAGGAGGGCGCGGCCGACGAGCGCACGGCGGTCAGGCTCAACGGCCGCTCCGCTGTGGCAGTCGGCGTCATCCGCCAGGCAACGGCCAACCCGCTGGACCTGTCCAGGGGTGTGCGGGAGGCCTTCCCCAAGCTGAAGGCCGACCTGCCGTCCGACATGCTGATTGACGTCGCCAACGACAACTCGGTGTTCATCGACCGTTCCGTGAACAACGTGTACCACACCATCGCCGAGGCGATTGTGCTGGTGGCCCTGGTGATCTTTGTGTTCCTGCGCACCCTGCGTGCCTCCATCATCCCCATCGTCACCATCCCGGTGAGCCTGATCGGCACCTTCGGCATGATGGCGCTGGCGGGCTTCACCATCAACACGCTGACCCTGCTGGCGCTGGTTCTGGCTATCGGCCTGGTGGTGGACGATGCCATCGTGATGCTGGAAAACATCTTCCGGCACATTGAGGAGGGCATGGACCCGTTCTCGGCCGGCATCAAGGGCGCGCGTGAGATCGGCTTTGCCGTGGTCACCATGACGGCCACGCTGGTAGCCGTGTATGCGCCGCTGGCGTTTACGCCGGGCCGCACCGGGCGGCTCTTCGTGGAGTTTGCCCTGGCGCTTGCCGGTGCGGTGGTGGTGTCGGGCTTTGTGGCGCTGACGCTGACGCCCATGATGTGCACCCAACTGCTCAAGCACAATCCCAAGCCCAATCGTTTTGACCGGTTCATGGAACGGGCGTTGACGTCGATCTCCGACCGCTACGGCTCAGTGCTGCGTTGGGTCGTCACCACACGTTACGTGCCCGTGGCGGAGGCTGACCCTGCCGGCCGGCCCTCGCTGGCCCAGCGGCTCAAAGGCATGGCCTTGCAGGCCCGCTGGCTTGTTATCGGCGTGATGGTGCTCAGTGCCCTGGCCATTGCACTGGTTTTCCCGAGCATGAAGCAGGAGCTTTCGCCCATTGAAGACCGCGGGGTAATTCTGGCCAACGTCAATGCCCCTGACGGCGCCACGCTGGACTACACCAACCGCTATGCCAGGGCGCTGGAAAAAATGGGTGAACCCTTTCCCGAGTTCGACCGTATTTTTGCCAACGTGGGCAACCCGACGGTGGCGCAGGCCAGCGTGGTGTACCGCACAGTCGACTGGGACAAGCGTACGCGCTCCACCATCGACATGGCACGCGAGCTGCAGCCCAAATTCAACGCACTGCCCGGTGTTACCGCCTTTCCGATCACACCGCCGTCCCTCGGGCAGGGCTTTCGCGAACGGCCGCTCAATTTTGTGATCCAGACCTCCGACAGTTACCAGAACCTGAACACCGTGGTGCGCCAGATGCTGGAAGAGATCGCCAAAAACCCCGGCATCGTCTCGCCCGACGTAGACCTGCGGCTGAACAAGCCAGAGCTGCGCATTGAGGTAGAGCGGGACAAGGCGGCCGACCTCGGCGTCAGCGTCCAGGTTGTCGCGAAGGCCATCGAGACCCTGCTGGGCGGGCGCAACGTAACGCGCTACAAGCGCGATGCCGAGCAGTACGACGTGATCGTGCAGACCGAAGCCAGCGGCCGCACCACGCCTGAAGACATCGACCGCATTTATGTGCGGGGCCGCAACGACGCGATGATTCCGCTGTCGGCACTGGTGAAGGTGCGTGAAAGCGTGTCACCTCGCGAGTTGAACCATTTCGGCCAGCGTCGCTCGGTGTCCATCACGGCCAGCCTTGCGGGCGACTATTCGCTGGGCGAAGCGCTCAAGTTCATGGACCAGACCGCCGCCAAGGTGCTCAAGACCGGCTACAGCACCGACCTGAACGGCACCTCGCGCGAGTTCAGAAACTCGCAGGGCGCCCTGGCCATTGTGTTTGTATTGGCACTGGTGTTTATTTTCCTGGTGCTGGCCGCACAGTTTGAAAGTTTTATCGATCCGCTGGTCATCATGCTGTCGGTGCCGCTGTCCATGATCGGGGCCTTGCTGGCACTCAAATGGTCGGGCGGCTCTCTCAATGTGTATTCCCAAATTGGTCTGATCACGCTGGTTGGCCTGATCACCAAGCACGGCATCCTGATTGTGGAGTTCACCAACCAGTTGCGCGGGCAGGGCATGGAAATGATCGACGCGCTGGTCAAGGCGTCATCGCAGCGCCTTCGCCCCATCATGATGACGACTGGTGCCATGGTGCTGGGAGCCTTGCCGCTGGCCCTGGCCAAGGGCGCGGGTGCCGAAAGCCGCACGCAGATCGGCTGGGTTATCGTGGGGGGCATGTCGCTGGGCACTTTGCTCACTGTGTTTGTGGTGCCCACCATGTACACGCTGTTTGCCCGCAAGGCGGTCCCAGGGGCCAACAAGGCCATTGCCAGGGAGCAACCCGATGAACACCTTGAACACCCGGAGTACGTGGCGAAATGATCATGAGGAACCGCGTGCCCCAGGCCGGGTCCCTGGCATGCTGATGAGAAAACCGGTTTGACCGCAAACCCAGCGGGCCGAATCCGTACAGTTGCTTCTTTTCTCCTGATTCCGTTCCTGCTTGCGCTGGCCCATACGGCTTCTGCGCAAGCCCAGGAAGCGCCTGGAACGGGCGCATATGGCGTGCAGTTCTTCTGTTCACCGTCCCAGCTGGAGCGGCTCGGCCCCCACATGTTCCGATATCTCCAGCAGCTCGGCATTCCAGCCCGCCTGGTTCAGGAAACTGTCGACAAGCCGCGGGGCACCATGACGTATTCCCTGCTGGGCTCAGGCGCGGCCGTGAGCACCCTGTTTTTGGCGCAACGCCCGGAGCTGGCGATCAAGGACGAGGTAGTGCTGGTGCCGGTGAGAAACAACAAGACACGCAAGCTCAAGACGGTTTCCAAAAAAGAAATCCTGTTGGCCCTTTTGCACCCGGGCCGATTGACCGAATTCAGGGGAAAGGCTTGCGATGTGCAGGCATTGGCCGACCATGTCGGGATTCGCCAGAACACCGTGATCTGGGCAGAGGTGCTGGAATGGGGCTGGCCAGAGGGTGGCCCTGCCAAGTGGAATGCCCGCTATTGGATCAATGGAACGCCCAAGCTTCGTACCCCTTTGCACAAAGCCCTCAATGACATGTTTTTTGAGCAGGGGAAATACGAGATAGGCTGCTACGCCGCGACCAAGGTGGTATTCGCCCAGGGTGCACTGGATTACTTCCGCCGCGTCAAGAAGGACGTGGGCAGGGCGCAAGGCGTGGAGCGGCGATTACTGGCCGATGGTGAGCCGCTGGTTGACCTGGAACCCGGCCGTATGTGGAGTTTTGAAACGGATTTTGATCCGCTGGAGCTTGAACGGCCAGGCAAGGTCTTGCGCATGGTGGGCGGTGTTGCCGCCGGCAACTTTGTCCCGGGCGATTGGGCTTATTTTCTGAACACCGACCAGCGCACCAGCCAGAAAACGGGGTATGAAGGCTCCAATGCCATCTATCTGGGCGGCAACCGGTTTGACGACTATTACAACGACAACGACCACCACTACACCTACGAGGAAAAACTCAGTGAGGTCTATCAGTGGCGTCATGATGTTTTCAGCCGGCAGCGCGATGCCGCAAAAATACAGCACCTGGCCGCGCATGACTACGAACGCCTGAACGCAACGCCGGAAAACGGCGGCTTGCTGATGAGCTTTCGGGTTGTGCCCTATTTTTTCGGCTACGAAGACCTACCCCCGTTAACGGGCACCCGGAACGACTAGGGTCTGCCAGCGCCGTGCATTCAAGGGATTTACAGGGCGCCCTCAAACATGAGGACGTCAACCGGGTCCCCTGCAGCGACATTGCCCTGCGCATGGTGAAGCACCATCAGGCCGTTGGCCTCGGCCATGGAGCGCAAGACGCCCGAGCCCTGGCTGCCGGTGGTCCGGACCTCCAGGGAGCCGTCGGGCGCGGTGGATACCCAGCCGCGCTGGTATTCGGTACGCCCCGGTTTCTTGCGAATGGGCTCCAGGCTGCGTGCCTTGAGCAACGGCGCCGGCGCGGCGCTGGCGCCCATCATCTGGAGCAGGGCGGGGCGCACAAAGGCCAGGAACGTCACCATCACCGCAACGGGATTGCCGGGCAAGCCAAAAAGGATGGCGCCGTTGGGGTTGGGATTTGGGTATGAGTGTGGGGCGCTATCTTTTTCATAGCTGCTTGCGCCTGTAACTATTGGGTTAGAGGTCGATTTCTCTATTGAAATCCGTCCCACGGCCATGGGCCGGCCTGGCCGCATCGCAATGCGCCAGAAAGCCACGTCGCCCAGCTTCTTCATCATGGCCTTGGTGAAGTCTGCTTCGCCCACGCTGACACCGCCGGAGGTGATGACAGCGTCGGCCTCGGTTGCCGCGCGTTTGAATGCGGCCTCCAGAAGCGCCGGCTCGTCACGCACCACGCCCATGTCGATGACCTCGCAGCCCAGCCGGCTGAGCATGCCGAAGACGGTGTAGCGGTTGCTGTCATACACCGCGCCTTCGCGCGGTGCTTCGCCCAGCGACAAAATCTCATCGCCAGTGGAGAAGTAGGCCACCCGCAGCGGCCGCCAGGTGGCCAGTGTTTTAAGGCCCAAAGAGGCTGCAAGCCCAAGGCGGGCGGGCGTAATACGCTCACCTTTTAATAGCGCCGGCCGGCCTTGCATGAGGTCCTCGCCGCGCAGCCGGCGGTTGTCGCCGGGCCGGAGCAAACCCGACGGGATGCTGATGCGCGAGCCCTGGCCATCCTGGTGCAGGGTGACAAACTCCTGCGGCACCACGGTGTCCAGGCCGGAGGGCATGATGGCGCCGGTCATGATCTTGACGCACTGGCCTGGCCCGGCGCTGCCTTGCCAGGCTTTGCCCGCCAGCGCTGTTCCGTCGGCCACCTGCAGCTCGAGCGCCTTGCCTGCAGCCAACTGCCCACCATCGAAGGCATAACCGTCCATAGCAGAGTTGTCGTGCGGCGGCACGTCAAACGGCGAAACCACATCCTGGGCCAGCACCCGCCCGAAAGCCTCCATCAAGGGCAACTCGAGCTGCTCCTGCACCGGCATAACCAGCCGCGACAGGAAGTCCAATACCTGGTCGGCAGACAGGGCCTGGGGGTCGTAGCCTTGCAGCTCCGCGGCAATCTGGTCGAGTGTTTTCACGGCTGGCGGGATTCCAGCTGGTGCAGCTCGGCCAGTGTGTTGGCGTTGAAGAAGCTGCGGCTGTCGTCGCCGGGTTTGTCAAACGGCACGACGGCTGTTTTGTGCTGCGCCGTCCAGGCGTCTATCTTGCGGCCGCCACTGTGGGTGAAGCGCACCAGGCTTTCCAGCATGTGGGTACCCATGAGGCAAAACACCGGTTGGGGCCTGAGCTGCCCATCTTCTTCGGGCGCCGCCGCCACGGCAAAGTCAGCACCGTCCTGCGCAAGTGCTTCGGCAAGCCGTGCCACCAGGTCGTCGGGAAACAGCGGGGTGTCGCAGGGCACAGTCAACAGGTAAGGGGTTTCACAACGCTCCAGGCCCGTCAGGAATCCTGCCAGCGGCCCGGCAAACTCGCCCAGCCCGGTACTGTCGGGCCACACCGGAACGCCGAATGATTCATAAGCGGACAGGTTGCGGTTGGCATTGATCATCACGTCACCGACCTGGGGCGACAGCCGCATCAGCGTGTGCAGGGCGAGAGGAACGCCGTTGAAGTTCTGCAGGCCTTTGTCGACCCCGCCCATGCGCGAACCACGGCCACCGGCGAGGATCACGCCGGTGATGGCTTCGGCGTGGATGGGCATGGTGTTGTGGTCGTGGGTTGTCAAATCAGCCGCCTATGTAGCTCATCTCAACGCGCTTGGCGTTGTTTGAATCGGGTGTGCTGGTGTCAGCGGGCATCGCAGCGCGCAACTCCGAATAGCGGTCATCGCGCCCTTGCCAGATATGGGCCACAGCCGCCGCGATCTGGTCGTCGCCGTAGCCGCCGCGCAGCAGGGCGCGCAAGTCCTGGCCCTGGCTGGCAAACAGGCATAAAAACAGCTTGCCCTCGGTCGATAGCCTTGCCCGGTTGCAGTCGCTGCAAAAAGCCTGGGTCACGCTGCTGATCACGCCAATCTCGCCAGCGCCATCGGCATAACGCCAGCGCTCGGCGGTCTCACCAGCGTAGTTGGGGTCTATGGCTACCAAGGGAAATTCGGCGTTGAGGCGTTCCACCACCTGGGCTGAAGGCAGGACCTCGTCCATGCGCCAGCCGTTGGTGGCGCCCACGTCCATGTATTCGATGAAGCGCAACACCGCCCCGCTGTGGCGGAAATGCCGGGCCATGGGTACGATCTCGGCGTCGTTGGTGCCGCGTTTGACCACCATGTTGACCTTGAGCGGCGCCAGGCCAACCTTTTGCGCCACTTCGATGCCCTTGAGCACGTCGGCTACCGGAAAGTCCACATCGTTCATGCGACGGAAGATGGTGTCGTCCAGCGCATCAAGGCTCACGGTGACGCGCTGCAGTCCAGCATCCTTGAGGGATTGGGCTTTTTTGGCGAGCAGCGAGGCGTTGGTGGTCAGCGTGATGTCCAGCGGCTTGCCCTGCGGCGTTTGCAGCTTCGCCAGCATTTCGATCAGTATCTCCAGGTGCTTGCGCAGCAGCGGCTCGCCGCCCGTCAGCCGGATTTTCTCGACCCCATGAGCCACAAAAATCTTCGCCAGGCGCGTGATTTCCTCAAAACTCAGCAGCGAGGTTTGCGGCAGGAAAGCGTAGTCCTTGTCGAATACCTCGCGCGGCATGCAGTAGCTGCAGCGGAAATTGCAGCGATCCGTCACGCTGATGCGCAAATCCCGCAGCGGCCGGCCCAGCGTGTCGCTCAGCAGGCCCGTCGGGGCAGACAACCGGGCAGGGATATGCGGTACGCGGCTTGCGTAGCGAATATCTGCCAGCGGAATGATTTTGTCGGTCGTCATCGTGAGGAGCCCAAAGGGAGAATTTACCCCATTGGCCCGGCTGGGGCACTAAAACCAGGCCTTATCCCCAAAGAGGGATTGGCTCACCCCCGTCCAGGCTCACTTCGTGTAGCCCGTTCCCCCCTCAAGGGGGCGGCGCCTGGGGCCGGCGAAGCCGAAAAATTGGCACACCCCTATCGGGCTCACTTCGTGTAGCCCTTTTCCCCTTGCAGGGGACGGTGCCTGCGGCCCGGCAAAGCCGGTTCCGCGGCACCCATTGGTGAAATACCTCGCACTGGTTACGCACAGAACTCTTAAACCCAGCATGAGCCGCGGGACTGGCTTTGCCGGGCCGCAGGCGGGCGGCCCCCTCGGGGGGCAGGGAGCTACACGAAGTGAGCGACCGTGGGGGCTCTACACACACCGGGCGCCGTCTACTTCCAGGCATACACCGCTGATGAAGTCCGCTTCGTCGCTGGCCAGGTAAAGCGCGGCATTGGCCACATCCAGCGCGGTCGAAAAACGTCCCAGCGGAATGCTCGCGCGAAACTTCGCCTTGCGTTCTTCATCCAGCGGGCCACCCGCGAATTCGGCCGAGAGGCCTGTGTCGGGGTTGAATACCGGGTTGATGCAATTAACCCGGATGTTATCGGGGCCGAGCTCGGCCGCCAGCGACTTGGAGGTCGTGATGACGGCCCCCTTGGAGCCGTTGTACCAGGTCAGGCCAGGACGGGGGCGTACCCCCGCCGTCGACGCAATGTTGATGAAACTGCCCCCGCCTTGCTCGCGAAATACCGGCGTGGCGTGGATGGTAGCCAGGTAAATGCTCTTGACGTTGATGGCGTAGCACTTGTCGAAATCGTCTTCGCTGACATCAAGTGCTGGCTGGTTGCGGTGCGTCCAGCCGGCGTTGCTGACCATCACGTCGAGCCGGCCGTAGCGCTGCACAGCGGCAGCCACCAGCGCCTTGACCTCGGCGGACTTTGTGACGTCGGCGGCAAAGAACGAAGCTGTGCCGCCGGCCTTGACGATGGCAGCGACGACTTTCTCGCCCAGCGCCACATTGATGTCGTTGACGATGACCCTGGCGCCCTCGGCCGCCAGCCGCCGCGCGATGCCTTCCCCGATACCGCCTCCGGAGCCGGTCACGATGATGGATTTGTCCTTGACCCGCATGATTTTGTCTTTCTCGTAAAGGTTGCTGCCGGCGCACGCTGCCGTACGGTGGCGTGCGGCTTCCATTGCTTATTGTTGCTGATCACGGTGGTGCGGGTTTTCCCTCTGTCTCTCTCGCTTGACGGGATTCGTGAAACATGAAGTTACATCTACAATGCGCTTTATAAAAGGGAGGGATTTCATGAGTTATCAATTTGCCCGCACCGGTGCGGGTGCAGCCTTGTGTGCGCTGGTGCTTTTCGCGGGGACAGCGCACGCGCAACAATCCAGCAAGAACCTGGCACCCGGATTCTCGGAACGCGCAGCGGCCTCGAAGCTGGTTGTCGTGCCCGCAGACCTCGAGCTCTTTTCCATCGGTGCCGGCGGCGTGCAGGAGCCCAGGGCCGACTGGACCATGGCTGCCCAGAAAAACGTCAAGTCCGGTCTGGCTTCGAGCAAGCTCAAGTTGGGTTCTGACGTGATCGGGCTTGAAGAAAAAGACATGGACGAACTCGCGGACATCAACTCCCTGCACGGAGCTGTCGCGCAATCTGTTTTTCTGCACCACATGATTGGTGGTGTACTCAAGCTGCCCACCAAGAACGATGCCCTGAACTGGTCACTCGGAGATGCCGTCAAGCCTCTCAAGGACAAGACGGGGGCTGATTACGCCCTGTTCATCTGGATGCGCGACAGCTATGCCAGCAGCGAGCGCAAGGCCGCGATGATCGCCATGGCTGTGCTGGGCGTTGGGATTGCCGGGGGCGCGCAGATTGGCTATGCCTCGCTGGTCGATTTGAATAACGGGCGGATTGTCTGGTTCAATGATTTGCGCCGGGCCTCAGGTGACCTGAGGGAACCTGAGCCAGCCAAAGAAACCATCGAAGCCCTTCTCAAGGGCTTTCCGGTCGCCAGATGATGGGCATGCCGGCTGGCGGGCGCCGCGCTTTTTTGCGGTCGGCCTGCAAGCACTGCGTGGGCATGGGCGCCCTGTTGCCAGGCCTGTCAGCCTTTGGCCAGGAGAACCCTGCGGCTGCCTCCATCCCGCCTTTGCCCGCAGAGCGCTTTGCCCGCCCCGCGCTGGAAACGGATGAGGGCGGCCTGTGGGGAATGATGGACCGCGAGGAAACGCGCCTGCGGCGCAGTCCATTTACCGTACGTGACCCGCAACTGAGCCAATATCTGCAAGACTTGGTATGCCGTCTTGCGGGAGACCACTGCCCCGATATTCGTGTGCATGTGGTGCGTACGCCGCTCTTCAATGCCAGCATGGCGCCGAACGGCATGATGCAGGTCTGGACCGGCTTGCTGCTGCGCGCGGAGAATGAGGCGCAACTCGCTGCGGTACTGGGCCATGAAATCGGCCACTACATCGAACGGCACACGCTGGAGCGCCTGCGGGACCTGAGAAGCCGGGCCGCCTTTGCCCAGTTCATCGGCATGTTCGGCCTTGTCGGCGCCATTGGCCAGCTTGGTGCGCTGGCCGGCGCTTTCGCTTTTTCCCGGGACCACGAGACGCGGGCTGATCGTCTGGGCATGCGCCTCATGACCCGGGCGGGTTACGACGGCAGGCAGGCTGCGCAAGTGTGGGACAACCTGCTGGGCGAACTCAAGATCACGGGCGGTGAAGACGTTGGCAAACGCAGTCCCATGATGGCGACGCATCCCCCGCTGGAGACGCGCCGTGATGATCTGCTCCGCCTGGCAGGCGACGGCGGCGGTAAAACGGGTGCAGCGGAATATCAGCAGGTTATGTCCCGGCACCGCTTCGGGTGGCTGCAGGATGAAATCCGGCGTGGCCAGTTTGAAGAAAGCCTGGTGCTGTTCAATCGCCTGCTGTCGCGCAATCCCGAAGATGGCCAGGCGCTGTATGCGCGGGGTGAGGTGTATCGGTTGCGGGCAGGCAAGGAAGATCTTCAGGAGTCCCTGAACGACCTGACACGCGTGACCGCTCTTGAACAGGCTCCGGCCGAGGCTTTCAGGGCGCTCGGCCTGGTGCAAAAGCAGCGGACCGACACCGCCTCGGCCGTACAGGCCTTCGAAAAATACCTCACCGTCGCGCCTGAGGCAGCGGATGCGGGTCTTATTAAAAATTACATTGCGGAACTTAAACCATGAAAAAACTCCTGATCCTTCTTGCCTTCGCTTTCCTGTCGGGCTGCATGTCCATCACCAAGGTTGAAGGTGAGCAACTGGTCAATAACCGGCTGGCCGTCAAGGTGACCGACGCCTGGAACAAGGTTTCCCCTCCCGGCACCAAGCAGCCTTTTGACATGTGGACCCAGGAGGGGCTGACGCTTGACCATTTGCGCCTGTGGGCGGCCATCAAGCCAGGCCAGGCACTGCTGGTCAGGCCTGCAGGCAGTGTGCCGGCCGGGCAGAAGGCCGCCCGTGTTCCAACCTATCAGGCAGGTATGCCACTTGACCAACTGGTCAATCTTTTCGAAATCATGTATTCGGCCGACGGTTCCATCGTCAGCATGACCAAGGTTGAGCCCTCGGTATTTGCAGGTGAAAAAGGTGCGCGGTTTGAATTCGCCGTGACGAGAAAGGGTGATGACGTGCAGCTCAACGGTGTCGGCTGGATCAGCCAGCGAAACGGTGAATTATTTGCCGCCACTTTCCTCGCCCCCAAGCTTTCATTCTTCCCGCGGCTTTTGCCAAAAGCTGAAAGCGTTGTGAAGACGGCGCAAATCAAAGGCTGACAGCGCAGAGCCGCCATGGTGGCGGCTTGCAGGTGGGTCGTGAACCTGGCTGGGTGCCGCGGCTCAGCTCAGGTTAACCATGCCGTATGGCCACTGTTTTCAGCGTGGTGAAGCCATGCAAGGCCTCAAAGCCTTTTTCACGGCCGTAGCCCGATGACTTCACGCCGCCGAAAGGTAATTCCACACCACCGCCGGCGCCGTAGTTGTTGATGAACACCTGGCCGCTTTTGACTCGTTTGGCCATGCGGAACTGGCGTGCCCCATCGCGCGTCCAGATGCCGGCGACCAGGCCGAACTGCGTGGCATTGGCAAGTTCCACTGCGTGATCCTCGTTTTTGAAGCTCATCGCGCACAGCACCGGGCCAAACACTTCCTCCTGCGCCAGCCGGTGCATCACCGGCACGTCGCGCAGCAGGGTGGGGGCCTGGTAAAACCCGGTGTCGGGCGCCTCGTCGACGATCTGGCCCTGAGCCACCATGGGAATGTTGGCAACCTGCGCATCGCTTAAAAAGTCCCACACGCGCTGCTGCTGGTTTTGCCGGATCAACGGGCCGACGTCCAGGTCCATGGCGGCGGGGCCGACGCGCAGGTTTTCAAAGGCTTCGCCCAAGCGCAGCAGCAGGGGTTCGTAAATCGCCTGCTCCACCAGCAGACGCGAACCGGCCGAGCAGGTTTGCCCGGCGTTTTGCACGATGGCGTTGATGATGGCCGGGATGGCGGCATCCAGGTCGGCATCGGCAAACACGATTTGCGGACTTTTACCGCCCAGCTCCAGCGTAACGGGGCAATGGCGCTCGGCCGCCACCTGCTGGATCAGCGTGCCCACCGTGGGGCTGCCGGTAAAGCTGATGTGGTCTATGCCCTTGTGGCGGGCCAGCGCGTCGCCGACCTCATGGCCGTAGCCGGTCACGATGTTGATGGCGCCGGCCGGAAAACCCACTTCGGCCGCGAGTTGCGCCACGCGAATCAATGACAGACAGGCATCCTCTGCCGGCTTGACCACGCAGACGTTGCCTGCGGCCAGCGCGCCGCCCACGCTGCGGCCGAAGATCTGCATCGGGTAATTCCACGGAATCACATGGACGGTGACGCCGTGTGGCTCGCGCCAGGTCATCACGCTGTAGCCGTCCAGGTAGGGAATGGTGTCGCCGTGCAGCTTGTCGCAGGCGCCGGCGTAAAACTCGAAATAGCGCACCAGGGCCGCCGCGTCGGCGCGTGCCTGTTTGGTGGGCTTGCCGCAGTCGCGCTGCTCGATCATGGCCAGTTCTTCGGCATGCTCGGCTACCTTGGCGGAAAGCCGCATCAGCAGCCGCCCGCGCTCGGCGGCGCTGAAGCGGCCCCACACCAGTTCCAGACATTCCCGGGCGCTCTTCACGGCAGTGTCAATGTCGTGCGCGTTGCTGCGCTGGATCTCGTCAAACACCTGCCCGTCGGACGGGTCGATCATCGGGATGGTTTTGCCTGAAGAAGATGCGACGGAGGTGTTGGCGATGTAGTTGAGCTGCATGGCGCTATTGTGCTGAATTTGCCCCTGGCCGGAGGTTACCTCCTCCCACGGGCAGAAATGGGCCATGAGGGCAGGCCGGTCCGCGAGGTAACGCTCCCCAAAACCGTGCGTTTGTCACAGCCTCAGCGTTGTGTCCCGGCCAATTTACAAATCCTTTGCTGCGCCAGGATTGGCATTTATGTAGGATTGAACCTACACATGCACCTTGCCAATTCCTGCAGGGAACGGTGCTCATGTTACGCAGCGGCCCGGCCGTATTGGCGTGACGACAGCGGCAGGCAGCCGGCAACTGCGGGTCCACATTTTTGACGCATACCGCGATGACTGATCCCACCAAAAGCCCAGCCGATGTCCCACCCGGCGACGACGCGCCCACCACCAGCCTGCTGGCCTGGTTCAAAGCCTTTGTGGCCCGTTTGCGCGACTGGTTGTCGATCCAGGCCTTTGGCATGAAGTTCGCCGTTCTGGCCGTGGCATTGATGATTCCGGCAAGTGCTTATTACGCCTGGTCGACCCTGGAGCGGCAGGAAAAAATGGCGCTGGAAGTCAAGGCCATGGCCGCGTCGGGGCCGGGAGTTGAAGCGGCCTGGACTTACAACACCGCATTGCCGGTCGTCTTCGGAAGCGGGTCGGTCCTGAGCTTCCTCGAAGCCCATCCGGTCACGCGCATCACCATCATTTACCGGCCAATTTTGTGGACCGTTTCCGAGCGTTTTGTGCTGATTGAATCGGAGGGCAGGCAGTACGCCTATTACCCCTCGGACTTGGAAACCAAGATACTGGCCGACAAAGCCGTCACAGCGCCCTGGGGCGGCAAGCTCACCTTCGTGCCCCGGGGCGCGCTTGATGATGCGAGCAAGGACATGCTGGCGCGCCTTGAGCAACGTTTCGGTGACGCACGTCCGCAATCCGAACAGGATGCCTGGAAAGGCGGTGCCAGCGCGCTGGTATCAGCGACCTTGACGCTGGGGCTCATCGCCTTCCTCTGGTACCAGACAGGCGGGCAGCGCAAATCCCTCAAGTTCATTTCCCCGGGGCAGATCAGCGGCGACTTGGCGGACCTCGTCGGCATGGACGACATCAAGGCCGAGGTTGCGCAAATCCGCGACCAATATGAGCGCCGCCTCGAGTACGCCGCTTATGGCGTGAACAAGCCTTTCAACGTGATGTTCAGCGGCCCTGCGGGTACCGGCAAAACCAAGCTGGCCAGCTACCTCGCCAAAGAGCTGAACCTGCCGATTCTTTTCCATTCAGCTGCCAACCTTGAAACTGGCTATGTGGCCGGCGGCTCGAACACCTTGTCGCGCATCCTGGCGCTGGCCAAGCGGCGTAAACGCTGCATCGTCTTTCTTGATGAAGCGCAGGACCTTTTCATGCGGCGCGGCGGCAACCGCAAATATGACGACGATACGCAGAACATGTTGCTGGCCATCCTGGACGGTGTGCGGACCAAATCGGATACTGAAATCATCTGGATCGTGGCGTCCAACTTTAATTCGGCCAACCTGCAGATGGACGAGGCCATGCTGCGCCGCTTCCAGATGAAGGTCGACTTCCGCATGCCCAACCAGCAGGAGCGCCTGGCCATCACCGGCCACTACCTGCGCCAGCGTGCCGACAAGGTGCTGCCCGACATGGACCTGCGCCATTTTGTCGAACTGACGGAAGGCTGCAGCCCGGCAGACCTCGAAACCATGGTCAACCAGGCCGGCATCATCGCGGTGCAGGCGGGTCAGATGATAGGCGCGCATACCCTGATGCAGGCCGCCGAGCGTGTGCTGGTGGGCAATGTCAACGACAACACCACCAAAGAGCGCGAGCGTGACCGGCGCATCATCGCCGTGCATGAGTGGGGCCACTTCCTGATGGATTTCCAGCACCGGCGCAAGCTGGCCGGCGACAACTGGAACGCGCTGCTGGCCGACATGACCACCATCAAAATTTCATTGAAGGCCAACCCCCGCAACAATGCCCTCGGCTTTGTACTGCACAAGCAGGACAGCAACCTGCTGCAGACCAAGGGTGACATGGAGCATGAGGTGAGGGTGCTGCTGGGCGGCATGGCGAACGAGGAGATCTTCTTCGGCGAAGACGGAACCACGGGCGGCGCCCACAATGACATCACCCGTGTCACGCGGCTGCTGCACCATGCGGTGGCTGAAATGGGTATGTACCGCAAGACCCGGCTGAATTACGCCGCGCTCCTCAAGGACGGCGGCACGGCACCGCCGGACGAGGAAACCCGCAGCATCATGGAAGCCCAGAGCGAGCGGCTTTACAGTGAAACCAAGGCCACGCTGGCGCAGTACACCGCCTTGACGGAGTATCTGACCGGCTGCCTGATGAATGCCGGAGAGATGACACTGAGCGAAGCACTCCGCGAAATCAGGTACTTTGAAAGCCTGACTGCCGCACCGGATCTGGCGCTGCCTGGGCCGGGTTCCAGCCAGTGGATGCCAGCCTGAGTCAACGAACCTTTGCAGCTTCGTCCTCACCGCCCAAAGAAAAAGCCCTGCAATGCAGGGCTTTTTGCATGGGCCGGAGCGGTCTAGCGTGACGCTGGTGCGGCCGGCGTTGGGGTAGCCGCTGCATTGGGCGCCTGCGTGGGCGCGGGGGCCGGCATGGCGGGTGCAGTCGGTGTGGCGGCCGGTGCACTCATGGCAGCGGGCGCGGCCATGGGTGCTGCCGGGGCCGCCGCGGCTTCACCGCCGTGGAACTTCATCACCAGCGGCACGATCAGCAGCGCCACGATGTTGATGATCTTGATCAGCGGGTTCACGGCCGGGCCGGCTGTGTCCTTGTAGGGGTCGCCCACGGTGTCGCCGGTCACTGCGGCCTTGTGTGCCTCGGAACCCTTGCCGCCGTGATGGCCGTCTTCAATGTACTTCTTGGCGTTGTCCCAGGCGCCGCCGCCGGTGCACATCGAGATGGCAACGAAGAGGCCGGTGACGATGGTTCCCATCAGCAGACCACCCAGTGCCTGGGGACCGAGCGCCAGGCCGACCACGATGGGTACGACCACGGGCAGCAGCGAGGGGATCATCATTTCCTTGATGGCGGCTGTGGTCAGCATGTCCACGGCGGTGTCGTACTCGGGCTTGCCCGTGCCGTCCATGATGCCCTTGATGTCGCGGAACTGGCGGCGCACTTCAACTACCACGGCGCCGGCTGCGCGGCCCACGGCTTCCATCGCCATGGCGCCGAACAGGTAGGGAATCAGGCCGCCGATAAAGAGGCCGACGATGACCTTGGGATTGCTCAGGTCGAAGCTGATCACGTTGCCGTAGGCTTCGAGCTTGTGTGTGTAGTCGGCAAACAGCACCAGCGCGGCCAGGCCGGCGGAGCCGATGGCATAGCCCTTGGTCACGGCCTTGGTGGTGTTTCCCACGGCGTCCAGCGGGTCGGTAACGGCCCGCACCTCGGGGGGCATGTCGGCCATCTCGGCGATGCCGCCGGCGTTGTCGGTGATGGGGCCGTAGGCGTCCAGTGCGACCACGATGCCCGCCATGCTCAGCATGGAGGTGGCGGCAATCGCAATGCCGTACAGGCCCGCCAGCGAATACGCCGTCAGGATGGCGATACAGACAAAAATCACCGGCCATGCGGTCGAGCGCATGGAGACGCCCAGGCCGGCAATGATGTTGGTGCCGTGGCCGGTGGTGGAGGCCTGTGCAATGTGCTGCACCGGCTTGTACTGCGTGCCGGTGTAGTACTCGGTAACCCAGCACAGCGCACCGGTCAGGATCAGGCCGACCGCGCAGGCACCGAAGAGGCGTATCTGCGTGCCGCTTGCCGTGACGGCGTTGTCGGGCATCAACCACATCGTGACGAAGTAGAAAGCGATCAGCGACAGTACGCCAGCAATCGCCAGACCCTTGTACAGGGCCGGCATCACGTTCTTCATGCCGGGAGAGGCCTTGACGAAGAAGCAGCCGATGATGGAGGCGATGATGGACACGCCGCCCAGCGCCAGCGGGTAGACCGCGGCAGTGGCGCCCGCGCCTGAGAGCAGCAGGGCGCCCAGCACCATGGTGGCGATCAGCGTGACCGCGTAGGTTTCAAACAGGTCGGCGGCCATGCCGGCGCAGTCACCCACGTTGTCGCCCACGTTGTCGGCAATCACGGCGGGGTTGCGTGGATCGTCTTCGGGAATACCTGCTTCGACCTTGCCCACCAGGTCGGCACCGACGTCGGCGCCCTTGGTGAAGATGCCGCCGCCCAGCCGGGCGAAGATGGAAATCAGCGACGAGCCGAAAGCAAAACCAATCAGCGGATTGAGCAGGTTGGCCAGCTTGAGGTCGGGTGTGTAGTTGCCATTGCCCACCAGGAACCAGTAAAAGCCGGTCACGCCCAGAAGGCCCAGGCCCACGACCAGCATGCCCGTGATGGCGCCGCCGCGAAAGGCGACGTCAAGCGCGGGGCCAATGCCTTTGGTGGCGGCTTGGGCGGTGCGCACATTGGCGCGAACCGACACGTTCATGCCGATAAAGCCGCAAGCGCCTGACAGCACTGCGCCGACGACGAAGCCGATGGCGGTTTTTCCATCAAGGAAAAAGCCGATCAGTACGGTGAGGACGACGCCTACCATGGCGATGGTTTTGTATTGCCGTGCCAGGTAGGCGGCGGCGCCGGTCTGGATGGCGGCTGCAATTTCCTGCATGCGCGCATTGCCTGCATCCTGGGAAAGAATCCAGCTGCGAGCCCAGATGCCGTAACCCACGGCGACCAGCCCGCAGACGAGCGCAAGAATAAGCGCTGAGTTGCCTGTCATAGAAATCTCCTACGTTGTTTTTCGCTTGGAGGGGGTTTCAACGCTAGCAAATGGTGTCTTGACCCCCGCTGCGTTGCTTCCTCGTTGCTTGGTCTACGTAGAGACAAGACGATTGGCCAACTCGCGCAATTTACAGTGAAAACATGACAACTTTAAGAACCGTAAGGTGTGAATCAGTAAAATGAGGGTAAATACCGAGCAGTTGGCCTGTGCCACGGCTGCGCAGGTAGCCCATGTGTTTTAAGAATCTTCTTTTCTCCTTTCTTCCCTTCCTTTCTTCTTCCTTCCATAAAGAACTCAAGCGACCATGTCCCTCGATAAAGTTTCCCCCGGCAAAAACGTTCCCGAATCCTTCAACGTCATCATCGAGATCCCGATGAATGCCGACCCGGTGAAATACGAGGTGGACAAGGAGTCCGGCGCGATTTTTGTGGACCGCTTCATGAGCACGTCCATGCACTACCCGACCAATTACGGTTACGTGCCCAAGACCATCAGCGGCGACGGCGACCCGGTCGACGTGCTGGTGATCACCCCGGTGCCCCTGATTCCCGGGGTGGTGGTGACCTGCCGCGCCATCGGCATCCTGAAGATGACCGACGAAGCCGGTGAAGACGGCAAGGTGCTGGCGGTGCCCATCGACAAGAAATGCTCGCTCTACACCCAGTGGCAAAAACCTGAAGACATGAACCCGCTGCGCCTGAAGACGATTGCGCACTTCTTCGAGCACTACAAAGACCTGGAAGAAGGCAAATGGGTCAAGGTGCTGGGCTGGGAAGGCCCGGACGCGGCCAAAAAAGAGATCACGGATGGCATTGCCAACTATGCAAAGGCCGGCAAGGCTTGAAACCTGGCTTCTGGCCCGAAAACTTAAGCGTTTTGGTGTCTGGAGTGGCTCAGGCCGTGCGCAAGCAGCTATAAAAAGTATAGCGGTGGCGATGAGGAAAACGTAAAAAAGCGCCTGCAGCGTGGCCTGCAGGCGCTTTTTTTATGCCTGGGTGGGACGGTGTGCGCCGCCGCCCGGCGCCACGTTGAAGCCTTACGCTTTTCGCGCAGGGTCCGGGAACACCAGGCCGTGCAGCTTGCCCTTGTCCTCGCGCGAAAACGGCTTCCATTGGCCTTCCGGCTGTGCCAGGCGGTCGGCCACGGCCCACCAGGCGCTGGGGTTCACGCCCATGCCGATATGGCTGGCCAGCACTTCGACGTTTTCGGTCTGCGGATGGGTGGCACTGGCTGCCTGGATGCTGGCCTGCCAGGCGACCACGCCGTCGCTGCGCGAATAAATGCTGGTGGTCGGCACAGGCGGGGCGGCCGGCAGATCGTAGCTTTCGGATTCGCGCTCGACGTTGCGGCCGCTGGTGAGTTCATAGATGCGCCAGGCGTTGGTGGCCTTGTGCGAGCCCGCGAAGGGCGTGCCCAGCGTGATCACGCCGCGCACCATGTGCGGCAGCTCCTTGGCCAGTTCGCGCGCATACACGCCGCCCAGGCTCCAGCCGATCAGGCTGACCTTGCGGCCTGTGGCGTCGAAGGTGCGGGCGAGGCTGTCGCGGGCTTCTTCCAGCACGCCGGCGCGCGGGCCGAAGTTAAAGCCCTGTTCCCAGCCCCAGGGCCTGTAATTGAGCGACTGCAGGTATTGGCGCAGCGGCACCGTGGTGGCGTCATTGGCCGACAGGCCCGGAAACACCATCACCGCATGGCCGTCGCCACGTGGCGCGCGGGCCAGCAAGGGCCAGGCGGGAAGCAATGCGCCGAATTCCCAGAATGCACGCAACTCAAGCGCCAGCAACCACGCGCTGGGCGGAACATCGTGCGGGGACGTTTCTGCTTGATCTTGAGGGGAGGATGAAGACGGATTTCGCCTGGATGACGGGCTTGCCATGGCTTGAAGCATTGATTGTCTTGTTGGAGTTCCGACTCAAAGAGTATGGAGGCGCTTACGGTTTTTTACAGAGAGAGGTCTCTCTAACGTGGACGCTTCGCCGTGGTTTTCGTCGCGTTCGTGACAGCGGCTTTGCGGGTTTTTACCGGGGCGGCCTTCACTGCGGTTTTAACTGAGACCTTTTTTGCCCCCTTTTTCGGCGCGGGCGCCGTGGCGGCGGGTGCAACAGGCGCCGTGCTCACCATCAAGGCTTGGGCCTGAGTGAAGGCCTCCTCGATTGCTTTCGCCAAATCCTTCGCATGCGGCAGCGCCTTCTTGTCGGCAACGATGCCGAAATCCACATGGCCGGCGTAAGTCTGGATGGTGATGTTGAGCGCCAGCCCATGCATGACGATGGACAGCGGGTGGAAGGTCAGGAACTTCGCGCCGGCCAGGTACAGCGGCACCGGCGGGCCCGGCACGTTGGAAATCGCCAGGTTGGCTACCATGGGCAGGCGGCTGGCGATGCCGCTTTTGCCGTAGGCGTTCAGCGCCATTTTGGCCGCGCCGCCCACCAGCCACGGCGCCAGCAGCGAAGGGTAGTCGGTCGGCAGCAGGCCCTTCAGGCTTTGCATCGATGTTTTTACCTTGGCGGTCGATGCCATGATGGCGTTCATGCGCTTGAGCGGGTGCGCCAGCTGCGTGCCCAGCTCCACCAGGCTCATGCTCACCTGGTTGCCCAGGTTGCTGGCGTCGGTGGCGCCGGCTTCGCGCAGTGACACCGGCATGGCCGCCACCAGCGATTTTTTCGGCAGGCTGTGGTGCTGCGTGAGGTAGCTGCGCAGCGCTGTTGAGCAGATCCACAACACCACGTCATTGAATGAGCCGCCCACCGCCTTGCCCATGGCCTTGCATTCAGCCAGCGGCAGGGTGGCCGTCACAAAGACACGATCCGTGGTGATGCCGGTATTGAATGGTGTTTGTGGCGCCAGCTTCATCGGCATTTTGGGCTTGATGCCCGTGGCCGAACTGGTGGTGGATTGTTTTGCCAGCGTGCTGCCAAAAGTGCTGGCCGCGGACGGCAGTGCCTTGGCGAGCTTGGCCAATTGGCCCAGCGAACTCGAAAACACCGAACCGATCATCTTGCCCAGCTTCAGGTCGGCCTCGGTTTTGCGGCGGCGGGCAGGGTCGGGCGGTGGCACCTCGCGCGGTACCGGGCTGAAGTCGAGCAGGGCATTGGCCAGCATCACGCCGCCCTTGCCGTCCAGCGCCGCATGGTGAATCTTCGAGAAAAACCCCGCCACCACCTTGCCGCCTTGCGATGCGGGCAGCTGGATGCGGTCAAAAATATAAAACTCCCAGAGCGGGAAATTGCGGTCAATGACCTCGCTGTGCAGTTGCGCGCACAGCTTGTGCACCTCGGCCAGCGTCATGGGCGTCGCCCGTTTTTTGGCGGAGTCCGCGCGGCGGATGTGAAAGTCGATATCCACCTCGTCGGCATCCACCCACAGCGGGTGGCCCAGATCCAGCGGCATGAACACCAGCTTGCGGCTGAATACCGGCGCCAGGTGCATGCGTTTGGCGATGTGCGCTTTGACCGCCTTGTGAAAGCTGCCCTTGAAGCCCTGCGGCAGTTCGCACAGGTTGAGCGAGCCCACATGCATGGGCATCTCGGGGGTTTCAAGGTAAAGAAAGGTCGCGTCCAGGCCGGTGAGGGATTTCATTGTTGTTGTCTCCGTGAGGGAGACATTAACCGAGCAGGACGGGTTGCGGCACTAGGGTTTGCCGTAGCCGCCGCTGTCACGCCAAGCTCAGCGCGCGGCCGTGATTGCGTTCAAGCTTCGCAGTCGCCGAGCATTCCCTGTTCGTCGTCGTTGAGCCCGGCTACCGGCGTCGCCTTGGCCAGCGCCATCCATACGCCCAGCGGCAGCTGCTGGCGCGTGCGCCGCGGCGCGGCCCTGGCAACGGCCAGGCGCGCGTTGTCCAGCACCATCACACCGCATTCCAGCGGCACCTCGCTGGCATCGCCGATCGGCCGGCCCTTGGCGTCGCAACCGAGCACATACCAGCACTCGCCGCCCAGGTCGAGGTAGGCGGCGCGTTTTTCGGGGCGGCGCAGGTCGCCCAGCAGGTCGGAGCGGTGCACCTTGATCTCGTGCACGATCGGTTCGACATATTCCTGCACGGTGGTGTTGCGGATGGAAAACACGTCGGGCCGGGCGATGCACCAGCGAGCCTTGCCGCCTTCTTCTTCGGGCGGCAGCTGGGCACGCAAACCCAGGCCGCGCCAGGTGATGCGGCCGGCACGCACCATTTCGCAGGCCACCTGTTCGACCAGTGCCTCGTGCTTTGAAAGCGCCGAGCGGTTGCGCACGAGCACGGTGGCCAGGTAGGCCACGCCGGCATCGGTCACGCGCAGGGTTTCGTGGCCTGCAGGGCCGGCCACGCGCTGCAGCATGCCGGTGGCCAGCAGTTCGATCTCCAGCAGGTCCTGGCAGGGCCAGCCGGCGGAGCGGTAGACCTCGCGCAGGCGCCGGGCATGCGGACGGCCCAGCAGGGGCGCAGGGTCGGCAGTCTGCGTTTCGGGGTTTTCGGGTGTAGCAGTCACGAGAGCATTCATGGGGAAATAGCGGTTTGAGCCGGCGGCAAGGTGGCCGCCGGCGCCTTGAAAACCGTTCGAAAACAGGCGTGAAAGACAGAGCTTAAATCAAGCTGTGGCTTAAGGGAAATGAACCGTTGGCGCAATACTGGCGGGCGCAAGCAGCTATCAATACGATAGCGTTACGGCGTTTCCGCGTTCACCGCAGGCGGCGGTGGTTGCCCTGCGAAGCGGGCCGCCGGCCAAGCGGCCCAGGGGGTCAAAGCGGGAGGATCTCGAAGCGCGCGTTGTCCAGGTTGTCGCCCAGCGGCCGCATCGCTGCCAGGATCGCGTCGGTCTCGGCGTGTTGCCAGAGCGCGATGACCTGTTCTTCCGCCTCTGAGGCGTTCTCCAGCGGCAGGCCTTCGTGCAGCGTTTGCGTCAGCATGTAGGCCTGAAGCGAAGGCAGTACATATTCGGGGCCGCCCAAGGCGAATTCAAGTGCCATGCGAAAACGCAGTTCGGCCGCTGCGCGCTCGTCGGCGGTCAGGGTTGGGCATTCGACGAGGTTGACGGTGTACGTACGTTCGTTGGCGCGGTTTTTGTTGCTCATGGAAATTCCTTTGAACGGGCTTTATAGCAAATAAAGATTGCCCGTGTGATGACAGGTATGACGGGGTTGCAGGTAAGGGGGAGAGCGCGGCCAGTGCGTGCTTTGCACAGAAGATTTATGAAAAAAGTCCCTGAAGCCCAATAGGGGCGAGCGCAAGCAGCTATGAAAAACGTAGCGCCTGCGGCTAATGCAAGCCAGTGCTCAAGCCGAAGTGCGTGGCGCAGCTTGCCTGAAAGGGCTGCGGCGCTCCAGGTCTTGCATGTAGTTGTCGATGCCGGCGCCTTCGCGCTCCAGGAAACGCTCTACCGCGTCGGCAAACGAGGGATGCGCCAGCCAGTGGGCGCTGGTGGTTTTGACGGGCAGCAGGGCGCGGGCCATTTTGTGCTCGCCCTGCGCGCCGCCTTCAAAGCGCTGGTAGCCGTGTTCGATGCACCATTGCAGCGGCTGGTAGTAGCAGGCTTCAAAGTGCAGGCAGTCGACACGGGCAAGGGCGCCCCAGTAGCGGCCGTAAGCAACCAGCGACTGGTTTTCGGCGCTTTCCTCGCCATGATCTCCTTCAGGGCGGGCGCTGACGGCGATCAGGCTTGTCGCGATGGGCTGGCGCTGGCCGTCGGCGTTGTGCTCGGCCACAAACAGCAGCCAGTTCTCCGGCATGGTGTCCTGCATGCGCTGGAAGAAGTCGCGGCTCAGGTAAGGCGCGTTGCCGTGCTCGTAATAGGTACGCTCGTAGCAGCGGTAGAAAAAGTCCCAGTCGGCGTTGCTGATGTCTTTGCCCAGTGACCAGCGGAACGTGATGCCCGCCTCGGCGACCTTGCGGCGCTCCTGGCGGATCTTTTTGCGTTTTTCCTGGCTGAGCGACGCCAGGAAGTCGTCGAAGTCGCGGAATCCCCGGGGCGGCAAGGAACGTTCCGCCGACAGGCCGCCCTTAGGCGGAACAGCCCCCTCGGGGGGCAGCGAGGACACGCCAGTGCCGAGCGTGGGGGCACTGTTATCGGTCCAGTGGAACTGCACCGTATGACGCAGCATCAGCCCGGCATCTTCACAGGCCGTGACATCTTCGTCGGCGGTAAATAGCAGGTGCAGGGACGAAAGGTTTTCCTCGGTGCACCAGGCCACCAGGGCCTTGATCAGCAGGCTGCGTTCGTCGGCTGTGCGGGCCAGCAGGCGGGCGCCGGGTACGGGGGTGAACGGCACGGCGACCAATGCCTTGGGGTAGTACTCAAGCCCGTGCTGCTGGTAGGCATTGGCCCAGGCGTGGTCGAACACGTATTCGCCGTAGGAATGCTCCTTGAGGTAAAGCGCGCAGGCGCCTGCCAGTGCCTTGCCCTGCCAGAGGGTGACAAAGCGCGGCGTCCATCCGGTTTCGGGTGTGGCGCTGCCGCTTTCGTGCAGCGCGGCCAGGTATTCGTGGCGCATGAACGGGTTCGCGGGCTCGCCCGGGCTCTGCGCCGCCAGCAGGGCGTTCCACTCGGCCGCATTCACCTCCAGCGGTGAATTCAGCACGCGAATGACATAATCGTTTGAGTTCTTTTTCACGTGTTTTCGGGGTTCTACTTCAACATGCCACTCAAAATCTGCGTTGCCCAATTGAACTATTGCGTCGGCGATATGCCGGGTAATGCGCAAAAGATCATCGACGCTGCCCGCACGGCCTATGAGGGCGGTGCCCGGCTGCTGCTGACGCCCGAGCTGGCCATTTGCGGCTATGCGGCAGAAGACCTGTTCTTGCGCCCATCGTTCATCCAGGCCTGTGATGATGCCGTGAATCTGGTGGCCCGCGAGCTGGCCGGGTTAAAAGGCCTGACAGTGGTGGTGGGCACGCCCACCCACGGCGACAACGGCAAGGGCCTGCGCACCAAAAGTGTGGAAGTGCAGCAGCGCCACAATGCGGCCAGGGTGCTGCGCGAGGGCCGCGTCGTCGACACCTATGCCAAGCGCGAACTGCCGAATTACCAGGTGTTTGACGAACGCCGCTATTTCACGCCGGGGCAGGGCACTTGCGTCTTCCAGGCCGGGGAAGGTGATGACGCCGTCAGCGTCGGGCTGCTGATTTGCGAAGACGCCTGGTTTGAAGAGCCGGCACGCCTGGCCAGGGAAGCGGGTGCCGAACTGCTGGCGGTCATCAATGCCTCGCCGTTTCACGTCGGCAAAGGCGGCGAACGTGAGCAGATGATGCAGGTCCGGGCCCAAGCCACCGGGTTGCCGCTGATTTATGCGCACCTGGTGGGGGGGCAGGACGAAATCGTTTTTGAAGGGGCGTCTTTTGCGCTGCAGGCCGATGGCGCCCTGGCCGGAAGGGCTGAAAGTTTCAAGGAAAATCTGTTTGTAATTCAGGCGGGACGAGCGCAAGCAGCTATTAAATTAATAGCAAGCACGGTGCCTGAACGCAGCCACGAGGCGGACTTGTGGGACGCGCTGGTGCTGGGCGTGCGCGACTACCTCGGTAAAAACGGTTTTCCCGGTGCCATCCTGGGGCTGTCGGGCGGCATTGATTCGGCCCTGGTCTTGGCGATCGCGGTGGATGCGCTGGGCGCCGACAAGGTGCGCGCGGTGATGATGCCTTCGCCCTATACGGCAGACATCTCCTGGATTGATGCGCGCGAAATGGCTGAGCGCGTGAAGGTGCGCTACGACGAGATTTCCATCGTGCCGGAGTTCGAAGCCTTCAAGGCGTCGCTGGCTGGTGAGTTCAAGGGTCTGAAGGAAGACACCACCGAGGAAAACATCCAGGCGCGTATCCGCGGCGTGTTTTTGATGGCGCTGTCGAACAAGTTCGGCTCCATCGTGCTGACCACCGGCAACAAAAGCGAAATGGCGACCGGTTATTGCACGCTCTACGGCGACATGGCCGGCGGCTTTGCGGTCATCAAGGACCTGCTGAAGACCACGGTGTTTCGCCTGGCGCGCTGGCGCAACGAAAACGACCCGTACGGCACGGGCAGCAACCCGATTCCCGAGCGCATCATCACGCGGCCGCCCAGCGCCGAGCTGCGGCCCGACCAGACCGACCAGGACAGCCTGCCGCCCTACGAGGTGCTGGACGCCATCCTGGAGCGCTACATGGAGAACGATCAGGGCGTGGACGCCATCGCCGCTGCCGGGTTTGACCGCGCGCTGGTCGTGCGCGTGGCCCAGCTGATCAGGATCAACGAGTACAAACGCCGCCAGGCGCCCGTGGGTATCAGGGTCACCCACAGGAGCTTTGGCAAGGATTGGCGCTATCCTATTACCAGCAAATTTCGGCAGTGAATAGGGCCCCCACGCTTTTCACTTCGTGTAATGCGCTGCCCCCCGAGGGGGCCGCTGCGCCTGCGGTCTGGCAAAGCCAGTCCCGCGGCCCCTGCTGGTGAAGTCACTTGCACGTCGTACGCCGCTAAATGCCTTTTTGACGATATTTAGAACGAATGGAGATATTCAGTGAAACAAATTACCGCCGTCCTCAAGCCCTTCAAACTCGAAGAAGTCCGCGAGGCCTTGGCCGAATGCGGTGTTACCGGCCTGACCGTCACTGAAGTCAAGGGTTTTGGCCGCCAGAAGGGCCACACCGAGCTGTACCGTGGCGCCGAGTATGTCGTCGATTTTCTGCCGAAGGTCAAGGTCGAAGTCGTGGTGAAAACCGAAGACGTGGAACGCTGCGTGGATGCCATCGTGCGTGCTGCGCGCACCGGCAAGATCGGCGACGGCAAGATTTTCATCACCAGCGTCGAGCGGGTGGTGCGCATCCGCACCGGGGAAGAAGACGAAGCGGCGGTCTAGATAGGCCCCCACGCTTAAATAGGCCCCCACGGTCGCTCACTGCGTGTAGCTTCCTGCCCCCCGAGGGGGCCGCTGCGCCTGCGGTCTGGCGAAGCCAGTCCCGCGGCCCCGGCTGGTATGGGGAGGGGACCCCGGGGGTGTTCTCAGATTTGGTCGAGGCGGGTGTTGCCTGGCGTCATGCCGGCTGCCTGTACCAGCGTTTCAAGCAGTGATTCCGCGTCGCTGCTGGTGCGGATCAGGTCCATCAGCCAGTCATTCATGAAGCCGGTTTTCACCGAAGAGGCCAGGAACGCCAGCAGGGCGTCGTAGTAGCCGTTCATGTTGAGCAGGCCGACCGGTTTGTCGTGGTAGCCAAGCTGGCGCCAGGTCCATACCTCAAAAAACTCCTCCAGCGTACCGATGCCGCCAGGCAATGCCAGGAACGCATCGGCATGCTCGGCCATCAGGTATTTGCGCTCATGCATGTTTTCCACGATGTGCAGCTCGGTGCATCCGGTGTGGGCCCATTCTTTCTCTACCAGTGCCTTGGGGATGATTCCCACAACACGCCCGCCGGCCGCCAGCGCAGCGTCGGCCATGATGCCCATCAGGCCGTTGCGGCCGCCGCCGTAGACCAGTTGCCCGCCGCGCTTGCCTATCCAGGTGCCGACGAAGGCGGCAATGGCGGCGAATTCGGGCTGGTTGCCGGGACGGGATCCGCAATAAACGCAGATGGAAAAAGCAGGTTTGGAGGCGGGTTTGGAGATATCGGTCACTTTGTTGATGCTTGCATTCATGCGGCAAATCGCTGGAACAGCGCCAGGGCCCATGTACCGGCGCACAACAGCAGGCTGAGCAGGACGGCGGCGCTGCCCATGTCCTTCGCGCGCTTGGAAAGGTCATGCCATTCGGGGCCGATGCGGTCGATGGCGGTTTCAATGCCCGTGTTGAGAAGTTCCACGATCATGATGAGGATGACCGTGCCGGCCAGGAGCACCGTTTCGACCCAACTGCGGCCCAGCCAGAAAGCGGCGGGGATCAGCACAATCGATGCGATCGCTTCCTGGCGAAAAGCGGTTTCGTGCCAGCCTGCGCGCAGGCCGGCAACGGAATAGCCCGTGGCGTGCCAGACGCGGCTCAGGCCCTTGCGGTGTTTTTGGGGGTTGACGGGCTCATTGGAGCCCACTCGGGAGGTGGCGCCAGCAGGAGCGACATCAGCATCAGATGGCGGCGCTGGCACAGACATGGGAAACGGAACTTGTTCTGACATGGTGCCATTGTCGCGCAGCTTTATGGCACATTGATGTTAGGGCTGATGGGGCGCAGTACTGGCGATACCGGCCTTGTTTTTGGCCTTGCGCCCGGGTTTTTCGGGTGCGACCCAGGTGATGAGCCGCGTGCCTGCCCAGGCGTCGTGCCAAAACTGTTTTTGCGGATGAAAGCGCGCCAGGATGGCCCAGATGGCGACCCATCCCAGCGTCAGTACAGCGCCTTCCCGTCCTGGCAGCGCCATTGCCCAGCTCACGGCCAGGGGTGGCAGAAACCAGAGCCAGCTCAGCGCATAACGCAGCAGGGCGCGTTTCTGGGTGACGGGTTCACCGTTGACGTCGACTACGCGGATGTTCCAGGTTTTCATGGCCAGGGTCTGACCTTTGGCCCAGAACCAGACGAAATAAATACCGAAAATCACAAACACGAACGCCTGCAGGGCATGGCGATTGTCCAGGGCATTTCGGGTCTGGCTCAATGTGCTGAAAAGGTAACCGGCCAGAAAAACCACGCCGAACATCAGCATGCCTTCGTACATCCAGCAGGCCATGCGGCGGGGAATGGACGGAATGGGGAGGGTGTCTGTGACTGTCAAAGATGTCGCGATAAAGGTTGGCCACAGTGAACGGCAGCAGGCATGGGCCAAGCCCAGCCGCTGCGGGTAGCGTTTAGCGTTGGGGCGTAGCGCTTGTTGCGGCACCGCTTGCGGACGGCGCGGCGGGCGTAGCAGCTGAGGCAGGTTGCAAAGCAGTGATTTTAGGGCCAGGTTTGCTGGCTGCCTTGACCGGATGCGGTGTCACGGGCGCCAGCTTTTGCGGCGCCACTGGTTTCACCGCTGTTGCCGCTCCGGTAGGCTTTGGACTGGCCTTGGCGGCCAGCTTCTGCTTTTCTTCGGGGCTGAGGGCCTGGTAGGTCTCCCACTTGGCTTTTTTCTCTTCAGGCGTGAGCTGCTTGGAGAGTTCCTTGGTCTTGCCGAAGTTCAGCCGGGCTTGCGCACGCTGCTGGGGGCTCAAGGTGACCCATTCATTCATGCGGCTGTGCAGGTTAGCCTGCCCTTCCGGTGCGAGTGAGGGGTAATTTTTGGAGATTTCCAGCCATTTGCGCTTTTGCGCCTCGCTGACGGTATCCCAGCTTGAAGCCAGCGGTTTGAGCGCCTGCTGCTGCATGGGCGTGAGTTCGGCCCAGGTCGGTTTGGCCACGACGGGCTTGGCAGGAACGGCAGGCGGCTTCACAGCTGCGCTGGCTGGGGCTACGGGTTTAGGCGCCTGTGCAAGGCCCAGAATGGGCCAGGCCAGCAGGGTAGCCGTCACAAGCCCGAACGACAGCCATTGCAGCCTCAACCGCATTGAGCGGCCATCGACCGATGGGGCGCGTCGGGAGATTGCGCGCGGGATCATTGGGCCGTGGGGACTTGGCGTGTGGTTTTGAGGTACTGGACAAAACCCGGATCGGCAAAAGCAGCGGGCGGGAGTTCGTCCGTAAGCAACGCCACATCGACTTCTGCCAGTTCCTGGGCGCGGTTATCGTTCTGGATCGAATTGATGGCCAGCAGGCCGACAACCAGTGCAACAAGGGGAAGGACCGAACCAATCCGTGCCCACCAGCTCAGGCCGTCATCAGATCCCCATGACAGGGCGGCACTTGTGCCAACGCCGACGACGCTGGTGGCGGTTTGTGTTTTGGCGGCTTTACGTTTTGAAACAGCTTGGGCGCGTGCGGCGCGCAGGCGCTCGGAAATGTCGTAAGGCAGGTCTGCAGCTCCTGCGGACAGGTAGGACGCGGTCTTCAGGCCAAAGCGGTCCTGCAGGATTTCGGCTCTTTTTTGTAGTGAGTTAGTCATAGTTTTATACCTTTGGCACTCAGGGCTTTGCTGAGGGCGTGAACTGCACGGGAACAATGTGTTTTGACACTGCCCTCCGAACAGCCCATGGCGGCTGCTGTTTCAGCGACATCCATTTCCTCCCAGTAACGCATCAGAAAGGCTTCCCGTTGACGGCCCGGCAATTCCTTTACCTGCAGTTCGATCTCATGCAATATTTGCGCCCGCTCAGTAGCATCCTGGGCGCTCTCTGTACCCTCTGAGTTGGTAAGGCTCTCTAAAGTTTCCAGAAGATCGAAATCTCCGTCTTCTCCCTGCGATTCAAAGTCGCTCATGTTGGAGAAAAGCGCGTTCCGGGTCTTGCGGCGGCGGAACCAGTCCAGCGTGGTGTTGGCCAGGATGCGCTGGAACAGCATGGGTAGCTCGGCCGCAGGCTTGTCGCCGTAGTGCTGGGCCAGCTTCATCATGCTGTCCTGAACGATGTCAAGGGCCGCTTCTTCATCCCGCACGTGGTAGATGCTGCGCTTGAAAGCCCGTTTTTCAACGCTTTTCAGGAAATCCGAGAGTTCTTGTTCAGTTGCCAACGGTGTGGGGTTCCGGTTCGTCCAGCGCTGCACAGGGTGGTGGTCTGCGGGTACTCGCAGGGCCGATGCCGATAAGGCATGTGTCCAAGGATACAGCTGGAAAATTATCGCATCCCGGCCGGTCCCGGCTGCGATTTTTCACCGCGTGCAGCCATTGCGCAACGCGAAATGTCATAATACGGCCTGCAATTCAAAAGGCAAACGGGTCATGACTCGGCGGTTTATGTTTCCGCTCATGGTTTTGGCCTCAAGTCTCGACGCTGCTTCACAAGAGTGGGCGAAGAGGCACCCAAGGTATTTCGTTAGAGAAATTCACAAAGGTTCATCATGGAAATCTCCAAAGCGGAAATCGCTTCCGCGGCAGCTGCGTCTGCACAAACAAATTCTCAAGAACTCCGCGGCGCGGAAATCCTCATGAAGTCCCTTCAGGCTGAAGGCGTCAAATACATGTGGGGTTATCCGGGCGGTGCAGTCCTGCATATCTACGACGCCGTCTACAAACAGGACTCGATCCAGCATATCCTGGTGCGTCATGAGCAGGCCGCTGTGCACGCAGCCGACGGCTATGCTCGCGCCACAGGCGAGGTGGGCGTGGCGCTGGTCACTTCCGGCCCGGGCGTGACCAACGCCGTGACCGGCATTGCCACCGCCTACATGGACAGCATCCCGATGGTCATCATCACGGGACAGGTTCCTACCCACGCCATCGGGCTGGATGCCTTCCAGGAATGCGACACCGTCGGTATCACCCGGCCCATCGTGAAGCACAACTTCCTGGTCAAGGATGCGCGGCACATGGCCGAAACCCTGAAAAAGGCGTTTCATATCGCCCGCAGCGGCCGGCCCGGCCCTGTGGTCGTTGATATCCCCAAGGACGTGTCCTTCAACAAGGTGCCTTACAACGGCTATCCGCAAACCGTTGAGATGCGCTCTTACAACCCGGTGCGCAAAGGCCATGGCGGGCAGATCCGCAAGGCCCTGCAATTGCTGCTGGCGGCCAAACGGCCCTATATCTACACCGGCGGCGGCGTGTTGCTCAGCAATGCCTCGCAAGAACTGCGCACGCTGGTCGACATGCTGGGCTACCCCTGCACCAACACCTTGATGGGCTTGGGCGCCTATCCGGCCAGCGACAAAAAATTCCTCGGCATGCTGGGTATGCACGGCACCATAGAAGCCAACAACGCGATGCAGCATTGCGACGTGTTGCTGGCGGTAGGTGCGCGTTTTGATGACCGCGTGATTGGCAACCCCAAGCATTTCGCGCAGAACGAACGCAAGATCATCCACATCGACATCGATCCTTCCAGCATTTCGAAGCGCGTGAAGGTCGACATTCCAATCGTGGGCGACGTGAAGGATGTACTGACCGAACTGATTGCCATGATCAAGGAATCCGGCCTCAAGCCTGACGCGAACGCGCTGGGCGGTTGGTGGGACACGATTGAAGGCTGGCGCAAACGCGACTGCATGAAGTACAGCATGGGCAAAGGCGACGTCATCAAGCCCCAGCATGTAGTCGAAACGCTCTGGAAGCTGACCAAAGACGCGGATACCTACATCACGTCGGACGTGGGGCAGCACCAGATGTGGGCCGCGCAGTACTACAAGTTCGACGAGCCGCGCCGCTGGATCAATTCAGGCGGCCTGGGCACCATGGGCGTCGGTATTCCCTATGCCATGGGCATCAAGCTGGCCAAGCCCGACTCGGAAGTGTTCTGCATCACGGGCGAAGGCTCGGTGCAGATGTGCATCCAGGAGCTTTCCACCTGCCTGCAGTACAACACCCCGATCAAGATTGTCTCGCTCAACAACCGTTACCTGGGCATGGTGCGCCAGTGGCAGGAAATTGACTATGAAGGCCGCTACAGCAGCAGCTACATGGACGCGCTGCCCAATTTCGTGAAGCTGGCCGAAGCCTATGGTCACGTCGGCATGCTGATCGAAAAACCGCAGGACGTGGAGCCGGCGCTTCGCGAAGCCCGCAAGCTCAAGGACCGCACGGTGTTCATGGACTTCCGCACGGACCCGACCGAAAACGTGTTCCCGATGGTACAGGCCGGCAAGGGCATTACCGAAATGCTGCTGGGGTCGGAAGACCTCTAGGCCCCACGCCAACCACACCCATTCATTCACCGTCACCTGACGAATCTATTGTCTGCCGAGCCTGCGCATTACCGTGCGCAGGGGAGGGCAGCGAAAAGAGGAATCTTCTTATGAAACACATCATTGCAGTTTTGCTGGAAAACGAGCCGGGCGCTCTTTCCCGCGTGGTCGGCCTGTTCTCGGCGCGCGGCTACAACATCGAAAGCCTGACCGTCGCCCCGACGGAGGACCCGAGCCTGTCGCGCATGACGATACAGACCACCGGTTCCGACGACGTCATCGAACAAATCACCAAGCACCTGAATCGCCTGATCGAAGTGGTCAAGGTTGTCGACCTGACCGAAGGCTCCTACACCGAGCGTGAACTCATGATGGTCAAGGTGCGCGCGGTCGGCAAGGAGCGCGAAGAGATGAAGCGCATGGCTGATATATTCCGCGGGCGAATCATCGACGTGACGGAGAAAAGCTACACCATCGAGCTGACTGGGGACCAGTCCAAGAACGATGCGTTTCTGGAAGCCATAGACCGCAGCGCGATCCTTGAGACGGTGCGAACCGGCTCCAGCGGCATCGGCCGTGGAGAGCGGATTTTGCGGGTTTGATTTAAGTCGTCCGTGCGCGCGTTTCGACAGGCTCAACGCGAACGGATTTTGAGTGGCGATATGCGTTTACCGTTCGCCCTGAGCCTGTCGAAGGGCATTTTCGCCAATACCTATTCTGGAGAGAAACATGAAAGTTTTTTACGACAAAGATTGTGATTTGAGCCTGATCAAGGGCAAAACAGTCGCCATCATCGGCTACGGTAGCCAGGGCCACGCGCACGCGCAAAACCTGAACGACAGCGGCGTGAAAGTGGTCGTCGGCCTGCGCAAGGGCGGCGCTTCTTGGCCCAAGGTCGAAAAGGCCGGCCTGAAGGTCGCTGAAGTCGCGGACGCGGTCAAGGCCGCTGACGTGGTCATGATCCTGCTGCCCGATGAACAGATCGGCGCGGTTTACAAGAACGACGTGGCTCCCCACATCAAGCAGGGTGCTTCCCTGGTGTTTGCCCACGGCTTCAACGTGCACTACGGCGCCGTGATTCCGCGCGCCGACCTTGACGTCTGGATGGTCGCCCCCAAGGCACCCGGCCACACGGTGCGCAATACCTACGCCCAGGGTGGCGGTGTGCCTCACCTGGTCGCAGTGCACCAGGACAAGTCCGGCAAGGCCCGCGACCTGGCCCTGAGCTATGCCATGGCCAATGGCGGCGGCAAAGCCGGCATCATTGAAACCAACTTCCGCGAAGAAACCGAAACCGACCTGTTCGGCGAACAGGCCGTTCTGTGCGGCGGCACCGTTGAGCTGATCAAGGCCGGCTTCGAAACACTGGTGGAAGCCGGCTACGCCCCCGAAATGGCCTACTTCGAATGCCTGCACGAGCTCAAGTTGATCGTTGACCTGATCTATGAAGGCGGCATCGCCAACATGAACTACTCGATCTCGAACAACGCAGAATATGGCGAATACGTGACAGGCCCGAACATCGTGACCTCGGCCACGAAAGACGCGATGCGCAAGTGCCTGAAAGACATCCAGACGGGTGAATATGCCAAGAGCTTCCTGCTGGAAAACCAGGCCGGCGCGCCAACCCTGCTGAGCCGCCGCCGCCTGAATTCCGAGCACCAGATCGAAATCGTGGGCGAAAAGCTGCGCGCCATGATGCCTTGGATCGCGAAAAACAAGCTGGTCGACCAGACCCGCAACTGATCCAAGCCCGTCAGGGCTTTGTCCTGCAAAAAGCCGCGCAAAGGTCCTGCGCGGCTTTTTTTCTGACCAGGGCAGACTGGATGGGATGAGGTGAAGGTTTCTGCCGGGGCCGATCTTGGTATCCTTGGCGGCTTGAGTCGACGGCTTATTCCTTCAAGGAGGCCCGGCTTCTGGATGGCATCTACAGATGCTATGAATTTGATAGCTGTTTGCGCGCACCAGTTGTGCCTCAGGAGTGTTTTTATGCATGATGGTGAAGATTCGGCGTTCCCTACCGAAGCGGTGGTGATACGCAAGCGACGCAAGGGCATTTACATATTGCCCAATTTATTCACGCTGGCCGCCCTGTTTGGCGGCTTTTACGCCATCGTCATGGCTATGAACGGGCGCTTCGACCAGGCCGCCATCGGTGTGTTTTGCGCCATGATTCTCGACAGCCTGGACGGCCGCGTCGCCCGGATGACCAACACGCAAAGCGCTTTCGGCGAGCAGATGGATTCGCTCTCGGACATGGTGTCTTTCGGCGCCGCACCGGCGTTGATCGCCTACGTCTGGGCCTTGACCAGCCTGGGGCGCTGGGGCTGGATAGGCGCCTTTGTTTACTGCGCCTGCGCGGCGTTGCGTCTGGCTCGCTTCAATGTGAACACGGCCGTGGTTGACAAACGTTTCTTCCAGGGTCTGCCGTCGCCCGCCGCGGCGGCATTGGTGGCCGGCTTTATCTGGCTGATGACCGATGCGGGAGTCAGTGGACTGGAAGTGCGCTGGGTGACCTTCGGCCTCACGCTCTATGCGGGCCTCACTATGGTCACGAATGTGCCGTTCTACAGCTTCAAGGACGTGCAAATGAAGCGCAGCGTGCCTTTCGCGGCCATTGTGTTGATTGCGCTTGGGATCGCCGTTATCAATATCCATCCACCGACCGTGATGTTCGGCCTGTTTGTGCTGTACGGTTTTTCGGGCTACGTGCTGTACGGCTGGCGTAAGGCCAAGGGCCAGCAGACCAGCGTGATCTCGACGTCCACCGACGAACCCGACGAGCGCGGCCTTCACAAATAATTGTGGTACATTGACCGTATGAAACAAATTTCGCTAGCACTACTGCTATCTGCCAACGGGCGGAGACGGTAGCGCACGCGTACACCTGATTCAACGGCCCGTTTGCACCAGCAACGGGCCGTTTTTCTTTGGGTTGCTGGTTTTTTGTAATCTTTGGGGTTGACGAGATGACCATGTTGAAAACACCTTCCAGCAAATACCAATCCTTCGCGCCAGTTCGACTGGCCGACCGCACTTGGCCCGACGCCGTGCTGACGCAAGCGCCCATCTGGTGCAGCGTGGACCTGCGGGATGGCAACCAGGCGTTGATCGAGCCAATGGATATTTCCCGCAAGCTCAGGATGTTCCACACCCTGGTGAAAATCGGCTTCAAGGAAATCGAGGTGGGCTTTCCATCCGCGTCCCAGATTGAATTCGACTTTCTCCGCCAGCTCATCGACGGGAATTTGATTCCCGATGATGTCACCATCCAGGTGCTGACCCAGGCGCGCGAGCCGTTGATCCGCCGCACTTTCGAGTCGCTCAAGGGCGCCAAAAAAGCCATCGTCCACCTCTACAACGCCACCGCGCCGGTCATGCGCCGCGTGGTGCTGGGCATGAATGAGGACGAGATTGTCCAGCTCGCGACCGACAATGCGCGGCTCTTCCAGCAACTGGCTGCGGCGCAGCCTGAAACGCAATGGACGTTCCAGTACTCACCCGAGATGTGGTCGGGCACCGAGCTGGCGTTTTCCAAGCGCGTTGTCGATGCCGTGACCGAGGTCTGGCAGCCGACGCCCGAGCGCAAATGCATCATCAACCTGCCGTCCACGGTGGAGCATTCCACGCCGAATATTTTTGCCGACATGATGGAGTGGATGCACCGCAACCTGGCTCGGCGCGACGCCATCGTGATCTCGGTTCATCCCCACAACGATCGCGGCACAGGCACCGCGGCCGGCGAGCTGGCCTTGATGGCGGGCGCCGACCGGATTGAAGGCTGTCTCTTCGGCAACGGCGAGCGCACCGGCAATGTGGACCTGGTGAATATCGCGCTCAATCTCTACACCCAAGGCGTGTCGCCCGGACTGGATTTCTCTGAAATCGACGAGATACGCCGCACAGTGGAGCACTGCAACCAGTTGCCCGTGCATCCCCGCCATCCTTATGCAGGCGATCTGGTCTACACCTCTTTCTCGGGCTCCCACCAGGACGCCATCAAGAAAGCCTTTGCCGCACGCAAAGAAGGCGATATATGGGACATGCCCTACCTGCCCATCGATCCCAAGGACCTGGGCCGCAGCTACGAGGCCGTGATCCGCGTCAACAGTCAGTCAGGCAAGGGCGGCATCGCCTACCTGCTGGAAAGCGAGTTCGGCCTCGAGCTCCCGCGCCGATTGCAGATCGAGTTCAGCCAGGTGGTGCAATCGGTGATGGATGCGACCGGCAAGGAGTTGACCGGCAAAGACATCTTTGCGCTGTTTGAGAAGGAATACGGCGTACAGACCGTAGCCGCACCGCAGCGTCTGGTGATTGAGGAAACCGGAAAAGCCGGCGGCGAGTCCTTCCACATCAAGGCCGAGGTTCAGCTTTGCGGCAGACGTCACGCCGTTGAGGGCACAGGCACCGGGCCCATTGATGCCTTCGTGGCCGGACTGGCTGCGGCGACAGGCCACACGGTTCGCGTGCTGGACTACCACGAGCACGCCATCGGGGCGGGGGCGAGCGCGCAGGCCGTGGCCTACCTGGAACTGCGGATCAACGACCAGACGCTGTTCGGCGTCGGTATGGATGGCAACATCATCTCCGCATCGCTCAAGGCCATAGTCTCGGGCCTGCAGCGCAGCAAGGCCAGCCAGCCTGCATGCGTTGCTACCATTACGGGTTAACCGCTCAGATCCCTCAAAACACAGAGCGCCCAACGCATCAGGAATCCCACCATGACTGACAAACTCATTATTTTCGACACCACTCTGCGCGACGGCGAGCAGTCGCCCGGCGCCTCCATGACCAAGGACGAAAAACTGCGGATTGCCCGCCAGCTGGAGCGCCTGAAGGTTGATGTGATCGAGGCCGGGTTTGCCGCCAGTTCCAATGGTGATTTCGAATGCGTGAAGGCTATTGCGGAGGTGGTGAGGGACTCCACCATCTGCTCGCTGGCACGCGCCAACGACAGGGATATTTCACGCGCCGCCGAGGCCCTGAAGCCCGCGGCCTCGGGACGTTTGCACCTGTTTCTGGCGACCAGCGCCCTGCACATGGAGAAAAAGCTGCGCATGACACCCGATCAGGTATTCGAGCAGGCCAAGCTCTCCGTGCGCTTTGCCAAAAACCTGATGGGTGATATCGAGTTCAGTCCTGAGGACGGTTATCGTTCAGATCCGGACTTCCTGTGCCGTGTGCTGGAGGCCGTGATCAAGGAAGGCGCGACCACTATCAACGTGCCGGACACCGTGGGCTACGCCATCCCCGAGCTCTACGGCAATTTCATCAAAAATTTGCGCGAACGCATACCCAACAGCGACAAGGCTGTCTGGTCCGTGCACTGTCATAACGACCTGGGCATGGCCGTGGCCAACTCTCTGGCCGGTGTGAAGATTGGCGGCGCGCGGCAGGTGGAATGCACCATCAACGGACTCGGTGAGCGTGCCGGAAATTGCTCGCTCGAAGAAGTGGTCATGGCTGTGAAGACCCGCAAAGATTACTTTGGCCTCGAACTCGGTATAGACACGCAGCACATCCTGGCCGCCAGCCGCATGGTGAGCCAAACCACGGGCTTCGTGGTGCAACCAAACAAGGCCGTGGTCGGCGCCAATGCGTTTGCGCATGCCTCGGGCATCCACCAGGACGGCGTGCTCAAGGCGCGCGACACCTATGAAATCATGCGCGCCGAAGACGTGGGCTGGAGCGCCAACAAGATCGTGCTGGGCAAGCTGAGTGGACGCAATGCGTTCAAACAGCGCCTGCTGGAGTTGGGCGTGGCCATGGAAAGCGAAGCGGACATCAACAATGCCTTCGCAAAATTCAAGGAGCTCGCAGACCGCAAGAGCGAGATCTTTGACGAAGACATCCTGGCGTTGGCGAGCGATGAAAGCGCTTCCCACGACAACGAGCAGTACGGCTTTGTGTCCCTGTCGCAACACAGCGAAACCGGCGAACGTCCCCAGGCCAGCGTCGTTTTCACTGTGGCCGGCAAGGAAGTCAAAGGCGAATCCGACGGCAACGGCCCTGTTGATGCCTCCCTCAAAGCCATCGAGTCACACGTCAAAAGCGGTGCGGAAATGGTGCTTTACTCCGTGAACGCCATCAGCGGGTCGACGGAAAGCCAGGGAGAAGTCACGGTGCGCTTGCAGAACAGCGGGCGGGTGGTGAATGGTGTGGGCGCCGACCCCGACATTGTGGTGGCATCGGCAAAAGCCTATTTGAGCGCGTTGAACAAGCTCCAAAGTAAAGCTGACCGCGTGGCGGCACAGGGATGATGTAACAATTCGGAAAATAAAATCCTTTGTATTCAATGACTTAGCGTTGAATCTGGGTGCAGATGGGGCTTCAGGCGTTAAAAACGTCACAAAGTGATTGTATTTTTAGGAAAGTCGCGCAAGTTTTTGATATTGCGTGACTTTTTCTATTTGTATACACTCCAGCCATCCCATTCATTGCAATCCACGCAGGCAAGACCATCATGTCTCATCAGATTTTCAATCGCGCATTAAAAATCGTTGGATTCATGGCCCTGATCGCCGCCTTTGCAGTACCAGCCGCGAATGCGGCAACCGCCAAAAAAACCATTGTCAAAAAGCAGCACGCCTCGTCCAAGGCGTCGGTTTCCCAAAAAGTTATTTCCACACGCAAGAGCGTACGTTTTGTTGCAGGTACAAAACGCAGAAGCATCATCCGCGTGTCCATTCCGGCCAAACCATCCTTCGGTCAGATTGCCGGTTTGCACGGCTCGCAAGATCCCCTTGAACTGAAGTCCAGCGTTGCGCTGGTGATCGACCAGGACACACGTGAAGTGCTGTTCAGCAAGAACGATCATGCTGTGTTGCCGATCGCATCCCTCACCAAATTGATGACCGGCGTCATCGTCAGCGGCGCCAAGCTGCCCATGGATGAGCTCATCACGATCACGCAGGACGACGTTGACACCGAAAAGGGAAGCAGTTCACGCCTGAAGGTCGGCACCACGCTCACGCGTGGTGAACTGCTCCACCTTGCCCTGATGTCCAGCGAGAACCGCGCTGCGCACGCCTTGGGCCGTACCTATCCCGGTGGCATGGGCACGTTTGTCAGCCTGATGAACGCCAAGGCCAAAATGCTGGGCATGACGGACACCAGCTATGTAGAACCCACCGGCCTTTCCAGCCGCAATCAGTCCAGTGCGCAGGATCTGGCGACGCTGGTCAACGCTGCACATGGCGACCCGATGCTGCGCGAGCTCTCCACGTCGACGGGTTATCAAGTCGCTGTCGGCACCCGCACGCTGCAGTACAACAATACAAATCGCCTGGTGAAGAATCCCGACTGGGATATCGGCCTGCAAAAAACCGGCTACATCTCTGAAGCCGGCCAGTGCCTGGTCATGCAGACCAAAATCGCGGGCCGCAAACTGATCATGGTGTTTCTGGATTCCGCCGGCAAGCTGAGCCGCTTGGGTGATGCCGAACGTGTACGCCGCTGGGTGGAGTCGAATCCGGTGGCCGAACCCAAGGTGAATGTCAGCACTTCCATCAAGCAGGTAAACGGCTGAGCATTCCCGAGGTGCGCAGCCTGCTATTGTATTGATAGCTGCTTGCGCCCGACCTGATTGGGCTGCAGCCTATTTTTACTTGGGTTTGTAGCCCAGTGCGGCTGAAATCTCATTCGCAGTCGCCTGCAGCTTGGGCAGCCAGTGTTCGTCCAGCCGGTCGGCCGGGGCCGAAATCGACAAGCCCGCTACCAGCTGGTTCTGGTCATCGTAAATACCTGCAGCCATGCAGCGCACTCCCAACTCCAGTTCTTCGTTGTCGCGTGCGATGCCGTATTGGCGCGCTTTGGAAAGCTCGCGTTCCAGAATTGGCAGCTGCGTGATGCTGTTGCGTGTCTGCCCCGGCAGGCCGGTGCGCGTCGCGTAGGTCCGCAGGCGCTGCGGGTCGTCAAACGCGAGGAACAGTTTGCCCACAGACGTCAAATGCAGCGGCGCACGACCCCCGATGGCCCGCACCACCTGCATGCCGGAGCGTTCACTGTAGGCTCGCTCCACGTACACGATTTCATCGCCCTGGCGCATGCTCAGGTTGACCGGTTGCTGTGTGAGCTTGTGCAACTCGCGCATGGGCAGCAGCGCAGCGTCGCGGACGTCCAGACGGGCCTTGACGAGGTTGCCCAGCTCCAGCAGTCGCATGCCCAGCCGGTAGCTGCCCGCTGCGGGGCGATCCACAAAACGACCCGTGGCCAGATCGTTCAGGATGCGATGTGCGGTAGAGGGGTGGAGCCCCGACTTCTCGCTGATTTCCTTGAGCGAAAGCGCTTCCTCGCGGTTCGCCAGGATTTCGAGCAGCGTGAACATCCTTTCAATGACCTGAACGGTCGGCGTGGCGGGAAGGGCTGAGTCGGGCTTTTTCATTTGCAGGCTTTCTGCTGCAAATTTTACCCTGTGAAATCCCGATGCGCTGGATGGGGTGCCTGGTTGGCCTATGCCTATGCCTGGTCGGATGACCTGCCTGTATTTTCTACCGCAGGCTCTGCGGACAGCACCCACTGCCCGTCGATCAGCACTTCGTTGGGCCTGAATCCGGCCTTGTAATTCATTTTTGGGCTTTCCGCGATCCAGTAGCCCAGGTACACATAGGGTAAATCGAGGCGCCGGGCCTGCTCGATCTGCCACAGCACGCTGTAGTTGCCGTAGCTTGCGCGGCCATCCGGCTCATAAAACGTATAGACCGCGGAAATGCCGTCTTCCAGCACATCAAGGATGGACACCATCTTCAGGGCGCCCGGTTCGCCGTCAGGCAGGCTTTCACGAAACTCAACCAGGCGCGAATTCACGCGGCTTTGCAGGAGAAACTGTGTGTACTGGTCAATGCTGTCATGGTCCATGCCGCCGCCTGCGTGGCGGCCGTTCTGGTAACGCAGGTAGAGCTGGTAGTGCTCCGGCATGAAGCAGAGCTTGAGGATGCGGGCCTGCAGCGTCTGGTGCCGCTTCCAGGCGCGGCGCTGGCTGCTGTTCGGGCTGAAGCTGCCAACAGGCACCCGTAGCGGGACGCAGGCCTGGCACCCATCACAGTAGGGGCGGTAGGTGAACATGCCGCTGCGCCGGAAGCCGTTGGTCACCAGGTCCGAATAAGCGTCGTTGTGGATGAGGTGGCTGGGTGTGGCAACCTGCGAGCGGGCCTGCTTGCCCGGCAGATAGCTGCACGGGTAGGGCGCCGTTGCGTAGAACTGCAAGGTTTGCAGTGGCAGGTCTTTGAGATGTGTCACGGTAGGTCCAGGGTTCCCTTCGTTCCCGTCGTCAGTATCTGATTCCAGTATACGGGCTCAAAGCGCCAGCCGGGTCCCGTTTTACCCACGCTTTGCCCGAGGTGGGCAACAAATTCCGCCCGGCTGATTTCCCCCGCGCCCAGGGACGCCAGGTGATGGGTATTTTGCTGGCAATCAATCATGGTGATGTGATGTTCACGGCAAAAAGCCACCAGTGCCGCCAGCGCGATTTTGGATGCATCGGTCTGGTGCGCAAACATCGATTCGCCAAACACCATGCGGCCCAGATTCACACAATACAGGCCACCCGCCAGCTCGCCGTCGATCCAGGTCTCCACGCTGTGCGCATGGCCTGCCTCATGAAGAGCGGTATAGGCCTGCACCATGTCAGGAACAATCCAGGTACCGGGTTGGCCGGAACGCGGCTTGCTGGCGCAGGCGTCGATGACGCGCTCAAAGGCGCTGTCGAACCTGATTTCGCAGCGAGGCTGTTCCTGAAAACGAACTACCGTTTTGCGCAGCGACCGGTGCAGCTTGAAGTGGCGAGTCTGCAGCACCATGCGAGGGTCAGGGCTCCACCAGAGCACGGGCTGGCCGAGGCTGTACCAGGGGAAAATGCCCTGCGAATACGCATGGACCAGGGTCGGCACATCCAGCGCTGCACCAGCCGCCAGCAAACCGGGTGCCGGGTCATGAGGTCCCCACGCGGTATCCAGCGAGGGAAAGTTTTCGCCGGCGGCAAGCCAGGGCACGGGGCGCGGGAGTTTACCCATGGTTTAAAAATGGACAGTCATAAAGCCATTAAAACAGTGGGCCGTGAAGGACATGCGCAAATGGTAGCCGAGCAGGCTACCGCGACATGGCCAACGCGTTGCCGAGATCAGTGATTCATAGAGATGCTATTGATTTGATAGCTGCTTGCGCATATCAAACAAGGGTCAGGGGCCAATAGGGCTTTGTGCTTTTTGCCCGTGCGGGGCCGGCCGCTCGCCATTCAGCAGAAACGGCATTGGCAGAATGCCGCGAGCTCAAAAAGCCAGAAAATTGACGCTATAATCTAAGGCTGTATTCCTCAATAGCTCAGTTGGTAGAGCGCCGGACTGTTAATCCGTAGGTCCCTGGTTCGAGCCCAGGTTGAGGAGCCAATAAATTCAAGGGCCTGCACGCAAGTGCGGGCCTTTTGTCTTTTCAGGCGTTGCGAATGTAATTTCCAGCCTCGTGTTCTGCCGCGGAGTGATCAATCGCCGGGTAGGTACCTAGTACCATCGTGATCATGAAAATCTTCGGACACGCAAGCCAACGAGCAGGACCGGATCAACTATATCCGCCTGTCCAGTTCAAAGTTGATCACTTCCGGACCATGGACAACATGCAAAGCTCCAACATCAAGCAGCGGATATTCGGCGCCTTCCTGGTGCCTTTGCTATTTGTGTCAGCCAGTCATGCGCAAGTCTATAAGTGGGTAGATGCGAAGGGGCAAACGCATTATTCTTCGCGAAAGGATGATGCCGGCGCGGCCAGGGCAGATGAAGTGAAGCTGCCGCCTCAGCCAGCACCCTCTCCAATAGCCAAACCTTCAGCCGAATACTTGCGTGGGCAAAACAAGCAAACGCCACCACGCCTGGTGCCGGAGAAGGAGGCTGACAGCCCGCCCACGCCAAAACCGCCTAAATCGCTCTCCGGGGGAAAAGAAGATGGCACCGATGCGTCACGCTGCGCGCTGGCTCGGGACGTCCTTAGCGGCGCTGTAAGGCACCGCAATGGGCAACCCACGGACAAATATGATCGTGACGTTGCCCAAAATGATGTCCGGGCATTTTGCCGCTAGTGGCACCGCTGCTTAAATTTGCGCGTGTTCCTGAAGGCCACGGAAAACGAATGACCGCATCCATGACTGAAACCGTTTTCGACCACGAATACCCCCGCGTGCTGAGCATTGCAGGTTCCGACAGCGGCGGCGGGGCCGGCATCCAGGCTGACCTCAAGACCTTTGCCGCGCTGGGTTGCTACGGCATGACGGCCATCACCGCGCTGACGGCCCAGAACACGCGCGGCGTTCGCGCCATCCATGGCGTGCCGCCGCAGATGCTGCGCGACCAGATCGACGCTGTCATCGAAGACATAGGTACGGATGCGGTGAAGATCGGCATGCTGCACGCGCCCGACATCGTACAGACCGTGGCCGAGGCGATCGATCGGCATGCGTTGCAGAATGTGGTGCTGGACCCTGTCATGGTCGCCACCAGCGGCGCGGTGCTGATCGACAACCCGGCCATTGCGGTACTGGTGCGGGAGCTGTTTCCGCGTGCCATGGTGGTCACCCCAAATCTCGACGAAGCTTCGCTGTTGGTGGGCCGCCCGCTGGGCGATGAGCAGGCCATGCAGGCCGCCGCACAGGAGTTGCTGACGCAGGGCGCCCGCGCCGTGCTGCTCAAGGGCGGGCATTTGCCCGGCGATGTGGTCAGCGATTTACTGGCCACGCAAAGTGGCGAACTGCACTGGATGCGCGGGCCTCGCATTCCCAGCCCCAATACCCACGGCACCGGTTGCACGCTGTCGTCTGCGATTGCCGCGCACCTGGCGTTGGGGCACCCACTGCTGCAGGCCGTGCAGCTCGCACGTGCCTATGTGCGCGCGGCGCTGGAGGCCGGTGCGCGGGTGCGTACAGGTGCCGGTGGCGGACCGCTGAACCACGGCCACGCGCCCATCGCGATGCGGCTTAAGCTGCTGCGCTAGGGCTTGGATTTCCGGCGCGGGTGAGGCGTGCCAGCACAAAGGTCAGCACCAGTGTTGGCAAAGCCGCTCCCCAATCCGGCGCGAACTTGGCGCACAGGTGATAGCAGGCAATGCCCAGCACCCAGATCGCGACGGCGCTGGGGTTCACCTTGCGTTCGGCTACCAGCGAAGCGATATCGGCCGTGCCGGCCAGCCGTGCCAGGATCACGCCATACAAAGGTACAAACACCGAACTGAGCATCAGCAAAAAAGGCTCCAGGCTGTGCATGGGCAGCACCAGTGCCAGCGCGGTGCACAGCAGTGCCAGCCCCACGCCCCAGCGCCGCACGCTCCAGGCAGGTTTCAGGCTGTGGCCGGCTACCGAGCCCGAATAGAGATCGCCATACGCGTTGTCGACCTCGTCGATCAGGATCAGCCCCAGCGCGATCAGGCCGCCTTGCGCCAGCAGCAATGCGGCGACCAGGTCGGTGCTGGGTGCGGTGATGGCGACCAGCACGCCCAGCGCATAGCACCAGATATTGGCGACGGCGTAGCCCATCCAGGTGCCGCGCAGCGCGGCTTTGCCATCGCGTCCATGGCGCGCGAAATCGGCCACGAGGGGTAACCACGACACCGGCATTGCGATCACCAGGTCGAGTGCGGACAGCGTGCTCATGCCGCCTTCGCCTGGCCGCATCCACAGCGCGCTCAGGCCCTGGGCATTGGCCTTGGCCAGGAATTGCCAGCTCAGCCACAGCAACGAGGCGATGACCAGTGGCAAGCCGTAGCGGCCTATGAATTTGCGCACCAGCTTGACCATGGAGCCCGACAGCAGCGCCAGCAGCACCGCGCCCCACAGCAAAGTGGCCAGAAGCGGCCAGAAGGCACCTGCAAAGTTGCCGGACTGGCGCGCAATAGCCACTGTTCCGTCGCGCATCACCACAAGCTCAAACGTGGTCCAGCCGATGAGCTGCACAATGTTGAGCAGCACCGGCAGGCGCGCAAAGCTGCTGCCGTAGGTGGCATGCATCAGCCCGGCGCTGGAAAGCCCACTGTCGCAGCCGATCCTGGCCGTCCAGGCCAGCAAGCCGGCGCCAAGTACCGAGCCGCAGACGATTACCGTCAAGGCTGTCTGGGTGCCAACGGCCGGTACCAGGTAGGCGCCGATCTGCATGACCAGCAGGCCCACCCCGAGGCTGAGCCACAGTGCGGCATGGTCGCTCCAGCCGAACAGGCGGTCGCTGGAGGGCAACGGCGCAAGCGCGGTGTTGCCGGCGGCAGCAGAAGTAGAAGTCGTGGTCATCAGCAGTTCCGATCATCGATGCCAGGTCGGCCTGCTTGAAGCCCGCAAGAACAGCGGGCATCCGGAACATGCTTCCCTGCGCGAGGATTACCTCAAATCAGGTTCAAAGGGACTTTCTCAGCCGCCGCAACTCGCACGACGAATTGCAGCAACACCCCCAGCGAAAGCGCCTGTGTAGACGCCAGCCAAATTGTAGGGCGATTCCGGGCGGGCCTATTGCGTAAGCCGTACAGGCAACAAAAAGCCCGCACGCGGCGGGCTTTCAGGTGGAAGCGAGCCAGCTCGGCTCAGTCGTCAAACACCGGAGATTCAACGCCCAGCACCTTGTGCAGTTTCGGGCTGGTCGTGGTGTATTGGAGGTGGATCTTCTTGTCCGGGAAGATCAAGGGAGCCGCGCCAAAGGCTGCCAGCGCGCACTCATGGAAGCCGCTCAGAATCAGCTTCTTCTTGCCGGGATAGGTGTTGATGTCGCCCACGGCAAAGATACCCGGAACATTGGTGGAAAACTTCTCGGTATCCACCTTGAGCTGTTTGCGCTCGATGTCCAGGCCCCAGTTGGCGATCGGCCCCAGCTTGGGTGACAGGCCGAAGAACACCAGCAGCACGTCCAGCGGCACCACGCGCGTGACGCCGTCGGAACCCGTGACCTTGGCACCGGTCAACTTGCCTTCTTTTTCTTCGTAGCCGGTGATCTGGCCCACGATGAACTGCATTTCGTAGGCGTCGCAAAGCTCGCGCATTTTGGCCACGCTGGCAGGCGCCGCCTGGAAGCCGTCGCGGCGGTGAATCAGGATCACGCTCTCGGCCTTGTTCGGGCCTTCGGCGACAAAGTTCAGCGTCCAGTCAAGCGCCGAATCACCGCCGCCCACAATCACCAGGTTTTTTCCGGCAAAGTCGGCCGGGCTTTTCACGCGGTAGAACAGCTGGCTGTCGTCGAACTTCTCCAGGCCTTCGACGCGCAGCAGCTTGGGCTGGAAGGCACCCACACCTGCCGCGATAAAAATCGTTTTGGTCAGAAAGCGCGTGCCTTTGGAGGTCTCGACGAAGAAGCGGCCGTCCTGCTGCTTTTCAACCACGCTGACTTCCTGGCCGAAATGAAACGTCGCGCCAAAGGGCTCGATCTGCTTGAGCAGGTTGTCGGTGAGCTCTTTGCCGGTGCAGACGGGCACGGCCGGAATGTCGTAAATCGGCTTGTCGGGGTAAAGCTCAATGCACTGGCCGCCCGGGTAGGCCAGCGAGTCGATCACATGGGCCTTGATCTCAAGCAGCCCCAGCTCAAACACCTGAAACAGGCCTACGGGCCCGGCGCCCACAATCACCGCATCGGTTTCGATGGGACCGTCGTGCTGCGCTGCGGTATTGATCACTTCTTGGTTCAGTTGAGGTTCCATGGTTCCTGGGGCGCTTTGCAAAGCGCGTGGCGGCCCGGGGAGGGCGAGGTGCCGGTGGCTTCAGGCCGGATGAACCGGCTTAGCGGACCAATTCGGACAGCTTGCCCGTCTTGTCTTTCCATTCCTCGGCATCGGGCAGCGCATCCTTGCGCTTGGTGATGCTTTTCCAGCCCGCGGCACGGCTCAATTCCACATTGAGCTGGATGAACGAAACCTGGTCGGCCGGCACGTCCTCCTCGGCGTAGATGGCATTGACCGGGCATTCGGGGATGCAGACGGCGCAGTCGATGCATTCGTCCGGATCGATCACCAGCATGTTGGGGCCTTCCCGGAAGCAATCCACGGGGCAGACATCCACACAGTCGGTGTATTTGCAGCGGATGCACGATTCGGAGACGATGTGAGTCATGTTATTTGGGGCTAATCGGTGGAAACCCTCAATTTTAAGAGGATTCCGTGAGCAGGGTTAAGTCAGTGAGGATAGCGGGGCTTGATCCTGGTCAAAGGATCAGCACGGCACCTGAAGTCTTGTTCGAGGCGGTGTCCACCAGGACCAGCGAGCCCAGCATGCGCGAACGGGCATAAGGAAGGGTGGCCAGCGGTTCCTGCAGGCTCAGCTCGATATGGCCGATGGCATTGGGCGGCAGCTCGCTGGCGTCTTCCTCGGCGAGGGTGTTGACATCGAGCTTGTGAACGATGCGTTTGACCTTGGCCTTGACCCAGCGGTGGCCGTGCAGCGCCCAGTAGATGCGCCCGGCGACCAGCGGCTCATCGTCCATCCAGGCCACGGTGGCCGAGATATCCCGTGAGGGCTCAAAGGTATCCGTGGCCAGCAGCCAGTCGCCGCGCGACACATCGACTTCCCGGTCCAGCACGATGCCTGCACTGTGGCCGGCCAGGATGGCCTTGGGCTGGCGGGCATGGTCCAGCACCTGGGCCACCACGGCCGTCTTGCCGCTGGGGAGTATGGTCACGCTCTGGCCCGGCTGTACGCCGCCCGAGGCAACGCGGCCCCAGAAGACACGCCGGCCCTGGGAGGTATCGGATGAGGACGAAAACTTTTCAACCCATTGCACCGGGAAGGCAAAGGCTTCGGTGGTCTCGGCCGGCGTGACGGGCAGGTGTTCCAGCAACTGCAGCAGCGACAAGCCTTCATAACCGCACCAGCCGGGCTGGGCGTCCACCACGTTAAAGCCCTTGAGGGCAGACACGGGAACGGTCGCTTTCACCGGGATTTTCGCGGCCCGGGCGAATGTTGCCAGCGCTGCTTGAATGTTCCTGAAAGCCAGCGTTGGGTCTTCCACGGCGTCGAGCTTGTTCACGGCGAACACGATGGACGGCACGCGCAGCAGGTTGACCAGCAGCGAATGGCGGCGGGTTTGCTGCAGCAGCTCCAGCGCGGGGTTTTTCCAGTCGAGCTTGGTCGCATCCACCAGCACGACGGCGGCGTCGGCACTGGAGGCGGCCGTCACCATGTTGCGGGTGTATTGCTCATGCCCAGGGGCATCGCCGATGATGAATTTGCGGCTTTCAGTGGCGAAATAGCGGTAGGCCACGTCAATGGTGATGCCCTGCTCGCGCTCGGCCGAAAGGCCGTCCGTCAGCAATGCCAGGTCGGTTTCACCCTGGCGCTGCACGCCGGCCAGGTGGTCCTGCAGCACGGCCTTGCTGTCCACCAGCAGGCGGCCGATCAGAGTGCTTTTGCCGTCGTCGACCGAACCGCAGGTGATGAATTTCAACGCAGGTTTCAGGTCATTTTGGCCTGCAACCGTTTCTGGCTGTGCGCCGTCAGCTATCAAATCAGTAGTGTGGGTACTTGTGGTCATCTCAGTCTCAAAAATGGTGGCAAGGTCTTTATCAGTGGGGGCCGCGGGTCCGGCTGTGCCGGTCCGCAGGCGCCGCCCCCTGGGGGGAGCAGGCGAAGCCTGTCCGGGGGAGAACTAAAAATACCCGTCTTTCTTGCGCTTTTCCATCGAAGCGTCGGAGGTCTTGTCGTCCATGCGCGTTGCGCCGCGCTCGCTCACGTCGGCGGCCAGCGTTTCGATCACGATCTCGGCGGCCGTGGCGGCCGGGCTGTCGACCGGGCAGGTGCAGGTGATGTCGCCGACGGTGCGGAAACGCACGGTCTTTTCAACGATCTGCTCCCCGTCGCGTGCCGGGGTGAGGTCCGTCACCGGTACCAGCAGGCCCTTGCGTTCGACCACCTTGCGCTGGTGCGCGTAGTAGAGCGAAGGCAGTGCGATTTGCTCCCGTTCGATGTACTGCCACACGTCGAGTTCTGTCCAGTTGGAGATCGGGAACACCCGGAAGTGCTCGCCGGGCTGCAGCCGGGTGTTGAACAGCGTCCAGAGCTCAGGGCGCTGGGCCTTGGGTTGCCATTGGCCGAAGCTGTCGCGGTGCGAAAAGATGCGCTCCTTGGCGCGGGCTTTTTCCTCGTCGCGGCGCGCGCCGCCAATCAGGGCGTCAAAGCGGAATTCGTCAATCGCCTCAAGCAGCGTGACCGACTGGTGCACATTGCGCGATTCGCCTGGGTGGGCCAGGCGCACCGTGCCGCGTTTCATCGAGTCTTCGACATTGCGCACGATCAGCTCGGCGCCCAGCTCTTTGGCGCGGAAGTCACGGAAGTCGGTCACTTCGTGGAAGTTGTGGCCGGTGTCGATCATCAGGAGCGGGTAGGGGATGCGGCCCACGCCGAAGGCCTTTTCCGCGCACTTGAGCATCACCAGCGAATCCTTGCCGCCCGAAAACAGCAGGGCCGGGCGCTCAAAGGCGGCGGCTACTTCGCGCAGGATGAAGATGGTTTCCTCTTCCAGCGCATCGAGATGGGAGTTGGACAGCCGCGCGATGGAGATCGCCGGGTCGGCTGGCAGCAGGTGGGATGGTGTGCGGGCGTTCATAGGTCAGTCAGTGCGCAAGGTGCAGGCCGCATTCGCGGTTGTCTTCGCCCTTGGTGGGGTCCACATAGTCAAAATTGTTGGGCAGGCCGTTGATCTCACAGTACTGGTAAAGGTCCTTGGACGACCAGTGCAGGAGCGGCGCGACCTTGATCAGTCCGTCGGGGTTGACGCTGACCGGGTCCATCTGGGCGCGTACCGCGGTGTCGGTGGCGCGCAAGGCCGTGAACCAGACCTGGGGCGCGGTTTCACGCAGGGCGCGGGCAAATGGCTCGAGTTTGACTTCTTCGGTGAAGGCAGCATGGCGTGGATCGTCCAGCGCCGGGGTCAGGCCTTCCACCGCCTCGCGGTGCGCACGGGAGCGGCGCGGCAGGTAAATATGCAGGTCCAGCTTGAGCAGCTTGGTCACTTCGTCGGCGAACTGGTAAGTGGCCTCGGTGTTGTAGCCGTTGTCCATCCAGACCACGGGAACGCGGGGATTGGCGCGCGTCACCATGTGCAGTATCACCGCCTCGAAGGGGCGGAAATTGGTGGTGACGATGGCAGGCCGGCCCAGTCCCACGGCCCAGCCCACCAGGCCCTGTGCGTTGTGGCCGAGTTCTGCGTTGATTTTTGCAAGGTCGAGGCTCATGGTGTTCAGGCGGCAGCCGCCTCCTTGAAGTGGGGTTGCACGTCTACCGCATCGCCCTGGTATTTGCCTGCTTTGTAGCCGGGGTAGCTGCTCAACACACGTTGGGCAACGGCCATGTCCTGGTCAGCACGCAGCACGGCAGTGTCAAAGCCGCTGCGCTCCATCTGGGCGAGCTGGTCCACCAGTACGTCGCCGGTGGCGCGGATTTCACCCTTGAACTCGCGGCGGCGGCGCAGCAGGAAGGCCTGGCTGTAGGCGCGGCCATCGGTGAACTTCGGGAAGTGCAGGTCAATGCGCGCGATGCCGTCGAGTGTGATCTCGAATGGATCGGCATCGTTCGCAAGGACCAGGGTACCGGGTTGTTCGGCGCCGCTTTGTTCGCTGAAAGGCAGTAATTTCATCGTGATTTCCTTTCCAGTGTTCAGTGCGCGACGGTGTTGGGGGCAAAGCGCGCATTCTTGGCGGCGGCCTTGTAGGGTTCGATGCCGACGCGGCGGAAAGTCGCAATGAACGTTTCGCCGTCTTCGCGCAGCTGGCGATAGGTGTCGAGCACTGCTTCAATGACTTCCGGCACTTCGGCGCCGGTGAACGAAGGGCCCACCACCTTGCCAGGCACCGAGGCGCCGCTCAGCGTGGAACCATCGGAGCCGCCCAACGACACCTGGTACCACTCAAGGCCGTCCTTGTCGACGCCCAGGATGCCGATATGGCCGCTGTGGTGGTGGCCGCAGGAGTTGATGCAGCCGCTGATGTGCAGGTCGATCTCGCCCAGGTCGTGCAGCTCGTCCATGTCCTGGTAGCGCTCGGTGATGGCTTCGGCAATCGGGATGGAGCGCGCATTGGCCAGCGAGCAGAAATCACCGCCGGGGCAGGCGATCATGTCGGTCAGCAGGTGGATATTGGGCTTGGCAAAACCGGCCTTGCGGGCGGCGCGCCAGAGTTCGGGCAGCTCGTCGCAACGCACCCAGGGCAGCAGCAGGTTCTGGTCGTGCGTGACGCGCACTTCACCGGCGCTGAACTGGTCGGCCAGATCGGCGGCGATGTCGAGCTGGTCGGCCGTCGCGTCGCCGGGCGCCTGGCCCAGGCGCTTGAACGACAGCGTCACGGCGCGCAGGTCGGGGTTCTGGTGCGGGGCCACATTGCGCTGCAGCCAGCGGCCGAACTCCACGTCGTCTTCGGCGGCGGCGCGCAGGATGTTGGCAATTTTTGTATCGGCGCTCTTGCGGTCGCAATTGAGCGCAGGCGGCACAAAGCAGGCTGTCACGCGGTCGAGTTCTTCCTGCGTGATGGTGTGCGGCGCGCCATCGTGTTCCAGGATCTGCTTGTATTCGGCCTCGACGTCGTCAATGTAGCGCTGGCCTTCGGCTTTCACCAGAATCTTGATGCGGGCTTTGTAGATGTTGTCGCGGCGGCCATAGCGGTTGTACACGCGCACCACGGCTTCCAGGTAATTCATGATCTGGTTCCAGGGCAGGAACTCGCGGATCACCGTGCCGATCACCGGCGTGCGGCCCATGCCGCCGCCCACCAGCACCTTGAAGCCCAGCTCGCCTTCGGCGTTGCGGATCAGATGCAGGCCGACGTCGTGCCAGGCGGTGGCGGCGCGGTCTTCGCGGGCGCCGCTGATGGCGATCTTGAACTTGCGCGGCAGGAAGGCGAACTCGGGGTGCAGCGTGCTCCACTGGCGCAAGATTTCGCCGAAGGGACGCGGGTCGGCAATTTCGTCGACGGCGATGCCCGCGCGCTCGTCGCTGGTGATGTTGCGGATGCAATTGCCGCTGGTCTGGATGCCGTGCATGCTGACACTGGCCAGCAGGTCCATTACCTCGGCGGATTTGTCGAGCGGGATCCAGTTGTACTGAATGTTCTGGCGCGTCGTGAAGTGGGCGTAGCCGGTGGTCAGCTTGGAGCTGACCGACAGGCCGTTTTTCAGGTTCACGGGGCCGAGCTTGTCCTGTTTGGACTGGGCTTCGTTGAACAGCGCGGCGTTGGGCTGGTCGTACTCGCGGGCGATTTTGGCCAGCACGCGCACCTGTGCGCTGGATAGTTCGCCATAAGGCACGGCCACGCGCAGCATGGGCGCGTAACGCTGCACATACCAGCCGTTTTGCAGGCGCAAGGGGCGAAATTCGTCTTCAGGCAACTGGCCTGCCTGCCAGCGGGTCAGCTGGTCGCGGTACTGGTTGGCGCGGGCCTTGACAAACTCGCGGTCAAATTCTGTGTATTGGTACATGGCTGTCGGGATTCAAACGTCGTGGGATTTTTATAAGGAGCGGGTCAGATCGAAATCAGTTTCACGCCGGCATAGGCCAGCAGCACAGACAACAGCGAGCGGATCACGCGGTCTGGCGTTTTGTGCACCAGGTGCGAACCCAGCCAGATGCCGGGCAGGGAGCCGGCCAGCAGCTTGATCAGCAGCGGCCAGTCTACCGAGCCGATGGAGGCATGGCCCAGGCCGGCCACCAGCGTCAGCGGTACGGCGTGGGCGATGTCGGCCGCCACGATGCGCGGCAGCGGCAGGGTGGGGTAGAGCAGCATCAGCACGATCACGCCGATGGCACCCGCGCCGACTGACGTCAAAGTGACCAGCGTGCCGATGACCGCGCCAAACAGCAGCGGCAGCGACCAGTGGCGCGCACGCGTGGCCTGGCCTATGAGTTCGGGCGCGATGGTGGTCGGGGCGGCCTTGCCGCGCAGCACCTTGTAGGCCGTGGCGCCAGCCGTCAGCAGTAACGCCAGGCCGAGGGTGGTGGTCATGATGGCTTGCGTAGCCGGGTTGGCCGGGCCCATGCGCTGCAACATATAAAGGGTGGCCAGGGCCGCCGGAATGCTGCCGGCTGCTGTTTGCCCGACGATTTTCCAGTCCACCACCCGGGCGCGGGCCAGGCTGACGGTCCCGCCCATCTTGGTAAAGGCCGCAAACAGCAGGTCGGTGCCGATGGCAAGGTGCGGTTTGATGCCGAAAAAGAAGATCAGCAGCGGCGTCATCAGCGAGCCGCCGCCCACCCCTGTCAAACCCACAACCAGGCCGACGGCAAAACCAGCAAATACAAAGGCAAATTCATGCATAGCGGGAGAATGTAAGTGCGCGACTTATAAAAACAAACTACACATTTGTTCTGCCGTTATGCAGATAAGCTTATTCGCCAATAAATATGCGGGTTTCGAACGGTTTTTTCGTGTTGGCGGCATAAGGCTTGCATTCAGGTTGGCCGTTCACCAGCCGACCCGTCACAAAGCGCTGGTACAGTCCCTGCTCTTTCGGATGAGCTGCCCGGTTTTGGGCTTGCCGCACGAACCGAATTGCCCATTTTTGGAGAAAACCCGTGAAATTGATGAAGTCCGCCCTGATGGGCGGTTTGTTTCTGGCCTGCGCCACGGCGGTGACGCTCGCCCAGGGCAGCCCGAAACCTCCCATCAAGATCGGCGAAATCAACAGCTACTCCGCCATTCCCCAGTTCGCCCAGCCTTACCGGCAAGGCTGGCAGCTTGCGGTCGAGGAAATCAATGTGGCTGGTGGTCTGCTGGGGCGCAAGATCGAAGTCATCTCGCGCGATGACGCCGGCAAACCCGAAGAAGCCCTGCGCCAGGCCGTCGAGCTGACCTCAAAGGAAAGGGTGGATGTGCTGGCGGGAGGGTTTTACTCTAGCGTCGGGCTGGCGCTGGCCGGCCATGCCCAGGCCAGCCGGCGGGTGTTTATCGCCAGCGAATCGCTGGCCGACGCCATTGTCTGGGAGCAAGGCAACCGCTACACCTTCCGCCTGCGGCCTAGTACTTATATGCAGGCGGCCATGCTGGTCGAAGAGGCAGCCAGGTTGCCGGCCAAACGCTGGGCCACGATTGCCCCCAATTACGAATACGGCCAGAGCGCAGTCACTGTATTCAAGGAGTTGCTGAAAGCCAGGCGCCCGGACGTCGAGTTTGTGAGTTACCAGTGGCCGGCCCTGGGCAAGATAGAAGCCGGCCCGACGCTGCAGGCGGCCATGCAGGCAAAACCCGAGGCGATCTTCAACGCGACTTTCGGCGCCGACCTCGCCAGGCTGGTTCGTGAGGGCAACCAGCGCGGCATTTTTCCCCGCATGCCGGTGGTGTCGATGCTTTCGGGGGAACCCGAGTACCTGGATGCGCTGAAAGACGATACGCCGAAAGGCTGGATCGTCACCGGCTATCCGTGGGACCAGATCGACTCCCGCGAGCATGCCAGCTTTGCCGCCAACTACTATCGCCGCTTCAACGAATACCCCAAAGTCGGTTCGGCGGTGGGCTACGCCACCATGCAGGCGATTTTTGCCGCCATCCGCAGGGCCAATTCCACCGACAACGAAAAGCTGGTGGTGGCTCTGCGTGGCCTGAAATTCTCCACGCCTTTCGGCCCCGCCGAATTCCGCGCCATTGACCACCAGTCCACCATGGGCGCCTATGTGGGCAGGCTGGACCTGCGCGGCCACAAGGGCACCATGGTGCAATGGCGCTATGCCGACGGCAAGGCCTATTTGCCAAGCGATGCGTATGTCAAGGCCCGCAGGCCCGCCGCGGCCATGAAGTGACGTTTTGACAACGCAGGTGCTGAATTCCTTGAAGCCTCCCCGGCGATCCCCCCATAATCGGGCGCAATGACGAATACGGGTGGTGAGGCTGTCAAGCGGGTTTTTGTAAAAGTGTTCGGGTTTGATGACGTTGAGCGTCATGCCCTGAACGCGGTGTTTCGCATTTCCGAAACACGACCTATCGCCTACACCCCCTGGACGCCCGACGCGCCCGAAGAGGCCTTGATGGCGCTGATTGACGGCGACAGCTGGGAAGCTGCGCTGGAGCTGGCCAACCCCGCGAATGACGACTTCACCCTGATCTGGATCGGCGACAACCCGCCGGCCAGGGCGCGCCTGGTGATTCCACGCCCGCTGCAGTGGACCGCCGTGATTGACGGCATGGACGAATTGCTGGCCGCTGAACGGCGGCAGGCCGCGCAGGCTCTGCCGCCGGGCAAAACGCGTGGTGAGAAGGACCTGGATCTCGACCTGCTGTCCGAATCCACCGCGCTGCTGGACCTCGATCTCGACTTTGATTCGCAGGCGCCTACCGCGCCGGCGCCGCTGGAAGCCCCGGAGCCCCTGCCGGAGCGCCCTCAAGTGTTGGTGGTGGATGCTGATCGCGACGCGCGTCTTTACCTGCGTGCCAGGCTGGCCATGGCCGGTTTCGTGAAGATAGACGAGGCGACCACCGGCACCGAAGCGCTCAAGCTGATTGACACGCATCTTTACAAGCTGGTGATTCTCGACATGGAGCTCCCCGACATTGAGCCCTGGGAAATGGTCAAGCGGGTGGAGGCATCGCGCCCTGCCATCGCCTATCTGATTTTGACCGGCAACCGTCTCTCCCCGCTGGACACCGTGCGCGGATGGTTCGGCGGCGCGCGCGGCAGCCTGCGCAAACCCCTGCACCCCGGAAAGCTCAAACGCCTGCTGCGCAGCGTGGAGTGAAGGCGCTCATTACGCCCTGAATGCTATCTATTTGATAGCTGCTTGCGCCCGTTCCCCCTTGGTTTCAGCCCTGTTTGGCTTAAAAATCTCAAATATTGACGATCAGCGCGGGCAGGGCATGCTGCGGCATCAGCGCCTCCGCCAGCCGCTGTTCAATCGGCAAAGGTTCGGCGTGCAGCTTCGCCGCCAGCAATTCCCCGCAAAGCGCGGCAAACGTCAGCCCGCGCGAGCCCATGCCGCTGCACACCCACAGGCCCGGGCTTTCTTCAAGCGGGCCCAGTGCGGGCAAGCGGCTGGGCGTGGCACAGCGCACACCCGCCCAGGACTGAACCTTCCCGGGCTCAAACTGTGCGGCCAGTGCACGGGCGGTTTGCGGCAGCAGGGTTTGCAGCCGGCTGAAATTGTGCTGGTCGTCCTGGGGCCGCGTTTCGGCCTGGGTGTTGTCGCGTTCAAAGCTGGAGCCCATGACCCAGGCCAGGCCGCCGGCCTTGCTGGGCAGGGGCACCGCGGGCACCAGGCTGCCATGGCCGTTCACGGGAAAGGGCGGCAGTGCGCTGGCCGCGCCGGGCTCATGCAGGCCCCAGCTCACTTGGCCCCGGATGGCCTGCAGTGCAAGGTCACCAGCCTTGTTCGTTGCGGCGCCGGCAGCCAGTTCGAGGCTGGCATAACCGGCCGCCAGCACCACGAGTTCGGCGCGGGCCAACTCCCGGCCCTGCGCATCCAGAACCTGCCACTGGCCCGAGGCCTGGTTCAGGCGGCTCACCACTGATCGGCCGTGCGATTGCACACCCGGCCCAGCCAGCCAGGCGTCGACCAGGGCGGCCGGCCGGATCCAGCCGGCCCGCGCATGCCACAACGCGGGCGTATCCGGCGGCAGGCCGCATTGCCTGAGCTGGGCGGCGTCGGCTGGCCCTGTCCAGTCGCCAGCGGCGTCGGCCCAGTCCGTTTGCCAGGCCTCAGGCCTTTTGCGTGGGTGCTCCACCGCATGCTCCAGCACGCCGGTGCGGCCCCAGTCGCCGGCCTGCAGCATTGCCTCGGCCTGCTGCAGCGTGGCGCGAATGCCATGGCGCGACAGGCGCGAGAGCGGGTTGTCGTCGGGCGAGACATGCGGCGCCAGCAAGCCGGCGGGCAGGCCGGACGCCCCGGTGGCGGGCTCTTCGGCTGCGTCCAGCACCACGACCTGCCAGCCGCGACGCGCCAGGCTGGCCGCCACAGCCGCGCCGGCCAGGCCGGCGCCAATCACCACGCAGCGCCCGGGCAGCCGGCGAGCGGGCGAGGGCTGCGCTTTTTTAGGTTCCCACGCCGGGTTGAACTCACCCTGCAGGTTGTCGCGTTTGGGCGGAATGCCCGGCACCTTGTTGACCACAAATCCGCATTGCGCCAAGGCGTCGCGCACGCTGCGTGCAATCGTCCAGGTGGCGATTCGCGTGCCGCGCCGGCAGCAGCGGGCCACCGCCTTGAAGGTGTGCACGTCCCAGATGTCCGGATTGCGCTGCGGGCTGAAACCGTCCAGGTAGACCGAATCTGCCTCAAACGATTGTTCGCGCAGCATGGCCTTGGCGTCGCCGATGCACAGCGTCAGCAAGACTTGGCCGCCTTCAAACACCAGCCGGTGAAAGCCCGGCAGCAGGCCCCACAGCTGGCGCTGCAGCTGTTCGGCGAAGGGAAGTAGTTCAGGGTGGGTTCGGGCGCTGCGCAATACGTCTTCGGCGCTGGCCGGAAAGGCCTCGGTCGAGACGAAATGCAGCAGTCCGGGGCGCTCTGGGTCGGCCTTCCAGTCGGCCCAGGTCACGAGGAAATTCAGGCCCAGGCCGAAGCCGGTTTCAAGAACAGTCCATTGTGGCTGGCCAGCCCAGGCTTCGGGCAGGCCGCAGCCCTTGAGGAAGACTTCTTTAGCCTGGTCCAGGCCGCCCAGCTCGCTGCGGTAGCGGTCGCCAAAGCGCGGGCTGTAGGGGCTGCCGCCGGCTGTGCCGTCGTCCAGCCACTCGATCACCTCAGCCATGGCCGACCAATGCAAGTTTCATTGTTAGTGACAGGCGTGTGGTCCCCGGTTTCAGGCCAGCCGGGGCCGCGGAACCGGCTTTGCCGGGCCGCAGGCGCAGCGGCCCCCTCGGGGGGCAGCGCAGTACGCGAAGCGACAAGCGTGGGGGCCTTATTGAGTCGGGGGAACGTAGCCTTGGACGGCATCGGCGCCGTCGCCGAAGAAGTGTTTTTCCATCTGGCGGGCCAGGTACTGGCGGGCGCGGGCATCGGCCAGGTTCAGGCGGTTTTCATTGACCAGCATGGTTTGCTGCTTCATCCACTCCGCCCAGGCTTCCTTGCTGACTTCTTCCCAAAGGCGCTTGCCCAGCGGGCCGGGGTAGGGCGGAAAGTCCAAGCCTTCGGCTTCTTTACCGAGTTTGATGCATTTGACGAGGCGTGCCATGGGGTAGTTCTTTCGTAGGGCTAGGGTGTCTAAGGATGTTTGTGGAATAAAGAACTGATTTTTTATTCGTTCCAGTTTCTAAGGTCTGCTTCCAGAATCCATTTTGTTCGCATTTACACGCAATTTTTTGGAAAAAGAGAGCAACCATGACTTCACGCCGCAACTTTATCAATGTTTCCACCCGCACTGCCGTGGCGGCCGGTTTGGGTTTGACGCTGGCAGGGTCACTGCTGACCGCCCAGGCCCAGCAAGCGCCCGTCACGCTGCTCAACGTCTCGTATGACCCAACCCGTGAGCTTTATGTCGAATACAACGCGGCCTTCAGCAAATACTGGAAAGCCAAGACCGGCCAGGATGTCACCATCAAGCAGTCGCACGGCGGCTCCGGCAAGCAGGCCCGCTCCATCATTGATGGCCTGGACGCCGACGTGGCCACGCTGGCCCTGGCCGGCGACACCGATGCGCTGGTCAAAAACGGCGGCTGGTTGTCGGCCGACTGGCAAAAGAAACTCCCGCACAACTCGTCGCCCTACACCTCGACCATCGTGCTGGCCGTGCGTCAGGGCAACCCCAAAGGCATCAAGGACTGGGATGACCTGATCAAGCCCGGCATCACCGTGATCACGCCCAACCCCAAAACCTCGGGCGGCGCCCGCTGGAACTACCTGGCCGCCTGGGAATTTGCCAAGCGCAAATACGGCAGTGATGCCAAAGCCAAAGAGTTCGTTGCCAAGCTGTACGGCAATGTCTCCGTGCTGGACACCGGCGCCCGCGGCTCCACGATCACCTTTGCCCAGCGTGCCCAGGGCGACGTGCTGATCGCCTGGGAAAACGAAGCCTACCTGCTTGAAAAGGAATTCGGCGCCAAGTTCGACGTGGTCGCGCCGTCGCTGAGCATCCTGGCCGAGCCCGCCGTCGCCGTGGTCGACAAGAACGTCGACAAGAAGGGCACCCGCGCGGTGGCTGAGGAATACCTGAAGTACCTTTATTCGGAAGAAGGCCAGGACATTGCCGGCAAGAACTTCTACCGCCCGGCGGTTTCGCAGAAAGCCATTGCCAAGTACGCCAAGCAGTTTCCCAAGCTGAACCTGTTCACCATCGACCAGGCCTTCGGCGGCTGGGCCAAGGCGGACAAAGAGCATTTCGCTGACGGCGGCTCGTTCGATCAGATCTATACAAGGAAGTAGGCTTCCCCCCGAAGCGGCCTCTGGCCGCCTCCCCCCAGGGGGCGCCCGCTGCGGCCCGGCTGAGCCGGTTCCGCGCCGGCACTGGTAGATATGGGGTGATACGTCGCCGCGTCCTCAAGCAAATTAGAAAGCAATCTCACTAATGTCCGTACAACAATCCGTGCTGCTCATTGCCGGCAGCCCTTCCGAGCAATCCCGTTCGGCAGCGCTGCTCGACTCCGTCAGCGACAGGCTGGCCCTGCGGGGTGGCCTGGTGGTCGATCGGCTGAACATCCGTGAGCTGCCGGCTCAGGCTTTGCTGCTGGCTGAGTGGGGTCATCCGGCGATCGTCAAGGCGATTGACCAGATTGCCCGTGCGCGCGCCATCGTGGTGGCCACGCCCGTTTACAAGGCGGCTTACAGCGGCCTGCTCAAGGTGCTGCTGGATTTGCTGCCGCAAACGGCGCTGAAGGAAAAAACCGTGCTGCCGCTGGCCACCGGCGGCAGCCCGCACCATATGCTGGCGCTGGACTACGCCCTGCGCCCGGTGCTGCAGGCGCTGGCGGCCCGCCACATCCTGCCGGGCGTATACGCCACCGATTCGCAGGTGCCGCAGTCGGCCGACAAGCGCTATGAAGTGGGGCCCGAGATCACCGTGCGCCTGGATGATGCGGTGCTGACCCTGCTGGCGGAAAGCTTCCGGATGCCGGCCACCACGGGCTTCGAGCCGGTGCATTTTTCGCGGGTGCGATGTAGCGTCTGAGCTGAGCCGCCCGCCGGTGCTGAATTCAGGCCATTGAATTCATCGATTTTCAGTTCAACGTTTTTTACCCAAGTTCCAGGAGAACCTGTATGTCCATCCAAGCCATCAACGTCCGCAACCAGTTCCGCGGAAAAATCAAGGAAATCATCCGCGGCGACGTGGTGTCTGAACTCGACGTTGAAACGCCCTGGGGCATCGTCACCTCGGTCATCACCACGCGCTCGGTCGACCAGCTCGAACTGGCCGTCGGCAGCGAGGTGGTAGCGCTGGTCAAGTCGACCGAGGTGTCCATTGCCAAGCTGTAGGCCTGCCAGCGCGGGTTGATTGCCAAATTGCTGCCTGGCGCTTTATTGACGGGCGCAAGCAGCTATTAAAACCATAGCAAATCCAGGGCCGTCCCGTTGTGATGAACAGCAGGGCGGCCGCCTGTGCGTGTGCCTTACTGCAGTTCGACGCCCGCCTTTTTCACCAGCTGCGCGTACTTCACCAGTTCGCTGCGAAAGTACTGCGCGGCGGCTTCCGGGCTGCCGGGGTTGATGGTGTTGCCCTGCTTGAGCATGGCTTCCTTCACTTCGGGCGTGGCATAGGCGGCAACCACCGCGTCGTGGATGCGTTTGACGTCGGCCGCCGGCAGCTTCGCGGGGCCTATCACCGCGAACCAGCCTTCCATGTTGTAGTTGGGCAGGCCTTGTTCCGCAATGGTCGGAATGTCGGGCGCCGCGGGTGAACGGGCGCTGCCGCCCACACCGATGGCGCGCAAGGCGCCGCTCTTCAGGTGCGCCTGCACGGCAGGGAGCGCCAGCACGCCCATGTCCACCTGCCCGCCGATCATGTCGGCAACCATGGGGCCCACGCCCTTGTAGGGAATGTGTTTGGCCTTGACCTGTGCTTCGTCCAGAAACATCTGCGCAGCCAGGTGCAGGATGGTGCCGTTGCCCGACGACGCATAGTTGTAGGCGTCGGGTTTGGCCTTGAGCAGGGCGACCAGCTCTTTCACGTTGGTGGCCGGCAGTTTGGCGGGGTTCACCACCAGCACCATCGGCGTGGTGCCAATGACGGTGATGGGCGTGATGTCGGCCACCGGGTCGAACGGCAGCGACTTGTAGACGCTGGGGTAGATCACGTGGTTGTTGGACACCACGCTCAGCGTCATGCCGTCGGGGGCAGCCTTCACAAGCGCGGACGTGCCGACAATGCCGCCTGCGCCGGGCTGGTTTTCAATCACCACCGGGTTGCCCAGCGCCTTGCCCAGCGCAACACTGGCCGCTCGCACGATGGTGTCCACGCCCGAGCCGGCGCCCACCGGCAGGATGAAGCGCACCACCTTGTCGGTAGTCTGGGCCAGCAATCTGCGCGGCATGGCCAGGAAAGCGCCGCCGGCAAAAAGGGCGCCCAGTCCCCAGAGGGCCTGGCGCCGGGTCGCGGGTTGGTTGCTCAAGGCTGAGGTATCGGTACTGCGGATCATCTTCATCTTGGGGGTCATTTTGTCTCCTTCATTGTCGTGAGTCGCGCAAATCGGCTGGCAGGGTCAACTCACTGCCTCAACTGACTGCAGCTTGCCGGTGCAGGTCATCCATTTCACCCGCGCTGTAGCCCAGGCCTGCCAGCAGCTCGCGGGTGTGCTCACCCAGCGTGGGCGGGTGCAGGCGAACCCCCAGCCGCTCCCCTTGCATGGTGATGGGGAATAGGGTGGTTTTTACCATCTGGCCGGCCTTGGGGCCATCGGGCAGGCGCACGTCGGCCAGGCCGCCGGTAGCCAGCAGGTGCTCATCGTCGAACAAATCCTCGGGCCTGCGGATGGGCGCAAACGGCAGGCCGGCTTTTTCCATCACGGCTGAAAGCTCGGTAGCGCTGCGCGGGGCCAGCCGCGCCGCCAGGTCCTTGAGCAACGCGGGGCGCACCGCCACGCGCTGGTTGTTGGTGGCCAGCGCCGGGTCGGCCTTGAGGTCGGGAAAGCCCAGCACGGTGCAAAAGATCTGCCACTGCGCGTCGCTCACGGCCGCCAGGAAGATCTGTTCACCGTCCCTGACCGTGAACACGTCGTACACCGCCCAGGGGTTGTCGCGCGCGGGCATGGGGGCCGGGTGTTTGCCTGTCATGGCGTACTGCAGCATGTGCTGGCCCATCAGGAAGACATTGTTTTCATACAGTGCCGACTGCACTTCCATGCCCTTGCCGCTAATGCCTCGCTGGATCAGCGCGCCCAGCGCCCCGATGGCACCGAAGAGCCCGCCCATGATGTCGTTCACGCTGGTGCCGGCGCGCAGCGGGTCGCCGGGCCGGCCCGTCATGTAGGCCAGGCCCCCCATCATCTGCACCACCTCGTCAAGCGCGGTGCGGTGGTCATAGGGGCCGGGCAAAAAACCTTTGTGGCTGACGTAAATAATGCGCGGGTTGACGGCGCTGAGCGCGGTGTAGTCCAGGCCGTACTTGGCCATGGTGCCGGGCTTGAAGTTTTCGGCCACCACGTCGGCGCTGGCGCAGAGCTTGCGCGCCACTTCGGCGCCCACCGGGTCGTGCAGGTCAATGCCGATGCTTTTCTTGTTGCGGTTGAAGAGCGGAAAGAAGCCCGAGCCGGCGCCCAGCAGGCGGCGGGTCCGGTCGCCGTCAATGGGTTCGACCTTGATGACTTCGGCTCCCATGTCGGCCAGCACCATGCCGCAGGTGGGGCCCATGACCATGTGGGTGAACTCCACCACGCGCAGGCCGGCCAGCGGCTGTGGGGTGGTGGATTCGGGGATGGGTTGCATGCAGTGTTCCGGAAGAAAAAATAATTCAGGCCGCAGCGGCGGTGGGGTCAGCAGATGCGCGCATGGTTTTGGGCAGGCCCGCGCGCCACAGCGTGCCGTGCAGGATTTCGCCTTCAAGCCAACCCGCCACCCGGGTGCGCAGCGCCATCAGCTTGTCAAAATCAATGCCGGTTTCAATGCCCATGCTGGCCAGCATATAGGCCAGGTCTTCAGTGGCCACGTTGCCGCTGGCGCCGGGCGCATGCGGGCAGCCGCCTATGCCGGCCAGGCAAGCGTCAAAGCGCGTCACGCCGGTTTGCAGCGCGGCATACACGTTGGCCATGCCAAGGCCGCGGGTGTCATGAAAGTGGCCGCAGTTGAGTCGCTCACCGGCCACCTCAAAAGCCTGCTCAAACAGCAGGCGAACCATTTCCGGGTCGGCGTAGCCCACGGTGTCTGCCAGGCCCACGCGGTCGGCACCGGCGTCCAGCACGGCGCGCAGCAGCCGCAGCACCTCGGACGGCTCGACCCGGCCCTGCAGCGTGCAACCAAAGGCGGTGCTCATGCCGACTTCAATCACGATGGGCGAGCCCGAGGCATCACGCAGGTCGCGGATGCGGGCGATTTCTTCGACCACCTCATCGGGCGTCTTGCGCAGGTTGGCCAGGCTGTGGGCGTGGCTGGCCGAAATCGGCAGCAGCATCAGGTCGGCGCCGGATTCGATGGCGCGTTCGGCACCCTTGAGGTTGGGCACCAGCACCGACGTGACCAGGCCGGGCAGTGTTTTGGCAAAGGCCACCAGCTCGGCGGTGTCGGCCAGCTGCGGCAGCAGGCGCGCCGGCACAAACGAGCCAACCTCGATTTCGCGCTGGCCGGCGTCGTAGGCCGACTGGATCCACTCCAGCTTGTGCGCGGTCGGCATCACGGCGGCAATGCTTTGCAGGCCGTCACGCGGGCCGACTTCACGAATCGTTGCCTGCCGGGGGAGGGCAGGCCTTGAAGGCAGGTTCACTGTGGTCTCCGTTGTCGTCTGTTCATTTTCGGGGTGCAGCTGCAGTTTAGAATTTCCCAAAGGGTTTGATTGGTCAATTTTGGAAGCACTGACGTTCCGCTTGGGAATATCAAATCTGCGCCGCTTTTCCAGGCGAGTTGTACGTGTACCCAGGAGCCGCCCATGAGAGACCTCGACATGACCACGCTGCGGCTGTTCGCGGCAGTGTGTGATGCGCGCAGCATTGCCCGCGCGGCCGAGCAGGCCAACATCGTCGGCTCGGCCATCAGCAAGCGGCTGGCCCAGCTCGAAGACACCGTCGGCACGCCGCTGCTGGTGCGGCGCCGCCGCGGTGTGGAGCCCACACCTGCTGGCGAAAGCCTGCTGGAGCACGCGCGCACCATGCTGGCCAGCGCCGAGCGCATTGAACGCGACATGGCCGCCTATGCCCAGGGCGTGCGCGGCCAGGTGCGCATCCTGGCCACGGCTTCTGTCATGGCCGAGTCCCTGGCCGACGATGTGGCGGCTTTTTTGCAGGAGCCGGCGCACCACGACATCCAGGTCGACATGGAAGAGCGCGTCAGCCCCGATGTGATTCGCGGCATCAAGGAGGGCGTGGCCTCGGTCGGCATCTGCTGGGACGCCGCCGACCTGAGCGGCCTGCAGTCGCGCAGCTACCGCACCGATCACCTGGCCATCGTGACCCACCCGTCGCACCCGCTGGCAGGCGAGAAAACCCTGCACTTTGAGCAGACGCTCGACTTCGAGCATGTCAGCCTTCCCGCGCACAGCGCTGTGCAGGTGCTGCTCTTGCGGGCTGCGGCGCTCAAGGGCAAGGTCGTTGTTCACCGCGTCATCGTGTCCAACTTCGAGGCCGCCTTGCGTGTGGTCCGCGCCAACCTGGCCATCAGCGTGGTGCCGCGCGAGGTGGCTGAGCCTTATGCCGCCACCTATGGCCTGCGTGTGATGCCGCTCGCCGACCCCTGGGCCCAGCGGCGCTTTGCCATCTGCTTTCGGGATGAGGCGGGTTTGTCGGCGGCGGCCAGGCTGCTGGTGGCCCATCTGGCGGCAAAAGGGTTGCCCGATGGAGGGTGAAAAGTACCGTAGACGCTCTGCGCGGTATTTCGGGTGCTATCAAATCAGGAGCTACTTGCGCTTACCAGCATTGGCCTGCAGCTACTTTTTATCCATTAAACAGCGTTCAAAAGACGTTTGGTAACACCTGCAGGCACGCCAAATGGCCTCTGGAAGCCCGGGGAAAGCTTCCGGGCCTGCCGTTTAGAGGTAAAATAGGCCTCCAACCCACAGCAGACAAGCGCGAGCAGCTATAAAAAATATAGCGCGCAGGGCTGATCCAGGCTAGCCCGAAAGGGGGCCAGCAACCGCCGAAGGGCGGTTACCTGGTCCGCAAAGTGCTTGATTTAGGGGAAGGAAGCCCCAAATTCACTGCATGAACGCCACCCAACCCCATCCCCACAAAACCGACCTCACGGTCACCCACGTACTGGCCGAGCTGCTGGAACGGCTTGAGCACAGCGCGGTGCCGGTGGGTGCCGAGCAGTACCGCTCCGTGGTGCTGCACCTGGTCAACGAACTGGGCGATGTGGAACCCGGCATGGCGCTGGGCGCGCTGCTCGACACGCACCCGGCTGCGGCAGAGCTGTATGAAAACGTCAATTACCAGTACGCGGGCCTGTGCCGGTCTGCGCTGGACGCCTCGCTCGCTGCCGAGCTAAAGGCCAAAGAGGCCATTGAAAAGGCCATGAAACCCATCAACCCCCAACTGAAGGAAGACCCCAACCATGGCAAGAGCTGACGCCAAAACCGCCGTACTCGCTGACGGCCTGCGCTACAAGTCCAAGGTGTCGGGCTCACCGTTTGCTGCCACCACGTCATTTGGCGCTGCCACGATGTCGTGTTTCATGTGCGGCAAGCACCGCGCCCGCTCCCTGATGGGCACCCGTAAAGTGCTGGGCAAGTCCCAGGCCGTGTGCTCGCCCTCGTGCAAGGCACTCGACGAAGCCCTCGAAAACGCCGCCAACCAGGCCTGAAGCTGAACCGCGGGGCCGGCAACCGCCGGCCTCTACCTGGCTATCCACGGCTACCCACAACGCCGATGGGGCCGTACGGCTCCTTGATCGCCGCGCACACCCGGGCGCATACTGTGCTGAAGACGTTTTTCAACTTCTGAACACACAGCAAAAGGTGATTTTCATGGCCGATTCGTCCCAACCCGACCCGTTTCTCGAACCCGACGACGCCATCGACCATATCCATGGCCCGGCGTCGGCCCCGGTCACTGTCGTGGAATACGGCGACTTCGAATGCCCGTCCTGCTTTCAGGCCTACGGCGCCCTGAAGGTGATGCTGCCGCACTTCGGGCGCCAGCTGCGTTTTGTCTTCCGGCACTTTCCGCTGCGCGAAGTGCACCCCCATGCCGAACTGGCCGCCGAAGCGGCAGAAGCCGCCGGCGCGCAACACAAGTTCTGGCCCATGTACGAGCTGTTGTTTACCAACCAGCATCACCTCAAAGACAAGCACCTGCTCGACTATGCAGCCCAGGCCGGGCTGGACATGGCCCGCTACCAGAACGAAATGAACGACCACGTCTACCTGCAGCGCGTGCAGGAGCACATGCAAAGCGGCCGCCACCTGGGCGTGCGCTCAACGCCGGCGTTTTACGTCAACGGCGTGTTTTGTGATGTGTCGTTTGGGCTGCAGCATCTGCATGAGGCCATCGACAAAGTGTTGACCAGCCAACAGACTTAACCGTCAACAGGCTGTAGCGGCGTCACCAACGTCTTCTGCAAAAACGCCAAGTCCAGCCAGCGGCCAAACTTGAAAGCCGCCTGTTTGATCGTGCCGCTGTGCTCAAAGCCCAGGCGCTTGTGCAGCGCAATGCTCACAGCGTTGTCCAGGTCAATCGCTCCCACCAGCAAGTGCATGCCTTGCGCTTCAGCCCTGGCCACAATCGCCTCCAGCAGCTTGCGCCCCAGGCCCAGCCCGCGGCTGTCTTTCTCCACATAGACCGAATGCTCGACCGTGTACTTGTACGCCGGAAACGCGCGGAAGGTGCCGTAGCTCGCAAAACCCAGCAGCTTGCCGCTCTCGTCTTCCATCCCGACCACAGGAAAACCGTTGGCACGCTTGGTGGCAAACCAGGTCACCATGGTTTCGGGTGCGCGTGGTTTGTAGTCATACAGCGCCGTCGAGTTGACGATCGCCTCGTTGAAGATGGCCAGGATCTGGGAAGCGTGACGCTCTTCGGTGCAGAGGACGGGATGCATGGGAACTTTGTGGATGGATGTTGGGCGTTGCTCCGCTCGCTGGTCTTCAAGCCCCAGCGGGCGTAGCGCATGCAGGTATTTTGCCGGGCTTCAGCCGGCGGTTGCGGAGCCGGGCAGGGTGCCCGCCTGCGCGGCATGGCGCGCCCGTATGCGCCGCACCTGGAACGCCGCACCAATCACGTAGATCAGCAAAAGCACACCCGTGGCGGCCTTGAGTTCGGGCGCATCAGCGTTGGGCAGCAGCGGCGCACCCAGCGGCAGGCGTGTCGATGTCTCGGTGATGGCCGGGATCATGTGGAACAAAAAGGTGATCGAATAGCCCAGCGTTTCGACATACGGCGCGGCACGGCCCAGCACCTTGGTGGTGCCCGCCACCCAGGCAATGCCCAGCACCAGCAAGGTGATGATGCCCAGTGCATGGGGCTTGCCAAAGCCGCCATGCTGGAAGATGCCAAAGCCGGTGAGGCAGGTGACTACCGTGGTCCAGATATAGACCTTGCCCAGTGTGGACGCGGCGATGATTTCCTTGTCGCGAAAGAAGGCCATCACGGCAGCCGTAACGGCCACCAGGCTGATGGCGGTGTGGATCACACCGAGGTAGGTCAAACCATAGATCATCGGAATCTCCTTGTGCCCTGCCAGGTGAGGGACGTGGGGTTGAACAAGCTGGCATGGGTACCCATGCAAACGCCATGCCGCGCAGATTGTTGCCGGTGACGCCGCTTTTGCCTATGACTTTTCGGCTTGCCCGGCCACGGCCCGATAATCGGTAGTACACCGTGGCCGCAGCGCGCCACTTTTTAGACCAGAAGTACTCATGAAAAAAACCTACCAGCTCAACATCGAAGGCAAAAACCGCGACCGCCTGCTCGATGCCGCCAAACACGACATCCGCAAATACCTCAAACGCGAACGCGCCAAAGCCCTGCCCAAGGGCGTGGACTACTGGGACTTTGACTGCAAGTCGGGCGCGAGTGATGCGGCGGCTGCAGACGTGCCGGTGGCAGACCTCATCAAGTCGATTGACGAGATCGTGAAAGACGGCGCGCCGCAGTTCTATGTGGAAGTGGTGGCCAAGGGCGGCGTCAAGGTGCCCCGTGCGCGCAATGAGGGTGATGACGATTTCGCTGACGTCGAATAAGCATGCGCAGACTCTTTGCAATCCTGCTGATGGCCGCATGCGCCGCCTCAGCAAATGCGGACCCGAATCTTGTCGGCCAGTGGAAGTCTGACTCCGATATCAGCATGCGCTTCAATAACGAGCGCGCAAAGCTTGACAGCAAGACGGCCCTGTTTCTTTCGCAGCTCATGGGTCATATGACCCTGACCTTTACGGCAGAGGCCATGACTTCCGAGCTGCCGGACCTGGAGACGAAAACGCAGGAGGGCCGAAAGAGGCCACTGACAGGCTTTCGCGAAACCCATCCGTACCGTGTCCTGGGCGCTGCTTCAGATTCGGTGGCAATCAAAACCGTTGCGGTCGTGACCGGCAGGGACACCATCATTGTCTATAACTTCATAGGCCCAGACTTGCTGTGGGTGTACGCAGGCGGCGAAGATAACTCACAGAGTCTTCATCTTCGTGAATACTATGTGCGGGTGAAGGATGTGCCCAAGCCGGATATGCCTAAAAGCGCTCAACCCTAGGGGAGCCGCTCTCGCAAGAGGGCCCATTCAGGGTTGATTCTCGAAAGCAGAAAATGTTGACCAGATTGAGCCGTAGTCAAAAGCGCCTGCAGCGATTCGTGTTTTTGCTGTTCGGCCTGTTTTTCGCGTCTGTGGTTGTTGCAGCCGACAACTACGACTTAATGATGCGAGCCATCGAGCGCAATGATGCAGTGCAAGTCAAAGCGCTGATTGCCGGCAAGATTGATCCCAACCTCCGCAAGGACAGCCGGGCATCCCCAACGTTTATGACATTCGCCGCATACCACGGCCGGACGGAAATACTTCAACTTCTTCTGGGTGCAGGCGGCAACGTGAACAGCCGGGATGGGGACATGCAGACCCCCCTGATGCAGGCAAGCAGCCGTGGCCATATTCGTGCCGTGAAACTTCTTGTCAAAGCGGGTGCGAGCCTCAATGAAGTTTCGAAGTGGGGCGACACCGCTTTGGCCCAGGCGCGTCAAGCAGGCCACGGCAAGATATCAAAACTATTGATCGATGCAGGAGCGACCCCTTGACCTCTAACCGCTTATTGCCGGCGTGGGGCTGTGCATTGAATCCTTCCCATGCCTAGTCGCATAGTTCAGCGCCCTGCGACCGAGGCTGAGCAAACCTTCCTGCGGGAGACGCTTGCGAAGGCACCCACAGCGGCACGTCGCTGGAAGCAGGGTGTTGAGAATGCGCTGGTTATGTGGGCTGCGAGCTTGCTAGCCACCGTTGTCATCTGGCTGGGCTTTGCCTGGCTCGCGCGCAAACTGTCCGATGCTGATTTCGGCACGCGCGGTCCCGCCGCAATCTGGATTTGGGGAGTCGCAATATTGCTCACCGCCGTCTTTGCGGTCGTCTCCAGCGTTCGATGGATTTCCGGTTGGAAGGACTATCGTCCGGAGTTGCAGGCCGATATCGATGCAGCGTTGGTTGCCGAGGAGCACTATGTCTTCATCGAAGCCAAGCGGTTCCAGGAGCAGGAACACGGTGGATTCATCTATTTCCTGCGTACCGTAGACAACAAGGTTTTCACGCTCTTTGATCATGAGAGCCAGGACTTGGCGCTTCAGGGGGATGATCCGCTGAAAAGCCGCTTTGTGCCCAAGTCCGCACTGGTCATGGTCAAGGCGCCCAGGGCAGACTGGGTCATCAGCAAGAATTTCTCCGGCGAGGTGCTGGAAGCTGGCGAGACGATGGATCTTGATCTGGATCCGAAAGAGTGGCCGGAGTCCGAAAGCTATTGCAATATTCCCTGGGCTGAACTGGAGGCCAGGGCAGGAGGGAGTGGAGGCCCGGCCAGCCGTTGATTGGACTTCACTTTAAGCGTTGTATGAACCTGTCGAAGTACTTCGAAACCGATGACGGATCACTTCCGGAAATAGAAGTGACGTTCAGCGATTCCTCGCAGATGTTTTTGGCTTTTCAGCATCTCCATGATCGTGGTGCACAGAACGTCACGGCTGATGGTGGGCATCTTTGGCTTACGGAGTCGCAAGCCGATGTGCCGTTTTCCGGTCCGGAAAGTGCAGCCCTTGTTGTATCTGGAGCGGCTGAGGCGTTTCATGTCGTACTAGGCGGTATCGCCGGGTCCGACCAGAAAATCCCGAATCTGGGTGTCTTCGTGTTTACGGACACCCTTGCTTTCGACTACCGGATGGGCTCCGATTGGGGGTCAGAGGAAATCCAGTCCTTGCTTGCATTGCTGCGCCAACTCTGCGAACTTGGTGGCGTAGTTTCTGTCCCGTGGTGGGGTGACGTGGGCGAACGTGACTTTCTTGAGGCACTATCCGTGAACGCCAACGCTCCGGGATGAGCAACCAGCATATGGACAGAGACCCCGAAGCCCCACAAGGCCCTTACCCCGACACCATCAAGCAGGGTGATGTGTTCTGGATAGAAGCGGATCCCTCACGCGGCTCCATCCCGGGCTCCCCGCATCCCCATGTCGTTGTACAAGAGGACGTGTTCAACCGCTCCCGCATCAGCACTGTCGTTGTTTGCGCACTGACCTCCAACCTGAACCGTGCCACGGAGCCAGGCAATGTCTTGCTGGAGCCCGGTGAGGGGAGTCTGGAGAAGCAAAGCGTGGTGGTTGTGTCGCAGGTGTCTTCCGTGTACAAAACACGTCTGGGTGCGCACATCGGCACGCTATCCGGTGAGCGGGTTCAGCAGATATTGGCGGGTATGCGGTTTCTGCAGGCATCGTTTCTCCATCGATAGTCCCGGGAGCACCGTGTCAGGCAATTTCTGCCGCCTGTGCCCTTTGTTCGCTACCTGAAGGCCAACACCATGCAAGCGCCGAGTTCCTCCACCATCACATTGCTTGTGCTTCTTCCATTGATCGTGTGGCGCGTCTACGCGCGCTTTCGCCGCATGGTCGGGCGTCAACGCCTGTCGAGGATCCGCCCCTGGGTCACTTTGGCCATCTTTCCCGTCCTGCTTGTGTTGCTTGGCTTTGCCGCGCATGAACACCTCGAACGGCTTTTGTGGCTGGCCGGTGGGCTGGGCCTAGGCGCATTGCTCGGTGTCTTCGGGTTGAGCAAGACGCGCTTCGAGCCAACACCCCAAGGGCTGTTCTACACGCCCAACGCTCACCTGGGCATTGCGCTTTCACTGCTGTTCGTCGGTCGCATCGCCTATCGCCTGTTCGAAATCTATGCGGTAGAACCGACGGTGCAGCACGGAATGGGCGACTTCGCACGCAGTCCGCTCACGCTCGCTGTCTTTGGGCTGCTGGCGGGTTACTACATCAGCTACGCGATCGGTCTTGTGCGTTGGCGATTCCGTGTTCTGAGGGCCAAGAGGGAGCGTGAGGCGTTGGGGCGAGAGGCTTAAGCTCTCAGCACCCAAAATTTATACGTCATTTATCGCTCGAATGACTCACGCGTCCGGTGTGTAGATGCCCGAGAACCCTCCATTAAATGCTGTAGCTTGAAGCTGATGAGCATTTGTCACATGGATATATCCGGTGTGAGCGAGATCTAGTAAGCAATAGGGTTCGCATGGCGTCCCAGTACGCACATCCACCGTGATCGGCACACAAAGCGCTGGCCAAAGCGTAGCCCCATAAGAAATGGACTCGAACTCCGAGTCCTCCAGGTGGTAGCCCTTGCACACCACTCCACAAATTGAACCGTTGTCGGAGAATATTGGGCCACCACTCATGCCGCCGTCAAAGCGTGCGTTCACCCTAAAACATGGGAAATTAAGTAAATATTGATCACGTGTTTGATCATGGATTTCGCGTATTTCTCCGATGGCTGTGGTGGGGGTTCCCCAAAGGTCTAGAGAAATGGTGTCTCTCTCAACTTGCAAAGTACCTTTGCTCTCACAAAATCCGTATGCCGATACTCGACTCCCGATAGGGGGCGGCGCTAGGTCTAGGCCAACTGTGTTAACCCCGTCCAAAGTTTTTTTGTTGCTGATATGAAGGATCGCCCGTAATACGGAGATATCAGTATTAGTCCCAGTCCATGCATTCGTTAGGGCCCATATTTCCATACCTCCATCGTCATATAAATGAACGACCCAGATTGAACAATTTAAATGGAATTTTTTGTGTCCGAAGGAGTCGACAAAATCTTCGATGACATGCTTCGCGGAAAGATATAAGCCAACTCCAATCCTTACGCATGTTCCGCTTGCGAGAACGGTACCTTGGTTATCTATTGCAAGGACTCTCGCGGCAACCCGGCCCACTGGGGAGACTAAAGGGCTCTCGCCGAACGAAGGTGTCGTGGAATATGTCATCTTGCCATTATGAAGAGCGGGAACAACTCAAAAAAACAGCTGCGATAAATAGTTGTAACTTGGCTTCGTCTTGCGTCTTTAGCACTAATTTTGCTGAATGGCTAATTCCTCTGGCTCTTCGACTTGGACCTACGGATTAGCAGTCTGGCGCTTTAACCACGGCCGTTACTTTCTCAGATGCTGCCCGCAACTTATCCTTCTTGCTTGGCCGCTTTCCCTTGACCCCGCCCGTCCCCGCAGGGTCCACCGGGTTCACAGCCGCCATCTCCACCCGCTCAAAACCCGCGACCTGCTCGCGTGGGACTTTGATATTCAAGCGTTTTTCAATCAGCTTGAAATGCGCCTCGGTCGCCGCACTCACAAAACTCACGGCAACCCCTGATTCACCAGCGCGGCCGGTACGGCCTATGCGGTGGGTGTAGTCCGTCACTGAGCGCGGCAAGTCGTAGTTCACCACCACGGGCATCTGCGCAATGTCGATGCCGCGTGCGGCGACATCTGTGGCCACCACCACCTGCACGGCCTTGATCTTGAAGTCTTGCAGCACCTGGGTGCGTTTGCCCTGGCTGAGTTCGCCGTGGAAGGGTTCGGCTTCGATGTCGACTTTGCGCAGCTTGTCGGCCACGATTTCGGCGGCGTGTTTGGTGGCGACGAAGACGAGCACGCGTTCCCACTTTTCGGTCTGCACCAGATGGCGCAGCAACTGGGTGCGGCGGGGGGCGTCGACTTCGATGGCGCGCTGGGTGATGTCGGGCACGGCCTGCACCACGGCCTCCACCTCAATGCGCCGCGGGTTGCGCAGCAGGCTGGCTGCCAGCGCTTCTATGGCGGGCGGGAAGGTGGCTGAGAAAAATAATGTCTGGCGCTTGGCCGGCAGCAGGGCGAGGATGCGGTTCAGCTCTTCGCCAAAGCCCAGGTCCAGCAGGCGGTCGGCTTCGTCGAGCACCAGGGTGCCGGTGTTGCCCAGTGTCAATGCGTTGTGGTCAATCAGGTCCAGCAGGCGGCCCGGCGTGGCGACCACGATGTCGGCGCCGCCGCGCAGGTTCATCATCTGCGGGTTGATCGACACGCCGCCAAACACGATGGCGACCTTGATCCGCTTCGGCAGGTATTTGGCAAAACTGACGATGGCCTCACCGACCTGCGCGGCGAGTTCGCGTGTGGGTACAAGAATCAGCGCGCGCACGGGCCGGTGCTGACCGGTGTTAGTGGCTTGTGAATTGACCAGCTGTTGCAGCAGCGGCAGCGAAAAAGCCGCCGTCTTGCCGGAGCCCGTCTGGGCAGAGCCGAGCACGTCGCGCCCTTCAAGAATGGCCGGAATGGCGGCGGACTGGATGGGGGTGGGCGCGGTGTAGCCTTTTTCCTCCAGGGCGCGCAGCAGCAGCGGCAAAAGCGAGGGCGTAAAACCGAGTGAGCTAAAGGGCATGGGGAAAGTGTGAAGGAGAGAAGAGGGGGAGGGCCGCGCGCAGGGCGCGTGCGGTGAGGCGGTGCGCTGCCGTCTGAAGCCCCAAGTTTAAGCCTCGGGCCTTCTTCAAGGCTGTATTTGGGTGGTGGGTGTTAGCCGCATTGCCTTCCGCACCTGCCTGGCCCAAGAGGCTGCTATGAAAAATATAGCTGCTCGGGCAAGTTCCTATTGGGCTACAGCCACTATTTGCTCAAGAATTTGGCCCTGGTTGCTGCACAGGCGCCAGAAACAGCAGCGCACAGGCCGATGCCCCCAGCGCGCACAGCACGCAGCCCAGCACCACCCAGCGAAACGCGGCCACCAGCACCTCGGGTGAAGCGGCCTGCAGCGGCCCGCCCAGGCTGGCGGCAAACACCACGCCCAGCACCGCCACCGCCAGCAGGCCGGCCACGCGCGCCACGGCGTTGTTGATGCCGGAGGCAATGCCTGCGTGGGTAGACGGCACGGCGTTCATCACCGTGGTGGTGAGCGGCGCCACGGCAATCGTCATGCCCAGGCCCATCACCACCATGGCCGGAAAAAAACCCGCCCAGTAAGACCAGCCCACACCGGGCAGGGCCAGCAGCGCAAAACCCGCAGCCGCCACCGCCGGGCCGGCCATCAGCATGCGCCGCGCGCCGAAGCGCTCTGTGAATTTGGCGGTAGCCGGTGACAAAAATCCCAGCAGCAGCGACAGCGGCAGCAGCGTGGCGCCTGCGGCGGTGGCGGAATATTTAAAGGCGCCAATCAGCACAAAAGGCAAAAAGAACAGCGCACCGCTGAGTGCAAAGTACAGCAGCAGCGTCAGCAAATTGGTGCCGACAAAGTCGCGCGACTTGAAAAGGCCCAGCGGCATCATGGGCGCCCGCGTGTGCGCCTGCGCGTAGACAAACGCCACCAGCAGAACCACGCCCGCCGCAAACGGGCCCAGCACGCTGATGGCCTGCCAGCCGCGCTCGGGCGCCAGCGTGAGGCCGTACGTCAGCGCGCCCAGGCCGCTGGCCACCAGCAACACGCCCAGCCAGTCGAGCTGCTGCGGCGCCTCGGGGTCGCGGCTGTCAGGCACGGCGTACAGCGCCAGCCACACGGTGGCCACCGCCATGGGCACATTCAGAAAGAAGATGGACCGCCACGACACGGCATCGACCAGCCAGCCGCCCAGCACCGGCCCTGCCGCGCCGGTAATGGCGGCCCACGCGGCCCAGGTGCCGATGGCTTTGCCGCGCGCTTCGCCCTCAAACACATTGCCGATGATGGCCAGGCTGGCCGGCACCAGCAGCGCCGCGCCCACACCCTGAATGGCGCGCGCAGCAATCAGCGCGAGTGGCCCAGGGGCAAAGCCACAGGCCACCGAGGCGGCCGTAAAAATGGCAATGCCGAGAATGAAGATTTTGCGGCGGCCAAACCGATCGCCGAGCGAGCCGCCCACCAGCACCAGCGAGCCCAGCGCCAGCAGGTAGGCGTTGATGACCCACTGCATGGCGGCCAGCCCGCTGGCCGAATCCCCAGCCAGGTCGCGCTGGATGGCGGGCAGGGCGATGTTGACGACCGAGCCGTCGATGAAGGCCATCGAAGAGCCCAGCACGGTGGCGGCCAGCGCCAGCTTGGGGTGCGCCGTCTTGCCGCAGTCGCCGCCTTGGGCGCGGATGATGCCTTCGTCACAAGGGGCGTGCGGGTTGGCGGGCATGGGGTCTCCTGCGGTAACTGGTTGGGAGGTGATTCTTTGATTTGACAAAATGTCTGATAATAGATAATATTTCCAGATGACGATACACCTCGCGCAGCCACCCATGCCCCATCCTGCCAGTTCCCTGCCGTCAAAGGCAAGCAGGCCGGCTGATGCCCAACTCCTGCTGCTGGACAAACACGCGGTCGAGTCCCTGCTGCTGCCCGCCGATGTACTGGAGGCCACGCGCGAAGCCTTTGTGCTCCACAGCCAGGGGGAGGGCCGCGTGTTCTCCCTGGTGCGTGAAAGGCTGGCCACCGGCGGCGTGTTCGGCATCAAGTCGGGTGACGTGGGTGCGCAGTCGCTGCTGGGCTTCAAGGCGGCCGGTTTCTGGCCTGGCAACCTTGCGCGGGGCGCCGACGCCCACCAGGCCACCATCATGCTGCTCGACCCCGCCACAGGCCGGCCGACCTGCCTGATTGACGGCAACGCCGTCACCACCGAGCGCACCGGCGCCGCGGGTGGCCTGGGCCTGGAACTGGCGCGGCAGGACAGCCGCACGGTGTGCGTCTTCGGCACCGGCGTGCAGGCGCAGGCGCAACTGCGCTATGCCCTTCGCCAGTTGCCCGGGCTGCGCCAGGTGTTTTACGCCACGGCCAGTGGCCTGCCCAAGGCGGCGTTTGAAGCGATGTTTGCGGGTGGCCCCTGCGCCATCTCGCACGCGGCAGACGTGAATGCCGCCGTGGCCCAAAGCGATGTGGTGATCGCGGCCACCACCGGCAAGGGCCCGTTGTTCGAGCTGGCTGCTCTCCGGCCCGGCACCCACATCAATGCCGTGGGCAGCGACACCAAAGGCAAACGTGAGCTGCCCGAAGGCTTGCTCGCCAGGGCGCGCGTGTTTGTGGACGACGCCGCCCAATCGCGCAGCATCGGCGAGCTGCAATGGGCGCCCGAAACCGCGTGCACTGAAATCGGCGATGTGCTGTCGGGCAAGGCGGCCTTTGTGCGCGGCGCCGGCGACATCACCGTGTTCGACATGACCGGCATCGCCCTGCAAGACCTCACGGTCGCCCGCTTGCTGGAGCAGCGCGCGCGCCTTGCCGGCAAGGGCCAAAGCATTGCCTGGCCCTGGTAATAGTTTGACGCCCTTACGTTCTGGAGATTCCCTTGACCGCCAACCAGCCCAACCCCCTGGCCACACTCGACACGCCCGCCGCGTTGATTGACCTGCCGCGCATGCAGCGCAACATCGCGCGCATGCAGCAACGCATGAACGCGCTGGGCGTTCGCTTCCGGCCGCACGTCAAAACCAGCAAATGCACACCCGTCGCGCGTGCGCAGATGGCCGCGGGTGCGCAGGGCATTACCGTTTCCACACTCAAGGAGGCCGCGCAATTCCATGCCGACGGTTTCACCGACATCCTCTACGCGGTCGGCATGGTCGCCACCAAGCTGCCGCAGGCGCTGGCCCTGCGGCGCCAGGGCTGTGATTTGAAAATCATCACCGACAGCGCGGCGTCGGCCGCCGCCATTGCCGCTTTTGGCCGTGAGCACGGTGAGAAGTTTGAAGTCTGGATAGAAATCGACAGCGACGGCCATCGCTCCGGCATCAAGCCCGGCGAGGCTGCCTTGCTGGACGTTGCCCGCACGCTGCACGAAGGCGGCATGCAGCTGGGCGGCGTGATGACGCATGCTGGTTCGAGCTATGACCTCAACACCCCCGAAGCGCTGGTGGCGATGGCCGAGCAGGAGCGCGCCGCCTGTGTGGAAGCTGCCGAACGCGTGCGCTCTGCGGGTTTTCCGTGCGCTGTTGTCAGCGTGGGCTCCACGCCGACGGCGCTGTCAGCTGCGCAGCTCCAAGGCGTCACGGAAGTGCGCGCCGGCGTGTATGTGTTTTTTGACCTGGTGATGCACAACATCGGCGTGTGCGGGGCAGACGACATCGCGCTCAGCGTGCTGACCACCGTGATCGGCCACCAGCCCGAAAAAGGCTGGGCCATTGTGGACGCCGGCTGGATGGCCATGAGCCGCGACCGCGGTACGCAAAAGCAGCAGCATGACTTTGGCTACGGCCAGGTGTGCCGCACGGATGGCACGGTGCTGCCGGGGTATGTCCTCAGCGGCGCCAACCAGGAGCACGGCATCCTGTCGCATGAAGGCGCGCCCGACACCGACATTGCCGCGCGCTTTCCCATCGGCACACAGCTGCGCATCTTGCCCAACCACGCCTGCGCTACTGGCGCGCAGTATCCGGAATATCACGCGCTAGCGGAAGACGGTGCGCTGGCGACCTGGAGCCGATTGCACGGCTGGTGATCTCTGGCTTCCATGTGGCCGGATGCTATTAAAAGCATAGCTGCTCGCGCAATCATCTATTGGGCTTCAGGCCTTTTTTTCTTGAGAATTCCTTGAGCTGACTCACTTGCACATGCTGTAGCCGCCGGTCTCCAGGTGGAAGTGGTCCTTATGCGCGGCGTTGTAGTCAGGGCCCAGTACGCCCTTGAAGTATTTGCAGGCCCCTTTGTGGGCGTCGCGCAGCAGCAGCGCCTCGGGCCCGGGCGGCGCAGCGTCGTCTTCGTCGGGCCAGTGTTTCAGCACCGTGACGCGCTTGCCGCTGGCCAGTGTGAAGGCAGAAATGTCCAGCGCATTGGCGGTGGCATGGCGGCTGCGGGCACGGGCCGGTGCATTGGGCGGCGCGCCTTCGCCGCCGCCGTTGATGTTGCGGCAGGCATAGCTGCCCAGGTGGTCAATGCCCGCCACGCGCTGGCCAAAATGCAGCTGCGCGGCTGGCTGCAGCGCATTTCTTTCCCACATGAAGAACGACAGCGCCATGGGGCAACTGAGCGGCAGGGCCGCGCCTATGCGCACCGGCGCCGTGCGCAGCCGCACCGCATTGCTGAACCCGCAGCCGTCGCCCGTGCTGCGGTCGGGCAATTCGTCGTACTGCATGCCGGTGCTTGCCAGCGCGGCCAGGCAACGAGCAGGGTCGTTGCGGGCACGTGACAGTTTGTAAAAGGTCAGCATGTTGGGCGGCGCCGTCACTTCCAGTGGCGCCCACGGGTTGATGTGCGTGGGAATCTGCAGGGCGCCGCTGTAAACCCCGTACGCCGCCGTGAGCAGGCCGCTCCATGCGGCCAGCCATACCCAGCGGCCCCAGCGCAGCCGCTTGGCAGGCGCTGCGTCGGGCGGAAGGCCGGAGTCTGGGGGAAGGGGCATGGTGTTCGTTGATAAGCGGGGGTGCAGCCATGAGCGTACAGGCCTGCTAGCCCAAGATGGCCGGATTTGTTCTCTTGCGCCGAAATCCCGACTGCTGCAGGAGGATTCGACATGCAATTCGTCGTTTAATGGCATCGTCTGACTGATGCCAAAGCCCGCGCGTACAAGCCGCGGGCAACAGGCTTAACGGAGTATTTTGATGGCCGACAACGCAACCCACACCCCAGCCCAATCCCCGCTGGCCGCTGACACCAGCCGGCACCACCAGATGTTTCCGGTGCTCAGCGCCGCTGAAATTGCACGCATCCAGCGCTTCGGCAAGGTGTTGCAGTTCAAGAAAGGCGAGAGGCTGTTTGCTGCCGGTGAGCCCGGCCCCGGCATGTTTGTGCTGCTCAAGGGGTCGGTCACCATCACCCAGCGCGACGGCCTCGGCCATGTGGTGCCCATCGTCAACCAGGGGCCGGGCCAGTTTCTGGCCGAGGTCGGCCAGCTGTCGGGCCAGAACGCGCTGGTGGACGGCCATGCCGAAGAAGATGTCGAAGCCCTGCTGGTACCGCCCGGCCAGTTGCGTGCGCTCATCATTGCCGAAGCCGACCTGGGCGAACGGCTGGTGCGCGCGCTGATTTTGCGGCGCGTGGCCTTGATCGAAGCCGGCGCCAGCGGCCCGGTGCTGATCGGCCAGCCCAACTCGGCCGGTGTGGTGCGCCTGCAAAGCTTTTTGAACCGCAACGGCGAGCCCAACCATGTGGTGGATATCGCCCAGGACGCAGGCGCCGCCGCACTGATGGAGCAATACGGTGTGGCCGCGGGTGATGTGCTGGCGGTGTGCCCGGATGGCTCGGTGTTGGTGAACCCCGACGAAAACCAGCTGGCGCGCTGCATCGGCATGGTCGACACGGAAGAGCACGACGAGCTGTTTGACGTGATCGTGGTGGGCGCCGGGCCCGCCGGGCTGGCCACAGCGGTATACGCCGCATCGGAAGGCCTGCATGTGCTGGTGCTCGACTGCCGCGCCTACGGCGGGCAGGCAGGCGCCAGTGCGCGCATTGAAAACTACCTGGGTTTCCCTACCGGCATTTCGGGCCAGGCGCTGGCCGGCCGTGCGTATGTGCAGGCGCAAAAGTTTGGTGTGGAAATGCTGATCCCCGCGCAGGCCCAGTCGCTGGACTGTGCCCACAAGGCCATCAGGGGCGAGCTGCAGGTGAAGCTGACCGACGGCCGCAAGTTGCGCGCCAAGACCATGGTGGTGGCCAGCGGTGCCCGCTACCGCCGTCCTGAGGTACCGCGCCTTGAAGAATTTGAAGGCCGCGGTGTCTGGTATTGGGCTTCTGCGCTGGAAGCAAAAATGTGCAGCCAGACCGACGTGGTGCTGGTGGGCGGCGGCAATTCGGCCGGCCAGGCGGCGGTGTTTTTGTCGCAGCATGCGGCCAAGGTCAACATGCTGGTGCGCGGCCCCAGCCTGGCCGCCAGCATGTCGCGCTACCTCATAGACCGCATTGAAGCCGCACCCAACATCGAGCTGCTGCCGCACACCGAGGTGGTGAAGCTGCACGGCGATGATGATGATGGCGACGGCAATGGCGGCACAGGCCTTTCCGGTGTGACCTGGCGAAACCGCAAGAGCGGCACCGAACACGCGGCGGATGTGCGCAACGTGTTCCTGTTTGTCGGCGCCGATCCGGAAACCAGCTGGCTGACGAGTTGCGGCGCAGCCATTGATGCACACGGCTTTGTCCGCACCGGGGAGGCCGTGACCTGCAAGCACTCCGACTACAAACCCGCTCCGCTGGAAACGAACATTCCGGGCCTTTTTGCCATTGGCGATGTGCGCAGCGGCTCTGTCAAGCGCGTGGGCGGCGCGATAGGTGAGGGCGCTGCAGTGGTGGCCATGATCCACCAGCACCTGGCGGCGATGGAGCGTACGGCTGTTGCTGCCTGACGAAATTCTGGAGATTCACATGCGCATCAAACCCTGCACCCACGTTCCTGCGGAGATTCATTCGCCCAATGCAAGGGGCTGTGAAGAATGCCTGAAGATGGGCGACACCTGGATGCATCTGCGGCTCTGCGTGCACTGCGGCCATATCGGTTGCTGTGACGATTCCAAGAACCAGCACGCCAGCAAACACCATGCAGCCACAGGGCACGCGGTGATCCAGTCATTCGAACCGGGGGAAAGCTGGATGTGGTGTTATGAACACCAGTTGCAGGTGGGCTAGGGCGCAGCTATTTCGTGTAACTAAAGTCGTAAACAAGAGTTCTAATGAGCGCTGCGACAGATGGTCGCATCCGCGGAAAATGGCTGCTACCGTCTTCCAGAGAAGATGATTTTTTAGCTGATCGACCTAATTGCATTGACGTGAACGGGTGGAAATCTGGCATTGGTCAGTCATGATGGCGCCGGGTTTGTCGCTATATTTAATGGAGCAGGAAAGTCATATGGAGCGGGCAATGGAAGCAGGTTTTGTGGGTGGAGTTGCCACGTTATATCGCACCCATATGCGGTATAAATTGCGTTATGCGTCATGATCAAACATATGGGTCAGATGAATCACCTTGGAGGCATCTGCTATGAAACGCCTAATGGCTATCGCTGCAACATTGTTGCTTTTCGCGTCCCATGTGCTTGCGCAGGAAGTCCGCCTTGAACCAACGCAAAACCCGGACGCGCCTTACCGGTTGTTCGGCACCAAAAATGTATTCACTCTCTTGAAGCTGGACACGCGCGACGGGAGAATCTGGCAAGTGCAATGGGGAGATAAGGATCACAGATTCATTGAGCCGCTGAATCCTGACCCACTTGCCTCTGTCGGAAAGGCCGGGCGTTTCACTCTGTACCCTACGAGCAATATCTACACCTTCATTCTTCTCGATCAGGAAGCGGGCAATACTTGGCATGTTCAGTGGGGTAAAGCGGCCGATCGATTCACACTGCCCATCAAAGACATAGGCAAGGAATGACAACGCAATTCCTCAAGCATCGGCTCGCACACTGCGCGATGACGCATAACCCGTCATTGCAGCGGACTGCCTCCGGCAGCCGCTGAACTCCAACGTTAAACGCTGTCAACTGACCGCATGACCACCATCGCCGAACACTACGCAAACCACCTCAGCCCAATCTACGTTTGGATGGCTGGCGGTTCTGAGGCAGCGCTGCAGGCTGGTACCGCCGAGATTGAAGCGTTGAACCTACCGCTCACCCACGGGGCCGTCGTTCTCGATCTTGGTGCAGGCTTTGGCATGCATTCCATCCCACTCGCGCAAAGAGGCGCGCGAGTAACGTCAATCGACACTTCGGCTGAACTTCTGCGTTCGCTTGCGGAACTTGGTGGCAACCTGCCTATTCAGGCGGTCAACGATGACTTGCTGGCATTTCAAAGCCACATTACAGAAGCGCCGTCCGCGATCCTGTGCATGGGAGACACGATCACCCATTTGCCTGAACTCAGTGCCGTCGAGAGCCTCATTGAAAGGGCTTCCGTCGAACTGTCGCCCGGTGGCATGTTCGTAGTCTCGTTCCGAGACTACTCGCTTCCTCTCATCGGAGACCAGCGCTTCATCCACGTAAGGAGCGACGACACTCGCATCCTTACCTGCTTCCTTGAGTATGAGCCCGAGACTGTCATAGTCCACGACATTCTTCACCAGCGCACACCGGAAGGTTGGCAAGCTCGGGTCAGTAACTACCGAAAGCTCCGGTTGTCACCTGAGCACTTAGTCGCTAGCCTCCAGTCAAACGGGTTCAACGTCCGTCGCGAGGCTGGAATGAGAGGCATGGTTCGCCTTGTCGCACAAAGCGTCTAACCCTTCCTTCAAGCGGGCGTGCCTACGGCGCGCCGCTTAAGTCAAACGTTGAGCGTCTCCCCCGTTCTGCAGCATCTGCGAGTTCTCCAATGGCCATAGAAAACATTCTCTTCGATGCCGACGGCGTTCTCCAGTACCCGACGAGAGGCTGGCACGCTGCCCTCAAGTCCCTGCTTGAACTCGAAAATGAGATGCAAGCTGAAGCACTTGTGAACGACATACTGGAAGCCGAAACCGAGGTTCTCGAATCAACAACGGGCTTCGTGGAACGACTTGAAGAGAAACTAGCCAAGTGGAAACGCGCTGCCATGGTTTCGGAAACACTGAATGCACTTCACGCTATCGAAGTGCACGCCGATGTCATGCAAACAGTTCAAGCTCTGCGCCGCGCCGGCTTTGGGTGCCACGTGGCAAGCAACCAGCAATCCCTTCGCGCGAAGCACATGTCTGAAACTCTGGACTACCAGTCCTTGTTCGACGGTGAGTTCTACTCGTGCTTCCTGGGTGCAGCCAAGCCGAAGCCTGAATTCTTTGAGAAAACGATTGCAAAACTTGGCTGCCATGCAAGCAACGTGTTGTTTCTGGACGATCGAGCCGAAAATGTTGAAGCTGCGAAACGCGCGGGCCTGAATGCTGCGGTTTTCTTCGGAATAGACGGCGCACTTTCGCTTCAGCGTCAATTAGCTGGCTTCGGCGTGTTCGTAGATCATGGATCCCAGTGATCCAGACGTCCAACCCTTCAATCGAGAGGATATGCTCTGGCAAGCCGGGTCACGCCTCTCATCGCAAACGTTGAGGCCGTAAAAAAACCTCTCTGTCTGCCAATTTCCGCCAGCCGCAGCGTGACCAGTCCTAACCGGCTGCTGGTGTCTTTGCTTCGCGTGCACCAAGCCGCGCGCAGATCGGTATGTTTACGACTTTAATTGCTCGGAATAGCAGCGGGCGGTGGCGCCGCCTTGGTGGTCTTGGTGAACTCCGTCGTGGCCACCATCACCGGGCTGGATTTCGGGCTGCGCTGCCAATGCTCGTCGGCTGCTTTTTCCACCGCGTCCTTGTCATAAACGCCTTTTGAAAGGTCGGCCCAAACGTGCACGTAGGCCCGGCACCAGGCGTCGTGTGCCTCATTGACCTTTTCTTCGGAAAGCTCCGGGGTGGGGCCTGGAGCTGGCTCGGATTCTGTGACCATGCAGCCATCCTAGCGGCCTACGGCCGGCGAGTCCACTGCCGACGAGCGGCCCTAACTGCCTATTTTTTGACGATTTTCTCAGTGACAGGAAGCTGGGTGTCGGCGTCTTCAATCCATACCGAAGAGGACTCTTTCTTGAGCTCACCTTTCACCACGTATTTTCCATTGGGCTGCGGCGTGAAATCCACCACGCCTTCAACCGAAAAGAAGGTTCCCGCCATCTGGCTCGCGATGGCTTGTATGGGTGCTGCCGTGGTGTGGCTGGCGCGCAGGGAGACTTTCATTGGTTTTGCCGGAACTTGCCTTTCGACGATTGACGTGGTCAATGCGAAGCCCCGTCCGTGGCTGGCGCTGGCGCTTGCCCCGAAGCTGTTTGCAATGCGGTTGCCATCCACGCCATCAAGCACGAAAAGCTGCGCCTTGCTGCCGTCTTCTGCAAAGCCGCTGTCAGCGACGGTTGCGACGGGGCCGGTATAGCCTTCCGGGACAGGCTTGTAATTAGCGCATCCGGAAAGTACGACAAGGAGAAGGGCAGGCGCGATGAGTTTAAGTTTCATGTTATGAATTTTAATGGTGCGCGGACTACGCTTGATTCTAGTTGCCGTGATTCGCGTCGCGGTGCAAACGGAGCGGATTAAAAGCCGCTCGTTGTTTGCCTTGGAAAAATACCTATTTCACACAACCTATGGTTTGAAGCGCAGCCCTGACATCCGCCGGCCCCCGCACATGGACCGCCTGCAGCCCGGCGGCCCTTGCGCCTTCGACGTTGTCGGGATGGTCGTCAAAGAACAGGATGGCGTTCAGGGGGACGCCCATCGCGTCAGCGACGTATTCAAAGGCCCGGCGCTCGGGCTTGCGATAACCTATTTCAGACGACACAAAAATTCGCTCGAATGACTGCGCCAGGCGGGGGTAGAGCGCTGTCCACGCCACCTGGTGCGCGGCGTTCGTGTTGGAAAAAACGTAGCACGGAAGATGGGCGCGGGCTTCCTGCACCAGGCTGAAAGTCTCGGTGATTTCGCCGCCGAAAATGGCGTTCCATCCTTCGGCGATGCGCACCGGATCATCCTGCAACTCCAGGTTCGCGGCCAGGTGCGCGAAGTATTGCGCTGCCGTGATTTCACCGCGTTCATGCTGCTGATAAGGCAGATCGGCGCTGAAGGTGGCTTTCAGTTCTTCAAGGGACAACCGGGAAATAGGCTGCCAGTACTCAAGCACGCGGTTGAAATCGACATCGATCAGCACGCCGCCGAGATCAAACAGCAGGGCCTGGATTTTGTGTGTAGTCATGGGATGGATGAGTTGTATTTTTGGTATGCGCTACGCTTCAATCGCCGGCTGACCACTGGGGGTTCCATACCGCCTCCCACAGATGCCGATCTGGATCCTGGAAATAGCCAGCGTAGCCGCCCCAGGCGGTGTCATGTGCTTCCTGGGTGATTACGGCGCCCGCTTTTTTGGCCTGCGCCATGACGGCATCAACTTCTGCTTTCGAAGAGACGTTATGGCCCAGTGTGAATTCGGTTACGCTGGCATTCTCCAGCGGAACACCCGAATCATGGGAAATGCTTTTGCGCGGCCAGAGGGCGAGCTTCAGGCCCGCCTGCAAGTCGAAGAATGCCACGGCGCCATGTTCGAGCTCGGCACCAATAATGCCTTCTGTCTGAAGGCCAAGGCCATCGCGGTAGAAGCGAAGCGATCTTTCCAGATCATCAACGCCGACAGTGATGACCGTAATCCGTGGCTTCATGGGAACTCCTTATATTGGGTTGATGTGTCTCAAACATGCGCCCCTGATATCAAGGCTTGCCAGGCGTATGAAGTCTATTCCTGGCGATAAATACTGTCTCCGTGCGGTGCTGCCATGAACTCAGGCAGTTGCTCAGCCCGGGCAGAGAATTCACACAGGGCCGGGTAGTCGGCGGCGTTTACCACCTCTGGAATCATGGCTTGCGTGAAGTGCCAGGTAATGCCCACGGTCACACCGTCCTGACCCATGGTGCCGCTGGTCGCAGCCAGCGGTTTGCGCTGGAGTTCTGATTCCAGCTCGCCATAGGCCGCCAGCAACTGGCCCGTCACGCGTGATACCCAGGGCTGGTGCAACTTTTCAGCGGGGCGCAGGTTGCGTTCATAGATGATTTGCACGCTTTTTTCACAGGCGGCCATGGCCAGGCCAATCACGCGCAGCGCCTGCTGGCGTTCGGCAATGGCCGCCGGCATTAGGCTCCTGGGTGGTGCCTGCTGGGCGGCCAGCGCCTCGGCGTAGTCAATGATCAAGGTGGAGTCCATCAGCACCGTGCCGTCGTCACACACAAGGGAGGGCGCTTTGACAACCGGGTTGATCTGCCGGAATTTTTCGAAGGTGCTGAACACCGAGATCGACTGGTGTTCAAAGCGCAGGCCGAGGAGTTGCAGGGAAATGGCTACGCGGCGAACGTAGGGCGAGTCGAGCATTCCGATAAGTTGCATGGGGGCTCCGGCAGAACTGGTGGTAATGGGAGCCGCTATGTTAAAGCCATGGAGCCAGCGTCGCTGACGCGTCAAAAATCGCAGCCGCCGCAGTCCAGATCAATGCAGTCGGTGGGGCTACAAGAGTCGCCGCATGAATTCGGGTCCTTCTTTTTTTTGGGGTCTTGTTCCGGGGCTGCTGCTGCTGCGATCGCAGCCGCCAGCAGGACTGCATAAGCATTGCGGCACCGTTGCAGTTGGCGGGGCAGCGCGCGAAGCAAGGCAATCACGCCATGCCGCAGCACGATCTTGCGCGCGAACTCGGAGCACGAGGAATGCCCCGTATGTGCGCGATGGGCGCAGCAATAGCCTTTGTGGGGCGAGACATACCGCTGGTAACCACTGATGGAACCGGCTGCGATGTAGCGAAGCATGACGTCCTCCCGGGGCGGCATTGTCGTGGACCATGCCAAACTTTTTTTGTATGAGCGGCCCATCTCAGGGAGACAGGTTGCGAGCCGATTCTATGAAATGCGGATCCTGCGCGCAATGCGCCGTGAAGGTGTGGGCGAGGCTCTTGAATTTTTCAACCTGCCAGGCGAACTCCCCTTCAAAAGCCGATGGGTCAGTGACTGCATAGCCGCCATAACCATAGACAGCCGCATATGCCGCGTAGCCTGCAGCTTCCAGGGCACGGCCGGCAAGGGCATTGGCCACGGCATAGGTGGCCGAAACCGCTGCGTGGGCCGAGCCATCAATGGAGTTGGAGCCCCTGTGGCTATTGGCAACCGCTGCAATTTCCTGTGCCGCCTGCGCCAGGGCGGGGCGGTCTGATTTTCCTTCGACGAAAGACCGAAGGACCGCCAGGCAACGGATGGCTTCCGGGTTTTCGAGCAGGTGTTCTGCGCGTTGTGCGCAGGCCAGCCCAAAGGCAAGGCGAAGCGGTTCATGCTGCGGTTCGCTAACGTTGATCGCAGCTGCCAGACGTGAAAGTTCCTCGTTCATGAAACATCTCCCGGGAGAAGCTATCGTAGCGCCTCCCGCAGGCCTGGCGGTGAAAGGCTATGGAAAGTCGCAGCCGGTGGCCGACAACGCCACTGAAGAAGGGCGTGCGCGTAAACGCCGGGTGGACGTGGTGATCACACTCAAGGGCAAGCAGCCCGGGTCGCGTGGTTATGGCGACCTGGTTGCGGCCGCTTGCTGGACTGGGGGCCCGAACTTGCGCGGCAGCAACCATGCGGCCAGGTACCGCTGGCGTTTCGCAATTTCCAGCACGAGCAGCGGCAACGCGATGCCCGCAGCCAGGCTTGCCGGCCCAACCAGGTAGTCGTTGTGGCTGAAGCGGGAAAGCAGCAGGAAGGCCCGTCCCTGCGCGACGGGATGAAACACCAGGATGAGCAGGCTGCCGGAGCCTATGTAGGTCAATGGGCGCTGCAGCCGCGGATACCGCGCCAGCAGTGCAGAGATGCAAAGCACCATGTAAATGCCCAGCGCGGCCTGCAGTGTCGCAATGAGCGGCTCGCCGTAGATGCGCAGGTTCAGGTCCATGGTCTCGTTGAAGTGGTAGTGCAGCGCCGCAAAGGCAATGGCCGCGGCAAGCAGCCTGATGGCGTTGAATTTCACGGCCATGACCTGTTCGCGCAGCAGAAACCCGAACAGCAGGCAGGCCGAACTGATGAAGGTCAAATCGAGGCTCCAGGGCAGCCCTGGCAAGCGGGCGAGGCCCATGAAATGCAGGCTGGCCGTGTCGATTTGCCAGAAGCTCCCAATCCAGCGGATGCCCGCGGCCAGCAGCATCGAGGCGGCCAGAAAAACCCAGCGTGCGCGGTGTTCAACGGCCCTGGTGGCGCGCAGGATGGCCATGGCCACCACCGACGCGACAAAGAGGTGCGGCAAAAACCAGAGCGGCGCCCACGCAATGGTGGGTGCGGTGGCATACAACACGCCGAAAAAATAATCAGAGGCGCTTGTGTCGGCGGTGGGAACCATGTCGGAATCAAGCGCCATCAGGATGCCCACCAGCCCCAGCACCACAAAGTAGGGCTTGAGAAGCGCATCGGCCCGCGACAGCGCAAACTTGCGCAAGGAATCGGAGTCTTTCAGGAACAGGCCGGAGAGGAAAAAGAACAGCGGCAGGTGAAACGCGTAAATCACCCGGAAAAGCTCGCCCTTGTTTTCCAGTACCAGGCTGTTGTGCCCGAGCACCACCAGGATGATTCCGATGCCCCTGGCGATGTCGACGGTGGCGTTGCGGTGTGTGTGTGTCATGGTGTGGATCAATCAGGAAATGACGGGCTCAGACCAGGCGCCTGATCGACTTCTTCTTCCAGACCAGCCGGTAATAAGCCGTTTGCAGACCCAGCATGGCGATGAAGGTGACCGGGTAGGCCACCCAGATGCCGTTGATGCCGATGCGGTGGCTCATGAGCCAGGCGACGGGCACCTCCACCAGCGCGATGCAGGAGATGGCGATTCCCGTGGGCACCAGCACCGACCCGCTGGCGCGCATGATGCCCGAGAGCACCGAGGCCATGCCGAAGATGACGCTGCTCCACAGCATGATGTGCAGCAGCGTCTGCGCCACCTCAATCACCGGTTCGCTGGTGATGAAAAAGCCCATCAGGTGGCGCGAGAACAAGTACCCCAGCAGCACGAGTGAGCCGGTCAGCACCAGGTTCATCAGCAAACCGGTGCGCACGATGGTGCCCAGTTTGTCGGTGCGGCCCGCGCCGATCGCCTGCGCACCCAGGATCGAAGCGGTGATGGCAATCGAAATCGCCGGAAACTGCACATACGCCACTACCTGGTTGACGGCGCCGTAGGCCGCTGTGGCGTTGGATCCATAACTGTTGACCAGCGAGAGCAGGGCGACTTCAGCCAGCGCAATGACGATCATCTGTACACCGGTGGGCACGCCGATCTTGAGCACGGTCTTGAGGATGCCGCCGTTGATGCGCATGTGGCGTACAAATTCCGCATCAGGTGCCAAGGGACTGTGGATGCGCCGCAGCCTGAAGGCCAGCCAGGCCGTGGCAGTCACCATCGACAGCACCGAAGCCACTGCACCGCTGGCCACCCCCAGCTGCGGCAGGCCGAACCATCCGCGGATCAGCGCCGGTGTAACGGCGAGGCCCACCAGGGTCGAGATGCCCAGCGTGTAGAGTGGATTGACCGTATCGCCCACGCCGCGCAGCATGGCGGTGGCCAGCAGGTAGACGAAGAGGCCGGGCCCTGCCATCATCATGATGCGGGCATAGAGCGTGGCGTCCGGCAGGATGTCGGCCGGTGTGCCCAGTGCCCTGAGCAAGGGCCCGGTAAAGATACCGCCGAACAGCGCGACGAGCAAACCAAAAATCAGGCCGACGCTGAGGGTGGTGCCCGCAATCGCCTTGACCTTGCCGGTGTCGCGCGCTCCCCAGGCCTGGCCAATCAGCACGGAGGCGCCAGCGCCCAGGCCGATGGTGAAGGCAATGAAGAAAAACAGGATGGGGAAGAAACTGGACACCGCCGCCAGTGCGCCGACGCCGATCATCTGGCCGACATACACGTTGTTCAGCGTGCCCGACAGCGACTGCAGGATGTTGCTGAGCAGCATGGGGCCGAGGAAGGCGGCAAAGGTCTTCCACATCGGCACACCGTCGTTCAATGCGGGCCGGGTGTGCGAAGCGGGTTTCGCCGCCGCGGGCTGTGTTGCCAGCGGCGGAGCCGCGTCTGCTACGGAAATCGGTGGCGCCGCGATTTCGCCCGCCGCGCGCACGTCGCCCTCACGCACTTCGGTTTCAAGCCGGTGATCAAGGGCGGAAAGATCCGGCGGCTTCATGCGGCGCTCCAACTGGCTGCGGCCAGTGCCGCCAGGTAGGTTCGCACGTCCTCAGGCCAGGGCTCGACCAGGCTGGCAAAACGCAACCGGTCGCCGGCAAACAGGGCGCGGGTGGCTTCTTCGAAGCCGGGCAGGTCGCCTGCGATTTCCGCCATGAAGCGGTAAGCGGCTTCGCGGGAGACCCGTACCGCGTCGCGTGCCTCGTTGGCCCTGCTCGCTTCTTCCACCAGCTTGCGCAGCGCAACCGAAGCACCGCCGGATTGGCGGCTCAGCCATTCCCAGTGCCGCGGCAGCAAGGTGACTTCACGCGCAACCACCCCCAGCCGGGGGCGCCCCACAGGACGCGTTACCGGTGCTTCGTGTTCGGCGGCGGGAAGGTCGGGCGGCGTGTCGTCGGGCGCATCCACGGCGTCGGGCCGCAGGTCAAGGTCCAGGCGTTCCCCGTTGGCATCGTTGAATATGCGAAGCAGGATGTCGGCCGGCTGGGGCGTAGCGCGCAACTGCGCGAGCAGCTCGCGGCGAGGGCCCGAGGCAATGCGCTGGAAACCGGCGAAGGCCGTCAGGGTGCGGGGCGTGGCGATCATGGTAGAGGTCATAAAGTCATTTACGGTTAATTTTGTCCGGGTCAAATGAGGAGTTTATATCATCCGGGTATAAATGATCAAGTTTTGGCTGAAAAATGCGTAAATGCCTGTAAATCTGGTTCTATAGCTAATTAATGATCTAACTAGTCTATTTAATATTCTTTTGAGTTTGGGGAAAGCTCGGCTAAATTCGCGTCCTGTTCAAAAAAGAGCCTCACACGTTTTCACAAGAACCGTGAGGGGCGACAAGGTTTAGCGAATTTTCATGATCGAGCTCAAAGGTATTTTTCAAACCTACAAGGGCCCCAGCGGCCCGGTCGAAGCACTGCGGGGCGTCGACCTTCACATCAACCCGGGCGAGGTCTACGGCATCATCGGCCGCAGCGGTGCGGGCAAAAGCTCGCTGGTGCGCGTGGTCAACCTGCTGAACCGGCCGACGGCCGGCCAGGTCTTGGTGGGCGGCCGGGAACTGACTTCGCTGAACGGCGAAGCACTGCGTGTAGCCCGGCGCGACATCGGCATCATCTTTCAGCACTTCAACTTGCTGTCGTCGCGCACCGTGTACGGCAACGTGGCCTTGCCGCTGGAGATTGCGGGTTTGTCGGCAGCGGACATCAAGGCGCGTGTTGAGCCCTTGCTGGACCTGGTCGGCCTGAGCGCCCTGGCAGACCGCTACCCGGCACAGATCAGCGGCGGGCAAAAGCAGCGTGTGGGCATTGCGCGCGCGCTGGCCAACCGGCCCAAGGTGTTGCTGTCGGATGAAGCTACTTCGGCGCTGGACCCGGAAACCACGCGCTCCATCCTCGGCCTGCTGCGCCAGATCAACAAGGAATTCGGCCTCACCATCGTGTTGATCACGCACCAGATGCAGGTGATCAAACAGGTGGCCGACCGCGTGGCGGTGATTGACGCCGGCCGCATTGTTGAAAGCGGCCCGGTGATGAACGTCTTCACACGCCCGCAACACGAAACCACGCGCAGCCTGATCGCCGAGATCGTGCCGCAGGATTTGCCCGACAGCGTGCTGGCGCGCATACGCACCCTGATGAGCGCCGAGCACCCCGAAGAAGGGCAGCTTTTGCGGCTGGCGTTTGCGGGAGACGAGTCGGATCGCCCCTTGCTGTCGGACGTGATCCGCCGCTTCGGCATAGATCTCTCCATCGTGCACGGGCAGGTCGATGAGATTCAGGGCAAGCCCTTCGGCTCGCTGGCAGTGTTTGCGCGCGGCGCACGCGAGCAGCTCAACGCGGCGGTGGCGCATTTGCGCGGCGCCGGTGTTCATGTAGACCAGGTCGGCGGTGAGCTGGCCGTGGGCGGAGGGGTTTAAGCCGTGTTCAGCAACTTTTCACAAGCCCTGCTCGAACTCTTTGTCAGCTCGTTATGGGAGACCATCGTCATGGTGGGAATTTCGGGCGCGGTCGGCGCGCTTATCGGTATTCCGCTCGGGGTGTTTTTGCGGCTGACGGACGAGGGCGGTGTGCTGCAGAACGCTGGCGTGAACCGCGTCGTCGGCGGCCTTGTCAATGCGGTGCGTTCCACGCCCTTCATCATTTTGCTGGTGGCCATCATTCCGCTGACGCGCTTCATCACCGGGTCTTCCATCGGCACGGCGGCTGCTGTGGTGCCGCTCACCATCGCGGCGGCGCCGTTCATTGCGCGGCTGGTGGAAACCTCGCTGCGCGAAGTCGACCACGGGCTTATCGAAGCCGCGCTGGCCATGGGTGCGACCACACGGCAGATCGTCTTCAAGGTGCTGCTGCCCGAGGCATTGCCCGGCATCGTCGCGGGCCTGACCATCACCTTCGTGAGCCTCACGGGTTACTCGGCCATGGCGGGCGCCATCGGCGGTGGCGGGTTGGGCGACCTGGGCATCCGCTACGGCTACCAGCGCTTCTTGCCGGAAGTCATGTTGGCCGTGGTGCTGGTGCTCATCCTGTTTGTGCAGGCGGTGCAAAGCCTGGGCGACTGGGCTGTGCGCAGGTTGAGCCACAGATGACCCCATCCATCCATGACAGCCATGCGCGGCGATGTTGATTGCTACGCTTTTGATAGCTGCTCGCGCATGTTCCCATTGGGCTTGAGCCCGATTTACTTCTTAAAAATGGCCCTCAAATTGACCTTCAGGGCAAAAAAACAGATTCATTCATCTTCAAAAAAGGAAACACCATGAAAAAACGCACCCTCATCCAGTCCGCCGTCGCGCTCGCGCTGGCTGCCTCCTTTTCCGGCGCCGTGCTGGCGCAAGACAAGCCGCTGAAGATCGGTGTCACCGCCGGCCCGCACGCGCAGATTTTTGAACAGGTCAAAAAGATCGCCGAAAAAGACGGCCTGAAGATCCAGATCGTCGAGTTCAGCGACTACATCCAGCCCAACGCCGCGCTGGCCGCCGGCGACCTGGACGGCAACAGCTACCAGCACAAGCCTTTCCTCGACCAGCAGGTCAAGGACCGCGGCTACAAGATCGTCAACGTCGGCTACACCGTCAACTTCCCGATCGGCCTCTATTCCAAAAAGGTCAAGAGCCTGGCCGAGCTGAAGGAAGGCGCACGTTTCGGCATCCCCAACGACCCGACCAACGGCGGCCGTGTGTTGCTGGTGCTGCAGGACAAGGGCCTGATCAAGCTCAAGCCCGAAGCAGGCCTGAAGGCCACACCGCTCGACGTGATCGAGAACCCGAAGAAGCTGAAGTTTGTGGAGCTCGACGCCGCACAGCTGCCGCGCTCGCTGGACGACCTGGACGCCTCGGCCGTCAACACCAACTACGCGCTCTCCGCCGGGCTGAACCCCAAGGACGCGATTGCCCAGGAAGCCGCCAAGTCGCCGTACGTCAACTTGCTGGCCGTGCGTGAGCAGGACAAAGACAAGCCCTGGGTGGCCAAGCTGGTGAAGGCCTACCACTCGGAAGAAATCCGCAAGTACGTGCAGGCCGAGTTCAAGGGCGCTGTGCTGCCCGGGTTCTGAGCGTAGCCAGGCGGAGCGCAAGGCATGAGCCGGTTGCTGACCCTTCCCAATGCCGGCGCCTTGTCGATTCGCGCCAAGGCGCTGGTGTTCGAAGACCCCGGCTCGCTGGCCTTGCTGGAGCGCGTCGACCAGGTCGCGCCGACCGAAGCCACGGTCCTGATCATTGGCGAGACCGGTACCGGCAAGGAATTGCTGGCGCGCCGGATTCACCAGGGCAGCGGACGCAGCGGGCCTTTTGTGGCCGTCAATTGCGGCGCTTTCAGCGAGACGCTGATCGATGCCGAACTGTTTGGCCATGAAACCGGCGCTTTCACCGGCGCTGCGCACGCCCGCGCCGGCTGGTTTGAGGCGGCCGACGGCGGCACGCTGTTCCTTGACGAAATTGGTGACCTGTCGCTGAGCCTGCAAGTCAAGCTGTTGCGCGTGCTGCAGGAGCGCCAGGTGGTGCGCATCGGTTCGCGCAAGCCGATTGCGCTGGACGTGCGCCTGATTGCCGCAACCAACGTCGACCTGCGCGACGCGGTGAACGCCAGCCACTTTCGCGCCGACCTTTACTACCGCCTGAGTGTTGCCACGCTGGAGCTGCGCCCGCTGTTTGAGCGGCCCGGCGACATCCTGCCGTTGGCACGACATTTCCTGGCGAGCTACGCCGCGCGCCTGGGCATCAGGGATGCCAGCATTTCGCCCGAGGCAGAGCAGGCCCTGCTGGCCCATGACTGGCCCGGCAATATCCGCGAGCTGGAAAACGTCATCCACTACGCGCTCATCGTCGCGCCGGCCGCAACGCTGCATGTCGCGGACCTGCAGGGCATCCACCGCTCTGCGCGCCTGGCGTCCCGCGCGGCACCTGCTGCATTGCCGGCACCTGCTTCCGTAGAACAGGTTTCAACCCCCATGGTGCAGGGCGCTGCACCAGACAGTTTGCGCGAGGTGCTGCTGCAACGCATGAACCAGGCCGAGCCTGAACTGTTTGACGCCGTCGAGGCCACGCTGGTGAAGACGGCGTTCGAGTTCTGCCATGGCAACCAGGTGCAGACTGCGCATCTGCTGGGCCTTTCGCGCAACGTGCTGCGCACCCTGCTCAAGCGCCATGGCTTGCTCGACAGGTCTGCACAAGCCGCACATGCTGAAGAGAGCAGTTCCGCCTTCGCGCCGCTGTAGCCGAAAAGTCCGTGCTGCGTTCGCAGCAGCCGTTCAACAGTTTTCTGCAGTCGCTTTTGGCAGGCTGCTGCTATGGCAGCAATACCGCAAAAAAACACCTCCCAACCACCGCTTTTCACTGGCACAGGTCATGCGTAGAAGTCTGCAGGCAGCGTCGTTGTTGACGTCTGCTTCTTTCATGACACAAGGAGCTTCTTCATGACAACATTGCCCGTGGATATTCACCCGGTCGCCGGCCGCATTGGCGCCGAGGTGCGCGGCCTGCGCCTGTCTGCCGACCTGCCAGGCGCCACCATCACCGCGCTGAACCAGGCGCTGCTCAAGCACAAGGTGCTGTTCTTTCGCGGCCAGCAGCATCTGGACGACGCATCACAGGAGGCGTTTGCCAAGCGCCTGGGCGAGCCGGTGCCGCACCCCACGGTGCCGGTGCGCCAGGGCACGGGTTTCATCCTTGAGCTGGACTCGGAACACGGCGGGCGTGCCAACTCCTGGCACACCGACGTGACCTTCGCCGTGGCCCCGCCCAAGATATCGGTGCTGCGCGGCGTGGTGATCCCACCCGCCGGCGGCGACACGGTGTGGGCCAACACGGCGCTGGCTTACCAGGGCCTGCCGCCCGCGTTGCGCGAGCTGGCCGAAAAGCTCTGGGTGATTCATGGCAACGATTACGACTACGCCGCCTCACGCAGCGAAGACGAAGTGTCGAGCGAAGGCCTGCGGCATTACCGCGAGGTTTTCACCCGCACATTGCATGAAGCCGAGCACCCGGTGGTGCGCGTACACCCCGAAACGCGCGAGCGCACACTGGTGCTCGGCCATTTCGCGAAAAAGCTGGTGGGTTATTCCAGCACCGATTCGCAACACCTGCTGTCGGTGCTGCAAAGCCATGTGACGCGTCTTGAGAACACCGTGCGCTGGCGCTGGATCCAGGGCGATGTGGTGATCTGGGACAACCGTGCCACCCAGCACTACGCCATCAACGACTACGGCGACCAGAAGCGCATCGTGCGCCGCGTCACGCTGGCCGGCGACGTGCCGATCAGCGTGGACGGCCGCCGCTCACGCGTGCATGGTGGCCAGGCGCAGCCACCGAAGGTCACCCAACCGGTGGTGCCTGCCGAGGCCGTGGCTGCCTGATGGATTGATCTTTCGTGTGGCATGGCCGTGCTGCCAGTGCGGCCGGCCATTTTTGCCGGCTTCGCGCCGGCTTTTTTGTGCTTTCGAGCAAAAAAATGGCCGTCTTGATGCATTTTGAGCAATCAAAATGGCCGCTAGGCCAATGAAAATGCGCGCCACCAGCTATCAAATAAATAGCATATGGTGGCGATGGGTTGAGGCTCAGGCTCTCTGCAGCAGGTGGTAGCTGTGGTCGTCCGAAGCGGTCGACTTGCGGCCACCGCCCCAGCCGACGGCTTTGCGGTAGCTGCCGAGCAGGGCGCCGTGGCGCAAGGCTTCTTCATTCACCTGCACGGACTCATCGGCGCTGGGAGCGACAAACAGCGCGTCTTCCGGGCAGTACAGCTCGCACATGAAACAGGTCTGGCAGTCACCCTGGCGCGCGATGACCGGTGGGCCGCCGGGCACGGCGTCGAACACGTTGGTGGGGCAGGCCGTCACGCAGATGTTGCAGCCGGTGCACTGCGAAGCGCTGATGAGCTCGATCATGCGACCACTTCCTGGCTGACCCGGATTTCGTCGAGCCCGTTGCTGATGAGGCGGTGCCGTTGCGTGGGGTCGGGCGCGGCGTGCTCCTGGCGCCGGTGCATGCCCCGCGTTTCGTTGCGGGCCAGGGCGCTGCGGTACATCCAGCGCGAATGGGCCAGCAGCGCGGCGGCTTCGCGTGTGCGAACCGCCTGTTGCCTGTCGGCCGGTGCGGCCTGGCGCAGGCGCAGCCACAACGCGTCGAGCCGCGACAGTGAGTCTTCGAGCACATCACCAGCGCGGAACCAGTTGCGCTCATATGGAAACACTTCGGCCTGCACGGCCCGGATCAGGACTTCGCTGTCGATGTGTTCGCTGCCCGTGCCCTGCAGGCCCACGCCGCCGGCGCGCAGCACCGCGCGTGCGGCGCTGTGCCCGTTGGAGCGTGCGAAGCCCGCTGCGCCCGCACCGGCCCAGAACCCGGACGACAAGGCCCAGGCCGCGTTGTGGCTGCCGCCGCCGGTAAAGGCGCCGCAGATCAGCTCACGTGTGGCGGCGTCCCCGGCGGCATAAAGGCCTGGCACTGAAGTCGCGCAGTCGCGGCCCGTAATGCGCAGGCCACCGGTGCCGCGCACCGTGCCCTCCAGCCGCAAGGTCACGGGGAAGCGCTGGGTAAAAGGGTCTATGCCTGCGCGGTCGAAGGGCAAAAAGAAGTTGGGTTGGGCGGTGCGCATCCAGGCTTTCACCTGGTCGTCGGCTTTATCCAAACGGCCGAACACACGCTGGGTCTGCAATGTTTTGGCAATCAGGCTGCGGCCGAAAGCCGAGCCTGCGCCTTCAATCACGCTGCCGTCTTCGTAGTAGAAGGTGGCCCATTGGTAGAACAGCGACTTGGTGACCGAGGCAAAGGCCGCACCCAGGCCGTAGGCATTGGAAAACTCCATGCCCGAAAAATCGGCACCCGCCTCGGCGGCCATCAGGTGGCCGTCGCCGGTCAGCACATTGCAGCCCAGTGCGCGGCTTAAGAAAGCGCAGCCGCCGGTGGCAATCACCACGGCGCCGGCCCGCACCACCCAGGGCTCCAGCGTCTGGCGCTGCTGGCCGGTGGCGCCGCACACGGTGCCTTGTTCGTCCACCAGCAGTTCCAGCGCCGGGCTGTGGTCGAGGATGCGCACGCCTGCCTCTTTGGCGCGCTTGCGCATCAGGCGCATGTACTCGGGGCCTTGCAGCGAGGTGCGGCGCTGCTCGCCGTCTTCGCCAATCGGGAAGGGGTAGCCCCATTCGGCCAGCTGCTGCATGTTGGCGTAGGTCTGCTCAAGCACGCGGTCCATCCACGCATGTTCGGCCAGCTGCCCGCCCTTGTCGTAACGGCTGGCTTTGGCGTCTTCGCGCTGCGTGCCTTGCGGTTCCACGTACCAGACGCCTGTGCCCGAAGGCGCCGTGGCGCCCGAGGTACCGCAGTAGCCCTTGTCGGCCAGCACCACCTTGGCGCCCCGTGCTGCGGCGCTGATGGCGGCCCAGGTTCCGGCCGGGCCGCCGCCTATGACCAGCACGTCGGCATCGTGCTGCCGGGCGCCTGCAGCGTTCGAGAGGGCGGTGAAGTTGAGGTCGCGGCTTCCCATCACGCCACCTTCTGGGCCTTGACGGCGAACTGGTTGACGGGCCGGTCCAGGCCGAGGTTTTCGCGCAGCGTGCTGCCTTCGTATTCGGTGCGGAAAATTCCGCGGCGCTGCAGCTCGGGGATCACCAGGTCCACAAAATCGTTGAGCGACTCGGGCAGCACCGGCGGCATCACGTTGAAGCCGTCGGCGGCGCCGTTTTCAAACCACTCCTGGATCTTGTCCGCGATGGTCTCTGGTGTGCCCACTACCACCCAGTGGCCGCGTGCACCCGCCAGGTATTCATACAGCTGGCGCACGGTGAGCTTGTCGCGCCGCGCCAGCTCCAGCACCACGTGAGCGCGGCTGTTCTGGCCCTTGGGCGGTTCGGGAATGTAGGGCGGCGGGGCGTCCAGGTCCCACTTCGTGAGGTCTTCGCCGGGCCAGAATTGAGCAATGGTGTTCAACCCCACTGAAGGGTGAATGAGCTTTTGCAGCTCGGCCCACTTGGCTTCAGCTTCGGCCTGCGTGCGGCCGATCACGGGCGAGATGCCAGGCAGGATCAGCAACTGCTCAGGCCGACGGCCGTACTTGGCCAGGCGGCCTTTCACGTCGCGGTAGAAGGCCTGCGCTTCCGCCAGGCTGGTCCAGGCCGTGAAGATGGCTTCGGCGGTGGCCGCCGCGAGTTCGCGCCCAGGTTCGGAAGAACCGGCCTGCACGATGACGGGGTAGCCTTGCGGCGGCCGCTCGAGGTTCAGCGGACCCTGCACCTTGAAGTATTTGCCGTGGTGGTTGATCTCGTGCAGCTTGGCCGGGTCAAAGTAGCTGCCTGTTTCGGGGTTGCGGATGAAGGCGTCGTCCTCGAAGCTGTCCCACAGGCCCTTCACCACGTCGATGAACTCATGGGCTTGCTCATAACGCACCTCCGGGTCGGGGTGTTTGTCGAGCCCGAAATTGCCGTAGACGTTGTCGGCGCCCGTGGTCACCACGTTCCAGGCCGCGCGGCCCTTGCTGATGTGGTCCAGCGAGGCGAACTTGCGCGCCAGCAGGAAGGGGTCTTCATAAGTGGTGGAAGCCGTCGCCACGAAGCCGATGTGTTTTGTCACGGCCGACAAGGCCGCCCACAAAGTGACCGGTTCGAAGTAGGACACGCGGCCCTGGCGGCTGAAGGCTTCGTCGGTGCCGTGGAATGCCACGCCCGGGCTGTCGGCCACGAACACCTGGTCGAACAGGCCGCGCTCGGCGGTTTTGGCCACCTCGATGTAGTGGTCGATGTTGACGCCTGAATCGACCTGGGAACCAGGATGTCGCCAGGCCGCGATGTGGTGGCCTGTGGCCATGATGAATGCGCCCAGGCGAAGTTTGCGTTGAGTCATGAGGGATGTCTTTCTGTGGGTAAAGGAGTCAGCTGTGGGTGGAAGCAGGCTTCCACGCGGTGAAGTGGCGCTCCAGCGCCTGCAGCGCGAAGTTCAGCGTGACCCCAATGGCTGTGATGGCGATGATCCCGAAGTACATGTCGGCGATCAGGAAACTGAACTGGGCGTAGATGATCAGGTAGCCCAGCCCGGCCTTGGCACCCACCATCTCGGCGGCGATCAGCACCAGCATGGCCGAAGCCGCAGCCAGGCGTATGCCCACGAACATGGTCGGCACGGAAGCCGGCAGGATGACCTTCAGGAACAGCTGGCGCGGTGTCACGCCCATGGTGCGGGCCGATTTCACGAGCAGCGGATCCACCTGCCGCACGGCCGAGATGGTGTTGAGCAACAGGGGCCAGGCGCACGAATACACCACAATGGAAACCTTGGACACCTCGCCAATGCCCAGCAGCAGCAGGAACACTGGCAGCAATGCCAGCGGTGCCGTGTTGCGCAGCAGCTCAATCAGCGGGTTGAGTGTGTTGCCCAGGCGCCGGTACCAGCCGATGGCCAGCCCCAGCGGAATGGCGAACACGATGGCCAGCAACAAGCCCCCGAGCGAACGGGCCAGGCTGATGGAGGTGTGCTCCCACAGCTGGCCGTTCAGTGCCAATGTCCAGCCGGCGGCAAGCACCTCGCTGAGTGGCGGCAAGAAGGTTGGGTCGGTGAGGCCCAGGCGCGGCGCCAATTCCCACAGCAGGGCCAGCGCCACGATCAGGCCGGAGCGCCAGGTGGCATTGGCAACTTGCGCCTGAAGGCGTTTCCAGAGCGGCAGCGTGTGAAGGGCCAGCGGGGCGGTCCCTGCGTTCAGGGCAATATCAGACATGGGCAATTTCCTTGAGGATGGGTTGTGAGGAAATACGGGCGCGGCGCTCGCGGCGGGCAGACGCCACCTCGTCATGCAGCTGCGACCAGATTTCGTGCCGCAGCTCGCCGAACAACGGCAGCGAGCGCACGTCGTCGGTGCCGCTGCGCAAGGATTCGGGGATGTCCACGATCTGCTTGATGCGGCCCGGCCGGGTGGTCATGATCGCCACGCGCTGGCCCAGCACCACGGCTTCGTCGATGCCGTGCGTGATGAACACAATCGTCTTGCCGGTACGTTGCCAGATTTCGACCAGCTCTTCCTGCAGCGTTTCGCGTGTCTGCGCGTCGAGCGCGGCAAAAGGTTCGTCCATCAGCAGCACCTGCGGTTCGTAAGCCAGGCTGCGCGCAATGGCCACGCGCTGCTTCATGCCGCCCGAAAGCTCATGCGGAAAGCGGTTGGCAAAGTCGGTCAGGCCCACCAGCTCCAGGTAGTGCGCGGCCTTCTCGCGCCGGGCGCGTTTGCCGACACCCGCGACTTCCAGGCCAAAGGCCACGTTGTCCAGTGCGCTGAGCCAGGGGAAGAGGGCGTATTGCTGGAACACCACGCCGCGGTCGCGCGCCGGGCCGGTGATGGGTTGCCCATCAATCAGCACGCGGCCGCTGGTGGGCAGCGCCAGACCGGCCAGCAAATCGAGCAGGGTGGACTTGCCGCAGCCGCTGGGCCCGACCAGCACCAGGAATTCGCCCGGACGCACGTCCAGCGTCACGTCGTGCACGGCAACAAATCGTTTGGCCGCGCCGCCGTCGTCCGCGCGAACGGTGAACTCCTTGCTGACGTTTTCAAAGCGAATTTTTGCGGCGCTCATTTGGCCACCGCCAGCTTGTCGCCGCTGTTGGAAGCATTGGAATAAGGGTTGAACGCGTTGGTGTACAGGTCTGTGGGTTTGACTTGGCCGGGTTTGAGCAGCCCGTCCTTGACCAGCCAGTCGATCCAGATCTGCAGCTCCTTGTCCTTGATCACGCCGCCTGTGCCCGCCACGCCGGTGCTTTTCCAGTACTGGATGGTGTCGGCGCTTTCGGCGCGCTTGCGGCCGTCAATGATTTTCACGAAGCGCGCCCGAACCTCAGCCGGCGGTGTGTTGCGCGCCCATTCGATGGAGCGCGCCAGGGCCGACACCAGGTGGCGGCTGGTGTTGGGATTCTGTTCGATGAACTTGTTGTGCAGAACGATGGAGCCTGCCGTGAAGTTGCCGTACAGGTCCCGGTCTGTGAACAGCGGGCGTATGCCGCCGCGCTCCCGCGCCTTGTCGCGCAGCACACCGCCCAAGGTGGTGACTTCGACATGACCCTGGCGCAGCGCCTGTTCACCGGTCACTGGCGGCGTCACCACCAGCGTCACCTGCTTGGCTTCCGCTTCGCTGAGCCTGGCGCGTTCCAGGTATTCGCGGACCATGAACTCATGGTGTGCGCCCAGCGTGTTCACCGCAACTTTTTTGCCGATCAGGTCGCGTGCGGATTTGATCGGACTGTCTTCCTTGACGTAGTAGCCGCTCCAGGTGTTTTCATCGACACCGTAGTAGCCCAGCACCGCCTTGATGGGCGCTTTCTTGGCCAGCAACTTGACGACCGAGCCGTTGAAGGCACCGCCCAGGTCGACATCGCCGGTGACCACGCTCTGGATGTCTTGCGGGCCGCTGATGGTGTTGCCCACCCATTTGGCCTTGAGCGGCGCAAGGTAGCCCAGGTCTTCGGCCAACTCAATCCAGGTGACCTGGCCGGCCCAGCCCTGGTAGCGGATTTCGGTTCGTTCAGGTGGGGGTGCGGCATGGCCTTGAGTGGACAGGAGGCCAAACGACAAAGCTGTGAGACCGAGGAAGCGAGTGATATTCATGGCGTGAGGAGTGAGTGGTTGACAGGCTCAACATCGCAGCATCCATGCCAGTGATTTCGGGCTGATTCAGGGGTGATTTCGGGGTTTTCAGGGCGTCCGGGTTGCTTTGTTGCTGCATCCCGGGCAGTCGGCTGTTGGGGTGCTGTCTGGTTTTGCGCAGAGGCGGCCTGGCGTGTTGACGGGAAGCGGGCAGCGCTGCGGAACCTTGGGGTATTTCTGTCCTGAAGTCCTACAGCGCGCGGCGGTGAATTGATTTAAAACCGGGAATGCCTTTTGCGAATTCGCGCATTCGCTGATCAAACCCTTTCATCCTCACCTTCCTGGAGAACCCCATGGCCCAATACAACATCGCCGTCGTCGTCGGCAGCATCCGCAAGGATTCGTTCAACAAAAAACTCGCCAGTGCGCTTGAAAAGCTGTTTCCCGCGGACTTCAGCTTTACCCATGTGCGCATTGACGACCTGCCGCCCTACAACCAGGACGACGACGGGAATCCGTCGGCAGAGGTGAAGCGGCTCAAGGGCGAGATCAAGGCGGCGCAGGGCCTGCTGTTTGTCACGCCCGAATACAACCGCTCGATTCCCGGTGTGCTGAAAAATGCCATTGACCATGCCTCACGCCCTTACGGCCAGAGCGCATGGGACGGCAAGCCTGCCGGCGTGATTGGGGCATCGGTTGGCGCCATTGGCACCGCGCTTGCCCAGCAGCACCTGCGCAATATCCTGGCCTACCTGAATGTGCCTACGCTGGGCCAACCAGAGGCTTTTGTCCACAACAAGGAAGGTTTGTACGACGCTGATGGCGTCATCAGTGAAGGCAGCCGCAAGTTTTTGCAGGGGTGGGTGGATGCTTATGTGGGGTGGGTTAAGAAGCACGCCTGAGCGTCATGCTTTTTGCTGAGGGCGGCTGGCCGGGGTTGCCCGGCGGCAAGTAACTTTCTTTTGCTTCGCCAAAAGAAAGTCACCAAAGAAAAGGCGACCCTGCTGTCTGCGTCCCTTCGCTGCGCTGCGGGCAACCTGCGGTGCTCGGTCCAGCCGGGGTCTCGCTCGAACTCGCCTTCGGCTCAGACAATCGCGATCCCTGATCCGTCTGGACCTCCGCTCCTCGGCGCATACAGAAGGGGTGGGGGCAAGGAATACCTGAAACCCGAATACCTAAAACCGCAATCCGAATACCGGACGCAAGCTCTCGTTTAAAACGGGGCGTCGCCTTCGATGGTGGTGCGGTAGAGCTTGCGGCGCAGGTGGTCGGGGGTGCCTGCTGCCAGGTGGGTGACTGAGCGGTTGTCCCAGAACACCATGTCGTGTGGTTGCCACTGGTGGCGGTAGATGAGTTCGGGGCGTGAGGTGTGTTCGAACAGTTCGCCCAGCAGCGCTTTGCTTTCGTCCTCGGGTATGCCCAGGATGCGGGTGGTGAAATGCTCGCTGACAAAAAGCGCCTTGCGGCCGTTTTCGGGGTGGGTGCGCACCACCGGGTGAACCACCGGCTTGACCTCTTCAACCTGCTCTTGTGTGAGCTTGGGCCGCCATGGGTTGCGGCTGCGCAGCTCTTCGTATTTGGCGAGGTAGGTGTGTTCGGCACGCAGGCCTTCAACGGCTGTTTTTAGCGCGGCGGGCAGGGTGTCCCAGGCGGTGTGCTGGTTGGCGAAGAGGGTGTCGCCGCCTTCGGAGGGCAGCTCCTGGGCATGCAGCAATGAGCCCAGGCTGGGCTTGTCTTTGTATGACAGGTCAGAGTGCCAGAAATGGCCGGCGTCGCCCAGGCCGATGGGTTCGCCGTTTTCCTTGATGTTGGAGACGATCAGGATTTCAGGGTGGTTTTGCAACTGGAAGTTTTTCAACACATGAATTTGCAGCGGCCCAAAGCGGCGGCTGAAATCAACATGTTGCTGCGGCGTGATGCGCTGGTCGCGAAAGACCAGCACGTGGTGGTCCAGGTGTGCGCGGTGGATGCGGCAGAAGTCAGCTGTGGTGAGCGGTGTGGACAAATCCATGCCCAGCACCTCGGCGCCCAGCGGGGCGTCAAAAGGCCGGATCTCGATGGAAGAAGGGGTGTGGGGGGCGTGCTGCGTTGTTGCTGCCGCGCTTGCGCCGTCGTTCGAAGCCAAAGTCGCTGTCATCTTCACCTTTCTCAGCTGCGTCCGGCTGCGCCGGTTACCTAATAAATGTAGAGGCGTCGCTGTTCAAAGCGAACTACCTGATTGTCCTTTGTTAATTACTTTAAATTCTGCCCGGCCTGGCCGCACCCGCTGGCGGAAACAAAAAAAGCCCGCGGTTGCGGGCTTTTTTCTGTGCAGTGTTCCGGCAGCGGTGCCGGGAAGCAGTAACTCAGGCCGCCAGTGCGGCTTTTTCCTGGTTGGCAGGCTTTTGCGTGTGGGTCACGATTTCAATCTGCGCAGCTTCCAGTGCGGCAGCCTTGGCGGCTTCGCCCATGGCCAGGCCTTCGGCGCGCACAAAACGCACGTCGGTGATGCCGAAGAAGCCGAACACCACCTTCAGGTAGCTCTCCTGGTGTTCCAGGGCTGTCATCGCGTCGCTGGTTGAATAGACGCCGCCGCGGGCGGACGCCACGATCACCGTCTTGCCGCCGGCCAGGCCCACGGGGCCTTTGTCGGTGTACTTGAAGGTGCGGCCGACTTGCGCAATGCGGTCGATCCAGGCCTTGAGCTGGCTGGGAATTGCGAAGTTGTAGAGCGGTGCGCCCACAACGATCACGTCGGCGGCCAGGAATTGCGTCACCAGGGCTTCAGACACGGCGTTTTCGCGCTTTTGCACGTCGCTCAGGGCGGTGCCGGCAGGCATGCGGAAACCCAGCGATTCGGCGGAGAGGTGGGAAGGTGTGTCGGCTGCCAGGTCGAGGTAGCTGACTTCGGTGCCGGGGTTGGCGGCGCGCCATGAGGCCACGATCTGGGCCGTGAGCTGGCGGGAAACCGAGTTGCCGCCAAGGATGCTGGAGTCGATGTGAAGAAGCTTGGTCATGGTGAATTCCTTGAATTGAAGTGATTGATCGGGTGGGATAAACCGGTTTTCAGGCCGTGTTCACCTTGAACCGCAGCCATGGGATAGATTGTGCGGATGAGTCGAGTATTTGATAAGTTGGCAATAATGCGACTTATCGTTCTACTAATGAGACAATAAACACCGCAAAATCACAAAATGCCTTCGATCTGGCGCCATCGCACCTGGGCGCAAGGCGAGTAAAGGCGACGAAAGGACTTTTCCCATGCAAGACCTCAATGACATGCTGTACTTCGCCGAAGTGGTGGAGCGGGGCGGCTTTGCCGCCGCCGGCCGGGCGCTGGGGCTGCCCAAGTCGCGCCTGTCGCGCCGCGTAGCCGAGCTGGAGGCGCGGCTGGGCGCGCGGCTGCTGCAGCGCACCACCCGCAAGCTTTCACTGACCGAGGTCGGAGAGATTTACCTGCGCCACTGCAGCGCCATGCGCGACGAGGCGCTGGCCGCATCGGAAGCCGTGGCGCAAATGCAGGTCGAGCCGCGCGGCACGCTGCGCATCACCTGCCCGGTGACGCTGGCACAAAGCACGGTGGGCTACCTGGTGCCGCGCTACATGGCGCTTCACCCCCACGTGAAAGTCGACATGCGCGTGACCAACCGGGTGATTGACCTGGTGGAAGAGGGCATCGACATTGCCCTGCGCGTGCGGCCCACGCTGGAAGACAGCGGCAGCCTGATCGTGAAAAACCTGGGCTCCGGCTCCGGGCGCCTGCTGGCCAGCCCGGATTTGCTGAGGCGCCAGGGCACGCCTGAAAAACCGGAAGACCTGCACAAGCTCGACACCGTCGCCATGTCCTGGGTGGACGGCCGGGCGTCGTGGACGCTGATGGGCCCCGACGGAAAAGAGTTTGTGCTGCAGCACCAGCCGCGTTATGTGGCCGACGACCTGCAAACCCTGAAGCTGGCCGTGCTGGCCGGCACCGGCATGAGTTTTTTGCCCGAATCCCTGAGCGCGGTAGAGCAGCAGGCGCAATTGCTGGTGCCCGTGCTGCCAGGCTGGGCGCTTCGCCCCGGCGTGGCGCATGCGGTGTTCACTTCGCGGCGTGGGCAGATTCCGGCGGTGCGGAGCTTTCTGGACTTTCTGGGGGAGCGGATGCGGGGTGAAGAGCTGGTTTGATGGCCTGGCCTGGCGGATTAGCCGGCCGCGAGTGCAAGTAAGGCGCTATGAATTTAATAGCTGCTTGCGCTTGTCCTTATTGGGCTGAAGGCAGTTTTGATAGTCAGAAAAGCTGTCAAAACGGCAAAAAACAGGCGATTTGGGACCTGCGGGTGCAGGTTGAGGCCGGAAATAGTGCCCCGAAAGCTTGTTTATTCATGAGAAAAATGGCTGCAAGCCAACAGGGATAAGCGCCAGCAGCTACAAAAATAATAGCGCCCGGGCCCGCCGGGAATCACGGCCGACGGCAACCGGGCGGAAGCCGTCGGGCGATTTCAGCGAGCAATGTGATTCAACGCTATTTACTGCCAGTTGGCAGCAATCACCGGCGCCAGGCTGCTCTGGTAGCTGGTTGGCAAAGTGGTCTCACCTGCTGCCGGCGGGCTGAACGATGCCATGGCTTGCACGAGGTTTTGCACCTGGGTGTTGAGCAAGGCATGCCCATCGCTCACCTGAAAGACTTCGATCTGGTTAAACACGCTGGCGTACCAGTCTTTCACCGTGATCTTGTCTGTCGTACCGATGACTGACACCTCGAGGTCGTTTCCGGTTTGTCGGAACCAGAGCTGGTCATCTGTGATGCCGCTGCCGAAAACCACATTGTCCTGGTAGCCTGGGTTGTTGGGGTTGGCCAGGTATTGGTTAGGCGCAGCCGCATTGGGGTAGAACCGCACGTCGTCCGTAAGGGTGTCGCTCCCGTCGCCGAGGTTGAAGATATACGTGTCTTTCGCATAGCTGCCTATCAGCGTGTCGTCTCCAGTACCACCTTCGTAGATGTTGTTGTTCTTGACACCGTCGTAATGTGGAACAGTCAGCAAGTCATTACCTGCGCCACCCCGCAAATATCCTTCGGAACCCATGGCTGTGAGCACATCGTCATGCCGGCTGCCTTGTAGCGTTCCAGTCCCTGCCAGATTGAGTCCAAGGCCCTCCAATACGTTCAGCGCAAAACCAATATGGGTCGATGCGCCCGAGGTGTCGGTTGCAAAGACCTTCAAGGACAGGGCCCCGATGTCGCCCATTCCAGGCGTGCCGGTAAAAGTACGGTTAGCGGCATTAAAGCTCAGCCAGCTTGGCAGCGCCGTGCCGTCCGCCAAGGCTGCACTGTAGACAAGCGCATCACCGTCAAAATCACGGAAAGCATTTTGGGGTACCGCCAGGCTCCAGGCTGCGTCTTCCCGGGCCTGCTGCGCTGATATGGACTGAAGGGCCCACGGCGCATCGTTGCCCGCTGACACCGAGCCGCCATGGGTCTGGATTTGCTCCACATCTGTCGCAGACCAGCTGCTGCCGTCGGCAAACTCAATTTTCTCCAGCTTGTTGAAGATGGTGCCGTCATACCAGTTCTTGACGGCAATGCTGTCTGCTCCATTATTGAGCGTGAAGACAGCGTCATTGCCGGTGCGCGAGACGGTTACGTCTTGCTGGGCAATGCCTGCACCGAACACCAGCGTATCCCGGTAGCCTTCGTCGTCCGGATGCGCAGCGAAATAATCTGGCGCAGCCGCATTGGGGTAAAAGCGCACATCATCGGTGATGCTATCGTGGCCATCACCCAGGTTGAAAACGTAGGTGTCGCCTGCATAGCTGCCAATGAGCGTATCGTCGCCTGTGCCGCCTTCATAGGTATTGGCAGCAATCGCGCCGCTGTAGTGCGGCACGGTCAGCAAGTCGTTGCCGGCACCGCCGATCAGGTGTCCCAAGGCACCCGTGCCGGTCAGTACGTCGTCGTACTGTGACCCCTGCAAAGTGCCGGTTCCCGTCAGGGTCAGGCCGGACATACTGGCCATATAGGCAGAATCCCAGACCGTGCCATCGGCGAACGCGACCTGCTCGATCTGGTAGCCGGTATCGGCAAACCAGCCTGTCACCGTAATCTTGTCGGTGCCGTTGGCATGGCGGAAGATCATGTCATTGCCTGACCTACCCAAGCTGATATCACTAACCAGAATGCCAGCGCCGAACACCAGCGTGTCGGTCGGCCTGAAGTTGGACTGGTTCTCGGTGATGGTGTCCTGCCCGTCGCCCAGGTTGAACTTGTAGGTGTCTGTAAAGCACGTGCCGGTGATGGTGTCGTCGCCTGTGCCGCCCTCAAACACGTTGTTGTTCGGGCCGTAGTAAAAAGCGCTCAGCGTGTCATTACCGGCGCCGCCAATCAAGGTATTGGACGTGGAACTCTGCTCGCCATAAAGCACGTCGTCGCCGTCGCCGCCGTCGAGGATGTTTACACCTGCGCCTCCGCGGATGTCGTCGTTGCCGGCGCCACCATGAATGATGTCGTTCATGACAGTTCCGGTCATCACATCGTTACCGGCCGTACCGGTAACTTCCAGCCCGGCCGAGGTCAGGGCCGGCTCCAGCCACACAGTGCCGTCAGCAAACTCGACCCGCTCGATCTGGTAGCCCGAATCGGCATACCAACCCTTGACGGTGATCTTGTCGGTGCCATTAGCGTGGCTGAACACCATGTCGTTGCCCACGCGAACGAAGCTGATGTCTGCAACCAGAATATCTGCGCCAAACACCAGCGTGTCAGTCGGCCTGAAGTTGGACTGGTTCTCGGTGATGGTGTCCTGCCCGTCGCCCAGGTTGAACTTGTAGGTGTCTGTAAAGCACGTACCGCTGATGGTGTCGTCGCCTGTGCCACCCTCAAACACGTTGTTGTTCGGGCCGTAGTAGAAGGCACTCAAGGTGTCATTGCCTGCGCCGCCAATCAGGGTGTTGGAGGTTGAGCTTTGCTCGCCATACAGCACGTCGTCGCCGTCGCCCCCGTCCAGGATGTTCACGCCTGCGCCCCCGCGGATGTCGTCGTTGCCGGCGCTACCGTGAATGATGTCGTTCATGACCGTGCCGGTCATCACATCGTTACCGGCCGTACCGGTAACTTCCAGCCCGGCCGAGGTCAGGGCCGGCTCCAGCCACACAGTACCGTCAGCAAACTCGACCCGCTCGATCTGGTAACCCGAATCGGCATACCAACCCTTGACGGTGATCTTGTCGGTGCCATTGGCGTGGGCAAAGACCATGTCGTTGCCCACGCGAACAAAGCTGATGTCTGCAACCAGAATATCTGCGCCAAACACCAGCGTGTCAGTCGGCCTGAAGTTGGACTGGTTCTCGGTGATGGTGTCCTGCCCATCGCCCAGGTTGAACTTGTAGGTGTCTGTAAAGCACGTACCGCTGATGGTGTCGTCGCCTGTACCGCCCTCAAACACGTTGTTGTTCGGGCCGTAGTAGAAGGCACTCAAGGTGTCATTGCCTGCGCCGCCAATCAGGGTGTTGGAGGTGGAGCTTTGCTCGCCGTACAGCACGTCATCGCCGTCACCGCCGTCGAGGATGTTCACGCCTGCGCCCCCGCGGATGTCGTCGTTGCCGGCGCCACCGTGAAGAATGTCATCCATGACCGTGCCGGTCATGACGTCGTCACCGGTGGTGCCGGTCACGATGAGTCCCGCAGTCGTCAGGTCGGCCGAATTCCAGATTGTTCCATCCGAAAATTCGACCCGTTCGATTTGGTAACCGGAATTGGCAAACCAGCCGATGACCGTAATCTTGTCGGTGCCATTGACATGGGCAAAGACCATGTCGTTACCTACCCGGTAGCTGCTGATGTCGCCAGCCTGTATGTTGGCGCCAAAGACCAGCTTGTCGATTGGTGTGGGGCCCGTCGACTGGTTCTCGGTGATGGTGTCTTGGCCATCACCCAGATTGAATTTGTAGGTGTCCACAAAGCAGCCGCCAGTGATGGTGTCGTTGCCCGTACCGCCCTCAAATACATTGTTGCCGGGGCCATAGTAGAAGACACTCATCGTGTCATTCCCCGCACCGCCAATCAGGGTGTTGGATGTGGAGTTTTGCTCTCCGTACAGCACGTCGTCGCCATCACCACCGTCCAGAATGTTTGTGCCGGCAGCACCGGTAATGGTGTCGTTACCGCCCATGCCAAGCAAGGTATCGCCCATGGGGGTGCCGGTCATGACGTCGTCGCCGGCCGTGCCGGTGACGATCAGGCCTGCAACCGTCAGGTCAGCCGAGTTCCACACCGTCCCGTCAGCAAACTCGACCCGCTCGATCTGGTAGCCGATGTCGGCAAACCAGCCTGTCACCGTAATCTTGTCGGTGCCATTGACATGGGCAAAGACCATGTCGTTGCCCACCCGGTAGCTGCTGATGTCGCTGACCAGTATGCCTGCACCAAAGATCAACTTGTCGACTGGCGTTGGGCTGATTGACTGATTTTCCTGGATGGTGTCGTGGCCGTCGCCCAGGTTGAATTTGTAGGTGTCTGTAAAGCACGTGCCGACGATGTTGTCATCACCGGTTCCGCCTTCAAACACGTTGTTGTTCGGGCCATAGTAAAACGCGCTCAGCGTGTCATTACCGGCACCGCCGATCAGGGTGTTGGAGGTAGAGGTTTGGTCGGCGTACAGCACGTCGTCACCGTCACCGCCATCCAGCAGGTTAACGCCCGCACCGCCATTGATGGTGTCATTGCCGGCGCCGCCATACAACTCGTCGTTGCCACCGCCGCCAGAAATCACGTTGGCGCCGGCACTGCCAACCACCGCCCAGTTTGCGTTGTCCTGCACCGCGTGGTTGGTATCGCCGCTTCCCAGTACGGCAACATGCTCCGCCGCAAGCATGGCCTGAATTTCAGGCGTGCTGGTGTTGTTTTCAAGAATGCTCTGAAGCGTGAAATAAGGTTCCCAGCCCACTGCTTTAACCGTGGCGGAGGCGTACTTGTGCAACTCAACCAGGTCGATGGCTGTGTTGTACGTGTCACTCACAGCCCGGGTGTTGGCCATGGCCTGCGCAGCGGTGGTATCGAAATGAACGCCGGTCTCATCAATCGCCAGCTCAATGCTGTCGAGGTAGGGCTTCAACCGCGTCTGAACAACAAGTGCGGAGTACACACTTTCTTTCAATGCGTCGTAGGCCTGCTGAAGCAACGCGACCTGCTGGGCTGGGGGGCTGACGATATAGGTATAGGTGATGTTGCCTGTGCTGGGTTCCGTCACAGCTTGGATCGCGTAGCCTGCGGGCCTTGGCCCGCCGTTCTGGTCACCATAGAAACGGCTACCGTTAAATTTTTCAAGCACCTCGATCATGGTGATGAAATGCGCTACCGACACGCCTGCAGGCATGGTGTAGACGATGTTGACTCCACCGGTGCTCAACATGCTCGGCGCGAAACTCGACGTTTCAGACCACTTCTTGATCAACTCATCAAGCTGCCCGCGCTGCCCAGTACGCGTGGTAGTTTCTGCATAGGTTTGCAACGCTGTCGCAAAATCACCGTCAATGCTGGCTGCGGCTTGCATGTTGCGCACCATTCCAGAACCATTCATCTGCGGCAATGCCCGGGCTTGCTCGGTGATGGGAACGGGGTTGCCGGCTTCGTCCACCACTTCGGGTGGGAACTCGGTGAAGAAGTTATTGGTCTCGAGGTCGATCGCACCGACGGTATGCGTCTGGCCATTCTGGGTAAAGGTGGCGCTCAGGGCCACGGTGTTGTTGTTAATCACTTGCCCCGCTTGTGGGCCGGCGCTGCTGCCGTTGACCCCAATGCTGGTGATGTTGAGCTCGGTCAGGGTTTTGAGCTCGCCGCTTTGGGTAATGCCGTCCTGGTTGGCGTCCTGCCAAATCTTGAGTTCGCCAAATGCAGCATCTGCACTGGTGATAAAGCCATCGCCGTTGGCGTCCAGGTCACGCAAGGCATCGAAGCCGTCAGTGGCCAGTGTGTTGTTGCTCTTGATGGTGTCTACGCCAAAGAGCTCCCGGCCAGTGTCTATGGTACCGTTGCCGTTGAGGTCACGCACGAGGAGACCGTCGTCTGGCCGGGCCCAGCCGGTGCCGGTTTTTATGCCGTCGGCGTTGTGGTCGAAGAGAGTGGAACCGCTGGCGGCTGAGAGTTCTAGGCCGTCGCCGTCCAGGTCCAGAACTAAGGGGTCACGGCGGATGATTAGGTTGCGGGCCGATAGAAAAAACGTATTCAATTCGGATGACAAGTCTTTCAACGAAGAAAGCATCCAGTCCGCAAGGGAATAATCCGGTGAAGAGTAAAGCTTTCCTGCTGCGTCATAAACCCATTTTTCAGTGGAGCCGTCAGAATGCTCAATGGTGTATTGGCTACTACCGTCGGCGAAATACTCCTCGGTTTCGGTATATCCCAGTACGTTGGGATAAGTCGTATTCAACTGGGTGCGTAGCGCCTGAACCTCATCGATATCTAACGCTAACCTGGTTTTTACTTCACTCAAAAAGCTGTCGATATATCGTCGACTGTCATAGCCGGCCATGACGTTGCGTGATTCATCAATAAGCTGGGCATCCGTTTTACCTGACGCTTCCAACTCCGCGAATTTTCGGTACAACTCATTTGTAGCTAGCAGGCGCTGTGCTTGCCCTGCGTACTCAGTAGGCAGCTCCTTCAAGGCCCTGTAGCCTGCTAGGCGGCTTGCTGTTTCATCATCGAGCATTGCTTTTAGGAATTCATCCGCTCGGATAGACAAAGAATTGGAGGGGTTTTGCAGCATTCGATAGGCGTCGTCTCGATCACGTTTCAACTCATGGTGTCGAAACTCATGAGCGATGTCGTCAATCGCCTGAGGTAGCTGGGAGTAGCGCTGTAGATACTGAGCCTGTATGACCATGCTATTGTTGTTGTCGTAAAAAGCATGCGCGCCGGCGGGAATCACCTCGCCTGGAACAGGTAATCGAATAGTAGCCGTTCCGGCATTGAGTTCCTGGCGCAACCCTTCAAGCGATGTCATGGCGGGGTTGTTCAATAGTCCCTCAAGCTGCATTACAAAGAAGGCGGGTACGCCGCTGCTGGAGGCGCGCAGGTTGGCTAGTGCATTGGCATTGAGCGTCGTCATTTGGCGCCTTTCTCAGAAAATCTTTGGCTTGAAATTGAAAGAACTTTCACGCAACGCGCGTCGATAAGCTGCCCATCAACCACATTGGTGTCCACATAGATGTGGAACCCTTTGTTGGAGAAGTACAGACCTGACTTGGCACGGGCGAACATTTCCCACTCGTACTTGGGCGGGTAATGAGTGGTGTTATGTGGTCCTCCATCCATTCCGGAAAAATCAGCACCGAAGTAGATGGCCAACTCGTAGGGATCTAGACAGAATTTTTGGGTTTCAAAGGGAATATCCAGGACGTAGCTGTATGCTTTGGGGCGGCTACTGTATCGAAACGATTTCCACAATAGAGGACCACCTTTGCGTGGGTCGCCGAAGCGAAACTCTGTATCAATGGGCCACGGCGGGCTCACTGAAAGCCCGCGGATACGCCAAGCTGCGGCATAGACGTCTGGAATTCCTTTTGCAAGAGTGAGCGGTACCAGTTCAGCACCAAGCACGCGCCCAATCTCAGCAATACTTGGTAGATCTTCCGCTTGACGGCGTTCTGCACCAAAAAGCGCAATGGCGCCCTCGACGGTTTGTCGAACTTCCGGTTGCCATGTTTTGGCAATATCAGGATTAGCGGGAGGTAAGGGCGTGCCCGCCGGTGGCCGACTCTTGGTTGGGGGCGTTAGTTGCTGAGCGTCCACCGCAAAGACCGGAGCGACCAAAGAGACCAAGATGCTAAAGGTTAGCCACATGGGCAGTTGCCTAAGCAACAAGAGATTTGATATGGATTTGTTCATTATTTCTCCCCGTGATTTATTGGTATTAAACGGTAACTCTTAAAGGTTGATCATGCACATACCTGAAATTTGAATTCTTTTACGGTGTCACACCTATTGACCTCCATTCCTCTGCGGCAACGTCTACGATTGAATCAACACTAGCCGTATCGACGCGAATAGACTCTTGGGAAACTCATTCTCCAAATCTATTACTTCAAAATAACAACACCGATAACTGGACAGATTGCTATGTACCCCGCGCCGACCATCGTGATGGGCTGAAGGTAGCGATAGCACGCCACAAGCCAGAAACGATCAGGGCGTTGCGCGGCCTCTAACAAACGTTCATCGTTTGTCGGCGAGCCAGGCGAGTCTTTATTTGGTGTGCTTCCGGTTGCAAACCAGAATGCCAAATTTGCGATCGCAGCAACACCAATGGTGGCAAGCATTGGAAAAAATATTAGAGGAAATACGATCATTTCGTCATGAACTCCATTTAGTGAAACGACATATCCCAATACACATAGGCCAACAATCACTCCGGCTGGTATGCCCAATATTTTTGGCTTCTTCTTTTTAATGCCGATTGTCATTGCGGAGTTCTTCGTAATTTTTAGATGTGAATCGCTGAAATCTGCCCCTAGTGTGGAGCGCTCCACCGGACTGAAACCGCGTCGGCTGTCACGTGATTAACTTGGGCTTGCACGGTGCCATAGCGGGTGTAGAGAAAGGTTTTGAGTTTGACCTCGGCTGTGGTAAAGCAACTTGCCATCCACACCACAGGCGGCGGCGTCACCGAAGCACAAGCTTTTATGATCGTCGTGCCTGAGGACGCACAGGTCACGGCCGAAGTCACGCTGGAAGACAAGGGCATCGGCTTTGTGAATGTCGGCAACGGCCCAGCGTCCATGCGCTCATGGGTTTTGTCTTGCGTGGCATGGCCGGAGATATAGCCCTGGCCCACGAGTTTTCTAAAGTTTGTCTCACGCGCCGCGGCGATGGGCACGATGGTTTCGAGTTTGGTTACGGTGGTGAAAGCCATCACCCAAGCCGAAAACCCGGATTGGCCGAGTAGATGGTCCCCCGATGAAAACGGGCGAACGGGCGTAGGGCAAGCAAACCGAAGGCTGCAGCGCAAGTAGACACATTGGCGACACAAACAGCGGCAATACAACTTGTCTTATTGGTTCTTTGTGCGCGCGCTGGCGTCTCCTTCGCCACAGCTGCTTCTGCCTGAGTCATACACTCCCTGCCCATTCGTTATTTATTGGTAGCCACTGCCAGTTTATGTTGAACGGCTCCGGCAAACCAAATTAAATCGCACTCGTCGTCTGGCCGCCACAAGTCGTTTTCATTAGTTAGCGCAGAGGAAGTTCAGCAAACGTTTTAATCAAGCGGCTTGGTGCGGACCGGGCAGAGGTAACCTACACGCGATAGTGAAAATTCACCTACGGCACAACAACTGAACATGAACAGCCCACACCGCGGCCGCTTAGAGCAGACGGCGCCTTTTCGAGAGAATTGAGCGCAGAAGCAAATGGCGTCCATCGTTAGGTCGCCACAAAATCTTTCATCACCTTGTTGAGTTGCGCTGAAGTCTGACCCGAGGGGATCACTCCATCTCTACGTTACTTACAACCAGTCGTGGGCAGATGCCTCAATGCCCATTCTTAACGCTGGCGGGACCGGTAGTCAGCCACTGAAAGCCCAATTCTTCATGAGAAATATGCCTGCAAGCCAATTGGGGAAAGCGCGAGAAGCTATAAAAACAGGAGCGCTTGCGCTGACCCGTTGCTTGTCACATCGCCGCGGCTAGCCAGTTCAAGCCGCCAAACTCAACACCGTCTTGACCAGCGCCTGCGCACGCGGCACCAGCGTATCGAGGCAGCAGTATTCGCCATCGGTATGCGCTTTCGCGCCCACCGGGCCAACGCCGCACAGCGTAGGAATGCCCAGCGAGGCGGTGAAGCCCGCGTCGGAGCAACCGCCCGTGGCTTCTCCGGCAACGTCGAAACCGACCTGCGCCGCACTCGTTTTGTAGCGCTGCATCAGGTCGCTGCTGGCTTCGGGCTCCAGGGGCAGCGACTCCGACATTTGTGTGATGCGAATGGTGGTGCCCGGCACACCGGGCGTGGCGGCCAGGGCGTGGATGCTGGCGAACACCGCCTGGCGCTCGGGCAGGGTGCGAAAGCGCACGTCCAGCTTGGCCTGCGCGGCGGGCGCCACGGTGTTGGTCGACATGCCGCCGCTGATCAGGCCGACATTGGTGGTGATGCCGCAGCTGTAATCTGTCAAGGCATGCAAGGCGGTGACCAGTTGCGCCAGGGCGCCGATGGCGCTGGCGCCGTCGGCGTGGTTCATGCCCGAGTGGGCGGCGCGGCCGGTGACTTCAATCAAAAAGGTGGCGCCGCCCTTGCGCTCGGTGACCAGGTTGCCGCTGACGCGGCCGGGTTCGGAGTTGAAGACTGCCCGCGCACCCCGCGCATGGGTTTCGATGGCGATGCGGCCGTTTTGCGAGCCGATTTCTTCGTCGGCCGTGAAAAGGCCCAGCACAGGGAATGGCAGCGGCGGCAGCTTCTGCAGCGCCATCATCACAAAGCATTGCAGCACCAGGCCGGACTTCATGTCGGACACGCCGGGGCCGTAGCCGCGCTCGCCGTCCACGCGCCAGGGGCGCTGGGCCACGGTGCCGGTGGGGAACACGGTGTCGCGGTGGCCCATTAACACCACCGGCGCTGCCGCTGCTTGCGCGCCCGGCAGTCGGGCCAGCAGCACGTCACCCTTGGCGACATCACCGCGGTGTTCGGCGCTGATGCCCGCGGTTTGCAGCCAGCCTGCCATGGCCTGGGCCACGCGGTCGGTGCCCGGCTTGTCGTGGCTGCTGGAGTCGATGTCGACCAGCGTGGCCAGGGCCGCCTGCATGGCGGGGCGCTGGCCGGCCAGCCATTCGGTGGCGGCGCAGCCTGGCGCTTGTACGGCGGTCATCGCGGTGATCATCGCGGCACTCATGCGCATTCCTCCATCACGCCGGCGCCTTCTTCGGCCAGGTCCCAGAACATGCCGGCCATGATCTGCAGCGACTCACGGGTGGTGTCCACCAGGATGTGTTCATTGGGGGCGTGCTGGGAGCAGGCGGGGTACGAATGCGGCACCCACAGCGTGGGCAGGCCCAGCGTTTCAGAAAACACGTCGTTCGGCAGCGAGCCGCCGAGGTTGGGCAGCAGGGCCGGGCGGCGGCCGGTGCTGCGCTCGATGGAAGCCATGCCCCAGCGCACCCAGGCGTTGTCGGGGTCGAGGCGGGTGGCGGCCATGTTCACGTCGGTGCCGCGCACTTCCACATCGTCAAAGCCGTGGGCCAGCAGGTGCTTGCGGATGTGCGCCAGAAAACTCGCCGGGTCGCTGCCCACCACATAACGCATGTGGCAGTGCGCGCGTGCCTCGGCCGGAATGGCATGCACTGGCATGGCCGGGTTGCCGGTGGTAAAGGCCAGCACCTCCAGGCTGTTCCAGCCGATCACGCGCTCGGCCGGCGAGAGGCCCGGCTCGCCCCAGTCGGGATCGATCTCGGGATCGTTCGGGCCGCCGCCGACCTCGATGTCCTGCAGCGCGGTGCGCACGCTGGCCGGAATGGCGGTGGGCAGCAGGCCGGGCACCAGGATGCGGCCGCGCGCGTCCACCAGGCTGGCAATCGCATGGGCCAAGCGGATGCCGGGGTTGCGCAAAAGGCCGCCCCAGTTGCCCGAATGGTGGCCGCCGTCGCGCAGCTTGAGGTGCAGGTCGAAGTTGAAAACGCCGCGCGAGCCGAGAAACAGCGTGGCGCGCGAAGCCGACACACGCGGGCCGTCGGAGGCCAGGAACAGGTCGGCCGCCAGCGCATCGCGGTGCAGGGCACACACTTCGTTCAGGCCGGGCGAGCCGTCTTCTTCACCCATTTCCAGGATGATTTTCACGTTGTAGCCCAGGCGCCCGCTGCGCACGGCCAGCACCTGTTCCAGCGCGGTCAGGTTGATGGTGTGCTGCCCCTTGTTGTCGGCGGTGCCGCGGCCGTACCAGCGGTTGCCGTCCACCACGATCTTCCAGGGGCTCAGGCCTTCACGCCACTGGGCGTCGTAGCCGCGCACCACGTCGCCATGGCCGTAGGTCAGCACGGTGAAAGCGGCGCCGGGCTCGATGCGCTCGGCCAGCAGGAAAGGGCTTTTGCCCGGCACCGGGTTGTCGACGATGCGGCAGGCAAAACCCAGCTCCTTGAGCTTGGGCGTGATTTCGTCCTGTAGATAGGCGTGCAGGATGGGGCCGCTGGCAGCGTCCTGGCTTTCGGTTTTGTAGGCAACACGGCGGTCCAGCGTTTGCTGGAAACGCCCGTCGTCGAAACAGGCGAGGGTCTGGGCCACGGCTTGGGTACGGCTCATGAGAGGTCCTTGAAATTGAAGGGAAATTGCGCGGTTGAAATCGATGGGTAAAACGTCAGGCGATGGCTTCGCTGGCAATGTCCGGCACCCCCAGTCCGGGCTCGGGCGTGAGGGCAGAGGCCAGCAGCATGCGGGTGTAGGGGTGCTCGGGCCGGGCAAAGACCTGTTCGCGCGTGCCCAGCTCGACGATGGCGCCGCGGTGCATCACGGCCACGCGGTCCACCAGGTGTTCGACCACGCCCAGGTCGTGGCTGATGAAGAAGTAGGTCAGCCCGAACTCGGCCTTCAGGTCCATCAGCAGGTTCAGGATCTGCGCCTGCACCGACACATCAAGCGCCGAAGTCGGCTCGTCGCAAATCAGGATGTCGGGGCGCAGCACCAGCGCCCGCGCAATCGCCACGCGCTGGCGCTGCCCACCCGAAAGCTGGTTGGGGTACTGGCTGTGCGTGCGCTCGGGCATGCCGACCAGGTCGAGCATCTCGCGCACCTTGCGCTGCTGTTCCTGGGCGGTTCCCACCCGGTGCAGGGCCAGCGGCACACGAACGATCTCTGCCACCGTGCGGCGCGGGTTCAGCGACGAATACGGGTCCTGGAAGATGGGCTGGATGTGGCGCGCCAGGGCGCGGCGCTGGCTGCTGTCGACTTCCTTGCCGTTGACCAGCACATTGCCGGAGGTGGGCGGCAGCAACCCGAGCAGCATCTTGGCCAGGGTGCTTTTGCCGCAGCCGGACTCCCCGACCAGGCCCAGGGTTTCGCCCTTGCGGATGCGCAGGGAGACGTTATTCACCGCCCTGATTTCACCGGGCGCTGTGAACAGCCCGCGCTTGAGTTTGAAGACGCGGCTGAGTGCGCACAGCTCCAGCGCAATGTCTTCGCTGCCGCCCGGGGGCGTTGCCAAAGGGGTGGTGGGGTTCATGCGGCCTCCGCCAGCAGGGGTGAAGCCGCGACGCAGCGCACGGCATGCTCCGCGTCCAGCGCCACATAGGGCGGGGTGGCGGCGCAGCCTGCCTGTACCTGGCTGCAGCGGTTGGCAAACGCACAGCCCTCTACCTTGCCCACCAGGCTGGGCACCACGCCGGGGATGGCCTGCAGGCGGCTGCCGGGCAGGGTCTTGCCGCGCACCGGAATGCAGTTGAGCAGCCCGAGGGTGTAGGGATGTGCGGGGTGGGCGAACAGTTCGGCCACCGGCGCGGTTTCCACCACCTCGCCCGCATACATCACGGCCACGCGGTCTGCGATGCGCGCCACCACGCCGAGGTCGTGGGTGATGAAGACCACCGCGGTGCCGAACTCTTTTTGCAGCTCGCGGATCAGCCGCAGGATCTGCGCCTGGATGGTGACGTCCAGCGCGGTGGTGGGCTCGTCGGCAATGATCAGGTCCGGCTCGCACATCAGGGCCATGGCAATCACCACGCGCTGGCGCAGGCCGCCCGATAGCTGGTGCGGGTACTGCCGCAAACGGTCTGCGGCCTGCGGAACGCCCGCGCGTTCGAGCAGGTACAGCGCACGCTCACGCGCCTCGGCCATGCTGACCTTGCGGTGTGCGCGCAGCGCCTCGCACAGCTGGTCGCCCAGCGTGTACGACGGGTTCAGCGCCGTCATCGGCTCCTGGAAAATCATCGCCATGCGCGAGCCGCGCAGCGCGGACATTTCCCGCTCGGGCAGGCCCTGCAGGTCCACGCCGTCAAAGCGGATGTGGTCGGCGCTGCGCACCGCCTTGCGCGGCAGCAGGCCCATCAGTGCAAGCGACGTCATCGACTTGCCGCAGCCGGACTCGCCGACCAGGCACAGCATTTCCCCGCGCCGCACCTGGAAGTCGATGCCGCGCACGGCATGCAGCATGCCGCCCGGTGTCGGCAGGTCCACACGCAGGTTTTTCACGTCCAGCAAAATGTCCATGGGGGTTCCCTTTCAGTTGCGGCCGTCGGGCGCGGTCAGGTCACGCAGGCCGTCGCCCACCAGGTTGATGGCCAGCACCAGCAGGGCCAGCACCACGCCGGGCACCAGGATGACCCAGGGCTGGAAGAACATGTAGGCCTTCCCTTCGGCCACCATCAGCCCCCACGACGGCGTGGGCGGCTGCACGCCCAGGCCCAGGAAGGAGAGGGTGGATTCCAGCAAGATCGCGTGCGCCATCTCGAGCGTGGCCACCACGGTCAGCGGGCCCATCAGGTTGGGCAGCAGTTCGCGCACCAGGATGTAGGGCGTGGACGCGCCGAGCGCCTTGGCGGCGGCGATGAATTCGGCGTCGCGCAGCTGCTGCGTGGCCGAGCGCGTGACGATGGCGAAGCGGTCCCACAGCAACAGGCCCAGCAGGATGATGACCACCTGCAATGAGCCGCCGATGAGGGAAGCTGTGGCCAGCGCCACCAGCACCACCGGCATGGCCAGCCGGGTGGTGATGATGTAGCTGACCACGGCGTCGACGCGGCCGCCGAAATAGCCCGCCAGCACGCCCATGGTGGTGCCGATCAGCCCGGACACCAGTGCCGCGACCAGCCCGATGCCCAGCGATACGCGGGCGCCGTACAAAAGGCGGCTGAGGTAATCGCGGCCGAGCTTGTCGGTGCCGAAGACGTGTTCCCAGCTGCCCTTGTCGTGCCAGAACGGCGGGATCAGGCGCTGGGTCACGTCTTGCGCATACGGGTCATGCGGGCTGAGCCAGGGCGCGAACAGGGCGGCCACCACGGCCAGGCCCAGCAGGATGCTGCCCAGCGTCATGCCGCGGTGGCCCAGCACACGCCGCAGGCTGCGGCGCCAGGCGGGGACGGGCGGCAGCGGCAGCGCCGGCGCGGCGGAAACGGTCAGGGAAGGTGCGTTCATGGTGATGTCCTAGCGTGTGCGCATGCGGGGGTCGAGCGCGGCGTTGAAGACATCGGCCAGGAATGTCAGCCCGATGTAGAACACGGCGATGATCAGCACCACGGCCTGCACCACGGGGTAGTCGTTGCGCGAAATGGAGTCCCAGGCGAGTTGGCCCAGGCCCTGCATGGAATAGACCGATTCAATGACGACCGAGCCGCCCAGCATGAAGCCCAGCTCCACGGCCGCAAGGGCGACAACCGGAATGATGGCGTTGCGCAAGGCGTGCTTGAACACCACGCGTGCCGGGCTCAGGCCCTTGGCGCGCGCAGTGCGGATGTAGTCCGCGCCCAGCACGTCGAGCATGCCTGCGCGCGTCAGGCGCATCAGCGACGGCATGGCGTAGTAGCCCAGCGCAATGGCCGGCAACACAAAGTGCTGCCAGGTGGTGTTGCCCGCAACGGGCAACCAGTGCAGCCCGACAGCGAAGAGCAGGATCAGCGTCAGCGCAAACCAGAAGTTGGGCATGGCCTGGCCGACCACCGCCACCATCAAGGCCAGCCGGTCTATCCAGGTGTCGCGGTAGACGGCGGCCAGCACGCCCAGCGGAATCGCCACCGACACCGCCAGCAGCAGGGACACGGCACCCAGCTTGAGCGTGATGGGCAGGCGCTCGCCGATGAGTTCCATCACGGTGTTCTGGAAGAAGAACGAACGCCCGAAGTCCAGGTGCAGCGCGCCCCACAGCCAGTCAAAAAACTGGGTGGTGATGGGGCGGTTCAGGCCGTACTGGACGCGCACTTCCTCGACGGCTGCGGCGTTTGCCTCGGCACCGGCGATGGAGGCCGCCAGGTCGCCGGAAAGGTGCAGCAGCATGAAACTGACGACGGCCACCGTGAGCATGACGCTCAGGGCCACCAGAAAGCGGCGGAATATGTATTGCAGCATGGGAATGCCCCGGTTGTTGCGTTAGCGGACTGCGCGGGTCAGCCCAGCCATGCGGCGCACGGCCGGGCCATCGTGGCTACTTCCAGCTGGCCTGGATGAAGCGCGGCAGCTCGTCCGCATGCGCCGTGAATTTGAGGTCCGGCGTGAAGGCGTAGTTGGTGGAGTAGGAGAACATGGGCGCCATGTAGGCCTGCTCGCTGATGCGCTGCAGGGCCTGCGCATATTTCTTCTTGCGCTCGGTCTTGTCAACCGTGCTGTCGGCGGTTTTCAGCAGTGCAATCACCTGCGGGTCTTTGGCCGTGTCGTCCGGGCCGCCTTCAAAGTAGTTGCCGACAAACGCGGACGCATCGTTGATGGAAAACGATCCCCAGGACTGGAAGGTCAGCGGCGCGCGGCCCGAGTAGATTTCGGTGCGCAGCACCGGGTACTGCACAAAATGCAGGCGTGCGCGTATGCCCACCTTGCGCAGGTCGCCCACCATGGCTTCGGCATATTCACGCTCGCGGTAAGCCCACAGGTCGGTGTCGAAGCCGTTGGGGTAACCCGCGGCCGCCAGCAGTGCCTTGGCCTTGGCCGGGTCGTAGGTGTACTTCACCTCTTTTTCGGTTTCGCAGCCGAACTGGGTGCGAAAGCACGGCGAATACACCGGCTGGCTGCCGCCGCGCACCAGGCTGTCGGCCAGGCCCTTGCGGTTGATGGCGTGGTTGACGGCCTGGCGTACACGAATGTCCTTGAAGGGCAGGGCTTCCGGCGTGGTGCCGTTGCTGTTGATCGACATGAAACCCACGCGCATGGTTTCACCGCTCAGCACGGTGGTGTTGGGCCTGGACTTGAGCGACTCGGCCTGGTCGGACGGCACGCGCCAGATCCAGTCCACCGCGCCCGTCATCAGCTGGGCCACGCGCGCTTCCGGGTCGCGGATCACCACAAACTTCACCGTGCCGATATTCGGCTGGCCCGCCGGGCTGTCCTTGAAGTAGGCCGTGTTCTTCACCATGGTCACGCCCTGGCCTGGCACCACGGCGGTGATCTTGTAGGCACCGGTGCCAATGGGCGCCTTGCTGTAGCCCTCCAGGCCCACCTTCTTCATGTAAGCGGCGGGGTAGATCGGCGTGGGCCCGGCCAGGTAGTCCATCGCGGCCGGAAACGGCGCCTTCAAATTGATGCGGACCTGGTAGTCGCCGAGCTTTTCGACGTTTTTGATCCAGCCCGTGTTCTGGCGCGTGGCGATTTTGGCCTCCGGCGCCGTGACCACATTGAAGGTGTAGGCCACATCGTCGGCACTGAACTTGTCACCGTTGTGGAAGGTGACACCCTGGCGCAGGGTGACCAGCAACGCGGTGGCGGATTCCCATTTCCAGGCGGTGGCCAGCTGGGGTTTGAACTCACCGGTTTTGGGGTCACGGTAGACCAGTGTGTCCCAGGCCAGGTTGGCCAGGATCACGCCTTCACGCATGTTGTTGTGGTACGGGCTGACGTTTTCAACCTCGCTGTCCGAGGCGTAAACCAGGGTGTCGTTGGCTTTGCCGGCATGGGCTGCAGTCAGGCCTGCACCGAAGGCCGCAAGCACAAAACTTTGACGCACCATCGTGGTGAAAAATTGCTTCATAAAAGTCCTTCGTCATGGCGTGGGGAGTAGAGACGGCTCATTCTGCGCAAGAACCAGACCGAAAGACCATTCCATGCATTAGAGAATATGTATGATTGCGTTGCCAAATCAGCAATGCTCTGGCTGCCCATGCCCTGGCCGCTCCGCCACCACCCGACGCCCATGACCCTTTCTCCCCAGGTTGCCCGTCAATTGCAGGACACCGCGCTGCGCTACTTCCTGGAGGTCGTGCGCTGCGGCTCCATCAGCGAAGCCTCCCAGCGCCTGAATGTGGCGGGGTCTGCCATTAGCCGCCACATAGCGCACCTGGAAGACCTGCTGGGTGCAACGCTTTTTGACCGTCGTCCCAGGGGCATGGTGCCCAGCGCCGCCGGGGAGATGCTGGCCGTGCACGCGCTCAAATCGGCACACGACTCGGAGCGTGTGGTGCATGAGATCCAGGCGCTGCAAGGCATGCAGCGCGGGCGGGTGCGCCTGGCCTGCACCGAAGGTTTTGCAATGGAGTTCCTGCCCAAGGCCATCAGCGACTTCATGAAGAAGCATTCTGGCATCCAGTTTCACCTGGGTGCGCACCCCCCGGCGGAATGCTCACGCCGCGTCCTGCATGGGGATGCCGACATCGGCCTCACCATGAGCCGGACTCCCGAAAGCGGCATCCAGGTAGAGCACGTGCAGCCGTCGCCGGTGATGGCGGCCATGCGCTTTGACCACCCGCTGACCCAGTTCAAACAGATCAACCTGAAGCAGCTTCTGGTCTACCCGATCGTGCTGCCGGAAGCAAACACCACCGTGCGCCAGCTGTTTGACATCGCCTGCAGCCTGCAGGGCCTGACCGTGTCGCCGGTGCTGACCAGCAACTACATCACCAGCCTGAACGACTTTTTGCGCCATTACCCGGAAAGCGTCACCATTGCGGGCGAAATATCGGTCCGCTACAAGGTCCAGCGCGGCGAGTTTGCGTGCATACGCCTGCGTGACCGTGGCCTGGATTTGCGCAATGTGGAAGTGCAAACGGCGACGGGCCGCACGCTGTCGCGGGCGGCGCAGGCCTTTCTGGCGCATCTGAAAACAGAGCTGTCGGGTTCACCGGCCTGAGCTGCCAATTGCCGGGAAGGCTTGCCGGTGCAGGGCGGTGCCACAAGAACTCTGTGCCGAATTGCTATCAATAACATAGCTGCTCGCGCATGTTGTTATTGGGCTGGAGGCCGTTTTTATACTTGAAAATGCCTCAAAAACACCTTGGGCGAGGATGGTTGGGCTGTGTTTTGATGCTGCCAGGCTGGCTCCGGCACGGCTATCAAGCACAAAAATAGCCGCTAGCCCAATAACAGCATGCGCCAGAAGCTATCAAAAACATAGCACCGAAAACATCAATTTCTCGAATCGTTATTCGATTATTGAGATAAATTAAGAGCGATATATTCTTTTGAGTTTTAACGCTTGCTCCCCACAATGCTTTGATCAGCAATCAAGGAGCACAGCATGACCACTCTCAGACTCGGCGACACCGCCCCCGATTTCACCCAGGACTCCACCGCCGGCAAGATTTCCTTTCACCAGTGGGCAGGCGATTCCTGGGTGGTGCTGTTTTCGCACCCAGCAGATTTCACACCCGTCTGCACCACCGAACTGGGCAAAACCGCGGCCCTGAGCGGTGAATTTGCCAAACGCAACGTCAAACCCATCGCCATCAGCGTGGATGCGCTGGAATCCCACGGCAAGTGGGTCAACGACATCAACGAGACGCAAAACACCACGGTGAATTTCCCCATCCTGGCCGATGCCGACCGCAAGGTGGCCAACCTGTACGACATGATTCACCCGAACGCCCTGAGCACCGGCCCCACGGCCACCGTGCGCAGCGTGTTCATCATTGACCCGAAAAAGGCCATCCGCACCACGTTTACCTACCCCGCCAGCACGGGCCGCAACTTCGACGAGATCCTGCGCGTCATCGACTCGCTGCAGCTGACCGACGGCTACAAGGTGGCCACGCCGGTGAACTGGAAAGACGGCGACGACGTGATCATCGTGCCCAGCCTGCAAGACCCGGCTGAACTTGCCCAGCGTTTCCCCAAGGGCTTCAAGGCCATCAAGCCGTACCTGCGCGTCACGCCGCAACCCAACAAGTAATCAGACGGGTTCACGCGAAGTGCGGTTCATCATCGTCCCTGGCTGGCGTGACTCGGGCCCCGGCCACTGGCAAAGCCTGTGGGCCGAACGCCTGAGCAATGCGGTGCGCGTGCGCCAGGACGACTGGATCACGCCTTCGCGCAAGGCCTGGGTCGCGTCGCTGGCCAACACCATCGTGCTGCAGGACGAGCCGGTCGTGATCGTGGCGCACAGCCTGGGCTGCATTGCCACCACGCATCTGCCGCCGGAGGCGGCAGAGCGTATTCATGGCGCCTTGCTGGTGGCGCCGGCGGACCCGGAGCGCCGCGCCGTGCTGAGCGACTTTGCGCCCGTGCCCTACCAGAAGCTGCCTTACCGCAGCGTGCTGGTGGCCAGCAGCAACGACCCGTATTGCCCGGTGCGCCTGGCCGGTGCCTATGCCCGCGCCTGGGGCAGCGAATTTGTGCGCATGCAGGACGCCGGCCACATCAATGTGGAGTCGGGCCACGGCGAATGGCCGCTGGGCATTGCGCTGTTGCAGTCGCTGGCAGGTGATGCATCGCTGACGGCGCCCCGTCTTGACTTTTCTTCTTCGGCAAATTCTTCGTCTTCTTCTTTTGGATCCCTGGAAACGGCATGACTTCTTCAAAAATAAAAATCGCGCTTGCAACGCTGGCACTGGCCGCGGGCGCTTCGTTCTCCGGCACGGCTTCGGCACAAACGCTTCTCAATGGCTCGTATGACGTGGCGCGCGAGTTTTACAAGGAATACAACGCCGCTTTCATTGCCCACTACAAAAAGACCGCAGGCAAAGACATCAAGATCGACCAGTCGCACGGCGGCTCCAGTGCCATTGCACGCTCTGTGGCCGATGGCCTGGACGCCGATGTGGTGACCATGAACACCTCGACCGACGTCGACTTCCTGGCCGGCGCCGGCGTGGTCGCCAAAGACTGGACGAAGAAGTTTCCGGACAACGCATCACCCACCACGTCCACCATGCTGTTCCTGGTGCGCAACGGCAACCCCAAGGGCATCAAGGACTGGGACGACCTCATCAAGCCCGGCATCCAGGTGATTCTGGTGAACCCGAAAACCGGCGGCAATGGCCGCTATGCTTACCTGGCCGCATGGGGATATGCCAAGAAGAAGGGCGCTACCGATGCGCAAGCCGCCGAGTTTGTCGGCAAGCTCTACAAAAACGTGCCGGTGCTGGGCAAGGGCGGGCGCGACGCGACCACCGTGTTCCTGCAACGCAATATCGGCGACGTGCTGATTACCTTTGAGTCTGAAGTGCTGTCGGTGAACAAGGAATTCGGCGAAGGCAAGGTGGACGCGGTCTACCCGTCCATCAGCATCGTGGCGGAAAACCCGGTGGCGGTGGTGGAGCGCACCGTGGCCAAGAAGGGCACGGCCGATCTGGCCAGGGCCTACCTGAACTACCTTTACTCAGACGAAGGCCAGGAAATTGCCGCACGCCATGCATTGCGCCCGCGCTCGCAGGCCATCCTGAAAAAATACGCCGGTACTTTCAAGCCGCTGCAGCTCTTCACGGTGCAAGACGTATTCGGCAGCCTCGGTGAAGCGCAAAAAGTGCACTTCAACGACGGCGGCCAGTTCGACAAGCTGTACACCGTCAAGTAGACCGCACCACCATGACTGCCTTGTCTTCTGTGGCACCGCCTTCCGCGGTGGTGCCGGGTGTTCCTGCGGGTAGCAAACGCGCCGCAAAGCGCGTGCTGCCCGGTTTCCGCCTCACGCTGGGCTACACCGTGCTGTACCTGAGCCTGATCGTGCTGATCCCGATCTCCGCGCTGTTTTTCAAAACGTTCACGCTGAGCTGGGACCAGTTCGTCACCGCGGTGACATCGCCACGCGTGCTGGCGTCTTACCGACTCACGTTTGGGGCATCGCTGATCGCTGCGCTCGTGAACCTGGTGTTTGGCCTGCTGCTGGCCTGGGTGCTGGTGCGCTACAAATTCCCGGGCAAAAAAATCGTCGATGCGCTGGTGGACCTGCCGTTTGCCTTGCCGACCGCTGTGGCCGGTATTTCGCTCACGGCTTTACTGGCCGGCAACGGCTGGATCGGTCAGTACCTCGAACCCATGGGCATCAAGTTGGCATTTACGCCGGCTGGGGTGGTGATCGCTTTGATTTTCATCGGCCTGCCGTTTGTGGTGCGCACGGTGCAGCCAGTGCTGGAAGACGCCGAGAAAGAACTCGAAGAAGCCGCCACCTCGCTGGGCGCCACGCGCCTGCAGATTTTCACCAAGGTCATCCTGCCGCACATCACGCCTGCCTTGCTGACTGGCTTTGCCATGGCGTTCGCAAGGGCGATCGGCGAATACGGCTCGGTCATCTTCATCGCGGGCAACATGCCCATGATTTCTGAAATCACGCCGCTCATCATCATTGGCAAGCTGGAGCAATACGACTACGCCGGCGCAACTGCCGTGGCGGTGGTCATGCTGCTGGTGTCGTTTGTGCTGCTGCTGGTCATTAACGGCCTGCAGGCCTGGCAGCGCCGAAACGCGGGAGCCCCAGCATGAAACAGGCCCCCACGCTTGTCGCTTCGCGTACTGCGCTGCCCCCCGAGGGGGCTGAGCTTGCTCGGGGCGGCCCTTCGCTGCGCTCGACTGCTTCCTCCTCCATTAAACGCCGTGTCACCGCCGGCACCACCGAAGCACGCTGGGTGCGCTACACCTTGATCACGGTGGCGTTGCTGTTTGTGTTCCTGTTTTTGATCCTGCCGCTGGCCGCCGTGTTCACCGAAGGCCTGCGCAAGGGCTTTGGCGCCTACATTGCCGCGCTGCAGGAGCCCGACGCCTGGTCGGCCATCAAGCTCACCTTGATTGCCGCGGCGATTGCCGTGCCGCTGAACCTGGTGTTTGGCGTGGCCGCGGCCTGGGCGATTGCCAAGTACGAATTCCGCGGCAAATCGGTATTGACGACGCTGGTTGACTTGCCGTTTTCCGTGTCGCCCGTGGTGGCTGGCCTGATCTACGTGCTGATCTTCGGTGCGCAGGGCTGGTTCGGGCCGTGGCTGCTGGCGCATGACATCAAGATCATCTTTGCCGTGCCCGGCATTGTGCTGGCCACCGTGTTCGTGACGTTTCCGTTCATCGCGCGTGAGCTGATTCCGCTGATGCAGGCGCAGGGCAACGACGAAGAGCAGGCCGCCATCGTGCTGGGCGCTACCGGCTGGCAGACTTTCTGGCATGTGACCCTGCCCAACATCAAATGGGGCCTGGTGTATGGCGTGATTTTGTGCAACGCACGGGCCATGGGAGAGTTTGGCGCGGTGTCGGTGGTGTCGGGCCACATCCGCGGGCAGACCAACACGTTGCCGCTGCATGTGGAAATTCTGTACAACGAATACCAGTCGGTGGCTGCATTCGCCGTGGCATCGCTGCTGGCCATCCTCGCGCTGGTCACGCTGGTCATCAAGTCGGTGGCCGAATGGCGCCACGAAGCAGAAATGAAAGCCGCGGCCGATTTGCCGCCTGAGCGCCCGCAGAGTCCCGTTGACGGGGCCGCCGTGGCAGCCGCTCGCTAAAGGAAAACATCATGAGCATCGAAATCCGCAACGTCAGCAAACATTTTGGCGACTTCCAGGCACTGGGCGACGTCAGCCTGGACATTCAATCCGGCGAACTGGTCGCCTTGCTTGGCCCCTCGGGCTGCGGCAAGACCACGCTGCTGCGCATCATTGCCGGGCTGGAAACCGCTGACCGCGGCAGCATCCTCTTCAGCGGCGAAGACACCACCGACGTGCATGTGCGAGAGCGCCAGGTCGGTTTTGTCTTCCAGCACTACGCCCTGTTCCGCCACATGACCGTCTTTGAAAACGTGGCCTTCGGCCTGCGCGTCAAGCCGCGCGGCCAGCGGCCCAGCGAAGCGCAGATCAAGGAAAAAGTGCATTCGCTGCTCAACCTCGTGCAACTCGACTGGCTGGCTGAGCGCTTTCCGTCGCAGCTCTCGGGCGGGCAGCGCCAGCGCATTGCCCTGGCCCGCGCGCTGGCGGTGGAACCCAAGGTGCTGCTGCTCGACGAACCCTTCGGTGCACTCGACGCCAAGGTGCGCAAGGAGCTGCGCCGCTGGCTGCGCCGCCTGCACGACGACCTGCATGTCACCAGCATTTTTGTGACGCACGACCAGGAAGAAGCGCTGGAAGTCGCCGACCGCGTGGTGCTGATGAACCAGGGCAAGGTCGAGCAGATCGGATCCCCGCAAGAGGTGTGGGACCACCCGGCCAGCCCGTTTGTGTACGGCTTTCTCGGTGACGTGAACCTGTTCCACGGCCGCGCGCACGAAGGCGAAGTGCAGCTTGAAGGCCTGCGGCTCAACTCACCCGAACACGCCGGCGCGCAGGACGCCAAGGCCTTTGCCTATGTGCGCCCGCACGACCTGGATGTGCAGCGCTATGCCCCAGGCGCCGAAGGCATCGTCGCCCACCTGGAACGCGCCATCGTGATCGGCCCGATCGCGCGGCTGGAACTGATTCCCGCCGAAGGCTACGAACAAAAGGGCAACGTCTCGGGCGACTCGATCATCGAAGCCCAGATGACCTCGCAGCAATTTGCCGAGATGGGCTTGCGCGAAGGCGACATGCTGGTGGTGACGCCGCGCAAGGCGAGGGTGTTTGTGGAGGGGTAACGCCTGAATTAGGCATTGCTCGCGTCATCCTTGAGTCGACCGGACCGTGTGAGAGTTGACGCTTTCAAGGTTCCCAGGATATGACGCAGATCTTTTGAGCAATCCTCTGCGAGAAATCCCTTGGGCTTGCGCTTGGCGATGTTGATTCGATCAAGTGCTTCGATGACTGCTTCGGTGTACGCCTTGAATTGCTGCTTGAGGGTGAGGTTCTGAATACTCATCCAGTCGAGCTTGGCATAGCACCAAAGGTCTCTACTCTTGGTTTTGAACGAAGGAGGCGTGTTTATCTTCGTGAACGTGGTCTCTGGCCATTGGTCAAAGGAGGCGACTTCAAGAGCTACAACAATTCCTTCGACAAGACCGCCGTAGTTCTTGGACTTCAGCGCGCTGGAAAGTTGCTCATCGATCGCTATCGTGAACAAGCGAAAGCGACCCTTATGTTCTCGCCAGTGTTCTGGAGGCCAGGCATTGCTTTGCCAGTGCTGCCCTCCAAGCTCGAGGACTTCAACTCCAGTCACAAGAAAAGTGCGGAAGCGCATTCTGCGACGCCTAACTCTGATATATCCCGCAAAACCGCAGAATAACGTGGCGGCCTGCGAAATAAAACGGCGCGCCAAACTTGAAAAAACTGTTTACTGACATGGAGTTGACCCACTATGTTGAATAAATGAGCCGGCATTGATTTTGCCAAAGTCGCCGCTCAAGTTTCCCTTGTCGGATAAATGGTGAGAGCACATTCAGGCATCACTGTGCCTGAAAAATCATCAACTGACAGGCTCTATCTGGGTTTTGTGATGTCGAAGAGGCGCCGCAACGGTTGCGCGAAGGCGACATGCTGGTGGTGACGCCGCGCAAGGCGAAGGTGTTTGTGGAGGGGCGCTGTGGACTCTTCCGATGCGACCTCTAATCAACCACTTTTAACCGGATCTTGGCACCGTCCGGCAAATCCCGTATTTGCCTTGAAAGGTCGCCGGACCGTCTCACAATCTCGGACAGTGGGGCAGTTTTGATATTGGAAATGTCGTAAGCCCCGCCCAGGATTCCAGGCACCACCAGACAGTATTTACGCCCGTCAACGAGAGGGCCATGCTTTTCATTCGCAATCCTGACCAGAGCTGCCATCAACCAGTCTTTCTTGAACTCCGGATCATTGACGAGCGTGTCGTAAGAAGCTTCATCCCAAGCCACGATTTCGCAATAACAGTCCTCGGGGCATAGGCGCCAGTAGCGACCTGAATGATCCTTTATCAGTAGATTGCCAAAGTCATTTTCGGCGACAAGCTGTAGTGGATCGAGACCAACCCAGTACCAGGACTCCTTGATCTCCTCGAGTAGATCCATCGTCTGTCACTCGATGCCAAGGATGCTTGGAACACATTGCTCGAGCATTTCTATCAGTTCCTTGTCCATGAACTTGTAGTCGTCAGGGATATCAAGAACATGAACAGATTTGCCGTCAAGCAGTCGTGTGAACTCCGAGGTCAGTCTTGATTTGTGTTTTTCTTCCATGACGAGAACCACGTCAGCCCAACGGATGTCATCGACTGAAACCGTATGGCGCGCATTAGGGCTCGTACCACCCGAGCGAGTTACCAGTTGGGGGTGTTTGCGCCAGAGTTGTTCTGCTGTCGGGCTTCGCCATTGATTACGGCTGCAAACGAACAATACCTTCAGGCGTTCAGTGCTGCGGGCGGTTTCTTCCTTCTGCACAAGTTGCTTTGCAGTTGTGCGAGGGTAATCGAGGCCCAATTGCTCTGCACGCGCAACTTTCTTTGACCGGATGTACAGGTCTTTCCAGCGTTTCTCCCTCGGCAAATCGTCTTTGGTCGTCATGCGCGCTCATACTTGTTTTTGTAGAGCTGATTTATATCAGTCTTTTTATGGAGCGACGAGCCTCCAGCCAACCCAATGGGAAGCTGAGCCACCATCGTGATAGACGCTACCGTGCGGCCGGAGCTGATTCCAGCGGTATGAGCTGAGACCTTGAAAAGAGCGCCTCGTTTACTGACTCGCGCCAAACCTCAGCGCCGACCTGGCACGCACCCGTTCTGCTTCCACCTCCCGGTTGCGAGGCTCGGCATTGGTCACCAGTGAGCGGATGAGAACCCGCGCAGAGGCTGCCACCTCTTCCACAGCGCGATCGAATGCGGCTTCGTTCGCCTTGGAGGGCACGCTGAACCCGCTGAGCTTCCTCACAAACTGCAGCGAAGCGTCGCGGATTTCCAGCTCCGTGGCCGGCGGCTCGAAGTTGAACAGGGTCTTGATGTTGCGGCACATGGCAGCTCCTTGAAGCAAAAGACTTGGAAATCATTCCAAAGTGCATTTTGCCGCCAGCCGCAACCCCTTCGCCCGTCTTGGTTTTATCTACTCCGCAGGCTTGATCACCACCGACTCAGCCGACGCCACAAAAGGCCCGTGGTACACCGCTTCGATGTTGTTGCCGTCCGGGTCCAGCACAAAGGCGGCGTAGTAGCCGGGGTGGTATTTGCGTTCGCCTGGCGCGCCGTTGTCGGTGCCGCCTGCGGCCAGGGCGGCTTCGTAGAAGGCTTTGACCTCTGCGTGGTCTTTGGCCCGGAAAGCCAGATGAACATGCGAGGTGGGGCCGTCGGCCTGGTCTATCCACAACTCGTCGCCTGAGAAATGGTCGTCGGCTTCCTGGATGGCACTTTCTTTGTTCAGTGACTTCAGCACAGCGCGGTAAAAGCGCTTGCTGGCCGTGAGGTCATGGGCGCGCAGGTGAACATGGTCGATGAGTCGTCCTCGGTGTATTTCCATCATGGGGTCCTTTCTGGGATCTTCAAAAAAACTGACGTCCTGAAAATCTACGCCCGCCGGGGTTGCCCATCTGTAGGACAAACGCTGGCAAATTAGGGCGAGAGGGGACCAGGGGGCGGGAGCGACAGGGATGGGTAAGCGGCGAAGAATCTGCCCTGCATGTATCGCCGAAGGGAACTTATCCGGCACCAAACGCCCGAACCCCTGGACAATTCATAATTCATCCAGAAAAAAGAGGGCTCCCTGATGTTTTTGACGTATTTCGACGCCATGCCGCGCCGCATGCTGGCGCTGATCGCCGTGGCCTGCGTGGCCATGCTGGCTTTTGGCCTGTACCTGCAGCACGTGGTAGGCCTGGAGCCTTGCCCGATGTGCATCGTGCAGCGGTATGCGCTGGTGCTGGTGGCGGTGGTGGCGGGCGTGACGGCCATCGCCAAAAGCCGGGGCCTGCTGATCGCCGGTTCAGGCCTGATGGTGCTGCTCTCGGGTTTTGGTGCTTTTGTGGCGGCGCGCCAAAGTTTCCTGCAGTGGTATCCGCCTGAAATTGCCTCTTGCGGCCGCGACTTTTACGGAATGATTGAAACCTTTCCGCTCAAACGCGCCATTCCCATGATCTTCAAGGGCAGCGGCGACTGCACCAAGATCGACTGGACCTTTCTGGGCGGCTCGATTGCCAACTGGTCTTTCCTGTGTTTTGTGGCTATTGCGGTCGTGGGCTTGCTGCTGATCGCACGCCAGGCGCGCAAGCGCTGAATCGACCACATCGCCAGTTTGGCGGCGCATTGCCCCCGGCCAGCTCATGCTGCGAGCTTGAGGGCCGCAGCGACGCACCCATAGCCGAAGCATGTAATTTTTCACCTGAAAAAGGGGATGGCGCCAGCCGCGCGCCATGACTAGACTGAATATCCAGTCGCCGGTTTTACCGGAAGGTCAGCTCATCAACATTGCCGCGCTGCGGCACAAGGATGGTCCCCATGGCAGCAGGAAGGGTGTTATCGCGCTTTGGCTTCCCGGTCCTGGCGAGTGCCGGTGCCGCTGCCAGTGCCTATTTCCTGGGAAACCAGCCGGTGGTGCCGGTCAAGTTCTCCACGTGGAGAAACACGACGAATCCACAACAGCCGGAACACATGACCGTCAAATACGGACGGGGTTCGTGGGGTCATTACGAAGATTTCCGGATGGGCAGTGGCCCACCCCGTACAGATTTGCCAAAGTTTGGCGCCGTGAACCAGCTGACCGGCATAGACGAGTCCAAGCCTTACTCGAACCTGGCCTATGGCAGCCATACACCGACCGAGCACAGGGACCGCTTCCTGGCGCGTCCGGCCCCAGAAAGCGATCGCAAGAAGGGACGGGAATACCGCTATGACTCCAAGGAGGCGATGCGCGCAAAGGTGTCGGTGTTCGAGCTCTGGAAGCTCAAGCAGATGACGAGCGAACGTCAGCAGCACGGCGTGTTTCACCTGTTCGGTGAGGCACCCGACCCCTACACGACGCGGTGCATGACGCACATTGAAACGCTGGCGAGTGTTCGTGGCCAAAAGTTGTCTCCCCAAAACCCTTCAAAGGTGGCGCACGAGTTTCATGAGCTCAACCCCTCCACCACCGAGAAGCCCAAGCTGAAAACCTATTCGGTGGAGGGCGTTCAGCGCCCTGGCAATGTGCCGGTCGGCACCCCGGTCAAGAACCACCCCGGCACGCTGGACAAGGCGTATTGGGAGGCGGCCGACAAGGGCGCCCACAACGTGGGCCGGCCACTCCCGCCCAAACTCTAGACGCGCGAGAACAGCGGTACCGCCGGCAAGCGCGCTGCATCCTGATTTGCAGGGAGGTGCCGGTTTTCCCGGTGGCTCCGGGGTGAATAATTCTCGACTGGGGTACCCGGGTTTCATGCAGGTTGGCAGGGCATCGAATCGATCATATACTGTACATAAATACAGTATATCCAGCTTGATCCGGACCACCTTCCATGCCCACCCTTACCGCAATGCCCAGCGCTTTGCCGGACTTTGCCGACGCCCTGAATGCCCAGGTTTGGCGGGCCGGCGAACTGGGCAGCGCGAGTGTGCAGACGGTGGCCACAGGTTATGCGGCGCTCGACCTGGCCTTGCCAGGAGGAGGCTGGCCGCAGGGCGCGCTGGTTGAACTGCTGCTGCCGCAGGCGGGCCAGCAGGAATGGGGTTTGCTGGCGCCCGGCCTGGCCCGGGCCCTCAACCAGCCCGCCGCACCGGATGAGCCTGGCGCGCAACTGACGGCGCTGGTCGGTGCGCCTTATCTGCCGTTTGGCCCGGCGCTGGGCGCGCGCCAGATCGACATGCGGCGGCTCATCAGCATTCACGGCAAGCCCGGTGACGCGCCTTCGCTGCTCTGGGCCACGCGAGAGGCGCTGCAGTGCGCTGACGTGACCGCCGTGCTGGCCTGGCTGCCGGATGCGCGCAGTGCCCACCTGCGCCGCCTGCAGATTGCCGCGCATGCGCACCACAAGCTGCTGTTTGTGTTCCGGCCGCTGCGGGCCCAACACGAATCGTCACCCGCGCCGCTGCGCCTGCTGCTGGAAGGCGCTGTGCAGGAGGGCGGCAATCTGCTGGTCCACGTGCTCAAGCGCCGCGGCCCGCCACTGGCTGCGCCGGTGCTGCTCGACACCCGGCCCGCCCGGCTGTCAGCGCTGCTGGCAGCCAGTCGCGACAGGGCCCGGCAAAAGCGGGAAGAGCTTGCCCCCATCCTGCTGCCGTCGCTGGTGTCGCTGCCTGTTACTTCACCCCGGAGCCCCATCCATGCGTTGCTGGATCGCATTGCGCATCTCGATCACCACTGACGCGGTGCAGCAGTGGGGCGAGGACGCCGCTGCATTGCAGCGGGCGGTGGCCAGCCTGGCGCTGGGTTTTACGCCGCGCGTGGCGCTGGTCGACGAAGCGGTGCTGATGGACGTGACGGGCAGCCTGCGCCTGTTTGGCGGGCTGGCGCGGCTGATGCAGCTGCTGGCGCAGAAAATTGAGCTGTTTTTTGAATCAAATCAGGCTGTTGCCCTTATAGAACGTGCGCAAGGTGCTACATCTTTGATAGCGCTAGGGCGTCTTCGGATGCGGGAAGGCCAAGCTGGCGTGGTGAAGAAACGCGTGGCCGACCTGCCCATGCACACTCTGACGGCCGCACGCCCGCACCTCGGTGTGCTGGAGCGCATTGGCTGCCGCAGCTGGGACGACCTGCTGCGCCTGCCGCGTGACGGCGTGGCGCGGCGTTTTGGCGCCGAGCTGCTGGAGGCGCTGGACCGCGCCCGCGGCACCGTAGCCGACGACTATGAGTGGCAAGTGCTGCCCGAACACTTTGAGGAAAAACTGGAGCTCAATGCACTGGTCACCCATGGCCCCGCGCTGATGGCGGGCGTTGAGCGCCTGCTGGTTCACCTGCACGCCTGGCTGCTGGGGCGGCAGAGCGGGCTCTGCGCCCTGAAAATCATCTGGCACCTGGACAAACGCCGCGATGTGCCTCCGACCGGCGAGCTCGAGATTCGCACCGCCCAGCCCGCACAAGACCTGCGTCACATGGCACGCCTCATCTCAGAGCACCTGGCGCAGCAAAAGCTGCCGGCGCCGGTGCACAGCCTGACGCTGCAGTCGCTGGCCACCGAGCTGCTGGCCGATTCGGCAGCCGCCACCGGCAGCCTGTTGATGGAAGCGCGCCGGCAGGGCGACAGCGTGGTGGAGCTGGTCGAGCGGCTCAGCGCCCGCCTGGGTGATGCCAATGTGCAAGCCTGGCAACCTTGCTGCGACCACCGGCCCGAGCTGATGCAGCGCTGGGTGAGCGCCAGAAGCGCTATTAAATCAATAGCTGCTTGCGCAAAGCCATCGGGCGCCAGAGGCCTAAAAGGTTTAAGAAAAGCCACTTCCCACATTCCAGAAGCCCGGGCTGAAGCCTTGTACCCTGCCTGGCTGCTGCCCGAGCCGCTGAAGCTGCAAGCTGCAGGCAACAGCCCGGTGTACCAGGGCAAGCTGACGCGCCTGGCCGGGCCGCAGCGGCTGGAGGCTGCCGAATGGTTGCTGGCTGATCGCGACAACCGCAGCGCTGAGCCGGGCCTGTGTGAAAAACCGTGGGCGTTTCGCGACTACTACATCTACCGCAGCCAGCAGGGCGGCTTGCTGTGGGTTTACAGCGAAAGGCTGGGCTCTGCCGCCCAGGCCGGCCGGCAACGCACCTGGTATTTGCACGGCTTTTTTGCCTGAGGCCCGCATGCCTGCCTACGCGCTTCCCGATTACGCCGAACTGCACGCGCTGAGCAACTTCAGCTTCCAGCGTGGCGCCTCGCACGCGCAGGAACTGGCCGAACGCGCTTCCGAGCTGGGCTACAAGGCGCTGGCCATCACCGACGAATGTTCGGTGGCCGGGGTGGTCAGGGCGCATGAGGTGGCAAAAGAGATGGGCCTCAAGCTGCTGCCGGGCGCGGAATTTTTGGTGCAGGCGCCCGATGCCTTCAGGCTGGTGGTGCTGCCGCACAACGCGGCAGGCTGGGGCAACCTGTGCGAGTTCATCACCGAAGCGCGCAAGGCCGGTGACGTGGTGGAAAAAGGCAGCTACCGCGTCGCGCTGGGCGAAACGGATTTCTCCCGGCTGGGGGATTGCGAAATTTTGCTCGCGCCCCTGCATGAAGCAGGTGCGAGTGCTATCAATACAGAAGCGCTTTGCGCTCATTGCGCCTGGGCTGCAGGCCTTTTTGGTATCAATGCCTGGCTGGCGGTGGAGCTGCTGCAGGGCCTGGACGACGCGCTGCGCCTGCAGCAGCTGCAGGAGGTGGCGCAGCGCACCGGCATACGGCTGGTGGCGGCCGGCCATGTGCTGATGCACAAGCGCTCACGCAAGCCGCTGCACGATGTGATGACCGCCATCAAGCTGGGCAAACCGGTGCACGAATGCGGCTTTGCGCTGCAGCCCAATGCCGAGGCACATTTGCGGCCGCGCATGCGCCTGGCCGAGATTTACCCCGCCAGCCTGTTGCGTGCCACGCTGGAAGTGGCGGCGCGGTGCAATTTCAATCTCGATGAGATCCGCAACCTGTACCGCTACCCGCAGGAAGACATGGTGCCGGCGGCCGAAACGCCTTCGCGGTGGCTGCGGCGGCTGACCTGGCAGGGCGCCCATACACGCTATCCGCATCACATTCCCCACAAGATCAGGCGGCAGCTGGGTTTCGAACTGGCGCTGATCGAGGAACTTGAATACGAGATGTTCTTCATCACCGTGCACGACATCGTGCGGTTTGCGAGAGAAAAGGAAATCCTTTGCCAGGGACGTGGCTCGGCGGCCAATTCGGTGGTGTGTTTTTGCCTGGGCGTCACGGCTGTCAACCCGGCGGAAAGCAAGCTGCTGTTTGAGCGTTTTATCAGCCGCGAGCGCAGTGAACCGCCCGACATCGACGTGGACTTCGAACATGAACGGCGTGAAGAAGTCATCCAGTACATCTACGGCAAATACGGCCACGACCGCGCCGCCATTGCCGCCACCGTCATCAGCTACCGGCCGCGCAGCGCGATCCGCGATGTGGGCAAGGCGCTGGCAATGGCGCCTGAACTGATTGACCTGTTCGCTAAAGAGCATTTCTGGTTTGATGGCAGCGAGGTGCTGCAGGAAAAACTCAAGGAAGCCGGGCTGGAGGGCAGGGAAGGGCCGGTGCTGCAATGGTTTGACCTGTCGGCGCAGCTGATTGGCTTTCCGCGCCACCTGAGTCAGCATGTCGGTGGTTTTGTACTCACCCAGGGCAAGCTCACGCGGCTGGTGCCGGTGCAGCCGGCCTCGATGGAAGACCGCCGCATCATCCAGTGGGACAAAGACGACCTGGAGGCCATGGGCCTGCTGAAAGTGGATGTGCTGGCGCTGGGCATGCTGTCGGCCATACGGCGCTGCCTGGCGCTGGTGAACCAGACGCGGGGCAGCCAGTTGGAGATGCACCAGATCGAGCCGGACGACACACCCACCTACGACATGATCTGCGAAGCCGACACGGTGGGTGTTTTCCAGATTGAAAGCCGGGCCCAGATGTCCATGCTGCCGCGTTTGCAGCCGCGCAATTACTACGACCTGGTGGTGGAAGTCGCTATCGTGCGGCCGGGGCCCATCCAGGGCGGCATGGTGCACCCGTACCTGAAGGCACGCGATAAAAAGCGGCGGGGCGAAGACGTCGTGCCGGAATACCCGGCGCTGAACCCGGCCCTGGAACGCACGCTGGGCATCCCGATCTTCCAGGAGCAGGTGATGCAGATTGCGATGATCGCCGCTGACTTCACGCCCGGGGAGGCCGACGATTTACGCCGCTCCATGGCGGCCTGGAAGCGCAAGGGCGGGGTAGACCGGTTTCATGGCCGCCTTGTCAATGCGATGGTCAAAAACGGCTACAGCACTGAATTTTCGGAGCGCATCTTCAGCCAGATCCTGGGCTTTGGCGACTACGGCTTTCCGGAAAGCCACGCCGCCAGCTTTGCCAAGCTGGTCTACGTGAGCTGCCGGCTCAAGCGCCACGAGCCGGCCTGCTTTCTGGCGGCCATGGTCAATTCGCAGCCCATGGGCTTTTACACGCCGTCCCAGCTGGTGCAAGACGCTGTCCGCCACCAGGTGGAGGTGCGCGCGGTAGACGTCATGCACAGTGAATGGGACTGCACGCTGGAGCCGCAGGGTGTGCTGCCTGCGGATACGCAGCCGGCGGTGCGCCTGGGCCTGCGCCTGGTGGCCGGTTTGCGCAAAGAAGCTGCACTGCGGCTGGTGGAGGCGCGGGCGCAAGCGCCTTTCACTTCGACGGAAGACCTGGTGTCGCGCGCCCAGCTGGGTACGCTCGAAATCAACGCGCTGGCCGCCGCCGATGCCCTGCTGCCGCTGGCCGGACACCGGCGCCAGCAGGTCTGGGAGGCTTCGGCCATCAAACTGGCGCCACGCCTGCTCAAATCGGTGCCCACGCACGAAACACCGCTGGCCTTGCCCGACACACCCGAGGGCGAAAACATCCTGTTCGACTACCAGGCCACCGGCCTCACGCTGCGGCGCCACCCGGTGGCCTTGCTGCGGGAACGGCTGTCACGCAGGGGCCTGCTGAGCGCCAGCGAGCTCAATGCCTTGCCCGACGGCGAAGAGGTGGCCGGCTGCGGCATCGTCACCGTGCGCCAGCAGCCGCAAACTGCCAAGGGCACCATCTTCGTCACGCTGGAGGATGAAACCGGGCCGGTCAATGTGATCATCTGGAAATCACTGCGCGAGGCGCAACGCGGTGAGGTGCTGCACGCCCGGCTGCTGGCGGTGTACGGTATATGGCAGCGTAGTGAAGAACGCGGCAGCACCAAAGGTTACGGCGCGGTGCGCAACCTGGTGGCGCACCGGCTCGAAGACCTCACGCCGCTGCTGGGGCGGCTGGGCACATCGAGTCGCGATTTTCATTGAGGTGACTGCACCTCAAACAGGCACCTTCAGTCAATCCATCATCATGCACTGTCATCAGACAAATCCTGCTTGAGGGTCAGACTGACCCGGCAACCCGTTTTAGCGCGTCGTCGGTTTGCTGCTGCAGCGCCTGCATCAGCGAGCTCGCATCCCGGTGCCTGAGCAGGGGTGCGGCCTGACCGGACCAGAGCGACATCAAGTCGGTTCTGCCCTGGGCAATGGCAGCTGGTTTGAGCTGGCCTGTCAGCCAGTTCTGGACCGGGTAGGGCGCAATGTGGCCTTCGTGCGCCTTCAACTCGTTCATGAAGCGGTTTTCAATGCCGCGCGCCAGGCGCCCGCTGAAAGCGCGGGTGAGGGCGGTGTGCCTGGCGTCGGCGCTGAATAACTTCTGGCGGTGGATGTCACTGGCGGATGATTCGACGCAGGCCAGAAAAGCCGTGCCAATCTGCACACCCTGGGCGCCCAGCGCCAGGGCTGCTGCAATGCCGCGCCCGTCGGCAATGCCGCCTGCCGCAATGACCGGCGCCTTGATCGCGTCGACCACTTGAGGGATCAGCGCCAGTGTGCCGGTGAGCGAGTTTTCGGGCGGGCGGAGAAAGGACACGCGGTGCCCGCCTGCCTCAAAGCCGGTTGCCACCACCATGTCGACGCCGGCGTTGTCGAGCGCTATCGCTTCTTCAGGCGTTGTGGCGGCACCCACAGTCACGATATCAAGCGCCTTGCATTGGCGCAGGATCTCCGGCGACGGAATGCCGAATACAAAACTGAAAACCGCGGGCCGGGCTGCCAGCAGGCCCTGCACCTGGTCCTCGTAGCGCGGACTGAAACGCTCCGGCCGGGTTGGCAGGGGTTCACCGAGTTCCTTGAAGTAGGGCGTGAGCAGCGCCAGGTGCTGCTCGAACTGCGCATCTGTGAGCGGCGGGTCCTCGCTCTTTTCATGCGGCACCCACAGGTTCAAGGCGAAAGGACGTTTTGTTTTCAGGCGTATGGCCTGCGCGGTCTCTTCAATTTGCGCGCCTGTCAGGTGATGCACGCCAAATGAGCCCAGCCCACCGCTTTCGCAGACCGCCGCGGTCAGCGCAACCGAGGAAAGGCCGCCTCCGAAGGGGCCCTGCACAATCGGCGCCGTCAAGCCCAGCCTTTGGGTCAGGGCTGTGGTTTTCCAGCGGCTCATGCCAGCAGCCCTTCGGCCTTCAGGGCCTCGCGCACCGCGGGGCGGCCGGCGACACGTGCCAGGAAATCCTGCAGGTGCTTCAGGTCCGCCAGGTCCAGCGACACGTACTTGGCCCAGCCTGTGACGGCAAACAAGTAGGCATCGGCCACAGTGAAGGACTGGCCGAGCAAATAGTCTTTGGACTGCAGCTGGGTGTTGACCCATTCGTATTTTTTGCGCAGAACGCTGGCCAGGGTTTTCTTGGCGCTGCTGTCCAGGTCCGGGTTGAAGAGCGGCGTGAAGGTTTTGTGGAGCTCCGAGGTGATGTAGTTCTGCCACTCCATCACGCGGTAGCGGTCCATGCTGCCGGCGGCCGGGAGCAGGTCGGCGCGGCCTGCCTTGTCGGCAAGGTATTGGGCAATGATGGGGCCTTCTGTCAGGCGCTCGCCGTTTTCAAGCTCCAGCACGGGCACCGCACCCTTGGGGTTGATGGCGTAATAGTCAGCTCCGTCTGCGGTGGTGTGGGTGCCTGTGTCAACCTTTTCAAGCTTGAAGGCCTGCTGCGTTTCTTTCAGAACAATGTGGGGTGCCAGTGAGCAGGCGCCGGGAGAGAAAAACAGTTTCATGGGTTCCTTGATCAAGTTAGTTGGGAAGGTCCCATGCTATTGATGATGTCTGGCGAGATAAATGGAGGTTGATTAACTTCATAAGTTACATGGCGTAATAGATAATCCACAGAAAATCAAAGCCATGAGCCGTCAATTCGATGATCTTCAGCTGGGAAGCATTGAGCTTTTTTGCCTTGCGGCGGAGCTCAGCAGCTTCACTGTGGCGGCAGCCAGTGCCGGCCTCACGCCTGCCGCTGTGAGCCGCTCGGTGTCGCGCCTGGAGGAAAGGATGGGTGTGCGGCTCTTCACGCGCACGACGCGGCAGATACGGCTGACCGAAGCCGGCCGCGCTTATTTTGAGCAGGCGCGGCAGGCCCTGGGGCAACTGGTGGAAGCCGAGCGCGAAGCCACGGGCCAGCAACTGGTACCCGCCGGCGTGCTGCGCATCAGCCTGCCCACGCCTTACGGGCACTACCGTGTACTGCCGCTGCTGCCGGCTTTTCGGGCTCTTTATCCGGCAGTGCAGGTTGAGGTCAACCTGAGCAACCGCAATGTCAACTTTGCCGACGAGGGCTACGACCTGGCCATACGCGGGCGCGCACAGCCCGACTCAGGCCTGGTCGCGCGCAAGCTGGAAGATGCCGCACTGGTGGTGGTGGCTGCGCCCTCGTACCTGCAGCAGGCGGGAACCCCAACCTCGCCGGAGGCCTTGCAGCAGCATGACTGCATCCAGTTTTTGTTGCCCAGCAGCGGTCAGAAAATTCCGTGGCTGTTCAGCGATGCAGGCAAGGAGCTGGAGGTGGCAACCAGCGGTGGATATTGCTGCTCGGAAGACCTGCTGGGCGGGGTGACGCTGGCCCGGCATGGCGCGGGCCTGCTGCAGACTTACCGTTTTATCGTCGAAGAAGACTTGCGCCAGGGCCGGCTGCAAGAGGTGTTGCAGCCCTTTGCGGGGCGGTCACGGCCGTTTTCATTGCTATACCCGCACGGGCGGCACGTGCCCTTGCGGGTGCGCTTGTTCATCGACTTCCTGCTTGAAAAGCTCAAGCAGTAAATGCGGGCCGCAGACTAGAGGGATGGGCCTGGCCGCCTGGTCCAGCCAGACGCTATTAGCGGCTTCGCGCTTCGTCGGTTTCTGCGGTGCTCTGCTGCATGGCCAGCTCCAGTAGCTTGCTGTAGTTTTCCAGCTTTTTATACAGCAGGCGCACTTCCAGCGCATTGTGGATGCGCGTCTTGACTTCGACCAGGTCAAACGGTTTGCTGATGAAATCCTTGGCGCCGGCCTGCAAGGCGCGCAGCTTGTGGGCCGGCTCCGCGGTCAGTACGATGACAGAGAGGTATTTGTCGTGCGGGTCTTCCTTGAGTGCTTCCATCACCTGAAAGCCGTCCATGCCGGGCATTTTCAGGTCGAGCAGGATCAGGTCGTAATGGTGCTCCGCGTGCAGCGCGGCTACCTCCAGCGGGTTCATGGTTGAACGAACACGGGTGTAGCCGGTGCCTGCCAATAACTGCTCCAGCAGCAGCACATTGACGGGCTGGTCGTCCACCACCAGGATACTGCCGTTCAGGATGTCGAATTCGGTGTTCATGCGGTTTTTTCCGGCACGGGGGCCTGCGTGGACCTTGTTTTGGAAAATGCCAGCGCCAGGTCCAGGGTTTCCATAAATTCATTGATCCTGATGGGCTTGGTGAGGTAGCGAAAGAAGCCGGCTTCCATGCCTTTTTCAATGTCGCGGGGTATGGCATTGGCGCTGAGCGCCACCACCGGAATGTGTGCCGTCAACGGATCGGCACACAGAATTTGCAATGCCTTGATGCCGCTGATGCCCGGCAGATTGATGTCCATCAGGATGATGTCCGGCTGCGAGGCCTTGGCCATCGCGATGCCGCTGATGCCGTCACGGGCGGACAGCAGCCGGATGTCGGAGCGGCGCGCGATGAGGTCTTCCACCAGCATCAGGTTGGCCGGGTTGTCTTCTACGTACAGAAGTGTATGGGCACGTGGATCGGTAGCCACCTGGCTTTGCAGGATCGGTGCCAGGGCTGCCAGCTCTGTTCGCAGTGCAATTTCGTCGGTCACGTCCATTTCAATCCAGAACACACTGCCTTTTCCGACAACGCTTTCCACGCCGATGACGCCACCCATCAACTCGACCAGTCGCTTGGTCATCACCAGGCCAATGCCTGTGCCCTGTTCGGTATTGGCCTCCTGGCCCAGGCGGTTGAAAGGCTGAAAAAGCTGATCGATCTTGGCCGGATTCAGGCCTTCGCCCGTGTCTTCAATGCAGATGCGGATGCGCTTTTGAGGCAGATCCACGCAGTTGAGTACGACTGTTCCGCTGCTGGTGTTGTACTTGATGGCGTTCGACAGCAGGTTGATCAATACCTGCTTGAGCCGGGTGCGGTCGGCATTCACGAAGCAGGGCACAGGGAATTTCGGAAACGTCACGGTAATGCCGCGTTTGCCGGCCTGTGACTCGATCAGGGTCTCGCATTCAAGCATGACCTCGGCCAGCGACACAGGTTCCAGCGACAGTGACAGCTTGCCGGACTCGATCAATGCCAGGTCCAGGATTTCGTTGATCAATTCCAGCAGGTACCAGCCGGCCTGGAGGATCTGGTCCACACTGCGTTTTTGCGAGGGCGTGGGCTGTGGCGTGCCGGACTCGATCAGCTGCGCAAATCCGAGGATGGCGCTGAGCGGTGTGCGCAACTCGTGGCTCATGCTGGACAGGAAATCCGATTTGGCGAGATTGGCTTTTTCGGCCACGGCCATCGCTTCCTTCAGGGCCACTTCGACCTGCTTGCGTACCGAGTTGTCGGTGCCGATCAGCAGGTAGCCGATGATGGTGCCGAAATCGTCGCGCAATGCGGTGATGGACACGATGGCCGGAAAGCGGCTGCCGTCTTTACAGATATAGGTCAGCTCGTAAATGTCTTCGATGCCGCGCGAGGCCTTGAAGGCCAGCGCCTCGAAACCCGGCGTGATGGTGGTGGCGAGCTCCAGGCTCAGCGCCTGGGCCCGGGCCATCACTTCCTGCGGATCATGGATGTCGCTGGGGTTGATCTTGTTGACGACTTCAGCCGCCATATAACCCAGCATGCGTTCGGCACCGACGTTGAAGAGCTGGATGATGCCTTTTTCGTCGGTTGCGATGATCGAGAAATTTTCGCTCGTCAGGATGGCCGTCTGCAATGCGCCTGTCTTGAGCAGTGCTTCCTGGCGCTTGACCTCTATGCCATCGGCTTTGGCAATGGCGTCAAGAACGCTCAGGCTGGTAATAGGTGACATGGGCCATGTTTCTGTAAAAGTAACGACGACCCTGCGAAGCGCCGACTATGGGCGGCGCTTCCAGAATCCTGGCCGGGGATAAGTGAAGTCTTTGCAAAGACTCCGGCAGTGTACAGGTCTTGCCTGAAAAGTCCGTGCGCCAGCGCACATAGCGGGGCCGTGCGACCCTAGCTGTTTGCCCGGCGGTAGAACGCCAGCGAGCCCGCCAGCGCCAGCAGCGCGCCGCCGCAAGCGCGGTCTATCCAGCGTGTGGCCGAGGCCTTGAGCAGGCGTATTGCGCGTGCGCCTATGAAGGCATAGCCGAACATGACGGAAAAATCGATGCCGGCGAATACCAGCGAAATGGCGAGGTATTGCGGTGCCTGGGCCGCAGCCGGGTCAATGAACTGCGGGAGCAGGGCTGAGCAAAAGAGGTAACCCTTGGGGTTGGTCACGGCCACCAGGAAGGACTTCATGAAAATTGCGCGGCTGCCGTGTTGCGTGCCGGCAGTGCCTTCGGCGGGGATTTCAAATCCGCCGCGTGAGCGCAGCAGGCGAATGCCCAACCAGGCCAGGTAGACCGCGCCTGCCCACTTGAGCACCGAGAACCAGAACTCGGAGGCCGCCAGCAGCGCACCCAGACCGAGAGCTACGGCGCCTACCAGCACAAAGTCGGACACCACGGCCCCCAGCATGCCGGGCACGGAGCGGCGCACGCCGTAGCGCGAACCATTGGCCAGCGCCAGCAGGACGGTGGGGCCGGGCGTGGCAATAGCCACCAGTGCCACGATGGAAAAAAGCAGCAGGGTGGCGGTGTTCATGGTGCGGCTCCGCAACCCTGAGGTTTAAAAACACGCTCTTTCGAAGGCGGGTACTTGGCCAGCATGTCGGCCGGGCGGCGCGGCCGCGTGGTGAATTCACCGCCGCAGTTGGGGCAGACCCCTTTGAGCTTGGTGGTGACGCAGTCAACACAGAACGTGCATTCAAAGGTGCAGATGCGGGCATCGGGCGACTCGGCGGGCAGGTCGCGGTTGCAGCATTCGCAGTTGGGGCGGAGCTGGAGCATGCTGGGGTTTCCTGTGTAGATGGGACGGGAGTCACCGGATGCTAAAGAAAAACCGTTCAAGGGGAAAGCCCCTATGACAACTTCTTGACCAGCACCTGGCTCTTGCGGTCCCAGTTGTATTTGCGCTTGCGGCCTTCGGGCAGCCAGTCTGGGTCTACCTGCACAAAGCCGCGCTTGATGAACCAGTGCATGGTGCGGGTGGTCAGCACAAAGATGCTTTGCAGGCCGGCGGCGCGGGCGCGTTGCTCTATACGCTTGAGGATTTTCTCGCCGTCACCCTGGCCCTGGCTTTGCGGCGACACGGTGAGCGCCGCCATTTCAGCCGTTTTGGCTTCGGGGTAGGGGTAAAGCGCCGCACAGGCAAAGATCACGCCGTCGTGTTCGATGATGCTGTAGTTGGCGGCGTCACGCTCGATTTCGGTGCGGCTGCGCTTGACGAGCGTGCCGTCATTTTCAAAAGGCTCGATCAGCTGCAGGATGCCGCCCACGTCGTCTTCCGTGGCTTCGCGAAGTTCTTCGAGTTTTTCATCGATCACCATGGTGCCGATGCCGTCGTGCACATAGATTTCCAGGAGCAGCGCGCCGTCTACCGCGAAGGGCAGGATGTGGCTGCGTTCCACGCCGGCCTTGCAGGCCTTGACGCAGTGCTGCAGGTAAAACGCGGTGTCGGTGGGGCGTTCCCCGTTGGGCAGGGTGGCCAGCAGTTTTTCGGCGGCGGCCAGCGGCAGCTCGGTGTCGATGGGGTTGTCTTCGCTTTCGGGCTGGTCGTGGTGGATGCGTATACCGGGAATTTCGCTCAGGAAGATCAGCTTGTCGGCCTGCATGGCGATGGCCACCGAAGTGGCGACTTCTTCCATGGTCAGGTTAAAGGCTTCGCCGGTGGGTGAGAAGCCAAAGGGCGAGAGCAGCACCATGGCGCCGAAATCCAGCACACGGCCGATGGCGGCGGTGTCCACCTTGCGCACCAGGCCCGAGTGTTTGAAGTCCACACCGTCGAGGATGCCGACCGGCCGCGCGGTGATGAAATTGCCCGAAATCACCCGTACCGTGGAGCCGGCCATGGGGGTGTTGGGCAGGCCCTGGCTGAAGGCCGCCTCAATCTCATAGCGCAGCTGGCCGGCGGCTTCCTGGGCACAGTCGAGCGCGACTTCGTCCGTGATACGCATGCCGTGCGAATATTTTGCGGCGTGCCCCTTGGCCTTGAGCTGCTCGTTGACCTGCGGGCGAAAGCCGTGCACCAGCACGATCTTCACGCCCATGCTCTGGATCAGTGCCAGGTCCTGGGCAATGTGCTGGAGCTTGCCCGCCGCAATCGCTTCGCCTGCAATGCCTACGACGAACGTTTTACCGCGGTGGGTGTGTATGTAGGGTGCGACTGAACGGAACCAGGGCACAAAGGTGAAATTGAAGACGGCAGACATGGGCGCGCTTTCGGGATCGGTTGTGGCGGGTCAAGGGCAGCCGGGGACGGCGCGGAAGGTGGCAAGCGGTCTCCCTGGGCGCTGTTTCCCCGGTAAACGGAAAAAGTCCAGTGAGTGTAAGGGAGACACAGCCGGCCTGAGGGATGCAAATGCCGGCTTTGGCGAGGGTGTGCTTTTTGCCGGCGTACTGCATTTGAGGGTTTGCTTAATGAGGGGCGGCGGGGTATGGTTCGGGTTCATGGACAAATACGCGATCGGGTTTTGGGGCTGCTATTTCGGGTCAGCCAGCCTGATGCTGGCCGGTTCAGCATTTGCCTATATCCGGTCCCTGCGGCGCATTGCCGTCAATGCGGCTGTCTCGGCAATCGCCTCGACGTTTTTTGTGGTGGCCTTCCTGGGCGGATTGCCGATCGAGAACGCCGATCTTCTGGACCGTTTCCTGGCCCATGTGGCCAGCGTGGTCTCTGCGCTACTGGCTTACCTGCTGTTTTCCATTCTTGGCATCCTGCGCAATCCGGACTCGGCCCGGCGCGCCTTGCCCTGGTTGGCGAGCCTGGCTCTTCTGAGTATCGCGGCTGGCTGGGCATTGAGCCCGCGCCACGCCCTGGCGCTGAGCCTGGCGGTGGCGTGTTTTCTGGGGCTGGTGGCAATGGCGCTCAGTCTTCGCAGCGCCGTGCGGGGGGATCGCCTGGCCTGGGTGGCCGTCTCGGGCGTCTCCTTCATGCTGGTGGCCATTGCGGGGCTGAGCTGGGTGGCACTGGACCGTGCCCATGTGCCGTGGCAGGTGCACGCGGTGACCGCTGTCGCCGGCACGTGTTATCTGGCCACCATGGCGGCTGTGCTCTGGACCCGTTATTCCTACCTGATCGAGTTGAACCGGGCCATGGCACACGGCCCCAGCTACGACCCGGTCACACGCATGCGCTCGCACAGCGAAACCGGCAACATGCTGGAGGCGGCCTTCAGGCGTTACCGCGATGAACCCGTGCCGCTGGGCGTGATTGTGGTGTCGGTGGCCAATCTTTATGTGCTGGAAAAGCTCTATGGCCATGCGGCCGCCAACCACGCACTGTTTGTATGTGCCGGCCGGTTGCGCCGCACCGTACCCGCGCATGTGGAAATGGGGCGCCTGGAAGAGAACGGGTTTTTGCTGCTGATGCGCAATTGCCATGACAGCGGCCAGCTGATCCACCTGGCGCGCAGGGTCCAGGCCGCCCTGGCGCGGCCGGTGGTGCTTAACACCACACTGGAGGGTGATTTGGTAGGGAACCAGCAGACGCGCTGGGTTGCCGAGGTCGGCCTTGGCGTGCTGCGGGTCTCCAAATCCGATGCGCGCGCCTCTTCGGCAGTGAGCATAGGGCGAGGCATGTCGCGCACCGCGCTGAGCTACCCGAGCCGCATTGCGTGGTTTGACGAGACCAGTGGGGAAACCGTCGACTTGCCTGTGCTGGCGGCCTGATCGCGGCGCCATAACCATAGCCGGTCCGCTGCGGGCTGGAACACCCGATAATTGAGCGCTCTGGCAGCGCTGCTGCCGCTTTTATCCTGCTCTGCTTGCCTTTTTCTTCGCCTCCATCCTTGTCTCCCCTCGCCATTACCTTTCCAGAGTCGCTGCCCGTTTCGGGCAAACGCGACGAAATCACCGCCGCCATGGCGGCCCACCAGGTCATCATTGTCTGTGGCGAAACTGGCTCGGGTAAAACCACCCAACTGCCCAAGATTGCGCTGGCCATGGGGCGCGGCAAGCTCAATTACCCGGCCGGACAGGGCCGACTGATAGGCCATACCCAGCCGCGCCGTATTGCCGCGTCCAGCGTGGCCAAGCGCATCGCGGAGGAGTTGAAAACGCCGCTGGGCGACGTGGTGGGCTACAAGGTGCGCTTCCAGGACCGGCTCTCGCGCGACGCTTCCGTCAAGCTGATGACCGACGGCATTTTGCTGGCCGAGACGCAGACCGACCCGCTGCTCAAAGCCTACGACACCATCATCATCGACGAGGCCCATGAGCGCAGCCTGAACATCGACTTTCTGCTGGGCTACCTGCGCCAGCTGCTGCCGCGCCGGCCCGACCTCAAGGTGGTCATCACCTCGGCGACGATTGATGCGCAGCGGTTTGCGGATTACTTTGCTTCTGCCGCCCCGGCGCCGGGCCGCCCCAAGCCGGGCGACGCCCCCTCGGGGGGCAGCGACGACGCGCAGCGCGGAGCGTGGGGGTCAAAAATTCCGGCGCCGGTCATCATGGTGTCGGGCCGCATGTTTCCCGTCGAACAGCGCTACCGGCCGTTTGAGGAGTCACGCGAGCACGACCTGAACGATGCAATTGCTGACGCAGTCGACGAGCTCTGGCTGAGCCCGCACAGCGCAGGCGACATCCTGGTTTTCCTGCCAGGAGAGCGCGAGATCCGCGAGGCGGCTGACCACTTGCGCAAGCACCTGGCGCACCAGCCGCTGACGCGCAACGCCGAGGTGCTGCCGCTGTTCGCGCGCCTGAGCCAGGCCGAGCAGGACCGCATTTTTGACGGCCACAGTGGGCGGCGCATCGTGCTGGCCACCAACGTGGCCGAAACCTCGCTGACTGTTCCGGGCATTCGCTACGTGGTGGATGCGGGCACGGCGCGCGTCAAGCGCTACAGCTTTCGCAACAAGGTCGAGCAGCTCATGGTGGAGCCGGTGTCGCAGGCCGCGGCCAACCAGCGTGCAGGCCGCTGCGGCCGGGTGGCCGATGGCATTTGCATACGCCTTTACGACGAAAAGGACTTCCAGGGCCGCCAGCCTTTCACAGACCCTGAAATCCTGCGCAGTTCGCTGGCTTCGGTGATTTTGCGCATGAAGGCGCTGCACCTGGGCAATGTGGAAGAGTTTGCCTTTATCGAGCCGCCGCAGCGCCGCGCCATTGCCGACGGCTACCAGCTGCTGGCCGAGCTGGGCGCGGTGGACGAAGACAACGAGCTCACCGGCGTCGGCCGCACGCTGGCCAAGCTGCCGCTGGACCCCCGCGTGGGCCGCATGATTCTGGAAGCCAAGGACCGCAACGCGCTCGACGAGGTACTGGTGATCGCCAGTGCGCTCAGTGTGCAGGATGTGCGCGACCGCCCCATGGACAAACAGGCCCAAGCCGACCAGCAGCATGCCAAGTTCGATGATGAGAAGAGCGAGTTCAGTGGTTACCTGAAGCTGTGGAAATGGCTGGGCGACGCGCGTGGCGGCCACGGCACCGACCATAAACTGTCAAACCGCCAGTATGAGAACCTGCTGCGCGAGAACTACGTCAATATCCGCCGCGTGCGTGAATGGCGCGACATCCATTCGCAGCTGCATACGGTTGTGGGCGAACAGAAATGGGTCCTGAACGACAAGCCTGCCAGCTATGAGCAGCTTCATTTATCGATGCTGTGCGGCCTGCTCGGCAACATCGGCTGCAAGAGCGACGAGGAAGACTGGTACCTGGGTGCACGCGGCATCAAGTTCTACCGCCACCCCGGCGCACGCCTGAGCAAAAAGCCGGGCCGCTGGATTGTGGTGGCCGAGCTGGTGGAAACCACACGCCTTTTTGGCCGTGGCATTGCCAACATTGACCCGGCCTGGATAGAACAGGTGGCTGGGCATCTTTTAGCCAAGCAGCTGCTGGACCCGCACTGGGAGAAAAAGGCTGCGCAGGTGACGGCGCTGGAGCGTGCCACGCTTTACGGCCTGGTGGTCTATAACGGGCGGCGCGTCAATTTCGGCCGTGTAGACCCGGTCACGGCGCGCGAGATATTCATCCGTGAAGCACTGGTGGCCGGGAACTGGGACACCAAGCTGCCTTTCCTCGCGGCGAACCTGAAGCTGATCCAGCAGGTGCAGGATCTGGAACACAAAGCCAGGCGCCAGGACGTGCTGGTGGACGAGGAACTGATCTACGCTTTTTATGACCAGCAACTCCCGGCTGACGTACACAGTGGTGCAAGTTGCGAACATTGGTACAAGGAGGAAGTCAAAAAGCAGCCGCAGCTCCTGCTCTTGACGCGTGAAGAACTGATGCGGCATGAGGCTGCCGGCATCACTACGCAGTCGTTTCCCAAGACACTGCGAATGGGTGGTGTGGATTGCTGGGTCACTTACCTGCACGAACCCGGCGACGCGCGCGATGGCGTGACGGTGGATGTGCCGCTGTTCGCTCTCAACCAGGTCAATGAAGAGCGCTGCGAGTGGCTGGTGCCGGGCATGCTCAAGGACAAGGTGCAGGCGCTGATCAAGACGCTGCACCAGCGCCCGCGCTCGCGGCTGGTGCCGTTGCCCGATACCGCCGCCCGCATGACGGAGCAACTGTTGCAACCCGAGGTGTTCGGCAGCGGCTCGCTGACCGATGCGGTGCTCAAGCTGGTGCGCGATGCGACCTCGCTGGACGTCAAGCGCAATGACATGAAGCTGGATATGCTGCCCCCGCACCTGTTCATGAACTTCCGCGTGGTCGACGAGCACGGGCGCCAGCTGGGCGCGGGCCGCAACCTGGGCGCGCTCAAGGGCGAACTGGGCTCGCAGGCACGGGGTGCCTTCCAGGCGCTGGCGGGACTCAAAAACCTGGCAAAAGCACCCGAATCTGGGTCCGAAAAGACGGTATCCACCGAAAATTCAGTATCAAATCGGCCTCCGGCCCAATCAGGACGTGCGCAAGCAGCTCCTGAAAAGATAGCACCCAGAGCGCCGGAGCGCTACACCAGCTGGAGCTTTGGCGAGTTGCCGGAGCTGATGGAAATCCGCAAGGGTTCGCAGACGCTGATAGGGTTTCCGGCGCTCATTGATTTGGGCGATGCGGTGACGATCGAGGTGTTTGACGAACCCGACGTGGCGGCCGCGAAGCACCGCGCCGGCTTGCGCCGGCTGTTCTCCCTGCAAATCAAGGATGCGCTGAAGTACCTGGAAAAGAACCTGCCGGAGCTGCAGAAAACGGCTACCAGCTACATGCTGGTGGGCCGCGCAGCCGACAATTCCGGCGGCGGTACGCTGGAGGAATTGCGCGAGCAGATCATCGAAGTGGCGCTGGACCGTGCCTTTTTGCTCGACCCGTTGCCGACGCACGAAGCCGAGTTCAAAAAACGCATCGACGATGGGCGAGGGCGCCTGACCTTGATTGCCAGCGAGGTGGCCCGGCTGGCTGCCGGCATCCTGACCGAGTTCGCTGTGGCCCAACGCAAGATCAAGGACACGAAAAATGCCGCCGAAGCCGCGGCAGATGCCGCCCAGCAACTGCAGCGCCTCGTACCCAAACGCTTTCTGACGGCCACACCTTATGGGCAACTGCAGCATTTCGCACGCTACCTCAAGGCCATCACGTTGCGGCTGGAAAAATGGCGTGCCGACCCGGCACGTGATGCCGCACGGATGACCGAGTTGCGACCGCAGGAGCAGCGTTACTGGCGGCTGGTGGCTGAGCGAAAAGGCGCGGTGGATGCGCGCATGCAGGAATTCCGCTGGTTGCTGGAAGAGCTGCGTGTGAGCTTTTTTGCGCAGGAGCTGCGCACACCGCAGCCGGTCAGCATTAAGCGGTTAGAAAAGGTTTGGACTCAGCTCAATAGCTGAGTCCAGACCTTTCAGCGAAGGCTAACAACTGCCGAAGGCTTGTTATGCCGCCGCTAAAAAGCGTGGCAGCAACTGAATAGTTGAAACAGGCTTGTGAGATGGGAGCGCAAAAAAAATGGCCTTGCAATGCAAGGCCATTTTTCCTGGTGAATCACCAACGGAAGGTGCGGACTAGATGCGTCCCATCAACAGCAGGATGACCAGGATCAACACCACCAGGCCGACACCCCCGCTGGGCCCGTAACCCCAGCTGCGGCTGTGGCCCCAGGTAGGCAAAGCGCCGACCAGGATAAGAATAAGAACGATCAGCAGGATAAGGGATAGGGACATTTGAAGCACTCCTTGTTATGTGAAGTGATTCTTTCCCGGTGCGGGGCGCAAACAAGCAGGATGAACGCCTGTCCAGCCGTCGGCAAATACTGACAGCCTTGGCTTACATGCGAGGCTTGCCGCGTTTACAACTTGGCCAGGCGCTGCAGCGCCGTGTTCAATGTTTCGTCTTTTTTGGCAAAACAGAACCGCACCACGCGCTGGTCAAAGCCGTTGCCGTAAAACGCCGACAGGGGAATCGCCGCCACGCCGATTTCAGTGGTCAGCCATTTGCAGAACCCGGCTTCGTCCAGGTCACTCACGTCGGAGATGTCCACGCACTGGAAGTAGCTGCCTTCGCTGGGCAACAGCTTGAAGCGGGTTTTGGCAAGGCCTTCGCGAAAGAGGTCGCGCTTGCGCTGGTAGAAGGCCGGCAGGTCCAGGTAAGGCTGCGTATCGGCCATGTACGCGGCAAGCCCGTATTGCACAGGGGTATTCACGGTGAAGACGTTGAACTGGTGCACCTTGCGGAACTCGGTGGTCAGTGCTGCGGGTGCGGCCACGTAGCCGACCTTCCAGCCGGTGACGTGGTAAGTCTTGCCGAAGCTGCTGACAATGAACGCACGCGCGGCAAGGCCGGGAAAACGTGCGGCGCTTTGATGGATGCGTCCCTGGGCCGCATCGAACACCATGTGCTCATAGACTTCGTCGCTGATCAGCAGGACGTCAGTGGGCGCCAGGATGTCCTGCAGCGTGAGCATGTCGGCCTCGGTCCATACCGTGGCGCTCGGGTTGTGGGGCGAGTTGACGATGATCGCCCGTGTCCTGGATGTGATCGCTGCGGAAATTTTGTCGAAGTCGGGCCGGAAGGTACCGGGCGTGAGGGGAACGCGCACCACGACGCCACCGGCCAGCTCGATGTTGGGCACGTAGCTGTCGTAGCAGGGCTCCAGCACGATGACCTCGTCGCCGGGGTGAACGACAGCCAGGATGGCCGTGATGATGGCCTGCGTGGCGCCCGCGGTAATGGTGATCTCGGTGTTGGCGTCGTAGCGGTGACCGTAAAGTTTGGCCACCTTGGCCGAGATGGCTTCGCGCAGCGCCGGAACGCCCGTCATGGGCGGGTACTGGTTCAGGCCTTTTGTCATCGCGTCCGTGACGGCGTTGACCAACTGTGGGTCACACTCAAAATCAGGAAATCCCTGGCCCAGGTTGACAGCGCCTTTTTCAGCAGCCAGTGTGGACATCACCGTGAAGATGGTGGTGCCGACAGCGGGCAGCTTGGTTTTGAGATCTGGAGTTCGTTCGAGGATCATGGTCATGATTGGGCTGGATGTGTTTCTTTTGCAAGCGGCCGCGGCGGAACCGGCTTTGCCGGGCCGCTTGCGGCGCCCCCTGAGGGGGAGGCGGGCGAAGCCCGCCACGGGGGGGAGTCAAACCTCATAGTCATTGACACGGCCAGCCATGGCCTTGGTGATCAGGGCGCGGTCCAGCTTGTCGCTGAGCAGTTCGGCGAATTTATAGACGAAATTGCGAAGGTAGGCGCTGCGTTTAAAGGCCACGCGGGCTACGTTGATACCGAACAGCGGGCCGGCCGCGATGGCAATCAGGTCGCTGTTGGTGCCGTCTTCCTTGATGGCCATTTCTGCGACGATGCCCACGCCCAGTCCCAGGCGCACATAGGTCTTGATGACGTCGGAGTCAATCGCCTCGAGCGCAATGCGCGGCTGCAGGCGCTTGGCGGCAAACGCCAGGTCGATCTTGGTACGGCCGGTGAAAGACGGGTGGTAAGTGATCAGGGGTTCTTGCGCCAGGTCTTCCAGCGTGATGTTGTCTTTTTTGGCCAACGGATGGTCAACAGGAATGACCAGCATGTGCTGCCATTCGTAGCAGGGCAGGGTCACCAGGTCTTCGTACTGCGTCAATGATTCGGTCGCGATGCCGATTTCGGCCACCTCATCAAGCACCATGCGCGCCACCTGGTCGGGAGAGCCCTGGTGCAGGCTGACATTGACTTTGGGAAAGGCTTCACGCAGCTTGGCAACGGGCTGCGGAAGCACATAACGGGCTTGCGTATGGGTGGTGGCAATGGAGAGGGTGCCGCTGTCCTGGGCAGAAAACTGCTCGCCAATGCGGCGCAGGTTGCCGACTTCGCGCATGATGAGTTCAATGCTTTTGAGGACGTGTTCCCCGGGTTCCGTCACGCGCTTGAGGCGTTTGCCGTGCCGTGCAAAGATTTCGACGCCGAGTTCCTCTTCAAGCTCGATGATGGCCTTGGATACGCCGGGCTGCGAGGTGTGCAGGGCCTTGGCGGTCTCTGTCAGGTTCAGGTTGCGCCGGATGGCCTCCTGGACGAAGCGGAATTGGTGAAGGTTCATATCGAATTCAGGCTAATTATTGGTTTTATTATGCCTGTTTTACGCTAAAGAGGAGCCCAACCGCCGTACCGATGCGCCATGCCTCCACGGTTATGACAAGGCAATGCTGGCCATAAGTGCGGTCAATTCGCGGTATTCCCCGGCTGCAGGCAGAAGCTCGACTTCTACGCCTGGATGTGCCAACCTGACGCGTTCGACCAGCAGCGGCAAGTCTTCCCGGGCGTGCTTGCCTATACCAAAGAAAAGCGGAAACACCCTTATATGGCGGGCGCCAGAAGCTATTAAATTTGTAGCGGCTTCAGGCAATGAAGGTGGGCAGAGCTCCAGGTAGGCGCAACTGACAGGGGTGCCGGGCTCGCGGAGACGGACTTGAGCGGCAACCGCCTCAATGGGGTCGCGCCACTGCGGGTCGCGCGAGCCATGGGCAAGCAGGATGATGCCGCGCGGCGTATGGGCCAGGGACGTCATGAACGGTAGCGTCCGTTAACGCCTGAGCACCAGCCAGCCAAACGCGCCCAGCGAGACGGCCATATAAAGCAGGCCTGGCGTGGCAGCCGCAAGCCAGGGCTGCCAGTTTCGCAGGTTGCCGATATAGCCGAACACGTTGTTGAGCAGGAAGAAGCTGATGCCGATCATCACACCGGCGAACACGTAGCCGGCGATGCCGCCGGAGCGAAAGTGAAGGTAGGCAAAAGGCAGCGCCAGAATCACCATCACCAGGCAGCTGAGCGGGTAAAAGACTTTTTTCCAGAACTCTATTTCATAGCGTTGCGCGGTCTGCCCATTGGCGTCCAGGTGACGGACGTAATTGAACAGGTCAATGGTGCCCATGCGCTCAGGCTTGAGCAGCGCCACCGAAACCATTTCAGCGCTGATTTCGGTAGGCCAGCGAAAGCTCTTTAGCACTGTGCGGTTGACCTTGGCGCTGCCTCCGGGTTTGGCGGCGCTGCTGGCGCCGGCTGGAACATCAAACTCTGCGCGCGTGGCCTGGTTCAATTCCCAGGCATCGCCGGCGGTGAACGCTGCCAGCGGCGCCTGTGTGGTGGAGACGATCAGTCCCTTGTTGTTGAACTCGAAAATCTGCACACCCTGCATTTCGTTGTCGGGAGTAAGCGCCCTCACATTGACCACAAAGGTGTTGTAGGCCTGCTTTTCCTTCAGCCAGGCACCGGTTTGGCCGATGGTGATCTTGTTCTGGTAGCGCGCCTTGAGCAGCTGTGCGGCCCGTTCGCTGGCAGGCGCCACATAATCGCCCACGGCGAAACTGAACACCACGAACAGCGCCCCCAGGACCAGCAGCAACTTCAGCGCGCGCCAGGGGCCGAGTCCGCTGGTGCGCAGGATGGTGTATTCGGAGCTCTGTGCCAGCCGGGCCATCACAAAGATGGTGCCGATCAGGACGGAGATCGGCAGCAGCTCGTACAAATGATTGGGAATCAGCAGGCCTACATACAACAATGCGTGCCTGATCTGGTAGATATCGGCTGCGTTGATGCCGCTGCTCTTGCCGAGGTATTGCAGTTCATCGACCAGGTCAAAAAAGAAGAACAGGGCCAGGAAGCCCAGTGCCACCAGGGCGATGGCAGCCAGCACTTCACCGTAGATCAGGCGGCGTATGGTTTTCATGCGTGGCTTTCACTGTCACGTACGGCCAGCGGTGTACGGTTGATGCGCCGGGCGGGCCGCAGCGTCCAGTTGAACTGCCGCTTGGATAGCCAGGCCAGGGCCAGCAGCAGGACGCCGCCATGCAGCGCCAGCAGGAAGTTACTGAAACTGATGAGGCCCACAAAAATCCAGCTTTGCCCGAGGTTGACCAGGTTGTTGTAGACCACAAACGTCAGCAGCACAAAGATCATGTTGCCGCTGCGGCCACCGCGCGGATTCACGCTGGCCAGGGCCACCGCCAGCACGACAAAGTTGATGGATGCCAGCGCCAGCCCCAGCCGCCACGCCAGCTCGCTGAGGTTGCCGCGGGTCGGCGCCTTGATCAGGGAGCGGGTGGACAGCAGTTTGGCTTCCGGTGCGTTTTCGGTCAGCGGATTGTTATCGCCGGTTTTGGTGCCGTACTCTTCGAAGTCGCTGATTTTGAGCGCCGATTGCCCGATCACGTTTTCCAGGCGCTGGCCGTTTTCGAGCATGAGGAACTGCGCGTCACCTCTGGCCTCGATGCGGCCCGAGCGGGCCGTGGTGATGGAACTCTTGCCCTTTTCGGTCGCAGCGATGAAGACGTTGTTGCTGGAGCGCTCGCCCGCCAGGTCGCGGTCGATGAAGAAAACCCGGTTGCCGCTGGAGGATTCCTGGAACTGGCCAGGGGCAATGCGGTCAAGGTCGCCGCGCTGCTCATAGCGGCTTTGCATGTCTTTGGTTTGCTGGTTGGTCCAGGGCCAAACAAAAAGAGCCATCAGCGTGATGACCAGCAGGACAGGCCATGCAAAACGGAAAAGCGGCCGCAGAAAACCCGACAGGCCCTGACCGCTGGTGAACCACACCACCATTTCGCTGTCGCGGTACATGCGCGACAAGGTACTGACCATCGCAATAAACAGCGACAGCGTGAGGATGGTCGGCAGGCGTCCCAGCGCCGAGTAGGCCATGAACAGCATGACGTCCTGCGGATTGATGAAACCGCGCGATGCCTGGCCCAGGGTGCGGATCAGAACAATGGTCATCACGATGGTGACCAGGACGACCAGCGTGGCCCCAAAACTGCGTGCCAGCTCTTTGCGAATCGTGGATTGGAATAACATTGACTGAATATCTGCCTTGGCTTCGTTTTATTTTTTGTTTTACTTTGGTTTATTTACCAGACCCTGAATTATGGACTTTGAACTCAAAACACTGACACCCACCCGTATTTGCAGTGAAAAAACCGACGCGCTGCTGGTTCTCGTACCCCAGGATCCGGGCTCCGGCAATGACCCTCTTTCGGTGCTCGCATCGCTGGCGATCAAGTCGGGGGACTTTGAGGCCAAGCCGGGCAAGCTCCTGAGCACGTACCGCGCTCCCGGCATTACTGCCAGGCGGGTCGTATTGGCGGGCGTCGGGGATGCCAGCGCCAAAAACGTTCGTACCGCCGTCAGTGCCGGCCTGGGCGCCCTGAAGGCTGCAAACGTGCAGCACCTGACCATTTGCTTCGGTGCCGTGGGCGGTCTTCGAGCTGAAGCCGTGCGCGCGGCCGTGGTCGCTTGCGGTGATGCCACTTATACCTACGCTACCACCAAGTCCAAAGCCGCCAAGAACACAAAAGCCGGTCCCGGCAGGTTGCAACGGGTGGTGGTTGCCGTGAATGACGCCGCAAGTGCCCAAATCGCGCGACCCGGCATTGACAAAGGCGCAGCGCTGATCAAGGGCATTGAATTTGCCAAGGAGTGGGCGAACCGTCCGGCCAACCACGCGACACCGACGCTTCTGGCCGGCGCTGCCAGGGAACTGGGCAAGCTGCGCGGCATCAAGGTGGAGGTGTTGGGCCCCAAAGAGGTCGCCAAACTCGGTATGGGCTCCTTCATGGCCGTGGCGCAGGGTTCGGCCGAGCCGTTACGTTTTATCGTGCTGCGCTATGAGGGGGCGGCCAGGGCCGAGGCGCCCGTCGTACTCGTTGGCAAAGGCATCACCTTTGACACGGGCGGTATCTCCATCAAGCCCGCGGCCGAAATGGACGAGATGAAGTTCGACATGTGCGGTGCCGCCAGCGTTCTGGGCACCTTCCGGGCGCTGGCAGAGCTGCGGCCGGCGCTCAATGTGGTAGGCCTGATTCCCGCCTGCGAAAACATGCCGGGCAGCCGCGCCATCAAGCCCGGCGATGTGGTGACCAGCATGAGCGGGCAGACCATTGAGATCCTGAACACCGACGCCGAAGGGCGGCTGGTGCTCTGCGACGCATTGACCTACGCTGAGCGCTTCAAGCCCCGGGCGGTGGTGGACATCGCGACGCTGACCGGCGCCTGCGTGATTGCCCTGGGCGGCGTGCGCAGCGGGCTTTTCTCCAGCGACGACACCTTGGCCGAGGCGTTGTCGACGGCAGGCGAATCGTCCCTGGACCTGTGCTGGAGGATGCCACTGGATGACGATTATGCCGAAGGACTCAAGACCAATTTTGCAGATGTCGCCAACGTGGCGGGGCGTGCCGCGGGTGCGGTGACCGCGGCCAAGTTCCTGCAGCGGTTTACAGCCAGTTTTCCATGGGCGCACCTGGACATTGCCGGTACGGCCTGGAAAGGCGGAGCCGCCAAAGGTGCGACCGGCAGGCCGGTGCCGCTACTGCTGGACTACCTGCTGGACCAGGTGGTGCCTGCCAGGGCAGGGACTTCGGCCCAAGCATCGGGCAAAAAAGCCAAAACAGTTTCCAGGCGCAAATCCGCATCCAAAACCCGGGCATGACCGAAATCGCCTTTCACTTCAATGTGCCGGACAAGCTGGCCTACAGCTGCCGGTTACTTCGCAAGGCCTACCTGAGCGGCGCCAGCGTTGTGGTGACGGGGGATGCGGCGGTGCTGGCGGAACTGGACCAGTTGATCTGGAGTTTTTCGCCTGCGGAATTTGTGCCGCATTGCCGTGCGGGCGCCCCCCAAAGTACATTGGCGGCAACGCCGGTGGTGCTGGCCGAGTCGCTCAAGGACTGCTCGCATTACGGCGTACTGGTCAATCTGGGGCATGGCATTCCCGCCGAATTTGAACGCTTCGAACGTTTTATCGAAGTTGTGGCGCAGGCCGACGATGACCGTCTTGCAGCGCGAAGCCGGTGGAAGCACTACACCGACAGGGGCTATGCCATGAAACGCCATGACCTTGCGACGGCCGGGGAGGGCGCATGAACCGCCCGCCCGCACCGCCGCGGTTTGTGCCGACGCTGACGGAAGTCGTGCGGCCCATGCCTGCACCGATGCCGGCTGCGCCGCCTGAACCAGCCAGGACTGGTTTGCCGGTGCCGCCGTCTACCGCTTCTGCAGAGCTTCAGGAGCAGATGGTGCAACGCGTGCTGCAGCGGGTGAACCTGGTTCTTGAGCGGCGTTTGCGGGAGGTCGTAGGGCAACTTATCCTGGAGCACACGCAAACCCTGGTTCCACGTCTGCGCGAAGAAATTGAGGACGTTGTCCGTCAATCTGTGAGCCAGGCTTTGAAGCACGAAGCGGCACCGCCAAACACGGACGCATAGGATGCGCGAGCGGCTGTCTGCACAGATGCTTTTTCGCTGTGCCCAACCCTTGAAACACAAGTTCACATAAGGCAATCTGCTCCCCGGGTAAACCCCCTTATCGGAATTTAACCTAGGGACGTTGCTATGGTGCGGGCCCGGAAATTGCGTTATGTTCGGCCCCGTTGAGTAAAAAAATTGTTCTCAACCTTTAACGGTAATTTCCTAATCGGAGTGTTTTTTATGCAAATGAAATTAAAACTGACAGTAGTGGCTGCTCTCGCTGCAGTAGCGGGTTTTGCCTCTGCCCAAGACGCAGTGATCAAGATCGGTCACGTGGCGCCGCTGTCCGGCTCGCAAGCCCATTACGGCAAAGACAATGAAAACGGCGTGCGCATGGCCATCGAAGACCTGAACGCGCAAAACGTGGTCATCGGCGGCAAAAAGGTCAAGTTTGAAATTGTTGCTGAAGATGACGCCGCTGATCCAAAACAGGGCACCGCCGCTGCACAAAAGCTGTGCGACTCCAAAGTCGCCGGCGTGGTCGGCCACCTGAATTCCGGAACCACCATTCCCGCTTCCAAGGTCTACAACGATTGCGGCATTCCCCACGTCACGGGCGCTGCAACCAACCCCAACCTGACCAAGCCAGGCTACAAAACCACCTACCGCATCATTGCCAATGACAACGCCCTTGGCGCTGGCCTGGCTTTTTATGCTGCCGACACGCTGAAGCTGAAGAAAGTCGCCATCATTGACGACCGTACGGCTTACGGCCAGGGCGTTGCTGAAGTGTTCAAGAAAACGGCCCTGGCAAAAGGCATGACCGTGGTTGACGAGCAGTTCACCACCGACAAGGCTACCGACTTCATGGCCATCCTGACCGCCATCAAGGCCAAAGCACCTGACGCGATCTTCTTCGGCGGCATGGACCCACAAGGCGGCCCAATGCTGCGCCAGATGGAACAACTCGGCATGGGCAACGTCAAGTACTTCGGCGGCGACGGCATCTGCACCGCAGAACTTGCCAAGCTGACTGCAGGCGCCAAGACCATCGGCAACGTGGTTTGCGCTGAAGGCGGCGCATCGCTGGCCAAAATGCCAGGCGGCGAAGCCTGGATGAAGCGCTACGAAGCCAAGTATCCGAAGCAGTTCCAGGTTTACAGCCCGTACACCTATGACGCGACCTTCGTTCTGGTTGATGCCATGAAGCGCGCCGGATCCTGGGATCCAAAGGTTTACACCCCTGAGCTGATTAAAACCAATTTCAAGGGCGTGACCACCACGATCGCTTTTGAACCCAATGGCGAACTGAAGAACCCCGCTATCACCCTGTACGTCTACAAAGACGGCAAGAAGTCTGCTCTGAACTAATCGTTCACCGCAAGAAAAAAGCCACCGCAAGGTGGCTTTTTTTTGCCCGGCAAAAACCCGGGAAGACCGGAAATGAGGCGCCGAAAGTGGAGCGGGCACAAAAAAGCCCAGCAAGCTGGGCTTTTAGGAGTTTTTGCCACCGTGTGGAAACTCACGGCGACGAGACTGTTTGGCGGAAGAGGCGGGATTCGAACCCGCGGTAGGTTTAACCCTACGCACGCTTTCCAGGCGTGTGACTTAAACCGCTCATCCACCCTTCCGCGAAGCCTTCGATTATAGCAGTGCTGCGAACAGACGGAGGCAGGAATTGCACCCGAAGCGCAACAGGCTCAGTGGAGTGCGTCCTGGAACCGGTGCTTTTCCAGCTGGGCCAGGGAGACGAATTCCAGCGCCTTGCTGTGCGTCGACTCCAGCACGACAGGCGGTGCAAAGCCGGCCTCCAGCGCTTCGCGCCACCGGTTGGCACACAGGCACCAGCGGTCATTCGGCTGAAGGCCCGCAAAGCGGTACACAGGCTGCGGCGTGGAAAGATCGTTGCCGCGGCTGGCGGAAAAAGCCAGAAATTCACGCGTGACGCGAACGCATACCAGGTGGGACCCCGCATCCGACGCATCCGTGTTGCAGCAACCGTCCCGAAAATAGCCGGTCAGCGGGTCATAGGAGCAGGGCACCAAATCCGTGCCCAGTACGTTTTTTGCGCTCATGGTCTTGCCTGCGAAAAGCCCGTCGTTATACCTTGTTGGCCTGCACCATTTTCATGGCCGAGCTGATGAGCGCACCGACTTCAGTCATGTTGCTGGGCACGACCAATGTCGTTTTGGCGTCCTTCGCCACCTTCGAGTAGGCCTCTACCGCCTGCTGCGCAACCTTGAGCTGCACGGCTTGTTCACCGCCAGGTTGGCGGATGGCAGCGGCCACCAGCTCAATGGCTTTGGCGTTGGCGTCGGCCACAGCCATGATGGCGGCGGCTTCGCCCTGGGCGTTGTTGATGGCGGCCAGCTTTTCCCCTTCGGAGCGGGCAATGAATGCCTCGCGCTCACCGGTGGCAATATTGATCTGCTCCTGGCGGCGGCCTTCAGAGGCGGCGATCAGCGCGCGTTTTTCCCGCTCGGCAGTGATTTGCGACTGCATGGCGTGCAGGATTTCCTTGGGCGGCGTCAAATCCTTGATTTCATAGCGCAGCACCTTTACGCCCCAGTTCAGGGCGGCTTCGTCAATGGCGGCAACGACCTGCGCATTGATGATGTCGCGCTCTTCAAAGGTTTTGTCGAGCTCCAGTTTGCCGATCACCGAGCGGAGCGAGGTTTGGGCCAGTTGTGTGACGGCCACGATGTAGTTGGATGAGCCGTAGCTGGCCCGCATCGGGTCCGTGACCTGGAAATACAGGATGCCGTCGACCTGCAGCTGCGTGTTGTCGCGGGTAATACAAACCTGGCTGGGGACGTCGAGCGGGATTTCTTTCAGGCTGTGCTTGTAGGCGACGCGGTCGACAAAGGGAATCAGCCAGTTCAGGCCGGGGGTCAATGTGCCCGCGTATTTTCCGAGGCGCTCCTTCACCCAGGCGTTTTGCTGGGGTACGACCTTGATGGCGCGGATGACGAAGATCATCGCGACGATAAAAATGACCAGTGCTACATAAGACGACATGCTGACTCCCTCAGGTTTTTTCTACGATTAATTTGCTGCCAATGACTTCCCGGATGCGGTGGGTTCCAGCAGAAGGTGTTCCGCCTTCCGCCTGAACCACAGCCCATTGCGCGCCGCGGTAGCGGACCTGCGCCGTGCCGTCCGCCTGCCAGGCGTCCACCTGCACGGTTTCGCCGACATCCATGTTGACGTCCGGGTTGGTGCTTGCCGGCAGCTCCCTGGGCCCGCGGCTGCGAACAAGGTGGCAAATGCTCACGGTGGCCGAGCCCACGACGGCCGCTGCAATAAGCTGCATGGACGTCGAGGCGCCCAAATGCGCGGCAATGGCCGCCGCTGCAATGCCCAAAGCCACCATCAGCAGGTAAAACGTTCCCGTGGCCAGCTCCACCGCCACTGCGGCCCCCGCCAGCAGCCACCAAATAGTCGATTCACTCATGCATCCTCCTTTTGTCGGTCATCCGCTACATTTTGGGGCAATTAGACCCCAAGACAAGCGTAGCGCAACAATATGTCCTTACACTTCGCTGCTTGGAAAAAGCTTCCTCTCACCGCCCGGGCTCAACCTGTCTATGCCCTCTGAGCGTTTCCCATGCCCTCCGACAGGTTCAGGGCGACCATGAACTCCAGCCCAAGCCATGAAATTCCGTTTTCCCATTGTCATCATTGACGAAGACTTCCGCTCCGAAAACACTTCCGGACTGGGTATTCGAGCGCTGGCCCAGGCCATTGAAACCGAGGGCTTCGAGGTCCTGGGGGTGACCAGTTACGGTGACCTCTCGCAGTTCGCCCAGCAGCAAAGCCGGGCTAGCGCCTTCATTTTGTCGATTGATGACGAAGAGTTTTCGCCGGGCCCCGACCTCGACCCGGCCGTGCTCAACCTGCGCACCTTTATCGAGGAAGTACGCCGCAAGAACCTGGATGTGCCGATTTACGTCTATGGCGAGACCAAGACCTCGCGCCACATCCCCAACGACATCCTGCGTGAACTGCACGGCTTCATCCACATGTTTGAGGACACGCCCGAGTTCGTGGCGCGCCACATCCTGCGGGAGGCCAAGAGCTACCTGGAAGGCGTGCAGCCGCCGTTTTTCAAGGCACTGCTCGACTATGCCGAAGACGGTTCCTATTCCTGGCACTGCCCGGGCCACTCGGGCGGCGTTGCTTTCCTGAAAAGCCCGGTCGGCCAGATGTTCCACCAGTTTTTTGGCGAGAACATGCTGCGCGCCGACGTCTGCAACGCGGTGGAAGAGCTAGGCCAGTTGCTGGACCACGACGGCGCGATCGGCGCCAGCGAGCGCAATGCCGCGCGCATCTTCAATGCCGACCACTGTTTCTTCGTGACCAACGGCACCTCGACCAGCAACAAGATGGTGTGGCACCACACAGTGGCGCCCGGTGACGTGGTGGTCGTTGACCGCAATTGCCACAAGTCCATCCTGCATTCCATCATCATGACGGGTGCGATTCCGGTGTTCCTGAAGCCGACGCGCAATCATTTCGGCATCATCGGGCCGATTCCGCAGAGCGAGTTTGAACCGGAAGCCATCCGCGCCAAGATCGACGCCAATCCGTTGCTCAAGGGTGTGGACAGCAGCAAGGTCAAGCCGCGTGTGCTGACGCTGACGCAGTCCACCTACGACGGCGTGCTCTACAACACCGAAACCATCAAGGGCATGCTGGACGGCTACATCGACAACCTGCACTTTGACGAGGCCTGGCTGCCGCACGCCGCCTTCCACCCCTTCTACGGCAGCTATCACGCCATGGGCAAGAGCCGCGTGCGGCCAAAAAATGCGGTGGTGTACGCCACGCAGTCCATCCACAAGCTGCTGGCCGGCATCAGCCAGGCCAGTCACGTGCTGGTGCAGGATTCGCAGAACACCAAACTCGACAGGCACCTCTTCAACGAGGCCTACCTGATGCATACGTCCACCTCGCCGCAATACAGCATCATCGCCAGCTGCGACGTGGCCGCCGCCATGATGGAGCCACCCGGCGGCACGGCACTGGTTGAGGAAAGCATTGCCGAGGCGCTGGACTTCCGCCGCGCCATGCGCAAGATCGACGAGGAATACGGCACCGACTGGTGGTTCAAGGTCTGGGGGCCGGACAAGCTGGTCGAAGAGGGCATCGGCGAGTCGCAGGACTGGATCATCAAGGGTGAATCCCGCAGTGCCAAGACGGCCAAAAACGGCGCCAACAACTGGCACGGCTTTGGCCAGATGGCCACCGGTTTCAACATGCTGGACCCGATCAAGTCCACCATCGTCACGCCCGGCCTTGACCTGAACGGCAAGTTTGCCAAAACCGGCATCCCGGCCAGCATCGTGACCAAATTTCTGGCCGAGCACGGCGTGATCGTCGAGAAGACCGGCCTCTACAGCTTCTTCATCATGTTCACCATCGGCATCACCAAGGGCCGCTGGAACACGCTGCTGACGGCGCTGCAGCAGTTCAAGGACGACTACGACAAGAACCAGCCGATGTGGCGGATCCTTCCGGAGTTCTGCCAGAAGTACCCCAAATACGAGCGCATGGGCCTGGCCGACCTGTGCCAGCATATCCATACGCTGTATGCCAAGTACGACATCGCTCGCCTGACCACAGAGGTCTATCTGAGCGACCTGGCCCCCGCCATGAAACCCAGCGACGCCTACGCCCACATTGCCCATCGCACGACGGAACGGGTTGAAATCGACCACCTGGAAGGCCGCATCACCGTGGGCCTGGTCACGCCGTACCCGCCGGGCATTCCGCTCCTGATACCGGGCGAGGTGTTCAACCGGAAAATCGTGGACTACCTGAAGTTCTCGCGCGAGTTCAACGCCCAGTGCCCAGGCTTTGAAACAGACATCCACGGCCTTGTGGAACAGGTGGATGCCAAGGGCAAGACGCGCTACTACGCGGATTGCGTCAAACGCTAGGCAGGAATAAACGGGTACTTTCGTTTGCTATAGTCCCTCCCATATTTATTGGGAGGCGGCATGTTCAAGACGATTCTCTTCGGAGTGCTCGGCGTCATCGTCGGCGCAGTGTTCCTGCGCGTGCAGGCCAGCGGAGACAGCGAGTTGCGGCTCCTTATGGCCAGCGGCAAGACGGCGGTGGTCGAGCCGATCAAGGAGTACAAGAGTTTTTCCCGCAGCGGCCAAACCATCTACACGGCAGAGCTCAAATTCCGCACCGAAGCCGGGCAACCCATGGTGATCAAGCGCTCGTTCCCTGAGGCCGTGCTGAAGGATTTCGCGGCGGGCAAGCCGGTGAGCATCTACTACATGCCAAATAACCCGAGCCAGGTGGGGTTTGCGCAGGAAGCCGGCGGATCATCCTTCCTCAAGTGGGTGGGCTGGTTCTTCGTCATCGCCAGCCTGGGCTACACAGGCCTCGGCCTGCTGGCGAGCCAGAAAAAATAAGGCCGCCTCCCCGGAGCGTTTGCTATATTTTTTGTAGCTGGGGGCGCATGACTAGGGGGCGCCACAGGCCATTTTTCCCACCAGGTGCGTTGGGCGCAAGGCCGACTCACGTTGGTTGCCGGCGGCGCGCCGGCTTGCAGGCCCACCTTTAAAGCCGCTGGTCTTCCCGTACCCGCATGAAGCTGGCAAACCGGGGCAGGCCACTGTCATTGAGTCCGCGAAAGCGGTAGGTGACGGTGCTGCCGACGGGCGGTGGATTCTGGCGCTGCTCATCGTTGAGCCCGGTGCCCAGCTTGAAGCGCCGCCCTGGTTTGCCGTCGGCACCGGGCATTTCCACCAGCAGCGCGCCCAGCATGCCGGCGTACTTTCCCTTGCCGGGAACATGCGCCACCACGCGGGCTTCGGTGTCTTCGTGGGTCTTGACCTTGAGCAGGTCGTCGTTGCGTGCGCTTTTGTAGAAAGACGCGCCGCGGTGCAGCATCAGGCCTTCGCCGCCGCGCTTCACGGTGGTGGCCAGTAACGCCTGCAAGGCGGCGTGGCTTGCCACCTTCGATTGCGCCACGGCCTGCACCCAGGGCTGGTCGATGCGGCTCACCACGCCATTGAGGGCCGGGATCCGCTCGCTGAACGGGCCGCCTTGCGCGGGCAAATCAAACACCATGAAGCGCATGGCCCGCCAGGCAGCGTCGTCCGGGGTTTGCTGGCGCACGGTAGACACCGCCCTGGCAAACTGGCCACGGCCCGCCCACAGCTCGCCGTCCAGGGGTGTTTTGGGCCAGCCTGCGGTAAACCAGGCCGGCGCGGCGATGCGTTCACCCCCGCGCGTGAGCAGCTGTTCTCCGTCCCAGTAGCCGCGCACGCCGTCGAATTTTTCGCTGACCCAATAATCCTGAAGGGAGACGCCGGGTTGGTACACCTTGGCGAGCATCAGCGGCGGCGCTTGCGCAGCTGCGGATGCCGAAAGCACCGGAAGCGCTGGTGCCAGCAAGCCGGCGAGTGCCAGCAGCCAGTGAAGCGTTTTGAGGCGAAAAAAGACCGTGTTGGCCCGCTCGCCGGAGCGGGTGATGTGTTGCCGCATGGGCCTCCCTGTTTTTTCTTGACTTATAACTGTATGAATGTACAGTTTATAGTTCAAATTTGCGCGGTGCAAGCGTTCTGTGGGCGCCTGTGTTGCCCGCGCAACCCCGTCAACCATGAAGGCTGCAATGGCCATGAGAGGAATCAACTTATGACAGAAAAAAAGACTTCCAGAGGGAGTTGCCATTGTGGAAAAGTCGCGTTTGAGGTCGACGGCCAGCCGAGCAGCGCCCTGGCCTGCAACTGCTCCATCTGCCAGCGCAAAGGGGCGCTGCTGTGGTTTGTGCCGCATGACCAGCTCCGTTTGCTGACCCCCGACGAAAATGCCAGCAACTATCAGTTCAACAAGCATGTGATCAGCCACCGTTTTTGTCCCACCTGTGGCATTCATCCCTATGGCGAAGGAACGGACCCGGCCGGTAATCGCATTGCAGCTATCAACGTCCGCTGCCTCGAGGGAATCGATCTGGACACCATCAAGGTGACGAATTTCGATGGGCGCTCTTCCTAGTTCTTCCTAGCTCTTCCTGGAACCCCCGGATCCTGTATTCCCGGACCCTGGCGGACGCAATAATCTGCCACTTCGCCCGTACCCCTGGGGCCGGTATTCCCGGCCTGTATTCATTGCTGTTTGATTCCCTTGGGCCAGCCAGCCCGGCATTTTTACCGACACCATGACTTCCAGCGACATTGAAAATATCGAGCGCGCCACCGTGGCGGCTGTCTCGCCCGAGGAGCAGCTTGAAATTGAGGGCTGGCTTCTGCCCTTCGACAGCGGAACGGTCAGCCGGGCCAAAAGTGCCGTGCCCCTGCTGCATCAGCCGCCCGCCGACGGCGTGATCGATCGCATTGAAGGGCTGTACCGTGCGCGCGGCAAGCGGGCGGTCTTCCGGCTGGCCAATGAGGCCTGCTTTGATGCCTTGCGCCGCGAACTGGGCGCGCGTGGCTACACGGCAGGCAAACCGGTGCTGGTGGAAGTGGCGCAGGTCAAGTCCATGCGCGCTGTGTCGGCGCAGGCGCTGGCTGAAACAGCCAACACGCCGGACGAGGCCTGGGCCGCGTTGTTCCTGGCCGAGGGTTTTGATCCTGTGGACGGTGCCAGCCGCGTCAGGTCGCTCGGCCGCGGACGCGATTCAGTGTTTGCCAGCGTGCGCGAAGGCGGCAAGGCCATTGCGGCTGGCGCGGCGGCGTTCAGCCACGGGTGGTCCAGTGTCCACGGCATGCGAACCGACCCGGCACATCGCGGCAAGGGGTTGGCAGGCCGGGTACTGGCCGCGATGGCCGAAGCGGCCATGCAGCGGGGCATTGAGCGTGTATTCCTGCAGGTGGAAGAAGGCAATGCCGCGGCGCGGGCGCTTTACCGGCGGGCGGGCTTTGAAACGGTCTGGCGCTATGACTACTGGACCCAGGGCTGAACCTTGATCCAGACGCGGTGCGGAATTGGGTGTGTGCGGGATACTGGATGCGGCAAGGCGCTATGATTTTTATAGCTGCTCGCGCTGGCGGCTATTAGGCTAGAGCCTGCTTTATTGTTATTTTCAGGCCTGATTTGATCGAATTTGGCTGTCTTGCTGCCCCGTCTTGCCTCAAAAAAACGGCTTTGCAGCACCTGGAAGCCGTCTTTCGTGCACATATTTGGCCTCCAGACCAATAGGGTCATGCGCGAGCAGCTATCTATTTCATAGCGCGCCATGCGAGACAAGAGTGCAACTTGCCGCATGTGCGCGCCGCCCGGCAAGCCAGCCGGGCGCGAAAGCCTTCAGGCTTCGGCTGCCGGCTCGGCAATACCGCCGACCACGTGGCTGAAGCCGCCGTCCACATAGGTGATCTCGGCGCTCACGCCTGCGGCCAGGTCGCTCAACAAAAAGGCGGCGACGTTGCCGACGTCTTCAATCGTCACATTGCGGCGGATTGGCGAGGCTTCGGCAACCACGCTCAAAATCTTGCCGAAGCCCTTGATGCCGCTGGCAGCCAGGGTTTTGATCGGGCCGGCGCTGATGCCGTTGACGCGCATGCCCTTGGGGCCCAGCGATTCGGCCAGGTAGCGCACCGAGGCTTCCAGGCTGGCTTTGGCCAGGCCCATGGTGTTGTAGTTGGGCACGGTGCGCACGGCGCCCAGGTAGGTCAGCGTGAGCAGTGCGGACTTTTTGTTGAGGTAGGGCAGGGCCGCCTTGGCCATCGCCGGGAAGCTGTAGGCGCTGATGTCGTGGGCGATCTTGAAGCCCTCGCGCGACAGGCCTTCCAGGAAGTCGCCGGCGATCGCCTCGCGCGGCGCAAAGCCGATGCTGTGCACAAAGCCGTCAAACGTCGGCCAGGTTTTGGAGAGGTCGGCAAACATCTTGTCGATCTGTGCGTCGTCGCCCACGTCGCAGTCAAAAATCAGCTTGGAGTCAAAGTCGGCAGCAAACTCGGTGATGCGGTCCTTGAAGCGCTCGCCGACATAGCCGAAAGCCAGCTCGGCGCCCTGGGCATGGCAGGCCTTGGCGATGCCGTAGGCGATGGACCGGTTCGAGAGGACCCCCGTGATCAACAGTTTTTTGCCAGTGAGGAATCCGGTGTTGGTGGCCATGCAGGTGCTCCAGAGTAGGTAGTTCGCGGGGGAAGGGGGGGCAAGGGACAAGGGCGCAACGTCTGCGCGCCGGAATCTTGCCAGCTTAAGTAGTGCAGAATTGTCGCATGCGAAGTTTGCTGGTTTGGGTCCTGCTGGGTCTTTCATCACCGTCATGGGCCGCGCACGGCTATGCGCTCTGGGGAGATCTCAAGTACCCCGCGGGGTTTTCCCACTTCGACTATGTCAACCCGGCAGCACCCAAAGGCGGGGACCTGCGCCTGGTCAGCAACCTGCGTTACTCAACCTTCGACAAATACAACCCCTTCACGATCAAAGGCTCGGCGCCGGCCTATTTGTCGAGCTTCATGTTCGACACGCTGCTGACGGGGGCGATGGACGAAACCGCCTCAGGCTACGGGCTGCTGGCCGAAGACGTCGAGGTGTCGGCTGACGGGCTCACGGCCACCTTCCGCCTGCGCAAGGAAGCGCGCTTTCACAACGGCGACCCGGTGCTGGCGGCCGACGTCAAATACAGTTTTGACACCCTGATGGGCCCGCATACCTCGCCGTCCTACAAGACCGTGTTCGAAGACGTCGCAGCCTGCGAGGTGGTGGACGAGCGGACGGTGCGCTTTCGTTTCAGGAAGCCGAACCGCGAACTGCCGTTGAAAGTGGGCGGCATGGCGGTGTTCAGCCGCAAGTGGGGCATGGACGCCACCGGTAAGGCCAAGCCCTTCAATGAGGTCGTGACCGACATCCCCATTGGCAGCGGGCCTTACCGCATCGGCCCGGTGATCTTCGGCAAAGACATCAGCTATGTACGCGACAAGACCTACTGGGGTGAGAAGCTCAATGTGCGGGTAGGCACCGAGAATTTCGACACCGTCACCGTCAAGATTTACAAGGACAACACTGCCAGGCTTGAGGCGCTCAAGGCCGGCGAGTTCGACATCATGCGGTTCTTCTCGGCCGGCGACTGGGCGCGGCGCCTGACGGGCAAACGTTTTGACAACGGTGAACTCGTCAAGGGGGAATTCAAGCACAGCCTGCCCACGGGTTTCCAGAGCTATGTGCTCAATACCCGGCGTGAAAAGCTCAAGGACCCGCGCGTGCGGGAAGCTCTGGGACTGGCGATCGACTACGAGTGGATGAACCGCCAGTTGTTTTACAACGCCTACCAGCGCGTGACCGGCTTGTTCGGAAACACCGATTGCCAGGCCACCGGACTGCCGAAGCCCGAAGAGCTGGCTTTGATGGAACCCTGGCGCAAGGACATCCCCACAGCGGCATTCGGCACCATGTACGTGCCGGCGCGTACTGACGGCGACTCCTCGCTGCGCGCCAATTTGCGCCGTGCCCAGGTGCTCCTGAAGGAAGCCGGCTGGGAGGTTCGGGACGGCAAGCTGCGCAACGCCAAAGGCGAGGCTATGGTGCTGGAATACCTGGATAGCAACGAGGGCGGTGTGCGCACGATTTCGCCCTGGATACGCGCCCTCGAAAAGCTCGGCATCCAGCTCAACTTCCGGCAGGTCGACTTCGCGCTCTACCAGCAGCGCCTCGATAAATTCGAGTTCGACATCATCTCCATCGCCTACGGTGGCACCAACAACCCGGGTCAGGAGTTCGCCGACATGTTCGGTAGCAAGGCCGCCGCCACTGAGGAGTCGGGTAACTTCAGCGGAGCCGCCAATCCCGCGATTGATGCCATGATCACCAAAATGACCAGCGCCAAAACCAAGGCCGAGTTGTTGCCCGCCTGCCGTGCATTGGAACGCATCGTGGCGCACAGCCACTACCTGCTGCCGGAATGGACGGCCGGCACCCATCGCGTGGTCTATAACGCACGCCGCCTTGCCATGCCGGGCCAGATGCCACCCTATGCGCCAGGCGAGACCTGGATCATCGATACCTGGTGGGCCAAGCAATGAATACCCCCGTCGAGCAAATTGAACACCCCCGTCGGACGCTCGCTTCGCGTAGCGCCTTCCCCCCTTGTAGGGGGCGGCGCTTGCGGCCTGGCGAAGCCAGTTCCGCTGCGCCTGCTGGATTTGAGAGGGGCTGATCGACCATGTTTGCCTACATTCTCAAACGCTGTCTTTTGATGATCCCGACTTTGTTCGGGGTGTTGCTGATCACCTTTGTGGTGACGCAGTTCGTGCCGGGCGGGCCGGTGGAGCAATACATGGCCGAGGCCAAGGCCGGCCCCAGCGGTGGAGGCGGCGCCGAGGGTGGCGGCCTGAGCTACCGGGGTGGGCAGGGCGTCGACCCGAAACGCGTCGAGCAGATCAAGGCGCTCTATGGTTTCGACAAGCCGGCGCCCGAGCGCTTTTACCTGATGCTCAAGCAGTTTTTGAGCTTTGACCTTGGCAGAAGCTTCTTCCACAACAAGGAGGTCTGGCAACTGGTCAAGGAAAAGCTCCCGGTTTCCATCAGCCTGGGTTTGTGGACCTTTTTCATCAGCTACCTGGTGGCTGTGCCACTGGGCGTCGCCAAGGCGGTGCGTGCCGGCTCGCGTTTCGATTTCGTCACAACATTGCTGGTGCTGACCGGCTATGCCATTCCCGGCTTTGTGCTGGGTGTCGCGCTGCTGGTGATCTTCGGCGGCCAGTTGCAGTGGTTTCCGTTGCGCGGCCTGACCTCGCCCAATTGGGAGACTTTGAGCTGGGGTGCGCGCATCACCGATTACCTCTGGCATATCACCTTGCCGGTCACGGCCATGGTGCTGGGCAGCTTCGCAGTTACGGCCATGCTGACCAAGAACTCCTTCCTGGAGGAAATCCGCAAGCAATACGTGCTGACGGCCCGCGCCAAGGGCCTGGGTGAGCGCCAGGTGCTGTGGAAGCATATTTTCCGCAATGCGCTGATCCCCCTCATCACCGGCTTCCCGGCGGCCTTTATCAGCTCGTTCTACACCGGTGCGCTGCTGATCGAAACCCTGTTCTCGCTGGATGGCATGGGGCTGCTCAGCTATGAAAGCATCATCCGGCGCGACTACCCGGTGGTGTTGGGCACGCTCTACTTATTTACCTTGATCGGCTTGTTCACCAAGCTGATTTCCGATTTGTCTTATGTCTGGGTGGATCCGCGTGTACGGTTCGATTAACCCCCCTGAAGCCACCTCCGGCGGCCTTCCCCCCGAGGGGACGCCTCCTGCGGACGGGCAAAGCCCGGTCCGCGGCGACGCTGTACAAGAAAAGTACGTTTCCAACTCGCCCGCGCGGCGTGCGTGGAGGCGGTTCCGGCGCAACAAGCTGGGGTTTTACAGCCTGGTGGTGTTTTGCACGCTGGTGGTGCTGAGCCTGTTTGCCGAGCTGGTGTCGAACGACCGGCCGCTGCTGGTGCGTTATGAAGGCGGTTATTACTTCCCCATGGTGAAGGACTACAGCGAAAAAACCTTTGGCGGTGATTTCGACACGACCACGGATTACCTCGATCCTTATATTCAGGAACGGCTGGCGCGTGGCAGCAACTTCGCGCTGTACACGCTCAACCCCTATGGGCCCAACACACTCAATTATTTTGCGAAAGAGCCCAACCCCTCGAAGCCGACGCGCGCCAACCTGCTGGGCACCGACGACCGGGGCCGCGACCTGCTCGCCCAGCTGATTTACGGCTTTCGGGTCAGCGTATTGTTTGCGCTGGCGCTGACGGTCACCGGTGTGCTGCTCGGCATGCTGACGGGGGCGCTACAGGGCTATTTCGGTGGCAAGACCGATTTGTTGTTCCAGCGTTTCATCGAAATCTGGGGCTCCGTGCCGGAGCTCTATCTGCTGATCATCTTCAGCGCCGTTTTCGCGCCCAGTGTGGCGCTGTTGCTGATCCTGCTCAGCCTGTTCGGATGGATGGGGTTGTCAGACTATGTGCGCGCCGAGTTCCTGCGCAACCGGCAGATGGACTACGTGCGCGCCGCGCGTGCGCTGGGCGTCGGTAACCTGAGCATCATCTGGCGCCACATCCTGCCCAACAGCCTGACGCCTGTGGTGACTTTCCTGCCGTTTCGCATGAGCGGCGCGATTCTGGCGCTGACTTCGCTGGACTTCCTGGGGCTGGGGGTGCCGCCGGGCACGCCTTCGCTCGGTGAATTGCTGTCGCAAGGCAAGAACAGCATCGATGCGTGGTGGATATCGCTGTCTACCTTCGCGGTGCTGGTGATCACGCTGCTGCTCCTCACTTTCATGGGCGACGCCTTGCGCGATGCCCTGGATCCCAGGAAGGCCGACTGATGACACCACCGCTCCTTGATGTCAAAAACCTGCAGATTTCATTCGCAGGAAAATCCGTTGTCCACGGCATCGATTTTTCCATCGCACCTGGCGAAAAGCTTGCGCTGGTGGGCGAATCGGGTTCGGGCAAGACGGTGACGGCGCTGAGCCTGCTACGGCTGGCGCAAAACGCCGTGGTCGGTGGCAAGGCTGTTTTTACCGGCATCGATGCGGCAGATCGGGCTGCCAGCGGTGCGCCGCCCAGGGCGCCCGTGGATTTGCTGTCCTTGCCGGAACAGTCCTTGCGGGGGATTCGCGGCCGTGACATCGCCATGATCTTTCAGGAGCCCATGACAGCACTGAACCCCCTGTTCAGCGTTGGCAACCAGATTGCCGAAGTTCTTCAGCTAAAACAGGGTTTGACCCCCGCAGAATGTGCGCAAGAAGCTATCAAATTGCTAGCAGATACGGGCATCACCGAGCCTGAGAGACGCGCAAACTCTTTCCCGCACCAGCTTTCGGGCGGCCAGCGGCAGCGGGCCATGATTGCCATGGCGCTGGCTTGCCAGCCCAGATTGCTGCTGGCCGACGAACCCACCACGGCGCTGGACGTCACCCTGCGCGGCCAGATCCTGGACCTGCTCGGCGAGCTGCAGCAGCGCAACGGCATGGCGGTGCTGATGATCACCCACGACCTGAACCTCGTGCGCAAGTTTGCCGACCGCGTGGCGGTGATGGAAAACGGCCACATCGTGGAGCAGGGCGCCGTGGCGGAGGTTTTCGCCCGGCCCCAGCACCCCTACACGCGCAAACTGATCGACAGCAAGCCCCAGCGGGACGGGCTGGCGGCCGGCACCGGCGCGCAAGCGGGCGCGGCGCCGGCCATGCGCGCGGAAAGCCTGCGTGTGGGGTATCCGGTCTCCATTCCAGGCATACGCGGATGGTTTAAAAAAGCCGAATTTGTGGCGGTCAAAGACGCCAGCTTTCATATCCCCCCGGGCAAAACGCTGGGCGTGATCGGTGAGTCGGGATCCGGAAAATCCACCCTGGCGCTGGCCAGCCTGGGCTTGCTGCCTTTTTCAGGGCAGCTGCAGGCGGCGGGCCAGGCCTGGAGCCGGGATGCGGCACGCAACAAAGCCATCCGCCGCGCCGTTCAGGTGGTGTTTCAGGACCCGTTTTCTTCCCTGTCACCCCGCATGACCGTTGAAGCCATTGTGGAGGAGGGCCTGACGGTGCATGAGCCCAAGCTGGCTCCGGCCGGGCGGCGCGAACGGGCGCTGCAGGCCTTGGCCGATGTCGGTATGACCGAGGCCCAGTTTCCGGGTTTGCTACAACGCTATCCACACGAATTTTCAGGCGGGCAGCGCCAGCGGCTGGCCATTGCGCGCGCGCTGATCGTCAACCCCAGCCTGCTGGTACTGGATGAGCCCACCAGCGCGCTGGACGTGACCATCCAGAAACAGGTGCTGGGACTGCTGCAAAGACTGCAGCGCGAGCGTGGCCTGAGTTATTTGCTGATCACGCATGACGTCGACGTGATCCGCGCCATGGCCCACGAGGTCATGGTGATGAAGGACGGCGACGTGCTGGAGTCAGGCTCACTGAGCGAAGTGCTGGATACGCCGCGGCATCCATATACACGGGTTCTGGTCACTGCGGCTTGAACGTTGTGCATCTCCACGGCCCGGTAGAGATCACAAAAAATCTTCATAAATTACTTTAACTAAATTAAAAACTCATATGATTTAATTGATTTTATTGGATTCATAAATCTTTTTCAAGGAAGCGTGAGGAGGAGGTGTCATTTGGACTTTCACGCAGCGATGCATCCGTTTTCACTCTGCTTCTTTCTAGTGGTGACGCCGGAATGGTTAACCGAAAGGAATGTGCCCTAGCCCGCCCATCAGGCCTGTTCCAATGAGCAGGGCGGGGGCGTAACCAGAAGGATTTACATCGGCGATGCAGGCGTTCTCTAGTGCGTCAGGCACGGAAATTGTTTGCATCGAAGAGCGCAGCACGTTACAATAAGAGCTTCACGACCAAATGGGCGGGTTTTCACCGCCCATTTTTTTTGGGCGTTTGTTTTTGAACATACGGATTTAGAGCGGGTTTAAGAGACTGAATGGCATTGCAAGAGACGATTGAGCAAACTGTGACAGGGCTGGGCTACGAGCTGGTCGAGATCGAACGCACCGGCGGTGGTTTGCTGCGCGTCACGATCGACATGCCCTACGTCAAGGGTGCCGAACAGTTCATCAATGCCGAGGACTGCGAAAAAGTCACCCGCCAGCTCCAGTTTGTCCTGGAAGTCGAAGGCGCCGAATATGCGCGGCTGGAAGTCAGTTCCCCCGGCATCGACAGGCCCTTGCGCAACGAAAAAGATTTTGAGCGTTTTGCCGGTGAGTTGATCGACATCACCCTCAAGGCTCCCATTGGCGTGGCTGCCAGCGCCGGTTCTACCGTCGCGGCCAGCCGCAAGAAGTTTCGCGGCACGCTCGAGCGTGTCGTGGCCGCGGACGGCGTGGCAGGCTGGCAGATCGTGTGGAGCGACGAGCCGGCCGTCAAACCCGGCCAGAAGGTCAGTAAGAAGAAGGTTCCCGCACCGCTGCAGGCGTTGGGTTTTACCCTCGATGAGATTCAACAGGCGCGCCTCGCGCCCGTGGTTGATTTCAAGGGGCGTAAACCCAAAATAACGCCTGGTGCCGAGCCCTCCGCAGAGAATTAATTTCAAGAAATGAAGAAAGGCAGGCTTGTGAAATGAATCGCGAACTGTTGATGTTGGTTGATGCCATCTCGCGTGAAAAGAATGTGGAACGTGACGTCGTTTTTGGCGCCGTCGAGCTCGCGCTCGCCTCGGCCACCAAGAAGGTCTACGAAGGCGAAGTGGACATCCGCGTAGCCGTCGACCGTGACAGCGGCAATTACGAAACCTTCCGCCGCTGGCTGGTGGTGCCTGACGAAGCCGGCTTGCAGAACCCTGAAGCCGAAGAGCTGGTCAGCGACGCACGCGACGAAATCGCCGACATCGAAGAAGGCGACTACATCGAAAAGCCGGTGGAAAGCCTGCCGATCGGCCGTATTGGCGCGCAAGCGGCCAAGCAGGTCATTCTGCAGAAAATCCGCGACGCCGAGCGCGAAATGCTTCTCAACGACTTCATGTCGCGCGGCGACAAGATTTTTGTCGGCACCGTCAAACGCATGGACAAGGGCGACATCATCGTCGAATCCGGCCGTGTGGAAGGCCGCCTGCGCCGTTCCGACATGATCCCGAAGGAAAATCTGCGCTCCGGCGACCGCGTTCGCGCCATGATCATGGAAGTGGACACGACCTTGCGCGGCGCGCCCATCATCCTCTCGCGCACCGCGCCCGAGTACATGATCGAGCTGTTCCGCCAGGAAGTCCCTGAAATCGAACAAGGCCTGCTGGAGATCAAATCCTGCGCCCGTGACCCCGGTTCCCGCGCCAAGATCGCCGTGCTGTCGCATGACAAGCGTGTCGACCCGATCGGCACCTGCGTCGGCGTTCGCGGCACCCGCGTCAACGGCGTGACCAACGAACTCGCCGGCGAGCGCGTGGACATCGTGCTGTGGAGCGAAGACCCGGCCCAGTTCGTGATTGGTGCATTGGCCCCGGCCAACGTGTCGTCCATCGTGGTCGACGAAGAGCGTCACGCCATGGATGTCGTCGTCGACGAAGAAAACCTGGCGATTTCGATCGGCCGCGGCGGCCAGAACGTGCGCCTTGCCGCCGAGCTGACCGGCTGGAAGATCAACATCATGACGGCCGATGAGTCTGCGCAAAAGCAGGCCACCGAGACCGATTCCAGCCGCAAGCTGTTCATGGAAAAGCTCGACGTGGACGAGGAAATCGCCGACATCCTGATCTCCGAAGGCTTCACCAGTCTCGAAGAAGTGGCCTATGTGCCGCTGCAGGAAATGCTGGAGATCGAGTCCTTCGACGAAGACACCGTCAATGAGCTGCGCACGCGCGCCAAAGATGCGCTCTTGACGATGGAAATCGCCAAGGAAGAAAATGCCGAAGGCGTGTCGCAGAACCTGCGCGACGTCGAAGGCCTCACGCCAGAGCTGATCGCCAAACTGACAGAAGCGGGTATCCATACCCGCGACGACCTGGCCGATCTGGCCGTGGACGAACTTACCGATATCACCGGCCAGTCTTCGGACGAAGCCAAAGCCCTGATCATGACCGCACGCGCCCATTGGTTTACCGATGAACCCGCTGCCGCTGACACCCCTGCACCTGCAGCGGCCCAAGAGCAATGATCATGGAGGCCAGCAGGAAAAAAACATATGTCCAGTACCACTACCGTCGCTGAATTCGCAGCTGAACTCAATAAATCTCCCGCCACCCTGATCGAGCAATTGACCAGCGCGGGTGTCGCCAAGGCGCAAGCCAGCGACCCCTTGTCCGAAGCGGACAAGCAGAAGCTTCTCGGCTATCTGCAGGCCAGCCATGGCACCGTCACGGCCGAGCGCAAGAAGATCACCCTGGTGAAAAAATCCACCAGCGAGATCAAGCAGGCCGATGCCACCGGCAAGGCACGCACCATCCAGGTGGAAGTGCGTAAAAAGCGTACCTTTATCAAGCGTGACGACGGCTCCGACCAGCCTGCGGAAGAAGTGCAGCCTGAAGTGGCCGCTCCGCCGGCACCTCCCGTCATTGACGATGCCGAGCTGATTCGCCGCGAAGAAGAAGCCAGCCGCCACGCAGAACTGCTGCGCCGCCAGGAGCAGGAGCTTGCTGAAAAACGCCGTCTTCGCGAAGAGCAGGACGCCAAGGATGCTGCGCGCGAGCAGGAGCGCCTGGCCGCCGAGCAAACCGCCCAGGCGGCCGCCGCGGCTGCCGAGGCTGTGGTCAAAAAGGCCAAGCCGGCCGGAAAAGCCAAGGACGCTGCACCGGTAACGGCCGAAGCCACCAAGGCCGCTGAAACCGCTGCGGCCGTACAGGCCACGAAGGCTGCCGATGCCGCGGCTGCCGCTGCAACTGCCAAGGCCAAAGCCACCGCCGAATTCCAGGCCGACGCGGCGAAGGCGCAAGAGCTCCAGGACCGCCGCCGCAAGGCTGAAGCAGAAGCTGCCGGCATTCGCGCCATGATGTCCGCGCCCAAGCGCGTTCTGGTGCCCCACGTCGATCCCAAAGCCGCCATCAAGGGCACGCTGCACAAGCCGGCCGGCGCGCCGGGTGCCGCGGCCAAACCGGGTGCGCCGGCCGCTGCGGGTGCCCCTGGTGCCGCTGGCAAGAAGGAAGTCAAGTCGGAGAACCTGTCTTCGACATGGAAGGACGACGCCGCCAAGAAGAAGGGCATTCCAAGCCGTGGCGCACCCGTTGTGCCCGGCCGTGGCAATTTCCGTGGCGGCCCGCGTGGCCGCCGCAATGACCGTGAAGCACGTCCGGAATCCACCTTCGTGGCTCCGACCGAATTCAAGGTCATTGAAGTGCACGTGCCTGAGACGATCACCGTGGCCGAACTCGCGCACAAGATGAGCGTGAAGTCATCGGAAGTGATCAAGCACCTGATGAAGCTTGGCCAGATGGTCACCATCAACCAGCCGCTGGACCAGGACACCGCCATGATTGTGGTGGAAGAAATGGGCCACAAGGCCGTGACGGCTTCGCTGGACGACCCGGAAGCCTTTGCCGACGAAGACGTGCAAGGCCAGCAGGCCGAGTTGTTGCCGCGTGCGCCGGTTGTGACGGTCATGGGTCACGTCGACCATGGCAAGACCTCACTGCTCGATTACATCCGCCGCGCCAAAGTGGCCTCCGGCGAAGCGGGCGGCATCACCCAGCACATTGGTGCCTATCACGTGGAAACCCCGCGCGGCATGGTGTCCTTCCTGGATACCCCGGGCCACGAGGCGTTTACCGCCATGCGTGCCCGCGGCGCCCAGGCGACCGACATCGTGATTCTGGTGGTGGCGGCCGACGACGGCGTGATGCCGCAGACCAAGGAAGCCATCAAGCATGCCAAGGCGGCCGGTGTTCCCATCGTGGTGGCGATCAACAAGATCGACAAGCCTGGTATCAACATGGAGCGCGTCAAGGGCGAGCTGGTCACCGAAGAAGTGATTCCCGAAGAGTTCGGCGGCGACGTTCCGTTTGTCGGCGTCTCTGCCCATACCGGCGCCGGTGTCGATGCCTTGCTCGAACAGGTGCTGCTGCAGGCAGAAGTGCTTGAACTCAAGGCGCCGGTGGATGCACTGGCCAAGGGCCTGGTGATCGAAGCCCGCCTCGACAAGGGCCGTGGCCCCGTGGCGACCGTGCTGATTCAGGCGGGAACGCTGAAAGCCGGCGACGTGGTGCTGGCCGGTTCGACCTATGGCCGCGTGCGCGCCATGCTGGACGAAAACGGCAAGCCGATCAAAACGGCAGGCCCGTCGATTCCCGTGGAAATTCAGGGTCTGACGGAAGTGCCGCAAGCCGGTGATGAATTCATGGTCATGCTCGACGAGCGCCGTGCCCGTGAGATCTCCACCTACCGTGCCGGCAAGTTCCGCAATACCAAGCTGGCCAAGCAACAGGCCGCCAAGCTGGAGAACATGTTCTCCGATATCGGCGCCGGCGAAGTCAAGATGTTGCCCATCATCATCAAGGCCGATGTGCAAGGCTCGCAGGAAGCGCTGGCCCAGTCGCTGCTGAAGCTTTCGACCGAAGAGGTCAAGGTCCAGCTCGTGTACTCCGGTGTCGGCGGCATTTCCGAGTCCGACGTCAACCTGGCGATCGCCTCCAAGGCCGTGGTGATCGGGTTCAACACCCGCGCCGATGCCCAGGCCCGCAAGCAGGCCGAAAACAACGGCGTGGACATTCGCTACTACAACATCATTTATGACGCTGTGGACGAACTTCGCGCCGCGATGTCGGGCATGCTGACACCGGACAAGAAGGAAGAAGTCATCGGCAATGCCGAGATTCGCCAGGTGTTCAAGGTCAGCAAGATCGGCTCGATCGCCGGCTGTATGGTCACCGCCGGGGTGGTTCGCCGCACCGCGCGCCTGCGCCTTCTGCGCGAGAACGTGGTCGTCTTCACGGGCGAACTCGACTCGCTCAAGCGCTTCAAGGACGACGCCAAGGAAGTCAAGGAAGGCTTCGAGTGCGGTTTGAACATCAAGAACTACAACGATATCCAGGTTGGCGACATTCTGGAATTCTTTGAAATCAGGGAAGTGGCGCGGACACTGGAAGTCTGATCCCGGCTGGCCGGCAGCCCCTGGCTGCCAGCCTTTCCGCAGACCTCACCATTTTTTTGACATGCGTAAAAAATCTTCCACCCCGAATCGCGGTTTTCGCGTCGCCGATCAGATCCAGCGCGATCTGACGGAGCTGATCGCGCGCGAACTCAAAGACCCCCGGGTCGGGATGGTGACCGTGCAGGCCGTCGAGGTGACGGCCGACTATGCGCATGCGAAAGTGTTTTTCAGTGTGCTTGTCGGTGACCCGAAAGAGTGCGAAGAAGCGCTCAACCAGGCCGCCGGTTTCCTTCGCAATGGCCTCTTCAAGCGGTTGATGACGCACACCGTGCCGACGCTGCATTTCCACTTCGACCGCACGACCGAACGTGCGGCCGACATGAACGCCTTGATTGCCAAGGCGGTTTCCTCCCGCGCGCAAGACGACTGAGTTCGCGCCGTTCCCCTTGATGACAGGTTCAGGGACAACGGTGCCAACGACGCGCCCGGGCCAGCCCGTGCGTTGAGCCTGTCGGAAACTATGACGCAAACTTCTTCCATCCCTTCGAAGGGCCAGAAAATCCAGCGACGTCCCGTGCACGGCGTGCTGCTGCTCGACAAGCCGCTGGGCCTGTCGAGCAATCAGGCCTTGCAGAAGGCCAAATGGCTGCTGCGCGCCGACAAGGCCGGTCACACAGGCACGCTCGATCCGTTGGCCACCGGCGTGTTGCCGTTGTGTTTTGGCGCGGCCACCAAGTTCAGCCAGATCCAGCTCGACGCCGACAAGACGTACGAAGCGGTGCTGCTGCTGGGCCAGAAAACCACCACGGCCGACGCCGAAGGCGACGTGATTGAGACCCGGCCCGTGCCCGAAATCACGCCGGCCTTGCTGGAGTCACTGACGGAACGTTTCACTGGCCCGCAAGCACAGGTTCCGCCCATGTACTCGGCGCTCAAGAAAGACGGCAAAGCGCTGTATGAGTACGCCCGCAAGGGGCAAGAGGTGGAGCGGGAAGCGCGCAACATCACGATTTTCAAGCTGAATATGGCTGCAACCCAGGACAGTCGTGCGCAAGCAGCTATCAAAATCATAGTGACCTGCAGCAAGGGAACGTACATCCGCACGCTCGGTGAAGACATTGGCGAAGCCATTGGCTGCGGCGCGCATCTCGGATCGCTCAGGCGGCTGGAGACCGGCGGCTACACGGCGCAGCAGTGCGTGACTTTGCCTGCCCTGGAAGCCATGACCGAGCCCGAGCGCGAAGCCTGCCTGCTGCCGGCGCAGTCGCTGGTGTCGGCGTACCCGTCTGTCACATTGGACGCCGACAATGCAGGGCGGTTTTTAAGTGGTTTGCGCCGCCGGGGCGAACCCGGGCAGTGGGGCGCCGATGCGCCGCTGGTGCAGGTCTATGGCACCGAGCCGCCGGCGTTCCTGGGCTCGGCCCATGTCACGGCCGACGAATTGATTCCGCAGCGTTTGCTGAGCCCGATTGAAATACAGGACATTTTGCAAGCCGCCAGAACGCCGGCTGAACGCTCCACACCCGATTTCGCTGCCGCGCCCACAGGCGTTGCGGCTTCTTCTTTCCAACATTAACCCCGTACCGTTTCGAGTCTTCCTGAAAGCCAACCATGAGCCATAACCAAATCCGCAATATCGCCATCATCGCCCACGTTGACCATGGCAAAACCACCATGGTTGACCAGCTGCTGCGTCAGTCCGGCACCTTCGCCGAGCACGAAAAAGTGGTCGACACCGTGATGGACAACAACGCCATCGAAAAAGAACGCGGCATCACCATCCTGGCCAAGAACTGCGCCGTGACCTGGGAAGGCACGCACATCAACATCGTCGACACCCCGGGCCACGCCGACTTCGGCGGTGAAGTGGAGCGCGCGCTGTCCATGGTCGACGGCGTGGTGCTGCTGATCGATGCGCAGGAAGGCCCCATGCCCCAGACGCGCTTCGTGACCAAGAAGGCACTTGCCCTGGGCCTCAAGCCCATCGTGGTGGTCAACAAGGTCGACAAGCCGGGCGCCAACCCCGACAAGGTCATCAACGCCGCTTTCGACCTGTTCGACAAGCTGGGCGCCACCGACGAGCAGCTCGATTTCCCCGTGGTGTACGCCTCCGGCATCAACGGCTGGTCGTCACTCGAAGAAGGCCCGCCGAACGAGCAGTGGGGCCCCGACATGTCGGCGCTCTTCAATACCATCCTCAAGCATGTGCCTGCGCAAAAGGGCGACCCCGCTGCGCCGCTGCAATTGCAGATTTCCGCTCTCGATTTCTCGACCTTCGTCGGCCGCATCGGCGTCGGCCGTATCAGCCAGGGCACGATCAGGCCCATGATGGATGTGGTGGTCATGGAAGGCCCGGACGGCAAGGCCGTCAAAGGCCGCGTCAACCAGGTGCTGACATTCCAGGGCCTGGAACGCGTGCAGGCCACGGAAGCCGGCCCCGGCGAGATCGTGTTGATCAATGGCCTGACCGACATCGGTATCGGCGTGACGATCACCGACCCGACCAACCCCGCGCCGCTGCCCATGCTCAAGGTCGATGAACCGACTCTGACCATGAATTTCTGCGTCAACACCAGCCCTCTGGCCGGCCGCGAAGGCAAGTACGTCACCAGCCGCCAGATCTGGGACCGCCTGCAAAAAGAACTGCAGCACAACGTGGCCCTGCGCGTCAGCGAGACCGACGAAGAAGGCATCTTTGAAGTCATGGGCCGCGGCGAGTTGCACCTGACCATCCTGCTGGAAAACATGCGCCGCGAAGGCTTCGAAATGGCGGTGTCCAAGCCGCGCGTCGTGATGAAGGACGTCAACGGTGAAAAGCACGAGCCTATTGAGCTGGTCACGGCCGACATCGAAGATCAGCACCAGGGTGGCGTGATGCAGGCACTGGGCGAGCGCAAGGGCGAACTGGTGAACATGGAGCCGGACGGCCGAGGCCGTGTGCGCCTTGAGTACCGCATCCCGGCGCGTGGCCTGATCGGCTTTACCAACGAGTTCCTGAACCTGACGCGTGGTTCCGGCCTGATCTCCAACATCTTCGACAGCTACGAAGCGCACAAGGGCGAAATCGGCGGCCGTAAAAACGGTGTGCTGATCTCGATGGACGACGGTGAGATCTTCACCTACGCCCTGGGCAAGCTGGACGACCGCGGCCGCATGTTTGTGCGTGCCAATGACCCGGTGTATGAAGGCATGATCGTCGGCATCCACAGCCGCGACAACGACCTGGTGGTGAACGCCACGCGTACCAAGCAGCTGACCAACTTCCGCGTCAGCGGCAAGGAAGACGCGATCAAGATCACGCCGCCTATCGAACTCACGCTCGAATACGGCGTTGAGTTCATCGAGGACGACGAGCTGGTTGAAATCACGCCCAAGTCGGTTCGCCTGCGCAAGCGCCACCTCAAAGAGAGCGATCGCAAGCGCGCAGGCAGGTCTTAATGAGCCCCCACGCTTTTCACTTCGTGTAATGCGCTGCCCCCCGAGGTGGCCGCTGCGCCTGCGGTCCGGCAAAGCCGGTCCCGCGGCCCCTGCTGGAATGGGACAGGGACCCACCGGGTTGCGGGGTGAATCGCTGGAAACCAGGCCGCTGTGTGTGCAAGCTCCAGCGGCCTTTTTAACTTTTTTGTGTACGCATAGCCGCCTGAATTGATAACCAGCCTATGAAACTCACGCATTCCAAAGCTGTTTTTTTGATGATCTTCGTGACCATGATGTGGTCGATTGCGGGTGTGGTCACGCGTCACCTCGAATCGGCCCGCAGTTTTGAAGTCACGTTCTGGCGCAGCTTTTTCACCGTGGTCTCTTTGCTGGTGATCTTGCCGCTGTGGCAGGGCAGGGCGGTGTTCACCAAAATCCGCAACGGCGGCTCGGCACTCTGGATTTCCGGCTTTTGCTGGAGCGTGATGTTCACGGCTTTCATGGTGGCGCTGACGCTCACCACGGTGGCCAATGTGCTGGTGACGATGGCGGTCAGCCCCTTCATCACGGCTTTGCTGGCGCGCGCGTTTATCGGTCACCGCATTCCCGGCCGCACCTGGCTGGCCATTGCCATGGCGGGCGCCGGTATTGCGTGGATGTACGGCGGGCAGATGGACCTTTCCAGTCACCTGGGCGGCACGCTGGTAGCCCTGATGGTGCCGCTGGCGAGCGCCAGCAACTGGACGGTGGTGCAGCACAGCCGTGCCCACGGCAAGAACATCGACCTGGTGCCTGCCGTGCTGGTGGGGGCGGTGATCTCATCGTTGGCCACCTTGCCCTTGTCGTTCCCGTTTTCCGCCACGCCACATGACGTCGGCCTGCTGGCCTTGCTGGGCCTGGTTCAGTTGGCCATCCCGTGCGTGCTGTCGGTGATGTGCGCCGGCGTTCTCAAGGCGCCGGAAGTCGCCCTGCTGGCGCTGCTGGAAGTGATTTTTGGTATTTTGCTGGCCTGGTTCGGCGCGGGTGAGGTGCCCGGCGCGAGCGTGCTGACAGGCGGCGCGCTGGTTATAGGTGCGCTGGTGGTCAATGAACTGGTCGGATGGAGGCAGCGGGCATGAATACTGTCAGTGGAAACGATGTGCTGGTCGAGCGTCGCGGCAGCGCCGGGCTCATCACCCTGAACCGTCCCAAGGCGCTCAATGCGTTGTCGCTGGCCATGATCCGCGACCTGTCCGCCGCCTTGCTGGACTGGCGCGACGACCCTGAGGTTCATGTGGTGGCGATACGCGGCACCAACAAAAAGGGCCAGCCCGGCACGCCCGAGAGCCTCTTCGGCGGTTTTTGCGCGGGCGGCGACATCCGCTTTTTCCATCAGGCGGTGTTCGCGGGCGATTCCGCGCTGGAGGACTTCTTCACCGAGGAATACGCGCTCAACCACTTGATCCACAACTATCCCAAGCCCTACATCGCCTTTATGGACGGCGTGGTCATGGGCGGCGGTATGGGAATCAGCCAGGGCGCCAAGGTGCGCGTCGTCACCGAGCACACCAAAATGGCCATGCCGGAAACAAACATCGGCCTGTTTCCGGACGTCGGCGGTGGCTACTTCCTGAGCCGCTGCCCGGGCCACGCCGGCGAGTACCTGGCACTCACGGGTGACGTGATCGGTGCAGATGAAGCCATCGGCTACGGTCTGGCGGACGTCAAGCTGGAAGCCGCCCGCCTGCCGGCACTTTGGGAAGCCCTGGGCGGCCGGGCTTTCGCATCAGCCGCTGGGGCTAAGCAGTGGATTGCTACTGAATTGATAGCTGGTAGCGCCCGTCCTGTTTCGGTTAGCGGCCATCTTGATGCCTATTTTTCACTGGCACGGGTCAAACACATCGTGGATGCGCTGGAAGCTTCAACCGACCCTTGGGCGCTGAAGACCGCCGCCACGCTGCGCAAACGTTCACCGCTGATGCTGCATGTGACACTGGAGCAAATCCGCCGCGCCCGCACCATGACATTGGCCGACGACCTGCGCATGGAGCGCGACATGGTGTACCAATGCTTTCACCTGCGTCCCGGCGCAGCCAGCGAAACGGTAGAAGGCATACGCGCGCTGGCCGTTGACAAGGACTACAAGCCGCAGTGGATGCCCGCGCGCATCGAAGACGTGAAGCCGGAAATGACCCAGGCTTTTTTCGCCAGCCCCTGGACGGCGGACGAACACCCGCTGCGCGGGCTCTGAGTCGTTTGCTCAGGGACGGGCGACGCGCCAGGCATTCATGACGTTGTCGCCGGTCTTGTCCCCGGGCTTGGCGTCCTTGACCCAGTAGTACAGCGGCTTGCCCTTTATCGCCCACTGCCGGCTGCCATCATCACGGGTGATGATGGTGTAGTCGCCCAGCGGCTGGGCTGTCGCAGTGGGCACCAGGGGCGGCCAGTTGGCCGCGCATTGGCTATTACAGACCGACTTGCCGCTACCGGCGGTGTCGCGGTCGAAGGTGTAAAGCGTCATGCCGTTGGGCCCGACCAGCACGCCATCGGCGACGGTGGCGGGATGTTTTGATGTCGTGGAGGCGCAGCCGCCCAGCAGGGCGGCGGTCAACAAGGCGGTCGTCAGGAATTTCATGGAAAAGCTCCGGTGAATAACAGCGGATGGCTGCACAAGCATAAACACCGGCAGACCCGGGCTTACTCGAAACATACTTCCACGATTCCCGGAGAAGGGCAAGCGGCGGACGCCGCGTTTTGGAGCAAGCCCTAGCGGTTGCGGGACTTCATCGCGCGCTCGACCTCGCGCTTGCCTTCACGGTCCTTGATGGTGTCGCGCTTGTCGTGCTCACCCTTGCCCTTGGCCAGGCCGATCTCGCATTTCACCTTGCCGGCTTTCCAGTGCATGTTCAGCGGCACCAGCGTGAAACCTTTTTGCTCGACCTTTCCGATCAGGCGGCGGATCTCTTCCTTGTGCATCAACAGCTTCTTGGTGCGCACCGAGTCGGGACGCACATGAGTGGACGCCGTGCCCAGCGGGTTGATCTGGCAGCCGATGATGAAGAGTTCGCCGTTGCGAATAACGACATAGCCGTCGGTAAGCTGGACCTTGCCTTCGCGCAGGGACTTCACTTCCCAGCCTTCAAGCACCATGCCCGCCTCAAAGCGCTCTTCAATCTGGTAATTGAAAAGCGCCTTTTTATTGTCGGCAATGCGCACGGCGGCCGCCGCTGCCTTGGGTGAGAGATTGGCAGAGGGCGTTGCGGCCGTTTTTTTGGAGGAGGATGCTTCTTTGGTGGCCATGGATAAAAGGTAAGGGCGAAATCTGAAAAGTACAGTGCCCGCGAAGTGGCTAATACAATTGCGCCCAGCCCTCGATTGTATGAAAACCGTTCACAAGTCCGTTTTAATCTGGTACAGCGCCGCCGAAATGTTTGGGCTGGTCACTGATGTCGCCAGGTATCCCGAGTTTCTCCCATGGTGTGACCAGGCCGCTGTGCTGGAGGAAGACGCGCGCGGCATGACAGCGAAGGTCGGCATCTCGCTGGCCGGGCTGACGCAAAGCTTCACCACCCGCAACACACACGAAAAAAACCGGAAGGTCAGCCTGAAACTGGTCGACGGCCCGTTTTCAAAGCTCGACGGCCACTGGGATTTCACGCCTGTCGGCAAGGCCGATGAAAGAGCCTGCAAGGTGGATTTCACGCTGCGTTATGACTTTGACAATGCCGCGCTGGCGGCGCTGGTCGGTCCCGTCTTCGAAAAAATAGCGGGAAGCCTGGTGGATGCCTTTGTCAAAAGGGCTGAAGACGTTTATGGCGAAGCCTGAGGGCGGCGCGCCGCTCAAAGTCACCTTGGTCTATTCAGCGGCGCCGCGGCAGGTTCGCGAGTGGGTGCTGGAGCTGGCGGCGGGCACAACGGTGGCGCAGGCGCTTGCTGCGGCCGGGCTTTTTGATGAATTCCCGGAGTTGCGGCAGGGCGGCCACCCGGTCGTCGGTATCTGGGGCCGTAAAACCACCCTGGGGCATGCGCTGCATGACCATGACAGGGTTGAGGTCTACCGCGGTCTTCGGGTGGATCCAAAGGTTGCGCGCCGCGAACGTTTCAGCCGGCAGGGCGCCAAAAGCGCCGGGCTGTTCGCTAAAAAAAGAGCGGGGGCGAAAGCCGGATATTAGCCGTGGCCGCCAGCGATGTTTGGCGAACATCGCAGAAGCTGCTTGTTATTTGCAGCTGCTATCAATGGCTTCCTGGACGCGCTTGACTTCGGCTGCGCGCTTCGTATCGTCCATAGCTTCCCGTTCACCTTTGCCATTGACGGCAGTGATGCGTACGCCCGATTGCAATGTCGCCATGTTGCGCTTTGCATTGTCACAATTTTCGGCCTTGGCTTTGGCTATTTTCTCTTCCTCGGCCTTCTTCTTGGCGGCTTCTTCTGTCTCAGCCTGCTTCTTCTTGGCCTCAAGGTCCTTGTCCTTGCCGGACAACAGCTTGGGCGCACTGGCTTTACCGGCGGGCGCAGACGCTGCCGGGGCAGCCGGATCGGCTGCACTTGGGGCGGGATCAGGGGCCGCTGCCGTTCGCGCCATGCCACCCGGTCGCTTCAGGATGTTTTTTTCCAGGATTTCGGCGGGCGGCGAACGGTCGCTGTAGACCTTGCGGCCATCTTTGTCGATCCACTGCCATTGGGCGAACGCTGTCAGCGAAAATGACCCGCAGGCGAGCGCCAGCAGGAGGGGGCGAAAAACGGATTTGAAGTGCATTTCACCAGTGTAGCGCCGTGCCGTCCGGTTTTCTTGCGGCTGAAGGGTAAAGCGGCTTTTTTACAACCACTTGGCACACAGGGGCGAAGGCCGTGAAGGGATGCTAGGGGTAAGTACCGACGGCGTGTGACGACAAGGGTACAATCGTGTTTTTGGAGCCATCCCTATGCGCCTACTCGGCAAAGCGCTCACCTTCGACGACGTATTGTTGGTGCCAGCGTTCTCCCAGGTCCTGCCCAAGGACACTTCACTTTCCACCCAGTTCTCCCGAAATATCCGCCTGAATCTGCCGCTTGTGTCGGCAGCGATGGATACGGTCACCGAAGCCCGGCTTGCCATTGCCATTGCGCAGGAAGGCGGCATAGGTATTGTTCACAAAAACCTGACGCCCCAGCAGCAGGCCGCCGAGGTTGCAAAGGTCAAGCGCTACGAGAGCGGTGTGCTGCGCGATCCGGTGGTCATCACCCCCACGCATACTGTGCGCCAGGTCATGGCACTCAGCGAGCAACTCGGCATTTCCGGCTTTCCCGTGATTGATGGGGGCAAGGTCGTCGGCATCGTCACGGGGCGCGACATGCGCTTCGAATCCCGCATGGATGTGCCGGTCAGCACCATCATGACACCGCGCGAGCGCCTGATCACCATTTCTGAAACCGCTTCATTGGCCGACGCCAAGGCCTTGTTGAACAAACACCGCCTCGAGCGTGTGCTGCTGATCAACGACGATTTCGAGCTCAAGGGCCTGATCACCGTCAAGGACATCACCAAACAGACAACCTTTCCGAATGCCGCGCGTGACTTGCACGGCAAGCTGCGCGTGGGTGCCGCTGTCGGGGTGGGTGAGGGTACCGAAGAACGCGTCGAGGCGCTGGTCAAAGCCGGCGTCGACGCCATTGTGGTGGACACCGCCCACGGCCACAGCAAAGGCGTGCTCGACCGGGTCCGCTGGGTCAAGCAGAACTACCCCAAAGTTGATGTGATTGGCGGCAACATCGCCACCGGCGCTGCGGCGCTGGCACTGGTGGAAGCCGGCGCCGACGGCGTCAAGGTCGGCATCGGCCCCGGCAGCATCTGCACCACCCGCATCGTTGCGGGTGTGGGCGTGCCGCAGATCATGGCCATCGACAACGTCGCCACGGCTTTGCGCGGCACCGGCGTTCCGTTGATCGGAGACGGCGGCATCCGCTACAGCGGCGATATCGCCAAGGCCATCGCGGCGGGCGCCAACACGGTGATGATGGGTGGCATGTTCGCCGGCACCGAAGAAGCGCCGGGTGAAGTGATCCTGTTCCAGGGCCGCAGCTACAAGAGCTACCGCGGCATGGGCAGCATTGGCGCCATGCAGCAAGGCAGCGCAGACCGTTATTTCCAGGAGTCCAGCACCGGCAACCCGAACGCCGACAAGCTGGTCCCCGAAGGCATTGAAGGCCGCGTGCCCTACAAGGGCTCCATGGTCGCCATCGTGTTCCAGATGGCCGGCGGTCTGCGGGCCAGCATGGGCTACTGCGGTTGCCCCACCATCGAGGACATGCGAGACAAGGCCGAGTTCGTGGAGATCACCTCCGCCGGCATCCGCGAAAGCCATGTCCACGACGTGCAGATTACCAAGGAAGCGCCGAACTACCGGGCTGATTGAGCCTGAAAGCGGCCTGAGGCGTCTGATGAACCAGACGCCTTTTTCTTTTTTTGCCTTGGAGTAACACCCTCATGCAGCACCAGAAAATACTCATTCTTGATTTCGGCTCCCAGGTCACCCAGCTGATCGCCCGCCGCGTGCGCGACGCCCATGTATTTTGCGAAGTTCATCCCTGTGACGTCAGCGACGACTGGGTTCGCGAATACGCCAAAGACGGCACGCTCAAGGGCATCATCCTGTCCGGCAGCCACGCCAGCATCTACGAAGAAACCACCGACAAGGCGCCGCAAGCGGTGTTTGAATTGGGCTTGCCGGTGCTGGGCATCTGCTACGGCATGCAGGCCATGGCGCACCAGCTGGGCGGCAAGGTCGAAGGCGGCCACAAACGCGAGTTTGGCTCCGCCGACGTGCGGGCCCGCGGCCACACCGCCCTGCTCAAGGATATCGCCGACTACACCACGCCCGAAGGCCAGGGCATGCTCGACGTCTGGATGAGCCACGGCGACAAGGTCACCGAAATGCCGCCGGGCTTCAAGCTCATGGCCTCGACCGATTCCTGCCCCATCGCCGGCATGGCCGATGAAGACCGCCGTTTTTACGCGGTGCAATTTCACCCCGAAGTCACGCACACCAAGCAGGGCAACGCCATCCTCAAACGCTTCGTGCTGGGCATCTGCGGCACCCGCCAGGACTGGGTCATGGGCGATTACATCAGCGAGGCGGTCGAGAAAATCCGCGCGCAAGTGGGTGACGAGGAAGTCATCCTGGGCCTTTCCGGTGGTGTTGACTCCTCAGTGGCTGCGGCGCTGATCCACCGCGCTATCGGCGACCAACTGACCTGCGTGTTCGTCGATCACGGCCTGCTTCGCCTGAACGAGGGCGACATGGTCATGGAGATGTTTGTCGGCAAGCTGCACGCCAACGTGATCCGTGTCGATGCAAGCGACCAGTTCCTCGGCCACCTGGCAGGCGTCAGCGAACCCGAAGCCAAGCGCAAGATTATCGGCCGCGAGTTCGTTGAGGTGTTCAAGGCCGAAGCGGCCCGGCTCAAGGCCGGCACCGGCGGCCACAAGGGCGCCAAATGGCTGGCCCAGGGCACGATTTACCCCGACGTGATCGAATCCGGCGGCGCCAAAAGCAAAAAAGCCGTCACCATCAAGAGCCATCACAACGTCGGCGGCCTGCCTGAGCAATTGGGTCTCAAGCTTCTCGAGCCTTTGCGCGAGTTGTTCAAGGATGAAGTCCGCGAACTGGGCGTCGCTCTCGGGTTGCCGCACGACATGGTGTACCGCCATCCATTTCCCGGCCCCGGCCTGGGCGTGCGCATCCTGGGCGAAGTCAAGAAGGAGTATGCAGACCTCTTGCGCCGTGCCGATGCGATCTTCATCGAAGAGCTGCGCAACTTCAAGGATGCCGCGACGGGTAAAACCTGGTACGACCTCACCAGCCAGGCTTTCACCGTGTTTTTGCCGGTGAAAAGCGTGGGCGTGATGGGCGACGGCCGGACTTACGACTACGTGGTGGCCCTGCGCGCGGTGCAAACCAGCGACTTCATGACGGCCGACTGGGCCGAGCTGCCTTACGCGCTGCTCAAAAAGGTCTCGGGCCGCATCATTAATGAAGTGCGCGGCATCAACCGCGTGACCTACGACGTGAGCAGCAAGCCGCCGGCTACGATTGAGTGGGAATGAGGAGCTGAGACCCATGTCCGGGCAATCCGCATTACCCGGCTTTGATGACACGCCGGCGCCGACGGACCGGCTGTTTTTCGCGCTCTTTCCTGATGCTGAGACCGCCGAGCGTATTGCGCAGTGTGCCCGGCAATTGCGGACAGAACACGGCCTGCATGGTGCACCGCTGAAAACCGGGCGCTTTCACATCACGCTCCACCATCTGGGCGATTACGCGGGCCTGCCCCAAGGCGTTGTCGATATGGCGGGCCAAGCTGCCGCTGCGGTCAAATCGCAGCCGTTCTCTGTCACCTTTGACCGGGCCGCAAGTTTCTCCAGTTCTCCGCGCAACCGGCCTTTTGTCCTGCGCGGTGACGCTGGCCTTGCCGACCTGATGGCGTTCCAGCGGGCGCTGGGCATTGAGATGACCAAGGCCGGGCTGGGGCGCTGGGCGAAACCGGCCTACACGCCCCATGTCACTTTGCTCTATGACGACCGCGCGGTGGCCGAACAAGTGGTCGAGCCCATCACCTGGACGGCCGGCGAGTTTATCCTTGTGCGCAGCCTGATCGGCCAGACGCTGCACGTTCCACTGGCCCGCTGGCCATTGCGCCCCTGAGCCCGCGGTAACAGATTCCGGGGAAATTTCCGGCTGATCAAGCCGCCGCCAAATCCGTTTTTTGGCCTATGCTTCAGCCCATGTACATGCCGCCCCAATTCAAAGGCGACCGCGCAAAGGCTGCGGCGCTGATCCAGGAACACCCCTTTGCCAGCTTGATCAGTGTCGATGACGCTGGTCTTCCGTATGTCACGCATTTGCCCTTGCATCTGGAAGATCGCGGCGATCAGTTGGTGCTGCTGGGCCATGTAGCCAAGCCCAATGCGCACTGGCGCTACCTGCAGGCACGACCGCAGGCCGTGGCCACCTTTCTCGGGCCTCATGCCTACCTGTCGCCCAAGGTCTACCCGGATCTGGCGCGGGTGCCGACCTGGAACTACCTGGCCGTGCATTGCACCGTGCAGGCCACGCTGATCGAAGATCCCCTGGCAAAAGACCGCCTGCTTAAAAAGCTGATTGGCGACCATGAGCCACCTTACGCCGAGCAATGGCGTGGCCTGGGCGAAGAGTTTGCCCACAAAATGCTGGCCGGCATTGTGGCCTTTGAATTGCAGGTGACCGATCTGCAATGCAAGGTCAAGATCAACCAGCACAGGCCCGAGTCCCACGCAGCGATGAAGGCCATTTACGCGGCCGGCAATGAAAACGAGCGCGGCCTGGCCAACTGGATGGCCCGCCTGGGCATGGCCGGCACAAGCAACACGTCAACGGAGGCCTGAAATGCGCGCCATGTTCAGCATCGTGAGCTTGTTGGTCGTGTTGGCCATCGTGGGGTTCCTGGTCAAGAAGCAGCTGGGCAGCCAACTGGCCGGCCCACCGGCGGCCGGCGTGCCTGCAGTCTCTGGCGGCGCCACGCCGCAAGAACAAAGCCGGCAAGTGCAGCAGCAGGTCAAACAGTCCGTGGAAAGCCTGATGCAGCAGCCCCGGCCGTCGCAGGACGACAAGTAATTCAATAAGAAACAGGCTATGGCCCTTGCAGGACGAGCGCAAGCAGCTATGAAAATAATAGCAAATGAATGACATCATCTTCATGCAGCAGGCGCTTGCGCAGGCCCGTCAGGCAGCCGGGTCGGGTGAAGTGCCTGTGGGCGCAGTGGTGGTGCGGCGTGGCGAGATCATTGCCACGGGCCGTAACGCCCCGGTGGACGGGCACGACCCGACAGCACATGCCGAGATCGTGGCGTTGCGTGCGGCGGCCCAGGCGCTGGGTAACTATCGGCTGGACGATTGCGAACTGTTTGTGACGCTGGAACCTTGCGCCATGTGCAGCGGCGCCATGCTGCATGCCCGGCTCAAACGCGTGGTGTTCGGCGCGACCGATCCCAAGACCGGCGCCGCCGGCTCGGTCATCGACCTGTTTTCCGAGTCCCGGCTGAACCACCAGACCCACCTGCAGGGCGGGGTGCTGGCTGCGGAATGCAGCGCACTGCTGCAGGAGTTTTTTCGCCGGCGCAGGGATGAGCAGCGCGAGGCATCACGGCTGGCCCATCCGCTGCGTGACGATGCATTGCGCACGCCCGACGTCGCGTTTGAGGCCCTGCCGGGCTACCCCTGGCAGCCCCGTTATGTGAGCGACCTGCCGGCGCTGCAGGGGCTGCGCATGCATTACCTCGACGAAGGCGACAGTGGGAACAAGGGCGAAGGAGGCGGCCTGACCTTTCTGTGCCTGCACGGCAACCCGGCCTGGAGCTATCTTTATCGCAAGATGATCCCGCCGCTGCTGCAAGCCGGGCACCGCGTTGTTGCCCCGGACATGGTCGGGTTTGGCAAAAGTGACAAGCCCAAGAAGGACAGCTTTCATAGCTTCAGCGCCCATCGCCAGATACTGCTCGAGTTGGTGGAAAAACTGGATCTGCAGAACGTAGTGCTGGTGGTGCAGGATTGGGGCGGCTTGCTGGGCCTGACGCTGCCGATGGCCGCGCAGCATCGCTACAAAGGCCTGCTGGTCATGAACACCATGCTGGGCACCGGGGATGCTCCATTGCCTGCAGGCTTTGTGGCCTGGCGCGAGATGTGCGCCAGGAACCCCGAGTTTGATGTGGCGCGCCTTTTTGCGCGCGGCAACCTGCAGATGAGCCCCGCAGAGTGCGCGGCCTACAACGCGCCGTTCCCGGACAAAGGGCATCGCGCCGCGCTGCGCGCGTTCCCGCCCATGGTGCCGGATGCACCTGATGCTGACGGCGCGGCCATTTCACGCCAGGCGCGCGCCTTCTGGCACAACGACTGGACCGGCCGGACATGGATGGTGGTGGGTGCGCAAGACCCGGTGCTGGGCCCGCCCGTTATGAAAGAACTGCAAGCCCTGATCCGCGGTTGCGGCGAGCCCGTGATGCTGCCGCGGGCCGGCCACTTTGTGCAAGAGCACGGTGAGCCGATTGCGCAGCAAGCCGCGCGTTTTTTCAGCCCGCCAGCTTGAAGACCGGCAAGTGCCAGCCCAGGAAGATAGCGCTCAGCCGCAGCGCTGCCACGGCCACCAGCCCGATACTGAACGCCCAGGAGGGTTTCAGGCCCAGCGTCTTCAGAGCCAGGTACAGCACAATTCCGGCAATCGCCGCGCTGGCATAAATGTCCTGGCGCAGCAGCAGGGGGATCTGGTTGCTGCAGATGTCGCGCATCACGCCGCCGGCCACACCGGTCATGGTGCCCATCAACACCACGATGATGGGCGACAGCCGCGCTGCCTCGGCCAGCTGCGCACCTGAAAGGGCAAACAGGGCCAGGCCGAAGGCATCGGCCACCAGCAGGGCCTGCGCAGGAATCGGCAGGAGCTGCACATAAAGCACTGTGCCCAGTGCCGCCGCGCAGATCACCAGCAGGTAGGTGGGGTCGGCCATCCAGAACACCGGGTGCCGGTTCATTAGCAAGTCCCGCAGGGTGCCTCCGCCGATGGCCGTCAGCGAGGCCAGGACCAGCACGCCCAGCAAATCAAGCTGCAGGCGTCCTGCCGCCAGTGCGCCACTCACTGAAAACACGGCAACGCCGAAGAGGTCAAGCAGGTAAAGGAACATGGTTGACCCGTTTATACCTGCTGCTATCCGCGGCAGGGAAGGGGCGAAGTCCTTCGCGGGATGGGATACTTGCATCCGTGAAAAAACATATCTACATCTATTCCCCTTCCAGCGCGGTGCGCGACAAAGCAGGTTTCAAGCGTGGCGTGAAGCGCCTCGAGTCCCAGGGGCATGAAGTTGAAATCGATACCGACGCACTGGCGCAGCATCAGCGTTTTGCCGGCGACGACGAAACCCGGCTTGCCTCTATTCACCGTGCGGCAGCCAGTGGGGCCGACATCGCCCTGATCTCCCGCGGCGGCTACGGCCTCACCCGCATCCTGCCGAAGATCAACTACAAGGCGGTCGCCAAAGCTGCTGCCGGAGGCACGCGTTTTGTGGGCCTGAGCGACTTCACGGCCTTTCAGATGGCCTTGCTGGCCAAAACCGGCGCGATGACCTGGGCAGGTCCTTCGTTAGATGACTTTGGCGCGGAAGCACCTGACGACATCATGGAAGCCTGCTTTGACGACCTGATCACGGGGCAGGGCGAAGGCACCGGCTGGCAGTTGCCCAAGTCTGCTATGAATTTAATAGCTTCTTCCGCTCGTGGTGCAAAGGCTGGAGCCGGATTCACCATTAAAGACGCAGTATTCTGGGGTGGTAACCTCGCCATCCTGTCTGCGCTGGTGGGAACGCCTTATCTGCCGGCCGTCAAAGGCGGCATCCTGTTTGTTGAGGATGTCGGCGAACACCCTTATCGGGTGGAGCGCATGCTCACGCAGCTGTTGCAAGCCGGCATTCTGGCGCAGCAGAAGGCGATCGTTTTTGGCCAGTTCACCAACTACAAGCTGGCGCCGAATGACAAGGGCTTCAAGCTGGATACCGCCATCGCCTGGCTTCAAGGGCAGGTGAAGGCACACGTGTTGACCGGCCTGCCGTTCGGCCACGTGCCGACCAAGGTGCTGCTGCCGGTGGGCTGCAAAACCACCTTGGTGGTAGAAGACCGGGATGCCTTCCTGCTCTGGGGCCACCAGCACTAACCGGCGTTAAAACGCTGGCCCTGGCTGAGCTTGACTGCCGGCGGCGATGTTCAGGGCAAAAAAAAACCAGCACGAAGCTGGTTTAAAAATAGCCTTGGAGGCCAGGAAGAAAACGGAAAAAACAGGCGGAAAAAGCGAAAAAACTGAAAGCTGGAAGGTCAGGTTGTCAGGGGGCTGGACCGGGAACTGAGGCCGCGCGGCAGCATGCCCTTGAATTTGTCGCTGATACGGCTGACTTTTTCGCGGGCAACTGTTTCGCCATGCATGGCAGCAAGCACCGCCATGATGTCGCCGCGTGTGTACCACAGGCCTTGAACGTCTTGGGCGTAGCGCACGCGGCGCGTGATCTTGGGGTAGTGCTTTTCACCAAACTCGCCAAGCTCATCCAGGATGAATTGGCGGATTTCTTCGGTGCGGTCTTCCAGAACGGAAGCAGTGACTTCACCAGTGCCCAGCAAAGCCATGAAACTGCTTTTCAGATTCGGTTTTAACCAGCGCATGTGTCTCACAACTTTCTACCGGGCATCCGTAGGGTATTTGTTCACGTTCCCGAGGAACGGTTTGTTCTGTTAGATTAAGACTGCGGCGGTTCATTTGCAAGACGTTTTGTGTGAAATGGTTAACGCAAAACAACAAATGAATCAAGGAGTTAGTAACTAGATGTCAAGTCGATTCTGGTATTGAACAGCGTTTAAATCTTTAGACTTACATTAAGTTTCAGCTGTAGACAAAAGTCACCCTTCCACCATTCGCTCAACTTTTCAGCCCCAGCCAGACCCAACATGAACACCACAATGACCGCCTATCCCGCGCATTACATCAACGGACAATGGGTCAAAGCCCAGTCTTCGGAGACCCTTCCTGTCCATGATTCCAGTACCGAAGAGGTGATGGCAACCGTGCCGTCCGGTACGGTCGGGGAAGCAGAAGCTGCGGTATTGGCGGCCCGGGCTGCGTTTGACGGATGGTCTACGTTGCCCGTCGAGACGCGCGCTGCTTACCTGGATAAGGTGGCCGCCGGCATCAAGGCCCGCATCGAAGACCTGGCCGTGGCCATTGCGCGCGAGGTGGGCATGCCCCTGAAGATGGCCCGGGCCGTCCAGGTAGGAGGGCCCGCATGGCACTGGGGAAACTTTGCCAAGGTGGCCCGCCAGTTCGAATGGGAAAAGCAGGTCGGCAACTCGCTCGTGGTACGCGAGCCGATCGGTGTCGTGGGGTGCATCACGCCCTGGAATTTCCCGCTCAGCCAGATCACACTCAAGATCGCCCCCGCCATGGCGGCAGGTTGCACCGTGGTGCTCAAGCCCAGCGAAATCGCCCCGGTCAACGCCATGATCCTGGCTGAAATCATTCATGAGGCCGGCCTGCCGCCCGGTGTGTTCAACCTGGTCAACGGTGTAGGCCCCGTGGTGGGCGAGGTGCTGGCAACGCATCCCGAAGTCGACATGCTGAGCTTTACCGGCTCTACCCGGGCAGGCAAACGTGTGAGCGAACTGGCCAGCCAGTCGGTCAAGCGGGTAGCGCTCGAGCTCGGCGGGAAGTCGGCCAGTGTCATCCTGGAAGATGCAAATTTCGAAGCTGCGGTCAAAGGCACTGTATCGGCCTGCATGCTCAACAGCGGCCAGACCTGTTCGGCCCACACCCGCATGCTGGTGCCGGCCGGGCGCTACGAGGAAGCCAAGGCGCTCGCACAGGCAGCTGTCGCGAAATTCAGTATCGGCCCCAGCCTGGTGGAAACCAGCAAACTCGGACCGCTGGTCAGTGCAGCCCAGCGTGACCGCGTCCTCGGTTTTATCCGAACCGGCATTGAAGAAGGTGCGGATGTGATTGCCGGCGGTGCTGAGGCGCCTGATTTTGCGCAGGGCTATTTTGTCCAACCCACCATCCTGGGGATCAAGGCAACTGACACGCTGGCACAGGAAGAAATTTTCGGCCCGGTCCTGGTCGTTATTTCCTACAACGATGAGGACGAGGCGGTGTCGATTGCCAATAGCACCATTTACGGTCTTGGCGGTGCGGTGTGGGGCGGCACCGACGAACGGGCCATGAAAGTGGCGCGCCGCTTGCGCACGGGACAGGTGGATATCAATGGCGGACCTTTCAACGGTCAGGCGCCGTTTGGTGGCTACAAACAATCGGGTAATGGCCGCGAAAACGGCGTTTATGGTTTTGAAGAATTTCTGGAATTCAAGGCCATTCAGCTAAAAGCCGCCGTGGCTTGAGCCGCCTGGTTCAACGCTGCTGATGGATGGAAGATTAAAACATTTAGTTACAGTTGCGGGTCTTGGCACGCAATTTCTTCTTGTCGTAATCATGCTTATGTTTTAATTGCGCAAGATAGCTACAAGCAGTTACATAGACCCTATGGCAGAAGTCACCGTCGTTTTTGCCGATCTCACCGGAAGCACCGGGGTTTTTGAATCGCTGGGCAATGCCAAGGCAACTCAGGCCATCACACGTTTGACGCAGTGGATAGGCAAGGTCAGCGTGGCCTATCGCGGCCACGTTGTGAAATACCTGGGCGACGGTGTGCTGGTGGTGTTTCCAGACAACGCAGACGCCGTTGACGCCGTAACCGAGCTGCAGCGGGTTCACCGCGACCGTATCCGGAACTGGCCCGAGCACCTCAAGATGCGGCTGCAGCTGGGCGTGGCACGGGGTGAAATTGTCGAGCAGGACGGCGATTGCTTCGGCGACGCCGTCAATGTGGCCTCCCGGTTGAGCGATCTGTCCGGCCCGGACCAGATACTCGCGACCGAAGCCGTCATCGAAAAGCTGCCAGCCGACACACTCGTACGCTCCCGAAATCTTGGCGCCATGGACATTCGTGGCCGCACCGAAGCCTGCCTGGTCCACCGCATCGAATGGCAGGCAGAAGTCATGACCGAATCATTTACCGTACCTTCCAGCCTGACGGCGCACTCGGCCCCGCAGCCCCTGGCTCTGGCGTCGATCGAGTTGTGCTGGCTGGACATCAATACCGAGTTCGCCTCGGGTGAGCTGCCGATTTTCCTGGGGCGAGACCACGACGCGCAATTTGTGGTTCAAGATCCGCGCGTTTCCCGCAGGCACGCCAGAATTGAATGGCGTGCCGGCAAGTTTTACCTTGAAGATGTCAGCAGTTACGGCACCTGGGTGCGATTTTCCGACAGCGCAGCTGTCGTGGCATTGCGCCGACAGGAATGTGTGTTGCTGCAAGAGGGTGAGATTGCTCTGGGCGCTCCCTTTGAAGACTTCACGGTGCCTACCGTCAGTTTCAAGTTTGCTGACGGCAAAGTCCATCTTCAAACAAAATAGCGTCTTTCCGGCAGGGCCGACCAGATTCTGCCTGGCATGCCAACTGCTCATCGCCATGGGCACCTGGCTGCGCTATCCGTATCACCCGATGGAACATGATGGTCTGGTTCAAACGCATTTCTGCTGCGCTGCTGGTGTTGCTGCTGATCGCAACCACCGTGGCGGGTTTCTATATTTACCGGACCTTCCCGACACTCGACGGTGAACTCCAGACCGCGGGCTTGCGTGGCCCCGTATCGGTTGCCCGTGACACCGCGGATGTCACCCACATCAAGGCCCAGTCGCCCCACGACGCCTGGTTTGCCCTTGGTTATGTCCATGCACAGGAGCGTGGCTGGCAGCTGGAGTTCAACCGGCGGGTTATGCACGGTGAGCTGTCCGAGGTGTTTGGCCCGGCCACACTTGACACCGACAAGTTGCTGCGCACCCTGGGTGTTGTGCAGGCCGCCGAGCGCCAATGGCAGAACCTTCCGGCCGAGGGGCGCGATGCGATGCAGGCCTACAGCGACGGCATCAATGCTTTTTATCAAGGCTCTTCGCAGGCGCTGTCTCCCGAGTTCCATATCGTGGGCGTCAAACCTGGAGGCCTTTCCGGCAAAGCCTGGTCTCCCACTGACAGCGTCGCATGGTCGCTGATGATGGCGCTGGACCTCGGCGGCAACTGGGGCACCGAGTTCGCGCGCCTGTCGGCGGCCCGGCTGCTGAAGCCCGCAGAACTCCAGCAGTTGTTTCCGCCTTACCCAGGCGAACAGCCTGCCTCGAAAGTGGACTTTTCCAAGCTGTATGCGGGCTTGGGCGTTTACCGGTCCGACCTCCCGGATGCTACTAAAAAGATAGCTTCCAGCGCCCGTCAGTCAAGGTCTAGGAGGCTATTTGAGGCTGAAAATCGACCACTGGACGTCGCAGCCCTGGCTTCGAACATCAACGATTGGGCCTTGGCACTCGGTAACGTAGGGGGCAAAGGCTCCAATAACTGGGTGGTGGCGGGCTCCCACACCGACAGCGGCAAGCCGCTGCTCGCCAACGACCCGCATCTGGGGCTGTCTGCGCCGGCTGTCTGGTATTTCGCGCGGCTGCAGGCATCCGAAGGCAAGACAGCGAACGGCGGTAGCGCGCCGGCGCTGGACGTGATCGGCGCGACATTGCCCGGCTTGCCCTTTGTGGTGATGGGGCATACCGGGAAGGTGGCCTGGGGCTTCACCAACACCGCCCCGGATGTGCAGGATTTGTACCTGGAGCAGATTAATCCTGCCAATGCGCAGCAGTACCGCGTACCCCATGCTGGCGGCGCAAACGCCGACACGGCCTGGGAGGACTTCAAGGTTCGTAGCGAGACGATCAAGGTGAAGGGTCAACCCGATGTGGTGCTCAATGTGCGAGAAAGCCGCCACGGCCCCGTTCTCAGCGATGTCCAGAAGTCGCACGCCGACCTGCTTGATATCCGCAAATATGTGATCGCGTTGCGCTGGAGTGCCCTGGATGCCGACAACCAGACCGTGCTGGCAGGCCTGCGCGCTAACCGGGCACAGTCTGCCCAGGAGTTGCTTGCGGCATTTTCGGCCTATCACTCGCCCATGCAAAACGTCGTGACCGCGGATGTCTTCGGCCAAACCGGTTTCAAGGCGGTCGGCAAGGTACCGCTGCGAAAACCCGATAACGACATCCTCGGGACCGCGCCGTCCCCCGGGTGGGAGGCGCGCTACGACTGGGCAGGCTGGGTGCCTTATGCGCAGACGCCCGAGGCCGCCAATCCGGCGATTGAGGCCAAGGGCTGGTGGTCTACGGCGAACCAGCGCATTACGCCACCTGCTTATCCCTTCTTCATCGGGCAGGACTGGACCGTGCCTTACCGCTACAACCGCATTGAACAGTTGCTGGCTGCCACACCCAGGCACACCATGGAGTCCATGCAAAAAATACAGGGTGACCAGTACTCGGCGGCCACGGTGCGGCTCTTGCCTTTCCTGCAGGAAACGCTGTCGCAGTCTTCCGCCCATCCGTTGGCAGAAGCAGTACGCCGCAAGATGGCGGGATTTGACGGGACCATGCGCGCCGACCAGGCGGAACCTCTGGTGTTTGCCGCCTGGGTAGACGAGCTGACACGGGGCACCATCGGTGCAAAACTGGGTGAGCCCACGTTCAAGGCCCTTTACGGCAAGCGCCATTTCAGGAGCACGCTGGAAGACATTCTCGAGAGTAACGACACCGGATGGTGCGGCACCGCTGGTTGTGCGGCGCAGTCTGCTGCTGCGCTGAACCGGGCGCTGGATCGCCTCCAGGCAGCCTATGGGAACGACGTAGAGGCCTGGAGCTGGGGCAGGGCGCACTTCGCGCTGTCTGCCCACAAGCCATTTGGCAACGTGCCCTGGCTCGCTAAGTTCTTTGATGTCCGCGTTCCCACCGGTGGCGATACCTTTACCGTCAACGTGGGGCAGTACTGGGCGACCGGGGACGCGACGCCTTTCGCCAACAGGCAGGCCGCTTCTTTGCGGGCCGTGTATGACCTCGCAGACCTGGAGAACTCACGCTTCATTTACCAGACGGGGCAAAGCGGCCTGGTGTTTTCCGGGCGCTATCGCGACATGAAGGACCGCTGGGCCGCAGTGCAATACCGGCCGTTGCAGATGAACCCGTCAACCTACGTGCACCGGCTCACGCTGAGTCCCTGAACGGGCTTCGAAGTCTCACGCCGGGATGGCGTCGACATTCAGCCGGTCCCAGTGGCGATGCTGGGCGATGGCTGCCATGAAGTCTTGGGAAACCTGCCCCTCAGTCACTTTGCGTGCATCGGCTATCAGGACTCCCGGCGTCGGCACGTGGATCAGCTCCGGGTCTTTGCCCAGACTGAAACCCAGGGTGCTTAACAGCTGGGCGCCGTCGTTGATGGCGCAAATCGTTTTGCAATGCTTGTAGGCCTCCAGCACGAAATGCACAGCTTCGCCCATGGCGGCCAGGGTGCCTATGCTGTCGCCTCCCCCGGGGATCAGCACCGCGTCGAACATCACGGAGGGCATATTCGTGAAAGTATGGTCCACCGCAAGCTGCCGGCCGGACGAGGTGCTGACCGTGCCCAGGTGCGGCGCGACGAGTTTGCACAGCGCACCGGCGTCCAGGAGGTCTTGCTGGATGCGCTTGAGGGCTGCGGCTTCGACGCCGTCCGCTACCAGGATGGCCACTTTGCGTGTCTTGACGCTGCCGCCGGTGCGGCCCACCATGCGCAATGCCGGGTCTTCCTCGATCTTGCTGGTGATGCGGTAGTCCCGGAAACCCAGCCGGCCGGATGCAGCCTTGGGATCCGGCGGATTGATGCCCAGCGGGGTTGCCACACGGGTTGCCAGTTTCAGGTCCACATGGGCCAGGTTGTCCACCATGCGCTGGCGTATTTCAGGGACCTCCACCTTGGAGAGCTCAAACCGGAATGCCGCAACGATATGGTCTTTTTCCACCGCGCTCTGGCTGTTCCAGAACAGTGCCGCCTGGGAGAAATGGTCGTCGAATGAAGGGCTGCGGCGCCTTATTTTGGGTGGCTCTACCTGTTCTGGGTATGACTGGAAGCCATGCGCTCCGCCATCGATCCTGAACTCTGTCCCATTGCCCAGCGTATTGGGCTCATACGCTACCCGTCCTTTGCTGATCGCCTGGCGGTGCATGCCGTCCCGCTGGAAGTTGTGCATCGGGCAGACGGCGCGGTTGATCGGAATCTCGTGGAAATTGGCGCCGCCCAGGCGTGACAGCTGCGTGTCCGTATAGGAAAAAAGGCGGCCCTGCAGCAGAGGGTCATTGGAAAAATCGATGCCCGGCACCAGGTGGCCGGGGTGGAATGCCACCTGCTCGGTTTCAGCAAAGAAATTGTCGGGATTACGGTTCAACACCATCTTCCCGATGATCTGCACGGGCACCTGTTCTTCCGGAATCAGTTTGGTCGGGTCCAGGATGTCGAACCCCAGCTCGTCCTCCTTGCCTTCGTCCACGATTTGAACGCCCAGTTCCCATTCGGGAAAATTGCCGCTTTCGATAGCCTCCCACAGGTCGCGCCGGTGAAAGTCAGCGTCTTTGCCGGCAATCTTCTGGGCTTCATCCCATGCCAGTCCGTGAATGCCGAGCTTGGGTTTCCAGTGAAACTTCACAAAGTGCGAATCGCCGCGGGCATTGATAAAACGGAATGCATGGACACCGAAGCCCTCCATCATGCGGAGGCTGCGCGGTATGGCGCGGTCTGACATGGCCCACATCAGCATGTGTGTAGTTTCAGGCATCAGCGAAGCAAAATCCCAGAACGTGTCGTGGGCACTGGCCGCCTGGGGCATTTCATGGTGCGGCTCCGGCTTGACCGCATGGATCAGGTCCGGAAACTTGATGGCATCCTGGATAAAGAAAACGGGAATGTTGTTGCCGACAAGGTCGTAATTTCCCTCGGAGGTGTAAAACTTCACGGCAAACCCGCGCACGTCACGCACAGTATCCGCCGAGCCCCTGGAGCCGGCCACGGTAGAAAACCGCACAAATACCGGCGTTTCCACGTCCGGGTCCTGGAGAAAGGCAGCGCTGGTGTATTGCACCATCGACTTGTAGGGTTTGAAGTACCCATGTGCAGCGGAGCCTCGTGCATGGACGGCGCGTTCCGGAATGCGTTCGTGGTCGAAATGGGTGATTTTTTCGCGAAGGATGAAATCCTCCAGCAGGGTAGGGCCGCGCACGCCCGCCTTCAGCGAGTTATGGTTGTCCGGAATCTGCAGGCCCTGGTTGGTGGTCAGGGCCGCGGCCGGGCCGGTGGAGAACCCCTCAAGCTGCGACTTTTTGTCTTTTGCACCTTCCGCATTTCGGCCAGGGTTGATAGCGTTGCGCTTGGATGGCGGCATGAAAAATCTTTCTTCTTAAAAGAGGGCGTCGGGGGCGGTGAAATGAGAGTGCACCTGGAGCTTTCTGTCGCAGGCGGGCCGGCGGTTTGGCCGGCGCAAATATGGCCGTCACGTATCGAGTAAACCTTCCAGCCCCTTCACGCAGGCCAGCAGTGCCAGTGCGGCAACGGTGCCGGCCAGGCACCAGCCCATGAGTTCCTGAAGTGCGTCGGCAAGGCCATCGGGCAACAGCATTGAACACAAAAACAGGCTTGCTGCGCAGACAAGCGCGGTGAGAAATGCATGGACGAGGTCGATACCCCGGGGGCTTGCATGAATTCGCCAGGCGGTGAGCAATCCTGCTGCCATGCCTGCCAAAAGTCCGCCCATCAGTTTCATGGTGATTCCCCGTGTGGTTTGCGCTCCACCGGTTGTGTCCCGGTGTCGTTGTCTGGTGCATAGACCATACGGGCCGGCAGATCCATATCCGGTAGCCGGATGCCGGCGCACCCTGTAAGGCCTTTCTTCTCCTTGCGTAAGACATGGCTTACCGTTTTAGCGTGTGCAAAGTGTTCATGTGGACGTCAGGTTTCAGGCGCCTTGGCGGCGCGCTGGCCTTTTCTCCTACACGGGCATGCTCGTCCCTCCGGCAGAAACCGGAAGACGCTTCGCTTAAATTTGCAGCCATGAAAGACATCCATGCCCAGTTACAGACGGGGATACGCCGATGACGTTGCCAAAAATGAAAACCTATGTCGTAGAGGACAACCCGACCATCCGCGAAAACCTGATCAGTACGCTGGAAGAACTCGCTCCGGTGGAAGCGGTTGGCACGTCTGATTCTGAAGAGCAGGGGGCAGAGTGGTTGACGCGCAACGACGCGCAATGGGATCTGGCCATCGTCGACCTCTTTCTCAAGAAAGGTAGCGGTCTCGGGGTGTTGCAGGCTTGCCGCGCCCGCAGGCCGCTTCAAAAAATAGTGGTATTCAGTAACTACGCAACACCCGAAATGCGCAGGCGCTGTGCGGAGTTGGGTGTCGATGCGGTATTTGACAAATCGACTGAAATTGACTGCCTGCTTGCTTACTGCGTGACTCAAAGCCAAAAACTGGACCAGGTTGCGAATGACGAATCCGCGCTCCAGCGAGCCTGAAGGAGGACGGCATGAACGAATCTGCAGTGTTAACCGGCCAGTCCACAGAGGACCCTGTTTACCGTTCCGGTGCAGGTCAACGCAAGTTGTCGGAAGATATTTTTCCGTCCGCCGAAGAGGCAGTATTGGCGGAGCAAGTCCATGGAACAGGCGGTTTTCCGTCCGACGCCCAGGTGACCCGGCCGCCGGCAGTCCGGGCCGGCGACAAGCGGGCCCCTCTTATGGGTTCTTTTCGAACCCAGGTCGCGGAATACCCGTGCCGTTCGGCATTGATGGCCGCCGCCGCCGGCGCCTTGGCCATGATCATGCTGCGATCACAGTTGCGTCGCCGCGCCGGTTCGCACTTGCCACGCTGGATCAGATAACTCCCTGGCCCCGGAGCATCCTATGCGACTTCATGTTCCCGTTCCGGAACCCAGTCCCGGCACCCCTGGCATCCATGTTCCCACCGAGGTGCCGCCGGTGATTATTCCTCCTGCGCCAGGCACGCCCCCTGAGGTCAATGATCCACCGCTGGAGCCGACGCTACCGATCCGCGAGCCGGCGACAAACGTGCCACCGCAGGCGGTTTAAACACAGCTCCAGCTCGCGCGGGCACTCAGCGCAATAGCTTACAGGGCGGCCTGCTGCCGCTGGTACTCAGCCCTTTTCATGGTGAGATAAGTGTTCTTGTCTACCTCATGAAGCTGCCGTGCGTACTGTTCCGTGGCATCAAACCAATGCAGCATGCGCGCTTCAAGTTGCTGCGCGGCTGGTTTGTCCACAGCGGCGAGGTAGGCTTCGATCGCCAGGTAGTAACGCATGGTGTTGCGCTCTACCGCGCCGCGCATTCCGCCTACATGCGTCATGTTCTGGTCTTGCCGTATTTGGGTGAATCCCACTTTTCCATTGCCCACGGTGGCAAGGTAGCCCTGCATGGCCAGGCGGCTGGTGATGCCGTAGCCATAGGAATAACCCAAATGGATGAAGGTTTTTCCACCAGGTAGTGCAACTGCCTGCAATTCGATTCGGTAGTTGCTGGTTCCCAGCGGACCTTTGTCGGCGTTGAGTTGGGCACCCAGATAGTCGGAAGAACTGGCGGTCAGCCGATAGTTGAATTGCAACGCGAATGCGTCCTCCAGCTGCTGCGCGGTTTTTTTGCCGATGTTCATTTTCAGAGTGCTGGGGCTGCTGTTCGAACTGGCGTGGCAGTATTTGGTGTTGATGTGGAGCATCAGCATTTCGCACCAGCGATTGGGACTTTTGAACGTGGCGCTAACCGTATTGAAAGGGGAATTCAGTACAGCATATGCACTTCCACTGACCGTGTTGGTGCCTTCTGAAGACTCCAGAAAAAGCGGCCTGTGGAAGGCGTTCTGCGAAAGCTGCCCGGCCAATGCCACATGCTTTTCTAGCAGGGCAGCAGCGTGGGGTTCCGCCGAAACAGCGGGAGCTTGCTGCGCTTGCGCGGCAACCGGCAGCAGGGATGTGCCGAATGCCAGGCAACAGGCGACCACGAGGGTTTGAAAGCTGCTCATGGTCTCAGTGTGCCAGTGGAAAACAGGCAATTGGGTCATATGCTCCATCGTCCTACATTTATCGCCGAAAAGAAGGAGGAAGGGAGGAAGCGGGAGCCCAAAAGGATTTGGTCAGGCTTGTGCCACTTCGGCCAGCCGGTCCGGCGTTGTTGGGGATGTTTCAAATAGCAGCGCAATCCGATTTTCCGTACGAGTCAGACGCACGGCTTCCCGCAGCGCCAATGCTTCCAGGTCATGCCATTCAAGTTGCCGATACGACGACTTCTCAGGCACCCGCGCAGGCGCGGACGCATTCGGCTCATTCAATGAAGCCTGAACGGAAAAGAAACCATCGGTGAATTCAGTTTCCATGAGCAGTGCCCTGGGTCCGGTGGCCGTGTCGGTCAGGGTAATGATCGCGGCAGTTAACACATTGCGCAGCGCCGACTGGGACAGCTCGACATCGACCTGGCTGGTGTTGTCGACAATGGAAATGCCCTTGAACGAGAGCTGGGTTGCCACCATGCCCAGACACTCCGCAATGCCTTTTCCGGCTTTGACTGACTTGTTTTCCCGGGGGGCAAGCCAGCCCATCAAATCAACACAGGATGCAGCTGCCTCTTTGGACAGCGCCACGATGTCGCGTGCATTTCGCAGCAGCGTTTCCGGATCTGTGTCTGTTTTTTGGAGTCGCCTTTCCAGCATGGCCGCAACCATGGCAATCGGTTGCAGCGTACCCGCCATATTGTGACGGATCACGGGAGCGAGCCGCCGCAGGAGTGCGTATTGCGCCGCCTCCGTCACGCATCTTTCCAATGCCGTTTCCTGGATTGATGTGCTGTGGAATTGAACATTCATGGTGATCGTGCCGTCGAAAATGCTCCAGAAAACTGCAGGGTTGGCTGCAGGGCCGCGCCGCTTTTTGAATACATCTTGCTGCGATATTTTCAAGGCGTAACTTCAAAATATACAGCGTTAGAACGGAGGGGTATGTAAGCCAAAACCTACAGATGAAAGGTTGTGACAGGCATGCTGCAGATTGCCGCGCCCTTCGGTAAATAGTGAGGGCTTTGTGTTGTCATTCTGAATGTTCGCGAGTAATCTCGTCAGCCGTTTCTACAAAACGTTACCTTCAATACAGGATGAATGATATGGAGGCACTAGCCAAGCTGGCCGTGGTGGAGCGCGACACCGAACTCAAGTTCATTCTCAAATCCCTCAGCGCACTACGGCGGGGCGAACTCGCAGTCACACTGCCGACGGAGTGGGAAGGCGTCTACGGAAAGATCGCCGCTGAATTCAATCAGCTGTCGGCTATGACGGCGGCGACCACCAGCCGCTGCAAGGGACTTGCTGCCAAATCCCGCTCTACGGCGCGAGTGAGTCGCCGTCTGCCGGAAGAAAAATTATCCGGCTTCTGGCTGGAAAATGCTGTCGCGATTAATACCGTGCTTGATGACGCCGATACGGCAGCGGATCAGACAAAAATTATTCTCGCAGCGTTGACCGACCTTAAGAAGGGCGATGTGCATGCGTCGTTGCCGCAGGACTGGACGGGTGTACCGGGCAAGGTTGCAGATGCATTTAACGATGTGGTTTCCGAGAATGTCCGGATGGCGCGGGAGCTGGAGCGATTGAGCCGGGTGGTCGGAAAGGAGGGCCGCCTGAAAGAGCGCGCATTTGTGCCCGATGCCTCCGGCTTTTGGCGCGACTCTGCCGAATCCATCAATTCCCTGATAGCGGATCTGGTTCATCCGACCAGCGAGGTGGCGCGTGTGATTGGTGCCGTCGCCCAGGGCGATCTGTCCAAGAGCATGGCCCTCGAAGCAGAAGGCAAGGCGCTGGAAGGTGAGTTCCTGCGTACGGCCATGATCATCAACAAGATGGTGGAGCAGCTCGGAACCTTCTCGGCCGAGGTGACGCGGGTGGCGCGCGAGGTGGGTACCGAAGGAAAGCTGGGCGGGCAGGCCGACGTGCAGGGCGTGGCCGGCACCTGGAAGGACTTGACCGATTCGGTCAACTCCATGGGCTCCAACCTGACGGCACAGGTGCGGAACATTGCCGAGGTGACGACCGCCGTGGCGGCCGGTGACCTCTCCAAGAAGATCACGGTGGACGTGAAGGGCGAGATTCTGGAGCTCAAGAACACCATCAACACCATGGTGGATCAGCTTCGGTCATTTGCCTCTGAAGTGACACGGGTGGCGCGCGAGGTGGGTACTGAGGGCAAGCTGGGCGGGCAGGCCGACGTGCAGGGCGTGGCCGGTACCTGGAAGGATCTGACCGACAACGTGAACTTCATGGCCGGTAACCTGACATCACAGGTGCGAAACATCGCCGACGTGACCAAAGCTGTGGCCGCCGGTGACCTCTCCAAGAAGATCACGGTGGACGTGAAGGGCGAAATTCTGGAGCTCAAGAACACCATCAACACCATGGTGGACCAGCTCTCGTCTTTTGCGTCTGAAGTGACACGTGTGGCGCGCGAGGTGGGTACTGAGGGCAAGCTGGGCGGGCAGGCCGACGTGCAAGGTGTAGCCGGCACGTGGAAAGATTTGACCGACTCGGTCAACTCCATGGGCTCCAACCTGACCGGCCAGGTGCGCAACATTGCCGAGGTGACGACGGCTGTGGCGGCCGGTGATCTTTCGAAGAAGATCACGGTGGACGTGAAGGGCGAGATTCTGGAGCTCAAGAACACCATCAACACCATGGTGGACCAGCTCTCGTCTTTTGCGTCTGAAGTGACGCGGGTGGCACGAGAAGTGGGCACCGAAGGCAAACTGGGCGGCCAGGCCGATGTGCAAGGTGTAGCCGGCACGTGGAAAGATTTGACCGACTCGGTCAACTCCATGGGCTCCAACCTGACCGGCCAGGTGCGCAACATCGCCGAGGTGACCAAGGCTGTGGCGGCGGGCGACCTCTCCAAAAAGATCACGGTGGACGTGAAGGGCGAGATTCTGGAGCTCAAGAACACCATCAACACCATGGTGGATCAGTTGCGATCGTTTGCCTCGGAGGTGACGCGTGTGGCGCGCGAGGTGGGTACYGARGGCAAGCTGGGCGGKCAGGCCGACGTGCAGGGCGTGGCCGGCACCTGGAAGGATTTGACCGATTCGGTCAACTCCATGGGCTCCAACCTGACGGCACAGGTGCGGAACATTGCCGAGGTGACGACCGCCGTGGCGGCCGGTGACCTTTCCAAGAAGATCACGGTGGACGTGAAGGGCGAGATTCTGGAGCTCAAGAACACCATCAACACCATGGTGGATCAGCTKCGRTCATTTGCCTCKGARGTGACRCGKGTGGCGCGCGAGGTGGGTACTGAGGGCAAGCTGGGCGGGCAGGCCGACGTGCAGGGAGTGGCCGGTACCTGGAAGGATCTGACCGACAACGTGAACTTCATGGCCGGTAACCTGACATCACAGGTGCGAAACATTGCCGACGTGACCAAGGCCGTGGCCGCCGGTGACCTCTCCAAGAAGATCACGGTGGACGTGAAGGGCGAAATCCTCGAACTCAAGGCCACCATCAACACCATGGTGGATCAGCTTCGGTCATTTGCCTCTGAAGTGACGCGGGTAGCACGAGAAGTGGGCACCGAAGGCAAACTGGGCGGGCAGGCCGACGTGCAGGGCGTGGCCGGTACCTGGAAGGATTTGACTGACAACGTGAACTTCATGGCTGGCAATCTGACCAGCCAGGTGCGAGGCATTGCGCGCGTGGTGACGGCCGTGGCCAACGGCGACCTGGAGCGCAAGCTGACCGTGGAAGCCAAGGGCGAGATCGCCGCGCTGGCCGATACCATCAACGGCATGACTGACACCCTGGCCACCTTCGCCGATCAGGTAACCACAGTGGCGCGCGAGGTCGGCGTGGAAGGCAAGCTGGGTGGCCAGGCCAAGGTGCCCGGAGCCGCCGGCACCTGGAAAGGCCTGACGGAGAACGTGAACCAGCTGGCTGCCAACCTGACGACCCAGGTACGCGCCATTGCCGAGGTGGCCACTGCCGTAACGCAAGGTGACCTGACGCGGTCCATCACTGTCGAGGCACTCGGTGAGGTGGCGGCGCTGAAAGACACGATCAATGAAATGATCCGCAACCTCAAGGACACGACCCAGGTCAACACAGAGCAGGACTGGCTCAAAACCAATCTCGCCAAATTCAGCCGGATGCTGCAGGGCCAGAAAGACCTGGTGGCCGTGGGGCATCTGATTCTCTCGGAGCTGGCACCGGTGGTTGGCGCGCAGCAGGCGGAGTTTTATGTGCTGAGCTACACGCACGAGAGGCCGCGCCTGCGTCTCATGGCCAGCTACGCCTCCGAAGGGCAGGGCGCTTACGGCAAGGAAATCGACTTGGGCCAGGGCCTGATAGGCCAGTGCGCTTTCGACAAACAAAAGATCCTGTTGACGTCCTCGCTACCGCAGGGCCTCAAGATATCGTCCGGCCTCACCGAAGTGGCGCCTATGGACATCCTGGTGCTGCCCATCATCTTCGAAGGCCAGGTCCGCGGTGTGGTGGAACTCGCCTCGGTCGAGCGATTCAACCCAACCCACCAGGCTTTCCTGGACCAACTCACGGAGAGTATCGGCATCGTGATCAACACGATTGAAGCGAATATGCGTACAGAGGACTTGTTGACCCAGTCGCAGTCCCTGGCGCAGGAGCTGCAAAGCCGGCAGGAAGAACTGCAGCAGACCAACGAGGAACTGCAGGAAAAGGCCCATCTGCTGGTCCAGCAGAACGACGAGGTGGAGCGCAAGAACCAGGAGGTCGAACAAGCCCGGCAGGCACTGGAAGAAAAGGCCAAGCAGCTTTCGCTCACGTCCAAGTACAAGTCGGAGTTTCTGGCCAATATGTCGCATGAGCTGCGCACACCGCTGAACAGCCTGCTGATCCTGTCCGATCAGCTGTGCAAGAACTCGGAAGGCAACCTGACCAACAAGCAGGTGGAGTTTTCCAAGACCATTCATTCCTCCGGCAACGACCTGTTGATGCTGATCAACGACATCCTGGATTTGTCCAAGATCGAGTCGGGCACGGTGGTGGTGGACGTGAACGAGCTGCGGCTGTCCGATCTGCAGATGTACGTCGAGCGCACTTTCCGCCATGTGGCCGAAGCCAAGAATGTGGATTTCCTGATCACTACCGGGCTGCAGTTGCCGGTTTCCATGGTGACCGACGTCAAGCGCCTGCAGCAAATTCTCAAAAACCTGTTGTCGAACGCCTTCAAATTCACGCACCAGGGTCATGTGGCCCTGGCGATAGAAGAAGCCTTTACCGGCTGGAGTCCGGACAATGAGGAACTCAACCGCGCGCAGCAGGTGCTGGCGTTTTCCGTTACTGACACAGGTATCGGTATTTCCGCCGACAAGCAGCAGATCATCTTTGAAGCCTTCCAGCAGGCTGACGGCAGTACCAGCCGCAAGTACGGCGGCACCGGTCTGGGTTTGGCCATCAGTCGCGAACTCTCGCGCCTGCTGGGCGGCGAAATACGCCTGTCCAGCGCGCCGGGAGAAGGCAGCAGCTTTGTGCTCTACCTGCCGCTGGTCTACGCTTCCACGCGCGCCGCGCGCAAGCAGGGCAGCAGCGCCGAGCAGCGCTTCGAGCCGGCCGCGCCGATCAGCCGCCTGGGTTTCGAGAAGATGGAAGTCGCCTTCGATGATTCCGTTCTGTCTCTGGACACGCACTCTGCGGCCAATGAGGCTGCGGATGACCGGCACACCATCCAGCCGGGCGACTTTGTGCTCCTGATTGTGGAGAACGACCTGGCCTTTGCCAGCTTTTTGCTTGATGCCGCAAGGGCCAAGGGGTTCAAGGGCCTGGTGACGTCGCTGGGGGCCCGCGCCCTCACGCTTGCCGCCGAGTTCAAGCCTTCGGCCATCACGCTGGACATGCATCTTCCCGACATGGAGGGCTGGCGCGTGCTCGAGCGCATCAAGCAGGACTTCAGCGTCAGGCACATTCCGGTTTGCGTGATCTCCACCGACGATTCCAAGGAGCGCGCCTATCGATCCGGCGCCATGGCATTCATTGAGAAACCGATCCCCGCCAGGGAAGTTCTCGACGAAATGCTGGATCAGCTGCACCGTTATGTGTCGCGCCCGGTGCGGCACGTGGTTGTTGCCCTGAAGGACGAAGCGTTGCGTGCCGAGGTCACCAGCCTGCTGGGCGGCAGCCATGTTCAGTGCCTTGCGGTGCCGTCACTGGCGGACGTCAAACCCGAGGACTTCGCCCGCTTCGAATGCGCCGTGATTGATGAGGCGTCACTGGCGAACGGGTTCGACCGCTTGCGAAATGCCTCGCCCGCAGCCTTGGTGCTTGGGCCGCTGCAGGTGGTGGTCTGGCGTGAAGGCATGATCGATGCACAGCTTCAGCCCGCCTGGCAGTCACACGACGGCTACTTTTTCCGCGAAGCCAGGTCCGTCCCCCGGGTGATAGACCTGGCCCTGCATGCCCTGCATGTAAGCGAGGCGCGCATGACGGACAGGCAGCGCAGCACCTTGAGAAACTTCCACGATGCCAACAAGTCACTCGCGGGGAAAAGGGTGCTGATCGTCGACGATGACATGCGCAATATCTTCGCTCTGGCCACTGTGCTGGAGGGGCAGGGCATGGACATCGTCTGGGCTGACAACGGCCACGATGCCATCGCCAAAGTTGCCTCCGATCCGCAGCTCAGCGTGGTACTGATGGACATCATGATGCCGGTGATGGACGGGCTGGTCACCATGCAGGAGATTCGCAAGCTGCCGGCCGGCAAGACCTTGCCCATGATCGCGGTCACGGCCAAAGCCATGAAGGGGGACCGCGAGAAATGCATAGAGGCCGGCGCCTGGGACTATCTCTCCAAGCCCGTCAATACGGAAAACCTGCTGGCCGTGCTGCGTGCCTGGTTGCCCCGGTGAGCGCCGTCCTCATGCCGCAGGAGCCGGCAAACATGCTGAATCCGGACCTGGTCAATATCCTGATCGTCGACGACCTGCCGGAAAAGCACGTTGTCATGAACAGCATCCTGGAAGAACTGGGGCAAAACATCGTCAGCGCCCGCTCGGGCCGGGAGGCTCTGCGCCTCATCCTGCAGATGGAGTTTGCGGTCATCCTGCTGGACGTCAACATGCCCGACATCGATGGGCTGGAGACCGCCAGCATGATCCGGCAGTACAAGAAGACGGCGCAAACGCCCATTGTTTTCATCACGGCCTATGTGGACGAGGAACAGGCCGCCAAGGGTTACGCGCTGGGCGCGGTGGACTACATCTCGTCGCCCGTCGTGCCTGGCGTGTTGCGTTCCAAGGTCAAGGTTTTCGTCGACCTTCACCGCATGAACCGGCAGCTTCAGCAGCAGGCCGTCGAGCGCGAGGCGCTGGCGCGGTCCGAGGCGGCACGCACCGCGGCAGAGGATGCCACGCGGCGCGCCGCCTTCCTGTCGGACGCCAGCCAACGCCTGTCCATGTCCCTCAATATCGATGCCACTGCCCAAGCGCTGGCGGATATCGCCGTACCGGGCCTGGGCGCCATGGCTGCAGTCGCCCTGCTGGACAGCCATGGCGACCTGCACTGCCGCTGCCTCAAGATTGCGGGCGGCCCGGATCCCTCTGCGGGCCCTGTCGTACTCGAATGCCATCGCGAGTTGAGCGCCTCCATGGCGGCGACGGTCCGCAGCGCCATGCTCTCGCGGAAAATAGCGTTTCTGCCCGCAACGGAGCTGTGCGCGGCGTCCACGGCCTCCGCGGTAGCCCCACAGCCTGCCTGGCCGGAGCTGCCGGCGGACCATGAGGAGATGGCGATTTGCCCGCTGGTCGCGCGTGAGCAGATGTTGGGCGCACTCATCCTGTTCGGCAAGGTCGGCGGTTTTGCGCAGGCGGATGCTGCCCTGCTCAGCGAGGTGGTGGGCCGTGCCTCTATTGCCATGGAAAACGCCAGACTCTATACGCTGGTTCAGGAAGCGGATCGCCGCAAGAACGAGTTCCTTGCCATGCTGGCGCACGAGCTCAGGAATCCGCTGGCTCCGATCAGGAACGCAGTGCACATCATCCACAGTTCCCATGTGGTCAACCCGAAAGTTGCATGGGCGCGTGATGTCATTGCCCGGCAGGTCGATCACATGTCACGAATGATCGATGATCTTCTGGACGTCTCGCGGATCGTCAGGGGCAAGGTGACGGTTCATATGGAGCCGGTCCTGCTCTCGACATTGTGCGAGCATGCAGTGGAGGCCAGCAGCCCGCTGCTGGCAGCCAGGAATCAGGAATTGACTGTCCGTCTTCCAGCTGAAGCCGTGGTGCTCCAGGGCGATTTGGTGCGCTTGTCGCAAGTACTTTCCAACCTGCTGAACAATGCCTCCAAGTTCACGGATCAGCATGGAAAGATCGAGCTGAACGCTTCGCTGCAGGAGGAGGGCGTCACCCTGTTCGTATCAGACAACGGCCAGGGCATTGAGCCCGAATTCCTGCCGCATGTATTCGACCTCTTTGCCCAGGGCGACCAGGCCCTGGACCGCGCGCAAGGGGGCCTGGGTATCGGTTTGACACTGGTCAAGCATTTGGTCGAGTTGCACAACGGCAAAGTAGAGGCTTATAGCGAAGGCAAAGGCATGGGAAGCCGGATATCCCTTTATTTTCCGGCGAGGATTTCAGGCAACGATGCCGGTCTTCCCGTGGTGGCTGCGCCGGCGGCCGCCAAACCGGTGGCTGCCGTTCCCCGAAAAGTCCTTGTAGTCGACGATTTATCGGCTTCCGCAGAAACGCTGCAAGTGCTGCTGGAACTGGAAGGTTTTAATGTGAGGATCGCGAATGATGGTGCGTCAGCGCTCCATATCGCCCGGGAATTCGTGCCGGACGTAGTCATCCTCGACATCGGTTTGCCCGGCCTGGACGGCTTTGAGGTTGCCCGCCAGCTGCGCAGTCGCCCGGAATCGAAAACAACGCTGCTGATTGCCTTGACCGGCTACGGCGAAGCCGAAAGCCGGTTGCGCTCCCAACAAGCGGGTTTTGATCATCATGTGGTGAAACCCGCGGACATCGAATCTCTCCTGGCTATGGTGAGCCTGCCGCGAGTGGAAACAAAAGCCATGGGCGAACAATAGCTCGTGGACGACTGCTGTGAGTCTGACCCGCTTCAATTACTCGTAAGTCGTTGATTTGGCTGGGTTTGTTTCTGCGCCAGGGTCAAAGTGTTCACGGGGCAGACAGCAGTTTCGCTAGCCCGAGCTCGCTCACAAGAAGGCAATGTGACCCGAATTCCACCTAAGGTGGATTGCGGTGACCATCTTTTCATAAAGAGGTTTTGATTGTGGCCCGCAGTTACCCCGAGCTGCAGCGCCCCCATGGCAACTGATTATTGAGAAAGATGCTGAAATCTAGATCCAAATCAATGAACTCGGGATCGAAGACCAATGGAATTGCGGCTTTCTCAATGAGTCTCAGGATCGTTATCCAGGCACGCGCACCAACACCTATTTGAAGCCTGAATCTCACGAGTTCGTCCGGTGTCGCAGTGATTGAGTTGGGCCCGAACGCAGGCGTAAAGGCTTGTAAAAAAGCGTAGCCATACCCTCCGTTAAGAATGCGACGCATCTCCCATAGCCGCTGGTCAAAAGTGAGTTTGATCCTTCCGGCTCTGCTAGAAGTGGCGAAGGCAAGCAGGTTCAACAGTTGTGATGCTTGAGCCATTCCCAGAGCATTCTCGTACAACACCCTCTGACTATAGAGAAGAAATATGTTTTTCAGATAGAACTCGTACAGCAAATGAGCAATTCCGCGCTGTTGCAGCTCTTCGCCTAAGACAAGAAGCATTCTGAAAATAAACCATGCAACCGTCGATGCAACGTCCTGCTGATGATTTTGGTGCGCCTTTCTCAAAAGCAAAGTGAGCGCAGCAAGAGCAGGTAAGCCAGCTTGAAGCATGAGCTGTGAGCACGAGGTATATATCGCATGATCGGGGATTTTCGCTCCCCGCATCAAGGACGTCATATCTCTAGAGCACTGTCTAGCTGGTAGTGAAATCCTGGGCGGTAAACGCCGGAACAGCCTATACAGCGGTTTCTCAAGCGGCACTGTCACGTCGATCGCTGTCCATAGAACTTGGTTTATTTCAGGCCTAAATTTCGTACGAGTGAGCTTTTCGACTTGGGAAATTTTCTTGGCTCTAGGCACATGGTCACCCCTGTGGTAGCCGCGGAACTGCTTGGTGGTATCCCACTTTCCATCGCGATTTTTATGGCATGTGGGGCTGTTAAGCATGCGCTCCATGCTGTGATAGGTCGTCTTATTGACAGTACGCCTCACGCAGCCAAAAAAGTTTTTTGCGATCAGCGCTCTGATAGAGCCGGCAATATCCGTGAGGTCAACATCCAAGGGCCGACAGAACTCCTCGACTAATTCAAGACATCCCGAAAATACATCTTCAAAATCAAAGGCTTGCGAGTGATCAACAGGATTTTGCAGGGGTAATTTAGGTCGCAAATTTACCGGATTGCTTAGCCGTGTGGACCTGCCTACCATTTGGCAATGACCTCGCATGACGCCATGAAAGCCGACTCAACTGCAGCACTGTGCGAGCTTGCTCGCGCCTTAGAGCGAGACCTATTTGCCGCCCACGGACCAATGATGTGGGGCAAAGCATTGACAGCGGCGCTGGGGTATCCCACCAGCGGAGCTTTCCGCCAAGCTGTAGCGCGAAACACGGTGCCTGTGGCGGTCTTTTCGATTGAGCGCAGGCGGGGAAAATTTGCCCTATCGACAGATGTAGCGCTTTGGCTCGCAACCCAGCGACAACACGCGGCCGGGAGGGGCGAAATGCGACCACACCAGAGGAAGGAGGTATCGATGACGTCCTGATCATTCCCTGGACCAGGCACGAAGACAAACGGCCCGACGTTGTAGCGTCGAGCCGTTGCTTGCCCGTAGGGGCAGGCTTCAAAGAAGCCATCGATAAAGACCGATGAGCCCATTTTGAACGTCCTCCAGCCGACTGTCAAGCAGTTGGCTCGGTCCTTATCTCAACCGTGCGTCCTGCGGTTGCAGCGTAGGCAAAACGCGATGCACGTTTTGCCCGAACATTAAGGATTTCAACATGGACCACATCACCCTGTCGAGCCCTGTAACGCTGAGTCACACATTGATGCGCGCGGCATCAATGTCGGAGAAGGCACATGTGGGCCGCGCGTGACCAGCGTTACGGCGGCCTCAACACCCGCTATAAAACCCACCGCGGAGGCTTGGTCAGGATGCTCAATCCTTTCACTGGAAAGCCTCTTGAGTTCGGTACCACTTTACAAGCAGACAACTGGCTGTTGCGTGCTTTCTGCCCAGGTGCCGTGGAGTGCCTTGACCGAGTCTCCGGGTTCAACATCCTGGAACGCGGAAAGGTTAAGCCTTCCGTCATCCACACCCTCACAACATTCAAAGACCGCATCCGCATTGCTGATCTAGTGGTGACCGAAAGAACTACAAAGGTAGAGAGTCGCTGGGAAGTGCTCCAGAAGGCTGGCTCTGTCTATAGATTCACCCCGTGCCTACGCACCAGAGAGGAAATTCGAGCCAACTCTGTGCTTCTGGAAAATCTCGACACCATGCGGCAACACCTGGTGCAGCACGGCGGGTATTTTCTGATCACCGTACACGACGTCCTGCACAGTCTTCACCAAGGCGCGTCTACTCGTCTTGATCTTGCTAAAGACTTAGCTCACCGCCCTCATTCGGCGGAAGTAATCGATACCGTCCTGTTTTCGCTTTATCGCCAAGACAAGATAACCATCAACATCGCGGAGGTGCCCTATGGCATCGACACCAAAATCACCATCAAAGGCCCAAAGGGTTAAACCTGTCTTTGCGTACACGGGTGGCAGGAAAACTTTGCCGACTTGTTATCAGGACATCAGCACGTGGCCATCGTTTGATGATTCGAAGCTCTCCGGCGTGGTCGCTGAGCGCTACAGAAGATTGCGTGACGCAACGGTGGCCTACTTGGAAGGCCGCGCAATGAGTGATGTAGTTGCCATCGCGGGGGTTGGGGAGCGCAGGTACACCAGGATATGGAAAAGATGCTTTTTGCTGGCTGAAGACGGACAGATTTTGGGCTGTAGGGCATTTGCGAAAGGCTATTTTTCCTGCTCTCCGGTTCGCGTAGCTCCCTTATCCACAGTAGAAGGTGGGAAGGGTGGATTTTCTGGCGCTTTTCGTCAGCTGCTGCAGAACCATCCTGGTATTACTACAAAGCTGGTTAACTACCTCAATGGATATGGCCTCAAGGGGTTGCGTCCGAACCGTCTGATGTTTCGCTCCATCCATAAAGCCTTCCTACGATTTTGCAGTGAGGAGGGTGTTAACGATGACGAATATCCCTTCAATACTGAAGAGCGGGCACGGCGCCCTTTGCGGTCTTGGATTGACACCGACTACATGCCGCAATACGCCACGCGGTTTATCACCATAGAGCATGGGGCGGCGGCCGGAGGCTTGGCGGGTTACGGGGAAGGTGACGGCCAGGCTGATCGAAAGGCCGCCGGCTATGGTGCATGGGTGATTGATGCACATACTCCTGATTTCACTGCCAAATACATCATTCCAAACAACTTAGGAGATTGGGAGTCAGTCAAACTTCGGCGGTTTTCGGTGCTGCGCTTGATTCATCGCGGAACGAGCGCGAACCTTGCTCATCGCCAAGTTTATGCCGCTCAGGTATCTGCAAGTGATGTTTGTCGGCTTCTATGGGACGGCGTCAACGGTCCGGAGCCGGTGCGCCGCACGATAGAAGGTCTAAAGCCGGAGGAGGGCGCTGGCTACCCTGCAGTGGTTATAGAAGGACTTCGGTTCGCGATTCCTTCCGCCGTATATCTGGACAATGCACTCGCTCACCTCGCGGATGATGTTCAGCACGTTGTTGCCCACCTTTTCGGTGCGAAAGTGATCCTCGGAAAACCACACAGTCCCCGTGACCGGCCGGATATTGAAAGCAAGTTTGCCCTGGAGGCTGGGCGAATAGAGCACCAAATTCCCGGTAGCACGGGAAGCGGCCCGGGGGATCCTCTTCGTGAGAGTAGCGATGTCCCGGTTGATCGCCTTGTTCATACGGGAATTTTTGAGCAACTGATGGACGTCTATTGCATGAATGAGAATGCGCTTCCCAGTGCTGGCGCCCATCACATCAGCTCGCTTGAGCGCTTGCGTCGCCAACTGGCCAGCGGCGCTCTCAAGCCAGCCTATCTGGCGGCTGATAAACGCAAGCCACACTTCTTCTCCCGGCCTGTCAAGGTCACGATTAAGGCCGATAAATCGAATGGGCGAAGGCCGTATTTTAATTTTAAGTACCAGCGCTACACCAGTAGCGCCTTGTCGCAGCGCTTTGACCTGAAGAACAAGACCATGTATGTCCGAAGGGACAGCAAAAACCTGCGAACCGTGTTCCTCTATTTCCCAGACGGAACAGAATTCGGCGCCGTTCAAGTTGTAGGCCATTGGGGCACCTTTCCGCACGATGAGCGCATCCGTCTGCTTTTCGGAAAACTCAAACGCGATGGCCTGCTCGACGTGCGTGCCGATGACCGGCCGCTGGAAGCGCTATTCAATCATCTTCGCAAGAGAGCGCCTATGGACAGGACGGACGCGCTACGGCTGACCAATCTCGTTGAATACCTCACTCGGCAGGACTTTGAAATGTCCATGGGTATGACTGTGGCATGCCATGAGTGGCAAGAACTCTCTTCGGCAAGTAAACCATTAGGAATTTTGCCGGTGCGCACGTTGGAGAGCGCCGCTAACGATGGCCGGGTTTCCAAGGCGGGCACCATCTCGGTCAAGCGGATAGGCCACCTGCCGGCAGAGCAAACATCCGTTGCACCCGTTCAGCCCAAGCGCTTTTTGCTTTCCAAGCGCTCTCCTTTGCCGCCGCGGTGACGAGGTCGCATTGCGTAGCGCCCTAGATTTAATTACTTTTCGAGAGAAGCATGATTGTTGAAGAACCTACGGTGGATTCCGAGCCTTGCCCCAGCATCATCCTTCCGGACTCTACGGTGTGGACTCCCGAGGTCGAGCGGCTTGCGGTGCGAGTTACCCGTTGGATCCAACTAGGTCTGCCAGGTGGGGCGGTCTATGGCCAACAGCTCAATGGCAAGACACGTGCCTGTTGGTATCTGAGTGCTTTACTGCCAGAACTTCTGGGGTACCCCATCGCCATTCTCCACTGGACCGTCTTGCTTCAAGAAGATAAAAAGCAAAATGAATGGGCGTTCACACAAGACATGGCAATCCAGTCGGACTGTAAACGCGTCGCTGGCAGAGACTTGGCACTTCTACGGAGCCGATTGCATAAACACATGTTTGACCTGGCGTGCGCCAATGGTTCAAAACGCCTACTTATCATTGTTGACGACGCCCAGAATCTGCACGGCATGCAGTTCAACTATTTGATCCACTGGTACAAAATCCTTGAAAAATTAGGTATCCGTCCATTTTTCTTGATCATTGGACAGCCTGAATTGCTAAACGCGCATAAGTCATGGAACGAAATCAACGGCATGCAGTTGGTCGGCAGATTTTTCTCTGTAGAGCATCGCTACCGGGGCATCGATCCATCGGAAATCAAGGATGTTCTCGAGTCGTTTGACATCATGGCGCTTGAAGAGAAGGGTTTCGTGCTTGCCAAGACATTTCCTGATGCGTATGCCGGTGGTTGGCGTCTCCAGAACCTTGCGCCGTTGTTTGAAGAAGCTATGCAGATTCTCATGAAAGAGCAGACGATTGAATCCGGCCTGCGCTTGCCTATGCAGTATCTGCGCTCCAGCGCGTTAAGCCTGTTGTACCGCGCCATTGATGAGAACATTCCAGTTCACATGCTTACGACAGCCATGGCGGTCACTGCGATAAAGGATTCTGGTTTCTGGGGAGTTCTTTCCTATTACGTGGACAGAGCCACCAAGACCAAGGATATGAAAACCAACCTTGATGTAGGCTGAAATGAGACCTAGCCTACCTCCTGGCGCACCGCATCAGACTCCTCGGATAAATACGGAGCTGAAGAACGAGTCGCTTTATGGCTACTGGACCTCTTATGGAATCTCCAATTACCTTGAGTCCTTGGGTTCTTGCAGTCCACTCTCAATGAAGCTGATGAATTACCCTGTTATTTCTGAACAATCAGCTCATCCAATTAGTGTCAAAGAAATTGCTGATGGCCTGGGTCTGACAACCGAGCAGGTATGCCGGTTGCAGGGGCAGGATATTGGCAATAACTCAGATCATTCCGTAGTTCATCGCGCGCTCCGTTACTGTCCACGATGTTTAGATCTCGGATACCACAGCATAGTATTTCAGCATGTCGGCGTATCGCGATGCCCTTTGCACAACTGCCTGTTGCAGGATTGTTGCCCCGTGTGCGATGAGCTGATTTATCCTACTTTCCGATCCTGCCTGGACAATCCATTTGAATGCCTCCGCTGCTTCGCTCCGCTAACCCGAACTGTTGCGCTCAGTACCGACCGAAAAGATGCCCAAATTGCTGATTCCATAATGGGCAATCGCCGAGTAGTACTCAGCAAAAGCGAGAGCAGTGCTTCTCATCGGCACATGTTTGCTGTGCTTCGTCCCCGTATGCTCAAGCCCAGTACGCCCGCAGTGTCGAGGCTGTACCAAAGAGTGGCAGTGTGGGCAGAACCCTTCGACTGCCAATGGCCGAGATTTAAGGAGGACAACATGCTGATTGTCCCCACGCACACACGAGGGGATGTCGATGCTACCGACAGCTTCAACACCGGTCTCGCGGCGGAGCGTGTGCTGATATTTTTGACCCAACTTTGCCGCGGACATGAAATACAGGCAATAAGGCTGGCAAACCGCCTGGGACGCTGGCCGCTCGGTTTGCGGCTAAATTCTCAAGCGACTGTAATCGCCGCCGCTCTTTACAAACTGGCCGTCGCCTATGACCTGGTACAGGAGGCCAGTACGGTCCTTGAGCTTCAGCTGGGAAGCCTGACTGAAAAGGGTAGGGCTTGTTATGGGAAGCAAATGGTTCGCTACGGTGACAGCGAACCGAACATTCCTGAACTGGACTATCGGCTTATGCAGTTGGAAATGCTGGGTATGTTTGCCTGGTTGCTAATCTGGTACCGGGACCATACGCCTTTGTCATCGGTAAGCTGGATCGATCTTCCGCATGCCATAGAGTTCGCGCCTAGCTGGCATATCACACAGGAGCCTTCAGGGTTGCGCGTTCGGATCCGCTCTCGGGCAACGGAGCAGAGCATCCGGCGTCTGGCTCAGCGCTATTGGAAGAGCGATCTGGTCTATGTTTCTGAAGATCCTGTTGGGGCGGACGAACTGTGGCGATTTAATCGTTTGGATCGCCTGATTCCGGAACCCGCATATCGGAGTTCGGACTACAACATGAATCCTGTTCAGCGCCGGCTATTAGACTTGGCTTGGCCGAGAAAGCACATGCTAAAGGGGCGCAAGGCCTGATTGCAATCATTGCCATCCCAGTTAGCGCTCAGATTTCACTCTGCTTGTTGAATTGCGCTGAAGGCGGATCCGCCTCTCGTATGGTAGGCCACCTCCTACGGCTTCCTCAATGCGTCGACCAACCCGGAAAAGCCCGCGCGCTTTACGAACGGGCGGAACGTGTGGGGCACTAATGCGTACCCCTGCGCTGGCCTTGATGTATTACCAGTTGCGTGTTTGTTTAGTTGACCTTGAACTTACGGCGCCGAGGGTCGGTGCTGCCTTGTGTTGCAACCGAAGCGTAAGGCGCAAAAAATCTACCAAAGCGTTATGGCGAGCGCCACGACAACACCGACAACGATAAGGGCTGCGCAGATCAGCCCGCAGACCCAAGGTTTCATAGATGTCCAGCCCAAGATTTATGAAAAACGACGCTGCAAGAGTTGCAGCATACCGCGCCATGCATGAGCTGTGACACTTTCTGTAGACGTGCCGGCGGAGGTCACCCACAGCCGATCTTCCTACTGATCGGGGGATGATGGGCGACGGTGTCATTCAGATACAAGCGATCCGGCGATGGATGAAGAAGCCGGATTTCATGGATACAGTGAAGTTGAAATTTTCTCGACGCAGAATTGGTGGCAACGAGATACGAACGAGGTGCTGCAAACTTGTATTGAGCGACACAAGAGGTCTGTTTAAGCGGCCACGTCTATCGCTCCTAATTTCGCCTCCTGGTAGAGACTGACTAAAAGCGCAACGTATGTGAAAAAACAGCGGCGCCTCGGCGCAGGCTACGTTGCGCGGCGTCCTACGTGGGTCAGTTTTTTGGATGGAAATTACTGCGCTAAGTGGGTCAGATTTCGACGGAATTCAACAATGCGGATGAACTGCTCCACCACGGCATCCCGGTAATCAAGGAGTTTTTTGGCTGCGAGCGCAAAGCTGCCGAGCTGGCCGGTGACGAACTCATCTTGGTGCTCAGTCAAGACTCACGGGATTCAATGTCAGCAAGTTGGGTAGCAACAGCTTTTCGACCCATCTTCCTTAGTGCCGCGATCGCCGGAAGTTGACTGGCGTTCGGACGCGTTTGCCCACTTTCCCATTTATATATGGACTGTGCCGAAACTGATAGTAGAGCAGCTAATTGGGGTGCAGAGATGCCAAGGCGCCGTCTGAGCGAGGCTAACCCCTTCGAACTGAACCGCAACGAACCCGAGGCTTCTTCTTCATGGATAGGAACTACCTTTGGCAACTTCGCCTTTGCTTTTAATGTTGCGGTAAGTTGCTTTTCCAGCGCAGCGACCCGGCGATTCAAGCTCGCAACACCTGTGCGACTTTGCGTTAATGCCTGCCTGACCGGCAAAAGTTCATTTTGAAGTTCCTTGCGAGCCAACCTTGAAATTTCAGTTCTAAGAATCTCCGCAATATTAGCCATGATGCACTCCGTTCTTTGGTTGAAATACAGGCAGCGCAATAGTTGTAATTTGCGATGCCTGTATTGCCGACTCCCCTCTAATTGTAGGATATTAGGATAGGAAGTTGGTTATACCATAAGAAAATATGGTTATTTTAAGAGCAGACTTCCATTAACAAGGTAACACCTTCAGCTATCAACGGTTTCTTAGAGACTTTTACTACTAGGGTCCGCCTCGTTAATGTGGGCGCAAAAAAGTCAAACGACCGTTAGAGCTATCAAGACACCTATTGGTAGTAATTTGTTCTATACCCCAAAAAATCCTTTGCTGAATTCAAAAAAAACTCAAGTTAAGTAAGCGTTAAAGATTAATTTTTGACGCCAATAACAAATCGTTATCGATGCAAATATTCACAAAACTGGTTTTTTGATTCAGCTATGATTTCGGAATGCAATAGCTGTTGCTAATCAGTGGATTCGTATAACCGTTTCTGAGGTCATATCGGCTTACTTCTCAGTCAACGACAGGGCGTCAGTGCAACTCACAAAGTGCCGATTATGACGTCGCGTGATGCTTTGATCGAGCTTTCAGAGGTATTAGATCTGACGCCTCTCCCTTGGTCGACGAGTGTTAGGCATGTCGTGCTGTCAAAAAGAATCGATCAAGTTGAAATTGCACGGGCCATATTTAGGGGTGAATTACCCGAGGCCATTCATCGTTCTATTCCTGTTAGGCAGTACGAGTACATCCTTGGTCGGTTAGCTGCTGATGCCCTAATTTCCGAGTGCGGTGTGAATTTGGCAGGAAAATGGATTCCTTCCGAAGGGCGACGGCCTATTTGGCCAGCTAAGGTGACCGGCTCGATCGCACATAGCAAGCATGTTATTTGGGTTGCAGTTTGTCCTGTTAAGGATACCCCGGTCTCAATAGGTATTGACGTTGAGTCTCTAACACAATCCAAGAGTGCGCTTGAAGCATTAACCTTCTGCTTTTCAGCAGAAGAAAAGCAACTCATCTCATCGGTTGAGCATGGTCGCCTCATTGGATTTTCGGCGAAAGAAGCGCTTTTTAAGTGCTTAAATCCAATTTGCGGGATAAATTTCTATTTTTTAGACGCAGAAATCGTGAAATTGGATAATGCTGCTCAAATATTTGAAATTGAGTTAAAAATAAATTTAACTGTTCAGTTCCCCAGAAGAATGCGTCTCAGAGGAAATTACAGAATAATTTTTGAGCACGTATGGGCAGGGATTAAATGGGAAGAAAAAATAGAATTTAAAGAGGAGCCACTTTAGTTACGACGACCTTTTTGCACGATAAAGAAGTCGGTTGCAAAAATTTTTTTTCAATTGATGCATCTTAAGTTCGAGAGCATATGCAACTAAGCCTTGATGATTTAAACATAGGATTTATGCGGCGGATGCGGCTGATCCGAAGTACATCATCAAGCGACGCTCCGGTTGCGTGCTTTGTAATGTTGTGTGAATATTACAAAGGCGAACCGAACATCGACCAGATAAGAGCTAACTTTTCGGAAAAAACTCCTAGCAGTTATGACAAGCTTGTTCGTGTCGCTAGGGAGCTTGGTCTTAATTTAAGGGTACCGGCCGCCGGCATACAAGAGGTGATGAAATTTGGTCATCCATTTGTAGTTAGATTTAATGATGAAAGATTCGTAGTTGTTGAGCCGAAGGGCGGTGGGGCGTGGGTTTGGGATCCTGTGATCGGCAAAAAATACCGCTGCAAAACTACAGAGTTGAAGCTCCTCACAAGTGAGATCTACGAGCTGACGCCACTTTGGAATTTCACCGAAAATAAGCCTCGCCCTCGTATTCGGTGGCGCGACATTCTTGGTAAGGTAATCGGCCTCAAGCGTTCACTGGCGTTAATTTTTCTGCTTGCGGTTTTTGTAGAAATAGCAGCCCTTCTATCTCCACTGCTAATACAGTTCGTGACTGATCAAGCCTTGCCAGCGGGCGACAAGGAGCTGATCGGCGTTTTAATCTTCGGTTTCACACTTTTGCTGTTGCTGAGGATCTCTATCGAGGGTATGCGCAGTTGGGCTGTATTGGTCCTTGGAACAACCTTCTCGGTGCAATGGTTGGCAAATGTTTATAGTCATTTGCTGAAACTCCCTATCGCATATTTCGAGAGGAGAAATTTGGCTGATGTTCTCAGCCGATTCGGTGTAATTAGCCTGATTCAATCCACACTTACTGTTGGATTTTTGGAGGCATTGCTCGACGGATGCCTAGTTTTGGGGGTATTCACGATGATGCTTCTTTACAGCGCTCCTCTTTCCCTCATCGGAATTGCTGCGGCATTAATATACGCAATTGGCCGGGCATCTCTGTATAAGATACGGCGGCAGTTTGCCTATCTGAGCATCACTACTCACGTTGCTCAGCAAGCCACCTTTATCGAATCGATTCAAAACATATCGTCTATTCGTACCTTGAATAATAGTAACGAATGGATAGCGCGATGGACCGGTCTCATCGTTGCCGAGAAAAATGCTGATTTTGCTGGAGCCCGATTGGAATGGGCGTTTAGATTAGCTCGCCTTTTTATTTTCGGTTTAGCCTCCGTTTTTGTAATTGGTTTTGGCGCGATCGAAGTAATAGACAAGAAGCTGAGCATCGGAATGCTATTGGCATTGGTTGCGTATCAGGATCTTTTCATGCGTCGTATCGGCGATTTCATTGATCGGATATTTGAATTTAAATTACTCGAATTGCAGGGGGGGCGGTTATCTGACATTATTCTTGCGCGCCCTGAGCCGGATCCGACGCCTACGGTTTCCGACTCTCTTCAAAATGGAGAAGGGGTATTTGAGGTAAAGAGTTTGCGCTACAAATACCCCGATGCTCCGACAAACGTAATTGATGGGGTATCTTTTAAATTAAAGCGTGGTGAGCTCGTGCTTATTCAAGGGAACGGAAAAACTACTCTGTGTCGAATGCTACTGGGTGTTTCCGTTCCTGCAGGCGAGATCTATTTGGATGATATATCTGCACGACAAATGGGATGGTTGAGGTTCCGTGAGCGCGTAGGAGGCGTTATCGACGGGGACCGCATTTTCTCCGGAACAATCGCCGAGAACGTAGCAGGGCATAAGCGTAACTTTGATTTGAAGCGCGTTGCCGAATGCATCAGTTTTGTCGAGCTTGAAAAAGAAATGTATTCCCTTCCGCGTAGATTTGAAACGCAGATTAAGTCTGGTGGCCGTCCTCTAACTGGTTCTCAGGTTCAACTTTTGCAGTTAGCTAGAGTGCTTTATAGAGTTCCAGAAGTAGTCATCCTCGACGAAGCTTTTTCGCTTGTTAACGAGAAAATCGAAACGGCTATTTTGGAAAGATTGCGGGACGCCGGAACCACTGTTATTTACTGTAGTGAACGCACGCGTCACGAAAAATTTGATAGACATTTTCAGCTAATTAATGGCAAATTAGAAAAAAATAAAGAGCCGTCTAGAGACAATACGACGAACCTGATCCCTACTGGAAAAGTAGATGAAGAGGTTAAAAGATCGTTGAATGGAGAATATCTTGGTGCCTCCATTAATGGAGCTCTGAACAAAGTCTCGTCTAGAGATTAACCGTGCGTCAATAGGAGGGCCAAAGGATGTTTTTGGACGAAGAAAAAAAACGTCAAATGATTGCTTCATTGAGCTCTACGCAGCAACGCGCATTGCTTGAAAAGGCAAGACTAAAGCTTAAAAATTCAGAAATCAAAAAAAGTCCCGTACTCGATAGCGGGGAAGTAAGTAGCACTCTTTCTTATGCGCAACGCGCAATCTGGTTGCATGAGCAGCTAAAACCTGGCTCATCTGCGTATAACGTTTCCCTGGCCTATCGATTTTCTGGCTCTCCCGATATCAAGGCCTTGCGCTTTGGTCTAGAAGCAGTAGTTACGCGACATGCAATTCTAAGAAGCGCATTCCCCAACATCGCGGGCAGGCCCAGTGTGAAGGTGGTAGATAACCTGGTGCCTGAACTGCGTATCCTCGAGCTTGGCGATAGCTCACTAGGGAGTGAAAGATATGAGGAGATGAATCAGGCAGTGAGAGAGTTCCATGCGCAGCCGTTTATCCTCGAAGAACCGCCGCTCTTGAGAGGGTTGCTTATTTGCCTAAATAACACAGAGTCTATTTTGGCCTTCTCCCTGCATCACTCTGTGTGCGACGGAGCATCCCTTCCCTTATTTCTTCAGGAGTTAGGTGAGGCCTACCACGCCGCATTGGAGAATAGAGCTCCGGTATTTCCTTCTCTTCCTGCACAGTATGCCGATTTCGTAAAGTGGCAGGATGATTGGCTAAGGACTGCGGATGCTCAGCAGCAAATGGTCTATTGGAAAGCGCAGTTAAAAGATCTACCCAAGATGCAGATGCAGACGCAGCGTAGCCTGACGTCGGAAGAGATCTCACAAGGTACTGGCGCAAGAACCAAAGTCGCCCTCAAGCTAAGCACAGCTGCTGGTACAGCCGCTTTGGCTGCAAATGAGGAGACAACCCAGTTTGCAATCCTACTGACTGCTCTGAATGTCCTTGTAGGGCGTTATTGCGGCGCCGATGATGTAGTAATTGGGGCGCCTTTCGAAGGAAGGACGCAGGCGAAGTTTGAGTATCTTATTGGGCCATTTATAAATCCGTTGCCCCTTCGAACGGATATCTCGGGTGAGCCTACATTCAGGGAACTGATACAGCGCGTTAAAAAAGTTGTGATAGATGCGCTTCAGAATCAAAGCGTGCCACTCGACAAGATACTTGCTGAGGTGAGGCCATTGAGAAACGAAGCTCAAAGGCCTCTATTTCAGATATTTTTGAATAGATATCAACTGCCAGAATTGGTGAAATCTTTTCCCGAACTAAGTTCGATAGCTATTTCCAAGGAAAAATTCACACCGAAATTTGATCTAACGCTATTTTTGGCATCGAACTTGGATTCGGCATCTATAACTGCGGTCTATAACAAGCAAGTATTTCAGGAGAACTACATTCACGTTTTCTTAAATCGCTTGTTGGATTTGCTAGATGAGGTAGTAGAAAATCCGGACTTGCCAATATCTAACTACCTACCGCTAAGGCCGGTGGTTTCGCGCTATGCGCCATATTCCCCTGACGCACCACCGGTGGTCTCTGGCTCGATTAATGAGGCATTTGAGCGAGTAGTTTTATGTGCTGCTAATGAGCCTGCAATCATCGATGCAGACTCGGTAATAACTTATGGTGAACTACGCGATCGGAAAGAGGCGATTAAAAAATGCCTAGCTCGTTGCATTGGAAGTCAACCGCGCGCAATCGGGGTAATGAGTAATAGCGATGCATTTGCTATCACCGGAATGCTTGGGGCACTCGCCGCTGGTTGCTATTTTGTTCCAATAGATCCTACACACCCCGAAGAGAAATTAATTGAAATAGCTAAGGCGTGTGAACTTAGCATCGTCTTAGCATCTGATGCTTTCGCGGCTAACGCGCAGCGGATGTTTGGATCTACGATACAGGTCATTAATCTTGGGGATTTTTCCCACGGATCGAACTCCAAGACGAATGTTGACCATCATTTGGTAGACCCTAATGCAAGGGCCTATATCCTTTTTACTTCAGGATCGACCGGGCGCCCCAAGGGGGTTGTCCAGAGTAATGTCAATGTGGTACATCACGCGTTGACTTATGCCAAATCTATCGATCTCCAAATTAGAGATCGGGTAAGTCTTCTCGCGTGGTTCGGCTTTGATGCTGGCATCATGGATATTTTCGGAGCGCTACTCACTGGCGCCGCGATAGTGCCATTGCGTATTCGCGAGATTGGTTTTCCAGCAGCAGCAAAAGTGATTTCGGATCAAAAAGTGACGGTTCTTCATCCGACTCCGACAACATTTCGATATCTGTCTAAAGCGCGTGGGCCGGACTTCAAGTTTTTTGACGTTAGAGCTGTCGTTCTTGGAGGCGAAGAAGCTTTAGTCGGTGATTTTGAGTTGTTCAAAGCTCACTTTGTCGATAGTGCATTGCTTGTAAACGGGCTAGGACCATCTGAGTCTACATTGGCTCTTCAATATCCTATGAATAGAAACTATGTGCCAGGAGGTGGAACCCTTCCTGTGGGATTTCCAGTTGAACAAACTGAAGTAGTTTTATTGAATCGCCAAGGCCAAGAGGTCGGTTTACTAGCGACCGGCGAAATTGTGATTAAGAGTCGCCATGTCGCCCTTGGATACCATAACGATCTTGAGCAAACACAGAAAGTTTTCTCGCAAGATCCCATGCGCTCTGGCTTTTGGTCGTATCGGACTGGTGATTTGGGTCGCCGCCTTGAGGACGGCGCAATAGAGTTTGTTGGTCGGGCAGATAGGCAGGTAAAAATTCGAGGAATGAAAGTTGATCTTCTGGAAATTCAGTCAACGCTCGCAGCTCATTCCCACGTTTCTCAATGCGCTGTAATCTTTGAAGATGAAAACGACGGATTAGGTAAAAAACTACTTGGATATTGCGTACTCATCAGCGACATAAGCGCGACTCAATTGAGGAAATTCCTACGGTCCAAGTTACCAGAACACATGATTCCAAGCGAAATTCTCCTAGTTGAGAGCCTTCCGCTACTTCCAAACGGAAAGCTAAATCGCCACGCACTACCAAAGACCCGGCCAGCGATAGCTAAAGAGCTTTCACAATCCCCGAAATCATATTCCAGCGTCGCCGAGAAGTTGATTGCCGAGGCGTGGGCTGCGGTTTTAGGTGGGCGATTGGTCGAGCGCGACGACAATTTCTTTGATGTAGGCGGCCATTCTCTTTTGTTCGCAGAAATGTTTTCAATACTGGATGGGCGTCTTCCTAAGGTATTTACGTTAGTAGACCTACTGCGTTATCCAACTATCTCATCGTTTCACGATTTTATTATGTCTTGATACTTCGGTGACATCCGCGCCATTCGTAATAAGAGGGAGCAGCATGAAATCAGAAATTGACGATCAATCTGTGGCAATTATTGCCATGGTTGGTTCGTTTCCCGGAGCATCTACAACCGATGAATATTGGGAAAATTTGCTAGCTGGCAAAGAGAGCATCCGACAGTTCACAGAAGCTGAATTACGTTTGGCGGGTGTTAAATCTAGCCGACTAGATAGCGCCAGTTACGTGCGGGCCCGCGGTACCCTGCAGAATATTTCTGGTTTTGATGCCGAGTTCTTTGGCTACTCGCCGTTAGAAGCCGATGCGATGGATCCGCAACACCGGATCTTCTTGGAGTACGCCTGGCTGGCAATGGAAGAGGCCGGTTATGCCGGGTGGAAAGAAGGCCATATTGGTGTTTTTGGTGGGAATGGATACAACCAGTACTTCTCTAACAATATTGCGCCATATGGAGAAACTTTGGAAGGGCAGAGCACTTTCGAGCTTGCTCTTGCCAGTGACAAGGATCATTTGGCGACACGCGTTGCCTACAAGCTAAATCTATCGGGGCCAGCTGTCACCGTGCAAACTGCATGTTCCACGTCGCTCGTAGCCGTGCATATGGGGGTGCAAAGTTTGCTTGCGAGAGATTCTGACATTGTGCTCGCTGGCGGAGTATCCATTGCGGTGCCAGAGGTTAGGGGCTACGTATTTCAACAGGGAGGAATACTCTCTCCAGACGGGAAATGCCGACCTTTTGATAGAGACGCACGGGGCACGGTGTTCAGTAGCGGAGTAGGAATCGTGGTTCTAAAACGTTTAAAGGATGCTATACGAGATCGAGACTCAATTCACGCAGTCATTCGTGGTACAGCAATTAATAACGACGGCTCTCAAAAACCCGGATACACCGCACCTAGTGTTGATGGGCAGCGCGAGGTTATTGCCCGAGCACAAGCGAGAGCTGAAGTTCTTCCTGAGCACATTGGATTCGTTGAGACGCACGGCACAGCAACGCAATTGGGCGACCCGATCGAATTTACTGCTCTGTCCGAAATTTTCGGCTCTGCGGGTTCTCAGCGATGCGCACTCGGTGCGGTGAAAGCCAATATAGGGCATCTAGGGTGTGCTGCTGGAATTGCCGGATTGATTAAGACCGCCTATGTTGTTGGTACGGGAAAAATTCCAGCACAACCAAACTTTCAATCTCCTAATCCGCAGATTCAGCTGGAGAAAAGTCCTTTCTTTATAAATAAAGAGCTAATGGACTGGCCGAGCGGCGAAGGTACTCGATATGCAGGAGTTAGTTCATTCGGTATAGGCGGTACGAATGCACATGTAATTGTTTGCAGTCCGCCAGCACCCTTGGCGCGAACCAAAACTCAGCGTAAGTATGAAATATTGCCGGTATCGGCTAGATCACCTGAGCAGACAGATAGCGCAAAAACTCGTCTGATAAATCACTTAGATACTCGTACGCACTTATCTAGCGATGTGGCTTATACCTTGCAGGTCGGTCGAAAGCACTTTGCACACAGAAGCTTTGCGCTACTCAGCGGTAGCGACGCGGAGCATCCACCGACATTTACCTCAGGGTACGAAGTTAATGGTGCGCCGACTGTCGCCTTCATGTTTCCAGGTCAAGGTAGCTTGGCGATTGGTGCTGCCAGCTCGTTGTATCGCACGGAAAGAACTTTTCGAGAAACCTTCGATTACTGTTCCGACTTTTTTCAACAAGAACTTCAAGTCGACATACGAGAGATTCTTTACGGAACGGGAGATTTCCAAGATCGTACTGAGCAGTTGTCTCGAACCACGGTTTCGCAACCGGCGACATTTGCGATGTGTATTGCGCTGGCACAACTTTGGCGAACCTGGGGCGTGAGCCCCTCATATTTACTGGGACACAGCCTTGGTGAATACACGGCTGCGACGGTGGCGGGAATTTTTTCCCTCAAGGATGCCTTGCATATCATTTCTGCCCGCAGCAAAGTGATGCAGAAAATGCCTGGTGGAGCCATGCTATCGGTGATGCTCAGTCCGAGGAAGTGCCGAGAGTACTTCCTTGCTTGGAAACTGGATCTAGATATCGCGGCAATAAATGGACCAGAGCTTTGTGTAGTTGCTGGGCCCGTGAGTTTGATCACCGAATTCAGAAACAGGCTTGTTTTGGAGAGGATTGGATTCGTGCCTCTTAATACCTCATACGCTTTCCACTCTCGATTTATGGCGGATGCCGTGGAGGAATTTTCAGAAATCATGTCTGGCTTCCAGCTATCTTCTCCCCTGATACCAATACTCTCAACGGTTTCAGGAACTTGGATGACTGAAGCTCAAGCGACAAGTTTCGACTATTGGGCCGAGCATATAAGAATGCCTGTCAATTATGAGGATTGCTTGCAGGAGCTCATGCGCTGCAATCCCACAGCTCTCTTAGATATCGGAACCAGCGCGTCAATGCGCTTGGTCCAACATAATCCTGTTACTAGTGAAGCTATCGTCATATCTTCTCTGTGTGGAGGGCGCGAGGCCGGCGATGAGGAAGAGAGTCTAGCGTTGGCTATTGGGAAGCTTTGGGAGCTTGGCGTCAAACTCGACTGGCAACGCTACCGCGCTGATGAAGAGGTTGGACGAGTTAGGTTGCCGGGCTATCCATTCAAATACGAGCGGCATTGGATTGAGCGTCCGACTGCCGCATACGCTTCTGGTGAGATTGGGGCTCGACAGAGCAATACGTCCTCACCTCAAGTCAAACCGAAGCTATATGCCGTGGGTTATCGGCGCTTACAAGATGAGAAACCGGTAAGCGAGATTAATCAGCCCTCAGGCGCCTGGTTAATTTTTGAAGACCAAATTGGTCTGGCTCAGGTCTTGGAAACCAATTTGACGAGTGAAGGCAAGAAAGTTTTCATTGCATCGAGAGGCAAGAAATTTGAAAAAAAAGACCGAAACCGTTATATCGTCAATCCAGAAATGGAGTCGGACTACGTTCAATTGATGTCTGCAGTTGAAGCAGAGGATGGCTCAATTCTTAACGTTCTCTATCTCTGGCCGCTAGATCTCTCGATGCCTGAAGAGCGCACTCATAGCTTTTATTTTCAGATTAATTTCTATGCTTTGCTTTGGATCGCGAAATCTATTGAGACGACGAAGCCAAAACTAAACTCGCGAATTACCGTCGTCATAACTGGGCTTCACCAGATTAACGAGGAGGATTCAATAGTTCCGGAATCTGCTTATATTGTGGGGCCTAGAAACGTCATTCCGCAAGAATCAAGAATGGCCGAGATCCGAAGCATAGATATTTCAAACATTCTCCAGGAAACAAATATCACTGCTCTTTCTCATCGGATTAGAAAAGAAATCGATTGGTGGCGTGATGAAAATGATGTGGTTTTGCGCGGGAAATTCACATGGACTCCCAGTCTACAACCGCTTCCAAAGTCAAATTTCGAAAATGCTGACCTCCTTGTTGAAAATGGCGTTTATGTCATTACTGGTGGCCTCGGCGGCATAGGGCGAACGATCGCTAAATTCTTATGTGAAAAATACAAAGCAACCGTGATACTACTCACTCGCCGAGAAGTTCCAATTAGATCTTCTTGGACTGATGCTCGGAATTCAGGCGACGGAGTTGAGAATTCAAGTCTATTTCATGAACTCGATGAATTTGCGGAACTTGGCGGCACTATTGCAGCACGTACGGTAGACATCGCAGATAGCGATGCGGTTGCTACTGTGATCAATGAAATTTGTACCACCTTCGGAGCGATTACCGCGTTAATCCACGCGGCTGGTGCTCTTGGTGGTGGTCTCTTCAATTCTCGAAAGGTAGAGGATGGGCGCGAGGTCTTCGCTTCTAAAGTCGAGGGTGCCAGATCGATACTAGGTGCGTTGAAAGGGCGTGAGCCGCTTCTTACCATTCTCTTTTCGTCGAATGCTGCTATTCGGGGCGGTGCAGGTCAGATCGAATATGTGGCAGCGAACGCATATTTGGATGCGCTTGCTCTATCGTTGAGCGGTAAGTCCAATCGAGTGATGTCAATTAATTGGGCCGCTTGGTCAGAAATCGGCATGGCGATAAATTATTCCAATACTCGTCCGGTGACAAGTGAGTCGCGCCAGAAGCTGCTAAACAGGGGGTTATCTAGCCAAGAGGGGGTTGAGGCTTTCTGTCGTGCGGTCTCTTCTGGACTACCCCGGATATGCGTCTCCAAGTCTGCCATTCAGTTTCAGTCCGGTAAACGTATTCCTGCTTCCACGTTACCAATACCTCTCGATTCACCGAGAAAAACTTCTGTACGAACATTACATCCTCGGCCAAAAATCGGTACCCAATATGTGGCTCCTCTAGGAGAAACCGAGCAAGGAATGGCAGCGCTTTGGGCTCAAGCATTGGGCTTATCTGAGGTAGGTGCAAATGACAATTATTTCGCGCTCGGAGGCCATTCGTTGATGGCTGTTCGCCTTACGTTTCGAGTAAGAGAGATGTTTCATGTGGATTTTTCTCTGCAAGACTTATTTTCCGCCCCTACGGTAAAAGAGAGTTCGGAGACAGTGCTACTGAAACAACTGGGGAACCTGTCATCTGCAGATTTAGCCGAAATATTCGGAGGATCTCTCACATCGGGTGCCGAATGAATGCGCACATATACATTGCGGTTAGGGATCAGGGCGGAGTAACCGCAAAGATCGCCTATTGCACGTACTGTTATTCTGCTCTCGAAAATTCGACCTGAAATGCAGCAAGATTCTCCCGAGCCTATTGCTGAGATAGGGGGTGACGCAGACTCGAAGCTGCGTACTTCAGAAGTTTTGCTAGTACCACCGATCTCGCTTCGATGGAGTGCAACGGTCTCGACTGTTTTGCTATTAGCTTTCGCCGTTCTTGTGACCACGTGTAGCTATACGCGACGAGAGAGTGTTAGAGGTCGTTTGCTGTATGCGAGCGGATCAGCAAAGGTTTACACCCCGCAAGACGGGGTCGTCGCCCAAATTCTTGTTCGTGAAGGGGACGTGATTCAAAGGGGACAGCAGCTTGTTGCAATAGCAGTCGACGTGAATACTCAAGCAAAAGGGGAGACGCGGTCGTCTATCGAACGCCAGCTATCCCTGCGGAAACTCAGCTTGGAAGCGGAAAAACTTCGAACAACCGCGATGTTTGAGCAAGAACGAATGGCGCTTAGCAGTCGAATCGCCGATTTAGAGCGTGCTCGCGCGGAAATCCGTTTGGAGATTCAGTCGTATGTCTCCCAGGTGGCGCTTAGCGAGTCAATTGCAAAACGCTATCAAGAATTGACTGCGCAAGGATTCGCTCCGCCGCAACAAACTGATGAAAAAGCACAAGCTCATTTTCAAAAAATTTCTGAGCTGCATAAACGGAGGCGTGATGCCGCCAATTTGGATAGAGACTATTCGGCATTAGCGGTGGAGTTGAAAAATTTGCCGGAGAAAGAAAAAAATCAACTTGCTAGCATTGAGCGTTCAATTGCGGAGCTTGAGACCCTATCGGTCGATAACGAATCCAAAAGAGAACTAATGATCCTGGCGCCTCAATCCGGTCGTGTCACGGCGCTATTGGCAGTGGCGGGGCAGCTGTCTTCCAAGGATGCACCATTGCTGACGATCTTGCCTTTGGATGCCGACCTTGAAGCCGAACTCCATGTTCCGAGCAAGAGTATTGGTTTTGTTAGTGCTGGATTGCACGTTTTACTTCGTTACGAGGCGTACCCGTATCAAAAATTTGGTGAGTACGGAGGGGTGGTTACTGAGGTCGCCTTGACATCCTTAACTCCCGGCGAGCTGAGAATTTCGGCGGATCCGGCGATCTCGTCATTTTATAAAGTACGAGTCAAATTAGACCACCAGACAGTGAATGCCTATGCTAAACCGATATCTTTGCACGATGGCATGGTCCTTGATGCCGATATCCTTCTGGACAAAAGAGCTTTGTACGAATGGGTGTTGGAGCCGGTATTCGGGGTACGTGGCTATCTTTAGCCGAGCAGCACAATGCAAGCCAACATGCGAGATCTGATTGCAAGGCTTAAAGCAGCGGGTATCAGGCTAGCGCTCAATGGAGAAAAGTTGGTGGTATCCACCTCTTCCGGGCTGGTCGAAGGAGCACTATTAGATGAGGTTTGGAACAATGAAAAAAATCTTCTTCTAATTCTCAAGAATCATCTTTTGGTTGGTCCCCGTCCTATTGACAGCGCACCTAAATCCCAACATTGCACAACCTATCCACTATCCCATGCTCAGCTCAGATTTTGGTTTTTGGAGAAGTTGAGGCCCGGAAGCAATAGATATAAATTGATACTGCTCCGCGACATTGCGGCCAAAATCGATGTCGAAATTCTTGAGCGTGCGATCTTAGCGGTCGCAACGCGACATCAACCACTTCGAACAATCTTTGATGACAGTGCGGTGCCGCCACTACAAGTAGTCATGGAACTTAGCTCGGTAAGGTTGGAGAAGTCTGACTTAAGCGGATTACCGGATTCAGAGCAAGGCGCCGAACTAGATAAGCTTGTTCAAAACGAAACAAAACAAGATTTCAATTTTTCAAGAGAGCCAGCATTTCGTTCGCATTTAGTCAAACTTGCAGCTGATAAATTCACCCTGATTGTTGCCATGCACCATCTCATTTCAGATGGCTGGTCAGTCAATGTTTTTTTTAGAGAGTTGGTGATACTTTACGACGCCCTTCTTCGCGGACATACGTCACCTTTGAAGGCTCTGACTTTTCAGTATGGTGACTACGTTCGCTGGCAGCATGAACGGCTCAATCCGAGAAATTATCATAAGTTGCTCAGCTATTGGCGTGGCGTATTTAGCGCGATACCAAGCCAAATTCATTTGCCAAGTGATGTCGCTCTTGATCCTAAAAGAAGTCAAGGAGCCCAATATAGATGGACGGTGGAACCCAGTTTGGTGCGCGAAATTTCCGAGATTGCCCGAACCACAGAAAGTACTCCATATGTAGTTCTATTAACCGCTTTCGCTGCGGTTATTGCAAAATTTTGTGGGAGAGAGGAGTTTTGTGTCGGAACCCCTGTCGCCGGGCGGAATACAGCTGAATTTTTTCCGCTAATTGGGTGTTTCGCGGATACCTTAGCACTCCGAATTAGTATCGACTTGTGTCAGTCATTTCGTACAAATCTACTTGCAACGCACAAGGTTGTGTTCGGTGCTCTTGCGCACCAAGAAATGCCTTTCAATTGCTTAGTTGAGGAGCTAAATCCACCACGCGATGACGAGTCATCCCCGATATTTCAGATGCTATTTGCACTTCATACGGAGAAACAACAATTCACTGCTCCGCGTACTGGTATAGGACGAGCATTCAAAGCTAGACGGCGACACACGGTCGCGCCGCGTTATGGACTTTCTCTGGACATATATCCTAGTGAGGGCGGAGGCTTTGAAGCCGTCGTGGAATACGACGAGGGGAAAACTAGTCGAGCGACCATTGCCAACTTTTTGGGGTGTATGGCACGCCTATTGGAAAGTGCTAAAACTTGCCTGGATCACAGGCTCGGTCAAATTGACATATTGAACTCAGAGGATCGGATTGCGCTGCAACGGCAAAAGGCTGAAACATTGGTTCCCTTTGATAGCCGGCTAACGCTCTATACGCTGTTCCTTGCCCAGGCCGATAAGTATCCTGATTTTATTGCGATAGATGACGGGGATAGAAAAATCACATATGGAGCCCTTAAGACTGATGTGTTGCTTATTGCGGATCGCATGCAAACGTTTGGAGTCCGAAGTGGAGATCTGATCGCTGTCATATTTGACCGCTCGATTGAGTTAGTTACAGCAATTCTTGCGGTGTGGGGCGCGGGCGCGGCATACCTGCCATTAGATCCCGTTCATCCCAATCACCGGCTCAATGAGATGTTGTTGGACGCAAAGCCATTTGCCATCCTGTTTGACGATAATTTTTTAAAATCGACATTGGTGGGTGTTGAGAAAAAGTGTGATGCTCTCACAAAAAACGTTCACTTTTGCCTCCAGCGCAATCGCCTGTCGAGTGCTTACGGTCTCGACCCCTCCGCTGCTTATGCGATATACACGTCCGGATCAACGGGCGCGCCAAAAGCGGCCGTGATAACGCATTCGTCGCTGGTAAATCTAATTCAGCATATGGAGGATATGCATTCGATCGGCGCAAAGGATGTTGTACTTTCTGTGACTTCTCCCTCCTTCGACCTTGGTGGTTCGGATATCTTTCTGGCCCTGAGTTGCGGGGCGCAGCTTGTTTTGGCTAGTCGCTCCCTTTCCTTGGATGCCCCACGTCTTCTCCACTTTATAGAGAGAAAGAAAATAACAATACTGCAAGCGACTCCTGCGACTTGGAGTATGTTGAATGCAGCTAATGATCGCGAGAATAGCTTGAATAAACGCGTGGTGCAGACGCTGCGTGTCGCGATCTGTGGTGGTGAGGCTCTCAGTAGAAAGTTGATCCCATTCTTGTGTCGATTTTCTCAGAGTGCATGGAATTATTACGGCCCCACTGAGACCACAGTTTGGTCTACGTCTCAGAGAATTAGCGAATCTGAAGTGATTTCTGTGGGTCGTCCCATAGCAAACACTCAGGTATTGATAGTGGATTCAAGTGGAAATCTTGCACCATCTGGTGCTATTGGCGAGATTTGGATTGGCGGGTCTGGTGTTGCACTCGGGTATCTAAATCGGCCTGAACTGACTGAGGAGAAGTTTGTAGTCAGGTCGTTCTTTGGAGAGAGTCACAGGTTTTACCGAACCGGTGATATTGGACGTTACCAAGCCGACGGCACGCTACAACTCATTGGTCGAAACGATAGACAAATTAAGATCAGAGGATTTAGGGTTGAACTAGAGGAGATTGAGTCGTCCTTGGCTTCACTTGAAGGCGTAGAAAGTGCTCATGTTAGACAGGAGGCTCGAGAGGACGGATCGAGCAGTCTAAGTGGATTTATTGTTCAGTCGAAGAGTGGGATAGATGCTCAGATTTTACGCCGGAGACTGGGAGAACTATTGCCTCAATATATGGTGCCGGACGTCATATATCTAGTGCCGAAGATATGTCTTACGGCTAATTCCAAGATTGATTGGGTGAGCACGCGGAAGGGCGCTTTAGCTTCGTCCGTTCGAGAGGAGCCACTATTAACTGACTCACTGACGACCACGGAGGCGACTCTGCAAAGTATATGGGCGGAGCTGCTAAAGGTGGGGTCGATATTCTCAAATTCCGATTTTTTTTCTTTGGGCGGTCACTCCCTACTGGTACTGGATCTTCTAGATCGAATCGAGAAAAGATTTGATACCTGTATAGATCTTTCAAATTTATTTCGTCATAGCACACTCAGCGGAATGGCTTCTCAGATTGATTTAGCTTTAAAACTTCGAAGTACCGCAACACGTTCTGCACTTGACAGCATAAAAAATAGCGCCGATGCCATAGGTATTGCGGAATATTTAACCCTTAATCAGCGTAAATTTTCCCCAAGTCTTATTTCGTTGCAGCCTCACATTTTTCATATATCTTTAGCCGAGAGGAGGGTGGTAGATTGTATTGATCAAGTTCTAAATGAGCTGGAGTATCGACACCCCTTATTGGGGATGGTTTTGATATGGAATGGAGGCGATGTTTTGCTCGCGCCTAGGGATTCCGCAGTAAATGTGGAGGTTCGTTTCACAAATCACAGTGGGCTTGAATTAGGAGAGAGAGAACCGCTCAGCTTAGGACAGGTCGGGTTATACGACGTGGCGTACTTGCAATCATTTAAGAATTCGAAGTACGGGGCCCTTCAATTTCGACTAGATAACACTTTTTTTGATTACGAGTGCTGTTCTATTTTGCGTAGATGCTTTAGTCAAATTGCTAACTCAAGAAATATGCAAGATTTAGCTAAGGCAAAGGTGAATCCAGAAAAAAGTTTTTTAGAATACTTAAAGGAAGAGCGCTACAAGGCGAGCACTGAAGCGGAAAATTACTGGAGAGAAAAGGGGAAGATTATTTCCCCGATCTTGCATTTTGGGGAAATTCGACCAGAACTCTTTACGAAGAGAGCGAACCGATTGTTCCGGACGCTTTTAAGCGTCGATGTCCAACGATTAAAGCAGTTTTCGATCCGTCACGAGTGTTCCGTTTCTCAAGTTTTACTAACGGCCTTTGGCTTAACTTTGGGGCGGCTAACCAACAGGAAGGACGTTCCAATTGCCATGCAATCTTCTCGTAGAACGGCACGGAGCTTAGCGGATGCTCTCGGTATATATCAATCGCAGTTCTACGTGGACTTGCGGTTTAGTGAAAATTCTTCTCTGGAGAGTGACCTGAGCATGGTGGTCGAAGAATTTCGTCGGGCTCTTTCTTTCTCTACGGCACCACCCGCGATTGTTTGGGGCCCTGCTCCTGGAAGACCTTCTCGGTCCTATGGTTCCCCTATTAGTGCGTTCTATTTCCACAACGAAATAGCAGATGGCCCTATTCACTTTCCCTCTTCTAGCGGGCAAACGAGCGGGGATCTGACGCTCGTGACGTACGAGGCGAATAATGCGGCCGAGATAGGCTTGTCTCTTAAATATTACGCGGACGGAATTTCGACCTCAATTGCAAAAGAAGTGATTGACGGAGTAGTCGAGATAGTGCGCACTAATTGTTAACTTCGCGGCGAGATACATATGAGAAATCCTATTTCAGATAGCACGGAGTTTTGGGCTGTCTCACCAAACCTAATATCTCCTGTTCCGGCCGATGGCTCGCTTGGTGGCACGGTTCCAATACGTGCCTTCCGCTATTGCACACCTTTAATAACTGCGTCGGCTCTTGGATGGTTACTCTTTCCACCCGTGGGACTTTCCCTCATTTGGGATGGCAAGCGCATACACGCTCGGTTTCCCCCTGATGAACAGTGGATACCGCTGGGGGAGGTGAGGGTTCCTGGGACTCTGGAGGCGTATGACAATTTTGCGCCTACTTATTGCCGACATTTGCATCCGCCTTTTCTATCATCCTTCCCTGAAAATGGGCACGTTCAAATTACATGCGGGTATGCAATGAAAACTCCCGCCGGAGTAGTCTCGCTCGTACGTGGACCAATTAACACCCCTCCATTAGTGGGCGCCCAAATGCTTGAAGGCGTGATTGAAACGGACTGGTGGCACGGCCCCATTCTTGGTGTTTTGCGTTTCGTCGCTCCAAATGTGGAACTCTTACTACCTAGGGATGAGCCGTTGTTTCAAGTGGTTCCGATTAATCGTTCACATGCCCTATCAAGAGCAGAAGTGAAAGTAACTATGGTTTCTGAAATGGCCGAAGTTTCTCCGCTTCAATGGGGACAGTACTATTCAGCCGTTAATCTGCCTGGTAAAGATAAAAAAGGCTCTTACGCACGTTGTTCTAGAACTTACTCTCGCGAATTGGATGAGTCGTAGAAAAGAAAGACTGAATGTATGACAAGTTTTGTTCCGGAGCTTCTTGTGGCCACCGCTCGTCACAGTTCCCTTACTGAGAATGAACGAGAGGAACTATGGGAAAAGGGAAAGCGACACATCCGACATTTAGAGCGAAAACGACTGGATGGGGTACTGTGTTGGTTGACTAGTAAAAGCACAGATCGATTCTCCCTATATCAAAAATCACATTCGGCTCAAATCAGAAGTGTTTTAGAGTTGTTGTCTGGAATTAGTACTTTCAGTAACGGTGTGATTATTCACAAAGGACTTGAGTTTACTGAGAGCTTATTTGACGGTAAATCGATTTGCCTTCATGGGGATATTGACGTATTGTGTGAACCAGCTGCAATTAATTCAGTTAATGAATGGTTGGAAACTAATGATTTTAATAGGGCGTTATGTGACATTGAAAACGGGCGATTGTCCGAACCTTTAAATGATGATTTTCCATTGGAGAATCACTTCAATGCTGGTTCATTTTCAAGAATGGAAAATATTGATTTAACGCCGCTAGAAATGGCGTCTATTGGTAGGTGGATAAGGCCAATTTGGACCGATTTGAATTGTGGAAAAATTGTGATCACATTCGATCTGGCTAGTGGCTTAGATGTAAATATTGGTGCTGATGAAATAGTGTCAAATTCTGCACCAAGTGTGGGGCTTCTCCAGAGTGTGAAGACCATGGCGCTGGTAGACAGAATCTGGTATACCCTGTCTCTTATTGGTCATTCGCTTATTTCATTAAATAAGGTAAGTCACGGATCCAAGTTAGCTGAGGCAATTTTATTAATACAAAATAATTATGAGCTGCTGGATTGGGATGCGATAGAGGAACGAATAGAGAAACACCAAGTTGCTCCAGTATTTGTACCCATGCTCGAGCTCATTTGCGAGGTGTGCGATAGAGGGTATCCGGGGTCGTTGAAGCGGAGTCGCTCTTTCTCGGGCGTATCAGCAGAGACGACTAAAAAGCTATTTACTGCAATTTCATACTAGGAGTACTTATGGTTTCATCAGCACGACATCAAATTTATKCTTCGCCGAAGTCCGCTACTTTCAGTCTCTCGGCTATTCCGTCGACTTACGCGCCCGTATCTGCCGACAGAGCTTCGGCGCTACAAAAGGAGGGCCGGGGATACATGCGACTTGCGGGCTCTGGACAGGGCCATTGCATTGAAGTTGCTCCGGTCGGTGATTCCATGGCCGGCCGGGGATTTATGCGACTTGCAGGCTCTGGACAGGGCCATTGCATTGAAGTTGCTCCGGCCGGGGATTCCATGGCCGGCCGCGGATTTATGCGACTTGCAGGCTCTGGACAAAACCATTGCATTGAAGTTGCTCCGGCCGGTGGCGTACGTTTATAGCCAAGTTCTCGGCTAGCTTAGTGCGGGACCGTTACGGTCCTGCCGATCAACTTTCTCCTTAGCTGAGTCAGTTAGATTGGATTAACAAAACGATAACCTGAGGGGGGCGCCGTGACTATTAGAGTAGCTTTGTTAGGTGTAGGAAACTGCTCAAGCAGTTTGGTTCAACTTGTGTCGCAAGCTCGTGAATCATCTTCTCCCATGCTTGGGTTGATGCACGTGGAAATTTGTGGCTATAAGGCCTCGGATGTGGAGTTTGTCGCTGCATTCGACATAGATGAGCGAAAAGTTGGACTGGATCTCGCCGACGCAATCGCTGCTTCGCCAAACTGTACAACACAGTATGTAAGCGTCCCAACAACCCACACCAAAGTTTCACTTGGTCGATTGAGTGACGGTATAGGTGATGAGACTAGGGAGTTGATCAGAGTACACCCGGATGCCGTTCGTCAAACTCCCGAGGCCATTATCAAAGTACTAAAAGAAAGTGGTGCGGAGATCGTGGTTAACTTTCTCCCTGTCGGCTCAATGACGGACAGTCGCCTATATGCTGAACTCGCATGTGACGCTGGATGTGCTTTTGTCAATTGCAATCCGGTGATGATTTCATGCGACCCCGATATTGCAGCGCGTTTTGTTCAGAACCGCTTGCCTTTGCTTGGCGACGACATCAAAAGTCAGCTGGGCTCTACGATGTTGCACCGCGCCATTGCAGACAAATTACTTGAACGAGGAGCATCGATTAGCCGCTCGTACCAACTTAATATTGGCGGCAATACCGATTTTCTCAATATGACAAATCGCGCTCGCGCGAAATCGAAACGGCATACAAAAATGTCTGCCGTTCAATCTGTTATTGGAATGGAAGTCCCTCTGAGTGTGGGACCATCGGATTATGTCCCTCAACTGGAAGACCATAAGGTGGCCTATATCCGCATTGAGGGGAAGTCTTGTCTTGGGATGGCCTATACATTTGAGGCCAGACTCGAAGTAGAGGATAGTCCAAATGCCGCAGGCGTTGCAATTGATGCAATTCGCTGTGCCAGAGTTGCGCTTGATCATGATCTATACGGATCTATTGCGGAGCCAAGCGGATATCTCTTTAAACACCCTCCTGTGTCTTACCCGGAGAAAGAAGGAAGAAGTTTGATGGACCAGTGGATGGCTGACTTGGAATTGAAAGTGGAAACCACTTCAATTAGAGCTAGGGCTTAGCACGAGATTGAATTCTTCGTCTGAATTAATGCTGCGCGATTAAAGCGAGCTATTGATCCTGCTATTTTTACTCCTTTCGGATTTTTCAACCTTCGATGGGTTTCTATGCGATGAGGCATATGACGCCATCGCGCTAAGCTTGAATACTCCTAATGATATAGGTGTGCTACGTCATGAAGAATGGACTTTATGTTTCGGCCTATTTGCACATCGACGGTCTTTCTCGTGCTATTGAATGGTGGCAACGTCATGATCAAAATCTTTCTCTCTGGGAGTTGCGCGACGGCTCAATTAAGCTTCTGAGATATTGGGAGCTAGAGCGAATAACCGGGCAAAAACAGCACTCTGTTCCATTCCAAGACATTTCACAAGGGCGGGAGTTTCTTCGAAAGATACTGAAGGATGAAGGAGTTGAGCTCGAAGATGTGGTTGCAATTTTCGGAACACCGGGATTGGATACCGTTCAAAATTACAGTTCTCTGGCTGAATTTCCCAATACCCCATATCACACGGTTTGTCATTTATTCTCAGCGATTGGAATGAATGGTTGCGAAGCACTTGACGATGACGTCCTCGCGCTAGCACTAGACGGTGGGCCCGATCGCCTAATTGATAGCGACATATCATTTGAAAATGAATACGCCGCGGCGATCATTAAAAATGGCGCGATTCAACTAGTCCCACTTCTAATTTCACCAGGTCGACTTTGGTACTTAGCGCGTGAGCGCTTTTCTATGAAAGAGGGGAGTCTGATGGCTCTTCAAACCGCAAGTGAGGCGCGGTTTGAGGCCTCGCCAATTAGCAGTGTTGATTTAGATTCATTCCCCGCCATTTTGAAATGGTTGGAAGCTCAATGGGATGCGATTGAAGTTGTTGAATACGATACCAGCGGTATATCTGTGCGGGATATTGATCTGCGATTTACCGAGCGAGAGAACCGTATTAGCATGGCCGTCAAGGTACTGCATGATCTTTCGATAGCGATAGTAGTGAGAAGTGTTGATGCGCTAATTGCGATGTCGAATTTGATACCGGAGCGTACGACGCTCGCGATCGCAGGTGGATTTGGCCTCAACTGTCCAACAAACCGGTATCTTCTAGAGCGCTACAGATTCAAGAAGTTTCTTGCTCCTCCATGTGTAAATGATGCCGGTATCAGCCTTGGTGCTGCGTTGTATTTTTTTTGGAAAAATAACCCCAAATCGGCATTCGAACTAGACAGAGCAGATTACGGTCCTCCTCTGTCGAGGCGGCATCAAGGTCCTCGTGATAGCACCTTGATGAACTACATTGAGATTCAGCCAATGGATGCTGAGCAGTGTGCCCGCGATATTCTCGCCGGACCGATAATCTGGATCGATGGTGGTTGCGAGATTGGACCTCGCGCGCTGGGGCATCGAAGCCTCATCGGTGATCCTCGTACGCTCCAAACACGTCAGATCCTCAACGAGATTAAGCAACGGCAGTGGTGGAGGCCTGTAGCGCCAATTATCTTAGATGAGGAAGTGAGAAACTGGTTCGTGGAGTCCGATGCTAGCCCTTACATGTTACTGACTTCGAAAGTGCTTCGTCAAAAGCATGAATTGGTGCCCGCGGTTGTCCACTTAGACGGTACGGCCAGGCTGCAGACCGTTACCTCCGGGTCATCGCTAAAACTTCTATCTGTACTTCGGTCCTTTTATAGGCTGACCGGTGTGCCAATGCTAGCGAACACTTCATTAAATGATCGTGGTGAACCGATAATTAATGACTTGGAAAGGGTTCTACAGTTCGCTGTAGCCAAGCATGTTGCCATTATTTATCTCAATGGTGACCGGATTTTTTTGGATCTACGTTATAGAGATGTATTTTTAGAAAAACTGAAACCCGAAAGACCTTATGCGGAATTGCTCGGCGACTTAAGTGAGAGAGAGTCCGAAGTACGACGTAGAAACCCAAATGGAGTGCCGCTTAGAGCCCTTCAGACCTACTGCCGGTTGCCTTTGCTCCGGAAGCATTTTGATATAACCCTGCCGGCTGACGCTAGGAAGATTACAGAAATCTGCGCCGAGCTTGAGCTGAAACGCTCAAAGGAGTACGGCACAACGGCCCACAGTGCATTGTTGCGTGCGACCAAGGAGTTGTTGTCAGCTGAACAACTTTTGTCAGTTTAGTTGTCATGACCTCATTAATAGATTCTGAATTTTCTGAGGCTCGGTCGATTTTATTTCGACATTGGGATGTGAAAACCCCAAAGATAAAAAAACTTTCAACCAGCGGATTCAACTCCCTTTGGCGAGTTAACTCAGCCGATGGTCATTTCGTTCTTAAAGCAGCGCGGAACGATCCAAACGGCGATTGGATCAAGTTTGCCAATCGCTCATTTCTGGAACTAGAAGCCCGAAATCTCATCCGCACCTTCATTAAGGGGCGTACCGGTGAGTATGTTTTTGGTGATCGAGAGTCTAGTTGGACTTTATCTGTGTTTCTAGAAGGAATGCCGCTATGTCCACCAGCTTTTGACCATATTCCCTTGGCCGCGGACTTCCTTAAACGAATGCATCGAATTCCAGTGAATCTGAAATGTGGATCTGATGAGACTCAGACAAAACTTCGCACCAACTGGGTATCTGATCTCAAGATAATAATTGAAGACGCTGAGAAAATAGTGCAAAAGTTTTTCTTGGATGTGGGAGGTAAAGATGAGCAGAGATTTTCAAAGTTATTGAACGACGTCAATGCTGGATTTCAACTGCTTTCTACTTTACCTGTCACGCTGTCGCACGGCGAATTTCAGACACAAAATGTGATTGTGTCGGCGTCGAAAATAGGTGCAACCACTTGGGATGTTATTGACTGGGATAGCTTGAGCGAGCGCCCAAGAATTTACGACATCTGTTCGGGATTACTTTTTTTCTGTCGACGTTCACGCGGTAGTTTCTCCCTCGATCGTAACGCTCTCCGCCTGTTTTTGAGTGCAGTTGAATTAACAGATTCTGAACAAAAAGTTCTTCCTATAGCTGCTGCCATTAGCTTGTTGCCTCGTAAGGCTCATATCGAGAAATTTCGTTGCCACAGCACACCAGGACTTACTTGGTATCAACCTTGGGCTATTAATGGAGCAATAGAGGCTTATGAACAAATCTGTTCCCTCTAGAATTTTTGGATTTATTGTTTACCGCGATCCCGTTGCGGTGGAAATACTGACCAATGACCTTGTACTATTCGAGAATGCTGCGAAGCTCTTGCGCCCACTATTTAAGACTATAAAAGAGGAAGAAGTACCTTCACTAGCGCATCGCTTTCGTATAGATGCTTCGGGCGAAAGTTCCGTTGATCCCGGTGAAATTAGTCGACACGAAATAAAAGGAGAGCCGGAGCGTATTTATTCTCTTAACTATAAATCCCGAGTAATTAATATTCTGCGTCCGGAGGCGCGAGAATGGCGTGCGCAACATGTGGTTAGATTGATCCGTGCACTGTATCGTCTTGTGATTGCGGGCAGTTGTGGACAGTTTTTTCACGGTGCAATGGTTAATTACATGGGGGCGGGAATCGCTCTTATCGGACGCAAGCGAAGCGGAAAAACCACTGCCATGCTTTCTTTGCTTGCATCAGGTGCACAGTATGTGGCGAACGACGATGTAGGGGTGCTTCAGAGAGGTGAAGGTGGGTGGGTTGGGGTAGGCTCCACGAGGTCGGTCTCTATTCGAGCTGATACCGCGCGTCTTCAGCACATTGCCGCGTTTCTTGACAAAACCTCCACAGCAGGTTTTAGCCATCCCTTCAATGCCGACCCAAGCAATGCTCAATACTTACATGCTAGGCCTAACGAACTAGCTGAATTATTTGGGACGACGGTGTGTTCGGAGGCGAATTTGACGCACCTGATTTTCCCTTCTTTTGTCGACGGACAACACGCACCCGGATTTTCTCGTTTGACAGAGTCAGAAGTGATACAGCGGCTTCATCAAAATCTTTTACCTATTGTGGACAAGCATAGCGAATGTCTGCGGCCTTTTGCCTCACAAATAAAGATAAAGCTAGCTCATACCGCTGAATTGGCTCGGCTCATTCCAGGATTTTCCTGCCGCGTCAGTTTTGATTGCATGGATAGGTTGGGCCGCGATCTAAGTTCTTTAGTTGTCTCGGAGCGTTCAATTTTGTAGGTCAATCAGTGTTCAAGGAGTGTTATATGAAAATAAGAAATGCCTCTCGCATCGTTGTGCTAAATGATCACGATGAGGTTTTGCTGGTTCGTTACGACGATTCAGAGGCGGCAGACCCACGGATAGGAGTGAAGACATACTGGGTCCCTCCGGGAGGGGGTGTTCATGAGGGTGAAACCGATGAACAGGCGGCTCTTCGAGAGCTTCGGGAGGAGACGACACTTGAGTTGCAAGCTGCGCGATTAGTCTGGTTGCGTGAGAGAGAGCTTTTGCGCAAGGGAGAATTAACTTTATATCGAGAGAAGTATTTCTTTGCGCGCGTTCCTGGTAGACCGAAATTATCCTCAGAAAAAAGTAGCGAAGGAATCACCGATTGCCGATGGCGGGTAGCTGAAGACCTTCGAAATAGAGGTGACGTCATTTTCCCTAGTAACTTTTTGGTCCTTCTAGCGCAGCTGACTTCTGGCGATATACCGGTGACTCCTATTCTCGTGGAAGGTGTTAATTCCTAATCCGACGCACTAGAAAAGCGTTAAATCTAACTCATGGTTTAGGCCAGAAATAACCGTCACTCTATGCGTATTAAATTTGAGTCCACCGGTCGTAGTTTTGACCGATTTATCGAGCACGTTGAGCGAAAGGGCGTCGGGCATCCTGATACTCTATGCGATGCTATTGCTGAACGTGCTTCGCAGCGTTACTCAGAATTTTGTCATGCGACATTTGGAGGAGTAGCACATCACTGGTTTGACAAAGTGGTTCTGGCTGGGGGGGAGTCAAGAATAACCTGGGGTGTTGGCGAACTAATTCTCCCGTACACCGTTCTTTTTTTTGGAAAGGTTACCCGAAGTGTCGGCTCCGTTAAGATTCCTGTTTTAGATATCTTGCATAGCGCAACGTGCGATGTACTTGATGCCGGGCTAGTAGGATTTAAAAGAGAGAAACACCTTCGCCTAGAAGATCGTCTTGTTGACTATCAAGGTGCGGGAAGACTAAATACCCGCTACCGCCCATCGAATGAAGCTCAACTAGCGGATCTTTCCAATGTTTCCAACTTTCGGTCGAATGACTGCAATATGGTTTCGGCATTTGCTCCCTTAACTGCTATTGAACAGATGGTTCTCAATATTGAGGACGCTATAACATCTGGTGCCTCGCGTAATCGATTCCCGTTTGTCGGTACAGATGTCAAAGTGTTTGCCGTGCGAGACAGAGATTCCGCCACTGTTACGGTAAATGTTCCATTCCTGGCTGATAGAACTTCTTCGCCGCAAGAGTATGAACACCATAAGGAATCCCTTCTTATTGAGCTGAGAAGCCGTGTTGCCGGTCATCCATTCAATTCGCTAGAGTTTGTAATGAACCCGCAGGACCGCTACGGGCATCCATATCTCACAGCGCTTGGCAGTGCGGCTGATACTGGTGATGTCGGATTAGTCGGACGTGGAAATCGAGCCAACGGGCTGATTACACCCATGCGACCGATGAGCATCGAGGCGCCAGCGGGTAAGAATCCTACCGACCATACAGGGAAGATCTATGCGAAGCTTGCTCTTGACCTCGCAGTAGATTTGCATCGCGCCTTGGGAAGCCCTGTAGAGGTCTACATATTTACGGCTAAAGAGACTTTGTTGAGTGAGCCCGATGAAATAGTAGTTCTTTGCGACTCGATTGAGCAAGACGCGCCACACTTAGCTGAACAAGTTGTGCGGTCACATCTTGATCGTACGCGTGAATTGGTCTGGTCCTTTGTGTCGCCTGGTGTAGTGCTGTGGTGAACTCAAGCCTGTTGGCTGCATATGGTGGAGAGAAGGCTCTACAAGATGAACTCCACCGAGCTTGGCCCATCATTGAGACCGAAGATGCCGAGGCGGTAATCGAGGCACTTTTCCGTAAGCATTGGTCCTATTATTCATCGTCGGAGGAAATTGGTTCGCTTGAGCGCCAAATCTGTGCGCGTCTGAATCGGCCATTTGCACTCGCGCTAAATTCGGGTACTTCTGCGCTTTTTGTCGCCTTTTTTTGTCTTGATCTTCGCCTTGGTGATGAAGTACTTGTGCCAACCTATACCTTCCCGGCGACGGTAGCACCTTTGTTGCATTTCAATACATCCATAGTTTTCTACGACACTGCACCCCACAGTCCGGTGCCCGATTTATCACATATTGCATCGCGTGTTACGTCACGCACAAAAGCAATTGTCGTTTCGCATATGGATGGTTTTCCGGCTGCTATGGATGAAATAGTGTGTTTCGCACATGCCAGAGGTATTCTCGTAATTGAAGACTGCGCGCAATCGCTCGGCGCTGTTTCGAAAGGGCGGGAAGTGGGGCAGGTCGGTGATTTGGCCGCATTCTCTTTCACAGAGAAGAAGGTTGCAGTCGGCGGTGAAGGCGGCATGTTGGTAATGACTGACCGGCGCTTGTACGAACGGGCGATATTGGTCAGCTATCTTCAGAAACGTGCTTATGAGGAGGTTCGGGACCCTGTCTTGAGAGAATTTTGCTACACGGGACTGGGGTTAAATCTCCGCATGCACCCGTTCGCTGCAGCGCTCGCTAGTCAGCAGTTCAAGCGAGTTGACGCGGTGTTGGAGGCTCGCGCTGCAGCACGCCTTACGTTGAAATCTATATTAGGTAATCGAAAGGAGTTGTTTTGGCCGTCACCTCCGACCGTGCCCGAACGCCTTGGTGAATACAGCATCAAATTATTGGTGCGTGATGACATTGATCCAGCAGAGTACGTGCGTCTTCTAGCCGCCGAAGGTGTCCCGGTTGTCCAGTCGGAAACGCAACCATTGCATACATGTGCAGCATTTGTTGGGCATATGGTCCCATCTTCTCCTTTACAAAATGAATTCCACACGGACCCTTACCCTAACGCAAGATACTTTTCTGAGAGGGCGATACGGCTTCCTGCTCTATCGGCCATAACATCAACTCAGAGTGAACAGATAAAAACTGCGTTTGACAAAGTCGGGGATTACCTAACGCCTCTAGGTATAGAGGGTTAGAGCGTGCTTTTGATAGCCTAAACCCACCGGGGAAAAGCGCCATTCATTGCGGCTGATAGTCCATGAATCTACCGCCAAGGCGATTGATAACGCCAGCGCCCAGTAGGTCAAGATGCTTACGATCACTTTCAGCACCACAATGCCAGTTAGTCCAAGAGATAAAACCCAATAGAAGTTGAAACTCTTGACTTTCGGTCGGCGCGCAAGGACTAATGGTTGGAGACTCCGTGTCAATCCCAGTGACATGTGGCACCACGAGTTGATCCGATACTACGTCGAGATGATATTTCGACGGCCGAGGTGATGCAATATTGATGTTGAGGCAGAGGTCGGCCTCAGGCTTCCGGCTGAGGTATTCCAGAAAAACAGCATTCAGCACCTCAACTGAGGACATCCAATCAACGGCCGTAGAAATGGCAATGGTAGGAATGCCATGGTAAGCCACCAGTGCGCCTGTAGAAACAGTTCCGCTATAGCGGGCACATGGGCCGTAGTTTAGTCCCGGGTTAATACCAACGATGCAAAAATCAGGATTTTTCCCATGCTTAGATTTATACCGATTTAATCCAAGAATAGCGCAGTCTATTGGTGTTCCGCCGACGACGTAACGCATGTCATCAATGCGTCGCACGCTAACTGGAAGCCCAAAGCTTGCTGAACTCCCGGATCCCGACCTTTCACGTGTTGGTATAAACGAACTAGCCGAGTGCCCTTGAGCGAGAACGTACTCTAGAAGGGCGTCATGCCCCAAGCTTGGACCGTCATCATTTAATAATAGGATGTCCACGTAGCTTCTCCAGGACGGTCACGATTTGAGCGCTATCGAGATCTTCGATCAAATCAAAAAGAAAGCACTTGCCAATGTCAGTGTCGACCAACGGATTCTTTCCTAGACATCGCCACTCGGCCGAGTTTGCGTTGCTCCAGCCTAAGGTGTTGCCAATGTTCGATTGGCTAGGTTGAAACTGTGCATCACCAAATATTCGCAATAATCGTTCGATGGAGAAAATTGCCTCTAGGGGACTTGGCGATATGTGAAATCCATTGAAGAGAACATCGACGCGATTAATCCCGTAGCTAGTTGCTTGTTTGTACAGCATATTCCGGAGTGATCCAGCTGTTGCATTGGCTGGCACAAAATTGCCAACCATCTTCCCCGTTAATACACGGTAAGACTGTTGTGAGCGACAGATTAATGCCAGAAAAACACCCTTTGGTGAGTTTAGACGCGCAACTTGTTCAGGGTGAAATGCATTAATAACAAAAAAGCGCTTTTCTAAAACTTGAATGCGCGAGCCATATATACCGTTGGAAAGTTTTGTCGTACCCTGCCTATGTGCTAGCTGCTCAATGTCGGTGGAGGTAATATGGGGATGGATTTGCAAAAATCTAAATGCACCAATGACCTGATCTCCTTGTGCATACTTGTCACGCATCTCATCTGGTATTCCGTCGGCATCCCTATTGGCGGCTCGATTAAGTACAAAATAGTGTTGTTCGACGAAATTCGTTGCGACGCTCAAGTGCCAATTAAATGCATAGACCCCATTTATCAGAACATTGAATTTACCTAAACATTTATCTACGTCACCGAGAAGGCGAAAAATGTTCTTGAAACTGTTGCCGCGAAAACATTCGGGTTTGACCAATAGTAAAAAATCATTGGACAATATTTCTTCGTTTTTTCCTTCTCTATAAGGGAGAAGCGTTCGGTATTCCGAACGATCCGACGAGGTAATATCAAAAATAGTATCGGCAAATTGATCAAGCATTCTTGATTTATATGGATTGCAAGCTGTTTTTATTTCAGGATAGTGGAAAGCTATTTTTAAGTAGGTCTAAAACCATAATTTATCACTCTCTTAAAATAACTGAATCGCCTGGAAATTCATCATAAAAGCGCTTGCATCGTTCAAAATTCTGACGATAGGAGAGCGTTATATACCCAAGCATTCCATCTGGTTTCAGAAAAGACGAGAGTGTTTCTCGGTTTCCATTGCAAACATATTCCTTTGAGAGGATGCGTCGAGATGTACGAAGAAGCGTACGGTACAAACATTCAATAAAACTCGATTGAATCCAAATTAATAGATCCGCTCGAGAAAAAAGCAAGGGCACGGCATCTAAATAGTTTCCATCGACGATCCAACGCTCGCCTTCCGTTTGAGTAGAAATATCAAGCTGAAATTCCGGTGCGGGACGCTTGATCCATCCAGGATTCCAGCAGAGATCGTCCAAAGGAACGTGTCGAAGCCTAAGCGAGCGGCTTAATGCCTCAGCGGTTGTTGTTTTCCCCGATCCAGGGCATCCCACTATCCACAGCTTATTAAATGCCTTGGAAGTAAGATGAGATTCAACTTCCTTAATTGAATTAAACGGGAATTTTTCCACGTTAATCTTCCGTTTTTAATTGCGTAATAGTGGATTCGAATTATGAACAATCTTACTGGAAAAGCTTTTGCAGTTGTTGGTGGTCTCAATGGGATTGGACGTGCCACAGTTGAGGTGTTGGTTAGGCAAGGGGCGCGAGTCTTGGTATTTGATAAGGACGATATTTCTCTGAAAATCGAAGCGGGCACCGATATCCCACTAGGCTGTCTTTCCCCATACATTGGGGATCTTATGGATATCGACGCTATTGACGGATTTGTGAGTCACGTAGGGCGCTCAGTCGGTCAATTGGATGGGCTTGTAAACGTAGCCGCCGAAGTTGCCTTCGAAACACTGTCCACATCTTTTGAACCGTGGCTTCGGATTATGCAAGGCTCGGTCGCGGCATACTCCGTTATGGTGACAAAGTTATTGCCATTGCTGCGTAGTCCGGGTGCGTCAATAGTGAATATGTCATCAGTGTCGGCATTCATCGGACAACCAGGTTACGGCACATATGCTGCGTCTAAGGCTGCGGTTAGTGCACTTACTCGATGCATGGCTCAAGATCTCGCGCCCCTAGGGATTCGCGTAAATACGGTGTGCCCTGGCACAATCTGGACGCCTAACAACGCATTTCATATTGGCAGGAGTCACGGCCTGGATCGTGAAGGAGCGGATAGATCTCCGGATTTTGGTGGGCATCATCTACTTCGACGTTGCGGAGATCCTCGAGAAGTTGCTGAACCCATCGTATTTCTTCTATCTGATGCGGCAAGCTTTATTACTGGGACGGACCTAGTTGTTGATGGTGGTTTTCTTGTGAAATGAGTTTTGCGTTTGCCGGGGACTGAGGTGAGGAAGCCGCGAAAGCGCTCCGGTGTGTTTGTTGAGAGGATGAAAACTCAGGGTATGGTCGCTGACTTCGATGGCGACTCTTGCGTGGTCACTCATCCCGCTACTTGCTGTGCATGTCAGGCTTCGAAAAAAGTTTCGCTGCGACGCCGAAAACCGAGGTATCAGCGCAAAAGTATCCCATCACAGTCGCGACGCTGTGATGCCCCGTCATAGCCATAGTGTCGGCCAGCGGCACTTGCTGCCGACCAGCTTCAGTCACAAACCCCGAACGTAGCGAGTGCGCCGAGAAGTCTCCCTCAATCCCGGCCAGGGCACAGCGCTCTTTCACGATTGCTCTAACTGCGGCCGGGGAAAGCGGATCGCCCAAGTGTCCGCCTTTACGGACGCTCCGAAAAATCGGCCCCTCCAAAATCCCACTAGCCTGCAGCCAGGCAGTCAATGCCACAGCGGCCGATCCCAGCAGGGGCTTGTTGTTCTCGGGCAGATCCACGCCCGCCTGGTTGGTCTTGGAGTACGCCAGGTTGTAGACAAAACCGTCCGGAATCGGCTTCAGGAATTGCATGTCCGCCCCCGTGACCTCAGAGCGCCGGCGCCCCCCGCTGGCCCAGGCAAACAGCAGTAGCGCGCGGTCCCGTTTGCCGCGCAGCGAGTCGTCGCAGGTGGCCAGGATGGCCTGCAGGGGATCCTTGGTCAGCGCCTCTTTCTTCTGGGGCAGGGCGCCGCGCTTGGCGTAGGCCTTGCGCGTGCGTGACAGCAGCTCGCGCACCGTGGGATCCTGGCAGGGATTTTTGAGTTCGCGCACCTGGTGCGCCTTGGACAGGACGGCAATCCGGTGGACCAGGGTGTTGTGGGCCAGTGCGCCCAGCTTGCCTTTGTAGCCGGCCTGGACCAGCGTCTGGTCGATCACGACCGGCAGCTCGGACACCAAACCCTTGTCCGTGGTGCGCTCGGCATGGTCCACGATGAACTGCAGCACGCAAGGGGAGGGCACAGGCAGCTGGATCTGGGCGCCATAACGGATACCGTACCAGGCGGCCCAATAGCGCAGGGCGCTTTTATAGCTGGCCCTGGTGTTTTTGGATTCGCCTTCGCGCAGCAGATCCTCGACCGCGCGCCGAGTGACATCGCTGAGCTCGGTCGGCTGCAGGGCGGGGATTTTCTGGAGGACTGGTAGGCGCATGGTTGGCTCAGGGCGAGTTTTTGATTAAAAACATACATGCTATGTATGATGCATTACATGAATATTGAATAGATCACGATAACAATCTCTTATCGTTGGTAAATATAGCCACAGGAGCCGGGCCATGCAATCGAAAAGTACGAGGGGCGTTCAGCAGGAAGAGGTGTGGGCCGCAGCGGATGCCCTGATCGCCGCCGGCGAGCGGCCGACCATCGAGCGGGTGCGCCTCAAGATCGGGCGCGGCTCACCGAATACCGTCAGTCCCATGCTAGAGGCTTGGTTTGCCACGCTCGCGCCACGGCTCGGGGTGGCAGCTTCGGGCGGTGCACAGCCCGTAGAGGACAGTGCACCCCAAGCCTTGCGCCAGGCACTGGACGCCATTTGGGCAAACGCAGTTACGGCCGCGCGGGATAAGGCCGAAGCCGCGCTCGCGACGGAGCGCGACAAGCTGGCACAGTTGGACAAGGAGCTGGACTCCCAACGACAGATGCTCTTAGAACGGGAATCGGTGCTGGCCCAACGAGGTGCCACCTTTGAGCATGCCCTGGAGTTGCTCAGAGCCCAGCTGCGGGACCAGGCAGCCCAGCTTGAAAAGGCCGGCCGCGACCTCGAACAGGCTCGCAATAGCCTCGCTAATCTGGTTCAGGAGCGCGACGCAGGCAGACGCCAATTTGACGAGCAGCTTGGCGTGCTCACCCAGGAGAGGGAGCGTCTCGAGCAGCGGGCAACCGCCAACGAACGTCGTCTTCTGGAAGAAGTGGACCGCGCTCGCCAGGAGGCGAAGCAGTCATCTCGAGCGCTCGAAGATGCCGACCTTAAGCATGCCACCCAGAAGCAGGCACTTGAGCGCACGACCGTTTTACTGGAAAGCCGAATGCATGAGGGGCAAATCGAGCTTGCCACGCTGAGGGAGCGACTGCAAGCAGCCGAAGAACGTGCAAAAGGACTAGAGAGCGCGCTTGCAGTGGCCCGAGAGCCGCAGCGCGCCGCTCCTGCCAAATCATCCACAAGGGGCCGGCGTGTCACTGGCCCGGCAAAACGAGTGCCGTAACCATGCATCGGTAGCCATAGCCAGTATTTACGATTAAAAGATAGCCATGTTGATTTTCTTTAGCTACAATGTAGGCAGGAAAAATCAACATCGAGGAAATTATGACCAATGCCAAGCACGAGGTTTTCTCCACGCCATCAGAGGTTAAATCTGCGCTCGAATCCCTTGGTCTGACCGCCGAGTTGGTTAAAAACGTTGCCAAAGCGGCAGCCGCGGCCCGTGCGGATTCGTTGGCGGTCGACCCTTGCAGTGCGCCGGGCACCTTGGCATACATCTATGGTGTTCGGAGCATTCGCTTGGAGCTACTTCCCAAGGGTTGGAGGGTAAGCCGCGCAGGAAATGTTGAGTCTACCGTTAATGATGAGCTGGGAATCCAACTGTGCTTTCAGAATGTCGATCGAGCCTGCGGCGCTCGTGACCCAGAGGCTATCTCGGGAAAGGGATCCGGTTCGAGAAAACTAATTCTCGATGGGCATCAGGCTGAACTTTTCCCAAAACCCAAAACCGCCAGTGCGAAGACATTTGGTTCAACGCCCACAGTCTGGGTGATCTGCGTCAGTTCTGACTCAAAGAAAGTGCAGGCCGAAGTTTCTTGCCCGGAAATTTTTGAAGGCGAACAATTTGAGGGTTTTAGTAAGCGAATTTTTGTGATGGACGAGTCATTCGGGCCGGATCCCGATACGGGCAAAAAACGTGATGATGATGACAACGCCGACTATGAAGTACGGGTTACCAAGAAATAGATGATTTATGTTCAACGCTAGTAGGCTTGCCGTGGCGCGCAAGCGCCGCCAATTGACGAAGAAAGACTTGGCCGAAAAGGCTGGAATTACGGCCCTTACCCTGACGAGATTAGAAAGCGGAGACACATCTGAACCAGTAGAGGAGACTGTGAGAGCGCTTGCTCGTGCTCTTAATTTTCCTTTCGAATTCTTTTACTTGGACGACTGTGAGGAGCTGGAAACCGAGGCGGTGAGTTTTCGGAGCCTTTCGTCGTTGTCCGCTCGCCAGCGTGATGCTGCATTGGCCGCAGGAACTATTGCATTTCTTTTTGACGAGTGGGTAACTGATCGATTCGAGGTACCAAAACCCGACTTGATTGATCTGCGCGATGAGGATCCTGCTGCAGCTGCAGAGGCTCTGCGAGGTCACTGGGGCATAGGCTCAAAACCCGTTCAGTCCATGGTCAAGCTTCTCGAAGCAAAGGGGGTGCGTGTCTTTGCTCTTTCAGAGCAGCACAAAAACGTTGATGCTTATTCCTGTTGGAAAGACAACGTACCCTACATATTTCTCAATACCTTTAAATCTTCGGAAAGAAGTCGCTTTGACGCTGCCCACGAATTAGGCCATCTCGTATTGCATATCCATGGGGCCTCAAAAAATCGGGATGTTGAAAGAGAAGCGGATGCGTTTGCCGCATCGTTTCTAATTCACCGGGGTGATTTGGTGAGTAATTTGCCGAGGGTTACTTCTCTGACACAGCTTGTAAAGGCCAAAGAGCGCTGGGGCGTGTCGGTGGCTGCGTTGGCCAGGAATGTGTATGAAGCGAGGCTAATTTCTGACTGGCATTATCGGGAGCTGTGCAAGCAGATAAGTATTCTGGGATACAGGACCGAAGAACCCATGGGTATAGGGCGCGAGAAATCTGTGCTCTGGAAAAAGATCTTCGAGGAGCTATGGCGCGATGGCGTGACGAAAGATAGCGTTGCGAAGGAGTTGAATTTACCCGTCGACGAAATTCGATCTCTAGTCGGAGAGTTAGTTGAGGATGGCCCTCCATTGCCATTAGCTCCAGGAGAAAAACTGACTCTGAGAGCTGTATAGCTCGTGAAAACTGGATGGCAAAGCCACCTCGTCAACTCTCCGTTGATGTTTGCGGTCGCCATGTTCGTTCTGCTCGCTCGAGGATGAGATGAGCTTCCAAACTGGGGTGCTTTCGCTCGATGCTCTCTTTGTAGATATATCCAACATCAAGCCAAAAAATCACAATGGCATCCACGAAGGAGTGAATCCTGGCAGCAGGGATATCCATCATCGCAACAGACGGCAGGCTGGGCGGGTGAGTTTGGAACTCAGGCGGCATTGCTGGGAACGTAGGCCATAGTTCCGGTGCTCGCTCCAAAAGTTGAATCGCAGAAGTGCCGTCGCCGTGTCGGCAAGCATTGCCGAGCAAATGCAGTGTCTCAAGTTCACTGTGGCTCGGAAACTCACTGAGCCGTATGCCACGCAGTTCTTGAAAGAGCAAACACAGCTTTTCCCAAGTTGCTTTATCTACTTTTTCGGCCAGACCGCTATCTTTTCGCAGCACCTGCGCACAGCCGCGCAGGTAGCTGCGAAATTGCCGCTCCCAAATTGACTGGACAGACAAGCAGAATGCCAACTTTGTTTCGCGAAGGACATCCTGCATGTCCGATTTCTCAAAGATGGCGGTCTCATCCTCGCTTTCACCTAATTCAGCAATCTTATCTTCGAGGAATTGGATGGAAGGCTGGACGACATTGTCCAGGAAGGATTTGATCGTCAGGTCATGCTTGGATGCCTGGACGTCAGCGAAGCAGTTTTTCCAGCGGAAGGGTGTCATGATCGTGTAGTCATTCTTTCGAGGCAGAGTCGCTTCCAAGCATTCACCGCACTTTTGACACCAAGTGGCCAACGTTTGCATCGAGCCTATTAAGGCGCGTGTCTCCCAATTGGAAAAGTATGCTGTTGACAGCTTACTAGCCGAGAGCGTCTAAAAATTTCCGATTCGTACTTTTTCAATCAAGTGCCGGTTACGCAGTCTTGGGTTCTGTCGATACAGGCTGAAGTACACGCCGGTCGCGAACGTGATCTTCCATCCGTCATTTCTGGCGCGAGAACCAGACATTTGCAAGCTCCCCACGTTAGCGTGGTTGGCCAATTCCAACAAGGCGTTCCACTTCGCCCGGTCATTGGCCACCGGCGAATCAGTAATGCCGCGAAGTTGACGTTGCTCGTCGTCGAAAGAGAGGTTGCTGAACAGCAGAACGTGCGACAACCGGGTAGTTTGACCGCGCAGCTCGAACTCGCAATCCGTGTAGCTGATAGCTTGCCAGATGAAGCGCGACGCTCTCGGTGAAAACCCATGATCCAGCGGCAGGTACTTGACTTCCAGACCCATAGGGCAGGGTTTGAATCCTTGAGCGACCAGGTGAGGGCGGGGAATGAGGACATAGTCGATCTGCACGCGGACCTGCTCAGCCAGATGGCGTCCTCGTACTTCGCGCGCCACCTCGAAATCTCGTTCAATCACTGGATCGAGCCAGGAGCGAAGCTCGACTTCGGTCCCGAACGGCACGAATGGAACTGGTTGCGGATCCACGAGGGAGGCAGAATGGTGCTGCTGGAGGTGCTTGATGACGAACGGCAGCCGCTCGCGCCAGTTCAGCGTGAGAACGGCGGGTATGGCCGCATCCAGCGCCTGACGTGCCTGCGTCAGCTGTAAGGCAGAGGCATTTCGGTCCGCCTGCAGCAATGCCCTGTACTCGGCGTTCTGTTTTGCAAGTTCCGGATCGATCAGTGCTGTTAGGGCAGCTTCGGCTGCGTGCAACTCTTTATAGATCGCGAGCCGCTGCGCGTTGAAAGCGGATTCTAGGTCAGCGTCGAACGCAGGAGTATCAGCCGGCGCATCCGCTCTTTTGAGCGCGCCGCCGCGCTGTCGGCCGCATACGGTGCACTGCCGAACGACGCTGCGGCCGCCGCCTTCCACCGTTCGCAGGCGAAGAGAGAGAGACAGGCTACAGTCGTGTTCGTGCTGATTTTGTTGATCTGTTAGCTGCGCAATCTGCGCCGTAAGCTTTTCGGTTTCGTCCATAGTTTAAAAGGCCAGACAAAATTTTGATTGAACGGATTCTCACCCTCCTAGTTAGTCATTTTTCGATCTCAAGCCTGATGTCGGCGCATTGAGGTCTATCGCAGCAGCTAGGTTTCGGTCGAGTAGTCAGTGCTTTGATCGAAATTCACGTCGCCGTCACCCGTTTGGATAGCAGTGCAGCACAGGCCTTGGAGCTGCCTACAACGTGCATCAGGTATTTCGCACGCGAGGTTCCGACATAAACCGTCTCGTCCTCTTTTGCAGCCGAAACTTCTTCGCCGATCCACAGCATCACCACGGGCGATTCCAATCCCTTGAACCGCGCTACCGTGTCCACCAGAACGGTTCCGGGCACGCGGCGCTCAAAAGACCAGGAGTTATTTCCCGGAAGCCGGTGGCGAGCAAGCATGTCGTAGAGTACTTGCTTGGGACGTTTGGCCAATAGCACCACAATGTCTGAGGACGGTAGCTTCTCAGCTGTGAGCAAGCGTCGCACGCGGCGCTCAATCTCGGCGGCCTGTTCTTCATCTGTTTCCAGGCATACCGTCTCCACCTCAGGACCAACCAGTTCCGAAGCGTCCACCGGAGTTCCGGAATAGAAACCGTAGGCCAAGGTGTGAATGGGTGCCGTATTTCGGCAATTCTCTGTCAGATGGAATGGGTCGTCGTCGATTGGGAGTTTCGCATCCCGCCGATAGATGGCTTGATTGCGGTCAGTGAAAAGATAGAACGTGCCGTCGGCGGGCTCTTTCAAAAGCGTTTCTACGCCAAACCAATACTCGTCGCTGAAGTCCTGTGCCTCGTCAACTATGACGCCGTCGAATAGGTTTTCGGTCAGCACTTCGTTGGCAAGGGCCAATGCAAATGGCATCTGCACTTCGAACTTTTGTTGATCACCTAGCCCCGGATACGCGTCGGCGGCTTCCGTCAAGACGTCTCGACCTGTCTGTTTACGCGCGAGTTCGATGCGCTGATCGCACAACTGGTGGTAACTCATCACAGTGAGACTTGGGGTGTTAAGAAGCCCTTGCGCAAGCACATCCGCTAGCGGACGGTTGTAGCAAAGTAGGAAGACAGTTTGACCTGCTGCGGCCAACTGGCGAGCTTTCTCAACGGCAATGAGCGTTTTGCCGGTTCCCGCGCCACCGGCGATGACTGCGCGCTTGCGTTGCCCGAGTATTCTCAGCACGCGCGCCTGTCGCTCGGTCAGTCGAATGAGTTCCGCTTCCGTGTAGGCTAGCTCAGCGCGTAGAAGTGCACGCACCTCCACCGGTCCACAAAGGATTTCCTCCACGAGCTCTACACCGCGTGCTCCGAGATCCTGCTCCTGACCAGTGCGCCAAAATGCGCAGGCCTGTGTTGCCCATGCCTGGAGTTGGATCAAGTCGATCTGACCTCCGATTAACTGGCGTACTCGGCCGGGTTGCACCAGCGGGGCGACGTCGTGAAGATCCGGGAAGAAGACCGCATAGCCGCTGATCACGCGTTGGCCCTGCCAGCGTCGCCATTTGGGGTGACCCTTGATCTGATCCAGGATGGCGTACTTTTCAGACTGGGCCTGACGGAACGGATCCTTGATTGCGTGTGTAGCGCCAAAGCGATCGATAGATGACCACGCGCCACTCCTTGCGTCCAAGGTTATGCCTCCGCCTTTGACCTCCACGGTCAACAGCCCGGCTGCCGGGAACGCCAGGGTGAAGTCCGCTTCCCCTTCGCGCAACTGGTGTAGCTTGTCCCGATAGACCCAGGATGCCGAATGGATAACCAACACGTCGTTGGGCAGCTGGTCGCGACAGGCACGATAAAAGCGTGCTTCAGCTTGCGACGGGAGAGACCGTAGTTGATCTTCGCTCAAAACGGGACGCATGATCGCCATCGTCAACTCTCCTTAGACAAGCGCATACGGGCTGGATCGAATATCCTGAAAACCTGTCGTCCATCGGCGAGGTATACGTGAATTTTGTAGAACATGCTGCTGCCTTTTTTTACGCTTGCGATGGTTCCCATTCCAAGACCAGGAATGTCGATGCTCAGGCCTGCCGCCGGCAGCAGTGGGGATACCCCGCTCTCGCTGTCCGCCACGGCTTTCCAGCCTGAATCGAACCGAAACTGGTCGGCCTTACCAAATGGATTGTTTACCAAATGCAGGACTTGCTGCTCGGGATGAATGGCGTGTTCAACGATGCACAACCAATAACGCTCACGCCGCTCCGCCGCGCACAGCAATTCGGACGGTGTCATCGAAATACCTGCTGCCGTCCATGCAGCCGACTGGCCCTTGACCTCCATGACGTGCTCACTGCCGTCGTGCGCAATGGCGCGGATGTCGAAGCCTTTGTTATTGGGAGGCATCTCTTCCAGAGAGGCCCATTTTTCGCGCTGGCTCTGCAGGACGTACTGCACAGCTGCCTGGGCTGTCGCATCGCGCTCGAGCGCTCGTGCGGCGTTATCATTCGCGGCGTCGGAGCTGTGGGCGGTGTCGTCTGAGGATGCTGGCGCTTTATCCGGCTCGACGTAGCTCAACAGACGGTGTCCCGTATCATCGCGACGACTGCGGCGAGCGTTACGCCGCCAAGTTTTGCGTCCACGACGGGTTCCAGTCCATCTCTTTGGAGGGGCGGTACTGGGCGGCGTAGGCGGCTGAACTGATCGAGGCGCCGTGCCTGGAGGACTAGGGGCCCTTGCGTTCGCCACGGTAGTCGGTCCGGTCCGGGACGGCGGGCTGCCTCCTGACTGCCCCGTTGCTAGCGGTGCTGCCGGGCTTAGCGGGTGCCCTACCGATCCCGCGACGTGGGATGGAACGGCTGGCGCAGGGGAGGCGGGCGAAGTCCTTTTCGGTTCAGACCCAGCTGCGGGAGCGAGCGGAGCAGAAGGTGGGATGGACCCCTGTGCCAATACCTGGGACCATGACAGCGGAACCGGGTCGAGGCCAGCCGTGTCCTCGTCGTCTGGCTCTCCCGAATCAGTGCCCCCAGTGTCGGTTTCTGTCTGGGTCAGCACCTGATCGATGGTCAGTTGCGAAAATTCGTCCTCGGGGAGGGAGGCCAGCTCTCGTACGTCCAAGTACTCTTCCACATCTGCAATCAGCTCTTCTCGCAGAATCCGGCTTACGCCGTCGACTTGGGTCGGTGCTTTAAGCATCAGGCAGATCTCGCGCGCCAGGCGGTCTGCGATGCCTCGGGCGCCCACTCGAACATAGGCCGCGTCGTCGGCCATCACTACCTCGCCTTGGGTCGAGACGGTGCAGCCAGATAGCGTGTTTAAGATAGTCAGCTCCTCGACGTCGATAACCGTGAGCACGGACAAACGGCGCCACTGGCCCGCTTCTTTTGCGCGCTCAAACACCGTATTCGACTGGCTGTACACGAGTCTCGCAATGTGCCGAAACCGCTCACGCACCCGAGCGGTGAACGTATCATTGAGCCGCCCATTTCCCGGATTCTCCAGGGTGATCTCCAGACTGGCAGATAGCAACGGAATACCCACCGCTTCCAGTAGTGCGTGGATCTGTGGCAGCCGTGCCGACGGCACTGCGAGGAACGAGATGCCCTCATGGTTGGCAAAGAGTGCGCCAGTTGCGGGTTGATCGTCCGCAAAAAGTGTTTCATCCAGTTCCACCATCTCGCCGCGGTGGTTCAGGAAGGCTGGCTGCTCCCTTAAATCCTGGAGCCACCCAGGCTCTACGCTGTCAGTGTGGATGGAAAGTTCCCGGTTTGCTCGTTGGTAGATTCGCAGCGCCTCGGCAGAACGTAATTCGGCGCTTAGATTCGCGTCAACCAGCAGCGGCAATACACGAACGGCAGCGGCAACCGATACCTCTTGGGCTACTCCTAATTTGCGCACGAAGAACCCATGGAATTCTCCATACTGCACATTGAGCGCCGGGTAGTGCATGGCGAGAAACTCGCCGGGAGACGACCAAACCACTTGGTCTGGACGCCGCCAAGGCGAATCTGTCTGTCGTGTCAGGACCAATCCATGCTCCGCGAAGGCCTCCCGCAGCCCGCTAGCGGCATTGCGCTCGGCCAGTTGATCGAGGTGACGGTACAGCGGGCGCACCTGTGCTGCAGACGGCTTGCTGGACACCTTGATTTGCTTAAGTCGCTTAATGCAGGCGTCGACGTCCACCCGGTGCACGATGCCGCAGGTATCAAGAAATCCTTCGCTTTTCAGTTCTGCATCAATGTATGCAGGGGAACTGCCGAAGACTTCTCGGACCATGGCTGTTGCGTAGTAGGTGTCATGCAAGGCGATTTGGCGACGTTGCCGTGTTGGGGCGAGAGAGGTGCGCAGCGTATTAGCGAAGGTCGTAAATTGGCGCGTTGCCGGCCAACCGGACGAATAGATTGTGTGGATGCTATAACGATCCCAATGGCGGTCCAGGCACTCCAACGTCTGGCGGCGAATCGCCGCGTTTTCGGACGCGAGCAGGGCAGCCAGTTCGGCACTGCAGGCCGGTGGGGTGTCACCAGACAGGCGTGGGGAGGCGTTGACCCCCAGGCGCAGGAAGAATGTTCGCCAATCGGCCAGCTGAGCGTTATCTTGCGCAGCCCGTTTCTGCAGACTTTCAGGCAAGTAGTCAGGCGACACCACACGCAAGGGGTCCAGTGCCGGCGAGAGCAGGGTTTCAATGTCGAATTCGGGCAGGTACTCGTGCCCAAGGTACAGGTCATCCGCATGCTGGAACCACCAGGTATCGCCCTCGTGTTTCTTGGTCTTTAAACGCAGCCCTTTTCCCAGAGTTTCCAAAGCCGACGTCTCCGACACGCCACGCTCAGTTGCTGCGGAGAGGTAGTCACCGAGCTTCTCCTTAACGTAGCGAACATGGCCCGTCAGGGCTTCAAATCCTACCTCTCGCCATCGGTCGCCGCGGTGTACGGGCAGGATGTCGTTGACAATGAGCGAATAGGGTTCGGGTGTGCGTACATCGAGGTCGTGCAGCAGGGCACGGACTGCCGCAGCACTGTCGATGTCGTCATTGGCACGGAGAGCGTCCATGAAGGTCTCGTCGAGGATCAGAAGTTTTTTCTCGAATCCGAACTTCTTGCCCCGGGCCAGTGGAAAGAACACAGCTTGCTTGCTGGGTATGTGGAGACTACCGTCGCTCACGGGAACGCAAGGGGCATCGCGCAGATGTGCATCAAGTAAAGATTCGCGCTTGAGGCCGGCGAGGTAGCGATAAAACCTGGCCAGCCACTCCATCCCCTGCTGGCGAACCCAGTCACCTTGTTCAGCAAAGAGGTGCACGATGTCGGTGAACAACAGCGGTTTGCAGCCGAGCTTCTTCAGCGTTGCTGCATCGATGTCCAGATCGTTGGCGGGGTAGTCCTTGCCAAAAAGTACCCACGCGGCCTGCGCGGGCACTAAGCGCTGAAAGTCCTCTGAGGCAGTGAGAATCTCTGAAGGCTTGCGCCACTGGCCGCTGGCACAAAGGATGCAAGATGTCTGCGCCAGTGCATCGAATGTTTGTTGAATGACCGGGAGAAAGAAAGGATGGGTGATTTCGTTCTCACGGGGCAGATAGTGCAGGAACGTTTTTGCCAGTGCTGGCCGTCTCCTGAACTGTTCCAGGCTCGCCACAAAGGCCGTCGCGATCCCATCGCGTAAGGCGCCATTCCAGGGACGCGCGGCCTGAATGTCCTCGCGTGCCGAACTCAGAAGAAAATCGGCCTGGATACAAAAACGAAACCCGAAGTTGCGGATGGGTAAAAACGCGAAAGTTGCACAGTCCGGAGCTGCCAGCGCCTTGCCCGCATCGCTGATGGGGAAGGCCAGGATCAGTTCGCTCTCATTAACGAGTGGGCGCTTGTCATCGGGTACGCTATCCATGGCGACTGCGGTGGCGACACGTAGGAACCGTCCACGCTGGTCCATCTGTGGCGCCCCCGCTACCAGGCGGGTTGCCTCCAGGACCACCAGCCCATCGTCGTCGACGCATCGCATCGATATTTCCTCATCAGGCATTCGCAAGTTGATCTGCCTGAGCTTGCGCAGGAACAGCAGCAGCCGCGGGTCAAGCTCACTTAAGACCGAAGCAGAAAATTCTTCCCCCTTCTTGGCGGGCAGGACAATGGTGGTGCCATCTGCGGCAAGTGACGGATCAGGCGAAATCCAGTTGGGGACGATGTATCCCAAATGCTGTTCGGGATCGGACATGTCAAAACGGAAGTGAAACCCGTTCGAATGAATTTCAGGCGTATTTGAGACCTGAAACACCGACTTAAATCCGATGCCTTTTTCGCCGATGAAACCGGCCTTCTTTGCTTTGGTGCTGCGTCCCACGCTGCACAAGGCCTGCACATTTTCAGGTTGAAAACCCTGTTCATTGTTCCAAACAGTGAGTGCATGGGGTGCCAGCGTAATCCGGATCTGCGGCTCTATGCCATCGGAATACGCGTTGTCGTCGGCATTCTGTATCAACTCCAGGACGAAATGGGTCTTGGTCGAGTAGAGATCCTCCGAAAGCAGCCGAAGGGCACTGCTCAGATCCTGCCGCAAACCCTCAGCAGCTTCCTCGGCCTCTTGGGATAGAGCCATGCCGATCATGAATTTCGAACGCCGCAACTTCTCGATGAAGGTACGGCCTTCGTCGTTGCTTCGGGCTGCTACTTTAACCTGCATATGCCCTCCCTTTTGCCAGTTACTGTAACGTAGCAGGGTGGCGTTCGGCCGCTCCTAAACCCCCTCACTTTTAAAAATCAGCACGGTATGTCCTGCGGAGGTCGAATCAACGCGGTCGCAGCACGTTTACGCGCACCATGGGTGCCGGTTCAGATGAAAATAATCGTGATGTAGGTCGGGTTCAGTTCTCTGGCCATGTGACCTCACTTGCCCGCCGATGAATCCGACAGGACGGGCGGGGAAAGCGTTTTTATCTGGTACCACATGGACGCCGGCACTGGTGTGCGGAAGTGGCGGCATGCTAGAAAATCGATGGCCCACATGCCCACCGCGCGCGCCGGCGAGTTCTGCTCCCATTTCAGGCGGCCACTCGCGTTGAATTTCGCGATGCGTGCGCGCAGGTCACCGGCTTGCGCGGGGAGGGGGTAGGGCGCCTCGGTGGCACCGGCATTGACATGTGCAGGTCCGAAGTACCAGGTCGTCCGCCAGTCATCTGCGGGATGCCAAATCTGCGCGCCGACTTCTGGGTAGTGCTCGTTGTGCCCGTCCGCGAGGTTGCGGTACACGTCGTCAAGGTCGAGCACGGCGCACCACGATGCAATGGTGGCCAGCAGCCAGGAAGTCTGCTTGAGAACAGCTTTGAATTCGTCATCAGCAGCGCCACCGTCCAGTTCCACCAGATCGTCCAGTGAGTCGGTTCCAACGGGAAACATCCGGCCCGTCATGAACACAAAATTCAAACGGCCGGCCAGATGGCTTAGCCACTCACGAGCCGCCGTTTCCTGACCAGTCAATCGGAGCAGCACGAGGCCTAGACAAACGTCGATCACGTGATGATCGAGACGCGGGGACCCGGTGGCCGGATGGTTGACAAGAAAGGCGGCGAGCGCCTGCGCCACGGTCAGCGCATTCTCGGTCATCTGCGCCTTGACCGCATCCTCGGGCTCGACGGCGATCTGGCTGATGCCTAGCGTGGCGAGCAGACCGACCTGCTCGAACAGAGTCACAGAATACTCGGCTCCCTCCTTAGCGTAGCCCGACAGGCCATCCTTGACGTGGATGTGCTCCAGAATCCGCTCGTAGTAACGATTGCCGACCTCATAGTAGGAGTGCCAGATGTCAGCCAGAGCGTTCAGCACGTCGTCTTTTTGCTCCAGCTGTTGCAGTTGCGCGCGATGAAATGCCCACAGCATGGTGCGTTCCATGACCCACAGCGCCTGGCGCCGTTCCCCCTCAGCGTCCGCCCAATAGGCGCACACCATCGCTGCCAAATGGACCCGGCGCAACGCTTTGACCAGCGCCTTGCGGTCCTGTGCCAGACCCGCCTCAGACAGGGCACCATCGGCTGCTAGGCCCAACTGCCGCAGCATGAGGCGACAGAAATCCTGAAATCGATACTCGCCGTCAGCGGCCAGGGCCAGCGACTTGCGCAGGTCCGAGCGGTCCTGAGAATCGAACAGTTGCTCATTCAGTAGATGCCTTTCTAGCAACTCAGCGACCTGGTCCGCGCCCCAGAACCGGAACACGGCTTGGGGATGCTTTTCCGCGAAGCTCGCCCAGTTAAACTGCACGTCCTGCGAGAGGTCGCCGGTCGTGGCCAACACGATAACCTTGCGAAAGCTTCGATACTCCGGAGGGACATGGCTGTCCAAATAGGTGTACAGCACCTCCTGCATGCTCTCGAGCACCTTGTCGTTGCCGCCGCTCCACACGCCCCGGGTGATGTTGCCCTGCTTGATCACGAACAGCAGAAGTTCGTCGACACCGTCCTGCGGCGACTTACCCACTGCCGGGAAGTCCACCCCATATTGGCGGATGCCCGCCTTGGGCCTAACTAGGGGCACGTACCCCATTTCTGTCACCAGTTCGGGCAACAAGCGGTCGAACTCATCGCGTTCCCGCAAGGTGCGTAGATACTCAGATAGCACGGGCTTCATGTCGGCTCCCTCTTGGCGTGCCGGTTCATGTGCAGGCGGTAGGCATTGCCCACCGGGTCCAAAGACTCGCGTCGCGGCATCTCAAACGAGTAGGATATTGACTTTAGGACCATGGGCTCAGTGAAGTCCTCGTGCAGGTACTGAAAGGAGCTGAGTCCCGCCTTGAGATGAACCTGATTCACGAATTGCGCGAATACAGACCCCTTCCTGGCTTCGCGCATCCCGATCTCCATTTGCGTGGCCCTCGCCTTGCGAAAGGCTCGCTGCAGGGTGAGCGGTACCGCGAACTCGCGCAACCGAGGCAGCGCGTCCAGCTGCTCCAGATAGCGCTGCAGGTCCGCGCGGATGCGCTCCAGCAGCACCCGGGTGTCTGGATCAGACTCAGTGTTGATCGCCATACCCAGTTTTTCCACGGTCGTGACAGGGTAGTCGTAGCCAATTTCATCACCCAGCAGTGAGGCCATAAGGGGGTGTACGCGCACTTTGGCGTCTCGCACCTGCAGCAGCGACAGGGCAAGCGCCAGCAGCAGATCGGCGCTGATCACGTAGCCGATCAGACGCCGAGCCAGGAACATGAGGTCAGCAGCGGTCGCATCGTCCAGCAGCGCTGGATCGAAGCTCACGGGGACGGCTCCGAGGTCGTCGCGGTGCATACGCGCCGCCGAACTCAGGCTGACGATCAAGCCGGCTGCAGCCTCTGGCATGGCCCACGCATCGGCTAGGAACCAGGCGGTTAGCACGCGCGCCAGCAGCGCCTGGTCCTGCACGATGCGACCGGCGCAACTGCCAAACAGTTTGGCGAACTCTCGGCCGACCCGCCCCTGCGTAGGTTGGGCTGTAATCCAGGCTTGCAAGAAGCTCAGTATGGCCTCGCGGTGCGGAGACTGCGAGCCGAGATGGCGCGCGAGTGTCGAGTCCAAAAACCGCACCGCGCCCAGATGGCTGATCGGCAGGGCCGCGCAGAGCGCCAGCCAGTCGAAGAAGGAACCCGCTTCCAAGTAGGTCTTGGAATGGCGACTCAAGGAAAACGCCAAATAGCCCAGCGTATCAGGATCACCGGTCTGGGCCAGGGCGCGCAGCTCTGTATCGAAGCTGCGCCGCAGATGCAACACCTCTGTCGCGGCAGCAATGCCGCTGCGACGCGCGTCAGGAGTGGTGTCGGCGAGCCATTGGTGAACCAATGCCTCCAGCGGCGCCACGGCGTCCGGAGGCAGGCTGGTATCCAGCAGCATGTGCTCGGCCACTTGGGCTGTCACTGTGGGAAAGGGGGGCGCGGCCCGCGCAGCCAGTTCAACCACCCGCGCGGCCGCGGCCGCCGGCGCCTCGGCTCCCCAGGCAAGCCAGGCCGCCTTCAAAAGGTTGGTCAGAGGCCCACTGGCATCGCGTAGCAACAAGGCAGTGAGCTGCGCACCCGAACCGGAATGTCCCACCAGCCATTGCCGTACATGTTCAAAGAACGCGCCAGCTGCGCCGTCGCCCAGCGTACGGCGGTACTGCGCTTCTGACAAGGCGATTAAAGGCCCCCAGTCTAGGCTGTCCAGGAGTGGCAGCAGCTTCTCGAGCATGTGCAGCAGCCCGAATACGTCGGACGTGGCGGCGATCTGCGTGGCGGCCATGGCCAAGACGTCGCTCCGAGGATGCACCAGCGCCAGCAGGCGCGCGCAGGCCATATCTTCGTGGCCGATCTCGTGGCGCCACAAGTTTGCCGCCGTCTTGAACAGGGCAGCAGGATCTAGTGCCTGCTCACCTAGTGCTGAGAGCGTGGAGGCCGCCACTATCCGGTTGCGGTCGGTCAGGGCAGCGAAATGCAGCATGCCGTCGATAAGGGCCGCACCTTGTACGCTGGTGAGGTCCAGCACAACTCCGGCCGGCACTGCTATTTCCAGCTTCTGACTGTCCGTTTCATGTAACCGCTGCGCCAGCACAGCCAGGCTCACCGGGACGGAGCCTCCTGCAGCTGAGGCTTTCTCGGTCCCGCCGTCGCCCTCGTCGGATCTGATGTCGGATTGCATTGGTTCCTTACTCAATATGAGGTCTAGCGGCGGTTCTCAGGTAGTGCGCGAAGCTTTTCCAAAATATTCAGAATATGGTTTGGATAAGCACCATTGAAATACTCGAACATCAATGGATTGGCAGCAAAGAAGTGTGACGAAAGCTCAACCCAGTCGTCTACTTCGATCGAGCCATTCAACTTGAAGACCTTTTTGGACTTTGGCTTTATGTGCTGCGTGGTCTTGTAGGTCATGCTGAAGTCGCTGTCTCTTCGCGCTTGATATTCTGCCTCGGTGAGATACTGCACGGCGCCATCGAAGTGGCGGAAGGTGCGACTCTGGGTGTCGAACTCCGCATGCAGGTAACGGGCGGGATGGTACTGACCGTCATCCAATGCGATTTGCACGTCTTCAGTCTTGAGCTCCAACGCCTGGAAAGTCTTGATGCCGCCTGATCCCGACCACTTAACGTCAACGCAGTAGGCGCTCGAGAAGAACATCTGCAGGCGTATGTTGGACAATTCCGTGGGCGGTCTGAGCTTCACGTTGCCTGGCGCGATCTGCGAGATTTCCTTGCTGAACGGCGGCCCGTACCAGGTGTCAGCCTCCGCGTACATGGGACCGCCTACGTCGATACGAACCCTGTCTTCGTCAAGAGCGATCGACTTTTCCAGTCCGGTGTTCTCCAATGCCCAGAAAAGGTCAATGAATCTTGGCGCCCAATTGTTCCATGCGTGCATTTGCCTTCTAAAACAGGGATGTGCCATGGCAACGAAATTAGTTCCTTGAAAGCATCCGCCATTGAATATGCTGGGTTGGAGCACTCGGGTGAGGTCGGCCCAACTGAACAGCCCGTCGCGACCATCGGCTTTGATATCCATGAGCGCTCGCAGTAGACCGGGTGCCGACGCAGTTACTCCCAAAGGAGGTGAGTAGTGAAATGAAGAGTCCGTAAGCAGTACCCCTCTGGCCTTGGCGCATTCTTTGAATGCCTCGATCTGGACGGACGCACTGCGCAATTCCTCCGCCTCCATTTCCCGCATCCGTTTCTGGTGTTGGACAAGCATCTCATCGTATTCATTACTGCTCATCTATAGCCTTCACAAGAAACGAGGCGTGCCAAACACCGACGCATTCACTTCTTCACGAATGCCTGCGGCATCTTCAGCGGAGGAGGGTGGACAAGGCTCAGTCATTGCTCAAATTCCCAGAGACATACGAGCATAGCCATTTGGGGGCGAGTGAGGGCGAAGGATTTCTAAGGCGTACTTTCTATTCAACCGGAGTATGTGACCGAGCCAAGGCTGGCAATACTGCTTGCTCAAGTGCGACAGCGAACGAAGAGAAAGGGCAGATCGCTAACGTTCGGATCGCGGGGTACCACGCGCTTTGGACCCCAATTAGCCCATACCGCCACCCGGCTTCGTTTCCATATTTAAGGTTGACAACGGGCCCTCCACTCATGCCGTCAATGTCCTTAACAACGTCTTCATAATCTTCGGCGAGTCGAGCATAAAACTGGTTCTCAGCGCGTTTCCCAGCTTGCTCCGGAGCGTCTGCCTTGATCAACGGCGCCAACACGAACCGGGCACCGATATTGGTCTTGCCGTCATACGATACCGACTCGGAAGGAATCCCAACTAGCGCCCAGTGATCGGACGCCACCATGTGATCGCTCCAGGCGTCCTTTTCAAATGCTTCGACGCTTCCCGCCTCAAGCTGCAACCGGTAGAGCGTGCCAAGGTGGACTGCGGCATAGTCGATGCCCAGCGTCTCGTCCTCGATCACCAGCCAATTCTCTAGGTTGAAGTCGAAAGGGATAGCGGTGTGATTGAACTTACCGCGAGCCGCCGTCTGGTCGCCCAAGCGCCAGATGTCGAAGGTTGAACCGCTCGTAAGAGCGGCGCGCACTGCGCGCAAAATGTGCCCGGCTGTCACGTAAAACCATTCGTCGGCAATTGCCATCACGAATCCCGAGAACACATGAAGTTTTTCCGGTTTGTCGGGGACGAACTGCATGCATGAAAGGGAGACGAAATGTCTCCCGATGCTGAGGCCGACTCGCTCAGTGAGTGTGTTGGGCACGATATTTATTTCAGACGGGCTAGCCTGCAGCGCCGCCACGTAGAGAATCAATCAGGCGGATAACGTCATCGGCCCGGCCTACTGAAACCGCTTGCTCCGCGGTCCGTTGGCCGAATGCTGGAAGTGACTCCGCTCGAAACCAGCGCAGTGATTTCGCTAGGTCACCACCGGATGTGTCATAAGCGGCTTTGATGACGCGAAGATTGGCCCTCAGATGGCTTTGGATGGCGGCAGCGCCCGGGGTTTTAGTGATTGAGCTCGTGGATACCCGTGCATTCCGAGCCAGCGTTTCGACGTCCATTCCGAGCAAGCTAATGTAGCGGGTGGGCGAAAGCATCGGAGCAAGCTCCGGATCTTGCAGGTCTTCGATGAAGTTTGAAAGCGTTAGCGGCATGGCAGTTTCCGGGGAAGGGCGGCGGTCAACGAAGCATTTGAACGTGATGGTCTTGCGCGGCGGCAATCACTTCCTGATCTCCGCCCTTTTGGATGATCTCGCGAGGCCTTTTACCCCCTAGGTAGGATGAAGAGCTCTCAAACCAAGCGGCCAGTCGCCACGGATCGATTCTGGGGAACAGCTGAAGCATCATCCGGATTGCCGGCACCGGCCGCCAGTCAGCGCCAAAGGCATATCTTGGGTAGCGATTCTTCCCTTCATACCTGATGGCGAAAATCTCGCCACGGCGCCGCCAGCGGTTTACGGTTGCGACCTGATTGACTGAAGTACTTCCAGCGAACTGTCCGAGGGATACGCCGATCTCGGCCGCAGTGAGCCAATCCGTGCCTCGATAGATGGCCTTGATTGCCTCGACATTCAGCCGGGCACCTCGAAGGTCCATGGCTTTGGGCACTGCGGCGCCGACGAAGATACGCACCAGGTTTTGCACCTGTTCCGCTTTGTGAGTCTTAAGGCGGTCCACCAGGACAGGAGCTAAGTGGGAGAGCGTGGCTCGCACTTGTTCCAGGTCGCCTGCACTCAGCTCTTCCGCGATAGGAATGACAAGTTCGGTGGTCATAGAGTCACGGAAAGTTTGGCGCTATCCGCAGCTTGTCGCGGGACTACCGCCGCCGGTTGGACTGCGATATGACGCTACCGGCCAAAGTTTTGGTCACCGGTGCCGAACTGGGATTGTCTAGAGCCCGGGATGCGCGACTCTCAGTTTGGGCTCCGGTCTGGGCTGAACTGCCAGCCTGTCGCAACGCGGAGCCGGCTAGCGACCTTTGGACTGCGCTGGATGAAGAGCTGCCTAGCGCCTTGCCGGCGACGGAGGCAACGTGGGGCGAGGTTTGCTTGCTGTTCTTGCTCATGCTGAACTCCTGGCCCCATGATTCAAGGAAGGCGCCTAGAGGCCTCGACACCTTAACTGTATTTTCATACAGCATATTGGAAAGTGCAAGAGCTAAAGTGGGTTATCGCCGCCGCCTGCCGGCTTATGCGGGACGGGCTGGCGGTCTAAGTCAGCATCTTTGATTAGGTCAAACGCGCTTATTAGCTGTACAGCAAACATGGCCAGCTTTGTTACCCCACCTTCCCATTCTTCAAATCTTTCATGGATTTGCGCATGAGCCTCTCAAAGTCAGGGCTACCAAACTCCATTCCGACTGGAACCACGGCCTCCCGCGCTTGCTCCTCAGAAGATTTCGGTGCATTCGGATCGAATCGGGACAATAGGCTTGCCAATGATTCCCGTCTTAGACCTCTCCAATGCATCTTCCGGATCGTCATGCTCCCGTCACGGATTGATTTTTTGTCTCTGTACCAAAACCCATCCTTGAAATAGTGCCTGACGTTGCACTCTTTGCAGTCGTACCATCCCTCGCGGGATGGAGAATGCAACTTGGCATCGAACCAAGGCGTCAGCTTTTCCATGGCAATCACTTTCTGGTAGATGAGATCCGTAGACAGAGATTTCGTAATGTTCTAACTTTATTTGCGTACCTGTTTAGCCATCGGTGAGCGAAGTCCGACAAGTCAGCATGGGTGGAGTCGACGACATTTAATGCCGCCCGGCGTTTGGGCTGCCGTTGGGTTCCCTTATCCCAAGCTGGCGAAGCGGCCTATTGCTGCAGGGGAAAGGTGTGATGGAGCACCTTTTTGCGCAAGTGCCTTGTCGAAGTCCCAAGCATGGAGTCCACGTAGGTCTTGCCCTCGGCCGTTTCGTAGATAGCGGCCAATTGACCCGGTGCCGACGGCTCCTCGGCCCGCCAAACCGCCCGCAATGCTTCCATCTTCCACTGGTGGGACCCATTAACGTGACCGGGCGTGACTATATAAACCGCGTCGAGCTGCAACTGGCTTGCCACCTGCGGCGTCGCAAATTGCTCCACGTCTGCAATATTGGAAATCAACAGCGTCCGGCTCGCAGGGAAAGAATCGCCGTCATCAGAATCAGGTTCGGTGATAGAAACAAGAAACCAGAGCCGGTGCAGGCCAAGCTCCGCAGCCTTCCAATATGTCAGCTCCTCCCCAAAAAAACTCGGGAATGGCGCTTTGTAATCTTCGTAGGTGACGAACATGCTAGTGGAAATGAATCCTATAGATTGTAGCTCTATAGATCTCAAAAATCACTAATAGCGGGATGGCCCGTAAAGTAGAACACCAGAACAATTTTTCGAAAGCACTAAGGAAGACGCGTGTCGCTCGTGGGCTATCTCAGGAAGCTTTCAGCCTGGTTTCCAGCAGGACCTACGTAAGCAGCCTGGAGCGAGGGTTGAAAAGTCCCACTTTACTGAAAGTGGATGCCCTGGCCGAGGTTTTGGAAGTTCATCCTCTAACGCTGCTAGCACTTGCGTATGTTGGCAACAAACATCCTAGGAGCGCAGATGCCCTTCTTGGCGGAGTTTTGAAGGAACTCCATGCTTTGTTGGCGCAGGAAGAGACTTGAAGGTGAGCGTCTTACTTATCTTTTGACGCGCGACAGCTCTTCGGCCACCACATCGATAAAGGCTGTGGCCCATTCTTCGGGCGCGAGCGCCGCATAAGCGCCGAGCATCATTTCCGTAGGGCTAAAGCCAGCAAGTCTTCTGCGAAGTGCGCAGAATGACAAGTTCGCTCATGAAGTTCCTAAGCGTTTGACGTTCTCCCCCGGTGCGGTAGGTCACAACCAAATGCCCCGCGTACATGCCAAGGCCGTGGCGAGTTGACGCATCCTTTGCCACGTTGCTTCGCGCGGTACGTCGTTCTCGATTTCTATTTGTGCCACAGCCGCGGAGAGCACGATCAAGGGTGACTCATCAAGCAAGGCCCGCAGCTGTGGGATGTAGGCAGACGGGACCTCCCCAGTAACCAACGTGTGACGCAGCGTTTCCACCGGAATCGTGTCGCGATAGCTGATGCTGCCAGAACGGGCTGCTGTGTCCAATGCATCGGTTATGTCACTGTCGGATTTTGCCTGGCGGGTACCAGTCATGCCCAGCCCCAAACCCAGGACGTTCACTAGGCGCTCGGCGAGGATGATGCTTAGGTCGGGGAGCTTGCCCGCTTCGAGATTGCTGACCGTGGCGCGTGACAGTTCAGCCAATTCAGCGAGGCGTTTCTGGCTCAGGCCCATTTCGGACCGCCGGCGCTTCACGATGCTTGAAAGTTCACTCAAGATGGCCATGGTTCAATTTACCCGGTCTTGAGAAAAACGTCGAATCAGGGAGATAAGGAGGCCGGTGTCATCCCTCCATCTCCTTCCCTGTGAGTGCGTCGTATTCATGCGCAAATCACTTTTCATCTTCAGCGCCCGCGTTCCTTAGACGGCTTTCGATGGCGCTCAATTCCTCCTCAGTCATTTGACTAAGAGCCTGCATGGCCACCTCAAGATGCAAAAGCTGCGACCGTACATCGTCATCAGTCTCCATATCCGTTCTCACCCGCCCAACCATGAGTTTGGGCGAATCGCCAGGGGAGGGCGGCGGGCAGGGCACAGCGTCCACCATTCCCATATCAAATCCGGCAGCGGAGAGCGCGGCCGAAGTGCCCAATAGCAGCACATACTTTTCGGGGTTTTCGCCCGTACTTCTCGTCGAGGCGATGTTCATTTGGATACCTCCAAGTCTCGTTCGTCTGCAGCACCAACGAATGAAATACAACTAGATGGATACCCACCCAATTTCATTTGCAATCTGGCGCCTGTATGCGGTGTCAATCTGCGACGGAGCTCGCTCTATGCATGCAAGACTCCCTGCGAGATGACGAGAGTGGACACGCTATACCACGCAAACCAAGTCGCTGCATATGACAGGACTCCCGAACTCGATCCGGTATACACCCACGTCGCGCACCATGAAGTCGTACGAGAGGTCGAGCTTGTTGCGATCGACCCTCGTCTCAGCGACCACTGTTCCCGTGGATGCGTTGATGACACGAAGCGGTTCATTCGTGTATTGCGCCAGTCGCAAATGCACGGCCAGCGGCGCGCCGGATCTCACCACCTCCAGGGCCTTCATGGACACATCGACGACGTTTCGCTGGCCGAAGGGCTTGAACAGCACGGAGTTGACGACTTGTTCTGCCACGTCGGTGCCGTTCTGCATGGCACCATGCAGCTGGTTCGAGTAGTGCCGGGACACGGGAACGGAGGAACTCATAGGCTGGGATAGGTTGAAGCCGGATACGGTGCCGTCGCCCAGGAAGTCGTCGCCGCGCAGAAGCTCCTGGGACTTGAGGCGCCCGCCATCGAGCCTTGCGGCGCTGAGCGTCCGGTGCGTGTTCGACTGGGTGACCAGCAGGAGGCGGTCTCCTGGATCGGTCGACTTTCTGGCTTTTGCGGCGGAGTCGCATTCGTCGTGGAACGATTTGCCGACCCCCATATACCTGTCGTGGTTGAACAGTGGCGCAAGCTGTGCCCTGCGGCTGGCGATGCTCATCATCTGTGAACCGTCCTCGATGCAGTCGTAGGTTGGCATCAGCTGGTAGACAGAATCGAAGGAAGCGACCGTCTTGGTTAACCCCTCCGTGAGAAGACCGTTTGCCACGCCATCCAGCGCTTTCATGGAGCCGTTGTAGGGTGTGCCAACCGTGAACACAGCACGCGTCTCGGACCACAGACCGAGCACCTCGGCCGCGTAGCGCACCACAAGGCCGCCCATCGAATGGGCCACGAACACCAGGCGTGCACCGGCATTCTTGCTGGACTCCCGCCATTCACCGAGCCACTTGAGCGCCGAGGTTCGTAGCTGGTTTGCGGCTTGGCGGTTGTCCTGCCGCCAGTCGTAGGGAAACTCGAAGTAGTTTTGCTGGGGCCGCAAGGCAAGGCGGCTCACGAGCGCATTGCGCAGTTCGGTATACCCGTCGATCTTCCAGAAGCCGGGGATGATGGACACCGACTCGAACAGACCGGTGGCCGACAGCGGTCCAGCGTCTGGTCTCAAATGTGCGAGGTCGAGGTTGCCCTGCCTGAGCACTTCGATGAACGCCGAGAGTTCAAGACCCCACACGACACGGTCATCGCGCGACAGGATGCTGCCCATGATGCCAGGCACGACCACCAGGACGTCGGTAGCCGGCTTATTGGCTTGAGCATAGATCAAAGGGGAGGCCGCTGCGACCGCCGCCCCGGCGCCGAGGAGCAGGCGCCTTCGAGTTAGTGTCCCCATGGTATCCCGTCGAAAGTTTGATAGATTTCACCGCACGGGCTGCTGGGCTGTCAAGCAGAACTCCGGGGCGCGTGCTGAACCCCGGCCGGTCTCCTTCAATTGGGGGAGATCGGCCGCCGCGGCCCGCCCTTAATCAGGAAAGATCCGGTTGCCTCAGTACGGGCGGTGCTACATTGCAGCTGTTCTTGCTGGAGGCAGGTATGGTGTTCAAAGGCGTCTTTGCACTGGCATGTGCGCTTATCCTTTGCTCGTGCGGGCTCGTTGAGCCAGTGCATGCGGCCGGAGAACCCATTCGCTTAACGCCTGAGGCCGGGTCGCTTCTCGGCGCACTGGATGCCGCCGAAAAGGTGCGGGGAAACAAGCTACGCGAGCTGCTCGCAAGGATCGATATCGACCAGGTAGTGCGGCTGCAGCCCGCGCCACTCCGCATTTACCTGTACCTCCGCTTGTCCAAAGCGCAGCGGAGACTGAATCCGGAGCTGCAGCGCGCGCATGCGGCATACCTCGATGCAGCAATTTTGGAATCCAAGAGGGCGGGCGATGCGCTCGAGGCCGCTGTGTTGGTCGAGACTTTGTTGGTTCTGCGTCGAGACGAAGGTGCGGCATCCGAATTCGGAGCACCACTCGTGACGAAGTTCTCCGCATTTTCAGGCGCCACAGTGCGCCAAGCGGCCTCTCTCTATGGAGAGGCTACCGACCGGGTATATCGCGCGGCGAATTATGTCGCGCGGCGGGCGAAGCTCGCTGTGCTGCTGCCCACCTTGGCTCGGCGCCATATTGACGCAGCGGTCGATGAATTCGGGAATGTGTCCTTGCAACATGCAACTGCACGAGGTGGGCTGTCACTCGTGCTCAGCCCGGACGTTGGCGCTCACGCGGAGCTCGAGCGTGTCGACAAGTTGTTTGAGGAGCTTGTCGCGACCGGCAAGACGCAGGGCCTCGGTTACTCGATATCGATTCCCAACGATGTGGCAGACGTCTCATCGATGCAGCACTTGAAAGACGGGGCGGCGCAAGCTCTCAAGTTGGCGTCAAGAGCAGCCGCACGCGCCATGGCGGTAAAACTACCGCAAGAGGATGCCGTCGAGGTAGCCGAGAACGTGCGCGCCACGGCGCGTCAACTTTCCGCGCTAGGCAAGCGTCCTGAAGCTCTCCCTCTGCTTAGGACCCTGGCGGCCTGGGGCCCAACCACCAGCTTGCCGGCGCACGAGATGGGCGAAGTGCTGCGTGATCTGGTCGCTTCAGAAGTCCTGTCCGGCCATATCGATGAAGCCAAGCGCGGCATTCGTGGAATGGAAGGCCTGGCCGTGCAAGACGGCGATGAGCGTGCGTCGCAGGAGCGTTGGTTGCGGGAGTCCAAGGCGATCGTCGCATTGGCAGAAATGAAGAGTTCGCCTCAACGCGACGTGTTCACCGATCCGCTGCTCCGGAGAATCCGGGCGAAGTCGCTGGCACCGGCGGTATTCGAGGAGGTGTTGAAGCGAGCCGAATCGTTTATGCCAATGCAGAGGTTGCTGGTCTACGATGTGCTCCTGCAGCATGAATCGGTCCGGGGGCAGCCGGTCCGAACCGGCCGCGTCGCCCTGGCTTTGGCCGAGGTGCACCGTCATTTGCTCAACCTTGACCTTGCCGATGCCACCCTGAGAGCTGCCGAGGTGCGACTTCGCCCAATATCCGGCGAGGAAGGTCGCCTGCTTGGCCTGTTGCAGTACCAGCAGGGTCGGCTGCAAACTGTCCACGAGAACCACGCTGAAGCAGCTGCAAAGTACCAAGCGACCCTTGCCACGTGGAAAACCGCGCGGATCGGCGAGCCACACGACACAATGGCAGTTCTGCACTGGCTAGCAACCTCTCAGTCAGCCGCCGGCGCGTACTCAGCGGCGCGGCTCTCCGTCGCCGAGTTGCAGCGAGTCCGGGTGACCCCGGCCCTGCGAGTCACCCGCCAGCTCGCGGTTGCCGCTGCGTCCGCACACATCCTGGCGCGGACCGGGGACAAGGAAGGGGCAAAAAAGCTCCTTCTTGAAAGCCTACGCGACTACGCCGGGGACGTCGGGCCACAAACATCCATAGGTCCGCTGCCGTCCTGGCCGGTAGTCACGGCGATGAAGTCATTTGCCGCGCCAGAACGGGCGGTTGTGAAGATCTTGGCGAGAGAGGCCTTCCTGTCCTTGGACGGGAGTTGTGATCGCGACCATGCCTTGCGCCTTTCACTGTTCAATGCCCAAGCAATGCTGCCCGACGAATTGCCGGTGCGCATTGGCCAAGGTTTCTCCGTTGGTGAAAGGCTGGTGGGCTTGGGGGAACTACTCTGGGGCTCGGACCTGCTTGCCGATCTTGTGGTCGCCGCAGCCCGAGCCTCTAACATGGCCGTCGCCCGCCTGGCCTATCGGTCGTTCATGCAGCAGCAGGCACAGTCGCTCACGGCCTTGCCGCGTGCATCACGGGCGCGCGCCGGTTCGTCAAATGAACCGTTGATCGACATGATGGCGGCACTTCAGCAGGAGCGCGCCCTGATGAGTGCCAGAACCGCCAAGGAAGCGGCCGACGTGGTCCTGTCATTGACGGCATCTATGCAACCGCCGCGGACTGCGGCGAGCAGCGTGATTGATGTGATGCCCATCCCTGGTTCATCATTCGTCGAACTGGTTGCTTTCGCGGCCAGCGAGGATGCGGCCGGGCGGTGCCTGCCCCAGAATGACCGTGCGAGCCAAGTGTCAGTATTTGTCGTGAGCGGCGGTGAGCTGCAGGAAGCCACCCTCGGCGCTCCGTTGGATGCCCTGGTCGCGGATGAACGTTCGCTCAGGCGCGCGATTTTGGCCGGTGAAGCTAATAAGTCGACGGAACTTGCCGTACAGCTGCACTCGAGGCTTTTCGGTATGCACCTTCAGAGACTGAGTAACATGCCCGTGGTCGCGATCCGCGCAGATACCAGCGTGTCCAACGTGCCCTTCTCGTACCTGTTCTGGGCCGCAGGCAACCGAGCTGCGGTCCGAATGCTGCCTGCGGGGCTTCCTGCCGCCGCGACGACGAACACGCCCGCACGCACGGTATCGGTGTTCGCCAATCCGGACTACGGAATGCCCCGGGTGGGGCAGCGCCCCAGTCTCGGCCCTCTGTCCGGCGGTGAGAAGGAGGCTGCTCACATCCGAGACGCATTGGGCGGTGATTTCCAACTTTACGACGGGCCGAATGCCACTGTTGCCGCACTGCTGTCGGTTCAGCAGCCCGCCGTACTCCACCTGGCCACGCATGCATTCATCGACGAGCGATTGTCCCTGGTGGCCGGCAGGACCGGCGGGATAGGGCGATTGGCCATGGCGCTCACTGGGCCCCGTCTCGCTCTGGCTGGCGCCAACGATAACTCGCCGGGTTTCTGGTCCACGGGCGTTCTGTCCGTCCTGACCTTCTCGTCGCTGAACCTGCGGAACACGCAGCTGGTGGTGTTCTCGGCCTGCGATGCAGGGCAGGCAGGCAGCGCACTCGGATACCTCAATACAGGGCTTTCGCTTGCGGCGCACCAGGCAGGGGCAAGGACGGTCGTGTCCTCGCTTTGGCGCGTCTCCGACGTCGCCAGCATAGAGTTCATGCGGCATTTCTACTCCGCACTTGCGCGCCGGACACCGCCTTCGCAGGCGCTGGCTTTTGCGCAGGGGAAAATGCGTACCTCCGCGGAGTTCGGCGCCCCTGAACACTGGGCGGGCTATGTAGTTTCCGGGGCCGATGCACCGTTGAACATCGAGTAGTCTATACGCGTAGTTCCGCGACGCTGAGTGCCCCTAGATCATTCATCCAGGCCATCGACTTACCCTCTATTTGGAGGATGACAATATCGAACCGGCTGAGGCAGTATTGCCTAGATTGAGAGAGAGATTTACAAGTAGGAGACAGCGATGATTGAAGGTTGGACCCCCCGATTTAAAGGCCCCATTGATGGCCGTTTTGTTGAGTTATTTCAGTATGAAGACTCTCAGGAACTGAAGGTAAAGACTACTCAACACAAAACCGAAACAACCAGGGGCTCATATGAACCAGGGTCCACAATATTTCCGTCTGTGATTTCCGAAGGTGATGAAATAGTTATTGAGGGCGCCACGGCTGACCAGCTAGTGATTGAGTTGGTGAATTCCGGCTTCTCCGAAACTGGGGCCAGGGAAATCGCTCGACATGGTCGTATCCCCTAAATCTCATAAGCGTCAGCCAATAACTTGACACCGCTTAAAAAGCCGGCTGTAACAAGCCGGCTCTGTCATTTTTGGGAGCAGATTTGGTAGTGATGGTGAGTGAACGATCGTTGGCCATCGAAAATTTGCGCAGCAACTGCGGATTCGGCAGCGATCTTAACCATCTGTCGGACATCGGCATGTAGCGGTGACCATGCGTTGAAGTTGCGGCAGTGACATTGGCCATCTGCAATTTGAGAAGCAGCGGTGACCAGGACTCGACGAATCTGAAGAGCGGTTGACCATAAGTCGGTCGAAGGTTGTTTTAAAACGCTAGGTGGCTAACGTTGCTTCGCCGGGCATGGTCAAACTCACTACAGTCGGCCAGAGCTACCGCGGCCCACGTAAGCAGTGGAGGCAACCTAAGACTAACCGGCTGGTGACTAGCCGGTTTTGTCGTTTAAGGGGCCTTAATTCGGTAGGCACTCTGGCCAGCTGTTGAACATCGGTATGTGATGTTGGCCAGTTGTTGCGGAAGCGGCTGTAGCTCTGACCACCCAAAGTTGGGGTGGCAACGATGACCAGGAGTTGCTGAAATGGATGGCTGGTTGACCCAGATTTGCTCGGAGAGCAGTTTTAAGGCGCTCCGGGCTAGCGTTACAGCGCTAAAGATGGTCAGATTCTCAGCAGTCAGCCATACCACTCTGATTGGCTGTATTTATCATTTAACATAATACATATCGTGGAATCTTTGTGAAGGATCGCTCTCAGGCCGTGGAAGCCAAACGTCACAGAGGCCTTGGCGTTGGTATCAAAACGCGCGTGGCGAAGTCTACTGTTGAAATTCGCTGAGGGCATTTCGGTGCATTGGATTGTGCCCATCCCCATGGGTCCCTGAATCCGCCGGTATCCCCAAGCCCCGGAAAATCAATCAAATATCCAAGGCGTTTAGCAATCACTTCATTGGTCTTCAGATCCATGACCGTTAAAGCGCCGCCGGCAATCCAATATTCACGGTCCTCTGGAGTCGAAACATCGTCCCAAGATATTCCAAAACGAGCGCTGAACTGATCGATGGGTTGACGTTGTAGCGCAAAAAAACGACCGGCCGAGTCTGCGCCATAGCCAGTACTTTTGACGTGGTGTTCCCATTGCTCTTTGGGGACATCCGCTATCGCTTTCAGTTGCCCTGTGTACCGGTAACGAATTCCGTCCGCGGGGTCAATTGTTTCGACGAATTTGTATGAAAGATCAGGCAGCGTTTTAGAGTTCCATTCTTGCCCGACCCTGTCTCCTCGAAGTAGTCGCAGGATGCATCCCTCCATGCTGCAATCTGCTCCATACGGATCGCTGAGTGAAAATTGGCCCTGATGCATGGCCTCAGTTCGCCACTTCATCCATACGACACCGTCTACTTTCTCGACTGTCTTGTAGACCTTCTCGCCAACTGTCCTGCAGTGCTCTTCGAACAAATCTTTTGCCGCAATAAGCCGCTCTTTGCGGAGATCTACTAACTCCTGTTGCTGTTGGCCCTCCTGCCTTGATTTGTACAGCGGTATCGAAATCAAGCAGCCCACAAACGCCACCGCCAGCAGCTTTCCCCACCATTGCTTTGGCAAGGACAGGGCTAACCCAACACCAATCAAAGCTATCAACCAAAATCCTATGCTGACCACTTGCAGCAGTTCTTTGGTTAACCAGTAATCGCGCATGCGTCCTCCCGTGAAGTTTTGTTTGTATGTATCGTGACACGCCACAGTCATGACTAGACCGGTTGACAATAGCTTAAACTTTGATCGGACCTTTTCCTCTTTTCCCGGAGAGACACTTCATTCGGGCGTAAAAAAACCCTCCAATTAGGGGAGGGTTTGCTTAACATCACAAAGATCGTGGTGTGATTTCAACAGCGATTATGAGACAGAGTTTTCATAACGAGCTCGGTTTACATATCGTGGAATTCTTGCGAGTCGCCGGATGGCAGCCTCGGGCCCAAAGCGGACGCCAATGCCGTTAGAGCACACTCATCCAACCCGCTTCATCTACATGGGTTATGAATTGATCGAGAAGGCTTTCATCTAAGTCGATTGACGTGCTGAAGCCTCCCTTGTGATGCGGTTGCATCGATAGGACTCGTACAACGCCCGGGGCGCCCTGTAGCAACTTTCGCAGGGTCTCGATGTCCGTCGCGTCATGGTGCGGCTCAATTCGATGCATGAGCCTGGGGCCGATCCTCATCTTTAGTCCTATATCCGCTTCTGGCCAATAGGCGTTAGTGCCGGTTTCGCTTAAGAGTACCTCGCCACAAGATCAGCCCGGAATCGCCTTCAGGTTCACCAGGCTTCACTTCTTCCGTGACTTTCCATCGCAGAGAGTTTCCAATGCGGGTTGCCCTACCGCGCACGATCTGTCCGTTTCTACCACTCGTCACGGTGAGTTCGGCGCTGTTACCGCGTGCCGTGCCTTCAACAGTATCCTCGCCGCCCTCATTCAGCCTGCCGCAGCCGACGGTAGCCATCTGATGGTCGCCGGTCACGCGTGTTCCGTCTTGCTTCAACACAAACATCGCGATGCCGCACTCAGCCTTCGAACTCTTCTCTGCCGGAGAACGCAGATCAATCGTCCATGTACCGTCGAACGGTGCGGCAAGAACTACACTAAACGTCGAGGCCATGAGGCAAAAGGCGATGAAATTGAGGGGCTTCATTGATAATTAATACGACTAGTTTCGATGTCGGCATCGGGCCGATAGGCGGCTGTTTAGCTATTAGACTTGATTCTTCTGCCTTCCCTCGAATTACTATTCATCGGCTGAATCGCTCGGGCATAAAAAAACCCTCCAATTAGGGGAGGGTTTGCTTAACATCACAAAGATCGTGGTGTGATTTCAACAGCGATTATGAGACAGAGTTTTCATAACGGGCTCGTTTTATACATCGTAGAACATTGCAGGTGCCGCAAAGGTATCTTTGCCTCGCCGATCACATGAGGCCTGTGAAGTGAAGCGCACCGCACGCCTCAATGGGTGATGTTTTTCAGCAGTTCGCTGCGTAGCCAGCTTCAAACTAAAGCGGCGTACTGCTCGTGCTCATTTCGTCTGGGAATCGAGCGCGCGTTCGCGCTGGGCGCGCGTCATCTGACGTGCTTGCCTGGGAGCGGGTGCGGCCGATACAAGCGCGACATTAGTGAGTTGCGGTACGGCACGGCGTACGTCTATCGATGGGCAATTGTTGCTCGTGTCAAAAATCAGATGGCCACTGGGAAAGACGGCGGGCAGCTTTTCGTGGATCTGGTAGCTCATGTCTATGGGCGGCGCCTCACCGGAATAAAGGATCTGGTTGCTGGGGTTATAAACGGTGTAGCACGCCATGGCTGGCGCGGCCAAGGCCGTTAAGGACAGCGCCATTGCGCATTTCAAAGAGGTCATGAGTTTCTCCTGCACGCTCCGGATCAGAGACGTGGCTTAAAGCATATGTCTTATGTGGGTTGCGTCAAGTCGGACGGCGCCGCCACATCGGACCACAACTTTCCCCTACCTCTCTTGAGATCAAATCTGGTGTCAGGCAGGTCGACTCACCAGGTTCCGGCAGGCCTTTTTGCGCGAATGGCTGCAACGATCGCTGCTGCGGCGTCAGGCCGGTTGCCTTGCTCGGCAAACTGCAAGGCTGTCAAACCCAGCTGGTTTTTGAGTTGCGGGTCGGCGCCCTCCTCCAGGAGAAGACGCACTGCTTCCGTGGTGCCATACATGGCGGCCATCATCAGCGGCGTGGTGCCGTTGGGAGACTCGGCATCAATATAGGCGCTATTTTCCAGCAGCAGGCTGATGATGCCCAGGTGCCCGCCGCTGGCGGCGTAATGCAGCGGCGTCCAGCCGGTCTTGTTGACGTCGGCGCCCTGTTTGACCAGCTTCTCAGCCAGGCCCTGATGGTTCTTGAGGGCAGCCAGCATGAGCGCGCTTTCGCCCTTGTCGTTGAGGGTGTTGACGTCGGTCTTGGGCCAGTCAACCAATACCTGCGCTACTCTGAGCGATGGCTCCTTCAGCGCGAGAAAGAGCCCACGCTCGCCTTTTGGGTCAGGTGTGTTGGGATCAAACCCCCGCTGCAGCAGTGCCTGAATAGTGCGGGGATCATCGCGCTTGACGGCGATGAAAAAATCATCGTACGACCCTGCATTTGCCGAAGAAATCCCATAAAAAACAACGGCAATAATTGCTTTCTTAAAGTAATTTATGAGGTTATTTTTCATGCTTTAACCCCGCTGAAAAGCTGCTCGAAATTGCGGCTGGTGGCCTCTGCAATGGCCTGGATGGGTTGTTGGGTGAGCTCCGCGATCTGCTTGGCCACCAGGGGAACATACGAAGGATTATTGGTTTTCCCGCGGTACGGCATGGGCGCGAGGTAGGGGCTGTCGGTCTCAATCAGCATGCGGTCCAGGGGGACAAATCGGGCCACCTCCCGCAAATCCGCCGCATTCTTGAAGGTCAGGATGCCGGAAAAAGAGATGTAAAACCCGAGGTCAAGCGCAGCGCGAGCCACCGCCTGGGTTTCGGTAAAGCAGTGAAAAACTCCAGTGGCGCGGCCCGCTTCTCCAGCGCTACCGCCCTCCTCCTTCAACAAGGCGATGGTGTCGTCGGAAGCACTGCGGGTATGAATCACCAGGGGCTTGCCGGTCTGGCGAGCTGCCCGGATGTGCACGCGAAACCGCTCCCGCTGCCATTCCATGTCCGCTACGGTCCGGTCACCCAGCCGGTAATAGTCGAGCCCGGTCTCGCCAATGCCGACCACTTTGGGCAGGCTGGCGCGTGTCAGCAGGTCGTCCAGGCTGGGCTCTCGGACATCTTCGTTGTCGGGATGCACGCCGACGGTTGCCCAGAAATTGTCGTAGGCCGTGGCCAATCCATGAACAGTTTCGAACTCTTCCAGGGTGGTGCAGATGCACAGCGCCCGGTCAACCTGGGCGGCCTGCATGGCCTGGCGGATTTGCGGCAATTGGGCCTGAAGCTCCGGAAAGCTCAAATGGCAATGGGAGTCAGTGAACATCGCGGTACAAAGTTAGGTATCAAAAAAGGCTGCAAGCCTTATTGGTCTTGCGCAAGCAGCTATAAATACCATAGCAACCACGGCGCTTGCCGATGTGGCCGGCCGTGGCCAGCAGGGCCTAAATGGTCTGTGTGGGGCGGTCGGACGCCAGGTGGGCGCCGAGGATTTCTTCAATCTTGATCTTCAGGAGACGGGATTTATCGTCCGACGGGAACCGGACGCCGACGCCTTGCGTGCGGTTGCCGGCCGCCCTTGCGGGTGTGACCCAGGCCACTTTGCCGGCCACCGGATAGCGCTGCGTATCTTCGGGAAGCGTCAGCAGGACGTAGACGTCGTCGCCCAGCTTGTAGTCGCGTGCAGTCGGAATGAAAACGCCGCCTTCCGTGAACAAGGGAATGTAGGCGGCATAAAGCGCTGCTTTTTCCTTGATGGCCAGCTGGACAACGCTGGGGCGGGCGGTGGCGGCCGAACTGGCGGGCGGTGGTGTGCTCATGGCGCTAGTTTATCGGTTTGCCTGCGAAGGCGTCTGCAATTGCAGCATAAAAGAAACGGTTTGGGTTTATTTCGCATTCAGCGCTGTGCGGGCCCGGCTTACCAGCGATTCAAGCATCAGGCCCGGGTTGTAGGGGTGTTCCACCGTGCGGGCAATGGCCGCCAGCTCTTTGGACCAGCTTGCAAGGGCGTAAAGCCCGCCACCCGTCTTGCCGGCCGCAGCGGGAAGGGCTGCTGGCAGGTCGCCCGCGTGAAAAAACCGCGGCGCCGCACCCATGCGCACAGCCAGCACATCGTGGCAAAGCTTTTGCAATGCATCCACAGCCTGCGCTGGCGCCCAGTCCGACAGCGCGCTCACGTCGCCGCGCGCCATGGCTTTGGGCAGGGCCTGCCAATGTTGGGCAGCTTCCGCGGGCGGGTTGTTCTGCGCCCAGCTCAGCGCGTCGGCGGGTCGTCCGCCCGCGGCCACCAGCAAGGTTTGCAATTCGGCGGCTTTTGGCGCTGCCACGGCTTTTTTGGTGCTACCGGCGCTGTCACCTGCCAGCGTGATTTCCTGCTGGAGCCAGCCCAGAGCCTGGTCAAAGTCCGGCCAGACCATGGTGTGGCCCAGGCACCGGCTCCGGATGGTGGGCAGCAACTGGTGCGCGGCCTCGGTGGCCAGGATGAACTTGACGGCGCCTGGAGGCTCTTCCAGTGTCTTTAGCAGGGTATTGGCCGTGACGTTGTTCATGCGCTCGGCCGGGAACACCAGCACCACCTTGGTGGTGCCGCGTGACCGTGTGAACTGGGTGAAAGACACGGCTTCGCGCGCCGCATCGACCTTGATTTCCTTGCTGGGCTTGCGTTTCTTGCTGTCCAGGTCGTCCTGCGTCTTTTCGTCGAGCGGCCAGCCGAGCGCCAGCGACAGGGTTTCGGGCATCAGCATGCAAAGGTCCGCATGCGTGTGTACATCTACCGCGTGGCAACTGCCGCAGTGCCCGCAGGCCCCCTGCGGCGTGGCTTCTTCGCAAAGCCAGGCCCGCGCCAGTGCCAGCGCCAGTTCAAACTGCCCCAAACCCGAAGGTCCGCTCAGGAGCCACGCATGGCCGCGCTGGGCCAGCAGGCTTTCAAGTTGCGCCTGGAGCCACGGCGCCAGGCGCGGGTTGCTGGATCCGGCTGTCGCCGGCAAAGTATCCAGAACGCTCATGACAACCAGCCTTTGGCAATAAACACCTGCTTCACGGCCTGCCAGACTTCATCGCGGCTTTTTGATGCGTCAATGCGGGCGAAACGTTCCGGATGATTTTTCTGCCGGTCCGCGTAGCCTTGCGCCACGCGGCGGAAAAATGCCACCGGCTGCGCCTCGAATTTGTCGGGCAGTCGCGCGCCCGTCAGCCGCCGGGCCGCTTCTTCAGGCGCCAGGTCAAACCATACCGTCAAATGCGGCTCGATCACGGTTTCCACCTCGGGCTTCATGGGTGAATTGCCGGCGGGGTCGCCCAGCAGCCCTTCGTCGGATTGAACCCAACGCTCCAGCGTTGAGAGCAGCTTCAGGTCAAAACCGCGCCCTGCCCCCTGGTAGGCAAAAGTGGCGTCGGTGAAACGGTCGCACAGCACCACGTCACCGCGCAGCAGCGCCGGTGCAATCACGTTCACCAGGTGGTCGCGCCGTGCGGCAAAAATCAGCAAGGCTTCGGTCAGCGGGTCCATGGCGTCATTGAGGACCATGGCGCGCAGTTTTTCGGCCAGCGGCGTACCCCCGGGTTCTCGTGTCAGCGTCACCGCCCTGCCCTCGGCCTTGAAGGCATCGGCCAGCCCGGCAATGTGCGTGGACTTGCCGGCACCGTCTATGCCTTCGAAGCTGATGAAAAGGCCGCTCAGAGGTCTATTACTCATGATGTCATTCGCGTAACGCCAAGCCGCCAACTGAGCGAAAGTGACACGCAAGCCAGGGCCGCGGAACCGGCTTTGCCGGGCCGCAGGCGCAGCGCCCCCTCGGGGGGCAGCGCAGTACGCGAAGCGACAAGCGTGGGGCCATAGTTATTACTGGCCTCTTATATATTTGTTCACCGCACGGTTGTGCTCATCCAGGCTGCTGCTGAAATGGCTGGTGCCGTCGCCGCGCGCCACAAAATAAATGGCCTTGGTCGGTGCCGGCTGCACGGCGGCCAGCAAGGCAGCTTTGCCCGGCATGGCGATGGGGGTGGGCGGCAGACCGGCGCGGGTGTAGGTGTTGTAGGGCGTGTCAGTCAGCAGGTCGCGTTTTCGCAGGTTGCCGTCGAACTTGTCGCCGAGCCCGTAAATCACGGTGGGGTCGGTCTGCAGCAGCATGCCCAGGCGCAGCCGGTTGGTGAAAACGCCGCCGATCTGGGAGCGGTCCGACGGCTTGCCGGTTTCCTTTTCGACGATGCTGGCCAGGATCAGGGCCTCGTCAGGGGTTTTCAGCGGTGTGTCGGGGTTTCGCAGCGCCCAGGCAGCGTCCAGCCGCTTGTCCATGGCCCGTGACGCGCGCTTGAGCACGGCCAGGTCGCTGGAACCCTTGGCGTAGGTGTAGGTGTCGGGGAAAAAACGGCCCTCGGGGTGCACACCCGGCCTTCCCAGCTTTTGCATGATGACTTCGGGCGCCAGGCCAAGCGTGTCGGGCGCAAGCTGCTCTGCTTTTTGTAGCGCAGCGCGCACCTGATTGAAGGTCCAGCCTTCCACCAGCGTGACGCTTTTGAGGGCTTGATCGCCGCGCACCAGCATGGCGAGCAGCTTTTGCGGCGTGGTGCCGGGCACCAGCTCGTAGCTGCCGGCCTTGATGAGCCGGGCCTGGCCCGAAAAGCGAAACCAGGCATGGAGCAACAGGGCCGGGACATCGGCGCCGCTGGCCACGATGACCTCGGCCACGCCGCTGGCGGGCGTGCCGGGCTCGATTTCAAGGTCTACGACCTGGCTGCCGGGGGCCAGCCGCAGGGGAATCGGCTCGTGCAGCCACCACAAACCCGCGCCAAACAACAGCAGGGTGCCGGCAAATACCAGTATCAACAGACTTGTAAAGACACGACGCACAACCCAGCTACCTTTTCTGTACAGAACACAAAACCTCGAGCCTATGATAATTCAGCCCATCTCCTCATCGAATGTGAACGCCCCATGACCCTGCCTCCTGCCGCTCACCTGATTTCCGGCATCACCGAACTTGCGCACCTGGGTGTCATCCGTGCCTCCGGTGAAGATGCCGTCACGTTTTTGCAGGGCCAGCTGACCCAGGACGTGGCCCAGATGGGGGCCGGCGAAGCGCGCCTGGCGGCTTTCTGCAATGCCAAGGGCCGGATGCAGGCCAGTTTTGTGGTGTTCAAGCGCAGCAGCGATGCCGGCCAGGACGCGCTGCTGCTGTGCAGCCGCGACATCCTGCCCGCCACACTCAAGCGCCTGTCGATGTTTGTGCTGCGTGCCAAGGCCAGACTGACCGATGCCAGCGCCGAATTTGCGCTCTACGGCGTCACCGGATCTGCTATGGATTCGATAGCTGGTGGCGCTCGTCCTGTATGGTCAAAAGCCGATTTTTGTGATGCAAATATGGTGTTTTTGCAGCCCGGCGCGGGCCAGCCGCGTGCGATCTGGTGCGCACCTGCCGCTTCACCCGCTCCCGAAGGCCCACGCATCGACAGCGCCTTGTGGCATTGGCTGGACGTGCAGTCCGGTATCGCGATGATCACGCAGCCCATCTTTGAGGCCTTTGTGCCGCAAATGCTGAATTACGAATCCGTCGGAGGGGTGAACTTCAAAAAGGGTTGCTACCCGGGCCAGGAAATCGTTGCGCGCAGCCAGTTCCGCGGCACGCTCAAACGGCGCGCATACCTTGTCCATACCGCCGGAACACCAACCGTGGGCCAGGAGGTGTTTCACGCCTCGGACGCAGGACAGCCTTGCGGGCTGGTCGCCGCGGCAGCTGCCAATCCTGCTGGCGGCTTTGACGCCATCGTATCGATGCAAACCTCTGCCGCCGCCGATGCCGGAGATGGCCGGTTGACACTGGGAAGCGCCACGGGCGAGTCCCTGAGCCTGCTTCCCCTGCCCTACGCGCTGCTCGAAGACATCTGATGCGCGGCACTGGGGCGTGGGGCTCATGACATGTGCCTGATCGCGTTTGCCATTGGCGTGTCGGAGCGTTGGCCGCTCCTGATTGCGGCCAACCGCGATGAATTCCTGGACCGGCCGACGCTGCCGCTGGCCCGCTGGCAAACCGCTTCGGGGCAAGAAGTCCTCTCAGGCCGCGACTTGCGTGCCGGCGGCACCTGGATGGGCATGACTCCGGGCGGCAGGATCGCTTTTCTCACCAATGTGCGCGGAGCCCGTGCGGATACCGGAGCTCGCTCACGGGGGGAACTGGTAACACGTTGGCTGGAAAGCCGCGATGATGCGGCAGGTTTTGCTTCAGCCCTCGAAGAAGAAGGCGCGGACTACGCAGGCTTTAACCTGGTGGTTGGCGATTTTCAGCGGAACGTCTGGGCCTGGGTGACGAACAAGCCGGCCGTGGTGTCTGGCGCTTCAAGCCTGCATCTTCAGGCTCTGCCACCAGGTCTCTATGGGTTGTCCAATGCGGCACTGGATACGCCGTGGCCCAAAACCCTGGAACTCAAACGCTCCCTCCACGCCGCGCTGATGGCGAGCTCAGGCCTGGAAGCAACGGAGCTTCAGGCATCGCTGTGGTCAGCTCTGGGTAATCGCCAGCGCGCGCCGCGCGAAGACCTTCCAGCCACCGGTGTGCCGTTGGCGCTGGAAGAAGCTCTGTCCAGTGCCTTTGTGGATTTTCCGGACCATGCGTACGGCACACGGAGCAGCACCGTGCTGCTGGCAGCAGCAGATCCAGCCGATCTGTCAACGCGATGGGATGTCCAGGTCGAGGAGCATACGTACGTGAGCCCGTCAGCTGAAGAGTCCAGCCATCACCATCAGCCGGCGTATCCCGTTTCGCACCGGTTCACTGTTCAATGGCAGAAAGCCGCACCCGCTTCTCAGAGCCTGGACCGGTAGTCGGGGGGAATACGCTGACGCGTGGCTTCCTTGTCTTTTTCGGGTGATGCGGCCATGGCCGCCTTGTAGAACATCAACGCCTTCGCGTCATCTTTTTTCCGGATGGCATAGAGGTAGCCCAGTTTGACCAGCCCGTCGACCTGCTGGTCAGGAAAGCTTTTGTTACGCAGTTCCATGCTCTGGATGGCCAGATCCAAGTCGCCGTTTTTCACACCCAGTACCCACCCGGCATCCAGGAGGTCATAGTCATAAATACCTTCTGCCAGGTATTGTTTGGCCAGCTTTTGGGCCTCTGCCGTTCTCCCCGACCGGCTCAGCAGGACGACTTCCAGCGATCGGACTGAAGCCGCTTTCGGCTGGAGGTTCTTGCTGCGCTCCAGGTATTCGAAAGCCTTGTCCATGGCTCCCATCTGGGCATACCCACGGGCAATATTCGTCAGCAGGGCCACCACGTACGGACGCGAAGACACCACAGACTCCCAGATCCAGACGGCGTTTGGCCAGTCGCCCCAGCGCGCCAATTCGTCAGCCACCATCGGCGTCAGCTTGCGGTAGTGGGGATTGATGCGGGTGCCTTCTTTGACCAGCTCCAATATTTCCAGCTTGGTGGCGTTCCAGCGCGGGTTGTTGACATCCCCGGACTGCGTGATGGTTAGTGCCAGTCTGACGGACCTGACGATCCTGCTTTCCGCCATGGCGGCCTGTTGCGATATATAGATCGCCAGCGCGAGGCAAAACATTAAAGTGATGCCCAGCAACTTCGAGTACACAGGCTTCCAGGAAAGTTGTTGGGCGGCAAACTTGCCTTGAACGCCCAGGCGGGCGTCGGAAGCGGTCAGGAACCCCAGCGCCAGTGCAAAGATTGCGTCGGTAGTGGCCATGCGCCAGGGAAAACCGATATTGCTGACGATCAAAAGCGCCAGCAAGCTGGACAGGACAAGCGCACGTTCCGGGGCCTCCTGCAACCACCCGAATCCCCGGTTTCTGAGCGTTTTCCACGCGGCGATGCTGAGATAGCCAAGAAGGGCCAGCAGGAACATCCAGCCCACCAGGCCGTATTCGGCCAGCAACTGAAGGATCTCGTTGTGGACGTAATAGTCGGTTTCAAGTTGCGTGCCATCGGCCTGGTACAGCGGAACATCCACTTCCCAGGCGCCGGCGCCAACGCCTCTTAGCGGATGAGCCTGGATGATCCGCGATGTCGCTTTCCACATCACAAAGCGCACGCCCAAGGAATTGTCATCGACGGAAATTGTTGCCGTACGCTTGAAGGCCCGCTCGAAAGCCGTGTTGCCCCGGGCCTCTGCTGTCAGTTTCGGATTACCGGTCTGGATCAAACCCAAAGCGAGGACGGTGGCCGCCAGAAGCCCGCATGCCAACAATTTCTGGCCGAGGTGCCACGAAGAAATCGCCAGTTGCCGGCGGTAGCGCATGGCGATGAGCGGCAGTACGAAGATCAGCAGCAGCCATAACGCCATCAAGGCCCCACGCGTCCCTGTCATCATGAGCGCCACGACGACAAAGCCGTTGGTCAAGGACAGCAGGGATATTTGCAGCGAGTTCCGTGCCCGCATCAGTAGATAGAAGGAGAAAGGAATGGTGCAGACCGCAAATTCGGCAAAAAAGTTACGGTTGACAAAAGTGGACGCTGGATTCGGGCCTTGCGGAAAATAAGTGAAATCAAACCAGAACTGAAGTGCGGTCCAGAGCGAAGCCACGAGGGCGCCCGCATGAATCCCCAGGGCCAAATGAGGCAACCGGTCCCTTGACAGGGTATTGAGCCCCAGCCACAGCAGCAGGCTGAAGACGAACCACCGGATGGCCTCCACGCCACCGAGATAGGCGTGTGACCACAGCATGCTTGCCAGGGCGTAAAACATGAGCGACAGGGGTAACCACATGAGGGCATGCCAACGCAGGGGCTCCTGCCGGTGGCGCTGCTGCCAGAAGAAAATCAGGCCGGCACTGATCGCCGAAAACGACACCATCATGGATTTCAGCGTGTCCTGCAGCATTTCTTCATGAGGCACGCCAATTGCCGGCGTCACAAACATCATGAAAGCAAGAAGCACGGTGATCCAGCCGCCCTGCGCCACCTCTGCAGGCAGGGCCGCCATGGAGTCCGCGCCGGGTGAGTCAGCAGGGTCCAGCTTGGCTACCGTACCTGCGACGGTGGGATGCCCCTGCGCATCGGGGCCGGTTTTTTTGGGGGTCATGAGATCGATCAGCTTTCTGAGTGTTTGAAACAGGCCGCACGCACAGGCGACGGCATGCACCAACAACGCCGTTACGGTGCCCGGACCATCTCAACATGGGAGATGCCGGCTTCTTCGAAAGGCTCACCCCGGGCCTCAAAGCCAAGGCGCCGGTAAAAGCCCTCCGCACTGCGCTGCGCATGCAGCATGACCTCGTGGTCTCCGCGATCCCGGGCGGCGTCCATCAACGCGTTCAAAAGATTTTGGCCAAGGTGAGCTCCGCGCAGCGCCTTGTGCACCGCCATGCGCCCGATCTTCGCCGTGCCATCGGCTTGCCGCACCAGCCGCCCGGTCGCAATGCCCTCTCCCAACCCGTTATAGGCAACGGCGTGCACGGCCGGGTTGTCCGCTTCGTCGCACGCCATCTCCATCGGAATGCCCTGCTCCTGCACAAACACGGCCGTGCGGACCCTGGCCGCGTCGGCGCCCAGGGTGGCCCAATCACCCGTCCTGATGTTCACCATGGCCTCACCGGCCTCAAAGCCCACGAGCAGATTGCGCAGCGCATCCGGCACGGGCCGGGACGTCTGGGTCAGGGGATCGGCAAACACATAGATGAGTTCGCAGGTAATGAGCAGTTCATCGGCCCTGAACACCGCACCTATGAATGTCATGGACGAATTGCCGATGCGTGCGCACTTGAGCGCAACATCGAGCCGGTCATCAAAGCGTGCCGAGCCGTGGTATTCCAGTGCGGCCTTTTTCACGTACAGGTCACCGCCCATCTTGTGCATGGTTTCCTCGTACGGCAGTGCCAGCGCGCGCCAGTAGTCGGTGATGGCAGTGTCGAAGTACATCAGGTAATGCGCGTTGAACACGATTTTTTGCATGTCCACTTCGGCCCAGCGAACCCGCAGCGGGTGAAAAAATCGGAATTCCTGTCGTTTCATGGTTTATTGTCCGAAAGATTGAATGCCAGGCGCAGCGCCCGGGCCGCGTCCGCATGGGCTTGCCGCGCTTCGGGAATGATGCGCCCCATCTTGATGAACTCGTGCGTGACCCCGCGGTAGATTTCCAGGTCGACCGGCACGCCGGCCGCGCGCAGCTTGTCGGCATACATCACCCCTTCGTCGATCAGGGGATCGCACTCTGCCAGGCCCAGCCAGGCAGGGGCCACATCGTCCACATCCGGCGCATTGAGCGGCGCGAAGCGCCAGTCCTCGCGGTCGGCAGGGCTTCGCACATAGTGGTTGAAAAACCAGGTGATATCAGCTTCCTCGAGCACAAAACCACCGGCAAAAAGCCGGTGCGACGGTGTGTCCTGGCGGGCGGCGCAACCGGGGTAAAACAGCAGCTGCAGCGCCAGCGGCAAACCGGCATCGCGGGCCAGGATGGCGCACATGGTTGCCAACGTGCCGCCCGCGCTGTCGCCGCCGACCGCCACACGGGTTTCGTCAAGACCGAGGCTGGTTGACCGTACCGTCAGCCACTGCAGGGCATCCCAGGCATCATGGGCAGCTACAGGAAATTTGTACTCCGGTGCCAGCCGGTAGTCCACGGAAATCACCGCGCAACCTGACAGGTGGCTGAGCTGCCGGCACAGCACGTCATGCGTTGCCACACTTCCGATGGTGAAGCCGCCGCCATGAAAGTAAAGCAGCACCGGCAGGCGGTCAGTTGAGGAGGCGTAGAGGCGCGCAGGCAGGCTGTAGCCATCCCTGGCGGGAATGAGCAGGTCTTCGACTCGCGTCAAGGCCGGCTTGGGAATTTCCAGCACGCCGGCACCTGCCTCGTATGCCGCTTTGGCCCCTGCGGGGGTGAGCGTATGAAACGGTGGGCGCCTGGCCCGTGCCATGCGGCTGAGTACATTCCGCATCGCGGGAGTCAGCAAGTCTTCAGGGGAGGTGCGGCGCATTTATTTGAATGTTACCGACACAGGCTGCGCTCCGGCCAGTCCCTGGTAAGTCGCTGTGGCGGTCAACCCTGCCTTGGGGGGTAGCAGGGGTGAAAACGAGCCCAGGCTGATCAAATCGCCTGGCTTCATGGCAAGACCTTCCTTGGCCAGGGCGCCGGCTAACCAGACGACTGCGTTGAGGGGATGACCGAGGATGTCGCTGCCCTTGCCTCTTCCCAGTTCTGCACCGCTGCCGTCTGCAAGCACGACGGTCATGTTTTCCAGCATGCCCAGCATGGCGTAGCGCTCTGCCCTCGTCACGGGCACGGCCAAGGGCGTACCGGCCACACCGAACCGGGCACCGACATTGATGGCACTGACCGCCGGGCCATTGAGCCGGGGTGGCGCCTGCACGACCAGGTCGGGCAATTCGATAAAGGGAATGATCTGGTCAACGGCTTCAAGCACGTCCAGGGATGTCCGGGCCCGGTTGATGGCTGCACTTTTGACACGCACCAGCATGTCGGCCTCAAAAAGCGGACGCGCGCCAAAGGCCGCATCGACCACGAACCCGCCGGGCAGCACCATGCCCTCATACAGCTTGCCCCACACGGGTTGGTCGTAGTTGAAGCGTTTTTGTACCGCCGGGTTGGTAAGGCCTGCCTTGTAGCCGACCACTTTGCCGTGGCGTTTTTCCAGCAGCGCATTGAGTTTGGCGCGGGTACAAGCGCCATCGGCTTCGTTGAGACCTTCCGGGTTTGCCGCAGGCTGTCTGGCGGCGATCTTTTCGGCCAGGTCGCCGACTTGCGCATCGCTCAGACATTCGGCCCTGGCCTGAAGAGCCGCTATCGCCCAGGTGACCAGCATCAGGGTTTGCTTGCAATTCATGGGCATCTCCAGCTATTAAAGTAAGGGCAAGCCGATTGGGGCAACCGATTGGGGCAAGATGGGCGGCACGGGAAAACCGCCCAGCATCGTACAACGCGAAAGACAGCAAAACCATGGCCTTTATCTATTACGTCACCCAGATCCAGTTTGAATTCGGCGCGATCAAATTGCTCAAGCAGGAATGTGAGCGTGTCGGCATCACCCGTCCGCTCATCGTCACCGACCCCGGTGTCAAGGCTGCAGGTATTTTGCAAAAAGCGATTGACGCGCTGCCCGGTGTGCAGGTGACGGTGTTTGACCAAACCCCTTCGAATCCCACCGAGGCAGCCGTTCGCGCAGCCGCCGCGCTGTACAAGTCCGCCGGCTGCGACGGTCTGATCGCGGTCGGTGGTGGCTCAGCCATTGATTGCGCCAAAGGCGTGGCGATTGCCGCAACCCATGAAGGCCCGCTCACGACCTACGCCACCATTGAAGGCGGTTCACTGAAAATCACGGACCGCGCGGCCCCGCTGATTGCCGTGCCCACCACCAGCGGCACCGGCAGCGAAGTCGCCCGCGGGGCCATCATTATTGTGGATGACCACCGCAAGCTTGGGTTTCATTCCTGGCATCTGGTGCCGAAAACGGCGATTTGCGATCCGGAGCTCACATTGGGCCTGCCGGCCAAACTGACAGCGGCCACCGGCATGGACGCGATTGCGCATTGCATGGAGACCTTCATGTCAGCCGCCTTCAACCCGCCAGCCGACGGCATCGCGCTGGACGGCCTGGAACGCGGCTGGGCCCATATCGAACGGGCCACGCGCGATGGCAGTGACCGGGACGCCCGCTTCAACCTGATGAGCGCCTCCATGCAAGGGGCCATGGCGTTCCAGAAAGGACTGGGCTGCGTGCATTCGCTGAGCCACAGCCTGGGCGGAGTCGACCCGCGCCTGCACCACGGCACGCTGAATGCCATGTTTCTGCCTGTGGTCGTCGACTTCAATGCGGCCGCCGAATCGGTGCAGAAGGACCGGCGCCTCGACCGCATGGCGCGTGCCATGGGCTTTGCTTCGGGCACCGACATTCCGGATGCCATCCGCGAGATGAACGCACGGCTGGGGTTGCCTGACGGCCTCGCAGCAATGGGCGTGCAGCCGCAAAGTTTCGGCAGGATCATCGACGGCGCGCTGGCTGACCATTGCCATAAGACCAATCCACGCATCGCCGACATGAATGATTACCGCCTCATGCTCGAAAAATCGATGTAGCGCAGGGTTGGGGGGAAAATACGTTCTGCCCAGCTTCCAAGGTTTGCTTGAATTGCCAATTTCAAAATTTCTGCGTTTTTTGACAGTCGGCCTGCTCAATACCGGTTTCGGTTACGGACTGTTCGCAATTCTGAGCTTGCTTGGCATGCCATATCCCGTAGCGATCGGACTGGCGACCGTTGCCGGGATCGCGTTTAACTTTCAGACCACCGGTCGGCTCGTATTCGACGGCGCACCCCGCAGCAGGCTCATGCGTTTTGTCGCGGTTTATGTCCTGATTTACGGGCTTAATGTGGGCGGGGTTGCACTTTTGCTGGCGGCAGGTCTCAATCTTTATGCCGCCAACGCGATAGTCCTGCTCCCGCTTGCATTGATCGCCTATAAGATGCAACAGAAATTCGTCTTCGCCATGCCATGAAAAAAATCACAGTAGTCACCCCTTGCTATAACGAAGAGGACAACGTCGAAGAGGTCTATGCGCAAACTCGCGCGGTATTTGGTGAAATCGAGGGCGTCAGTTACGAACACCTGTTTATCGATAACTGTTCGACTGATCGTACCGAAGCGCTGCTACGCAAACTGGCAGCCGCCGACCCGAAGGTCAAGGTCATCCTGAACGCGCGTAATTTCGGCCATATCCGCTCACCCTACTATGGACTGCTGCAGGCGACTGGCGACGCTGCGATCCTGCTGGTGGCAGACCTGCAAGATCCGCCGGCACTTATGAAAGATTTTGTCGCGCACTGGCTTGACGGCGAAAAAATCGTTGTCGGCGTGAAACCAAGCTCCGAAGAGTCCTCGCTGATGTTCTCGCTGCGCCGCCTTTATTACCGTACCGTCACAAAGATCGCCGACGTCAAGCTGATCCAGAATTTCACGGGCTTCGGCCTGTACGACCACAAGGTACTGGAGGTCCTGCGACGCATCGACGATCCATATCCTTATTTGCGCGGCCTTGTTTCCGAGGTTGGTTACGAGGCGGTGCAAATCCCCTATAACCAGCCGCGGCGCCTGCGGGGCATTACCAAAAACAACTTCTATACGCTCTACGATATTGCGATGCTCGGCATCACCTCTCACTCGCGCGTGCCGTTACGGCTCGCAACGATGATCGGTTTTGCTCTGTCGGGCTTGAGCTTGCTGGTCTCCCTCGTCTATCTGTTACTTAAACTGCTGTTCTGGAACCAGTTTTCGATGGGCACGGCACCGGTACTGATAGGCGTGTTCTTTTTCGCATCGGTACAGCTGTTTTTTATAGGCTTGCTCGGAGAATATGTCGGCGCGATCCTGACCCATGTCATGAAACGTCCGCTCGTCGTCGAACGTGAACGCATTAATTTCGATGATTAAGGCGGCCGAGGCTGGCCGCGCCGGACCGACAACCCCATTCGGTAGCGTAATTTTCTGGACCGTGTTCGCGCTGCTGCTCGGACCTGCACCAATCTGGCTGTCGTCGACTGAAATGTGGGATGGTGTCATCGGCGCCCACGCTCTGGCCAATCACGACTGGGCCACGCTCAGAAGCTGGCTGCTCGACAGCAACTGGTACCTGACCTACGGCCTCTTTTACCTCGCCGATGCGCTTCAGCCATTGCTGCCACCCTGGATATTTTTCAAGCTCTGGATCATCTTGATGGCGCTCGGTATCGCCTGGGAAGTACGCCGCCTTGGGGAGGACGTCTTTAACATTGAACCGGCGGTTGCCGCATGGTTGCCTGCCGTCGTATTGAGCTTCCCGCTCTGGTATGTTTTCTTCAGCTACACGCCAATGCTCGGCCATATCGCCTGCGTGTTTCTGGCATTGGCGGGCTACCGTTTGTTCCACGCGCCCGGACGCATGCAAGCCAGTCTCGGGCTGCTGCTGGTGCTGCTGTCGTTCCAGCTCGCATCGAACTGTGCTTTTTTGATCGCGCTGGAATCCGGTCGCTGGCTGTTTGCCCGTGACAGATCCCGCTGGAACTATGTCCGCTCGGTGATTCTGGTGTTCGCTGCGATTGCCGCGTTTGCCGCTACGCGGGTGATCTGGCGGCCAGTCGGCGCGTACATCGCTTACAACCAGTTTCTCGATCCCCTCGCATTGAGCAGCATGCTGAGTTACCTCAAATATCTGGCATTGTTCGCAACCTGGTTCCTGCTGCTACTGCCCTTGTTGCCCGGCCTCGTGGCGAGCTGGCATCGCCGGGCTGCCGGCGAGAAGTCGTTCGGTACCGCGCTGCGAGCCGGTTGGCGGCCGATGGCGCTACTGGGATTGCTCGCGCTGGCGGCCATGGCCCCCTATGTGGTGGTCGGGCTCGGCTCCCCGTTGTTTGTCGTTCATTTGCCGTCGCCGACTTCCGTCTCCGCGGTGCTCGCGACGGCCTCAAGCCAGGCGCCGTTGAGCTTTTGGTACGGCGAATGGGGTGCGCGGCATCTATTGCTACCGATGGTTGTCATTGCGCTGTTTGCGGGCTGCTGCGTCGCACTGGTCCAACGCGCGACGGTGCCGGGCGCGACACTGCGCGGCGCCCTGGTACTGATGATCGCGGTGAACCTCCTGATCGGCATGGCTGGCCACTGGAAAAAACTTGAACGAATCGCGCAGGAGCACGGCATCGTCAAAGCATTGGCGGCGCGGCCGGMGCCGCCCGGCGGTGAGGTTGACCTGATTGTCGATGCGCATGCCGGTTACCTCGGCCGGGTCTATGAGGCGAACGACCTGCTGTTGCGAGCCTACGGCGAAACACGCTGGTCGGCACACCTGCTGCCCGAGGTTCCGGCCATACAAGCCTGGAGCGAAAAAACACGCCGCGAGCTGGCCGAACAAGCGCCAGCCTCGCGAGCCGCAAGCGACCGGCTCAATCTCATGGTCGGCTACGACTGGAATCGGCATTGCCGCAGCACGGTGCGGCTTCAGTTGGCTGATCTTGGTGTCTGGGATGTGTTGTGGCGAGCCGAACACCAGCGTGCGACATTGCCGGCAGCGACCGTCAGAGCCGTGTCGAGCGACTGCCCGGACGCCGGCTCCGCCTGGCGCTGAGCTCCCGCTGGGGGTGCGCCAGGTCGCACCCGCCCACCATGTCTCTATCTGCCAAATCGGACCCACCCGATGTATGCGCCACCCCATCAGTTCAGAAGCATCGCGAAGTGCGGGCAATGATGAGGTCCCACCGCTCTCGTAGCGCCGGGAATGCGGTGGACGCCGGGCTGAAGTTGCCTTCGCGCAGCATCACTCGCAATTCGGGCCAGATCAGTAGCTAGCAGCCAGGCTGCGTTCTGGCCGAAGAATCAGTCGCAAAATCATTTAATTACTTTTTATAACCATAAATGTCATTGTTGACAAGAGACTATTTACTTATTTTTTATAACTAAAACCCCATTAACCTCATGCAGTGATTAGCGATTTCACGCGGTGTTTGCTGTCCGCAAACAACAGTGCATGGGACCTGTAGGGCTGCGTCGAATCGATAAGCACGCTTATATCAACAACATTAGGAGACCTGATGAAGACCAAACTATTTGCACTTTCCGTGCTGTCCGCTGCCAGTTGCGCCGCTCAGGCCCAAAGCTCCGTCACGCTGTATGGCGTGGTTGATACCTATTTGGAAGTCGCGTCTGCCGGCAACGGCAATGTGACACGCGTCTCCAGCGGGGGTGCCATGGGTTCACGTTTCGGGTTTCGCGGTACGGAAGACCTCGGCGGCGGCCTGAAGGCGAATTTCGTGCTGGAGGCCGGCTTTTTAACAGACACAGGCACTGGCACAGGTACTGCGACCATCCCCACCAGCACTGTGCCGACTGGGGCTAGTTACATGTTTCAGCGCCTGGCGACCGTGGGCTTGAGTGGTGACTTCGGCGCCGTCAACATCGGCCGCCAGTACACGCCGCATTTTGGAACCATGGCGGCTTTTGACCCCGCCGGATTCACGATGTCCGGCGCCCTGAACTATTACGCGGGGCCGGGCGTAGGCATCAACGGTGGCTCGCTCTCTGACGCCACCACCCGCCGGGACAACTCCATCCAGTACACAACGCCGACCTGGAGCGGTTTCAAGGCCAATGTGTTTTATGCTTTCGGCGAATCGACCGGCGCGGGCGGCCAACCCAAGTCCACCGGCAACGTGCTCAACATCGCAGCCGGCTACAGCAGCAGCACGCTTGCGGCGCAAGTCAGCTACCTGACGGAAAAAACCATCTACATAGTCGGCAATACCGATAAATACACTGATGTCGCCGTCTCCTACGATTTCGGGTTCATCAAGCCGTCTGCCATCTTTGTACGTCGTCGCGGCGACACGACTGGTGCGCCCGCGCTCGACGCTTACCAGATCGGCGCCTCGGCACCTGTCGGCGTAGGCAAGCTGATCGCCACCTACGGCCAGCTCAAAAACAAGACCACGGCGAATTCGGATTCCAAGGCCATAGGCCTGCGCTACGACTATCCGCTGTCCAAGCGAACCACGATCTACGGCGGCGCGACCAGGATCAGCAACCAGGCCAACGCAGGCTACACCATCAGCGGCGGCGGTGGCAGTTCGGCTGGCCTGGCGCTCTCGGCGGTCGGCCAAAGCCCGAAGTCGCTGTACGCGGGTATTGCACACGTGTTTTGAGGCTTCCGCTCCAGGCTGAGGTGCCTGGCAGCGATCTGGAATCGCCGTATGACGTGCCACGTCATGCGGCTTTTTTATGAGCGCCTCGCCGGGGAAACACCGCATCGAGGCGCGCATTCCGGCCGGTTCATGGCCGGTTCATAAATGATGAACCAGCTTCATGTCCGGATGTTCCAGCCACCGGGCATATTCCTCCGCAAGCTGCCCGGCTTTCGATGTGGCCTGCGACCATGCGCGTATGCGTGCGTGGATATCGGGGCCGTAGCGCATGAAGTCCGCGCGGTCCGGAAGCTTGCCGCCGGGCAAGGTTTTGATCCACTCCGGGTTGGGGGCGAGCAACACCATGTTGTCCAGAAAATGTGTGGCTCCGTGCCGCCACTTCAGGCCCTTGTCGAGCCAGCCAGGCACCACGGCCCTCTGGAAATGCGGGTACAGCACCAATCCCGGCGATGACCCCGCCTCCCCTGCCGTGCCCCCGCGGTGATAGTTCAGGTGCAGGTGGTAGTCGGTGATGCCGCCGTCCCAGTAGGCGCCGGGCGGCGCGCCGGGGATGTTGTGCACGGAGCGCAGCACAAAAGGGATGGAGCAGCTGGCCTGAAGTGCCGGCTGAAAATTGGCTTCGTCCATCGGCACCTGGCGGGTCCGGTAGTCGGCAGTTGAAAACGGCAGGGAGGCGTTCTGCGTGGAAAACACGACGCGCTCCAGCCATGCGCCCATGGCCTTGCGGTGCAGGCTGTTGGTGAGGAACGCGCCAAAGTAGCCCAGCGGCGTGGCCACCTTGTGCTCACGGCCCAGCATGTGGCGGCCACGCGAGGTGACGATGTGCAGCCGATAGCGGGGATGGCCAATCACTTCCTTCACCCTGCCCCCGTAGAAAACCTTCAGGCTCTGGCCGAACTGCTCACTGACGGCGTCGGCGGTCGGGCGCTTCTGCCCGGGCTTGAGTTCGTAATGCTGGTGGATGTAATCGGTTTCGAGGCGCTGGAATGCGGCCTCAGGGTTGTCCAGGCAGGCCGTGGCCATGCGCCATGCGCCTATGGACGCGCCGACCAGGTCCACCGGATGGCTGCTTTGCGCCAGCCAGTCACCAAAGATAAAGCGGTCCAGTGCGCCAAGGATCAAGCCCTTGGGCCCGCCCGCCGCCCCGGGTACGACGGCAATGTCTGCTGGCCTGAGGCCGTTTTGCTCGATATGCCGGCGTGCCTTGGGACCGGCGTAAATGCGGAGGGCTTGCATGGGGGTAGATGGTTGCTATTATTTTGATAGCTGGTTGCGCCCGCCAGTCAAGCGCCAGGGCCTGATTTAACCTTAAAAACGGGTCAATTCATGTCTTTCTGGCGACCTGGCGGCGTGCGCATTGTTATTTCTTCAGTGCCGCCAGCTTGCTGAAGGCCGACTCCATGGCGGTCGCGGCGGCCGGTTGTGGCGCGCCTGGGCGGCTTCCATAGTTGCCGCCGCGGTTTTGCCCGCCCGGCGGGCGCGCGCTTTCAAAGCGGTTGTCACGCGGGCCGTCGCGGCGGGCCGGTGCGGCGTCGAGTTTCATGGTGAGGCCAATGCGCTTGCGCGCCACATCGACCTCGGTCACGCGTACTTTGACGATGTCGCCGGTTTTTACGACCTCACGCGCGTCGTTCACGAACTTGTTGGAAAGCTGGCTCACGTGGACCAGGCCGTCCTGGTGTACACCGATGTCAATGAAGGCGCCGAAGGCGGCCACGTTGCTGACCGTACCTTCCAGCGTCATGCCTTCCTTCAAATCCTTGATGTCTTCCACGCCGTCGTTGAAGCGGGCCACCTTGAAGTCGGGGCGCGGGTCGCGGCCGGGTTTTTCCAGTTCGGCAATGATGTCCTTGACGGTGATCACGCCGAACTGTTCATTCGCAAACAGCTCGGGCTTCAGGGTCTTGAGCATCTCGGCCCGGCCCATCAGCTCGGCCACCGGCTTGCCGGTGTGGGCCATGATCTTTTCAACCACCGGGTAGGTTTCGGGGTGCACCCCTGTCATGTCCAGCGGGTTGCTGCTGCTGCGCAGGCGCAGGAAACCCGCGCTCTGCTCAAAAGTCTTGGCGCCCAGGCCGGTCACCTTGAGCAAGTCGGCGCGCGAGGCGAAGGCACCGTTGGCATCACGCCAGCGCACGACCGACTTGGCCACCGTTTGCGACAGGCCCGACACGCGCGCCAGCAGCGGCACGCTGGCGGTGTTCAGGTCCACGCCCACGCTGTTCACGCAGTCTTCGACCACGGTGTCGAGGCTGCGCGCCAGGTCGCTCTGGTTCACGTCGTGCTGGTACTGGCCAACGCCGATCGATTTCGGGTCGATCTTGACCAGCTCGGCCAACGGGTCTTGCAGGCGTCGCGCAATACTGGCCGCGCCGCGCAGGCTCACATCCACGTCGGGCATTTCCTGGCTGGCGAATTCACTGGCGGAGTAGATGGAGGCACCCGCCTCACTGACCACGACTTTTTCAATGGCCTGTTCCACCTTGGCCATTCCCTTGATCAGGTCGGCGGCGAGTTTGTCGGTTTCGCGGCTGGCGGTGCCGTTGCCGATGGCGATCAGGTTGACGCCATGCTTTTCGCAGAGCCTGGCCAGCGTGTGCAGGGAGCCATCCCAGTCCTTGCGCGGTTCATGCGGATAGACGGTAGAGGTCTCCACCAGCTTGCCGGTGGCATCGACCACGGCCACCTTCACGCCGGTGCGAATACCCGGGTCCAGGCCCATCACCACACGCGGGCCGGCGGGCGCTGCCAGCAGCAGGTCGCGCAGGTTGTCGGCAAAGACCTTGATGGCGACCTTCTCGGCCTCTTCGCGCAAACGGGTAAAGAGGTCGCGCTCGAGCGAGAGGCTGAGCTTGACGCGCCAGGTCCAGGCCACGGCCTTGCGGATCAAATCATCCGCTGGTCGCGCCTTGTGGCTCCAGCCCAGGTGCAGCGCGATCTTGCCTTCGGCAATGCTGGGCTTGCCGGGCTCGGCCTGCTCAGGCAGTACCAGCTTGGCATCCAGGATCTCAAGCCCGCGGCCGCGAAAGACTGCCAGCGCACGGTGCGAAGGCACGCGGCCAATCGGCTCGCCGTAGTCGAAGTAGTCTCGGAATTTGCTGTTGTCGGCGTTGTTCTCGTCTTTGCCGGTCACCAGCTTGGAGCTGAACAGCCCCTCGCTCCAGAGCCAGTTGCGCAGCGACTGCACCAGGCCGGCATCTTCGGCCCAGCGTTCGCTGAGGATGTCGCGCACGCCGTCGAGCACGGCTTGCACGGTGGTGAAGTCGTCACCGCTTTCGTTCTTTTCGGCCTTCACAAAGGCCGCGGCTTCGTCGGCAGGTACCAGCGACGGGTCGGCAAACAGCTTGTCGGCCAGCGGCTCGATGCCGGCTTCACGCGCAATCTGACCCTTGGTGCGGCGCCTGGGCTTGAAGGGCAGGTAAAGATCTTCGAGGTCCTGCTTGGTGGCGGCAAACTCTATGGCTGCACGCAACTCGGGCGTGAGCTTGCCCTGCTCTTCAATGCTTTTGAGCACGGCTTCGCGTCGCTCTTCCAGCTCGCGCAGGTACCCCAGCCGGTATTCCAGCTCGCGCAACTGGATGTCGTCCAGCCCGCCGGTGGCTTCCTTGCGGTAGCGCGCGATGAAGGGAACCGTGGCGCCGCCGTCAAGCAGCTCGACGGCTGCCTTGATCTGGTGTTCCTGGACTTTAATTTCTGCCGCGATCTGGCGGATGATTTTCTGCATATTGAAAGAGATGTTCGAAAAAGCTCGGAAAAAGAAGCAAAAGAAGGTCGATAAAGGGGCAAATGCCCGCCCGGCGATGCAGCCTGCCCTGGCAGAGAGCCGTTATCGGTGCGCCGAGTACAAACTGACGCCAAGGGTCGGCATTGTCCCACAGCACCAGCGCTGTTTTGCTTCTGATAATGGCCCTTGGCTTAAAGCAATTTCTTACATTTTCAGGGGAGACACACATGCGGACTCGCACGATTTTTTTGGTGGTGGCCATGCTGCTGCTGGCGGGCTTTGTGGCCCTCAATGTCGATGAATTCAGCCGTGTGAGCATGCTCAGCCTGGGCTTTACCACCGTGGAGGTGTCGCTGGGCTTCGTGATGCTGCTCTTGCTGGTGGTTGCCACGGTGGTGTTTCTGGCCTCCACGCTCTACATGCAAAGCACCAACTTGCTGGAAACCCGGCGCTACGCACGCGAGCTGAACACGCAGCGTGAGCTGGCTGACAAGGCCGAGGCCTCGCGTTTTACCGAACTGCGGAGCTACCTGGAGGTGCAGGCCCTGGCCGCACAGCACCGGGAAGCCGCCGCCGCCACTGTGCTGGCCGAACGCTTCTCGCAGCAGCAACAGGCATTGCTGGCGCGGCTGGAGCAGTCGGACAACACCATGGCCGCCCACATGGGCCAGCTCCAGGACAGGCTTGAGCGGCATGGCGGCATTCCGCACCTGGAAAAAGACTCGGAGACCATGCCGCTGGTTTAAGTGCCTGAATACCGGTTGTGCCGCGTCTTTGTTAACCAAGCCCGGCAGGTGTAAGAACCGGCGAAGTCCATCGACCAATGGGGGTCTGCAAATCCACGGAGACCCTCATGCTGCACACCGCGCCCCCACGGCCTTCCCGCCGCAACACCCCGCTGATCATCGCAATCGTCCTGATGGCATCGACGTCCAGCGCGTTGTCCGCACAAAACGCTTGTGCCATCAGCTCAGGGCCGACCATCACGCCGGTTGTTGAGCTGTATACCTCTGAGGGCTGCAGCTCCTGCCCGCCCGCTGACAAATGGGCATCGTCGCTGAAAGGCAGTGGGGCCGTGGTGCAAGCCTTTCATGTCGGCTACTGGGACTACATCGGCTGGGTTGACCGTTTTGCCGCGCCCGCCTACACCAGCCGGCAACGCGAAATAGCGTCCAGGAGCAATCTGCGCAGCATCTATACACCGCAGGCCGTACTCAACGGCAAAGACTGGCCTCGCTGGGGTGGCAGGCCTGCCGACAGCAAGGAACCCGCGCGCGCCAGCATCGTACTCAGGCAACTCGGGCCGGGCCAGTTTGAAGCCAGTGTCACCCCGGTGCCCGCACCGCAGGTGTCACCGTCCTGGTCAGCCTACTGGACCGTCACCGAGCATGGGCACAATTCCAGGGTGAAAGCCGGCGAAAACGCCGGCGAAGTTCTCCAACACGACTTCGTGGTGCGCCAGTACACCCAGGCAGGGGAATACAAAAGCAGTGGAACCGGGCCGCAAAAACTGGCCTTTCGCAGCATAGCCGCGACCCAGGGCCATGAGCGCCAGGTGAATCTCGTGGTGTTCGACCCTCAAACCGGCAAGACCCTGCAGGCCGTCAGCCTTCAATGTGCCGCGTAAAGCACGGCCACTGAAGGACTACCGCCTGGCGCACCGTATAGGCGGGGCAACGCGAGGCCTCGGGCTTGCCGCACAATGGCGCCATGGATTCCCCGCAATCACCGCCCTGCGCTCCTTCGCTGGCCTTGCGGCCGCCCGGGGCCGCCGACTATGCGGCGCTGGCCACCTGGGTCCAGGACGCCAGCACCTGTCTGCGCTGGGCCGGCCCCAAGCTGAAGTTTCCGTTTGAGCCCGAGCGACTCCCGGTACTGCTGGCTGAACCCGGCGCCTTCAGCTTTGTCATAAGCCGGGGGCCGGCAGAGGCGCTGGGCTTTGGGCAGTTCTGGGTGCGTGAGGCAGGTGTTGCCCATCTGGCCCGCATCATCCTGGCGCCCCACGCGCGCGGCCAGGGCCTGGGTTCAATGTTGTGCAGGCTGCTAATGGCCCAAGCGGCTCGTAACACCGGTGCCACAGCTTTCACACTACGCGTGTACCGTGACAACCACCCTGCGCTGACCGTCTACGAAGGCCTCGGCTTTGCAGTGGTGCCTGAGCTTTCGAACGACAGCATTTTTTCCATGCGCAGGGAAGCGCTGAACGGCATGCAGGCGATACAGGCCGAGGGGCGTCCATAGTGCCCTTCGATAAACTGTGGGTCCGTGCTGTTGCGGCCACGTCCCTGCATTCTTTTTTCTTTTCGATCGATGCTTTCACTTTTTCTTAAATGCCTGCTGGGTGCGCTTGCCGTGCTGGTTATTGCCCTTCTTTCCCGGTCGCGCAGCTTTTTCATCGCCGGGCTGGTGCCGCTGTTTCCCACCTTTGCATTGATTGCGCACTACATCGTGGGCAGCGAACGCTCCGCGGCTGACCTTCGTACCACGGCACTGTTTGGCCTGTGGTCGCTCATCCCCTATGCGGTTTATCTGCTGGTGGTGTATTGGCTCAGCGTGCGCGCGACACTGCCCGTCACGCTCGCCTGCGCCACACTGGCCTGGGTGCTTGCAGCGGGTGTGCTGCTGCTCGGCTGGAGCCGTGCCTACCCTTCGGCGCTTTAAGGAAAACAGATATGGGCAAATTCAAAAAAGTGCTGCGGGTCGTTTTGCTTGCGCCTGTCGCGCTGTTTTTGCTGTTTGAAGAATGGGGCTGGGAGCCGCTGGCCGCCGGCTTTGCAGCACTGGGGCGCCTGCCCTGGTGGGGGCGGCTGGAGCGCTGGATCATCCGCTTGCCGCCCTGGGCTGCCCTGCTCGCCTTCAGCGTGCCGGTGCTGGCGCTGATACCGGTGAAGCTGCTGGCGCTTTACCTGTTCGGCCTGGGGCATGTGACTGTCGGCCTGGCGCTGATACTGGCGGCCAAACTCACCGGAACCGCGCTGGCCGCACGCCTCTTTCAGCTGACCCAGCCTGCACTCATGCAAATGCCGTGGTTCGCGCGGCTCTACACCCCCTGGAAAGCCTGGAAGGACAAAATCATGGCCCAGGCCAGGGCGTCGTTGCCATGGCGCATGGCCCGTCGTTTCAAGATGCGGGTCAAGCTGGCAGCTGCGCGGCTCCTGGCCGCGCTGAAAGCCGTATTGTCATGAGCACCAGGCTCACTGAATTCAACCGCCGCCCTTGACCATGTTCGACTTCATCAAGCCACCTTTGTACATTCGCCTGTCGCCTTACCGGCTGACGGTGCGCAATGTGAAAACGGGCGCTTTCATTTCCGAAGTGCCCGAAATTGCGATTTCCCGCAGCCCCAAGCCCAAAGTGCTGGGTGCGGGCAATGACGCTGCCCTGCATAAATCGAGCAAGTCGGCACAGGTCATCAATCCTTTCAGCCACCCGCGCTCCATGGTGTCCGACTTCACCCACGGTGAGCAGGTACTGAAGGCATTCGTCCGGAAACTTCAGGCCAGCCACGTGCTGGCTCCCGCGCCCCGCATGGTGTTCCATCCTCTAGGGGAGCCCGCGGGTGGTTTCACCCAGGTGGAAATACGGGCCCTCCATGAGATGGCCCTGGGGGCCGGCGCTTCAGAAGTCACCATGTGGCAGGGCCCGGAATTGACAGACGAGCAGGTGCTGTCGCGCAGCTACCCTTCCGCGGGACAGGTACTGGAATGACAGCCACCGCCGGCACGGGCATCAGTGACCTGCGCACGCTCACCCGGCAATTCCCCCACCAAGGGCGGCTTGAGCAGATTTTGCTGAGGCCCGCCCGCCGCAGCCCGGTGCTCCGCGTGGCAACTGTGACGGCGCTGGCCGGCCGTGGGCTGGAAGGCGACCGGAGCGCTGCGGCGCCCGCCATTCGCCCGGAAAGCAGCAAGCGCCAGGTCACCCTGATCCAGGCCGAGCACCTGCCTGTGCTGGCGGCGCTGATGCGGCTTGGCACGGTGGATACCGCGAGCCTTAGGCGCAACCTGGTGGTGTCGGGCCTGAACCTGCTGGCTGCGAAATCGCTCTTCAGGGACCAACCCATGGCGCTGCGCATCGGCGATGTGGTGCTGGAAATCACCGGCCCGTGCGAACCCTGTTCGCGCATGGAGGAAGTGCTGGGCCCGGGCGGCTACAACGCCATGCGCGGCCACGGCGGGCTGACGGCGCGTGTGTTGCAGGGCGGTTTACTGCGCGTGGGGGATGCTGTTGCCTGTGAACCCGCCGAACCCGATCAGGAGCCCCAGACCCAGCCGCTATTGATTTAATAGCTGCTTGCGCACGTCCAGTAAGGTCTGCGGGCATTTTTGGCATTATTCGAGGCCTCGAATCCCGCCGCCCAACCGCGCACCAGCACGGGTATTTCGCTTCCCTCATACTTGCTCCTCATCCACTTCTTGGCGCAGCGGCTTTCCATGAACAAAACTTCGGTCGACAAGCAAAAAATCAAATTCCTGTTGCTCGAGGGCATTCACCCCTCCGCAGTGGAAGTTCTCAAGGCGGCAGGCTACTCGCAGATCGAAAGCCTGGCCGGCGCGCTGCCCGATGACGAACTCAAGGCAAAAATCGCCGACGCGCATTTTGTCGGCATCCGTTCCCGCACCCAGCTCACTGCCGATGTGTTTGCCCAGGCCGGCAAGCTGGCGGCGGTCGGCTGCTTTTGCATCGGCACCAACCAGGTCGACCTGAACGCCGCCCGCGAACGCGGCATTGCGGTGTTCAACGCGCCTTTTTCCAACACCCGCTCCGTGGCTGAGCTGGTACTGGCCGAGGCCATTTTGCTGCTGCGCGGCGTGCCCGAGAAAAGCGCCGTGGCGCACCGCGGCGGCTGGCTCAAGTCGGCCGAAAACGCTTACGAAATCCGCGGCAAAACGCTGGGCATCGTGGGCTACGGCTCCATCGGAACGCAGCTGTCAGTGCTGGCCGAAGCGCTGGGCATGCAGGTCGTGTTTTTTGACGTGGTGACCAAGCTGCCGCTGGGTAACGCCCGGCAGGTGGCTCAACTCAAGGATCTGTTGGCCCAGTCCGACGTGGTGAGCCTGCACGTGCCCGAAACCCAGGCCACGCAATGGATGATGGGCGCGGCCGAGATTGCCGCGATGAAGCCCGGCAGCGTGCTGATCAATGCCTCACGCGGCACGGTGGTGGAGATCGAACCGCTGGCCGAGGCGCTGAAGCAGAAAAAGCTGCTGGGTGCGGCGATCGACGTGTTTCCGGTGGAGCCGCGCAGCAACAAGGACATTTTTGAATCACCCCTGCGCGGCCTCGACAACGTGATCTTGACGCCGCACGTGGGCGGCTCGACCATGGAAGCGCAGGAAAACATCGGCATCGAGGTGGCCGAAAAGCTGGTGAAGTACAGCGACAACGGCACCTCGACGTCTTCCGTCAACTTTCCTGAAGTGGCGCTGCCGGCCCACCCAGGCAAGCACCGCCTGCTGCACATTCACCGCAACGTGCCGGGCGTGCTGTCGGAAATCAACAAGGTGTTTGCGGCCAACGGCATCAACATCGCGTCGCAGTACCTGCAGACCAACGAGGCAGTGGGTTACGTGGTGATCGACATCGACGCAGCGCACTCCGATATCGCGCTGGCCAAGCTGGCAGAGGTGCCGGGAACCATCCGCAGCCGGGTTCTGTTTTGAACCGGGCCTGAGCCACGGCGCGCAACCGCTATCAAATATATAGCTGGTTGCGCCCGTCTCTATTGCGTTTCAGCCACTTTTTTCGAGGAAAAGACCAGATTACTGCGCTGCCGGCGGCTGTAAACCCAGCAAGGTGGCCAGAGCCGCCGTTGGCAATGAACCTTCATGTGACACCGTGGCGCCGGTCTGCGCGTGGGTTCCGACGATGGTGGGGATCGAAGCGAAACCCAGTCTGGTCATCAGCTCGGTGTTTTTGGCGACGGCTTCTTTTTGCGCGTCGATATTGCTGGCCGCACTGATGCCGCCGCGCCGGGCCTGCAGCGACGTTTCATGCGCGTCCATGGCAGCCACCGGGTCGCCGGCCGCCAGCAGGGTTGCCCCCTGGGCCGTACTGGCGGCGTTGAGCATGCCAACCGGGATCCAGACAAACCTGGCCTGGGACTTCAGCGGTTTTGCCGCTTCCCACAGGGCGCCGCAGTGCGGGCATTGCGCATCAAAAAACACATACACCGTGCGCTTGCTCATTAAAGCGCCGGCCGAAAAGCCTTTGGCGCCGGCTTCGATGGCAGCCACGGATACCGGTTCGGCGGCAGCCTTTGCCGACGGGCTGCCGGGCGCGGTGCCCGGCGCATCGTTACAGCCGGCAAGCAGCAAGCCAGCCGCGACAACGGCAGCCAGGGAAAGGCGGTTCAGGAATTTGGACATCATCAAAAGCGTTGAATGAAGGAGCGGCAAGGATAGCGCAGCGGCGCTATTTCGACAGCCTGTCGGCCAATTCCCCGGCCAGCATGAAGAACTCCGGCGCGCGCTGCACCGACACGTGGGTGGCGTTCATCGCATACGTGACCCGGGTTTTGACGCCGCGCGCCTGTAGCGCCCTGACATAGGCCTCGCTGAACTGGGGCAAGGTGTTCTCGTCCTTGTTGCCCGCCACCACGCTGATCTGCGTATCCGGGTTGATTTTTTCCGCTTCGGCCAGCGGTGAAAGGCTGCGGCTCCAGGCACCGGACTTGCCCGCAGAGCTGTTGCGCCATTGCCGCCATGCCGGCACATCGCAGGGGCAGGCGGCCAGCAAATAGGCATCAGCGCTGCCCGGAAAACGGCTGGCCAGCAAGGCCGCCATGGCCGCGCCGCCCGAATGGCCGACCAAGAGGATTTTTTTGCCGGGGTTGAGGCTGCGCAGGCTGCCCAGCGCGGCAGCAATGATTTCGGCGTTGCGGGGTGTGTAGTCGTCGTCCCCGGGGCCGGACTCGCCGTCCGATACGCCCAGATCGCTGCGGTAGCCGGGCCGCTGCATCGCCACGGTGACGGCCTGGAGCTTTTCGGCAAGCAAGGCTGCTGTGCCGCTGTCCGCTTTCAACTCCGTGCGCCCGCCATTGTCGCCGTGCAGAAAGACGACCAGTACCTTGGGCGTGATGCGGGACGTCTGGCCAGGCGCCAGCTTGCGGATGACAAGGCATTGCCGGGCGTCCCCTGCCCGTTCAATGCCGTCGGCAAGTTTTCCGTCGGGGCACTTCACCGGTTGTGCCAACGCGCCTGCCCCCGCCAGCCCAAGCAGCAGGCCGGCCCAAGCAAGGCAGCCGCGGCGCATCAGGCTCCGCGCAACGCGGCTTTCAGTTGCTGGCCAATTTCGGGCTTGTCGGCAAACGGATCCGTCGGGTTGCGTGCCTGCAGCACGTCTTCAAGCCGTGTCTGCACGGAGTTGATGGCTTTGGGGTGGCTGTAGATATAGAACCGGTTGGCTGCAATGGCGTCAAACACCAGTTTCGCCACATCGGCGGCGCTCACCTTGCCGGAGCCGACCGCCTTGCCTGTCATGGCCTGCTGGATCATCTGGCTCCTGGTGGGCTTTTCCGCGCCGAGTTCAGCCGGCCGGTTGCGGTGGCTCATGCCGATGCCGGTGGCCACAAAAAACGGGCACAGCACCGAGGCGCCAACCTGATCGGTCACAAGGCCCAGGTCCTGGTACAGGGTTTCGCTGAGCGCCACCACGGCATGTTTGCTCACGTTGTAGACGCCCATGTTCGGCGGGTTCAGCAGCCCGGCCATGCTGGCGGTGTTGACGATGTGGCCTTGCCAGGATGGGTCTTTGGCGGCTGCTTCCAGCATCATCGGCGTGAAGATGCGTACGCCGTGGACCACGCCCATGACGTTGACGCCCAGCACCCATTCCCAGTCTTTGACGCTGTTTTCCCAGATCAGGCCGCCGGATCCGACGCCGGCGTTGTTGAAGACGAAATGCGGCGCGCCGAAGCGCTCGAACACGGCCTTGCCCATGGCCTCCATCTGCGCGGCGCTGGAGACGTCAAGTTTGAAGGACAGCACCTGGGCGCCGGCGGCCTTCATCTCCTCGGTGGCCTTGTCCAACGCGTCCTGCTGCACGTCGACCAGCACCAGGTTCATGCCCAGTTTGGCGCCCAGGCGCGCGCATTCCAGGCCGAAGCCCGAGCCCGCGCCGGTCAGCACTGCGGTTTTACCTTTGAAGTCCGTGATCATTTTGGGGAGTCCTTGATGGCTGGAATGGGAAAATTGTCCGTGAGGCAAGGCGTCTCAGCTGTCACTCTGGGAACTTGAGGCAACTGTTCAGGCAATCCGCAACATCTCGATGTGCGGTATGCCGTCCTCGATGTAGGGCTGGCCGGTATTGGAAAAACCGTGCTGCAGGTAGAACTGCTCAAGCCGTGCCTGTGCGCCTATGCGAATGGGTTGCGGGCCCCAGTGCTGCTGTAAACGGCCAACGGCCTCTTTCATCAGCACATGGCCAACGCCGCCGCCGCGTGCCGAGGCATGCGTGACCACGCGGCCTATGCTGGCCTCCGCAAACTTCACGCCCGCGGCAAAGCAGCGCGCATAGGCCACCAGCCGCCCTTCGCTTGTGCCCAGCAAATGCATGGCCTCCATGTCGGCGCCGTCCATGTCCTGGAAGCTGCAGGCCTGCTCGACCACAAACACCTCGCTGCGAAGCTGCAAGATCTCGTAAAGCTCACGTGTGGTCAGCGCGCCAAAGGGAAGAAAACGCCAGGAAATACCGGTGTTGCTGCTCATGCCGGAGTTGCCGCTTTCAGGGTGTAGCCGATGCGGGGGAAATGCACATGCACGGTGCCGGCACGCGCATCGGTACGGCGCAGCGTGTAATGCATGCGGGTAGCGGCGATCAGCTCGCCCTCGGTGGGCTCCGGTCCAAAACTCTCGCCGCTGACCAGCACCTGGCTGCCCAAGGGAATGCCGTGTTCGTCCTGGAACAGATCGCCCGGCAGCGGCGCAGGGGTGGACGCGGCGGCCAGCGCCACAGCCTCGGCAGAGCTGAATTTTTCAATGCCGCCATGGCCGATGGCGGCCATGCGGTCCATCCACTCCAGCACGGCGGGTGTGAGGTTCAGGATGCCCGCAAGCACCGGGGTGCGGGTGCGCGTGAACCACAGTGGGTGGTACATCGCGAAATCGGCGATGCAGGGCACATCGCCCAGCAGAAAAGGCCGGTCGTCGAGCATGTCGGAAATGCGGCGCAAATAGGATTTATAGGCTGCGGCGGCGTCGCTGGAGCGCAGGCGCGGCATGCCGATGCTCATGGCCTTGCGGTCTTCGCCGAAAGCCCGGGCGGCTTCGGGCGGCGCCTTGTCGAACATCTGGGCAATCCCCTTGGGCTGCGTGTTGTAGGCCATGGAGGTCCAGAACAGCGTGTTGTCGGCCCAGTGCGCCAGCGTGCGCGCCAGGCCCTTGCTGGGTTCCGGGTACACCGAAGGCTCGGGCTGCAAATGCTCCAGCACGTCGCTGATCAGGGCGGTGTCGCAGTAAATGTCGGCGCCGATTTGCAGGATGGGTGTCTTGCGGTAGCCGCCGGTCAGCGCCACCACGTCGGGCTTGGGCATGATCATCGGGATGATGACGGACTTCCAGGGCAGGTTTTTGTAACCCAGCATCAGGCGGGTTTTTTCGGCAAATGGCGATGTGGGGTAGTGGTGAAGAATCAGCTCGCTCATGGTGTCTCCGGGGTGTTCTGGGTGTCTGGAAATTCAGCGGGGCATGGCCCGCGCGATGAGGGTGTCGAAATCGGTCCCGGCACCGAGCGTGCCAAAGGCATGGCCCCAGTTGCCCGCAATACGCGAGTCGCAAAAAGCGCTGAAGACGGCAGCGGGCGCGGTTTGGTAGAGCAAGGCGGCCTGCACCGCCAACGCCACGTCCTGCGCGAGCCGCCGTGCCTCCACTTCAGTCGCCATTTCTTCCACACGTGTGGGCAAGGCAGCGGCCAGCCGGTCCAGCGCCGGATGCGCGCCTTGTGCGGCGGCAAGCTCCTGGTTCAGGGCCGCTACGGCGTCGGCTTTGCGCAGCGCGCGCAAAAGGTCCAGCGCCATGATGTTGCCCGCGCCTTCCCAAATCGAATTGAGCGGCATTTCGCGGTAAACGCGGGCCATGACGCCCTCGCCGCCCTCCTCCACATAACCGTTGCCGCCCAGGCATTCCATCGCCTCCTGGGCGAAGTGGCTGCCGCGCTTGCAGATCCAGAACTTGGCGACAGGCGTCAACAGGCGTGCCATGGCGGCTTCGTGGGCATCGCCCGTGTGGTCGAAAGCCCGGGCCAGGCGCATTGCCAGCGCGGTCGCGGCTTCGGATTCAAGCGCGAGGTCGGCCAGCACGTTGCGCATCAACGGCTGGTCGATGAGCAGCTTGCCAAAAGCTTTTCGCTGCGAGGTGTGGTTCAGCGCCAGGGCCAGCGCCTGCCGCATCAACCCGCTGGTGCCCAGCGCGCAGTCCAGCCGGGTCATGGTGCCCATTTCGAGGATTTGTGGAATGCCGCGGCCTTCGCCTCCGACCAGCCAGGCCTGGGCGTTTTCAAATTCCACTTCAGAACTTGCGTTGGCCTTGTTGCCCAGCTTGTCTTTGAGGCGCTGGATGCGGATGGCGTTGAGGCCGCCATCGGGCAGCACGCGTGGCAGGAAAAAGCAGGAAAGGCCGCTTGGGGTTTGGGCCAGCACCAGGAAGGCGTCGCACATGGGCGCCGAGAAAAACCATTTATGGCCGGTGATGGCATAGCGCTCGCCCCAGCCGTCGCGGCCTGCGGGCTCAGCGCGCGTGGTGTTGGCCCGCACGTCGGAGCCGCCCTGCTTTTCCGTCATGCCCATGCCCATGGTGAGGCCGGCCTTGGCTTGCCACAGCTTGAGTTCGGGGTCATAGGCGCGGCTCGCCAGCTTGGGGCCCCAGTCGGCGTAGATGGCTGTGTTGCCGCGCAACGCGGGCGTGGCCGCGTAGCTCATGGAGATGGGGCACAGGATGGAGGGCTCGAGCTCGGTGAAGAGCATGAAGCCTGCTGCGCGCTGGACATGGGGTGACGGGTTTTCTTCAGACCACGGAGAGCCATGCAGGCCCGAGCCCGTCGCGAGTTTCATGAGCTCGTGATAACTCGGGTGAAACTCCACCTGGTCCACACGACGGCCAAAACGATCATGGCTGTGCAGCGCCGGCCCATGCACATTGGCCAGGCGCGCGTGGGTCTGCATGGCCGTGCTGCCCAGCTTCGCACCGAGCTGCCTCAGCTCGTGCGTGTCCAGCGCTGGCGCATTAAATTTCAGCGCGTCGCGCAGCGGGCGATTGGTGTCAAACAGGTTGTAGTCCGACAGCGCTGCGGGCTGGTTGAAGACTTCATGCGTCATGTCCACCTCCTTTTGACCGCGCCGTGGTCGGGTCAGATCAGCTTGACCAACTGCTTGCCGAAGTTTTTGCCTTTGAGCAACCCGAGGAATGCTTCGGGCGCCGATTCAATCCCCTGCGCCACGCTTTCACGCGGGCGCAGCTTGCCGGTGCCCACCAGCGTGCCGAGTTCCTTGAGCGCTTCGGGCCAGACTTCCATGTGCTCGGCCACGATAAAGCCCTGCAGCTTGAGGCGGCTGGTCAAAATCAGCGCCGGGTAGGCCAACGGCATGGGCCGGCCGTCGTAGCCGGCGATCATGCCGCACAGCGCGATGCGGCCGAAAGCGTTCATGCGCGGCAGCACGGCGTCCAGCACCATGCCGCCCACGTTTTCAAAGTAGCCATCAATGCCATCCGGGCAGGCGTCCTTGAGAGCCTTGGTCAGCGAAGCGGCATCGGCGTGCACTTTGTAATCAATGCAGGCGTCAAAGCCGAGTTCATCGACGGCATATTTGCATTTATCGGGGCCACCGGCAATGCCGACGGCGCGGCAGCCGCGTGCCTTGGCGAGTGCGCCGAACGCGCTCCCCACTGCGCCGGTAGCGGCGCTGACCACCATGGTCTGGCCGGCTTTGGGCTCAATGATTTTCACCAGGCCGTACCAGGCGGTGACACCGGGCATACCGACCGCGCCCAGGTAGTGCGACAGCGGCACGTGCGTGGTGTCCACCTTGCGCAGCGCGCCGGGCTGGTCGGCATTGACCACGCTGTATTCCTGCCAGCCGCCCATGCCGACCACCTTGTCGCCAGGCTGGAATTTGGGCGAGCGGCTTTCCACCACCTCGCCTGCCGTGCCGCCCAGCATGACCTGGCCCAGCGGATGCGGCGCGGCATAGCTCTTGGCATCGCTCATGCGGCCACGCATGTAAGGGTCCAGGCTCAGGTAATGGTGGCGCACCAGCACCTGGCCATCCTGCAGCGGCGGCGTGTCGCTGGACACCAGCATGAAGTTACTGGCGACGGCTTCGCCGGTGGGACGGTTGTCGAGCAGGATTTGCTGGTTGATGGGCATGGAAGTCTCCTGTGTGTTGTCGGGAAAGGCAGATGATTTGCTATTGATTTGATAGCTGCTTGCGCCGGTTTTTATTGGGCTGGGCTGTGATTTAACCAATAACTCGGTTCAATCGGTTGATATGCCGCCGCCGGATAGATCCGGTGCGCCGGTGTTTTGGGCGGCGGTGGCAACCCGCCGCACGTACTTGAAGGTGCCCGTGGAGTGTGCACAGGCGCGGCCTTCCGCGTCATACAGCGTGGCTTCGGTAAACGCCATGGTGGTGCTGCGATGCATGAGCCGCCCCTTGGCTGTAAGCCGGCTGCCGTCACCGGGTGCCGGCCGCATGAAGCTGGTCTTCATCTCGATGGTGACCACGCCCATGTCTTTCTGTACGCTGCGAGCGGCCGTCGCCATGGTCACGTCCAGCAGCGTCATGATGGCGCCGCCGTGCGTCACGGCAAATGAGTTGAGGTGCTCGGGCCTGGGCGCATAGCCTATGGCCGAGGCGCCGCCTTCGAACAGTTCGAGTTCGAATCCAAGGTGGTTGACAAAAGGGATGTCGGCGCCGAAATTCATTAGCTCTTCCCAACCCTTCACTTGATTAGCCGCCTGTTACCACTGATACACCGCCGTCCACCGCCAACCACTGGCCAGTGATGTGCTTGCCGGCGTCGGACGCATAGAGCACGCACAGGCCCTTCAGATCTTCGTCATCGCCCAGGCGGCCGAGCGGCGCATGCGAGGCGAGTTTTTCCTCGCCCAGCGCTTTCAGCGTGCCCACGGTCATCCGGCTCGGGAAAAAACCCGGGCAGATGGCGTTGACGGTGATGTTGTACTTGCCCCATTCGCAGCCCAGTGCGCGCGTGAAGTTGATGACGGCACCCTTGGAGGTGTTGTAAGCCACCGTGGTCATCTCGCGCGGGTTGCCGCCCAGGCCGGCGATGGAGGCTACGTTGATGATGCGGCCGGACTTGCGGGCGATCATGCTGTGCTTGGCGATGTGCTGGCTCAGGATGAAATAGCCGCGGATGTTGAGGTTCATGACCTTGTCCCAGGCTTCGACCGGGTGGTCTTCCGCGGGTGCGCCCCAGGCGGCGCCGGCATTGTTGACCAGGATGTCGACATGGCCCAGGCGCTTGATGGCCTCGTCGGCCAGCGCCCGGATGTCTTCTTCTTTCGAGCAGTCGGCGGCGATCCAGTCGACGTCGATACCGGCAGCTTTCAACTCGGCAGCGGACTCGATCAGGTCTTCGGCCTTGCGCGAACTCAAAATGACTTTGGCGCCGGCTTCGCCCAGCGCCTGGGCCAGTTGCAGTCCCAGGCCGCGCGAGCCGCCGGTCACGAGTGCGGTTTTGCCTTTGAGGTCGAACAGCTGCTGGATGGTACGGGTCATGAAAGTTGTCTCCTGTTGGATGTCATCGGGCTTGCCGGGTGCCGCATCGGGACTCCGGCAAGGATGGGTTTGCGAATAATCTGTCAGTTTTGGCCGTGGCTTCAATGCCGGGCGCGACGGTCTGCCATATTGGCACAACATCAGGGGCCTTGCAGGCTGCGCTGTCGTCGTGGCGACTTCAGGCCGCTACGAGCCGACGTTGATGCGGGAGCGCACGTAAACCAGCACCGCGCCAACCGCCGCCACAATGCCACCCAGCACCACCATGGACCAGCCGATGGCATCGTCCAGCCGCTGGACCGACAGACCCAATACCAACGTGAGCAGCCCGCCGTAAATCAGGACCCAGATCAGGGTCTGCAAGCGAGCCACGGCCTTGTTGGAAACAGGGTCAGCGGACGGTTTGAAAAAAGCCATTAAAACGCCTCCTCGGGTAAATCGGCACAGGTCAGGTCGCGGGTTTCAACGACCTTGAGCCAGGCGCCGATTTTGGGTAATTCGTAATGATAAAAATAGCGTGTAGCGCCCATCCGTCCTGCGTGATCCGCTATCGAATTAGTAGCAGGCTGCTGCAATGCCAGGCTGGCCAGCGCCACGTCCAGCCAGATCCACGCCAATACGGTGTGGCCGAAGGCCTGCATGTAGGGTACCGCATTGGCCAGCGCCTGGCCGGGTTCGCCCGTGGCCCAGGCCGCCTTGGTGGCGCTGCCCACATGCTGCAATGCCTTGGCCAGTGCGTTGGCATGGGCGGCGAGTTCAGGCACCTGAATCGCCTTTTCAACCGTGGCGTTGATACGCGCTGCCAGCAATTGCAATCCCCTGCCCCCTTCCATCAGCACTTTGCGGCCCAGCAAATCCATGGCCTGGATGCCGTGCGTGCCTTCGTGGATCATGTTCAGGCGGTTGTCGCGCCAGTACTGCTCGACCGGAAAGTCGCGTGTGTAGCCGTAGCCGCCATGCACCTGTATGGCGAGCGAGTTGGCCTCCAGGCACCACTCGCTGGGCCAGCTCTTGGCAATCGGCGTCAGCACCTCGAGCAGCAGGCGCGCGTCGTCGGCAGCCTGCGCCTCGGCGGTGTGGTGTTCGTCAACCAGGCGGGCGCAATACAGCTCCAGCGCCAGCGCGCCCTCGCAATACGCTTTTTGCGCCAGCAGCATGCGCTTGACGTCGGCATGTTCGATGATGCGGATCTGCGGCTGGGAGGCGTCTTTGCCCACGGCACCGGTGCCGTTTTTAGAACCTCCGCCGACGGGCCGGCCCTGCGGCCGGTTTTTGGCGTAATCGAGGCTGGCGTAATAACCCGCCATGCCCAGCATGGTGGCGGCCGTGCCCACACCGATGCGTGCCTCGTTCATCATGTGGAACATGCAGCGCAGGCCTTCATGAGGCTTGCCGACCAGGTAGCCGACCGCGCCGGCCTGGCCATCCACAGGGTATTTGCCTTCGCCGAAATTGAGCAGCGTGTTGGTGGTGCCGCGCCAGCCCAGCTTGTGGTTCAGGCCCGCGAGCGCCACGTCGTTGCGCACGCCGGTGAGTTCGCCTTGGGTATCGACCATTTTCTTGGGCACGATGAAGAGCGAAATGCCGCGCGTGCCGGCGATCAGCTTGCCGTCAGGCCCCGGAATCTTGGCCAGCACCAGGTGGATGATGTTGTCGGTCAGCTCGTGCTCGCCGGCCGAGATCCACATCTTGTTGCCCTTCAGGCGATAACGTGGGCCCAGCGGGTCAGCCTCAAAGCCGTCGCCATCCGGGACCGCACGCGTGGTCACGTCGCTGAGCGAGGAACCGGCCTGCGGTTCGGACAAACACATGGTGCCCGAGAAGCGGCCGGAGAACTCGTTCCTGGCGAAGACTTCCTTCTGCATGTCGGTGCCATGCACCATCAGCAGGTTGGCATTGCCGGTAGTGAGCAGGCCTGAGCCGATGCTGACTGAGGCCATGGCGAAGAAGGCATTGGCCGCCGCTTCCACGGTATAGGGAAGCTGCATGCCGCCGACTTCGTAGTCTTGCGCGGCGCTGAGCATGCCGGAGGCGGCATAGGCCTTCTGCGCGTCGTGTGTGGCCTGCGGCAGGATGACTTTTTCGCCGTCGAAATGCGGCTCCTGTGTGTCCACTATGCGGTTGAAAGGCGCGTATTTTTCGCGCGCGATGCGCTCGCAGGTGTCGAACACCGCGTCGAAAGTCTCGCGCGAATGGTCGGCGAAACGCGCGCGCTGGTTCAGCGACTCGGCGCCCAGCCATCGGTAAAGCAGAAAGTCCAGCGTGGGCCGAAGGCTCATGACGGGCTCCCCGGTACAAGAGCGGGCGGCAAGGCAGGAAACACCTGCCCTTTCTGAAGGAGCAGGGTTTCATTCATGGTGGCTGCCCGGTTTAGAGAACTTCGTAAATGCCGGCTGCGCCCATGCCGCCGCCAATGCACATCGTCACGCAGACGCGCTTGGCGCCGCGGCGCTTGCCTTCGATCAGGGCGTGGCCCGTCAGGCGCTGGCCGGTCACGCCATAAGGGTGACCGACGGCGATGGCGCCGCCGTTGACGTTGAGCTTGTCCATGGGAATACCCAGCTTGTCGGCGCAGTACAGCACTTGCACGGCAAAGGCTTCATTCAGCTCCCACAAATCGATGTCGCTGATCTTCAGGCCCAGCTTGGCCAGTACCTTGGGGATCGCGAAGACCGGGCCAATGCCCATCTCGTCAGGCTCGCAACCGGCAACTGCGAAGCCAAGGAAGCGGCCCAGGGGCTTGAGGCCTTTCTTTTCGGCCAGAGTTTCGTTCATCACAACTACGGCGCCGCCGCCGTCGGAGAACTGGCTGGCATTGCCGGCCGCGATCACGCCGCCAGGAATGGCCGGCTTGATGCCGCTGATGCCTTCCTTGGTCGTGCCTTCGCGGATGCCTTCGTCTTTGCTCACAGTAACTTGTTTGGTGGAGAGGCCCATGACCTTGTCGGCCACGCCGGCTGTCACGGTGATCGGTGCGATCTCGGCTTCAAAGAGGCCTGCAGCGAGAGCTGCGGTTGCTTTTTGCTGGCTCAGTGCGCCGTACTCGTCCATGCGGTCGCGCGAGATGTTGTAGCGTTTGGCGACCTGCTCAGCGGTCTGGAGCATGTTCCAGTAAATCTCGGGCTTGTTCTTGGCAAGCCAGGTTTCCTGCAGCATGTGGGTGTTCATTTCCTGCTGCACGCAGGAAATGCTTTCGACGCCGCCGGCCACGTAGATGTCGGCTTCGCCAGCGATCACGCGCTGGGCCGCCAGGGCGATGGTCTGCAGGCCGGACGAGCAGAAACGGTTGACTGTCATTCCCGATACCGTCACCGGGCAGCCAGCGCGCAGGGCGATCTGGCGTGCGATGTTGGCGCCCGTGGCGCCTTCGGGCGTGGCGCAGCCGATGATCACATCATCGACTTCGGCGGCCTCGATGCCGGCGCGTTTGAGCGCGTGCTCGACGGCATGACCGCCCAGGGTGGCGCCGTGTGTCATGTTGAAGGAGCCCTTCCAGCTCTTGGCCAGGGGGGTGCGTGCGGTGGAAACGATTACTGCTGAAGTCATGGAATTCTCCGGATTCTGGGACGTTGATCTGTGCGGTCTGCTGGGCTTAGGTGGACAGGTTGAAGGTCTTGCCTTCAGCCGCAAGCTTGGCCAGCAGGGGCGCGGGCTTCCAGAATTTGGCGTCGTCCAGCGGGTTCTGCGCGAAGCGGTTCATGCTTTGCACCACATTGAAGAGACCGACCTGGTCGGCGTACAGCATGGGGCCGCCGCGGTAGACCGGGAAGCCATAGCCCATGATGTAGACCATGTCGATGTCGCTGGCCTTGGAGGCAATGCCCTCTTCCAGGATGTGCGCGGCCTCGTTGACCAGCGAATACACCAGGCGCTGTACGATTTCCTCGTCAGAGATCTTGCGCGGTGTGATGCCCAGGCTGGTGCGGTGGTCTTCAATCATCTTGACGACTTCGGCGTTCGGGATCGCATCGCGCTTGCCGGGCACGTAGTCGTACCAGCCGGCGCCGGTTTTCTGGCCGAAGCGGCCTTTTTCGCAAAGAAGGTCAGCGGTCTTGCTGTACTTCATGTCTGGTTTTTCGGTGTAGCGGCGCTTGCGGATCGCCCAGCCGATGTCGTTGCCGGCCAGGTCGCCCATGCGGAACGGGCCCATGGCAAAGCCGAATTTTTCAATCGCCTTGTCGACCTGTTCGGGCGTGCAGCCTTCGTCGAGCAGGAAACCGCCCTGGCGGCCGTACTGCTCGATCATGCGGTTGCCGATAAAGCCGTCGCAGACGCCAGAGATCACGGCCGTCTTCTTGATCTTTTTGCCCATCGTCATCACGGTGGCCAACACGTCCTTGCCGGTCTTGGCGCCGCGCACCACTTCCAGCAGCTTCATCACATTGGCCGGGCTGAAGAAATGCAGGCCGACCACGTCTTGCGGACGCTTGGTGAAGGCGGCGATCTTGTCGACGTCCAGCGTGGAGGTGTTGGAGGCCAGAATGGCGCCCGGTTTCATCACGCGGTCCAGTTCCTTGAAGACCTTTTCCTTGACACCCATCTCTTCAAACACGGCCTCGATCACCAGGTCGGCGTCTTTGAGGTCGTCGTAGCTGAGCGTGGTGCTCAGCAGTCCCATGCGCTGGTCATATTTGTCCTGCTTGAGCTTGCCCTTCTTGACCTGGGCTTCGTAGTTCTTGCTGATGATGCCGAGGCCTTTGTCCAGGGCCTCCTGCTTCATCTCGAGAATCTTGACCGGGATGCCGGCGTTCAGGAAATTCATGGCAATGCCGCCGCCCATGGTGCCTGCGCCGATCACAGCCACCGAATTGATCTCGCGCTTGGGCGTGTCTTCCGGCACGTCGGGGATCTTGGAGGCCGCACGCTCAGCCATGAAGATATGGCGCAGCGCGCGGCTTTCGGGTGTCCACATCAGGTTGATGAAGCACTCGCGCTCAAAAGTCATGCCGTCTTCGAATTTCTTCTTGGTTGCGGCTTCGACCGCATCCACGCACTTCAGCGGCGCGGGGAAGTTTTTCGCCATCCCCTTCACCATGTTGCGGGCGAACTGGAAGTAAGCGTCGCCATTGGGGTGCTTGGCGCGCAGGTCACGCACCAGCGGAAGCGGCCGGGTGTCGGAAATCGATTGGGCAAAGGCCAGGGCTTCCTGGGCCAGCGATTCGGGCGAGGCAGCAAGCTTGTCGAACAGTTTCTGACCGGGGATTTGCGCGAGCAGCTCGCTCTTGACGGGTTCGCCGCTCACGATCATGTTCAGGGCCGGTTCCACGCCGAGCACGCGCGGCAGGCGCTGCGTGCCGCCGGCGCCAGGCAACAGGCCGAGCTTGACTTCAGGCAAGGCCACGTTGGTGCCAGGCGCGGCGATGCGGTAGTGGCAGCCCAGGGCCAGTTCCAGGCCACCGCCCATGCAGACGGAATGGATCGCGGCGACGATGGGCTTGCCGGAATTCTCGACCGCACGGATCACGCTCAGCAGATTGGGTTCGATCAGCGCCTTGGGCGTGCCGAACTCCTTGATGTCGGCGCCGCCCGAAAAGGCTTTGCCTGCACCGGTGATCACGATGGACTTGATGGCGGCGTCGGCGTTGGCCTTCTGGATGTTGTCGGTCAGGCTCAGGCGTGTGGCGTGACCCAGGCCGTTGACGGGTGGGTTGCTCAGTGTGATGAGCGCGACGGGGCCGTGAACTTCGTAAAGGGTGGTCATTGCGTTGCTTCTTTCCTTGATGGAGTTTCAGTTTTCGGTTGTCTCGGCTGGCGCTGCGGCCCGGCACGCGCTGGTCGGGCGCACAAAAAAGTACGACCGTTCTTTTTCCATTGTAGGGGGCGTTTGTGACGGCACAAGTCTCCGGATGGACTGTTCAGTCTATTTTTGTCCCAGCGGCGACATGCCCGGGACAATCCAAACCGTTTGTAGAACCTGTTTACAGCCTAAACGGGGCCGCGTTGGGGTGCAATCGGGATGAGTGGGCCGCTCGGGCACGCCGCATGGGCTAATGCCCATGCAAGAGCCTGGGTGGCTCAATCGCCCGATTTCACCCCAACCCGGAGGGCAAGCGCCTTCTCGGGCGGTCCGCGGCGTTGCGGCGCTAGCCCATAGCTGGGCTATGGGCGTCGCACCGCGCCTTGCATCCCATCCCGAGAAGGGGCTTGCGCGGCCCCGTTTAGGCTGTAAACAGGTTCTCACACTTCCAGCCACTCTTTGCGGATGTAGGCATCGGCCCGCAGGCTGTCGGGTGTGCCGTCAAACACGATGCTGCCGTGGCCCATGACCAGCGCGCGATCGGAAATTGCCATGGCAATCGTCAGTTTCTGCTCGATCAGCAGTACCGAGATGCCCTTGGCCTTCAGCGTTTGCAAATACTGCCCCACCAGCTCAACGATTTTGGGCGCAAGGCCTTCAGTGGGCTCGTCGATGATGATGAGGTCGGGATCGCCCATCAGCGTGCGGCACAGCGTGAGCATCTGCTGCTCGCCGCCCGAGAGCACGCCGGCCTCGGTGTGCTGGCGTTCGCGCAAGCGTGGGAACATCTGGTACATGTCTTCAAACGACCAGCGCGAGCCCTTGCCTGAACCTTTCTGGCCCAGCAACAGGTTCTGGTGCACCGTGAGCTTGGGGAAGATGTCGCGGTTTTCCGGCACATAGCCTATGCCAAGGTGAGCGATCTGGTAGGCCTTCTTGCCGACAATTTCCTGCTTTTTCCAGAGGATGGAGCCCTGGCAGTCGACCAGGCCCATGATGGCCTTGGCCGTAGTGGAGCGCCCCGAGCCGTTGCGGCCCAACAGCGCAACAATCTGGCCGGGTTGCACGTCGAAATGCACGCCATGCAGCACGTGGCTTTTGCCGTAGAAGGCGTGGAGGTTCTGGATATGCAGCATCAGTGGCCTCCTCCATGCGCTTGGGCGTCCGCAACAGAAGAGCCGAGATAGGCCTCTTGCACACGCTGGTCTGCGCGCACGGCTTCCGGCGTGTCGTAGGCGATGATCTCGCCATAGACCACCACCGCGATCTTGTCGGCCAGACCGAACACCACGCCCATGTCGTGCTCCACCGTCAGCAGGGTTTTGCCCACGGTGACTTCCTTGATCAGATTGATGAAGCGGCTGGTCTCCGAGCGGCTCATGCCGGCTGTGGGTTCATCCAGCAGGATCACGTTCGCGCCGCCGGCAATCGTGATGCCGATTTCCAGCGCGCGCTGCTCAGCGTAGGTCAGGTTGGTGGCCAGCACATCACGCTTTTTGTCGAGCTTGATCATGGCCATCAACTCGTCTGCGCGCTCGTTGGCGTCATCCAGGTCGGCCAGGAAGCGGAAGAAGGTGTACTTGTAGCCCAGGCTCCACAGCACGCCGCAGCGCAGGTTTTCAAACACACTGAGCTTGGGGAAGATATTGGTGATCTGGAAGCTGCGCGACAGACCCAGCCGGTTGATTTCAAACGGCTTTTTGCCGTCGATGCGCTGGCTATTGAGCAGCACTTCGCCGCTGGTGGGCTCAAAGCGCCCGCTGATGAGATTGAACAAGGTCGACTTGCCGGCACCGTTGGGGCCGATGATGGCGACGCGCTCGCCGGCCTGTACCTGGAGGTTGGCGCCGCGGATGATTTCGGTCTTGCCGAAGCTCTTGCGCAGGTCTTTGAGCTCAAGCGAATAGTTCATATCAACCTCCCCACCAGCCAGGGCCGCGGAACCGGCTTTGCCGGGCCGCAGGCGCAGCGCCCCAACCACCATGAAAGGGGCATCGAGCCGCAGGCTCGAAGTGACGAGCGTGGGGGCTCACAGTAATTCCCTTCGCTTGATTTCTTTCTCGATGTCATTTTGTATCTGGCCCCATTGCGTGAGGAATTGCCGGCGCGTGAGCTCGAACAGCCCCAGGCCGGTGACAAGCACAAAGCCGGCGCCCAGCCAGCTGTTGAGGTTGGTGGCGTTGAGGCGCACGCCCATAAAGCCAAGCTCGGGGCCCAGGGCCGCGTTGAGCTGCAGGTGGTAGACCATCTCCACCATGGCGGCCGCGCCGGCGAGCGCTGTGAAGGCCGTTACGGCCAGGCCCAGGTAGCCCACCCACAGCTCCCTGAGCTTGCCGAAGGAGGCTATGCGCAAATTCATCATGATCAGGCTGGCGATGCCGCCGGGCGCATACATCACCATGAACAGGAAGACCAGGCCCACATAGAGCAGCCAGGCCATGGACAGTTCCGACAACAGGATCAGCGCCAGCACCAGCAGGCCGGCGCCGATGATGGGGCCGAAGAAGAAGGTGGCGCCGCCCAGGAAGGTGAACAGCAGCAGGCTGCCTGAGCGCACACCGCTCACCACTTCCGCCGTGACGATTTCCGAATTGATGGCCGCCAGACCGCCACCTATGCCGGCGAAGAAACCGGCAATGATGAAGGCGTAGTAGCGCACGCGCTGCGTGTTGTAGCCGATGAACTCCACGCGCTCGGGGTTGTCGCGCACAGCGTTCAAAATCCGGCCCAGCGGCGTGCGCGTGAAGGCGAACATGGCCGCCGTGCAGATGAAGCAATAAAACGCGATCAGGTAATAAACCTGGATCTGCGGGCCGAAGCTGATGCCGAACACCGGCTTGCCGTAAGCGCGGTTGGTAGTGATGCCGCCCTCCCCGCCGAAAAACTCGGGGAACATCAGCGACATGGCGAACACCAGTTCGCCCACGCCCAGCGTGATCATGGCAAAGGTGGTGCCGGCCTTCTTGGTGGTGACGTAGCCGAACAGCACGGCAAAGAACAGGCCCGACAGGCCACCCACCAGCGGGATCAGCGGCAGCGGGATGTAAAAGCTGCCTTTGGCGGCCAGATTCATCGCGTGCACGGCCAGGAAGGAACCCAGCCCGGCATAGACCGCATGGCCGAAACTGAGCATGCCGCCCTGCCCCAGCAGGATGTTGTAGCTCAGGCAGATGATGACCAGGTAGCCGGCCTGTGACAGCATGGTGAGCGCCAGGCTGCTCTTGAACATCATGGGCGCGGCAATGAGCAGCAGCGCGTACAGCGACCACAGCAGCCAGCGGCCGACGTTGTAGGGTTTGAATTGGTGGTAAGCGGTAGACATGTGGCGATTCATCCTTCCCGTGTACCAAGCAAGCCCTTGGGCCGGAAGATAAGGATCAGCACCAAAAAGAGGAACGGCAGGATGGGCGCCACCTGCGAAATCGTGAGCTTGAGCAGCGGATAGCCAAAGGTCTCGGGCGTCACGGTGTAGCTGAATTTCACCAGCAGTGTCATCAACGACTGGTCCATCTGGATCGCGAAGGTCTGTATCAGGCCTATCAGCAGGGACGCCAGGAAGGCGCCGCTCAGCGAACCCATGCCGCCCACCACCACGACGACGAAGATGATGGCGCCGACCGAGCCGGCCATGGCTGGCTCTGTGATGAAGGTGTTGCCGCCTATGACGCCGGCCAGGCCCGCGAGCGCCGCGCCGCCGCCGAAAACCAGCATGAAGACGCGCGGCACGTTGTGGCCCAGTGCCTCCACGGTTTCAGGATGCGTGAGCGCGGCCTGGATGACCAGGCCTATGCGCGTACGCGTGAGCAGTAGCCAGATGCCGGCCAGCATGGCCAGCGAAATGAACATGATGAAGGCGCGCGATTTCGGGAAGTTGGTACCGAACACCGTGAACAGCGGCCCCTGCAAGCCTTCGGGCAGCACGTAGTTGACGGCCGATCGGCCCCAGACCAGTTGCACAAGTTCCAGCAGCAGGTAAGACAGCCCGAAGGTGACCAGCAACTCGGGCACGTGGCCGAACTTGTGCACCTTGCGCAGGCAAAAGCGCTCGAAAGCCGCACCCATCACAAACACCAGCAGCGGCGCCACCAGCAGCGACCACCAGAAGCCTATGACCTGCGAGGTGCTGTAGGCGATATAGGCGCCGACCATGTAGAAGGACGCGTGCGCGAAATTAAGCACGCCCATCATGCTGAAGATCAGCGTCAGGCCGGAACTGAGCATGAACAGCAGCAAGCCGTAGCTGAGGCCGTTGAGCATCGCGATGGTGAAGGATTCCAGATTCATCGATAAGCGCCTGTTGCAAAAAGCCGGATGAAAAAAGGCCCGAACTCGGATCGGGCCTGTGTCCGTCAGCGGGACGCGGGAATCACCCCGGGCGCTTCATCTGGCACGAGGTAGGCGTGCTGGCCACATAGGGCTCATAGTATTTGACCGGCACAAAGGTGTAGCCGGTGTTCTCGGCATCGTAAGGGTATTTGCCGCCGGCTTTTTCCCATTTGTCGATGTAGAGGCCCTGCTGCAGCTGGTGGTCGGTCTTTCGCATCTCCACATCGCCGTTGAAGCTCTTGAAGCGCAGGCCTTCCATGGCCTTGGCCACGACGGCCGGCTCGGTCGATTTTGTCTGCGCCATGGCTTCGGTCAGGATGGTGAAGGCATGGAAGATCGCGCCGGTGTAGAAGTCGTCGTTGAACTTCTTCTTGTAGTCGGCCTGGACCTGCTGGATCTCGCCGCCCATGTTGAGGTGGTTGTAAGACACCATGTAGACCCGCCCGGCCGAAGCTGCGCCCAGCGCGGTCGGCGTGCCGGTGACGCCGGCGTAATACGTGTAGAACTTGACGTTGTTCAGGCCCGCCTCGTTGGCGGCCTTCACCAGCAGCGAGAGGTCGGAACCCCAGTTGCCGGTGATCACGGTGTCGGCACCCGACTGTTTGATCTTGGCGATGTAGGGCGCGAAGTCGCGCACCTGCGCCAGCGGATGCAGGTCCTCGCCGACGATCTGGACGTCGGGGCGCTTGGAGGCCAGGTTGGCCTTGGCGAATTTGGCAACCTGCTGGCCGTGCGAGTAGTTCTGGTTGATCAGGTAGACCTTCTTGATGTCGGGCTGGTCCTTCATGAAGGCCGTCAGGGCCTCCATCTTCATGGAAGTGTCGGCATCGAGCCGGAAGTGCCAGTAGTCGCACTTGCTGTTGGTCAGGTCCGGGTCCACCGCGGCGTAGTTGAGATAGACGACTTCCTTCCCGGGGTTGCGTTCGTTGTATTTGGACAGTGCATCCATGATGGCGAGCGCCGGGCCGGAACCGTTGCCCTGCACCACGTAGCGCGCGCCCTGGTCGATGGCGGACTTCAGCGCATTGGTGGTTTCCTGCGGGCTGAGCTTGTTGTCGATGCCGATGATCTCGAACTTCACGCCGGCCTTGTTCTTCTTGCTGAACTGCTCGGCCAGGAACTGGAAGCCCTTGAGCTGGTTGGTGCCCACGGCCGCCATCAGGCCGGACAGTGGATCAAGCCAGGCGATCTTGACAGTCTGGTTCAGGTTGACGGCACCGGTGGCCGGTGCTGCAACTGCAGCTTTGGCGGGCGCTGCGGCCTTGGCGGGCGCCTGGGCCAGCGCCATGCCGCTGTAAAGCATGGAAGACACCGCCAGGGCGATGCCTGCATGCCGTGCGAAAAATCGGTTCTGGGTTGTCATCCCTTGTCTCCTGAAAATTGTATGAATGCGCGGTGAATCCGCAGAGGGAACCGGCAAAGGTTAGGTCAAATGATGTTGCACTGCGTCAGGGAATGCCCTAGCCGATGTCACCCACGTGACCCCCACGCTTTTCACTTCGTGTAATGCGCTGCCCCCCGAGGGGGCCGCTGCGCCTGCGGTCTGGCAAAGCCAGTCCCGCGGCCCCGACTGGTAAGGGAGGTCACCGCCCTTTTGTTTTATGGCTGTGGCAATTTGTAATCTTTAAGAAGTTCGCGCAGCTTGGTCTTGAGCATCTTGCCGGTGGCGCCCAGGGGGATGGCGTCGACGAAGACGACGTCGTCGGGGATTTGCCATTTGGCGGTCTTGCCGTCGTAGAAGCGCAGCAGCTCGTCGCGCGTGACGTCCATGCCGGGCTTTTTCACGACCGCGATGATGGGGCGTTCATCCCACTTGGGATGGGCCACGCCTATGCAGGCAGCCATGGCGACGGCTGGGTGCGCCACGGCGATGTTCTCGATCTCGATGGAGCTGATCCATTCGCCGCCGGACTTGATCACGTCCTTGCTGCGGTCTGTAATTTGCAGATAACCGTCGGCGTCTATGGTGCCGACGTCGCCCGTCGGGAACCAGCCGTCCACCAGCGGGTCACCGCCCTCACCCTTGAAGTATTCGCGCACAATCCACGGCCCCTTGACGTAAAGGTCGCCAAAGACCTTGCCGTCCCAGGGCAGTTCCTTGCCGTCGGCATTGACGATCTTCATGTCGACGCCGTAGATGGCGCGCCCCTGCTTGAGGCGTATCTTCATTCTTTCTGCTTCCGGCAGTGCGTCGTGCTTGTTCTTGAGCGAGCACAGCGTGCCCAACGGGCTCATCTCGGTCATGCCCCAGGCGTGCAGCACTTCCACACCGTAGTCTTCGCGGAAGGCATTGATCATGGCGGGGGGACAAGCAGAGCCGCCAATGACGGTGCGACGCAGGCTTGAAAATTTCAGCCCGGCAGGCTTCATGTGGGTCAGCAGCATCTGCCAAACGGTGGGCACGCCGGCGGCGTAAGTGACCTTCTCGGCCTCAATCAGCTCGTAAATCGATTTGCCGTCCAGGGCCGGTCCGGGGAACACCAGCTTGGCGCCGGTGAGCGCGGCCGAGTACGGAATGCCCCAGGCATTGACGTGGAACATGGGTACGACGGGCAGGATGGCGTCGCGTGCGGAGATGCTCATGACATCGGGCAGCGCAGCCGCATAGGCGTGCAGCGTGCTGGAGCGGTGGCTGTAGAGCGCGGCTTTGGGATTGCCCGTGGTGCCGCTGGTGTAGCACATGCTGGAGGCGGTGTTTTCGTCAAAACTGGGCCAGGCGTAGTCGGCAGTCTGGGCGCCTATCCAGCTTTCGTAGCTTTGCAGGTTGGGCACGCCGGAATCCGCCGGCAGCTTGTCGGCGTCGCACAGCGCGATGTAGTGCTTGATGGTCGGGCAGCGGGCGTGCACGGCTTGCACCAGTGGCAGAAAGCTCAGGTCAAAGCACAGCACCTGGTCTTCGGCGTGGTTGGCGATCCAGGCGATCTGATCCGGATGCAGGCGCGGGTTGATGGTATGCAGCACCCGGCCAGATCCGCTCACGCCGTAATAAAGCTCCAGGTGCCGGTAGCCGGTCCAGGCCAGCGTGGCAACGCGGTCGCTGAATGCGAGCTTCAGGCCGTCCAGCGCATTGGCAACCCGGCGCGCCCGATGGGCGACATCCTTGTAGGTGTAGCGATGCAGGTCGCCCTCCACGCGGCGCGAGACGATTTCGGCGTCGCCATGATGGCGCTCCGCAAATTCGATCAGGCCGGAAATCAGCAGCGGCTGGCTTTGCATTAACCCAAGCATCGGGAAGTCTCCATTGGTTAAATAGTGTTCAGCAAGTGGGCATCATGCCGCAGCGCACCATGACGGTCATGCGGGATTGCCCGTGAAATCACGGGTTCATGTCAGGTAGGGGACAATTTGCAGATGACCTCTGCAAACCTTCCGGCGCCCGACGATGCAGGCTCCTCTGTCGGCACCTCGCTGACCTGGAGCAACAGCTTCGCCCAACTGGGTGGCGACTTCTACACCCGCTTGCAACCGCAACCCCTGCCAGATCCCTATTGGGTCGGCCGCAGCCGCAGCATGGCGCGCGAACTGGGGCTGGGCACGGAGTGGCTTGAATCACAGGCAGCCCTGGAAGCCTTGACCGGCAATAGCGTCCTGCCTGGCTCCGAGCCGTTGGCCAGTGTCTACAGCGGTCACCAGTTTGGTGTCTGGGCAGGGCAACTCGGCGATGGCCGCGCATTGTTGCTGGGCGAAATCAGTACCCCGCAAGGGCCGCAGGAAATTCAGCTCAAAGGCGCCGGCAAAACGCCCTACTCCCGCATGGGCGATGGCCGGGCTGTACTGCGCAGCTCGATTCGCGAATTTTTGTGCTCCGAAGCGATGCATGGCCTGGGCATTCCGACCACGCGGGCGCTGTGCGTTACCGGCTCCGACGCGGCCGTACGGCGCGAGGAAATCGAGACCGCCGCCGTGGTGACCCGCACCGCGCCAAGCTTCATTCGCTTCGGCCACTTCGAGCATTTCAGTTACAACGACCAGCATGCGCAGCTCAAGGTGCTGGCCGACTACGTCATCGACCGGTTTTACCCCGCCTGCCGCGAGGCAAAGCAACCTTATGCGGCGCTGCTGGAGGCCGTCAGCGAAAAAACCGCGCACCTGATGGCCGCCTGGCAAGCGGTGGGTTTTTGCCATGGCGTCATGAACACCGACAACATGAGCATCCTGGGTTTGACGATCGACTACGGTCCGTTCCAGTTTCTCGATGCGTTTGATCCCGGCCACATCTGCAACCATTCAGACACCCAGGGCCGCTATGCCTACAACAAGCAGCCCAACATGGCCTACTGGAACCTGTTCTGCCTGGGGCAGGCATTGCTGCCGCTGATTGAAGACCAGGAGCAGGCGCTTGCAGCCCTGGAACCCTACAAAACCGTGTTCCCTGAGGCATTGCAGGCCCGAATGCGCAGCAAACTTGGCCTGGCGGACGAGCAACCCGAGGACAAGGCCCTGGTGGACAACACCTTCAAACTGTTGGCCGCCAACAAGGTGGACTACACCATCTTCTGGCGGCGCCTGAATGGTTTCACGGCACAAAGCGGCCATGAACCCCTGCGTGACCTGTTCTTTGACCGGGAATCCTTCAACGCCTGGGCGCTACAGTATTCAGAGCGCCTCGCGCAGGTGGATCAAGGGCTGCGGGCCGATTTGATGCTCAGAAACAACCCAAAATTCGTTCTGCGCAACCATTTGGGTGAAGAAGCCATACGCGCCGCGAAACTAAAAGACTTTTCCGGGGTCGACACCTTGCTTGCCTTGCTGCAGGCCCCATCTGATGAGCACCCGGGGCACGAGAGCTTTGCGGATTTCCCCCCAGACTGGGCCTCGTCCATTGAAATCAGTTGCAGTTCGTAACACCTCCGCCAACTCACGCCAGGAACAGAACATGAGCACCAAGATCCAGAAAACCGACGCCGAGTGGAAGGCCCTGCTGGCAGAAAAAGGCGCTGAGCCTGCGGCCTTTGAAGTCACGCGCCACGCCGCCACCGAGCGCCCCTACACCGGAAAATATGAGGCTGTTTGGGCAGACGGCAGCTATCACTGCATCTGCTGCGGTGCCAAGCTGTTCGAATCGGAAACCAAATTTGATGCCGGCTGCGGCTGGCCCAGCTTCTCAGAGGAAGCCGTGCCGGGTGCGATTGAGGAAATTGTGGACCGCAAGCACGGCATGGTGCGCACCGAAACCGTGTGCGCCAGCTGCGGCGCGCACCTGGGCCATGTGTTTCCTGATGGGCCGTCTCCCACAGGCCTGCGCTACTGCATGAACTCCGCTTCTCTCGATTTCAAGAAGAAGGAATAGCCCCCACGGTCGCTCGCTTCGCGTAGCTCCCTGCCCCCCGAGGGGGCCGCCCGCCTGCGGCCCGGCAAAGCCGGTTCCGCGGCTCATGCTTGCTAATTCGGGACCCAACGCCAGTGAGCTCTTTCGCTTCTTTTACCCCGCGATAATCTGTTTATGAAAATTCTTTTCGACTTTTTGCCGATTGCCCTTTTCTTCGGCATGTTCAAGTACGCCGAAGGCAACAAGGACTGGGCTGCCGCCACAGCCACCGAGTGGCTGGGTTTTATGGTTTCCGGGGGGGTGGTCGGCGCGGCTGAGGCGCCCGTGCTGTTGGCCACCGTGGTTGTGATCGTTGCCACCCTGGCCCAGATCCTCTGGCTCAAGGTAAGCGGCAAGAAAGTCGACACCATGCTGTGGATCAGCCTGGGGCTGGTGACGGTGCTTGGCGGCGCCACCATCTACTTCCACAGCGAGAGCTTCATCAAATGGAAGCCTACCGTGCTGTATTGGGTGATGGGCGGTGCACTGCTGCTGGGTCAGCTGGTGTGGAAGAAAAATGGCATCAAATCGCTGATGGGCGCGCAAATGAACTTGCCTGACCCGATCTGGCGCGTGGTCAATTTCAGCTGGGTGGGTTTTTTCGCCGTGATGGGCTTGCTCAATCTGTGGGTGGCTTTCACGTTTTCCACCAGCACCTGGGTCAACTTCAAGCTGTTTGGTGGCCTCGGTCTGATGGTGGTGTTTGTGCTGGCGCAGGCGGTGTACCTGAACAAGCACATCAAACCAGGTGCCACACCATGAACGCCGGCGTTTCCAGCGCCCTGCCCGTGCGCACCCACGAGATCGAGCAGCAGCTCAGGGCGCGGCTTCAGCCCACCTGGCTGGAAGTGCTGGACGAGAGCGCTTCCCATGCCGGGCATTCGGGCGCCAACGCAGAAGGCTACGGTACCCACTTTCGCATCCGCATTGCCAGCCCGCTCTTTACCGGCAAGAGCCGGGTGGAGCGCCACCGGCTTGTGTATGATGCAATGCAAAATTTCATTGATCAGGGCCTCCACGCCCTGGCAATTGAAGTCATCGAGTCACCCTGAATCTGCGCCGATTTGCCCCGGGGATTTCGGCATAGAGCCACGGCAACGTCAGCACACATTGCCAAACGCTTTCAAGCATTACCAAAAGGACTACAAAAACATCATGAAGAAACATCTTTTACTCGGCACCGCCGTAGCGGCACTGCTGGCACTGGGCGCACAGGGCGCCATGGCGCAGAACGTGGCCATCGTCAATGGCAAGGCCGTTCCAAAATCGCGCCTGGACTCACTGGCGCAACAGGTCGCCAAGTCCGGCCGGCCAGTAACGCCTGAGATGGAAGGCCAGCTTCGTGAAGAAGTGATTGCGCGCGAAGTGTTCATGCAGGAAGCGGAAAAGCGGGGCCTGGCTTCCAGCGATGACGTCAAGGTGCAAATGGAACTGGCACGCCAGACCATCCTGATCCGCGAGCTGTTTTCTGACTTCCAGAAGAAGAATCCGGTGACAGATGTCGAGCTGAAGGCCGAATACGACAAATTTGCCGAAGCCAATGGCGGCAAGGAGTACAAGGCCCGCCACATCCTGGTCGAAAAGGAAGCCGAGGCCAAAGAGATCATTGCCAGCCTGAAAAAAGGCGGCAAGTTCGATGACATCGCCAAGAAGAAGTCCAAGGATCCCGGATCCGGTGCCAAGGGCGGCGACCTGGACTGGGCCAACCCCTCCAGTTACGTGCCTGAGTTCACCGAGGCGCTGGTCAAGCTCAATAAGGGCCAGACCACCGATACCCCGGTGAAAACCCAGTTCGGTTACCACGTCATTCGTGTGGACGACATCCGCACGGCCCAGCTCCCCTCCTTCGAGGAAGTGAAGCCGCAGATCGCCCAGCAAATGCAGCAGCAGAAGCTGGCGGCGTTCCAGGAAGAGCTGCGCAAAAAAGCCAAGGTGGAATAAGCCGCAGGGAAGCGGCCTTCGCAAACGCGGCCCATGTGGCCGCGTTTTTATTTCTGTGCTGGGCAAGTGCGACCGGTGACCCCGCCTTAAAAGAGGCGTGTTTCCCGATTGACGGGAGCAGCCGGCACCGCTCCAATGGCTCACACTCTTCTGGAGGTCCCATGTCCAAGCGCATTGTTTTCCCTCAATCTTCCGCCGCACAGTCGAGCGCCGCATGAGCAACCCCGATTCTCCTTCCGCCCTGCCCGCACAGGTGCAAGAAGCACTGGACCAAGGCAACAAAGTAGAGGCGGTTAAGCGGCTGCGCAGTCTCACAGGTTTGGGCCTTCAGGAAGCCAAGGATGCGGTGGAAGCCTCGATGTGTGGCGAACCGCCTGCCGCGGGATTTGCGCCAAAGGCATTCGCCGCCGACGCACCTCTGCCCGCGCAGGTGCAGGAAGCGCTGGACCAGGGCAACAAGATAGAGGCGATACGGCGCTTGCGGGACCTGACTGGCTTGGGTCTCAAGGAGGCCAAGGATGCGGTAGATGCCGCGGGCGCCGGACCGCACGCGAGCGAGGGACAGTCCCCGGGTCAGGTGCGCAGCTCCAATGGCACATGGTGGTGGCTTGTTGCGCTGGCCGTGCTGGCGCTGGCTGCTTTTGCGCTGCTGGGTTGCGTCTCTGCGCCGCCGGCTCCCGCGGCCGAATTAGCGCCTTCGGGCAAGCTCAAGGCAGCCATCAACTTCGGCAACCCCATCCTCGCGGTGAAAGATCCCGCCACCGGCGAGCCGCGGGGCGTCTCGGTGGATCTGTCGCGCGAATTGGGCAGGCGTCTCGGTGTACCGGTGGAACTCGTCACCTTCAATTCTGCTGGCAAGGTGGTCGAAGCGGTCAGGGATGCGCAGGTGGACATTGCTTTTGTAGCCATTGACCCGGTGCGCGGTGCCGACATGCTGCAGACGCCGCCCTACGTCATCATCGAAGGTGCTTACCTGGTGAAAAACGACTCCCCCATCCGGCGCAATGAAGAGGTGGACCAGGCGGCCAATCGCATTGTGGTCGGCAACGGCAGTGCCTATGACCTCTACCTGACCCGTGAGCTGAAGGCGGCGAAGCTGGTCAAGGCTCCCACCTCACCCGCCGTGACCGATGTGATGATCGCGCAAAACGTGGAAGTGGCGGCGGGAGTCAAGCAGCAACTGGAGGCCGACGCCAAACGCGTGTCGGGCGTGCGCTTGCTGCCGGGACGCTTTATGGTGATCAACCAGGCCATGGGCCTGCCTAAAGGGCGTGATGCCGGTGCGCGTTACCTGGGTGCGTTCGTCGAGGAGATGAAAGCTTCCGGCTTTGTGGCGGCAGCGCTGGCGCGCCATGGCATTGAAGGCGCTGCGGTGGCGCCGCCACACCGGTAAGTCACCAGCGCTCTTCTCTCTGCAAAAGCCAGGCGCGGCTCCAGCCAAGAAGCCCATAAAGGGTGAGTCCAACACCAATGACAGGCAAGAGATAAGGCAGGTTGTGCCTGCGCGGCAAGCCGCGTGCAAGCTCCTGGAATTCCGCAAGCGACAGATTCAAGCCGCGTGCCAGAAAGAAAGACGCCGTCAGGCACAGCATGCCCACCGCGGTCAAAACCAGGCCGTGACCGGCCTCAAGCAGGTTTCTGTCGCCCCAAAGCCAGTCCCACGCAAAAATGCCGCCACCAGCCAGCATTGCCACAGCCCACCAGGACAGGTTACCCAGCCAGGCGAGCAGCGCAACCAGCGCATAGGGAACGACGTAGGAGATGCGCCGTACCGCGTCAACACCCAAGGATCAACCCACCCACTTGCGCGCGTTGTGCCAGAGGCTCATCCACGGGCTGTGCTCGCTGCTATTGCCTGAAGTCCAGCTCTTCTGGATGTTGCGGAACACGCGCTCGGGGTGCGGCATCATGGCCGTGAAGCGGCCGTCAGCCGTGGTCACGGCGGTGAGGCCGCCGGCGCTGCCGTTGGGGTTGGCCGGATAAGCTTCGGTCGGCTTGCCATCGTTGTCGGTAAAACGCATCGCGGCAATCGCTTTGGAGGCATCGCCCCGGAAGGCGAAATTGGCATAGCCCTCGCCATGCGCGACGGCGATCGGCAGGCGGCTGCCGGCCATGCCCTGCAGGAAGATGCTGGGGGACTCCAGCACCTCGACCATGCTCAGGCGTGCTTCAAAGCGCTCGCTGCGGTTGGTGGTAAAGCGCGGCCAGGCCTCGGCGCCCGGGATGATGTCGGCCAGCTCGGCAAACATCTGGCAGCCGTTGCACACGCCCAAACCAAAGGTGTCCTGGCGCGCAAAGAACGCCTTGAACTCGTCGGATAGCACCGGGTTGAAGGTCACGGAACGCGCCCAGCCGATGCCGGCGCCCAGGGTGTCGCCGTAGCTGAAACCGCCACAAGCCACGATGCCCTTGAAGTCGGCCAGTCTGGCGCGGCCGGTTTGAAGGTCGGTCATGTGCACATCGCAGGCTTCAAAGCCGGCTTCGGTGAAGACGTAAGCCATTTCCACATGCGAATTGACGCCCTGCTCGCGCAGCACCGCCACGCGTGGCCGCGCCGACAGGTTGAGCGCGGGCGCCGACAGCACTTTGACTGGATCAAACGTTAGTTGCACATGCAGGCCCGGATCGACGGGGTTGCCGGCGGCCGCGTGTTCAGTATTGGCACAGTCGGGGTTGTCGCGCTGCTGGCAGATCTTCCAGCTGACGGCATCCCAGACCTGATGCAGGTCCTGCAGCCTGGCCGAGAACACGGCCTTGGTGTCGCGCCAGACCTGGATCTCACCTTTGCCGACTTCGAGCGAGGCATGCTGTGGGCGGGTCTTGCCGATGAAATGGCTGAATTTGGAAAGGCCATGTTCGCGCAGGGTCTGCATGACCTCGTTGCGCGCGGACGTCGCCACCTGGATGACAGTGCCCAGCTCTTCGTTGAACAAAGCCTTGAGCGTGAGCTCTTCGCGACGCGCACCGACCTGGCTTGCCCAGTTCTTGCTGTCGCCGGTGTCCATGCGGCTGTCGGAAATGCCGTCGCCTTCGACCAGCAGCATGTCGATGTTGAGCGACACGCCGACGTTGCCGGCAAAACCCATCTCGCAGACCGCGGCGAACAGGCCGCCGTCGCTGCGGTCGTGGTAAGCCATCAGCTTGCCCTCTTTGCGCAGCGCATTGATGGCGTTGACAAGGTTGACCAGGTCTTTCGGGTCGTCGAGATCGGGCACCTCGCCCTCTTCCTTGTCCAGCGTCTGCGCGAGGATGGAGCCGCCCATGCGATTCTGGCCTTTGCCCAGGTCGATCAGGATCAGGGTGCTGTCGGCTTCATCACGGTTCAGTTGCGGCGTGAGTGTGCCGCGCACATCGGGCAGCGTAGCGAATGCGCTGACGATCAGCGACACAGGCGAGGTCACCTTCTTGCTGTCAGCGCCGTCGCTCCACACGGTGCGCATGGACAAGGAATCCTTGCCAACGGGAATCGACACGCCCAGCGCCGGGCAAAGCTCCATGCCCACGGCTTTGACGGTTTCGTACAGCGCTGCGTCCTGGCCGGGTTCGCCGCATGCGGCCATCCAGTTGGCCGACAGCTTGACGCGCGGCAGCTCAATCGGTGCCGCCAGCAGGTTGGTAATGGCCTCGGCGACCGCCATGCGGCCGGAGGCGGCGGCGTTGACGGTGGCCAGCGGCGTGCGTTCGCCCATGCTCATGGCCTCGCCGGCAAAACCGCTGTAGTCGGCCAGCGTAACGGCGCAATCGGCCACCGGCACCTGCCAGGGGCCAACCATCTGGTCGCGGTGCGTGAGGCCGCTCACGGTGCGGTCGCCGATGGTGATCAGGAAGCGCTTGGAGGCGACGGTCGGGTGGCTAAGCACCGCAATCGCGCTTTTCTGCAGGTCCACACCGGTCAGGTCTATAGGCTTGACGATGTGCTTGACGGATTTCACGTCACGGTGCATCTTGGGCGGCTTGCCCAAGAGGACATTCATGGGCATATCCACGGGAGGTGCGGCCTCCTTGTCTGACAGCACCAGTTGCTTCTCTTCGGTAGCCACACCGATCACAGCAAACGGGCAACGCTCGCGTTCGCAAAAAGCCTGGAACTGCGGCAACGATTCGGGCGCAACCGCCATCACATAACGCTCCTGGCTTTCATTGCTCCAGATTTCCTTGGGCGAAAGGCCGCTTTCTTCCAGTGGCACGGCACGCAAATCAAACTTCGCACCTCGCCCGGCGTCATTCACCAGCTCAGGAAAGGCATTGGACAAACCGCCGGCGCCCACGTCGTGGATCGCCAGGATGGGGTTGGCCCCGCCCAACTGGGCACACTGGTTGATGACTTCCTGGGCGCGGCGTTCGATTTCAGGGTTACCGCGCTGCACCGAGTCAAAGTCAAGCTGGGCCGCGTTGGCCCCCGAGGCCATGGAACTGGCCGCGCTGCCGCCCATGCCGATGCGCATGCCGGGGCCACCCAGCTGGATGAGCAGGGTGCCGGCCGGGAACAAAATCTTTTTGGTCAGTGCCGCGTCGATCGTGCCGACGCCACCCGCAATCATGATGGGCTTGTGGTAACCCCAGCGCTGGCCGCCTACGGTTTGCTCGTATTCGCGGAAGTAGCCGTTGAGGTTGGGCCGGCCGAACTCGTTGTTGAAGGCCGCGCCGCCCAGCGGACCTTCCGTCATGATCTGCAGCGGACTGGCGATGTGTTCTGGCTTGCCGTAAGAGTCTGCGACGTCGTCAAACAGCCTGGACACCGTAAAACCCGTCAGGCCCGCCTTGGGTTTGGAGCCGCGGCCGGTCGCGCCCTCGTCGCGAATCTCGCCGCCCGCGCCGGTAGAAGCGCCCGGAAACGGTGAGATGGCCGTGGGATGGTTGTGCGTCTCGACTTTCATCAGCACATGCATCAACACGTCATCCGTGGCGCTATAAGTTTGATAGCTGCTCGCGCTTTCTCCTGTTGGGCTAGAGGCCAATTTATCACTTTTTTTGGCGTAAAACCGCTGGGTTTTATAGCCCTCCATGACCGAGGCGTTGTCCGAATAAGCCACTACGGTGTGCTGGGGATGCAGTTTTTCGGTGTTGCGGATCATGCCGAACAGGCTTTTCTCCTGCGCAACGCCGTCAATCGTGAAGTCGGCGTTGAAGATCTTGTGGCGGCAGTGCTCGCTGTTGGCCTGGGCGAACATCATGAGCTCAACGTCGGTGGGGTTGCGTTTGAGCTGGGTGAAGGCATTGACCAGGTAGTCGATCTCGTCGGCCGCCAGCGCCAGGCCGAACTCAGCGTTGGCCTTTTCCAGCGCGGCCTTGCCGCCCGCCAGCACGTCGATGGTCTGCAGGGGCGCGCCTTGCAATTCGGTGAAGAGGCCGGCAGCCTGCGCGCGATCCAACATCACGCTTTCAGTCATGCGGTCGTGCAGCAGGCCGGCGACCTGCTCGCGCTGGGCATCCGTCAGGGCCGTTTTGCTGAAAAAGCCGCTTTTCAAGGCAATGCGGTACTCGGTGATGCGCTCGATGCGCTTGACGGCCAGGCCGCAGTTGTGGGCGATGTCCGTGGCCTTTGACGCCCAGGGGGAGACGGTGCCAAAGCGCGGCGAAACAATAAAGGTTAGTGCATCATCGGTTTTGCCGGCGCCTGCAGTGCAAGGATCACCATAGGTAAGCAATGCTGAGAGCTGGCCCTTGACGATGTCTGAAGGCGGTGCCTCCGTGGCAACCAGATGCACAAACCGGGCGCTGATGCCCACGATCTTGTCGTGGATGGCTTGCAGGCGGGGAAGGAGTTGCTGGACGCGGAAATCGCTGAGGGCGCTGATCCCGTGGGGTTCGCCCTCAAAAGTCGTCAGGTGCAGGGTCACGGTAGCGGTGGCCTTGTAATGGGAGGTGGGCAGCGCATGGCTGTTGGGTTTAACGGGCTAGCGTTAACCCGTAATTTTATCAGCGACTGAAGGCCTTCCCCGGTTTGCTGCCGGTGCGCCCGGGCACTTTTGCGATCCATTCGGGCCACATTCGGGCCAAAGCCAAAGCCCCTTGGTCCCATGCTGAAAATGCATGTGCCCGGGAGCGGTGGGATAATCGGGGCCATGAGTATTACTTACAAAGATGCCGCAGGAATTGAAGGCATGCGCCTGGCGGGAAGGCTTGCTTCCGAGGTGCTGGACTACCTCACCCCTTTCGTGAAACCGGGTGTCACCACCAATGAAATAGACCGGCTGGCCCATGACTACATGACCCAGGTTCAAGGCACCATTCCGGCCACGCTGGGCTATGGCCCTCCCGGTTATGTGCCTTATCCCAAGTCGCTGTGCACTTCCATCAACCACCAGGTCTGCCATGGCATTCCCAACGACAAACCGTTGAAAAAAGGCGACATTGTCAATATTGACGTGACCGTCATCACCAAGGACGGCTGGCACGGCGACAACAGCCGCATGTACCTGGTTGGCGAAGCTTCCATTGCGGCCAAGCGGCTCTGCCATGTGACCTATGAAGCCATGTGGCAGGGCATCATGCGCGTCAAGCCCGGGGTCAGGCTGGGCGATATCGGCTTTGCGATCCAGACTTTTGCCGAAAAACAGGGGTTTTCGGTGGTTCGCGAGTTTTGCGGCCATGGAATTGGCCAAAAATTCCATGAAGAACCGCAGGTGCTGCATTACGGCCGACCTGGCACGCTCGAAGAGCTGACGCCGGGCATGACCTTCACCATCGAACCCATGATCAATGCCGGCAAGCGAGACATCAAGGATGGCCCCGAGAAAGACGGCTGGAGCATCGTGACGCGCGACCACTCCCTGTCCGCTCAGTGGGAACACACCATTTTGGTGACCGAAACCGGCTATGAGGTACTGACCCTGTCCGCCGGCAGCCCGCCGATCCCGGCGTTTGTCCCGCAAAGCAGCCCTGCCCAAGCCGCTGTCAGTGCCTGAGCCAGGCGCACAGTGGCGCCCCGCGCACTTTCTGACCCTGCGAGCTCCGCGATGATCGAGCTGGCCCCGGTCCGCGAGCAATACAAAGCGGGGAAAGCCGCCCTCCTCGCCACGCTGGCCGCCAGCGGCGCCTCGTCCCGCGGCATCCACAGCCTGCTGCAAAAATTCGCCCGCCATGCCGACGCGACCCTGCAGCTGCTCTGGCAGCGGGCCGGCTTTCCGGTTTCCGCCTGCCTGGTGGCCGCAGGAGGCTTTGGCCGTGGCGAGCTGTTTCCCCATTCGGATGTAGACGTGCTGCTGCTGTTGTCGGACAGCGCCAACATCGACGGCGACCCGGCCCTCAAGGCCAAGGTAGAGAGCTTCATCGGCGCCTGCTGGGATGTAGGCCTGGAAATTGGCTCCAGCGTGCGGACGATTTCCGGTTGTGTCGAAGAAGCGGCCAAGGACGTTACGGTGCAGACCTCGCTGCTTGAAGCCCGCCTGGTCGCCGGGTCCAAAAAGAACTTCCTGCAGCTGCAAAACCGGCTAGCCGTCGTGCTGGATCCGCAGGCCTTTTACGTGGCCAAGACGCTGGAGCTGCGGCAGCGCCACAACAAATTCGAAAATACGCCCTACTCGCTCGAGCCCAACTGCAAGGAATCCCCGGGTGGACTGCGCGACCTGCAGGTGATTTTGTGGGTGGCGCGCGCCGCCGGCCTGGGCAAATCCTGGGACGACCTGGCCCGCAACGGCCTGGCTACGCCTTTCGAGGTGCGGCAGATCAAGGCCAACGAAGCGCTGCTGAGCCTGATACGCGCCCGCCTGCACCTGATCGCCGGGCGGCGCGAAGACCGGCTGGTGTTTGACCTGCAAACCGCTGTGGCCGAGTCCTTTGGCTATTCTGCGGAGGCCGACGACGGCAGCAAAGTGCCGCGCCGCGCCAGCGAGGCCGTGATGAAACGCTACTACTGGGCGGCCAAAGCGGTCACCCAGCTCAACCAGATCCTGCTGCTCAATATCGAAGAGCGGCTCAACCCCAACACCTACCCGCTGCGGCCTATCAACGAACGGTTTTTCGACAAGGCCGGCATGCTGGAGGTGGTCAGCGACGACCTGTATGCGCGTGAACCGCACGCCATTCTGGAAACCTTTTTGGTATTCGAGACAACCGTGGGCATCAAGGGCCTGTCGGCGCGCACGCTGCGCGCTCTCTACAACGCCCGCGGACTGATGAACAGCAAGTTTCGCAGCGATCCGGTCAACCGCGACACCTTCCGGCGCATCCTTCAGCAGCCCGAGGGCATCACGCATGCCATGCGGCTGATGAACCAGACCTCGGTGCTGGGCCGCTACCTCTGGATCTTCCGCAAGATCGTCGGGCAGATGCAGCACGACCTGTTCCACGTCTACACGGTGGACCAGCACATCCTGATGGTTCTGCGCAACGTGCGGCGTTTCTTCATGGCCGAGCACTCGCACGAATACCCGATGTGCTCGCAGCTCGCGGCCGGCTGGGACAAGCCCTGGATTCTTTACATCGCTGCGCTGTTCCACGACATCGCCAAGGGCCGCGGCGGCGACCACTCCGAGCTGGGTTGCAAGGACGTGCGCGTTTTTTGCCGCCAGCATGGTATTGGCGCCGAAGACTCCAAACTCATCGAATTCCTGGTGGGCGAACATCTGAGCATGAGCCGCATCGCCCAGAAGGAAGACCTGAGCAACCCCGAAGTAATTGCCGCGTTTGCCAAACGCGTGGGCAACGAGCGCTATCTGACAGCGCTCTACCTGCTGACGGTGGCCGACATCCGCGGCACCAGCCCCAAGGTCTGGAACGCCTGGAAAGGCAAGCTGCTGGAAGACCTGTACCGCTACACGCTGCGCGTGCTGGGTGGCCGCGCACCCGACGCGGATGCCGAAGTGGAGGCCCGCAAGCGCGAAGCCCTGACCACGCTGGCCCTGCACGCTGAACCTTTCGAGGCGCACAAGGCACTGTGGGATACGCTGGATGTCAGCTATTTCATGCGCCATGAGGCCTCCGACATCGCCTGGCATGCACGCCAGCTGTCACGGCATGTGGGCAAGGCCAAGGCGATTGTTCGCGCGCGCCGCTCGTCGGCGGGTGAAGGCATGCAGGTGCTGGTTTACACGCCCGACGCGCCCGATCTGTTTGCGCGCATCTGCGGCTACTTTGACGAAGCCGGCTTCAGCATCCTGGACGCCAAGATCCACACGGCGAAAAACGGTTATGCGCTGGACACCTTCCAGGTGGTCAGCCCCACGCTGGCCGACCACTACCGCGAACTGGCGGCCATGGTGGAGGCCGAACTGGATCGCACCATCGAGAACCCCGGGCCTCTGCCGCCTCCGAGTAAAGGCCGTGTGTCACGCCGGGTCAAGAGTTTCCCGATCGCTCCGCGCGTGGACCTGCGACCCGATGAAAAAGCCCAGCGCTGGCTGCTCAGCGTATCGGCCAGCGACCGGGTCGGGCTGCTCTACCGCATCGCACGGGTGCTGGCCCGTCACCGCATCAACCTGCAGCTCGCCAAGGTCAGCACCCTGGGCGAGCGCGTGGAAGATACATTTTTGATCGATGGACCGGAGCTGCAGCACAACAAGGCACAGATCGCGATCGAGACGGAGCTCCTGGAAGCGCTCAATACCTGAAGCTTCAAGCGACTGGTTTCCGCAGGTATTGCAACAGACGCCCCTTGTAACTGCCGCCGGCAGGCAATTTGGTCACGCGCGTCTCAGTGCGCGAATAGCCCAGTGCATCCATTTTTCGATTGAAGCTGGCCCGGTTGCCGCGGTCCGGATCGACAATCAGCACTTCGGTGTGCGGCAGCGCATGCAGCTCGATGAACTGCGACAACACCTCCGGCTGGCCACGGTCATACAGCACATCGCTGCCGATGATCAGGTCAAAGCGTTCCAGCAGCGGATTGGCGCGCGACCAGTTGCCCGTCTGATATTTCATTGCAGGCAAGTGGTTGAGTTTGAGGTTTTCCAGCAGAAATTGCGCCGCCAGCGGATGACAGTCGCTCGCCGTGATGTCGCCACCGCGGCGATGCACAACAAGGCTGGCTAGCGCCAGGCCGCAACCGAGCTCCAGAATGCGCTTGCCTTCCAGTTCAAAGGTCAGCATGGCATGGGCCAGCACACGGCCCGAGGGCCAGAGCAAACCGAATATAGGCCAAGCCGACGAGGAAATGCCTTCGCGTTCAGCCTCGCCGAGGGGATCATGGAATTGCTGGCGGTCCAGCAAGGAACGCAGTTGCAGGTCGTCGCCGCTGCCGCTCACGGTTTCAAATTTCAGCTGGTAGGGAGGTGGCGAAGCAGCTCCGGTGATGGAAACTGCTCCCGAGACGGGAGCGTGCGACATCCGGAAGCTTTCCTTGCGTACAACACGCTCTGGCGGGGCGAAATAGCCCTCGATCAGCTTCAGTGTACCCTTCGACGTTCCCGCGGTCAGTCGTCGTCCGACGCGTCCAGTCCGGGGAAAAGCACCTCGGTAAAGCCAAACTGGCTGAAGTCGCGGATGCGCATGGGATAAAGCTTGCCAATCAGGTGATCACACTCATGCTGCACTACTCGCGCGTGAAAACCGTCTACCGAACGCTCAATCGCATCACCGTACTGGTCAAAGCCGCTGTAACGAATTCGCGAAAGGCGCGGGACCAGGCCGCGCAAACCGGGTACGGAAAGGCAGCCTTCCCAGCCGCCCTCTTCTTCAGGCCCCAGGGGCGTGATCAAGGGGTTCAGCAAGACGGTGCGGGGCACTACCGGTGCATCGGGATAGCGTGGGTTGACCGTGTCAGTCCCGAAAATTACCAGTTGCAGGTCGACCCCAATCTGTGGGGCTGCCAGGCCGGCACCGTTGACAGCGCGCATGGTATCGAACATGTCAGCAATGAGCAGGTGCAGCTCGTCGGTGTCGAAGGCGGTCACGGGCTGAGCCACGCGCAGCAGCCGCGGGTCGCCCATTTTGAGGATTTCGCGAATGGTCATGCGCCAATTATCGTGGCGCAGGGCCTTATCGGGGAAGTTTTAGCGCCAATGCCGATAGCCCCAACCCCGGTAATAGCCGGGCGCGGGAACCACCACCACGGGGGCCGGCTCCACGTAGACAGGGCGGGCCGGGTAAACAGCCACCGGACGTGGGGCAATCGGCGCCACCACGCAGCCAGACAGCAAAACAACCAGGCCGGCGGCCCCTGCCAGGGCAGAGAAACGTTTGTAATTCATGAAAAGCTCCTGTGTGTAGAGATCTTTTCAACGTCTGGCGTAGCCGCCTGGCGTGACGTCCGGCGTGCAAACCCCGGTAACGCCATGTAAGGCGCGTCGGTGATGCACTACTCCGTGGTGCTGGCGCTCCAGTAAGCCTGGCTGACCGCAGGCAACTCACCGAGCTGCCGGACAAGGCGGTCCATCGCGGGGCCGTCCACCGCAATGGCGACCAGCGTCGCCTGGATTTTCACGCTTTCCTCGCCGAAGGCGGACACTTTGAGGTCGTTGGTCGGATAGTGCAGCTCCTCCAGCGATTTCTCCAGGGCACCCAGCACCTCTTTTTGATGCCCCCCGCTGGTGACCACATAGACTGAGTTGGTTACCTCGGCCGACTGCACGTCCAGTGGCAAGCGATTGATCTGGTTGACGATGGGCCTCAGCAAGGTATTGGCCGCCAGCACGAACAGCGTGGCAATGCCTGCCTGCACTACCAGATCAGCCCCCGCGCAGGCGCCCACAGCACCCGAGCACCACAAGGTAGCGGCCGTGTTGAGCCCGCGCACATTGCCTTCCTCGCGCATGATCACGCCGGCACCCAGAAAGCCGATGCCCGAAACCACATAGGCCACCACATGCACTGCGCCCTGCGCGCCGGTCAGCCGATTCGCCATGTCGACAAAAATCGCGGCGCCTACGGCCACCAATACGTTGGTGCGAAGTCCTGCGGTGCGTTGCCGGTACTGGCGCTCAAAACCGATCAAGGCGCCAAAGACGAACGCCGAAGACAGGCTCAGGAGCGAGTCCAGGAGGTCCGCCGAATTGAGGTTTTCGAATGCCTGCATGGGTGTGTTGCCTCCCGTGAGCCTGAAACTATCCGGGTGGGCCAGCCAGCAGGGCCAGCAACGCCGCTTCGTCGATGACCGGAACACCCAGTGTTTGGGCCTTGACCAGCTTGCTGCCAGCCTCTTCGCCGGCCACCACGTAGTCGGTTTTTTTACTGACAGAGCCAGCCACCTTGCCGCCTGCGGCCTCCACCCTGTCCTTGGCCTCGTCGCGGCTCAAGGTGGGTAATGTGCCGGTGATGACAAAAGTCTTGCCCGACAACGGCTGGGGCGCCCGGGCAGCTGGTTCGCCCTCCTCCCAGGCCACGCCACAGGCGCGCAGTTGCTCGACCACTTCGCGGTTGTGCGCCTGCTCAAAGAAGGTGCGAATACTCTGCGCCACGATCGGCCCCACATCGCTGACTTCCAGCAGTTGCTCTTCGGTGGCATCCATGATGGCGTCCAGCTTGCCGAAATGGCGCGCCAGCTCCTTGGCCGTCGCCTCGCCGACGTGCCGTATGCCCAGGCCGAACAAAAAGCGAGGCAAAGTTGTCTGCTTGGACTTTTCAAGCGCTTCCAGCAAGTTGTTGGCAGACTTCTCCGCCATGCGGTCCAGGCTGGCGAGCGCCGTCAGGCCCAGTTTGTAGAGATCGGGCAAGGTACGGATCACGTTGGCATCAACCAGCTGCTCGACCAGCTTGTCGCCCAGGCCTTCGACTTCGACGGCGCGCCGGTGTGCGTAATGCAGGATGGCTTCCTTGCGCTGGGCACCGCAGAAAAGTCCGCCGGTGCAGCGGTAATCGGCTTCACCTTCTTCTCGCACGGCGTCGGAGCCGCAAACCGGGCATTTGTGCGGCATGGTGAATTGCGGCGCATCCTGCACCCGCTTGTCGAGCAGCACGCTGACGACTTCGGGTATCACGTCACCCGCGCGGCGCACGATCACGGTATCGCCCACGCGCACGTCCTTGCGGCGCGCTTCATCTTCGTTGTGCAGCGTGGCGTTGGTCACGGTGACACCGCCCACAAATACCGGTGCCAGCTTGGCAACCGGCGTCAGCTTGCCTGTGCGGCCCACCTGCACCTCAATGGCCAGCACGGTGGTGAGCTGCTCCTGCGCCGGGTATTTGTGAGCCACGGCCCAGCGCGGCTCGCGCGTGACAAAGCCCATTTTTTTCTGCAGCGCCAGGCTGTTGACCTTGTAGACCACACCGTCAATGTCGTAAGGCAGGCTGTCGCGCTGCTTGCCCATGGTCTGGTGGAATGCTATTAATTCAGGAGCGCCTTGCGCAAGCTGCGTTTGGGCTGCGACCGGAAAACCCCATGATTTGAGTGTTAGCAGGAGCTGAAAATGGGTTTCGAACGCCGGACCGCCCTCTTCCGGCGGAGAGATATCCCCCAAACCGTAAGCAAAAAAACTCAAGCGCCGCCGCGCGGCCAACGCTGGATCCAGCTGGCGCACGCCGCCAGCTGCGGCGTTGCGCGGATTGACGAAGGTTTTTTCACCCTTGGCGCCTTGCGCGATCTTCTCGCGCTGCTTCTCGTTGAGCGCTTCGAAGTCGGCGCGGCGCATGTAAACCTCGCCGCGCACTTCCATGACCGGCGGGGCGTCGGCAGGCAAACGAAGCGGGATCTGGTTGATGGTCCGGATGTTCTGCGTCACGTCTTCACCAACTTCACCGTCACCGCGCGTGGCGGCCTGCACCAGCACACCGTTTTCATAACGCAGGCTCATGGCCAGGCCGTCGAACTTGAGTTCGGCGACATATTCGACAGGCGGGTCGGATTCCGCCAGGCCCAATTCCTTGCGCACGCGGGTGTCGAAATTCTGGGCGCCTGTGGCTTCCGTGTCGGTTTCGGTGCGAATGCTGAGCATGGGCACCTTGTGGCGCACGCTGGCAAACTGATCCAGCGGCTTGCCGCCTACCCGCTGGGTCGGTGAATCGGGTGTCAGCAGTTCCGGATGAGCCGCCTCAATCGCCTGCAACTCCTTGAACAGCTTGTCGTACTCGCTGTCAGGAATCGTGGGCTCATCAAGCACGTAATAGCGATGTGCATGGGCATGCAACTCGGCGCGCAAGGCGGCAGCACGCCCCGCAACAGAAGCCGGTTGCGGCGAGGGTTCGGGCTGCGCAAACAGGTCTTTGGTGGCCATGAAAAAGATCGGAAACGGGCGAAAAGCCCGGGAAAATCAAGAGAAAAGCCGGCGCCCTAGCACCGAGCCCGCCGACAGATCGCGGCTGTCCAGCGTGTCATAAAGCTGTTCCAGGTCGGCGTGGATGACTTCCATTGCCTCGGGCCGGATCAGATTGCCGTTGTCGTCGATGATCACACCGTCCATGTTGGCAGCCAGGGACAGCGCGGCTTCGCACATGCGAGCAAAGGGCTGCTCGGAGCGGGAAACCTGTGGAACGTCGAGCGACAGCGTCAGTTCACGCAGCGCCGTCTGCTCCGGGTCTTCTGCCATGGCGGCCTGTGTGTCGAAGGCCAGCCCCAGGATGGGGGCCTGCCCCTGCTGGTTCGCTGGCAATACCATGCGCCCGGGAATGGAGCCGGGAACGAAGCCCAGCCGCGCCGCACTTTGGTGGACATAACCCGGGCTCCAGGCGGTGTTGACGGCGCGCAGGGTAAAGCTCAGCTGTGCGTCATGGCCGCTGGCAAACTGGTCGAGTTCGCGGGCTCGCGCCACCTCGTCCAGCATTTCCGGAAATTCCGGCTCACCGCCCACCGCATCGGCAAACGCCTGCGCCTTCATCACGAATTCAGAGTATTCAATCTGGTTGAGCGCACCGGTGCGGTTGGCCAGCTGCACGCCGCACTGAAAGGCGCTGTAACGATGCCCTGCTGTGGGAAATTCCCATTCGCCGGTAATGATGCTCAGGCCTTCAACGCCGAAAGGCTTGCTGCCGGCCCGGCGCGTGCTGGGCATGGCGGCAAGCGCGGCTTCGCCCGACACCATGCCCTCAATCACCACGGGCGCAACGGCATCAATCAGCACGTCAAGACCTGGCTTTCTGTCGGATGCATTCATCGTGGCGAGCGAGGCCAGCGATGCCAGGCCAGAATCCACGTCAAAGCTGGGTTCCAGCCGTTCAGCAGCGGCACCTTCGCCACTTTGTGCGGGTGCAAGCTCTTGCTCGGGTGCGGGGGCTTCCGGTGTGGCCTGCTTGGGCAGGTTCCTGCGCGACGACCAGGCGCTGTGTGCCACCACACCGGCCAGCACCAGCCCGCCCACCACCGCCAGACTGATCTGCAAAGTGCTCATTCAGCCCCCACGCTTCTCGCTTCGCGTAGTACGCTGCCCCCCGAGGGGGCCGCTGCGCCTGCGGCCCGGCAAAGCCGGTTCCGCGGCCCCTGCTGGCATAAAACCCCGGTGTTCATGCTGCCTCAGCGAAACCGATGGCAGCTTCCATGTCCACCGCCACGATGCGCGAAACGCCCTGCTCCTGCATGGTCACGCCAATCAACTGTTCGGCCATTTCCATGGCGATCTTGTTGTGGCTGATGAAGAGGAACTGCGTTTCCTTGCTCATGGAGCGCACCAGCTTGGCGTAGCGCTCGGTGTTGGCGTCGTCCAGCGGCGCGTMGACCTCATCGAGCAAACAGAAAGGCGCGGGGTTGAGCTGGAAGATCGCAAACACCAGGGCGATGGCTGTGAGCGCCTTTTCTCCGCCTGACAGCAGGTGAATGGTCTGGTTCTTTTTGCCGGGCGGCTGGGCGATCACCTGTACCCCGGCATCGAGGATTTCCTCGCCTGTCATCATGAGCTTGGCGTTGCCGCCGCCAAAGAGTTCGGGGAACATGCGGCCGAAATGGCCGTTGACCGTCTCGAAGGTGCTCGAGAGCAGGTCGCGCGTTTCGATATCGATCTTCTTGATCGCATCTTCCAGCGTGGTCATGGCTTCATTCAGGTCGGCAGACTGCGCGTCAAGGAATTGCTTGCGTTCGCGCGCGGTGCTCAGCTCGTCCAGCGCGGCCAGGTTGACGGCACCCAGCGACTGGATTTCGCGGTTGATGCGGTCAATTTCGCCTTGCAGGCCGGTCAGGCGCACATTGCCGGACTGGATGGATTGCTCCACCGCAGCCAGGTCGGCCTGCGCGTCGGCCAGCAACTGCGCGTATTGCTCAAAGCCCAGACGCGCGGCCTGCTCTTTCAGCTGGAACTCGGTGATGCGCTGGCGCAGCGGGTCAAGCTCGCGCTCCAGTTGCAGGCGCCGCTCATCGCTGGCGCGCAGCTTGCTGGTCAGGTCGTCGTACTGGCTGCGCTTGGCACCCAGGTCGGCTTCACGCTCAAGCTTCACGCTCAGTGCGCTTTGCAGGCCGGCCTGCGCGGCGGCGTCTGTCAGGCGCGTGAGCTCTTCGCGGGCTTGCGCTTCCTCGCTCGCGATGGAGCTGGCCTGCTGAGCGGCAATGTCAATGGAGCGGGTCAGTTCTTCGCGGCGGGACGCCAGGCTGCGCAATGCAAACGTGGCTTCCTGCGCCTGGCGTTCCAGCGTGCGCTGCTGCTCACGTGATTCGCCCAGCTTGCGCTCGGTTTCGATCACGCGGTCGTCCAGCTGCGCATGGCGTTCCTGGCTGTCGGCCAGTTGCATGTCCAGCTCTTCAAAGCGGCCTTCGGCGGTAACCTTGCGCTCCTGCAGTTCGCCGAGCTGCGCTTCGATTTCGGCCATGTCGGCCTGGATCTGCTCGCTGCGCGCCCGGGTCTGCTCGGCCAGTTGCGTCAGGCGCAGCACTTCGACCTGCAGCTCATGGGTACGGCTCTGGCCTTCGGCGGTTTCGCGGCGTGCCGTGGCCAGGCGCTGGGCGGCGTCGGCATAGGCGGCTTCGGCGCGTATCAGCGCGGAGCGGGCCTCTTCGCTGATCAGCGCCTGGGCCTTGAGCTGCTTGTCGAGGTTTTCGATCTCCTGGGCGCGGGCCAGCAAGCCGGCCTGTTCGGAATCCTGGGCGTAAAAGCTCACGCTGTGGTGCGTGACGGCATGGCCGCTTTGCACATAAATCACTTCGCCGGCCTGCAGCTTGTCGCGCGCGGCCAGGGCGTCGTCCAGGCCTTGGGCCGTATAGCAGCCCTGCAGCCAGTCACCCAGCAATGCCGACTGGCCGGCATCATTGAGGCGCAGCAGTTCGGTCAGTGGTTTGAGGTTGATCGCAGCGTTGGTGCGTGCGGGCGCGGCGGCGCTGGGCGGCGAATAAAACGAGAGCTTGGCCGGCGGCGTGTCGCGGCCATCGGTGCCGGCAAAACCGCGCACCATGTCGAGCCGGCTGACTTCGAGTGCGCCCAGGCGCTCACGCAGTGCAGCTTCAAGCGCGTTTTCCCAGCCTTGTTCGATGTGGATGCGGCTCCACAGGCCTTGCAGGCCATCGAGGCCGTGCTTGGCCAGCCAGGGCTTGAGCTTGCCGTCAGTCTTGACCTTTTCCTGCAAGGCCTTGAGCGCTTCCATGCGTGCCGACAGGTCGGCCCGCTTGGCGGATTCGGTGTTGACGGTGTGCTGCAGCGTGCGGCGCTCTTCGTCGAGCTGCGGCACGCTGTCGGTCAGCTCGTGCAGGCGGGCCTCGGCTTCAGCTTGGGCTTCTTGCGCGGCGGTGAACTGTGTGTTCAGGTTGGCCAGGCGCGCTTCGTCGGGTGCGTTCAGCGCGTTGCGGTCTGCCGTGAGCTTTTCCAGCCGCAACCCCAGGCTGCGCGACTGCTCTTCGATGTTGCGCTGGTCGGCGGCCAACACCTGGATTTGCTGCTGCACCTGTCCGACGCTGGCGCGCTGCTCATTGGCCTTGGCTTGTGCCTGACGCAGGGCGTCTTCGAGGGCGGGCAGCTGGGTCTGATGCTCTTCTGTTTGCGCAGCCAGCAGCTCGGCTTTTTCCTCGGCTTCAATGGCTTGCGCAGCCAGGTTTTCCGTCTCAACGGCGGCGTCTTCCTTGCGCGTGGCCCATTGGGCGGTTTGTTCTTTCAACTGGGCCAGGCGTTGCTCGACGCGCTGGCGGCCGTCGACCACGAAGCGGATCTCGGCCTCCAGGCGGCCGACTTCAGCGCTGGCCTCATACAGCTTGCCCTGGGCCTGGTTGACCTGGTCGCCGGCCGAGTAATGCGCCTGACGAATGGTTTCCAGGTCGGCCTCGATGTGGCGCAGGTCGGCCACGCGGCTTTCCAGGTCGTTCACGGCCTTTTCGGCGTCGGCCTTGACCTTGGACTGGTCGGCTTCGCTTTCGGCGCGTTTGAGGAACCACAGCTGGTGCTGCTTCAGGCTCGCATCGGCATTCAGCGCGTTGTAACGCATGGCCACCTCGGCCTGCTTTTCAAGCCGGTCCAGATTGGCGTTCAGCTCGCGCAGGATGTCTTCGACGCGGGTCAGGTTTTCGCGGGTGTCCGACAGGCGGTTTGCGGTCTCGCGGCGGCGCTCTTTGTACTTGGAGACACCGGCGGCTTCTTCGAGGAAAAGACGCAGCTCTTCGGGTTTGGACTCGATGATTCGGCTGATGGTGCCCTGGCCGATGATGGCGTAGGCGCGCGGGCCCAGGCCGGTGCCCAGAAACACGTCCTGCACGTCGCGGCGGCGCACCGGCTGGTTGTTGATGTAGTAGCTGGAGGTGCCGTCGCGCGTCAGCACGCGCTTGACGGCGATCTCGACAAACTGGCCCCACTGGCCGCCGGCGCGGTGGTCGGCGTTGTCAAACACCAGTTCCACACTGGAGCGGCTGGCGGGCTTGCGTGTGGTGGTGCCGTTGAAGATGACGTCCTGCATGGACTCGCCGCGCAGCTCGGAGGCCTTGCTTTCGCCCAGCACCCAGCGCACTGCGTCCATGATGTTGGACTTGCCGCAACCGTTAGGGCCCACCACGCCGACCAGTTGGCCCGGCAGTACGAAATTGGTGGGCTCTGCGAATGATTTGAAACCAGATAGCTTGATCGAATTGAGACGCACGGCTGTCCCTGTTTTTTTGAGCCTGAGGTAGGGAATTACAGCCCTAACTCATTGATTTTTATGGCGTTTTACGGAAAAACGCTGACACACGCCGTGTACCACTTTCAGTAGCGCACGGTCCGCCATGTTACCCGAGCGGGACGCAGATTTTGCCGGGAAAAAGGCCCTTGACGGGCCCGGCGTGAAACACTTTGCTTCGCACGGCGGCGGTCTGTCAGGGTGACGCCAGGCCCTTCGCTGCCTGAAAATGGCTGGCTAGCGGGGAAATTTAGATTGAATTGGCCTGGAGCCCAATAAGAACAGGCGCGAGAAGCTATTAATTTGATAGCAATCAGATCGGGGCGTGACAAGCCGCAACCCAGACCGGCGGCGGGTCTGCAAGGCGAGGCTGGATAATCAGGGCATGAATCCCCTGCTTTCACGCCTCCAGCCCTATCCGTTTGAACGGCTGCGCCAGTTGCACGCCGATGTCACCCCCAATCCGGCCTATAAACCCATCAGCCTTGGCATAGGCGAACCGCGCCATGCCACGCCCCAGCTCATCAAGGATGCGCTGACAGCCAGCCTGGGCGGCCTGGCCAGTTACCCCGGTACGCTGGGGGAGCCGAAGCTGCGCCAGGCCATGACCGACTGGCTGGCCCGCCGCTATGGCCTGAAACTGGACCCGGCCACACAAGTCCTGCCGGTCAACGGCTCGCGCGAGGCGCTGTTTTCACTGGCGCAAACCGTGCTGGACGCCAGCAAACCGGGTGCCACCGTGGTCTGCCCGAATCCGTTCTATCAAATTTATGAAGGCGCAGCCCTGCTGGCGGGCGCCCAGACCTGGTTTGCGCCCAGCGACCCGGCGCGCAACTTCGGCATCGACTGGGCGGCCGTGCCGACTGAGGTATGGGCCAAAACCCAGTTGGTGTTCGTCTGTTCGCCCGGCAACCCCACCGGTTCGGTGATGTCGCTGCCTGAATGGAAGCTGCTGTTTGAGCTCAGTGATCGCTACGGCTTTGTGATTGCTTCCGACGAGTGCTACAGCGAGATTTACTTCCGTGACGAGGCACCCTTGGGGGGGTTGCAGGCGGCTTCCCAGCTGGGCCGGCATGACTTCAAAAACCTGATTTCCCTTACCAGCCTCTCCAAACGCAGCAACGTGCCGGGCCTGCGCAGCGGCTTTGTGGCGGGCGATGCGGCGCTGATCAAGCCGTTTTTGCTCTACCGTACCTACCACGGCAGCGCCATGAGTCCCATCGTGCAGGCGGCCAGCATCGCCGCATGGAACGACGAGCAGCACGTGGTGGACAACCGCGCCATGTACCGCGAAAAATTCACCAAAGTCACGCCCCTGCTGTCGGCGGTGATGGACGTCGCCCTGCCCGATGCAGGCTTTTACCTGTGGGCCGGAATCCCCGAGGCATTCAGGGGTTCGGACACCGCGTTTTCGCGCGAGCTGCTCGCTCTTTACAATGTCGTGGTGTTGCCGGGCAGTTACCTGGCACGCGATGCGCAGGGCTACAACCCCGGCGCCGGCAGAATCCGCATGGCGCTGGTGGCAGAAACGGCCGAATGCGTGGAGGCCGCAGAGCGCATCGTCCAGTTCATCCAATCCAAAGTTCACTGAAAAACCATTCTCATGACTCAAGCCAACCTGCAAGCGCTCCAGCAAACCATTGACGCCGCCTGGGAAGACCGCGCCAACCTGTCGCCCAAGTCGGCGCCCAAGGACATCCTGGAGGCAGTGGAGCAAACGATTTCCCAGCTGAACAATGGCTCGCTGCGCGTGGCCACCCGCGAAAGCGTGGGCGTATGGACGACGCACCAGTGGATCAAGAAAGCCGTGCTGCTGAGCTTTCGCCTGAAAGACAACGAACTGATGCGCGCCGGTGACCTCGGCTTTTTCGACAAGGTCAAAACCAAATTTGCGCACCTGAGCGAAGCCGAAATGCGCGAAACCGGTGTGCGCGTGGTGCCCCCCGCCGTGGCCCGCCGCGGCAGCTTCATCGCCAAGGGCGCGATCCTGATGCCCAGCTACGTCAACATCGGCGCATGGGTTGGCGAAGGCACCATGGTCGACACCTGGGCCACCGTGGGCAGCTGCGCACAGGTCGGCAACAACGTGCATCTTTCCGGCGGCGTCGGCCTGGGCGGCGTGCTGGAGCCTTTGCAGGCCAACCCCACCATCATTGAAGACAACTGCTTTATCGGCGCACGCTCTGAAGTGGTCGAAGGCGTGATCGTCGAAGAAAATTCGGTGATTTCTATGGGTGTCTACATCGGCCAGAGCACGCCGATTTACGACCGCGAAGCCGACACCGTCACCTACGGCCGTATTCCTGCAGGCTCCGTCGTGGTGTCGGGTAACCTGCCAAAGGCCGGCGGCAAGTACAGCATGTACTGCGCGGTGATCGTCAAGCGCGTGGACGCAAAAACCCGTTCCACCACCAGCCTGAACGATTTACTCCGCGACTAGACATGGCCCCCACGCTTCTCGCTTCGCGTAGTGCGCTGCCCCCCGAGGGGGCCGCTGCGCCTGCGGCCCGGCAAAGCCGGTTCCGCGGCCCCTGCTGGCGAGGAACCGTAAGTCGGGTGGCCAACGTTGTATTTCATTTCAATCAAGAGGGTGGACTATGAGCACGATGGAAAGAATCCTGCGTTTGATGGTGGACAAGAAGGCGTCTGACGTCTACCTGTCGGCCCATTCGCCCGCCCTGATCAAGATCAATGGCCAGGCCATCCCGATCAATGCGCAGATCCTGCCGCCGGAGGCACCGCGCAACCTGCTGGCCGAGGTATTGCCGCCCGAGCGCATCGAAGAGATGGAGGAAATGGGTGAGCTCAACATGGCGTTGCCGATTGCCGGCCTGGGCAACTTCCGTATCAGCGGATTCAAGCAGCGCAGCACCTACGCCGCCGTGATCCGCTACATCCCCAGCGAAATCCCGCCACTGGAAAGCCTGAACGTGCCGCCCATCCTGGCCGACCTGATCATGGAAAAGCGCGGCCTGCTGCTGATGGTGGGTTCCACCGGCGCCGGCAAAAGCACCACGCTGGCCTCCATGATCGATCTGCGCAACGAGACAACGCTGGGTCACATCCTCACCATCGAAGACCCGGTCGAATTTTTGTTCACCAACAAGAAGTCTGTCGTGAATCAGCGGGAGGTCGGCAGCGATACACAATCGCTGCAAGTAGCGCTGAAAAATGCGTTGCGCCAGGCGCCTGACGTCATCCTGATCGGTGAAATCCGCGACCGCGAAACCATGTCGGCGGCCATTGCCTATGCGCAGTCGGGCCATTTGTGCCTGGCGACCATGCACGCCAACAACAGCTACCAAGCGCTGAACCGGATCCTGAGCTTTTACCCGGTGGAAGTGCGCAGCACCATGCTGGGTGATCTGGGTGCCGCGCTCAAGGCCATCGTGTCGCAGCGCCTGCTGCGCACCCAGGACGGCGGCCGAACGCCGGCGGTGGAAGTCATGCTCAACACCAAGCTGATCTCCGAGTTGATCGAAAAAGGCGATTTTTCAGGCGTCAAGGAAGCGATGGAAAAATCCATGGCCGAAGGCTCACAGACCTTCGAGCAGGACATCGCCAAGCTGATCGTGGCCGGCACCGTCACACGCAAGGAAGGTGTTCTCTACGCCGACTCGCCGACCAACCTGATGTGGCGGCTGGAAAATGACTTTGCCATCAAGGCCAAGACACTGGAGCCTGAAGAGGACCCGGATGACGAACCGTCCTTTACGGAAATCACGCTGGACGTGAAACACTAAAAACACGGCCGCGCTCGTTTTCGGGCCGGTGTTAACAGGCCCTAAACGACATGTCCCGAACCCTGCATCTGGCCGAACAGCTGATTTCCCGCCCCTCCGTCACGCCTGACGACGCCGACTGCCAGGCCATGCTGATCGCCCGGCTGGCGCCGCTGGGTTTTCAATGTGAAACCATCGTCAGTGGCCCCGCCGACTTCCGCGTCACCAACCTGTGGGCTAAACGCGAAGGGAAATTGAAGGACTTTAGGCCTGCAGACCAGTCAGGACGAGCGCAAGCAGCTCCTGAATTGATAGCAAATGGCGCTGAAACCACGCCTGCCAAAACACTGGTATTCGCCGGCCACACCGACGTGGTGCCCACCGGCCCCCTCGACCAGTGGCACAGCCACCCGTTCACCCCCAGCCATCGTGATGGACAAATGTATGGCCGTGGCGCCGCCGACATGAAAACGTCGATTGCGGCCATGGTGGTTGCGGTCGAGGAATTCCTGGCCGCCCACCCGGATCCGGCCTTGTCGATCGCCTTCCTGATCACCAGCGACGAGGAAGGCCCCGCCGTGGACGGCACGGTCATGGTCTGCGAGCAGCTGAAAGCGCGCGGCGAAACGCTGGACTATTGCATCGTGGGCGAACCCACCTCGGTCGAGCGCCTGGGCGACATGATCAAGAACGGCCGCCGTGGCACCATGAGCGGCAAGCTCACTGTCAAGGGCGTGCAGGGCCATATTGCCTACCCGCACCTGGCCAAAAACCCCATCCACCTGTTTGCACCTGCGCTGGCCGAACTGGTGGCCACCGAGTGGGACAAAGGCAATGCCTTCTTCCCGGCCACGAGCTGGCAAGTCTCCAACATCCACGGTGGCACCGGCGCGTCCAACGTCATTCCGGGCGAACTGGTGGTGGACTTCAATTTCCGCTTCTGCACCGAATCCACGCCGGAGAGCCTGCAGCAACGCCTGCAGGCCGTGCTCAGCCGGCACCAGCTGGAATATGACCTGAAATGGACCCTGGGCGGTCTCCCCTTTCTGACCACTCCAGGCACACTGGTGGATGCGGTGCGTGGAGCGATCCAGGCTGAAACCGGCCTGAAAACCGAACTATCCACCACGGGAGGTACGAGTGACGGCCGCTTTATCGCCAAAATCTGCCCGCAGGTCATTGAATTCGGTCCCCTCAACGCTTCGATCCACAAGATCAACGAGCATGTTCTGGTGAGCTCACTCGATCCGCTCAAAAACATCTACAAAGGTGTTCTGGAACGGCTGGCGGCAGCATGACGAGCCCGGCAACTCCTGCTGCACCGCTGACGGTGCTGGCGCTGGTCGAGCAAATGGCCGCCAGGCTGGAAGCGGCAGGCCTGCACTTTTCAGACGGATTCGGGCAAGGCACGACCAACGCCTTCGACGAGGCCGCGTGGCTGGTGCTGTGGAAGCTTGGGTTGCCACTGGACGACCTGGATTCTGTAGAGAATCGGCCGGTAACACAAGAGGAACATGCGCAAGCAGCTATGCTTTTGGAAGCACGCATCAGCACCCGCAAGCCGGCGGCTTACCTGACGAACGAAGCCTGGCTGATGGGCGTGCCCTTTTATGTCGATGAGCGTGTGATCATTCCACGCTCCCTCATTGCCGAGCTGCTGGCCGACGCCAGCATAGACCCCTGGCTGGGCGAGCACACCCACCGCGTGCTTGACCTCTGCACCGGTAACGGCAGCCTCGCGGTGCTGGCGGCCATGACCTACCCTGATGTGTTGGTGGACGCCGCCGACATCAGCCTGGACGCCCTGGAGGTGGCCCGTATCAATGTGGACCGTCATCACCTGGACGGCCGCATCACGCTGATCGAATCTGACGGCATGGCTGCCTGCGCGGGCCTGTATGACCTGGTTTTGTGCAACCCGCCCTATGTGAACGCTGCCAGCATGGCAGCCCTTCCGGCCGAGTTCCGGGCTGAACCCGGCCTGGCACTGGACGGTAACCGGCACGGCGGCACCGATGGCATGGACTTCATTCGAGACCTTTTTCAAAGCGCCGCACGCCATATGAGCGAAAATGCTGTGCTGGTGCTGGAAATCGGCAATGAGCGCGAGAATTTTGAGCGCGCTTTCCCGACGCTTGAACCGCTGTGGTTCGAAACCAGCTCGGGCGCCGACCAGGTCTTGCTGCTGACGCGCGAACAACTGGCCTGAAGGCCAGGCTGGCGCTCAGCCCCGGCCTGAATGACTGGCGCAGCGCTTGCTTGGCAAGCGTGTGCGACGCCCCGCCACCCCGAATACTTTTCCTGAAGCTTTAATTAAATGATTACCCTTAAAAACGTCGTGCTGCGCCGCGGCGCCAAAGTGATTCTGGATGGCGCGTCCGTCACCCTCAACCCCGGCGAAAACGTTGGCCTGGTGGGGCGTAACGGCGCGGGCAAATCCTCTTTGTTCGCGATGCTCAACGGAACGCTGCATGAAGACGGCGGCGAATTTTCGATTCCTACGCAGTGGCGCATGGCGCAGGTTGCGCAGGACATGCCCGAAACCGAGCAAAGCGCCACCGACTACGTGATCGAAGGCGACGTGGTGCTGATGGCCGCACAAGCCGAGGTGGCGGCCGCCGAAGAAAGCGGTGACGGCGACCGCATGGCGCACGCCTACATGGAGCTGTACGACTCCGGCGCGCACGACTCGCAGGCGCGCGCCCAAGCGCTGATCCTGGGCCTGGGCTTCAAGGTCAGCGAACTGGACAACCCGGTCAACAGCTTTTCCGGCGGCTGGCGCATGCGACTGCAGCTGGCGCGCGCGCTGATGTGCCCGTCTGACCTGTTGCTGCTGGACGAGCCCACCAACCATTTGGACCTGGACGCGCTGGTCTGGCTGGAAGCCTGGCTCAAGCGCTACCAGGGCACCATGCTGGTCATCAGCCATGACCGCGAATTTCTCGACGCCGTGACCGACGTGACGGTGCATATCGAAAGCGCAAAACTCACTCGTTACGGCGGCAATTACAGCAAGTTCGAAGATTTGCGTTCCGAGCAAATGGCGCTGCAACAGACTGCGTTTTCCAAGCAGCAGGACAAGATCGCCCACCTGCAGAAGTTCATCGCCCGCTTCAAAGCCAAAGCCAGCAAGGCCAAGCAGGCGCAAAGCCGCGTCAAGGCACTGGACCGCATGGAGAAAATCGCGCCGCTGTTGGCCGAGGCCGACTTCACCTTCGAGTTCAAGGAGCCGGCCAACCTGCCCAACCCCATGCTGTCGATGCAGAACGCCTACTTCGGTTACCCACCGCTTGAAGATTCCCCGGAAGGTACGCCGCCCACAGTCATCGTGCAGAACGTCAGCAAGTCAGTGCTGGCCGGCCAGCGCATTGGCATCCTGGGCGCCAACGGCCAGGGCAAGTCCACGCTCGTGAAGACCGTGGCCCGGGCACTCGTGCCCATCAGCGGCGAGATGATTGAGGGCAAGGGACTGAACATCGGCTACTTCGCCCAGCAGGAGCTGGACGTGCTGCGCCCGGCCGACAACCCGCTGGAGCACATGATCCGCCTTGTCAAGGAAGTCACCGCCGCCGGCAAGATGGGCAACCAGCCTACGCGTGAGCAGGATTTGCGCAGCTTCCTGGGTAATTTCAATTTTGGCGGCGACATGGTCAAACAGGCCGTGGGCAGCATGAGTGGCGGTGAAAAAGCACGCTTGGTGCTGTGCATGATCGTCTGGCAGCGCCCCAACCTGCTGCTGCTTGATGAGCCGACCAACCACCTGGACTTGGCCACGCGTGAAGCCTTGTCGATGGCACTCAATGAGTTTGAAGGCACCGTCATGCTGGTGAGCCACGACCGCGCACTGCTGCGCGCCGTCTGCGATGAATTCTGGATGGTGTCCCAAGGCGGCGTCGCCCCCTTTGACGGCGACCTGGACGACTACCAGAAATACTTGCTCGACCATGCCAAACGTCAGCGCGAGGAAGCCAAGAAAGCCGGCAGCGCGGCCCCGGTTGCCACTGCCAAGTCGGTTACACCCCCTGCGGCGGCCGAAGAAAAGAAACCCGTGCCCCGCGAGACGCCCGAACAGCGCAAGCTTGATGCGCAGCGCCGTCAGCAACAGGCCGAAGCCACCAAACCGCTTCGCAAGGAAATCGAGAAAATCGACCTTCGCATGAAAGCGCTGGCCGCAGAACGCGACAGCCTGCAGGGCTTGCTGACCACCACCACTGCGCCCGCAGAGATCGCCCAGACCGGCAAGCGCCTCAAGGCCATCGAGGGCGAAATAGACATGCTGGAAGAACGGTGGCTTGAGCTGACCGAACAGATCGAGACGGCTGCGGTGTAAAGTGGCGAAAGGATCCTTGACGGCACCACGCCGCCGAGGTCACCCCATTTTGAAAGGGCCCGATTGATGCCTTCAGCCTTGCATATGGCCGCGGACGACGCGGCACTTGAAGCCGCCGTCAAACGCAGCCGCAAGCTGCTGAACAAGCGTGCCATGGTGGCGGCCGCAGCCAGCGCCGTGCCGGTGCCCGGGCTGGACTGGGCGGTGGACGCTGCGATGCTGTCCCGGCTCATCCCGGAAATCAACAGGGAGTTCGGTCTCACGCCCCAACAGCTTGACAGGCTGGAGCCCAGAAAGCGCGACCAGGTGCAAAAAGCCGTCACGCTGGTAGGTTCGGTGCTCATCGGAAAATTTATCAGCCGTGACCTTGTCATCAAGGCTGCCACCAAGATCGGCGTTCGCCTGACCACCAAACAGGTTGCCAAGTATGTGCCACTGGCTGGCCAGATCGTGTCGGCCGCAGTCGGCTATGCGGCGATACGCTACCTGGGCGAAGAGCACATGAAAGACTGTATCCGGGTGGCGAAGCAGGCGGAGATGGAGCTGCCCTTGCTGGGCTACTCGGCTTGAGCCCGCAAAGCCCGCCTTCGGGAGTTTGTCAGCAGAACAACAAAAAAGGACCTGGCCTTGCGGCCAGGTCCTTGATGTACTTGGTGGGTTCTGACAGATTCGAACTGTCGACCTACGGATTAAGAGTCCGCTGCTCTACCAACTGAGCTAAGAACCCGGAAATTCTGGTGGGACCAGCGGGGGTCGAACCCACGACAAACGGATTAAAAGTCCGCTGCTCTACCAACTGAGCTATGGTCCCAAGAACGTATCTTGCGAGACATCCCGGTATTTGCTGCTTCGAGGGCAGCAAAGCCTTGAATTATAGCGTGATTTTTTAAGCCTCCGCAAAAACTCAGGCCGCAATTTTGTCGAGTGCCCAGCCGGCCGCGCACAACCCGAAGGTCGAGGTCACGCTCACGACCGATCCATAACCGTGGCAGTTCAGGCTACCGTCGCTCTGAGCGGCCGCATCGGGCTGCAGCACGGCTTCGCGGCTGAACACGCAGGCCACGCCTATCTTGCCTTTGCGCGCCGCGCCGTGCTCCTTGCGCAGGCGGTAACGCAGCTGCGCCAGCAAAGGGTCGTGCGTGACCAGCGACAGGTCGTCGATGTCCACGCGGTGCGCCAGCCGCTTGCCGCCCGCGGCGCCTACACTGACCAGATTCACCTTGTTGGCAATCGCCCAAGCTGCCATGGCGGTTTTGGCTTTCACCTGGTCGCAGGCGTCGATGACGGCCAGCTGCTTGCGGTCAAAGCCCTCTTCGAGGCCCAGGATGCCCGGCCAGTTGGCGGTGTCGACAAATTCCTCGATGCCGTCCACGCGGCAGCCCGGGTGAATCTGCGCGATGCGTTCGCGCATGGCCTGCACCTTGGCCTGCCCCAGCGTGCTGTCCAGCGCATGGACCTGGCGGTTGATGTTCGATTCGGCGATGTGGTCGAGGTCGATCAAGGTCAGGCGGGCCACGCCGCTGCGGGCCGCGGCCTCGGCCGCCCAGGAACCCACGCCGCCCAGACCCACAACCACAACGTGCGCCTGGCGTATGCGCTGCGCCCCCGCCGCGCCGTAAAGGCGCGCCAGGCCGCCGAACCGGCGCTCCAAGTCGGCGGGAAGTTCTTCGATGAGGGATGTCATTGGAAATGCGGATCGTTGCCGGGACGTGCTCAGGCAGAACGTTCCAGCCGCCAGATCTGGTACTTCAATCCCGCCACGCAGCCCGCGAGAATGGCCGCCAGCGCCACAAAGCTGGTGGCGCTCAGGGTCGAGATGCCCGACAGGCCCTGCCCTACAGTGCAGCCCATGGCGCAGACGCCGCCCACGCCCATCAACGTTGCGCCCACCAGGTGGTTGGCGGTGTCTTCCGCGTCGCGAAAGCCTTCCCAGCGGAAACTGCGCGACAGCAGGGCATAGACGGCCGAGCCGGCCACCACCCCGAACACAGACACGATGCCCAGGGTGAGCACCTTGCTCTTGTCGCTGAAGAACATCAACCAGTCTACGGTATAGGCCACCGGCGAGACAAAGCTCAGTGCCTCGGCCCGGCCCGAGTTGGTGGCCAGGAAGGCCTCCTGCAGCGTCTCCGGATGCTCGGCCACATAACCGAGATGCCCGCTGACCCACCACATGGCCGCAATGACGCCGCCTATGCCCAAGCCCGCGAGCAGGTTGTCGAAGCGCCGGAACTCTTTGCCGAACAAGGCCCAGACGATGAGGCCCAGTCCGATGAGGATGGCCAGGCCTATGCCGGCGGCAGCGGGCGTTATGCCGATGGCGCCCGCCACCCAGTTCGGCAGGGTCGCATTGACCGCGAACTCAACGGCCACCTTGTCGACCGTGGCCACCCGAACCACGGCGGTGATGCCCTTGAGTGTGGCGAAAGCCGCGATGCCCATCACGGCGAACACCACGACGGATTTGAGGCTGCCTCCTCCGATACGCACCAGCGTCTTGCTCCCGCAGCCCGAGGCCAGCACCATGCCAAAACCGAACATCGTGCCGCCCACCAGCGCAGAGAGCCAGATAAACCGGTTGGAGGCGTACAAGGTCTTGGCGGGGTCAATCACACCGGCAGCGGCCAGGGTGAAAAAACCGATCATGGCGACGCCGATCGCCATTCCCCACATGCGCATACGGGTCCAGTCACCCATGTTCACGATGTCGCTGACGGCGCCCATGGTGCAGAAGTGCGTTCGCTGGGCAATCGCGCCAAAAACCATGGCGAGAATGAAACCGGCCCAGAGAACCTGGGCCGTGAGACTGTTGAGTGCGGAGATGTCCATCGCCCGATTTTAGGGGCGAATGATCTTTGCCCCCGGGCCGGCCGGATAGCCTGCCCGAGGTGCGGCTTACTTCAGCTTGGCCAGCCGTTCCTTGGCGACGGAAGCCGCCTCGGCCTGGGGATAGGTCTTGACCAGGTCCTCCAGCGTCTTGCGGGCCGACTTGGTGTCCTTGAGTTCCACCTGGCAGTTGGCCAGCGAAAGCATGGCCTCCGGCGCACGCATATGATCGGGTTCAGCCGTCACGAGCGAGCGGAAATTGGTCACCGCATCGCGGTAGTTGCGCAGGGCGTACTGCGCATTGCCCAGCCAGAACAGGGACGATGTCCGGTAGCCGGTTTGCGGATAACGCTTCAGGAAGCCCAGGAAGCTCGTCTGCGCTGCTGCGAAGTCGCCCTTGCGAAGCGTAGCCAGTGCGGTTTCGAACTCCTGTTTTTCAGCGGGCTCGGCCACAAATTCCTTGCCGTCCACATTGACTTTGCCGGGTTCGAACTTGCGCAGACGCTCGTCCACGCCTGTCGTCAGGTCTTTCTGGGTGCGCTGCATCTCGGCCACGCTGCGCGTCAGGTTTTCGTTCTGCCCACGCAGGTTGGCGACTTCGCTGCGCAGTGCCTCAATCTGGTTGGACAGGTCGAGTACGCTGCGGCGCAACTGGGCATTGTCTTCCGTGTTTTTCCGCACGTCATCGGCCATGCGCAGCTGCGACGCATCGACCTTTTGCCGCAAATCGAGGATCGCCCGGCGGGCCTCATCGTCTTCAAACAGGCCGGCGTTTGCATTGAACGCCAGCACGCAGGCCGCGGCTACCGCGGCATACCGAAACATGTTCACGGTTCGGGCTCCGTTTAACGGTAGTTGAGTTCAGCGCGGCGATTCTTCGCCATGGATTCCTCATCAGAGCCCGTAGCTGCCGGCTTTTCCTTGCCGAAGCTAACGGCCTCGACTTGCGCATCTGCCACGCCCAGCAAGCCCAGCGCGCGGCGAACTGCCTCGGCGCGCCTTTGGCCCAGAGCCAGGTTGTACTCGCGGCCGCCGCGCTCGTCAGTATGGCCTTCAATAGCCATCTTGCGGCCCTTGTTGGCCGTCAGATATTTGGCATGGGCCTCGATGGCTCCCTGGAACTCGGGCTTGACCACATAGCTGTCGAAGTCAAAGTAGATGACCTTGGTGGTATTGGCCGGCCCTGCCAGCGAGGCATCGGCACCTTCAACCTGTACCGGCGCAACAGCACGGCCGGTCGCGCCTGGTGTACCGCCTTGCTGGGTCGTGCCGGTGCGATCCTCGACCGGCACGTCGTTCAACTTGACGCCAGAGCCGCAAGCTGTCAGCGTGGCCGCCAGGACAAGGGAGGAGATGATTGAAAAAACGGTGCGTTTCATGAGGTACCTCTACAAAAAAATAGGCCGTATGGAAAACAAAAATAATGCCGGGTGTTGCCGGTCACCGCTGGAAAGGGCCCCAATCGGGCTCCCGGATGTCACCGCTTGCCCCGGACAGTCTTGCCTTGATCTTGCCGTCCAGCGTTGTGGTCATCAGGGCTTCCCTGCCCTGCTGCTGGGTGGCATACACAATCAACCGGCTGTTGGGTGCAAAGCTCGGACTCTCATCGGCCGTGGTTTCGGTGATTGGAGTGACCGTGCCGCTGGCAAGTTCCATAACGTGCAGCTTGAAGGCGCCGCCCACCCGGGAAACATAGGCCAGCCATCGACCGTCGGGGCTGATCGCAGGGGATATGTTGTAGGTCCCGGTAAAGGTGACCCGCTCTGCATTGCCACCATTGGGGCTCATGCGGTAGATTTGCGGCGCGCCGCCGCGGTCGCTCACGAAATAGATGTAGCGTCCGTCGGGCGAGAAGGCAGGCTCGGTGTCTATGCTGGAAGACTGGGTCAGCCGTTTGGGCTCGCCCCCATTGAGGCCGATCGCATAGAGCTGTGAACCGCCGTCGCGGCTCAGTGTCGCCACCAACTGTTTGCCGTCCGGTGACCACGCCGGCGCGCTGTTGGAGCCTCGAAAGTTGGCCAGCAGGCGTCGCTTGCCGGAAGCCACATCGTGCGCGTAGATCACCGGCTTGCGCGACTCAAACGACACATAGGCCAGTTGCGAGCCGTTGGGTGACCATGCGGGCGAAATAATGGGTTCGGGGCTGGTCAAGGCCGACTGCGCGCCCTCACCATCGGAGTCGGCCACCCAGAGGTTATATTTCTGGGCCGCCTTGGTCACGTAAGCGATACGCGTCGAGAAAATGCCTTTTTCGCCAGTGAGTTTTTCATAGACAAAATCGGAAATGCGGTGTGCAGACAGCCGCAAGTCAGCAGGTCCTACCGTGTAACTCTGGCCTCCCAAATCCTGTCCGCGCACGATATCCCAGAGGCGAAGACGAACGTCGAAACGACCGTCTGCCAACGGAGAAATGCTGCCGGTCACCATCGAATCGGCGCCTTTTTGCTTCCAGGCGGCCAGATCCGGGCGGGTATTCTCATCTGCGACGATCCCTGCGGTATCGATCGGCCGAAACATGCCACTACGTTCAAGGTCTGCCCGGACGATGGCACCGATCTTTTGCGGCGCCTGCGCTTCTCCCCGAAACGTGGCGATGGCAATGGGCAGTTGGGTCAGGCCAACTCCGGAAACCTCAACGCGAAATTGCGCCAGAGCCGGCACTGCCGGGAGCGTGGCAGCAACCAGCATTCCAGCAATGGTGCGACGGCGAATAAGGGGTGTGATGCTCATGGTTTTTTTGAGGTCAATGCAAATGCGTTATTTTGATGGGTGTTTGGGGGGCAATCTGGCCCAGCCCTTTCTCCGCCTGCGTGACAGCAGTTTTCATGCGCTGGAGCACCCTGTTTTTATTGATGGATTCCTGGTCGCGCGTGTTCTCTCGGTGCCAAAGATGAAATACTTCCGTACCCATAAAACCATTTTTGCGCCGAATTCCCATATGGCTGAGCCTCAACACCAGGTCGGCATCTTCATGACCCCACCCCTGAAAAGTTTCGTCAAATCCGTTGACGTTAAAAAAATCCCGCCGCCAGACACCCAGATTGCAGCTGCGAATGCCTTGCCACTGAAAACCTTGTTGTACCCTGAATAAACGCCATGGCCAGGACAGGAGGTGCAATAATTTGTTGCTATCACCCTGCAGCCGGGCGCGAATCCAGAACGATACAGGACGGCTGGGTAAATCAATAGCGCCATTGACTACACGTTCTGTAAGACGCGGGCTGATGAGCACCCTGCTTCCATTGACAAAACATCCTGGTTCGGCGAGGCGGGCGTGCTCCGCCACAAAGCGCGGCCCGGGAACGCAGTCTCCGTCGAGAAAAACCAGATAGTCGGCCGTAGCCAGACTGGCTCCGAGGTTGCGAGCCTGCGCAGCGGTAAAGCCCACGTCAGGGTGCCAAACGTGGCGGACGGAGCATTTGAAGTCCGGACATTGCTTATGGAGCATCTCCACTTCATCCGCGCGAGATCCATCATCGGCAATGATGACCTCATGCGCCGACCCGCATTGATTTGCGAGTGACTTCAAAACAACCAGCAATGCATTGGTCCGGTTGTAGGTCAGCACAATAAAGCTGACCTTCACGGTGTGCTCGTTCACTTGCCGGAATTCCGTTGCAGCAACCAAAGCTTCAGGTAGCGGTAATAGGTACCTTCGGCATTTGAAATGGCAAGCACGAGCCCCATGCGCCCGTCCATGAAACCCAAGCGCAAAAAATAGGTTCGAAAGAATGCCCAAAAACCATGGCCGAGCGCTTTGCTGATCGACGATTTTTTACCCTTGCTGCGCAGCACTTGGGCACCGGCACTGGAATAGCGGTTGGCCTTGTCGAGAACCGACTCAAAGTTTGTGAAACTTTCGTGGAGCAGGGAGGAGTTCAACTGCCCCACCGGGTTCGACGTAAGAATTTTTTCATGGACAAGATCATCCGAAAAACGGGCACTCTCGCGCCGAAACAGTCGCGTCACACGATCGGGATACCAGCCGGAATGCCGCATATATTGCCCGCAATAGCTGGAAAGACGAGGGAAAGAATAGACGTCAAACGCCGGCGCCTGAAGCGCTTTGATGATTTCACGCTGAAGCTCGGGGGTAACTCTTTCGTCCGCGTCCAGAGAAAGAACCCATTGGGAACTCGCCAGGGCCAATGCGCGATTTTTCTGGGCACCAAACCCGGGCCAGTCATGATCGATGCTGACGCGAGCTCCCATGGACCGGGCAATGGCCACAGTTCCATCACTGCTGCCTGAATCGAGAACCACGACCTCATCAGCGAAAGCTACCGAGCGTAAACAGGCCTCCATGTTATGGGCCTCATTCTTGGTGATGATGGTGACGGACAAGCTTGCCAACGAATGCCTACTCAGAAGATCACAAGGGGGAATTACCAGTGAAGTTGCGTTGCTTCATCCCCTGACAGCATAGCAGAGGACCCGTACGCTTTCCCCTCGTCGCCAAGTGTGGAATCACCGATAATGCGGGCTGCTCATCAGGTACTCACTGCGACCATTTTGTTAAAAAAGACGCTCAATTTTCGGCTCGCCATTATTTGCATAGCCACGGCCTCTATTGGATTGTCTATGGCAATAATCAGTATTGCCAAGCTTTTGCTGGTGCTTTGCGGGCTCGCTACCCTGCTGGCCATGCGACAAACCGGGCAATACAAGAATCCGCTTGCAGGGTTGCGCGTACCAATCGCCGTGCTGGTCATACTGTTCGCGTTCACGCTTAGCCTGATATGGACCGTTGCGCCACTGACCGATGCATTGAGCTCGGTTGGAAAATATGGCAAGCTGCTTGAGATCATCCTGATCGTATTTCTTGTTCGCGATGCGCGCGAGGCGATGTGTGCGTTTGCCACATTTGTTGCTGCACAGGTATTTTTGCTGGCCGGTTCCTGGATGCTTTTTTTCCATCTACCGGTACCCTGGGCCACTTCCAATATGGCGCTGACAAACTACGCCGTATTCTCCAGCTACCTGGACCAGAGCATCATGAGCGGAGTGTTCGCGGCGGTCTGCTGGCATTTACGCGCCCTCTTCCCCGGGCGCTTTGGCCCACATTTCGCTGTATTGGCAGCGATCCTGGCGCTGTGCAATGTTTTTTTTGTGCTGAGTGGCCGTACCGGGCACGTGGTGGCAATCCTTTTGCTGTCGAGCGCCATCATGTGGGAACTACCCAAGCGCTATCGAATAGTCACTGTACTTCTGCCTTTTATCTTTCTTGTAGCTCTCTCATTTGGTTCATCCAAAATGCACCAGCGAATTGTGGAAGCTCAGGCTGAAATAAAGTCTTTTTCCTTTAAAAAAGGTGCCGATATCGCAACCGGTTACGGCGCAGTATCAAGCTCTTCAGGCATTCGGCTCCATTTTTGGCACAGGGCGGTGCAGTCGATTGGCGACAACCCGGTTCTGGGCGCCGGGGCCGGGAGCTGGGCAAGCGAATACAACCGGCTTGAGCAACGGGAAAAGCAGGATTACAAGCCTGTACAAAACGGAAATCCGCATCAGGAATACCTGCTGTGGGGAGTTCAGCTGGGCATTCCCGGAATTGCTCTACTTTGCGGGTTGATGTTTTCGATCTTCAAAGATACCGCCGGGATGAACAAAGCATGTGCCCGGGCGGTGCAGTCCACTTTGCTGGCACTGGCTGCTTCGTGCTTTTTCAATGCATCCATTTATGACGCGCTGATCGGGGATTTTTTCTGTGTATTGCTCGGTTTGTTGCTGGTTTTAGGGCTTCGCAGCCCGACGCAAGAATCTGCTGGTCGATCTAAAAACGAAGCAATAGCATGAGCAGCAGCACTGAAACAGGCTCCTTGGATTCACCATCAAAGCCGTCCCTGCAGCACAGGATTGCGAGAGTCTGGCCTTATTTCAGCAGCTCACGCGGCGGATGGGCATTGGCCATTGGCGCCACTATCGTGGCTTCGGCAACCGAGCCGTTTGTACCGGCATTACTCAAGCCACTCCTGGACCGGGGATTTCAGCGGGACTCATTCAATCTCTGGCTGGTTCCACTGACGTTGATGCTGCTTTTCACCCTGCGAGGACTCTCCGGGTTTCTGGCGCAGTACGCCCTGGCCAAGGTCACCAACGAGGGCCTCCAGTCGCTGCGCCGGGCGATGTTCGGCAAACTGCTGAGCTCGCGCCTGTCGCTGTTCGCGGACCAGTCCTCCAGCGCCATCGCCAACACCGTTGTCTACGAGGTGTTCAACGGCTCGTCGATGATGATCAATGCGGTCATGAAGCTGGCGCGCGACGTTCTCACGCTGGTGGCCTTGGTGGCTTACTTGCTCTTCCTGAACTGGAAGCTGATGCTGATCGTCTCCTTGCTGTTCCCGGCCGTCGCGCTGGTGATTCAGCTACTGACGCGCCGCCTTTACCGGTTGACCCGTGAAAGCCAGGTGGCCACGGACAACCTGGCCTATGTCGTCGAAGAAAACGTGCTGGCTCACCGCGACGTGCGGCTGCATGGCGCGCAGGCCGGTCAGGCTTCGCGCTTCGAGGCGCTGAGCAACACGCTGCGGCGGCTGTCCATCAAATCCACCGTCGCCTACGCAGGCATGAGCGCCATCACCCAGGTGCTGGCCGCAATGGCGCTATCGGCCGTCATCTCCATCGCCCTGCTCCAGGGCTCGGAAAACACCACCACTGTGGGCGGCTTCGTGGCCTTCGTGACGGCCATGCTGCTGCTGATCGCCCCCATAAAAAGCTTGTCCGACGGCGCCACGCCCATCACGCGAGGGCTGGCAGCGATCGAGCGCGGGCTGGACCTGGTCGACCTCATCGAGGACGAAAGCAGCGGCAGCTTCAGCACGGCCAGGGTCGCCGGCGACATTGAATTTTCAGGCGTCAGCGTTGTCTACAAGCCGGATACGCCGTCGGCGTTGGACGGCATCAGCCTGGCGATACGCGCCGGCGAGACCGTGGCGCTGGTCGGCTCGTCCGGTTCTGGCAAGACCACGCTGGCCAGCCTGCTTCCGCGCTTTGTCGACTACAGCGCCGGCAGCATACTGCTGGACGGCACGGAACTACGGGACTGGGACCTGGCTTCGCTGCGCTCGCAGTTCGCCTTCGTAAGCCAGCACGTCGTCATGTTCAACAACAGCATGGCCTTCAACGTCGCGCTGGGTCAGTCTTTCGACAGGGACAAGGTCATGCGCTGCCTGACCGCCGCCAACCTGGGCCAGCTGCTCGATGAACTGCCGCAGGGTATAGACACCGTGCTCGGCCACAACGCCATGCAGTTGTCCGGCGGCCAGCGCCAGCGGCTGGCGATTGCCCGGGCGCTGTACAAGGATGCGCCCGTGCTCATCCTCGACGAAGCCACCTCGGCACTGGACACGGAGTCGGAAAAAGCCGTGCAGGAAGCCATACAGCGGCTGGCCGCGGGCCGCACCTCGCTGATCATCGCCCACCGGCTGTCCACCATCCAGCATGCCGACCGCATCATCATGATGAACGCCGGCCGCATCGTCGAGCAGGGCAGCCATGCTCAGCTGCTCCAGAACAACGGCGCTTATGCCCACCTTTACCGCCTGGGCTTCCAGGGCGCAGCCTAGAAAGTCATTTTCCGATGCCAGTCTCCATCAGCGGCTTTACCTTTATTCGCAACGGCGTGGGCCTGGGCTTTCCCTTTGAGGCCTCCATCCGCTCCCTGTTGCCCCTGGTCGATGAATTCGTCGTGGCAGTGGGCAAGGGCGAGGACGACACGCTGGAGCGCGTCAAGGCCATAGGCGACCCGAAAATCCGCATCATCGAAACCCTGTGGAACGAGCGCATGGCCGACCGCGGCTTTGTGTATGCCCAGCAGAAAATGATCGCGCAGTATTCGTGCACCGGCGACTGGGCTTTCTACCTTGAAGGCGATGAAGTCGTGCATGAGGGCGAACTGGCCGCCATACGCGCCAGCGTCGAGCGCCACCACAACAACCCGGCCGTCGAGGCGCTGGTCTTCGATTACCTGCATTTTTACGGCTCGCCCGACTGGATCTCCATCAGCCCCGGCTGGTACCGCCGCGAATGCCGTTTGATCCGCAACACCATACGCAGCTATGCACCCGATGGCCAGTACTGGCTGGTGACCACCCGACACAAGCGCGGGCGCAACCCGCAGGCCGCACTGGCCAACGCGCATATCTACCACTACGGCTGGATACGCCGCAACGAGGAAATGCAGAAGAAGCTGGACCAGGTCAGCAAGTACTGGGGCGAAGCCCTGGCGGCGCAGATCACCTACAGCCAGTTCGACCGCCGCGCCCTCGCCCCATTTACCGGCACGCACCCCGAGGCCGTGCGGCAATGGCTGGCCACCGAGGCTGAACCGGTCCTGAACCTCGACCCGGCCTACAAGCCCACGCCCAAGGAAAACAAATACCATTTCATGCGGCAGGTGGAGACACTGACCGGTCTGGACTTCAGCCGCAAGCATTTCAAGCTGGTGGCCTGAGGCGTTTTCAGGAATCCGCGCCCTTCACCGCCATCGCCGAAAAGTACAGCGCCTCCTGCTGCAGTGCGATTTCCCGCCACTGGTAATGCGCGGCAAAGGCCGCCGCGCCCTCTGACAGCGTTTCCCGCAGCGCGGCCTGGCCCAGCAAATCCCCCAGCACCCGCGCCAGTTCGCCCGCATCCCGGGGATCGTCCAGCAGCATCGCATTGGCACCCTGCACCAGCAGCCCGGCGATGCCGCAATACTTCGGCCCGCTGACCACCACCGGCAGGCCGTGGGCCATGGCCTCCAGCACCACCATCGCAAAGGTGTCCTCGAAGGTGGGGTGCACCAGGATATCGGCGGCTTCGTAGGCTGGGCTGACGTCTTTGAGCGCACCCAGGAAGAACACCCGCGCACCGAGTTTGAGCGTCTCGGCCAGCGCGCGGAATTCTGCAATATGGGCCGGGTTGCCCACCACCGCCAGCACAACCTCGGCCGGCAGTTGCATCAGAGCCTGCAGCAAAGCCTCCAGGCCCTTCTTGCGGTAATCGTTGCCCACAAACAGCAGGCAACGGCCCTCTGCCGGCAAGCCCAGCCGAGCCCTCGCCTCGCGTTTTTGATCCGCCGTCACCGGCAAGTTGGGCAGCGTGATGCCCGGGGTCACGACCGAAACGGCCGCGCGGCACGCCGGATAGGCGGCCTCCATGATGGGCCGCAGACTTTCGGAGGTCACCACCACCTGCCGGCCTGGGTGCGGCGTATAGCGCGCGCGCTCCAGTGCCAGGTAAGCCAGCAGACGCGGGCTGGTGACAACCTTGATCCAGCGCAGGAAGCGGCGCAGCCCACCGCGACCCTGGAACAGGCTGTGTTTGACCGGCATCACGTGCACCGTCTGCACCTCGCCGTGCCAGGTGTTTTCATGCGAGTGCACCACGTCGAAGCCGCGGCGCGTCGCCCACCAGGTTGCTGTGGCAAACCACAGCTGGTTGATCCAGCGCGGCTTGCGTATCGGGGCCGATACCTTGTGATAAGTCACGCCGGGCCACTGGTGATCAATTTCCTGCGCGAACACATGCACTTCGTGCCGGGCCGAGAGTTGTTCAACCAGGGCGATGGAATAGCGCTCAGCGCCGCCGCCGGTCGGCGAAAAAGTGCGGTTGAAGACGGCAACGCGCAGTTTCTGGGATGGGGAATCGGGCGGGCTCATTTTTTCCGGCGGTCCTCGTAGGCCGTGGCGATCTTGAGCCAGAACACCGGCAAGGTGGTTGAGCGCAGTACGGGCACCCGCGGCAACTGCAGCAGATCAGCGCCGCTATGGCAGCGACTGCGCTGTGTGGTGGTGGCGGTAGCAAAACCCAGTTCCCGGACCAACTCGACGTGCCTGGCCTCGTAATGGCCGTAGGGATAGCAGAAATGCTCGACCGGCCGGGCTATGACGGCCTCCAGCCCGGTTTTTCCGAGCACCATCTCCTGGCGACAACCAGACTCGTCGGTTTCCAGCAGATTGACGTGCCGGTGCGTATGCGAGCCAATCTCCTGCCCGCCCGCCACCCATTGGCGGATCTCGGCCTCGTCCATCAGCGGTGTCTGCGGAATGCCGATGTTCTCGTCCCAGATATTGGTTTTGCCCAACAACCCGCTGACCGCGTAGCAGGTAGACGAAAAGCCATGCTTCACCAACGCCGGCAGAGCATGCGTGAGGTTGTTCCGGTAGCCGTCGTCAAAAGTGATGCCAATCACCCTGCCGCTGCGCTCGCCCTGCAGGTAAGGTTGCAAGGCGCTCATGGACAGGCCGGTGTAACCGAGTAGTTTGAGCCAGGCCATTTGCCGCGCAAAGGCCGCAGGTGCCACGTACAGGCCGCGAAAAGGGCTGCCCTTTGGCGGCGCCTCGGCGATCTGGTGATAGACCAGGATGGGAATGGGCTGGCGGTTCTGGCTGAACATTGAAAGGGGCATGAAGGTCACAGCAGCACGATGTCGTATTGTTCCTGAGCCATCGCCGCTTCCGCCTGCAGGGAAATGGGTTTACCGATGAAGTCGCTCAGGCTGGCCAGGTGCTGGCTCTCTTCATCGAGGAAAAGTTCGATCACCTTGGGTGAAGCCACCACCCTGAATTCGCGCGGGTTGAACTGCCGCGCTTCGCGCAGGATTTCGCGCAGGATGTCGTAGGTCACGCTCCGCGCCGTTTTAACCACGCCTTTGCCCATGCAGGCTGCGCAGGGCTCGCAAAGCTGGTGGGCCAGGGATTCGCGGGTGCGCTTGCGTGTCATCTCCAGCAGGCCCAGTGCGGAAAACCCGTTGACACTGGTCTTGATGCGGTCTCGTGAGAGCTGCTTCTGAAATTCGCTCAGCACCGCATCGCGGTGGTTTTCCTTGACCATGTCAATGAAATCGACAATCACAATGCCGCCAAGGTTGCGCAGGCGCAGCTGCCGGGCAATCGCCTGCGATGCCTCCAGGTTCGTTTTGAAAATCGTGTCGTCGAAGTTGCGGGCACCGACAAATCCACCGGTATTGACATCGACGGTTGTCAGCGCTTCCGTTTGGTCGATGATCAGGTAACCGCCTGATTTGAGATCGACCCGCCGGCCCAGTGCTTTGGCAATTTCCTCGTCAATGTTGAACAAGTCAAAAATAGGACGTTCGCCACCGTAGTGCTGCAGCTTCGGCTCGGTTGCCGGCATGAACTCCACAGCAAATGCCTTCAGCTTTTCAAACTGCTCACGTGAATCAATGCGGATGGTCTGCGTTTCCTCTACCACCAGGTCGCGCAGCACGCGTTGCAGCAGATTAAGGTCCTGGTGCAGCACGGAAGCGGGGGGTAAACGCACAGACGCATCCTTGATCCGTCCCCAGGTCTTGCGCAGGTAGGTGATGTCCTCTGCCAGTTCAGCGTCTGTCGCATCCTCGCCGTTGGTTCTCAGTATGAATCCGCCACCCATGTCCGCAGTCAGGGCCTGAACCCGTTGACGAAGCTCTTCGCGTTGCCTGGGTGGTATTTTTTGCGACACACCGATATGGTTGTCCTGCGGCAAAAACACCAGCAACCGGCCGGCAATGCTGATTTGCGCGGTCAGCCGCGCGCCCTTGGTGCCTATCGGGTCTTTGAGGACCTGCACCATGACGGCCTGCCCTTCGAACAGCTGCTTTTCAATCGGCTGTAACGACGCCATGGCCGGTGACGTCAAGCCGCCAGCCGCCTGGGCATCCGTGTCGGCATGGCGGCTGTTGATGCTGCTCATGAGATCGGCCACGTGCAGAAAGGCTGCTCGGTCCAGTCCGATGTCGATAAAGGCCGACTGCATGCCGGGCAGCACGCGGGCGACCTTGCCCAGGTACACATTGCCGACCAGGCCGCGTTCCAGGGTGCGTTCAACGTGAAGCTCCTGCACTGCGCCGTGTTCGACCACCGCCACCCGGGTTTCCTGGGGAGACCAGTTGATCAGGATGTCTTGTTGCATGTCTTTTGGGAGATTGAGTTGGCTTGGGGGCGCTAGAGGCGGATACCCGCGGCCTGCAGCAGCTGGGCGGTTTCCCTCAGCGGGAGCCCCATGATGCCACTGTAGGAGCCATCGATGCGGCTGATGTGCATCGCCACCCTGCCCTGCACGGCATATGCGCCGGCCTTGCCCATAGGCTCGCCACTGGCCACATAGCTGCGGATCTGCGCGGTCGTCAGCGCGTCAAAACTGACACGCGAAATGCTCAGCGCCTCGAAACGACGGCGCCCGGACTGCACCGCCACGGCGGTCAGCACCCTGTGCGTACCGTCCGAAAGCTCGCGCAGCATGCGGGCCGCGTCTTTCGCGTCCTCCGGCTTGCCGTAAATCACCCGCCCCATGGCCACCGTAGTGTCCGAACAAAGGATGGGCGCCGGCGGCAGTTTGCGCCGCTTCATGCGGGTGACCGCGGCATCCAGCTTCAGGCCAGTGACGCGCTGGACGTAGGTGGCAGGCGCTTCATTCTTGAACACCGCCTCCAGCGATTCGGCGTCCTCATCGGCGTCCGGCAGCAGCAGTTCGTGACGCACGCCGAGTTGCTCCAGCAGTTGTCGCCGCCGTGGGCTTTGCGAGGCCAGGTAGATAAATTCAGGCATACAGCAGGTTATTCAGGTATTTGGATATTCAAACCAGCAGGAGCCGCGGAACTGGCTTTGCCGGGCCGCAGGCGCAGCGGCCCCCTCGGGGGCAGGAAGCTACACGAAGGGAGCGACCGTGGGGGCTTCATCACTCTCTGTGGTAAGGATGGTTGATCGTGATGCTCCAGGCGCGGTAAAGCTGCTCAATCAGCAGCACACGCACCATGGCATGCGGCAAGGTCAGGTCCGAGAGGCGCAGGCGCTCGTGCGCGGCCTGCTTGAAGCCGGCGTCCAGCCCGTCAGGCCCGCCGATCACGATGGCGACGTCGTCACCGGAGAGTTGCCAGGCTTTGAGTCGTTCAGCCAGTGCCACGGTAGTGACGGCCGTGCCGCGTTCATCGAGCGCCACGACGCGGGTGCCGCGGGCGATGCTCGCCTCTATGCGCCCGCGCTCGGCCGACAGCAGGTTTTCCAGGGTCTTGGAGGCGCGAGGCTCGGTCTTGACGGCTTTGAGCTCGACTTTCAGCTCTGGCGGGAAGCGCTTGGCGTAGTCGTCATAGGCCGTTTGCGCCCAGTCGGGCACTTTCTGGCCGACCGCTACGATCGTGAGCCTCATTTGCTCCGGGACGGAGTTTTCCTGGCGGCGGGTTTGCGGGCTGCTGTTTTAGCGGCGGTTTTGGCCGCAGTTTTCTTCGCCGCCACCTTTTTGGCTACGGGCACTTTGACAATTGGTGTCTTAACCGCAGGTTTTGCCGATGACCTGGCAGGAGCCGCTTTGGCGCCTGCCCGGGCCGGCTTGGCGGCTGGTTCGGTCGCAGGCGTGGCGGCATTGCGCTTGGCGGTCCAGTCGTTGGTCTTGCCGACCCGGCCCACATAGCTTGAATCGGGGGCCGTCGGCGCCTTTGCAGGTGCTTTGGCCGCCGACTTCGCGGTGGTCTTTGCGCCTGGTTTCGCGGAAGTTTTCGCGCCAGCGCGGGAAGTCTTGGGTTTGGCCTCCAGCTCGGCCTCGGATTTGGACGCCTTCACCAGTGGCGCGGGCGCGCCCAGCTTGAGTTTGATGGGCTTGTCGCCCCAGAGTTCTTCCAGATGGTAGTACTGGCGAATGGTCGGCTGCATGATGTGCGCCACAGCGGCGCCGCAATCAACAATGATCCATTCACCGTTGTCTTCGCCTTCAATGCGCGGCTTGGCAAAACCGGCGTCCCGCACGGCATCCCGCACGCTGGCGGCCAATGCCTTGGTCTGGCGGTTGGAGCTGCCGGAGGCGATGATCACGCGCTCGAACAATGACGTGATGTGCTCCGTGTCAAACACCTGGATGTCCTGCGCCTTGACGTCTTCCAGACCGTCAATGATGGCACGCTGCAGTTTCTGCACGTCCTTTTTGTCGGCGGCGGCGGAGGTTTTGACGGTGGTGGATGTCATGCAGTGTTTTGCTTCGATAAAGTGGGAAATTAATGGGAACCGTACAGCTGGTGAAGTGAAATATAACGCGCAACGGCTTCAGGGACCAACTGGGTAATTCCCCCTGTCACCGCGGCTCCGGAGGCCATTAACTGGCGAATCTGGGTGGCGCTGACAGGCATCAGGGGAAGATTGAGCAGGACAAAACGGTTGCTGCGGCTTTCGTAGGACTCAAATTGAGCTCCAGCCAGCGTGGATTGTGCGCGATCAGCTATACAAATTATAGCGAGGTCAAGAATGTCCTGCCACCGGTGCCATTGCCTGAAGACGGCAAACTGGTCTGCGCCAATGAACAGGTAAAGCTGGGCGCCCGGATTCTCCTCCTGGAGCGCCAAAAGCGTGTCAATGGTGAAAGTCGGCCCGGTGCGTTGCACCTCGCGCTCATCCACCCGAACGCCGGAAATATCGCCAAAAGCCAGCCTGGCCATGGCCAGCCGGTGAGCCGGCGCGCTCAAGGCGCGGGATTTGTGCCAGGCGTGGCCGGTCGGAACGACATACAAGGTATCAAGGCCAAACTGCCTGATCGCCTCTTGAACCAGTGCAACGTGTGCGCTGTGCGGCGGATCAAACGCACCACCAAACATGCCGATGCGCTTTTGCGCAGGTGACGGCGTTGCCATCAAACCCAGTCCCGTCTCGGCAAAAACTCCGTATACAGGCGCTCTTCAGGGCTGCCAGTCTCTACGCCCCGCTGATAAGACCAGCTCGCCAGCGGCGGCATGGACATCAGGATCGACTCCGTGCGCCCCCCGGATTGCAAACCAAAGTGCGTGCCGCGGTCCCACACAAGGTTGAACTCCACATATCGGCCGCGCCGGTAAAGCTGGAATTCGCGCTCCCGCTCACCATATGGCGTGTCCTTGCGCCGCTCAACAATTGGCAAATAGGCCTGCAAGAAAGAGTCAGCCACACTTTGCATCAGGGCAAAACTCCGGTCCGGCCCCAGCTCCTGGAAGTCGTCAAAGAAAACGCCGCCAATTCCACGCTGCTCCTGCCGGTGCTTCAGGTGAAAGTACTCATCACACCATTGTTTGAACCGGGGGTACTTGTCGTCGCCAAACGGTGCCAGCGCGTCCTTGCAGGTCTGGTGGAAATGCACCGCGTCCTCTTCAAACCCGTAATAAGGCGTCAGGTCCATGCCTCCACCAAACCAGCAGACGGCCTCGCCCGAGCCTGCCACCGGGGTCGCGGCCAGCATGCGCACATTCATATGGACTGTCGGCACGTAGGGATTACGCGGGTGAAACACCAGCGAAACCCCCAGGGCCTCAAACGGTGCGCCTGTCAATTCCGGACGGTGCTGCGTCGCCGAAGGCGGCAGCTTGGGGCCCCGCACATGCGAGAACCCGCAGCCGGCACGCTCAAACACCTGGCCCTGCTCCAGGATCATGGTGATGCCATTGCCCTGCAGCGTCTCGCCGGGCGCTTTCTGCCAATGGTCCGCCGTGAAGGACTGGCCGTCGATCCCGGAAACCGCGCCGGTGATGCGCTGCTGCAGCGCCAACAGAAAGTCTCGAACGCTTGAAATATCGGTCATGCTGCAGTGTTACCCGAAGGGCGGAGGGAAAAACCAGCGCTCATTTGGCGATCAAGACTTGACCGCGCGCCAGCCGATGTCTTTGCGGTACTGCGCACCATCAAATCCAATGTCCTGGGCAACTTCGTAGGCACGTTGCTGCGCGGCCTTCACCGTGCTGCCGAGTGCCGTCACGCACAGGACCCGGCCGCCAGCCGTTACCGTCGAATCGCCCTGTTTTCGTGTTCCGGCATGAAACACCATCGCGTCTTCGGCCGCATCGGCGCCTTTTTGCAGCCCATGAATCACGTCGCCCTTGCGCGGGCTCAGTGGATAACCGTGCGCAGCCATCACCACCCCCAGGGCTGGCCGGCGGTCCCAGTCCAGCTCGATCTGGTCCAGCGCACCCGAGGTGGCGGCCATCATCACCTCATACAGGTCGGTTTTGAGGCGCATCATGATCGGCTGCGTCTCCGGGTCGCCCATGCGGCAGTTGAATTCCAGTGTTTTCGGTTTGCCTTCCGCATCAATCATCAGGCCGGCATACAAAAAGCCGGTGAACGGAATGCCGTCTTTTTCCATGCCCTTGATGGTCGGCAGGATGATCTCGCGCATGGCGCGGCCGTGCACTTCGGGGGTAACGACCGGGGCCGGTGAATAGGCTCCCATTCCGCCGGTATTCGGGCCTTCATCGCCGTCCAGCAGGCGCTTGTGGTCCTGGCTGGTCGCCATGGCGGCCACATTCTTGCCGTCGCACATCACGATGAAACTGGCTTCTTCACCCTGCAAAAATTCTTCAATCACCACCCGAGCGCCACCCTCGTTGTGTGCCACGCCAAGCGGGTTGAAGTCGGGATTTGGCGCCAGCATGAATTCGATGGCCTCGTGCGCCTCGTGCAGCGTCATGGCCACCACCACGCCCTTGCCGGCCGCCAGGCCGTCGGCCTTGACGACTATCGGGGCGCCTTTTTCGTCCACGTAGGCGTGGGCCGCCGCAGCGTCGGTGAAGGTTTCATATTCAGCCGTCGGAATACCGTGGCGCTTCATAAAGGCCTTGGAGAACGCCTTGGAGCTTTCCAGCTGCGCCGCCGCCTTGGTCGGGCCGAAGACCCGCAAGCCGTGCGCACGGAACTCGTCAACGATACCGGCCGCAAGCGGCTGCTCGGGGCCCACCACTGTCAGCGCGATCTTTTCGGTCAGCGCCCATTCGCGCAGCGCCTTCACGTCGGTGATGTCAATATTTTCAAGGCGCGCATCCAGCGCAGTGCCGCCATTGCCTGGGGCGACATACACCGCCTGAACCTTGGGAGACTGCGCCAGTTTCCAGGCCAGGGCGTGCTCACGGCCACCGCCGCCCACCACTAAAACTTTCATGCTGCTGCTTTCATTGTGTGCCTGGCTTTGCTTTTGCTGTTGTGGTGTTGTTGCTTCATTGTGGCTGCGTGTTTGGTTTTCTTATTCAGACAACTCGGCGTTATGGAACACATCCTGGGTATCGTCCAGGTCTTCCAGCACGTCCAGCAGTTTTTGCATCTTGCGGGCATCCTCGCCGGCAAGTTCTATGGTGTTGTCGGCGCGCATGGTGACTTCGGCAATCTCGGGCTTGAGGCCGGCGGCTTCCAGCGCGTTCCTCACGGCTTCAAAGCCCGTGTAAGGCGTCAACACCTCAATGGCACCGTCTTCATGCGTGATGACGTCGTCGGCGCCGGACTCCAGCGCGACTTCCATGATCTTGTCTTCGCTGGTGCCGGGCGCAAAAATCAGCTGGCCGCAGTGCTTGAACTGGAAAGCCACCGAGCCTTCGGTGCCCATGTTGCCGCCATGTTTGGAAAAAGCGTGCCGCACTTCAGCCACGGTACGCACCTTGTTATCGGTCATGCAGTCCACGATGATGGCCGCGCCGCCGATGCCGTAGCCTTCGTAGCGGACTTCCTCGTAATGCACGCCTTCCAGGCTGCCCGTGGCCTTGGCAATGCCGTATTTGACGTTCTCATTGGGCATGTTGGCCGCCTTGGCCTTGTCCACTGCCAGACGCAGACGCGGATTCGTGCCCAGGTCGCCGCCGCCCATGCGGGCCGCCACCATGATTTCACGCATCACACGGGTCCAGATGCGCTGGCGCTTTTCATCCTGGCGCCCCTTGCGGTGTTGAATATTCGCCCATTTACTGTGACCGGCCACGAAGAATCCCTTTTCAGACTGATTAATTGATTTAATCTACAACCCGCATTTTACTTTTTCACTCCAGGACACCCCATGGCCGAGCCGTTACTGATTGCCAAGCACGATTCCATCCACTGCGAGATCCTTCCCGCGCTGGCCAACCGCCATGGGCTGATCACCGGCGCCACGGGTACCGGCAAGACCGTCACGCTGCAAACACTGGCCGAAAACTTCTCGAAAATCGGTGTCCCGGTCTTCATGGCCGACGTCAAAGGGGACCTGACCGGCATCAGCCAGGCCGGCACCATCGGCGACAAAATGGCCGGCATCCTCAAGGAACGCGGCATCGACCTTCCCGAATCGCTGGCCTGCCCCGCCACGCTGTGGGACGTCTTCGGCGAACAGGGTCACCCCGTGCGCGCTACCATTTCCGACATGGGCCCGCTGCTGCTGGGCCGCATGCTCAACCTCAACGAAACCCAGGCCGGCGTGCTCAACCTGGTGTTCAAGATTGCCGACGACAACGGCATGCTGCTGCTCGACCTCAAAGACCTGCGCGCCATGCTGCAGTACGTCGGCGACAACGCCAGCGAGTTCACCACCAAGTACGGCAACGTCAGCGCCGCCAGTGTGGGCGCCATCCAGCGCGGGCTGCTGCAGGTCGAAAGCCAGGGCGGCGACAAGTTCTTCGGCGAGCCCATGCTCAACATCAGCGACTTCATGCAAACCGTTGATGGCAAAGGGGTGATCAACATACTGGCCGCCGACAAGCTCATGAACTCGCCGCGCCTCTACGCCACCTTCCTGCTGTGGATGCTGTCCGAGCTGTTCGAACAACTGCCTGAAATTGGCGACCCGGACCAGCCCAAGCTCGTCTTCTTCTTTGACGAAGCCCACCTGCTCTTCAACGAAGCGCCCAAGGTGCTGGTCGAGCGCATCGAGCTGGTGGTGCGCCTGGTGCGCTCCAAGGGCGTCGGCGTGTATTTTGTGACGCAAAACCCATTGGACATTCCCGATTCGGTGCTGGCCCAGCTTGGTAACCGGGTGCAGCACGCCCTGCGCGCCTTCACTCCGCGCGACCAGAAAGCCGTCAAGGCCACCGCCCAGACCATGCGGCAAAAGCCCGGCCTCGACATCGAAACCGCGATCACCGAACTGGCCGTTGGCGAGGCCCTGGTGAGCTTTCTCGACAGCAAGGGCCGTCCCAGCGTGACGGAACGCGTTTACGTGCTGCCGCCCGGCAGCCAGATCGGTCCCATCACACCGCCACAACGCCAGCTGCTGCTGCAAAACTCACTGGTGGCCGGTGCCTACGAAAAGACCGTAGACCGCGAATCGGCCTACGAAGCCATCAAAGGCCGCGCGGAAGTCGCGGCCACGGAAGCGGCCAAAGCTCCCCAGGGCGGCGCGGCCGGCCAAACCGATTCGGGCGGCATCATGGGCGGGCTCAACGACGTCCTGTTCGGCACCACGGGCCCGCGCGGCGGCAAACACGACGGCCTGGCGCAAAGCATGGCCAAGTCCGCCGTGCGTACCATGGGCTCGGCCGTGGGCCGGGAAATCATCCGCGGCGTCCTCGGCAGCATCTTCGGCGGCAAAAAACGCTGAGCCTGCGCACAGACCCGGTGCGTTCGGCCGGGCCTGTCGCAAATTAACGACCCGGCAAAACTGCCGGGCTTGTCAATCCCGGCACGCATCGCTACATTGGATTTTTTAAGGATCCGCAATGCCTGCTGAAGTTGCCGCCAAATCACCCGATCCAAGGCCGGCCTCCCCCTCGCCTGTTTCTGCGCCTGCCTCCTCCACAGCTCCAGCCAGCCCTGCGGTCTCCCACATCCGATTGACCTCTCACGCAGGAGGTTATGGCGCCTTGCCCATCCGCTGGGCCGCCGCCACTGCCACCGAACGCGGCCCGGTGGTGGGCACCACCACCAAACGCAGCCACCGCAACGTCATCGGCACGCATAGCGGCTCGTACAGCGTCTACCGCGCGCTCGCCGTTGCTTCCGGCGCGCTCAAGGCCAGCCACAAGGCCGACCTCACCAACACCTCGCCGACCGACGTGATCGGCCCCTACCCGCAATGGAGCGAGCCTGGCCGTATCGTCGCCGTGGACCCATGGGGCGCGATGGTGGCCGACGTTTTTTCCAGTGAGCTGGCAGCGGGTTACGACATCCGGCCAACCATCGCCGTAACCCAGGCCCACGTGATCCTGCCCGAGGTGATCGAAGCCCTGCAGTCCGGCAGGCTCAAGGCCGACGGCAAGTTTTTGACAGCCGGCGGCGCGGCCATGGTGACCAAGGTCGCCGTTGAACCGGTCTGGTACCTGCCCGAAATTGCCCGGCGCTTTGGCTGCAGCGAAACCGATTTGCGCCGCGTGCTGTTTGAAGAAACCGGCGGCATGTACCCCGAGCTCGTCACCCGCAGCGACCTGGAAGTCTTCCTGCCGCCCATCGGCGGCCTCACGGCCTACATCTTTGGCCGCCCGCGCGACCTCGCCAACCCCGACATCGAGCTCACAGCCCGCGTGCATGACGAATGCAACGGCTCCGACGTCTTCGGCTCAGACATCTGCACCTGCCGCCCCTACCTCACACACGCCATTGAAGAGTGCATCCAGGGTGCCCAGCGCGGCGGCGTGGGCCTTGTGTCCTATTTCCGCAAGGAGGGCCGGGCGCTCGGCGAAGTCACCAAATTCCTGGTCTACAACGCCCGCAAGCGCCAGGTGGGCGGCGACACCGCCGACCAGTACTTCAACCGCACGGAATGCGTGGCCGGCGTACAGGACATGCGCTTCCAGGAACTCATGCCAGACGTGCTCAACTGGCTGGGCATCCGCAAGATCCACCGGCTCGTTTCCATGAGCAACATGAAGTACGACGCCATCACCCGCTCGGGCATCGAGGTAGTTCAGCGCATCAATATTCCCGAGCACATGATCCCGGCCGACGCCCAGGTCGAAATGGACGCCAAGATGGCCGCAGGCTATTTCACCCCCGGCGCGGTGCCCGACGCCGAAGAACTGAAAAAAGCCAAGGGCCGGGGGCTGGATGTCTGAAACCACACCCGCTCCTGACAGTCCCAGCAACCCCGCCAACGCCACCTATACCATCGCCGGAAACCTGCGCGGGATCAGCGCCGCCGCAGAATTGCGTTCCACCAGAACCATACGCGCCCGCGCCTCTGCCCTGCTTGAGCGCGCACGCCGCGGCGAATCCGCCTGGTTTACCGTCAACGACGGCGCCATGACCACCGCCGCTGCGCTGGTTGCTGAAATCACCCGCGCCCGCTACCCGGACCTGGACATTCCGTACCACAGCCGCTGGCGACATTTTGAAGCTGGCGGCATTGACCGCCTGGGTTTACTCAATGCAGCACTGGCATCCGCCACGCCTGCCGGGCGCGCCCGCGCGCAGATTGACCTCGCGCTCATCAGCGTGCTGCTGGACGCCGGTGCCGGCGCCCAGTGGCACTACCTCGAAGCCGCCCAGGGAGAGCATCCCTGCAGCGAATACAGCCGTTCCGAAGGCCTGGGGGTGGCAAGTTTTCACGCCTTCATGGCTGGGCTCTTTTCCAGCGATCCACAGCAACCGCTGCAGGCCGATGCCCTCAAGCTCAAAACCATTACCGCAGACCAGCTTGCCCTGGCTTTTCAGGTCACGCCCGAAAACCCGCTGATCGGCCTCGAAGGCCGCGCCGCGCTGCTGCGGCGCCTCGGCCAGGCACTTCAGGACCAGCCTGCGCTCTTTGGCCAGCGCGGCCGTCCCGGCCATTTGTTTGAAGCGCTGGCGCAACCCGGGCAAAGTGCTATCGAGGCGCACGAGCTGCTGTCGGTGCTGCTCACCAGCCTCTCGTCTATTTGGCCAGCCCAAAATGTCATGGGCAACATTCCCCTGGGCGACTGCTGGCAGCACAGCGCGGCAGGCGACGATGAATCCGAAAAAGCTGGGCCCAGCCATGGCTGGATGCCTTTCCACAAGCTGTCGCAGTGGCTCACCTATTCACTGCTGGAGCCTTTCGAGTGGGCCGGTGTGCAGGTCAAAGGGCTAGACGCGCTGACCGGCCTGCCCGAATACCGCAACGGCGGCCTGTTCCTCGACGCCGGTGTGCTGGTGCTGAAAGACCCGGCCCAGGCTGGGCGCCTGCATGCCGCCGGCGACGAACTCATCGTGGAGTGGCGCGCGCTTACCGTGGCCCTTCTCGACGAGCTCGCGCCACTGGTGCGTGAGCAGCTGGGATTGACCGCCGAGCAGATGCCGCTGGCCTGCGTGCTCGAAGGCGGCACCTGGGCCGCAGGGCGTGCACTGGCACAGCAATTGCATCAAGGTTTGCCGCCCCTGAACATCGAAAGCGACGGCACCGTATTCTGAACATCGATCCCGAAAGATGCGCGGACCCGACGGGCACAGGCACAGGTAAAAGCAGAATAAAAATAACAACCGAACAAAACAAAGACAGAACACAGAGGCACACAAGAAAATGACCATCCAGAGCAACAAAGTCCACCTGATCGACCACCCGCTGGTACAGCACAAGCTCACCCTGATGCGCCGTAAGGACGCCTCCACCAACACCTTCCGCACCCTGCTCAACGAGCTCAGCATGCTGATGGCCTACGAGGTCACGCGTGACATGCCGATGCAGGACATCGAGATCGAGACCCCGCTCGAAATCACCACCTCCAAAGTCATCGACGGCAAGAAGCTGGTGTTTGTCTCTATCCTGCGCGCCGGCAACGGCATTCTTGAAGGCATGCTCAGCGTGGTGCCCGGCGCCCGCGTCGGCCACGTCGGCCTGTACCGCGACCCGAAAACCCTGACGGCGGTCGAGTACTACTTCAAGATGCCGCACGACATGGAAGAGCGCGACATTGTCGTGGTCGACCCAATGCTCGCCACCGGCAACTCGGCCATCGCGGCGGTCGAGCGGCTCAAGGAGCTCAACCCCAAGTCCATCAAGTTCGTCTGCCTGCTGACCTGCCCCGAAGGCATCAAGGCCCTGCAGACCGCCCACCCGGACGTGCCCATCTACACCGCCGCCATTGACCGCGAACTCAACAGCCATGGCTACATCCTGCCGGGCCTGGGCGACGCGGGCGACCGGATCTTCGGAACCAAATAAGGCCTCCGCCCTTTATGGACGTGCGCAAGCAGCTCCTGAATTGATAGCAGTTTCCAGACACCGCCAACCCACCTGAAAACCCAACCGGAGAGTCCCATGCCTCAGATTTTCAAGCGCCGCCAGCTCGTTCTATTGGCAACCGCCCTCGCAACCGCCCTGCCCGGCCTGGCCCTTGCCCAGGCAGCCAAAACCAAGGTTGCGGCCATCTACACCGTGCCGTTTGAGCAGCAATGGGTCAGCCGCCTGCACAAGGCGCTCAAAGCCGCCGAAGCGCGCGGGGAGATCGAATACAAGGCCACTGAAAACGTCTCCAATGCCGACTACGAACGTGTCATGCGCGAATACGCCACGGCCGGCAACGCGCTCATCGTCGGCGAAGCTTTTGCGGTGGAGGCCGCGGCCCGCAAGGTCGCCAAGGACTTCCCGAAAGTGTCCTTCCTCATGGGCTCGTCCGGCAAGGTGCAGGAGCCCAACTTCTCGGTGTTCGACAACTACATTCAGGAGCCGGCCTACCTAAGCGGCATGATCGCCGGCGGCGTGACCAAGAGCAACAAGATCGGCATGGTCGGCGGTTTTCCGATTCCCGAAGTCAACCGCCTGATGAACGCCTTCATGGCAGGCGCCAAAGAAACCAACCCCAAGGTCGAGTTCAGCGTGAGTTTCATCAACAGCTGGTTTGACCCGCCCAAAGCCAAGGAAGCCGCCTTCGCCATGATCGACAAGGGCGCCGACGTGATGTACGCCGAGCGCTTCGGTGTGAGCGACGCCGCCAAGGAAAAGGGCAAGCTGGCCATCGGCAACGTCATCAACACGCAAGACAAATACCCCGACACCGTGGTGGCGTCGGCCCTGTGGAACATGGAGCCCAGCATCGACCGCGCGATCAAGGCCGTCAAGGAAGGCAAATTCAAGGCCGAAGACTACGGCCCGTATTCCATGATGAAGTACAAGGGCTCCGAACTCGCCCCGCTGGGCACCTTCGAGAAAAAGGTGCCCGCCGACATCGTTGCCAAGGTCAAGGCCAAAGAAGCCGACATCCTGGCCGGCAAGTTCACCGTCAAGGTCGACGACGGCCAGCCCAAGTCCACCGCCAAATAAGCCGGCGTTTCACCGCCCCACCTGAAAGCGCCGTATGCATTCCCTGTTTTGCTTGCGGCGTTTTCTTTTCAGTCAGCCTGTTGCCTGGCGGGCCGCGGCGCCGCTGGCCTTCCTGGCCTTTCTGTCATTTGGCCTGTTGGGATGTGCGGGTCCGGCGTCTGTCCCATCCAATCCATCAGGCGCAGCTGCGGGCATTCCTGTCCGGCTTGACGCCACGCCCCGCATCGCGGTGATGTCGGCTTTTCAGCCCGAACTGACCCTGTTGCTCAACCGCTTGCAAGGCCCCGCCAGGCACCGCATCAACGGCGTCGATTTCACCACCGGCACCCTGCAGGGCAAGCCGGTTGTGCTGTTCCTTTCCGGCATCAGCATGGTCAATGCGTCCATGAACACGCAGCTGGTGCTGGACCGTTTCAACATCACCCACATCGTCTTTAGCGGCATCGCCGGTGGCGTCAACCCGGCCCTGCACATCGGCGACGTCAGCGTACCCACCCAATGGAGCCAATACCTTGAAGTGCTGATGGCACGCGAAACTTCGCCGGGCCGCTTCACTATCCCGCCGCGCATGGAGGCGCAGACCCTGGCGCCCTTCGGCATGCTGCACCCGCGCCCGGTTGAAACGCGCACCGCCGCCAACCCGGCGCCCGTACGCAAGTTTTGGTTTGAAGTCGACCCCCGGATGCTCGCGGTTGCCAGGGGCATGGGCAACATCGAACTCGGCGCCTGCAACGCGGGGGTATGCCTCACGCACAAACCGCAGCTGATGGTGGGCGGCAACGGCGTGTCGGGCCAGGCCTTTGTCGACAATGCTGCCTTCCGCGAATACGCCTTCAAGACCTTCCAGGCCAACGTACTCGACATGGAAACCGCCGCCGTGGGCATGGTGGCCTACAGCAACAGCGTGCCTTACATCGCCTTCCGGTCGCTCAGCGACCTGGCCGGCGGCGGTGAAGCCGCCAATGAAATGGTCACTTTCATGAACATCGCTGCCGACAACTCGGCCAAGGTTCTATTGGCGTTTCTCGCGGCCTGGAAATAACATGCCCGAGCTCACCGGCATCGACCACATCTACATTGCCGTGAGCAACATGGCCGAGTCGGAAGCGTTCTACGACAAGCTCATGCTCAAGGCACTCAGCTGCCGCAAAAACACCTTCACCATCGGCGGCGACCCGCACATCCAGTACTACAACCGCCACTTTGGTTATGTGCTGCGGCCAGCCCGCTCGCAAGCCGCGCACGACTCATACTCGCCCGGCCTTCATCACTTCTGCCTGCGCGTAGACACCATCGAAGACGTGGCCGAATGCGCACGGCTGCTGCAGGCCTCCGGCATCAACGCCAGCGAGCCGCACAACCACGGCGAATACGCACCCGACTACTGGGCCACTTTTTTCACCGACCCCGACGGCCTTCGTCTGGAGATCACCAACTACCGCCAGGAGCGGCGCGACCGGCATGACCACTGGGCATCCCTCGGCTGAGAACGCACAACCGCCGGCGCTGCGGCTGAACGGCATCACCAAACGCTTCGGCCCGCTGGTTGCCAACGACGCGATTTCGCTTCAACTGCACAGCGGTGAAATCCTCGCGCTGTTGGGTGAAAACGGCGCCGGCAAGTCCACGCTGGTGTCCATCCTCTTTGGCCACTACACCGCCGACGAAGGCCACATCGAAATCTTTGGCCAGTCGCTGCCACCGGGTAACCCCAAGGCCGCGCTGGCGGCGGGTGTCGGCATGGTGCACCAGCATTTCACGCTGGCCGACAACCTCAGTGTGCTCGACAACGTGATGCTGGGCAGCGAGCCGCTGTGGCAACTGTTTTCACGTCGCAGAGCAGCCCGTGCCAGGCTGCTGGACGTGGCCCGGCGCTTTGGCCTGCCCGTGGCGCCCGATGCCAGGGTGGGCAGCCTCTCGGTCGGTGAACGCCAGCGTGTCGAGATCCTGAAAGCGCTGTACCGCGGTGCACGCATCCTGATCCTGGACGAACCCACCGCCGTGCTGACGCCGCAGGAAAGCGAGGCGCTTTTCGATACGCTGGGCCAGATGGTGGCGCAAGGCCTGTCCATCATTTTCATCAGCCACAAGCTCGGCGAGGTGCTGCGCGTGTCGAACCGGGTGGCTGTGCTGCGCGGTGGCAAGCTGGTGGCCGAAGCACCTGCCGCCGGTACCAGCCAGGCGCAGTTGGCGCAATGGATGGTCGGCCACGCCGTCACCACCACACAACGCCGCCCCGCGCCGTCAACCGGCCTGCCGGTCTGCACGCTGGAAGGCGTCAGCACGGCCGATGCGGGGCAAGACCGCCTGGATGGCGTTTCGCTTCAGCTCAAGGCCGGTGAAATCGTCGCCATTGCGGGTGTCTCAGGCAACGGCCAGCTCGCCCTGGCCGACCTGCTGTGTGGCACCCGCGCCGCCAGCCAGGGCTCCGTGACATTTCTGGGCCAACCCATGAAGGCCTCGCCAGCCTGGCTGGTCACCCAGGGCGTGGCGCGCATCCCCGAAGACCGGCATGGCGTGGGCGTGGTTGGCGACCTCAGCGTCTGGGAAAACGCCGTGTCAGAGCGCTTGCGCAGCCCGGTGTTTTCCAAAGTGCTGTGGGTCAAGCGCAAGGCCGCGCAGGCCCATGCAGCCCGCATCATGCGCGAGTTTGACGTGCGCGGCGGCGGACCGGACACCGCGGCGCGCTCGCTGTCGGGCGGCAATATGCAAAAGCTCATCCTCGGGCGGGCGCTCGTGGCCCCCACGCTTGTCGCTTCGCGTACTGCGCTGCCCCCCGAGGGGGCTATTTTTCCTAGGGGCGGCCCGTCGGAAAAATGTTTCCCCTCTTCCGAAACCGCACCCCAGCCGGCCAAACTGATCATCGCCCACCAGCCCACCTGGGGCCTGGACATCGGCGCCGTTGCCTATGTGCAGCAGCAACTGATCGCAGCACGAGACGCCGGCGCGGCCGTGCTGGTCATTTCTGATGACCTGGACGAAGTGGTGGCGCTCGGCGACCGCGTGGCGGTGATGCACGCGGGCCAGCTGACGGAGGCTCTGCCCGCCGAAGCCTGGACACGCGAGGCCATTGGGCTGGCCATGGCTGGAGCCAATGGGGGTGACTCGAGCGCCGCCGGGCCGCCCCAAGGAGCGAGGGGCCCCTCGGGGGGCAGCGCATTACACGAAGTGAAAAGCGTGGGGGCCAACCAGTTATGAGGCTGGAGAAAAGAACACAAACCTCAAAGCTGGCCCTGGTGCTCGCGCCCATAGGCGCCATCGTCTTCACCTTGCTGATCAGCGCACTGCTGGTGCTATGGGCCGGCGCGCCGCTGGGCCAAACCTATGTGCTGCTGTTCAAGGGCGGCTTTGGTTCCGTCTTTGCCCTCAGCGAAACCTTCACCCGTGCAGTGCCCCTCATCCTGACCGGCCTGGCCGCCACGGTGGCCTTCAAGGCGAGGCTTTTCAACATTGGCGCCGAAGGCCAGCTTTATGCCGGCGCGCTGGCCGCCGTGGCTGTGGGCGGCATGCATGGGGGTACCGGTTTTGAGCTCCCCACCTGGCTGCTGTTCGGGCTGATGATGCTGGCCGCCGCCGTTGCCGGTGCGCTGCTGTTGCTGGGCCCGGCCCTGCTGAAGGCCCGGCTGGGCGTCGATGAAGTCGTCACCACCCTGCTGCTCAACTTCATCATGCTGCTGTTTGTGTCGGCCATGCTCGACGGCCCCATGAAAGACCCCACCGCCATGGGCTGGCCGCAAAGCGTGGCGCTGCAGGGCGATCTGGAGCTTTCCAGGCTCGTCGCGCAGACACGCATCCACACCGGCCTGCTGTGGGCCGCTGCGCTGGCTGTGGCGCTGTGGGCCTTGCTGAAGTACACCGTGCTGGGCTTTGACATACGCGCTGTGGGCGCCAACGCCAAAGCCGCGGCGTTCGCCGGCGTGCCCGTCACCCGCACGGTGGTGCTGGTTGCCCTGCTCTCGGGCGCGCTGGCCGGGCTGGCAGGCGCCATTGAAGTCGCCGGCCGCACCAGCTACGTCACGCTCGACATGTCGCCCGGCTACGGCTACACCGGCATCGTGATCGCCATGCTGGCCGCACTTAACCCCATGGGCGTTCTGGCGGCAGCCGTGTTTGTGGCGGGCGTGCTGGTCGGCGCCGACACCATGAGCCGTGCCGTGGGCGTGCCGACCTATATCGCCGACGTCATCGTGGCGGCGTCGCTGATCTCGGTGCTGGTCGCGACGTTGATGACGCAATACCGGGTGGTAGTTAAAGAAAAAGGCCGGGCCGCATGAAATTCTTCAGCACCCGCGCCTTGCCAACCCATGCAGCCACTGCCACCCGGGCTGAAGCTGCACGCACAGTTCTTAAGCAAATAATAGCCACAACCCAATACAGACGAGCGCAACCAGCTATCAAATCAATAGCGACAGCAACCTGCAAGCCAACGGGAAAAGGCGTCCTGTATGGCTGAAATGCTCGACATCCTTGCCGCGGCTCCTTTCTGGATTGCCGTGCTGCGCATCGCCACGCCGCTCATCCTGGGCACGCTGGGCGTGTTGCTGTGTGAGCGTGCCGGCGTGCTTAACCTGGGCATCGAAGGCATCATGGTTGCCGGCGCCTTCAGCGGCTGGCTGGCCGTGTATGGCGGCGCGCCGCTGTGGGTTGGCGTGGGTGTGGCGGCGCTTACCGGTGCGATGTTCGGCTTGCTGCACGCCTTTCTCACCGTCGGCCTGGCGCTGTCGCAGCACGTGTCCGGGCTTGGCATCACCCTGCTGGCCACCTCGCTCAGTTACTACGGCTACCGCGTCAGCTTTCCCAAAGTCGACACGCCACCCACCATCACACCCTTTGCTCCCATGCATTGGCTAGACGGCTTTCCCGGCGGCGGGCTGAACGTGCTGGCCGCGCAAACCTCGCTCACGCTGCTGGCGCTGCTGCTGGTGCCGTTGATCGCCTGGCTGCTCTACCGCACACCGGCCGGCCTGGCCATCCGCATGGTCGGCGAGAACCCCCAGGCCGCCGAAGGCCAGGGTGTCTCCGTCGCCGCTACCCGCACCGCCGCCATCGTGGCCGGCTCGGCACTCATGGGCGTGGCAGGCTCCTTCCTCACGCTGTCGGCGTTTAACGCTTTTTTCTTCAGCATGGTCAATGGCCGCGGCTGGGTGTGCGTGGCACTGGTGGTGTTTGCCTCGTGGCGGCCCGGCAAGGCACTGCTGGGCGCGCTGCTGTTTGCCTTTTTCGACGCACTGCAGCTGCGCCTGCAAACCTCGGGCATCGTGAATGTGCCCTATCAGGTGTACTTGATGCTGCCCTACGCCCTCTCCGTCCTCGCGCTGGTGCTGGTGGCGCGCAAGGCGGCGTATCCTCAGGCGTTGATGAAACCTTATCGAAAGGGAGAACGCTGATGATTGCGCCGCTTGAGCCGAACCCCGCGGTGAAATATATTCAGCCCAAGGTTCAGCGAAGAATGGGACGACTGCTGATTCAGATCCAGCAGTACGAAAAATTACTCAAAACACTCCTGGTGGAGTCCGAGATAACAGGCACCCTTGACTCCATGCCCGCTTTAAAGAAAGCCCGCGTGGAAAAATACAGAGCCATGACCTTGGGCACCCTGGTTAAGGAAGCAAAGGCTACGTTCCTACGGACCGGGTCTCTTCCAGACGATGCTGACCTTCCTTCCCACCCCAGCAAGATTGTTTTTCGTTCGCGCTGGGCCCTGGAGTTGACTGATGACAACGCCGTCACTCTGGAGGAAGACATGAAAAAGTTGGTCACCCTGAGAAACGACCTAGTCCATCACCTCATAGAGCAGTTTGACATTTTCAGCGTAGAGGGATGCCAGACTGCGCTGGCTCATCTGGAGAAATGCCGTCAAACTGTGGATATCGCTCACACCACCCTGAGGGAATGGGCTCTCGACTTGATCGCGGCAAGAGAGGCAATGGGCACAGCCATGCAAGCAGAGTTTGCGAACATTCTGAGCAATGGCGAACCAAACCAAGTGGAGCAATGCGATGCCAAGTCCTGACCTCATCCTTCGCCATGCCAATTTTCCCGACGGCCGAACCAATCAAGACATTGCCGTAGCAGACGGTCGCATCATCGCTGTCGACTCCAATCTGCAGAGCGTCGGCGCCGAGGAGGTGGACTGTAACGGCTACCTGCTGAGCCCGCCTTTCGTCGACCCGCACTTCCACATGGACGCCACGCTCAGCTACGGCCTGCCGCGCGTCAATGAAAGCGGCACGCTGCTCGAAGGCATCGCGCTTTGGGGCGAGCTGAAGCCGCTACTCACAGCCGAAGCGCTTATCGAACGCGCCCTCACCTATTGCGACTGGGCCGTCGCCAAAGGCCTGCTGGCCATTCGCAGCCATGTCGACACCAGTGACCCGAGCCTGCTGGCAGTAGACGCATTGCTTGAAGTCAAAAAGCAGGTCGCCCCCTACATCGACCTGCAGCTGGTCGCCTTCCCGCAAGACGGCGTGCTGCGAACCAAGGGCGGCATCAACAACCTGGAGCGCGCACTCGACAAGGGCGTGGACGTGGTCGGCGGCATCCCCCACTTTGAACGCACCATGGCCGATGGAGCCGCCAGCGTAAAACTGCTCTGCGAAATCGCCGCCGAACGCGGCCTGCTGGTCGACATGCACTGCGACGAGTCCGACGACCCACTCTCACGCCACATCGAAACCCTGGCCGATGAAACTCAACGCCTGGGCCTGCAGGGCCGCGTCAACGGCAGCCACTGCACCTCCATGCACAGCATGGACAACTACTATGTCAGCAAGCTGCTACCCCTGATCGCCGAAAGCGGCGTCAGCGTCATCGCCAACCCCCTCATCAACATCACCCTGCAAGGCCGCCACGACACCTACCCCAAGCGCCGCGGCATGACCCGCGTGCCCGAACTGATGGCCGCTGGTGTGACTGTCGCCTTCGGCCACGACTGCGTGATGGACCCCTGGTACGGCATGGGCAGCGGCGACATGCTGGAAGTCGCTCACATGGGCCTGCACGTGGCGCAGATGACCAGCCAGAAAGGCATACACCAGTGCTTTGATGCGGTGACGGTCAATGCTGCGAAGGTGATGCACCTCAAAGGTTATGGGCTGGAGGTGGGGTGTGATGCAAGCTTTGTGTTGTTGCAGGCCCGGGACCCGGTCGAGGCGATCCGATTGCGGGCGAACCGCTTGAAGGTCTGGAAGAAGGGGAAACTGCTGGCGGAGACCATGGAAGTAAAAACCGGACTGCAATTGCCTCAGCGGCCTTCAAGCACGGATTTCCGGCAAGCAGGTCCAGGCCACGAACCTTATCCAGCAGGAGGTCTATGAACTGGAACGACCCACCGCCAGATGACGAAGAGCTGCCCGCAATGGTTGGCAAACTTGTCATCAGGGCGCGGAGCAGTAGCGTGAATGACAAGCGGGAAGCGGTTGAGGCCCTCTATGACCTGGCATTCAGGGTGGGCCGCAAAGCTGCCGCGGCTGTTCCGGTATTAATCGAACGACTGAGTGATGCCGATTCCAAAACGGCGGAAAGCGCGCTCTGGGCTCTTGGTTATTGCAAGCCTCAGAGCATCGAGCCACTGATTGACAGCCTTCTTGATATTGACCCACTGATGCGGGAACGCGCCGCATGGGCGATCGGCAACATCGGCGACGAAGCTCGCTCGGCAAGCGATTCACTTCGGCGGCTGCTGCAAGACCCCTCAGAGAACGTCCGCTCACGCGCAGCCTGGGCTTTAGGCCTCGTCCACGATTGTGATAACCGAACCGTCGAATCTCTCTTTCAACTGGCTGAGTTCGGCATCACCTCGGATCGCCGGTCCGCACTCCATGCCCTTGGAAATATAGGGAAATACATGGATGAGCCCTCGCGCCTGCACGCCCATCGTCCGCTCATCTTCTCTGCACTGAGTGATGCCGATGAGGATACGCGCTGGTCAGCGCTTTACCTCATCGAATCCCTGGGCCTCCCAGCGTCAGAGCATGCAGAAGTCCTGCTCGGGATATTGGAACAAGATCCCGGCGAAAGGGTGTTGCACGCAGTCCTGGCGCAGTTGAAGCTGCTGACCCCCCAGATAGACCTTTCTTCCCACGCGACAGGCCTCTGTCGATGGCTGAGCCACAACAGCACTTCAGCATCACAGGTTTGCGACATTCTGGGTTTGATCCGCCCCGCTCCACTGGATGCCATCGGCGCCCTTGTGGCTGCACTGAATATTGACGAATGCGTTGTGCCCGCTTCGAAGGCCTTGTGGAAAATTGACCAGCGTGTCAGTGAGTCGCTGCCCGCGCTTGCACGGGTCTTTGACGAATACGACGAGTCTGTTTGCGATGTCATCTGCGAACTAGGGCCAGCGGCCGCCCCCCTTCTTCCCAAGCTCATCGAAGCCATGCTGGAAGAAGACAACTGGGACCTCCAATGGGCTGCAACGGACGCATTGGGATCTATGGCCTCGGCGGATCCCCCGGTCATGGCAGCTTTGCTGACAACCCTTGGCCATCAGAGCCCGATTGTCCGGTCTGCCGCGAGCCGGGCACTGGCGCGTGTGGGTGTAGCTGCGATTCCACAGCTCCTCGCGCTTGTGCAAGCGCAAGGCGACTCGCGTGCGGCGTGGGCTGCTTTTTCATTAGGAGAAATGGGGCCTACGGCCATTTCCGCCGCGCCGCAATTGCTCAAAGGTGTGGAACCAGTTGGCGACGTGCTGTCGACCGCATGCGCGATCGCCTTGGCGCGAATAGCGGCTGACCCACGGACCGTCCCACATCTGGTGCGCATCATCGAAAGTGCGGACCCCAGGTATCCCCGCTCCGCGGCAGCAAACGCACTCGGCGGGCTCGGGCCTCTTGCCATCACGGCTATGCCGGCCCTGGAAATTTTGTTGAGCGATGACGATCCCGATTGCCGTGCCGCAGCACAGGAAGCGCTTGACGCCATCAAGGCAAAGGCCCACTGATCCAGCCGTGTTGCGTGCTGTCGGTCGCGACTGGATTTATGATTTCCTACTAAACCCCAAGAAGTATCCCGTGAATTCATCCATTGCCCATGCCGAGCTCATCGCCACTTACCGGAAGGCGGAGGCAGAGGCTGCCTACAAATTCGGATTGATCAAAACCGTTGCAGCCAAAGGACCCAAGGCGATCCAGATGGCCGTCGAGACCGCGGAAAAAGCAGCCAAACGCAGGGATGCGTGCGCCAAAAAGCTCGCCGCGCTCAACATCAATCTCAAGAATTAGCGGCACCCTTTGCGGATAATCTGGTTTTGGAAAGAAACGCGATGAACACGGAACCCGAAGAAGCCGAAGAACCCGAACCGATCGAGGAATATGTCCCCGGCGTCGCAAATGGCCGCAACTACATGGTCCGGCTGTGCCACCTCCCCGATGGTCCCTGGTACATCGATGTCGTACATGTTGAATCACTGCCGCCCTTGCATGACAACGACGACAGAACCTGGCCCACGCGCGATGAGGCTGTCCGGGCGGCGGACAAGCTGGTGGCCAACCTGGGGCACTGACCGGAGAACCGGTTCGCCGCGAATGTAAAACCCCGTTAGTGTCCTTGCAGGCCGGGCGAACAGCACCATCTGGATGCCAGCGGCCCACCGGGGCTTGCACCTTCACCCAAGGAGCTTTCATGTTCAAACGTCTGACCCTGCTTTGGGTTGTGATACGCGGCGATGCCCGGCGGCTGTGGACAGCACTGCGCCACCCGGAAGCGCCCGCCTGGCTGAAATGGGGCACCGCAGCAATTGCCCTCTACCTGCTCTCCCCCATTGATTTCATCCCCGACTTCCTGCCCGTCATCGGGATTGCTGACGATCTGGTGCTGGTTCCGCTGGCGATCCGGTGGCTCCTCAACCGCCTGCCGCCCGGGATCGCCGATCCTGCGCCGAAGCGTTCGGCCTGAGCACCGGCGATGCTGTAATGGGCATCCCAAGCCAGTTCGCCATTTCAGCTCGCCCTTCTATTGATGCCCACACGCCCCGTTTCACTGACCGTTCCGCTCCCTTCGGGCGGTACCATCTCCGGCCTGCTGCAAAAACCTGCCAGCGCCAAGGCGTGTTATGTGTTCGCCCACGGCGCGGGCGCGGGCATGAACCACACCTTCATGGAGGCGATTGCCCAAGGTCTCGCGGAACGCGACATTGCCAGCTTGCGCTTCAATTTTCCGTTCATGCAACAAGGCTCGAAACGACCAGACTCCCCAGCCGTTGCGCACGCGGCGATCCGGGCGGCGGTTGCTGAAGCGGCGCGGCAAATGCCTGGGGTTCCGCTGTTTGCCGGTGGCAAGTCATATGGTGGGCGCATGACCACGCAAGCGCAGGTGGCTGAGCCATTGCCCGGGCTGAAAGGCATTGCGCTGGTGGGCTTTCCGCTGCACCCGGCCGGCAAGCCCTCAACTGATCGAGCCGCGCACCTGGCAGACGTCAAGCTGCCCATGCTTTTTCTGCAAGGCACGCGCGATGGCCTTGCTGATCTGGACTTGATCACCCAGACCACGGCGGGCCTCGGTAAAAAGGCAAGCCTGCACATCGTGGATGGCGCCGACCACGCCTTTCACGTGCTGGTGCGTTCAGGCCGCACCGATGCGCAGGTGCGCGAGGAATTGCTGGACACCATGGCCGCGTGGATGACGAAGCACCAGCGTGCAGCGTGATCGTCAGTTCCCTGATGTACCAGGAGAGCCGCTTGGCACTCTGTATGGCGTGTGAGCCAGGACAAATACCCGCTTAAACCTGACCACCGCTAGGCATGGCTGCTGACAGGTGATGCGCCTGACGCCCCCCAGACTGGCCTGACTACGAAAGCCCGTCATGCCGCTCGATGCCCAATCATCTCTTCGCCTTGTAACTCCCCCCCTCTCCCAGTTCTCCCGTCGCACCCTCGTCCTCGCCTTGTGCCTGCCCGGGCTGGGTCTGACCGGCAACGGCGCATGGGCGGCCAAGCCCAAAAACACGGCGGCGGGCAACCAGCCCCTTGATACAGAAGCCTTCAACACCGCCACCGACAGTCCCTTGCTGCGCAGTGGCAGCAAAGGCGCAGCGGTAGCGCGCGCACAGATCATGCTGGACCGGGCCTGGTTCTCCTGCGGGGAGATCGATGGGCGCTTTGCCACCAACATGCAGCGCATGGTCAAGGCCTACCAGAGCGCACACGACCTCAAACCCACGGGTACCGTCACTGCGGAAACCTGGGTTTCGCTGCGCAAGGACGGCGCTCCGCTGCTGACAAGCTATACCGTGACAGAGAAGGACGCCGCCGGCCCTTTTGAAAAGACGCCTGTGGCGATGGACGAGCGCGCGAAGATGAAAGCGCTGGTGTATGAATCGGTGGAAGAAGCGCTGGCGGAAAAATTCCACACCAGCACCGGCTACCTCAAGCAGCTCAACGGCGGCATCAACATCGAGGCCGGCAAGCAGATCACCGTACCATATATCGCGGTCAGCGCCACGCCGGTCAACGCGGCTTCCATCGAAATCGACAAGTCCGAGCGTGTGCTCTACGTGCTGGACACCGCCAAGCGCCTGGTGGCGGGTTTTCCCATCAGCATAGGCAATGAAAAGAACGACCCGCTGCCGCTGGGCATGATGGCCATCAAGAACGAGGTCAAAAATCCCGGCTTCACCTACAACCCTGCGTTGCTGAAAAACGCACCCAAGGATGCGCAAAAGGTCGACATCGCAGCCGGTCCCAACAACCCCGTCGGCACCATCTGGCTGGGCCTGACCAAACCGCACTGGGGCATTCACGGCACACCCAACCCTTCCAATGTGGGCCATTCCGAAACCAATGGCTGCATTCACATGACCAACTGGGACGCAGAGCGCCTCTCGACCCTGGCGAAAGCCGGCTTCAAAGTGAGCGTCAAGGCTTGATGGCATCCACACCCGCCCGCCTCAAGAGAACGGCGTTTGCAATCTGCGCGCTGCTGGCCGTGGCGGCAGGCGTGATGCTGGGCACGCGCAAGGAAGAGGCAGTTACACAAGTCATACAGCCCACCACGCCGCCAGCCAGCCAGGCGCTGGCGCCCGCCGTCCCGGCAAGAGAGGCCGACAAGCCACCCCTTGTGGTTCAGACCATAGAGGCAGCCGCGCCCTCACCGGCCCTGCCGCCCCCACCCGCATCTGTCGCCGATGACCCGGACATTTCGCAGTTACGACTACGCGTCCTGACACTTCCGGTGCAAGGCGTCATGCCCGCCCAGCTCAGCGACACCTACACCCAGGCGCGCGCAGCAGGCGCCCCGCATGAAGCCATAGACATCATGAGCGCACGCGGCACGCCAGTGCTCGCCGTCGAGGACGGCAAAGTGGCCAAGCTGTTCCTGAGCAAACCCGGTGGCATCACGATTTACCAGTTCGACCCGGCCGGCCAGTACGCGTACTACTACGCCCACCTGGACCGCTATGCCGAAGGCCTCACCGAAGGCGCCAGCCTGCGCAAAGGCCAGGTCATCGGCTATGTCGGCAGCACCGGCAATGCATCACCCGACGCACCGCACCTGCACTTCGCGATCTTCAAGCTGGGGCCGGAGCGCCAGTGGTGGCGCGGCGCCCCGCTGAATCCTTATCTTGTCTGGCGCGACGCCAGGCCGTGAGCAACCCGGCCGATGACGTGCCGGCTCATGCTGACGCGCTATGCACTTGCCAGCCTGGCAAGCGCCTTCACCCCTGCCTTCCTGAACAGTCGCGCACCTAACCGCAAACCGCCGCAGGGCAGGCAGCTCCTTCACGATCTCAACACCCACGCAAGACCTGAGCAACAGATGTTTGTTGTTATCGAGGCCGAGTGCGTCAGGATTTCGCGGGTATAAATCCTGCATTGCCACCTATTTCTGCCGATAGTTGGCTTGAATATAAGATCGGCGTGATCACCAAAAAACAAGCTTGCTGCGCAAGCCACCTTTCATCGGAGGGAGACCGATACGTGAAAACAGCAAATACCCACGCAAAAGAGAGCGTGGCCTTAAAAACCAGACGGGTGGGTTCTGGTTTTTTGTGCCCTGGCCTTGCTGCCGACGAGAACCATGTTCACTCGTACCGCGCGGCAGCATAAAACCATGGCACGAACCCTGCGCCAAATTCTCTGCGGCGTGCTGCTGTTCCAGAGCTGGGCCTTCGCAGCCAATCCTTCGTCCGTCCCGACCGCCTACACCACCGCGCTTTACGAAACGAGTGTGGGCAGCAATCCCGCGCAGGCCTACTTCCTGGTGAACGTATTGCGCCGGGCTGAAGCTCCCAAGGCGGACCTTGAAGCCTTCCGCGCCGAACTGCTGCATGGCTATGTAGCCCAGATGACCAGCGCAGCGCCACCGACCGCCGCGCCCAAACCCGCGCCAGGCCTTTGGGAGTCACTCATGCGGCGGTTGCCGGGCCGGGCGAAACCGCCAACAGACAATGTGGCCGCAGTCATCGCGCGCGGCCGGCAGCACGGCGACGTGATGAGCCCCGCGTTCCGCGCCACCTGGCAGACGGCAATCAACCAGGCGATGACCCCGCGTTGGGGACCCGGCACCTCAGGCGCGCCGGTTTTCACGCTGGAGCTGCGCGACATGCAGCCTATCGCGCCCGGCATCTGGGCTGCACCCTCTGCCGAGGGTCAGGTGCGCCTGATGCTGTCGCTGCGTCTGGCCAACACCAGTTCGGTGACACTGCCCCTGTACCGCCCCGACATCGTCCTGCAAGGCACGCTGCGCTTTACCTGTAACTGGGACAGGACGCGGATAAGGCAGAGCGAAATGCAGGCCAATGAGGTAACCCTGTTGCAGCCCGGCGCCGAATCAGATCCCCTGGCGTGCGAAGCACCTCCAGTGCCCGGGTATTGGCGCGAGCAGGTGCCCGCGCTGCTAGCCGCCAACGGCAAGGCGGGTCTGCAAACCGTGGTCGTTCCGCACGAGCTGGACAGCAACCAGCGGCTGTACCACATGGAATTGGCGTTCTCGCATGCGGCGCCGCAAGCTGTCAGCTGGAGCCAGCGCCTGATGAAGGCCCGGCATGAGAAGTACCGCCAGTGGTCTCCTGCCAAAACCGCACTGGAGCCACCCGAGTCGGGCAGTTTGACGGCTGCGCCGCATCACGGATGGAAGGCGACCGCCACATTGCTGGCGACCTTCCTCGGCGCCACCGTGTTGGCGCTCGGCCTGTTTGCCGGCGGCCGCGCGGCGCGTAGCGCGGGCGTGCCGGAGGGCGTGGTTGCCGTTGTCTCGGTGCTGCTGGTAGGCGGCGCGTGGGTGCTGGCCACTGTGAAACTGGGCGGTGGCGGCACGGGTTACGACCATCCCCTGTATCTCGGCCTTGCCTTGGGGGCGGGCTTCGTCGGGCCGGTGGTGCTGGGCGTGGTGGCCCTGCATGCCCTGCACAAGGTGCTGGACGACGAGGAGATGGAATGGTGGCAGGCCGTGGCCACCGGCTGGCGCCTTACGCTGAATGTCACCGCAAAAACAAGCCGGGCTGAGTTCTGGGGTTTCCTGGCGCATGCTGCCTGGCTTTGGGCGCTGGCGCGCGTCTGCCTCATGCCGCTAGACCGCTGGATAGGCCTCGTCTTGCTGGTTCCCGTGGTGACGCTGACGGTCCGCCGCATGCTCAGCATGACGAGTCAGGAATGGCTCGAGATGGGGGTGATGCTGATATGCCTGCTGTTGCTTATGCTGGCGTGAGTTGCTGCGAGGTGGTGACAAAGTTGCGACGGCCAAAACAACGTTCCTGACTTGATCTCTCAGGCCGTTACCAGTTTGGCGGGTACAACCGACTCTTTTTCCTGAACCACCGCATATTCCACAGCCAGCCGCAGCATCGTGGGTGTGACGTAGTGGCGATGCACATAGTCAATGGCCGCCATGTAAAAGCGGCCAAAGGCATTCTTGCAATGAACCCGCGTACCCAGCATCACATCCACATGATGCTTGTCGACGATTTCCACGCTGACACAGGACCTGAACAGCAGATGTTTGTCATTGGCGCCCAGAATGACCTGTGCCTTGGTATCGGTTGCATTAATGCTTTGGTCAAGCACCGGGTAACGGTTGGCAAACAGGTTGCTGGTGTCCGGCGACAACAGCGAAGACACCGGGCAGCCCAATGGCGATGTACGCAGGCCCAGGGGTTTAACCAGAACATTGCGCAGCGCCATCAGATTGGACACACCGCTGGGCGCGTTAAGCAAAAAGCCCTCCAGGACCGTGGCGAGCAGATTTGTGGCGCTGGTGTGCCCAAAGTTGGTACCGGTCACGCGCAAGCGAAAAGTGTCTTCATGATGGACGCGCAGTTCGGTCAGTTGCTGAAGCAGCAGCGAATCCAGTGGCGGGCTGCTGAGCTCCTTCACGCTTCGGGCAGATCCGCCATGTGACAGAAAGCCCGACGCCCCTTTCCACGAACCCCACAAACCTCGCATCACACCTGCGCCGCTACGCACAGTGTTGCATACCACCCGGTGGAATGTTCCGGGCGGAGCATCCAGCGACAAAGTCGTGGTCGGCACGGTATCAGCCTTGAAGTCCTTGGCCTGAAGCAACGCCTTCACCTCGTCCGGCAGCAACTCCGTCAATGATGGGATGCTCGCCTTATTGGTCAGCACCTCCTGTTTCAAGGACTCCGACAAATTGCCGCCCAGTTCATTGGTATGGCAAGACAACGCAAAAAATACAGGGTGCAAAGAATTGCGCGAGAGCGGAGAAAACTGGTGCCAGGTTTCACCGCCAAAACGCACAGTGAACATGCAGTCAGGCGGTATGTTCACAAAACGCAGGGCGCGGATGAAGTTCTGCGGGTCTTCCTGGATTTGTTGTTCCGACGCGCTGGAAAAGCGCAACTGGGCTCCACCGCTGCCCGACACCGCCGTGAAGATGCGGTGCCCTGCATGGCGGTGAAACGGATGGCCCTTCGGCCCCACGACAAATGAATACAGCGAGGTAGCGTCACCTTTGGCAAAATTGGTCCCGCCCAGTTTGGCTGATGGCTCGTCCAGCTCATCGACAAACGCGCCGTGCTGCCGCTGCCTGGATGCCACGCTGGCAAACAGATGATTGCCGGCGCCATGGCCGATCTGGGCAATCAAGGAAACCTCGACGGCTAGGCCGCCCGATTCGGATGGAATACGAACCGATGGAAACGTTTCAATCACTTGTGTGAGATTCAGCATGAGTCCCTCCTTCTTTCTACCTTGCTTTTTGTGTTCTGGCCGGGGCACGTTCCCGCTTCAGGGGACGCGCCACCGGGCATAGTTCGAATGCATAACCCGTGAGGCTGTTGACGAGGCTGTCACCGTTGAGCTTGTAGAGCACAAACTGGCCGCTGCGCTCGCTGGTCACCAGGCCGGCGTTTTCAAGCACCGACAGGTGGCGAGAAATGGCCGGCGTGCTCATGGCAAAGCGCTCGGCCAGCTCGGTGGTGCTGAGTTCTTTCTCGGTGAGGTAGGCCAGAATTTGGCGCCTGGGCCCCGAGGCGAGCGCTTCAAATATTTTGTCAAGGGATGCAGGCATTGATGTATTAACTTATTTGTTAATAACTTTATTCAAGATATTCCGTACTGTCAAGCGGCTTCTGGGCTTCTGGTTTGAGGTCGGCGCTTTTCTTTGCCCCGTCGATCCGCTAAGCTTTGCTCCGTCCCAACCTCAGGCATCAAGGCCTCTCCCATGACAAGCTACTGGCTCATGAAATCCGAACCCGAAGAATGCTCGGTCGACGACGCGCTAGCAGCCGAAAATTCGACAGTCCCCTGGGTCGGCGTACGCAACTACCAGGCGCGCAACTTCATGCGTGACGGGATGCAAGTCGGCGATGGCGTGCTGTTCTACCACTCGAGCTGTGCCGAGCCGGGCATTGTCGGCATCGGCCGGGTGGCGTCTACGGCCTACCCTGATCCCACGCAGTTTGATCCGAAGTCGCCCTACTACGACCCCAAGTCAAAACCTGAAGAACCGCGATGGATGCTGGTGGATGTGCAGGTGTTGCGCAAAATACCCAACGTCACCCTGCCCGCCTTGCGTGCACGGCCAGAACTGGCAGACCTGCAGGTGCTGCGCAAGGGCAACCGCCTTTCCATCACGCCCGTCGAGCCGCAGCACTGGAAAGCCATCACCGGCAAAAAGTGAAAGGCCTGTCAGGCGCCGGACTGCGGCAGGCTTTGCAGGCGGCGCAACCCGAACAGGTCCTTGATGATGATCTGGCCGCGCTGGCTTTTCAGGAAACCTTCGGCGACCAGCCCCTGCATCAGCCGCGCCACCACTTCACGCGACGTGCCCAGATGCCCGGCCAGCTGCTGCTGCGTCGTTTTCAATACTCCATCGGACGAGGCGTGCAGCAACACAAAATGCACAAGGCGCTGCCGGTGGTTGAAGGAATGAACGGCATCGAGTTCTGCCATCAACCTGAAAACAAGTGTCGAGAGCGCGTGCAGCGTCAGGTCCTGGATGCACGTTTCCTGCTTGAAGAGCTGCCGGTACAACGGACCGGGGATGACAGCGACACGCGTCGCCTTGTCGGCCTGAACCCAGGCAGGATAAAGAAGATCGTTGAACAGGCAGTTGAGCGAGAGTACGCAGGTCTCCCCGGGCTCCACCAGATACAGCGTGGCCTCGGTGCCCGCAGGCGTGATGGTGTAGACGCGCAGCCGGCCCGACAGCACGACATAGGCGCCAGAGGCAGGCTGGCCCTTGTGAATGATGCCGGTTCCTGCCAGCGCACTCATCGGAACAGCACCCTGGGTCAACAGGTTACGGCCGTCCGCACTCAGGCGGCTGAAAGGCTCGAAAAGGGCAAGTTCACGTAAGACCTGCATATTGCTCCATTCGCGGCGACCTGCCGCACCGTCAAACCAGCGGTGCCACGTGGCCACGCTTGATCCACAACAAGGCACCTTCAGAACTGGCCAGGGCGGGCTGCCTGGTGTGTGGATTTCGCAGCCAGCACAGAGGGCCGAGGTCTTGCGCACCCGCAGCGCGCGCGCTCGCGTCGTCGCCGGCTTCGACACGGACCGAACCCTCGACGACCAGCATTTCCTGGCCGCCACGCACGTACTGCGCGGCCATGGTACACCCCGGTTCCAGCCGTACGAGGAATACGGTTTCCCTGGGGCCCTCGTACAGCAATGCGCGCCTATGCCGGGCGATTCCGGCATCCACCCAGGGCCTGTCTGCAGCACTGATGACAACGCGGCGCTGTTCGAGCAGGTCCATCTGCCGCAGTTTGACGAAGAGGGTGCAGCCCTCGTCGCTGAAGGGCCTGTGGCTGGAGCCCGGCGGATTGCGCACATAGGTACCCGGGCCGTACGAGCCGTGCTCGTCGGCAAACACGCCGCAGAGCACAAGGAATTCTTCGCCCAGCGCATGCGAATGCGCGTCAAACCGGCTGCCAGCTGCATAACGCACGAGCGACGTTGCCACGGCCACCTCTGCACCGGTACGCTCGAGCATGCGCCGCTCAACCCCGGGCTGCGGCGACGGCAGCCACGGCAGCGACCCGGCCCGTACCAGGACCGGCGCCGTGCGGTCGACGTTCACGTGCATCAGCTCCATCAGAACTTCTCCGACGCGGTCCGCAGGTCCAGCTCCTGTGTCCATGCGGTGCGCGCCTGTTGCGCAAGCCACAGGAAATTGGCAGCCACGCCGTCGGGCGCCATCACCGAGGCTTCTGCTGCCGCGTGGCGAGATGCGGCAGCGGAGCCGCGAAGCAAGCCGTCCAGCACGACGTGGGCCACGTGGATGCCCTGCGGCTGGAACTCTCTTGCCAGTGACTGCACAAGCCCGCGAAGGGCAAATTTGCCCGCGGCCATGGCCGCGAAACGGGCCGACCCGCGCAGCGAAGCCGTGGCGCCGGTGAAAAGCAGGTTGCCGCGCCCCACGGCCAGCATGCCCGGCAGCACGGCCCGGGCGCAGTGCGCTGCCCCGACAGGGCCGGCTTCAAGGCACTTGCGCAGCGCACTCGCCTCCAGTTCAAGAAAAGGAGCAATTGCCAGATGACCCGCGTTGTACAGCAGCGTGTCGACGGGGCCGTGGCGCTCGATCAGGGCCGCGATGGCCTGCGTCACTGCCTCACCGTCGACCAGATCGCAATCTGCACGCCGCAGGCCCGCCACTTCGTACCCCGCCTCGTTGAACTGCCGCGCAAGCCATTCGCCGAGCACACCACCGCTACCCGCGATGAGTGCGAAGGGCCGGCTCACAGCACCCCCAGCAGGCGCCCGATCAGCACCAGCGTGGCCGCCCAGCCCGCTGCCCAGGCAAGCGTGCGTGCGCCGGGAACACCGAGCGTGTAAACCACGTAGTGAATGAGCCGCGCAAAAAAGTAGACGGCGCAGGCGGCGGCCGTCACCGAATCGGCTCGGCCGCTAGCCTGCACCGCCAGCACAGCTGGCGCAAAAATCACCAGATTTTCGGTGGCATTGGCCTGGGCCCGCTGTGCGCGCTGGGCCCACTCGGCAAGGGGTTTTTCTGTGGCTGACGGGTTGGCCAGCGTGCCGCCCAGGCCACGCACGGCAATGCGGTTGAGAACGTAAGGCAAGGCGAACAACGCCGCAGCGGCCAGGGTCAATGCCAGCCAGTAGATTTCCTTGGACATGATGGGTTTTTCCTTCTTCGTGACATGCCGCAATGCGGGCACGAACGCGAAGATAGCCGCGCCGGGAAAAGCGTTCTGTAGCTTTTGCTACAGAGTCACAAAGATGGCGAGAAGGCAGCGCCGGCGCCCTGGCTCAATGTCTGCCGATGATCACCAGGCAAATGAACAGGCAGGCGGCCAGCAGCAGCGACAGGCCCTTCCAGAACGCCACCGGGTTGCGCTCCAGCAAAGCCGGCCGGGTCTTGTCCAGAAATGACTGATTGGGGTGGCGCAGGTCGTATAAAAACTCCGACAGCTCACCATAGCGTTTGGCGGGATCGGGGTGAACGGCCTTGCGGAGCACGCCGTCCATCCATGCGGGTATGTCACGATCTTCGTACAGCACCGAGTCATAGCGCAGTTTGCTTTGTGCGGCCCGGGTCCGGCATTTGGCCACTTCGGCGCCGTAGGGCAGCTTGCCGGTCAGCATCTGGTAGGTAATGACACCGAGCGAGAAAAGGTCTGAGCGCGTGGTACCGCCCTCGCCCACAAAATACTCCGGCGCCGAATACTGGGCCGTGCCCAGGATGTCGTTGTGCCCGCCGGGCGCGTCTGCTTCCATGAGGCTGGCCACGCGGGTTGAACCAAAGTCAATGATTTTGGCCGTGCCGGTCTTGTCGATCATGACGTTCTCGGGCCGCAGGTCTTGATGCAACATCTCCAGCCGGTGAAACGCGCGCAGGCCCTTGGCGATTTGCTCCACCAGCCCGCGCACGGCTTCCAGGCCGGGCCTGGGGTTGTCAATCATCCACTGGCTCAGTGTTTGCCCGTCTATGTATTCGGTGGCCACGTACACGTAATGGCGCTTTCGGGTCGGCACATAAGGCTTCAGCACATGCGCGCTGTTGATGCGCCTGGCGATCCACTCTTCCGTCAAAAACCTTTCAAGGTAGGCCGGGTCGCCACCCAAATCTATCGACGGAGTTTTCAGGATGACAAGCGCGCCCGTGTCATTGTCTGTGGCCAGGTAGATGTGGCTGCGGCTGCTGCCGTGCACTTCGCGGACGATGGTGTAGCCGTCAAACTGCGTCCTGGCCTCCAGGATGGGCGGAAGCGGCAAGCCCGACAGCTGCTGGAGCAGCTCGCCGGCCTGCCTGTTGGGCAGCTCATCGACGCGGACAATCTGCGCCGTGAGGTTGTCGCCACTGCCTCGCTCCAGGGCTTTTTCAACGATGGATTTGGCGGCCATATCCAGCCCGCCAGGCTCGTCGGCACAGATGTGGATGAGGCCGGCCATGTCGTATTCGCTGACGTGTTCGTACACGCCGTCGGTGGCCAGAAGAAAGATGTCGCCCTGCTCCACCTGCTGGGTCTGGTAGTCAATCTCAAGCTGCGGCTTGAAGCCCAGCGCGCGGCCCAGATAGCTTTGGCCCTGGGAAATCCATACACGGTGGTCGCTGGTCAGTTGTTCCAGTGCCTTGCCGCGCAGGCGGTAAATGCGCGAGTCACCGACATGAAAAATATGCGCGGTGGTCGACTTGATGACCATGGCGCTCAGCGTGCACACATAACCTTTATCCTTGTCGTAGCGGTATTGGCTTTTCTGCGTCTGGGCATGCAGCCAGGAGTTGGTGGCGCTCAAGATCCGCTCGGCCGATGTCTTGACCGACCAGGCCTCCGAGGTGCAGTAATAGTCTTCAAGAAAACCAGTGACGGCGTACTGGCTGGCCACGTCGCTGACGGCGCTGCTGCTGATGCCGTCGGCCAGCGCAACGGCGATGCCCTTGGCGCTCAGTTGCGGCTCTTTAGGTACATAGATACCGTGGAAATCCTGGTTGGTTTCCTTGCGGCCCTTGTCCGAATACTGACCTGCCGATATCTTCAGTTCACTGGACATGTGGGGTACCGGCAAAGCCCCCGCGCATGCAAGATGCGCGAGGGCCTTTGTTTTGGAGGCGGATTATTTGAAAGAACGTGTCGGTCCGGTTTTAATGTGTGTGGCATACAGCGTCAAGCCGGTGAAGGCCAGGCCGCCCACCAGGTTGCCCAGCACCGTCGGAATTTCGTTCCAGATCAGGTAGTCCATGATGGTGAAATGCGCGCCCAGCAGCAGGCCGGATGGGAACAGGAACATGTTCACGATGGAGTGCTCAAACACCATGTAGAAGAACAGCATGATGGGCATCCACATCGCGATCACCTTGCCGCTGACCTGGGTGGAGATCATCGCACCCACCACGCCGGCCGACACCATCCAGTTGCACAACATGCCGCGCACGAAGAGCGTGAGCATGCCGTTCGCACCGTATTTCTGGTAGCCCAGCGTGCGGCTCTCGCCCACGATGCCGATAGCCTTGCCCACGGCGCTGGGCTCGGTCGAGAAGCCGTTGGTGACGTAGATGGCCATCATCACCGCCACCGTGAAGGCGCCCGCGAAGTTGCCGACGAACACCAGGCCCCAGTTACGCAGCACACCCTTGAGCGTGACGCCCGGGCGCTTGTCGATCAGCGCCAGCGGGCACAACACAAACACGCCGGTCAGCAAGTCGAAGCCGAACAGGTACAGCATGACAAAACCCACCGGGAACAGCACGGCGCCCAGCAGGGGCTGGCCGGTCTGCACGTTGATGGTGACGGCGAACCAGGCTGCCAGAGCCAGGATGGCGCCGGCCATGTAGGCCCGGATAACGGTGTCGCGGGTGGACATGAAGATTTTGGATTCACCCGCATCCACCATCTTGGTCACAAATTCCGAAGGCACTAAATAAGCCATACGATCCCTCTAAGTCCTGTTTTGCCAAAAAAAAATCCACTTCGAGATCTTCAAAAAGATTTGAAGACCGAAGTGGACGACGTTATCCATTCAGATCGATGGGCACTGCGAAGCTTGCCGTACCCTGCGCAGGCCTTCGTTAGCCTGACCTGATGGATGCAAGCACATACCGTGCCGCTAACAAAACACCGCGAATCCGGGCTTGCCGACGCTTTAGCGACGCTTTTACCCGTCGTTTTGGCACTGCGAAGGGAGTGACTGCCCCAAATTTGTGCATCGAGGTGTCCATCTTTAAATATTTTGGTGCCAGCTGGGCCACTGCCGGATACAGGCGCTAAGGCGCAAGCCGCTGCGCAAAGAACGCCAGGATCTCGTCACGCGCCGCCAGTGTGGGCTGGCCCGCCTCGTCGATCAGGTGGGCGGTGACCACGCTGTGCGGTGTCTTCACGTGCGCCGCAAAGAACGGCGGCACGTCGGGGTTGGCGGCGCTGTCGGGCAGCACGCGGCCCACAAAGCGGTCGCCCAGCGCCTCGGCATAGGCCGCAAAGCGCTGGGCCCTGCAAAAGCTGTCGCCTTCAAACCGATAGGCCAGCACCGTGAGGTTCTCGCGGTCCAGCCGCTGGCGGACGGCCTTGATGTCCGCAGGCGAAATTTCGATGCCGGCCGGATCATTGAGCGGCAGCGACGGCTGGCACAGCACCGGCGCCAGCATGGCAGGCTCCAGCATCATCGTGAGGGCGAAATTACCCGTCCAGCACATGCCGATGGCGCCCACGCCGGGGCCGCCGCACTCGTCATGCGCCAGCCTTGCCAGTGCCCGCAGCCACTGCGTGGCCGGGCTGGCCTGGTTGGACGCGAACGCGCGGAACTCGGCGCTGACACAGGCGCGCTGAAAGATGGCCGCGCCTTCATCGGCACGCGGCACGGCGCCGTCGCGGCCAAAGAGCGACGGCATGTAGACGGTAAAACCTGCGTCGCGCACCCAACGGCTGAAGCGCGCCACGTGCGGGCTGATGCCGGGCATCTCGGTCATGACGATCACGGCCGGGCCTGTACCCATGAGGTAGACCTTCCTGGTGATGCCGTCGAGCGTGATCTCGCGCTGGGTGAAATCCTCGAGGGAGTCGTCTTCGGTCAGCTTGCGCGTTGTCATCGGTGTCCTTGCTTTGCGAACGGTGGGAGCAATGGCGTCCGTGGAATTCATGGAACAGATGAATTTGGCACCGCACGCGCGTAAACTCCCAGTGTCTATTTCGACATGTTTAAGGCCTTTTCAGCCAATGCGAGATTTCACCCTCCTGCTGCTGCCGGGCACCTTTGCCACCGGCGTGGCGGCCACGCTCGATATCCTGCAGGCCGCGTCTGCCCTCGCGCCGCGCATGAAGCTGGCGCGCCCCACCTGGCGCGTGTTGTCAGCCACCGGCGGCCCGGTGCCGCTGAGCTCGGGCCTTCACATAGACACCGCGGCCCTGCCCCGGCGCTACCGGCCCGATGCTGCCACCTGGATCGCGCCGGGCCTGGGCCTGGACAACCCGCAGGCCCTCAACACCGGCTTGGCCACCGCAGACGCGCAACGCGTGATTCAGGCCGTCGCCGCGCATGCTGCGCACGGTGGCCGTGTTGCGGCGTCGTGCTCGGCGGTTTTTTTGCTTCAGGCGGCCGGTGTGCTGGCCGGGCGCCGGGTCACCACCTCCTGGTGGCTGGCGCAGGAGCTTCGAAGGCGGGAGCCGGCCTGTACCGTCAATGCCGACCGGATGGTGTGCGCCGACGGCCCGGTGAGCACCGCAGGTGCCGCCTTTGCGCAAACCGACCTGATGCTGCATTTGCTACGCGAGCAGTTCGGGGTAGCCCTGGCCGAGGCTGTAGGACGCATCCTCTTGATCGACGGGCGGCAGGCGCAAGCGCCTTTTGTGGTGCCGGCCATGCTCTCCAGCGGCAACGCACTGGTGGCCCGCCTGGTGGCGCGCATCGAATCCGCCCTGCCCAGCCCACCGAGCGTGGAGGCACTGGCAAACGAATTCGCGATGTCGCAGCGAACGCTGTCACGCCATGTGCGTGAAGCCACGGGCAAGAGCACGATGGCGCTGGTGCAAAGCGTTCGGCTCAATCGCGCGCGGATGCTGATTGAGTCCAGCCGGATGACCATCGAACGCGTGGCCGAGCAAGTGGGCTACGAAGATGCCACGGCGCTCCGGCGCATGATGCACAAGGCGGCGGGCGCCAACCCGAGCCGATACCGGGCGGCGGGGTTAAGAGCTTGAGAGCCCGGCGATTCAGGTGAGGGCCTGCCTGGACTCCATCAACTTCACCAGAGCCCACAGCACCCGGTTCGCCGGCGTGGCCACACCCAGCGCTTCACCGCGCCTGACGACCAGCCCGTTGAGGTAGTCGATCTCAGTGGGTTTGCCGCGCGCCAGGTCTTGTGCGGTGGATGACAACTGGTTGGGCATGCTGCCGGCCAGTTTGTCCACGGCCAGGTGCATGTCGCCCTGCACCTGCACGCCTTCGGCCTCTGCCACGGCCAGGCATTCGGCCACCACGTCGCGCATGACGTCTTTCACGCCCTCGCCTTGCACGGTTTTGCCGTACGGCAGCTGCGCGATGGCCGAGACGGCGTTGTAGGCGCAGTTGAGGATGAGCTTGGCCCACAACGCGCCGCGCACGTTGCTGGAGATTTCAACCGGCACACCGGCTGCGATGAAGGCCTGGGCCACGGCCTCGCTCCGGCTGGCCGGCTCAATCACCAGCTCGCCGCGGCCGTGGTGCCTGACGTGGCCGGGGCCGGCCATTTCGGTGGCCACGTACACCACGGCGGCCGCCACGGCGTGCTGCGGCAGCACGGTGCGCAGGCGGTCGGCGTTGTCCACGCCGTTTTGCAGGCACAGCACCAGCGCATCCGGTGCCAGGTGCGGCCGGATCAATGCACCGGCCGCTTCGGTGTCGGTGGATTTCACGCAGAACAGCACCAGGTCGGCGCCCTGCACGGCGGTGGGTTCGCTGCTGGCGGCCAGGCGCACGTGTTCGTCGAAAGTGCGGGTTTCCATGTGCAGGCCGTCACTCTGGATGGCGTCAGCATGCCGGGGCCGGGCGATCAGCACCACGTCAAGCCCGGCACGGGCCAGCATACCGCCGTAATAACAACCAACGGCGCCTGCGCCCATCACGGCGACTTTGAGGGATTGGGTCATGGGGGTCTTTGCCTTCGGTGAGATGCAGATACGGAAACGGAAAAAGGAATTGTGGGTGAAGTCTGCCGCCCCTGCAGGCGGCCGGGCCTCTTGGAAACCTATTCGCGGTCTACACGGGGCCGCCGGCAAAGCGCCGGGCCAGCTGGTCGCGCTCGAAGGCCTCGACGACGAAGTCGATAAACACCCGCGTCTTGGCGGGCATCTGGCTGCGCGTGGCGTAGTAAATCGAGATCGCGCCGGCATCGACATACCACTGCGGCAGCACCCTGACGAGCTCGCCGCGCTCCAGCAAAGGCAGCACATCGGGCAAAGCCACGAGCGCTACCCCCAGACCCAGCAGCGCCGCGGCGCGCATGGCCGTCGGATCGTTCATGACCATTGACTCCATAAAAACTGCCGGAACCTCAGCACCGGCCGCGTCGCGCATGACCCACTGGCGAACCCGGCCCGTTCCGCTGGAACGCAGAGCGATACCTTTGAGCCCGGCCAGACCCGTGGGGTTGGCTGGAGCCTGCTGGCCTGCCATATAGGCGGGCGACGCCACGGCGACCAGGTGAATCGGGGCCAGCGCGCGAGACACCACGCCCGGTGACAGCTCAAAGCCGCCGCCGATGGCCGCGTCATACCCCTCGGCAATCAGGTCGACCGGTCGGTTTTCAAAGTACCAGTCAGGACGTATGAGCGGATAACGGTCCAGGAAGGCCGGCAGCAAAGGCACGATGTACTCGGTGCCGAAGGTGGGTGACATGCTGACCTTGAGCGGGCCCGCGGGAGTGCCGCTGTCGCTGGAAACGGCCGCGATGGCGGACTGCAGCGCGTCGAGGTTGCCGCCGATCGATCCCAGGAAGCGTTCACCGGCTTCGGTCAGCGTGAGTTTGCGGGTTGAGCGCTGAAACAGCCGCACGCCCAGGTTTCGCTCCAGCATGGCCACATTGCGGCTGACGGCAGCTGGCGTCAGCGCCAGGCGCCGCGCCGCTTCCGAAAAGCTGCGGCCTTCGGCGCTGCGAATAAACGATTCGAGGTTGGCCAGGGTTTCCACTTCGCCATTTTAAAGTAATGATTGAAAATAATTCAATCAATTACCGGCTTATCAAAAGGCAATCAAAAACCCATCATTCACCCATCAACAACCAAGGAGTGAATTTATGTCTACCCCCTCAACCCCATCCAGCACCCCCAGCATCGGGATCATCGGCGCCGGCGCCATCGGCACGGCATTTGCCAAAACCCTGGCCCGCCAGGGCATCCATGCCACGCTGTCCAACAGCCGCGGCCCGGACTCGCTCAAAGACATCGTGCGCGAACTGGGCCCCACCATCCACGCCGGCACCGTCAAGGAGGCCGCCACAAAAGACATCGTGCTGGTGGCCGTCAACTGGGGGCGCCTGCCTGAGGCGCTGGCCGGTTTGCCCAACTTTGGCGGCCGTGTCGTTATTGACGCCAACAACGCTGTCGAAGGCCCTCCTCTCCGGCCCGTTGAGCTGAACGGCCGCGCCTCCAGCGAAGTGTTTGCCGAGCTGGTGCCCGGCGCGCGCGTGGTAAAGGCCTTTAACCACCTGGTCGCCCGGCTGCTGGCCACTGACCCCGCCGACCAGGGCGGCAAACGCGTGCTGTTTTTCTCAGGCGACGACGCCAAGGCAAAGGCGACCGTGGCGGCACTGATCAGCCAGCTCGGGTTCTCGGGAATCGACCTCGGCGCTTTGGCCGTGGGTGGACGCCTGGCGCAGTTCCCCGGCGGCCCGCTGCCCATTCTCAACCTGGTGCAGTTCGGCTGAAGCCGCAGCAATCGCTATCAAATCAATAGCTGCTTGCGCTCGTCTCTATTGGCCTGCAGCCCGTTTTGATGCTTGAAAAGGCCTTTTGAGGCCTTTTTTTGGGTATTTTCAGGCCCGCGGCAGCGTGATCCGGGCGCAGAGGCCCCCACCGTCGGCAGGCAGCAGTTCAAACTTGCCGTCATGCGTGCGCACGATGCGGTCCACGATGGCCAGGCCCAGCCCTGCGCCGGGCGGGCCGGTACGCGTACTTTCAGCGCGGCGAAACGGTTGTTTCAAAGCCTCGGCCTGCGCCGCGTCGATGCCGGCGCCGTGGTCTGTCACCGCTATCCAGACCGAGTCGCCTTGTACGCCGGTGACCATCGTGACCGGCGGCAGGCCATGGCGCCAGGCGTTTTCGACCAGGTTGGTGAGCACGCGGCGCATCGCACGCGGGCGCAAGGGCACGGGCGGCGGGTTGCCGCCCTGCAGCGCCACCGGCATGCCGTGGCCAGCCGAGGCGGCCGCCACCTCAGCCGCCAGCACATCCAGCGCCACCGGCGCCGGCGCTTCGCTTTCGGTGCTGCGGGCAAAGTCCAGGAACTGGCTGATGATGGCGTCCATTTCTTCCACGCCGCGCGTCATGCGGGCCATCAGCTCATCGTCGCCTTGATCACTTTTGTCGCGCAGGATCTCGATGCCCAGGCGAAGTTTGGTCAGGGGTGTGCGCAGGTCGTGCGACACCCCGGCCAGCATCAGCGTGCGCTCGTCGTCGGCCTGGGCCAGGCTGCGCACCATCTGGTTAAAGCTGCGGCTCAGGTCGGCGATTTCCGTCGGGCCGTCTTCGGGCAGCGGCTGCGGGCTGGTGCCGCCCGCCAGTGTGTGCGCCGAAGCCATCACGCGGCGCAAGGGCTGGTTCAGGTAACGGTGAATCAACAGCGCGCCCAGCAAGGCCAGCAAGGCACTGGCGAATGATGTCACGACCCAGGCGCCGGTGAATTCACGCGCCGGCAGCACGCCGGGCAAGTTGACCCAATGGTCGGCGCCGTCCAGGCGAAGCCGCACCGCCAGGCTGCCACCGGCTTCGCGCCGCCAGATGATTTCGGAGCCCTCGCCTTCCAGCGCAATGCCGCGCGAGGCCTCATTGACGAAGCGCCGCTCAAGCCGGCTCAGCAGCCGGCGTTCGCCGCGGCCGTCAACCTCGTCGTCATCGGCAATGCCCTGCATGGCACGGCGGTTGAACTGCGCCACAAAGGCCTCGCGCTGCGCGGGCGGCATGGCGGCCAGGCCGGCACGGATGGAGCTGACATTGCGCGCCACCGCCACCGAAAGCTGCGCCAGCCGCGGCTTGATGATCAGCTGGCGCACCAGCAGCGCGCTGGCCAGCTGGCCGACCACAATGAGCACCACGATCAGCAGCACATTGCGGCCGAACAGGCTGCGTGGAAACAGCTTCATGGAAATAGCCTCACGGCTTGCCCGCCTTGCCGTTTTTTGCCGCACCGCCTTCCGGCACAAACACATACCCCACGCCCCACACGGTCTGGATGTGCACCGGCTGGGAAGGGTCCGACTCAATCAGCTTGCGCAGGCGCATGACCTGCACGTCGATGCTGCGGTCGGTGGCTTCGTGGTCGCGGCCGTAGGCCAGCTCGATCAGCCTGTCGCGGCCCAGCGGCCGGTTGGGGTGCAGGGCCAACGCCTGCAGCAGGCTGAACTCACCGGTGGTGAGCGGCACGTCTTCACCGTTTTTTTCCAGCCGGCGTGCTTCCAGCTTCAAGGTGAAGGCGCCAAACTGCACCGTGCCCTGGCCGGGCAGCGGGCCGCTGTGCGCGCCCAGCATGCGCTGCCGGCGCACCAGCGCCTGGATGCGGGCCAGCAGCTCGCGGGGATTGAAGGGCTTGGGCAGGTAGTCGTCAGCGCCCATTTCCAGCCCGACGATGCGGTCCACCGGGTCGCCGCGGGCGGTCAGCATGACGATGGGAATGGTTTCACCCTGCGCGCGCAGGCGGCGGCACACCGCCAGGCCGTCTTCGCCCGGCATCATGACGTCGAGCACCAGCACGTCGAAGCGCTCACGCGCCAGCAGGGTGTCCAGGGTTTTGGCGTCTTCCAGTGTGCGCACGGCGTAACCCTGATCGCTCAGGTAACGCTGCAGCAGGCTGCGCAGGTCGGCCTCATCGTCGACCACCAGGACCCGGGCCAGTGGCTCGCTCATCGTGAAAGGCCTGTCTGCAAAAGAGCGCTGGAAACAACCATAAGAAAACACCCGTCGCAAGAAAGATGCCCCATGGTAGCGGCCCGCGTCTGGCCGCCCGCCCGGCAAATCATGACAAACGATGACAAAGCCGGGATTTATTCATGCCTTGTCATCAAGAGGCCGCCTGCAGCCATGCCTGGCTCACATCTGGCGGCCACAGTGACATCACGGCGCTGCAATGCGGCCGGAATCTCAAGACCCTTCACCGTTCAACGTCAACCTTCAAGGAGTTCACCATGAAAACCATGCTTTCCGCCACTGCCCTGACCACCGCCCTGACATGCACCCTGCTGGCCGCAGGTTTTGCCACCCCCGCCGAAGCGGCCAGCCGCCACGTGGTGCGGACCCATGCCGATGGCAGCGCCACCGCCACCAGGGCAGTCACCCGCCAGGGCCCGCAAGGCGGCACACGGGTGCGCAACCGCAGCACCACCGCCGACGGGCAGGGCAATGCCAGCACAGCGGGCAGCGCCTCCACCACAGGCCCCAACGGCGCCACCGCCGTGCGCACCGGCCAGGCCAGCCGCAGCGCGGACGGTTCGGCACAGCGCAGTGGCAATTTTGCCGCCACCGGGGCCAAAGGCAGCGTGGAAAGCAGCGGCAGCAGCAGCAAAACCGCTGACGGCGCCGTCAACGCCAGCCGCAACACCACGGCCACCAGCGCTGCCACCGGCAACAGCGTGCAAAGCACGGCGTCCTACAACCAGGCCACCGGCGTTACCCGCAGCACAACTTGCTACGACGCCGCCGGTGCGGCGATGAGCTGCCCGTCGCGTTGAGCGCGCCTGGGCCTTTCATCAAATCCGGTTTTCAAAATTTCAACCTTCACTTTCATTTTTTTGGAGCGCTCTCATGACCCCCTCGTTCAATCTCCGCGCACTTTCAATCATTGGTCTGCTGGCACTAGGTACCGCAGCCCATGCCCAGGCACCCAATGCCGCCCGCCTGGAAAAAGCCCGCACCGAACTGCAAAAGCGCTTTGAGGCGGCCGACACCAACAAGGACGGCAAGCTGACCCGCGAGGAGGCGCAGGCAAAAATGCCCAAGGTGTACAAAAACTTCGACGCCATCGACGCCAGCCATGCAGGCACTATCTCGCTGACCGACATCGAGACCTTTGTGGCATCGAAAAAAGGCTCGCGCAAACCGGCCGGCTGACGACTACGCATCGCGCAGCCCGAATGCCTGACCCATCGTTGACGCACAAGGTCAGAGGCTGGCCGGATATGCTGTCCGGCCTGCCCGCCGCAATACCACTGGAGCCATGACATGTCCCTTGCCCCTCGCCTCCTCACGCACTGGCCGACGCTTGCGCTGGTGCTCACCGCGGTTCTCTACGCCGGGCCGGCACCTGCCCAGCAGGACAGCGGCCGCCTGGCGAGAAAAACCGCCAGGTCCACCGTACCGGCCGGTGTGCGCCAAATCCCCGACATCGCCTACGGCACAGACCCGCGCCAGCGCATGGATGCCTACCTGCCGCAGCAGCCGGCAGCCAACGCACCGGTCATCGTCATGGTGCACGGCGGTGCCTGGATGGTGGGCAACAAGGCGATGGCCAACGTGACCGACAACAAGGTGGCTTGGTGGGTCAAGCAGAAGGGCTACATCCTGGTGTCGGTGGGTTATCGCCTGTCGCCGCAGGTTGACCCGCTGGTGCAGGCGCGCGATGTGGCCAGTGCCCTGGCCAAGACGCAGGCCATGGCCGCCTCGTGGGGTGGCGATCCGGCCAAGGTCATTCTTATGGGGCATTCGGCGGGCGCACACCTGGTGGCACTGCTGGGTGCCTCGCCGGCATTGGCCTATACGTCAGGCGCCAGGCCGTGGCTAGGCACTGTGGCACTTGACAGCGCCGCGCTGGACCTTGAGCGCATCATGAAAGCGCGGCACATGCGGTTTTATGACCGCGTATTTGGCACTGACCCGGCCTACTGGCGCACTGTGTCGCCCACCAGCGTGCTGGCGGCTGACGCCACGCCGATGCTGCTGGTCTGCTCGACACAACGGGCGGATGACCCCTGCGCACAGTCGCGTGACTTTGCTGCGAAAGTGACGGCCAAAGGCGTGCGGGCCAGCGTGCTGCCGCAAGACCTGACGCACGAACAGGTCAACACCACGCTGGGCCTGCCCGGCGGGTATACCGATGCGGTTGACAGTTTTATGGCGGGGCTGCTGCCGCGCTGACGGTTTTAAGAAAAAACAGGCTGCAGCCCGCAAGGAATAAGCGCAAGCAGCTATTGATTTAATAGCAGATTCAGGCTCAGCTACTTCGCCGCACCAGGCCCTGCCGCGGCCGGAGCGGCATTGCGGCGGTGGTAGGTGAAAAACGTCCACATCATCAGCGTGGCGTCGGGGCCTTCAGGCTCGCTGTATTCCATGCTGGCGTCTCCGCCGCTCCAGGCGTGGCCCAGGGCGTCTACGTCGCACTTCACCAGCTGCGGCTTGCGGCCGGCGTACCAGGTCGTGGTCTGGTAGGCATGGCGTGGCCGCCTGCCGCTGCGGCGCTCGGGGTAACGGCGAACCACCGGCTCGAGGCGGGCCGCATTTTGGGTAATGACCGGGTTGTTGATGATTTCGAACTGCTCGGCCAGTTGCTCGGCGTTCACCCGCCGCACCACGGCATCGTTGTCGCCATGGATCAGGATGGCCGGCATGCCCGGGAACGCCGGCTGGTCGCTGGCAAACAAGCGCGCCACCGCATCGTAAGACGAGCCCGAGCCGTGTTGCATGGCCCGGTAGGCGCTGAAGGGCGAGTGGGTGGTGCCGAACACGGGTGCGGAATGCATGCCCACGGCCGCGATCAACTCCGGGTGGCGCAGTGCCACGATGGCCGCCAGCGCGGCGCCGGCCGACAGGCCCGCCACGTAAGTTCGTGAAGCGTCAAGCCCGTGTTTTTGCTGCACCTGGGAAATCATGGCGGCGATCACGCCCACATCGCCCTCCCCGTTTTGTGTGGCCCGCTTGTACCAGTGCCAGCAGCGGTGGGCGTCGGCCGCACTGGATTGCTGGGGGTAGAGCACCGCAAAACCCTTGCGCTCGGCCAGTTCGTTCATGCGGCTGCCCGCTGCAAAGTCAGCCGCCGTCTGCTGGCAGCCGTGCAGCATGACCACCAGCGGGCGCGGTGTCGCAGGGGCATCGGGAACCCCGGCAGTAACGGCCGTAGCGGCCGTAGCGGCCGCGGCGGGTAGATACAGCCAGTACAGCATGCGCCGGGAATCCGTGAGCAAGCCGTCCCCGGGCAATGTAAACCAGGCCTTGCGCCAGGTGCCGGGCAAACCGGCGGCAGCGCGGGCCTGCGCGGCCGTGGGCCGCCGGGCCTTTTTGGCGGGCCGGACAACCACCGGTTTCAACAGCTTGACCCCGGGCCTGCGCCGGCGCGGCGTTGTGGTGGCAGGCAACGTCGGCGTGACCTTGGGAAGCAGGCTTTCAAACAGCCGCAAGCCCTGCGCCTGCTGGGCCTTGCCCATGCGGCGCATGCTTTTAAGCCAAAGACTGCTTATGCTTCTGGACATGGTTTGACAAAAAGTGGTGGGGCCATCTGGGGTCGGTTCGAGGTCTGCGTCTACTTTGATTTCCAGGAAGGTATTTGCGCCAGATCAATAAGTACACGGTCATTTTGCTGCATTGCAACAAAATGTCTACCAGCATGGCCATAAAACATTGAATTCGGCGCTTTCCGTCACAAAATCGGGGTTACAAAATGCTAAAACCCGAGCCGCTACGATGGAGCCTGGGAGCGCTTGTGCCATTTCGGCGCGTTATCAGCGCCATTTCAGCGCGTACACGCACCGTTTAGAGTCTTTTCGTGCTTTCCGGCCTTTGCCCTGTTTGCCCTCTTTTGAACGACCGCACATTTCTTTTCGCTTTTCGCCTGTTTTCTCATGCCCGAATTCCTGACCGCCGCCCTTTACCAGTTCGTTGAGCTGCCCGATTTCGCCGAGCTGCAGGCGCCGCTGCTGGCGCAGTGTGAGGCCCATGGTGTCAAGGGCACGCTGCTGCTTGCGGCAGAAGGCATCAACGGCACGATTGCCGGGCCTGAAGAAGGTGTGCGCGCCGTGCTGGCCTATCTGCGCAGTGACCCGCGCCTGGCGACGCTGGAGCACAAGGAAGCGTGGGCTGAGTCCATGCCGTTTTACCGGATGAAGGTGCGCCTCAAGCGCGAGATAGTCACCATGGGTGTGCCGGAAGTCCACCCCGCGCTGATGGCCGGCGAATACGTCAAGCCGCAGGAATGGAATCAGCTGATCAACGAACCGGGCGTGGTGCTGGTCGATACACGCAACGATTACGAGGTGTCCATCGGCACCTTCCACGGCGCCATCAACCCGCACACCAGCAGCTTTTCAGAGCTGCCCGGCTGGGTAGAGCGCGAAATGGCTGAAGGCGGCAAGCTGGCGGCGCATGACGGCAAAAAGCCGAAGGTAGCCATGTTCTGCACCGGGGGCATTCGCTGCGAGAAATCCACCGCGCTGCTGCGCTCCAAAGGCTTCGAGGAGGTCTACCACCTCGAGGGCGGCATCCTCAAGTACCTGGAAACCGTGCCCGAGGCGCAAAGCACCTGGGAAGGCGAATGTTTTGTGTTTGATGAGCGTGTGTCCGTCGGCCACGGCCTCAAGCCCGGCGCCTTCACGCTGTGCCGCTCGTGCCGCGATCCGCTGAGCGAGGAAGACCGCCAGTCGCCGCTGTACGAGTTGGGCGTGAGCTGCGCGCACTGCCATGCAAAGACGACGGAAGAACAGAAAGCCGGCTACCGCGAGCGCCAGCGCCAGGTTGAGCTGGCCGAAGCGCGCAATGCCGCGCACATCGGCGTGCGGCAATCCGGCACTTGATGCACCTGGTGTTTCAGGCCATGAACAGCGCCCTGCCCGTCCTCTATTCCTTTCGCCGCTGCCCGTATGCCATGCGCGCCCGCCTGGCGCTGGCCGTGAGCGGCGAGCCCTATGAGCTGCGTGAAGTCGTGTTGAAGAACAAGCCCGCACAAATGCTGGACGCTTCGCCCAAAGGCACCGTGCCGGTGCTGGTGCTGCCCGGTGGCGAAGTCATTGATGAAAGCCTGGACGTGATGCTGTGGGCGCTGCGGCGCAATGATCCCGAGGGTTGGCTCACATCACCGCAGGGCTCTCTTGATGACATGCTCGCGCTGGTTGCCGGCAACGACGGTGCCTTCAAGCGCAGCCTGGACCGCTACAAATACCCGAATCGCTACCCCGAAGAAGCCGCAGGCGACAACGCGGGCTTTGCCTTGTCACACCAGGCTGCATGCGCAAGTTGGCTGGGCCAGCTGGAAACCGTGCTGGCTGGCGGCTGGCTCTTCGGCACGCATGCCAGCCTGGCCGACATGGCGTTGCTGCCGTTTGTGCGGCAGTTTGCACATACCGATGCGGCCTGGTTTGCCGCGCAACCCTGGCCGCAGGTGCAGGCCTGGCTGGCGCGCTTTGAAACCAGCGCGCTGTATGAAGGCGTGATGGGCAAGCATGCGCCTTGGCCGGCGGGTGCTGTGTAAGGCCGTATTCGCTATCAAATCAATAGCTGCTCGCGCAGATCCTGATTGGACTGGAAGCCAATTTGATGCCTGAAATCGGTCTGAAAAGCCGTTTTGGACGTGCTTTTTGGCCGACAGGAAGCCATTTTTGAGTCCGGAAGCATCATTTTTTTGGAAGAAAAATGGCCTTTCACCAATTACAACGGGCGCGAGCCGCTATTAAATGTATAGCAATCGGCTGGCGGCAGGAGCGCCACGTTCAAGGGGCGCCAGCAGCAAGATGTCAGCGCTGAATGCGCGTAGACAGCACCACCGAGGTATTGGTGCGCTCGACCCCATCAAGCAGGCCGATGCCGTCGATCAGCGCATCGAGCCGCTCAATCGAGCCGGCCTGCACGATGGCGATCATGTCGAAGGTGCCGCTGACGGAGAGCAGTGAGCGGACCTCGGGAATCTTGCGTAGCGCCGCCTCCACGGGGCCCGACAGCTTGGGGCCGACGGTGAGCATCACGTGGGCGGCTACCTGCGACTGCTCATACGCGTCGCCGGTGCGCACGCCGTAGCCGGTGATGACCTTGTCGCGCTCCAGCCGCTCGATGCGGGCCTGCACTGCCGTGCGCGACAAACCCACCTTGCGGGCGAGCAAAGCCACCGGGCAACGGGCGTTTTCACGCAATTCGCTGAGCAGTATCTGGTCTATGGCGTCGAGATTCATGTGCCGGGCGTGACTATGGTTAAAGCAGGGTAGGCAAATAGATGGTAGATGCCTTCTATTTCACTAAATTATGACTTCTATTTGTATAAATTGATACTACCAACCGCCGGTGCTGCGCTCCACAATCAGTCAACGCCCTTCACCTGGAGGGGCCCATCAAGGAGCGGATATGAAAAAGATCATGGTCGTAGGCGCAGGCAAAATCGGCTCAACCATTGCCGCCCTGCTGGGCTCCAGCCAGGACTACGCGGTGACGGTGGTGGACGCATCGCAGGCCGCACTTGCAGGTATCAAGGCCGGCGCCGGGGTTCAATTGAAGGTGCTGGACGTCACCGACCCTGTCGCCCTGCGCGCAGCGCTTGAAGGGCAGTTTGCGGTGCTCAGCGCGGCGCCGTTCCACCTCACCACATCGATTGCCGAAGCTGCCGTGGCAGCCGGTGTGCACTACCTGGACCTGACCGAAGACGTGGCCAGCACGCGGCGCGTGCGGGAGCTGGCCGGCACCGCGCGCTCAGCGCTGATCCCGCAATGCGGCTTGGCGCCGGGTTTTGTGTCTATCGTGGCGGCCGACCTGTGCCGGCGTTTTGACAGCCTGCACAGCGTGCGCATGCGCGTAGGCGCCCTGCCCCAGTTCCCGTCGAACGCGCTGAACTACAACCTGACCTGGAGCACCGACGGCGTCATCAACGAGTACTGCGAACCCTGCGAAGCCATTGTGGAAGGCGTGCTGCGCCAGGTGCCGCCGCTGGCTGAGCATGAGGAGTTTTCGCTCGACGGCGTGACGTACGAGGCCTTCAATACCTCAGGCGGCCTGGGCACCCTGTGCGAGACGCTGCAGGGCAAGGTCACCAACCTCAACTACAAGACCATCCGCTATCCCGGCCACGCGGCGATCATGAAGGCACTGCTCAACGACCTGCGCCTGCGCGACCGCCGCGGTGTACTGAAAGACATACTGGAAAACGCCCTGCCCACAACGATGCAGGACGTGGTCATCGTGTTCGTCACCGTGAGCGGCCAGCGCGAAGGCCGGCTGATGCAGGAGACCTACGCCCACAAGGTATACAGCCACGTGGTCGGGGGCGTGCTGCGCAGTGCGATCCAGATCACCACGGCGGCTGGTATTTGCACGGTGCTGGATTTGCTGGCTAACGGGCGTTTGCCTGCGCAGGGGTTTGTGCGGCAGGAGGATATTGCTTTGGGGGATTTTCTGGGGAACCGGTTTGGTGGGGCTTATGCGCCTTTGGTGGAGCGGGCTGCGGCTTGAGGGTTGATTTTTTGAAAACCAGGCGTTGCGGTTAATGGGGGCGAGCGGTAGCAGCTATTGAATTGATAGCGGCTTCTTTTTGGGTTGTTGTTGGTTTGATGGGGGCGGTCTTTGCTGAGGGCGGTTGGCCGGGGGTTGCCCGGCATGCAACTCACTTTCTTTTGCATCGCCAAAAGAAAGTAAGCAAAGAAAAGGCGACCCTGGTTCCTGCGTCCCTTCGCTTCGCTGCGGGCAACCTGCGGTGCTCGGTCCAGCCGGGGTCAAAAACAACTCGCTTCGCTCAAACAAGTTTTTGCCCTGATCCGTCTGGCCCTGTGCTCCTCGGCGCATCCACAAGGGGTTGGGGAAGGAATACCTAACAGCCGAATACCGGAAGAAACAAGGACTCGCCATGGCGAGTCCTTGTCGGTATTGGAGCTGGCATTTGTCTTCGGTTCCCGCACCCGATTGCCCCTTCCCTTCTGTCTGCGCCGAGGAGCGCAGGTTCAGGCGGATCAGGGATCGCGATTGTCTGAGCGAAGCGAGTTCGAGCGAGACCCCGCCTGAACCGAGCACCGCAGGTTGCCCCGTAGCGAAGCGAAGGGGTCGCAGACAGCAGGGTCGCCTTTTCTTTGGTGACTTTCTTTTGGCGAAGCAAAAGAAAGTTACTTGCCGCCGGGCAACCCCCGGCCAGCCGCCCTCAGCATCTATGATCTGCGTGAAACACGCCACCGTGGTTGAACATCAATTCCACACGCCATGAATATTTCACACACCGTCTGCCGGATTTTCTTTTCGGCAGCAATAACGGCTTTGTCTGCAGGGTGCTATGCCCAGTCAATGCTGTCTGAGGTTTCTCAAAAAAACCTTGAAGCCAATGTGGAACTGTTCGCCAAGTCCTATTACCTCGGCACCGGCGCTGGCCACTTTGTCACCAGCGTAAGCCCGGTCGATACCGAAAATGCTGTGGCGGTCGTCGGTGAGGTCGGAGATTTCGGGCGAGATCCCAATGCCTATACGGTTTATCTCAAACTCATCCAGCAAAAATGGCGAGTTGTCAGAATCGAGTTTGTGTACCGCGATACTGGCAAGAAGACTTCACAACAGGTATTGCCACCTTTTCCCTATCCCGGCTGGAGAAAAGACGCGCCTTGAGCCCGGTTGTGCGCCTCAGTCCTCAGGCGCAATCATCTCCGCATACTCATAAAGCGCCTCAAGCACCGCCTGCCCCTTCTCATCTGCCGTCTCCGCCAACACATCAATCTCGGCAAACAGCGCATCCACATTGCGTGCCCCGCCCTCACCCTCCAGCAGGCGCGCAGCGCGATGCGCTTCCCAGCGTTCGGCGTCTTCGGGCGACAGGGTTTCGGCAAAGTTGCGCGCCCGGTAGCGAAACACCAGTTCCCCGAGGCGTTCATCGTCGAAGCCGATGCGGGCATGGGCCAACTCGGCAGGGGACAAGGCGCGCAGCTGGTTGAGCCTGCGCCGGTCGATGTTGTTGATGAAACCACCGTACAGGTCTTCATCGACATCCGGCGTGGGCTCTTTGGGCCGCTGGAAGACTTCGGGCCAGAGGGCGCTCATGTCGGGCAGGCCGGCGGCTTTTTTGGCGTTGGCCAGCGCAGCGGGGATATCTACATTCCATTTGGCCGCCATCTCCGGCGACAGCGTGGCGAGCTTGCGCACGACCATGGGTGACTTGTTCAGGTGAACCGATTTGATGGGCAGGCGCAGCACGCCTTCGGGCAGCTCGGCTGATTTACTGAAGAGGCGTTGCCGCAGCGTGGCAACGTCGAGCAAAGGCAGCTCACTTGGGTCTTGCGACAGGTCCCAGGCCAGCAGCTCGTTCTTGTTCGTCGGATGCGTTGCCAGCGGCCACATGACGGCCAGGCAGCCGCGCTCTGGCGGGAACATGCCCGAGACATGCAAAAACGGCTGGGCCGTTTGCGGGCTGGTGGGCAGGCCGAGCTCCGCGGCCACGCGGTCCTTCTTGTGCAGGCCCAGGCAAAAGTCGAAAAGCTTGGGTTGCGCCTTGCGGATCAGGCGGGCCAGCGCGATGGTGGCGCGCACGTCAGACAGGGCGTCGTGCGCCGACTCGTGCATCAGGCCGTTGGCACGCGCCAGGTCTTCGAGCTTGAAGCTGGGGCGAACGGCGCTGGCGTCGTCCGGTCTGCGTTCGTCGGGCTTGAGCGGCCAGGCGATGCCTTCGGGCCGCAGCGCATAGGCCATGCGCACGACATCGAGCAGATCCCAGCGGCCGCAGTCGTTTTGCCATTCGCGCGCATACGGGTCAATGAGGTTGCGCCAGAACATGTAGCGCGTGACTTCGTCGTCGAAGCGGATGGTGTTGTAGCCCACGCCGATCGTGCCCGGCTCGGCCAGAACGGCTTCGATCTGCGCGGCGAATTCGTGCTCGGCCACGCCACGCTCCATGCACAACTGGGGGGTAATGCCGGTGAGCAGGCAGGACTCTGGATTGGGCAGGTAGTCGTTGGCCGGCTTGCAATAAATCATCAGCGGCTCGCCGATTTCGTTGAGCTCGGCGTCGGTGCGAATGCCGGCGAACTGCGCGGGCCGGTCGCGGCGCGGGTTGATGCCGAAGGTTTCGTAGTCGTGCCAGAGGAAGGTGTGGGGCATGAAGAACTCGAAGTAGGTAATTAGAGCAAGGGTGAAAACAGCCGCGCCGTGGCGTCGAGCAGGCGCATCAAAAAGTTCTGGGGGCGATGTGCGCGCACGGGCGCGGCGCTGAGCAGGTCGGTTTCAAACTGCGCAGCGAGCGGCCCTGCCAGCGCGGGGCCGTAGACCACGGCCATCACTTCGAAGTTGAGGCGAAAGCTGCGGTTGTCGAAATTGGCGGTGCCGACCATGGCACAGCTGTCGTCGACGACCAGTGTTTTGGAGTGCAGCATGCGGGCCTTGTACTCCCAGACCTTGACGCCAGCGGCGATCAGTTCGTCGAAGTAGGAGCGCGCCGCGGCGCTGACGACAAAGCTGTCGCTGCGGCGCGGCACCAGCAGGCGCACGTCGACGCCGCGCAGCGCAGCGCTGGTCAGCGCCATCAGCGCGGGTTCTCCCGGCACAAAGTAAGGCGTGGTCAACCAGGCGCGCTGGGTGGAGGCATTGATGGCGGCCAGGTGCATGCGGTGAATCGGCTCCAGCATGTTGTCGGGCCCGCTGGTCACAAACTGCACCGGAATGTCGCCGGCTTCTTCGTCAGGCACCAGGAGGGGCAGCAGGTGCGGAAGGGTCCCGTCCGTGTCGGCTATCGATTCGCCGGTGGCATAGGTCCAGTCTTCCAGGAAGGTGGTCTGCAGCCATCGCACCGCGCTGCCTTCAATGCGCAGGTGCACATCATGGTAGGCATCGGCGCGGGTGCGCCGGTCTTCTTCATCGGTGATGTTGACGCCGCCCGTGAAGCCGACACGGCCGTCGCAGACGACAATCTTGCGGTGGGTGCGGTAGTTGGTCACCGGGCGCAGGCGGCGGCCTATGCGGGTATCGTGAAAGAATGCAACCTCGACGCCCGCGGTCTCCAGCGGTGCCAGAAACCGGCTCCCAAGCCGCTTGGAGCCGAGCGCATCGACCAGCAGCCGCACCTTGACGCCCTGCTCGGCCCTTTCGGCCAGCAAGTCGCGCAGGGCAGTGCCGATGCGGTCGGGTTCAAAAATATAGTACTCGAGGTGCACATGATGGCGGGCGTCGCGGATCGCCTGGAAGATGCTGTCGAAGGTATGCGCCCCGCCTGAAAGCAGCTGGACGCCTGTGGCACTGGACACCGGAAGGCCGCAGGCGGCGGTTCCCAGGGCGGTCATCTGCCGCAGCGCCGGAGGTGCTCTTTCGGCCACGCCCTGCAACTGGGCCAGATCGGCATCGCCACGCGCACCGGCGCGGCTGCGCAGCCGCTTGAGGCGCTGCTTTTTGAGGCGCTGGGGACCGAGGAAGTAGTAAATCACGAAGCCGGCAAACGGCAGCAGGGCCAGCGACAGGATCCAGCTCATGGTGGAGACCGGCGCGCGCTTTTGCATCACGATCCAGACCGACAGCACTGCAATGTAGGCACTCCAGACCAGGGAGAGGCCGGTTTTCCATTCTGAGCTGAGTTCGGGAAGGGTCAAAGCGGGGTGTCTCTGGGGTTGGGGCGCGGGCGAAATGAAAAAAGGCCGATAGCGTGATGCTAGCGGCCTTTTTTGGGTGCGCGGAAACTATCCGCGCCGCTGGATCGGCTCGATCAGCGAATGGTCAGTTGGTTTCTGCCGCTTCGGCTTCCGGCTTGGCTTTACCTTCCTTCTTCGGCAGCGGCTGGATGTCGAGCTGGACTTCTCCGGTCTCAACTCCCTTCTCGTCCGTCGTGACCTTCATGTCCACCGTCAGGCGGCCACCGTCGGTCAGCCGGCCAAATAGCAGCTCGTCGGCCAGCGCACGGCGGATCGTGTCCTGGATCAGGCGCTGCATCGGGCGGGCGCCCATCAGCGGATCAAAGCCCTTCTTGCCGAGGTACTTGCGCAGCGTATCGGTGAAGGTGACTTCCACCTTCTTCTCGGCCAGTTGCGTTTCGAGCTGCAGCAGGAATTTGTCGACCACGCGCAGGATGACGGTTTCGTCCAGCGCCTTGAAGCTGACAGTCGCGTCCAGGCGGTTGCGGAACTCGGGCGTAAACAGGCGCTTGATGTCGGCCATCTCGTCGCCGGACTCGCGCGGGTTGGTAAAGCCAATGGTCGCCTTGTTCATCGTCTCGGCACCGGCGTTGGTGGTCATGACGATGATGACGTTGCGGAAATCGGCCTTGCGCCCGTTGTTGTCCGTCAGCGTGCCGTGGTCCATGACCTGCAGCAACACGTTGAAGATGTCCGGGTGCGCCTTTTCGATCTCGTCAAGCAGCAGCACGGCGTGCGGCTTCTTCGTGATGGCCTCAGTCAGCAAGCCACCCTGGTCAAAACCGACGTAACCCGGAGGCGCGCCAATCAGGCGGCTCACGGCATGGCGTTCCATGTACTCGGACATGTCGAAGCGGATCAACTCGATGCCCATGATGTAGGCCAGTTGCTTGGCAGCTTCCGTCTTGCCGACGCCAGTGGGGCCGGAGAACAGGAAGGAGCCGATCGGCTTGTCGTCCTTGCCCAGGCCGGAGCGCGCCATCTTGACGGCAGAGGCCAGCACTTCAAGGGCCTTGTCCTGGCCGAAGACCACGCTTTTCAGGTCCCGCTCGAGCGTCTGCAGCTTGCCGCGGTCGTCGTTGGAGACATTGGCGGGCGGGATGCGGGCGATCTTGGCCACGATCTCTTCGACCTCGGCCTTGGTGATGATCTTCTTGCGTTTGGACGCGGGCAGGATGCGCTGGGCAGCGCCGGCTTCATCGATCACGTCAATGGCTTTGTCGGGCAGATGGCGATCGTTGATGTACTTGGCGCTGAGCTCGGCGGCAGCCTGCAGGGCAGCCACGGCGTACTTGACGCTGTGGTGCTCTTCAAAGCGCGACTTCAGGCCCTTGAGGATGTCGACCGTTTCCTGCACGGTCGGCTCGACCACATCGACCTTCTGGAAGCGGCGCGACAGGGCCGCATCTTTTTCGAAGATACCGCGGTATTCGGTGAAGGTGGTCGCGCCGATGCACTTGAGCTGGCCGCTGGACAGCGCCGGCTTGAGCAGGTTGGACGCATCCAGCGTCCCGCCCGAGGCCGCACCGGCACCGATCAGGGTGTGGATTTCGTCGATGAACAGGATGCCGTTGGGCTTGTCCTTCAATGCCTTGAGCACGCCCTTCAGGCGTTGTTCGAAGTCACCGCGGTACTTGGTGCCGGCCAGCAATGCGCCCATATCGAGCGAGTACACATTGGCTTCGGCCAGGATCTCGGGTACGTCTTTTTGCGTGATGCGCCAGGCCAGGCCCTCGGCAATCGCGGTTTTACCCACACCGGCCTCACCGACCAGCAGCGGGTTGTTCTTGCGGCGGCGGCAGAGAATCTGAATGACGCGCTCGACTTCATACTGGCGGCCGATCAGCGGATCGATCTTGCCGTCCTTGGCGAGCTGGTTCAGGTTGACGGTGAATTGTTCAAGCGGTGAGGCTTTTTCGTTCTTCTCGCCGCCCTCTTCGTTCTCGGCGGCGCTCTCGCCGGCCTTGGCTGGCTCGGGTGGATCGCTCTTCTTGATGCCGTGCGCGATGAAATTCACCACGTCCAGGCGGGTTACGCCCTGCTGGTGGAGGTAATACACGGCGTGGGAGTCTTTTTCACCAAAAATGGCGACCAGCACATTGGCGCCGGTGACTTCCTTCTTGCCATTGCCGGTGGACTGCACGTGCATGATGGCGCGCTGGATCACGCGCTGGAAGCCCAGCGTGGGCTGCGTGTCGACATCGTCGGTGCCGGCGACCTGCGGGGTGTTGTCCTTGATGAAATTGGCCAACGACTTGCGCAAGTCGTCCACATTGGCTGAGCAGGCGCGCAATACCTCGGCTGCACTGGGGTTGTCCAGCAAGGCAAGCAAGAGATGCTCAACGGTGATGAACTCGTGGCGCTGCTGACGCGCCTCGACAAACGCCATGTGCAAGCTGACTTCTAGTTCCTGGGCAATCATTGATCTTCCTTTCGGCTTGCTTGGGTTAACTCTACTGACTTATGAAGGGAATATTGGCCGGATTTACGATTATTCAATGGGCTCACTGACACACTGCAGCGGATGGCCGTTTTTCCGGGCAGCTTCGGTGACCTGGTCCACCTTGGTCGCCGCTACGTCCCTGGAAAACACGCCACAGACACCTTTGCCGTCCAGATGGATCTTCAGCATGATCTGCGTGGCGGTGTCATGGTCCTTGTTGAAAAACTCCTGGATCACCACCACCACGAACTCCATGGGGGTGTAGTCGTCGTTGAGCAGGACCACCTGGTACATCTGCGGGGGCTTGGTCTTTTGCGGCCGGCGCTCCAATACGACCGACTCTCCCCCATTGCCGTTATCAGGCTTGATAGCCGGTGCTGGGGGCTGCACCGGAGAGTTGGGGGATTTGGGAGACTTGGTTGCCATGGAATTCATTCTAGCCACCGATGTAGTCCAGTGCGCCTGATAGGGAAATTGGTGGCGGGAACGCGACATTCAAGCGTGATTTTTTTCCTTTTCCGTGGCCAAGAAAAAAACCGCCGCGGGATTGCTCCCGGGCGGTTCTCGGAAAAACCGGCTGAGCCAGCTTTACATGTGGTCGATCATGACCTGGCCAAAGCCGGAGCAGCTGACCTGGGTTGCGCCTTCCATGAGGCGGGCGAAGTCATAAGTGACCTTCTTGGAGTCGATGGATTTTTCCATCGAGCTGATGATCAGGTCGGCAGCCTTGGTCCAACCCATGTGGCGCAGCATCATTTCGGCCGAGAGGATCTCGGAGCCGGGGTTCACGTAGTCTTTGCCAGCATACTTGGGCGCAGTACCGTGGGTGGCTTCAAACATGGCGACGGTGTCGCTCAGGTTGGCGCCGGGGGCGATGCCGATGCCGCCGACCTGGGCAGCCAGCGCGTCGGACACGTAGTCGCCGTTCAGGTTCAGGGTGGCGATCACGCTGTATTCAGCGGGACGCAGCAGGATCTGCTGCAGGAAAGCATCGGCGATGCTGTCCTTGACGGTGATTTCCTTGCCGGTCTTGGGGTTCTTGAACTTCATCCATGGGCCGCCGTCAATTTCCACGGCGCCGAATTCCTTCTTGGCCAGGGCATAAGCCCAGTCACGGAAGCCGCCTTCGGTGAACTTCATGATGTTGCCCTTGTGCACGATGGTCACGCTGGGCTTGTCGTTGTCGATGGCGTACTGGATGGCCTTGCGCACCAGGCGCTCGGTGCCTTCGCTGGAAACCGGCTTGATGCCGATGCCGGAGGTGTTCGGGAAGCGAATCTTCTTGACGCCCATCTCGTCCTGCAGGAACTTGATGAGTTTTTTGGCCTTGTCGCTGCCGGACTCGAACTCGATACCGGCGTAGATGTCTTCCGAGTTTTCGCGGAAGATGACCATGTGGGTCTTTTCAGGCTCTTTGACGGGCGAAGGAACGCCCTTGAAATACTGGATGGGGCGCAGGCAGACGTAAAGATCCAGCTCCTGGCGCAACGCCACGTTCAGGCTGCGGATGCCGCCGCCCACAGGGGTCGTCAGCGGACCCTTGATCGACACGACGTAGTCACGAACAGCGTGCAGGGTTTCTTCTGGCAGCCAGACGTCCGGGCCATAGACCTTGGTGGACTTTTCACCGGCAAACACTTCCATCCAGTGGATCTTTTTCTTGCCGCCGTAGGCTTTGGCAACAGCAGCATCAACCACTTTCAGCATCACCGGCGTAATGTCTGCGCCGGTGCCGTCGCCTTCAATGAACGGAATGATGGGTTCGTCAGGTACGTTCAACGAGTTGTCGGCATTGACAGTGATTTTTTGGCCTTGGGAAGGCACCTTGATGTGCTGATACATGAACAAAAGTCTCCGGTAAGCGCAAGGCGTCCAAGGGCACGCCACGCAACAGTTAGGTAAAAACCCCTAAATTCTAGCCGTAAAACCGTACAGCAAAAGAATTTGGGGGCATCGTGTCAACGGCTTTGGAACCGGCCTCGTTACGGTAGGGCCTCCGAGAAGTTCGGGGTATTTTTTCCAATAACGTTATCAAAGGAAATTCCAAATGAACAAAATCCTCGCTGCTTTGATCGCTGGCCTCTTCGCTGCTGGTGCTTTCGCACAAGCTTCCGCTCCTGCGGCTACCCCAGCCAAGCCAGCTGTTGCCGCAACGCCAGCCGCTCCTGCTGCAAAAGCAGAAGCCAAAGCTGAAGCAAAGCCAGCCAAAATGACCAAAGAAGAAAAAGCTGCTGCCAAGGCCGCAAAGAAAGAAAAAGCTGCTGCTGACAAGAAAGCAAAAGCTGAAGCCGCTGCAGCCAAGAAAGCCGAAGCTGCTGCCGCCAAAAAAGCAAAAGCTGAAGCCAAGAAGTAATTCCTGGTGACTTCGGTCAAAATGCCCGCCGCGTGCGGGCATTTTTTATGCGCGTCGTTTATGCTGGCCGATCAACTTCATGCGTGGTGACTCTATGTTTTTCGAACCCGGTACTGTCTTTTTTCGTGGGGCGTTCAAGGGCCTCACCCAGATGCTGGCTGTTGCCGCCTTGTTCGTGCCCCTGGGTGCTTCGGCGCAGGACGGCCCCCAGATGAATTTACAGCGCGTCAAGCTGTCGGCCGGCATGCACCTGATTGAGGCACAGGTGGCCCTCACGCCGGAACAGCGGCAAATCGGCCTGATGTTCCGCAAGGAAATGCCGCAACAGGAAGGCATGATTTTTATCTTCGAGCAGCCAGCCCAGCAGTGCTTCTGGATGAAAAACACCTTGCTGCCACTGACCGCCGCCTTTGTGGCGGATGACGGCACCATCGTGAACCTCGCCGACATGAAACCTCAAACCACAGACCCACACTGCTCTGCCCAACCCGTGCGCTTTGTCCTGGAAATGAACAAGGGCTGGTTTGCGCGAAAACGCATCAAGGCCGGCAGCAAACTGGGCGGCCCGATTTTCGAGGCGAAGCGCTGATTTCTCGCTTTTAAAACAAAAAAAGCCGACTCATGTCGGCTTTTTCGTGGGCGAAGGCTTCTCGCCTCAGGCGAAGTTGGCCTCGGCAAAACTCCAGTTCACCAGATTGGAGAGGAAGGTTTCGACAAATTTCGGACGCAGGTTGCGGTAGTCGATGTAGTAGGCATGCTCCCAGACATCCACCGTCAGCAGGGCCTTGTCGGCGGTGGTGAGAGGGGTACCTGCCGGGCCGGTGTTGACAATATCAACCGTACCGTCGGCTTTTTTGACAAGCCACGTCCAGCCGGAACCGAAATTGCCAACGGCTGACTTGACGAAAGCCTCTTTGAACGCAGCATAAGAGCCAAACTTGGCGTTGATGGCTGCAGCCAGCGCGCCGCCAGGTTCGCCGCCGCCGGCCGGTTTCATGCAGCTCCAGAAGAAGGTGTGGTTCCAGATCTGGGCCGCATTGTTGTACACACCGCCACTGGATTTCTTGACGATCTCTTCGAGCGTCATGGCTTCAAACTCAGTGCCTTTTTGCAGGTTGTTGAGGTTCACCACGTAAGCATTGTGGTGCTTACCATGGTGGTATTCAAAGGCTTCCTGGCTGTAATGCGGCGCCAGGGCGTCGATCGGGTACGGTAGCGGGGGGAGTTTGTGTTCCATGATTTTTTCCTCGTGGTGATGAATAAACTGCTTTTAACGATGTCATTGTAAAAACTAAATCAGCCTGCGCGCAGAAACCGTCAAATCGACCTCGCCGTCGGCAAGGGTAGCGCGTACGGGTTGCCCTATGTGTGTATTTTCCTGGCTGGTAATGGGCTGCCCATGAAGGTCGGCAAGCCAGGCATAACCGCGCTTCAGGACCAGTTTGGGATCCAGTAATTCAAGCCGCAACTGTGCGCGCTCGACGCGCTGCCGACCTCGTTGCAGGCTGCCTTGCACTTCGTGCGGAAAATCGCTGCCCAAGACCTGCAGCCTGCGCCGTTCGTGCTGCAGTGCCGAACGCGCCGCATGGCTCAGGCTCTGGCCGAGCCCGGCCAGACGGGCATGCTGCCTGGTAACCAGATGCGACGGCCGGGTGATTCGCGAAGCCGCCCAGTCCAGGCGCTGGTTGTGCGACTCCAGCTGGCGGTCTACACCGTTTTGCAGCCGCGACAGAGCCAGGTCCAGCGCACCCAGCCAGACAGCCTGGGGCTGCGCGCAGAGTTCTGCCGCGGCGGTCGGCGTGGGCGCACGCACGTCAGCGCAAAAATCAGCGATCGTGAAGTCGGTTTCATGTCCCACCCCGCTGATCACTGGCATGGGCGATTCCACCAGAGTTCGGGCGAGTTGCTCATCATTAAAAGCCCACAGGTCTTCCATAGCACCGCCGCCGCGTACCAACAGCAAGACATCCACGCGGTCCTGGGATCGCCGCTGATAGGCTTTGAGCAAAGCGGCGCGCAATTCGCCGGCTGCCTGGCTGCCCTGTACGCTGGCAGGATAGATAACCACGGGAATATGTGGCACACGGCGCTGCAAAGCACTCATGACATCGTGCAAGGCGGCGGCACCCAACGAAGTCACCACACCAATGGCGCGGGGCAGCAAAGGCAAAGGCCTTTTACGGCCTGGGTCGAAAAGACCCTCAGCTTCAAGTCTGGCCTTGAGCAGCAGGAACTGTTCAAAAAGGTTGCCCTGGCCCGCCTGGCGCATGGACTCCACCACCAGTTGCAACTCACCGCGCGGCTCATAAACACCCAGCCGTCCCCGCAACTCCACCAATTGGCCGTCGCGCGGGGAAAAATCGAGCATCGTGGCAGCGCGGCGAAACATGGCGCAGCGAACCTGCCCCTGTTCATCCTTGAGTGAAAAATAGCAGTGGCCGCTGGCCGCACGCGAAAAACCGCTGATCTCACCCTGCACCGCGACGGGGTTAAACCGGGCTTCAAGGCTGTCTGAAATAGCCCTCAGCAAAGACCCGACGGGCCATACCCGAATGCCCGCGTCGCGCGCTCCCGCTTGCGGCTTCCCCGAAGGAGTCGATGCATCAAACACGCCTAAACCCCTTGGCAATCCGGGTGTAATACTCCACAGAGAGCCGCCCTTCAAGGCTCAACCCCCTGGTTTCCCGCGGATATCGAGATAAATTCGTGTAACTCATTGATTTTGAATAACTTAATTCTGCTCAAAATTTCATCGTTCTGTCACATGCACGATTTGGCGCGGCTTGGAGGCCGCTGTGCCTCCACTTGCTAACAAAGTTATCCACAGCTTCTGTGGGCTACGTCCGACACGCGATGACGTTGCGAACATTTAACAGATCAGGCTCGGCTGCAACGAGATGGCAGTTTCTGTAAGCCATAATCCACCACAACTTACTGCCTGGAGATGTGCATTGTTTTCGATCATACAAGCCGCAGGTTGGCCGATTTGGCCCCTGGTTGCCTGCTCTGTCTTGGCCCTTGCTCTGGTTATCGAGCGTTTTACCAGCCTAAAAATCCGAAAAATCGCCCCCGCCAAGCTGCTTGACGAAGCCATCACCGTCTCCCGCGCCTCCGTCCCCTCCCCCGATGTGGTGGCGCAACTTGAACAGAATTCGCTGCTCGGCGAAGTGCTTGCCAGCGGTTTTCGTGCGCTGAACACCAATCCACGGATCAGCGAAGATGACCTGCGTTCCACGCTGGAAGGCGCGGGACGCAAGGCGGCCCACAAGCTGGAGCGCTACCTGGCAGCCCTGGCAACCATCGCCTCTGCCGCGCCCTTACTCGGTCTGCTGGGTACCGTCATCGGCATGATCGAGATTTTCGGCTCGCAGGCAGGTGGCGGAGGTGTGAGCAATGCCGCCGGCGGCAACCCTGCCCAGTTGGCGCAAGGCATCTCGATTGCGCTCTACAACACGGCTTTCGGCCTGATGGTGGCCATTCCCTCGCTGATTTTCTGGCGCTATTTCCGGGCGCGAGTGGACGGATATCTGCTGACGATGGAGCTGGCGGCCGAGCGTTTTGTACGCCACCTCAATACCCTCAGAAAATGAACTTTCGCCCCCATCCTCATGACGAGCCGGAGATCAACCTGATCCCCTTCATCGATGTGCTGCTCGTGGTGCTGATCTTCCTGATGCTGTCCACCACCTATAGCAAGTTCACCGAACTTCAGGTCAAGCTGCCGATCGCCAACGCCGAACAACAGCGCGACTATCCCAAGGAAGTCATCGTCGCCGTGAGCAGCGACGGTCGCTACATGGTCAACAAGACTTTGGTGGAAGGCCGTGGCATCGAAGTGCTGGGAGCCGCGCTTGCCGAAGCAGCGAAAGCCGGCAAGGAAAGCGTCATCATCATCAGCGCCGATGCCAACGCCACACATCAAGCCGTCATCACCGTCATGGAGGCCGCACGCCGCCAGGGGCTGACGCAAATCACATTTGCAACGCAAAGCGCCGCAACGGCCGGGGCCAGATAGGCCGGGGCCGGTTGCCCATTCCATGCAGCCTTCGCGGCGAAATGGCAGTCATCACGTGAAACAGATTTTGCAGAATGCCTGGCACAGACGGGGTTGGCTGGCATGCCTGCTCTGGCCGCTTGCCCAGGTCTATGGCCTGGTCGTGCGGCTGCGGTGGGTGCTGTATCGCCGTCACATTCTCCGGTCCGAACATTTTGGCGTTCCGGTGGTCGTGGTCGGAAACGTCATCGCCGGCGGCGCCGGAAAAACACCGCTGGTGATTGCCCTGGTGAAACATCTGCAGGCGCAACAGGTACTGGTAGGGGTGGTGTCCCGCGGTTACGGAAGGCACGGCACCGACTGCCTGGAGGTGATCCCCGGCGCATCCCCTCATCTCTCAGGCGACGAGCCGGCCCTTATCAAGCGTGCAACGGGTGCGCCTGTTTTTGTTGCCGGCAAGCGTGTAGACGCCGTGCGTGCATTGCTTGCCGCATATCCGGGCACGGCTGTAGTCGTGTGTGACGACGGGCTGCAACACTACGCCCTGCAACGCGATATCGAGATTGCCGTGTTCGACGACCGAGGTGTGGGGAACGGTTGGCTGCTACCGGCAGGCCCGTTGCGTGAGCCCTGGCCCGCACGCGAACGGGTTGGCTTGAATTTTGTGCTGCACACCGGGCAAAAACCGGCATTTGAAGGGTTTGTTTCCAGTCGCAAACTGGGCAACGAAGCTTATTCCGGCCGGGGCGAACCGGTCGCGCTAACGAGCCTGCGGGGCCGGCCTCTGGCGGCACTTGCGGGCATAGCCAACCCTGAAGCATTTTTCGGAATGCTGAGGGAAACCGGCCTGACGCTGCAGGCCACAACTGCCCTGCCCGACCACCATGACTTCACCGATCAAGACCTGGAGGCGGAGGCGCTCAAAGGGCGTGTGGTGCTGTGCACTGAAAAAGACGCTGTCAAGCTTTTTGCCCTGCAGGGCACGTCACAAAGGGAGGTTCTGGCCGTGCCTTTGGTGTTTACGCCCGAACCAGCGTTCTTTGCCGCACTCGATGCCCGGCTGGCCCCTTTGATTTCTCCCTTACCATCAGGCCATGGACACCAAACTGCTTGAACTGCTGGTCTGCCCTGTGACCAAAGGCCCGCTCGACTACGACCGGGAAAAACAGGAACTTGTTTCCCGCAGCGCCCGCCTCGCGTACCCGGTGCGCGACGGGCTTCCCGTGCTGCTGGAAAGCGAAGCGCGGACCTTGACCGACGAAGAGCTCGGCCTGTGAACGGGTCCTTGAAAAACACAGGCAAGACCCCGAAAGCATGAGCTTCACCGTCCTCATTCCGGCCAGGCTGGCCTCTACACGCCTGCCCAACAAGCCGCTCGCCGACATCGGCGGCGCACCCATGGTCGTGCGTGTGGCGCAGCGCGCGATGCAGAGCACTGCCCTGCGCACCGTCGTCGCAACCGACAGCAACGAAATCATCGAAAAATGCGCGTCTTTCGGCATCGCCGCCGTGCTCACCCGGGAAGACCATCCCAGCGGCAGCGACCGGCTCGCGGAAGCCTGCAGCGTGCTGGGACTCGCGGACGACGACATTGTGGTGAACGTGCAAGGTGACGAGCCGCTGATTGACCCGGCCTTGATCGACGCGGTCGCACGCCTGCTCATCGAGCGCCCGGACTGCGCCATGAGCACGGCGGCGCATGCCATCCAGCAGCTGGCCGACCTGAACAACCCCAATGTGGTCAAGGTTGTGCTTGATGCGCGCCATACGGCCCTTTACTTCAGCCGCTCACCCATTCCGGCCGCGCGCGACTTTACCGGCAAGGCGTGGTGGGAGGCCGGCAGCAGCCTGCCCCGGCCACTCCGGCACGTAGGCATTTACGGCTATCGGGTGGGATTTCTGCGGGAGTTCCCGCGCCTTCCCCAGTCGCCACTCGAGCAACTGGAGTGCCTTGAGCAACTCCGGGCGCTGTGGCACGGCCATCGCATCGCCGTGCACATCACCAGCGACGTGCCTGGGCCGGGCGTTGACACGCCGGAAGACCTGGACCTCGCCCGCAAGCTGTTTTCCTGACCTGCCCTCCCCGGCATGACGCGGGCTCGTAAGTTGCTGTCAGGGGTGCATGCTATCCTTGGGAAAAACACAAGTGTGAGGCCTGCAGGGCGTGCCGGCAGCCCTCCATACCTGTCAAGCAGCCCCTGCGGAAACCGGCCGGCGGTTCGGGCTGACTTCAAGAATTCATAAAATCCGAGGACATCCATGAGACTGATTTTGTTGGGCGCGCCTGGCGCGGGCAAAGGGACGCAAGCGACCTTCATCTGCCAGAAGTACGGCATTCCCCAGATTTCCACCGGCGACATGCTTCGTGCGGCCGTCAAAGCCGGCACGCAGCTGGGCATTGAAGCCAAAAAAATCATGGACTCGGGTGCACTGGTCAGCGACGACCTGATCATCAATTTAGTCAAAGAGCGCATTGCCCAGCCCGACTGCGCCAAGGGCTTTCTGTTTGACGGCTTTCCGCGCACCATTCCGCAGGCCGACGCCATGAAGTCTGCCGGCGTCAAGCTGGATTACGTTCTTGAAATCGACGTACCATTCGACGCCATCATCGAGCGCATGAGCGGACGCCGTTCGCACCCCGCCTCAGGCCGCACCTATCACGTCAAGTTCAATCCGCCCAAGGTCGAAGGCAAAGACGATGTGACCGGCGAGCCGCTGATCCAGCGCGATGACGACAAGGAAGAAACCGTCCGCAAGCGCCTGGAGGTTTACAGCGCGCAGACCCGTCCGCTGGTTGAGTACTACTCCAGCTGGGCAAAGTCAGAGCCTGAACTGGCCCCAAAATACCGTGCCATCAGCGGCATGGGCGGTGTTGACGAGATCACCGCCCGCGCGTTCAAAGCGCTGGCGGGCTGAATCGAGCCTCCAGCGAGTCCATCTGCACCCCAAAGCCGTCAGTCTGACGGCTTTTTTCATTCCAGTTCCCGGCAGACTGAAATCGGAAGGCAGGGTTCAGCTTTGCGCCAACAGCTCGAGCATCATCGCTATTCTCGCCTTCACGGGGCTCAGCCCCTGCGAATCAGAAAACAGATCCCCGGGTGTGGGCAAGATACGACCATTGAGGCACCTTGTCGACCGGACGACCCGCACCCCCGCGGACCGCGCGCGAAGCAAGGCCGCCTCCAGCGCATGGTGCAAGGTGCCATTACCCGTGGCGGCAACTACAAGCCCCTGAACACCCTGCGCCAGCAACGCGTCCACGACCGCACCACTGGCGCCGGCATGGTTCATGACGATCTCAACGTGCGGCCACTGGACCGGAACCACGGAGTTCGCTATTATTTTAATAGCTGCTTGCGCTCGTTCTACATGGGTTTCAGGCCAATTTCGCATTAACCTGAGGAATCCTTCCTCCACATAGCCAATCGGCCCCGCATCACCAGAGTCAAAGGCGTCAACCTTGTAGGTATGCACTTTCTGCACGTCCAGCGCGCTGTGGATGGTTCCGGCGCACACCGCAACCACACCCCTCGCCCCCGCATGACGCGCCGCCGCCATGGCATCCAGCATGTTCTGGGGGCCGTCAGGCACCAGCGCCGTCGCGGGCCGCATGGCGCAGGTCAGCACCACAGGTTTATCGGGGCGGCACACCGCATGAAGGAAATATGCCGTCTCTTCCAGCGTGTCCGTTCCGTGCGTGATAACAATGCCCTGCACGTCCGGCTGGGCCAGAAAGTAATTGACCCGACTGGCCAGCTGCATCCATACCTCGAAGCTCATGTCCTTACTGTCGACCTGCGCGACCTGCTCGGTCATCAAGGGGCCGTACCTTGCCAAGGACGGGACCGCCACGACCAGCTGCTCAACGCCCACCTGGGCGGCGGTATAGCCGATGTTGTCCGACGCACTCGCAGCCTGCCCGGCAATCGTGCCGCCAGTGCCCAGAATCACAATATTTTGAGGATACATAAAACGTAAACTTGCAATCTTTTAAAAACTGGATGAAAATACAGTTACTGGATATTAAAACAGCTACAGCAACGTGCGTACCCAAAGCCAACAGGCAACAGGCAACAGGCAATACGCAAGCGGGCTGAAGTTGTGATTCAAGGAGCAACAGTGATGAGCACACTCGATAACTTTCCGCATTTTCCCTCTGAGGCTCCCAAGCTCACTGCGCGCCAGCAGCAAATTCTGGAATTGATCCAGAGCGCCATCGCGCGCACGGGCGCCCCGCCCACCCGTGCTGAAATCGCCGCTGAGCTTGGCTTTCGCTCTGCCAACGCCGCCGAGGAGCACTTGCAGGCACTGGCCCGCAAAGGCGTCATCGAGCTGGTCAGCGGGACTTCACGCGGCATACGTTTGCGCAATGACGCCCTTCGCAGCCTGAACGAATCCAGAATCAAACAGTTTTCCCTGCCGTTGCAAAGCCTGGCCCAACTCGCCCTACCTCTGGTGGGGCGGGTTGCTGCTGGCAGCCCGATTCTCGCGCAGGAACATGTCGAGCAAACCTATTATTTTGAAAGCAGCCTGTTTCAGCGCCAGCCCGACTACCTGCTCAAGGTTCGCGGCATGAGCATGCGGGACGCAGGCATCATGGATGGCGACCTGCTGGCCGTCAAGCAATCAAAGGAAGCCAAGAATGGTCAAATTGTCGTGGCCCGGCTGGGTGATGAAGTGACCGTCAAGCGCTTTCGCCGCAACAAGCACCTGATCGAACTTCTGCCCGAAAACCCGGACTTTAAAACCATTGTGGTCGAGCCCGGCGAACCTTTCGAACTGGAAGGCCTGGCCGTCGGCCTCATTCGCAACACGATGCTGATGTAGGCAGTTCACCTGGCCACGCACCAGGTGGCGGGCGTTTGGCCGTTGTGATGGCCAACACCCTGGTGCCGGGGCCTTCCTGGCAATTTGCCAGTCTGCAATCCTGCCTGTGTAAACCTCTCTCATACAGGAGTTCATCATGGGAATCATCAGTTTTTCACATACACCAATGTCGTCAGTCCTGCTGGCACCCGTGCAGGCATTGGTGTCATTGTTTTTGCCGGCGCAGGGTATGGCTGGGGCAAGCCGTTTTTCCGCGCCAGCCGGCGCGCAGCCCAGATCTCACCAGCTTGCGCTACCCTTTGCTTCCGGCGATTTCGCGGCAATGCGCGGCCCGTCTGCCCGCGCCACTGGTACTCTTGCCGTCCAACGCTCTGTCAATGCGTCCCGACCCAGCCGGCTGCGAGTTGTCCGTGAGTTTGACTCCAATGTCGGCCCAGCGTGCGCTGGCCGCATGGTGATATCCGGCCGCATGGCCGACGTCTGCGCGGAACTTGAGCGCATGAGCCAGCGAGAAACCTCTTTGAGATAACTGGTACGGCAAGCTTCCCACCAGAAGTTCAGCCCGGGCCTATGCGCTTTGCGGCGCCGTCTGGTGCGTTTCCTTGAGATACAAAATCCCCAGTCGGAAGTGACCCCGGCGGCAAGGAAGAAAAATCTTGCAGGCACAATATCGGCATGAATATTGTGATCCTCGACGACTATCAGGACGCGGTGCGGAAACTGAACTGCGCAGCCAAGCTGGAGGCCTACCCCGCCAAGGTCTATACCAACACCGTTAAAGGCATCGGCCAGCTGTCCGTCCGCCTCAAGGATGCCGATGTCATCGTCCTGATCCGGGAGAGAACCCAGCTCAACCGGCAAGTTATTGAAAAGCTGCCCAAACTCAAGCTGATTGCCCAGACAGGCCGTGTCGGAAGCCATATAGATGTCGCGGCTTGCACAGAACGCGGCATCGCGGTTGCCGAGGGCATTGGGTCTCCTACGGCACCCGCGGAGCTGACCTGGGCACTGGTGATGACCGCCATGCGCCGCATTCCGCACTATGTAGCCCACTTGAAGCATGGCGCCTGGCAGCAGGCAGGGCTCAAGTCAGCTTCGATGCCACCCAACTTCGGCATTGGCTCCGTCCTCAAGGGCAAGACATTGGGGGTATGGAGCTACGGGAAGATCGGGCAAATTGTGGCTGGCTACGGCAGGGCCTTCGGTATGCGTGTCGTCATTTGGGGCCGCGACGCATCACTGGAGCGGGCACAGGCCGATGGCTTTGAAGTCGCGGCCAGCAAAGCCGAATTCTTTGAGCAAAGCGATGTACTGAGCCTTCACCTGCGACTCAACGCAGAGACACGCGGTATCGTCACGCTGGAAGACCTGTCGCGCATGAAAACCACGTCCCTGCTGGTGAATACATCAAGGGCGGAGCTGATCGAGCCGGAAGCATTGATCGCCTCCCTCAATCGCGGGCGGCCCGGCCTGGCGGCCATCGATGTTTTTGAGTCGGAGCCCATCCTGCAAGGCCATGCGCTGCTCCGCCTGGAAAACTGCATTTGCACGCCGCATATTGGCTATGTTGAACAGGACAGCTATGAGCTGTACTTTGGCGCGGCGTTTGACAACGTCGTCAACTTCATCAAGGGCACGCCCACCAATATCGTCAACCCGGGGGCCTTGCAAGTACGGCGCTGATGTGACACGCCCAGCCTGATCAAGTGCGCGTAAACCCGGGATTCCCGGCGAGCCAGGCTCAAACTTCGCTCAAGTTTTCTGCGTCGGCCCCGAAGAATCCGGAAAGTCGAGGTCAAACTCGATGAGATTGTTGGCAGCGGCTTGCGGCGGCCGCGCACCAGCGTCGATCGATGGAAACGGGACCAGGTCCCCGCCCTCACCTGCACTCAAATCAATATCAAGGCCAAGCCGGGGGGAAGCGGGAGGCTGCGTCGGGTCGGTTGCACCTGCCACGGCAGGAGACGGCAAAGGCGCCACGATCTGGAACCGGGCTGACAGTGGCTGGATGCTGGTGGGTCCAAAGCCTGCAACGCTTGGGAGCGTATCCGGCATGGTCGGAATCGACGGTGCGTCCGATGGTTTTACCGGTGCTTCGGCGTCGCCGGGCGGCCGGCTAACAATCCTTTTTGCGATCGAGTGGAGGAGCAACAGCTCGCGGTAGGCGGCCAGGCTGAAGACCTCTCCCCGCGAATCCGGTTTGCGGAATATGGACTCTTCAAGTACGTCGAGTACCTTGGGCGTTGGCCAGAGGGCCTCAATCCGCGAGAGGGCCTCCGTGTAATACTCAAGATCGTGCGTATTCGCCGCGTATTCGTCGAATGGCGGCACCTTGGCATTGAACATCTTGTTGAAGTCTGTGCGCAACGCGTCGTAATCCTCCCGGCGTCCCAAGCTGTGATAGAGGTCAAACAGGTCGAGATAGACGAGCGCGCTTGTTTCCACGTTGTCCATGATGTGGTGGCGCAGAACATCTACCGCCTTGTCGGGCCGGCCGAGCGACAGGAAAAAATCAGCCTGTTGCTGCACATCAAACAGCTCTTCGGCATTCACAATCCGCGGCATGCTGCTGATACCGCTCAGGCTAGGCAGAAATTCCGAGGGGAATCTGGATTCGGCAACCCTTGGGCGCGCCACGGCGCTTGAAGCCGGCGTATTTTTCGGCGCCTCGAAAAATGGTTCGCTGGGATCGAAATCAACCAGCGAATCGGGCATAGGCCCGGCGCTCACCGATTCAGCTTCTGAGGCCCCGCGCAAAAAGGCTTTCCCGGTGTTACCCGTACCTTCAGTCACATAAGGCGCGCTGTCTTCGGCAAACCCTTTGCCCCACCATGATCCCCGGCTGACACGGCTTTGCTGTCGGCTACGTATCCATAGTGCCAGGATCGCAAGAAGGGAGGCGACCAGCAAGGCGTAAAGGGCGTATACGAGCCAGTTGTTATAGCGTTCACCGCGCGCCTGCTCAAGCTGGCCGCGCATTTCCATCACGGCTTTTTCGGTTTTCTGGCTTCGCGCGAGCATGCCGGCAACATCGGCTTCCAGGGATTTCAGGCGCTGGCTGTCGCGCACCATGTCTTGCGGCTGTGCATTAAGCGCCTGCCACAGTGCGGCGGCAGCAGCGCGCTGCTGGGCGTCTGTTGAGGGCTCCGTCAGCAGCTCCGGCGAAGACCGGAGCACAGGGTCGCGCTCGGCCGCCAGGTCAATGGGGTCAAGTTTCAGGCGAGAACGGAGCTTGCCCGCCGGCTCGGATGCGGACTTGCCAGCCCCGCGAACAGCAGGCGTTGCCTGCAGCAACCCAACTGAGGTAGCCGATCGCAATTCACTGCCTCCGGCAGGCGGGACTTTTCCGGACCTCGCTCTTGGGGCTTTTCCCGGGCTGGAGGGCGCGGAGCCTGCCTGTGCCTTTGTGGCGTTGCCGCCGGCGCCAACAACACCAGGCATCTGCGCCACCAGAGGGGCAGTCGCCACGGCTTCTCCGCCGACAACGGGAATCGGGCTGGTGTTTTCTCCGGCCACTTCCGCCAGCAGCACGTACTTGCGCGTGTTTTTCTGCAAGCATCCTTCACGCACATAGAGTGTCACCACCGGCTCGTCGACGCCTGAGCTTGTGCGGATGCGGATCAGTGCCTCACCGGAAGCGCCTTGCGACGTGACAACGCGTACCTTGTCCTGGGCAACCTGGCTGTCGCCAAAAAACACATCTGCCGCCACACAGACTGCAGACAGCCCTTCCGTGCCGTCCAGGTGCGCCGACAGAGTGACATCAAGGGGGCGTCCGACAAGGGTGGCGCCGCGCATGCGCCCCAGCGACAAGGCCATGCTGTGGACGGCAACGCCCATCAGCAGAACGCCAAGGAGATATTTGACAGGCTTCTTGGCAAGTTTCATGGGGTGGGCAATTTTGACACGGTACCCTGCCAAATACGGTCAGCCATAATTCAGGCATGGAAGTAAATTACGCGAATGTGGGAATAGTTGGCACCGGCGCCATGGGGCGCGGCATTGCGCAGATCGCCGTGCAGGCCGGCAGCATCGTCAGGCTGATGGACGCGCAGGCAGGCGCCGCGGAAAAAGCGCGCGAAGCCATCTGCGCCCAATGGGACAAGCTCGTTGAAAAAGGCCGCATCGACGCAGCCGCGGCAGCCGGGCACAAAGACCGGCTTGTGCTGGCCTCCACCCTCACTGACCTGGCGGCCTGCGACCTCATCATCGAAGCCATCGTGGAGCGGCTGGAGGTCAAGAAAGCCCTGTTCGCCGAACTCGAGACACTGGTACCTGTGCACACCGTTCTGGCCAGCAATACCTCCTCGCTGTCTGTAACGGCCATCGCCGCAGACCTGAAGCACCCCGACCGCCTGGCCGGTTACCATTTCTTCAACCCCGTTCCGCTGATGAAAGTGGTGGAGATCATCGCCGGCCTGAAGACCATCCCCTCTGTATGCGAAGGCTTGAGCCAATACGCCCGGCAAATGGGCCACACACCCGTGCAGGCGCAAGATACGCCCGGCTTCATCGTCAACCACGCCGGCCGGGGCTACGGCACCGAAGCGCTGCGCATCGTCAGCGAAGGCATCGCCGATTTCGCCACCATAGACCGCATCCTGCGCGACCAGGCCGGCTTCAAGCTGGGCCCTTTCGAGCTGATGGACCTCACCGGGCTCGACGTCTCCCATCCCGTGATGGAGTCGATCTACCACCAGTACTACGAAGAAGCCCGCTACCGTCCCAATGTGATCACGGCGCAGCGCCTGGCCGGCGGCGTGCTGGGCCGCAAGACCGGAGAAGGCTTTTATCGCTACACCGACGGCGCCATGCAGGTGCCGCCCGAGCCTGCCGTCCCTGATGTGACCGAACTCCCGCCGGTGTGGGTGTCGCCGCGTGCTGCACGCCGCTCGGAGCTGTTGCAACTGCTCAAAAACCTGGGCGCCAAAATCGAAACCGGCGCCTCCGCATCACCACAGGCCCTGATGCTGGTGGCCCCTTTGGGCTTTGACATCACCACCGTCGCCGTTGTCGAACGGCTGGACCCGGCCCGCACTGTGGGTATCGACATGCTGATCGACGACGCAGCCACCAAGCGGCGCGTGCTGGCGACCAACCCGGCCACCCGCACCGACATGCGCGACGCCGCGCACGCCCTCTTCGCCCGCGACGGCAAGGCCGTCAGCGTGATCCGCGACAGTGGCGGTTTTGTCACCCAGCGCGTCGTGGCCACCATCGTCAACATCGCCAGCGACATCTGCCAGCAAGGCATTTGCAGCCCGAAGGACCTGGAAACCGCCGTCACGCTGGGCCTGGGTTATCCGTTGGGGCCGCTGGCCATGGGCGATCGCTATGGCCCCACCAATGTGCTGGAAGTCCTGTTCAATATGCAAACCGTGTATGGCGACCAACGTTACCGCCCTTCCCCCTGGCTGCGGCGGCGCGGCGCCATCGGCCTTAGCCTGTTACACCAGGAGGAATAGCACCCCCTTCGGATGCTCACTTCGTGTAGCACCTTCCCCCCTCGAGGGGGCGGCGCCTGCGGCCTGGCGAAGCCAGTTCCGCGGCCCCCACTGGCAAGGGGATCTGTACGGGGACTTGGTCCCTGCCTATTTCTTATTTCGATGCATTGGAAAACTAGCATGGCAGGCGCAATCAAAGGTACGAGCGAGGGTCAGACCCTTATCCTGACGATCAGCAACCCCGAGTTCAAGAACGCGCTCGGCCCCGACATTTACGCCGCGGGCATTGAGGCACTGAATGCCGCTGAAAACAACCCCGACATCCGCAGCGTGGTGATCACCGGCGAAGGTGCCATGTTTTGCGCCGGGGGCAACCTGCAGCGCCTGGAGGCCAACCGCCGCGAGGCGCCGGAGGTGCAAGCCCAGAGCATTGAAGGCCTGCACAACTGGATCGACTCGATCCGGACTTATCCCAAGCCGGTGATCGCCGCCGTGGAAGGTGCTGCCGCCGGTGCAGGTTTTTCACTGGTGCTGGCCTGCGATTTCGTCGTTGCAGCGGACAACGCTGTGTTCGTGATGTCTTACAGCACCGTGGCACTCTCGCCCGACGGCGGCGGCAGCTGGGTCCTGGCGCGTGCCTTGCCGCGTGCGCTGGCCAGCGAATTGCTGATGGCCGGCGAACGCATAGGCGCGCGCCGGCTCCATGATTTTGGCTTGGTGAACCGCGTTACGGCCCCGGGCGAGGCCTTGGCCCAAGCGCTTGAACTGGCCGACAATCTGAATGCACGCGCACCCAACGCGCTGGCCAGCATCAAGGAACTCATCAACGACGCAGCCGGCAGCACGCTGACCGAGCAGCTCACCCGCGAACGTGATCACTTCGTGCGCAACCTGCACGACGCCAACGCGGGTGAAGGCATAGACGCCTTCCTGAACAAGCGCACGCCGCACTACCGCTAGGCGGCAGGCAGCCGGTCGCGGGCTGCCCAACCGACAATCCAGGCCTACGGCCGGGCGACACCCATGCGACAGCCCGCTGGCGCCGGGCGGGTCCCTCAAGCGACAATGGACGTCTTGTTAGTCACTCAAAAGACAGCCCATGGACGATCCCATTCTTACGATAGAGGAACGAGAGGCCATCAACAACGGCCGCTGGTTTTCATCCCTGTCCCCATCACTGAGGCACGACATACTTCGATGCGCCTACGTCAAACGCTACAAAGACGGCGAACTCATCAGCGCCCGCGGCGATGTGCCGGAAGAATGGATCTCCTGCGCGCGGGGTGCCATCCGTGTCAGTTCGACCTCGATTTCGGGCAAGCAGGTCACGCTGACCTATGTGGAGCCGGGCCTCTGGGTCGGCGATGTGGCGATCTTCGACGGCGAGCGGCGCACCCACGACTCCTATGCCCATGGCGAAACCACGCTGCTGTGCGTCTCGCGCGCCGACCTGCGCAAGATTCTGAGCCAGCATGTCGAGCTGTACGAAGCCCTGCTGCGCCTGCATGCGCGGCGCATACGGCAGCTCTTCGGCCTGGTGGAAGACCTCAACACCCTGCCCTTGCGGGCAAGGCTGGCCAAGCAGCTGCTGCACCTGGTGCGCAGCTACGGTGTGCCCAGCCTGGCGGACAGCGGCGAGGTGCGAATCGGCCTGCAGCTGGCGCAGGAGGAATTGGCACAACTGCTGGGCGCCTCGCGCCAGCGCGTCAACCAGGAGCTCAAATCCATGGAGCGCGAAGAAGCCATCCGGATCGAGCCGGGAGGCTTGGTGGTGCGCAACCGCGCAACCCTGATGCGCATCTCTGAAGCTGAAATTGACAAATAAACAGAGACAACACGTTTGAGCATGAGCAATTTCGATCACTTTGTCGGTACACGGGCTGTTTCGGGTGGGCACGCTTTTGATCTCGAAGCCCTTGCCGCTTATCTCGACAAGCACCTGCCTGGCTTCCAGGGCCCGCTGACCGCGGAAATCTTCAAAGGCGGCCAGTCCAATCCGACCTACAAGCTGATCACGCCCACCGCTTCTTATGTGATGCGCGCCAAGCCGGGACCGGTGGCCAAATTGCTGCCGTCGGCCCATGCGGTGGAACGCGAATTCAAGGTCATGCAGGGGCTGCAGGGTACCGACGTGCCGGTGCCCAGGATGTATTGCCTCTGCGAAGACGAATCCGTGATCGGCCGCGCTTTCTATGTGATGGAATTCGTCGGGGGCCGCGTGCTGTGGGACCAGTCACTTCCCGGCATGACCAACGCCCAGCGCGGCGAGATCTACAACGAGATGAACCGCGTGGTCGCCGCACTGCACAAGGTGAAGTTTGCCGAGCGAGGCCTGGCCGACTACGGCAAGCCCGGCAACTACTTTGAACGCCAGATCGGCCGCTGGAGCAAGCAGTACGCCGCATCCATCACCCAGCCTATCGCCGAGATGGACAGCCTGATGCAGTGGCTGCCGGCCAACATCCCGGCCAGTGCGCGCGACGACAGCATGGTGTCCGTCGTGCATGGCGACTTCCGGCTGGACAACCTGCTCTTTCACCCCACCGAGCCACGCGTGCTGGCGGTGCTTGACTGGGAGCTCTCCACCCTGGGCCATCCACTGGCCGACTTCAGCTACCACTGCATGGCCTGGCACATCCCGCCGGGCGCTTTCCGCGGCATTGGTGGGCTCGATGTCGTCAGCCTGGGCATTCCCACCGAATCCGACTACATACGCCTTTACTGCGAGCGCACCGGGCTGGCCACGCCCGAGGCGCTCAAGGCCGACTGGAACTTCTACATGGCCTACAACCTGTTTCGCATCGCGGCCATTCTGCAAGGCATTGCCAAGCGCGTCGAGGCCGGCACGGCCTCCAGCGCCCAGGCCGTCAGCTCGGCCGCCGGCGCGCCGCTGCTGGCGAAGATGGCATGGGGCTTTGCCCTGAAAAGCCAGGGCTGAACGACCGCTGCCTCACCACAACATCGCCTCACATCTTTCTGGAGATTTCATGGACTTCAACTACACCCCAAAAGTACAGGAACTGCGGGCGCGCCTGCTCAAGTTCATGGACGAGCATGTTTACCCCAATGAGGCCCGCTTTTTCCGCGAAATCGCCGAGAACCGTGCCAAGGGCAATGCCTGGATCCCGACCAGGCTGGTCGAGGAGCTCAAACCCAAGGCGCGTGCCGCCGGCCTGTGGAACCTGTTCTTGCCGCACTCGCCGCGCGCGCCTGAAGGTTTGTCCAACCTCGAATACGCGCCGCTGTGCGAAATCATGGGCCGCGTGCCTTTCGCGGCCGAGGTGTTCAATTGCTCGGCGCCCGACACCGGCAACATGGAAACCATCGCCCGCTACGGCTCCGAAGCCAACAAGGACCAGTGGCTGGATCCGCTGCTCAAGGGCGAGATCCGTTCTGCCTTCCTGATGACCGAGCCCGAGGTCGCCTCGTCTGATGCGACCAACATCCAGTGCCGTATCGAACGCGACGGCGACAACTACGTCCTCAACGGCCTCAAGTGGTGGTCATCCGGCGCGGGCGATCCGCGCTGTGCCATCTACATCGTCATGGGCAAAACCAACCCCGACGCCGGCCGCCACGAACAGCAGTCCATGATCCTGGTGCCCGCCAACACGCCCGGCATCGAGGTCATCCGCCCTCTGTCGGTATTCGGCTATGACGACGCCCCGCACGGCCACATGGAAGTGCGACTGACCAATGTGCGCGTGCCCGCCGCCAATTTGATGCTGGGCGAAGGCCGTGGTTTCGAAATTGCCCAGGGGCGCCTTGGCCCCGGACGCATCCACCACTGCATGCGCAGCATCGGCATCGCCGAGCGTGCGCTGGAGTTGATGTGCAAACGCCTCAATACCCGCGTCGCCTTCGGCAAGCCCATCGCCAGCCAGTCGGTCTGGCACGAACGCATCGCCGAGGCCCGCTGCATGATCGAGCAGGCCCGCCTGCTGACGCTCAAAGCCGCCTACATGATGGACACCGTTGGGAACAAGGTTGCAAAGGCCGAGATCGCGATGATCAAGGTGGTGGCGCCCAACATGGCCTGCCAGATCATCGACTGGGCCATCCAGGCCCACGGCGGCGGCGGTGTGTCGGACGACTTCCCGCTGGCCTATGCCTACGCCAGCCAGCGCACCCTGCGCCTGGCCGACGGCCCGGACGAGGTGCATCGAGCTTCTCTGGCCAAGCTTGAGCTGGCCAAGCACTTGCTGATGCCCGGCGAAGTCGAGATGCCCATCACGCGTGGCGGCTGATACGCCCAAATTTTGCTATTAAATCAATAGCTACTCGCGCTCACCCCATAGGGCTAAAGTGCCAATTTCACCCTGAAAATGGCAATGCGATCAGAGCGTGATGTCGTTGGACAGGCCTGCAATGGCCGATTCGCAGGCGCTCGTGAAGATCTGGGCCGCATGTTCCAGCGTCGGCATGTCGGCGGGGGTGTATTGCATGCGCAGGTAAGCCTTGCCGCGCAGAATCATCAGGATAAAAGGCACTTGCGCATCTGGTGATGGCTCCGGCCAGTTCATCAGCAAGTCGACCAGGTGGGTGTCCAGCCAGGCCTGCGCATGCACACGCTGGTCTGCCATGACTGCGTAGCGCTGCCAGAACGGCTTGGGCAGGCTTTCCCAACCTACTTCCGAATACATGGCCAGCCAGCGCACCTCTTCCGGCATGCTCAGGTCTGCGGTGGTCTGCAGGGTGTCGGTATAGGCCTGGTAAGCACGTTTTTCAAGTGAATCCTTCAGTGCCCGGTTCATGACCAGCACCGTGACGTCGTCGTTGACCTTGATCTCACCGCGGGCGCGGAGTTCTTCGCCGCGGATGTAGTCGCGCGAGGCCCGGCCACGCTCCATCTTCCAGGGTTTGCCACTCACGGAACCTTTCAGGGCGAAACCCTTGCCTTCCCCCAGGCCGGTATAAGAAAAGCCGCGGGTACCTGCCCACTCGGACACGGCATCGTCGGAGGCGCCGGCGTCGCCCGCATCCCCCTTACCCCCGACAAAGACTTTCTTCAACCGCTCAAACATGGTTTTGGCTTTTCTCTTAAAGTGCAGCAACCTCATGTTAGTCCAAGGAAGCGCCAATGATCAATGTTTACTCCTGGCCCACACCGAACGGCCACAAGGTCCACATCATGCTGGAAGAATGCGGACTGCAGCTGGACCGGGACTGGCGGGCGATTCCAGTCAATATCGGCACCGGCGACCAGTTCAAGCCCGAATTTCTGGCCATCAGCCCGAATAACAAGATTCCTGCGCTCGTTGACCCGGTCGGCCCCGACGGCAAGCCGATCCCGGTGTTTGAATCCGGCGCCATCCTGCTGTACCTTGCCGCAAAAACCGGCCAGTTTTTGCCAAAAAACGACCGCCTCAAATTCCAGGTGCTGCAGTGGCTGATGTTCCAGATGGGCGGCGTCGGTCCCATGATCGGGCAAACCCACCATTTCCGGCAGTACGCGCCGGAGAAAATCGACTACGCCATCAACCGCTACACGAATGAAACGAAGCGGCTTTACGGCGTGATGGACAAGCAGCTTTCCACCCACAAGTTCATCGCCTGCGATGAATACACCATCGCCGACATCGCCATCTTCCCCTGGCTGCGCAATTGGCAAAACCACGGCATCGACTGGGCCGATTACCCGCACCTTAAAAAATGGTTTGACCTGATCAGCGACCGCCCCGCCGTGCAACGCGGCGTCAAAGTGCTGGCCGATCTGCGCAGACCCATCACCGACGACAAGGCGCGGGAAATCCTGTTTGGCAAGACGCAGTACGAAAAGCGTTGAGCTCAGGCTCGTAGCCGGCGCCTTGCCAGTGCACTGCCCCGCTTTGGGACCGGCCGATAGCAAGCGTGGCGAGGGGAACCGCAGCGTTGTTCCCGATTTGGGATCAGATCGCGTAGCGAGAACGCGCCAGCAAGTCCGAGCCGCACCGGAAGAACCGGAACGTACTTCAGGTACGTGAGGATAAAAGCGCATCGGGCTGAAGCCCAGACAAGAAAATCGGCCGATAGCAAGCGTAGCGAGGGCCCGTCAGCAAAGCCAAACCGTACCGCAGCGACCGGAACGTACCTCCGGGTACGTGAGGATCGCGAGGAACGTATTGGCTTTGATCACGGGTCCGCAGTAGCTTGAAGCGGTCGATTGGCCTGCCCGGAGGGGATCGAACCCCCGACCCTCAGCTTAGAAGGCTGATGCTCTATCCAACTGAGCTACGGGCAGTCTGTATGTGTGTCAGCGCGGCGGAGCCGCAAACGTGCGAACTGCAGGATTCAGTTCGTCGCGAATCATACCTTCAAACGCCTGCCGGACGCCCCAGGCAACAGGGTCGAATGTGTCCGGCGCGCAGTGATTCGGACTCAGTGGTTTGTTGTGGTTCTCACACACCGCAATGACTCACCTATGGCCAGTTCCCTGTCAGGGGTATATTGTCTACACGAACGATACGCAAAGGCACGCACATGACCCGACCAATCCTGCTGCTGGTGGAAGACAACCCTGCCCATGTCGAGCTCACCACGGTGACATTGCAGGAAAACGGTGCGGACCATGAAATCATCGTTGCCCGCGACGGCACGGAAGCCCTGGAATACCTTTTCTGCGAAGGTGCTTACAGCAACCGGCCCAACGACCATCCGCCCGAACTCGTCATGCTGGACCTGAATTTGCCCGGCCTCAGCGGGCTGGAAGTCATGCAGCGCATGCGGGCCGACCCCCGCACCTTCTTTGTACCCGTCATCCTCCTGACGTCCGAATCCAAATATTCCCCGGTGGTGAAAGAGCTCCAGGGCGGGCTCAACAGCTACGTTCGCAAGCCGCTGCACTTTCGGGATTTTCAGGAAAAACTGGAACAGGTGCGCGAATACTGGCGCACATCCAACTTTGGGTCCTTGCTCAAGCCCTGAAAACGCCGCCGTTGGCAGGACTGAGGCCTGAGGCTGCCAGGGCCGAACTGGCGAGGCGCCCCAACAGACAGGCGTGAAAAAGCCCACATAAGTGGGCTTTTTGCTGGGAATTTTTGGTCGGAGTACAAGGATTCGAACCTTGGACCCCCTGGTCCCAAACCAGGTGCGCTACCAGACTGCGCCACACTCCGACAAGTCCAAGATTATAGCCCGAACTTGACTCACTTTCACGCACGGCCCCAACTTTTCTCCACGCTACGGGGGCCAGCACGTTCCATAAGGCTGGCAGTACCCGCGGGCGCTTCCAAACAAAGCCTGCCAAAATCGCACCCCAAAGGAGACTGCCATGGCCATCAAGATCGTGAGGCTGGGTACGACACGCACCGCTGGCGAGGGACTGCGCATAGGCACGGTGCGCCGGCCACCGCGCGGTATACCCAAAACGGAGTTTGCATCCGGTAACTGGTATGACGTGTGGTACCCCAATTTGGCGCCCAGCGTGGAAACCATGAAACTGGGCCAGTCGGTTAACTCCGACAAGGACTGGGCAGCCTTCAGCAAGAAATACCGGGCTGAAATGAACGAACCAGATGCCAGCCGCAACCTGGACTTGCTCGCGGCGCTGTCGCACCAGACGAATTTCGCGATGGGTTGCTACTGCGAGAACGAGGCGCGTTGCCACCGCTCGCTACTGCGGGACCTCCTCAAGGAGCGCGGCGGCAGGATTGGTTAGCCCCCACGGTTGCTCACTGCGTGTAGCGTCCTGCCCCCCGAGGGGGCCGCTGCGCCTGCGGTCTGGCAAAGCCAGTCCCGCGGCCCCGACTTGGCTTAAACCACACCCTTAGAGTTTGACGTATTCATACTCAAGTGGATTCGCGTTAATGCCGCGATCAGGCGGCGCGATCCAGGCCGCCATCTTGCCGGGCTCGGTCACGCGGTTCATCAGGCTTTTCACAAACGCCGTGTCGGCCGGCGTGGGTAGCCACTGGTCTTTTTTCGCCTCGAAATCGGCGGCGCTGATCGGATTGCCCAGCGGATCGGTGAAGTTGCCGGCCCAAGCGCCGACTTCGCGACGGAAACGCGTCGAGGGCAGGGTCAGCTCAAAGTCTACACCCGCGCGCTTGATGCCCATGTTCCAGCGCGTCACGCCGACATTGCAGTCCTTGACGTATTCGAGCCGCGTGATTTCATTCATGCCGTTGCGGGTTGAAATCGTCTCGTTTTTAGTACCGCCCTGCCCGTTCGGCACAACGATGCTCATCTCGGTTTCGAGCTCCACGTGGTCGGCGAACTTGGCTTCGTCCGGCCGGCCCTTGATGCCATTGCTGAAGTAGTTGGCGGCGTTGGACGACGCTTCCGAGCCGAACAGGTCCAGCGAAGAGGTGAACCAGAAGTTCATGAATTTTTGCACCGTGGGCAGGTCAATCACGCCGGCTTTGCGCAGCGTGGCGACATCGTCGGTATCCAGCTCTTTCATCACCTCCAGCGTGCGCTTGATGACACGGCCCACGCCGGTTTCACCCACAAACATGTGGTGGGCTTCTTCCGTCAGCATGAAGCGTGTGGTGCGGGCCAGCGGGTCGAAAGCGGATTCAGCGAATGACTTGAGCTGGAACTTGCCGTCACGGTCGGTGAAGTAGGTGAACATGAAGAAGGACAACCAGTTGTCCATGGGCTCATTGAAGGTGCCCAGGATGCGCGGCTTGTCGGCGTCTCCGCTGTGGCGCATCAACAGCTCTTCTGCTTCTTCACGGCCGTCGCGGCCAAAGTGCGCGTGCAGCAGATACACCATGGCCCAAAGGTGGCGGCCTTCCTCAACGTTGACCTGAAACAGGTTGCGCAGGTCATACAGCGAAGGCGCAGTGTGGCCCAGCAGGCGCTGCTGCTCGACCGAGGCCGGCTCTGTGTCGCCCTGCGTCACGATCAGGCGGCGGAAGGTCGAGCGGTATTCGCCGGGCACGTCCTGCCAGACCTCTTCACCCATATGGTCGCCAAAGCCGATCTTGCGACCCTCTTCTTTGTCAGCCAAAAAGATGCCCCAGCGGTAGTCGGGCATGGGCGTATAGCCGTAGCTGGCCCAGCCTGATGCATCCACGCCGACGGCGGTGCGCAAATAGACTTCCTTGGCCTTGAAGTCACTGGGGCCCATCTCGTCCCACCAGTTGAGAAAGGCGGGCTGCCAGTGCTCGAGCGCGCGCTGGAGCTGGCGGTTTTCGCCGAGGTGGACGTTGTTGGGGATGAGGGCTTGCAGATCTATTGAGCTCATGGCGTTCTTCCATCAAATAAGTTGCGAGGCGGCAGCAGCAATGTCAGTACCAGTGCCAGCGCGGAACCGGCTTTGCCGGGCCGCAGGTGGCGCCCCTTGGGGGGAGGCGCCGCAGGCGCTTCGGGGGGTTACACCCTCTTCCAGTCGAACTTGGCTTTCTTGCCCGTGCCGAAAAGTTTCAAGGCACCGTCCTCACCCACCGCATTCGGACGAATGAAAATCCAGTTCTGCCAGGCCGAGAGCCGCCCAAACACGCGCGTCTCCATCGTCTCTTTCCCCGGGAAGCGCAACGAGGCTTCCATGCCGGTCATGGCGTCGGGTGAGAGCGAGGCGCGCTCTTCCAGCATGATGCGGATCTCGTCTTCCCAGTCGATGTCATCGGGCGTCAAAGTCACAAGGCCCAGCGCCAGCGCCTGGTCGGCACGCAGCGGGCTGTCGCCGAGTTTTTGCAACTGTGCAATGGTGGCATCGTCTTCGCAGAATCGGGTTTGCAGGCGTGTCAGGCCATTGACGGCGGGGAACCAGCCGAAGTTGGCCGGGCTCAGTTGCAGTGCAGGCGCGGCATCTGGTGAATCGGGCAAGTCCAGCATGTAGATGCGGTCGCAGGCCAGGGCCAGCTCGTAGAAAGTGCCGGCAAAGCACGAACCCGCATCGACCAGCGCAATCAGCGAACGGCTGGTGACGTCCAGCCGGGCCAGGGTGCGGCGCAGCGCGCCCGTGGTTTCCTTGACCAGCCAGTGGTCCTTCAGTTTGGCCAGCGTTTCGTCCATGCGGATCACCTGGCCGGCATCGCCGGTGGTCTTGATGACCCAGGTGCCGACTTCCAGTTCGTTGGTGCGCAGGTTGAGGATGGCGTCGTCCAGTTCGCGCTGCAATTTCAGCGGGTACCAGTTGGCGCCTGCGGCTTCGATGGCATCGGGCGTGGACTCAATGGCTGCGGCTGGCGCTTTTACCGTGATGGTGGCAATGCGCTTTTCACGGTCGACCTGCGCGTTAACCAGGCTGTAGTGATAGCCGGCGTCATCAATAACTGCTTTCAGCGGTGTGAGCTCAATGCCTTTTGAGGCTGCAGCCCTTGTGGACTGTGCGCGAAGTGCTTCAATTTCTGTAGCAAGCAGATCGCCAAACTGCTGCGGCTTGGCGTGGGCGTCGATCAGTTTCCAGTCCTTGGCGCGGTCGGCGCGCACGCCTTCACTGGTCGTGCAGAAGATATCGGCCAGATCGCGGCGCACCTTGCGCTTGTCGGTCACGCGGGTCAGGCCGCCAGTGCCGGGCAACACGCCCAACAAGGGCACTTCAGGCAGGCTGACGGTGGAAGAGCGGTCGTCCACCATGATGATGCGGTCGCAGGCCAGGGCCAGCTCGTAGCCGCCGCCGGCACAGGCGCCGGTCACCGAGGCAATCGCCTTGAGGCCGTCATGGCGCGAGGAGTCTTCCAGGCCGTTGCGGGTTTCGTTGGTGAATTTGCAGAAGTTGACCTTCCAGCCGTGCGTCGACAGGCCCAGCATGTAGATGTTGGCGCCCGAGCACCAGATCTTTTCCTTGCCCGACTCGAACACCACCACCTTGACGGCCGGGTGCTCAAAGCGCACACGGTTGATCGCGTCGTGCAGTTCGATGTCCACGCCGAGGTCGTAGCTGTTGAGCTTGAGCTTGTAGCCGGGCTTGATGCCGCCGTCTTCGTTGATGTCCAGCCTCAGACGCGCGACGTCACCCTCCACGCTCAGCGTCCAGTGCTGGTATTTGCTGGGGTGGGTGGAGAAACTCACGAGCTCGCGCTCCTGGCCTTCGATGACCTGTTTGAATAAAAGCGGTTCTGTCATGGCGTTCATGGGGTGTCTCCGGTTATGCCCGTTCGACGGTGTCGCGGACGGTTGTTTTGGGAACGGCGCGTTCCAGGTCTTTGAGGCTTTGTTTCAGTGTGCGCGCAGCGGTATCAACCACGGCGTCGGCGCGGGCATAGAGCGCTTCGCGGCTCGAAAGGATGCGGCGGATGTCTTCCATCGCCTCGTCGGTCGCGCCGCGGGTCGTGTCGAAAGGCCGCATGTCGCCCTGGGCCACCACGCGGGCCATGTGTTCTTCGGGGCTGGCTTTGAGCCAGACGCAGTAAAAACGGCTTTGCAGCAAATCGAAGGTTTCGCGCTCGCTCACGATGCTGCCGCCCGTGGTCATGACAACGCCATTCGGGTGGTCTTCGGCGATGCGGAACAGCGCGCGGCGCTCATAGCGCCGGTAGCCGGCCTGCCCGTGCAGCAGCAAAATTTCGTTCATGCTGGTGCCGGCTTCGCGTTCAATCTCGCGGTCCAGCTCGATAAAAGGCACGCCACGCTCGGCCGCCAGCTGGCTGCCCAAGGTGGACTTGCCGGCGCCACGCAGGCCGATCAGCGCTACCCGCTGCTCGCGGCCCAGTGAGTCGCTGAGGCCGAAGGTGCTGCCAAGCAGACTGTAGGCCTGGTCGAGCTGGGAGTCGTCCAGCCGTGTCAACAGGCCTTGCACACGGGCCAAAGCCGGCCGCGGCGCGTCTTGCAGCAGCTCAAGAATGGAAATGTTCAGCGCCCGGGCCGCAGCTTCCAGGGAATTGATCGAAACGTTGCCCTTGCCGGTTTCCACATCGGCCAGAAAGCGTTCGCTCAGGCCAGAGTCCGACGCCAGCTGTTTGCGCGTCATGCCCCGGCGCGCGCGCCAGGCACGAACACGGGCGCCCAGTTCACTGAGCGTGGCTTTCGATTCCTGTTCGGACATGATTTCCAAGAAGCACCTGTGTAAAAAGTCGCCCTTTCAGGGCTTTGTCAGTTGCATTTCGTTTAAATTGCAGTATACTTCAGGTTAAATCGATGTCAAGCAGTTTATTGCATCTTTTATTTGGAGACTTCTTGATGAAACTCAAAATCCTTGTAGGTACCATGACCAGTACCGCCGACTATGTTGCACAGGCCATTCAAATGGATTGTGCCGACCTGGTCAGCGACATTGAGGTCGAACTGATGGACAACCTGGACATCAGCGTCTTTGATGCTTCGAAGGCGGAAGATGCACTTTATCTCATCTGCAGTTCCACCTACGGCTCCGGCGATGTGCCCGACAACGCCCGTGCCCTCTACGAATCATTGAGCGCCAACCCGCAATTCCTGGGGCATGTGCGCTACGGCGTTATCGCGCTCGGCGACCGCACCTATATGCAGACCTTCTGCTTCGGCGGCAAGAAGTTCGACGAACGCCTGACCGACCTGGGCGCCCAGCGCATCGGCGATATCTGGTGCCACGACGCCAGCAGCGGCACCATGCCCGAGACAGAAGGTACCGAGTGGTGCCGCCAGTGGCTCACCGGCGCACTGCAGACGCTGGGTGCCAGCCCGGCCACCGCTTGATCTGCATCATGAATTTATAAGAAATCGGCCCGTAGCGCTTGATGTGCGTGCGCAAGCAGCTACCAAAATAATAGCAAGAGACATCTGGAGACAAGCATGCAAGCAAGCACCGCAGACCATTCGGCAAGCCCACCACGGGTAACCATTCCGCGCAATTACAACGCCGCGCACGACCTGCTGCAGCGCAATGCCGGCCGTGCGGGCAAGGCCGCCTTCATCGATGCCACCACCGGCGAGGCGCTGACTTACGGCGAACTCACCGACCAGGCCCACCGTTTTGCCAACGCCTTGCGTGCCCAGGGAGTTGCCCCTGAAAGCCGCGTGTTGCTGGCCATGCTGGACACGCCGCAATGGCCCGTCGCTTTCCTTGGCTGCATTCTTGCGGGCGTGGTGCCCGTGGCGGCCAACACCCTGCTCACCCCTGCCGACTTCGAGTTCATGCTGCGCGACTCGCGGGCGCAAGGCCTTGTCGCCTCCAATGCCCTGCTCCCGGCCTTTGAGCCGCTGCTCGAGAAAATGGACACGCTGAAAACCGTGATCGTCGCCGGCATTGAAGAGTCCCCGTCATATCCAACGCTGGCCGGCGTCCTGCGTGCGCAACCAGCTACCAAAACCATAGCAGACACCTGCGCCGACGGCGTCTGCTTCTGGCTTTATTCCAGCGGCTCGACGGGTGCACCCAAAGGCACCGTACACCTGCACAGCCACCTGATCCAGACGGCCGAGCTGTATGGCCGCGGCGTGCTGGGCATCCGGGAAGACGACGTGGTGTATTCCGCCGCCAAGCTCTTTTTTGCCTACGGCCTGGGCAACGCGCTGACTTTCCCCATGAGTGTGGGTGCCACCACGGTGTTGCTGCCCGCGCGGCCCACGCCCGCTGACGTGTTTGCGTTGCTCAAAAAATACCAGCCCACGATTTTTTATGGCGTGCCCACTTTGTATGCGGCCCTGCTGGCCGATCCGGCCCGGCCGGCGAAGTCCGAGTTGCGCCTGCGCGTGTGCACCAGCGCCGGGGAAGCCCTGCCCGCTGAAATCGGGAAAAAATGGACTGCGCAATACGACTGCGAAATCCTGGATGGCATCGGCTCCACCGAGATGTTGCACATCTTTTTAAGCAACCGTCCCGGCCAGGTGCGCTACGGCACAACCGGCCAGGCCGTGCCGGGTTACGGGCTGCGCATCATCGGCGACGACGGGCGTGAATGCGCCGACGGGGAAATCGGAGAGCTGCAGATCAGCGGGCCCAGCGCGGCCATCATGTACTGGAACAACCGCGCCAAAACCAAAGCCACCTTTGCCGGCGAATGGACCAAGAGCGGAGACAAGTACACCCGCGACGCTGATGGCTACTACACCTACGGCGGACGCAGCGACGACATGCTCAAGGTCGGCGGCATTTACGTCTCGCCGTTTGAAGTCGAAGCCTGCCTGATGACGCACCCCGCCGTACTGGAAGTGGCGGTGATAGGCGTGGCCGACGCCGACGAACTCGTCAAGCCCAAGGCCTATGTGGTGCTCAAGGCCGGGCAGGCCGCCACCGTGGACGAACTGAAGGCCCATGTGAAGCTGCAGCTTGCACCTTACAAATACCCGCGCTGGATTGAATTTGTGAACGAGCTGCCCAAGACGGCCACCGGCAAGATCCAGCGCTTCAAGCTGCGCCAGCCGCACTGACATGGAAAACCCCGGGAAGCAGGCATCCGGAAAATACCCTGCGCCGGAGGGTCAGAAAATGCGCGAATCGGGCACGGGTATTGCTTTAGGCATAAACAATTTAATCTTCAATCTCGGGTTTTACACTAGGGCTGCATACACAACGCACGCTTACTATTCGTCTCACTGTCTTCAGTCTCAACCAGGAGCTATTCCATGACTTCACGCCGACTTGTATTGACCCGCAGTGCTGCCGTTATCGGTGCCGCTTCCACCGGCCTCTTGCTGCCCGAAATCGTGCGTGCGCAGTCCGCCAAGGTGCGTGTGGGTTTCATGCTGCCCTATACCGGCACCTTCGCCCAGCTCGGCGTCGCCATTGAAAACGGCTTTCGCATGGCCATCAACGAACAGGGTGGCAAACTCGGCGGCCGCGAAATCGAATACTTCAAGGTCGACGACGAGTCCGAGCCATCCAAAGGCATTGAGAACGCCAACAAACTGGTGCAGCGCGACAAGGTCGACGTACTCGTCGGCACGGTGCATTCAGGCGTGCAGATGGGCATCCAGAAAGTCGCCCGCGACTCCGGCGTGCTGAGCCTGATCCCCAACGCCGGCGTGCATGCCGCCACGCGCAGCCTGTGCGCGCCCAATGTGTTCCGCACGTCTTTCACCAACTCGCAACCCACGCGCGCGCTGGGCAAGGCCATGGTCGACCGCGGCCACAAAAAAGCTGTGTGGATCACCTGGAAATACGCCGCAGGCGACGAGGCCTTTGAAGGCTTCAAGGAAAGCTATACCGCCGCGGGCGGCACCATCGTCAAGGAGCTCGGCCTGCCCTTCCCGCAAGTCGAATTCCAGGCCTTGCTGACCGAGATCGCCGCGCTCAAGCCTGACGCCGTGGCCTGCTTCTTCGCCGGCGGCGGCGCAGCCAAATTCATCAAGGATTACGCCGCCTCGGGCCTGAAGGAAAAGATTCCCCTGTACGGCTCCGGCTTCCTGACCGAAGGCGTGCTCGAGGCCGCCGGCCCCGCTGCCAACGGCATCATCACGACCATGCACTACAGCGACTCGCTGCCAACGCAGCGCAATGGCCAGTTCCGCCTGAGCTACGCCAAGACCTTCCGGCTACAGCCCGACGTTTACGCCGTGCAGGGCTACGACACCGGCCTGCTGCTGATTCAGGGCGCCAACGCGGTGAAGGGTGACCTGAGCAGCAAGCCGGCGCTCTACAAGGCCCTGGAAGGCGCCGTCATCGACAGCCCGCGCGGCAAATGGACCATGAGCCCGTCGCACAACCCGGTGCAGGACATGTACCTGCGCGTGGTCGAGAACAAGGAAAACAAGGTGATTGGTGTGGCAGCCAAGGCGCTGGCCGACTCAGGCGCCGGTTGCAAGATGGCCTGAAGACGTGGCCCCCACGGTCGCTCACTTCGTGTAGCTCCCTGCCCCCCGAGGGGGCCGCCCGCCTGCGGTCTGGCAAAGCCAGTCCCGCGGCTCATGCTGGTATGAAGTCACATGGGCCGCCCCGCCTCATTCTTAGGTAAAACTGGTATGAGGTGTGCTTTCTGTCTTGTAGCATCCTCACCATGACGCTCACTACCTACCTCCTCTACGTCGCAGCAGTCGCCCTGCTGATCCTCACACCCGGCCCGACCATGCTGATGTGCATGACGAATGCGCTCAACCATGGTCCGCGCAAGGCCATGACTTCGGTGGCTGGAAGCGTCAGCGCGGTGCTGTGTGTGATGCTGCTGTCGGCCATGGGACTAGGCGCGTTGCTGGCGGCGTCTGAAACCGCCTTTACCGTAGCCAAGGTGATTGGCGCTGCATATCTGATCTGGTTGGGGATCAAGACCTTCCGCAGTGAAGCGGCTGTCTTTGATCCTGCCGCAGGTGAAGCACCAGCCCAGCGCCGTTCGTTTTTCCTGCGCGGCTTCCTGGTCGGCGCCAGCAACCCCAAAGCGGTCCTGTTCTTTGCCGCGTTCTTCCCGCAATTTTTGAATCCGGCCGCGCCCTTTGTGCCGCAGTTCGCCATCCTCGCCCTCACCTTCATGGCGTTTGAGTTCACCGTGCTGACCGGCTGCGCCTTGGGCGTGGCGCGCATCGCACCGCTGCTGAGATCCAGCCGGGCCGTGCGCTGGTTTAACCGCGTCTCCGGCGGTTTATTCACCCTGATGGGCAGTCTCTTGTTGTTTACGCGTCGCCACACATAAACCTGATCTATGGATCTAGCCAACTTCCTTATCCAGCTGCTCAACAGCGTCCAGTACGGCCTGCTGCTGTTCATGCTGGCCGCCGGCTTGACGCTGATCTTCGGCATCATGGGTGTGGTCAACCTGGCCCACGGCAGTTTCTACATGCTGGGCGCCTACCTGGCCTGGTCGCTCAGTACGCTGACGGGCAGCCTCACGCTGGCCATCGTGCTGGGCGCGGTGCTGTCGGTCGCCTTCGGCCTGGCGCTGGAGTGGCTGCTGTTCAGGCACTTCTACCAGCGCGACCACCTGGACCAAGTGCTGCTGACCTTCGGCCTGATCTATATCTTTGAAGAAGTGCGCTCCATCCTCTGGGGCGACGATGTCCATGGCGTGACGATTCCCGACTTGCTGGGCGCCTCGATTCCGCTTACCGACAACCTCTCCTACCCCGTCTACCGCCTCTTTATGTCGGGTGTTTGCATCGCGCTGGCACTGGGCCTTTATTTCATGATCTCCAAAACCCGCCTGGGCATGAAGATACGCGCCGGCGCCTTTAACCGCGACATGGCCGAATCGCTGGGCATCAACATCAAGCTGATTCACGCCGTGGTGTTCGCGCTGGGCGTGGGCCTGGCCGCAGTGGCCGGCATGATCGCCGCACCCGTGGCCAGCGTCTACCCCAACATGGGTTCGCAAGTCCTCATCATGTGTTTTGTGGTGGTGGTCATTGGCGGTATCGGCTCGGTGCGCGGTGCGCTGATCTCGGCCCTGCTGGTCGGCCTGGTCGACACCATTGGCAAGGTGTTGCTGCCTTCGATGGCGGGCATGCTGGTGTATATGTTGATGGCGGCTGTGCTGCTCTGGAAGCCCGAAGGTCTATTCAAGCAATGAGCTCAGCAAAAGCAAATCTCGAAATCCTGCCGCGCGGCGTTCAGGTGGCATTGGGTCTCGGCCTGATCGCGCTGATCGCCTTCCCTTTCGTCGGCACTGACTTCTACACCCAGATGGTCACGCGCATGATGATCATGGCGATTTTTGCCATGAGCCTGGACCTGCTGCAAGGTGTCACCGGTCTGGTCTCGCTGGGCCACGCAGCCTACTTTGGCCTGGCAGGTTATGCGCTGGCCTTTTTGACACCTGCCGGCGAACCTGTCAGCCTGTGGTGGACTTTGCCTGTGGCCGTGGCGGCCTCGGGCCTGGCCGCACTCATCATCGGTTTCTTTGTGGTGCGCACGCACGGCATCTACTTCATCATGGTCACCATGGCGTTTGCGCAGATGGTGTTCTACCTCTTCTTCGACAACAAGGTGCTGGGCGGCTCCGACGGGCTGTACATCAACTTCAAGCCGAGCGCGGCCATCTTCGGCTGGGTGCCTTTCGACCTCGACAAGAAAATCACGCTTTACTACTTCACGCTCGCGGCCGTGCTGCTGGTCTACGCCTTCTTGCGGCGCCTGCTCTGGAGCCCCTTCGGCCGTACGCTGGCAGGCATACGCGTCAACGAGCACCGCATGCGCGCCATGGGCTTCGGTACCTTCGGCTACAAGCTCTCGGCCTTCACGCTGGCTGGCGCGCTGGCGGGCCTGGCCGGTTACCTGTGGGGTGCGCAAACGGGCTACATCAACCCCGAGCTCATGGGCTTTCACATGAGCGCGCACGCGATCATGATGGTCATTTTGGGCGGCATGGGTAACTTCGCGGGCGCCATCGTCGGCGCCTTCGCGTTTGAATATCTGCTGCACGTCTTCAAGGACCTGCCGCAAATCGGCAGCGTCAACCTGGGCAAGCACTGGCAGCTGTGGATGGGCCTCTTTATCGTGCTGCTGGTCACGTTTGCGCCGCGCGGCATCCTGGGCTTGGTCGAAAAATTCACCCAGCGCAAGAATAAGGCGGAGGCCGGCCATGAGTGAAGTCCTCCTCAGTGCAAAGAACCTGACAAAACGCTTCGGCGGGTTGGCTGCCGTCAACGACGTATCGGTCGATCTCTGGCGCAACCACATTCACGCGGTGATCGGCCCCAACGGTGCCGGCAAATCCACGCTGACCAACCTGCTCTCGGGCGACTTGCCGCCGACCTCGGGTACGGTCACTTTGGGTGGGCACGACATCACTGGCTGGACACCCGAAAAAATCTCGGGCAAGGGACTGGGGCGCAGCTACCAGAAGACCAATATCTTCCTGCCCTTCAGCGTCTGGGAAAACGTGCGGCTGGCCTCGCAGTCGCGTGCGCCGCATGCCGCGCACTGGCTCAAGCGCGCCACGAACTTCGCGGCAGTCAACACCCGCGCAGAAGAAGCGCTGGAACTGGCCGGCCTGCAACACCGCAAGCACAGCATCGCCGGCACTATCAGCCACGGTGAGCAGCGTCAACTCGAAATCGCCATGACGCTGGCCACCGAGCCGCAGGTGCTGCTGCTCGACGAGCCGCTGGCCGGCATGGGCGTGGCCGAGGCCGAGCGCATGGTCGCCCTGCTGCTGGCCATCAAGAAAAACCACGGCATCCTGCTGGTCGAGCACGACATGGACGCGGTGTTCACGCTGGCCGACAAGCTCACCGTGATGGTCAACGGCCAGGTGATCGCCAGCGGCACGCCGGCGCAGATCCGTGCGGATGCCGGTGTGCAAGCCGCGTACCTTGGCGAGGAGCATTCATGAACACGCCAGAAAAACAAATTGACATCCTGATCGCCGCCCAGGACATCAACACCTACTACGGCGCCAGCCACGTACTGCGCGGCATAGACTTTCACGTCGCACGCGGCGAGACCATAGGCCTCATGGGCCGCAACGGCATGGGCAAGAGCACGCTGCTCAAAAGCATCATGGGCCTCGTCAAACCGCGCTCGGGCTCGGTCGCAATCAACGGCAGGCCCATGACGGGCGCCCCACCCTACGAAATCGCCCGCCTCGGCATCGCCTATGTGCCCGAAGGCCGCGGCATCTTCGGCAACCTCAGCGTGACCGAGAACCTCAAGATGGCTGCGCGCGCCGGCAGGCCAGGAAGCGCCGCAGACGGCGTGGGCCGCAGAAACGACTGGACCTACGAACGTGTGCTGGAGACCTTTCCGCGCCTGAAAGAACGCCTGAACCACGGCGGGCAGCAGCTTTCGGGCGGCGAGCAGCAAATGCTGACGATCGGCCGCGCGCTGATGACCAACCCTGACGTGCTGATCCTCGACGAAGCCACCGAAGGCCTGGCGCCGCTGATTGCGCGGGACATCTGGCGCATCTGCGGCCTGATCCGAGAGACCGGCATCAGCAGCGTGATCGTCGACAAGAACTGGAAGCACGTCACCCAGATCACCGACCGCAATGTGATCCTGGTCAAAGGCCAGGTCGTGTTTGAAGGCAGCTCGGCCGAGCTGCATGCCAGGCCGGAATTGCTTGCCCAGTACCTGGGCGTTTAGGCTACCGGCGCGCCTGCGCCATGCCGGCAATGGCTATCATTTTAATAGCTTGCTGCGCCCGTCCCTATTGCCTTCGAGCCTGATTTCTTATTAAAACCGGGCACCCTACAGCAGTGACCGCAACTCGCGCGCTGCATCCAGCAACAGCGGCAGCAGTTCTTTTTGCAGCAGGTCTGCACGCAGCCGCTGCGGCGACGACACCACATTGAGCGCGGCCACCGTATGCCCCTGCATGTCGCGCAGCGGCACGGCCAGCGCATGCACGCCCAGCTCATGCTCTTCGCTGGCCACGCAGTAATCGTCCAGCCGCACCTGGTCAACAAGCGCGCGAAGTTTGCGCGGGTCGGTCGTCGTGTGCAGAGTCAGCCGGGCCAGGTTGCCTGTGTCGGTCCTGGCCTTCAGCCAGGCATTGAAATCGCTTTTTGTTTTGGCAGCCAGCAGCACGCGCCCGGTGGAAGTCGCATGCGCCGGCAGGCGCGCACCGAGGTGCAAGCCGTAAGCCAGTACGCGCGCCGGCGCCGCCCTGCCGCTGTCTGCCGGTGACTTCCACTCAAAACCGCTGCGGCCGATGATGACAATCTCGTCGCCGTCCAGCACCGCGACGGAAAACGACTCCTGCGTTTGCGCGGCCAGCCGGTTCAGCGCAGGCTGAACAGCGCGCGGCAGGCGTGCGGTGGCCAGGTAGCTGCCTGAAAAGCGCAGCACCTTGGCAGCCAGCCAGAAATAGCTGCCGTCGGTTTCGAGGTAACCCAGGTGCGTGAGCGTGAGCAGGTGGCGGCGCGCGGCCGCCCGCGTGATGCCCGCGCGTTCCGCTGCCAGCGTGGCGTTCAGGCGCTGGCGCTGCGTGTCAAAACTCTCGAGCACGGCCATGCCTTTGGCCATGCCTTCAATCATGTCGGGCTTGGCGATCGGGAAAGTGCCGGTTTTCGAAACGGTTTTTGAAGTGACCATTGCGCGATCATCGCACAAGTGAGCCGGACATCGTGCAAAGCCGCAGCCACGCGCTGGGCACGGCGCACGCAGCCGCATAACCTTCTCGCATGGGGCACATTGCCCGACAAATTAAACGGAGACACCATGCGCGTACAGGTAGCCATCGTGGGCGGCGGCCCCGCCGGGCATTTGCTGGGCCAGCTGCTTTATAAGGCAGGCATCCATGCCATCGTGATTGAGCAGCGCAGCAAGGAATACGTGCTGGGACGCATACGCGCAGGCGTGCTGGAGCAAGGCACGACCGACCTGCTGGACGAGGTCGGCGTAGGCGGCCGCATGCACAAGGAAGGCCTGGTGCACGGCGGCTTTGCCCTGGGCTTTGGCGGCGCCCATCACCGCATTGACATGCAGCAACTGACCGGCGGCAAACAGGTGATGGTCTACGGCCAGACGGAAGTCACACGCGACCTGATGGACGCGCGCGCTGCAGCAGGCCTGGCAACCGCCTATGAAGCCGAAAACGTGAGCCTTCATGACTTTGACGGGCCACACCCCAAAGTGCGTTATGTGCAGCACGGCGTGGCGCACGAAGTGGAATGCGACTTCATCGCCGGCTGTGACGGCTTTCACGGCGTGAGCCGCGCCAGCGTGCCGGCCAATGCGCTGCAGACCTTTGAGCGCGTCTATCCTTTCGGCTGGCTGGGCGTGCTGTCGGAGACACCGCCGGTTTCCCACGAACTCGTCTACAGCAACCATGCGCGTGGTTTTGCCTTGTGCAGCATGCGCAGCCACACCCGCAGCCGCTATTACGTGCAATGCCCGCTGGACGACAAGGTGGAGAACTGGAGCGACGACGCCTTCTGGGACGAGCTGCGCCGCCGCCTGGCGCCCGAGCTGGCGGAAAGCCTGGTCACCGGCCCCTCGATTGAAAAAAGCATTGCGCCGCTGCGCAGTTTTGTTGCCGAGCCCATGCGCTTCGGCCGCCTCTTCCTGGCGGGCGACGCGGCCCACATCGTGCCGCCCACGGGCGCCAAGGGTTTGAACCTGGCGGCCAGCGATGTCCGGTACCTGGCTCGCGCACTGGCAGAGTTTTATGCGGGCAGCGAAGCCGGCATCAACAGCTATTCAGACACCTGCCTTCGCCGCGTCTGGAAGGCTGTGCGTTTCTCCTGGTGGTTCACCTCGCTCATGCACAAGTTTCCCGATGCAGGTGGCTTCGGGCAGAAGCTCCAGGAGGCCGAGCTGGATTACTTGATCCATTCGCAGGCAGCGTCAACGGCGCTGGCCGAAAACTACGTGGGCTTGCCGCTTTAAGCCTGAACTTTTTCGGAGTGGCGTAAATCAGGCACCCGCTGCACTGATCGCCTGCCGGGCCCACACCAGCAACTGCGCCGGGTCATCGAGCAGCTCCGCGGGCGCGGCATAGTACTTGCGCACCTGCACCACACCGTTCTTTGTTGAGTAGCTGAAGGGCCTGGAGCCCTTCTTCTCATACGCCAGCCGCGAGGTGTCGTCCACCCGGAAGTACAGGGTGTTGCCCATGACCATGGCGAACTGCTTTCCGCCGTGCTTCATCGCATGGCCGCCAAAGAACGTTCCATCACGGATGTCTCCCAATGGCGCCAGCAGTTCACGCACATAGCGGACGAATTCGGCGCTGGCGCTCATGCTGCCTGCCCCGCTGCAGAGATTTTTTGCTTGAATTTCATGACAGCCATTATGGCGATGGACGCCTGCCGCCCGTCAGGCATTGCGGGTCATTGAAGGTGGCCGGATTGGCGCGGTCACAGGGAATGCTGCAATTGCCCGCACCCCGGCAAGCCGATTTAACGGACTCCTTGGCGGTTTGTTCCCAGTTGATATCAGCGCAGGCGCTGAGCAGGGCGACCAGGGCCGCGGCGATGGCTAGACGTTTCATGAGGAAGCTCCGGAACAGTGAATCAGGTGGTGTCGTCTGGCCGCGAAACCAGCAGGTCCCCCGGCTGGCAATCGAGAAATTCGCAAATGCGCATCAGCGTGTCAAAGCGCACGCCCTTGACCTTGCCCTGTTTGAGCAAGGACAGGTTGGCTTCGGTGATGCCGACATACGCGGCCAGGTCTTTCGATCTGGCCTTGCGTTCAGACAGCATCACATCGAGTTTGACAACGATGGGCATGCGGTGAGCGGTGAGCGGTGAGCGGTAGGCGGCGAAAGAGTCAGACGAACTGTGCGTTCTCTTCGGCCAGTGCCACTGCCCGCGCCATCACGGCGGCGATTTGCCAGACCATGCCGGCAAACAGCAGCGTGAGCAATTCATTGCTGCCCATGCCCAGGGACAGCGCACGCTGGCCGGCCGGCGCGCCGGATGTCAGCACCAGGGTGATCAGCGTTGACGACACCACGCTGGCCACCACCGACGCAAAAATGCCGGCGGCAAAACCGCGAAGATATTTGACAGTGCGCACACTGAAATATTCGGCCTGCGAAAAGCCGGAGAAGCAGCGCATGGCGCACACCAGCCCGTACGACGCGCAGCACACCGGCAGCACGCCCAGCAAGGCGGCAAAGCTTTTCTGGGCCAGCGTGACGTCAAGCGCAGCGGCTTGCGATGCCGACAACACAACCCCGGCGCGCAACAGCAGGCTTTCAACGGGCGTACTGAGCAGGTGGTAAGCCACCGCCAGCGGCAATGCCACCGCGAGCAAGGCACAAGCCCAGGCCAGCACGCTGCTAATACCCTGGACATCCGGCCCGGCGGGGGCCATGGGAGTTGCCGTATTTTTCAAGGGAGCACCTCTTTGCGGTGTTTAAAGGCTTCCAGTGTCTCAGAATAATTACTGTAAAACAATAATTAATAGCCATTAAACAGAAATTTTCTTCTCATCCAACCATCCGGCAGTGACACCTGTGAAGCCGCCGCTCAGGGGTTTGAGGTAAATTGACCCCACAACCGCCCGGTGCCCGCCGCTTTGCGGCCCCTGCCCGTTCACAGTGACCTCCATGCCGCCCTCACCCTCCAAACCCGCCCCCATCCGCAAAACAGCCTCCACTGCCAAGGCGGTCCAGCCGATGCAGTCACTCAAGGCCGTGCGCGTGCTGAGCCTGGCGCTCAACCTGCCGGGCCCGGCCGCCCTGATGCGCTGCCGCGAAATGGGCGCCCGCTGCGTGAAGCTGGAACCACCGCCGCACGAAGGCGCGCCAGCCGGCGCATCGGGTGACCCGATGAAGCTCTACAACCCCACCGCCTATGCAACCCTGCATGCGGATGTGCGCATCGCCACAGCCGACCTGAAAACCGAACGCGGCCAGACACTGCTGCACCGCGAACTGGCCAAAACCGACGTGCTGCTCACGTCGTTCAGGCCGGCGGCGCTGGCCAAGCTGGGACTGACATGGAAAGCGCTGCACAAACAGCATCCGCACCTGAGCCAGGTCGCCATCGTCGGCAGTCCGGGGGAACGGGCTGACGAGCCGGGCCATGATCTCACCTACCTCGCGCAGAACGACCTGATCACCGGTGTGGACCTGCCCGCCACGCTGTACGCCGACATGGGCGGCTCACTGATGGCCAGCGCAGCCGTACTGCAGGCGGTGATGCACCAGCGGGCAAAAGGCAAAGGTGTCTTTCTTGAAGTGGCCCTTTCCGGCGCGGCGGCTTACCTGGCCCTGCCCCGCGCCTGGGGGCTGACCCAGCCCGGTGCTGCGGTGGGCGGCGGGCATGCGGGCTACCGCGTGTACCGCTGCAAGGACGGACGCGTAGCACTCGCCGCGCTGGAGCCGCACTTTGCCGCGAGCCTGTGCGCAGCGGCCGGCGTGACGGCCTCCAGCATGAAGGCCATGTTTGCGCCTGCCACGCACGCGGCCATTGAGGCCTGGCTTCTGGGCAAGACGCGCAAGGAGCTGGACAAGCTGGCCGTGGAAAAAGATATTCCGCTACACACGCTGGAACGGTAATTCACTTGCACCGAACCATATATTCATGAGGAAGCAAGGAACGATTGCACGCTGGGACGCGGCACGCGGATTCGGATTCATCCGCGGCGAAACCTCAGGTGCAGACGTCTTTTTCCATCTGCGAGATGTACGTGGCGGCATGCAGCCGCGCCAAGGGACGGTTGTCACCTTTGAAGAAATTCACGTCGGCGGTAAAGGCCCACGTGCGATGGCGATCGAAGCAATGAGTGCCGAACGGGGTCTCACCTCCAGCCCGGCTCGCTCTCGCACTGAAAAGAGGGACACCCCTCAGCGGCGCCCACAAAAGCAAGCCGCCGCTTCGGCTGCAGGACCCGGTTTCGGGCTCATGCTGCTCATCAGCATGGCCTATGGCGGGTTGATGCTTTGGGCTGTCTGGCGCTCGCTGCTGCCCTGGTGGACATTGCCGGCGTCGTTTGTGCTCAACCTGCTGACGTTCTGGGTGTACTGGGCGGACAAACGCGCGGCGCAGACCGGTCAGTGGCGCACACCGGAAAACACGTTGCAACTCCTGGCGCTGGCGGGCGGCTGGCCCGGCGCATGGCTGGCACAGCAGGTCTTGCGGCACAAGTCGAGCAAGCAATCGTTTCGGGATATCTACTGGCTGATGGTCTTCTTGCACGCGCTGCTTGTTTGGGCCTGGCTGTTTTGGCCGCCGCTGAGAAAGTCGCTGACTGTCTGGCTGTAGTTTCAGGCTATCAGACTGCATTCGCTATCAAATCAGGAGCTGCTTGCGCTCGTCTTTATTGGGCAAACGGCCGATTTTATGCACGAACCAGATGCGCCGGCACCTTCGCGCATCAATACAGGATGGAGGCTGCCGGCAGCCTTTGCCAGCGCTGCCCCAGCAACACCTGCCTGACGAAGCCGTACAGGGCCCACAAAAGCAACAAGGGGATCACCAGCGTCTGCAGCACAAAGATCACGATGAGCCGGACGATGTGTTCGGTGGCCTGCTCGGCCGCCCGCTTGAGGCTCTCGAAGTGTTTTGTCACGTCACCGTTCTTTGCCAGCCAGTCTTTCAGGCTGTCCACCAGGCCGCGGTTGTCGGGGGCTGCGGCGGCCGGCGAATTGAGCTGGCCGGCCTTGCCGGTGGCGCTGTCGATCAATTGCTGGCTGGCGGCGTAGTCGGCCGCCAGGAATTTTTGCCACAGCATGTCGGTGCCCAGCGTGACCACCGGAACTGCAAAGCGCAGCATCAGCAGGATCACCAGCAACCTGGACAGCCACAAAGGCACCTGCGGCCTGCGCAGGTAACACCACCACCAGCCCAGCACCGTGGCACTCAGCGCCAGCGATACCGGCCAGTAGCTGCCAATGCTGATCAAGGCTTTCTGAACGCCGAACGCAACACTGGCCGCCAGCATCAAATGCGAAAACTGCTCCACCAGGTCGTTGACGGGATCCAGGATTTGCCCCGGCGCAAACGTGACACCCACGCCAAAAGGCTGCACAGACGCTTCGGTCCCCTGCGCCACCGAAATCACGCCGTTGAGCAGCCTGGCCGTGGCAAAACTCAACAGCGCCCTTTTCAGGCCGGCATCCACCTGCCGCATGGCGGGCGCATCCAGCGGCGCCAGCCATGCACAGGCCAGCACAGCGGCCATGGTGAAAGCAGCAAGTGCTTTGCGGGCAATGTCCATGGTGTCTCCAGAAGGTGTGAATGACGGCCGGGGCCGGTAGAAGATCTGAGGCCCGGCCGCTTGCCTCTACTTATCTTGCCAGAGAACCCCATCACATGCGGCCGTAACTACCCTCTCCTGCTGACTGCAAGAAGTCCATGACGTAAAACCGCGTCATGCGCCGGTCTTCTCGCGCGTAGCTCCATCAGGCCGCAAGTATTCACGCACCATGGCGCGTGCCCGGTGAATGCGGCTTTTGGTGGCTTCGCGGGTAAGCTGAAGGCGCTGCGCGATTTCGGTGATAGTGAGCTGCTCCATGTCGCGCAACAGCACCACCTCACGGTACATCAGCGGCAAGGACTCCAGTGCACGGACCAGGTCGATACGCAATTCGTCCTGCGGCATCTGCGCGAAGTACTGGTCCTTGTCGTAGTCGGTAAGCGCCTGGGTGCCGCGCATCAGCGCAAGCGCCGGCATCATGCACAGCCGCGCGATGATCTTGAACATCCAGCCGCCCAGGGCTGCGGCGTCACGCACGGTGCCGACGCGGCGGTAGATGATGATGAGCGCCTCCTGCACCACGTCTTCGATGGCGGAGCCGCGGTGGCACTGGTAGCGGGCGTAACGGCGGGCATCGGGCTGCAGCTGCCGCAGCAGCGAAGCCAGCGCGGCCGGGTCACCGGCCTGCGCTGCGGCAAAAAGGGCTATTTCAATGGCCATCACCAAGGGCCCGGCTTTTCCAGCTTGCGGCCCACCATGGCGCAAGCCGGGCAAAAGCCCAACAGCCCTGTCAGCGCTGTGACCACACCGGCGCAGGCCGCGAGCAAACCAGGCGGCGTTACACCCAGCACCAGCAGGCCGCAAACGGCCATCAAGGCGCCGGACACACCACGCGCCCAACGCTCTTTGGGCCCCACATTTTTGCGATAGAACATGAAATCTCCTTTGGCTGCCGTCAAAAATGCGGCATCGCTGCAAGGAGGGGTCATGCGGGCAAAAGGATTCACGTTGGGGGAAATATTGTTGGGATATTTTTGAGATGGAGCACCCGTCAAGCTTAGCCGGGCACACCGAAGCTGCCGGTACGTGCACGTAGTTGCTATCAATTCAATAGCTGCTTGCGCACGTTCCCATTGGGCTCAAAGCCAATTTCATTCATAAAAAAGGCTCCATCGGAGCCTTTTTACATCGAAATACCTGCGCTGGCAGCGCCTAGCGGCCCTTGCGGCCACCGGGCTTGCCACCGGCGCCCTGCGCCAGCGGCGGCAGGCCGGTGTGACGGGTCAGCAATCGGCCCTTTACCACCGGCGAAGCCTTGACTGTGGTGGCCGTGCCGGTCGAGTTCTTGCGCCGCGCGCTGGTGTAGCTGCCGTCGGTCATCGGCTGGAAGGTCGGAATCAGGTGGTGCTTGCCGTTGCCGATCAAATCCGCCCGGCCCATGGCCTTGAGCGCTTCGCGCAGCACCGGCCAGTTGTTGGGGTCGTGGTAGCGCAAAAAGGCCTTGTGCAGCCGGCGGCGGCGCTCGCCGCGCACGATGTCCACCGTCTCGCTGTCGCGCGTGATCTTGCGCAGCGGGTTCTTGTTGGTGTGGTACATCGTCGTGGCCGTGGCCATCGGACTCGGGTAAAACGTCTGCACCTGGTCGGCCCTGAAGCCGTTTTTCTTGAGCCAGATCGCCAGGTTCATCATGTCTTCGTCGCTGGTGCCCGGGTGGGCGGCGATGAAGTACGGAATCAGGAACTGCTTCTTGCCGGCTTCCAGCGAATACTTGTCGAACATCTGCTTGAACTTGTCATAGCTGCCGATGCCGGGCTTCATCATCTTGGTGAGCGGGCCCTGCTCGGTGTGCTCGGGCGCGATCTTGAGGTAGCCACCCACGTGATGGCTGACAAGCTCTTTCACGTACTCGGGGCTTTGCACGGCCAGGTCGTAGCGCAGGCCGGAGCTGATGAGAATCTTCTTCACGCCCTTCAAGGCCCGCGCGCGGCGGTACATCTTGATCAGCGGGTTGTGGTCGGTGTTGAGGTTCGAGCAGATGCCCGGGTACACGCAGCTCGGCTTGCGGCAGGCGGCCTCGATCTCGGGCGACTTGCAGCCGATACGGTACATGTTGGCGGTTGGCCCACCCAGGTCGGAGATCGCGCCGGTAAAACCCTTGACGGTGTCGCGGATCGCCTCGATCTCGCGGATGACAGAGTCTTCGGAGCGGCTCTGGATGATGCGGCCTTCATGCTCGGTGATGGAGCAGAAAGTGCAGCCGCCAAAGCAGCCGCGCATGATGTTGACGCTAAAGCGGATCATCTCCCACGCCGGGATCTTGGTGGCGCCGTCATGGCTGCCGTTTTCGTCGGCATAGCGCGGGTGCGGTGAGCGCGCGTAAGGCAGGTCGAAGACGTAGTCCATCTCGGCCGTGGTCAGCGGGATGGGCGGTGGCGTGATCCACACGTCGCGCGCGGTGGCACCCTCGCCGTGGGCCTGAACCAGGGCGCGTGCGTTGCCGGGGTTCGTCTCAAGGTGCAGCACGCGGTTGGCGTGGGCATACAGCACCGCATCGCTCTTGACCTGCTCGTAAGACGGCAGGCGGATCACGGATCGGTCGCGCGGGGGAACCTTGATCTTGCCCTGCGCAGTGTGCACTGTGGACGGCAGATTCGGGTTGGCGACGAAAGTCAGCGGCTTGATGGCCGGGTTGGCCGCGGCGGCGGGCTTGACGGCCTTGGCGAGCACAGGCGAGCCTTTTGCTTCCGCCTCAACCGCCACTTCAGCGGCTTCATCTTCCCGCGCGCAAGTCGCGCCCTGTTCCCGCGCCTGGTCGGAAATCATCAGATATGGGTTGACATGCGCTTCGACCCGGCCCGGTGCATCCACGCTGGTGGAATCGATTTCAAACCAGCCGTTGGCGGTTTCGTCGCCAGTGCGGCGGATAAAGGCGGTGCCGCGAACGTCGGTGATGCTGCCCACCGGCTCTTTAGCCGCCAGGCGATGGGCGATCTCGACTATCGCGCGTTCGGCATTGCCGTACAGCAACAGGTCGCATTTCGCATCGACCACCACGCTGCGGCGAACTTTGTCGGACCAGTAGTCGTAATGCGCGATGCGGCGCAGCGAACCTTCAATGCCGCCCAGGATGATAGGCACGTCTTTGTAGGCTTCGCGGCAGCGCTGTGAATACACCAGCGCCGCGCGGTCGGGGCGTTTGCCGCCGATGTCGCCGGGGGTGTAGGCGTCATCACTGCGGATCTTGTGGTCCGCCGTGTAACGATTGATCATCGAGTCCATGTTGCCGGCGGTCACGCCGAAGAACAGGTTGGGCTTGCCCAGCACGCGGAAGGGTTCGGCGCTTTGCCAGTCGGGCTGGGCGATGATGCCGACGCGAAAGCCTTGCGCCTCCAGCATGCGGCCAATGACGGCCATACCGAAGCTCGGGTGGTCTACATAGGCGTCGCCCGTGACGATGATGATGTCGCAGCTGTCCCAGCCGAGCGCGTCCATTTCGGCCCGGCTGGTGGGCAAAAATTTGGCCGTGCCAAAGCGGGCCGCCCAGTACTTGCGGTAACTGGTGAGCGGCTTGGCGGCGCGCGCAAAGAAGGAGACGTCGACGGGGGCGTTCATGGAGGGTTTGGGGTAACCCTCCATTGTAAGGTTTACCCTGAGTTTTGCCTCTTTATTCGGCATTTAAGCCCTACAAACACCTCTCAATGCACGATTGGCACGTTTAAAGTGGCCGCGTGGCCACGAACGGCCGCGAATAAACACGCTTTACTGACTCCTCACACACCCATGAGCCCTTTCACCGCTGCCCTGCTAGCAGACTCGATCCTGGTGTTGCACGTCGCTATCGTCGCCTTTGCCGTGCTCGGCCAACTACTGTTCATGGCCGGCGGCTGGTGCGGTTGGGTCTGGGTTCGCGCGCCGTGGGTCAGGCTCACGCATCTGGCGCTGATCGGCTTTGTGGTGGCGCAAAGCTGGCTGGGCGAGATCTGCCCGCTCACCATTTGGGAACAGGCCCTGAGGCAGCTGGCCGGGCAAGCCAGTTATGGCGGCTCCTTCATTGAGCACTGGCTGTCGCGGCTGATCTTCTTCAACGCGCCGGCGTGGGTGTTCATGGTGGCTTATACCGGATTCGGCCTGCTGGTGTTGCTGAGCTGGTGGTGGTGGCCGCCCCGCTGGAAGCGCGCCAGGCCCCGCAGCGCCTAGCCGTGCTGCTCGCGGCTGTCCGCCGGCGCCTCGTCCCGTTCGTTCAGCCCGTAGTCACGCAGCACATGGGCCACACGCAGGCGGTAGTTTTCAAACACGCCACCGCGCCCGCGGCTTTGCGCCTTGCGGTGGGATTCCAGACGGCGCCATTCCATCACGGCGGCTTCGTCCCTGAAGAATGAGAGCGATAGCAGCTTGCCCGGGTTGCTCAGGCTTTGAAAACGTTCGACGGAAATAAAGCCGTCTATTTGCTCGAGCTGCGGCTTGAGCGCAGCAGCAATATTGAGATAGGTCTGCATGTTGCCTTCAGCGGGCTGCACTTCAAAAATGATGGCGATCATGTGGAGCTTTCAGTCGCGGTATCCATCAGAAAAAACGGGATGCGGGCGTTCATGGAAGGCCGGTAGTGCCAGCTGCCCAGTGTCGATAGCTGCAGCTTGCCTGAATCCAGCAAGGACTGGATGGCTGCGGCTGCGACGGTGCAGGCCAGCGACTGACCGGGGCACTGGTGCGCGCCCCTGCCGAAGCCGGGCACCTCACGGCTCGCGCGGTCCAGCAAAAACCGGTCGGGCTCCGGGTTGCACAAAGGGTCACGGCCGGCGGCCGCCAGAACCACCAGGATGGCATCGCCCGCCTTCAGGGAAACCCCCGCCACCTCCGTTGCCTCTGCCACAAAACGGCGCGTGTTGTGGATGGACGGGTCGTGGCGGCTGACCTCGTTCACCATCTGAAGCAGCTTGCCCGGATCCTGCCCCACGGTTTCGGCCAGGCCCGGCTGCGTGGCCAGTGCCACCAGGCTGTTCCCGACAAGTCCGGCAGTCGCCTCGCAGGTCTGCGACAGCAGGCCGACCAGGTTGGCGAGCAACGCTGCGGCGTCATTCCAACCCACCTTCTGCGCTTCCAGCCGGACACGGGCGACGGCGCTCTCCGGGCTTGCGTCCGCCTGCACCAGCGCCGAGAACCTTGCCAGCAAGGCCGCTGCAGCATCACCCGCCGCAGCTAACTGCTCCGGCGTGCTGAGCGGAGACAGGCACGCCACAAAGTCGCGCGTCCAGCCTGCAACAAGCGGCAGTTCGGCCTGCGCAAAACCCAGGGCATCAGCGACTGCCATCACCGGCACATCAAAAACCCACTGCGACAACGCCGCTCCGCGCAGGGGTTCGCCACCCATGGCTTTCGCCCCAATCAAGCCAGTGCGCTCGCCAACACGGTCCAGATCCAGCGCGGCCAGGAAACGCTGCAAGGCCAGTTTGGGTGCGTCGTGCCGGAGGCCGTCGTTCATGCGAACCAGGTGGCCGAACACCTCACCCGCCGCCGACCCGACGATGGCCTGCGGCACGGGCTCAGCCGCCGGCCTCACACGGCATGCCGGGTTGCCCAGCACGGCATTGACCGCGGCCGCACTGGTCGCGACCCAGAGCTTGCGTGGTGCGTCAAACACCAGCGGTGGGCCGGCCACCAGCGCGGCGTAATAAGGATAGGGGTTAGGGTGGCTGGGTGCCGCGAGGATGTGTTCGGGATGCATGCTGCCATTCTTGCGCAAGGGCTGACCGGATGCTTCGTCGCGGGGCGAAGTGTTGGCAGTTGCCCCGGGTCCTCCTGCGGGGACATGGACGCAGCCAGCCGGCAGGGTTAAAGAGCTTCGAAACAGCTGCTCAAGGGCTCACCGGCCCAGAAATGCTAAAAACCAGCTTTTTTAGCATGAAAAGTGTCGCCCGCCCTTATTTAACAAGCGCGAGCAGCTATCAACTTGATAGCAAAATACATCTGCAACACAAGATGCTTTACAGACCCCTGGCCGGCAGCACCTGCCCACGGCATTCGCCAAAACCAATCCGCCGGAAGCCTTCGCGCACGCAGCTTGCACGCAGGATGACGGCGTCGCCGTCCTGCAGGAAGATGCGCTTTTCGCCATTGGCCAGGGTCAACGCATTCTTGCCGCCCATGCTCAGCTCCAGCAACGAGCCGGCCTGTTCCGGCGCCGGGCCTGACAGCGTGCCCGAGCCCAGCAAATCACCGGGCTGCAGGTTGCAGCCGTTGACGGTATGGTGCGTGAGCAGCTGTGCCACCGTCCAGTAGGCGTCGCGAAAGTTCGACTGCGACAGGCGCTCGGGGCCCCGGCCGGCTTCCCGCATGGCCTCGGTCTCTATCCACACTTCCAGCGCCACATCCATACCGCCCAGGCGGCGGTTGCCTTCCGAGTCCAGGTACGGCAAGGGCTGCGGGTCGCCTTCGGGCCGTACGAACGGTGCGCGAAACGGCGCCAGTGCCTCCATCGTGACGACCCACGGCGAGAGGGTGCTGGCGAAGTTTTTGGACAGGAACGGGCCGAGCGGCTGGTATTCCCAGGCCTGCACATCACGCGCCGACCAGTCGTTAAGCAGCACCATGCCAAAGGCATGTGCTTCAGCCTGAGCCATGGCGATGGGCTCGCCCAGCGCGTTGCCCTGCCCCACCAGTACGCCGAGTTCCAGTTCGTAGTCGAGTCGCTGGGTGGGACGCAACGCGGGCGCCGCGTCGTCCGGGCCTTTGGTCTGGCCCAGCGGGCGGGGAAAGGCCTGGCCGCTCACGCCGATGGACGACGCGCGGCCGTGGTAGCCGATGGGAACCCACTTGTAATTGGGCAGCAGCGGCGCATCGGGCCGAAACAGCTTGCCGACGGTGGTGGCGTGGTGGATGCCGGTGTAAAAGTCGGTGTAGTCGCCGATGCGGCAAGGCAGGTGCAGGGTCACCGAATCCTGGGGGGACAAAAAGTTCTTCCACTCAGCCTGCTTTGAGCTGCCCTCTGCGAGGCCTCGCGAGATCGCCGCTCTCAGCGCGCTCGTTGTCGCCAGGCTTTGTGCCATCAACCCGTTCATATCACCGGTATCGAGCAGCCCGGCCGCCCGAACATCCAGCACCTGGTCGCCAATGGCCACGCCGATCTTGCGCGCGCCCTGCGGCCCCTGGCTGTAGGTGCCAAACGGCAGATTCTGGATGGGAAAGTCTGTTCCCGCGTCATTCGCAGATGCGACCCAGCTGCGCAGCCCAAGGTCGTGGGTGGCGTTGAGTGACTGGTTCATGCGCGTCAGCCCTTGAACTGGTCTTTGAGCCCGGCCCAGCAACTGCTGTAGCCGGCATCCAGCGCCCCACCCTCCAGCGCATAGGCCGTCGGGATGAAGCGGTAGCGGCTTTCAAACATGAAGGCCAGCGTGTTGTCCAGCTTGTGCGGCGCCAGTGCGGCCGTGCTGGCTTTCTCGAAGGCTTCGGTGTCCGGGCCGTGCGGCACCATGCAGTTGTGCAGCGACGCGCCGCCGGGCTTGAAGCCTTCGGGCTTGGCGTCGTACTGGCCATAGACCAGGCCCATGAATTCGCTCATGAGGTTGCGGTGGTACCAGGGCGGGCGGAAGGTGTTCTCGGCCACCAGCCAGCGTGGCGGAAAGATCACGAAGTCGGAGTTGGCCGTGCCCACTGTGTCCGAGGGCGAGGTCAGCACGGTGAAGATGGATGGGTCCGGATGGTCATAGCTGATGGAGCCGATGGTCATGAAATGGGCCGTGTCGTACTTGTAAGGCACCAGGTTGCCGTGCCAGGCCACCACATTGAAGGGGCTGGCCGCTTGCCTGGCCGACCACAGGCGGCCGCCGAATTTCTTGACGATCTCAAAGCCGCCCTTGGGCGCAGGCGCGCTGTCGAACGCCGCCGTAGGTGCCAGGAAGTCACGCGCATTGGCCAGGCCGTTGGAGCCGATCGGGCCGAGTTCCGGCAGGCGAAAGTGCGCGCCGTAGTTTTCGCAGACGTAGCCGCGCGATGCGCCGTCGGGCAGGCCCACGCTGAAGGCCATTCCACGCGGCACCACGGCGATTTCCCCGGGAGTGACATCCAGGATGCCGAGCTCGGTCGTGACCACCAGCCGGCCCTGCTGCGGCACCAGCAGCATCTCGCCGTCGGCATTGACCAGCGCGCGTTGCAACATGGAACGATTGGCGACATACACCTGCGCGGCCATGCCCGTCTGCGCTTCGGCGTCGCCGTTGGCGGCCACAGTGCGAATGCCGTCCACAAAATCCAGCGGCTCGGGGGGAATGGCGAATGGATTCCAGCGCAAGGGATCGGGCGGCACGGCGCAGCCACCCGCCGCGCCGGTCGTCCACTGCGGCTGTTCATACGGCTTGTAGCCACCTGTCATCACAGAAGGCTGGCGGCGGTACATCCAGGTGCGGCGGTTCTCGGCGCGCGGCGCGGTGAAAGCGGTGCCGGAAATCAGCTCGGTGTACAAATCGTGCGGCGCGCGCTGCGGGCTGTTGCGCCCTTGCGGCAGCGCGCCGGCAACGGCCTCGCTGGCAAATTCATTGCCGAAGCCGGACTGGTAATGCAAGGTGTTGGTGCTCATGGATGTTTCCCCCGGGAATCTGCAATGTTCAGTTCAACGAATCGACGCCATCATTCTTCAGCATCGCCGGGCTCACCACCGCCGGCCTTGGCCTTCTCGATCAGCCTGTCGAAAAAATCACTGAGCTGCGTGCGCTCGGCCGCGCTCAGCACGCCAAAAATGTCCTGGTTGCGCTGCCCCACCACTTCCATGGTGCGCTGCCATGCCTTTTTGCCTTTGGGGGTGAGTGTCAGCACCACGCCGCGCCCATCCGTCGGGCTTGCGGCCTTGACGACCAGGCCCTGATCGACCAGCGACTGGGCCGCACGGCTGGCCTGGCCTTTGTTCAGATTGGCTTTTTGCGCGAGGTCGTTCACCGACAGCGGCGCGAAGGTGCCCACGGCCGTGAGGCAACGGGCATCACTCATCGACAGGCGCGCGTCCGCCACATAAGCACGCTGGCTTTCAATGTCCGTCAGCTTGTGCAGAAGGTGCAGGCGGTAGGTCAGGGTTCTGTCGAGCTTGATCATGTAGCGACCGGGTAAGTTTATGGTTGCGTCCGCAACTATAAACCGATCCGGTTGCGCCCGCAACCATTTATCAAGACGGGCCCGAGGGGCCTCTTCGGGAGGCCCTAGTTACGCACCATCGTCATCTGGCCGCGCACTTCCCCTGCGGGATAAGCAGCTGTGTGGATGTTGGCATACCAGCGGCCCGCCATCAGGTCGGCGGCCTGGGCGGCCGTCAGCGTGGCGCTGCCGTCCATGGGGCTGCGGACGGGGCTGGCCCATCCCAAAGCAACACCGGCGTTGGCGCCGATGACGGCCGGACCATGGAAGTGTCCCGCAGTCGCCGGGCCGGTCAGACGGGTGTAGTTGACCTTCCAGCGCAGCAGGTTGGTACTGGTATCGAAAACGGCATCGACCGAGCCGCTACCGGTGCTGGCATTGGCGGGCACCTCATTGGCGCCGCGAAGCTGCGTGGTGAATGCGACCAGGCTGGATTGCTTGTTCATCACGCCGCAGCCCGTGGTGGCGGCAGCGGCTACGGCCATCGCGGCAAGGGAAACTCGGGTGGCGGCGCGGCGTGAAAGCATGGGTCAGCTCCTTGAAAAGTTGCAGCCGATTGTGCGCGCTGCACGCAGATCAAACCCGTAGGACAAACCCCATGCGAACAGTCGGTTCCGGACGACGCCCGTACCCCATCGCACACCGACACGCCTGCGTGCACGCGGGCCGGAGACTGGACTGATAGTTGTGGCCTGCACTCCCCACTCCCCCAGGCCAGCCCGCAATCATCAGCAGAAAGACTCACACCATGGCATCGCGCGTTTTATGGAAAGGGGCCATCAGTTTCGGCCTGGTTCACATCCCCGTAGCGCTGCATTCGGCCACCTCGGAAAGCGGCATTGACTTCGACTGGCTGGACAAGCGCAGCATGGACCCTGTGGGTTACAAGCGCGTCAACAAGCGCACGGGCAAAGAGATCACCCGGGAAAACATCGTCAAGGGCGTCGAATACGAAGACGGCCAGTACATCGTGCTGTCGGAAGAAGAGATCAAGTCCGCCTACCCCAAGACCACCCAGACCATTGAAATCGAAAGCTTTGTGCCCAACACGGAGATTCCTTTCGTTTACCTGGAGCGGCCCTACTACATCGCCCCCATCAACAAAGGGCAAAAAGTCTACGCACTGCTGCGCGACACCCTGCTGAAGACGCAGCGCGTGGGCATCGCCCGCGTCATCATCCAGACCAAGCAGCACCTGGCCGTGCTGGTGCCTTCAGGCCCGGCGCTGATATTGAACCTGCTGCGCTGGGGCGCCGACATCCGCTCGCTCGAGGAGCTGGATCTGCCGCCTGTCGGCGCCAAGGCCGCGGGCCTGTCCGACAAGGAACTGGCGATGGCCAGACAGCTGGTGGACGACATGACCGGCAAATGGGACCCGGAGCAGTTCTCCGACTCCTTCAGGGACGACATCATGGCGCTGGTCAAACGCAAGGCGAAGGAAGGCAAACTGGAAAGCGTGGTGCAGCCGGAAGAATCCGGCGAACCCGAAGCCCGCTCCGGCGCCAAGATCATTGACCTGACGGAGTTGCTGCAGCGCAGCCTGCGCAAAGGCGGCGGCAATGCCTCCAAAACCAGGGCAGCCGACAAAACCACAGCGAAAACCAGCAAGGCTGCAGCCAAAAGCCCGGCGCGCAAAAAACCCGCCGCCAGGGCGCGCGCGCATGCTCCCGCCAAACGGCGCGCCGCCTAACCCGCCACCTGCTCGCCGATAGACCTTATGGGCGCCCGCGACCTGCTAAAGCCTTACCGCGCCAAGCGCGACTTCTCCCGCACGCCTGAGCCTGCACAAGGCGGCACTCGCACGCACAAGGCGCTGAGTTTCGTGATCCAGAAACACGACGCGCGCAACCTGCATTACGACTTCCGCCTGGAGCTTCAGGGCACGCTCAAGAGCTGGGCAATTCCCAAAGGGCCCAGCCTGGATCCGTCCGTCAAGCGCATGGGCATGCATGTGGAAGACCATCCCATTTCCTATGCAGGTTTCGAAGGCAGCATTCCACCAAAGCAATACGGCGCGGGCGACGTGATTGTCTGGGACCGCGGCCTGTGGACGCCGCATGGAGACCCGGTCAAAGGGCTGAAAGACGGGAAACTCAAATTCGAGCTGCACGGCGAAAAACTCAAGGGCGGCTGGACGCTGGTGCGCATGCACGGCCGCGGCAATGAGAAGCAGGAGCCCTGGCTGCTGATCAAGGAACACGACGGCTACGCCCGCCCGGAAACGGAGTTTGACGTGCGCGAGGCCCTGCCCAACAGCGTGCTCTCGGGCAAGCCACTGCCACGCGACACCGCGGAAAACCCCGGCAAGGCGGGCGCTTCGGCCAGCGCTGGTATCGGGAAGACAGCCGCTACCCGAAAGACCGCCAGGAAGATTGCCAAACAGGGACGCAGAAACACACCCGCTACTGGCACCCCCGAAGGCGCCGTCGCGGCAAAGCTGCCACAGACACTGGCTCCGCAACTGGCCACCCTGGTCGCACGTCCTCCAGCCGACCCGCAAGGCTGGGCCTACGAGATCAAGTACGACGGCTACCGCCTGCTGGCCCGCATCGACGGGTCGTCGGTTCGCCTCATCACGCGCAAAGGCAACGACTGGACAAACAAGCTGCCCAAGCTGGCGAAGGCCGTGGGCGCGCTGGAAATTTCGTCTGGCTGGGTAGACGGCGAAATCGTCGTGATGAACGAACACGGCGTGCCCGACTTCGGCGCGCTGCAAAACGCGTTTGACCATGCCAGCACGGCCCGCATCATTTTTTACGTGTTCGACCTTCCCTACTTTGACGGGCTGGACCTGCGGCAACTGCCACTGGCGCAGCGCCGTGAAATCCTCTGCGCGCTGGTCACCCGCAATCCGCAGGACACCATCCGTTTCAGCGATGCGTTTGATGAAGCACCGCAGGATCTGCTTGAGTCGGCCCGGCGTGTCGGGCTGGAAGGCGTGATCGGCAAACGCGTGGACTCGGCTTACGTGTCACGCCGCTCGCCGGACTGGATCAAGCTCAAGACCCAGCTGCGCCAGGAATTCGTCATCGGCGGTTACACCGAACCCAAGGGTTCGCGCGCCGGCCTGGGTGCACTGATGCTGGGCGTGCACGACGGCGAAGGCGCGCTCCTGTACGCCGGCAACGTCGGTACCGGCTTTAACGACGCAACGCTCAAGGACCTCAAGGCGAGGCTGCAAAAGATCCACGCCGACCGCAGTCCTTTTACCAGGGTGCCCGCCGGGGTCAAGGGCCAATGGGTCAAGCCGCGTTTGCTGGCCGAAGTGGCCTTTGGTGAATGGACCCATGGCGGCCATATCCGCCACTCCGTATTCCAGGGCCTGCGCACCGACAAACCCGCAACAAACATCCTCCGTGAAAAACCCGCCGTCCTGGAGCGCGGCAAGAAAGGCACTACCGTGAACCCCGCCCAAAAAACCTCCACCGAAAAACCTACCGCGAAGGGTGGCCTGAACGTCCCTGAAAAAAAGACCGCGAAGTCCGCCCCTGCAGCGCTGAAGTCCCTGCGTGTCACGCATGCTGACCGGGTGATCGACAGCAGCACCGGCTTCACCAAGCAAAACGTGGTCGAGCACTACGCACAGGTCGCGGCGCTGATGCTGCCGCACCTCAAGGCCCGGCCCACCGCGCTGGTGCGCGCGCCTTCGGGCATAGGTGGTGAGCTGTTCTTCCAGAAGCATGCCGAAGCTACGTCAATTCCCGGCATCAAATTGCTGGACCCCGCGCTGGACCCCGGCCATGGTCCGCTGCTGGAGATTCCCTCCACAGCCGCCCTGCTGGCGGCCGCGCAGATCAACGTGATCGAGTTCCATACCTGGAACGCCACCACGCGCGCCATCCACAAGCCCGACCGCATGACGTTCGACCTGGACCCGGGTGAAGGCGTTGCCTGGCCGCAGGTTCAGGAAGCTGCGCAACTGGTGCGCGCTTTCCTTGACGAACTGAAGCTCGTGAATTTCCTGAAAACCAGCGGCGGCAAAGGCCTGCACGTGGTGGTGCCGCTCAAGCGGCAATACGATTTCGACACCGTGAAGGATTTTTCGCATGCCATCGTGATGCACCTGGCCACCGTGATCCCCCAGCGCTTTGCCGCCAAGAGCGGCCCTAAAAACCGCATCGGCAAGATTTTTCCGGACTACCTGCGCAATGGATTTGGCGCCACCACCGTCGCGGCGTGGTCCATGCGTGCCCGGCCGGGCCTCGGCGTGTCCGTCCCTGTCGATTGGGATGAACTGGCCTCGCTGACCGGCGGCGCACACTGGACGGCGCAAACCCTGGGCGGGCGCCTGGCCATCGGCAACCAGCCCTGGGAGACTTACGAGGCGTCACGCAACGGGCTCACCGCCGCCATGAAACAAGTGGGCTTCAAGGCGCCACCGGCCGCGAAATAGCCCTCACGGCGGCCCTGCCTGGGTTGTCGTTGCACTCCTACAGACCCAAGGCCTACGGCCTGACACGCGGGTGAAGGGCTTGAGCCTAGATTCGCCTGGATAAGGAGTTCTGTTTGCCCGGCCTTATTCAAGGGATGAACCAGAAATGCTCACCATGAAGCAGCTCGATGAAATGGATTTGACGCTTTACCTGCAGACTGAAGGTCGGCGAATGGCCGCAGAGCTCCGAGGCAAGACACTGCCGGACGCAGAAAACCAGTCGCCCACACCGCCTGACTCCTGTCCGCCCGCGGCTCGGCACCCCAGTGCCCACGGGCCCGCTCAACAGCAATGCGCGACCCCGGCCCCGGCACGCAGCCTGAGCGAGGCCTTGCAGCGCATGGGTGTGACGGGCTCACCTTCGCGCCGGGTGTAGGCATTCGCCGCGACTTGCGGCCCAAGGGCTGGCCCTGTTGCCGGCTGCGTCCTATTATTCAGACAGCGCCATAGAACGCACCTGGAGACACCCATGAAACCCTACCTGCCCTTTGTACTGGCGACCTTGTTTTTCCTGTCCGGCTGCCCCGACAACAAGGTTCCCAAAGCGCCACCCAAGGCGCCCGAGCCCAAAGCCGAAACTGTCGCCACGCCGATACCTTTCATGGTTGCAATCAAAAGCAGCCTGTCCGGCCCCCTTTCATGAAAAACCGTGGATGGCCATCCGGCATGTTTGCGGCCATCTGCCTGGCCGGATGTGCCGGCACAACAGCAGAGCCGCCCCCGCACCCCGTTAGCGTCGACGGGCAGACCTATCTCATCAGCCAGCTGACAGCCGGCACCTGGACAGCCATTGCTCCAGGGTCAAAAGGCGGCAGCGTCATATCGACCCCTTCGGGCCGCGCAGCATTGCTGCAGGCGATTGAACTGCGCTCCGGCTGCAAGGTCACCGATGCTGACTATTCACGCAACGGCGTACAGCTCGACGCCCAGGTGGATTGCGCAAGCAGCCTGAAGAACTAACGGGGGCACTCCCGACATGGAGGAATAAAAAAAGGGGCGACAAACGCCGCCCCTTGGTTTGCCGAGCCTCGAGTGCCGACAAAAATCTTACCGATTCCTTGTGTGCGAAGGCCGACCCTTATCAGGCCTTCAGCGCGTCGCGCAGGGCTTTCACCTGGTCATGATTGCGCTGTGCGCCCTGGGCCTGGCGTTCCACCACGGCCCTGATACCGGCGGGGAAATTACGCTTCAGGGCTTTGCGGTAGCGTGCCACTGCAGCGTCTTCGCCGCGCTCGCATTCATTGAGCATCGCCTGGTCGCTCAACGCGCTCAGCGTGGCCCGCACGGAAACCCATCCGCGATGCAATGCACCGCTGACCGAGCCGCCTTCGTCGGGCTTCCCGCCGAGCTGGCGAATCAGGGTTTGCAGCTCCAGGCCCGCAGCCCGGCATTCATCGGCATGGCGAAGCAGCAGTGTCTTGATGTCCTGCGCCTTGGTGTGCCCGGCGCATTCGCGGAAACCATACTCACCGTCACGGCAAGACTCGAGCAGGTCATTCAGGCTTTCGATGATGGCGTCATCGTCGGCCACTGCGTCATCGCCCGTTGCGACGGCGGTCTTCAATGCACCTGGGTACCGGTTCTCCCCCCTGGCCCAGGCCGCGCGGGGATCAGGATTCTGGTCGTGTTGTTCCTTTGCCATGGTGTGCTCCTTTGTCTCTTGTCGCTTTGTGAAAAGCTGCCCAGACGCCGCCTATAGGGCAACGTGGTGATTTCCAGACATCTGAATCGATGGTGCAACCCAGGGGAGTACCGCACGGTCAGGCAAGCACAGCCACTTTTGTAGGAGAACGCCGCGCACGCCCAGGCAAACTGCCGCGTCAAAAATTTACGCGATTTCGGCCACCAGGCCTTTCAGGGCCAGCGCAAGCAGCTATCAAAACAGGAGCAACGACAAGAAAGAGAATTTGGGCTTTGGAGTACCCAGACGATGGCAGCAGCACTGCCATTGAAAACCCGGCCCTGAATCCACGGCTGAATCCACAGCAAATGCCAGCGCGTCCGCTTGTCCTACATCCGATTAACACGCCTCCCACAAACATGTTCCTGTGCGGGAGCTAAGTTGAAACTGTCGGCAAGCGCATCCGCCTTCATTCAGTCGCGCTGACGTTACTTTTTACTTTTGGAGCTCCCATGACAGCCGCCCTCAACGAATCCCTGCACGGCAAGACCCTGCGCTGGAGCTTCAAGGACGGCCCGACGAAGGGCCTTAGCTTTGAGCATATTTTTTCGGCCGACGGAGGGGTGACCTGGCGCAGCACCGGTCCGGGTTCAAAAGACCACCACGAAAGCGCCAGCGCCGCCGTGAAAATTTCGGACGACGTGCATGTGGTGTCTTATCTTTCAGCCGAAAGCGGCTACACGATCACGGTAGCGCTCAATCTCAAGACCGGCACAGCCACAGGGTTTGCATCCAACGGCAAGGACTGGGTCCAGCAGTCGGGCACTTTTGAAGTGCTGGGCGCGAGCCGTTAGCCTGCGGCGGCAATCTGCCGCAAGGCCTGCTCAAACACTTCAGCGGGTTGCCCACCAGAGATCAGATGGCGGTCGTTAATGATGACGGCCGGCACCGAGTGGATGCCCTGGGTCAGGTAGAACTGTTCGCGTTCGCGCACCTCTGCCGCGTATTCGCCTGACGCCAGCACCTCCCGCGCCCGGGCTTCATCCAGCCCCACTTCGGCAGCCGCTTTCGCCAGCACCTCGTGTGAAGCCGGGCTCTGGCCGTCGGTGAAGTAGCGCTTGAAGAGCAGTTCCTTCAGCGCCTTTTGCTTGTCCACACCTTCCAGTTCGGCCCAGTGCAGCAGGCGGTGCGCATCAAAAGTGTTGTAGATGCGGCTGCGCCCGCCGCCGGGCTCGTCGGCCATGCTGAACTTGAAGCCGACCTGCGCGCCGCGCGCGCGGATGTTCTCACGGTTGGCCTGGGCCTGCGCGGGCGTGATGCCGTATTTCTCGGTGATGTGCTCGGTGATTTCCTGGCCTTCGGGCGACATCTTCGGGTTGAGCTCAAAGGGCTGAAAGTGCAGTTCGGCCTGGATGTCGCCGTGCACGCGCTCCAGCGCCTGGTCCAGCGACTTCAGGCCAATCACGCACCAGGGGCAGGAAACGTCGGACACGAAATCGATTTTGAGTTGGGTGGTCATGGGGGGGCCTTGAGGGTTGCTGTTCTGGCAGACCGATTTTGGCCCGCAGCAAACCAGCTTGCGGTTCCCCCGGGGATATTCAAGTACCCGGCGCGAGGTTAATCAGCGGGAGCCACCCCTGCCTGGGGCCGTCTGTGGCAGCCCTTTTCAAGAAACTGTCACACAAGCTTCCTAAGATTCCCGCAGCGCAGCCCGACTTGCCCCGCCGGAGTGCGCGGCCAGGGCTGCGGCTTCGCGATCACCCACCTGAAACACTGGAAACCATAACAATGTCCGACCTGGCCACCCCTTCCCTTCCCTCCCGCCGCACGGCCCTGAAATTCCTGGCGACTGCGCCCATGCTGCCGCTGGGGGCCCTGGCCTCCAGCACCCTGCTGTCGGGCTGCGCCACCGGCAGCGGCCCCGCCGCTGCGGGCAATTACTTGTCTTCCAGCTTCACCTCCATGGCCGCCCCAACGCTTGCCAACGCGGCCGCCATGGCCACCACCACCGTGGGCTCCAGCCTCCAGGTGCGCCTCAAAGACAACAGCACGCAGAGCTACAAGCTCGCCTACCAGCCCTTCTTCGTGACCGGCGACATGGTGCCGGACGGCAAGGGCGGCACCATCCTCGCCGGCGGCTATGTGGACATCAGCAACCGGCCCATCATTGACCGCTCGGTGCCCGGCAAGGAACGCCAGATATTCTCGGACGGACCTGACGGCACCTCGCTGCTCGGCCTGCCCAATGCCAACGTACCCGGAGTCAAAGGCAAAGCAGTTTTTGCCGTAGTTCAGTTTGAATACACCACGCGAGACCTGGCTGGCGCCGACGCTTACGGCAACCTGCCCTCACCCATCGCCGTGCTGACGCTGGACCAGGACCAGGCCACCGGCAAGCTCAGCCTCGTGAAATACCACAACGTGGACATGTCCAAAGCGCATGGCCTGTGGATCACCTGTGGCGCCAGCCTCTCGCCCTGGAACACCCACTTGTCCAGCGAAGAGTACGAGCCCGATGCCCCCTTCGCCGCGGAAAGCGCGCAATTCAAGAAGTTCAGCAAGAACGTCTATGGCGACGAAACCAAAGCGAACCCTTATCACTACGGCCACCTGCCGGAAGTCACCGTGCATCCCGACGGCACCGGCACGGTCAAGAAACACTACAACATGGGCCGCATCTCGCATGAGCTGGTGCAGGTCATGCCGGACAACCGCACCGTGCTGATGGGCGACGACGCCACCAACAGCGGCCTCTTCGTCTTTGTGGCGGACCGTGAAAAAGACCTGTCTTCCGGCACGCTGTATGTGGGCAAGCTGGGCACCGGCTTCTCGGTCAACCCTGCCGACCAGGGCGCGAAGATCTCCTGGATCAAGCTGGGCCACGCCACCAGCGCCGAGATCGAAAAGATGGCCGACACGCTCAAGCCCGCCGACATCATGGCGGTATCGAAAACAGACCCCGGTGATGCGAGCTTCACCAAGGTGTTTTATGGCGGCAACGCCAACTGGATCAAGATCAAGCCCGGCATGGAAAAAGCCGCAGCCTTCCTGGAAACCCACCGCTATGCCTACCTTATGGGCGGGAGCATGGGATTTTCCAAAATGGAAGGCACCACCGTCAACATCAAGGACAAGGTCGCCTACTCGGCGCTGCAGAATATCCAGGACTCCATGGTCAAGACCGGCAAGGGCTGGAACGCGGCCAGCGGCATCGCGCTCGACAAGGCCCTGATCGCCGGCGGCGTGATGGCGCACAAGCTGGACGGCGGCCAGAAAGACCTGGGTGGCAACGCCATCGACAGCGAATGGATGCCGGTGCACACCAGGGCCCTGCTGGTCGGCGAAGACATTGCCGCCGACGCGCTGGGCAACAAGGCCGACCCCAACCAGATCGCCAACCCCGACAACCTGAAGTTCTCGGAAAAAATGCGCACCCTCTTCATTGGTGAGGACAGCGGCTCGCACATCAACAACTTCATCTGGGCCTACAACGTCGACACCCGACAGCTGTCGCGCCTGATGTCCATGCCCGCGGGCGCCGAAGCCACCGGCCTGCATGTGGTGGACGACCTCAACGGCTGGACCTACATCATGAGCAACTTCCAGCATGCGGGAGACTGGAACTCGCTGCATGGCAAGGTGCAAGCCACGCTGGATCCGCTGGTGCGCGCGAACTACAAGGACCGCTTCGGCGCGGCTGTCGGCTACCTCACCGCGGACCCCAGCAGCATCAAGCTGGGCTGATTGGCGACGTAACCATAAACATGTTCGCCTGCACCGCCTTCGGTGCCTCAGGCGGAAAGCGGGCTCATGGCCTGCTTTCCGCTTTTTTTATGGCACCGGATTAAATGCCGCGATGGATTGTGCGGTGTGCGCCCCTACCCGCTCGTCCCTAGAATGTTCAAAATAACGATGGCCGGCCTGACGTGACCTGCTGCGCTGGAAGATACGCATCAAAACGCCCTCTAACCCATACAGGACGAGCGCAAGCAGCTATCAAAAACAGAGCATCTACAGCGACAACATTGAGACAACCCCGAGACAAATCCATGCGATACGCCCAGACCGATCTGATCAACTACGCCCAAACCCTGCTGACCACCGCCGGGCTGGAGCACGACAAAGCCGCTGCCGTGGCCGACATCCTGGTCCAGGGCGACCTGATGGGCCACAACACCCACGGGCTCGCCCTGCTGCCGGGCTACCTGGCTGAGCTGGAATCTGGCGCGATGGAAAAACTCGGCACCCCAACGGTGCTGGCCGACCATCCGGCCGCCGTGACCTGGGACGGCCGCCGCTTGCCCGGCCCCTGGCTGGTTCTGCAAGCGATGGCATTGGCCACTGAGCGTGCCGCAGCCCAGGGCACCTGCACCGTGGTGATTCGCCGCAGCCACCACATCGCCTGCCTGGCCGCCTATCTCAAGCGCGCCACCGATCAGGGCCTGATGATGTTGCTGACCTGCTCGGACCCGAACACGGCCAGCGTTGCCCCCTTTGGCGGGCTGGACCCGGTGTTCACACCCAACCCGGTTTCTGCCGGCATTCCCACCAACGGCGTTCCGGTGCTGATGGATGTGTCCACCTCGGCCACGACGAACGGCATGACCAACCGGCTGCACAAGGAAGGCCAGCGGCTGCCTGCTGCCTGGGTGATGGACGGCCACGGCGTGGCCAGCGACAACCCTTCGGTGCTGTTCGACGAACCCAAGGGCACCATCCTGCCGCTGGGTGGCATGGACTCGGGCCACAAGGGTTATGGCCTCACCTTGCTGGTAGAGGCATTAACCGGAGGCCTCGCAGGCCACGGCCGCGCCGATCCGAAAGAGGGATGGGGCGCGACGGTGTTCCTGCAGGTGATTGACCCGCGCACTTTTGCCGGCCTGGATGCCTTCATACGCCAGACTGGCCATGTCGCCGATGCCTGCCGCGCATCACGACCCGCGCGAGCAGGGTCTGCCGTGCGCACCCCGGGGGAAAAAGGCATTGCGCTGGCAGCCAGGCAAATGGAATCGGGCGTGGAGCTCTACCCCTCCATCCTGCCCGCACTGTCAAGCTGGGCCATCAAGCTTGGGGTGACAGAGCCGTCTGCCGCCCACTGAAGCGCAGCCTTTCCAGGGGAAAACCGATCCAGCCAGCCGTTGCCGCTGACGGGTTTTCTGCTTGCAGCGCCTGCTGCTCAGCCTTTGGTATTACAGAAACCATCAAAAATTTAAAGCGACCCCCGCACACCCGGGGTTTGTCCCTAGGCGGGGAATTTTTCAGGTCCACATAATTAGTGCGTCGTTCAAACTAATTCTGAAGTGCTGCGTTTGCAGCGGAACGATTACCGGGATTCAGCTGGGTTTTCAAAACTACACGCCCGACTGGGCAGAACTATCGGAGACATTCATGAAACTAAAAAATTCCCTCACCGCAATGGCACTCAGCCTGGCCGCTGCCGGCGCATTTGCGCAGGTCACTGTCGGCGTCAGCTGGTCCAACTTCCAGGAGGAACGCTGGAAAACCGATGAGGCAGCCATCAAGACGCAGCTTGAAAAGCTGGGCGCCAAGTACATCAGCGCAGACGCCGCGGGCTCCCCCGAAAAACAACTGGCGGACATTGACGGCCTGATGGCCAAGGGCGCCAAGGTCCTGATCGTGCTGGCCATGGACAAGGACGCCATCCTGCCCGCCGTGAACAAGGCCACCAAACAAAAAGTGCCGGTTATTGCCTACGACCGCCTGATCGAGGCACCCGGCGTGTTCTACATCACCTTCGACAACAAGGAAGTCGGCCGCATGCAGGCCCGTGCGGTGTTCCAGGCCAAGCCCAAGGGCAACTACGTGATGATCAAGGGCTCTCCCACCGATCCGAATGCCAACTTCCTGCGCGAAGGCCAGCAGGAAATCATTGACGCCGCCGTCAAGAAAGGCGACATCAAGATCGTGGGCGAGGAATACACCGAGGGCTGGAAGCCTGAAGTCGCGCAGAAAAACATGGAACAGATCCTGACCAAGAACGGCGGCAAGGTCGATGCTGTGGTGGCCTCCAATGACGGCACCGCTGGCGGTGTCGTGGCGGCGCTGAGTTCCAAAGGCCTCAAGGGCGTACCGGTGTCCGGCCAGGACGGTGACTTTGCCGCCCTGAACCGCGTGGCCATGGGCACCCAGACCGTGTCGGTGTGGAAAGATGCGCGCGACCTCGGTAAACAGGCGGCCAGCGCAGCTGTCAATCTGGGTGCCGGCAAAAAAGTCGACGGCGCGACCTCCTGGAATGGTGGCGAGAAAAAGATCGCCCTGCAGGCCCAGTTCCTCAAGCCCGTGCCTATTACCCGCGACAACCTCGATGTGGTGGTGAAAGCCGGCTGGATCAAGAAAGACGAACTCTGCAAGGGTGTCACGGGCAACGTCGCGGCCTGCAAGTAATACAGGCTTTAATACAGGCGTTCAACCACCTGCTCCCCGTTCTGCGCAAGCAGGCAAGGCAACCGGCCTGTAGGTTGCCTTGGGGAGTGCTGCATCCTCAAAACCATGCAATTTCCCGTTCGATTCCTGCGCAACGCTGCTGTCGACTGGCGGCTGGTGTTCATGGGGGGCGTGCTCGCCGTCCTGGCGGGCGTATTCCAGGTCCTGTCGGGCGGCATTTTCCTGTCGCCTGAGAACCTCTACAACATTGCCCAGCAAACAGCGGTGGTGGGCATCGTGTCCACTGTCATGGTGCTGATCATTGTGGCCCGGCATATTGACCTGTCGGTCGGTTCGGTGATCGGTTTTGTCGGCGTGCTCATCGCCTATCTTCAATACACCCTGGGATGGTCCTGGCCGGCGGCCTCACTCGCCGGGCTGGCTGCGGCGCTGGTGGTGTCGGTATACCAGGGATGGCTGACCGCCATGCTCGGCGTCCCGTCTTTTGTGGTCACGCTGGGAGGGCTGATGTCCTTGCGCGGCGCGGCTTTTCTGGTGGCCGACGGCAAGACCCAGCCCGTCAGCGACGAGACTTTTCTGCAACTCGGTGGCGGCTATGACGGTGGCATCGGCGTGACCGCCACCTGGGTCCTGACCGTCTGTGTGAGCCTGGTTCTGGTGATTCGCATGCTGTTGCGCCGCCGTGCCTCTACGCGCCATGAGATGCCCAACCAGCCCGTGTGGGTGGATGTACTGCTGGTGGCGGCACCGGTGGCCCTGCTGGCCGCGTTCGCTGCCACCATGAACAGCTATCTGGTCACCAACAAGGACGCTCCCCAGGGCATCCCGATCCCGGTGCTCATCTGGGCGGCCGTGGCGGTGGTGATGTCCTTCATCTCCCAGCGCACCCGTTTTGGCCGCTATGTTTACGCCATGGGCGGCAACCCCGACGCTGCTGTACTGGTCGGCATACCGGTCAAGCGGGTGACGCTCATGTTGTTTGCCCTGCTCGCCGTGCTCATCACCATCGCGGCGATCGTGTCGGTGGCCCGCCTGAACGCAGGCACCAACTCGCTGGGCACCGGCATGGAGTTGTTCGTGATTGCCGCCGCGGTGATCGGCGGTACTGCACTGGCCGGAGGCAGTGGCACCATCATCGGCTCGGTGTTAGGCGCCCTCATCATGCAGTCGCTGGACAGCGGCATGCTGCTGCTGGACGTCTCCATCGGAAAACGCATGATCATCATCGGGCAGGTGCTGATTGTGGCGGTGGTATTTGACGTGCTCTACCGCAAGTGGGCGCAGGAAAACTAGGATGAAACACCCCCGAAGCGCCTTCGGCGCCCGGCACCTCCGCCAGAGGCGGAGGCCCTTCGAAGCCGTCCAAGCCTGCGCAGGCAGGCTTGGAGCCGCGGCTCTCAGCCCCTCAAGGGGGGCGAGACCCGCGGCTCCAGACCGACCTGCGTCGGTCTGGACGGGTCGAGCGGTGGCKGCCTCCGGCAGCCACGCGGCCTGCAAGGCACACCAGCGGCCCGGCGAAGCCGGTTCCGCGGTGTCCCTGGCCTTTGCCGTGCGGTTTCATGTGTCGCGGGTGGCGCGCAGCGCAATGGATCACTGAAATGCAAATCACTACCGAACCCCTGGTCGAATTCAAGGACATCCGCAAGGCCTTTGGCGGCGTTCATGCCGTGGACGGCGTGAACCTGAACCTGTACCCAGGCGAAGTTGTCGCCGTCTTGGGCCACAACGGCGCGGGCAAATCAACCCTCATGAAAATGCTGGCCGGCGCTTTCCCTATCGATTCGGGCGAGATCCATGTGATGGGGCAGAAAGTGAATCTCCGGACCCCGGCCGATGCACAGCACCAGGGCATCGAGACCATCTACCAGACGCTGGCGCTCGCCGACAACCTGGACGCCGTGGCCAACCTTTTTCTGGGCCGTGAAAAAATGACGACCTGGAATACGCTGGACGACTACTTCATGGAGGCGCAGGCACGCAAGGTATTTGGGCGCCTGAATAAAAACTTCACCAACATCCACACCCCGGTGCGGCGCCTCTCGGGCGGGCAGCGCCAGGTGGTGGCCATCTCGCGCGCCATCTACTTCAATGCCCGCATCCTGATCATGGACGAACCCTGCGCCGCCTTGGGCCCGGAGGAGTCCGCCATGGTGGCCAACCTGGTTCTGCAGCTCAAGGCCGAAGGCGTGGGCATTTTCCTGATCACGCATGACATGCAGGATGTTTTTTCGCTCAGCGACCGCCTGTCGGTGATGAAAAACGGCCGCCTGATCGGCACCTACCGCACGGCCGACCTGAACGAAGACCAGATTCTCGGCATGATCATCGCCGGCAAGCAGCCGGAAGGGAAAACACAGGCGCCGCACCGCATTGCCTGAACCATGCCATCGGCCATGAAAACCACAGGTGACCAGCAACTCGTCAAACGCATCAACCGCAGTGTGCTGATGCGCTTGCTGCGCAACCAGCCTGGGCGCTCGCGCGCGCAGCTGGCCAACCATAGCGGGTTGACCAAGTCGACAGTCAGCCTGCTGGTGCGAGAACTCATTGATGAAGGCTGGCTCAGTGAAATCAGCATGGCCGCCGCCAACGGTGTGGGGCGGCCCTCCACGCCCCTGCAAATCGACTGCCGGTCGCGCGGCCTGATTGGTGTGGAAGTGGCAGTCGACACCTTGCGTGTGGTGAGCGTGTCCCTGTTGGGGCAAGTGCTGTGGTCAACGCAAGAACCTTTGCGCGGCACACGGCCGCAAGACGTCTGCAGCCAGATTGCCGATCTGACAGTGCTGGCCCAGGCGCAGCTGGTATTGCGCGGCGCGCAACTTTCAGGTGTGGGCATCGGCCTGCCCGGCGCATTTGACGAAACCACCGGTGTGGTCCGATTTGCCCCCAACCTTGGTTGGCGCAACGTGGACTTCTTGCCGCAGATCACCCAGGCACTGATTCATGCAGGCCTGCCCCCGGTACCGGTACACGTGCAAAACGAAGCCGACACGGCCGCGCTGAGCGAATACGAATTCTCGGAGAACGACGGCAAGGACTCGCTGATTTTTGTGACCTGCGATGTCGGCGTGGGCGCGGGCATCGTGCTCAACGACCGGCTGTTCACCGGCATGCGGGGCATGGCCGGCGAGATCGGCCACAGCATTCTGGAGCTCGACGGACCCGCGTGCTCCTGCGGACGGCGTGGGTGCGCGGAGGCCTTCATCGGTTCGGGTGCTCTGGGCCAGCTGGCGGACACTCGCCGGTCAGGACACTACCTGGGTGTGCTGCTGCAGAACCTGTGGACCACCTTCGATCCCAGCGTGCTGGTGGTGGGCGGCGCATCCTGTCAGCATTTTCCGGAATTGGTGGAGGTTGCCAGGGAAACGCTGCAAAACTACGCCACCCATGCCGGCGTAACAGCTCCCATGGTGCGCGTGGCGCGTTACGGTCTGCTGGCTTCAGCGGTAGGTGCTGCCGCCCTGGTGCTGCACCAATATCTGCGTCCCATGCATCCCCGCGGCCGCCTCGTGAGCAATGGCCTCCCGGAGGGCTTCAAGCCCCGGGTGACGGAATTGGCCGCAGCCTCCTGAAACCATTCGTAGGCCCTCGCTGACACCCATCAGCGCATCTACCCGATAAAGCGCCGGCACCAAGGCACGCATAGTGGTGCCACAACATTTCGTGGAGAAGAAAATGTCTTTTGCGCTTTACATGATCGGTTTCGTGATTTTCCTGGCCGGTGTCATCTGGGGTGCCGTGGTGGCCGGCGTGCCGCATCTGTACATCGGCATAGGTGCGCTGATCTTCCTGGGGATAGGAATCTTCAGCGCCGTGAGCCGCACGCGCAGCAAAGACCCGTCTTAAGCGGCACGCGCCGGCAATCTCACACCAATCTCCCACTATTCCTGCGGCGCTTCCTGCGCCATCAAGGCCTGCTGCAACTGCGCCAGCACGGTGCTCGCGGCGCGTAGCTGGGCCTCATTCATCCCATCAGCCAACGCATTGGCCCATACTTTTTGCCCTGCCTGTATGGTTTGCAAGGCCTTGCGACCTTTGGCAGTGAGCCGCAGCAGCTTGGCGCGTGCATGAGCCGGATTGCTTTCATAGACGCTGAGCCCCTCTTCCACCAGTAAATCCGCCACCCGCTGCACGCTTTGCCGCGTCAGGTTCATGGCGCGTGCGATCTGTGCCACCGACAGCGGCGCGTCTTCCACAGCAGCCAGCACCTGCCAGCGCGCCGAAGTCTGCCCGGCCGGCGCCGCCAGCGCATCGCCGGCCGCCGTCAACAAGCCGTTGAGCTGCATCACCTGCACCACCAACCAACTCAGGGAATTGGCGGCCGGCGTGCGCTTGACCTCTTCGTTGGCGATTCCCAATTTGACAGCATACTGTCGTTTAACTATACTTTCAGACATGACAACATTCTGTCATATTCGGATACTCCCAACAACCTGCAACCATCAAGGAGTTCGCCCCCATGCAAAAGACCTATACCGGAAGCTGCCACTGCGGCGCCGTCCGCTTTGAAGCCGACATCGACCTCAGCAAAGGCACGGGCCGCTGCAATTGCTCCATCTGCACCAAAACCCGCAACTGGGGCGCCATCATCAAACCCGACGCATTTCGGCTGCTGGCCGGCGAGAACGAACTGAACGACTACCAGTTCGGCACCAAAAGCGGCCACCACTTGTTTTGCAGGCACTGCGGCGTGCGGCCTTTCGGTCGGGGTTACGTGGAGCAGATAGGCGGCGACTATGTATCCATCAACATCGCCGCGCTGGACAACGCCGAACCGGCTGAACTGATCAGCGCGCCGGTCAACTACGCGGACGGGCGCAACAACGCCTGGTGGAACACCCCTGCCGAGACACGGCACCTCTGATTCATCGCGGGCATCCACCTCCCCTGAACGATGTCGGTCAGGAATTAAGGAAGGTCAGGTCCGGCCTCAGCCCACTACAACGCAACGCGGCTTTCCGTTCGTCTATTTATGCAAAGCGACTGCTTGGCGAAATGCATATACTTCAACGGCCCCTCCCCGCCAGCCCTGCGTTCCCGCCTTCCCGAGGAAAGCCATCATGAGCATCGAAGCCTTTATCTACGACGCCATCCGCACGCCGCGCGGCAAAGGCAAAAAAGACGGCAGCCTGCATGAGGTCAAGCCCGTCAACCTGCTGGCCGGCGTGCTGACCGACCTGCAACGGCGCAGCGGCTTCGACACTGCGGCCATCGACGACGTAGTGATGGGCGTGGTTTCACCGGTGGGTGAACAGGGTGCGGTGATTGCCAAGGTGGCCGCGCTCAAGGCAGGCTGGGATTTCCGCGCCTCGGGCGTGCAAGTCAACCGCTTTTGCGCCTCGGGCCTGGAAGCCGTGAACATGGCCGCGCAAAAAGTGCGCTCCGGCTGGGAAGACCTGGTGGTGGCCGGTGGCGTCGAGAGCATGAGCCGTGTACCGATTGGCGCCGACGGCGGCGCCTGGGCGCAAGACCCGGAAACCAACAGCGCCACCCTGTTTGTGCCGCAAGGTATAGGCGCCGACCTGATCGCCACGATGGAAGGTTTCAGCCGCGCCGACGTGGACGCCTTTGCGCTCGAAAGCCAGCAGCGCGCTGCCCAAGCCCGCGCCGCCGGCCACTTCGCCAACTCCGTTGTACCAGTCATGGATTTTCTCGGCCAGACGATTCTGGCCGAAGACGAATTCATCAAACCGCACACCACGCTGGAAGGCCTCGCCTCACTCAAGCCTGCCTTCGACCAGCTGGGCAGCATGGGCTTTGATGCGGTGGCGCTGCAGCGCTATCCGCAGGTCGAGCGCATCCACCACGTGCACCACGCCGGCAATTCGTCGGGCATCGTGGACGGCGCGGCCGCCGTACTGGTGGGCTCGGAGGCCGCCGGAAAAATCCATGGCCTCAAGCCGCGCGCCCGCATCGTGGCCGCCGCACTGAGCGGCGCCGACCCGACCATCATGCTGACCGGCCCCATGCCCGCCACGCGCAAGGCACTTGCCAGGGCCGGCATGACGGTGGAGCAGATCGACCTGTTCGAAGTCAACGAGGCCTTTGCCGCCGTGGTGATGCGCTTCATGAAAGAGATGAAGGTGCCGCACGACAAGGTCAACGTGAACGGCGGCGCCATTGCCATGGGCCACCCGCTGGGCGCCACCGGCGCGATGATCCTCGGCACACTGGTCGACGAGCTGCACAGGCGCAAGTTGCGCTACGGCCTGGCCACGCTGTGCGTGGGCGGTGGCATGGGCATCGCAACGATTGTTGAAAGAGTCTGAATGCCATGAAGACCATCCAGTACCAAATCGAGGGCGGCATTGCCACCATCACGTTTGACGAACCAGACTCCCCCGTCAACACCATGTGCCTGCAGTGGCAGGACGATCTCACTGAAGTCACCGCGCAGGTGGTGAAAGACAAAGACGTCCTCAAAGGCATCATCCTCGCCTCCGCCAAAAGCACTTTTTTTGCCGGCGCTGACTTGAAGGCCGTGATGCGCCTCACACCGGCCGACGCGCCCAAGGCCTACGCAGAGATCGAACGCGTCAAGAAAAACTTCCGTACCCTCGAAACGCTGGGCATCCCCGTGGCTAGTTGCCTTAACGGGACGGCATTGGGCGGAGGCTGGGAAGTCGCATTGGTCGGCCATTACCGCGTGGCGGTGGACGACCGCAAAACACAGTTTGGCCTGCCCGAGGTCACGCTGGGCCTGCTGCCGGGCGCCAGCGGCGTGAGCAAGATGACGCGCCACCTTGGCTTGATGGGCGCGCAACCCTATCTGGTCGAAGGTAAAACCTTTAACCCACGTGAGGCGCTTGAGCTGGGACTGGTGCACGAGCTGGTGGCCGATGCCGATGAGCTGCGCGGCAAAGCACTTGCCTGGATAGCCACCAACCCCACGGCCCAGCACCCCTGGGAAGCCCGGGACTACAAAATCCCGGGCGGCACGCCGGCCAACCCGAAGATCGCCGCGGCGCTCAGCGCCGCGCCCGCCATGCTCAAAAAGCAGACGCGCGGCCTCTACCCCGCGCCTGAAGCCATCCTGGCCTGCATGGTGGAAGGCACACAGGTGGACCTGGAAACCGCCTTTCGCATCGAAAGCCGCTACCTCGCCAAACTCATGACGGGCACCAATGCCAAGGCCATGATCAACACCTTTTTCTTCGACATGAACGCTATCAAGAGCGGGCAGTCGCGGCCCAAAGGCGTAGGGCGTTTCAGGCCTGCCAAGGTCGGCCTGCTGGGCGCCGGCATGATGGGTGCGGGCATCGCTTACGCACAGGCCAGCAAAGGCATTGCCACCGTGCTCAAGGACGTGAGCCAGGACAAGGCCGAAGCCGGCAAGGCTTACAGCAGCAAGATCACCGCGCCGCGTGTGGAGAAAGGCCGTATGACGGCCGCCGAGCAAAGCGCCCTGCTCTCACGCATCACCGCGACCGACCAGGTGACGGAACTGGCCGGCTGCGACCTCATCATCGAGGCCGTCTTCGAGCGGCGCGACCTCAAGGCCAAAGTGACGCAGGAGGCCGAGCCTTTGCTGGCGTCCGGCGGTTTCTTCGCATCCAATACCTCGACCCTGCCCATCAGCAGCCTGGCCACGGCAAGCGACAGGCCCGAAAAATTCATCGGTATCCACTTCTTCAGCCCGGTCGACAAGATGAAGCTGGTCGAGATCATTCGCGGCCGGCAGAGCGACGATGAAACCGTGGCCAGCGCTTTTGACTATGTGCAGGCCCTGGGCAAGATCCCCATCGTGGTAAACGACGCGCGCGGTTTTTACACCAGCCGCACCTTCGGCACCTTTGTGATGGAAGGCGCGGCCATGCTGGGCGAAGGCATTCCCGCCGCCGCGATTGAAAACGCCGGCATTCAGGCAGGCATGCCCGTCGGCCCGTTGGCCGTGCTCGACGAAACCGCGTTGTCATTAAGCGTGCATGTGCTGGACCAGACACGCACCGACCTCACCGCAGAAGGCAAGACCTACACCGCCACGCCCGGTGAACTGCTGGTCGAACGCATGGTAAAAGAGTTGAAGCGCCCCGGCCGCGCGGCCGGCGGCGGCTTTTACGACTACCCCACCGGGCCCGGCGCGAAAAAGCACCTGTGGCCCGAACTCAAGCCCCTGTTTGAAAAACCCGGCGCCGCCTGGGACATCAACGAACTCAAAGACCGGCTGCTTTACCGCCAGGCGGTGGAAACCGCCCGCTGCCTCAGCGAAGGCGTGCTGACCACCGTGCACGACGCCAACATCGGCTCCATCTTCGGCATAGGCTTTCCGGCCTGGACCGGCGGCGCGATGCAGTTTATCTACGGCATGGGGATTGACGCCTTTGTCTCTCGCTGCGGCGAACTGGCCAAAAAATTCGGGCCCGGCTTTACGCTCACGGGTGCGGTCAAAGATGCGATCCGCCAGCATCAGCCGGTTTACTGAGCTGCTTCGTTTAACTCACCCATCCTCCCATTCATCTCATCGATCCATATCCAAATATCCACTTCATGCCAAGACTCCAAAACAAGATCAGCATCATCACCGGCGCCGCCCAGGGCATAGGCCTCGCCACTGCACTCAAGTTTGCCCAGGAAGGCGCCACCGTCATCGTCTGCGACGTGAAACAAGCCGGGGTGGATGATGCCGTCAAGCAGTGCCAGGCCCTGGGCGCGCAGGCCGTCGGTTATGTGATGGATGTGACCCAGCGCGCCATGGTGGATGCGGTGGTCGGCAAGGTCAAAGACCAGTTCGGCCGCGTCGACGTGCTGGTCAACAACGCCGGCATCACCCAGGACGCACGCCTGCAGAAAATGACGCTCGAACAGTTCGACAAGGTAATCGACGTGAACCTGCGCGGCGTCTTTCACTGCGCACAAGCCGTGGCCGACACCATGACAACGCAAGGCAGCGGCGTGATCCTCAATGCGAGTTCAGTCGTCGGCATCTACGGCAACTTCGGCCAGACGAATTACGCCGCCAGCAAGTTCGGTGTAATCGGTTTCACCAAAACCTGGAGCCGCGAGCTAGGCCCCAAGGGCGTGCGCGTGAATGCCGTGGCCCCCGGTTTTATTTCAACGCCCATCCTCAGCACTATCCCCGACAAGGTACTGAAGGAGATGGAGGCCCATGTGCCGCTCAGGCGCCTCGGACGGCCCGAGGAGATTGCCAATGTCTATGCCTTCCTCGCGAGCGATGAGGCGAGTTATATCAATGGGGCAGTGATTGAGGTTTCTGGTGGGATGTCGGTCTAGGGTGGTATCGGGTGGTATCGCGAAAATGACTTCCTGCTGTCGGGAACCATGCTTGACCGAACAATCAGGCCCTGCGCTCACGGATAGCTTTTGATTTTCTAAGCTCGCTCATCAACTCTTCAACAAAAGTGGTAGCTCGTGCTTCCGGGTTCTCATCACCAAGAAACCATTTCGCGTGGTTGCTCACTGAAGTAGTGGCCCAGACAGTTTGATTGGTCTTTAGATCGACCAAAGACCATCGGATACTAAAACTTGCTCCGGTATTAGATTGCATGACCGAGGCAGGAAACACAATCAAACGATGCGAAGCGCCAAAAAGTCTTTCTTCGTCCTGTGTGGCCTTGATTACCTCTTCAACTGGAACACGTGTACTGGTGTTGGAAGGGTTTGGGCCTTTTTCTTCCAGGGAGAACTGGGTGGCAAATGGGGAATCGTTAAACCAAAGTTGCTTGGACGAGATATTTTCCTTGCTCAATGAATCATTTAGCTGACGCTTTACTTCTGCCAGGAATTTCCTTCCCAGAGCTCCTTCACGCAAGTCAAGAAATGAGTAGACGTAAACCGAACATACACGATTCTCTCCCGCGAATTCAGGCGCGTTCGAGCGAAAAGATGTAGTCGCGCAAGCTGAAAGAAGAGCAATGGCGAGAAGTAGCAATACTTTTTTCAAGGGATCCTCTGGAATGATTGATGACTCAACATGGTGACGCCCGTTCCGTGCTCTCGGGGGGCCGACCTTGAAGCAAACAAGACGCGCCCATGCTTGCTGGTGATTCTATGCGTGCAACTTGCGAGCTGTATTCTTCAAAAACAGGCTGGTGCGGGCAAATAGCCAATCCTGTTGCCTATTCACGGCTTCCACGATTCAACATGCCACTCATGACAATCTGCAATATCGATATAGCTTTTTAGTTCTTTGGGAGATGCAGGAGAATCCCCAAAATGCATCCACAGATGGTCACAAATCCGAACTCGGTAGTTGACGACCTCATCGATCGCATCACTGCGATCGTGCTGCGGACCTATGAGGTTGACCAACTCTTGCCTCACGAAAGCGCCGAGCGCCTCTCCCTTGCCGGCCATGAACTCGTGAGCGCCATTTCGACGGACACTGGGCAAATCGAGTTCTCCTGTGAGCTGACCCTTGCCGCTCACGAGAGGAAAAGCGCGTTCCTGGTGAAGGTACAGGGCCAGGCCGCCTATGAAACCCCGATCTGGCGCATCAACGAGATCTATAACGTGGTTGTGGACCCGCTTGACCGCGGGGAATCCTTATTTGCCGACCTGCAATAGATTCACCCGATTGTGGCCGCGGAAGGTTTCATCTGCCGCAGCCAAGCGCCAGGCGACAAACCCACACTGCCCTTGAAGCGCCGGCTGAAATGGCTCTGGTCGGCAAAACCGCAGGCGGCGGCCACCTCGGCCAGGCCCTGCCCGGCCAGCATGGCTGACTGGGCGCGTTCGATGCGAACGGCGTTGAGGTAGATATGCGGTGGTACGCCAAACTGCCGGGCGAAGGCGCGGGTCAGGTGAACACGCGACAAGCCGGCCTCGCCTGCGAGGGCATCGACGGTGATGTCCTGGTCGAAGTGGCTGCGCAGGTAGTCGCGAATGCGGGCCATGCGTGCAACGCCAGCCGGCTTCACATCATCGCCTGAGCGCCGCTCTCCATAGCGCTGCAGCAAGCGCACCAGCACATTGCGCGTGAGCTCTTCAGCGCGCAGCGACTCTTGCGCCTGTCCGCCGGCGCCTATGGCACGCGCCAGCGCACGACCCATGGCGGCGTCGCGCACCACAGGTTGGCAAAAGTAGGCCGCCATGTCGAGGCCAGCTTCCTTGTCGCGGCATTCGTTCACCACCTGCTGCGACACATACAGCATGCTGTAGCCAAAGCCTTCCTGCGTGCCGCGCTGGCCGTCATGCGGCTCGTCGGGATTAAAAAGAATCACATCGCCGCGCAGGCTGGCGTGCAGCGTGCCGCCGCAGTGAAAGGTCTGCACGCCGGAGGCGGTGACGCCGATGGAATAGGTTTCGTGGCTGTGGCGCTCGAAGGTGTGCTCAGTGAAGTGGGCGTTCATCTGCGTCACACCGGCCAGTGCGCCGGGACGAAAGCGGGCCCAGTCTTTGGGCGTGGGGGCCTGGGCGTCGTGCATGAAACAATCGTAAAGGAAACAATCGTACAAGACGCGGTAGCCCTGGACAAGGAGACTCCCCTTCAACCGCATTCAACCGCCATGAAAGAGGAGTTCACATGAAAGAAGCCGTAGACCTGCAGACCAAGCTCGCGACCTTTGAAGGCCACTGGCAACCGCGCACCGTGAGCGAATTCAACGGGCACGACGTGATGGTCGTCAAGGTCCAGGGGGAATTCAGCTGGCATTCGCACCCGGAGAGCGACGATTTCTTCCTGGTGCTCAAGGGCGAGCTGCACATCGACATCGACGGCCAGCCCACCGTTACGCTCAAGCCCGGCCAGCTGTACGTGGTGCCTCGCGGGGTGCGTCATCGTCCGCGGGCACCGCAAGAGGCGCACCTGCTGCTGATTGAGCCGACCGGCGCGCCCAACAGCGGCGATGCGGCCACAGCGGCGCCGCGCCGGGTGATCTGAGGCCGGTTGAGACCGGGCAAATGCCAGATACTTGACTTTGTCAACTAATTGATTGACGATATCAGCCATGGCCTCGTCAATTAATACCACCGCCTCAAGCACGCCTGCCCCCCCCCAGACTGGAGCGCCCTCCGCTTCTACAGCCCACGTCAAGGCCGTGCGAAGCTTTAACCGCTTCTACACCCAGCGCATCGGCGTGCTGGACCCTTATCTGGACAGCGAGTTTTCGCTGACGGAGGTGCGGGTGTTGTATGAACTGGCCCACCGCGACCAGCCCACGGCCACTGAGCTGGGGCGCGACCTGGCGCTGGACGCGGGTTACCTGAGCCGCATCCTGCGCCGCTTCGAAAGCCAGGGCTGGCTGGCGCGCGCGCCTTCGCCAGCGGACGCGCGGCAAAGCCTGCTGAAGCTGACCAAGGCCGGCCACGCTACATTTGCGCCGCTGCAGCAGCGCTCCCGTGACGAAGCCGCCGCCCTGCTGGCCGCGCTGGCGCCGGACCACCAGCAAAAGGTGGTGACGGCCATGACCACGGTGCAGCGGCTTTTGGCCAGCAGCACGGAACCTGCCGCGACACGAACCGTGCTGTTGCGCGACCCCGGGCCCGGCGACATCGGCTGGGTGGTGCAGCAACACGGTGAAATTTACGCGCGTGAATACGGCTGGAACAGCGAATTCGAGGCCTTGGTGGCCGATATTGCCGGCAAGTACCTCAAGAACCACCAGCCGGAGTGGGAGAAGTGCTGGGTAGCCGAAGTCGACGGTGAGCGGGCGGGCGCGGTGTTTGTGGCGCGTAAATCAGCCACCGTGGCCCAGCTGCGCATGTTGATCCTCACGCCGCAGGCGCGCGGACTTGGCTTGGGCGGGCGCCTGGCCGACGAGTGCATCACATTTGCGCGCAGCAAGAGCTACAAAAAAATGGTGCTCTGGACCAACAGCTGCCTGGACGCAGCGCGCGCCATTTACGCCAGGCGTGGTTTCAAGCTGACCAGGAGCGAGCCCTACCATGGCTTTGGGAAAGAAAACCTGGTGGGCGAAACCTGGGAGCTGTGGCTGTAGCCGCCATGCAGGGCATGTCGGGCGCTGGCTCAAAAATTTACGCCATTTTGGCCTCCAGCCCATATCCAACGAGCGCAAGAAGCTATCTTATTAATAGCAAACGGCGGCCCTTGGTCTCCTGTGTACGGGCTGTGGTGCATCAATGAAGCGGCGATAATTGGTGCATGAGCACCCCTCCCGCCGAAGACCACCCGAAACCCCGATCCCTCTCCGATCTTTTCATCTCATTCACCTTGCTGGCGCTTCAGGGCTTTGGCGGTGTACTGGCTGTCGTGCAACGCGAGCTGGTCGAAAAAAAGCGCTGGATGACGCGCGAGGAATTCATTGAAGACTGGGCCGTCGCGCAAATCATGCCCGGGCCCAATGTAGTCAACATCTCACTGATGATAGGTGGCCGCTACTTCGGCCTCAAGGGCGCCCTGGCCGCGCTGGCCGGCATGCTGACCGTGCCGCTGGTGCTCGTGCTGCTGCTGGCGGTGGTCTATGCCCAGTTTGCCGGGCATCCCGGCGTGGCTGGCGCGCTGCGCGGCATGGGCGCCGTGGCAGCCGGGCTGATCGGCGCGACCGGCCTGAAACTGTTCGGCGCGCTCAAGAAAAACGTGCTGGGCCTGCAGCTGTGCGCCGCGTTCGGTGTGGCATGTTTCGTGGCCATCGCCCTGCTGCGCTTTCCCCTGGCCTATGTGCTGCTGGGGCTGGGCGGCGTGGCCTGTGTGCTCGCTTACCGCAGGCTGGCACCATGACCGAATCGCTGCACCTCGTCTTCGGCGCGCGGGAGTGGTTTGACCTCTTCCTGCATTACCTCTCGCTGTCGCTGCTGTCGATAGGCGGGGCCATCACCACCGCTCCCGACATGCACCGTTTCCTGGTCGACAAACAGCACTGGTTGACCGACGCGCAGTTCAACGCGTCCATTGCCATTGCGCAATCAGCCCCCGGGCCGAATGTGCTGTTCATCGCTTTGCTGGGCTGGAATGTGGGGCTGAACGCAGGGGGCATGCTGACCGGGCTGCTGGGCGTTTTCCTGGCGATGCTGGGCATCCTGATTCCGAGCACCACCCTCACCTACCTGGCCGCGCAGTGGGGGCACCGCAACCGCGAGCTGCGCGCGGTGCGGGCTTTCAAGCAGGGCATGGGGCCCATCGTGGTGGCCTTGCTGATCGCGACAAGCTGGATATTGGCCACCGCCAACGGCAGTTCGCTGAAAGACTGGCCGGTGTGGTTGCTGGCAGCCACCACCGCCGTGATTGTCTGGCGCAGCAAGATCCATCTGCTGTGGCTGCTGGGCGCCGGCGCATTGCTGGGCTGGTATGGGCTGGTCTAGAGGCCCGTTCCGGGGCGGCTACTCTGGTTTGCCGCGCCGGTGAAAGTACACCATGCGCGCAGCCTGCCGCATGGGTTCGGTGTCCAGGGCCATATTGAAGATCCAGTCTGCCTGAAAGCGGTCAAACAGCCAGCGTAAGGTGCGCTTGGCGCGGAACTTCGGATAGTGCCGCACCAGCCCTTGCGCCGGATCGGCCGGGTCGCTGCCGTCGACCGCGCCCTCCTGCAAAAAGGCGGCTACCGCGCTGCCCACCGCATCGCCATGCTGCAGGGCCGTATGGATGCCACCGGCCGTCACGGGCGACACCATGCCGGCAGCGTCACCGACCAGCATGACGCGTGCATCGGACACCCGCTTCAGCACCCCGCCGCAAGGAATCATGCCGGCGCGCGTCGCCAGCGGACTTGCGTTGCCGACATCCACATGCGGCGCGATTTTTTCCATGAAAGCACCCATCCATGCCTGTTTGGCAGGCACGGACGCGCCTGAAGGCGACATCCGCCTGGCCAGCCCGATCTGGTGAATGCCGGCACCCGCAACGGCCCAGCCGATGTAGCCGGGCGCGAGCTGACGGTCTATGAAGCAGTGCAGCAGGTTGGCATCCAGCCGGGCCTGGCCGTATTCATGCTCGATGCCAAAGAGAAACTGGGTATTGAGCGACAGGCCCAAAGCCTTGGCCACACGTGAATGGGGGCCGTCGGCGCCGACCAGGTAGCGGGCCTGCAGCACCATCGGCTCCTGCGAGGTGACCGACTTGACCGACACGGCCCAACCGCCGCTGTCTCGCGCAGCCTGCTCGAACAGCGTGCCGGCCAGCAAGGTGACACCGTCCGCCACGACGGACGCACACATCCAGTCCAGCAGGGCCGGCGTGTCGGTTGCCCAGAAGTAATACCCGGGCGCGTGCAGATCGACATGGCGAAGATTGGGCGAATAAAGCCTCACACCGTCCACCTGCCGCACCAGCGCCGCGGGCACTTGCCGCAACCACGGGATGGTGTCTATGGCATCTTTCACGATGATGCCGGTGGTGTGCAGCTTGTCGCCGGAAGAAGTCTTCTTTTCGACAATGGCGACCTGCAGGCCCGCCCTGGCCGCGGCGCGCGCGCAGGCCAGCCCGGCAAAACTGGCGCCTATGACGACCAGGTCGAAGTGCTGCGGCGTCGTCATGCCCTGCGCTGGCGCAGGGCTTCGTACAGGCACACACCGCTGGCTACGGACACATTCAGGCTTTCCACCGCGCCATGCATCGGGATGCTGACCAGTTCATCGCAAGTCTTGCGCGTGAGCTGGCGCATGCCCTCACCTTCAGCGCCGAGCACCAGCGCCACGGGGCCTTTCAGGTCCACGTCGTAAATTGTTTTTTCCGCATCGTCGCTGGTGCCTATGCACCAGATGTTGCGTTCCTTGAGCTCGCCGAGGGTGCGGGCCAGGTTGGTCACCATGAAATAAGGCATGGTTTCGGCGGCGCCACTGGCGACCTTGGCGACGGTCGCGTTGATGCCGGCCGCGTGGTCCTTGGGCGCGATGACAGCATGGGCGCCGGCGCCATCGGCCACACGCAGGCAGGCGCCGAGGTTGTGCGGGTCGGTCACGCCGTCGAGCACCAGCAGCAGCGGCTGGGCCACACCGGCTTCTTCGAGTTGCTCCAGCAATTCGTCGAGCGATTTGACCTGCGCCAGTGCGTCGACCCGGGCCACAACGCCCTGGTGGCCGTGGCTGCCGCACATCTTTGCCAGGCGCAAACCGTCGGATTCGATCAATCGCACACCCGCCTCCCGGGCCCGGTCCGTGAACTGGCGCATGCGCGCATCGCGGCGGGACACATCGAAAAACACTTCCAGGACGGATTGGGGCGCTGTTTTGATACGAACGCCGACGGCATGGAAGCCAAAAAGCACTTTGGGAGAAGAAGACATGGCAGCGATTATCACTGTTGGCCGTAATTGGCATTACTACCGGTGTATCGGGTGCGACGAGCGGGGCACAATGACCTCCGGGCAGGACTAAAATAGTAACAATTTGTTGAACCTGTTGAATAATCCCGCTCTGCTGACTGCAGGGCACCTGGAGGCGCTATGGGCTTGAGACTGAAATTCAATTTGGTGCTGGTCGTGGTTTTTTTGGCCGGCTTTGCCGCGGCCGGCTACATCTCGCGCCAGCTGCTGCAGGACAATGCGCGCGAAGAGGTTCTGCGCAACGCCCGCCTCATGATGGACACCGCGCTTTCCGTACGGGCCTACACCGTCGAGCAGATCAAGCCGCACCTGGACAAACAACTCGAGGAAGTGTTCCTGCCCCAGACCGTTCCGGCCTACGCCGCCACCGAAACGCTGGGCCACATCCAGAAAAAGTACCGTGACTACGGCTACAAGGAAGCCACGCTGAACCCGACCAACCCGCGCGACCGCGCCACCGACTGGGAAGCGGACATCGTCCAGCAATTCCGCCAGAACGCCGAATCGAAAGAACTGATTTCCGAGCGTGCCGCCGCCACCGGCCGCCTGCTTTATATAGCCAAGCCCATTCAGATCACCAACGCGGCGTGCCTGCAGTGCCACAGCGTGCCGGCCAATGCGCCCGCCAGCATGATCAAGATCTACGGCGAGGCCAACGGCTTCGGCTGGAAACACAACGAAATCATCGGCGCGCAGGTTGTCACCGTTCCCATGGACATTCCCATCCGCAACGCAGACCGCACCTTCAAGACCTTCATGGTCTCGCTGGCAACTGTCTTCGCCGTGGTTTTTGTCGTACTTAACCTGATGCTGAGCTGGCTCATCGTGCGGCCTATCCGCCGCATGTCCCAGGCCGCCGACAAGGTGAGCACCGGTGACTTTGATGTACCGGAATTCGCTGACGGCGGAAAAGACGAAGTGTCCGTGCTCGGCGGCGCGTTCAACCGCATGCGGCGCAGCCTCGAAAAAGCCATGCAGATGATCGACCACGGCGCCTGATGTCCGGCCGGGCTCAATAATTCACAGGCACCCTCAGCCCCCACGAATCGATCCCACGAATGGAAGAACCGGAAGAAACAACGCAAGCCCTGCCCGTGCGTCCCACAGGCGGCGAAGGCAAGGACGCGGCTGCGCTTCTGCCGGGGCAAACCGTTTTTGAATATCGCATCGACAAGATGCTGGGCGGTGGCGGCTTCGGCATCACCTATCTGGCGCAGGACATCAACCTGCAGCTGCCGGTAGCCATCAAGGAGTACTTTCCCGGCGACCTGGCCGTGCGTTCGGAAGACCTGTCAGTGCACGTGCGCTCAAGCGCGAACAACGGCCAGTTCAATTGGGGGCTGGAGCGTTTCCTCGACGAAGCGCGGGCGCTGGCGTCCTTTCGCCACCCAAACATCGTGCGGGTGCTGCGTTACTTCAAGCAAAACGGGACCGCCTACATCGTCATGGAATACGAGTCCGGCGACCCGCTCAAGCGCTGGCTGGCCAGGCAGCCGGCGCTGGACCAGCAGGGCCTGCTGAAGATCATCTACCCGTTGATGGACGGGCTGGAAGCGGTGCACAAGGTGAATTTCCTGCACCGCGACATCAAGCCGGACAACATCTACATCCGCGCCGACGGCACGCCGGTGCTGCTCGACTTCGGTGCCGCCCGGCGCGTGACCGGCAACCACGACATGACCAACATCGTGAGCCCGGGCTTCGCACCGTTTGAGCAGTACCACAGCAAGGGCCACCAGGGGCCTTGGACGGACGTCTATTCGCTGGGTGCGGTGATGTACTGGATGACGACGGGCCACAAGCCCATGGAGTCGGCCTCGCGGGTGCGCGAGGACACCATGCCCAAGGCGGCCGACACGGCCAGCGCGGTGGTCTTCGGTGCGCCCCTGCTGCGCGCCATCGACTGGGCCATGATGCCCAACGAAACACAGCGCCCGCAGGACGTCGGAGCCCTGCGCCAGGCCCTGATCAGCTCGGACTTTCTCAAGACGCAGACCATCCGCGCCGCCAACCCGTCGTCCAACACAGCCGCCATTGCCCCGGTAGCGACGGTAGCGCCGCAGACCGATACGTCAACCACAAAGACAAGCAAGCTGCTGTCCGAAAGCGCCGTGCTCGCCTACGCGGCCAATTCCCAGTCCATTCCGCTCAACAGTGCCGAAAACCTGCGCAAGAACGTACTGGGCACGATCATGTTCCTGGACCTGGTGTCCTACTCCACCTATTCGGTTGACCAACAGGTGGCACTGAAGACCCTGTTCAACGAACTCATCACCAAGGCCATCGGCGGCGTGAAGGAGTCGTCGCGCATCATGATCGACACCGGCGACGGCGCGGCGATCTGCTTTCTGGGCGACCCCGAAGAGGCCCTGCAGTCGGCCCTGCTGCTGCGCGACCTGCTGGTACAAAAGTACGGCCGCAAGCTGTCCCTGAGGGTGGGCCTGCACCTGGGGCCAATCCGCATGGTGTTTGACATCAACAACCGCGTCAATGTGGTGGGCGACGGCATCAATGTGGCTCAGCGCATCATGGACTTTTCCAGGCCCAACCAGATCGTGGTCTCGCGTGCCTATTACGACGTGATTTCACGCATCACCGACAGCGCCGCCAGCCTCTTCGACTACCTCGGCCCGCACATGGACAAGCATCTGCGCTCGCACGAGATCTATGCGGTGCTGGACCCGAACGCCGCACCGGCCGCGCCGATGTCCCGCAACATGGAGTTCGAACACACCGCCTCTTTTGCCGCGCTGGCGTCGCTCACCCCGGAAATCGCGCTGGAAATTGAAAACGAGCTGGCCAAGGCCATCGGGCCGCTGGCCAAGGTGCTGGTCAAGAAAGCCATTCCGCGCACGGTCAGCGCCCAGGGGCTGCGCGACCTGCTGGCCATTTCCATTCCCGATGCGACGGCCCGCGAAGCCTTCCTGAAGCCGCGCCACGCCAGCGCGACGGTGAATTCGGGGCTGCATGGCGCCAGTGGCCCATTGCGGTCTACCGGCGGCAGCAGCAGCTACAGCCGGCCCATTTCCTCGACGTTTTCCCGCCCCTTGCGCAGCGACATGAGCCGGCCCCTGTCCACGTCGGCAACGACATCCGGAACGACCTCGGCATCCTCCACATCAATCAATGTGCAGAATTTCAATGCGGAGCTGCAGGCGCAGCTGGAACGCGCGCTCAGCCAGCATATCGGCCCGCTCGCCAAAACCCTGGTGCGCAAGGAAGCAGCCCGGCAGCTTACCTTTCTGGCACTGATCCACGCTTTGGCGCTGCAGATTGACCGGCCTGATGATCGCGCGAAATTTCTGGCCATCGCGCAGAAAATGCACGGCGGGCGCTGAGGGCGGCTTTTACGCCCCGCAATACGCTATGCTTTTGATAGCTGCTTGCGCCCGATGACAAAGGCCTTCAGGCCATTTCCCCTTACGCTTTTCCGCTGGGGAACTCTCGGCATCACGCCGGGCTGACACGCCCCGCATCAATGGTGATGCGACGCTCACAGCGCGACGCGATGGCCTGGTCATGCGTCACCAGTACCAGGGTCGTGCCGAGTTCGCGGTTGAGCTCAAACATCAGCGACATCACCGTCTCGCCGGTGGCAAAGTCCAGGCTGCCTGTCGGCTCATCGGCCAGCAGCACCGCCGGCTGCACCACAAAAGCACGGGCCAGCGCCACACGCTGCTGTTCGCCACCCGACAACACTTTCGGGTAGTGGCCCAGCCGCTCCCCCAGGCCGACACGCTTGAGCATGTCGGTGGCCAGCGAGCGTGCGTTTTTGGCGCCCGACAGCTCCAGCGGCAGCATGACGTTCTCAAGCGCCGTCAAATTGCCCATGAGCTGAAAGCTCTGGAAGACAAACCCGACCTTCTGCGCACGCAGGGCGGCCCGGTCGTCTTCGCTGATTGCAAAGATGTCCTGCCCCGCCAGCCTGACCGTGCCCTGCGTGGGCGTGTCCAGCCCTGCGATGATGGACAGCAAGGTGCTTTTGCCGGAACCCGACGCACCGACAATGGCAGCGGTTTCCCGGGGAGCCAGGGCGAAGTCAATATCGCGCAAAATGGCCAATGTGCCGGTGGAGTCGGTGACCGACTTGAAAACATGCTCAACGGAAATAATTGAAGACGTCGGGGACGGTGCGGGCACAGCGGAAGCCGCAGCCCTGGAACCATCATTCACGCCACTCACCACGGGTTCAAACATGTCGGCCTTGTCAGGAAATATGAATTCAGACTTTACCAAGCTTGCCCTTGTGGCGGCAAAGCGTTTGCTAAAACCTTTCGGGGCGCTGCTTGTGGCCGCCGTGATGGGTGGCGGCGCTCCGGCGGCAATGGCGCAAACGCCGGCGCCCAAAGGGGAAACCATTCTGGTGGTCGGTGATTCACTCAGCGCCGAATACGGCCTGAAACGCGGAACCGGCTGGGTGCCGCTGCTTGAAAAACAGCTTGCCAGCGAAAAAAAGACTGCCAAAGTCGTCAACGCCAGCATCAGCGGTGACACCACTTCGGGCGGCAGTTCCCGCCTGCCGGCGCTGCTGGCACAGCACAAGCCTGCCGTGGTGGTCATTGAGCTGGGCGGCAACGATGCCCTGCGGGGATTGCCGCTGGACATGACCGAAAAGAATCTTGTCACGATGACGCAGGCGTCCAAAAAAACAGGGGCCCGGGTGCTGCTGGTGGGCATGCAGGTACCGCCCAACTATGGCAGCGCCTACGCGGCCACGTTTTCAGGGCTGTTCGGCAAGGTTGCCAAGGCAGAAAAAGTGGCCCTGGTGCCCTTCTTTCTCAAGGGCATTGCCGACGCGGCCGACCCGGTGGCCAACTTCCAGGCTGACCGGATCCACCCGAACGAGCAGTCGCAGGCGAAGATGCTTGCCAATGTGTGGCCCGAGCTGAAGAAACTGGTCAAGTGAGCCTGGACCGCATTTCCGCCGAAGAAGCGCTCGAAACGCTCGGACGTTATTCCGGGGTGATTGACGCCCGCAGCGAAGGCGAATACGCCGAAGACCACCTCCCGGGCGCGGTGAACTGGCCCAGCCTGCACGACGAGGAACGCAAAATCGTCGGCACCAAATACAAGCAGATCAGCCAGTTCGAAGCGAAAAAACTGGGCGCGGCGCTGGTGGCCAAAAACATTGCCGAGCACATCCAGCGTGATGTACTGGACAAACCCCGCGAATGGCAACCGCTGCTGTACTGCTGGCGCGGCGGCAAGCGCAGCGGCTCGCTGGCGCTGGTGCTGGACCAGATCGGCTTCAAGGTGACGCTGGTGGACGGCGGTTACAAGGCATTTCGCGCCGCGCTGGTGGCGGATTTGCCGCAGCTGGCCGGCCGCTTTAACTACCGGGTGGTGTGCGGCCCCACAGGTTCGGGCAAGACCCGGCTGCTGCAGGCCCTGGCGGCCGAAGGCGCGCAGGTGTTGGACCTGGAAGCGCTGGCCAACCACCGCAGCTCGGTGCTGGGCGCCATCCCCGGCGTGCAGCAGCCCAGCCAGAAGGCGTTTGACAGCAGCATCTGGGCTGCGCTGAAACGTTTTGATCCGGCTCAACCGGTCTATATTGAAAGTGAAAGCAAGAAAGTCGGCAATGTGGCCGTGCCGGAAGGCCTGATCACCGCCATGCGGGCCAGCCCTTGCCTGCAGCTGGACCTGCCGGAGGATGAACGCGTAGCGCTGCTGCTGGAAGACTATGACTTTTTCGTGAAAGACATCGCTTTCTTCTGCGAGCGCCTGGGTGCGCTGACGGAAGCACGCGGCAAGGCCACAGTGCAGGACTGGCAGGCCCGCGCCCGCAGCGGCGACGTGGCTTCGGTGGTGCGTGAGCTGCTGGTCAAGCACTACGACCCGGGTTACCTGCAGTCGATGCAGCGCAACTTTTCCGGGCACGCCACGGCCCGAGTGCTCTCGCCGCAGGATCACAGCACCGCAGCCATGACCGCGCTGGCGCAAGCCCTACAGGCTGAAAATTCCGCCCCCTGAAACGACAAACCCGGCTGACCTTCACAGGTGTTGCCGGGTTTTTGATTGCCTGCCGTTTTTTTGGCTTTTTTGCGTTTTGTTGCTATCAGATCAATAGCTGCTTGCGCTTGTCCATCAAGGGCTACAGCCTTTTTTCATCAAGAATCGGGGAGGCTCAGGGGGCCGGGTCTACAGGTGGAAGGCCACCGGGCGCCTCACCGTCGACATCGGGCGTATCGGTCCCGTCGTCAGCGGCATCGTCCGGCTTGCCCTCTGCCTTGCGCTTGAGCTTTTCTTCTTTTTTGCGTTTTTTCGCAAGCTCTTTCTGGCGCTTTTCGTAAGAGTAATTGGGAGTTGCCACTGCGTGCTTTCGTGAATAGGTAACCCTTACTGTACTGCATTGCCGTCACGGTATGCCAAGCCTTTGGTCAGGCTTTTTCCAGCGCCTGGGCAATGTCCGCCTGCAGGTCTGCAACGGCCTCCAGGCCCACCGAAAAGCGCACCAGGCCCCCCTTGTATGGCCATGGCGTGGTGGTGCGCAGGGCCGGTATGTCGTACGGCGCGCACAGGCTCATGGGGCCCGCCCAGCTGTAGCCCAGTTTGAAGAGCTTGAGACTGTCACAAAAGCGGTCCACCCGGTCCTGCGTGAACTCCGGCTTGAAAACGGCACTCATCAGGCAGGCGGCGCCCCTGCTGTCGCGTTTCCAGGTTTCATGGCCAGGCGAGCCGGGCAACGCTGGATGCAGCATGGCTGCGATTTGCGGCCGGGTTTGCAGCCAGCCGGCCAGCTCCCGCGTCGCAGCATCCTGGGCGGCATAACGCAAGGCCATGCTGTTAAGGCCGCGCAACACCAGTTCGGCATCGTTGCCGCCCACGCCATAACCCACGCGCATGTGGCAAAAATGGACCAGGTGGTGCAGCGCCTCGTCGCGCGTGACGACGGAGCCCATCAGTACATCGGCACCACCGCTGGGGTATTTGGTCAGGGCCTGGACCGAAATATCGAGCCCCAGGTCAAACGCATTGAAAGCCAGGCCGGCGCCCCAGGTGTTGTCGAGTGCGGTCACGATGCCGGCGGGATGCGCATTCTGGTGCGCCTTGACCGCGGCGACCAGCGCCGGCATGTCGGGAAACTCCAGCGTGATGGAGCCCGGCGCTTCGATCCATACCAGCCGGGTTTTGGGGCCCAGCTTGGCGGCGAGGTCTGCGGGGTTCATCGCGTCGTAGAAGCGGTGGGTGATGCCCCAGGCGGCCAGTTCGCCCTGCGCGAAGCTCTTGTTGGGCCCGTAGGCGTTGTCGGGAATCAGCAGCTCGTCGCCGGCCTTGAGCAGCGCCATGCCAACCAGCACCACTGCCGCCAGGCCGCTGGGCACCAGGGTGCAGTACTTGCCTCCTTCCAGGGTGGCGATGCGCTCTTCCAGCGTGAAGGTGGTGGGGGTTCCGTGCAGGCCGTAGGTGTAGCCGGTCTTGTGCTTCCAGTCGCGGGTGCGCAGCGCGGCGACGGTCGGGAATGCAATGGTGGAAGCCTTGTAGACCCCGGGCGGGATGGCGTCAAACCCGGCGGGTGGCTTGTAGGGGTGATGGATCAGGGTGGTGGATTTGTCTGTCATCCGGAAATGGTAGCAACTTGTCGCGCATTTCAGATTCTGTTGGTTAATTGAACCGCCCTGGCGGCCGTTTAGAGCTGCAGTTCGATTCCATCAACCCGAACCTTGCGTATAACGCCGCGAACTGACTCGGACTCACCGTCTTTGACTTGCCGGTACTCGCTCAAAATAAAAATTCCAACTTCATGCACGAAGGTATAGATGGAATTTCGCGTTGTGCCATCCTGGCTTTTTATCTGGCAAGACACGGTAGTCCGCTTGCCGCTTGCGTCAGGCAAAACCGGAAGACACCGGATGTCCTTGGTAACCAGTTCAGCCGTTTTGCCATCCACGGTGGCTGGAAAACGATCCTGGAGCTGTGTAAGTCTGGCTTCGAGCAGCCACTGTGAGCTAAATACGTTCAAGTCGGGTGGCCGGAATTCGAGTTCTACCAGTTTGTTTTCGAACCAGCCGGTATTTTCAAAAATGGCGTGGAAAACCGGTGCGGGCTCCCTGTATCGGGCAGTAAGCCCGAAGAGATTTGCATACAGGAGATAACGCTCTTCATAGACAAGCGCGTTACCAGCAAGCTTGGGATACCAGTTGTCAGACCTGCGGACTAGCCCATTGCCCAGGTTTTCCAATCGCGACTCGACCCTGGAGTCCACCGCTCGTCCATCGGGCGCTGTATATGTCTTGTTCGCTTCGTAGCGAATCTCTTTCCACGATGAATTTCCTGCGTGGCGCCATTGCAGTTGCGCTGAGGCGGACTCGGGGAGCGAATTTGTCTGGAGCGATTGCTCGCGATTTGCCAGCGCCAGCAACAGGGTGCCCGCAACCGCCACAAACAACGCGGCATAGCCCAGGCGAGATATCAACCTAGGCGACATCTAGGCCGTCACCGCGCACCCTGCCAAGGGCATCCGCCAGTTCAAATTTTCCATTTGGCCATCAACTGGGCCGGGGAAAGAGAGTCATAACCTTCAAACGGCTGGTGGATCCACGGATTGGTGGGCAGCAGCTCGACCGAGTAGTCAGGCTGGAAAGTAGAGACGCCCTTGGTCCAGATCACGGCGCTGCGCAGCTCGGTGATGGGTTTGTAGTTGTTCTTCAGCTGGTGGATGACTGCGTTGAGCGTGTGGCCCGAATCGGCCAGGTCGTCGACCAGCAGCACCTTGCCGGCGATCTCGCCCTTGGGCGTGGTGATGAATCTGGCGATGTCGAGGTTGCCCTGCGTCATGCCGGCGTCGGCACGATACGAGCTGGTGGACATGATGGCCAGCGGCTTGTCGAAAATGCGCGAAAGGATGTCGCCGGGACGCATGCCGCCGCGGGCCAGGCACAGGATGGTATCGAACTGCCAGCCGGACTGGTGGATCTTGATGGCCAGTTTTTCAATCAGGTTGTGGTACTCGTCATAGCTCACATAGAGATGCTTGCCGTCTTCTGTCAACATGAAATGCTCCTGATTTGATAGCTGCTTGCGCCCGTCCCTATTGGGTTAGACGCATTTTTTCTCAATTTTCTGATTAGGCGGCGTACGGATTGCGCAGCAGGATGGTGTGGTCACGGTCCGGGCTGGTCGAAATCATGTGGATCGGCACGCCAGTCACTTCCTCGATGCGGTGCAGGTATTTCTGCGCGGCAGCCGGCAGCTTGTCGTATTGCGTGACGCCCACGGTGCTCTGGCTCCAGCCCGGCAAGGTCTCGTAAATGGGTTTGCAGCGCTCGATCTCTTCAGCACCCATCGGCAGGATGTCGGTGATGTGGCCGTCAAGCTCGTAGCCGGTGCACAGCTTGAGCTCGTCGATGCCGTCCAGCACGTCGAGTTTGGTGATGCACAAACCCGAGAGGCCGTTGACCTGGGCCGAGCGCTTGAGCAGCGCGGCGTCAAACCAGCCACAGCGGCGGCTACGTCCCGTGGTCACGCCTTTTTCGGCGCCCACGGTACTGAGGTGGTAGCCCACCGTGCCGGGCTTTTCCCAGTCGAGTTCGGTCGGAAAAGGCCCGCCGCCCACGCGGGTGCAGTAAGCCTTGGTGATACCAAGGATGTAATGCAGCATGCCCGGGCCCACGCCCGCGCCCGCGGCGGCATTGCCGGCCACACAGTTGCTGGAAGTGACATAGGGATAGGTGCCGTGATCGACGTCGAGCAAGGTGCCTTGCGCGCCTTCAAACAGCAGGTTGGCACCGGCCTCGTTGGCATCGTTGAGTTCGCGCGAAACGTCGGCCATCATGGGCTTGAGCAACTCGGCGTGGCGCATGGCTTCGGCGTAGACGGTGTCGAAGTCGACTGCCGGCGCATGCAGGTAGCCGGTCAGCACGAAATTGTGCAGGTCCAGCAGTTCACGCAGCTTGGCGGCAAAACGGTCTGGGTACTTGAGATCCTGCACGCGCAGCGCGCGGCGGGCAATTTTGTCTTCATACGCGGGGCCGATGCCGCGGCCGGTGGTGCCGATCTTGGTCGTGCCGCCCTTCTCGCGGTAAGCCTCGCGCGCGACATCCAGCGCGACGTGAAAAGGCAGGATCAACGGGCAGGCTTCGCTGACGCGCAGGCGCGAACGCACCTCAACGCCGGCTTTTTCCAGCCCCTCAATTTCTTCGAACAATTTGGCGGCCGACAGCACCACGCCGTTGCCGATATAGCACTTCACGCCGGGGCGCATGATGCCGCTGGGAATCAGGTGCAGCGCCGTTTTCACGCCATTGATGACCAGCGTGTGGCCGGCATTGTGGCCGCCCTGAAAGCGCACCACGCCTTGCGACATCTCGGTCAGCCAGTCGACCAGCTTGCCCTTGCCTTCGTCGCCCCACTGGGTGCCCACGACCACGACATTACGGCCCGCGGCTGCGGTTTGTTTGTTTGTCATCTTCAATTCTCGTTAAGGTTTCGGGATAAAGCCGGGCGCAGGCCCTCAAGCGGCTTTTTTAAGGGGCTGGACCACCCATTGACCGGCAGCGTTTGCCAGTTCGCGGTCGCAATCAAACTCATTGACTTCATGTTCGTGGCCGGGCAGCACGCAGGCCACGGTTTCGCCGCCCGCACGCAGGCGGGCGATGGCGGCACGCAAGCCGGTATCTTCCCCCCATGGCGCACGGATGGCGGCCTTGAGGGCCCGGGGTGGCAGCACACTGACCAGCTCTTTGAGGTCAAGGCTGAAGCCTGCTGCAGGCCGGTTGCGGCCGAACACGGCACCGACTTCGTCATAGCGGCCGCCGCGCACCAGTTCGGCGCCCTGGCCGTAAATGGCAAAGCGGGTGCCGCTGTAATAGGCGTAGCCGCGCAGGTCGGCCAGGTCAAAACTGACCTTGACATCGCCTTTTTCACCCCTGGTGTGCGCGGCCAGCCATTTCAGGTTTTGCAGCGCCGCCTTAAGGCCTGTTGAGGGCGGCAGGATTTTTTCCGCTTCGGCCAGCACTTTCTCGTCACCATAAAGCTGCAGCAACGCCTTGAGACCGTCTCGCGCCACAGCCGAAATGCCGTCCTTGAGGCTGGCGATCAGGCTGCCGAGTTCGCTCGCGTCCTTGGCCGCCAGCGCGGCATGGATGAGCGCCAGTGTTTTGCCGTTGACGGTGGCGCCAGCCAGCAGGCTGTTGACGATGCGGACGTCCGCCATGTCCACGCTCAGTTCAGTGACACCGGCCGCCTTGAGGCCTTCCAGCGCCAGCTGCTGGGCTTCCAGGTCTGCTTCCAGTCCGGCATGGCCGTAGATTTCCGCGCCAAACTGCAGCGGTTCACGGGTGGCATGAGGGCGGTCGGCACGGGTGTGCAGCACCGGGCCGCAATAGCACAGGCGGGCAACACCGCTGCGGTTGAGCAAATGCGCATCAATGCGGGCTACCTGGGGCGTGGTGTCGGCACGCAGGCCCAGGGTGCGGCCGGAGAGTTGGTCCACCAGCTTGAAAGTCTGCAGATCTAGGGCCTCGCCGGTACCGGTCAGGAGCGACTCGAGGTGCTCGAGCAGCGGCGGCATGACAAGTTCATAGCCATAGCTGCGGGCGGTGTCGAGGAACAGACGGCGCAGCTCTTCGATGTGGCGCGCCTCGGAGGGCAGGACATCGGCAATTTGATCGGGCAATTGCCATGATGACGACCAGGCGGGCATTGTGATTTTCGTGGGCTGTTAAAAACAGCATTTTACCGGGCTTGAAGCGGGTTTTCGGCCCACTGAGGACCCAATGACGCACTCTGGCGGAAATACCTGCCAGTGGCCGGCTTGCCGAGGGAGGCGAAATCAGGCCAGCACAGCCAGCAGGATCAGGCCCGCCGCAATGCTGCACAAGCCGAAGAAGCGGATCTGACCGTTGCCCAGAGTGAGAATCTGCTCGAACATGCGGCGCCAGCCGCCGGGAGAGATGAAAGGCAACAGGCCCTCGATGACCAGCATCAGGGCCAGCGCCATCCAGAAGGTGTTGCCGTCCACGCCGGCTTATTTTTTGGCGGGTGCGGCGTTGCCGGAGCCTGGGCCGCGCATCGCCTTGAAAAAGTCGGATGAAGGGTCCAGAACCATCACGTCGCTCTTCTTGTTGAAGCTGGCTTTGTAGGCATCGAGGCTGCGGTAGAACTGAGCGAACTGCGGGTCGCGGCCGAACGATTCTGCGTAGGTGCGAGCGGCTTCGGCATCGCCCTCGCCTTTGACCTTTTGCGCATCGCGGTAGGCGTTGGCGATGGTGACTTCTCGCTGGCGGTCGGCGTCGGCGCGGATTTTTTCGCCTTCTGCCAAACCGGTAGAACGCAGTTCATTGGCCACACGTTGGCGCTCCGCAACCATGCGCTTGTAGACGGAATCGGTGATGGCTTCCACATAGTCCACGCGCGTGATACGCACGTCGACCACGTCAACGCCCCAGGGCTGCGCACCCTGCACGGCTTGAAGCACTTCCCGCTTGACGTCGGCCATCAGGGCTTCGCGCTTGAGCGAAAGCAGGTCCTTGACGGTGCGTTTGTTGATCTCTTCCTGAAAGGCATTGCGCACCACGCGGTTGAGCTGGTTGGCGCCGGTTTTTTCGTCCAGGCCGACGTTGCGGATGTAGTCGGTGGGCTGGATGATGCGCCAGCGCACGTACCAGTCGATCACGACACGCTGCTTTTCTGCCGTCAGCATGGGTTCGGCGTCGACGCTGTCGAGCACCAGCAGGCGCTTGTCGATGTAGGAGACGTTCTGGAACGGCGGCGGCATCTTGAAATGCAGGCCCGGCTCAGTGACCACATCCTTGATCTGCCCCAACGCATAAACCACGCCGAACTGCCGCTGGTCCACCACAAAAAGCGTGGAGCTGAGCAATGCCAGGATCACCAGCAACGAAGAAATGATAAATCCAACTCTATTCACGATCGTCTTCCTTAGCGTGTTTCACGATCGCGCGTGCGGGAAGCATCGCGGGATCGGGCATCAAGGGGCAAGCTGGAAACAGGCGCGGCAGGCACCGTTGGCGAAGACGCTGCGCCGGGAACCAGTGCGGGCTCTGCGGTACTGCCGGCATCACCCTGCGTCGTCATCTGCATGATTTTGTCCAGCGGCAGGTACAGCAGGTTGGAGCCCTGACGGGACTCGACCATCACCTTGGTCACACTGGAATAAACCTGCTGCATGGCGTCGGTGTACATACGGTCACGGGTCACCTGGGGCGCCTTCTGGTATTCGGTCAGCACCGAACGAAAGCGCTGGGCATCACCCTGTGCCTGGGCCACGATTTTGGCTTTGTAGGCTTCAGACTCTTCCTTGAGGCGGGACGCGGAACCCACGGCACGCGGGATCACATTGTTGGCGTATGCCTGGGCTTCGTTCTTGGCGCGTTCGCGCTCCTGGCCGGCCTTGAGCACATCGTCAAACGCTGCCTGCACCTGCTCGGGGGGGCGCACACCGCTCTGCTGAAGGTTGATGCCGACAACTTCAACGCCGACCTTGTAACGATCGAGGATGGTCTGCATCAGGGCGCGCACGCGTGGCCCGATCTGGTCACGCTCTTCCGCCAGGGCCAGGTCCATCTTCATTTTCCCGACCACTTCACGGACGGCTGTTTCGGCAGCTTGAACCACCGCCGCTGCAGGGTCCTTGCTTTCAAACAGATAGGCGCGCGCATCGTTCAGGCGGTACTGCACGGCAAACTTGATTTCAACGATGTTTTCGTCTTCAGTCAGCATGGCCGAGTCGCGCAGGCCTGTCGCCTTGATGATGACGTCACGGCCGACATCCACTGAACGGATCTGCGTGACCACAACGATTTCGTGGCGCTGCACAGGATACGGAAGCCGCCAGTTGAAGCCCGCGCCCACGGTGGAGTGGTATTTTCCGAACTGGGTGATGACGGCCTGCTGACCTTCCTGGACGATGAAAAACCCGGTGCCAAGCCAGATCAGCACCGCGACGCTGGCAATCAGTCCGACACCAATGCCGGCACTTTTCATGTCGGGCTGAAAGCCGCCGCCGCTGCCGCCGTTGTTTCCACCGCCATTACCGCGGCCAAATCCACCACGGTTGGGGTTGTTCTTGCCGCCGCCAAAAAGGCCGCCCAGCTTGCGGTTGAAGTCGCGCCAGAGTTCGTCCAGGTCGGGTGGGCCCTGGTTAGGTCCCTGCCCCTGTGGGCGGTTGGCGGGCCGGGTCGGTTGCTTGTCCTCCCGCGGAGCTTCGGGCTTGGTGTCGTCGGAGGACGGTTTGTCGTCATCCCGACCCCAGCGCGGATCATTGAGATTGAACATGCCTTGGGCGCGTTGCTTGAGCCGGCCTGGCAAGCTCGTCAAGGTCTGCAGCACGGGGTTCAGATTCATGGGATCAAACTCACTTTTTTTCGTTACACCGACATTGTGCCTAATGAAACCGCCATATCAGGCAAGGTCCTCGGCAGTTTGGGGGATTTCGTCGGCGGGCGGGTTGACCGCATAGCCAGCCAGCAGCGCCCGCAAAAGCGGCAGGCCTTCACCTGTCTGCGCACTCACGAACACCCGTTCAACGCTGCGGCTTGAGCCTTCAAACGCGTCCCTCAGTTCGAACATGTCTTGCAGGTGCAGGGGCAAGCTGTCCTTTTCAATAGCGTCCAGCTTGTTGAACACCAGTATTTGCGGCACATCGGCCGCGCCAATCTCCGAAAGCACACGCTGGACCTGCTCGATCTGCTCGAGGTAGTCGGGATTGGCGCCGTCCACCACGTGCAGCAGCAAGTCGGCATCCGCTGCTTCCTGCAGCGTTGCGGCAAAGGCATCAATCAAGCCGTGCGGCAGGTCGCGGATGAACCCCACCGTGTCCGACAGCGACACGGAACGCGCGGCGTCACCCAAATAAAGCTGCCTTGTGGTGGTGTCGAGCGTGGCGAACAGCTGGTCGGCCGCGTAGGCACGCGCCTTGACCAGCGCATTGAAGAGCGTGGATTTTCCCGCGTTGGTGTAACCCACCAGGGAAATCGTGAAGGAATTGCGGCGCTCGCGCTGCTTTCGCTGCGTTTGCCGCTGCTTCTTGACCTTGAGCAAGCGTTCTTTGGTGCGCTTGATCGCGTCACCGATCATGCGTTTGTCGAGCTCGATCTGCTTCTCACCCGGGCCGCCGCGCACGCCGGCGCCGCCGGTTTGCCGCTCCAGGTGGGACCAGCGCCGCACCAGTCGCGTAGACATGTATTGCAGCCGGGCCAGCTCAACCTGCAGCTTGCCTTCGTGGCTACGCGCGCGCTGGGCAAAGATTTCAAGAATCAGCAGGGTCCGGTCGTTGACCGGCATGTCCAGGTGCCGCTCCAGGTTGCGCTGCTGCGCCGGGCTGAGAGACTGGTCGAACAGAATTTCCGTGGCGCCGGTATCCAGCGCCATCAGCTTGATTTCGTCGGCTTTTCCGCTGCCGATGAAGAGCGCGGCGTCGGGCGCCTTGCGCCTGCAGGTGACGCGCGCAACCGGCTGCAGGCCTGCTGTTTGCGCGAGCAAACCCAGTTCCTGCAGATCAGCATCAAAGTTTGGCAACCCCAGATCGACCCCTACAAGAAGGACCAGGGGTTTCGGGCTCACCGGAGCATCGTACGAACTCAGCTGGCGGGGCTTTCTTCAGACTCGTTGGTCGCGAAATTTACGGCGCGACCTGGAACGATGGTGGAAATCGCATGTTTGTAGACCATTTGGGTCACAGTGTTGCGAAGCAGAACCACATATTGATCGAAGGATTCGATCTGGCCCTGCAATTTGATCCCGTTGACGAGATAAATGGAAACAGGAACATGCTCGCGACGCAAGGTGTTGAGAAATGGGTCCTGCAAGAGCTGGCCTTTGTTATTGCTCACGATATTTTCCGTGTTCAAAAGTTAATAGAACTTGACCTTACCACAGGGCGTGGCCCGGGTCATGTAGTCCTAGGCCGATTCCTTGTCTTTAAAGGGGTTGTGGGAGCTCTTCATCTGGATACGCAGCGGCGTGCCGACCAGGTCAAATTCCTTGCGGAAACGTCCTTCCAGATAGCGTTTGTACGACTCGGTGACATGCTCGAGCGAATTGCCGTGGATGATGATGATGGGTGGGTTCATGCCGCCCTGATGGGCATAACGCAGCTTGGGGCGGAAAACACCCGAGCGCTGGGGTTGCTGGAACTGCACGGCTTCCAGCAGCAGCCGGGTGAGCACCGGTGTGGACATCTTGCGGTTGGCCGATGCATGGGCCTGAACAATCGACTTCCAGACCGGCCCCAGGCCCTGCCGTTTGATGGCTGAGATTGGATGGATGGCGGCAAATTTGAGGAAACCCAACCGGGTCTCGATGGAGCGCTCGAGCAGCTCACGCTGGTAGGAGTCCACAGCGTCCGACTTGTTGATGGCCAGTACTACCGAACGGCCGCTTTCGAGGATGTAGCCGGCAATATGGGCGTCCTGATCGGTCACACCTTGGGTGGCGTCGAGCAGCAGCAGCACTACATTGGCGTTTTCGATGGCCTGCAGGGTCTTGACCACGGAAAACTTCTCGATGGCCTCAAAAACCTTGCCTTTGCGGCGCAGTCCTGCCGTGTCAATCAGCTCAAACTTCTGCCCGGCACGCTCAAAAGGCACAGAAATGGCGTCGCGGGTTGTCCCGGGCAAATCAAAGGCCACCAGGCGTTCTTCGCCCAGCCAGGTGTTGATCAATGTGGACTTCCCCACGTTGGGGCGTCCTGCCACGGCCAGACGAATCACAGAAGGATCTTGAGGCTCAGCCTCTTCGTCCGGATCCGGCAAATTGAGCGGCGCCAAGGCCATGTCAATCAGCGTGCGCATGCCTTGGCCGTGTGAGGCGGAAACCGCCAGCATCTCGCCCAGGCCCAATTCAAAGAACTCGGACAGCTGCACGCCTTCAGTCATGCCCTCGGCCTTGTTGGCAGTCAGGATGGTGGGTTTGCCCAGCTTTCGCAGGTATTTGGCAATATCGTGGTCCTGCGCACTGATGCCGGCGCGGGCGTCGACCACAAAGATGACCACATCGGCCTCCGCGACCGCCTGCCGGGTCTGCTTGGCCATTTCCTTGTAAATACCGGACGCCGCATCGGGTTCAAATCCGCCGGTGTCGATCACGATGTATTCGTGGGGTCCCAGCTTCCCGTTACCGTAATGACGATCCCGCGTCAGGCCGGCAAAGTCGGCCACGATCGCATCCCGCGTCTTGGTCAGCCGGTTGAAAAGCGTCGACTTGCCCACATTCGGACGGCCGACTAGCGCTATGACAGGTTTCATCAATCAGTTTCTGGCAGGACCGTAGGCCCTTATTGAGGCTGGAAGCCGTAAACACCACCGTTTTGCGTCACGGCGATCAGCGTATTGCCAGCAAGCACGGGCGTTGCCGCAATGGCTGAGCCATCGGTAGGCAGGCGATTGAGCAGTGAGCCGTCTTCGCGGGAAAGCAGGTGGATGTAGCCGGAAAAATCGCCCATGGCGATAGAGCGCCCGACGACCACCGGCGCCGTGAGGCTGCGGTAGCGCAGGCGGTCGGTGGACCACGCACGCTCACCATCGGTGCGGCGCCAGGCGTTCACAGTGCCATCAGCTTCCGTGCCGAACAGCAGGCGATCGTCTCCATCAATGCCCTGTACACCATTGGCCGGCTTGGCCCACAACAGGTTGCCGCGCACAGCGTTGACGCATCCAACGCTCGCCTGGAACGCCCGCGCGCAAACGATATCGCCCTGCCGGCTGACACGTCCCACCAGGTCGACGAGCCGCTCCACGTCATTGACGCCGCGAGGCGTGGCAATCGGCGCCTCCCAACGGATGCTACCGTTGGACGGGTTAAGACCCACGAGGCGTCCGGCCAAACCGACGACCAGCGTATCGCCCACCGCCAGCATGACGCCGGACTGACGAAGCACCAGGGGCTCGTTGGGCCGCTGCTGCGCCCAAAGCTTGCGACCCGTCAGCCCGTCAAAGGCCGTGACCGAACGGTCTGCGGCCAGGACAAATACCCTCAAGCCAGCCACGAAGGGAGCGGAAAATGCCTGGGCGCCGAGCTTTTGGCGCCAGAGTTCCTTGCCATCCTGCAACGCGATGACTTCATTGGCCTTGGTTACCACGGCAACGACCTTGCTGTCGTTTCCAGCACCGGCGGCCAAGGGTGTATTCAGCGCAAGGCGCCAGAAATCGCGGCCAGTTTGGGCATCCAGCAAAGCCACTGTGCCGTCACCACTGGCCACTGCCACGGTGTTGCCCGAAACCCCCATCTCAAGCGGGAAGTTCACCTGCCCCACGCGGGTGGTCCATATCTGGCGCGCAGACACCAATCCAGTGACCGGCTGAAGTTCCGCGGGTTGCGGTTTTGCAGGACCGCCACCGAAAAAGGAACAGCCACTCAGAATCGCTATCAAAACAATAGCTGCCGGCGCACGCACCGCTTGGACCAGAGGCCTAAAAGATTGATAAATCATTTCTTCACCTCTTTATTTGATGGCGCATCGGCCTTGGTTGTCCCTGCGCTGGGATCAACCCCCAGCGCGTTGAGCTTGACCTCAACCAGACGCCGGTACTCGGAGCGCTCGTCAAGCCCCTTGTAAGCCTTTTCGTATTCACTTTTCGCCTCTGACTTCTTTCCCTGCGCTGCCAGAATATCGCCACGCCGGTCGGCGACCAATGCCGTGAAGTCCTTCGGAAATGGGCCCGAAACCTGCTGCAGGGCCTCGTCGTAAGACTTCTTCTCAATCAGCAGCCCCGCCAGGCGCAACCGGGCAATGGCCTGATAGCCCTCATCAGAGGCTTTTTCAGCGACCCAATTCAGGGCAGCACGCGATGCGTCGACATTGCCTTTGTCGTAATAAGCCTTGGCGGCAAGCAGTCCCGCCTGTTGCGCGTACGTTGTCCGGCCAAAACGATCCTTCATGTCGGCCAATGAGCGGTCAATTTTTGCCACGTCACCGGACTGCACAGCGCGCTCGACTTCGTCATACATGACCGAAGCCTGGGCTGCCTGGTTACGCTGCCAGTACTGGTATCCGTTCCATGCGGCAAAGGCGCCAAGCACCACAATCAGGGCCCAGGTGATCATGTCACCGTACTGCTTCCAGAAGTGCTTGAGCTCGTCAAGCTGTTCCTGTTCTTCCAAATCGAGATGTTTTGCCATAAAAGTCTTTGTTCTGCCCCGGAAATGGTGCGGATTGAGTTGGGGTGATTGTAGAGGCCCGGCCAGCACTCCAAATGGCCGGCCGTGGCGGCTCAGCCGCGCAGGCTGTGAGCCCAGGCCATGACATCCCCCAAGGGCTGGAGTGCCTGGGCCTGCAAGGCTTGGTCTTTTTCGCCCCGCAGGTGTTTGACGGCAACACAGCCTTGAGCGAACTCGGTTTCGCCAAAAATCAGGGCGTAGCGCGCACCGCTACCGTCAGCCTTCTTGAACTGGGACTTCATGCTGCCCATGCCATCGCCTGTGCCGGCGTGCATCTGCACGTTGATGCCAGCAGCGCGCAAGGCTTCGCAGGTTGCCATCACGGTTGGCATCATCTCGGCAGACGGAACGATCACGTAGACGTCGGGGCCGCTCACCGGCGGCAACACGCCCACCGCCTCAAGCAGAAGCAGCATTCGTTCCACACCCAGGCCCCACCCTACCGCAGGCGTTGGCTTGCCGCCAAGCTGCTCGAACAGGCCGTCGTAACGGCCACCGCCGCAAACCGTACCCTGTGAGCCAAGCTTGTCGGTGACCCATTCGAACACCGTGAGGTTGTAGTAATCCATGCCACGCACCAGGCGCGGATTAATGCGATAGGCCAGCCCTGCCGCGTCGAGCACCGCGCGCACCGCGTTCAGGTGCGCCAGCGAGGCCTCGCCAAGGAAGTCCATGAGCTGCGGAGCGGCTTCCACGACGGATTGCATGGCAGGATTTTTGGTATCGAGGATGCGCAACGGGTTGCTGTGCAGCCGGCGTTTTGCATCTTCGTCAAGCACGCCGGCATGCGCCTCAAAGTGCGTGATCAGCGCGGCACGGTGCGCCATTCGCTCGCTGGGCTGGCCCAGGCTGTTCAGTTCGAGCCGCACGTGCTCCATCGGAATGCCCAGGTCGTGCAGCAGCGCTCGGCACATGAGAATTTGCTCGGCATCCACATCGGGTCCGGCAAAGCCCAGAGCTTCAACGTCGATTTGGTGAAATTGGCGATAACGCCCCTTCTGTGGCCGCTCATGACGAAACAGCGGCACCGCCGACCAGACCCGTATCGGCCCGTTGTACAGCGCGTTGTGTTCGATCATCGCGCGCACAATACCGGCAGTAGCCTCAGGGCGCAATGTGAGCCGGTCGCCATTCATCGAATCGACAAAGGAATACATCTCCTTTTCGACGATATCGGTCACCTCGCCAAGACCACGCACAAACAGCGCGGTCGGCTCGACGATCGGCGTGCGTACATTGGCGTAGGCATAGCGAGCCATCAACGCGCGCACCTTGGCTTCGAACCACTCCCAACGAGCCGACTCCTGGGGCAGGATGTCGTTCATCCCCTTGACGCCTGTCAGTTTTTCCACTTTGGCCACGGCGGATTTTTCTACCGGGCCGGTAGCTGCTTTTTCAACCATGGGTGTTACGCAGCTTCAGCGACGATGTGCGTGCCAAAGCGTTTTTCAATGTAGTTTTCAACAATGACCTGGAATTCCTGCGCAATGTTGTCGCCACGCAAGGTCAGTCTTTTTTCACCATCAATAAACACCGGTGCGGCCGGCGCCTCGCCGGAGCCGGGCAGGCTGATGCCGATATCGGCATGTTTGCTTTCACCCGGTCCATTGACGATACAGCCCATGACGGCGACCTTGAGCCCTTCGACGCCGGGATATTGTTCGCGCCAGACAGGCATCTGAGCACGCAGAAAATCGTCAATTTGCTTGGCCAGCTCCTGGAAGGTCGTACTGGTGGTACGTCCGCAACCTGGGCATGCCGTCACACTGGGCACAAAGGTCCGCAAACCAAGCGCCTGGAGAATCTCTGACGCAATAACCACCTCCTGGGTGCGGGCCTCACCCGGCTGGGGTGTTAGGGAAACGCGAATGGTATCGCCAATGCCTTCTTGCAGCAGGATCGATAACGCCGTGGCAGAAGCCACCGTGCCCTTGGTGGCCATACCTGCTTCCGTCAGCCCCAGGTGAAGCACGTGATCTGTGCGCCGGGCCAATTCTCGATAGACCGAAATCAGGTCCTGAACACCGCTTACCTTGCAGGAAAGGATGATCTGGTGACGAGGCATTCCCATTTCTTCAGCGCGCCGGGCGGAATCGATCGCGGACGTAATCAATGCTTCATACATGACTTGCCTGGCATCCCAAGGGACTGCACGTGCACTGTTCTCATCCATCAAGCTGGCCAGCAGTTCCTGATCAAGGCTGCCCCAGTTCACACCGATACGCACTGGTTTTTTCCAGCGCATGGCAACCTCTATCATTTGGCCAAACTGCCGGTCACGTTTGTCGCCCTTGCCAACATTTCCAGGATTGATGCGGTATTTGGACAACGCCTCCGCGCAAGCGGGGTAATCCGTCAACAACCTATGGCCGTTGTAATGAAAGTCCCCTATCAGTGGAACGTCGATCCCCATCCGATCGAGTTGCTCACGCACATGCGGAACAGCCTGCGCCGCTTCCGGCGTGTTGACGGTGATGCGAACCATCTCGGAACCCGCCAACGCCAGTTCCTTGACTTGAATCGCGGTACCAATGGCATCCACCGTGTCGGTATTGGTCATGGACTGGACGCGCACCGGCGCATCACCGCCGACAGTCAAAATACGGCCGCCCCATGACACCTGTGACTGGAGAGAGCGCCGCGCTTTGGGAAAAGCGGACTCGATCGGGAGGCAACCCTTCGTCATTATTTCACCTCAAATCGGGCAACATTGTCCCTGGCCACGCTGCTCAGATCAAAAGCCTGACCGCGCACCTGCACTTGCGTCACATCTGCCTTACCCACCACGGCGGCCAGTGGCAACGCCCCGGACGCCCCAGCGACCTCTCCGGCGGTCAGAGTACGGCGCAGCACAACCGTTCCCTTGGCATCCGTCACCTCCACCCAGGACTCGCCTCTGGCGCGAAAAGTCACGATACCCGCCGGTGCCGCTGGCGATACAGGTGCAGCAACACCACTTGCCACTGGCACCGGAGCAGGCTGAACGGCCGGACCAGGTAGAGAGGTAGTTGTCGTCACAACAGGGCCGGCAGAAGAGCCGGCAACCGTGGCAGCACCGGTGCCTGAAAAAGTCTCATGACTCTGCTCTGTGGGAAAAACAGGCTTGGCGTCGTTTACCAATCCTCCGCCCGTCATCGCCACAGCTGCGGGCAGCGGTTTGGCGGCCTCGGCACCGCCAGCTTGCATCTCGCTATCACTCTGACCCTTCGTGGCATCCGGCTTGATGACTGGCAGGAAAATCAATACCAGAGCACCAAGCAACAACGCCAGGCCAGCCAGCACTGCAGGCTTCGAAACCTGGGTCCACACAGCAGGCCGGGGGCCTTCCCCTGGCGAGCGAAACGGTGCATTGATGCCAGCACCTTGGTATATCAGCTTGGGGGCGCTGGTTTGAGGCAAGCGTTCAAGCACAGGGGCCGCATCCAGTTTCAGGCTACGGCACACGCTGGAAGCCAGGGCCCGAACAAAAACAGCATCCGGCAGCAAGTCAAAGCGATCCAGCTCCAGCGCTTCGAGTTTTTTTACCGGAACCTTCAAAGATACTGCGAGGGCCGCGATATGTATGCCTGCAGCCTCTCTTGCCTCACGAAGCAGTGTGCCTGCCGTGGGCTCGAAGTCAGTACCCCGGTCAACGCCAGACGCAGCCATTCCAGATATGGCCTCCCCAGCCGATGCAACAACGTCAGCGTCACTCATTGAACGCCCCTTTGTCATAAGCAGCAGCCTCCCGGGACTGCGCAAAACGCTTTTTTAGCTGATCACCGAGCTGCCGTACCGTATCCCGGTTGTTTAATTTACGCTCGATTTTGATGCCTAGCCACAGGGTTTCAGCATTTGCAAGATCACTGTTGTTCAGTCGTCGTATGTAAAACTGCGCCCGAGTTAGATCGCCACGATCGTTCAAAAGACTAGCCAGGTTGTAACCAGTAACAGGATTTCCTGCATCCAATTCATAAGACTGCAGGAGGCTTTGCTCGGCTTCTGCATGCTGTCCAGCACGAACCTGACAAACCCCCTGCGCCATCAGCGTTTTGGCCTTGCCTGCGTATGTTGGGTTCGCCACGGCCTGGGCAAAGAACCGAGAAGACTCGTTATAGCGTCCTTGCTGGCACATCAACCATCCATAGTTATGCGCAACATCCGCATCGCGGGGATTCAATGCAAGAGCCCTGCGAAAACTATCCTCAGCCAGAGGAATATCGTTAAGACGCATGTACACCAGTCCGCGCAGGTTGTAGGCCTCCGCAAAAGTTGGATCCGTGGTCAGCGACTGCTTGATTTCGTCGAGAGCCACATTGGTTTGCCCCTGTTCGAAGTAGCCCGAAGCCAATTCAAGCCGAAGACGCGCACGCCTGCGCTGATCAGGCTCGTCTGATTCCGTAATAATGTCAGTGCGGTTGCCCGGAGACCCTGGAGCGCCTGCGTGATTGGCGCATCCTGCGAGCAATACTGCCAGCCAGCAGGCTGGAACCCAGATCATATTGGCGCGAAATCTCATGTACCCATCCCTTTGGCCACTACGACCTTGATTCCCCCGAGCATACCTTGCCGCTGCGCCGCCATGCGCTGATCCACACCTGTGCGGTCCTGTACATCGCCAGCCAGTTGCCCGCAAGCTGCATCGATATCGTCCCCCCGGGTTTTTCTGACGGTTGTCACAATACCCGCATCCATCAGGATTTTCGCAAATGCCATCACCTGCGGCATGTCAGAACGCTTCAACCCCGAAGCCGGAAATGGATTAAAGGGAATCAGGTTGAATTTGCAGGAGAGCCCTTGCGCTGCCTGGGCCCGAACCAGCGATACGAGCTGACGCGCATGCTCTGGCTGGTCGTTCACACCATCGAGCATGCAATACTCAAACGTGATGAAGTCCCGGGGTGCCGATGACTGATAGCGGGTACAAGCCGCAAGCAGTTCGGCTATGGGGTATTTTTTATTCAAAGGCACAAGGTTGTCGCGCAGTCCATCTTCCGGTGCATGCAGCGATACAGCCAAGGCTACCGGGCAGTCCCCGGCCAACCGATCAATCATGGGCACAACGCCCGATGTCGATACCGTCACCCGTCGGCGTGATAGGCCATAACCATGGTCGTCAAGCATGACCTTCAGGGCTGGCAGGAGCTGCGAGTAGTTCTGCAGGGGCTCACCCATGCCCATCATGACGACGTTGGAAATCACCCGTTCATCCCTGCCTAGATGTTGCCGCAGGAAATGCTCGGCAAACCATAGCTGGGAAACGATCTCTCCCGTGGTCAGGTTACGGCTGAAACCCTGATGACCCGTGGAGCAGAACCGGCAACCAACAGCACAACCGGCCTGCGAGGAAATGCACAATGTTCCTCGGTCGGTTTCGGGAATAAAAACAGTTTCAATGATATCGCCTGCACCGACATCAAATAACCATTTGATAGTGCCATCGGCGGAATCGTGCCGGGAAACCACCGTGGGGCTTACGACCTGAGCTGATCCTGCCAGCTTGTCGCGCAGGGATTTTGCCAAATCCGTCATTTGCCCGAAATCCGCAACCCCTTTTTGGTGGATCCAGCGGAAAAGCTGTGTGGCGCGAAAACGCTTTTCACCAAGCTGCCCACAAAAGGCCGCCAAACCATCCAGATCGTAGTCAAGAAGGTTGGCAGTCATCGCAGTAGAGAACCGACTGAACTGCCCCAAGCAAGCGACGGCCCTGGCTGGGTGTAGCAAAGCATGGGGCGAGACATAGTTAACGCGAGTAAACGTTCATGCCGGGAAAGAAGAAAGCAATTTCCACCTTGGCCGTTTCAGCGGCATCCGAACCATGGACGGCATTGGCATCAATGCTGTCTGCGAAATCCGCACGAATGGTGCCGGCGGCAGCCTTCTTCGGATCGGTAGCTCCCATCAGATCACGGTTTTTCAGGATGGCGCCCTCACCTTCCAGCGCCTGGATCATGACGGGACCGGAAATCATGAAGGAAACCAGGTCCTTGAAGAATGGGCGCTCTTTGTGCACCGCATAAAAAGCCTCAGCCTCGCCTTGCGACAAGTGAGCCATCCTGGCGGCCACAATCTTCAAGCCAGCAGCTTCAAAACGCGCATAGATTTGCCCAATGACGTTTTTCGCCACGGCGTCGGGTTTGATGATGGAGAGAGTGCGCTCGATTGCCATGAGATTTCCTTAACTTAAATTTTTTGGAGTCGTAAATTATTCAAAAATTTGAATAAAGCCCATGATTTTAACCTGTAGGCGTATTGGCTCAAATCAACCTTGCGGTTTGAGGTGCCTCTGCGGGGTCATCGATTTCCGCCACGGCTCCCACCGCCGCGATTGCCGCCCCCCCGGTTTCCACCACCGGCACCGCCGCGGCGCGGTCCACCGGTACCGTTTCCGCCCGTACCACCGCCCCCGCGACGCTGCTGACCCTGGCCTTGCCCCTGTCGCTGCCGGGTAAAAGTGTCCGCACCGATATAACCAAATGAGGTTTTCATCGGATCGGGCTGCGCTCCTCCGGCAGCTTTGTCACCACGGTCATCCCGCCGTTTTTGTCCCTGTACTCCATTGCCGTTGCCTTGCGGCTGGCCGGTCCGGAAACCACCACCCGGATTGCCGCCCTGGTTGCGCCCCTTGCCACCGCGGCGCCGGTTTCCACGGGATGCAGAATCGTTAAGATTCAGCGGCGGTTGCAACTCATGTGGATCATGAATCTCCTGATCGTCCCCCGATCCGCCTTGTACCGGCGCTTGAGATGCTTCGCTGTTTGGCGCTGACGGCCGTCCGCGGTCCCCGCGCTGCCGTTCGTTTCGGCGCGGTCCCCGTCTCGGTGGCTCACCCCCCTCCCCATGAATGCCGGCTCCCTGCGCCCCCTCAAGCACTGCGCGAGATTCAGAACGGGTCAAAGCGTTTGTCAGGGCCCAAATATCGCGCTCATCAAGCTCGACAAACGCGCCACGCTTAAGGCCGCGCGGGAGAACCATGGCCCCATAGCGGATGCGAATAAGGCGGCTGACAGCGTGCCCCACTGCCTCAAACATCCGTCTGACCTCGCGGTTACGCCCCTCGGAAATGGTGACCTTGTACCAGCAGTTAGCGCCTTCCCCCCCTCCGGCTTCAATGGAGCTGAACTGGGCCATGCCGTCATCCAGGTTCACACCTTCGAGCAGACGTTTTTTCTCTTCGTTACTGAGCGCACCGAGCACACGGACAGCGTACTCACGCTCCAGGCCGAAACGCGGATGCATCAGCTTGTTGGCCAATTCACCCGAACTGGTCAGCAGCAGAAGGCCCTCCGTATTCAAGTCGAGGCGACCGACCGATTGCCACTTTCCCTGGAACAGCTTGGGTAAACGGCGAAAAACGGTCGGACGGTTTTGCGGGTCATCATGCGAGACCACCTCTCCGGTGGGCTTGTGATAGGCAATCACCCTCGGCGGCGGCGGGTCGATACGCACCCGGATTGGCTTGCCATTGACTTTGACCGTATCGCCAAACTGGATGCGTTGTCCTATATGGGCAGGCTCAGCGTTGACCGAGATTCGCCCCTCCAGAATCAGTTGCTCCATCTCCAGCCGTGAACCCAGCCCCGCCTGGGCAAGCACTTTGTGCAACTTGGGGGTTTCGGGCTGGGGCGCGAGCACTCGCTTGGGCAATGCCAAGGCAACGTCTTCCTCATCAGCATCGAATTGCCCCGTCACGACATCCTCAAACCGGATGGCACCCGGGGCTGGGGCGTTGCGGCCGGCTGAAGGCCGCGGCGCTGGAGCACGGATGGCTTGCGCGGGGCCGGACTCGGAGCGTGCTATTGCTTCCGGCAAATCTTGCAAGGCTTGCTCCTCTATGAGCACCTTGTCCTGCGGCTCACGAGGTGTGTCCGCAGATTCGGAAGCAGGAGGGTCTTGTTGGGTCATGATTTACATTCGGGTGGGCTCATCGCCACCGGTCTCATTGCTCTCAAGAGGCTCGGTATCACTGTCGCCAGCGACCTCTGATTGCGTGTACAGAGTTGGCGCCTCGGCGATCTCACCAATCTCAAACTCTTCAACCGTGCCTGACACGGGCTCCAGCACAGCAGGCTCCAGCACAGCAGGCTCAAGCCGCTCAACATCTGTACCATCCGCGTCCGCCTCCGGCTTGCCCGCAAGTTCAGAGATGCCAAACTCAATCTGCTCGAGCATCGGAAGCTGATTCGGGCTGTCGTCCATCACGGGAAGCTGGTCCAGCGACTCGACCCCAAGGTCGTCAAGAAACTGCCGGGTGGTGGCATAAAGTGCCGGCCGGCCGACAGTTTCCCGATGGCCGATCACCTCCACCCACCCGCGGTCTTCGAGCTGCTTGAGGATCATGCTGTTGATCGTGACTCCCCGGATGTCCTCCATGTCACCGCGCGTCACCGGCTGACGATACGCAATGATGGCCAAGGTTTCCAGTGTGGCACGGCTATAACGCGGGGGTTTTTCGGGGTGCAGCCGGTCCAGATATTCACGCATCTGCGGCCTGCTTTGAAAGCGCCATCCCGTCGCCACGTGAACAAGTTCCACGCCACGACCAGACCAATCGCTTTGCAACTCCTCAAGCACCAGCTTGAGGCTGTCCGCAGTCAATACCCCGTTAAACAGAACTCCCATTTCGCGCAGGGGCAATGGTTGCTGCGCGCAAATAAGTGCTGTTTCGAGGACGCGTTTTGCATCCGTCGTATTCATGATTGTGGTCGTTCCGAAAAAAAGCGGAAAAAAAGGCCGGGAAAACGTGGGTTCGGCGCTTGGCGCGCAGGGCACCCAATACGCAATCTCCTGATCAGGATGCCATGGTGCAGGTAGCTGAAAACTACTGGATTTGATTGTATATCAGGCCCAAACCGGAAATAGCGGCCTGAAGGTCGGCCGGAGGGTCCGACCGGAATTCCATCACTTTGCCAGTCACCGGATGCTCGAATGCCAGCCGGCACGCATGCAGCGCCTGACGGCCAAGCCCAGGAGCAGGAGCCCCCCCGTACAACTCGTCGGATACCAGGGGATGGCCAATGAAGGCCATATGGACCCGGATTTGGTGCGTGCGACCGGTGTGCAGCTTGCATTTGACCAGGCAGTGCTCACCGGCACTTTGAAGCAGCGACACCATAGTGGATGCCGACTTCCCGGCATTCTTTTCCAAGTCCACCACGGCCATCCGCAAACGGTTGCGTGGATCCCGCCCAATGGCAGCTTCTACCTGCCGGGTTTTCCCGCCCAGCCAGGCACCGTGGGCCAGTGCGACATATTCCCGGCTCACGTCGCGGGCGGCGATCAGGCCGACCAACTGGTCCATCACCGTCCGCTGCCGGGCGACCACCATCAAACCGCTGGTGTCTTTATCAAGGCGGTGAACAATGCCGGCGCGTGGCAGGAAGACGGCCTGCGGATCATGCGCGAGCAAGCCGTTCAACAAGGTCCCGCTCCAGTTGCCGGGCGCCGGATGCACAACCAGCCCGGCAGGTTTGTTGATCACCATCAGGTAAGCGTCCTCGAACACGATGTCCAGTGCCATCGCTTCAGGCCTGAATGCCTGGCTTTGCGGCGTTGGACGCAACTCAATGGCGAGTTCATCACCAGCCTTGACCTTCGTGGATGTCTTGGTGACTGTAGAGCCCCCGAGTTTCACCATGCCTGAGTCGATCAACTGCTGAAGATACGTGCGCGAGAACTCGGGCACAATGGCGGCCAACGCGCGGTCGAGACGGCTGCCATGGCTTTCGACCGGGACAGCTACCTGCCGCAACTCCACCTCGACAGCCGTATCGCCCTCCTCCAGCGCCTCATCGGGAACCTCCTCAGGCGCAGTAGCGCCCGATATAATCAATTTGCTTTGTTCTGAATCAGTCATCAAGAAGGTCGATTGCAATGTTTTCCACCAAATTATCGGTTGTTCCCAATGCAATGCCGCTTTTTGCAGCCGTTTGCGCTTTATCTTTTGTGATTGCCGGATGCTCGAGCACCCCTGCGCCCGACAAGACGGCCACATGGAGCCCCAACAAGATTTACGCCGAAGCAAAGGATGAGGCCAGCGGCGGGGCCTATGACAAGGCGATCCCGTTGTACGAAAAACTGGAAGGCCGTGCTGCAGGTACCCCCCTCGCCCAGCAAGCGCAGCTTGAGAAAGCTTATGCCCAGTACAAGGGAGGAGAACAAGCCCAGGCCATCGCGACATTGGACCGGTTTATGAGACTGCATCCGGCCAGCCCGGCCCTGGACTATGCGCTGTACCTCAAAGGCCTGGTGAACTTCAATGACAATCTCGGCATTTTCGGGTTTATCTCCCGTCAGGACTTGTCCGAAAGGGACCAAAAAGCAGCCAAGGAATCCTTTGAGTCATTCAGGGATCTTGTGACTCGCTTTCCAGAGTCAAAATACTCGCCGGATGCCCGTCTGCGGATGAGCTATATCGTGAACTCGCTGGCCCAATCCGAAGTGCATGTCGCGCGGTACTATTACTCAAGGGGTGCCTACGTGGCGGCAATCAACCGTGCGCAGAGTGCAATCGCCGACTACCGCGATGTACCCGCATTGGAAGAGGCTACCTTCATTCTTTATAAGTCCTACGAAGCGCTGGGTATGGTTGAATTGCGTGACGATACCCGCCGTATCCTCGAAAAGAGCTACCCGCAAAGCGAATACTTAAGCAAGGGATTCAAGTCGGGAGACAATCCTTGGTACAAGTTCTGGTAAGAGCTTCCAGCCGGTCGAACAGCTCCTCCTCGGATGCCAACCGCCGCATCGGCGGAAGAGCTCTCAGCAAACGCCGCCCATAACCCATGGTTGCCAGGCGGCTGTCGCACACCACCAACACCCCCTGGTCACTTTCTCGGCGTATCAGACGCCCGGCACCCTGCTTGAGAGCCACCGCCGCCTCGGGCAGAAAATAGTCGTTAAAAGCACTGCGTCCTTGTGATTCGAGGAGCTTTGAGCGCGCCTCTGCCAGCGGGTCGTTCGGAGGAGGAAAAGGCAGCTTGTCAATGACAACCAGTTGAAGCGCGTCGCCAGGCACGTCAATGCCCTCCCAAAATGACGCCGAAGCCACCAGCACGCAGCCTTTGCCGCCTTTGGCATTGCCTTCTCGGAAGCGTTCAATCAGCACACGCTTGGGCATGGCCCCCTGAACCAGCACCTCCATGTCCGGCGAATTCAGAAAAACCTCTCTGAGTGCATCACCAATGGTGCGCAAAGCCCGCAGTGTGGTCGTCAAAACCATAGTGCGCCCCCCGAGACGTCTCGACCATCTGGCTGCAGCTTCGGCGACTTTCATGGTGTGCGCGGGGTCTCCCGGTTTGGGGAACACCCCAGGCACATATAACGCCGCCTGCCTCTCGTAATCAAAAGGACTTCCTACCCGCAAGACCTCGGCATCCTCCAGCCCGCAAGGCTTGGTAAACCAGCTGAGCTTGTCGTCATCTCCCAGTGTGGCAGAAGTGAATATCCATGACTTTGCCGAGCCGGCGGAAGCGCCCAGCACTTTGCTTTTCACCGCCTTCGAAATATCCAGCGGCGATTCGACCAGCCGGAGCTGGGTTCCCACGTCAGCCCAGCGCACGCAGCCCGCCTCGCATGCCTGAACGAAGCGCTGGGCGCGTTCCGCCAGCTCCTCGGCACGCTCATGGAGGCGAACGAAATCAGGCGCGATTTCACTGACCGTATCCAGGGCGGCAGAAGCCTGCTCGCAAGACGTGTGAATGACTTGCAACGCACTGGTCCACTCAGCCGCATTCAACCCCTCCGGAGACTCACCCACCCATCGCAGTTTGGTGCCTGGGTACTGTTTCCCGGCACACAGACGCAGCTCGCGCGCAGCGTGCTCGACGGTCGACACCACCTCCTGCCAGTCCACCAGCCCGCGGGCCAGCTGCAGGCCAGTTGCCAGCATGTCCCTTGCAAAATCAAGAAGCTGGCCCGTGGTCAGGTTTGTTCCCAGAAATTGCACACCGGTCTCGTTGAGCTGGTGCGCTTCATCGAAGATGGCGATGCGCACGGAAGGCAGCAACTCAGCGACGCCGGATTCGCGCACCGCCAGATCGGCAAAGAACAGGTGGTGGTTGATCACCACCACGTCGGCAGCCATGGCCTCCCTGCGGGCCAGGTTCACATGACAGGCCCGAAAACGCGGACAGGTGGCGCCCAGGCAGTTTTCACGCGTGGAGGTCACCAGAGGAATCATCGGCGAACGTTCGTCCAGCCCCGGGAGTTCGGCCAGGTCGCCGGTGCGCGTGAGCTTGGACCATTCTTCAATTTTGGCCAGGGCGCGCACGGAAACGCCGTCGGGCAAATAAGCCTCCTGACGCGCCATTTCCATGCGGTGCAGACACAGGTAGCTGGCCCGCCCCTTGAGAAGCGCCGTGCTGACCGGAAGACCCAGCGCCTCCACCAGGCGCGGCAAATCACGACCGAAAAGCTGGTCTTGCAAGGCCTTGGTCGCCGTCGACAACAACACACGCTCGCCGCTCAGCAAAGCGGGGACCAGGTAGGAAAAAGTTTTACCGACGCCGGTGCTGGCCTCGACCACCAAGGGGTATGCACCCTCAATGGCACGCGCCACGGCCAGGGCCATTTCGGTCTGGCCGCTGCGAGGCACAAAATGCTCAGCGGCACGCGACAGGACGCCTCCCGGCGCGAAGGCCTCTTCGACTTCAATCGCAAGGGTCATCAAGCAGGCTCTGGGGGATCCAGCGACAGCTCAAGCTGTGCAATCTGGTCACGAAGCTGCAAACGCCGCTTTTTGAGGCGCCTGAGCAACAACTCGTCAATGGGAAAGGCGTGCGCGGTCAGGTCCACCAGCGCATTGAGATCGGCGTGCTCCATTTTGAGTTCGATCAGCTGGCGTTCCGGGGAATGTAGATTTAAGTCCAAGGTTTTTATCCGTACACGCTGCTTCGCTTGATAATACGTCGATTGCGACCATAAATCGAGCTCGCGCTTGAACGACCACACAATGTCCAAAGGTTATCGAATCACAGCGTCCACCGGTATCCATAAAGGCGATCGGGACTACCAGCAGGATCAGGTCAACCTGTTCAGTCACTCACGCATTCCCGGCTGCATGCTGGGTATCGTGGCGGACGGTATGGGAGGCCGTAGCGGGGGGCGCAAAGCCTCCGATCAGGTCATGTTGACGGCCAAGCAGCTTTTTGAACGTTATGCCCCGGAAACGGACGATGCGCCTGCGATGCTCAAGCAGGTCATTGAAGAGGCCCATATCGTCATCAAATTGACTGCGATCTCGGCTGAGCAGGAACCGCACAGCACGCTGGCGGCATTTCTGATCAACCCGGGTGGGGACTGTCACTGGGTACATACCGGAGACTCCAGGATCTACCATTACCAGGGCAGCAAGCTGGTACACAGGACGGTGGACCATTCGTATGTGCAGACTCTGGTGGACAAAGGCGAGATTACTGAGGAAGAAGCCAATGTTCATCCGCAGTCAAACATCCTGATGGGTTGCCTGGGTACGGAAGATGCGCCACCTATTACCCACCATTTCATCCCGCAACTCCGGCCTGAAGACGTCCTGCTGGCTTGCAGCGATGGGGTCTGGCACTATTTCAGCACCAGTGAAATGGGCTCAGCCCTGTCCATGCTGTCACCCCGTGAAGCCACTGAATTCCTGATTCAGAAAGCACGTTCCCGCGCGCGAGGCGGCGGTGACAATCTCTCGCTGGTGATTGTCAAACTCGAGCCTTTGGCCGCTGAGCCACCGGCCCGCTTAGTCGGGTAAGGGTAAGGACTTCGCTGGCGGCTTGGTCTGCTTCAGACGATCTCTTTCATGCTGGGCTTTGCGCTCCAGCGCCTCCTTTTGGCGGTCGTTGAATTTTTTAGCCTCTTCCGCTGCAACAGCCTGCTTTTCGCTTCTGGACTGGGATTTTTCCTGACCGCTTTTTAATCTGGCAGCGTTCGCGTCACTACTACCTTGCTCACCTGCCTTGGCCGCCGCACGGTCTTCGGTTTTCTTTTTTTCCCGCTCAAGACGAGACTGGGAGTCTTCCAGAGCCTTCGCCCGACGATCCGCGGCTTCCTGCTGTTTCTCCGGTGACGATTTTTCTTCCGTTTTACGGATCTGCTCCGCACCCTTGATGCGGCGTTCCTCGTCATTGAGCGACAGCTCTTGCCGGCGAAGGTCTGCCATGGCTTCGCGCCGCCGGTCATTGACTTTTCCCAGGCAGCTGTTGACGGCAAACCGGTCGTAGCAGGCTGCATCCTCAGCCAAAAATCCTGCTTCCAGCCTGTTGCGTTCGGCGCTGATTCTCGTCCGCTCGGCATCAATGCTTCGCATCTGGTCAGCGGGTGCAGCCGTCTCGACCGTGGACTGCGCATTCGCGAGCACGCTTAAAGCGATGAGAAAACAGGCGGTAACCAGATGCTTCATGTGAGTGTTGTATCCACGTTTCTGCGTTCAAGCGCCAGGAATTCCTTTGACTGCATTTCGTTGAGCCGGGAAACCGTACGGGGGAATTCGTGTACCAGCGGCCCCTCGGTGTACAACGCCTCAGGAGCGACTTCTGCCGACATGATCAACTTGACCCGGCGGTCATACAGCACATCCACCAGCCAGGTAAACCGCCGTGCCTCCGACGCCATACGCACCGGCATATGCGGTACATCGCTTAGCAGCACGGTATGAAACTGCGTGGCTATTTCCAGGTAATCGTTTTGCGAACGCGGACCACCGCACAGCGTCTTGAAGTCAAACCAGACGACCCCCCCCGCCTTGCGCCTGGCCTGGATTTGCCTGGACTCAATCTGCAATACCGGGTTCTCATCCTGAGACTCTGCCAGCGCATTAAAAGTTTCAGTCATTTCAGCATCGGCCTGAAGGCCTAGCGGGGTGTGATAGAGCTTCGCCTGGGCTAACGTGCGCCCGCGGTAGTCCGTCCCGTTGTCAACACTGATGACCTCCAGCTTGGCCTTCAGGAGTTCAATGGCCGGGAGAACACGGTCGCGATGCATGCCATTCGGATACAGCTCGTCCGGCAGAAAGTTGGAAGTTGTGACAAAGCCGACTCCATTGTCAAACAGCGCCGACAACAGACGATGAAGAATCATCGCGTCGGTGATGTCCGCCACATGAAACTCGTCAAAACAGATGAGCCGGTATCGCTTCGCAATGCGCCGGCCCAGCTCATCCAGCGGATTCGCCGTACCCTGAAGGTCCTGCAACTCCCGGTGCACCTCGCGCATGAACTCGTGAAAGTGCAGCCGTACCTTGCGCCTGAGCGGGACAGCCCCGAAAAAGCAGTCCATCAAGAAACTTTTTCCCCTGCCAACGCCTCCGTGCATGTACACGCCACGAGGGATATCAGGCCGGTTTATCAGCTTCTTGATGGCATTGGAGCGCTGCTCCTTGAACGCCGCCCACTCAGAGGCGCAACGCTCAAGCGCTTCGACTGCCCGCAACTGGGCAGGATCGCTTTGATAGCCCCGCGCCGCAAGTTCGGCGTCGTACGCCGAGCGCACCGGTTGATTCACCGACTTCTTGCCTGCGTGCTCAGAAGTTCAAGGTGCGCTTGTCGACTGCCAGCGCGGCTTCCTTGGTCGCTTCGCTCAGGGACGGATGGGCATGGCAGATGCGGGCAATGTCTTCACTGCTGGCCCGGAATTCCATGGCCACCACACATTCGGCGATCAGTTCGCTGGCCATCGGACCGACGATGTGCACGCCGAGAATTTCATCCGTCGCGGCATCGGCCAGCATCTTCACCATGCCAGTCGTGTCACCCAGCGCGCGTGCGCGGCCATTGGCCATGAACGGGAAAGTCCCTGCCTTGTATGCCCGGCCGGCAGCCTTGAGCTGCTCTTCGGTCTGGCCCACCCAGGCGATTTCAGGGTTGGTGTAGATCACCCAGGGAATCGTGTTGAAGTTGACGTGACCATGCTGCCCAGCAATGCGCTCGGCAACCGCAACGCCCTCTTCCTCGGCCTTGTGCGCCAGCATGGGGCCGCGTACCACGTCGCCGATAGCCCAGACATTGGGCAGGCTGGTTTTGCATTCCTCATCCACCACCACGGCGCCGCGCTCGTCGAGCTTCAGGCCAACGGCTTCAGGGTTCAGGCCCTGGGTGTTGGCTACCCGGCCAATGGAGATGATGAGCTTGTCCACTTCCAGGGTCTGGGCTTCGCCCTTGGCATCGGTATAGGCAACACTCACACCTTTCTTGCCGCTCTTGATCTCGCCGACCTTCACGCCGAGCGCGATTTTCAGACCCTGCTTGTCGAATGCTTTCTTTGCTTCCTTGGCGATCTGCTGATCGACTGCGCCCAGGAACGTCGGCAGGCCTTCCAGTACCGTCACGTCTGCACCCAGGCGGCGCCAGACCGAGCCCATTTCCAGGCCGATCACGCCGGAGCCGATCAGGCCCAGCTTCTTGGGCACGGCGCCGATGCGCAGTGCGCCGTCATTCGACAGGATGTTTTCCTCGTCAAATGGTGCCCCCGGGAGAGCGCGGGCGTTGGAACCCGTGGCCACGATGATGTGCTTGCCGGAGATGGTTTCCTCAGCGGCACCGGCGACCTTGACGTCATAGAGGCCGTCTTTTGCAGCGACAAAGGAGCCGCGGCCGTGAAAAAAGGTGACCTTGTTCTTCTTGAACAGGTAGACGATGCCGTCGTTGTTCTGCTTGACGACCGTGTCCTTGCGGGCAAGCATCTTCGTGACATCCAGGCCGAGGCCTTTGACCTCGATGCCATGATCGGCAAAGTGGTGGCTGGCGTGGTCGAAATGTTCGGACGATTGCAGCAGCGCCTTGGACGGAATGCAGCCCACGTTGGTGCAGGTGCCACCCAGGGCCGGGCCACCTTTGGCGTTCTTCCATTCGTCGATACAGGCGACGTTGAAACCCAGTTGGGCGGCGCGAATCGCGGCAATGTAACCGCCGGGGCCGCCACCGATGACGATGACGTCGAATTGTTTAGACATGTTTCTTTATTCCTTCTTGAGTTCAAACGCCCCCGCATGGAGGACGATTCCAAATACACCGGTGCGCGCCTGCAGGCTTTCCTGCTGGGGACCATCGCGGCCAATTTTCACGGTCGTTCCGGGCGTGGTCTTGCAGACAAACAAATGTCTGGCATCGAGGCATTCAATCCCGCCGGCGGCATGCAGCGCGGCCCAGCCAAAGCCCTCGTACTCCTCCGCGAGAAAGCGGCGCAGGAATACGGTTTCCGTAGGGGTCCGCACATCGGCAATGGTCCATCGCGCCAGGTCCGACTGGTATGTTTCAACCAGCTTCCCCGGGTCAGCATCCGGCGCCTTCGCCAATACCAGCCGGGACTCCGCCTGCGAAACACTGACCCATTGCAGCCCGTAGTAACCGCTCCAGTTGTCGCCAGCCGGCGCAGCAGCCGCAGCCAGACCCACGCTCAACGTGCAGGCCAGGCAGGCGACGAGGCGGCGCATCGACAGCCTTAGATGTCGAACAACAGGCGTGCAGGATCTTCCAGCGCTTCTTTCATCGCCACCAGGCCCAGCACAGCTTCACGACCGTCGACGATGCGGTGGTCATAGCTCATTGCCAGGTAGTTCATCGGACGGACCACGATCTGGCCGTTTTCGACCACGGCACGGTCCTTGGTCGCATGCACGCCCAGGATCGCCGACTGCGGCGGGTTGATGATGGGCGTGGACAACATGGAGCCGAAAACACCGCCATTGGAGATCGAGAAAGTACCGCCGGACATTTCTTCAATGCCCAGCTTGCCGTCGCGTGCCTTGGCACCGTATTCGGCAATCTTCTTCTCGATGTCGGCAAAGCTCATCTGGTCTGCATTGCGCAGAATGGGCACCACCAGGCCGCGCGGGGAACCGACGGCGATGCCGATGTCGAAGTAGCCGTGGTAAACGATGTCATTGCCGTCAACCGATGCGTTGAGCACGGGATACTTCTTCAACGCATGCACAGCGGCCTTGACGAAGAAGCTCATGAAGCCGATCTTCACACCGTGTTCTTTTTCAAACTTCTCCTGGAAGCGCTTGCGCATTTCCATCACCGGCGCCATGTTCACTTCATTGAACGTGGTCAGGATGGCGTTGGTGGCCTGCGATTGCAGCAGGCGCTCGGCGATACGCGCGCGCAGGCGGCTCATGGGCACGCGCTGCTCGGGACGGTCACCCAGATCGGAAGGTTTGGCGGAAGCAGCAACCTGCGGCAAGGCCGCAGTAGGCACGCCTGTGGGAATGGCAACAGCAGCGGCCGGCTTGGCACCGCCAGCAGCCGCACCGAGGACGTCGCCCTTGGTAACGCGGCCATCCTTGCCGGTTCCAGGCACCGAACCAGCGGCAAGGTTGTTGTCGGCCATCAGCTTGGCTGCAGCCGGCATGGGAACGCCAGCCATGGAGCCACCGGCTGCGGGTGCAGGCGCGGAGACAACAGCAGCGGCAGGTGCTGCAGCGGCCGCCGCCGGAGCGGCTGCAGGAGCAGCGGCACCCGCTTTGCCTTCGGTGTCGATCCGGGCAATCACCTGATCTGACACCACCGTGCCGCCGTCCGCGACGACCAGCTCGGTCAGCACGCCGGCGGAAGGCGCCGGCACTTCCAGCACCACCTTGTCGGTTTCGATCTCAATCAGGATTTCATCCACCGCGATTGCATCACCGACTTTTTTCTTCCACTGCAGCATGGTGGCCTCGGCCACGGACTCGGACAACTGGGGGACTTTGACTTCTACGATAGCCATGTTGATTCTTTCGGGTTCGTTCTTGTATTCGTGTTCTTGGTTCGGGAAGGGGCGACCTTACTTGGTCAGCACAAAGCCCTTGAGCTTGGCAAACGCGCCGTCCACCAGCGCCTTTTGCTGCTCCTGGTGCAGGTGCGAATAACCCACAGCCGGTGATGCCGAAGCAGCACGGCCGGAATAGCCCAGTTTTTGACCTTCGAACATGTTCTCGTGGATGTAGTGCTGCACAAAGAACCAGGCACCCTGATTTTGTGGCTCGTCCTGGCACCACACGATGTCGGTGGCGTTCGGGTACTTTTTCAGCTCGGCCGCAAAAGCCTTGTGCGGGAACGGATAAAGCTGCTCAACACGAATAATGGCCGTATCGTCAATGCCCTTTTCTTCACGCTTCTTGGCCAGGTCGTAATACACCTTGCCCGAGCACGCGATGATACGCTTGACCTTGTCTGCCTTCTTGTTGATGTCATCCTTGGTCTCGGGGATGATGGTCTGGAACCCACCCTTGGTGAATTCGGACAGCGGCGAGGTGGCGTCCTTGTTACGCAGCAGCGACTTGGGCGTCATGATGACCAGCGGCTTGCGCAGGTTGCGCACCATCTGGCGGCGCAGCACGTGGAAGATCTGGCTGGCGGTCGTCGGTTGCACCACCTGCATGTTGGTATCCGCCGACAGCTGCATGAAACGCTCCAGGCGTGCCGAGCTGTGCTCCGGGCCCTGGCCTTCATAGCCGTGCGGCAGCATCAGGGTGATGCCATTGACGCGGCCCCACTTGACTTCGCCCGAGGCGATGAACTGGTCGATCACGACCTGCGCGCCGTTGGCGAAGTCGCCGAACTGGGCTTCCCAGATCACCAGCGTGTTCGGGTCGTTCGATGCATAGCCGTATTCAAACGCCAGCACCGCCTCTTCAGACAGGATGGAGTCGATGACAACGAACGGAGCCTGGTTGTCGGCCACGTTCTGCAGCGGCACATAGGTACCGGTGTCGAACTTTTCGCGATTCTGGTCGTGAATGACGGCATGGCGGTGCGTGAACGTGCCGCGTCCGCAATCTTCGCCCGACAGGCGCACCGGGTAGCCACTTGCCACCAGTGAGGCAAACGCCATGTGCTCGCCCATGCCCCAGTCCACAGGGACGTCGCCGCGGCCCATGGCTGCGCGGTCGTCATACACCTTCTTGACCAGCTGATGCGGCGTCACGGTCGCGGGGATGGCCGTGATCTTGTCGGCAAGGCGCTTCCACTCGGCCATCGGGATGGCGGTGTCGCCGGCATCGGTCCACTTCTTGCCCAGGTAAGGCACCCAGTCAACCGCATACTTGCTCTTGAAGTTGGTGAGAACCGGATCAAACGTGCTCTTGCCGGCATCCAGCGCGGCGCGCGTGGCCTTGACCATGTCGTCGCCCAGGGTGTCGCCCATGCCCTGCGCCGTCAGTTTGTCGGCGTACAGGCGGCGGGTGCCGGGGTGCTGTGCAATTTTCTTGTACATCAGCGGCTGGGTCAGCGCAGGCGTGTCCTGTTCGTTGTGGCCCAGCTTGCGGAAGCAGATGATGTCGACCACGACATCCTTCTGGAACTCCATGCGGAACTCGAGGGCCAGCTGGGTAGCCAGCACCACGGCTTCCGGGTCATCGCCATTGACGTGCAGCACCGGCGCTTCAATCATCTTGACGACGTCGGAGCAGTACAGCGTCGAGCGACTGTCGCGCGGGTCGCTGGTGGTGAAACCGATCTGGTTGTTGATCACGATGTGCACCGTGCCGCCGGTGAAATAACCGCGGGTTTCGGCCAGCGCCAGCGTTTCCATCACAACGCCCTGCCCTGCAAAAGCGGCATCACCGTGCACCAGCACCGGCAGCACCTGCAGGCCTTTGGGGTCGGCACGGCGATCCATGCGGGCGCGCACCGAGCCTTCAACCACGGGGTTGACGATTTCCAGGTGAGAGGGATTGAAAGCCAAAGTCAGGTGGACCGGGCCGCCAGGGGTGGTCACGTCGGAGCTGAAGCCCTGGTGGTACTTGACGTCGCCGCTGGGCAGGTCTTCAGGTGCGGTGTGGTCGAATTCGGCGAACAGGTCGGCGGGGACTTTGCCCAGGGAATTGACCAGCACATTCAGGCGGCCGCGGTGGGCCATGCCGATCACTATTTCCTGCACGCCCTTGATACCGCCCTGCTGGATCAGCTCATCCATACAGGCGATGAAGCTCTCGCCGCCTTCGAGCGAGAAGCGCTTCTGGCCGACGTACTTGGTGTGCAGGAAACGCTCCAGGCCTTCGGCTGCAGTCAAGCGGTCCAGGATGTGGAGTTTCTTTTCCTTGGTGAAATTGGCTTTGCTGCGAATCGATTCGAGCTTTTGCTGCCACCAGCGCTTGTGGTTCTGGTCGGTCGCATACATGTATTCGGCGCCGATGGTGCCGCAGTAGGTTTCGCGCAGCGCGTTCATGAGCTCGCGCAGGCTCATGGTGTCTTTGCCGAAGAACGTGTTGCTGGTGTTGAACACGGTTTCCTGGTCGGCGTCGCTGAAACCGTAGAAAGACGGCTCCAGTTCGGGAATTTTGTCGCGTTCGGCACGCTTGAGCGGGTCCAGGTCGGCCCAGCGTGCGCCGACGTTGCGGTAGGCGGCGATCAACTGCTGGACGGCCGTGCGCTTGCGGCCCATTTCGGAGTCGGCGCCGCTGGCGACCACAACTTTGGTCTGGCCCTGCTTGGCGCGCTCGGCAAAGGCGTTGACGACCGGCAGGTGTGGAACGTCCTTGGCATTGCTGCCGTCTACGGCGGGGACGTGCTGGAGTGCGTCGAAATACTCGCGCCAGTTGTCGGGCACGCTGCCGGGGTTGGCAAGGTAGTTTTCGTACATCTCTTCGACATAGGGCGCGTTGCCGCCGAAGAGATAAGTGTTGCCTTGATAGGCAGAATAGACAGACGACGCTGCCGGGTTGGAACTCATATCCGCTGACCTCCGTTTCCCTTTGGGAAACATTAGCTGGTTAAAGCTTGTTAATTAACCTTCCGCAACACGGCTGGACCGATTAGCGGATGCGACTGTGGCAGGAAGGGCCTTCAGAAACAACCCAGATTGTGCCACCGAACTGTGACAGCGGAAAGACGGTGCTCATGACCATACCTGAAAAGGCCATGGTTTCTGCGCACCCCAACGCTCTCACATACCTCTTACATGCTCTCACATGCGTTGAAGTTACTGCTGTATTTGGGGGCTGAAAGTCAGACGGCAAGGCCCGGATTTCCGGTCACACCCACAAGCCGCGGAGTGTTGGGTTTGACAGGTTGAATGACCTTTTTGGCCTTCAGGTAGCTTTCCACCACCTCCCAGACCGGAGGGCCGGCATTTTTGCTAGCCTCCGCCACCGGCGCCCAGCCAGCCACCTTGTAGGTCTTGCCGGCTTCGATGGGCTTGCCGCCCAGACGCATGTCCTGGATGCGTTCACCCATTTTGGCGCCGGGCTCGCAGGTGTAGGTCAAACCGCCCACACGCACCATGTCGCCGCCCTGCTGGTAATACGGGTCGGGGTTGAACAGGTTGTCGCCCACGTCCTCCAGGATGGTCTTGATCATGTCGCCGCGCATGTCCGTCAGCGTGGTCCAGGGATACGTGATCGCGGTCTGGTCCATCACATGCTCGCGCGTGATGGCCTGGCCGGGCAGCAACGAAGTTCCCCAGCGGAATCCGGGCGAAAAGGCGATCTCGGCGCCGCGCACATCCATCAGAGCATCCAGAATCAACTGGTCAAAACTGCCGTTGAAATTACCCCGGCGGTACAGCGTGCCTTCCGTCACCGCCAGTTTTTCACCCAGTTTGGCGGTGTAAGGCGCCCTCACCTTGTCGATCAGCGCATTCATGGCTGCGTCCGCGGGCAAAAAGTTGGCAAACACCGGCAGCAAGCGGTATTTAAAGCCGGCGACCTTGCCGTCCTTGACGTCGAGGTCCAGCACGCCCAGGAACTTGCCATTGCTGCCGGCGTTGGTCACGATGGTCTGCCCGCCCGGGTTTTTGACGATGACAGGCACCGGCACGCCGTCGTGGGTGTGGCCGCCCAGAATTGCGTCGATCCCCGTGACGCGCGAGGCCATCTTGAGGTCCACATCCATGCCATTGTGGCTGAGCAGCACCACGGCCTGCGCACCCTTGGCGCGTGCCTCGTTCACGGTTTCCTGCATTTCGCTTTCGCGAATTCCGAAAGTCCAGTTCGGCGTGAGCCAGCCAGGGTTGGCAATCGGCGTGTAGGGAAAAGCCTGGCCGACGATGGCGACGGGCACGCCATTCATTTCCTTGATGACGTAGGGCTTGAACACCGGGTCGCCAAAGTCGCTGGTTTTGACGTTTTGCGCAATAAAGTCGACCTTGCCGGCAAAGTCCTGCTCGACGATTTTTTTGATGCGCTCTTCGCCATAGGTGAAGTCCCAATGGCCCGTCATCACATCCACGCCCAACAGCCTGGCTGCATCCACCATGTCCTGGCCCTGCGTCCAGAGCGCCGTAGCGCTACCCTGCCAGGTATCGCCGCCATCCAGCAGCAAGGCGCCGGGGCGGCCAGCCTTCAGCTGCTTCACCAGCGTCGCAAGGTGTGCGAAACCGCCCACCTTGCCGTACTGGCGCGCGGCCCGCTCGAAGTTCAGGAAGGTCAACGCATGCGCCTCGGGCGTACCCGACTTCAGGCTGGCAGCCTTCAGCAAATGTTCGCCCACCAGGTGCGGCGCCTGCCCGCGCATCGCACCCACGCCCAGGTTGACGGAAGGTTCTCGAAAGTAGATCGGCAGCAGCTGGGCATGGCAATCGGTCATGTGCAGCAAGTGCACATTGCCAGTACGGGGCAGTTCGTACAAGCTGGCGGCCTGGACGGCGCCGGCCTCACGCAAAGGAAAACCGGCAGCCAGCGCAGCGGCCATGACACTTGCAAACTCTCGGCGGGACAGGTTCATGGCGTTGGTCATCCTGCCCGGCTACCCAGGCAAAGTATCAAGTTGCTATCAATTCAGGAGCTGCTTGCGCCCGCCACTATTGGCCTGGCGGCATAAAGAACTCAGATTAGTTGTTGATGGGCGAGTTCGGATCCAGCAGCAGCGCCATCACGTCACGGATCTGCTGCTCGTTCAGGATGGCAGCATGGCCAAACCTCGGCATGTCGGAACACGCGTTGTAAGCCTTGGCGTTCCACAGCTTGCCCCAGGTGTACTCCACGATGGGTTTGCTCTCGGGCGACGCCGGATTGCTTACGCCGCGCAGCTTGCCGTAGTTGTAAAGGCTGGGGCCGATGGAGCCGAAAGACAGTTCAGCCTTGCTGATCTGGTGGCAGTTGTAGCAGCTGCCGCCATTGGCTTCGCCGGGCTTGTCGCTCCAGGTCAGGCCGCGGCCGTTCTGCGCAATTTTTTCGCCTTCGCTCCAGCTGCCGAGGTACTTGCCATCGGAAGGCAGTTTCACGGTTTTGAGGTTGGCTTCTTCAATGGCTTTGGCTGCTTTTTCCTCCAGCGGCTTGCCGGCGGCTTCCGAGCAGGCCTGGTTGGAAGCGTCCAGCGTCAGGCGGTCCATCTTCGCGATGCCCTGCTCACGGAAGGAACTTTTCAGCACCTGCTGGGTGGCTTCGTCTACCTCCTGCGCCGTGGGCGCAATGGCGCAGCTGGACAGGAAAAAGGCCGTCGATGCCAGACAGGCGGTGGACAGTGCGGCTTTGGTGTAAATCGTGTTCATCAGTTCTCTCCTGCCTGATTAGCGTTTGAGGGCCGGCGCAATGGAAGCACCGCCCTTGCTGTTGACGCCCATGTACACCCCCAGGGCGATGGTGGCATCAGAGGCGTAGCCCGGGAAAGGGAAACGCTGCTGGCGATAGCAGTCATTCAGGCGGCGCTGCATGCTCCACAGGTCACCGCTGGAGACACGGTAGGCCGGCCAGGCGCCGAAACCGTTGCCGGCGCCGGGCTGTTTGGTGAGGTTGGGCAAATCCTGCAGGCGGACACGCTTGTTGTCCTCGCCATGACACGATGCGCAGGAAAAGTCGTAGGGCCCACCGCGCAGGTAAAACACTTTTTTACCGACTTCGTACATCAGCTTTTCCTTGGCGTGCGACTGCGGCACCTTGAAGGTCATGTCGCGCGATTCACCCGAGATATAGGCCACCAGCGACTCGATGGATTTCTGCTCACCCACGCCGAAAGGGGTTTTGGCGATCTCGGCGGCATTAAAACCCTGCAGCTGCTCCATGCAGGTCAGCAGGCGCGACTCCATGTCCTGCACCCGCTGGGTATCGGCAAAGAAACGCGGCAGCTCGACGAAAGCACCTTTCACCACGCCCGGGCCCTTGCCCAGGTCGCATTTTTCAAGCGAGGCATTTTTGGGGCCGCGCGCCTGTTTCCAGAGTGCCTCGCCACGGGCTTCGTACAGCTCGGCCGGGTTGCCGTCAGCCAGCATGGCGCGGTATTCGGCAATACCTTCAGCGGTGCTCTTTTGCGCCGCCGCAGGCAATGACAAGGTGGCCATGGCGGCCAGGGCCGCCAGCCCAAACAGGCTCAACTTCATCGTGGACTCCTCAAATATCATTGTGGGGCAGCCAATGTGCCGCTGCGGGAAAACGGCCGGGATTCAGGCAATGACGGCTTCGTCGGTGCGCTTGTCGCCGTGGTTGTCGACCCAGCTGACCGCGATCTTGTCGCCGGCCTTGCCGCCCTTGAAGCTGAACTGCACAAAAGGGTTCTTGGACACGGCCGTGCCCCACTGCGCGCTCATCACGGTCTTGCCGTTCCAGGTGGCGCTGATGTTCTGGATAAACCAGGCCGGGACGGTCTTGCCGGCCGCGTCCTTGCGCTGGCCGCTTTCCATTTCGTGGCTCACCAGCACGCGCACGGTGGTTTTATCGCCTTGGGCCTGCGCCCGGATTCGCATCGGTTCTGACATTTTTTCTCCTTCAATCCTTAAATTCTCTTAGCAACGTTGCCGGCGTAGCGAGCGGCTGTCAGCCTAGGCGCGGGTGGCTGGAAACCGGAGCGACCTTGAGGGTCGTGAGGATTTCCGGACGGGCCCCGCAACGACGGATCACAGCCGCGCAGTAGCCGGTTAACCGCCGCAACCGCCCAAAGTGACCTTCACTTCCTTCACTGCATAAAAGTACTTGTCACCGGCCTTCGCCAGCGCGTAAACATTGGAGGACTGGCCCATCTTGATGTTGGTCGAGACGTTGGCGTCGGTGCCGGCGGGAATCTCAAACATGGCAGCCAGCGCGCTGGGGTTCTTTTCGACAACGAGCGCAATTTGGGTGGTGTTGGCAATGTTGCTTTGCGCGCCGACACGCACCACATTGCCGTTCTCGGCAATTTCAGGCGCCTGCAGCAGCAGGTCCTTGCTTTCAACCGGAGCGCTGGTCGCGCCCATGGCCTTGGCGGCATCGGCCAGGGACTTGCTGTCAAAAGCGGCCTTGTTCCAGCCTGGCGCGTTTTGCGCGTGGGCCGGGTTCAGCCCGGTGGCCGCTACCAGCACCAGCGCAGTGGCGCCAGAACTGCTGGCCAGAAAATCACGACGTTCCATGGTGAACTCCTTTTTTATATAACTTGAATGTCTGAAAAACTAACAACGATTGGACACAAAAACGTCAAGCCGCGGAACGGTACTTATCCCGAGCATGCTGTCAAAAAAATTGAAGCCGGCTGTCTCGACATCGTCAATTTCCATGCACCTCATTTTGACGCGCCCTGAGCCAGCCATTGGGAAATCTGCGCCGACTCCGCCGCACTCAGTGCCTGCGGCGGCATGGGGATTGCCCCCCAGACACCCTGCCCTCCGGCCTTGATTTTGCCCGAGAGGTAAACCGTCGCATCGGCGCGGTCTTTATATTTGTTGGCTATATCCTTGAAGGATGGCCCCACCAGCTTGCTGTCCATGCCATGGCAGGCGGTGCAGGTATTTTTTTGCAGCAACGGCATGACGGACGCAACGCCGGGCGCGGCGGTTTTAACGACAGCTGGCGGCTGCACAGCAGCAACCGGCGTGGAGTTTGCTATCTTTTCAGGAGCTGCTTGCGCACGTCCTGTCTGGTTTAGGGCCGTATTTGATTCAACTATTGCGGCCATTGGCGGCCGGGTGGTGTCCACACCCCGGCTGGCGCCCACCATCCGCGACTGCTCGGCCAGGTTGCCATGGGCGTTGCGCGCGTAGTCAGGCAAAAAGCTTTTGACCACCACCTCGCCGGCGCAATTTTTCATGCAGGCCGAGCCCTGGACATCGGGGCGCGCCGTGCCGCCCAGCTCCTTGCCCGGCCACATCGCGTGCGACGTCGTCATGCCGTTGCGGTTCGGCAAACGGGCCTGTACGTCGCGGATGTTCGCGTCCGACAAGGTGAAGTTGTCGGGCAGGATATTGCCCAGGTTCAGGATGTAGGCAGTGACGGCATAAACCTCGTCGGCCGTCAATGTTTTCGGGGCGTTCCAGGGCATGGCGCGGTTAATGTAGTCCCAGAGCGTCGACAGCGTGGAGACTTTCATCAACGTGGTGCGGTTCGGCTGGTTGGAGCCAGGCATCAAGCCGTCCACACGGCCATTCTTGATGTCGTCGGCCGTGATGCCGCCGGCAATCGGCGTGAACACTTCGGACGACTCGGCAAAACTGCCGTGGCAGGACGCGCATTGCGCCTCCCAGATCACTTCACCTTGCCGCACGGAGCCCTGCCCTTTGGGCAGGCCCTTGAAGTCGGGCCGCACATCGATGTCCCAGGCCTTGACTTCCGCTGGTGTCGCCGTGCGCCCGATGCCGGAGAGAACCGCCGGTTTGTCAGCAGCCGCAGCCCATTGGGTGACACCCGCCAGCAGCAGTGAGCCCATCGCAACGCGAACGCCATGAGAAACGGACAAAGCCTTAGATCTGGACATTTTTCACCTCGCCGTTTTCTTCCAGCGACCACGACTGGATGGCGTTGTTGTGATAAATGCTGCGGGACGCTCGCACTTTGCGCAGTTCGTTGTACGTCGGCTGGATCTGGCCGGTCTCGTCAACAGCGCGGCTCTGGAAAATGGCGGGTTTGCCGTCCCATACAAAATCGGCATTAAAACGCGTGAGGCATTTGGCCAGCACCGGCCCCTCCAGGCGCGCCGGCGCCCAGTTGCGCCCACCGTCCACGGAAACGTCCACACGTTTGATCTTGCCCCGGCCGCTCCAGGCCAGGCCCGTGACGTTGTGAAAGCCCTTTTGCAGCAGCACCTGCCCGCCGCTGGGCGAGGTCACCACGCTTTTGACTTCCTGGATGCTGGTGTATTGCCGGTGCAGGCCGCTGGGCTGCAAGTCAACGTAATGGATCGTCTCATCCTTGGCGCCATAAGGCATGTCGCCCACCTCGATGCGCCGCAGGTATTTGATCCAGCTAACCCCCTGCACGCCAGGCACTACGAGCCGAAGCGGGTAGCCGTTCTCAGGACGCAGCATTTCACCGTTTTGCCCATAGGCCACCAGCACTTCGCCGCTCATCACCAGGCTCATGGGAATGGTGCGGGTCATGCCTGAGCCATCGGCTCCCTCAGCCAGGATAAACTTCGCGCGCTTGAGGTCGGCGCCGCACAGCTCCAGCAGGGTCCGCAAAGGGACGCCGGTGAATTCGCTGCAGCTCAGCATGCCGTGGGTGTACTGCACCGTTGGCACCGCCGCATTGCCCCACTCCATGCCGGTGTTGGCGCCGCATTCGATGAAGTGCATGCGGCTGACGTTCGGCAGGCGCATCAGCTCATCCATGCTGAAGACCATGGGGCGTTTGAGCATGGCGTCATCGGAGCCGTTCACCATCAGCCGGTGTTTCGAAGGGTCGATGTCCCACCAGCCCTGGTGGTGGCGCTCAAAGTGCAGGCCGCTGGGCGTGATGATGCCGAAGAGACCCTGCAAAGGGCAAAAGCTCACGCTGGCCTGGCCGATGCGGGTAAGGCCCGGGCTTTCGCGGCGCTGCAGGTTTTTTTCCCATTCGCTGGGCAGGCCGTAACCACGGGCCGCCACGGGCTGGCCCAGTCCCTTGCTGTGGGCGGGAAGGTTCAGGATATTGGTATCGCCTTCCGGAGTCGCTGCCCGTGCCTGGCCCACCGCCGCCACCCCGGCTGACGCAGCCGCAAACGCCCCGGCCAGAAAACCGCGGCGCCCGGCGCGCACGTCCGCTATTTGCGCTCCTGAGAGGAAATTCTCCGGTGCGCGCTGTATGAAACGGCTCAGCATAAAAGGCGTTCTTTCGGTTCAGGCGTCGTGGGAGGCGGATCGCGGCGACAAGCTTTCGGCCGGCGACAATCCGCCCGGCTCATCCAGCTCAATGGCGATCTGGGTGCAGACGCTGCGGCACAGCGCCACGGCTTTTTCGCTCTGAACGCGGTAAATCACCTGGGTGCCTTCCTTGCGCTTGGCCAGTACACCGGTGCGGTACAGCACGGCCAGGTGCTGGGAAAGATTGGGCTGGGTGGTGTCGATCTCCGCCAGCAACTCGTTCACGGACTTTTCACGCTCGCACAGGGCGCTCAAGACGCGAAGGCGCATCGGCGTTGCGAGCACGGCGAACAACTCGGCCGCCAGTTCAAACACACGGCCCCTCTCGACTTGCGCACTGGTTTGGATCATCTCGTTCATAGCGATTTATTCTTAATATAAGTAATTGCTAATATTAAGCCTGAAGCCGCCTCAAAAAACCCGTAAATACCCTAGGCACGCAAGGCGAACACGTAAATATCACCAACCAACCCGCCAAACGCTCAAAAGGTGTTGCCTCCATGCACTTGAGCGGGGTGGCTGGGGTGTAAAAAAGCGTTGAAAGACCCCTCGTCGTGATATAAAACTTTTGTTACTTACGAGTTGTTACCCGGGACCGGTAAAACCCAATACTTATGTCTTCAAAAAAAACCTTCATCTTCAAAAGTACCGGCATCCTTCTCGCCGTCATGATGGCCGCTGCAGCGCATGCGGAAGTCGATGCACTGGTCAGTCAGGCGCGTACGCTGCTCGACCAGAGCCAGGCACAAAAAGCCTTCGATCTGCTTGAGCCCCAGGAAACCGCACGCGCAGGCGACCCCGACTTCGACACGGTGCTGGGCATCGCCGCCAACGACACAGGGCAATTCACCCGCGCCATATTCGCGCTCGAACGCGTGCTGGCGGTGCAGCCGGCCAACTCCCGTGCGCGCGCGGAGCTTGGACGGGCACTTTTTGCCGTCGGGGACAACGCCGGCTCACGCAAGGTGTTAATGGAAGCCAAACAAGACAACATCCCGGCGGAGGCCGCCGCCACCATCGACCAATTCCTGCAGGCCATCGACCGTACGGAAGAAGCTGCCCGTTCGTCTGTCAAACCGTACCTGGAAGCCAGCGTTGGCTACGACACCAATGTCAACAGCGGCCCCGGCAATCCCAATGTCGCGGTTCCGCTTTTTGGCGGCGCAATTTTCACCCTCAATGCTTCGGGTGTTGAGACCAAAGATGCCTTCATGACCCTGGGCGGCGGGCTGTCAGCCCGTTACGTCGTCGACCCGCGCTGGTCGTTGATCGCGAACGCAAGCGGGAATTCGCGCATCAATGCCAAGTACAACGACTTCAACACCGGCCAGGTTGATGTCAACGCCGGTGCCAGCTACCGCTACGAAAAGCACGAATTCACCGGTGTCGTGCAGGCCGGCAGCTATACCGTCGCCGGATCCCGCGCGCGCGACCAGCAAGGCCTGGTCGGCGAATGGACCTACCGCATCGACGGCTTCCGCCAGTGGAGCACTTACCTGCAATGGGGCGAGTTGAGCTATCCGGGTCAATCGCTTCGTGATGCGGACCGAACCGTGCTGGGTACGTCCTACGCCCATGCATTCCGCGACGGTTTGCTGGTCTTCGGGGGCATTTATGTGGGTGCCGAGAAGGAAAAAGCCAGCGGCGTTCCGCACATGGGCCACCACCTGTTCGGCATCCGGTTGGGTACACAGAAATCCATCAGGGACGACCTCGCCTTTTTTGGCAATATCAGTTATGAAGACCGCAAATACGGCGGCACCGATCCGCTGTTCCTGGTCACCCGCAGCGACAGGCAGCTCAATCTGAACCTTGGACTCAACTGGGTGCCCGCCAAACTCTGGCGCGTGACGCCGCAGTTGTCACTGACCTCCGTCAAGTCGAACATTGCCATTTCCGACTACAACCGCAGCCTTTTCTCCGTGACCGTGCGCCGCGACTTCTAAACCTGCCGTGCCGACTGAACACGCCCCGCCAGACACCCCATGAAAACCATCCGGGAACGCTCTCTCAAACACGCCGTGCTGTCGGTCGTGATTGCGGCGGCCTTCCCCGTGCAATCGTTCGCCGCCGAATCAGCCGGCGTGGCCCAGTTCATCGCCGGCGACGTCAACGTGCTGCGCGCGAACGGCAAAACCGAGGCACTGGCCAAGGGTAAACCGCTTGAAAGCGGCGAATCCATACTGACGAGTGCCGCGGGCCGCGCCCAGGTCCGGTTTTCGGATGGCGGCCTGGTGTCACTGCAGCCCAATACCGAGTTCAAAATCGCCAACTATGTCAACGAGGCTGACCCAAAGCAGGACCGTTTCCTGGTCGACCTGTTGCGCGGCAGCATGCGGGCCATCACCGGCCTGATCGGCAAGCGCAACCGCGAGAACTACAAGGTCACGACCACCACGGCCACCATAGGCATACGCGGTTCCGGCTTCAGCGTGGGCTACAACCCGGACGGATCACTGGGCATCACGACGGAACTGGACGCCATCGAGGTCTGCAACGCCGGTGGCTGCGTCGGCCTGACGGCCGGCGAGTCGGTGCGGGTCATTACCAGCTCCGAGGCGCCAGTTCGCACCAATACGCGGGCCAACGTGCCGACGCCGCCGCCCGTCCAGGAGGTGGTCGTTGCGGGCAACCAGACCACGTCCGACGGCAAGCCCGCCATTGTCCCCACCACACCCGTCAAACAGGTGTTCACCGACCTGGCCGCCGCGATTGCGTTCACCGACAGCGCGGCCAACCCGGTGGTCGAAAGCTACTACCCCGAGGCCGGCACCGCTGTGCTGACCAGCTTCCTCAGCGGCAAACCCATCGATGTCGACAGCCTCGACAGCCGCAACGTCCTGACCCAGTTCCGCAGCACGCCCGGCCTCACCACGATGGAAAAAGGCGCGCTGGGTGCGCCGTCCGATCCCGACTTCGTTGGCTGGGGCAGCTGGGTGACGGGGCAAAAGTTCGTGGGGGGCTCGCCCAGCGCGATTGAATCCGTTCACTTTGTGATGGGCCGGCCCACGCCGACGGCCCAGATGCCGGCCGACAACATGCAGGGCACTTACCAGTTCGCCGGTGGCACTGCGTTCTCCAGCCTGCTGGGCGCGGGTCAGCTTGTCAGCGGTTCGCTGGTCGCCAATTTTGGCGTCGGACAAGGCTATGGCAGCGTGGACCTCACCACGCGCTTTGGCGGAAATGACTATGGCGTCAGCAGCAGCATCGACATCAACAACGCCAAGATCACGAACTCCTCAGGAGCGAATGTCACTGGCTTCTTCACCGGCAACGAGGCCAGCCGCGCCGCATTGGTTTATAGCGCCTCGTCGGTTACCGGCGCGGGCCCCAACGCGGGCCAGGTTTCCGGTGCGGCCGTTTTCCAGCAGACCACCCTGGTCCTGAGACCACCCCAGTGACCAAGGCCACCCCTTTTAACGCCGCGCGCCGCCCAGTCCGCATTAATTGAATACCCGGAGAACCACCATGACCCCGCACATCAAGCTCCAACACACCGCCCTGGTTATTGCGCTGGCCGCCATTTACCCACTGCAGGCCCTGGCAGCGCCTTCCGCGGGCGTGGCCCAGTTCACCACCGGCGAAGTCAGTTTGCGGCGCACGGACGGCAAGACCGACGCGCTGGTCAAAGGCAAGGACATCGAAAGTGGCCAGGCCATCATCACCGGCCTCGATGGCCGCGCCCAGGTGAAGTTCTCCGATGGCGGTGTCGTTTCGCTGCAGCCGGGAACAGAGTTCAAGGTCGCCAACTATGTGGACAAGGCCGACCCGAAGGAAGACCGCTTCCTGGTAGACCTGCTGCGCGGCAGCATGCGGGCCATCACCGGATTGATCGGCAAACGCAACCGTGAAAACTATCGTGTCACCACCACGACGGCCACCATCGGTATCCGCGGCTCTGGCTTCAATGCAGGGTACAACCCGGACGGCTCGCTGAGCGTGACAACCGAGCTGGATGCGATTGAGGTCTGCAATTCGGGGGGATGTGTCGGGCTGACGGCAGGTGAGTCTGTCCGGGTGGTCAACAACACAGACACGCCGAAACGAACGAATGTACGCCCGCCCATACCCACGCCCGAACCTCCAATAGAGCCCATCATCATCAATAAAGCGGTTGTGACCGATGTCAAGCCAGTCAACACAGGCACGTTCACAAATTTCAAGTCAACCGCAACCTACCACTCGCAGGGCAATTTCGGACCTTCCACCATTTCGCCTGTTGCCACGGGCACTTCCGCAACCATTGACACCGGCAAACTGACCGCGCTCAGCGCCAATGGCAAGGATTTCACCCCCACCATCAACGCCTTTGCAGGCTCGGCGGGCTCTACCGACGCGGGCGACTTTATCGGTTGGGGTTCGTGGACCACGGGCACACGCAACCCGAGCACCACGAACATCAATGATCTCCACTACATCATCGGCCAGCCTACCCTGGTGATGCCCACAACGGGCACCCTCAGCTACAACCTGATCGGCCAGACGCCAGTCACGGGTTACGACACGTCCGTACAGGCGGCAGTGGCCTCCGGAACCCTGACATCCGCAACGTTCAGCGTCAACTTCGGCACGGCCAAGCTGAGTATGGGTGTGGTCACGACACTTGGCGGTTTTGCGGCATCCAATATCAGTGTTGCAGGCGGGCAGTTCAGCTACTCCAACGGTGGACCGGTTTTCACCGTGGACGGTTTCTTCACCGGGGTGAATGCAAGCCGCGCCGGCATGGTTTACACCGGCACCAACGGAAACATTCGCTATTCAGGCGCAGCAGCATTTGCCGCGCCCTGATGGGGCGGCCGGTCACCGTTCACTTGAGATAGAACGCCAGGTCGCGCTCCGTTGCGTCGGGGCCGTGCACCTGGCTGGCCCGCTCTTGCGCTGCCATGCCCAGCTGAAGCCTTAAATCCACCGAATCATTGAGCGACATCAGGGCGTCGAGAGCCTGCTCCTGCGAGCGGATCAAAAACCCCGAGACGCCCTGCTCGATCACTTCGGCGTAGCCACCGTTCACGTGGGCCACTACCGGCAAACCGGCACCCATGGCCTCCAGCACCACCCGTCCATACGCCTCGAAAAAGTTTCCGGTGCGGTAGAACATCGCATCCAGTGAACGGTAAAAATCCGGCACGGACTCCGCACCCGCAGGCAGCAACTCAATGCCCTCGGTTCCGGCCAAACCCGGCGCCAGGCAGGTTCCGCCCATGACGCGAACCCGTATGCCGCGGCTGGCCAGCATGCGGTAAAGCGAAAGGTCCTGCGGGTTGTGCTTTTCCAGCAGATCACGGCTGGCACGCCCGACCGTGAAAGGCCGCGGTTGGGCTCCACCATGCGGCCATCGGGCAAAACGTTCAACGGCAGCCGCTGAAAAGGGCGTGAGGTCGAGCAGGCTGGGAATGACGCGCCCGGTCAATGCCGCAGTGCGGCGCAGCCAGTCGGACACAAAAACAATCTCAGGGTCGAGGCCGGTGTATTCCCGCACGCCTTCGACAATGGCAAACAGCTGCCCCTGGTGTGAAATGTTGTGGAAAAGAATGATTCGTTGAAACCGCGTGTATTTCAGCCATATTCCCGGCTGCAGATGCACGCCGCCTATCAGCAGCGTGCCGTCCCTGGGAAACTGGTGCGCAAAGGGCTGCACGGCGGTAATGCCCTCGGGGGCGTACGCCGGGTGCACCGGCACATCGGACCACAGCTTGACCGCGCGCCTGCCGGCCAGAAGCCGCGCGAGGTCCAGCAGTTCCCGCTCCGCGCCCGTGTACAACTCGCCGAACCGGCCTAGCAGGTGCAGCGCGCCGGGGTCGGTGGAAGTGAGGCCTTGGGTCATTAGCCGCGATTATCTCCGCGCCCGCCTGAATCCCCGAACCCACCGTGCCACATAATTCCTGCATGCACGACGGCGACACAGTTGCGATGGATAAAACCCGCCCCGGTATCGGTGAGGCGGATCACGAGGCCTGGATGTCGCAAGGCAGCCAGCTGGACAGCACCGGCCAGCCCGAACTGGCGCTCGCGGCTTTTGAAAAGGCGCATGCCCTCTCGCCGACGAATGTCAATTCGGCGTCCGCCTGTGCCACCCTGCTCAGCGTGCTGGATCGCCCGCAGGCCGCCTACCGCACCCTGCTGGGCGTTGAAGCATCGCTGCTGCAGGACGCCGACGGCGCAGCCAACCTGGCGATTGCAGCAGAGGGTTGCGGCGATCTTGAAAAGGCCCAGGCGGCCTACGCACGGGCCCTGGAACTCAACCCCGACCACCTGCGCTCCCTGAACAACGTCGCCATCCTGGCGGCGAGCTCATCGCAGTGGGACCTGGCCATTCACCTGGCCCGCAAGTGCCTTGATCTTCAGCCCGGCCACCCGCCTTACCACGCCAACCTCGCCGAATACCTCTCAGGCGCGCGGCGCTACGCAGAGGCCGTGGAGGCTACGCGGCTTGCCCTGGCGCAATTTCCGGAACACGTCGAACTGAAACTTCGGCACCTCGCGCTTCTGGCTTTCACCGGTGAGCTCGAAAAAGCCGACGCGGCCCTGAAAGACCTCGATGGCAACACCCGCAACCTGCTGGGTGAGTTCCTGCTGAAACTGGAAACCGCCGAAGGTGCTGCACTGGAGGGCACCATCCAGGGCAAGGCCGCCGACCACGTGGCGGACGACGCGCTGCATATCCACACCCGGCAAGCCTTCCGCAATATCGCCATCGGCGATTGGCGGCATCACCACAAGCTCACGGATATCCTGCAGAAAGCCCTGGCTGAATCCCTTGCCACCCAAAAGCCCCGCGACTGGGGCGATTCGCCTTTCCACGGTTTGGCGCTCGCCATGGACGAAGACGCGCTGCAGCAGATGCGCCGGCAAACCCTGGATGCTGTAAAAAGCCGGCTCAAACCCTGCCCGCCGTTCAAGCCGGATTCGCGCACACGCCGCCTCCAGAGCGACAGCCGCATCCACATCGGCCTCGCCGTGCAAAGCCTGGCCGACACCCGGCAGATGCGGGCGCTCGAGCAGCAACTCGCGCTGCACGACAGCAACCGTTTTGCCATTCATGTCTACGCCTTCACAGGACGTCCGCAGCCGGAGCACCTGGAGGTTTTGCGCCGCCATGCGGCCAGTGTGAATGAACTGGGGCACATGACTGACCTCGAAGCGGTGGGGCGCATCCGGCTGGACAGGCTTGATATTTACGTTGAACAGGCCCTGAACCCGGCCTGGACGCGGCAGGAAATCGCCTTGATGCGAGTCGCGCCCGTGCAGCTGCGCGAGCCCGGCCTTTACAGCCATCATGTACCGGGCGCATGGGACTACACCCTTTCCGATCACTTCATCCACCCGCAGGTGGAGGACCAGGCCGGCCCCATCGTCCGCCTGCCGCAAACTTGCTGGCCGGGAAGCTTTGGCATGGATGCCGAGCCCACGACCCCTTCCCGCGAAAAAGCCGGGTTGCCCGCGGACACCCTGGTGCTGTGTTCATGCCTGTTGCCGCCCCTGCTGGATGCGGCCACCTTCGCCGGCTGGATGAAAATCCTGCGGTCGCTGCCCGACGCGGTGCTGTGGCTGCCTTTTTGCAGCCGGGCCGCAGCCAACCTCGTGCGCGAAGCACAGGCTGCGGGCGTGGGCGCACAGCGGCTCATCTTTTCAGCCCTTGCCGCCTGGCCCGAGATACCCGCCCACCTGGGCTGTGCCGACCTGTTCCTGGACACGTTGCGCCTCAATGCCGCGCCCGGACTGGAAGAAGCCCTGCGCCAGGGCGTTCCTGCGATCACCTGCCCCGGCAGCAGCATGGCCGCGCGCATGGGCGCAAGCATTCTGCAGGCTGCCGGCCTGCCTGAATGCATTCTGGAAAGCCCGCAGGCTTATGTTGCGGAGGCTGTGCGGCTAGGCCGCAACCCAGAAGCGTTGCAGCAGCTAAAGGCCAGGCTGCACGCAGCGCGGAACAAAACACCGCCCCCGCCCCTGTTTGATGCGGCTGCGCGCGTCAAGGACCGGGAAGCAGCCTGGGCCCACATGGCGGAACGCTCACGCGCAGGCTTGCCACCGGTGGCATTCGACGTGAGCGCCGCACAGGCCGTCGACACCTGATCAGTTGCTATCAATACAATAGCTGCTTGCGCAAACCCCTATTGGCCTGCAGGCGTTTTTTCTTCTGAATTTGCGGCTTGACCCGCCAAACTGCGGCCGTACTTGCGGCGGCCGTGCCTACTGCGTGATGGCGCAGACTTCGCCGGTCGGCGGCAAACCAAGCTGGCTCTTGGCAGCGGCGACATTGGCCATCTGTCCCGACGTCACACCATTCTTGACTGCCGTCAGCTCCGCCAGGATGGAAATCGCAATCTCGGGCGGCGTCTTGCTGCCGATGTAAAGGCCGATCGGGCCGTGCAGCTTGCCTAGCTCTTCGGCCGTCATGTCAAAGTGTTCGGCCAGCCTTTCGCGGCGGCGCTGGTTGTTCAGCCGGGAGCCGATGGCGCCGACGTAGAACGCGTCGGAGCGCAGCGCCTCCATCAGCGCCAGGTCGTCCAGCTTGGGGTCGTGCGTCAGCGCAATCACCGCGCAGCGGGCGTCCAGCTTCATGGCCTGCACCACGTCGTCGGGCATGCCGGTGGCCAGTTCCACACCTTCTACCTGCCAACTGTCACGGTATTCCTCGCGTGGGTCGCACACCGTCACGGCGTAGTCCATGCCCTGCGCAATTTGCGCCACAAAGCGGGAGAGTTGTCCGGCACCGATGATCAGCAGTCGCCAGCGCGGGCCGTGCAAGGTCACCAGCGCCGCTTCAGACACCTGCATGCCCTGGCTGGGCTGCGCCGTGCTCAGCGTGACGGCGCCCGTCTGCAAATCAAGGCGGCGCGCCACCAGCTCACCGGCCTGCAAGCGCTGCAGCAGCTCGTCAATGCGGCTGGCTTTTGACAAAGGTTCTATGGCCAGCTCAATGGTGCCGCCGCAAGGCAGGCCAAAGCGGCGCGCCTCGTCGGCTGAAACGCCATAAGTGACGATGGCCGGTTGCGTCTGGCTGAGGCCCTCGCGGCGGGCCCGGTCAATCATGTCGTCTTCAATACAGCCGCCCGACACCGAACCCACCACCCGGCCGTCTTCACAGATGGCCAGCATGGAGCCTTCAGGCCGCGGGCTGGAGCCCCAGGTTTTAAGCACAGTCACCAGTTCGCAGCGCAGGCCTGCGGCCAGCCACTGCGATGAGGTCTTCAGAACTTCGAGGTCAATGTTATCCATGCGTCAAATGCTAGCAGCCCGCAGTTTTTTCTGCCTCGGCCCGGCCTCAAAGCCCTGCGGCCTCAAGCCTTCGCCAGGTTGTCATTGAGCGGCAGCGTGCGCACCCGCTTGCCGGTGGCGGCAAACACCGCGTTGGCCACCGCGGGCGCCACCAGCGCCGTGGCCGGCTCGCCAATGCCGCCCGGCTTCTCGGTGCTGGGCACCAGGGTGATGTCCATCACCGGCGATTCATGCATGCGCAGCACCGGGTAGTCGCCAAAATTGGTTTGCTGCACCCGGCCCTTGTCCAACGTGATCTGGTTGTTCAGCGCGGCTGACAGGCCAAACACGATGCTCGACTGGATCTGCGCCTGCACCGTGTCGGGGTTGACCATGCGGCCCAGGTCGGCCACCACCGTCACCTTGTGCACCGTGATCTGGTTGTCCTTCACCGACACCTCCGCCACCTGCGCCATGTAGGTGTCGTACCCCTCCATCAGCGCGATGCCGCGGCTACGCCCTGCCGGCGGCGGTGTGCCCCAGCCGGACTTGTCGGCAGCCATCTTCAACACATTGGCAAAGCGCGGCTGCTTTTCCAGCAGAGACATGCGGTAGGCATACGGGTCTTTGCCCGCCGCCAGCGCCATTTCGTCGACAAAACTCTCATTGGCAAAGGCATTGAGCGCGTGGCTCACCGAGCGCCAGTAGCCCACACGCAGCCCGCTGTCGTGGATCACCAGGTCGTATTGCGTGTTCGGAATGTCATACGGCATCACGCCGGCTTCGGCCATGAAAGGGTCCAGCGTGTCCTTGGGCAGGCCAAAGGCGCGCTGCGTAATGGACTGCGAGGTCACCTTGAAATTCAGCGCCACCGGCTTGCCGTCGGCCCCCAGCCCGGCCGAGAGCTGGTTCACCGCCATGGGCCGGTAGAAGTCGTGCGTGGTGTCGTCCTCGCGGCTCCACAGCAGCTTGACGGGCTTGCCGACCGCCTTGGAGATTTGCGCCGCCTGCACGATGAAGTCCAGCTCCAGCCGCCGGCCAAAGCCGCCGCCCAGAAAGGTCGTCTTCAGCGTGATGTCTTCGGGCTTGATGCCCAGCGCCGCCGCCACACTGCCCTCAGCACCCTGCTGGAATTGCGTGGGGCCGATCAGCAGGATCTTGCCGTTCTTGTAGTCGGCCGTGAAATTCATCGGCTCCAGCGTGGCGTGTGCCAGCAGCGGCGAAACGTACTCGGCCTTCAAGGTCTTGGCCGCGCCCTTCATGGCGCCCGCCGTATCACCCTTGGGCGCGATGATGGGTATCACCTTGCCGCTGTCGGCCGCCTTGCGTATGCCCTCCAGCATGCTGGCATTGCTGATGGCCGCGACCGGGCCTTCGTCCCACTGCACTGTCAGCGCCTGGCGCGCCTTGTAGGCATGCCAGTAGCTGTCGGCCACCACGGCCACGCCATCGGGAATCTGCACCACGTCGATCACGCCTGGCATGGCCTTGGCCTTGGCGGCGTCAAAGCTGGTGACCTTGCCACCGATCACCGGGCATTGCTGCAGGCTGGCGTAGACCATGCCGGGCAGCTTCACGTCAATGCCGAATTCGGCCGTGCCGTTGACCTTCATCGGCGTGTCCAGCCGCTTGGTGGGTTTGCCGATCACGGTGAAGTCTTTCGGGTCTTTCAGCGCGACCTTCTCCGGCACCGGCAGCTTCGATGCGGCCTCGGCCAGCGAACCATAGGTCGCCTTCTTGCCATTGGGGCCAATCACCATGCCGTTCTCGGCCTTGAGCGTCGAGGCATCGACATTCCATTTGGCAGCCGCCGCCGACACCAGCATCATGCGCACCTGCGCGCCCGCAATGCGCAGCTTTTCCCAGCCGTCACGCACCGAGGTCGAGCCGCCGGTAATCTGCGCGCCCAGCAAGGCGTTGGTGTAGACCTTGCCCGGAGGCGCAATCGCCACCTTGATCTTGCGCAAATCCACGTTCAGCTCTTCAGCAATCAACATCGGCATGGAGGTGTACACGCCCTGCCCCATCTCGGAGCGGGCCGACAACAGCGTGATGGTGTTGTCATCGGCAATGTGCACCCAGGCGTTGGGCGTGTAGAGCGTGCCCGCGGCCTGGGTTGCCAGCGGCAAGCCCAGCGTGACGCCCATCATCAGCCCGCCCGTGACGGCAGATGAGGCTTTGAGGAAGGTACGACGATCAGGGCGATCGAGGGAGACCAGTGTGTTGTCAGTCATGATCATTCTCCTCAGGCTTTGCGCAGGGTGGAAGCAGCATCCTTGATCGCCGCCTTGATGCGCGGGTAGGTGCCGCAGCGGCAAATGTTGCCGCTCATCGCCGCGTCAATGTCCGCGTCGCTCGGGTTCTTGTTGCTCGTGAGCAGGGCCGCCGCGCTCATCAACTGCCCCGACTGGCAGTAGCCGCACTGCGGCACATCATGCTTGATCCACGCTACCTGCAGCGGATGTGTGTTGTTGCGTGAAAGGCTTTCAATCGTGGCCACTTTCTGGCCGGCAGCTGCAGACAGCGGTGTCTGACACGACCGCACCGGCTTGCCGTTGAGGTGCACGGTGCATGCGCCGCATAGCGCCGCGCCGCAGCCGAACTTGGTGCCGGTCATGCCCAGCTCATCGCGTATCACCCACAAGAGGGGCGTGTCAGGTTCAGCGTTGACGGAAACGGCCTTGCCGTTCACGTTGAGTTTTGTTGTCATGTGGGGTCCCCTTTTGTTGAATCGCTGTCATCACAGGATCGGGCAGGCCCCCAAAAGTCAGCTACTACCCGAAGGCCTTGCGGGACTCATGCTACGACCGGGCATCGGGAGGTATCCGGGTAGAAACCCTTGGCTGAAACAAAGTCTCAACACTTTTTCTCAAGATGAGACAACTGATATAACTCATGCCTTACAAGAGTTTGGGAGGACCACAAAATGGATGGCGCACCACATCGCCCCGCAGTTTCGCGACCGGAAGCCAGCCGAGGTTGGCGGCATGAATAGGGCCACAGAAAAGTACGCAAGCTTCCCAACCCTGGGCCAGGCTGCGCTGATCGTTCTTGCGTTATTCCTGTTTGAATACGTCGCATGGGTGGCGCTAGCCGATATGCTCGGGTTGCGCGGAGATGCACTCAACGGCGTCTGGGGCATCGCAACAGTTCTTGGCTATGCCGGCGTGTTCAGCCTTGTGCTGCATCACAAGCAGCTGAGCTACCGGGCCTTGTTTCATGCGTCCCGAAATTCGGCAAGCGTCACCATCATGCTGTTGATGCTTCCTATCGCCATGCTGATTCCTGCACTGGTGTTAGCCATGTTGTCAGTGGATGCAGTGATGGTCTCGGCATTCCCTTTGTCAAGATCACAGGAAATGATGTTCCAGAGAATGATGACGAACGATCCCATGTCTGTCATCACGGTTTGCATCCTGGCTCCCGTTCTGGAGGAAATGCTTTTTCGCGGCATTATCGTGCGCAGTTTTCTGGCGCAATATCCCAGGAAGTTCGCTATTTTTGCCTCAGCGGCGTTATTTGGTGCCGCTCATCTGAATATTTACCAGTTCATGGTGGGATTGATTGCCGGATCTGTCCTTGCCTGGCTTTATGAACGAAGCAGGTCCTTATGGCCATGCATTGCGCTTCACTGCATGTACAACTCGACGATTTCATTCTTCTGTCAAAACTTCAGTGACAAATCCGGCAACATAGCCTTTTTCAGTGACTTGCCGCTCTCGATCTGGATTGGCGCTTTTTTTCTGGCTTTTGTAGGCGCATCCGTGCTCCAGTTCATGCTTCGTGACAGAACCTTGTTGTCTTAGTGTCAGCATCGAACTTCACCATAGAGGCCCATTCATGTTTAAAAAATTCCTCGCCTCCGTCGGCGTGAGCAGTGCGCCCGCCAGTGCGGCGACAGCCAATCCTCCGTACACACCATATGCCGGCGATGCCGCCAATGCCATCTACAACCTGCTGTTTTGCGACGACGCCGCCGCTTTCAATGCATCCCCGGGGCAGAAGCAAACACCTTGGCAGGCCACACTCTTCTCGGTGCCCGCCGACGCGCCTCAACTGCAGACATTGGCTTGCGACACCTCGCAGGAAGGACGGGTACGATACCTGGCCTTCTCAAAGCTCAGGCAGGCCGGCAAAGCGGTCCCGCCCAAAGTCCTTCTCGGCGTCATCATCGAAGTTCCCCTCGCCGGCGGCCTTGACGTGCTGGCCGCCTTTTCGGAAGGTGGAGTTCGCTACGTCAATCAATCCGGAAAGCTCGTCATCATTGAAGGGATTGATAGCTTCCTTCCCATGGTCCAGCGCCTGTTCGTTGCATCTGAGCGCATCGTTTCACGCATCGGCCCCTGGGACAAGCCACGCCTTGGTCCGCCCAAGCCGGGCAATGTGCGCTTGAGCTTTCTGGTGTCAGACGGCTTGTACTTCGGCGAAGGCCCCATGTCCGTGATGCAACGCGAACCCTTGGCAGGCCCGGTTATCCAGCAGGCAACAGAACTATTGCTGGCCACCGTGGCGGCAGGTACAAAGTGAGCATGCGTAGCCCTGAAAAAACCCTTATCTCACCACCCGACCCCGAATCTGCTGCAACGCCGCCGGGTCATCCATCGTGGTCAAAATCTCCCGGGTCCCTCAAAGGCATTTTTGTTCGCCCGGCCCTCTAGAATCAGCAACGCCAAGCAGCCGCTACGGCTCGATTCACCCGAACTTGAAGGCCAAGATGATCCGGCACGCACTATCAGGAATACTTTTGCTTGCGAGCGTCTGCGCCTGGGCCAATCCCCCCGCAGCTACGGCCACACCGCAGCCAAAAGAAATACAGTTGCAAGACCCCATGCCGGGGCAAGCGCTGCTGTATCTGGTGAGAATTTCCGGAGATATGGAGACAGTGACCGTGCTGGTGGATGGCGTCAAAGTAGCCACCATGCCACCGAATAGCTATACAGCCATCGGCGTCGCGCCCGGCGCCCGGCGGCTCACAGCCGCCACCCCTGCGGGCCAGGAACGCGTTACCGAGATCAGCGTGCAATCAGACGAACGGCGTTTTTTCTATCTACTCGCGACGTTTTCACAGCCAAGTGGTGGCTTTGGTCAGTTTTTTGGTTTAGTCGGTGCTCTTATCCAGGAGGCCGCTAACCGCCCCACCGCTACCAACGGGAACCGCGTCTGGACAGAGTCCCCGGAACCAGAAGCGAAAGGCATGATGGAAGGCATGGCGCTTGCCTTACCGGACTAGCAACGCCCTTCACGTCTCCGCCAAAGTTAAAACTGCGAATTACCAACCTCTTATGCGATCTCTGCTTTGGCGTATTTCTTTCATCAGTCTGCTGCTTCTTTGCGCAAAATTCGCGCCTGCGGCTGGCCTGGGAGTCAACGACATACACCAGCTGGACGGCATTCAGGTAGATGACAAATCAGGCACCATTACGCTGCTTCTGGTCATTGACCGGCCACTGGAAGACGGCCTGACCAAACCACGCGCCATCCGCAAACTCAATGCCTATTCGGAATGGGTGCATAGCGCAGAGCTAGGCAAAGCTTTTCCTCACGCAAGGACTGATCTGGGGATTCGCATACTGATCACGCATCCCAGGGCGCGCTCGGCCCTGGGTAAAGCCGTGTTGTCGCAACTGGCCGGGCGCTGCAAAGACCTTCACTTCGAAGCGATATTCACCCTGCGGGATACGAAATTGTGAAGCGCCTGCATAAGCGTATCCGATGATTTTGTGACGCACGGTCCTTCGTGGGGGCGACCTACCCAGCCACCCGATCCCGAATCTGCTGCAGCGCCGCCGGGTCATCCATCGTAGTCAAATCTCCTGGGTCCCTGCCCTCGCACACGGCCTGAATCGCGCGGCGCAGCATCTTGCCGCTGCGGGTCTTGGGCAGGGCCGACACAAAGTGCACACGCGATGGTCGGGCGACTGCACCCAAGTCACCATCCACGCGTTTCATGACCTCGCCTTCAAGCTTCATCGCCGCTGCCTTGTCGGCCAGCACGCTCGAATCTTTGGGCACAGCAAAAGCCATCGCCACCTGGCCCTTGAGCTGATCGGCCACGCCGATCACCGCCACCTCGGCGACACCGGCATGGCCTGAAATGCTTTCTTCGATCTCGCGCGTGCCCAGGCGATGGCCGGCGACGTTGATCACGTCGTCGGTGCGGCCCAGGATGAAGTAGTAACCGTCTTCGTCGCGTATGCCCCAGTCGAAGGTTGAATAAACCATCTTGCCGGGCACGCTCTTCCAGTAGGTGTTGACGAAGCGCGCGTCGTCCTTCCAGATGGTTTGCATGAAGCCGGGCGGCGTCGGGCCTTCAATGACGACCACGCCTTTTTCATTGGGCTCCGTCAGCTCTTCGCCGGTGGACTCGTGCAGGATTTTCACCTTGTAGCCGTACATGGGCACGCCGGGGCTGCCGAACTTGCTGGCCTTCTTTTCGACGCCGTTGGCAATCGTGATGATGGGCCAGCCCGATTCGGTCTGCCAGTAGTTGTCGATGATGGGCACGTTCAGGCCTTCGCTGATCCAGCGGGCTGTGGGTTCATCCAGCGGCTCACCCGCCAGGAAGAACGCGCGCAGGCTGGAGAGGTCGCGTTTTTTGAGCAGGGCCGGGTCCTGCTTTTTCAGCACGCGCACCGCGGTGGGCGCGCTGAACATGCCGGTGACCTTGTATTTTTCGACCAGGCTCCACCAGATCGCGCCATTGGGCTGCTTGTCCATGCCCTGCGTGGGCAGGCCTTCATACATGATGGTGGCCATGCCGGCGATCAGCGGGCCGTAGACGATGTAGCTGTGGCCCACCACCCAGCCGATGTCGCTGGTCGAAAAATAGGTTTCCCCTGCGCGGCCGTCAAAGATGTGCTTCATGCTGGCGGCCAGCGCCACGGCATAACCGCCTGTGTCGCGCTGCACGCCCTTGGGCTTGCCGGTGGTGCCGCTGGTGTAGATGGTGTAGCTGATGGCGGCGGAGTCCAGCCACACGCAGTGCACCAGCGCGTGCATGTACTTGGCGCGCAGGGTCTCCCAGTGCAGGTCGCGCCCGGCCACGATAGGCATGGGCGCGAGGCCCCGGTCAACCAGCAGCACGGCTTCGGGCTGGTGTTTTGACAGGCGGATGGCTTCGTCGAGCAGCGGCTTGTACGCCACCACCTTGCCGCCGCGCGAGCCGGCGTCGGCGCTGATGATGACGCGCGGCGTGGCGTCGTCAATGCGCGAGGCGAGCGAGCCGCTGGCAAAGCCGCCGAACACCACGCAGTGGATGGCGCCTATGCGCGCGCAGGCCAGCATGGCAAAGGCGGCCTCGGCAATCATGGGCATGTAGATCAGCACGCGGTCACCCTTTACGACACCCATGGCCAGCAGGCTGGCGGCCATGCGCTGCACTTCGGCGTGCAGCTCGGCGAATGTGTAGGTTTTTTCAACGCCGGTTTCGCTGGAGACGTAGATCAGCGCGGGCTGGTCTGGCCGGTCTTTCAGGTGCCGGTCTACCGCGTTGTGGCAGAGGTTGGTTTGTCCGCCTTCGAACCACTGGGCAAACGGCGGATTGTCGTCATTGCAGACGCGGGTGAAGGGCTTGTGCCAGTCGATCAGTTGGGCCTGCTCGGTCCAGAAGGTGTCGGGCTGGTCGATGGACTGGCGGTAAAAGTCTGCGTAGCTCGTCATGTCTCGTCTCCGTTTTTGCTTTTTGAATTCATGCTCAGATTTTGACGACGATACGGCCACGCACCTTGCCCGACATCAAGTCGGCCGCTTTTTCTGCCGCTTTCACCATCGGAATCTCCTCCACCATGGCCTCGAGCCTGGCAGTGTCCAGGTCTTTTACCAACCGGTCCCAGGCCTGCTGGCGTTTGGCCAGCGGCGCCATCACGCTGTCGATGCCCGCCAGGGTCACGCCGCGCAAGATAAACGGCATCACCGTCGCCGGGAAATCCGCGCCCTGCGCGAGCCCGCAGGCCGTGACCACGCCGCCATAGCGCGTCTGCGCGCAGGCATTGGCCAGCGTGTGCGAGCCAACGGCGTCCACCACGCCCGCCCAGCGTTCTTTTTGCAGCGGCTTGCCGGGTGCAGACAGTTCGGCCCGGTCGATCACGCTGGTGGCACCCAGCTGTTTCAAATAGGCTTCCTCGCTGGCCTTGCCGGTGGCCGCCACCACGGTGTAACCCAGCTTGCCCAGCAAGGCGACGGCCACGCTGCCCACGCCGCCGGTTGCGCCGGTCACCAACACCTCGCCGTCGCCGGGCTTCACGCCATGCCGCTCCAGCGCCAGCACGCTCAGCATGGCGGTGTAGCCCGCCGTTCCAATCGCCATGGCCTGGCGGGTGGTGAAGGCTGCCGGCAGCTTCACCAACCAATCGCCCTGCAAGCGCGCGCGTTCGGCCATCAGCCCCCAGCGCGTTTCACCCAAGCCCCAGCCGTTGTGCACAAAGCGGTCGCCGGTCTTCCAGCCGGCGTGAGTCGACTCGAGCACCGTGCCCGCGCCGTCAATGCCCGCCACCATGGGCCAGCTGCGCACCACCGGCCCCTTGTTGGTAATGGCCAGGCCGTCCTTGTAATTGAGGGTGGAATATTCGACCTGCGCCAGCACGTCACCGGCGGGGAGCTGGGCCTCGTCGGTGTCGGTGATGGCCGCTGAAAAGCCGGCGTCGGACTTGGTGAGCAGAAGTGACTTGAACACGGCGTTGTCTCCAGAGGGGTTGTTGTCTCAAGCGGCCAGAAACGTTGGAAAATCAGCAAAACTGAATTCTTAATTATGGATAACGGGCTTTCAGGAGGCTGACGGTACACTGGGGATGCCGAATTTTGCTACTATTTTGATAGCATAGCCGGTATGCTCTTATTGGGCTAGAGCCTATTTTCGCTGTTAAATTGGGAAATTTTGGCTCCCCCGGGCCCGTTTTGAGACTCCCGGAACAGGCTGAATCGCTGTTTTTGCGATTTTCAGGAATGAAATCGGCCGACAGCCCAATAGCTGCCTGCCCAAGCAGCTATTCTTTTTATAGCGAACAAACAATTGATCAGCTCCCCTCGCCTGCTGAGGTGGTGCAGCATGGGGACTCCTCGGCTCAATCCATGTACCCGCAAACCAGGCCTGCAAGAAGCCGTTCATGCGCCAGACGCATCAGAGGGTCAGAACCAGCCCCTGCCCTGTCTTGAATCCAAATGAGACAAAGGCAAACAGCACAGCAGCCTGCAAAGCGACGACCATGATGGAAAAGCCGATGAGGGAGCGGCCCGGCACGCGGAAAATCGCGGCGTAAATCGCAATGCCGGCCATAAAGGCAAACACGAAGCCCATGAACCCGCCGGACAGCTTGAAGACCACCAGGCTCACAACGGGCGCGGTGATCGCCGCAATGGCAGCGGCTCCATAGCTGGTGTTGCCAGCGTCGACAAACCCGGCAGCCCATTTCACAGGCATCAGGGTGATGAGAGCAAAGAGGACGAGGGGGAGTAGCAGGATGGTCATGCGGTTTTCAGGGGTTAGGGCCTCGCCATGATACCGGCGCGCCGGGACTTCGCTGGAAATGGCTTCGCTGTTAATCCTGTGCGGCCGCAGCGCGGATTTCTGCTGGACCTGCACCACAACGGCAGCCCGCTGCTCCTATCGAAGAAGAGGTCCAGTAGGAATGGATGTGGGCCAAACCGAACATGACCATAGGCCGCCTTCTCATTGGTGCATAGCCCTCTCTGCCAGGTACTGGGCACGTTCAACTGTAATACCCGAAAGCTGGTCAACTGCCAGTTGATCAGTCTCATTGACTGTGGAATGCAAGACAACTTTGGGCCGAAGACCTCCCAGCTGTATGTACACATCTGCGGACCTGGATTGCTCGGTTGGATACAGGTCGATCTGGTTGCAGAGCCAGCCAAAGAAGCCGTCACCTTCCACCGGGGTGTCAAAGGTTTGAACATAGCGCTCAAAGCTCTGTTGACTTGCAGAAACCCACACACCCCAAACAAAGGGCTCACTTACGCCATGTATTGGAATTTCCAGAACAGCCCTGACGAAATGGTCGGTTCTTTCGACATGGCGGATAACGCAAAGGTCATCGGACAGCTGCCCGATGTCTTGTTTCTGTTCATCTGTTAGCCAGGTGTATGGATCTGGCGCCTGAAATGCAAAACTCGGCGAGCCCTCATGCAGCTCACCGCAGCATGAACATTTGAATGCAAAGATCGCTGCCATGGAATTGGAGGCCTAAAGTAAAGACGACCGGACCATCAACACTTGCGGCACAGCCTCTCCCTGCTGTTGTGGGTCCGCGTCGATTGATATTTTATGGGGCATGGCCACCACCTCCGCCAAGGTCCCCGCTGGCGCCGCCAGGGTCATCGGTGGGCGGGATGAACGGCCCAGCCCTCGTGCGCGGCGTTGCATCCGCATGAAGAACAAGCGCGACAAATATTGCTCCGAGAACCGGCAACATCCATACAAGCGCAGATTGAAGGAGTACCTGCGCTCGAGTGTAGTTACCGCTCCGTGACACGGCAACGCAGACGCCAAAGTTTAGAACCGCCAAGCAGGCCGCGGTGAACCAGAGCCACCACGACATGTTATGCATCGAATCTATGGGGATGGGAAATTTCGGCATATGTTAGAACCGATTGGCAACTTTGAATCGGAACGTGGAGTGCCACGATCTCTGCAACGCCCCGGACATGGTGCCCGAAGCGATTCACGAACGTTGCGTCCTGGTCGAACAGCACACCGAGAGCAGCCATGTCGTGGCCATTCCAGGCGGCTTGAAATGCACCGGGCGCATCTTCAGGCTTTTTCATCTTGGTCATGGGTTTAGTCCTACGTCTCCCAGATTGCTATGGCGCCTGACGTTAGAGCGAAGCCGACGGTGCCGGCCAAAACGGGTCGGCGCTTGAGCGAGGGGTTAGGCGCCCTATCGCCGCGACTGAATACTCGTTTCATAGGGGGAGTCTCATATCAATTGATGATTTTGCCCATGCCATTCTCTATGCGGTCTCTCAGTTGTTGAATGAACTGTGAGTCATAGGGTTCCCAGCTTTCGAGTTCGCCAACAACTTTTACAGGCAGCCTGCTTCGATAGGACCGAGTCGGGTTGCCCGGGAACTTCTTGTCTGTGACGTTGGGATCGTTCTCAAATTCTCCCGTCGGTTCAACGATATAGACCCGCGGCCTGCCGCTGCCTTTGGCTATTTCTGCGGCAAGCCCGGCGCCTTTGGGAATGGCTGTGAAATAGATGTGATTCATCACAACGCTGTCGTCGTAATTTGATTTAAAGCCTGACGTCAGCAGATCGCCTGTCTGCAATTCGGCTTTCGTGCCGTGAAAAAAAGGGCCTGTGTCCAAAGCTGCCATGAGTTGTTAAATGCAAACGGGGTTGGTGCCAAGGGAGAGTTGGATGAGGGGTTAGACGCCGTCACTGCATGCGTTGCCGTGCGCCCGTCTCGCTAACCCTTCGCTCCGAGTCGACGCTCCGGTTCATGCCTGTGCAAAAACTTTGTCAGGGAGTCTGGCGGAGAGTCGGTTCCCAAGTCTTCAAGCATCTGGCCAATGCTCCCGCGGTGATAGCCGCTGTGCGTAATGACGTGGAGCAGCATCTCTTCACAAGACATCTCGCCGCTGTCACCGTCAGTGAATGTGAAACGCACCCGATGTTTCAAACGCTCGGCGCTGACACCGCGTACGAACTGCAGGTACCACTCGTCTGTGGATTTCACGATCTCCCGCAACTCCGGCAAGCTCGGAGTAGGTTCGGAGTGCGTTGCCTTGAAGAGCTGCGTGGCGACGCCGGTCAGATGGCCTTGAAAAATTCGATCCACAACGTTGGCGTGATCAAGCGTGTGAAGCATGGCGCGAAACTCACCGGGATGCTGCTGCGCATCAAACTTTTCGAGGACGGCATGGAGCTCGGTGTTCGCCCATGCCTTGTACTCGAACAGTGAAACGAGAATGGTGTTCATGGCAGGTGGCGTTCCTTTTAAGTTTGGTATTCGCACGCTGCGAAGCCGATTGGGCCCAGCGTTGGGCCTAAGCGACGCAGCAAGGCGTCCGCTTGCAGGAGGCGTTAGACGCTTGGCCGACAAGACAGACGAATTGCATTCCGATTCTCACCGAGTTCTACTTCAATCGGACCTCGCTCGTCCGCGCCAGCTTCAAAGTACAGCAACAAACCTTTCACCTGGACCGGTTGCCCGAGACGAACGATGAGCTCTCTTTCCGATACTCCGACAAGGAGCGTCTCGCATACAGCCGTATTCCTGTAGCTCGGCAGACAGGCACTTTTTTCAACGCACTCGACGGACTGTTGAACCTCGGCTTTTGGCCAGAGTGCCGCAGCAACACCAAACAACACCCCGAACGTGACGAGCGCGACCGCGGCGTGCTTCGGGCTGGGTTTCATTATCAAAGCGCCTAACGTTGACCGGCGCATAAGCCAAAAGCGCACGGACGCAACAGCGCGTCCCCGTCGAAGAACCACGTAGTCATCATTTGGCCATCCACGAGACGCGGTCCCGCGTGCGGTCCACCCTACAGGCGGCCGCAACTGGGCTTGCATAGTCCGGCGACATGCTCATTCCATCCTTGAGCGCCAGATACCAGCATTCCGAATCTCTCAATTTTCGCCAGGCCTGACTGCTTTCGCGCAACGCCTTCACCGCTTCAGTCACGTACTCCGGGCCATTTTCACGCAGGGCCGCTGAGAGTTTGAACTCTGCAGCTTTCTCTGCTGCAGCCAGTTGCCTCTCGAGCGGCTCGAGAAGCTTCTGACAGCCGTCAGTCGAGGGGGAACCACCTGGACAATCGCCGGCAGAGGCCGCAAACGAAATGAACATCGCCACTGATGCAAGAAAGTATTTCATTGTGGGACTAACGTTGGAAGTAAAGAGCAACAAGGACCGCCCGGCCAGCTACTCAAGAGCGTACTTGATCGGCAGATCCACCCAGGAGTCCACGGCACGGCCCCACTTTGTTCTGGCTGGGTTGAACTTGAACTTTTTCGCGCCCTCGACTGCGGCCGCATCCAGCGTGGCAGAACCCGAGCTTTGACGGAGCCGCACCTCGCCCGCGCTGCCACTCGCAAGGACCTGCACCCGCAACCTGACAACGCCCTGCTCTTCAAGGCGCCTGGCATGCGCCGGATACGCAAGCCTTGGTGAATCGACCTGGCTAGCAGGCTGCACAATTTCACCCGTGCCAAACGCACAGGCTGTCAGCACCATCGGCACCAGGGAGATAAAAAAGACGCGGAAGACGCGAGATAGGTATTTCATTCGGAACAAGGTACGGGTTGCAACTGGACAAAACTCAAACGCCTGCCAGGCAGCCAAAAAGCCTCACAGATCAAGCCAGCTTAGGACCTGGCTGAAAAATACCATGGGAATCCTGCAAGCAAGACTGTTGTGCAACCCAAACCAACTGCACGCAAACCAGCCAAACGGCATGAGCAGCATCAGCAAGATGAAAGCGTCAGTCAAATAGGCGAAAGGCCGTCTCTTTCGGATCTGGATGATGAGATCGATCAGGAACGCGCCCAGCATGATGAAGGTCATGAAACCAAGAAGAATGGCGATCCCCAGGCCAGTATCTCCGTGACGCTCTTGTGTGCGTGCGTACTCGAACGCTCTTTGTGAATACAGTTGCAAAAAGAGTAGTGGCGCTATAAATGCCAGGAGCCGAATGGCTACCGGTAATGCGTAATTTCTCATTGAGGCCTGAGTTGGGATGGAGGTGGCGCTGAAGGTGGTCGGCACTCAGTGGCTGGTTATCCACCCTTGACCTGAACGTTCGACATTTTGAGCGAACCAACGGCAGACCGGGCGGGCTTATCTGTATCAGGTGTGTTTGGTCCGCACCCTACTTCACCAACCCCAGCACATCCCTGAACACCTCATGCTCAGCGGTGCGCAGCCACTCAAACGCCACCATCTCGGTCGTCACCAGCTCGGCGCCGTTGCCGGCGAGGCGGTCAAACGCCGCATCGCGGTTGCGCTCGGTGCGTGAGCTGCAGGCGTCGGTGACCACCCAGACCTCGAACTCTTCTTCGAGCAGGTCCAGCGCGGTCTGCATCAGGCAGACGTGGGCTTCGCAGCCGGCGATGACGATGGTGCTTCTGCCCTCTTCCGGTTCGGGCGCCGGCTTTTGCAGGTGTTTGGGCAGGCTGCGGGCGTTGCCGCCTGTCGGCGCCTTGCGCACGGGTGGGCGCAGCATGTCGCCCAGGCCGTCGGCCACGGCGCTGAAGAACATCTTGTCCATGATCTTGCCGCCAGCGGCTTGAATGGCAGCCTGCACTTCGGGCACGGTGGCGCCCAGGCTTTCGGGGTTTTCTTCCGTACCCCACACCGGTACATCCAGCAATTTGGCCATGCGGGCCAGCTTCACGGCGTTGGCCATGACCAGGCCGCCTTCAAAAATGGCGGGCATCAAAAGGGTCTGGTAGTCGACCAGCACAAGTTGGGAGTCGTCGGCGTCAAGCAGCATCGGGGGTCCTGGGAAATTCTGGAGGAGTTCTCGGAAAGATCAGGCCGGACTGCGCTGCAGGCGCTCCACCAGGCCGATCACATAAGCATCGAACAGCAGCGTGGCGTCCTGCCCGAACATGCGGATGCGACCGGTATGTTTGAGGAGCAGCAAGCCCATGCCATGCGCGAACAAGGCTGTATTTTCGCGCAATGCGTCCTCAGCATTCAAACCCATGGCCTTCAAGGCCGTTTCGCAGGGCCGCAAGGCGTCGTGAAGGCGGTCGTTGAGCTGCTGGTTCAGCTCGGTGCCCAGGCCGCGCGGGCGCATGCCCTGCATGAGGTAAAAACCCAGGTCCAGGTCGCGCGGGTTGGCCGCAAAAAAACCAAACCAGGCGCTGGCCTTGGCTTCCAGCACCTCAGCCGGGCCGCCCCGCGCCTCACCCGCAGACGCCACCACGCCATTGAGGCGCTCCAGGCACTCGGCCAGCAAGGCTCCGTAAATGGCTTCCTTGTTTTCAAAATAGGAATAGATGGCCCCAGCGGTGTAGCCCGCCTCCTTGGCGATCTCGCGGATGCTGGCGCCGTCGATGCCCAGGCGTTCGAAGACGGACCGGGCGGCGTCCAGCATCAGGGTTCGGCGTAAATCACTTTGGGCTTGCTGGCGGTCTATTCGGGCTTGCATCAATTGAATATAGGCGGAAAGACCACCCGCCCATGGCGCCATTTTTGGTAAAAATTAACGCTTGTTCTAAAAATTGAACATTGTTTAAATTTAAAGAATGACGCACAGGAAGCACTGATGCCCTGCAGGCGGATGACCAGCCGGTCATCGCGGTATTGGCCTGCCCCACCGCCGGGCAGGCCAGGCCAGCCGGCCCCATTAGCTATTAATTTGATAGCTTCTTGCGCTCGCCCACAAAGGGCTGGAGGCCCATTTAATTCAGATCCAGCCCCACACCGTTATTCAGGCTCGATTCCCGCAGCCTTGATGATCTTTCCCCACTTCAGCGTTTCTGCCGCCTGGAACTTGCGGAGCTCTTCCGGGTTGCTGGTGAAGATTTCAGTGCCGCTGGCCTGGTAAAACGGTGCGGCCGAAGGGCTGCGGGCCGCCTTGACCAGCATGTCGCTCAGCTTCGCCACCACGTCCGCGGGCGTGCCGGCGGGCGCGTAGGCGGCAAACCAGTAGGTCATTTCATACCCCTTGACGCCGGCCTCGGCGATGGTCGGCACCTCGGGCGCCAACGGTGAACGCTGCCGGGTGGAAACACCCAGCGCCTTGAGCTTGCCGCCCTTGACCTGCGGCAGGCCGGTCGCCATGTCGGTGATCATCATGTCGATCTGGCCGCCCAGCAGGTCCGTCACCGCGGGCGGATTGCTCTTGTACGGAATGTTCAGGATGTAGGTGCCCGTCATCTGCTTGAACTGCTCGCCCGCCACGCGGCTGGACGAGCTGCCGCTGCCAAAAGACAGCTTGCCGGGTTTCGATTTGGCCAGCGCAATGAACTCCGCCACGCTGTTGACCGGCAGTGCCGGGTTGACCACCATGATCTGGCCGCCGCGGCCCAGCGCGGTCAGCGGTGCGAAGTCCTTGACCGGGTCGTAAGGCAGCTTTTTGAACAGGTGCTCATTGGCCGACTGCGTGGTGTTGGTGGTGATGAACACGGTGTAGCCGTCGGGCTTCGCCTTGGCGGCTGCCTGGGCGCCGATGAAGCTGTTGGCGCCGGGCTTGTTGTCGACCACCACGCTGACCTTGGTGTCGTTGGTCACGGCCTGGCCGATGGCGCGTGCCAGCTGGTCGGTCGCGCTGCCGGCCGCAAACGGCACGACAAAGGTGATCGGCTTTTCGGGAAAGCCCTGCGCCTGTGCCGCCATGGGCACGGCGAGAGGCGCGATGGCCCATAGCGCGGCGATGCCGAGCATGGCGGGGCGGATGCGGCTGTGGACGAATTTTTGAGTGGCGGTTTTCATGTTGTCTCCTGATGTTGTGATGAGGCGTATCTGACGTTGTTGATCTCGTCTTGGTGTCCTGGTGTCCTGGTGAATCGGCTCCGTTAAAAAGCGTGGTCTCCTCCGGCCAACAGGCCTGCGAGCGCCGCGGGAACCTCGATGGGTAGATCCAGCAGCCAGAATGAAAGCGACTTGCCGTGCGTGTCGAGGTTGAGCGCGTCATTCACGCCACCATCCAGCACGTCGTCAAGCACAAAATTCAGCGCGCCCAGCAAGGGCAGTTCAAACCGCTGCACACAGCTGGGCTTGCGGTGGGCAAAGTGGCGCGCCACTGCGGCTTCGCTCAGTTGCTGCAAAAGAACGGGATAAAGCTCAGCGTGCCAGGCAATCACGCTGATGTTGGAACGGTTGCCTTTGTCGCCGGTTCGCCCGTGCGCGGCGCGGTACAGCGGGACCGTGATCATGGCCTGGCTCATGCGGCCTCCCCTGCGGTAGCCAGCGCTGCGGTATCGAGCATCCTGAACGACACCTTCACAGCGTCTCGGGGCACCAGGCAGGGCAAGGTGTTGAGCCTTGGTGTCAGTGTCGTGCGCACGCCGCCGCCGCCGGCTGGGCCGCAGCAGTACAGGGCGGTGACTTCCCGCGTCAGCCGCTCGGCCTCAAGGCGGTCAGTGTGTGTGGCAGCCACGCGTAGGCGTATGTCGCGCGCGTCACCGGGCGGCGTTGCGGCGAGCAGGTTGCCGGCATCGTCACCCATGACGCTGAGTGCGCCGACCAGGTCCACCCGCAGCGCCAGGGCCGGCAGGCGCCGGCGCAGCACATCGGCCGCCAGACGGGCGCGGGCCTCGGCGCGCGGGCCGGCGTAAGAGATTTCACCTTCGGCCAGCCAGCCGCCCTCATGGCAGAGGTTGACCTTCAGGCTGGGAGGCCGGGCATGGCCGCGCACACCGCTCAGCGCCACGCGGTTGGGGCCGGCTTGTTCAATCTGCGCCGTGGTGATGTCCGCCACAACGTCGGGCGTGAGGTAGGCAGCCGGGTCATGCACTTCATACAACAACTGCTCCTTGACGCTGGCAAGGTTCACCAGCCCGCCTGTGTTGGCAGCCTTGCCGATGATGCAGTTGCCGTCGGCGCTGATTTCGGCAATCGGGTAGCCGACGGCGTGCAAATCGGGAACGTCCTTGTAGCCGGGGTCTGCAAAATAGCCGCCGCAAACCTGCGCCCCGCATTCCAGCAAATGGCCGGCCATGGTGGCGCGTGCCAGCAGGTCCCAATCATCGGCACGCCAGCCAAAGTGCGACATGGCAGGCCCGACGGCCAGCGACGGATCGGCCACGCGGCCGGCCACCACAATTTGCGCGCCGGCGTCCAGCGCAGCGGCAATCGCTTCAGCGCCAATGTAGGCGTTGGCACTGACCATGCGGATGCCGTCCATCGCGCTGCCCAGCTGGGTGCGCAGCAGCTGGCGGTGCCGCTCTTCCGAGAGGTCGTCACCTTCGACCACCGCAATACGCGGTGCAGCCAAACCCAGCTCCCGGGCCATGGCCTGAATATGCCGCGCCGCGCCCATCGGGTTGGCCGCGCCGAAGTTGCTGACGATGCGGATGTTGTGCTGCAGGCAGCGCGCCAGCACGGGGCGCAGCATGTCGTCCAGCAGCGGCTCGAAGCCGGCGCCGGGGTCGGCGCGGCGGCGCAGTTGCGCCAGGGCCAGCGTGCGTTCGGCCAGCGTCTCGAAAATCAGGAAGGCCGGCCCGCCCCGCGCGATCAGGGTGTCTACCACTGGGCCGGCCGCGTCCACACGGTCACCCGAAAAGCCGGCCGCGCAACCGATCAGCAGGCTGGCGGGCGGTGTGGCGGTACGGGCGGCTGCAGCGGCGGTGGTAGAGGTCATCATGGCCAAGCGTTGAATGCCACGAATTTAAGCCCCAACCTTTTATTTGTAAAATGCAAAATTCCTATTGATTGACTTGAAAATCAGATTAATGGCTGCGTCCACTACCACCCCGAAAAATGCGGCCCGCCCGCCTGCACGCAGCCCCAACCTGTCGACGCGCCAGCTGCGGGCTTTCCTGGCGCTGGTGGAGCTGAGCAGCTTTACCCGGGCCGCGGCCGCCTGCCACCTGTCGCAGCCTGCGTTCAGCGCCCTGATCCAGACACTGGAAGCAGAGCTGAATACCCGGCTGTTTGACCGCGACACGCGCAGCGTGCAGCTGACAGCGGAGGGAAGATTGTTTGAAGCGCCGGCGCGGCAATTGCTGGGTGACTTCAGCGCCGCGGTGGGTGAACTGAGCGATCACGTCGAGCGCCGCAAGGGACGCGTGCATGTTGCGGCCCTGCCCTCCCTCGCGGCAGGCTGGCTGCCCTCCATCTTTGCGGAATTCAGGCTGGCCTGGCCCGGTATTGACCTCAACCTCAGCGACCTGCTGTCTGACGCTTGCATTGAGCTGGTGCGCAGCGGCAAAGCCGACTTCGCGCTCGCCTCGACAGGCGCCACGCACGCGGGCCTGACCACGCAGCTGCTTTGCACCGACCGTTTTCACCTGGTCTGCCGCACGGACCATCCCCTGGCCGCAGAAAAAGTATTGACGCTGAAGAAACTGGCGGCCTTCCCGTTTATCCACATGTCGCGCAACAGCAGCGTGCGACAGGCGCTGGACGCAGCGCTGCACCCGTTGCAGACCCATACGGTGCTGGAAGTAGACCAGCTGGCGACGGTGACCGGCATGGTCGAGGCTGGCATCGGCATCAGCGTGGTGCCGGCGCTCACGCTCTTTCACTTTGAGCGAAAGAACCTGCTGACGCGGCCGCTGGCCACGCCTGGCCTGTCACGAAAAATTTATGCCGTGCGCCGGCAGGAAGGCAGCCTTTCGGTGGCGGCACAGGCGCTGCACGACCTGGTCATGGAGCGCATGAAAGCGTGGCAGCCCGGGCTGCAGCAGCTCAAACATCGCAAACCCGGAAAGCCTTAGGGCTTCAGGACTTTTTAGGGCTTAGAGCGAGCCCAGATCCTGCACGGCATCCACCACCATGCTGGTGCCCAGCGCAATCAGCAAAATGTCGGTCGCGACACGCACATATTTATGGCCCGAGGGCGGAGGGCCCAGACGCACCACCACCGATGCAGGCACCGGGTAATACACCACGCCGGCAGGCAGCGGTTGCCCGATGGCATACTTTTTGGCCTGGCCGGGGGGCATGCAGCCGTTGTTTTTCTTGGCAAGGCCCGGAGGGCAATGGCCAGACTTGAATTGCTTGCCGTAGTAGTCCTGCAGCACCACACGTTGCTCGGGAACAAAATAGCCGCCTACCCTGACGTCTTCGTGTTTCTTGCCTTTGGACTTCTTGTCTTTTTTACCGCCGTGATCGTCCTGGTCTGACTGCTCCACCTGGCTGTGCTTGCCGCCCTTGTCCTTGTTCTTGCCGCCGCCGGCCCATTCGGGTTTCTCGGCAAAGCTCGCGGAGCACATCAGCGCGCCTGCCATCAAAAGTGCCAGGCTGCGGCTGGTCAGGCGCAAACCTGTTGTCGGTGTGTGTGTTGTTGTCATCGTGGTTCTCCAGTGGTTTTCAGTACAGGGCTCGCCGGACACAGGCAACAAGTGCACAGCGTCCCTTTTTCAACGGCGGCCTGCGGTTGCCGTTGACAGGGCATTCACCTGCCGCGCTGCACGCTGCGGGCACGTCCGCACGGGCGTGCCGCTACACGCAGAGCTGCACAATTCTGGCGGAGAAACACAGCATGGGGATGTAAGGAAACAAGCTGTTTCACAGTCATACGTTGTCACGTATCTGAAGGTCTGGCGTTTTCTGCCGGCCACTATTACGACAGGAGAAAAACCTTATTGCTATATTTTTTATAGCTGCTCGCGCTTGTTCCAATTGGCCTGCAGGCATTTAAGACCTGCAAAACAATCAAACCTCAAACCACCGCGCTATTTTTTCGGCTCGGCAAACTTGAGCAGGCGTGTGGCCAGCAGCGTTTCAGCCAGGAAACAGACCAGCGCGAGAAGAAAGCACACCACGCCCGACAAAAAACAGACAGTGGCAATGCGCAGGGTCGGCAACTCACTCGTCTCACCCAAAAACAGCAGGATGATGGTAGTGCCGATCAGCATGGCGCAAAAGGTCAGAAAGGCGATGCAGATGTTGACCAGCCAGCCGCGCTGGCGCAACTCGCGCAGTTCGGCATACATGCGGTGCGCGCGGGCCTCTTCCACGCCGCCGGTCTCCAGCCGGTTCTCCAGGAAACGCGCGCGGTCGATGATGCGTGCCAGCCGCCCGGCGACGGCGGCGATCATGCCCGACACCGCGGTGAGCAAAAACACCGGCGCCACTGCCAGTTGAATACCGTGGGTGACCGTCGCAAGGTCGGGCGCAAAGTTCATGCGGAGCTCCGGGGGTTCATGAAATGGGTATTGTCATGCAAACATCAGGCCATCAGGCCTGCCGGTCGCCTGCCTTGCTGACGATGCCCTACACAGATGTCGTCGCTGTCCGACATGTCCTGCCGTTGACGCTCTCCACAATGAATCAGACGGCAAGGTTGCGACCGACATCGGCGCCCTGATTTTTAGATCAAGAGCCATGCCACACCGCTCCCCCGCACACATACCAGCCAAAGGATTTCCCATGCTCCCCAACAACGAGGGACAGCGCGTCCCCGACGTCACCTTCAAAACTCGCCAGAACGACCAGTGGGTTGACGTGAAAAGCACTGACCTGTTTGCCGGCAAAAACGTCGTGGTTTTTTCGCTGCCCGGCGCCTACACGCCCACCTGCTCTTCCACCCACTTGCCGCGCTTTAATGCGCTGGCCAACACCTTCAAGGCCCATGGCATTGATGACGTGGTCTGCGTCTCGGTCAACGACGCCTTTGTGATGAACGAATGGGGCAAGGCGCAGGAGGCCGGCAATATCACCCTGATCCCGGACGGCAACGGCGACTTCACGCGGGCTATGGGCATGCTGGTTGACAAGAGTGATCTCGGCTTCGGCAAGCGCTCCTGGCGTTATTCCATGCTGGTGCGGGACGGCGTGGTCGAGAAGATGTTCATTGAACCTGAAAAGGAAGGCGACCCCTTCGAGGTTTCGGACGCCGACACCATGCTCAAGTACCTTGCACCGCAAGCCGTGGCGCCCGAGCCCATCACCCTCTTCAGCAAGCCGGGCTGCCCGTTTTGCGCGAAAGCCCGGGCCATGCTGGACGAAGCAGGTCTTAGCTATGAGGAGATCATCCTGGGCCAGGGCATCACCACCAGTACGCTGCAAGCGGTTGCAGGCGCGGGAACGGCGCCACAAGTATTCGCAGGCGGGAAAAAAATCGGCGGGTCGGAGGACCTGCAAGCCTGGTTGAAAGAGTCCCGGCCACAGCCGGAACCGCGCCAGTTTCTCAGCTAGCCGGCTGCGGCGCTTTTCGCCCTGCGCCGGGCGCGCCAGCTGACCACCGCCTCGCAGGCGTCAAAGTGCTTGAGCAGGTTCTGCTTTTGCCGTTCGAGCAGCGAACTGGCGGCAATCATCTGCGGCCATGACTCACACGCTTTTCCCACTGCTTCATTGAGCACGCCGCGCACGCGCGTTTCAAACATGCCCGTGGCGTTGCAAAAACTGCGCAAGGTCTTGGCGGTCAGCCTGGCCTGTTTTTCTCCGCCGGGCACAAAGCGCAGCGCGTGGCCCCTGCCGCCCAGGTAGGCCGCGTAGGCCACCACGTCGTAGGCCGGAGACAACTCGGGTGTGCGGCCACCCGGGTACACCACACCGAAGTTTTTGACGTGAGCGTCATAGTTTCCGAGCATTTCATTGACCATCACGCGGCGGATCAGTTCCTCTGCAGCGCCCTCGCCCACGTGCGCATCCAGGCTCATGCCTTCGCGCAAAGTCCGGGCCATGGCGGCGTAGGTTGCGGCGGGATGCGTGTATTTTTCTTCCGGCTGGATGCGCAGGATCTGCGCAAAGTCTTCGCAATGAATGTGCCCTTCAGGCCCGCGGTCAAAGCGCTTGACGGCCAGGAAATGCCGGCTTTCGCCAAGCACAAAGGGTTGCTCGGCGACGATCTCGTCCATGGGCGCCAGCCAGGCCTCACAGACGTTCACGCCGGCTGCCCGCGCAAGCCGCAGGGAAAGCTCTTCCACTTCGGGCAACAGGGCAAATTCGGCCGTGGGCAGCTTGGCGATGATGTGGGTGCCTTGCGCGTCGCGGGTGCGCGCCACGTAGCGGCCCGGCTGCTGCACCAATGCCAGCTTGGGCTGCACGCCCGACAGCGATGTCGCGTCGGGCAAGGGATCGGCCGTGACGGACATTTCGAGCGCATCGTTGTGCTGCGTCACCACCCCTGCCAGCGCGTCGGCATCAAGGTGCGCAGGGTAGGCATACACATTGCCCGGCAAGTCTGTGCCGCAGGCGGCCAGCATGTCGAAATGGTCGTTGGGTCCGCAACCGCGCAACTGCTCCAGGTGGCGGCGCAGCGGCCCTTCGGGCAGCAGGTTCTGGAAGAAGGCCGGCAGGCGCCCGCCTTCGGCATTGAAGAACGGCGTGTTCACATAACTGCGCCAGAAAATCTCCCGGCGCTGCGGGTCGTCGTCGGTAGCGGCCCAGGAGAACACCGGCGAATCGGGGTTGGACCAAAAAACCTCGTCTGGAATGAAACGTGTGAGCGCGCTGCTGCCCGTGCCGTACTGGAACAGCAGGCCGGCACGCAAGGTGCCGATATAAATATCGAGCGCCAGAACGTTCATGGATCAGGGCCTGACGTTCTTGATGTTTGCCGCAGCGAGCTGGGAAGTTTCGGCCACGATGCGGTCCACCCGCGACAAGGCCGGCGCCGGCCCTTCGGCGGCTTGCGGCTGCAGCCCTGCAGCCACCCGCTTGGGCAGGAGCAGCACCTCCAGCCCGAGCTGGTCGGCAATGGCCATCAGCGTGGTCACGCGCGGCGCCGTCTTGCCCTGAAGGACGCTGCGCACCGACAAAGGCGTCAGCCCTGTGCTTTCGGCAACGGCCTGGTAATCCAGTCCCAGGCGTTGGCGCTGGCTTTCCAGGCTGGCAGCAACTTCAGACAATGTTTTCATAGATAGAAAAATATCGTTTCTTGTTAAAACGATAGTATTTTATCTAATTAAGTCAGATCAATCAATACTAAACTAGCGTTTTATACAAAAACAATAGTTAAATATCGTCTATCAAGGACTGACTTCTTCTTTTAATTCCTGTAGCGCTGCCACATACATGGGACAGCATCCACAGCTAGTCGGCATAAACACCGGCCGCCTTGATGATGGGCCCCCACCGGGCAATTTCGTTGCCCAGAAAGCTGCGGTGCCCGGCCAGTGTGGCACGGTCATCTTCCACAACCTGTATGCCTGAGGCAATTTGCGCCTGCCTGAAGGCAGGTGTTTTCATGGCCACCCGCAGCACATCATTGAGCCGCTGCTGGATGTGCGGCGGCGTGTCCTTCGGCGCATAAAGGGCAAACCAGATGCTCAGTTCGACACCCGAAATGCCGAACCGTGCCATGGTCGGAACGGCGGCGAGCGACGTGCCGGTCAGGGGTTTGGCGGAGGTCACGGCAATTGCCTTGAGCTTGCCGGCCTGGATATGGCCGACCGTCGTAGGGGTGGGGTCACAGATCATGTCCACATGCCCGCCAAGCAGGTCTGCCACTGCGGGCGCGCTGCCACGGTAGGGCACGGTCGTAATGCTGACTTTCAATGAAGACTGGAGCAGCAAGCCGCACAGGTGCGATGACGAGCCCACACCGGCGTGCGCGAGCCTGACCTGCGGCTGCCGGGCCATCCACCGGATCAGGCTCACCAAGGAGTCCGCAGGCACCTGCGGCCGTGCAACCAGCACCAGGGGCGTATCGACCACCACCCCCAGCGGCGCGAAATCCACATCCGGCTTGAAGCCCAGGTTCCGGTAGAGCGCCGGCGAAGTCGCCATGCCGATGTGCCCCATCAGCAGCGTGTGGCCATCGGCCGGAGCCCGCATGGCGATGACCGTGCCGAGGTTGCCGCCGGCGCCGGACAGATTCTGAACAACCACAGGCTGGCGCAGCTGGGCCTGCATCGGCACGGCAAGCTCCCTGGCCAGTTTGTCCATGGGCCCCCCGGCCGCAAAGGGCACGATGAGGGTGACCGGTTTGGTGGGATAGGCCTCCTGAGCGCACGCAGACGCAGCGCAGAAGGCGAGCATGAAGGCAATGCAGATGGCTCTGGTCATAAATCCCCTCGGGTTGGTTAAACGGATACGGATTGCGTTGCCAGGCCCCCGGCGGCAGGCGGCGGCCTGCGCGATGCGTCCACCTCGCGCGCACCAAAAGACAGGTGTTCGTTCACATCAAGCAGCGCATTCACTGCGGCTTCGTCCAGCCCGCACTGCAAGCCCACCAGGGCAGCCGCTATCGATACGCCCTCCACCCTGGACTCCTGGCAGGCACGGGCAACCAGTTCATGCGCGCGGTTCAGGCCGATGCGTCTGGCCAGCGCCATCTGCACGGTCTCGGTGACGATCGCCCCGTCTGTGAGGGCGACGTTGCGCGCCATCCTTGCGGAGTCCACCACCAGCTCGTCCAGCATGGTCGTGGCCTGCACCAGAAGGGCTCCCATCAGGGAGAAGCACAGCGGCACTGCATGCAGCTCGACATACCAGGCGTCCAGCGACCTTTCGTTCTCCACGATCGCCGCGTCCAGCATCATCGGGGCCGTGTGGAACAGCATTCTCGAAAGAGCGACGACGGACGACGCCGCGACCGGATTGTTTTTCTGCGGCATGGTGCTGCTGGCGCCCCTGTCGGCGGCAAAAGCCACTTCACCGACTTCCGTGCTGGAAAGCATCAGCAGGTCCCGGCCGATCTTTCCGAGCGTCGCAGCGATCTGCGACAAAAGAAGCACCGCCTCGGCCGGGCCGTCACGCATGCAATGCCACGCAATATCCGGTTCGTTCAACCCCAGCTTCTGCATCAGGCGCCGGCGTGTTTCATGCCCCGCGCCGGAGAATGAAGCAAGCGTGCCCACAGCGCCACCCAGTTGCCCGGTGGCCACGCGCGGCACAGCCTGTGCAAGCCGGTCCATCTGCCGCAGCACGCCGGAATTCCAGACCGCAGCCTTGAAGCCGAAGGTGACGGGCAACGCATGCTGCTGATTGGTCCGGCCGGCCTGAATGGTGCGCTGGTGGGTCGTGGCCAATGAGCCCAGCGCCCCCGAAAATTGCGCCAGCGAATCGCCGATCAGTGCGAATGCCTCCTGCATCTGAAGCGCCAGTGCGCAATCCATCACGTCCTGGGTCGTTGCGCCATAGTGGACATACTGGCCCAGATCGCCGCGGCACAGGTTGACCACCTGGTTCACCAGCCCCACCATGGGCAGGCCGACAAGGCGTGTCTTCTGCTTGAGTTGCGCAAAATCGATGTTTTCGACGTGGGCAACGCGACAGATTTCATCCGCCGCATCCTGAGGAATCACACCCAGTTCAGCCTGCACGACAGCGAGTTCACGCTCGAAACGAAGGCAGCGGTCGACAAAATTCCGCTCCGAAAAGATGCCAGCGATGGCCCCGCCGTCATGCAAATCACTGAAGAGCTGGTTCATTCGTCAGGCCCTTTGCGTTGCCACAGATGTTGCTAGGTGAAACAAACTGTATCTAATATGATGTCTCTGTAAAAACGATTTGTTGTGATCCCTCCGTTCTCTTTTAGCGATGGGTTGACCATGAATGTTCTGGGCCTGAAAACGTTTGCCGCCGTCGCCAGCCAGGGCGGCATTACCTCTGCCGCGCAAACGCTGCACACCGTGCAATCCAATATCACCCAGCGCATCCGGGTGCTGGAATCGGAGCTGGGCCTGGCACTTTTCAAGCGCCACAGCCGCGGCATGGAACTGACGCGTGCGGGCCAGCGGCTGCTGCCCTATGCCAACCGCATCGTGGCGCTGATGGATGAAGCGCAGGCCGCGGCCAAAGGGGAGGAAGACGCTCCCGCCGTCCTGACAATCGGCTCGATGGAGACCACCGCTGCGGTCCGGCTGCCCTCGCTGCTCGCCGCATACCGCCGCGTGCTTCCGCAGGTGGCCATCACGCTGGAAACCGGCCCGACCGCGACACTGATCGAGGCCGTGCTCACGCGGCGCCTGGATGGTGCGTTCATCGCCGGCCCGCTCAACAACCATGCGCTGCTCAGCCTGGTCGCGTTCGAAGAAGAACTGGTGCTCGTCTCGTCTGCCAGCTGGGTGCGCTCCAGTGAGCTCGGCAGGCGCCTGGAAAACGGCGCGGCGGCGATCATGTTCAAGACCGGCTGCTCTTATCGCCAGCGGTTCGAACAGCTTCTGAGCGAGCGCGGCTGGCCCAGGTACACCCGGCTTGAAATGGGCACACTGGAAGGCATCCTGGGCTGTGTAGCCGCGGAGGTCGGCATCTCGCTGCTTCCACGGTCCATTGTCGAAAACGCTGCCAACAGGTCCGCCTTACGCTGCCATCCATCGACGGGCAAGAAATACGCCGTCAAAACACTTTTTATCCGCCGGCGCGACGAGCATCCCGGCCAAGCCTTGCAGCAATTCATGGCCTTGCTGTAAGCCGCGGCCTGGCAGGCCCTAGCCGAACTTGCGCGCTGCATCCAGCGCCAGCCCGGCACCGATGCTGCCGAAACGGTCACCCTCCACACTGCGTGCCTGCGGCAGCAATGCTGAAATTTGCTCGCGCAGCAAAGGCACCCCGCTGGAGCCACCGGTGAAAAACACGGTGTCAATGTCGTCGGCGTTGACAACCGCGTCCTTGACCAGTCCCATCACGGTACGCGCCACAGTGCCGACCAGCTCATTGATGGCCGCGTCGAAATCGGGCCGGTGCAAGGTGAGCGTCTCGCCCGGCGCAATGCGCCCCAGGTCCATGACGGTTTCGGGTGCATCGGACAGCGCAATCTTGGCCGCCTCGACCTGCATGGCCAGCCAGTGCCCTGCCCGTTCGCGCACCAGGTTCTGCAGGCGGTCCAGCTTGTCTTTCTCGATTGCGCCACGCCGGATATCGCTGATCTGCGTCCACGACTTCTTGCTGTAGGCCTGGTTGATGGTGTGCCAGGTCGCCAGATTGAAGTACTGGGCCGACGGCACCTGCAACCCGCTGTGAAGCAGGCTGCCCAGGCCCAGCGTGGGCATGACGCTGGCCAGGCTCAGGTATTTATCGAAGTCCGTGCCGCCTATGTGCACACCGCCGCTGGCCAGAATATCGTCGCGCCTGTCGGCCTTGCGGGCCCGCTCGGGCGACAGGCGCACCAGCGCAAAGTCCGACGTACCGCCGCCGATGTCGACCACCAGCACAAGCTCTTCGCGCCGGATTTGCGACTCATAGTCAAACGCCGCCGCAATCGGTTCGTACTGGAAGGCGATGTCTTTGAGGCCCACTGCATGGGCGATCTCGGCCAATGTGTTTTCGGCTTTCTTGTCTGCGGCAGCATCGTCGTCGACAAAAAACACCGGGCGACCCAGCACGGCCTGCGTGAAAGGCTGGTCGGCGGCTTTTTCAGCGCGGTGCTTGAGCTCACCGATGAACTGCGCCAACAGCACACGAAACGGCAGCGCGCGGCCGGCGACTTCGGTGTGGTCGTCGATCATCGACGTGCCGAGCAGGCTTTTGAGCGAACGCATCAGGCGGCCTTCATAGCCGGCCAGGTAGTCGGCCAGCGCCGCTCGGCCATAGCTCACATGCGCGTCCTCGGCATGAAAGAACACCACCGAGGGAAGCGTGGGTTTGCCGCCTTCCAGCGCCAGCAGCGCGGGAAGCCCGGGCCGGCTCCAGCCTGCCGTCGAGTTGGAGGTGCCGAAGTCGATCCCGCAGGCGCGGGGCGTGCTCACCGCCCGGCCGGCTTGGCGAAGCCGCTTTCGGCCCACGCCACGGCGCTGGCGCGGGTGAGCTTGAAGGACGGCGCCACGCGCACCTGCGCGAGCTGCTCGCCCGCTTCGTCGGCGGCGCTGAGCAGGCCGTGCGGGTTGTCTTCGTCCGGAATGATGTCGAGCGAAACAGTGATGCGCGCCGCATTGGCCGTCACGGTGATGCTCTGGTGCAGCGTGGCATGCAGCTGCTGCTCATGCCGGCGCACAAATTCGGAAGCGGTTTTGACCAGCGTGCTGAAGGCCGGGCCATCCAGCGGCTTGGGGTTCTTCTTGTCGCGCCCCATGGTCCACGGCCCCACCAGCGCGGGCTCGGGCTCGCCGTCCTTGATCATGGCGACAGCCCAGCCGTCGTCGTCTTCATTCTTGATGACCTTGGCCGTCCAGCCGTCGCCGCACCAAAGCCTGGGTTCCTGGATGGGCTGGGTGTCGTTGGGGGATTCATCGGCCAAGCCGGCCGGCGGGGTGTGGGAGTCAGTCAAAACGCGGTCACTCGGGTGGAGCGCCCCGGCAATGAGCCGGGGGCAAATTCAGGTCACGCACCGCCTTCAAACAACATCAAACAACACGGTGCGCAGGGGGAGCGGATTTTACAGCCCTCCCCAAACCCCTCACAACCCAAGATCGCTGAGGCCCGGATGGTCATCGGGCCGGCGCCCGAGCGGCCAATGGAACTTGCGATCGGCGGCCTTGATGGGCAGGTCGTTGATGCTGGCGTGGCGCACGGCCATCAGGCCGTTTTCGTCGAACTCCCAGTTCTCGTTGCCGTAAGAGCGAAACCAGTTGCCCGCATCGTCATGCCATTCGTACGCAAAACGCACGGCAATGCGGTTGCCGCCAAAGGCCCAGAGTTCCTTGATGAGGCGGTAGTCCAGTTCACGCACCCACTTGCGTGACAGCAGCCCTGCGATTTCTTCACGCCCCGTGACGAACTCGGCGCGGTTGCGCCATTTGCTTTGCGGCGTGTAGGCCATAGCCACGCGCTGCGGCTCACGCGTGTTCCAGCCGTCTTCAGCAGCGCGGACTTTCTGCACGGCGGTTTCAAAGGTAAAAGGGGGAAGCGGCGGCCGTGATTCCATGGGGATCTCCTGGGGTTGAACAAAATGGGCAAAAACCAGATGTAGACAGCTTTGTCTACCATGACGAAATTCTGGCACATGTAGACAAACCTGTCTACATGACGTCTACAATGGCGCCATGGATGTTTCCACCCTCCCCGCACGCGAGCGCATCCTCGTCACGGCACACGAACTTTTCTACCGTGACGGCCTGCGCGCCACCGGCATCGACCGCATCATTGCCGAGTCGGGCGTGGCCAAGCTCACCTTCTACCGACACTTTCCCAGTAAGGACGAATTGATCCGCACCTTCCTGGACTACCGGCATGAACGCTGGATGGGCTGGTTTGTCGACGCGCTGGGCCGCCATGGCGCGCAACCCGGCGGTGGGCTGGCGCCGCTGGTGCAGGCCATGGCCGAGTGGTTCGCCGACCCGGCGTTTCGCGGTTGCGCTTTCATCAACGCCGTGGCGGAAGTGGGTGGCACCCTGCCGGGCGTGGCAGACATTGCGCGCCGGCACAAGCAGGACATGCAGCAAGTCATTGCCGATTTACTGCCACACGGCGCGGGCCAAACCGAGGCGGCGCGGGCCGCCGCGCTGGCAGTGGACGGCGCCATCGTGCGGGCGCAGATGGACGGCGCCGATGCGGCGCTGGCAGGCCTGCGCCTATTGCTGGGCGGGCTGGACAGCCCGGCCGGAAAAACGGGTAGCCGCTAGGTTTTTCCAGGCCGGCGCGATTTTTCTTTGGGCCGCGATGCGAGCGCGACGCCCGCACGCTCAACCACCTTCACGGCCGGGCGTTTGCCCGACGCCACCCACTCGCCGTAAAAGTCGATCTTGCTGTCCAGCAGCTTGAGCGCCAGCTGCCATTCGGCAATCATGTCCTTGACCTGCGCGCGGTGCGCGGCCAGCAGCGCCTGCCGCTGCCTGAGTGTGCTGCTGCCCTGCTTGACCAGCGCGGTGTACTCCCGCATTTCGGCAATCGACATGCCGGTGCGCCGCAGCCGGTCCATCAGGTCCAGCCAGCTGATGTGCAGGTCGCCATAGACGCGTCGGCCGCCGGCGTCGCGCGTCACGCCGGGGATCAGGCCCTGCGCCTCATACCAGCGTATGGTGTGCACGCTGCGGCCGGTGCGTGCGGCAAGCTGCCCGATCAGAAAACTTTCAGCCATGCCCGACTGTATAACGGCTCAGGCGGCCAGCGCGGGCGCCTCCAGCACAGCGCTCACCAGGGCGGTGTCGAAGTACTCCGTCAATTCTTTCATCTGCCCGCCTTCCATGCGGCAAACATAGCAATAGCGGTTGTTGTAGGCCTTGCCGGCATGGGTGGTAACTTGCCCGCGGAACTCGATGACGACCATGTCGCCGTCGGCCATCACGCGCCCTGTGGTGCTGACATAGGGCGTGGCGAACTGGGCAAACAGCGGCCGCAGCAGCTCGGTGACGACCGCCTGCTTGCCGCGGTAGGTGCGCGACCAGGGCGTGCTGCCCTCAAGGGTCCAGCAAAAATCATCTGCCATGGCGTCGACAAATGCCTGGCCGTTGCCTTTGTCCAGTTCAGCCATGACCTCCTGCATGCGCTGGCGGTTGGCGGCTGTGATGTTGTTGGTGGATGCTGCACTCATGATGAAACTCCTTGAAGGCTTCTTCGCACGGAATGCGAAGTGGATGGAGGCCGGCAACATTGCCGGGGCCCTGAAAGGATTGGAATACCTTGAGTGCACTCAAGGTCAAGCCCCCGGGGCCGGGTGCCGGAAAATTCACCATAAAATCGGCCGCCGGCGCAATGTGGGAAAGCGCAAACAGCTATTCTTTTAATAGCAAACCTACAATGGCGCATGAACCCCAAAAAGCCTGCAACGAGTGAATGGGTCGGCAAGATGCTGGCTGTACTGAAAACCGGCAACACCCCGGCAGCGCTGGCCCAGATCAAGGCGACCACCAGCAGCAAGGACTTGCAGCAATTGCACGCCGCGCTGGAAAAAGCGCAGCTGCTCAAACAGCTCAAGCCTGTCGACATTGCGATTGCCGACCAGCTCCAGGCGCTGGCCTCACCGCGGCTGAGCCGCTCTCCCTGAACGCTTCAGGTCCGCTCCCTTTCAGGCCGGACGAATTTCAAACTGCGCGTCGCCCATGTAGCGGTTGGGGCCCAGCGCCGCCGTCACGGCGGCCAGCTCGGCTGCCTGCCATTGGTTGAAGATTTCCATTTCGTCGCCTGACAGGACATCTTCGGCCGGCGCTTCGCCATACGTCGCCACCAGTTTCATGTAGGCCGCATACACCGGCCAGACCAGGCTTTCGTCTCCCAGCTCGGTTTCCAGCGCCGTCCTGAAGCGTTGCTCGGCGGCCTGCAGTTCTTCTGCGGAGGCGTCTTCATAGGCGTAAAGCCTGAGGCGGTAGCTCACGGTTGTTTCTCTCAAGGCAAAACGGACAAGGATCAGGGTGTTTGCGGTTTCACCGGTGCAGGCATGCCCTGCGTCAGCTCGATGCGGCGCCGCAGCTTTGCCGCTTCCTGGGTGTCGCCACCCTGCTCTGCCCGGCGCAGCTGAACGCCCAGCCAGGCCAGCAGCGGCCGGCGCCAGCCTTGCACAGACGCCGTATCAATCGCCTGGGTGATCACCGCAGGACTGGCTTTACCGGCCTGCAGCAGCACGCCGGCAGCCACCAGTTTCGACAAAGGGTCGGCAATGGCCGCCACAGCGCCGGCGTCGCCGGCCGCGGCACGGCGCTGCGCTTCAGGCAACAGCGCGATGCCCTGCGGCTGTACCTGACCCTTGAGGTAATCAGCGTAGGCGCGCTGGGCATCGGTGGCGTCTTCACGCAGCTTCTCAAAGCCGGTGCACGGCTCATCAAGCACCAGGCTGGCAACCCGGGTGGCGCAGTGCAGCAGCTCGGCAGTGGCTAACAGCTCGGCCCGGCCGGAGCGTGTCAGCTGGGTGCGGGCACGCCCGAGTTCGGCCATCTCGACACGGCTGTTGCCTTCCATGTAGGCGGCCACAGAGCGGTCCATCGAACCTTTGGCCTCAAGTTGCCAATCGGGCGGTTGCGGGCCGCCGGCACAGGCGGCCAGCAGCAAGGCCGAAGTCAGCGTGGCGGTATGCGTAAAGGTGTTCTTCATGGCAACTTCATTTCCGCATCGCGGGCGTCTTTGGCGAAGGGCCATTTGCGGCTGATTTCGTTGATCAACCCCTCAACCTTGCGCAGGCTGGCTTCCACGTCGGCGCGCAGCGCGCCCAGGTCGTCAGTGGCATCTTTGGCGTTGCGGGTGACGGCCTGGGCGTCCTGCAGCAATGCATCCACTTTCTTGAGGCTGGTGCGGGCCTCGCCCAGCATGGCGTTGAGCTGAACCACGGTGGCCCGGGTTTCTGGCATCAGTCCCTTGTCGCCGAACACCTGGGTGTCGGTCTTGGCGGCCAGCCCGTCGAGTTTGGTGAGTAGCGAGTTGGTGCGCTCCAGCGTGGCAGCAAACTTTTTGGCCTCTGCCTCGCTGCCCAGCAATACCGTCAAGGCGCCGCCCGGCCCGTTCAACCGCTCCGTCAACGTCTGCAGGTTGGCCAGGCTGGTGCCCACCGCACCGCCGCTTCCCGTGAGGGTGTTGAGGTTTTCAATCAGGTCCTTGGCGGCAGCGATCACTTTGGGCACTTCGCCGGCCGCATCGCCCAGCAGCACGGTACGTTCCGCGCCGTCGGGCAGCGGCGGGTCGTTCAGCAGGCCGGTGTAGGCACGGATGTTGGTGCCGCCTACCAGGCCGCGCACCAGTGTGAAGACGCTGGTGGTGCGCAGCCAGTGGGCATCCTTGGAGGCGACATCCACCAATATGCGGGCCTTGCCGTCGCTGGCCAATTCGATGCGCTTGACGCGGCCTATCGGGAAACCCGAGAAAGTCAGGTCCATGCCAACCACCACGCCTTCGGAATCCTCCGCAATGAGTACCAGGCTTTGCGTGGACTCAAACGCCCCGCGCGCATACATCACATAAAGGGCCGAGCCCACCACCAACAGCAGCATGAAGAGCAGCAGCAGCCGGGCCTTGAACTCCAGGCTGGCGATCTCCGCCGGCGAAGACTCTGCCTCGCGCGCCGGCTGGAGCGGATCCGGCCGGCCGTGCTCCGGGGATGAAGGGTCGTGGGGTGAACTCATGGTTTGTTTTGGTGTTGTTTTTGGTATTTTTTTAAGCAGGTCAATAGTAGTTGCCGACCAGCGAAGCCACTTCAATCAGCAAAATCACGGCGAACATGCGCACGAGGCCGCGCATCTCGGCACTGGTGCGCACGCTGGCTTCGCCCATGCCGTAAAGCGCCGAGGCCATGGGGATCAACGACACGGCCAGGCAGAAGAACAGGGTTTTGAGCACAAAGATCAGCGTGACGGAAGGGCTGAAGACCTGGCCGAAGAGCCGGGTGTAGGCCGCCAGGCCCGACAAGGCAAAGCCGTAGGTCGCCATATAGGCCACCACCAGCGCGACCACACAGCTGAGCGCAGCCAGCGTGATGCCGGAGAACATGCCCGCCACCACGCGCGGCAGCACCTCGCGCCGCACCGGCTCGATGCCGCGCTCGCGCATCTCGTCAAGCTCACCGCTGGCCTGCATGGCCGTGAGTTCGGCGCCATCAGGGATGGTGCAGCGCAGCGCCACAAAAAGCGCCGCCGTCAGCGGAATAAGTTCAAGCACCAGCACACGGATGACCACCTGCAACGCGTACTGCGACAAGCCGTAGCTCAGCGCAGTCACCAGCACGATACGCGTGAGCACCACGGTGACCAGCGCGCACAGCAAGGTAAAGCCCAGAAGGATGGGCGCCGTGTTGATGTAGATGTGGCGGGACAGCACCGTGCGGCTTTGCGGGCTGTAGCTGGAAGGCGAGAGGGTCAACACCAGGATGATCGCGCCCAATTTCACCAGACGCCACCATTCGATCAGCCAGTGCTGGGCGGTGCGGCGTGTTTGCGAGAGGCGGCCTTGCCAGGATGATGCTGTTGAAGCCATTGGGCCATGATACCCGCGGGCTATTGCCTGTCCATGTAGGATGGCAGGCTTTCGCCCGGTGCGGGCGCCCTCTCCTCTCTCCCTTTTCACCACCGCTTCATCATGGCCATCGACACCTGGACCGCTTACTTCCTCGCCTCAATTCTGATCGCGCTCTCACCCGGCTCGGGCGCGGTGCTGGCCATGAGCCATGGCCTGAGCTACGGCATGCAGCGCACGCGTGCCACCATCGCGGGCCTGCAGATCGGGCTGGTGGTGATTTTGCTGGTGGCCGGGGCGGGCGTGGGCTCGTTGCTGGTGGCGTCCGAGCTGGCCTTCAGCGTCGTGAAAGTGCTGGGCGCGCTCTACCTCATCTATATCGGCTGGTCGCAATGGCGGTCATCAAACGGCATCGCGGCGGAAGATGCCGGCCCGGCAGCTGATGCGAACGGCATTTCAGCGCGCAGGCGCTTTCTCACCGGGCTGCTGACCAACGTCACCAACCCCAAAGGCATCCTCTTCATGGTGGCTGTGCTGCCGCAGTTCATCAGCCCCGCCCGGCCACTGTGGCCGCAACTGCTAGTGATGGCGCTCACGACTGTGGCAGTCGACACTGTGGTGATGCACGGCTACGCGTTTGCCGCGAGCCGCTTGCAAAAGCTCTTCAGGAATGCACGTGCGGTGCGGCTGCAAAACCGGCTGTTCGGCGGCATGCTGATGGCAGTAGGTGCGGGCCTGTTTTTCGTGAAACGCAGCCACGCTGCGGTGCATTAAGCGCATGACGCTATCAAAAAGATAGCTGCTCGCGCATATCCCTAAAGGGCTGGAGCCCTAAAATCCTCAAAATAGCAGCGCATGCCCTCAAGTCGGCCGGGGCCCAGCTTGCGCCGACACAATACCTGCCAGCTTGCGCAGGGCGCTGTCGGTCTCGCTGGAAAACGGTGAACCGCAACTGATGCGCAGGAAGTGGTCAAAGCGGTTCGAGTTGGAAAACATGGAACCGGGCGCCACCCGTATGCCCTGCCGGATGGCGGTGTCAAACACCGCCTGCGCGGACGTGCCTGCCGGCAGCTCCACCCACAGCATCATGCTGCCATGGGGCACTTGCAGCCGGGTTCCGGCGGGAAAGTGCGCGGCAATCGCTTCGGCCATCTGCTCGCGCTGCACGTTGAGCATGCGGCGCAGCCGGGCCAGGTGGCGGTCGTAGGCGCTGGAGGCCATGAACTCGGCCACGGCCAGCTGGCCCAGCATGTCGTTGGCGCGGCTTTGCGCATACTTGAGCATCTTGATGCGCGCCTGCCAACGCCCGCCGGCCACCCAGCCCAGGCGCAGCCCCGGCGACAGGGTCTTGCGCAGCGACGCGCAGTAAATCACCGAGCCGCTGCGGTCCCAGGCCTTGGCTGCCTTCAGCGGAATGTCGTCAGGCCCCAATGCGCCGTAGGTGTCGTCTTCAATCAATGCCACCTGCTGGCGCTCGCACAGCGCGACCAGCTTTTCCTTTTCGCTGTCAGGCATGACGCTGCCGAGCGGATTGTGGAAATTAGGGATCACCACCACGGCGCGTATGCGGTCGTGTGTCTGGAAGGCCAAATCCAGTGCCTCCACGGAAATCCCCAGCTTCGGGCTGGTGGGAATCTCCAGCGCGCGCAGGCCCAGGCTTTCGAGGATCTGCAGCAGGCCGTGGTAGGTGGGCGACTCGACGGCGACGGTGTCGCCCGGCCGCGCCACCGCGCGCAGGGCCACGTTCAGCGATTCAATGCAGCCGTGCGTGACCAGGATGTCTTCCGCTGACAGCCGCATGCCGGCCTCCAGCGCCCGCTTGGCCAGCACGGCATTGAGCGGTGAATCGTTGAGAAAGTCGGGCGGGTTCACCAGCAGCTGCGGGTGCTTGCGCAACGCACGCGTGGCGGCGTTTTTCAGGGCCTCGGCGGGGTACATCTCGGGCGAACCATAGGTGCCTGCCAGGTTGGTGACCAGCGGGTAAACATCGCATTTGGCGACGAAATCGGACACCCGGTCGTGGATGCCGACGTACTGTGCCGGGTCCAGCCTGTGGCCGCATTCCGGCTCGCTGGGCGGCTGGATATCCATCCGGCGACGCTTGAGCACAAAGTAGCCCGAACGCGGCCGCGCCTCCAGCAGGCCTTCGTCTTCCAGCGTGTGGCAGGCCTCCACCGCCGTCGACAGGCTGACCTGGTGCAGCCGCGTCAACGCCCTGACGGACGGCATACGCTGCCCGGGCGACAAAACGCCGGACTGGATCGCCTGGCGGTAATGGCTGGAGAGCTGTAGATAGAGCGGTTGCGACAGGGATGGCGAGGGTTGCATGTCCATAAACCGAATGATCCGTGAAGGGGAAGCGGGGACACAGCCACAGATGGGGCGAAATCAGACCATAACAGATGAATAAATAGCCATCTGTACCGATACAGAAAGGACTTGTTTGGCTCTGTCGGGATAGTGTCGGTCTCTTTAACCTTGGTGTCTCCTTCCCCCGTTTTTCCAGTTCACCCACCCATGAATGGAGCCGCCATGAAAGAGCAATTCGCCCCTCGCCACCTTCACCTGGACGCCGGTGAGTCCCTGTTTTTTCACACCCAAGCGGGCAGTGCCCTGATCAGCACCTCGGGCACGCTGCTGGTGACCGCCACCCCGCGCTGGCTTGCCGAGCAGGTCTTTCGCGACAGCATGCCGCTGGAGGCGGGACAGTCGCATACCGTCACCCAGACTGGATGGATCACGGTGACCGCCCAGCACGGGGGCGCGGCATGCGTGCTGAACCAAGCCCCGGCAAAAGCCCCGGGCCAGACGGGAAGCGTGCTTTTAAGGTACTTTTCAGGAGTCGTGAAGGCCGTGCGCAGCTGGTTGCATGGCGCCGAGGCGGCATAGCCGCCGCCGGAAATAAATCGCCTCATCATTTTTTAATTGATCTCACCATGACCACTTCCGCCTGGCTGCTCTTCATCACCATCTCACTTGTCACCGCGCTCAGCCCCGGGCCGGGCATTTTGCTGGCGGTTTCCAACGCCGTGGCCTGGGGGCCGCGCAAGACGCTGTGGAGTTCAACCGGCAATGTGCTCGGCGTGTTCGCCGTTTCTACCGCGGCCATGGCGGGCCTGGGCACCTTGCTGCACACCTCGGCCTGGCTGTTCGCTGTGCTCAAGGCCGTGGGCGCCGTCTACCTCATGTACCTGGGCTGGCGGCAGTGGACCAGCAAGACCTCCATGTTCGACACGCCCTTGCCGGCCGGGACATCCTCCGGAAAGAGCAATGCCGCACTGTTCCGGCAAGGCCTGCTGGTGGCGGTGACCAACCCCAAAAGCATCCTGTTCTTCACCGCGCTGTTCCCCCAGTTCATTCATCCGGAGGCGCCGATGCTGCCGCAATTTTTCGCACTGACCAGCGCCTTCGCTGCGTGCGTGCTGGTCTCCCACTTCACCTATGTGCTGTTGGCCAAACACACCCACCAATGGTTTGGCACGCCCCGCCGGGCCCGCATTTTCAACCGTCTCTGTGGCGGTGCGTTTGGCCTGCTGGGTCTGAGCCTGCTACGGCTCAAGAGCCCTGCCTGAAACACCCGCATTACGCTCCATCCAACTACATAAAGAGGAATTCCTGCCCATGGAAGATTCACGCGACACCCGGTTCGCCGCAGTGCAGGCCGAACTCGGCTACAGCTTTGACGGTGAGATCAAGATAGGCGGCAATTACGTGCCTGTCGTGCAGCACGGCGACCAGGTCTTTGTCAGCGGGCAGATTCCGCGCGTTGGCAATACCGTGGTCGTGACCGGCCGCGTAGGCTCGGAAACGTCTGTTCTGCAGGCCCAGCTGGCGGCAAAAATCTGCGCCATGCGCGCGCTGGCGCTGCTGCGGCAAAGCCTCGGCAGCCTGGACCGCGTGAAGCACATTCTGCGCATCACGGTGTTTGTGCAGTCGGCGCAGGATTTCACCCAGCAAAGCGAAGTCGCCGATGCCGCATCTGAAGTGCTGTATGCCGTGCTGGGCCCTGCCGGGGCCCACACCCGTACGTCGGTGGGCGTTGTTCAGCTGCCCAAGAGTGCGTCGGTCGAGATCGATCTCATTGCGGTGGCCGGCTAGGCCTGCCTGCGTTCAGCCACCGGGCAGCAGGCGTATGAGCTTGCCGTTGTTGCTGTCGGTCAGCACGTAAAGCAGCCCGTCCGGCCCCTGGCGCACATCGCGAATGCGATCACCGGCTTCAGACAGCAGCTTGCTTTCGCGCACCACCTTGCCGGAGAACGGCGACGCCAGTTCGATCCGGTCCAGGTAGCCGAACTTGAGCGAACCCACAAACAGGTTGCCGCGCCAGGACTTGCCGTAACGCTCACTGGTCAGGAACGCCATGCCGGAAGGCGCGATGGACGGCACCCAGTAATGCAGCGGCTGTTGCATGCCGGCCTTTTCGGTCAGGCCTTCGCCGATTTTTCCGCCGCCGTAGTTTTCGCCGTAGGTAATGACGGGCCAGCCGTAGTTGGCCCCGGCCCTGGGAAGGTTGATTTCGTCGCCGCCCTGCGGCCCATGCTCATGCATCCAGAAGGTGCCGTCGGGCCCCAGCGTCGCGCCCTGGGCGTTGCGGTGGCCGTAGCTCCAGATTTCAGGCAAGGCCCCCGCTTTGCCGACAAAAGGGTTGTCTTGGGGAACCGAGCCGTCCTTGTTGATGCGGACAATCTTGCCGTGGTGGTTGTCCAGCTTCTGGGCGTCGTCCTTGCGGCTGAAGCGCTCACCCAGCGTGAGAAAGAGCTTGCCATCGGGCGCGCCGTTCGATGCTGCGCGGCTTTCCACGATGCGGCAGCCGAAATGCGCCGTGCTGGCCACCTTGGGCTTCTGGCTGAAGATGATCTTGACGTTCTCCAGCCGGGTGTCGTCAGCACTCAAGCTGGCGCGTGCCAGCGCCGTGCTGTTGCCGTTACCGGTGGCAGCCGGCTCGGAAAAGCAGAAATACAGCGTTCGATTACGGGCAAAGTCGCTGTCGACCAGCACGTCCAGCAAGCCACCCTGCCCGCCGGCGGCAATCTCTGGCAGGCCCGCCACCGGCGCGCCCAGCTTGCCGCCCGGCCCAACGACTCGCAGGCGGCCGGGGCGCTCCGTGACCAGAAAACGCTCGCCCGGCAAAAAAGCCACGCCCCAGGGGTTCTCCAGGCCCGCCGCCACGGTTTCAGGACGAACACTCTGAGCCTGGGCGGGTTGAAACAGCGTGCTGGCCGCTATTAAAGATATAGCAGCTTGCGCCCGTTGGTATTGGTTTAAAGCCATATTTCACCCTAAAAAAAGCCCCCGAAAGCACATTGATCGGCCCATTCACGCCCATTTGACCGGGAAAACCGCCTTTTGATCATGTCCAAGCGGGGGCCAAGGCGGTGTAAAACATGGCATACAGGGGTAATAAATCGGGTAATCCCCTACAAATTCGTTACAAATCAATGGCTTGTCAACGTTATCAAGAAACAACATGAGTTGACGTAGGACTAATCCGTCAAGTATGCTTGGCGCCATGCGAATGATTGCCCCTGCCCTCGTCATAGCCTCTGCCGCCCTGCTGGCAGCCGGCGCACATGCGGCACCCGGCAATTCAGGCGGCGACAACGACATGGACAAACTGCTCGCCGACAAGGGCCTGCTGACCCAGATTGACAACGTCCGCCACAGTGTCACCAACAAGGCGTCCGAGCTGGTCGTCAACGCCATGGGCTTCCTGGGCGTGCCCTACAAGCGCGGCGGCAACACCGTTGAAACCGGGTTTGACTGCAGCGGTTTTGTACGCGCCATTTACGAACAAAGCGTCGGGCTGCTGCTGCCCCGCCGCGCCGAGCAACAAGCCGCCGCCACCCAGCGCATCGACAAAACCGAATTGCAACCTGGCGACCTGGTGTTTTTCAACACCATGAAGCGCGCTTTCAGCCATGTCGGCATTTATGTCGGCGACGGCAAGTTCATCCACTCGCCCAAGCCCGGCGCTGAAGTGCGCGTCGAAAGCATGGGCGTGAGCTACTGGCAGCGCCGCTTTGACGGCGCCCGCCGCGTGCAGCCGTCCAATGGGGTGGCACAAGAGGCCACACCCCGCGCGGCCGTATTGCCCGCCCGCCCGCAGCAGCCGCAAGCCACCGCGCCGGACAAGCCATCCGTTCAGGCGGCAGCCCCGCAGGTGTCGGCTGCGCGGCAGGCTGAGCTGCTGATGCAGCAGGACCAATACCGGAATTAAATCGAAATCAAGGGTGCAGGCGTCGCATCGGCGCCAATCTTCGGGTCAAGCTCAGGCCCTGCACCCAGCCCGGCAATTCACCGGCCAATCCTCATTCCTTCTCTTTTCCATTGCCTGGTGACATGTCCAGCTCCACGGCCTGGCCGTTGTCGATGGCATCGCCTGCTTTGGCAGGGGTGCTCGAAACCAGAGAAGTCGTACCTTCACCGGCCAGCGCCAGTTGAAGCGTCGGCGTAGCTGCCCCTGCACTGTCAGCCCCGGCCCCGGCGTTGTCAGCCACGTTATTGCCGGCCGGAATCACGCGGTTATTTTCCGCATTGGATGAAAGTTGCTGGTTGCCCTGCGGCTTGCCGTTGACATTAACGAGGCCGCTGCCCGAATTGGTCACCTGCCCGAAGCTGCCGCTAACGCTGCCTTTTGGCGAATCAATGCTCACCTGGGCGGATGTGCCGGAAATTTGCACCTCGGTGACGGCCTCCACGGCCATGATGGGCGCGACCACGTTGGCCACCACGGTGTCGCCAGCCAGCGATGCCGAGTTGCTGGCAGTGACCACGACATTCACGTCGCCCTGCGCCTGCACCACCACATTGTTACCGGAGATGTTGCCGCTGACGTTGCCGGTGCTGCTGCTGATCTGCACATTGCCCTGGCTGGTGGTGGTGCCGCTTACGTCGCCCTGAGCCTGCACCACCACGTTGTTGCCGGTGATGTTGCCGCTGATGTCGCCGGTACTGCTGCTGATCTGCACATTGCCCTGGCTGGTGGTGGTGCCGCTTACGTCGCCTACGGCGGCCACCGCCACTTCGCTGGCGGTGACGTTGGCCGAAACGTCGCCGCCGCTGGTGACCTGGACGGCACCCAGGCTGATGGTGGAGCCGCTCACGTCGCCGCCGGCGTTCAGGGTGTTGGACTGTGCAGCGTCCTGCCCGCGCAGCGTGTGGTTGCTCAGGGCAACATTGCCGAGTGCGTCAATGCCGTAGCCTTTCACCCACAAGGTGCTGTCCAGGCTGAAGTCACTGGCCACAACCTCAAACCGGCCGAGCGCGTTGGTTTCCGTGCCGCCCGTCACCATGTGCACATTGCCGCGGGTGCTGCCCGAGCCTGCGACGAGCCGCAGCGCGCGGGCTGCGCTGCCGGCGTTTTGCACATCGCCGTTGAGCGTAATGTTGGCGCCCAGGGTTGCCAGCGTTGTGTCGCCCAGCAGGTTCACCGGGGCATTGAACAGGATGCCACCCGCACCGTCAACCGTGACGTTGCCACTGATGCCGGAGCCGCCCGCGCCGGCATTGAGCGTCAGGCCGTGCAGGGTCGAGCCGCCGAAGTACAGGTTGTAGGGGTTGTTTACCACCACGTCCTCGGCGTAGGTACCGGCGCCTACGCGGATATTGGCACCGGTTGCCGCATTGCCCATGGCCGTCCCGATGGATAGCGCCTGTGTCCCGCCGCCCAGCAGATTGCCGATGCCCACCTGGAAGTCCTGTGTGGCCTGCGCGCCGTTCCAGCCCTGAACGTAGCTGGAGCCCGCGTTACCCAGATTGACGGCATAGTCCAGGGCGTTTTGCTGCGAGGCCTGCAGCCAGGTGTACTGGTAGCTGTTGTCTGCTGTACCGGCATTGCGTACGGCAAAGTCAAAGCCCGCGATGCTGAGTGCGCCAAAGTTGCGGCTCGCTGATTCATCCTGCATGTACACCGGATTGCGTTCGGTAAAACTGTTGCTGTTCGCCACCGTGATGTTGTTCACCTGCTGGTTGTAATGACGGTTGGCCTGGTAAAGCGCCAGGCCGCCCCAGGCGTTGTTGCGGGTGGTCGAATTGCTGACGGTGACGTTGGCGCTGTCGGTCAGCTGTATGCCGGCGCCCTGCGTCGTGCCGGTGTTGTTGCCCACCGGCGCACCGTCGGCCGTCACACGGTCTATCAGCGCGCCGTCAACGCCATTGAGGTCCAGCTCGGCCCGGCCCGCGCCGCGGCTGGTGACATTGCTGATGGAGAAGTTGCGCAGCCGCGCTGATGCGTCTCCGACGGGCGCTACCTTGATGCCGTAGGACCCGGCTACGTTGGCACTCGGGCCGTAGAGCGTGAAGTCCTTGAGTGACACGTTGTCGGCGGTCACGTTGATGCCGTAACCACTGACGTCGTGTGCGTCAATCACGGTCGATCCCTGGCCCGAACCGGCCAGCGTGACGCTACGGTCGACCACCAGCGTGGAGGGCTGCACATAAGTGCCGCCGCCCACATTGACCGTGCCGCCGGCAACCACGGCATTGACGCCTCTCTGGATGCTGCCGCTGGCCTGCGTGACGTAGACATTGCCGTCCGTCCAGGTCACCAGGCCTCGCCCGGTGGTATCGAGTGCATGGGTCACGCGGTCTTCGATGGCAAAACCGTCGGCCGCACCGTCGAAGACGGCGCCGCGAGCATCAACCGCAACAGCGTCCACCGAGATGTCCTGCCCGTTGTTCTTGAACTGGGTGCCGCCGCCGATGGCGACCGTGGGCTGGCCGCCATGGCCATTGCTCATGGTTTCAAAGCGTATGCCTGTCCGGCTGGAACCCTCGATGCTGCCGCCGGAGATGTTGACGCTTTGCAAGCTGGCCGGTGCGGCCATGTAGTCGGCGCTGTCACCGGCGATGCCGCGTGTTTTGATGACCACCGCCGCAGCCGTCGGATCACCCGAACTCGCGCCAGAATTTTTGACCGTCACGTTGTCAAAATTGATCGCATTGAAGTTGTCGTATTTCAGGTTGATGTCGATGCCGGCGCCATAACGTTTATGCAGCGATGAAGATGCAGGCGCCCCATAGTTGCCGGCATTCAAGACGGTGACGTTCCTGAGAGTCAGGTTGTTCGCGGTTTCAAGATAAAAGCCCTTGAAGCTGGGGCCGTCCACCGTGACGTTCTCAAACAATGCATTCTCAAAAGAGCCCGTGGCCACCGGAGCGCCACCGACCATCTGGTAACCGTTGTAGGTCTGCACACCGATCTGTCCGCCGGTGATGGTGCTGTTGAGCATGCGGAAGTTGTCGGCCCGGGTCGTGGTGCCGTTGCGCATGCCGAAGGTGTTGTTGTTGAAAGCCACGCGATTGACGGTCACGTCGTTGGATGTACCGTTGATGCGCAAGCCGTACAGGTAGTCGGCAATCGACAGGTCGGAGAGCGTCACGTTGGAAGCATTGTTGATAGTGACCGCGTCGCCGGTGCCAGCCGAGGCGGACTGCAGCACCGTCTGCCCCACCCCCGCGCCGTCCAGCGTCAGCGACTTGGTGATGCTGACGCTGCCGCTGTAGCTACCGGCCGCCACGTTCACCGTGCCGCCCGTGACCACGGCATCCACGCCGCCCTGGATGCTTCCCAGCGGGGTGAGTACGCTGCCCTGTGCGCCCGAAGAGCCCGTGGTAGCCACCGTCACGTGCGTGCGGTTGGACGAGGTGTACGCCTGGTCCTGCACGGACCAGCCGCCATTGGCCGCGCTCAGGTCCAGCAGAGATTGCTGCTGTGACAGGGTAGGAGCGGCAGCGATGGGCGTGCTGTTGGAGACAGGGTTGGGATTCGATCCAACCATGTGCCCGTTCAGGTGCAGGTTCAGGCCCCACTCGTTGCCCACCGGGCCCTGGCTGTTGCCGGCCATGCCAATGCCGCTGCCGTCGGTGTACTGCACAGAGATGGCGCTCTTGGTATTTTCAATCCGGTTGCCTGTCACACTGCCCGTGTTGCGCCCGTCGATCAGGATGCCGTTGCGCACATCATGGATGTTGTTGTTGCTGATCGTGAAACCGGTGACGCCATTGGCCACGGCAATGCCGCGGCTGATGTTGGAACCCCACGCATAACTTGTGTAGGGCTGGTTAACCGGCCCGGCGATCTCCATCCCGGTCACCGTCACATTGTTGGCGGTAATGCTGATGCCGTTGACCTGCCCGGCATCGGGCACCACGATTTTTGCGCCATCCAGGCCTGTCAGTGTCAGGTTGGCCTTGTTCAGGGTGACCTGCTCGGCATAAGCGCCTCCGTGAACATCTACAGAGCCCCCCGCTCCTGGTGTGCCGGTCTTTGAAATGTTGACGGCGTCCTGGATACGTGCCCCGCTGTACACATCGACCTGGCCTGCATTGCCGCTGACCTGGGTTGCGTCCAGTGCCGACTTCAGCACCACCGTATGGCCGTTGACAACGATGGCATTGCTGGCTTGCTGAATGCCCTCCAGGTTGATGACGCCGGACAGCAGATTGGCGGCATCGCCCACGCCCAGCAAGAGGGTCGCGCCGTTCAGGCTGGCATGGTTCATATTGGACACGCTCAAACCCGTTGCACCGCCCGGTATGGCGAACTCATACAGCCCGCTGTTGAGCGACACCGTGGTGACCGTGGCGGCGGTCGATCCGGCCAGGGCAATCGTGCCGCCGGTGGCGGTGATGCTGCCGTGGTTGGTGACCGACGGCGCGACCAAAGCCACCAGGCCGGCATTTTGCGCGGTGATGCTGCCATGGTTGGTGATACTGCCGACGGCCCCGGTGATCTGTGCGCCGCCGGTGTTGATGAAGTTGTTGACGTCAATGTTGCCCGTGGTGGCAATGAGCGAGCCCACATTGATCACGGCGTTTTGCCCGAACATCACACCATTGGGGTTCATCAGCATCACTGTTCCGTTGGCCGAAAGGCTGCCCAGTATTTGGGAAGGGCTGGCGTCGCCTGTCACGCGGTTCAGCATGGCCGAGCTTGCGTTGGGCTGGTTGATCTGCACCATCTTTCCGGGGTTGATGTCGAACGAGCCCCAGTTAACCACGGCGCGGTCGGTTCCCTGGTTGATGGTGAGCTGGTTGCCCGACACCGAGCCTGAGGCCGTGCCGGAAAACACCGTGCCGTTCTGGGGAAGGCCTGCGCCACCGGCGATGTCAACCGGCCAGCCTGGCGGCGAGAACAGCATGGCGACCGCCGCCGGAAGGGCTTTCAGCGCAAAAGATCGCCGGCGCCGGACGGCAGGAAAAATACGCGGGGGGTTCAGCTTAGCGTTCATGGATCACCTCTTGAGGCAAAGAAAAGTCATTGAACAAATCATCAAAAGCGCACCAGCAGCGTGCCCAGTAGCCGGGGGTCTTTTCCGTGGGGCTGATAACTCGCGATGGGTTTGGTCAGGGGCCAGGCGATCTCGACCGCAGCCACCACGTTCCTTGGAAGGAAGAGGCGAGTCCCCAGCCCTGCCGATGCCAGGCTCTGGCTGTTGGGCATGCCCACACAAGTACAGCCCACCGTCCAGACCTTGCCGATGTCATAAAAGGCAAAGAGCTGCCATGACCTGAAGCCCGCGAAGTCCGAGGAACCGGAATAACGAGGTTCGGCGCGAAACGCCAGCCCGCGCTCGCCCACCAGTTCAGCAGGCTCGTAGGCCCGCCCAAACCGCCGGCCGCCCACCGCATACTGCTCGGACGAAAGCAGGGGGGTGTTGGCCCACTGCCCGCTCAGGCCCAGCGTAAGTGCAAGGTTCGAAGCAAGGGGCTGGGTACGCTCGTAATCGAAGGTAAGTTTGTTGAACACCCCTTTGGCCCCTGCCCGGCTTTTGAGCGGATCGGATTCCCGGGTGCCACCCAGTCCCTGGCTGAAATCCACATCCAGCGAGTTCTGCCCGCCCAGGCGGTCAAGCACCCGCCACCCAAGCCCCAGGCGCAGCACACGGAGATGGTCTTCAATCACCCGGGTGCCCAGCACGTCGGTTTGCACGTCGGTGTGCTCATACGTTGCCCGTGCAGTCACGCTCTCATTGCGGGTTCGAAGCAGCGGATACGCAGCAGAGACCGTCATCGTGTCCGCGTTGCCACGCATATCAAACGGCGTCAGGATGTCGCCTGGACGTGTGCGAGCCCTGGACACGGCAGCGGACAGTTTGAGACCCTCTGTCGTGACTACCTGGCTATAGGAAATTTGTGCATAGGCCAGCTCGGAGTTGCCGCTGCTCATGCCCCGAAAGCGCCACTGGTCGTTGACGCCCAGCAACTGGTTGATGTTCACTTCCACGCCGATCTCGGCGGGGCCGAGGTATTTCGACCCATAGTTGTCGGCGGCAGCGAAGCCCTCGACTTTCTTCACGCTGGCGATCAGTGTGAGGTCAGCCGCACCCGGCGCATGCGCAGGGGCCAGCACGCTGCGCAACTCGACACCCGGAAAATCATTGGCGATCAGGAGGTAGCGCTCAAGCACGGGGCCCTGAATGGGCCGCGACGCCCTGATCTTCTCGCCGATGGCTGCGAGCTGCTCCTTCACATGGGCACTGACATCGTCCCCTGCCTGAATGTTCACCTTGTCGATGTAGCCCTCAACCACACGCAGGGTGAGCGTACCGTCGGCGAGAGACTGCGGCGGCACCACCACCAATGACAGGATGTAGCCTGCGTTACGGTACATCGCGGTGAGCGAAGACGCGAGTTGCAGAATCTCGCTGCCGGTAATCTCCCGTCCGGTATAGCTGTCCGCATTCGCCTGAAGAATGCCACCGGGCAGCACGGTACTGCTTTCAATATCAATGCGCCTGAGCGTGACCTTAATGGCCCTGAGTGATTCAGGCAAAGGCCCTGTTGGCTCGGTCCTGATTTCCGGAGGTGCCGCTGAGGCGCCGGGCTCAGGCTGGAAATCAAAACGCTCGCGAACCCGGCCGGGGTCAATGGTGGATGGCGCCTGCTGCGCCAGCGCAGTTGTCGCAATGACCATGAGCACAGAAAAAGCACCAGTCCACATCCTGTGCACGCCCACATGATCGATACGCTTCATCGCCAGCCCCGTTGAAAATCAAGGTTTCCGAAGTGCCTGCAGGTGTTGTGATTCGACACTTGCGGGCTGTATTTTTTGTGAACTAATTCACGGTAACCAATTGTGAAACCTGATACAAGGGAGAAAAAGTGATTAATTACCAACAGTCTTATGTAATGATTTCGCCCCAATTTTTTCAAAAAGGGCTTTTCTGCACACATTACGCGGCCCTATTGGTTACATTTAGAGCCAGAAAGACATACATTCAGTTACCTTTGACTTACTGAAAATCTTTCTTGCCGGTGAAGAATTCCCCAGGAAATCCAGGTGCGTTGTGTAAAGTTTTGCCGCAGGTCCCCGATACCGCGCACGGATGGCATTGCCGGAACGACAAGCGCCGCCATTCGGACCGTCGAACGGCGATGACAACAGATCACAGCGGCAATGACTCCTGGGTCTATTTGCGGATCGCCAACGCCTGCTTGGCCCTGGCCACCTTGGCGCCTTGCGCTATAAGCTGAAGAGCAACACAAAGAAGCCGCAGGAAGACGCGTTGAAAATCCACATCTACACCGACATCGACACCTTGTTTGGCAACGCTTCGCGCTTGTGGATGGACGTTTTGGTGAAGGCAGGCCATGACGTGGAGTTCATTGACCTGGGCACCAGCACCGACGCGCCGTTGCCCGATGTCGGCCACTGCGACGTCAACCTGCTGATTGCCGGAATTTATGCACTGCCCCGTTTTTCCGTGCAGGGCCTGCCGCGCAACGGCAAGCACGTGCTGTGGATGTTTGATCCATTGACAAAGAATGCACTGGCTACCGTACATCGGTACAAGACCGATCTTTTCGACGCCATCGCACCCGGCTTGCACGCTGTGCTGGCGATGGATTCCTCCATAGCACGCTACCTCGCACAGCATTTCCCGGCACTTGCCACTTGCCAGCTGCCCTATATGGTGGCCGGCAAACATGTGCGAACGCCCCTTCCTGAAGCGCAGAGAACCCGCGACATCATCATGCTGGGCGGCGACACGCCCCGGCGGCGGGATGCCGAGCAATACTTCGCCGGCACGGCGCCCACCCTGAAGGCCGAATTCGTCTGGAGCGGCCTGTGGGGCGCCGCGCGCGACGCCTGCCGCGCCGGTGCGCGCATCAACCTGAACATCCATGCCGATCCGGAACACACGTACTTCGACCAGTTCCGGACATTCGAAAGCTGGGCGGCCGGCACGGCCGTCGTTTCCGACATCTTTGAAGGCGCTGAAGATTTCGGCATCGAGCCAGGCGTTCATCTGGTCATGGCAGACCTCAAGGACATGCCCCTGGCATGCGCCGACCTGCTGGCAGACGTACCCCGCCGCCAGGCCATGGTGCAGGCGTCGCAGCAACTGCTGCGTGAACGGTTTTCTTCCGCAGCCTGGCAAAGCCGCATGCTCGCCATGCTTGAAAACGTTGCCTGAGCATGGCGGAGATCTCGCGGCAGGAACTGCTCGCGCTGCGGCAGGCCAGCCAGCGCCTTGTTGCAACCGCCCCGCCTGGGGCCTCAAATTTCAAACGAACCGATCAGGCCGTGCAGTGGTTTGGCGCCGTGCAGGCACAGGAATATGCCCACGCCCGATGGGCAGTTGGCTCGCGCTTCACAACCGCTGCGGCCATCACCGACGCGTCGATTGAACAGGCACTGGCTCAACGCAAGGTGGTCCGCAGCTGGGTCCTGCGCGGCACGCTGCACCTGGTGGCGGCCGCCGACCTGCGCTGGCTGCTGGCACTGACCGCACCGGCTTTGCTGACCCGCACCGCGGCAGCCTACCGTGAGGTCCAGCTGGATGAGGCAGCCTTCCGCAAAATCCTCCCGGCCATCCGGCAGTGCCTGGAAGGCGGCCAGCAGCTCACGCGCCTGGAACTTTTTGCTGCACTCGCGCAGCACCGTATCAACACTGAAGGCCATCGCGGGGGGCGCATCCTGTACCGCGCGGCCCAGGTCGGGCTGATTTGCCTGGGCAACCCGCGCGGCAAGCAGGCCACCTACACACTGCTCGATGAATGGCTGCCTCCCGGACTCGAAGCCAGCAAGGAGCTGCTTCGCGAGGACGCACTCAAACAACTGGCGCAGCGCTACTTCGCCAGCCATGGCCCCGCTACGCTGGCCGATTTTTCCTGGTGGTCAGGGCTGGCCGCCGGCGAAGCCAGGGCGGCGCTGGAGATGGCCGAAACCGGCCTGGCACGGGCACTGTTTGAGGGGAACACCGTGTGGTGGTCCAAACGCACGCCTTTACCGCCAGCCGGCAAGCCCGCGCTTCAATTACTCGCCGGCTTCGACGAATACGTGCTGGGCTATACGGATCGCAAAGCCATCATCGACAGCGAACACGCCGGCAAGCTCATGACGCCCAATGGCCTGTTCCGCCCGGCGCTGCTGGTCGGCGGGCGCGTGGCCGGCACCTGGCAGGCGCAGGTAAAAAAAGGCGCGCTCAGCATCAGCACAGCGCCCTTCGCGCCACTGCCGCGCGGCAGCGCCGGCGCACTGCGGCTTGCCGCTCAACGCTACGCGGCTTTCACCGGCCTGCCGCTGGCAGAAGCTCGCTGACGAAAAGCGCCGGTCTCACAAGGGTTTACCCGGCCGAACTTTATTGCCAAGCGCAAGTCAGCACATTACTCAGGTATAGCATTGCCGGGTGCATTTGACATGCACCAGCGCTACTATCCCCCAGTCATCCGGCCCATCCTTCCTTCAAATATTGAGGAGCGCATCCATGGCAAAACTGAACGTCAACGGTACCGTGCGTGAGTTTGAAGTGGAGGACGACACACCGCTGCTGTGGGTCATCCGCGAACAGCTTGGGCTCACCGGCACAAAATACGGCTGCGGCATCGCGGCCTGCGGCGCCTGCACCGTGCACATCGATGGCGTGCCTACACGCAGTTGCGTGCGGCCCGTCTCGACGGTGAGTGCGACCGAAAAAATCGTGACCATCGAAGGTCTCTCACCCGACGGCTCGCACCCCATACAAAAGGCCTGGGTTGCGCTGGACGTTCCGCAGTGCGGCTATTGCCAGTGCGGCATGGTGATGACGGCAGCAGCGCTGCTCAAGGCCAAGCCGAACCCGACCGATGCCGACATCAACGAGGCGATGACCAACATCTGCCGCTGCGGCACCTACAACCGCATCCGCGCCGCCATCAAGGTTGTTGCCGCGGGCGGTAACACCAAAAGCGCGGCGCTCGCCATTCAACACACCGACGGGAGCACGACATGAGCGCCACCCCCCTGCCCTCCGCAAACTCTCTGCGTCTCTCGCGCCGCCGCTTCCTGGCCTCGGGTGCCTCGGCCGGCCTCATCGTAGGTTTCCACATTCCGTTCGCCGGCACGGCGGCTGCCCAGGGCGCAGCCTCGCCGGAGATCAACGCCTGGGTTGTGGTGCGCCCCGACGACACGGTGGTCATCCGCATCGCGCGCTCTGAAATGGGCCAGGGCAGCCTGACCGGGCTCGCGCAACTTGTAGCCGAAGAGCTGGAATGCAACTGGGCCAAAGTCACCACCGAATACCCGACACCCGGCCAGAACCTGGCGCGTAACCGGGCCTGGGGCAACTTCTCTACCGGCGGCAGCCGCGGCATCCGCGAATCGCACGACTATGTGCGCAAAGGCGGAGCCACCGCCCGCATGATGCTGGTGCAGGCCGCAGCCGATGAATGGAAGGTGCCGGCGGCCGAATGCACCGCGGCCAGCAGCGTGATCACCCACACGCCATCGGGCCGCAAAACCACCTACGGCAAAGTGGCGATTGCGGCAGCCAAAGTGGCGCCGCCCGCCGAGGTCAAGCTGAAGGACCCGAAAGACTGGAAGCTCGTGGGCAAGCGACTGGCGCGCCTGGACACAATGGACAAAGTCACCGGCAAGCAGGTGTACGGCGCAGACCTGAAACTGCCCGGCATGCTCAACGCGGCCATCAAGGACTGCCCGGTGTTCGGCGGCAAGGTCAAAAGCTTCAATGCCGCCGCAGTTGAGAAACGCCCCGGCGTGAAGAAGGTGCTGGCAGTCGGAGACAGTGCGGTGGCCGTCGTGGCCGACACCTGGTGGCGCGCCAAGACCGCACTCGACGCGCTGCCCATCGAATGGGACAACGGCCCCAATGCCGCCAACTCCAGCGCCAGCGTTGCCCAGATGCTCAAGGCCGGGCTGGACGCGCCCGACGCAGCCGTCGGCAACCAGAACGGCGACGCCAAAGCAGCGCTGGCCTCAGCGGCCAGACGCATCGAAGCGGTGTATTCCTACCCGCACCAGAACCACGCGACCATGGAGCCCATGAATGCGACCGCACGCTGGACGCCCGAGCGCTGCGAAGTCTGGACGCCTACCCAGAACGGTGAAGCGGCTCTGGCGGCCACCTCCGAAGCGGCAGGCCTGCCGGCCGGCAAATGCGAGGTCTACAAGATTCACCTGGGCGGCGGCTTCGGGCGGCGCGGCGCGGTGCACGACTGGGTACGCCAGGCGGTGGACATTGCCAAACAAATGCCGGGTGTGCCGGTCAAGCTGCTGTGGTCGCGCGAGGAAGACATGCTGCATGGGCGCTACCACCCGGTTACGCAGTGCAAGCTGCAGGCCGGGCTGGACGCGCAGGGCAACGTCACCGCGTTGCACATGCGCATTTCAGGCCAGTCCATCCTGGCCGGCGTGGCGCCGCAAAACGTGCGCAACGGACTCGACCCGGTGCAGTTTCAGGGCCTCAACGCACCGGGGCCTGAAGCCTCCATTGGCTACAGCTTCCCCAACCTGCTGATCGACCATGCAATGCGCAACCCCAGTGTGCCGCCCGGCTTCTGGCGCGGCGTGAACCTGAACCAGAACACGATTTACCTCGAATCGTTCATCGACGAAATCGCGGTTGCCACCAGGCAGGACCCGCTGGCCTTGCGGCGCAAGCTGATGACGAACCACCCCAAGCACCTGGCCGTGCTCAATGCCGTGGCCGAACGCGTCAAGTGGAACGTGCCCCCGCCCGACGTCGGCGGCCAGAAGGTCTACCGGGGCCTGGCACAAACCATGGGTTTCGGCAGCTACGTGGCGGCCTGCGCCGAGGTATCGGTGAGCAGCGACGGCGTGCTCAAGGTCCACCGCATCGTGGCCGCCACCGACCCGGGCTATGCGGTCAATCCGCAGCAGATCGAGGCGCAGGTCGAAGGCTCCTTTGCTTACGGCCTGTCAGCAGCGCTGTTCGGCGAATGCACACAAAAAGACGGACGCATGGAGCAGGACAACTTCAGCACCTACCCCGTCGTACAGATGCAGCACATGCCGGCGGTGGAAACCATCATTGTCGCCTCGGGCGGCTTCTGGGGCGGCGTCGGTGAACCGACGATCGCGGTCGCCGCGCCTGCAGTGCTCAACGCCGTGTTCGCGGCGACGGGTAAACGCATACGCGACCTGCCGCTGAAGAACCACGATCTCAAGAAGGCATGAACTGGCATGGCGCCATCGCCGGCGGGGTGATGATGCTGGCGCCCTGGACCAGCTTCGCGCAACAATCCGTCCCGGCGCTGCAGGTTGTTGGCGACGCGATACCCCAGGCACTGACGGTCACGCCCGGCGACCCGGCACGCGGCCGCGCCATCGTCGCGAGCCGCCAACACGGCCTGTGCCTGCTCTGCCACACCGGGCCCATTCCCGAAGAGCGCTTCCAGGGCAACCTGGCGCCCGACCTGGCGGGCGCGGGCGCACGTTGGAACGAAGGGCAGCTGCGCCTGCGCATTGCCGACGCGCAACGCCTGAACCCGGCCAGCATCATGCCCGCCTACTACCGCAACGACGGCCTCGTGCGCGTGGGTACGGCCTGGCAGGGCAAGCCCATCATGAACGCCCAGCAAATTGAAGACGTGGTGGCCTTTCTGCTCACACTGAAGTGAACTCATGACCACAGCAGGCCGTTTTATTTCTTTTAATCGGCGCCAGATTCTGGCGGGCGCGGCCAGCATGGGCCTGGGCGTCGTTTTGCGTCCCGCAGCGGCGCAGGCCGGTGAGCTGGCGGCAGCGGTGGCGGCCTATGCCCAAAGCGCTCCGGTACGAGCGGGCAAAGTCAAGCTTGACATAGCCGAGTTGGTCGACAACGGCAATGTGGTGCCCATCACCGTCACGGTGGACAGCCCCATGACGGCGGCCGACCACGTGAAAAGCATTGCCGTCTTCAACGAGAAAAACCCCCAGCGCGATGTGGCCCGCTTCACGCTAGGGCCTCGCTCCGGCAAGGCCAGCGTGACCACGCGCATCCGGCTCGCCACTTCGCAGCAGCTTGTGGCAGTGGCGCTGATGAGCGACGGCAGCTACTGGTCGCACACCGTCAATGTCATCGTGACCCTGGCGGCTTGTATTGAAGGCGATCCCTGATGGCACGCACACTCATCAATGCCCCAACTACCGCCAGACGCGGTGAAGTCATCGAGATACGCGCGACCATAGGCCACCCGATGGAAACCGGCTTTCGCGCCGGCGAGGACGGCAAGATCCTGCCGCGCAACATCATCAAGACCTTCAGCTGCCGCTACAACGGCGAACTGGTCTTCAGCGCCGAGCTGTTTTCGGCCGTCTCGGCCAATCCCTACCTCGCCTTCCATACCGTGGCCACCGAGAGCGGTACGCTGGTGCTTCGCTGGGAAGGCGACAACGGTTTTGCGCAGACTGAAAGCATCAACCTGGCCGTCACGGGATGACGCGCATCCCCGCGGGCCTTTTGTCTTTCCTGCTGGCATGCCATGCCGGCGCACAGACCGCGCCGCCAAAAGACCTTCGCCGTTCAGGCTTTGAGGACATGAGCGCATCCACCCAGGCCATGCAGAAAGACGATGCGCTGAATCCCGGCATGTTGTGGGTCAAGGACGGCGAAGCGCTGTGGAAACAGCCAACAGGTGCCAACGGAAAGGCGTGCATCAGCTGCCACACAACGCCGGACAGCATGCGCGGCGTGTCGGCGCGATACCCGGCGTTTGACATTCAACTCGGCCGGCCCATCACCTTGAGCCAGCGCATCAACCAGTGCCGCCAGCATCACCAGCAGGCCGCGCCACTTCGTCCGGAGAGCCAGGATCTGCTGAGCCTGGAAAGCTATGTGGCGCTGCAGTCGCGCGGCCTGCCAATATTACCGCCCGATGATGCCCGGCTGGAGCCTTTCCGCCAGCGTGGGCAGCAGCTTTTCGCGCAGCGCATGGGCCAGCTCAACCTGTCCTGCGCGCAGTGCCATGACGGTTTGGCCGGCAGGCGTCTGGCCAGCAGCCTGATTCCCGAGGCACATCCCACGGGCTACCCGGTGTACCGTCTCGAATGGCAGGCGCTGGGTTCGCTGCAGCGCCGCATCCGCGGCTGCATGAGCGGGGTGCGTGCCGAGCCGTTTGCCTATGGCGCGCAGGAGCTGGTGGAACTGGAGCTTTACCTGAATGCCCGTGCAAAAGGCATGGCAATGGAGACGCCGGGCGTGCGGCCGTGATTTGAGCGGCAGTACTGCGGATGCTATCAATTACATAGCGTATTGAGCAAATCCGGCGAGGGGCTGCTGCGCTTTTTACCATCTCAAAACCGGACCGTCCCGTTCGGGTCAGTGCCGGCTTTCCGTCACATGAGGCTTATCCCGTCACACGACCTGGGCCGGGAGGCACCTCCTGGTGCCAGCGTCGGGGCACAAAGAAAACCCGGCTCCAAAGCGCGAATGCCTGAACAGTCGAATTGGCACACAAGTTGCTGATCGCCAGATGTCATCAGCCGCTTCCCCGCTTCCCCGCTTCCCCGCTTCCCCGCTTTCAATCGTGTTGATGGTTGCCAATGCAGCCTTCAGCCCTTCAGGAGCATTCCATGAAACGTCGTCACGCCCTGGCCGCCGGCATCTCTGCCCTGACCGCTCCAGCATGGACAAGCGCCCAAAGCGCCTGGCCTTCGCGTGGGCCGATCAGACTGGTCGCGCAATTCCCACCAGGCGGTCTGGTTGATACCGTGTCACGCATGATGGCGCCACACCTGTCGCAGGCGCTGGGCCAGACCGTCCTGGTGGAAAACCGCGCGGGTGCGGGTGGCTTGATCGGCACCGACTACGTGTCCAAGCAGCCCGCCGACGGCTACACCCTGCTGGTCAGCCATGCGTCGGTGCACATCTATGCCACAGCCACCCGCAAAGTCATGCCCTTTGACCCGGTGAATGATTTTTCTCACATGGGCATGCTGGTCGAAGCGCCCATGGTGCTGCTGGTGCGTGCACAGTCGCCCTTCCAGACCCTGGAGCAATACCTGACGGCCGCCAGGACCCGGCCTGTGCGTTATGGCTCATCGGGCATCGGTTCTGCCAATCACCTGTTTGGCGAAATGCTCAAGATTGAAGGCAAGGCGCCCCAACACGACCACATCCCCTACCAAGGCAGCGCGCCGGCCATGCAAGACCTGCTGGGCGGGCAGATCGACAGCCTGCTCGATCCCATCACCACCAACGTGGCCCAACTCAAGGCGGGGTCCCTGCGCGCGCTGGCTGTCTCTACCCCGAGCCGCCTGCCAGCGCTTCCCAACATTCCGACCTTTGCCGAGCTCGGCTTTCCCAGGCTGACGGGTTCCCAGTGGCTGGGGCTGTCAGCGCCCAAAGGCCTGCCTGGGCCCATTCTTGCGCGGCTGACGGCACTGATCCCTGAAATTCTCGCCAAACCGGACATCGCAGCCAGACTGGAAGAAATCCAGACCCTGCCGCGCAAGAATGCGGTGGTCGGCGCAGAGTTCGTTCAGTTGATCAATTCGCAGATCGACACCTGGCGCAGCGTGGCCAAGCTGGCCAACGTCGAGGTGATAACATGATTTTTCCGGCAACGACAGCCGCAGGAGCATCCTGATTGAGCAGCACTCACACCTTTTCCAGCGACACGGCAAGCGCTGCCGACGTGGTCAATGAGTTCCTCCGGCTCATCATGCTTCCTGACCCGGTGGCCGCCAGCCGGTTCACCGCACCCGGCATGAAGATTCTTTTCACCGGAGGCCGGGCCATGAGCGCCCCCGCTGAGTGCACCAAATTTAATGCATCGCGCTACAAATGGGTGAAAAAAAGGATTGAGCGCACCGAAACGGTTGCCGCTGGCTCAAACGGTGCCGTGCCCGACGAAGCGGTGGTCTACAGCCTGGGAACCCTGTACGGAGAATGGCCTGACGGAACGCCTTTCGAAGGCAACCGCTATGTGGACCGCTATGTCGTCAAAAGCGGGCTGATCACACACATGGACGTGTGGAACGACAGCGCCGAATGGCTGCTGGTGCGGGCAGGCCTGGCTGTGCTGTGATCAGCTGATGGCGGCAAGCTACAGCGGCGCCCTGCCGACGCACAATCGCTTTGACTACCAGGCGATCAACCAGCGCAAACCTTATCGCTGGCCCAACGGTGCTGGTCTGGCTGTCTACCTGGGTTTCAACATCGAGCACTTTGCCTTCGGCGAGGGCATGGGTGCCACCATCGGCCCGGCCAGCCCGCAGCCGGATGTCCTGAACTACAGCTGGCGCGAGTACGGAAACCGCGTGGGCAGCTGGCGCTGCCTCGAGCTGTTTGACAGCCTGGGCCTGCCGGCGGCCGCCCTGATCAACACCGCACTGTATGACCACTGCCCCGAGCTGGTGGCTGCCTGCGTAGCGCGCGGCGATGAACTGGTCGGCCATGGCCACACCAACGCCGAACGCCAGGCCGCCATGAGTGAAGCGGACGAAAGCAGCCTGCTGGTGCAGTGCCGCACACGCATGCAACAGGAGAGCGGCCAGTCCCCCGCCGGGTGGCTTTCACCGTGGATTTCGGAAAGCCTGCATACCCCTGACCTGCTCGCTGAAAGCGGCTATGGCTACACCCTGAACTGGTGCCACGACGACCAGCCGCTGCCAATGCGCACCCGCAGCGGAAAGGCTTTGTGGGCTGTGCCTTACCCGCAGGAACTCAATGACATCCCGATGATCATTGCGCGTCAGATGGACGGCAAAGACTTTGCGCAGCTGATCATCGATCAGCTTGATGAGATGCTGGAGCAATCGCAGGCCAGCGGTTCAGCACCACTGGTGATGGGCATTGCACTGCACCCCTACATCGTCGGCCAGCCTTACCGCCTGCGCCACCTGCGGCGCGCGCTTCAGCATGTCGCCTCCGCACGTGACCGGGGCCAGGTCTGGATGAGCACGCCGGGCGATATCTTCCGGCACGCCGTACAGATGGCCGCGTGAGCGGCCCCTGAAAGAGGCGCTCGTGTGCATGCCGGAGCGCGGGCAGAGGCTTTTGCTTATTACGCGCAGGAGCTGGTGGAGCTTGAGCTGAATGTCCGCGCGAAAGGCACAGCGCTGGAGTCGCCCGGTGTACGGCCTGAGGTTCACGCAAAGCGAGTTAGCTATTAAATTGATAGCAGTTTGCGCACTATTTACAGGCCTTTCACCCAACTCTCCCTTCAACATTTCGGGTATTCAATCCCTGCCGCAGCACTGCCCCGCATTTGCCGGGACCGCCGGACCGAAAGCTTCCGGCATGCAACCGTGGTTATCATCCGCATCGGGGTGGGGGTTCGACATAAAAAAAGGGGCAGGCGCCATGTTCTACTGGATTTACGACATACCCAACTGGATGCTGGCGCTGCTTTTTTGCGCCGTCTGCCTGGCCTACACGTGGGGTGGCCTGCTTCTGCTGCGGCCGCTGGTGCGCAAGTGGGTGGGCCCGCAGCCGGACGCCAATGAATTTGTCAGCTACTTTCTTTCGGCTTATGGGGTGTTCTATGGGCTGATGCTGGGCCTGATCGCGGTTGCCACCTACCAGAACTTCGCGGATGCAGAAAAAGCCGTGGGCAAGGAGGCCACCGCCATTGCGGCGCTGTACCGTGATCTGTCGAACTATCCGGAGCCTGCGCGCGCCACCCTGGAGGGCCAGATGAGGGACTACGTACGCTTTCTGATCGTCGAAGCCTGGCCCGAGCAGCGGCAAGGACGGCTGCATGCTGGCGGCACCACGCGCGTTTCAGACCTTCATCAAAAGCTGCTGTCATTTGCCCCTGCCAACCGGACCCAGGAAATCCTGCATGCCGAAACACTGCGGCAATTCAACAGCTTTCTGGAGGCCCGGTATGCGCGCCTGCAGAGCGTCAGCACCTCCCTCTCGGGTGTGCTGTGGTGGGTGGTATGTCTGGGTGCGGCGCTGAACTTTTCGCTGCTGTGGCTGTTTTCCATGGACCGGCTGGCGCTACACCTTGTGCTGTCGGGCATCCTGGCGACTTTTGTCGGCTTGATGCTGTTTTTCATCGCCGCGATGGATAACCCCTTCCGCGGCGAAGAGAGCGTTTCGCCGGACGCCCTGAAGCTGATTCAGGAACGGCTCATGCCGTCCCCGCGCTAGAGCCGCGCGCCGGCGGCAAATTCGTACAACTGCGGTGCGCCGCTTCCGCGGCCCTCGCAGCCGTCAGGTCGACCAGTTGATCTGCTCAAACAGGCGCATGAGTCTCGCCTGCCGCGCCAGGCTGAATTGCCCGACCCAACCGATCCGGCCCAGCAGGTGCGAGCGAAAGTCGGCAAGCCGGTTTTTATTTTGCGACGCCGGCCCGTGCAACACGCTTTGATGCAAACACGCTTTAAGCCGATCGAAATCATCACGCGGCACGTTCGGGTGAACGTTGACCACAACTCCGCTCACGCGCTGCCGCTGATGCCGCGGCAGGCAACGCGTCTTGTCCGGATGGAGGGTAAAGCCTTCATCGCGAACGATCTCTGCAACCCAGGCGTGCAAGGCGCGAAACTGCCGTCGCAGCGACTCGGGGCCTGAAAATACCAGGTCATCGGCGTAGCGCGTATAGCTCGCGCCGAACACCCAGGCCAATCCCTCAAGCCGCAAATCGAGATTGAAAGCGCAGAGGTTGGCCAGCGCCGGGGAGGTGGGCGCGCCTTGCGGCAAATGCGCGGAACCAAGGCGCTTGGCACCCATCCAGTCAAGCCCGCCATCGTCGCGCAGACGCTCGATCACCATCCCCGCCGTACGGTGTGTGCAGAGCGCGGTGAGACTTCGCGCCACACCTTCGGGGTAACCCAGCGTGCGCCAGACGGCATTGACCTGGGCTGCCCCTACGCTGCCAAAGAAATCCTGCAAGTCAAAACGGATGACCACGGCTTGCCCGACGTGAGCTGCCGCATGGGTTTTGACTGAGCGGCCGACGGTAAAGCCGTGCGCGGCTTCATGCACCGGCACCTGACTGAGCAGCGTATGCAGGATGTGACGTTGCACACGCTTGAGTTCTGCCTTGGGCGTCTCCAGCAAACGCAGGCCACCTGTCTGCTTGGGCTGCAGGCCGTAACGGTAATGCTCGACAACTGCCGGCGTCGCCGGGGCCAGCCAGCGCAGTTGCTCGCGGGAGAGCTGGAGCCAGCGCGCCAGATCGGCATCCGTAGGGATGTCGGGCAAGACGCAAGCTTCCAGCCCCAACGGCCGGGGGCGCATCACCGCCGGTCGCAGGATCAACCGGCGAATGCGCGGTGGCCTTTCCGGCTCGGGGTCATCCCGGTCATCATCCGGTTGCGAGGCTTGCGGCTCCCTGGAGTCATTGGGCTCCCCGTCTTCGTCTTCGTCGTCGCCCTCCTCCCGAAAGGCCAGATCAAAGGCATGCGATGCCTCCATCCGCCGTGCCAGCGAAGTGACGTCAAATTTTTGCCAGGTGATGGCCGACAACAGAGACAGCGGTTCAAGCAGTTCCCGAAGCCACGCGGGGCGTTGCCCGATGGCTGCGGCAGCCCTGGCCTGAAGAGCTCGCAAGGTGGTGCCGCCCGCCTTGTCCGCGTCGGCGAGCAGTGCGCGAGCCAGGCCGCGTGCAATCAAATGTCGGAAGCTGGCTTCGCGCATGGAATTGGGTTGACGCCGGCATCCCAACCAGCAGGTCATGCGTGAGCTGGGTGCGCAGAATGCGCAGTCCGCTCACGCGCCGAAATCTCTAGGCACAAAACAACCATGGGGGTACCCCATGGTGCGGACAGGCAGCAACGAATCACGTCCCGCTCGCAACACTTGGAATGCTGGCGTCGTCGAAATTCTAATGGTTTGCCCTTGACAACGAGTTGTTGTCCAGCGCTGTGAAGGCGCCAAAACAACAGGGAATGCTTTTGGTATACGTCTACACGGCCCGCGCATGTCAAAAAAAATGTCCACCAAGAGGGCGAACTTCGCTATCAATTCAATAGCTGCTTGCGCTTATCTGGAAAGGGCTAGAGGCACTTTTCCCTTGAAGATCGGTGATACGCCGCACCAACGCATGCAAGGCGTCAGCTACACGTCGGCCTTGGGTTGGGCAAGGCTCTCTCAGGACTGCGTTCAAACTCAACCTATAAAAAAAACCGCGCAACCCTTGCGGTGTCTGCGCGGCCGGCTACTGACTTTAGTAGCGCCTCTGGCAACTTTTCAGCGTTACTTTCGCGTTGGCGGCAAATCGGTGCAACTACCGTGCGCCACTTCCGCCGCCATGCCGATACTTTCGCCCAGCGTTGGGTGCGGGTGTATGGTCTTGCCGATGTCGACGGCGTCCGCACCCATCTCGATGGCCAGTGCGATCTCGCCGATCATGTCGCCGGCATGCGTGCCGACAATGCCGCCGCCCAGGATCCTGCCGTGGCCATGCGCTTCGGGGCTGTCGTCAAACAGCAGCTTGGTGAAGCCTTCGTCGCGGCCATTGGCGATGGCGCGTCCAGAAGCCGTCCAGGGGAACAGGCCCTTTTTGACCTTGATACCTTCGGCCTTGGCCTGGTCTTCCGTGAGACCCACCCAGGCCACTTCGGGGTCGGTGTAAGCCACGCTGGGGATCACGCGGGCGTTAAAGGCGGCGCTGGCCAGTTCCTTGTTGCCTTGCAGTTCACCCGCAATGACTTCGGCAGCCACGTGCGCTTCGTGCACGGCCTTGTGCGCCAGCATGGGCTGGCCCACGATGTCGCCGATGGCGAAGATGTGCGGCACGTTGGTGCGCATCTGGATGTCGACCGGAATGAAGCCGCGGTCGGAGACTGTGATTCCGGCTTTTTCGGCAGCCAGCTTCTTGCCATTGGGTGTCCGGCCCACGGCTTGCAACACCAGGTCATAGGTCTGCGGGGCCGGGGCGCTGCCGCCAGCTTCCGCGGACTCAAACGTGACTTCGATGCCTGCCTTGGTTGCCTTGGCGCCCACCGTTTTGGTCTTGAGCATGATGTTGTCAAAACGCGGCGCGTTCATTTTTTGCCAGACCTTGACGAGGTCGCGGTCGGCACCCTGCATCAGGCCGTCCATCATTTCGACCACGTCCAGGCGTGCGCCCAGTGTGGAATACACCGTGCCCATCTCGAGGCCGATGATGCCGCCGCCCAGGATCAGCATGCGCTTGGGCACCTCTTTGAGTGCCAGCGCGCCGGTGCTGTCCACCACGCGGGGATCGTTTGGCATGAAAGGCAGGCGTACAGCTTGCGAACCAGCGGCAATAATGCAGTTCTTGAACGCAATGGTCTGGCTCTTGCCGGTTTTCTCCTGGCCTTCGGCGCCGCTGGTTTCTTCAACCTGCAGGTGATGGGCACCGACGAACTGGCCCAGGCCACGCACGACGGTGACCTTGCGCATCTTGGCCATGGCCGTCAGCCCGCCAGTGAGCTTGCCGACGACCTTTTCCTTGTGGGTGCGTAATTTGTTGATGTCGAGCTTGGGTTCGCCAAAACTCACGCCCAGGCTGTCGAAATGCTTGACCTCGTCCATCACGGCGGCCACATGCAGCAAGGCCTTGGAAGGAATGCAGCCGACATTCAGGCAGACGCCACCCAGCGTGGCGTAACGCTCTACCAGCACAACCTTCAGGCCCAGATCGGCGGCACGGAAGGCGGCGGAGTAGCCGCCAGGGCCGGCGCCCAGCACCAGCACGTCGCAGTCCAGGTCGGCCGAGCCGGTGAAGCTGGCGGCAACCGGGGCTGGTGCTGCGGCAGGGCTCGCTACAGTTTTAGGAGCTGCTTGCGCAGGTGCTGCGGGCGCTGCAGCCTGTTTTTGTGCCGCATCTGTGGCGGTCGCAGCGGCAGCACCGGTGCTTTCCAGCGTCAGCACGACGGAGCCTTGCTTGACCTTGTCGCCCACCTTGACCTTGATGTCCTTGACCACGCCGGCCGACGAAGACGGGATTTCCATCGAGGCCTTGTCGCTTTCAACGGTGATCAGGCTCTGTTCGGCCTTGATGGTGTCGCCGGGCTTGACCAGCACTTCAATGACGGACACTTCGTCGAAGTCGCCGATGTCCGGTACCTTGATGTCGATCACAGGGGATGCACTCATTTGGAGGCTTTCAATTTAAGGGTGAATATGTCGACGGGCCCGGCGGAGTTCTTGTCGAACTCGCAACCCGCGTTCAGGCCGGCCATGGCCACTTCGCGCGCGGTCTTGGCCTTGTCCCAGGCGGCATGCATGGCGCCGAGCGCAAAGCTGCGGCCTGAGCCAATGCCCCAGAATTCCTTGAACTCAAAGACTTCACGGTAGCTGTAGAGGCCGTAAATGCCGCTGGCATTGGCAATGACCACGGTGAACTGGCTGGACTCGTAGGGATCGTTGTCGTCTTCCTTGGTCTGCAGGAAGAACGTTTCCTTCAGCATGGGATGCAGCTTGACGAAGGTGTCGAACACCTCGTCGCGCGAACCCAACTTGAGCTGCTCTTTGGGCAAGGCCGCCATGGCCTTGCGCAGCACCGGAAAATGCGCCACCGTACCGGCCATGCCCACGTAACTCATGCCGGCAGGCGTGTCGACCTTGAAGATCTTGCTGTTGGCTTCAAACCGGTGGCCCAGGCTGGTGTCGCCGAAGGTCACCAGCGTGTCGGCAGCGATGGCAACCTGCCCCGCCTTTTTGACGACTACAAGTGTTGTCATGGTTCCGCCCCGTTTAGAGGAGGACGCGGCGGAAGTCGGCGAGGATTTGGCCCAGGTAAGCGTTAAAGCGCGCAGCGCCTGCGCCGTCGATCACCCGGTGATCCCAGGCCAAAGACATCGGCAGCATCAGGCGCGGCTGGAAGGCCTTGCCGTCCCAGACCGGCTCCATCTGGCTCTTGGACACGCCGAGGATGGCGACTTCCGGCGCGTTGATGATGGGGGTGAAGTAACGCCCGCCGATGCCGCCCAGTGAAGAGATGGTGAAGCTGGCGCCCTGCATTTCGGCTGGCGTCAATTTACCGTCACGCGCCTTCTTGGCCAGCTCGCCCATTTCCTGGCTGATCTGCAGCACGCCTTTTTTGTCGGCGTCTTTCAGCACGGGAACGACCAGCCCGTTGGGCGTGTCGGCAGCAAAACCGATGTGGTAATACTGCTTGTAGACGATCTGGTCGCCGTCGAGCGAGGCATTGAACTCGGGGTATTTCTTCAGGGCAGCAACGCTGGCCTTGATCAGGAAAGCCAGCATGGTGACTTTGAGGCCCGCCTTTTCGTTTTCCTTGTTGGTCGAAACGCGGAAGGCTTCCAGTTCGGTGATGTCGGCATCGTCATGGTTGGTGACGTGCGGGATCATCACGTAGTTGCGCAACAGGTTGGCACCGCTGATCTTCTTGATGCGCGACATGTCTTTGCGCTCGACCGGGCCGAACTTGGTGAAGTCAACCTTGGGCCATGGCAGCAAATCGAGCCCTGCGCCGCCACCCGAAGATGCGGGCGCTTTGGCGGCCTGCACCTGGGTGCGAACGCTGCCGTCCATCACCGACTTGGTGAAGGCCTGGATGTCGTCTTGCGTGATGCGGCCTTTGGGGCCGCTGCCTTTGACCTCTGCCAGCGGCACACCGAGCTCGCGTGCGAATTTGCGCACCGAGGGTGAGGCATGCGGCAGGTTGCCCTGCGGTGCGGTGGTGGGGTTGTGGGCCGGCTGGCTCGCTGGAGCAGATGACGTTGCCGGTGCAGGGGCAACAGCAGATGCTGCGGCAGGCGCTGCAGCGGGGGCTGGCGCGGGCGCAGGCGATGCGCTCACAGCCGCAGAACCTTCCAGGATGGCCAGCAGGTCGCCGATGTTGACGACGTCGCCCATCTTGACCTTGAGTTCTTTCAGCACACCTGCGGCAGACGACGGGATTTCCATCGAGGCCTTGTCGGATTCCACCGTGATCAGCGACTGCTCGGCCTTGATGGTGTCGCCGGGTTTGACCAGGACTTCAATGACAGACACGTCCTTGAAGTCGCCGATATCGGGCACACGGACTTCCACCGGACCGGAAGCAGCAGGGGCCGCTACAGGTGCAGGTGCCGACGCCGCTACAGATTTGCTAGCTGCTTGCGCAGGCGCAGCGGGCGCTGCAGCCGGTTTTTCTGTTGAAGCCGGGGCGGCTTCGGCGCCGGACACTTCCAGCGTCAGGACCACGGAGCCCTGCTTGACCTTGTCGTCGAGCTTGACCTTGAGCTCCTTCACCACACCCGCGTGGCTGGAGGGGATTTCCATGGAGGCCTTGTCGGACTCCACGGTGATCAGCGACTGCTCCGCCTTCACGGTGTCGCCGGGCTTGACCATCAGCTCAATCACCGTCACTTCGTCGAAATCCCCGATATCAGGAACTTGAATGTCTACCACTGCCATATTCTTGTCTCCGGTTGCTACAGGTGCTACGTCAGGGTTTTAACTCAAGCGTAAAGCGGATTGATCTTGTCGGCGTTGATGCCGTACTTTTTGATGGCCTCGGCGACCTTGGCCGCCGGCACAGTGCCCTCTTCGCTGAGCGCCTTGAGCGCCGCCACGACGATGTAGTGGCGGTTGATCTCGAAGTGCTCACGCAGCTTGCTGCGGAAGTCGCTGCGGCCAAACCCGTCGGTGCCCAGCACCTTGTAGGTACGGCCCTTGGGTACGAAGGAGCGAATCTGCTCGGCATAGGCCTTCATGTAGTCGGTGGATGCAACCACCGGACCGGTGTGCTTTTCGAGCTGCTGGCTGACAAACGGCACACGCTGTTTGTCGGTCGGGTGCAGCAGGTTCCAGCGTTCGCAGTCCTGGCCGTCGCGGGCCAGTTCGTTGAAGCTCGGGCAGCTCCACACGTTGGCGGCAACGCCCCACTCTTTCTCAAGCAGTTCTTGCGCGGCAATGGACTCGCGCAGGATGGTGCCGGAGCCGAGCAGTTGCACGCGCGGCGTGAGCTTGGCGCCCTCTTTGCAGAGGTACATGCCCTTGATGATCTGCTCTTCGGTGCCGGGCTTGAGGCCGGGCATCGCGTAGTTTTCATTGAGCAGCGTCAGGTAGAAATAGACGTTGTCCTGCTTTTCCACCATGCGTTTGAGGCCATGGTGCAGGATGACGCCGACTTCATGCGCAAAGGTCGGGTCGTAGCTGATGCAGTTGGGGATGGTGCCGGCCAGGATGTGGCTGTGGCCGTCTTCGTGCTGCAGGCCTTCGCCATTCAGCGTGGTGCGGCCCGAGGTGCCGCCCAGCAGGAAACCGCGCGCCTGCATGTCGCCGGCCGCCCAGGCCAGGTCGCCGACACGCTGGAAGCCGAACATCGAGTAGTACACATAGAACGGGATCATGATCCGGTTGTTGGTGCTGTACGAGGTGGCGGCTGCGATCCAGCTGCTCATGCCACCGGCTTCGTTGATGCCTTCCTGCAGGATCTGGCCCTGTTTGTCTTCCTTGTAGTACATCACCTGGTCTTTGTCGACCGGCGTGTATTGCTGGCCGTCAGGGTTGTAGATACCGATCTGGCGGAACAGGCCTTCCATGCCGAAGGTGCGGGCTTCATCTACCAGGATGGGCACGACGCGCGGGCCCAGGGCCTGGTCGCGCAGCAGTTGCGTGAGAAAACGCACATAAGCCTGCGTGGTCGAAATTTCGCGGCCTTCGGCCGTGGGTTCGATCACCGACTTGAAGGTCTCCAGGGCCGGCACGGTGAACTGCTCGTCGGCCTTGACGCGGCGATGCGGCAGGTAGCCGCCAAGGGCCTTGCGGCGCTCGTGCAGGTAACGCATCTCGGGCGTGTCGTCGGCCGGCTTGTAAAACGGGATGTCGGCGAGCTGGCTGTCGGGAATCGGGATATTGAAGCGGTCGCGGAAAGCCTTGATGTCTTCGTCGGCCAGTTTTTTGGTCTGGTGGACGTTGTTCTTGCCTTCACCAATCTTGCCCATGCCGAAGCCCTTGACCGTCTTGATCAGCAGGACGGTGGGTTGGCCCTCGTGCTTGACGGCCGCGTGGAATGCCGCATAGACCTTTTGCGAGTCGTGGCCGCCGCGGCGCAGGTTCCAGATGTCGTCGTCGCTCATCTTGGCGACCATCTCGAGCGTGCGTGGGTCCTTGCCGAAGAAATGCTTGCGGACGAAGGCGCCGTCGTTGGCCTTCATGGCCTGGTAGTCGCCGTCCACCGTGTCCATCATGACCTTGCGCAGCGCGCCATCCTTGTCGCGGGCCAGCAGCGGATCCCAGTTGCTGCCCCAGATGAGCTTGATGACGTTCCAGCCGGCACCGCGGAACTCACCTTCGAGCTCCTGGATGATCTTGCCATTGCCGCGCACAGGGCCGTCGAGGCGCTGCAGGTTGCAGTTGATGACAAAGACGAGGTTGTCGAGCTTTTCGCGCGCAGCCAGGCCGATGGCGCCCATGGATTCGACCTCATCCATCTCGCCGTCGCCGCAGAAGACCCAGACCTTGCGGTTTTCGGTGTTGGCAATGCCTCGGGCGTGCAGGTATTTGAGGAAACGCGCCTGGTAAATCGCCATCAGTGGGCCGAGGCCCATGGAGACGGTGGGGAACTGCCAGAACTCGGGCATGAGCTTGGGATGCGGGTAGCTGGACAGGCCCTTGCCGTCGACCTCTTGACGGAAGTTGAGCAGCTGCTCTTCGGTCAGGCGGCCTTCAAGGTAAGCGCGGGCATAGACACCTGGCGATACATGGCCCTGGATGTAAAGGCAGTCACCGCCGTGCTCTTTACCCGGTTCAGCGCTCTCGGCGTGCCAGAAATGGTTGAAGCCGGCGCCGAACAGGCTGGCCAGCGAGGCGAAGGAGCCGATGTGGCCACCCAGGTCGCCGCCATCAGCGGGGTGCAGGCGGTTGGCCTTGACGACCATGGCCATGGCGTTCCAGCGCATGTAGGCGCGAAGGCGTTCTTCAATCTCGAGGTTGCCGGGGGAACGCTCTTCGTGGTCGGTTTCAATGGTGTTGACATAGCCCGTATTGGCCGAAAAAGGCATGTCGATGCTTTTCTGGCGGGCGTGCTCAAGGAGTTGCTCGAGCAGAAAGTGGGCGCGCTCGGGACCTTCACTTTCGATGACGGCGGACAGGGCGTCCATCCATTCGCGGGTTTCCTGGGTGTCCTTGTCCAGCGCGTCGTTGGCGGCAGCGCGCAAGTTGTCGCCCGCTTGGTTCGGAATGGCAGCCATTTTTTGTCTCCTGAGTAGCCTGATAAAGCTTTGTTAATCCGCAATACAGCCTCTTGTCGGGCTGTGCGCGGAGCCTGTGTCCAATTGCGCCTAAGCGTGTTTTAAACGCAAATTAGATTCAAGCGTCTAGTTTCTCACAATATTTGTTAAATTTCAAATAGTGCTTATTGATTTCACATTAAGAAATTTCATACGCCTTGGGCAAATCGATACCCATGGCAAATGCCTCTGGCAAATATTGGCTGCGTTACTGAAACCGACGATGCGACAGCGCAGCCTGTAGCCTCACCTTAAAAGATCAGGGTCAACCCTGACCACAGAGGGGCATCTCACTTAAACTGCACCATCCCTATGACCCAGCAAGCCCCTGCCCCCCCCGACACGATGGCGAACTCCGCCACCTTTGCCCTGTGGAGGCGTTGGTGGCGCAAGCAGTCGCCGTCGCGCCAGGACCGTTTCATCACCCTGGGGCCTTTGCTGGCCGTGGTACTGTTTCTGGCAGCCGTGATCGCAGCCTTCGGTTACCTGCGCATCGAAGAAATCGACCGCGAACAGCAGGCCGTCAAGCGCGATGTGGAATACGCCCAGCAACGCCTGCGCCTGCGCCTGCTGGAGCGCCAGGAACAGCTCATGCGCATAGGGCGGGATGTCTCCAACAAGGAAGTGGATACGGAAGAATTCATCTCGCAGGCCGAATCCCTGGTCAACCAGTACCCCGAACTCATGGCAGTCACCTGGGTGGACAGCCGGCGGCGGATCAAGGTGGCTTATGTGTCACCCAGCGCCAACGCCAGCCAGCTGCGCGGCGCGGGCGAGCAACTCAAGGTCGGCGAAACAGACGGCACCTACGACCTGGCAAGAGACCTGCGGCAACCCGTGTATTCGCGCCCGCTGGTGACCAAGGAAGCCAGCGGCTACAACACCCCTACCCTGCAGTTGCAGGTGCCGCTCGATGACCAGGGGAAATTTGCCGGCGTCATCATGGGCGAATACTCCATCGACGGGCTGCTGCGCTTTGGTGTGCCGACGGACGTGACGGCCAAATACGCGGTCACGCTGATCGACGACAAAAACACGGTGCTGGCAGGCAACCTCCCGCCGCCCCGCAACCCTGCAGCCCGGCTTTTGCCCTGGACCGATGCCGCCGCCGAATATGAAATACCGGTTTCACCGGTGGGCAACGGCCTCTTGATTCGCGCGGAAGGCTATCGGGCCTCACTGGGCGTGGTGGGCAGCGGCTTTTTCTGGCTGGTCAGCGCCCTGAGCGCACTGACGGTGTGGATGCTGCTGGGCACCTGGCGCCATACGCGCCGCCGTGTGCAGGCCCAGCAGGCGCTGATTTCCGAAACCAACTTTCGCCGCGCGATGGAGAACTCCATGCTGACCGGCATGCGCGCGCTGGACCTGCAGGGCCGCATCACCTATGTGAACCCGGCGTTTTGCCAGATGACGGGCCTCACTGAAGGCGACCTGGTGGGCCGTACGCCGCCCTTCCCGCATTGGCCGGAAGGCGAGATCGAGACCCTGATGCAGCGGCTGGACGATGAACTGCACGGCCGCACGCCGCCCGGTGGTTTCGAGGTGCGCGTCAAGCGCAAGAACGGCCAGATTTTTGACGCTCGCATGTATGTCTCGCCGCTGATTGATCCGCGCGGCCAGCAAACCGGCTGGATGACGTCCATGACGGACATCACCGAGCCCAAGCGCATTCGCGAAGAACTCACAGCTTCTTACGAACGTTTCACCACGGTACTTGAGGGGCTGGACGCGGCCGTGTCCGTGGCGCCGCTGGGCAGTGAAGAGCTGCTGTTTGCCAACAAGCTGTACCGTTCGTGGTTTGGCGGTGAAGTTTCCGGCCACCTGAACCTGATCGCGCAAGCCGGCGTGCCTTCAGCCGTACCCACCGAAGATGCGCTGGATGCGGTCGATGGCCTGGCGGGCCTGCCGACCGACACGCTGACAGCGGCGCAGACGGAAAACGCCGAAATTTTTGTGCCCGAACTCAGCAAGTGGCTGGAGGTTCGCTCGCGTTACCTCACGTGGGTGGACGGCCGCCTGGCCCAGATGGTGATTGCCACCGACATCACACCGCGGCGCCATGCCGAAGAGCAGGCGGCCCAGCAGAACGAGCGGGCCCAGACTGCGAGCCGCCTGATTACCATGGGGGAAATGGCCTCCAGCGTGGCGCACGAGCTCAACCAGCCGCTGACGGCCATCAACAATTATTGCAACGGCATGGTGTCGCGCATCAAGGGCCAGCAGATCAGCAACGAAGACCTGCTGGTGGCGTTGGAGAAAACCGCCAAACAGGCGCACCGCGCCGGGCAGATCATCCAGCGCATACGGTCCTTCGTCAAACGCAGCGAGCCCAACCGCAGCTCCGCCGACGTGGCGACCATCGTGAGCAATGCGATGGAGCTGGCCGACATCGAGCTGCGGCGCCATCACGTGCGGCTCAGCCACTACATCGCCGCCCGCCTGCCCGACATCATGGTGGACCCCATCCTGATCGAGCAGGTGCTGATCAACCTGATGAAAAACGCGGCTGAGTCGATTGAACAGGCGCACCTGCCGACGGCGCGGCGCAGCGTCGAATTGCGCGTGGTGCCCAAGCAGATTGAAGACCAGGCCGTGGTGGAGTTTTCGGTGCTCGATACGGGGCGCGGCCTGTCGCCTGAAGTCATGGGCCGGCTGTATGAAGCCTTCTATTCGACCAAGGCCGAAGGCATGGGCATAGGCCTCAAACTCTGCCGCAGTATTGTCGAGTCCCACCAGGGAAGAATGGAGGCCCAGAACCTCTACAATGGGGACGAAGTGGTGGGGTGCCGGTTTACCTTCTGGATCCCCGTGACGCCCCTGCTGGCACCGGTGGTGCCTGCTAGCGATACCATAGCAACCAAGGATACCGGCGTTCATTGAAACCCCTTCAAGAACCGTCTTTTCGAGAAGTTCACGAAAGAAAGTTTGGCATGAGCTTGATTCCCAAAAAAGGTACCGTCTACGTCGTTGATGATGACGAGGGCGTGCGCGACTCCCTGCAGTGGCTGCTCGAAGGCAAGGACTACCGGGTCCGCTGCTACGACTCGGCCGAAACCTTTCTCTCCCGCTACGACCCGCGTGAAGTCGCCTGCCTGATAGTCGACATCCGCATGGGCGGCATGACGGGCCTCGAATTGCAGGACCGCCTGGTCGAACGCAAGTCACCGCTCCCCATCGTGTTCATTACCGGCCACGGCGACGTACCCATGGCGGTCAACACCATGAAAAAAGGCGCCATGGATTTCATCCAGAAGCCTTTCCAGGAAGAAGCCCTGGTCAACCTGGTCGAACGCATGCTTGAGCAGGCCAAGGAAGCCTTCAGCGACTACCAGCAATCTGCCAGCCGCGACGCCCTGCTCGCCAAGCTCACCTCGCGCGAAGCGCAGGTGCTCGAGCGCATCGTGGCCGGCCGCCTCAACAAGCAGATTGCCGACGACCTGGGCATCAGCATCAAGACGGTAGAAGCGCACCGCGCCAACATCATGGAAAAGCTCAACGCCAATACCGTGGCCGACCTGCTCAAAATAGCCCTCGGATCCAACGCACCCAAGGGTTGACCTCCTTTCGCTATCTTTTTGATAGCTGCTTGCGCCCGTGATGATTGGATTTGCGGGCGTTTTTACTTGAAAAATCGATAAAAATGACTGCCCAGCTGATCGACGGAAACGCCCTCTCCAAACAACTGCGCGCTGAAGTCGCCCAACGCGCCGCCGCCCTGCGCGCTCGCGGCATCACACCGGGCCTGGCCGTGGTGCTGGTGGGTGAAAACCCGGCCAGCCAGGTCTACGTGCGCAACAAGGTCAAGGCCTGCGAAGACAACGGCCTGCATTCGGTGCTTGAGCAATACCCTGCCACCCTGAGTGAAGCTGACCTGCTGGCACGGGTAGAGGCGCTCAACAACGACCCGGCCATCCACGGCATCCTGGTGCAATTGCCGCTACCGGCGCATATCGATGCGCAAAAAGTCATCGAATCGATCTCGCCCGCAAAAGACGTTGACGGGTTTCACGTCGCCAGCGCAGGCGCGCTCATGGTCGGCCAGCCTGGCTTCTGGCCCTGTACGCCATACGGCTGCATGAAGATGCTGGAAAGCATCGGCTACGACCTCAAAGGCAAGCATGCCGTGGTCATCGGCCGCAGCAACATTGTCGGCAAGCCGATGGCGCTGATGCTGCTGCAAAAGAACGCCACCGTCACCATCTGCCACAGCGCAACCAAAGACCTCAAGGCCATGACGCTGCAGGCCGACGTGATCGTGGCGGCAGTCGGCAAGCGAAACGTATTGACGGCCGACATGGTCAAACCGGGCGCCGTCGTGATCGACGTGGGCATGAACCGCAACGACGAAGGCAAACTCTGCGGTGATGTGGATTTTTCGGGCGTAAAGGAAGTAGCGGGCTACATCACACCGGTACCCGGCGGTGTCGGCCCCATGACCATCACCATGCTGCTGGTCAATACGCTGGAAGCCGCGGAAATGGCCCCCACGGTCGCTCACTCCGTGTAGCCTGCGGCATCTCCCTGCCCCTTTCATCACGAGAGGGGGCCGCTGCGCCTGCGGTCCGGCAGAGCCGGTCCCGCGGCCCCTGCTTGCCGGCGAAACTCAGGTGATTTCGGTTACCGTCGAGCGACTCAGGCGCCACAGCGCCAGGCCGGCGCACAGCCACTGCACCACATAGAAGGCGGTGCCCAGGCCATGCCAGAGCTTGAGATTGCCGCCTTCGGCGCGTGCGCTGATGATACGCGGCGCAACCCCGAACTCCACCAGCAGGGCCAGCAGCAAACCGGCCACTATGAATTTGATAGCTGCTTGCGCTTGCCACGCCAGGGCTGGATCGTCTTTTTTATTAAGAATCAGCAACAGGAACATCGCACAGCCCGTGCTCAGCCATGTTTGCGCGGTAAAGAGTTTGGCGGCCATGGCACCGGCCACGGCGGGGGCTCCCAGATTGGCGAACAGCATCGGGACCATGACGAATCCCAAACTGGTCAAGCTGCCCCACCAGAGAGCTGCCACCATCACATTGAAGCGCTGCTTCATGAATGAAATCAGGATGTTTAGATGTACATCACCGAGATGATTTCATAGCGCTTGAGGCCACCGGGTGCCTGAACTTCAGCCGTATCGCCTTCGTCCTTGCCGATCAGCGCACGTGCAATCGGCGAGCTGATGTTGACCCGGCCCGCCTTGATGTCGGCCTCGTCTTCACCCACGATCTGATAAGTCACCTTGTCGCCGGTATCTTCATCTTCCAGTTCGATGGTGGAACCGAACACGACCTTGCCGCCCGCGTCCAGCTCGGACGGGTCGATGATTTGGGCGGCGGAGAGCTTGCCTTCGATTTCCTGAATACGGCCCTCGATGAAGCCCTGACGGTCCTTGGCGGCGTCGTATTCGGCGTTTTCGCTCAGGTCACCCTGGGCACGCGCTTCGGAAATGGAATTGATGACCCAGGGCCGGTCGACGGTTTTCAGCTGGTGCAGCTCGGCCTTGAGGCTTTCCGCGCCACGCTTGGTAATGGGAATGGTTGCCATGTTTTTTGCTCCTCTCAAAAGCGAAACCGCCACCAGTCACCTGGCGGCGGCGCTTGAATCCAAAATTTCAATCAAACAAGTTTAATGCAAATCGGACCTGCGGAAATCCGGAAAAAACCCGGGTCGTGAGGCTGTCAGCCTAGCTGAGCATGCAACTCCTGCACGGAATAAACCGGCAGGTTGTCCAGGTACTTCATGCCCTCCACGGCCGCTTCGGCGCCGGCAATGGTGGTGTAGGTCGTCACACGGGCCAGCAGCGCAGATGTGCGGATCTGGCGCGAATCGGTAATCGCGTTGCGCCGCTCTTCCACCGTGTTGATGACCAGGGCGATTTCGTTGTTCTTGATCATGTCCACCACGTGCGGCCGGCCTTCGGTGACCTTGTTGACCACGGTGCAGGCGATACCCGCGGCCTGGATGGCGGCCGCAGTGCCTTTGGTGGCCACGATTTCAAACTTCAGGGCCGCCAGCTTGCGCGCGACTTCCACGGCACGCGGTTTGTCATTGTTCTTGACGGTGAGGAACACCTTGCCGGAGGTTGGTAGTTTGGTGCCCGCGCCGAGCTGGGACTTCACGAAGGCTTCGCCGAAAGTTTTGCCCACGCCCATGACTTCGCCCGTGGATTTCATCTCGGGGCCGAGAATCGTGTCCACACCGGGGAACTTGACGAAGGGGAACACCGCTTCCTTGACACTGAAGTAAGGCGGCGTGACTTCGTCCTTGATGCCTTGCGAAGCCAGCGACTGGCCCACCATGCAACGTGCTGCCACTTTGGCCAGCTGTATTCCGGTGGCCTTGCTGACAAAGGGTACCGTGCGCGAGGCACGCGGGTTGACTTCCAGCACGTAGATGACGTCTTTGCCGTCAATGTTCTGGATCGCGAACTGCACGTTCATGAGACCCACCACCGTCAGTGCCTCGGCCATCGCGGCGGTCTGGCGCTTGATTTCGGTGACGGTTTCGGCGCTCAGGGAATATGGCGGCAAAGAGCACGCGGAGTCACCGCTGTGCACGCCGGCCTGCTCGATGTGCTCCATCACGCCCCCGATGAAGGTGCGGCCTTCGGGGTCTCGCAGGCAGTCGACGTCGCATTCGATGGCGTCGTTCAGGAAGCGATCAAGCAGCACAGGTGAATCGTGGCTGACCTTGACGGCCTCGCGCATGTAACGCTCGAGGTCGCGCTGTTCGTGAACGATTTCCATGGCGCGGCCACCCAGCACATAGCTGGGGCGCACGACCAGGGGGTAGCCCAGCGCAGCGGCTTTTTCAAGCGCTTCAGGTTCAGTGCGCGCCGTGGCATTGGGCGGCTGGCGCAACTTCAATTCGTGCAGCAGCTTCTGGAAGCGTTCGCGGTCTTCTGCCGCGTCGATCATGTCAGGCGAGGTGCCGATGATGGGCACGCCGTTGGCTTCGAGGTCCAGCGCCAGCTTCAAAGGCGTCTGGCCGCCGTACTGGACGATCACGCCCAGCGGTTTTTCCTTGTCGACGATTTCGAGCACATCTTCAAGCGTCAGCGGCTCGAAGTAGAGGCGGTCCGAGGTGTCGTAATCGGTAGAGACGGTTTCAGGGTTGCAGTTGACCATGATGGTCTCGTAGCCGTCTTCACGCATGGCCAACGCCGCGTGTACGCAGCAGTAGTCAAACTCGATGCCCTGCCCGATGCGGTTGGGCCCGCCGCCCAGCACCATGATTTTCTTCTTGTCGGTCGGCGCAGCTTCGCACTCGCTGCCTTCGGCCTCGTAGGTCGAATACATATACGCCGTGTTGGTTGCAAACTCGGCGGCGCAGGTGTCCACACGTTTGTAGACCGGGCGCACGCCCAGCGCACGGCGCTTTTCGCGGATGGCCGTGTCGGTGGTCTTGAGTTGCTTGGCCAGGCGACGGTCGGAAAAGCCTTTCTGCTTCAGCGCGCGCAGCGTGACGGCGTCGATCTTGTCGAGCGAGGTGGTTTCCAGCTCGAGCTCGATCTTGACAATTTGCTCGATCTGCACCAGGAACCAGGGGTCGATCTTGGTCAGCGCAAAGACTTCATCGACGCTCATACCCTGGGCGAAAGCATCGCCCACGTACCAGATGCGGTCAGGACCTGGCGCGCCGAGTTCTTTCTCGAGCACTTCGCGGTCTTGCGTCTTCTCGTTCATGCCGTCGACGCCGACTTCCAGGCCGCGCAACGCTTTCTGGAAGGACTCCTGGAAGGTACGGCCCATGGCCATGACCTCACCCACGGATTTCATCTGCGTGGTCAGGCGCGAATCGGCGGCCGGGAATTTCTCGAACGCGAAACGTGGAATTTTGGTCACGACGTAGTCGATGCTGGGCTCAAAACTCGCCGGGGTGGCGCCACCCGTGATTTCGTTGCGCAGCTCGTCGAGCGTGTAGCCCACCGCCAACTTGGCCGCGACCTTGGCAATCGGGAAACCCGTGGCCTTGGAGGCCAGGGCCGAGGAGCGCGATACACGCGGGTTCATCTCGATCACGACCATGCGGCCATCGACCGGGTTGATGGAGAACTGCACGTTGGAGCCGCCGGTGTCCACCCCGATCTCGCGCAGCACGGCCAGCGAGGCATTGCGCAGGATCTGGTATTCCTTGTCGGTCAGCGTCTGGGCGGGTGCCACGGTGATCGAGTCACCGGTATGCACGCCCATCGGATCCAGATTCTCAATCGAGCAGACGATGATGCAGTTGTCGGCGGTGTCACGCACAACTTCCATCTCGTACTCCTTCCAGCCGAGCAGTGATTCTTCAATCAACAGCTCGTTGGTGGGCGAGGCTTCGAGGCCGCGTTTGCAGATCACTTCGAATTCTTCGGAGTTGTAGGCAATGCCGCCGCCGGTGCCGCCCAGCGTGAAGCTGGGGCGGATCACTGTCGGGAAGCCGACGGTCTTCTGTACGGCCCAGGCTTCGTCCATGCTGTGCGCGATGCCGGAGCGGGCTGAGCCCAAACCGATCTTGGTCATCGCGTCCTTGAATTTCAGGCGGTCTTCGGCCTTGTCGATGGCTTCAGGTTTGGCGCCAATCAGCTCGACCTTGTACTTGTCGAGCACGCCGTTGTGCCAGAGGTCGAGCGCGCAGTTGAGCGCAGTCTGACCACCCATGGTCGGCAGGATGGCGTCGGGACGCTCCTTGGCGATGATTTTTTCGACTGTCTGCCAGGTGATGGGCTCGATATAGGTGACGTCGGCGGTGGCCGGGTCGGTCATGATCGTGGCGGGGTTGCTGTTGATCAGGATGACCTTGTAGCCCTCTTCGCGCAGCGCCTTGCAGGCCTGCACGCCGGAGTAGTCGAACTCGCAAGCCTGGCCGATGATGATGGGGCCGGCGCCGATGATGAGGACGGATTTGATGTCTGTACGTTTTGGCATTATTTGTTCCCTCCATGCTGTTCCATGAGGGCTGTGAAACGATCAAACAGATACGAAATATCGTGCGGGCCGGGCGAAGCTTCCGGGTGGCCCTGGAAGCAGAACGCTGGCTTGTCGGTGCGGGCCAGGCCTTGCAGCGTGCCGTCAAACAGGCTGATGTGCGTGGGCCGCAGGTTGGCGGGCAGGCTTTTTTCATCGACCGCAAAACCGTGGTTCTGGCTGGTGATGCTGACGCGGCCGTTGTCCAGGTCTTTCACCGGGTGGTTGGCACCGTGGTGGCCAAACTTCATTTTGAAGGTCTTGGCACCACTGGCCAGCGCCATGATCTGGTGTCCCAGGCAAATGCCGAAAGTCGGAATGCCGGTTTCGATCAGTTCACGCACCGCCTTAATCGCGTAGTCACATGGCTCAGGGTCGCCCGGGCCGTTGGCCAGGAAGATGCCATCGGGTTTGAGCTTGAGCACATCGGCTGCAGGCGTTTGCGCCGGCACCACTGTGATGCGCGCGCCGCGCTCGGCCATCATGCGCAGGATGTTTTTCTTCACGCCGAAGTCGAAAGCCACGACATGGAATTTGGGCGTGATCTGCACGCCGTAACCCGCGCCGAGTTTCCACTCGGTCTGCGTCCATTCGTAGGTTTGCTTGACCGAGACGACCTTGGCCAGGTCCAGGCCGGCCATGCTGGGCGCGCCGCGGGCAGCAGCGACGGCTTTTTCGATCGCTGGCTGGCTCACCGCTTCGCCGGCGGGCAAAGCCAGGATGCACCCGTTTTGCGCGCCCTTGGTACGCAGGTGGCGTGTGAGCTGGCGGGTGTCTATGCCGGCGATGGCGACGGTGTTTTCCTTGACCAGGTATTCGGACAAGGTCATGGTCATGCGGAAGTTCGAGGCCAGCAGCGGCAGGTCCTTGATGATCAGGCCGGCGGCGTGGACTTTTTCAGCCTCGACGTCTTCGGCATTGATGCCGTAGTTGCCGATGTGTGGGTACGTGAGGGTGACGATCTGCTGGCAGTAGCTCGGATCCGTGAGGATTTCCTGGTAGCCGGTCATGGCGGTGTTGAACACCACCTCGCCGACTGTGGAGCCTGCGGCTCCAATGGAATTGCCGATAAAGACCGTGCCGTCTGCGAGCGCCAGTATGGCGTGTGGGGATTTTTCGCGTGATCCCTGTAGAGACAAAAGCACTGGGTTCTCCGGGTTGGTTACGGTTCGCCCAAGCGTGCACAAGAAACGTCTCTGGGAGACTCTTGCTGGCTGCCTTAGTTGGCTGCTTTTGTGAGGGTGTTTGCTTTGTCTGCGCTCGGGCGAAGCTGTGTTTTGAAAAGCCCTTGATTATAGCCTAGGGATGTGGCCTCCACGCTCCCCCGCTTCGTGTGAGTCGCTGCCCCCGAGGGGGCCGCCCGCCTGCGGCCCGGCAAAGCCGAAAATGGCACACCCCTATCGGGCTCACTACGTGTAGCCCATTTCCCCTTGCAGGGGACTGCGCCTGCGGCCGGGCAGAGCCGGTTCCGCGGCTCATGCTGGCTTGAAGATTCAGGGCGAATGCAGGGGAGTATTTCACCAGTGGGGGCCGCGGGTCCGGCTTTGCCGGCCCCAGGCGCCGCCCCCTGCAAGGGGGAACGGGCTACACGCAGTGAGCCTGGACGGGGGTGGGTCTATATCTTCAGCGAACTTGCGTACAGGCAAATTGCGGCCGCGGCTGCCACATTAAGAGACTCCTCGCCCCCCGGCTGGTCGATGCGGACCTTGAGCGCCGCCCGGCTCATGAGGTCGTCGCTAACGCCCTGCCCTTCGTGGCCCATGGCCCACGCACACGGCATAGGCAACTTCTGCTGATGCAAAAAGCTGCCCTGGTGCGAGCTGGTGACAACGATGGGCACGGTCAATGCTGCCAGAGCCTCGGGCTCCAGGCCTTCCACCAGCTGCAGTGCAAAGTGGGCGCCCATACCGGCGCGCAGCACCTTGGGCGACCAGAGGGCCGCCGTGCCCTTGAGGGCGAGAACCTGGCCAAACCCAAAGGCCGCCGCGCTGCGCAGGATGGAGCCCACGTTGCCGGCATCCTGTACCCGGTCCAGAATGACCGAGGATGCATGGGGTTGCGGGCTGGCGGGCGCCGGCAAATCCATCACAAAACCCATGCGCGCGGGTGACTCCAGGCCGCTGATTTCCGGCAGCATTGCATCGGGAATCACTATGTTTTTGATAGCTGCTTGCGCCCATTCAGACTGACTTGCAGACCAAAATGATTCAGAAAAAACTGCGATGGCAGGTTTCAGGCCGCGCGCCAGTGCAGCACGGCATAGATGATCCCCCTCCAGCCAGACGCGGCCCTGCTTGCGGTACGCGGTGCTGTCTTGCGACAGTTTGCGCAGCTCTTTGATCAGGGGGTTGTCGCGCGAAGTGATGTACGTGGCGGAGCCGGAGGACCCGGAGAAGCTGGAACTCACCGCAAGACCTCAGCCACCGGCGCAAAGGACCTGCGATGCTGGGGACAGGCGCCGTGTTCGCGCAACGCAGCCAGATGTTCGGCCGTGCCGTAGCCTTTATGGTCGGCAAATCCGTACTGGGGATACTCAAGATGGAACTCCGCGCACCAACGGTCGCGGTAGACCTTGGCCAGGATCGACGCAGCGGAAATCGAAGGCACCAGCGCGTCACCACCCACGATGGCCTCGGACAGGATCACCAGTGTCGGCAGCCGGTTGCCATCGACCAGCACCTTGTTGGGCTTGAGGCGCAGGCCCTCTACCGCGCGCCGCATGGCCAGCATGGTGGCCTGCAGGATGTTGATGCTGTCGATTTCCTCGGCGGTTGCCAGCGCAATCGAGCAGCACAACGCTTTGGCGCGAATTTCGTCATAGAGTTTTTCGCGGCGCAAGGCCGTGAGCTTCTTGGAGTCGGCCAGCCCCTGAATGGGATTGAGCTCATCAAGAATGACGGCGGCCGCGACCACCGGGCCCATCAACGGTCCCCGGCCAGCTTCGTCCACGCCAGCCACAAGGCCAGGCGTATCCCATGACAAGGGTGTCTGCTCAGCTTTCAAGAATTTGCTGGATCGCATCTGTCGCCAGTTTTGAAGTGTCCCGCTGCAGTTCCGCATGCAGCGCGGTAAATCGTTGTTCTACGGCCGCTATTTTGTCAGGTGCCGAAGACTTTGCGTCAACCCATTTCAGCACGCCCACTGCCAGCGCCTCAGGCGTAGCGGCGTCCTGCAGCAGCTCCGGAACGACAAACTCCCGGCAGAGGATATTGGGCAGGCCCACCCAGGGCTGCAATTTTTTGCGCCGCATGATTTGCCATGACAGCCAGTTCATGTTGTAGGCGATCACCATGGGCCGCTTGAAAAGCGCCGCCTCCAGCGTGGCGGTACCGCTGGCGATCAGCGTTACATCGCATGCCGCCAGTGCACTGTGGGACTGGCCCTCGATGATCTGCAGATGGGGTTTCATTCCTGCCAGGTCGGCATGGCGTTCAATCATGTGCTTCAACGCGGGAATGGCCGGAACTATAAATTTGATAGCTGGTTGCGCACGTTGAATAAGGGCTGCAGCCTTAAAGAATCGTTGAGCGAGGTACTCTATTTCGGATTTCCGGCTGCCGGGAAGAATGGCCACCACGGTGTCTTCATCCTGCAAACCCAGTTTGCGCCGGGCCGCTGCGCGGTCAGGCTGCAGGGGTATGACATTGGCCAGCGGGTGCCCCACATAGGTCGCGGCAATACCATGAGCGGCCAGCAGCGCAGGCTCAAAAGGAAAGATGCACAGCACGTGGTCCACACTGCGCCGTATCTTTTCAACACGGTCGGCACGCCAGGCCCAGATGGAGGGGCTGACAAAATGCACGGTCTTGATGCCTTGGACCTTGAGCGCCGCCTCCAGGTCAAGATTGAAGTCGGGTGCATCAATGCCAAGGAAAAGGTCTGGGCGCTGATCCAGCAGGCGTTGCTTCAGTTGTTCGCGTATGCCGACAATCTCGCGGTAATGCCGCAATACCTCGACATACCCGCGTACCGCGAGCTTTTCACTGGGCCACCAGGCGTTAAAACCGCGACTCGCCATCTGTGAGCCGCCGATACCGTTTGACGTCAGTGCCGGCCAGCGGGCCTTGAAACCATCGAGCAGCAGGCCGGCGAGCAAATCTCCAGAGGTTTCGCCCGCGACCATCGCCACGCAGGGGGAACGGGCTCTCAGGGAATCCGCAACGGGGAGGCCTGCCTCTCTACGGGCTGGCAGAGGGCTTGGCTCCATCAACGACATAGGTCTTACCGGACAATGCCGCGCTGCGGCGAGGTTTGCTCCAGAAATGAAAGCATCATCTGCACGTCAGGCGCAGCATCCGGGTACTTTTCCGTCAGAGCGGCAATGCGCTCGCGCGATACGTCCAGGGTCAGGTCGTCACGGTACAGCGCTTTGTGCATGGCCTTGACAGCGGAAATTCGCTCCGGTGAAAAGCCCCGTCGCCGCAGCCCTTCAAAATTCATGGAGCGCGCCTCGGCCGGTTGTCCCTGCGCCATGACAAAAGGCGGTAAATCGGCAAACAGCAGCGAGCACATGGCGGTGAAGCTGTGGGCACCGATTTTCACGAACTGGTGCGCGACGGTGAAGCCGCCCAGAATCACCCAGTCGCCGACATGCACATGGCCACCCAGTTGGGTGTTGTTGGCAAAAATGGTGTTGTTTCCCACCACGCAGTCGTGCGCCAGATGCACATAGGCCATGAGCCAGTTGTCATCCCCCACACGGGTCACGCCAGTGTCGCCCGGCGAGCCGATGTTGAAGGTGCAGAACTCGCGAATGGTGTTGCGGTCGCCGATCACCAGTTCACAAGGTTCACCCGCGTATTTTTTATCCTGCGGAATTGCACCCAGTGAATTGAACTGGAAAATCCGGTTGTCACGGCCTATGGTGGTGTGTCCTTCGATTACGCAGTGGGCGCCCACGGTGGTGCCGGCACCAATCTTCACGTGCGGACCAATGACCGTATAAGGACCGACGCTCACCGATTCATGGAGCTGGGCTTGCGGACTAATAAGTGCGGTGGAATGTATAGCCGTCATGACAAAATCAACTGTTCAGCGAATAGGTCGGCCAAAAGCCGCATGGGCAAGTCCCCCTTCACACCGGGGCCGCGGGACTGGCTCCGCCAGACCGCAGGCGCAGCAGCCCCCTCGGGGGGCAGCGAATTACGCGAAGCGAAAAGCGTGGGGGCCATTCACGCGATCGTGCGCATGGTGCACATCAATTCGGCTTCGCAGGCAATGGTGTCACCTACCCTGGTGACCCCTTTGAATTTAAAAATGCCGGCCTTCATGCGGTCCAGTGTGACGTCCATGATCAGCTGGTCGCCAGGTTCAACGGGGCGCTTGAAGCGTGCGCCATCGATACCGGCGAAGTAATAGACCGTCTTGTCGTCGGGCGTGACGCCCAGCGTCTCGAAAGCCAGCAGCGCGGCCGCCTGCGCCATAGCTTCCAGTATCAATACCCCCGGCATCACCGGGTGATGGGGAAAGTGCCCCATGAAAAAGGGCTCGTTGATCGTGACGTTTTTGAGCGCCTTGATGCGTTTGCCTTTTTCAATTTCCAGCACACGGTCCACCAGCAGGATGGGATAACGATGCGGCAGCTGTTTGAGAATTTGGTGGATATCCATCATGATTTTTCTTGAGTGTGTCCTGAGTGCAGGATGGCTTTTTCGACCTCCCTGAGACGCTCACGAAGCGTATGAAGCTGCTTGAGCGTAGCGGCATTTTTTTCCCAGACAGCATTGTCGTCGATGGGAAAGAGCCCGGTGTAATGCCCGGGCTTCAAAATGGATCGGGTTACCACCGATGCAGCCGAGACATGCACACCATCGGCGAGCGTCAGGTGGCCCAGCACAATGGCGCCGCCCCCCACCGTGCAATGCGCACCAATCGTGGCGCTGCCCGCGACGCCGGCACAGCCGGCCATGGCGGTATGTTTGCCAATCCGGACGTTGTGGCCGATCTGAACCAGATTGTCGAGCTTCACACCATCTTCCAGCACCGTGTCCTGCAGCGCACCGCGGTCAATACAGGTGTTGGCACCGATCTCGACATCATTGCCGATCTGCACACCGCCGAGTTGCTCGATCTTCACCCACTGCCCCTGGTGCGACGCAAAGCCAAAACCGTCGGCGCCGATCACCGCGCCGGAATGTACGATGCAGCGCTCCCCGACGCGGCAGCCGTCGGCGACAGTCACGCGCGCCGACAATCGGGTGTTCGCGCCGATTTGCGCATGCGGCCCGACGACGCAATGCTCCGCAATCCGCGCATTTTCACCAATCGCCGCGCCTTGGCCGATGCAGGCAAATGCACCAATCGAAACGCCGGACGCCACAGTGGCAGAAGGATCGACATAGGCACTGGGGTGAATGTGCGGAACCACCTGCGGGGAATGCCGCCTCTTCCAGAGTTGGGTGACCAACGCAAAAGCGTGGTAAGGATCGTCTGTGACGATGCAGGCGCCCCGCTTGACTGCGGCCTCGCGCGCGGCGGGCGCCACAATGACGCAGACAGCCTCGGACTGCGCGAGCTTGGACAGGTATTTGGGGTGGCTGAGAAAACTCAGGTCCGCGGGACCGGCAGCCTCCAAAGTGGAGAGCCGCTCTATCTGCAGGCCGGGGTCGCCGACCAGTTCGAGCTGTACTGCACCGGCCAGGGATTCAACGATATCGGCAAGACGGAGTGTCACACTGCGCCTGCCATTTTCACGATGGTGATCGTGGTGAACACCCCGCAATCAACGGGAAGCGTTCAACGCCTTGATCACCTTGTCGGTGATGTCATGCTTGGGATTGACATAGACCGATTCCTGGAGAATCAGGTCGTACTTTTCCGTCTCAGCCAGCGTCTTCACAACTTTGTTGGCGCGTTCGATGACTTGCTGGAGCTCTTCATTTTTGCGGGTGTTCAGGTCTTCCTGAAACTCACGGCGCTTGCGCTGGAAGTCCCGATCCTGGTCAACAAGCTGCTTTTGCCGTGAAACGCGCTGACTCTCGGCAAGCGTTGGGGCTTCACGCTCAAACTTGTCGGAGAGTGTTTTCAGCTGGGTCGCCAGATCGTTCAGCTCTTTTTCACGCTTGCTGAATTCCTGCTCGAGTTTGGTTTGGGCGGCTTTCGCGGAATTGGCTTCCCGGAAAATCCGGTCAAGGTTGACAATCCCGACCTTGAACTCCTGCGCACTTGCGGAGAAACCCGCCAGTGCAATGGCAACGCCCAGGAAAATTTTGATTGAAAAATGCTTCATTAGAAAGATGTACCAATTTGGAATTGCAACCGCTCTATTCTATCGCCTGGCATTTTGCGCAGCGGCGTCGCAATAGCGATGCGCAAGGGCCCCACTGGGGAAATCCAGCTGATACCAATACCTGTGGAGGCCCGCAGGTCATTCACACGGAAACGTTCATTCTCACCAAAAACGTTGCCTGCGTCCACAAACCCATAAAGGCGCAAGGTACGGTCATTGCCCGCACCAGGAAACGGCGCAATGAGTTCGGCATTGAGCGTGAGCTTCTTCGGACCACCGATAGCGAGATCAGACGCATCGCGCGGGCCCAGTGAGCCCTGCTCAAATCCGCGCACGGAACCCAGGCCGCCTGAATAGTAGTTCTTGAAGAGCGGATAGGGCTGGCCACTCAGGCCTTTACCCCAGCCAAACTCGCCGTTAAGCGCAATCGTGAACTGCTTGTTGAGTGGAATGTATTTTTGAGCCTGGTAATTGGCTCGCACAAATTTAATATCGCCGGCAACACCCCAATCACCGTACACACGCTGGTACAGGCCCGAGGTAGGCACCAGCGCGCTGTCGCGGCTGTCGCGCGACCAGCCCACGGTCAACGGAATCGAGTTGCTTTTATAGCCAAACTGGTTCGCATAGTTCAGATAACTGACCGGCAAATTGGTACCCGGCACAATCGTCAATTGCTCGTAGCCAGTACCAAAATAAACCGTGTCGTTCTCGGTAAACGGAACACCGAAACGAATGCTTGCACCACGCGTTTTCAGGCTGTAGTCACCACCTTGGCCCGAGGTCGGCTTCGACGTACGGTCATAGACATCAATGGTGCGCGAAATACCGTCGGCCGTGAAATATGGGTCAATGGTGCTGAGCACAATCTGGCGGTTTGACTTGCTGGTGTTGACTTCAACGCCCAGGTAATTGCCGGAGCCAAAAACGTTTTCCTGCTTGATACCGAATACCAGTGAGAGGCTGTCCGCGCTGGAATACCCCGCACCAAGCTGCAAATTACCGGTTGGTTTTTCAACCACGTTCACCGTAATGTCGACCTGGTCGTTTGTACCGGTCACTTCCTGCGTTTCTACATTCACATCGGTAAAGAAACCCAGACGGTCGACACGGTCGCGGGAAAGCCGGATTTTGTCGCCGTCGTACCAGGACGACTCAAACTGGCGGAACTCGCGACGCACAACTTCATCGCGCGTGCGATTGTTTCCGGCCACGTTGATGCGCCGCACATAAGCACGGCGGGATGGTTCTGCCTGAAGCACAAATGCCACGCGGTTATTGACACGGTCAATTTCCGGCACCGCTTCGACGCGGGCAAAAGCGTAGCCAAAAGTACCGAAATAGTCGCTGAACGCCTTGGTCGTTTCAGCGACCTCGTCCGCGTTGTAGGCCTCACCAGGCGTGATTTTCACTAAAGTCTTGAATTCTTCTTCCTTGTTCAGGTAGTTGCCTTCAAGCTTGACGCCCGAAACCACAAAACGCTCGCCCTCGGTCACGTTGACGGTGATGGCAATGCTTTGTTTGTCCGGGGAAATCGCAACCTGGGTAGAGTCGATCTTGAACTCGAGGTAGCCCCGCGAAAGGTAGTAGGAGCGCAGCGTTTCAATGTCGGCGTTGAGCTTGGTGCGCGAGTAGCGATCCGACTTGGTGTACCAGCTGAGCCAGCCCCCTGTATCAAGGTCAAAGAGGCTCAGGAGGGTTGACTCGCTGAACGCCTTGTTGCCTGTAATGTGGATTTCCTTGATCTTCGCGACATCGCCTTCGGTCACACTGAAAGTCAGGTTGACCCGATTGCGTTCGATCGGCGTGACTGTGGTGACAATTTCAACGCCGTACAGGCTCTTGTTGATGTACTGGCGCTTGAGCTCCTGCTCCGCCTTGTCGGCGAGCGCCTTGTCGAACGGCTGGCCATCCGCAACACCGGCCTCGCGGAGTGCCTTCTTGAGCGCGTCCTTGTCGAACTCCTTGGCACCCACAAAGTCCACGTCAGCAACGGTGGGACGCTCTTCAACGATCACCACCAATACGTCGCCACTGACTTCAAGCCGCACGTCCTTGAACAGACCCAGCCCAAACAGCGCACGAATGGCGGTGGAACCCTTGTCGTCGTTATAGGTTTCGCCGACCCGAAAGGGCAAGGAGGCAAAAATGGTTCCGGGCTCAACGCGCTGCAAGCCTTCAACCCGGATATCACGCACCGTGAAAGGGTCAACGGCCCAAGCCGAACTGGCTGCAAAAAGACCGGCGGCGATAGCGCAAACTGCACGAACTTTGAAGCGATTTATTTGTTTTTGCATGAAATGTAAGGAATTAGCCCAAAAGCCGGGTGACATCGTTAAACAGGGCAACGCACATCATGCCCAGCAGGATAGCAACGCCACCGCGCTGCAACCGGTCCATCCAGGCGTCGGACACGCCCCGGCCGGTGATCCCCTCCCAAAGATAATACATCAGGTGCCCCCCATCCAGAACCGGCAGCGGCAGTAAATTCAGGACGCCAAGGCTCACGCTGATAAGGGCCAGAAACAGCAGATAACTGCTCCACCCAAGGCTGGCTGACTTCCCCGCATAGTCCGCAATCGTGAGCGGGCCACTCAGGTTTTTAAGCGACGCCTCGCCGATGACCATTTTCCCAATCATCTTGAGTGTGAGCAGCGAAACCTGCCAGGTGCGGACGGCGCCTTGCCACAAACCATCGACAGGGCCGTAGCGCACCGTGACAAACTCGGGAGGAGACCCCACGTAGGCTTCAATCCGAGGGACCATCACTCCGTTCACCGCCTTGAGCTCAGGCGTCACTTGCAGCACTACGGATGCGCCGGCACGGCTGATTTGCCATGCCTGCGGGACGACGGAAGCCCCGGCGCCGGGCGAGCGGGCAGAGGTACGTATCACCTCGCGCAGCTGTTGCCCATCCACAATGGCCGTCTCGCCGATGCGAAGCACGAGATCGTCGGCACGCAGTCCGGATTTTTCGGCGGCGCCCCCGGGCATCACATTACCAATTACGGGACGGGTCCAGGGGCCGAGAATGCCAATTTTCCTGAACAGGTCGGCATCTGCTTCGGGTGCACCCAGCGTACTGAGCGGCAACCGCACAGTCTGCCCTGACGCTGCGCCATCGCTGCCAAGCACCAAGGTGAGGTCGCGACCATCCAGTGCACCTTGCGTGAGCCTCCAGCGCAAGTCTTCAAAAGAATGAACGACCTCCAGGTCGTCACCTTCAAAAGCCGCCTGCTGAACCGTTTCTCCGCCATCCAGGCCAGCCTTTTCGGCAAGCGATCCTGCCACCGGGCTGGCCAAAATGGCTTTGGGCTCCTGCAAGCCACTCCAGTTGACCACGGCATACAGCACTATGGCCAGCAGCAAATTGGCGGCCGGGCCTGCGGCCACCACGGCAACCCGCGATTTCAGCGGCTGGGTATTAAAAGCCAGATGGCGCTCGGATGGATCCACCGGGGCCTCACGCTCATCCAGCATCTTGACGTAGCCGCCCAGAGGCAGCATGCCGATGGAAAACTCTGTCGACTTGTTTTTGAGCTTCCAGGTGTAAATCGGTTTGCCGAATCCGATGGAAAATTTCAGAACCTTTATGCCACACGCCACTGCGACGCGGTAATGGCCGTATTCGTGCACGGCAATCAGGATACCGAGAGTCACAACGAAAGAAACCAGTGTCAGCATCTCAGGACTCCAGACCTTGGGTGATTTGAGTGGCAACGCGGCGGGCCTGCTCATCCAGCGCCAGCAAGCCCGCTATATCGTCCACCTGAGAGACTGCCGCGGCCTCCAAAGTTGCATGGTTTACATGATGAATGTGGTCGAAGCGGATGCGCCGGTCCAAAAAGGCCGCAACAGCAATCTCATTGGCTGCGTTCAGTACCACGCAAGTGCCCGGCGGCGCACGCAAACTCTCCCAGGCCAAAGGCAGGCAGGGAAAGCGCTGAAAGTCCGGGACCTCGAATGTCATGGCGGCCATACGGGCAAAATCCAGGCGCGCCGTGCCGCTTTCGATCCGTTCCGGCCAGGACAAGCCATAGGCAATCGGCACCCGCATATCCGGCGTACCCAGCTGGGCCATCACCGATGCGTCATGGAACTGCACCATCGAATGGATGATTTGCTGCGGATGGATCACCACCTCGATCTGCTCCGGCACGACACCAAACAGGTACTTGGCTTCAATCACCTCCAAAGCCTTGTTCATCATCGTGGCCGAATCCACAGAAATCTTGCGGCCCATCGAAAAATTCGGGTGCGTGCAGGCCTGCTCGGGCGTTACGTCGCGCAGAGTTGCCGGATCACGGGCGCGAAAAGGACCGCCCGACGAGGTCAGCATGATTTTTTCGATGCGCCGGGGCCACACCGCCGGGTCTTCGGGCAATGACTGGAAAATGGCCGAATGCTCACTGTCAATCGGTAGCAACCGGGCACCCCCTTCACGAACCGCCCGCATAAACACTTCGCCGCCGACGACAAGGGCCTCCTTGTTGGCGAGCAGCAGGCGCTTGCCCGCCTTTGCGGCCGCCACGCATGGGCCTAACCCGGCAGCGCCCACAATAGCGGCCATGACGGTATCCACCAACTCGTGTGACGCTATCATTTCGAGAGCGTCTTGCGCCCATAGAACCTGCACCGGAAGCTGATTTACCTTGATCTTCTCCGCCAGCAAACGGGCATGCGGCTCACTGGCCATCACCGCGTATTGGGGTTTGAACTGGGCGCACTGCGCCAGCATCAAGTCCGTTTGGGTTGCCGCGCTGAGGGCAAACACCTCAAAGCGCTCAGGGTGGCGGGCGATGACATCAAGCGTGTTGACACCAATGGACCCCGTGGAGCCCAAAACGGTCACACGCTGCTTTTCAAAGGACATACGGGAGCAAAGCCTAAAGGGTAACCAGCATCATCGCCAGGGGCAGTGTGGGCAATAGCGCGTCGACCCGGTCGAGCACGCCGCCGTGGCCCGGCAACAGGCCGCTGGAGTCTTTCACCCCGGCACTGCGCTTGATAAGGGACTCGACCAGATCGCCCACCACACTCATGGCGGCCAGGAAAATAACCGCCAGCAGCATGACGACCATGCCGTGATGATCAGCCAGCCGGCTGTAAAGCGTGGCGTCAGCCCAGAAGCCACCGCCAATGCCCGCGCGGCCCAGCCACACCCAGGCCAGCGACAGCGCCACCACACCGGCCATGCCGCCCCACACGCCCTCCCAGCTTTTACCCGGGCTGATTGAAGGAGCCAGCTTGCCCTTGCTGAACCGGCCTCCCAGGGCGCGACCCGCAAAGTAGGCAAAGATATCGGCCACCCAGACCAGCAGCAGAACGGACAGCAAAAAGTCAATGCCTGCCACACGGGCCTGTGCCACAGCCAGCCAGGCGACCAACAACGCAGCCAGCCCCCCTGGAAGGCGAATTACTTTGGGTATGCGCGGCCAGCCCGCCACGCCATTGCGCAGCAACCAGCCACCGGCAAGCACCCAGGCAGCACCTGCAGCAGCCCAAAGAAGCGGCAGCGGCTTTACGAGCAGGCCAAAGTACCACGCGAGCGCGCACAGCCCGACACAAACGGCGGCGAGCCCCACAGAGGCTCCCTGCCCGAGTGCATTCAGCCGGCCCCACTCCCAGGCACCCGCAGCAATCAACAGCAGCGCGACGGCACAAAAGGGCTCTGGCGTCTTGTAGAAAAGGGCTGGCAGCAAAATAGCCAGAAGGACAATCGCTGTGATCACGCGCTGTTTAAGCATCAGGCAGCCTTTGTATTTTCATTGGTGCTGCGGCCGCTGACCTGGGCGGAGGTCTTGCCGAAGCGTCGTTCGCGAGTCCGAAAGACGGCTATCGCCTCGTCCAGCGCCGTCTCGTCAAATTCAGGCCACAACTTGTCGGAGAAATGCAGCTCTGAATAAGCTGCCTGCCACAGCAAAAAATTACTGATCCGCAATTCACCGCCTGTGCGAATCAGCAGATCCGGGTCCGGCACGTGCGCCAGTGCCATCTCCCTGTCCAGCGACAGCTCGGTAATGGCTTCACCGCGGCTGGCCAATCTGTTGGCAGCCTGGGCAATATCCCAGCGGCCGCCGTAGTTGAAGCACACATTAAAAACCAGCCGTTGGTTGGTGGAGGTGTCGAGCTCAGCTTGCGCCAGCCCTGCCTGGACTTTCTCGGAAAGCCGCAGGCGGTCTCCGACAAAACGCAGTTGCACGCCGTTGGCATTCAGGCTGGGGACTTCCTTGGAAAGAGAATAGGCAAGCAACTCCATCAGCCCGGACACCTCTTCAGCCGGCCGGTTCCAGTTCTCGGAAGAAAAAGCGAAAACCGTGAGGACGCCGATGCCGCGGTCCAGGCATGCGCGAACGCAGCGGCTGAGCGAATCAACGCCCTGCTTGTGGCCCGCAATGCGGGGTAAAAACCGTTTGGTCGCCCAGCGACCATTGCCATCCATAACGATGGCAACGTGGTGCGGGACTATGGGATGGGCGGTGGCCATGGTGAATCAGGCCAGACGACGAGGCGTCAAACCGCCATGATGTCTTGTTCCTTGCCGGCGACCAGTTTGTCGACTTCGGCAATGAAACGATCCGTGAACTTCTGGATATCGTCCTGCGAACGGCGTTCGTCGTCTTCAGAAGCGAGCTTGTCCTTGACGAGTTTCTTGACGCCATCATTGGCATCGCGGCGCAGGTTGCGAATAGCCACTTTGGCGTGCTCCCCTTCGGCGCGCACGACTTTGGTAAGTTCGCGACGGCGCTCTTCGGTCATGGCCGGCATGGGCACGCGGATCAGGTCACCCTGCGCGGCCGGATTGAGTCCCAGGTCTGAATCACGGATGGCCTTTTCGATCTTGGCGCCCATGCCTTTTTCCCAGGGCGAGACGCTGATGGTGCGGGCGTCGAGCAGCGACACATTGGCCACCTGGCTGATCGGCACCATGGAGCCGTAATAATCAACATGCACGGTATCGAGCAAACCGGGGTTGGCGCGGCCAGTGCGGATCTTGGTCAGGCCATTTTTGAACGAGTCAATGGACTGCTGCATCTTTTGCTCTGCCTGCTGCTTGACTTCAACAATGCTCATGGTCGAATCTCCGGATTTTTATAGCGAAAAAGAACAAGCTGGGACAGGAGGCTCAGACGTGAACCAGGGTTCCCTCGTCCTCGCCCTGCACGACGCGCTTGAGCGCACCATGCTTGAAAATACTGAACACCTTGATGGGCAGCTTCTGGTCACGGCACAGCGCAAAAGCGGTGGCATCCATGACCTCGAGGTTTTTGCCCATGGCTTCATCAAACGTGATGTTGGTGTAGCGCGTGGCTTTCGGGTCTTTCTTGGGGTCCGCAGTGTACACACCGTCGACCTTGGTGGCCTTCAGCACGATCTCAGCGCCGATCTCAGCGCCGCGCAATGCGGCTGCCGTATCGGTGGTGAAAAACGGGTTGCCGGTGCCGGCCGCGAAGATGACGACCTTGCCTTCTTCGAGGTACTGCAGGGCTTTGGGACGAACATAAGGCTCGACCACGCGCTCAATGCCGATGGCCGACATTACGCGAGCGATCAGCCCGGCCTTGTCCATCGTGTCGCCCAAGGCGAGCGCGTTCATCACGGTGGCCAGCATGCCCATGTAGTCGGCGGTGGCGCGGTCCATGCCGACGGAACCGCCGGCCACACCGCGAAAAATGTTGCCGCCGCCGATCACGACCGCCACTTCGACACCCATGCGGGTGACTTCGGCAATCTCTTCCACCATGCGCACGATGGTCGCGCGGTTGATGCCAAAGGCATCATCCCCCATCAAGGCCTCACCTGACAGTTTTAACAAGATTCGCTTGTAGGCTGGCATGTGAGAGCTTTCTTTGTTGGGTTGTCTGAAGTTTAGCGGCCTTCCGGCTGGACTGAAATGCTCAAGCAGCCTTGGCTGCGGCGACCTGGGCGGCGACTTCGGCAGCGAAATCGTCCACCTTTTTCTCAATGCCTTCACCCACGACATACAGCGTGAAAGACTTGATCGTTGTCGCTTTTTCCTTGAGCATTTGCTCGACGGTCTGCTTGTCGTTCTTGACGAAAGTCTGGTTGTACAGGCTGACTTCCTTCAGGTACTTCTGCACGCCACCTTCGATACGCTTTGCAACAATTTCAGCGGACTGGACGGCCTTGCCTTCAGCCTGTGCCTTGGCGGCATCTTCAGCGGCCTTGGCTGCAGCAACCGAGCGCTCCTTGGCGACCAGTTCGGCGGGAACTTCAGCGCTGGACAGGGACACGGGCTTCATCGCGGCCACATGCATGGCGACATCCTTGGCTGCGGCTTCGTCGCCTTCAAACTCCACGACTACGCCGATACGCGTGCCGTGCAGGTAAGAGGCCAGCTTGCTGCCCGAGAAACGCTTGAAGCGGCGCACGCTCATGTTTTCGCCGATCTTGCCGATCAGGCCCTTGCGCACGTCTTCGACCGTCGGGCCAAAGCCGTCAAGCGACAAAGGCATGGCGCCAACAGCTTCCACGTCGGCCGGGTTGTTCTTGACAATCCCTTCGACCACTGCCTTGGTGAAGGCCAGGAAGCTGTCGTTCTTGGTCACGAAGTCGGTTTCGCAATTGATTTCCACCAGCGCGCCCACATCGCCTTCGCGGTGCGCAGCCACAACGCCTTCGGCGGTGACGCGGGAAGCGGCCTTGCCGGCCTTGCTGCCGAGCTTGACGCGCAGGATTTCTTCGGCTTTTTCGAAGTTGCCTTCAGCTTCGGTCAGTGCTTTCTTGCACTCCATCATGGGGGCGTCGGTCTTGGCGCGCAGTTCAGCGACCATGCTTGCAGTAATTGCCATCTTTGTTTCTCCGTTTGTCGTTTTTGACACGCTGGAAGCGATCAATTCGCACCCAGCTTTTCGTTAGGTTGTGAAAAAGGGGCTACGCGAGCCCCTTTTTCGCGTCTGGCGCAGAGCCGAAAACTATCAGGCGGCTGCGTTTTCCACTTCCACGAACTCATCCGAGCTCTCAGCCGAAACCGCCTTGACGACGTCGTTCACGGCATTGGCGCGGCCTTCGATGATCGCGTCGGCGATACCGCGGGCGTACAGGGCGACAGCCTTGGAGGAGTCGTCATTGCCGGGGATCACGTAGTCGATGCCGATAGGCGAGTGGTTGGAGTCAACCACGCCGATCAGGGGAATGCCGAGTTTCTTGGCTTCCAGGATCGCGATTTTGTGGAAGCCCACGTCGATCACGAAAATGGCGTCCGGCAGGGCGTTCATGTCCTGAATGCCGCCGATGTCTTTTTCAAGCTTTTCGATTTCGCGCTTGAAGGTGAGCTGTTCTTTTTTGCTGATGGAATCAAGGCCGGCTTCCTGCTGGGCCTTCATTTCCTTCAGGCGCTTGATGGAAGTCTTGACCGTCTTGAAGTTGGTCAGCATGCCGCCCAGCCAGCGCTGGTCAACATAGGGAACACCGGCGCGCTTGGCTTCGGTGGCGACGATGTCGCGAGCCTGGCGCTTGGTGCCTACCATCAGGATGGTGCCGCGGTTGGCAGACAGCTGCTTCGCGAACTTCATCGCTTCCTGGTACATCGGAAGCGACTTTTCCAGGTTGATGATGTGAATACGGTTGCGATGGCCGAAGATGTAAGGGGCCATCTTGGGGTCCCAGAAGCGGGTTTGGTGTCCGAAATGAACGCCTGCTTCCAGCATTTCGCGCATAGTGGTCGACATAGGAATACTCCAAAAGGTTGTGTCTAAAATCAGCGCTTATCGTCCCGTTGGCCTCTTTCGAGATTTCCGGGGCAACACCTTGAGTGGCTGATTTGCGATTTGCCTTGCAAACAACAAAATCGTCATTTGCAAAGCCTGTCGAGTATAACACCCTCCTGACCCATGAGCCAGATACCCCCCTCAGGCGACCTCGATGCCACTCGCCAGGCCATGACCGCCGGTCAGACCTCCCCCCAGCGGGTTTTCGAACAGGCCCTGGCCACGGCCCAAAGTGACGCCTGCCGCCACGTTTTCATGCCGGGGAGCCCAAACCTCGCCGGAACGGCGGAAAACCCCGTTTCGAACGCTGCAGGCCTTCCGCTTGCCGGTATCCCGGTATCGGTCAAGGACCTGTTCGACGTGGCAGGCCACACCACCGCAGCCGGATCCACCGTACTGGCAGGCGCCGCGCCTGCCGCAGAAGATTGCCCTGCCGTGGCACGTCTGCGCGCTGCCGGCGCCACGTTCATGGGGCGTACCAACATGGTCGAGTTCGCCTTCTCCGGCGTCGGCATCAACCCGCACTACGGCACACCCGTCAACCCGGCCGACCCGAAGGTGGCGCGTATTCCCGGGGGCTCGTCCTCCGGTGCGGCAGTCTCGGTGGCCACGGGTGCGGCACTGGTCGGGCTCGGCTCCGACACCGGCGGATCGATCCGTATCCCGGCGGCGCTTTGCGGCATCGTCGGCTTCAAAAGCACCGCGCGCCTGGTGCCCACGCAAGGCGCCCTACCCTTGTCCACCAGCCTGGACACCGTGTGCGCCCTGACCCGTTCAGTGCGCGACGCAGTCACCGTGCATGAAGTCCTGGCGGCACGCAAGGTCCAACTGGCCGGCAAACCGCTCGCCTCCTGTCGCCTGGCCGTTGCCCGCACCGTGATGCAGGACCACCTGGACAACACCGTCGCCGAGGCGTTTGGGCGCAGCCTGCGAATCCTTCGCCAGGCGGGCGCGCATATTGAAGAAATCGACCTGGAAGAGATCGGCGAGCTGGCCGCCATCAATGCCACCGGCGGCCTCTCGGCGGCGGAAAGTTATGCCTGGCACCGCACGCTGATCGCCAGACACCAGGCCGAATACGACCCGCGCGTGGCCTTGCGCATTCTGCGCGGCACCGGCATGAGTGCGGCCGACTACATCGACCTGCTGGCCGCCCGCAAGGCCTGGGTGGCCCACATGGAAACATGCCTGCAAGGCTTTGACGCCGTGCTCTCGCCCACCGTCCCCATCGTCGCGCCGCCGATCGCCGGTGTGCTGGATGACGATGCCGAATTTTTCCGGGTCAACGGCCTGCTGCTGCGCAACACCTCCGTGGTGAACATGCTCGACGGTTGCGCCATTTCCCTGCCCTGCCACACGCCCGGCCAGTTGCCCGTGGGCCTGATGCTCTGGCATGCGGCGCTGCATGACGACGCGGTGCTGGACCTGGCCCTGCAGGTGGAAGCCACCCTGGCGAATCCGCTATAAAAACGATAGCTGCTTGCGCTAATCCTCATTGGCCTCAAAGCCTTTTTCTTATAAAAATGTACAAAAAAATTACCTCAACCCCGCGCCCCGTGCCTGCCCCACCTGACCGCGGGAGCATCGCATGAGGGTTGCCGTCATTGGCGCCGGCATCATCGGCATCACCACCGCTTACGAGCTGGCCCTGGACGGCCACGAGGTCACCGTCTTCGAACGGCGCGGCGCGGCGGCCGAGGAAACCAGCTTTGCCAACGCCGGCCTGGTAGCGCCCGGCTACGTCACGCCCTGGGCTGCCCCCGGCATGCCGGGCAAGGTCATCAGCCATCTTTTCAGCCGCCACGCGCCGGTCAAGCTCGGCCTGCCACTGTCGGCCCGCGACCTGGCCTGGATGTGGAAATGGTTTCGCGCCTGCAAGCTCGAAACCTATCTGGCCAACCGCGCGCGCATGCAGCGCCTGGCTTTTTACAGCCGCGAAAGGCTGCACCACCTGACGGCCGAACTGGAGCTCGAGTACGACGGCAGCCCCGGCTACATGGTGCTGCTGCGCTCTGAAAAAGACGCGAAGCTGGTGCAGCCGGGCCTGGCCGTGCTGCGCGATGCCGGCGTGGTATTCAAGGAAATCGGCCCCGACGAGGTGCGCAAGATCGAGCCGGCACTGAGCCCCGACACCGACTTCCTGGGCGCCGTGCACCTGCCGAACGACGAGGTGGCCAATTGCCGCCAGTTTGCCCTGCTGCTGAAGAACGAAGCCCAGCGCATCGGCGTTAATTTTGAATTCAATACGGCTGTAGCCCAATTGGAACGGGCGCAACCAGCTAGCATTTTGATATCGGGCGAAGCCAGCCCCCGCGGCTTCGACCATGTGGTCATGTGCGCCGGCCTGGCGTCTGCGGAACTCCTGAGGCCGCTGGGCCTGAAGATTCCCATGGCAGCGGTTTATGGTTACTCCATCAGCGCGCCGATCCGCGAACCGCTGAACGCACCACGCAGCGCACTGATGGACGAGCGCTACAAGGTCGCAATTTCCCGCCTGGGCAACCGCGTGCGCGTGGCGGGCAGCGCCGAAATCGGCGGCACGCTTGAAAGCAAACGGGCATCGTCCATCCAGACGCTGTACAAGGTGCTGCACGACTGGTTCCCGGGTGCGGCCCAGCTCTCCAACACCGGCGCCAGCGTGCAGGAATGGAAAGGCGCCCGGCCCATGCTCCCCGACGGTCCGCCCATCATCGGCGACAGCGGCATTCCCGGCCTCTGGCTCAACCTGGGGCATGGCTCCAGCGGCTGGGCCCTCAGCTGCGGCAGCGCGCGGGCGCTGGTCGACCTGATGGCCGGCAAAAGCGCGGACATCGACATGGAAGGCCTGGGCATCGCCCGCCTGGGCTGAAACCACCCCGCGGCTACGCCCAAAGCCCGGCCTGCCGGGCTTTTTACTTTGCGGGGCCGCACAATCGGGCCATGCGAAAAATTTCCAGCGCCCGCAGCGAGCCACTTCACAGTGTGGCGGCCTCGCGTGAACTTGAACGGCATGCCGCCGCCGGGCTGCCGCCCCACACGCTGATGCAGCGAGCCGGCCTCTCGGTGGCGCGCCTGGCGCTGGCCCTGGCGCCGCATGCGCAGCGCATCTGGATCGCCTGCGGGCCAGGCAATAACGGCGGCGACGGTTTTGAGGCCGCCATGCATCTGCACCAATGGGGCAAAACAGTGGTCGTAACCTGGACCGGCCTGCCCGCCGGAAAAACCAGCCTGCCGCGCGACGCCCATGCCTCGCGCGAGCGCGCCATCGCCGCGGGCGTGCCCATGGCGGCGCAACCGCCCGATGATTTTGATTTCTGCATCGACGCCCTGTTGGGCATAGGCGGCGCGCTGGACCCTGAGCGCCCAGGCACGGCCTTAATCCTGGAGTGGCTGGCGCGAATGCAAGCCGGCAGTGCGCCGCGGCTGGCGGTGGACGTGCCGACCGGCCTGGACGCGGACACCGGGTCTGCTACACATTTGATAGCTGCTTGCGCCCATTCACCGGACGCTACGGCCATTTTTACCTTAAGCCTTTTAACCTTGAAGCCGGGGCTGTTCACCGCCGGCGGCCGGGATTGGGCGGGCCAGGTCTGGTTTAACGATCTCGGCGTCCATGAGACGCAGGCTGCAACACCAGGCCAGACCGACGCCTGGTTGCTGGGCGCCGACCGGGCCGGCCAGCCGCCCCGGTCAGCCAACGCGCATGCCAGCCACAAGGGCAGCTTTGGTGACGTGGCCGTGCTCGGGGGAGAGTCCGCCGCCCACAGCCATATGGCGGGCGCCGCGCTGCTGGCGGCGCGGGCCGCCCTGCATGCCGGCACCGGCCGGGTATTTGTGGCGCTGCTCGGCAAGCCAACCATCGCAGTCGACCCGCAACAACCGGAGCTGATGTTCCGCGCGCCCGAGGCGCTGGACCTCGCACAGCAGGTGGTGGTGTGCGGCTGCGGCGGCGGCGAGGCCGTCAGGGCCATGCTGGCCAGGGTGCTGTCGACAGCCAGGCGGCTGGTGCTGGATGCCGATGCGCTCAATGCCATTGCAGGGGACACGCAGTTCCAGGCGCAGCTCATTGCACGTCACGGCCGCGGCTACCGCACGGTGCTGACACCGCACCCGCTGGAAGCCGCCCGGCTGGCCGGAACCACAGCGGCCGCGGTTCAATCCGACCGGCTGGCTTCGGCCCGGCAGCTTGCCGAACGGTTTCAGTGTGTGGTGGTGCTCAAGGGCTCAGGAACGCTGATCGCGGCGCCGGGCCGCAGCAGCGCCATCAACAGCACCGGCAACGCCCTGCTGGCCACGGCCGGCACCGGCGACGTGCTGGCGGGCATGGTGGGCGCACGGCTGGCGGCCGGGCTGGAGGCTTTCGACGCCGCCTGCAGCGCCGTGTTTGCACATGGCCGCCTGGCCGATGACTGGGCCGCCCAGGCCCCGGGTATGGCCCTGACGGCGTCGGAACTGGCCCGTGCACAAGGCCATCACAAGTGACCTGCGCGGCAGATGGCAGATGAGGCCGATGAGGCCTTACACCAGGATCATCAGCGCGATTTGAATCAGGACGATGAGCACCAGCGCGGACAAATCCACGCCGCCCACCGTGGGGACCACGCGGCGCAGGGGTGCCAGCAAGGGCTCGGTCAGGCGCCCCAGCAAACCATACGCGGATGATCCCGGCTGCACCCACGAGAGGATGGCAAAACCGAGCACCAGGATGAACAGGGTTTGCAGCGCCACCCGGATCAGCATCTTCAGCGCAAAGGACAGCAGCGTCAGCAATACGACAGGCGCAGCCCCGGCAGTCCACACGGTACCCCCCAACAGCAGGCCAAACAACAGGCCCCACAGCAACGCATAGGCCACTGCCAGCAACACGGCCGCCAGAATGCTGGCCCAGTCCACCCGGGACTGCATCACCGGCCTGGGCAGCACGCGGCGCAAGGGCTTGACCAGCCAATCGGTCACGGCCATCACAAAACGGCCGGGCTGGGCCGTCATGTTGACCCGGACCCAGTTCATCCAGGCTCGCAGCAAAGCCGCTGCAATCAACAGGAAGAACAGCGTTTCAAGCAGGAAGGCCAATACGCGTATCAGCATGGGCGGCGTGCCTTATGCGCAGGGAACACAGTCGGGAAAAAGGGTTTGAACTGAAATCTCATGGTGTCCCGATGCCTAACGGCGCGGCTTCTTGCCCTGCTTGCGGCCCGGCGGATTGCCTGCCGCCTTCTTGACAGCCGCCTTGAGGGCCTGGATGGGCGATTTGGGCGCCCTTTCACTGCTGCTGGCGCCGCGGCTGGCTGTGCCGCCGCCGCGGCCGCCTGAGCGCGACTCCGAGCGTTTTCCAGCGCCTTTGCTGCCCGCCTTGCCGCTTCGGGGCTCCGCCGCATGGCGCGAGGCGCCGCGTTCCTGTACAGGCAGTTCCGCCGCATGGCCGCCTGTCTTGTCCTTCATGGCGCGTCCGACCAGGTCCTGGCCCTCGTTCACCAGGCGGAAGTCGATCTTGCGGCCGTCCAGGTCCACCCGGCTGACCTGCACCCGCACCCGCGTGCCGATGGCATATCGGATGCCGGTGCGCTCGCCGCGCAGTTCCTGGCGAGCTTCGTCGAAGCGGAAGTATTCGCCACCCAGCTCGGTGATGTGCACCAGACCTTCGACGTACATCGCATCCAGTGTGACAAAAATGCCGAAGCCCGTGGCCGCGGTGACGACGCCACCGAATTCCTCACCGAGATGCTCGCGCATGTACTTGCACTTAAGCCAGGCTTCCACGTCGCGGCTGGCTTCGTCGGCGCGGCGTTCGTTGGCGCTGCAGTGCAGGCCGGCCGCCTGCCAGGCGAGTTCGTCGGCGCTGGCTTTTTTCGGTTTTTGCGTTGGTTCCTTGACGCGCGCGGCCAGGCGTTTGGACAGCTTGGCCTCAGCCTCGCCCGGCGTGGGCAGGGTCGGGAGCTGGTACTTGGCCTTGTTCAGCACAGCTTTGATGACGCGGTGCACCAGCAAATCGGGGTAGCGCCGGATCGGGCTGGTGAAGTGCGTGTAAGCCTCGTAGGCCAAACCGAAGTGGCCGCTGTTCATCGGCGTATAGATTGCCTGCTGCATGGAGCGCAGCAGCATCGAGTGGATTTGCTGTGCGTCAGGCCGGTCCTTGGTGGCCAGCGCGATCTTCTGGAATTCGCCGGGCGCCGGGTCATCGGTGATGGTCATGCCGATGCCGGCCGCCTTCAGGTAGTTGCGCAGCATCTCCTTCTTCTCGGGCGTTGGGCCTTCGTGCACACGGTACAGGCCCACGTGCTTGCTTTGCGAGATGAAGTCCGCCGAGCAGACGTTGGCCGCCAGCATGGCTTCTTCAATCAGCCGGTGCGCCACGTTGCGGGTGCGGGGGACGATTTTTTCAATCCGGCCTGCTTCGTCGCAAACAATCTGGGTCTCGGTGGTTTCAAAATCCACCGCGCCGCGTTCGCCACGCTCCTTGAGCAGCGCCTGGTACACGTCGTGCAGGTCGAGCAGGTGCGGCACCAGCGCCTTGCGCTGCGCAGCTTCAGGGCCGCGTGTGTTGGCCAGGATGGCGGCGACCTCAGTGTAGGTAAAGCGCGCCTGGCTGAACATCACCGCCGGGTAGAACTGGTAGGCGTGGACCTCGCCCTTGGCATTGACCAGCATGTCGCAGACCATGCACAGGCGCTCGACATTCGGGTTGAGCGAGCAAAGGCCATTCGACAATTTTTCCGGCAACATGGGAATCACGCGGCGCGGAAAATACACGCTGGTAGCGCGGTCGTAAGCGTCGATGTCGATGGCGCTGCCGGTTTCCACATAGTGGCTCACGTCGGCAATCGCCACCAGCAGGCGCCAGCCTTTGCCGCGGCCCACTTTGGCGGGCTCGCAATACACGGCGTCGTCAAAGTCGCGGGCATCTTCGCCGTCGATGGTGACCAGCGGCACGTCCGTCAGGTCAACGCGGTGCTTTTTGTCGGCAGGCCGCACGGCGTCCGGCAGGGTTCGGGCCAGGGCCAGCGCTTCGTCGCTGAATTCATGCGGCACGCCGTACTTGCGCACCGCGATCTCGATTTCCATGCCGGGGTCGTCGATCTCGCCCAGTACTTCCTTGACGCGGCCCACAGGCTGGCCGAACAGCGCCGGCGGCTCGGTGAGTTGCACCACCACCACCTGGCCGGCCTTGGCCGTGCCGGTAGCGCCCTTGGGGATCAGGACGTCCTGGCCGTAGCGCTTGTCTTCGGGTGCAACCAGCCAGACGCCGCTTTCCTGCAGCAGGCGGCCGATGATGGGATTCGAGGATCGTTCAACGATTTCCGTGACGCGGCCCTCGGGCCGGTTTTTGCGGTCGTGCCGCACGATGCGGGCCTTGACGCGATCCTTGTGCAGGACTGCACGCATCTCGTTGGGCGGCAGGTAAATATCTGCTTCGCCGTCATCGCGCAATACGAAACCATGGCCGTCTCGGTGGCCGGAAACGGTGCCCTCGAATTCAGCGAGCAAACCGGATGAATGGGCGGACGATCCGCCCGGATGGGAGTGAGTTGTTTTGATAGAAAGTCTCTTTTCGTTGGAGGCTGCCGGGTTTAAGTATGCAGCCGAAATATTTCAGGAAAATTTGAGGGGCCGAGCCTGAGAAAGCATTGAAGTAATGGTACACTGCTAGCTGTGCCCGGGTGGCGGAATTGGTAGACGCGCACGGTTCAGGTCCGTGTATCGCAAGATGTGGAGATTCGAGTTCTCTCCCGGGCACCAGATACACCAAACAGCTTCTCCAGACTCTTAAACTGACTCTGGAGTAAAGCAAGATTAAAGCCACTGTGACCCAGTGGCTTTTTTTGTGGCCGGGCCTCTTCTTCAGGCCCGGTTTAGCGTCCGCAGTATCGTTAATCAAACAGGCACGGCAACCAGGTCATGGCCCTGGGTTCCGACAATGCGGGCCCGGGTGAATTCGCCGACTTTCAGCGTCTTGCTGATTTTCTCGGGCGGTAACAGCTTGACGATGCCGTCGATCTCCGGCGCATCGGCATAAGAGCGCCCGGTGCCACCCTTTCGGCCTAGCGCCGGCGCCGAATCCACCAGCACCTGCATGGTTGCACCTATGCGCTGCTGCAGTTTCTGGCTGGACACCGCTTCGGCCACGGCCATGAAGCGGGCGCGCCGCTCTTCACGCAACGCCAGCGGCAGCATACCGGGAATATCGTTAGCCGTCGCACCTTCTACCGCGCTGTAGGCAAAGCAGCCTGCACGGTCGATTTTGGCCTCGCGCATGAAGTCCAGCAGATGGTCGAACTCTGCTTCCGTCTCGCCGGGAAAACCGGCGATAAAGGTGCTGCGAATCACAATTTCAGGGCAGATTTCGCGCCAGCGCGCAATGCGCTCAAGGTTCTTCTCGCCGCTGGCTGGCCGCTTCATGCGCTTGAGCACATCCGGATGACTGTGTTGCAACGGTACATCCAGATAAGGCAGCACCTTGCCGGTGGCCATCAGCGGCAGCACTTCGTCCACACTTGGGTACGGATACACATAATGCAAGCGCACCCAGGCGCCATACGGCTCGGCGATCTCGCCCAGTGCCTGCACCAGTTCCAGCATGCGCGTCTTGAGAGGCTTACCATCCCAGAAGCCGGTGCGGTATTTCACATCGACGCCGTAGGCCGAGGTGTCCTGGCTGATCACCAGCAATTCCTTCACGCCGCCTTCAAACAGGGCGCGCGCTTCGTTGAGCACGTCTCCGATAGGCCGCGACACCAGGTCGCCGCGCATGGACGGGATGATGCAGAAGGTGCAGCGGTGATTGCAGCCTTCGCTGATCTTCAGGTAGGCGTAATGCTTGGGCGTCAGCTTGATGCCGGCAATGCCAAAGGCATTCGGCACCAGGTCCACGAAAGGATCATGCGGCTTGGGCAGGTTCAGGTGCACCGCGTCCATCACCTCCTGTGTGGCGTGCGGGCCCGTCACGGCCAGCACGCTCGGGTGCATCTGGCGCACCAGGTTGCCACCGCCCTCGCCCGCCTTGGCGCCCAGGCAGCCCGTGACGATGACCTTGCCGTTTTCGGCCAGCGCCTCGCCGATGGTGTCCAGGCTTTCCTTGACCGCGTCGTCGATGAAGCCACAGGTGTTGACGATGACCAGGTCCGCACCTTCGAAGGTCTTGGAGGTCTGGTAGCCCTCGGCGCTCAATTGCGTGAGGATCAGCTCGGAATCGGTCAAGGCCTTGGGGCAGCCCAGGCTGACAAAGCCGACGCGCGGCGCGGGCTTGGTGTTTACGGAAACAGGTGGGGAAATAACTTCGCTCATGGGGTGTATTGTCTCAGGTCCCTGATTTCCAGGGACCACCAGAGATTCAACCCCTGGCTTTTAACTCAACGTTTCAGGCCGAAAGCCTGCAGCATCTGCTCGCTCTGCTTTTGCATCTGCTCCTGCATTTGCGTAAAAACGGTTTTGGATTGCTCCACGTAATTGCCCATCATGCCCTGCATCATGGGTGACTGCGCATTCATGAACTGCGCCCACATTTCGGGGCTCAGCCCTTTGGACTGCTCGGCCATCTTGACCTGCAGGTCCATAAAACTCTGCACGTTCTTCTCGAGGTAAGCGCCCATGAAGCTCTGCATCGCATTGCCGTAAAAACGGATGATGTTGGCCAGCACGGCTTCGGTAAACATCGGCGCACCGCCGGTTTCTTCTTCAAGGATGATCTGCAGCAGGATGCTGCGCGTCAAGTCTTCATTGGTCTTGGCATCGCGCACCACAAAATCGGCACTGTCCATCACCAGCTGGCGGACTTCCGTGAGCGTGATGTAGGCCGATGTCTCGGTGTCGTACAGCCGGCGATTCGGGTACTTCTTGATCACACGTGAAGCCGCAGCCTTACCGGCAGCCCGGCCGCTTTTGGCGCCGGAAGTGCCGTCGGCAGAGGCGTCGCCCTGTGAAGGCGGCATGCCGGATGACGGGCTGGTGGATTTGCTTTTTGGCACTGATTTCTCCTCTGAATGACGACCGGCGTCGAAACGCCGGGACTCAATACATTCTAGGAATTCTGATGTACTCAATCCCCTTGGTTTACCCTGTGTGCCAGTCCGCATTACAAAGAATGCAGATCTGGATCAGGAACCGTCGAGGGAATTGGTAGGCGCGATTGGACTCGAACCAACGACCCCCACCATGTCAAGGTGGTGCTCTAACCAGCTGAGCTACGCGCCTAAGGACTGTTCGAAGCTCGTATTGTAGCAAAGCAAAACGGCTATCTTGCTTCGCCCCGAAAATTTGCCGAAAAAAGTCCTGCAGCCGGGTTCAACGTCTCCGCGCGGACCGCACGCCGGGCACTTCGGCCACGATGCCCAGCACCTGGTTCAGTCGGCCTGACTGCGCCACTTCCACCGTGAAGGTCATCCAGGCCGTGCCGCCGCGGTTGTCTTTCACCGACTGTGTCTGCACACCGATGACGTTCATCTTTTCCTTGGCGAATACTTCGGAGATATCGCGCAGCAGCCCCTGGCGGTCGGCGGCTTCCACCGCCACATCCACCGGATACACCGCACCGTCTGCGGTTTTGGGCGAGTTCCATTCAACCTCAATCACGCGGTCAGGACTGCCACTCGCCATGTTGCGGAAGTTGCTGCAATCGCTGCGGTGAATGCTGACGCCCTTGCCCTTGGTGACGAAGCCGAGGATTTCATCGGGCGGGGCGGGCTTGCAGCACTTGGCGAGCTGGGTCAACAAGGAACCCATGCCCACCACCAGCACACCGCCATTGCCTTTTTTGGCATTCGGGTTGGGCGCACGCGCCTTTTTGGCCAGCACGTAGTCGTCCTGGCTCATGGCCGGCTCGGGCGGCCTGAGCATGTTTTCGATCGTGCGCAGGGACAACTCGTCCTTGCCCACCACCTCGAACAAATCATCCGCCGTCTTGAATCCGAGCTGCACCGCCAGGTCGTCCAGCTTCATGGACGTCTTGCCTTCTCGCTGCAGCAGTTTTTCAACCGCTTCGCGGCCCCTGGCAACCGTCTGCTCCATCGCCAGCGCGTTGAACCAAGCGCGCACTTTTGACTTCGCGCGGTGACTGCACAAAAAGCCCAGTTCCGGGTTAAGCCAGTCGCGCGACGGCCCGCCCTCCTTGACGGTGATCACCTCGACCGTCTGGCCGTTTTGCAGCGGGGTGTTGAGCGGTACCATCACGCCGTCAAGGCGCGCGCCGCGGCAGCGATGCCCCAGGCTGGTGTGCACGCTATAGGCGAAGTCCACCGTGGTCGCGCCCTGCGGCAGCTCCACGATGGCCGCGTCCGGCGTCAGCACATAGATGCGGTCTTCAAAGAGCCCCTGCTTGTCATCACGCGCTCGCTGGGCAGCTGGCCCCGAGAGATCGCGCTCCCAGGCCAGCAACTGCCGCAGAACAGCAATCTTGGCGTCGTACTCGCTGCTGGCCGACACGCCCGCGTAGCCTTTGGCCCCCGCCTCCTTGTACGCCCAGTGCGCGGCCACGCCGTGCTCTGCGTGGTCATGCATGGCCTGCGTGCGCACCTGGATCTCCACCGCCCTGCCCGCGTCATCGCGCACCACGGTGTGCAGCGACTGGTAGCCATTGGTCTTGGGTTTGGCGATGTAGTCGTCAAACTCGCCGTCCACCGGCGTAAAGCGCGAATGCACGAAGCCCAGCGCCGCATAGCAGCCCTTCACGTCGGCGGCAATCACGCGCAAGGCACGGATATCAAACACCTGCTCGAAGTCGAGCGACTTGCCGCGCATTTTTTTAACGATGCTGTAGATGTGCTTGGGCCGGCCCTGCACCAGCGCGGCAATGCCGTTCTGGTTCAGTTCGCGCTCCAGCTGCGCACGCAAGGCCTCCATGAAGCCTTCGCGCTCCACGCGTTTTTCATCCAGCAGGCGGGCCGTCTGCTTGTAGGTATCGGGCTCCAGGAAACGGAAGGCCAGGTCTTCCATTTCCCATTTGATCTGCCAGATGCCCAGGCGGTTGGCCAACGGTGCAAACACATGCAGCGACTCGTAGGCCAGCGACAGGGGCGCGGTCTGCCGGGTCGAGGCGTAGTGGCGCAGCGTCTGCAGGCGCGAGGCCAGGCGCAGCATCACCACCCGCAGGTCGCGCGAAAACGCCAGCAGCATCTTGCGAACGTTCTCGGTTTGCGCAGCCGGGTCGTCCAGCAGTTGCGCCTTGGCATTGGCCGAACGCGCCTGGCGCTGCACCTGCACCAATTTGGTGGTCTCTATCGCCAGCGCCGCGTAGTTGGCGCCGAAGGCCTTGGTGATCACTTCCTGCGGCTTGGTCAGGTGCTGGCAGGCATACACCAGGTAGGTGGCCGCCTGCATGGCTTCCGAGCCGCCTATGGTTTTGAGGATGGCCGCCACCGCATCAGCGTGCGCCAGGATGTTTTCGCCTGTGTCGTGCGTTTCACTGGCAATCAGGGGCTCGGCAAACGCCCGGGCACGGGCCAGCGCATGCGGCTGGTCCGGCAGGCTGTCGGCCGTGGCGGTCACGATGGAGGCATTCACCCCCTGGGAGGCTGCGGGGCTACCGGGCCCGACCACATTGCTTTTCATGAAACTTCAGTCAAATAGTTGCGAGGCTGGCAGTGCAGCATTGCGGCACTTACCCAGCATTACCCAATTCAATACCAGGGTGCTACCCAAGCAGGAAACCCGCCACGGCGGTCACCTGGTCCGCAGCCACCAGCGTGGGTGCATGGCCTACGCCGTCAAACTCCACCACGCGGGCGCGCGGGCCGCGGGCCGTCATGGCCTGGGCCGTCTGGGGGCTCAGCAAGTCCGACTGCTTGCCGCGAATCACCAGCGTTTCGGCCTTGATATTGTCGTAGAGCTGCCAGAGCACGGCTTCACCCTGGCGCGCGGAGTCCTCGGTCTCCTGCTTGAAAGGCACGGCGATGGCCGGGTCGTAATGCAGGCGCCACTTGGTATCGGCGGCGTCCGAGACGCGCCTGAGCATGGGACGCGACAGCGCCAACCACTGTTCGGGCGTGTGCGGGCCGAAACTCTGGGAAATCGCCCACATCGCATCGGCCGCCTCCTGCACCGACCCGAAGTGACCGGCCTGCCCCAGATAGGTGCCGATTCGCACGATTGCCTGCCACTGGATGGCCGGCCCGACGTCATTGAGCACCAGCCGGCGCACTGCCGTGGGCAAGGGCAGACCAGGCGTCCCACACACCGCCACGCCGATCAAGCCGCCCATGCTGGTACCCACCCAGTCCAGCGAAACCACGGGCGCCTGCACGTGCAGCTGGCCCAGCAGCGCCAGCATGTCGGCGGCATAGCTCCGCAGCTGGTAGCCCATGGGGTCTTTGAGCCAGTCGCTTTCCCCACGGCCCACCACATCGGGGCAGACCACGCGAATGCCGTCCGGCGCCTGCTCGCACAGCGTGCGCGCCAGTACATCAAAATCGCGCCCCTGCCGCGACAGGCCGTGCACGCACACCACGACGTGCGCGCTGTCCGGCCGGCCCCATTGCCAGTACGCCATGCGATGCCCGCCTGCGGCGTCCGGGCAATTTACGTAGTTCAGCGTAGGTTGGGTCATGGTGCGGCAGTTCAATTCAAAGGCTTGATAATTGCTTGAAAAATCGGTGATGCGCAGCCTGCACCGCGCGCTGTTCAGAATCCCAGCTCAACCATCGTAAATCATCCGGAGAAACATCATGCTCAAAGGTAAAACAGCCCTCGTCACCGGCTCGACCAGCGGGATCGGCCTGGGCATCGCCAAGGCGCTGGCAGCCCAAGGCGCCAACATCGTCATTAACGGCTTTGGCGACGTGGACGGTCCGAAGGCCGAGATCGAGGCGCTGGGTGTACGCGTGGCCTACCATGGGGCCGACATGAGCAAGGTCTCCGACATCGAGGACATGATGCGGTTTGCTGCCGCGCAATTCGGCCAGGTCGACATCCTCGTCAACAACGCCGGCATCCAGCACGTGGCCCGCATCGAAAACTTCCCCATCGAGAAATGGGACGCCGTGATCGCCATCAACCTGAGCAGCGCCTTTCATGCCAGCCGCCTGGCATTGCCTGCCATGCTGGCCGCCAATGGAGGCAAGGGCTGGGGACGCATCATCAATGTGGCGTCGGTCCACGGCCTTGTAGGCTCCGCCGAAAAGTCGGCCTACGTTGCCGCCAAGCACGGCATTGTGGGCCTGACCAAAGTCACCGCCCTCGAAAACGCCACCACCGGTGTCACCTGCAACGCCATCTGCCCCGGTTGGGTGCTGACGCCCCTTGTGCAAAAACAGGTGGATGCCAAAGCCGCGGCGGGCAACATCAGCAACGAGGCAGCCAAGCAGCAACTGCTGGGCGAAAAAGAGCCTTCGCTGCAGTTCACCACGCCCGAAGAGCTGGGCGCGCTGGCGGTGTTTTTCTGCTCACCGGCCGGCAACAATGTGCGCGGCGTGGCCTGGAACATGGATGGCGGCTGGGCGGCGCAGTAAACGTGTTTACAGCAGCCGGCTGACGTAGTCGCCAATCGCGAGCGAGCTCGTGAGCCCCGGTGACTCAATACCGAAGAGGTTCACAAGGCCGGCGACACCGTGATCACGCGGCCCCTGGATCAGAAAATCTTTAGCGGCTTCATGAGGCGCCTGGATCTTGGGACGCATGCCCGAGTAACCCGGCATGAGCGCACCGTCGGCCAATGCGGGCCAGTACTTGCGCACTTCGGCGTAAAAGGCATCGCCGCGCTTCGGGTCCACCACCAGGTCGTCGGGTGACTCGACCCACTGCACATCAGGGCCGAACTTGGCCTGGCCGCCCAGGTCGATGGTCAGGTGCACGCCCAGGCCGGCTGCTTCGGGCACGGGGTAGATCAGGCGGCTGAAGGGCGAACGGCCGGGCAAGGTGAAGTAGTTGCCTTTGGCGTAATGGCTGGGCGGCACATGCTGCGCCGGAAAACCTGCAAAGCGGCTGGCCAGGCGCTGGGCCTGCAGCCCGGCGGCGTTGACGACAGTCCTGGCCTGCAATTCCGTACCGTCTTTTGCTATTAAATTAATAGCTGCTTGCGCACACTCCGCATGGGTCAAGGGCGAATTGAGCACCACAAGTCCGCCAGCATTCTCAAGATCGCCCTGCAGCGCCAGCATGAGGCCGTGGCTGTCGACAATACCGGTGCTGGGCGAATGCAGCGCCGCCACGCATTCGAGTTGCGGCTCCATCGCCCGGGCTTCTTCGCGGGTCAGCAGCACCAGGTCGTTCACGCCGTTGGCGGCGGCCTTTTCACGGATGGCCTGCAGCTGCGCCACCTGAGCCTCGCTGGTCGCTACGATCAGCTTGCCGCAGCGCTTGTGGCCTATGCCGCGTTCCGCGCAGTAGTCGTACAGCAGGCCCTTGCCTTCCACACACAGCTGCGCCTTGAGCGAACCCTGTGGGTAGTAAATGCCGGCGTGAATCACCTCGCTGTTGCGCGAGCTGGTGCCTGTGCCTATCGCGTCGGCGGCTTCCAGCACAATCACCTCCCTGCCCTGCAAGGCCAGCGCACGCGCCACCGCCAGGCCCACCACACCCGCACCAATCACCACACAGTCGACCTGGTCCATATCAGACGCCCTCGAAACCTTCAATGACGTTGACGGCATTGGTGCCCAGCGCCGCGGCAGCGTAACCGCCTTCGAGCACAAATACCGTGGGCAACCCCAGCTTGCCCAGGCGCTCGCCCAGGCGAATAAAGTCGCCAGGCAGCAGCGCGAATTTGGAGATAGGGTCTTCGGCAAAGGTGTCCAGCCCCAGTGACACCACCAGCGCGTCGGCGCGGTGCTGCTTGATGCGCAGGCATGCCGCTTCCAGCGCCTCAAACCAGCGCAGCACCGTACAGCCGGCGGCCAGCGGCAGGTTCAGGTTAAAGCCCTCGCCCTCGCCCGCTCCGGTTTCATCGGCATGGCCCAGGTAGAACGGGTATTCAGTCAAGGGGTCGCCATGCAGGCTCACGAAAAGCACGTCAGCGCGGTCATAAAAAATGCTTTGTGTCCCGTTGCCGTGGTGGTAGTCCACGTCCAGCACCGCCACGCGCGCGGCGCCGCCGTCCCGAAACGCCTGGGCAGCGACCGCAGCGTTGTTCAGGAAGCTGTAGCCCCCCATGAAATCGGCCCCTGCATGGTGGCCCGGCGGACGGCTGCAACAGAACACGCCGCGCGCGGCGGACTGACCAGTCGCCAACAAGGCGGCAGCCCCAGCGGCGGCATCTGCACCGGCCTTGGCGGCCGTCCAGGTCCCCGCGGAAAGCGGTGATCCGTTGTCCATCGAATAAAGCCCCAGCCGTGCGGTGAAATTGAGGGGCTCCACATCGCTGCGCAAGGTACGCACGGGCCAGACAGAGGGAAAAGGCTGCCGCTGGTCGTTGCCCTCTTCAAGCGCCACCCAGTCGCGCCAGGCATGCTCGAGAAACGCCAGGTAGCGGGCGCTATGCACTTTGGCCAACAGCGCGCGGCTGTCGGCCTGGGGTGTGCGCAGCTCGTGGCCGCGCTCGCTCAGGCGGGCCTTGATGTATTCGGCGCGCGCCGGGGTTTCAAAGCACGGCACGCGCTCACCGCGGTAAAACTCAAACACAGGGGCATGGTCGTGGTGGCTGTCGCTGAAAAAAGTGAGCATGGTGGCGAATGGTTTGGTTCGTTCATGAAAAGGAGGTGATGGTGGTCACCCGAACAGCGCAGCGCGCCGCCATCAAAGTGTGCGCGGGTCGGTCTTCAGCAACACCTCGACCAATGAGCGCAACGTCGCCTTCAGCGGCCCGGCGCCCGGTGTCATCTCCAGCGTGGTTTCGTCCATGTACAGCTTGCGGTTGATCTCCAGCTGGATGCTGTGCCGGTGCCCGGCCGGGTTGCTGTAGCGGCGCACCAGTTCCACGCCTTTATAGGGGTGGTTATAGGCCACGCTGTAACCATGCGCGCGCAGGTGCTCACACACCAGTGTCGACAACGCCTTGCTGGCAGTTGTGCCTTCACGGTCGCCGACCACAAAGTCCGCATGCGCCTCACCCGGAAAATCGGTGGCGCTGCCCGAAGCCACTGCCGGCATGGAGTGGCAGTTGATGTGGATGCTGTAGCCGTGCTGCCGCCAGGCGGCGTCAATCGCCTGCGCCACGGCGGCGTGGTAGGGCTTCCAGCACTGCTCGATGCGCGCCTGGATTTCCGCCACTCCCAGTTTGCGGTCATACAGCGGCACGCCTTCGTCGGTGGTGCGCCAGATCAGCCCCTTGCCCAGGCGGACCTTGGACATGACCCGGGGATCGTCGTCTACCGGTTCGGGCCAGGGCGCATCCAGCAGGGACACATCCATTTCGGTGGTGTTGCGGTTGGCGTCCAGGTAGCTTCGGGGGAAATGCGCCTCAACCCAATGCGCACCCAACGCCGGCGCGAAGTCATACAGTTTTTCAACATGAGTGTCTTCGGCGCTGCGCAGCACGGCGAGCTCGCAGGCATGCCTGAAATCAGCCGGATACATCGTCCCGCTGTGCGGGGAATCAAGAACCAGCGGAGTGCTTCCGGGCAGGCAGGTAATGGAGGGCATGCCCTGACTTTAGCAGCAGCACATTGGCAAACCAGCGGTAGCGTCCCCGCGGTTCAGCCCCTTCGCAAACTTCCGTTTGTCCTACAGCGTTTTAACTTTTAGCCTCACAACGGCGTGTGGGTACGACCCTTAAATTTCACAGCGGAAAGCCAATCAAGCCGCTTTTTCCAGACGAAAAAGTGCATTCCGAAATTTCAGCCATTGAAGGAAACACCATGCCATCCTTGACCCGCAAACTCTCCGCAACCGTGCTGGCCGCCGCTGCCCTGGCTGCGGCCGCAGGGGCCAACGCCCAAAGCGGTTCGACATCGTCCAACACCACGTCCAGCAGCAATTATTCGTTTTACGCACCGGGCTCGCGCTATTTCGGCCTGAACGTGGGCAGCTCAGACTTTTCCCTGCCAAGCGGTGCCGGCGGTTTTCCTTCCGACAACAGGGACACGTCGTACAACATCTACGGCGGCAGCTATTTCAACAACAACTTCGGACTGGAACTGGGCTATACCGATTTCGGCAAGATCAACCGTGGCGGCGGGCAGACCGATGCAGAAGGCATCAACCTGAGCCTGGTCGGCCGTTTGCCAATGAGCAACTCGTTCAACCTGCTGGGCAAGCTGGGGACGACCTATGGACGCAGCCACGTGTCCGCTGCACCTGCGTCCGGCATTGCCACAGGCAGCGAAAGCAATTGGGGCGTGTCGTACGGCCTGGGTGCCGAATGGGCATTCACCCCTACCTTGTCGGCGGTGCTGCAGTGGGACGAACATGACATGAAGTACCCCGGTGGCGGCAAGGAACGCCTCAGTACCACCAGCATAGGCCTGCGTTACCGCTTCTAGACCGTTGTGGCAGCGTAGCCACCAGCCCAAAGCCCGCATGCCTTTCACGGCATGCGGGCTTTTTCACATTTTCGCTTCATGCATTCACTATCAATTTCATAGCTGCTTGCGCCCGTTCTTCTTTGCTTTCAAGCACTTTTTTCTTATAAAACCGCGGGCAGATGTGGTGCCAGCATCTCCTGCAACAGCCAGGTTCCGGCACGGCCCAGGGGGCGCTGGCGTGACCACACGGCGTCCACAGGCACCCTGCGCGGCCAGCCGCGTGCATGAAGTTCAACCAGTTTGCCGGTCGCAAAGCGCGTCACCATCCAGCGTGGAATGGCCGCCCATCCAAAACCCAACACCGCCATTTCCAGCAGCATGAGGTAGCTGGGAGCAGACCACGCGCGGCGCGACTGGCGCGCCCCATGCGAGCCCCGGCCTCCCTGGGCCCCCTGCTCCATCTCTATATAGGTATCCAGCCGCAGTTCCCTGAAATTGGCCAGAACGTCGGGCGTGATGTCTTTCATGCTGGCCAATGGGTGGGCGGTGGCCACAAACAGCGTGATTTCAGACTGCTCGGCAATCGTGGCCGAACCGATGTCGGGCGGATAGGCGCCTTGGGCGGCTACCACGCCAATGTTTGCCCGCCCTGTTTGCACCAACGACACCAGGTCGCCGTGTTCGGCAATCAGGCATTCAAACTCCAGGTCGGGAAAGCTTTTCTCAAAAGCCGAAAGCATTTCTTCAAACCGGTCAGACTGGTAGGTATCTGACCAGACCACGCTGAGCCTGGGCTCCAGGCCTCCCCCAAGCTGGCTGGCGGTGCGGTCAAGCCGGTCGCTGGCCGCCAGGATTTCCTGCACCTTGCCCAGCATGACCCGTCCGTGTTCCGTCAATGCCGGCTTTCGGCTGCTCCGGTCAAACAGGTTCAAGCCAAGGTCGATTTCCAGATTGGCAATCGCACTGCTCACTGTTGACTGGCTTTTTCCCAGCTTGCGGGCCGCGGCCGAGAACGAACCTAGGGTCGCAGCCTCGGCAAAAGCGGTCAAGGCTTCCGGGGAATGGCGCATGGCGGTCTTCTATCTATTTTTTCGATGATTATTGATTTTAATGTATTCGAAATAACGATGAAAATACCGTCATGACAGTAAGGCATCTCGCCTCAACGGTCGGTAAATCATTTAGAACGCGCGTCATGAGCCTCCAAAAATCCCTGAAAGAACGTTTTTTCCACGCCCTCGGCTTTGAAATTCTGGCCATTGCCATCTGCGCGCCGCTCGGCACCTGGCTCCTCGGTTATTCGCTGGCGCACATGGGCCTGCTGACCCTGATGGTTTCGCTGATGGCGATGAGCTGGAACATGCTGTTCAACGTCCTGTTTGACCGGGCGCAGCGCCGCATGGGCTTTCAGCGCACCCTGGCGGCGCGTGCCGTGCATGCCGTGCTGTTTGAAATCGGCCTGATCATCGCGGTGGTTCCGCTGGCGGCCTGGTGGCTGGACATCGGCCTGTGGGAAGCCTTTGTACTGGACATTGCGATCGTGCTGTTCTTCCTGCCCTATACCTTCTGCTTTAACTGGGCTTACGACCATGTCCGCTCACGGGTGGTGGCGCGCCACGCGCGCAAAGCCCAGATGGCCAGCCGTACGGCCGGCGGGCAGCAGCCGGCGCCCGCGCTGCTTTGTGCAGCGCCCGCCGGCAAGTGTCTTACTTCATCTGCACAGAGCCCGACACGATGACCAATACCGTGCTCTTGCCGGCTTCCACAGGCACTGATGCATCGGCCATTTCGGCCTTGGCCGACATTGCCATCATGCGGGGACGCGGTGGAGAGCCCTGGTCGTTGGCATTCACCGAGACTTCGCGCAGCGAGTAGCCGGCAAAACCAAAACTGCGCGCCACCTCGCTGGCTTTGGCCTTGAAACGCTCAATCGCGAGCGCCTGTGCCTCGCCCTCGACTTTGGCGCGCTGCTCCCGGCTCAATGCAAAACTGACGTTGCCCATGGTCAGGGTCTGGATCTTGCCCGCCGTGCTGGTGATGCGCGGGAAGTCCTTGCCTTCCAGCACCAGTTCGGTGGAGCCCTGCCAGCCATTGATCTTGCCGTCTTTGCCATAGCGCGGATACAGGCTGAAATTCCCGGTGCGCACGTCCATCTGTCCGGGCACTGCCGCCTGCTTGGCCTGGGTCAGCGCGGTCTCAAGCGCCTGCCTGAGCTGGCTTTGCACGACGCCTGCGTCAACACCGTCACGGGTTGTGGTCAATGAAATCGACAACAGGTCCTGCTGCACCTCCACCGAGCCGCTGACCGATAACTGGGCCACGTTCTGCAGGGATTCGTGGAAGTTGGTCTGGGCCATGGCATGGCTACCCAGCACTGCGCCTGCCAACAGGACACACAAAGCGATCGATTTTGGAGCTCGCATCAGAATTACCTTTCGGGGTGGTGAATTTCAGCCGCTTCTGGCTAAAAAAGACAAGCGTGAAATGGAGGGGAAAATCGCGGTGAACATCCGGAACGCTGCAAATCAAGCAGCCTGTTCACCGCAAGTAACCAGGCGCATTCGCCCGGTATTGCTCTTGCAAAGGCCCGCCAGCGCGGTGCCCGGGGAGCGGCCGATTATTTTTACATGTGTTTTTTCAATCGAATGTAGGCGCATTGCCATAGTCAACACGCACACTTGCATGTGGCCGCAACTTTTGTAACAGTGTGTCAAACCGACTGAAAAATGCGACATCCCGCCTTTTCAGCCTTCAAAATGGCTCTGTTACAAATTACCAGATGACTATGACCCAAGCTCAACCCAACGCCCGTGCCGACAAAATCCTGATCCTTGATGACGATGCCCGCATTCGCGATCTACTGCGCCGCTACCTGGCCCAGGAAGGTTTTGAGGTCATCCTCGCCGAAGACAGCAAAGCGCTGAACCGCATCATGCTGCGCGACGCCGTCGACCTGATCGTCCTGGATTTGATGATGCCCGGCGAAGACGGCCTTTCCATCTGCCGCCGCCTGCGCGCCGCCAATGACCGTACGCCCATCATCATGCTGACCGCCAAAGGTGAGGACGTGGACCGCATTGTCGGCCTGGAGGTCGGCGCCGACGATTACCTGGCAAAACCGTTCAATCCCCGTGAATTGCTCGCCCGCATCCACGCCGTGCTGCGCCGCCGGCCGACGGCCGAAGTGCCGGGTGCGCCGTCCAGCGACCAGGAAGTGATTACCTTTGGGCCGTTTTCCTTCGATATGGGCTTGCGCACCCTGCACAAGAACGGCGAAGAGCTGCCGCTGACCACCGGCGAATTCGCCATGCTGAAAACCCTGGTGCGCCACCCGCGGCAGCCGCTGTCCCGCGAAAAACTGGCACAACTGGCACGCGGGCGCGAATTCGAGCCCTTTGACCGCAGCCTGGACGTGCAGGTATCGCGTTTGCGCAAACTGATCGAAGTGGACGCAGCGGTGCCCCGCTACATTCAGACGGTCTGGGGTATTGGCTACGTGTTTGTGCCGGACGGCACGAACTAGCCCCCACGCTTTTCACTGCGCCTTCGGCTTCGTGTAATGCGCTGCCCCCGAGGGGGCCGCCCGCCTGCAGTCCGGCAAAGCCGGCCCTGCGGCTCATGCTGGTAAAAACATGTGCTCCCACTGTGCCCGCTGGAATTTTTCAACCCAGCATGAGCCGCGGAACTGGCTTTGCCAGGCCGCAGGCGGGCGGCCCCCTCGGGGGGCAGGGAGCCACACGAAGTGAGCGAGCGTGGGGGCCTGTATGGCGCGCCAGCAACAGGCGGCAACAGCTTGCCTGCCGCTGCCCAGCTGTATCGTGCTAACGTCCATTTTTGGCCCGCGCTTTGCGGTATGCACTGATCTCCTATGGACGCTACCAACCCAGTTCCCCTCGAAACCGCCCCGGCCCCGCTGGAAATGCGCCCGCGCAGGGGTTTCAGCCTGTTCTGGCGGACCTTCTTTTTCCTGGCGCTACTGCTGTTCGGCTCCATCGTTGCCTGGCTGCAGACCTTCCGGGCACTCGAATCCGAGCCGCGGGCCATCCAGAGTGCGCAGCAACTGGCCTCGCTGGTCAACCTCAGCCGCGCCGCGCTCCGCTATTCCGACTCCATCGCCCGCGTATCGCTGATCAAGACCCTGGCGGACGAGGAGCGCGTACGCATCACGCCGCGCGAGCCCAAGGACAAGTACGAGCTTTTTGAAAGCGATGAACTCGGTGAACGCACGGCCGAAGAGCTGAAGACACGGCTGGGTGCCGGCACTGTGGTGGCCAGCAGCGTCAACGGCCAGAAGGGCCTGTGGGTGGGCTTTACTATCGACGGCGATGCGTACTGGCTGCTCACTGACCCCTCCAAGATCGGGCCCTCACGCAACAGCACCTGGATCATCTGGCTCATCACGGCTGCAGCGCTGTCGCTGGCCGGGGCAGCCTTTATCGCACGCCTGATCAACCGGCCGCTCAAGCAGCTGTCGTTCGCGGCCAGCCGAATGCGGGACGGCGACTTCGATGCCAGCCTGCTCGATGAAAAAGTGGCGACCAGCGAAATCCGTGAGGTCAACATCGGCTTTAACCGCATGGCCGAGCAGCTGTCCAAAATCGAGCAGGACCGGGTCATCATGCTGGCGGGGATTTCCCATGACCTGCGCACCCCGCTGGCCCGGCTGCGCCTGGAAACCGAGATGAGCGTCACCGACATGGATGCGCGCGAGCACATGGCCGCAGACATCACCCAGCTGGACGCCATCATCGACAAATTCCTCGACTATGCCCGGCCCGAGCCACCGCGGCTGGAACGGGTTTCACTCAATGCGGTAGTCGATGCCGCCGTGTACGCCATCGCCGACTATGAAGACATGCGGGTCACCGTCACCATCCCGGACGATATGGCCGTGCTGGCCGACGAGGTCGAGCTGTCGCGCGTGATTTCAAACCTGCTTGAAAATGCCAGGCGCTACGGCAAGACGCCCGAAACCGGCATTGCCTTGGTTGATATTGCGGCCAAAGGCCGTGACCAGTGGGTGCTGATCAAGGTACGGGATCACGGCATGGGCGTGGCGCCCGAAACCTTGTCCAAGCTCACCCGCCCGTTTTTCCGGGGAGACGCCGCACGCACCGCCGCCACCGGCGCGGGCCTGGGTCTCGCGATTGTCGAAAAGACGATTCACCGCATGGGCGGCGTGTTTGGCCTGGCCAACACAGGCTCCGGCGGGCTCGCCGCGCATATCAAGCTGCGCAGGAGCTGATTCCCCCTGCGGACGGTTGCCCGGCTCCGCAGCCGGCCTCAAAGGGAAATCACCTCTCCGACCAGGCAGGCCGTGCGCGAGAAGCTATCAAAACGATAGCACTAGAAAAGCAGAACAACAGCCCGGGCTTCCATGCTCAGGCCCTGTCCTACCGGGCCGAGCTTTTCGGCGGTCTTGGCCTTGACGTTCACCTGTCCCACTTCCAGCGCCAGCACTTCTGCGATGCGTGTCCGCATTGCCGCAATGTAAGGCGCAAGTTTGGGCGCCTGCGCAATGACCGTGCTGTCGATGTTGCCGATCTTGTGGCCGCGCTCTGCCAGCAAGCGCCCGACCTCTGCCAGCAAGACGGTCGAATCAGCGCCCTTGAAGCGCGCGTCGGTGTCCGGAAAATGCGAGCCGATGTCGCCCAGCCCGGCAGCGCCCAGCAACGCATCGGTGATTGCGTGCAACAGCACATCGGCGTCCGAATGGCCAAGCAAGCCGACGGTATGGGGAATGTCCACACCACCGATGATGAGCTTGCGCCCAGGCACCAACGCGTGGGTGTCCCAGCCTTCACCGATTCGAAAGTTCAAGGTGGTCATCGTCGGGCCTTGCGTGAATGGAATTGCGTGATTGAGTAGCAGCCATGAGCTATTTTCTGCGCCGCTCGAGAATAGCTTCCGCTAGCGCGAAATCCTCCGGATAGGTCACTTTGAAGTTCTGCGCACTCCCACTGACCAGCCGGGGAGAAAGCCCTGCCGCCTCCATGGCACTGGATTCATCCGTGACAGCGTCTCCGGCGCGCTCCAGCGCATCGATCAGCGCGCCGATACGAAACATTTGCGGCGTTTGCGCCAGCCATTTGTCGCTACGGTCCACAGTGGCGGCCACGCGGCCGTCCCGTTCGGTTTTAAGCGTGTCCGGCAGCTTTTGAGCCAGCAGGCCGCCCACGGAATCATTGCGGCATTCATGGATCAGGGCCTTGATCTGCCCGGCTGTGACCAGGCAGCGCGCCGCATCGTGCACCAGCACCCAGTCGGTCAGGGCCGCGCCGCCGGGTTTCCGCGCCACCATCGCTTTGAGGCCGTTCAGCACCGTGGCCGCACGGGTCAGTCCGCCACCAACCGACAGGGTTTCGTTCGCGTTGCCGAAATCGGGAAACACCTTCAAAAAATCGTCATCCGACGGGGAAATGACCACCCACAAACCGGTGAAAGTGCCTGGAAGCGCCCGAAAAGCCTCTACGGTATGGCGGACCATAGGGATGCCGTCAATCATCTGGTATTGCTTGGCTTGAGGGGTTCCGGCCCGGCTACCTTGCCCCGCACAGGGAATCAGCACAAAAAAACGGGGTTCGGAACGGTTATTGGCAGGGCTTGTCGTCATAACTTCATCATAGATTCTAAAATCGATGCTTGAACGCATGCAGGCACCCCACTCCGGATGGTTTGGGGTGTCTGGCTTTTGTCGTTTGGATTTTGGCCTTTCCTGCCTTCCTCTTTCCTGATTGTTTGAAACGACACACTCGCCAGCGCACCGATCAATGCACCTACCCTCACTCGTCACCGGCAAACGCTACACCCTGCCCCAGCCCGTCGGTTCTGCCGATGCCCTGCTGCTGGCACGTCTGGGCACCCGCGAAAAAGCCGCCGGCAAGCTCACCGCCATCATCACGTCGGACGCCACCACGGCCCAGCGCCTGATGGACGAGATCACGTTTTTTGCACCTGACCTGCGCTGCGCGCTGTTCCCGGACTGGGAAACCCTGCCCTACGACACCTTCTCGCCGCACCAGGATTTGATCAGCGAGCGCCTGGCCACGCTGTGGCGAATCCAGCAGCGCGACAAGGAAACTGGCGCCGACGTCGTCATCGTGCCCGCTACTACGGCGCTATATCGCCTGGCGCCGCCCAGCTTTCTGGCGGGCTACACCTTCCAGTTCAAGGTCAAACAAAAGCTCGATGAAACGCGGCTCAAGGCCCAGCTCACGCTGGCGGGCTACAGCCACGTGACGCAAGTAGTCAGCCCCGGCGAATACGCGGTGCGCGGCGGTTTGATTGACCTCTTCCCCATGGGCAGCCCTGTGCCTTACCGCGTCGATCTGTTTGACGACGAGATCGACAGCATCCGCACCTTTGACCCTGACAGCCAGCGCAGCCTCTATCCCGTGCCCGAGGTGCGCCTCTTGCCTGGACGCGAATTCCCGATGGACGACGAGGCGCGTGCCCGGTTCCGCAGCCGCTGGCGCGAACTACTCGACGGGGACCCAACCAAGAGCCGCATCTACAAAGACATGGGCAACGGCGTAGCCACCGCCGGCATCGAGTACTACCTGCCGCTCTTCTTTGAAGAAACCGCCACCGTGTTTGACTACCTGGGCGGCAATGCCACCGTGGTGCTGCACGGTGACCTGGAGCCGGCCTTCCAGCGTTTCTGGCAAGACACCAAGGACCGATACCGGCTGGTGCGTGATGCACCCGACCGCCCGGCGCTGCCGCCCGAGTCGCTCTTCCTGGGCACCGAGCAGTTCTACGCGCGCGCCAACGACTACGCGCAACTGGCCATACGCGCCACGGTCGAAGACGTGGCCGACAACGCGCAGTTTCAAAAGCTGGGCGAAATGGCCGTGGTGCGTGGCGCCGAAGATCCGCTGGCCAAATTCAAGGGCCACGTACGCAACACGGCCCACCGGGTGCTGGTGCTGGCCGAAAGCGAGGGCCGGCGCGAAAGCCTGCTGGACTTCCTGCGCGCGAGCAGCGTCAGCCCGCCGGCGTTTGATTCCCTCGAAGACTTCCAGGCCAGCGACGAAAAGCTCGGCATCGCCACCGCGGCGCTGAACACCGGTTTCAGCTGGCTGGAAGAAGGCATCGACTTCATCACCGAGACCGAGCTGTTTGCCGCGGGCGCCACCGTGCGCCGCCGCAACAAAAAGCAGGAACAGGTCAGCGACGTTGAAGCACTGATCAAGGACCTGTCGGAGCTCAACGTGGGCGATTCGGTGGTGCACAGCGCCCACGGCATTGGCCGCTACCGCGGCCTCATCAACATGGACCTGGGCCAGGGCACCAATGCCGACGGCACGCCGCTGCTGCAGGAGTTTTTGCACCTCGAGTATGCCGACAGCGCCACACTGTATGTGCCCGTCAGCCAGCTGCACCTGATCAGCCGCTACACCGGCGTCAGCGCCGAAGAAGCCCCGCTGCACAGGCTGGGCAGCGGCCAGTGGGAAAAAGCCAAGCGCAAGGCCGCTGAGCAGATCCGCGACTCGGCCGCCGAGCTGCTCAACATCTACGCCCGCCGCGCCGCGCGCGAAGGCCATGCTTTCCGCTATTCGCCCGGCGACTACGAAACTTTCGCCAACGACTTCGGCTTTGAAGAGACCGCCGACCAGCGCGCCGCCATCCACGCCGTGATCCAGGACATGATCAGCCCGCGGCCCATGGACAGGCTGGTCTGCGGCGACGTGGGTTTCGGCAAGACCGAGGTCGCGCTGCGTGCCGCCTTCATCGCCGTGACCGGCGGGCGGCAGGTGGCCCTGCTGGCGCCCACCACCTTGCTGGCCGAGCAGCACTACCAGACGCTGGTGGACCGCTTTGCCAAATGGCCGGTCAAGATCGCCGAGATGAGCCGCTTCCGCTCGGGCAAAGAGATTACCGCCGCCATCAAGGGCCTGGCCGACGGCACGGTCGACATCGTTGTCGGCACGCACAAGCTGCTGAGCCAGGACGTGAAGTTCGAGCGCCTGGGCCTGCTGATCATCGATGAAGAGCACCGCTTTGGCGTGCGCCACAAAGAAGCCATGAAGGCCATGCGCGCCGAGGTTGACGTGCTGACGCTGACGGCCACGCCGATCCCGCGCACGCTGGGCATGGCGCTTGAAGGCCTGCGCGATCTGAGCGTGATCGCCACCGCGCCGCAGCGCCGCCTGGCCATCAAGACCTTTGTGCGCAGCGAAAACAACGGCGTGATCCGCGAAGCCGTGCTGCGCGAGTTGAAACGCGGCGGTCAGGTCTACTTTCTGCACAACGAGGTCGAGACCATCCAGAACCGGCGCGAAAAGCTCGAAGAGATATTGCCCGAAGCGCGCATTGCTGTGGCGCACGGCCAGATGCCCGAGCGCGAGCTGGAGCGCGTGATGAAAGACTTCATCGCCCAGCGCTACAACCTGCTGCTGTGCTCGACCATCATCGAAACCGGCATCGACGTGCCGACCGCCAACACCATCGTGATGAGCCGCGCCGACAAGTTCGGCCTGGCACAGCTGCACCAGCTGCGCGGTCGCGTGGGCCGAAGCCACCACCAGGCCTATGCCTATTTGATGGTTCCCGACATCGAGGGCCTGACCAAGCAGGCAGGCCAGCGGCTCGAAGCCATCCAGCAGATGGAGGAACTCGGATCGGGCTTTTACCTGGCAATGCACGACCTGGAAATCCGCGGCACCGGCGAAGTGCTGGGCGAAAACCAGAGCGGCAACATGCTCGAGGTGGGCTTTCAGCTCTACAACGAGATGCTGAGCGAAGCCGTGGCCTCACTCAAGGCCGGGCGCGAGCCCGACCTGCTGTCGCCGCTCAGCGTGACGACCGAAATCAACCTGCACGCCCCGGCCCTGCTGCCCAACGACTATTGCGGCGACGTGCACCTGCGCCTGTCTTTCTACAAAAAACTGGCCACGGCGAAGAACACCGACCAGATCGACGCGCTGCTGGAGGAAATCGTCGACCGCTTCGGCAAGCTGCCGCCGCAGGCACAGACACTCATCGACGTGCACCGCCTGCGCGTGATCGCCCGGCCTTATGGCGTGGTCAAGGTCGATGCCGCGCCCGGCGGCATCAACATCACCTTCAAGAAAGACCCGCCCATCGATTCGATGGCCATCATGCACCTCATCCAGAAGAACCGGCACATCAAGTTGGCCGGCAACGACAAGCTGCGTATCGAGCGCGAGCTCCCCGAACCCAAAGACCGCGCGCAAATGGTGCGCGACATCCTGCGCTCTCTCGGTCAACCCAAAACCCCCTCCACCACAGAAGCAACGCCCGCATGACCCCCGCTGAAATCTCCCCCGGCCTCGTCGTCAACGTCTCTACGCCAGACCTCAAGCTCAGCAATTTCAGGCTGATCGCCTTTGACATGGATTCCACGCTCATCAATATCGAGTGTGTGGACGAAATCGCCGACGCTGCGGGCCGCAAGGCCGAGGTGGCAGCCATCACCGAAGCCGCCATGCGCGGCGAGATCACCGACTACAAGGAGAGCCTGCGCCAGCGCGTGGCCCTGCTCAAGGGCGTGAGCGTGGCCAGCATGGACGAGGTCTACCGCGAGCGACTGAAACTCAACCCCGGCGCGGCCGAACTGGTGCAGACCTGCAAGAAAGCCGGCATGAAAGTGCTGCTGGTCAGCGGCGGCTTCACCTTTTTTACCGACCGCGTGCGTGACGAACTCGGCATCGACTACACGCGCTCCAACGTGCTGGAGGTGAAAGACGGCTTTCTCACTGGGAAGATGGTCGACCAGCCCTGGGGCGACATCTGCGACGGCGAAGAGAAGCGCAAGATGCTGCTCGAGACCTGCGGCAATCTGGGCATCAACCCGCTTGAGGCGATCGCCATGGGCGACGGCGCCAACGACCTGCCCATGATGGGCGTGGCCGGCCTCTCGGTGGCCTATCACGCCAAGCCGCGCGTACGCGAGCAGGCCATGGTGGCCATCAATGAAGGCGGCCTGGACCGGATGCTGGAGCTCTTCAGCTGAAGCCCTGGTGTTGCCGGCATCACAGCCGGCGCATCAATCACTCCGAAATAAGTCAACGATCCCACAGCCATAACACCTTATAAGCAGACACCTGAACCAAAGACAAACGACATCCATGGTTTTTTTCAAACGATTCGAAAGCCAGCTTCCCGCCTACCCTGACGCCGACCCTTCCTTGCCGCCCAAGGGTTTCATGGCTTTTCTGTGGGCCTGCACCGAAGGCGCGCGCGGCTACATCCTGCAGCTGGCGCTGCTCTCGGCGGTGATGGCGGTTTTTGAGGCTTTGCTGTTCGCCATGCTGGGCCGCATCGTCGACTGGCTGGGCGCGACGGCGCCCGCCAACCTGTGGGTCGAGCACGGCAACACACTGGGCTGGCTCGCCTTCATCGTGGTGGCCAGCATCGCCGCCGTCGCGCTGCAGACCACCGTGAAGCACCAGACGCTGGCCATCAACTTCCCGATGCGGCTGCGTTGGAACTTTCACCGCCTGATGCTGGGGCAAAGCATGTCCTTCTACCAGGACGAATTCGCCGGCCGGCTGACCACCAAGGTCATGCAGACTGCACTGGCGGTGCGCGACACGCTCTTCGTGCTGGCCGACGTGCTGGTGGCCATGGGCGTCTATATCGCCACCATGACGGTGCTGGCCGCCGCGTTCGACACGAAACTGGTGGCGCCCTTCCTGGTCTGGCTGGCGCTCTATATCGCCAGCCTCTATTACTTCGTGCCGCGGCTGGGCCGCATTGGCAAGCAGCAGGCCGACGCCCGGTCGCTGATGACCGGCCGCATCACCGACGCCTACACCAACATCACCACCGTCAAGCTGTTCTCGCACACCCGGCGCGAGGCCGGCTTCGCGCGCGACGCCATGAGCGAGTTCATGAAGACCGGCTACACCCAGATGCGCCTTGTCAGCGCGTTCGAGATCGTCAACCACACGCTCAGCATGGGCCTGATCCTCGGCATGGCCGGCACGTCCTTATGGCTCTGGCACCTGGGCCAGGTCGGCGCGGGTGCGGTGGCCGCGGCCACTGCCATGGCACTGCGCCTGCAAGGCATGTCGCACTGGATCATGTGGGAGACCACCAGCCTCTTTGAAAGCGTGGGCACCGTGCAGGACGGTATCAACACGCTTTCGCGGCCGCACACCATCGTCGATGCGCCCGATGCGGCCGCGCTGGACGTGCCGCGCGGCGAGGTGCGCTTTGAAGCCGTGAACTTCAGCTACGGCAAGAACAAACCCGTGATCGACCAGCTGACACTGACCGTCAGGCCCGGTGAAAAAATCGGCCTGATCGGACGCTCGGGCGCCGGCAAATCGACGCTGGTCAACCTGCTGCTGCGGTTCTATGACCTCGACGGCGGGCGCATCCTGATCGACGGCCAGGACATCGCCACCGTGACGCAGGACAGCCTGCGCAGCCACATCGGCATGGTGACGCAAGACACCTCGCTACTGCACCGCTCGGTGCGCGACAACATCACCTACAGCCGCCCCGGCGCCACGGACGACGACATGCGCCTGGCCGCGCGGCGTGCCGAGGCCGACACCTTCATCGCCGACCTGACCGACCCGCACGGCCGCCACGGCTACGACGCCCACGTGGGTGAACGCGGCGTGAAGCTTTCAGGCGGGCAGCGCCAGCGCATCGCGATTGCGCGCGTGATGCTCAAGGACGCGCCCATCCTGCTGCTGGACGAAGCCACCAGCGCGCTCGACTCCGAAGTGGAAGTCGCCATTCAGAGCAGCCTCAACACTTTGATGCAGGGCAAGACGGTAATCGCCATCGCCCACCGCCTCTCAACCATCGCCGCCATGGACAGGCTGATCGTGCTGGACCAAGGGCGCATCGTCGAAGAAGGCGACCACCGCAGCCTGCTGGCCAACGGCGGCCTGTATGCACGGCTCTGGGCGCACCAAAGCGGTGGCTTCCTCAGCGACAACCTGGAAGAAGAAGAGCTGGCGGCTTGACGCTGCTGGCCGCGCCGGGTGCCGCGCCTCAGGTACTCATCTGGGGCGGGCACTCGTTTGCTATTGTTTTAATAGCTTCTCGCGCATGCACTGAAAGGGCTAGAGCCCGATTTTTCTTACGAAAAAGCCTCAAAATACCTGAACCCGGGGCCTGCTGCACTCATGCCGGATTCAGGCTTTCTCGATCACCGGGCGCCCCGCCTGCACCGCAAACTGCGCCAGTGTTCGCACACCGCTGTCGGCGCGCGTCACGTCGCTCACCACACGCAAGGTGGTAGTGAGCTTGCGCGGGGTCAGTTCCACCACGCCGTAGCCCTTCCGTTCTGAGTCCGCAAACACGAAATGCGGATTTTCGGCGAGGTAGTCCGGAATTTTCGCGTTACCGGCTGAACGGGACGTGATACTGGTGCCGCAGAATTCGGTGCCCACGGACGGGCTGGAAGTATCCGCGTAGTCGGCCTTGATGTGGCCAACCCAGTTTTCATGCACATCGCCGCCCAGGATGACCGGGTTCGCAACGGCGTGCTTGCGCAGGGAGTCCGTGAACCGCATACGCGCCGCGGCATAACCGTCCCAGCCGTCGTTCCAGAAGACCTGCTCAGGCCCACGGCGAAAGTCCCGCTGGCCAAAAAGCGATTGCTGGCCGACCAGATTCCAGCCGCTCTCCTTGCTGGCGGCCCGGCTCCATTCAGCATCCAGCCAGCTTTCTTGCTGCGCCCCCAGCATGCTGCGGGCCGGATCTTTCCACGCAGCGCAAGTGGCGGGGTTCAGTGTGCCGGAGCCAGCTTTGCCGTCACGCGTGCAGGCCTGCGCATCTTTGTATTGGCGGGCGTCCAGCATGTAGAGCGAGGCCAGGCGGCCGTAGGGAACGCGCTGGTAAATGCGCATTTCTGCGCCGCTTGCCAGGCCGCCCACGGCCCGCGTCAGCGCCGAAGCGCGCACGGGCATGTGTTCATAAAACGCCTGGTAAGCGGCAGCGCGGCGGGCGGCAAAGTCCGGCGCCGGCGGCCCGCTGTTGCCGGGTGTGGCGCCCGCGTAGTCGTTTTGCACCTCGTGGTCATCCCACGTCACCAGCCAGGGGCAGGCTGCATGCATCGCTTGCAGGTCGGCGTCAACCTTGTGCATGGCATAGCGCTGGCGGTAGTCGTCCAGCGTGAGCACCCAACCGCCCGTGGGCACACGCACCGGCTGGCCGGCGTTGGGGTACTCGTAGATGTAGTCGCCCAGGAAGAGCACGAGATCAAGCTCTTCAGCAAGCATATGGCGGTAGGCGCTGTAGTAGCCGTGTTCCCAGCGTTGGCAAGAGGCATAGGCCAGCCGCAGCCGCCCCACAGCGGCATCGGGTGCCGGAAAGGTGCGGGTGCGGCCGGTGGCGCTTAACGCATCGCCCACCGCAAAGCGGTAGAAATACCAGCGGTCGGCTTCCAGGCCCTGCACTTCCACATGCACCGAGTGGGCCAGACCGGGTACGGCATGGGTCTGGCCGGCTTGCACGATGCGCGAAAAATGATCGTCGTGCGCAATCTCCCATCGCACGGCCACCGGCGCCGGCTGCAAGCGCATGGCCGCATCATTGTCCAGAAGCAGCCGCGTCCAGAGCACCACCGAGTCATGGGTGGGGGAGCCGCTGGCCACGCCCAGCGTGAAAGGATTGCCGGTCAGCCGTTGCTGGGCCGATGCCCTGGTTGGCAGGTAAAAACCAGCACCCGCCGCCGCCAGCGACTGAAGCAACCGGCGCCTGTGGATTACGGGAGTCATGTGGATCGCTCAGTGCCTGGCCGGCAGGCGCACAATGAAGGTGGTTCCCGAGCCGGCGCTGCTGTGCACATCGATGGTGCCGCCGTGGATGTCGACCGCGTTGCGCACAATCGCCAGGCCCAGGCCGGTGCCCTGGATGGTGCCCACGTTACTGGCGCGGTGAAAAGATTCGAACAGGTGCGGCAACTCGTCCTCCGGAATACCGATGCCCTCGTCCGCCACCTCCATGACGGTCATGTCCTGATCGATGCTCACGGTGAACCGCACAAGACCGCCCAGCGGCGAGTACTTGACCGCATTGGAGAGCAGGTTGCTGAAGATGTGGCGCAGGAGCTTCTCGTCGTACAGGCCTTCTCCCGCCCCGGCGGAATAATCCAGCTGCAACTCGCACAGGCTGTCCGGTTGCTGGGTGCGCGCCTCTTCCACCAATTGCTGGCACAGCCTGTGCAGGTCCAGCGGATGCGGTTCAAACTCCAGCATCTGGGCATCGGCCTTGCCCAGCAGCAGCACGCGGTCCAACATGCCCGTCATGCGTTTCACGCCGGCGGCAATGCTGTCCAGAATCTCCAGTTTTTCCGACTCAGGCAAGCGGCTGCCGTAATGCCTGAGCAATTCCTCGGCGGAAAGAATGCCAGACAGCGGTGTACGGAACTCATGGCTGGTCATGGCCACGAAGCGCGTGCGCAGTTCATTGAGCGCCTTTTGCTGCTCAAGGGCCTCGCGTGTGTCTTCTTCCGATTTCTTGCGTTCTGTGATGTCAAGGAACGCCCAGATCACGCCTGAATCAGGGTCATGGGGCTGAACACAGCTGCCGGCCATCTGCACCCAGAAGAGCTGTCCGTCCCGCCTTCTGAGCCGGCGTTCATTGATATAACTGCCGGTGGCAATCAGCGTCTCACGCGCCTCCTTGCCGAACTGCTCCCAGGTGGCAAGGTCGGGATGAATATAGCTGGAAGACTGCCCCATCAGTTCTTCGCGCGGGCCGCCGATCATCTGGGCGAATTTCTCGTTGACCCACTCATGGCGCCGGTTCACCGACAGCACAATGCCCACCAGCGCGCTATTAAGAATGGCTTCGCGCTCGGAAGATGTGCGCAGCAGCTTGGCCTCCAGTTCCTTGCGCTGCGTGATGTTGATGATCACCCAGACCGTGCCCTGCGAAAGGTCGCGTCCGGCTACGGACTTGCCCGACAGCGACACCCAGATCAGCGTACCGTCAAACTGCCGGACCTGGATCTCACCTTCGTAGTTTTCACCGCGGCTCACGCAGGCGGCCACTTCACCGCCCACCGTCAGGTACTGCTCACGCGACAGGTAAAACGGCTCCATCGAGGTCAATGGATTGCTGCCTGCACCGAATACCTTGAGCATGGCCTGGTTGGCCCAGCGAAAGCGGCCATCCGGTGTCAGGAAGGCAATGCCCACAATGGAGTTTTCCAGGATCATTTCGCGCTCTTTCAGCAGGGTGCGAAAGTTTTCCTGGGAAACGCTCAAGGCCTCCACCATGGATTGCTCAGCCATGATGCGGGCCTGGGCCTGCTCTTTTTCCTGCCGGGTGACGTTGATGCGGTCCGCCAGCGCAAACGACAGCACCACCATTTCCAGCGCCGACCCGATCAACAGCGAATTGGCCGTGAGTACATTCGACGGCAGGACACCCGTGTTGTGCAACGCCAGCGTCACCACACCCACCAGCAGCAGGGCCCATGCCGCCAGGAAATACCGGGCCCCGGGATGCCCCATGCGCACGCTCAGCAAACCCACCGCGACCAGCGTGGTGACACTGAGAACCGCCAGCACGGTCACCATCCATGAAGACACCACATAAGGCATCGTAAAAGCGGCCAGCAGGGTCAGCAGCCAGCCGCCCACCAGCGCCTTTATAAAGCGGTCCATGCGGGGCATCTTGAGTGCACTGGAAAGAAAGCTGCGTGCAAACAAAATGCCGAAAGAGGCGGTCGCCGCCATGCCCGCAGGGGGCGAAATGCTGTTCCACCAGGTAAGGCCCGGCCAGATGAATTGCGCGCCAAAACCCGTCAACGCGGCCTGCGCGATGGCCATGCAGCCGACAAATGCCACATAGATCAGGTAGGCCCGGTCACGCACCGAGAAAAACAGCAGCAGGTTGTAGAAAAAGAGCCCGACCAGCAACCCAAAGTAGAGGCTGATCGTGGCGTACTCAGCCTGGTCGTGCCGCCACAGCGCCGCGGGCTGCCAGAGACGAACGGGCGCAGACACCGTGCCGTCCGACGTCACCCGAAGGTAGAGCGTATTGACGGCACCGGGCTTGAGACGCACCGGCATCACGTGGTTGCGGTGCACCACGGCCCGATCTGCAAAAGGCAACAGGTCACCGCCCACCTGCCACACAAAGCCGCCCTTGCCGTCCGGTGAATACAGCTCCAGCCGGTCCAGCGGCGGATAGGCCAGCTCCAGCATCCAGTCTGCGGGTGTGCTGCGTTCGGTCCGCAGGTTCACACGCAGCCAGATGGCCGAGCTGGTCAAACCAAAATTGGTGGCCGAGCCGGTTTGCGGCACCGGCTGAAAGCGCGCCTGGGCATCCGGTTTCAAAAGGTCGGCCAGTGTCAGCTCGCCGCCGGCGTCTTCAAGGTAGGTAAACGACTGCGACAGTACATATCTGTCGTCGCCGCCGATGGTGATCTCACCCGCTTCGGTGCGCTCCTGCACGGGCTCCTGCGGCTGCGCCCAAACCAATGGCCCGGCACCCACCAGCAGCAAGGCAAGCACAAACCGAAACAGGTACCGCAAGCAAGATGTCATGGATTGGCGGCAAGAAGCGGGGACTTGCGCCTTTGGACCTGCCCCGGCGAGACGGCAGAAGCCGGAACGGCACCTGCAGCGTGCCGCTGGCCGTTGCAGACTTCATGGCTGATCGCCAGGTTTTCTGCATGGCTGTTGCCCCCTTCGCTCAGGGGCAGGATGTGCTCCAGGGTGGCGGCCTGGGGCGTGACATGTTCGCCGCACACCCAGCACGGCACCACCCCGTGGAGCTGCCGTGCCACAGTTTTGTAGATCTTGTCCCGGGTATGCCCCAGCCTGCTCACGGCAGCGTTTTCCTCTGACCGCCGCTCGCGGGCAGCTGCCTTTGCGCAGCGCTCATTGCCGCGTCCCCTATTCGATCCTGGCCGGCCGCGCATCGGCGGGTTGAGTAAAGGAATCTTCCCACTGCGTGGCGAAACGATTGTTCTTGTCTATGCGAATGCCCCCCGTACCGTCGGGATTGAAGCCGACGTTACTCGTAGCCGCGGCCCGCGAGACTTCTGGCTGGTTGTCCTTGTTGAGTTCCTTGAGCGCGGCGTCCTTGGCGGCCTTGACACGTTCCCGGGTGAAAGATTCCAGGTCGGCGTGGAAACTGCTGTCGCCGCCGCGGGTTTCCTGGTGCTCCTGCACCAGCTCCTCCGGAATTTCCCCCAGGAAGGCGGCACGCATGGCGCTGACCGTGGGCGGACGGCCGGCCTTGATGGAGGTGTAGGCAATGCCGCAATCCGACAGCAGTGTCTCCTTGAGCTGGCGGGTGGCCTTGCTCACATCACGTTTGCCGCGCAAATCCACGCAACCGACAACTTTGCCATCCAGGGTGCAGATGGTGAAAGTCGTGTAGACGCCATTGAGCAGCTCAAGCAGGCGTTCGGTTTTTTCCTTGTCTTTTTCCTTTTCCTTGTCTTTTTCCAGCGGAATGGTAAAGCGCAGCACCGGCAGCTTGACCATCACCGCGTGGTCGTGGAAAGTGCTTCGCAGCCATTTCCATACCTCGTATTCATCGTTGGTAACCACCCCGCGGGCACGCAGCGGCCATTTGTGGGGTATCCGCAGCTTCGCACTCGCGCTTTTGCGCAGCCAGGCGGCATACAGCAAAACACCTGCAAGCGCGCCCACGGCGACGCCCAGCAACGTCATCAGCCAGGAAATCAGGTTCAAGATGCAGTTCTCCTCTATCGATTGGGGATGCCGCCGAAGCCAGGCAGTGCGAACAGCGACCCCAGTGAGTCACAGAACGGACGCCCTGTCAATTCAGGCCAGCGTCCCGGTGCGTTATTAAAACAGGTTTTGCCGGTTTTCCAGGGGTTTCAGGCACAAAAAGAGCCTCCAGCCCAACCCCGCCGTGCGCAAGCAGCTATATTTTTCATAGCATCCGGATGGCGCCGCAAAACACTGCGGCCCTGCGGGTTGACGATGACCTTTGCCACGCAGGCCACGAATCGGTATGCTCGATTTTTTGCAGGAGCCCAACATGCCACGCAAGACCGCCCAGGATTTTGACCAGGAACTGCTGATTCTGTTTGATGCCTATGTCCACGGCACCATTGACAGGCGCGGGTTCCTGGAGCGCGCCCAGAAATTCGCCACCGCCGGCCTGACCGCAACAGCCCTGCTGGCCGCCCTCAGCCCCGATTTTGCCGCGGGGCAGCAAATTGCCCGGGATGACAAACGCATCAAGACCGACATGGTCAGCTATCCGTCGTCCGCCGGCTCAGGCACAGTCAAAGGCTATCTGGCCAGGCCTGCCAATGCCACGGGCAAACTGCCCGGCGTGCTTGTCATTCATGAAAACCGCGGCCTCAACCCGCATATTGAAGACATCACCCGCCGGCTGGCGCTGGACAACTTCATCGCCTTCGCACCCGACGCACTCACCCCCCTGGGCGGCTACCCCGGCGACGAAGACAAGGCGCGCGAGTTGTTCGCCAAACTGGACCAGCGAAAGTGCGTGGAGGATTTCGTGGCGGCCACCACCTGGCTCAAGAGCCGGGACGACTGCACCGGCAAGCTGGGTGTGGTCGGGTTCTGCTATGGCGGCGGCATGTCGCACACACTCACCACGCGCCTGCCGGAGCTCAGCGCAGCCGTTCCCTTCTACGGAAACCTGCCGGCAGCGGAAGATGCCGCCAAGGTCAAGACACCGCTGCTGATCCATTTCGCTGCGGTGGATGAGCGCATCAATGCCGCATGGCCTGCCTACGAGGCGGCACTCAAGGCGGCAGGTGCGAATTACACCGCCTACCAGTACCCGGGCACGCAACACGGCTTCAACAACGACACCACGCCGCGTTATGACGCCGCCGCGGCCAAGCTGGCGTGGGAGCGCACCCTGGCGTTTTTTAACAAACAGCTCAGGGCCTAGAACCGGTCAGGCATCGCGGGCCCGCTGCCCGCCCATCCCTGCATCGTCCCCCGCGAAAACCCTGCCCGGAACGCGCCAGGCACGGCTTTTGCACGCGTTACCATTGGCTACTTTCGCTTTTCGGCCTCTCCGCGAGCCGGCGAGCGTTTCCCTCACTCAGATCCTCTGGACACAACCATGAACATTCTGCAAAAAATTGCCGCGACAGCCGGCTTGCTTACCTGTGCGCTGGGCGCAGCCCAGGCCCAAAACAGGGAGCTGGTCGTCGGCTCCAGCGCCACCTACCGTCCGTTTGCCTATGAAAGCCCGACCAAGGAAATTGTCGGCTATGACGTAGACATGATCAAAGCCATCGCCCAGAAATCCGGCCTGCAGATCAAGATCGTCAACACCCCCTGGACCGGCATCTTCGCGGCCCTCAACAACGGCGATGTGGACCTGGTCATCTCGGGCGTCACCATCAACGACAAGCGCAAGCAGTCCTACGACTTCACCGCCCCCTACTTCGAAGCCCGCCAGTTGATCGCCGTGCACAGCAACAGCACGGCCAAGAGCCTGAAAGACCTTGCCGGCAAAAAAATCGGCGTGGTCACCGGCAGCACCGGCGACGACATGGCTTCGCGCGAATTCGGCAAGACCAACCCCGACATCCGCCGCTTTGAAAGCACCCCGGTCGTGATCTCCGAGCTGGCCAACAACGGCCTGGACGCCGCCATCGGCGACAACGGGGTGATCGCCTTTCGCGCCCAGGAACACAAACAGCTCAAGACCGTCAGCGACGCGAGCTTTCCCAAGGAATACTTCGGCATCGTCGTGAAACAGGGCAACAAGGCGCTGCAGGACAAACTCAACGCAGGCCTGGCCGCCGTCAAGGCCGACGGCAGCTACGCCGCCATCTACAAGAAATGGTTCCAGGCCGACGCTCCCGCGTTGCCCGCCCAGTAAACATCAGGACACCTCCTTATGGAACACGTCCTCTGGTTCGGCTGGTTCCGGGCCGACATCATTGCCGAGTACAGCGTGCTGTTCTGGCGCGGCCTGCAGATGACCATCATGGTGACACTGATCTGCATCGTGCAGGGCACCTTGCTGGGCCTGGCGGTCGGCATGGCGCGCGTGGCCGAATCGCGCCACTCGCCCGCGCGCGCGATCTGCAAATACGCCCTGCGCTGGCCCTCTACCGTCTACGTCAGCTTTTTCCGCGGCACGCCGTTGTTCGTGCAGATCCTGCTGATCCACTTCGCAGTGCTGCCGCTGTTCATCAACCCGACTGACGGCCTGATCATCTCGGGCGAGACAGCGCGCGACATCAAGCAGAACTACGGCGCCTTCCTGTCCGGTATCGTGGCGCTCACGCTCAATGCCGGCGCCTACATTTCCGAGATCTTCCGCGCCGGCATCCAGTCCATCGACAAGGGCCAGGTCGAAGCCTCGCGTTCGCTGGGCATGTCTTTTCCGCGCACCATGTACCACGTCGTGCTGCCGCAGGCTTTTCGCCGCATGCTGCCGCCGCTGGGCAACAACGCGATCTCGCTGCTGAAAGACTCGTCGCTGATCTCGGCGATTGGTCTGGCCGAACTGGCCTACGCCGCGCGCACCGTCGCCGGCGCCTATTCACGCTACTGGGAGCCCTACCTCACCATCTCCCTCATGTACTGGGTGCTGACGCTGGGCCTGGCTTACCTTGTCAAAAAACTGGAGGCTCGTTATGGACGAGGTGATTCGCGTTAAGCGGCTGACCAAGCAGTTTGGCCACACGCCGGTATTGCGCGGCATCGACTGCGCCATCAAGGCCACCGAAGTCGTCTGCGTCATCGGCCCTTCCGGCTCGGGCAAAAGCACTTTTTTGCGCTGCCTGAACGGACTGGAAGACGCCAGCGGTGGCGAGGTGCTGGTGCACGGCGTGTCCGTACATGAACCCAAAACCGACGTCGATGCCCTGCGCTCGGAAATCGGCATGGTGTTCCAGCGCTTCAACCTGTTTCCGCACAAAACCGTGCTGGAAAACATCACGCTGGCGCCCACCAAGGTGCGCAAGCTGACGGCACTTGAGGCACGCAACCGCGCCAGTGAACTGCTGGTCAAGGTCGGGCTGCTCGAAAAGATCGACGCCTACCCCAACCAGCTTTCGGGCGGGCAGCAGCAGCGCGTGGCAATTGCCCGTGCGCTGGCGATGCAGCCGCGCATCATGCTGTTTGACGAACCCACCTCTGCGCTCGACCCCGAAATGGTCGGCGAAGTGCTGGCCGTGATGCAGGCCCTGGCCGAAGAAGGCATGACCATGGTGGTCGTCACCCACGAAATGGGTTTTGCCCGCCAGGTGGCCGACCGCGTGATGTTCATCGACGAAGGCCTGGTGATCGAAGAGGGCTCACCGGCGGAGATCTTTGACAACCCCAAGGAAGAGCGTACCAAGCGCTTTTTGAGCAAGGTGTTGTGAGACAGCGCGCGCCCGCTCCTGCGGGCACGCGTTTCTCCCAGCAAGGTTCAGCCATCCAGAGAGGTCGCCATGCCTGCAACCCTCCGGGCCGTCCAGGCCGACATCACGAAACTGCAGCTTGACGCCATCGTCAACGCTGCCAATTCATCGCTGCTGGGCGGCGGCGGTGTCGACGGTGCCATTCATCGCGCTGCAGGGCCTGAACTGGTCCATGAATGCCGCCTGCTGGGCGGCTGTAAAACCGGCGAGGCCAAAGCCACCAAAGGCTACCGGCTCCCGGCGAAGTTCATCATCCACACGGTGGGTCCGGTCTGGCGCGGCGGCAACAACGGCGAGCCTGAGTTGTTGGCCTCCTGCTACAGGCGCGCCATGGAAATCGCGGCAGCCAAAGGCGTCACGTCGATGGCCTTCCCCAGCATCAGCACCGGCATTTACGGCTACCCGATTGAGTTGGCTGCCCAGGTCGCAGTGGCCAGCGTGCGCCAGGCTCTGCAGCAACCCTCTTCCTTGACGGAAGTGGTGTTCTGCTGCTTTTCGGCGCAAGACCTGGCGGTCTACCAGCATGTGCTGGGCAAGGCCCTTGACTGCGGAGATTGACGCATGCCAGAACTTCCCGGCCTTGTCCCGATTGCATTCACCATTTTTTCGTATGTTGTCTGCGTCAAACTGGCGGCCTGGCTTTATCGCCGTACGCAACTGAGCTGGAAACACGCATTCATTTTCGGTGTTGTCCTGTTCATGGTTCTGTTCGCCGTCGGTGCTGTTGTCAGGTCGCTGGGCGCCGGCTCGGACCCCATACGCCAATCCCTTGTGGACCTGGCCACCGGACTGGCGGCACAACTGGGTCTGGGTGCATGGTGGCTCGGCTCGCGAGCCAGAACAAGGGCGGGTGCACCCCTTGAATTGAAAGGCGGAGCCTTGCTCGCCCTGATGACCTATGGGCTGGTTTTTTTCTTCTCTCTTGCGGCAGCGATTGCGCTGCCCTTCTTTTCCCGCATGGCAGGCAACGCCGTTTAGGTTCAGTACCCCGGCACCTTCAACACCCGCGCCAGGTAATCAAAAAACACGCAGTACAGCGCAATCGGCAGCGGCAGGCCCAGCAGGGTGCCCACCAGGTAGTCACGAAACTTCACGCCTGACATTGCCAGCGCATAGTTCAGCGCCGGTACGGTCTGCAGCAGCGTGCGCAGCACCACGATGCTCGCCACCGGCCTCGCGTCCAGCTGAGCCAGCGTGCGTTGAGCCCACCGACCCTTGATCTGCCGCAAAGCGTCCCCGCCCATCAGGCGAATCAGCCAGAAGGTGAAGGCGCATGAGATCACGGCTGCGAGGTAAGTTGCCAGGCCACCCCACATCTCGCCGAGCGCCAGCACAGCCGCGGCCAGAAAAATCCAGCCGGGGATCTGAATCAGGTTGCCCAGCGCAAACAGCGCGATAAAAATCAGCAAGCCGCTGACTTCGTTGTCCAGGAATTTCTGGTGCAGGAAGACCAGACTGAAGTTGTCGCGCAAACCGGAAAGCTGGAACACCGCCAGCAGCAGGCCCAGAAACGCGACCACGGCGATCAGTCTTTTGTAGCGGTGCATCTTGGCTCTATTGCGGGTTTGGGCAGGGACACCGGCCGATTTTAGGCGCCAGCCAACCCAAGGCCATCCAGCCAGCCCGGGGCCCTTTTTTGCAAATAAATGCCATCAGCGTGTAAGAAGTGCGTGCCCGGCCCGACCAAACAGCAACACGCAGCAAGACTGCGGCGGAAATCCCGGTAATCCACTGGAAAACCGGGCGTTGCGGCCAGCACAAGAGGAGCATTTCATGAACACGTCCCGTCAGATCATCCACCCTGGCTGGTTGCGCGCCATGCACTGGCTCAACGCATTGGCCGTGGTCGTGCTGATGATGAGCGGCTGGCGCATCTACAACGCCACTGCCTTCCTGGGCTTCAGCATTCCCAAAGACCTCACGCTGGGCGGCTGGCTGGGCGGCGCGCTGCAGTGGCACTTTGCGGCCATGTGGCTGCTGTTCTTTAATGGCCTGCTCTACCTGGCGTTCAACATCGTCACGCGCCGGCTCTTTCACAAATTCTTTCCGCTTTCACCCAAGGCGCTGGTCGCCGACTTGCTGGCGGCCCTCAAGGGCAAGCTGGCCCATGCCGACCCCAGCCACTACAACACCGTACAGCGCCTGGCCTATCTCTTTGTCATGGTGGACAGTGTCCTGCTCGTCGTTTCAGGCCTGGTGCTCTGGAAGTCTGTGCAGTTTCCGCTCCTGCGCGAACTGATGGGGGGTTACGAAGGTGCGCGCCTGGTTCACTTTTTCGCCATGGCCGCGCTGGCCGCATTCGTCGCGGTTCACCTGGTGATGGTGGCGCTGGTGCCGCGCACCCTCGTCTACATGGTTCGCGGCCGCTGACCCGCCGAACTGCCCAACCGCCGCAAAGCGCAAGGATTCCCCATGATCATCAAGCCCCCTCCCCGTATGGACATCGACAGCGCCGCTGTGCTGGACGAAGCCGTTGCACGCATTGCCCACACCCGCAAGCTCGGCACGGCGCGCCGCAATTTTTTACGCACCTCGCTCACGCTGGGTGGCCTTTCCATGCTGACCGGCTGCATGCTGGACGACAGCGAAAGCGTCAACACGGCTCTCAGCAAGATTTCGCGTATCAACGACGAAGTGCAGGGCTTGCTGTTTGACCCCAACCGCCTGGCGCCGACCTACCCCGAATCCATGATCACCCGGCCTTTCCCCTTTAACGCCTACTACGGCGAGGACGAAATCCGGGAAATCGAGGAAAGCAGCTACCGGCTGGAAGTCACGGGCATGGTGTCCGACAGGCGCAAATGGGCGTTGCCCGAGTTGCACGCCATGGCACAAGTGGACCAGGTCACCCGCCACATCTGCGTGGAAGGCTGGAGCGCGATCGGCAAATGGGGCGGCGTGCACTTCGGCAGTTTCCTGCGTCATGTGGGCGCCGACCTGAGCGCGAAGTACGTCGGCTTCAAATGCGCCGACGACTACTTCACCAGCATCGATATGCCCAGCGCGCTGCACCCGCAAACCCTGCTGGCGCTGACTTACGACGGGCAGCCGCTGCCACCCAAATACGGCTTCCCGATGAAGCTGCGCATGCCCACCAAGCTGGGCTACAAGAACCCCAAACACATCCAGGCGATTTTTGTCACCAACACCTACCCTGGAGGCTACTGGGAAGACCAGGGCTACAACTGGTTCGGAGGTAGCTGAGCGCCGCTCAGAGACCCTGCAACGCGGGCAATCATTTAACGATTGCCTTTTTTCAACAATCCATTCATTCACTACCACTCAAGGACAACACCATGAACAAATTGACTGCTACCCTCCTGTCTGCCTGCATGCTCTTCGCCGGCGGCAGCGCCATGGCGCAAGACGCGATGAAAAAGGACGCCATGGGCAAAGACGCCATGGCCAAAGACGGCATGAAGAAGGATGCGATGAAAAAAGATGCCATGGCCAAGGACCCGATGGCGAAAGATGCCATGGGTAAAGACGCCATGGCGAAGGACGGCATGAAGAAGGACGACAAGATGGCCATGGCCAAAAAAGACAAGATGAAAAAAGACCCCATGGCCAAGGACGCCATGGGCAAGGACGAAATGAAAAAGTAAGGCCGCTGCGCGCTGCGCCGCTTGCGGCCGGCCCGCTATGCCCCGTCTGGGGCTGGCACAACCGGCTTGAGCCATAGCGCCGCGGCGTCAGCGGGCGCCATGCGCCGCAGGTTCACGTCCTGCCAGATGACTGCGGCGACCTCTTCAAGCTGGTCAGGCCCGACGGTGTGCCATCGCTGGTGCAGCCTTTCAGCGCAGCGGGCAATCCATTCGGGTGGGGTGTTTGTGTCCATGGGTAAATCATAGTTGAAGACTGTATGTATGTACAGTACCATTGTTCTTCAAAAGTGATTTCCATAGAACAACCAACCCAGAGACTGACATGCAGCTTCTACATGACCCTCCCACCAGGCCACCCTTCACCCCTGTCACCCTGGCCACGCCAGTCATTCCGTTCACCCGGCCACAACAGGGCCGCACCTCTGCCAACTGGCCGTTTTACGTGCAAGCCCCTAAGCAGCTCTCAAGCGATGTCAGGGCAAACGCTTTGCGCGTCCTGGAAACCTCGGCGCGCTATTTTTTCAGCGCGCCTAGCGCGCGATAGTGCCGCCCCTTTACCGCCCTGCTCCAAATCACCAGGCCGAAAAAACTTTTACACGGCAACCCGCAAGGCAGTGCTCGAAGTCGCTATGTTTTTGATAGCTGCTTGCGCCCGTCCTTATTAGCCAAACACCCGATTTACTTCGGGAATTTGAGAGCCGCCGGCAAGCCTCAGATACCAGGCCCTTCAGAAGGCCATGGACGCCTGCAGCCACAGCGTGGGCCGTTTGGCCGATGAGGCCGGGATGGAAGTCGGCAGGCCGCCGTCGGTGCGCCAGGCCAGCGAAGAACGCAGCTGCACACCCGCCAGGCTGGCATTCAGGCCAAAGCCCGCGCCGGCCAGCTGGCGGCTGTTGGAAGCCGCCGCGCCGAAAGGGTTGCGGTTGATGGTGACCTTGCCCCAGTCATAGAACACGGTAGCCTGCACATTGGCCATCACGTTGTGGCGCAACTCAACCGTGCCGCGGTAGCCTTCGTCGCCGCCAGCCTCACCCTGCGGATAGGCGCGCACGCCGTTGACACCGCCCAAGGAGAACTTCTCGGACGAATCCAGGTTTTTGCTGGCCAGCTGGCCCGTCACCGACACCGCCAGGAAGGTGCTGTCGGTAAAGCGCTGCAGACGGTTGGCGCCATAAGAAACACGGGTGTAGCTGCCGTTGGACTGGGCCGAGGCCGCGTCAATGGCCAAGGCGGTGGGCGAGTTGATACGCAGGTTGCCCATCGCCACCGACAAATCCAGGCCGGTGATGCCCCCGCCGCCCAGGGCGTCTTGCAGGTTGCCTGAAAGGCCGAAGGTGGTGACCAGGACTTTCTTGGGTGTGAAGGTAGAGGTGGCGTCTACATAGTCTTTGAGCTGCTTGTCTTCAACCGACACGGTGCCGTTCAGGTTTTTAAGCTGGCTGCGGATGAAGGGGTAAGCGGCAAACACGCTGGCGGCGGTGGCCGTGCCATGGGCCTGCAAGGTCTCAAACTCCTGGCCCAGCTTGTAGCGCGTATCGAAGTACGCGGCGCCTACCTTGAGGCCGTCGCTGCCCACAGGCAACTGGTAGGCCAGCCGCGTGAAGCTGAGGTTGCGGCCGCTGGTCAGTGCATTGACGGTGAGCTGGTCACCGATCTTCAGCGGGCTGACGAGGTTGAACGTACCGGCCACGCGGTATTCGCCGGTGTAGCGGCTGCCGTAGTTGTCGACCACAACATTGCCGCTATAGGGCTTGGCGGGGTTGACCTCAATCAGCAGCTCGGACGTACCCACGCTGGCGCCGGGCTGCAGCGTGGCGCGCGAGTTGCTGACGCCGGGGGTGTCCTGCAAGAGCAGCAGGCCGCGGTCAATCTGGTCGGACTTGATGACGTCGCCGTCCTTGACCTGGCCCAGGTAGGCCTGCGCGCGTTCGTCACTCAGCAGCGACTGGTTGTTGATCTTGTGGCTGGAAATGCGCCCTTCAATCACGCTGATGGTGACAGCGCCATCGGTGATGTCCTGCGCGGGCAAATAAGCGCGGGCCACGGCAAACCCCTGGCTGCGGTAGTAGGCGGTGATGCGGCGGGCGGCGGCGTTCAGCTGGCTCAGCGACCGCTCGGCGCCGACGAGGCCGGCCACCAGCGGTTGCAGCTGCGCACTGGGAATCTCCTGATTCCCGGTGATGGTGATGGATTTGACGAGCACCCTCGCCTCGCCTTTCTGGCTGGGGTCGGCTGACTCTTCGATGCGCTGCAGCGGAACGCTCTGTGGCGGCGGCAAGGCGGGCGCCTGCTGCAGGTCGCGCAGCACCTGGCCGGCGTCGGGGGCTGGGGCAGTCTGCGCCCAGGCGCCGGTATGCAAGGCCAGCATCAGGGCTGAAGCCAGCGCGGAAAGGGGTAACGAATTCTGTTTCATTGTTTCGCTCTACTTTTCTTAATGCTCATCCAACACAAGCCACTGCTCCTTCATGGCAGCTGACCATCCATACACCCCATCGCCCCCCCAGGGCCATGGCTTCGATGCCCCGGGCGACATCCTGCAATTGTGTGTACCCGACTCTCATGCAGCCATACTGCGGATGCAGTACGTCCAGCGTGACCGCTCCGGCAATGTCGCAGAGACAGCTCATCCTGTATGTCCCCATTTTTAGGGACATGAAACCAATCGTAACTATATCTGCCGGTTTTGCCTGTAGCACAAATGCGCTATGAGGCCCACCCTAATCCGTCGCCCAACGTCGCCCAACGGCGCCCCAATTGATGTAAGCGCTCAGCCCAACCAGGGATTCCCTGCAGGCTCCGAAATGGCCAGGCCGCGCGTCCAGCTTGCCATCGTTGGGGGACGACTTGGCTTTCGCGGAGTCATTGCTACATTTTTAATAGCTGCTTGCGCCCGCCCATAAATGGCTACAGCCCGACTGAGCTAATGAAGAGCCATGAAAATGGTTTATTCACAAGTGGCGTGGCTAACGCTTTTGGGCATCAATAAACCGCAGCTGACGATACTGACCAGCGAGTTCAACAGCCTGGCGTCGCCGCTGTCACCGCTGTCACCGCTGTTGCCGTTACTGCCGTTGCCATTCCCGCCCGCCTCATCGTCGCGGTTGTCGGGCTCAATGAAGCTGGCGGGGCCGCTGTTGACCGTCTCGCGGCTGGTTTGGTAGACGGTTTGCAGCGCGATCCTGTACTGCACTGTGTCTGGCGTGCCGGGCGTAGTACTGCCTGTACTGGCAGTCACCAAAGGCAAGCCAGTGGCCAGCAAGGTCACCACACCCGTGCAGGCTGCCTGCGCAGAGTCTCACCGCAGGCCCACCAGGGCCTCGCCTACCCCGCCTCCTCCCCAAGCTGCCGCCTATTCGCCTCTGTCCTGGCGGGCTGCCTCTGCGGCGGCATTCAACGCCTTCATGCGCGCGCCATCATCCAGTATGTTGAACGGATCGTCGTCCACCGCGCTCGATATGCTGCCTGTGCCATCTCCATTGGCGCTATCGGCGCCACCCGTGACGCCACCCATGGCATTGCCCGTGCCGGCAATGGTGTTGAGCGCGGTCACATAAGGCCCATCCAGCGCTGAAGTTACGCCGAAAAGGGATGCAGGCAAAGGCGGCGTACCGGTCATCGTCAGCGTGCCGTTGGTATAGACGACGTTGTAACCCAGGGCCGATGCCAGCGTGCCCTGCGTGATGGCATGTGTGGGGCCGGTCGTGGCAGCGCCTGTGGGCGCCGACAGCGCACCGTTCAGCGCGCTGGCCGCGGTGTCGCCCGCCACCAGGCCGCTGTTGACGGCGTAGGTGAGAGCCGGGTCGGCGCCGCCGTAAGCCTTGCTCTGGTTGTCGCCGCTGACGTTGAGCGTCGGCACAACGCTGTAGACAAAGCGGTTGCCGGTGATCGAGGTCATCGACGCATCGCTGGGCGCATTGGCGGCGTAACTGCGGCCAAAGGCATTGCCGGTGGAAGCCATGCCGCCCAGGGTGCTGGCAGCCGGATCGGTCGAATACACGAGGAAACGGCCGCCCGCGCCTGGGTTGAGCGCGCCAGCCCCGGCGTTGTTCACAAAGTTGCGCCCGGCGGCCAGCACCAGCGAATCGTTGGCTGCGCTGCCGGACGTGACGCTGTTGGCCAGCGTGAGGTCGCTGGCTGCGCCGGTGGTGCGCACCAGCACCTTTCCGGTGCCCGTCAGGCCTGCCGTGTTGACGGTGCCCACCGTCAACGCACCGGCCTGCGCGTAGGCCACATCGCCTGTGTTGCCGGCCAGCGTCGTGACCGCATTGCCTGCATTGTTGAGGATGTGCGTGCCCGTGCCCAGCAGCTCCAGGCCGGTGGCCGTGATGCCCGCGGTTTGTGTGCTGGTACCGGCGGTGCTCAGCGTGAGTTCGCTGGCCGTCAGCGCGCCGTTGATGGCGATGTTGCCACCGGTCGTGATCAGCTTGAACTTGTCCTGCGCATTGCCGAAGGCGTTGTCGACCGTGATGCCGGCCGCGGATGACACGCTGACTGTCTGCGCAGACCCGGCGTTAGTGCTGATGGCGAGATTGCTGGTACTCAGCGCATTGGCGGCAGTGAGGCTGATGTCGCCCGCAGCGCCAGGTTCTGTGGTCGCCAGCGTTTGCAGGCCGGTCACATTGGTGCCCAGCGTGATGCTTTCCCGTGCGGTCGCGTTAAGCGTGGTGCTGGTGATGTTGTTGGCCGCGCCATTGGCGTCAAGGATGGCTCCGAGCGAGGAGCTGAGAGTGACCGAGCTGCCGGACACCGTCTTGACCGCCAGGGCGAAGGCAGCGGTGACGTTCACCGCGCCCGTTGCACTGACGTTTTCCAGGGTGCCGCCGTTGGCCAGGTCCAGGTTGACCTGTGAACCGGCGCCGCTCGCCACCGCAACGACCGGGCCGGTCGTGTAAATGGTGATGGGGCGGGCGGTGCTGGCGCCTATGCTGCCGTTGCCCGCCTCCAGGTAGACCGAGCCACCCGAGAGGGGATTGATGTTGGTCTGGACAGTTTGCGTACTGATGCCGCCCGTGGCCACCATGCTGAAGCCGGCGGTGCCCGCAGTCGTACCCGTGGCGTTGCTCAAAAAAGGCATGTAGGAGCCCACCATCAAGATATTGCCCGTGTTGGCGATATCGACGCGGCCGGCGCTGTTGAAGCTGCCCTGGAAGCTGGCGGTGGCGGCGGTGTTGCGAAGGGTGATGTCGCCCGATGTACTGTTGTTAAGTCTGCCGAAATTCTGGATCTGGTTGCCTGCGTTGGCCAGCGTCATGCCCCCGAAACTGGTGGCCTGCAAGGTGTTCGCGACGATGGCCTGGGTTTGCGACAGCGCGCCGCGGCTTAGCAGCGCAACAAGACCGGTGCCGGACTGGGTGATGCCGGCCGTTCCGTCCACCGTCCCCACCGACAATGCAGAGTAGGAGCTAACCTCGAAATTGTTCGTTCCGTAGGCGCGACCGCTGACCTGGCTGATCTGGTTGAGTGAGTTGGCCAGGATGACGGTTTGTGCATCGGCCTTCAGGTTGGCAACCGTGAATGCCGCTGTTTGCGAGATGCCCGAACCTGCAGCGTTGCTGTTTATCAGGCTCAAGCTGGGTGCGCTGGCCAGGTTGATCGCGCCGCCGGTGTTGCCGATGACTATGCCGCCTGTATTGGAAGTGCTGCCGATCGCGATCACCGACGCGGTGATCCGGTTAAGCTCGGCGTTGCTCAGGTTCATGGCGGCGGTTTCTGATGCGCCGCCGAGTGTGATCGGCTGGTTGGCGCTGAAGATGTCCGTGTTGACCAGCACCTTGCCCGCGCCCGCGTTGACGGCGGAGCCGATGTTGATGCGGTCGCCCAGCAGCGTGATCGCACCGCCTCCGCTGGTGATGCTGGTGCCGTCGATGTTCAGGGCGTAGCTGCCGGCCGGCGCAATTGCACCCGCTGGAAAATTCATTCCGCGCAGCGTCATGGCCGCCGTGTTGGAGTTGATGCTGCCGCCGGTCAGGCTCACGGCATGCCCCCCGCCCATAGAACTTGTCCCACCGAGGTTGCCGATCATGGTGATCTCGCCGGTCGAGTTGATGCTGCCGCCCACCATGGAGATGCCGGTAATATTCGCCGTTCCCCCGTTTGAACTACTGAACAAACCCGTACTGTTAAAACCAAGCCTGCCCGCGATGATGTCTGCGCCTGCATCGATGAGGACGCCGGAGCCGCTGATCCCGGCAGCATTTAACGAGGACGAACCGTCGAGCGTGATGCTGCGCAAGGTGCCGGACTGCACTTTTCCTCTTGCTATAAGGCCCTTGACCTCGGTGGCGGCACTACTGACACCGGCCCGGCCGGTAGCGGTGATATAGCCGCCGGTGCTGGATACCTCCGAGCCGGTGCCGAGTTCCACGCCGGCAGTACCTGCCAGGGAAAACAACCCTGTACGCCCGGTGATGTCGATGTTGCCCGCACCCGTGATCCTGGCCAAAGAATCCAGCCGTACCCCGCGGGCCACCTGAGCAATGACCCCGGTCGTGCCTACGTCACCGGCGATAGTGACGGTGCCGGTACCGCCGGTCACGCTGGAATTGGTGACGACCACGCCGCCCGAAGAGCCGCCCGTGGCGCTGCCGCCGCCGTTCACCAGTCTGCCGGTGATGTTTATCGTTCCGCCCCCGCTGACGCCGACGTTGGTTTGCGTGACGCCTTCATTGACGAGCTCGAGCGCGTGGTGGCTCGTCCTGGCACCCGACGCTTCGACGGTAATGTTTCCGGTGCTTGCCACGCTGGTGCCCGCCAGCTTCACGGCGCTATCGGCGCTGTTGATGTTGGCATTGCCGCTGGTAAGCGTGGAGCGGTCCAGCAGCACGCCATACTGCGACTGGTCTGTCGTGGTGCCGTTGATGGTGAGGGCGCCGGTGCCGGCGTTCACGGTGCTCTGGGACACCAGAACGCCCGAGCTCCCGGCCTGGCCCGCCCCGGACAGCGTGATCGCGCCTCCGCTGGTCTGCAGGACCGTGTTGCTGATATCCAGCGCGCCGGCGGAGTTGATATTGATCGTTCCGGCGCCGCCGGTCACGGAAATTGCGGAGGTCTTGATGGCCTGGCTGGCCGCGGCTGTGGTCACGCTCGCCGAGCCCCCGCCGGAAACCTTGAACGTCAGGCCGGCGCCATGCGTGCTGCCCGTGAGGTCGATGCCGGTACCGGTGGGGCCTGTGGTTCTGATGGTGAGATTGCGGCCACTGAGGAGCTCCACATCGCCATTGCCGAAAGTGCCCGTGACGTTGATCGAATCCGTGGCCTCAATAACCACGTCGGAACCCATCGCTTCAATCGTGTCCTCGTAAATGGTGTCGGCGGCCCCGCCTGTGCCGCCCGCGATGGTCATCGTGGCCGGGTCCAGCAGCCAGGTGCCGGTCTTGCCTCGCGGCGCCAGCGTGTTCACCCTGAAGCCCGGCAGGATTTTGAAGTGCGCGGCGCTTGTCTCGATAAAGCCGCCGTCACCGCCATCCGGGGCGCTGGCATCCAGCGTACCGCCCATGTTGACCATGCCGTGCTCCATGTCGCCGATCAGCATGATGCGGCCGGCCTTGTTGGCAATCGTCTTCGCTTCAATGACGCCGGTGTTGTTGACGGTTCCCATGGTGAGGCTGTCCAGCGCTTTGGCGCCGAGCAGCACCTGGCCGCCGTCGGCCTTGATGAGCTGTTTGTTCTCGGCCAGTGCGTTGATCGCGCCCTGATCGATGCTGTAACCGAGCAGGCTCCCGTTGTCCAGATTCAGGGTGATCTTGTTGCCGGCTGCCAGAAGCGCCGTGCCAAGGCTCGCGGTCATGACGCCTTCGTTGCGCACCTCGGGCGCCAGCAGTGCCAGATAGCCGCCCTGCCCTGCGTTCAGCGTGCCCTGATTCACCACCGAGCCACCGGAACCCGTGAACACGTTGTTGCCGGCCATGAAGTCGGCATTGCTCATGGAAAGGGTAGAAGCCACCAGGCCGCCAACGTTGACCTGAGAACCCGCACCAAACAACACACCGTTGGGATTGAGAATGAAGACCTGGCCGTTGGCCGTGAGGCTACCCAGCAGCTCGCTCGGGCTGCTGCCGGTGATGCGGTTCAGCGCAATCGCCTGCGCATTGGGCTGGTTGAATCTCAGCGCTTCGTTCGCTGCGGTAGACAGGGATGTCCAGTCGATGGCTACCCGCTGGGAGCTTTGGTTGATCGTGGTGGTGTTGCCGACCGTGGTGATGCCAGCCGCACCCGCGGTCACGCTGGCATTGGCCGCATCGGCAGCACGCGCCTGGTGCGTGACCACGGCAAGAGAAGTGAGCAATACCAGCGCTGCGCGGCAGGCGGTATTGAGCCTGAAGCCCGCGCCTTCGCCACCCCCTTCAGCCGATTCGGCCGGTGCCGAGCCGAACAGCACGCTGCTACGCGCAGAGCCGCCCTTGCTTTTGCCTCTGGCGTTCTCAGCCACAGCCACCCACAACCCTAAAGCCGCGTTCCAGACGAGGCGGTAAATACGGTTCATGCTGGCGTGGCTTTTCATGGAAGACTTTCGTTGAAGGGCGGAGCTTGCAGCGGACCAGGCGGTTCGCCAATCAGCCGGGCCCGCGCCCCGGCTGTTATGGAACGCTCTGGCCGACTGGCCGTCATCGTACGAATCACGAAAGCCGCTGTCTGTAGCGCATATGCGCTACGCCAGATACCTTCAGGTGCCCCGTTCTAGAGACGAGATCGGGCTGCAGACCAACAGCAATGGGCGCAGACAGCTATCAAAAATATAGCGATCCGGTCGGCCGGATGGCATGATGATCGGCACCGACGGGGCAGTGAACAGGCCCTGCCGGTGACAAGACACCCGTTACCGGCTTGCACGTAGAACAAACGATCTACACAAATAGCGAGTCGTGTACCCGAAAACCGTCGCAAAATGTCTGCCTGATGAATGCACCTCCCGCTGAACAAGACCTGCCCATGATCCATGTCGCCATCGTCGAGGACGATCCGGGCTTTCGCGGAGCGCTGAGCCGCGTGGTGCAAGGCGCTTCTGACATGCGCCTGGTGGGCGCGGCAGGTACCCGTGCCGAAGGCTTGCAGATGCTGATGCAGCCGCCGGCCGATGTGCTGCTGGTTGATTTAGGCCTGCCCGATGGCTCTGGCATCGACGTGATCCGCGCGGCTTCCCGACAGTGGCCGGCATGCAGCATCATGGTGAGCACCAATTTTGGCGACGAGACGCATGTGATGCAGTCGATTGAGTCCGGCGCTGCCGGCTACCTGCTGAAAGACAGCTCACCGCTGAAGATGGCGGCAGAGATCCGCAGCCTGGCCAGCGGCGGCAGCCCGATCAGCCCCATCATCGCCCGGCAGGTGCTGGCGCGCTTTCGCCGCAGCACCGCAGCCGGCGCCGGCACGACGCCCGCCGATATCGACGCGTCATCGCTGCTGTCGGCACGTGAAAAAGAAGTGCTGGACTACATCACCAAAGGCTTCACTGCGGTGGAAATCGCCAGGTTGATGGAGTTGTCGCACTTCACGGTGCGCACTTTTGTGCGGCGCATCTACAGCAAACTCAAGGTGACCTCCAAGGCTGAAGCAATCTACGAAGCCAGGAACCAGGGCATTTTGGCGCAGTAGTTGCCCGCGCGAATGCCCTTTCATCACCACCGCCTCTCGCGCCTCTTGCGCCCCTTGCGCTTTTCGCCCCGTGCGGCCGTAGCGCTGCTGGCAGCAGCTGCGGTGCTGACGGGTCTTGTCGCCTGTGACTCTGCAGGCACCCGCGAGGGTGGTTCCCCCAACGCAGCGGCCCTGCATCTCACCCAGGCTGACTGGCAGGTGCAAACCGATGCGGGCTTCACCTCGCCACCGCTCACCCTCGACGGCCAAATCCTGCTGGACCGCTGGCAACCCGTTACGCTGCCGCATGCCCTGCCCATAGCGTTGCTGGGACAGGCCCGGGCTGCAGCATCCGCCGGCGTGGCCCCCGTCACACGCACCAGCTGGTTTCGACTGACCGTGCCGCAGGCCCCGGCATCGTCCACGCCGCTGGCGCTGTATGCGGCCCGCGTGCGCACCGACGGCACCCTCGCGGTGTATGCCGACGGTCACCTGGTACACACCGCACAGCAGCAAGGCCCGTTATGGAACAGCCCGCACACGCCGCTGTGGGTGCTGCTGGAGAAATCACCCGATGGCCGGCCGCCGCACGAGATCACGCTGCGCATCGAGCACACGGCTGCGACGCAGGTGGCGCTGTCATCACTGTGGCTGGGCCCGGTGGATGCCATCAGCTGGCGCTACCGCGGCCGCCAATGGCTGCAGCAGGAATTGCCGGGCATGTTCAGCTCGGCTTTCCTCGCGGTCGGCATCTTCGCCTTGCTGGTGTGGTTGCGGCGCCGGCATGAGCCGGGCTATCTGCTGTTTTTTGTGCTGGCGGTCATGTCCTTCGTGCGGGGCCTGCATTTTTATGTGAGCTTCCCGATTGCCAACGACTGGTTTGCCTGGTTCACCGTCAACTCGCTGTTCTGGCTGGTCACGGTGGTGCACTTTTCAATCGGCCTGCTGCACCGGCGCCAGCAACTGTGGCTGACGCGGGCACTGATCACCGCGTCCGTGCTGATGGCCCTGCTGACCCTGCCCCTGTGGTCGGCCCTGCCCAACACGCCGAGGACCACACCAGTGCTGTATGTGGTGGCCGCACTGATGGGCGTGAGCGTCAGCGTGGCGGGCGTCATCAACGCCTGGGGGCGCTCTCGCAGCGCCATGGTGGTGGCCATCGGGACGGTGCTGGCCACGCTCTTTAGCGCGACCGACTGGCTGGTACAGAACAATTTCATCAGCCCCGAAAGCTGGTATATGGGCCCGCATACCAACGCGATCACCTTCAGCGTCTTCGGTTATGTGATGTACCGCCGTTACACCGGCGCCATTGCGGAAGTCGAGCAGGTCAACGCCAGCCTGGCCGAGCGCCTGCGGGCGCGTGAAGCCGAACTTGAAGCCAGCCACCGCAGCCTGCGCGAGATCGCCCAGCAGCAGATGCTGAGCGATGAACGCCAGCGCATGATGCAGGACATGCACGACGGCCTGGGCTCGACGCTGATCAGCGCCATCCGCTCCATCGAAGTCGGCGGCATGAGTGACGAACGCGTGACGCAGACCCTCAAGGACTGCATGGACGACCTGAAGCTCGCCATCGACTCGATGGAGCCGGTGGAGGCCGACCTGTTGCTGCTGCTGGCCACACTGCGTTTCCGGCTCGAACCCCGGCTGGAAGGCACCGGCGTCACGCTGCTGTGGGAAGTGCAGGTACTCCCCACGCTGGACTGGCTGAACCCTTCCAGCGCGCTGCACATCCTGCGCATCATCCAGGAAAGCGTGGCCAACATCCTGCGCCATACGCATGCGACCGAGATCCGCTTTAGCACTGCCATCGAAGGCGCCGGGGTGCAGGTCATCATCGAAGACAACGGCCAGGGCTTTGATGTCGACCAAGCCTTTGGCGACGCCGCGGGGAAAGGCCTGCAAAACCAGCGGCGCCGCGCGCAAACCATTGACGGCACGGTCAACTGGCAATCGGGGCCGGCGGGCACGCGCTTTACCTTGTGGCTTCCATTGGCCCCCACAGTCACTCACTCCGTGTAGTTCCTTGCCCCCCGAGGGGGCCGCCCGCCTGTGGCCCGGCAAAGCCGGTTCCACGGCTCATGCTGGTTGAAGAGTTCTGGGCGCATAAACGGGGGTCGCGGGACTGGCTTTGCCAGACCGCAGGCGCCGCCCCCTGAGAACAGGCTACACGAAGTGAGGCTGGACGGGGGTGGGCTTATTCCTCGTTCGTATTTCCGGCTTCGGCAGCGGCGGCTTTCAGGGCGTCACTGGGGTCCGCACCACCACCCTGCGCGCCGCCACCGTCACCTGAAGCGCCAAGGCTCGCGATGTTCCGCAGCGCGCTCAGATAAGCGTCGCTTGCCGGGCTGCCGCCTGGCACTACCGGCACCGGCGCAGGCGCTGCTACCGGGTTGATGGTCAGCACGCCGTCGACATAGGCCAGCGCGTAGTTGCCGGCACTGTAGCCCCCGGGCGTAATGGCGTAGCTGCCCATAGCGCTCGCGCCTTGCGAACTGCCGCCGTAGGTCAGCGCGCCGCCCAGCACGACCGCCGTTTCGCCGCCCACAAAGCCGCTGAAACTCACGCCGTTTCCGCCGGTATAGGCTGCGGCGCCCACGGTCCGGTTGTCATTGTTGGCCGTGATGCTCAGGTTGGCCTTGTTGATGTCGGCCGTCGCCGTGACGGGCGCCGCCGCCAGCTGGTAGTTGCTGGCCAGGCCGCCCGCGCCGTTGGCCAGGCCGTAAGTGGCGGTCACGGTCTTGCCGTTGGCGGCATTCGCGTCGGAGAAGCTGGCACCCGTGGAATTCAGGGTCAATAGCTCGCCGTAGGCCAGGCCCGTCAGGGTGCCGACGTTGCCGAGGGTCGCTGTTGCGCTGCCATCGTAGGTTTTGTTGTTGGCCGCCATGCCCGTCACGCTCACCGTGGCTTTGCCCACCGTCAGGGTGCCGTTGGTGTACGCAATGCCGTAGCCCAGGGCTGAAGCCAGCGTGCCCTGGGTGATGGCATGCGTGCCTGCGGAGGCCGCGGAACCCGTCGGCGCTGCCAGCAGGCCGGCCAGCGCGGTTGCGGCCGTGTCGCCGGCCACCAGCCCGGAATTCAGCGTGTAAGTCAGGCCCGGGTCGGCCGCGCCATAGACCTTGGCCTGGTTGTCACCCGTGATGGTGAGCACCGGCGTCACGCTGTATACCATGCGGTTGCCGCTGAGCGAAGTCATGGAAGCATCGGTGGGCGCATTGGCCGCATAAGTGCGGCTAAAGGCGTTGCCGGTAGAGGCCAAGCCGCCCATGGTGTTGGCCGTCGGATCGGTTGAATACACCAGGAAGCGGCCCGCGCCCGGGTTCAGCGGTGTGGCGCCAGCGTTGTTGATGAAGTTGCGCCCGGCGGCCAGCACCAGCGAGTCGTTCGCCGCGCTGCCTGAGGTGACCGCATTGTTCAGCGTGATGTCGCCCGCCGCGCCGGTGGCGCGCACCAGCACCTTGCCGCTGGCGGTCAACCCTGCCGTGTTGACGGTACCGATGGCCAGCGCGCCGGCCTGCGAATAACTGACGTTGCCGGTGTTGCCGGCCAGCGTGGTCACCGCGTTGCCTGCATTGTTCAGCGTATGGCTGCCGGTGCCCAGCAGTTCCAGGCCCGTGGCAGTGATGGCCGCGCTCTGGGTGCTGGTACCGGCGGTGTTCAGCGTGAGTTCGCTGGCCGTCAGCGCGCCGTTGACGGCAATATTGCCGCCGGTCGTGATCAGCTTGAGCTTGTCCTGGCTGTTGCCGAACGCGCCGCCCACCGTAATGCCGGCATTCGAAGCCAGGCTGACGGTCTGGGCGGAACCCGCGTTGGTGCTCACGCTGAAGTTGCTGGTGTCGATGGCATTGGCGGCGGTGATGGTGATGTCGCCGGCTGCGCCCGTGGTGCTCAGCGCCTGCGCACCGCTCACATTGGTACCCAGCGCGATGCCGTTTTGTGAGGAAGCAGTCAGAGACGTCCCTGAGATGTTGTTCGCCGCGCCGTTGGCGTCGGTGATGGCGCCGGCCGCGGCGCTGAGGCTGACCGAGCTGCTCGACACCGTCTTGACCGCCAGGTTACCGGTCGTGGCCGTGACATTGACGCTGCCCGCCGCGAAGATGTTTTCCAGCGTGCCGCCGTTGGCCAGGCTCAGGTTGACCTGCGAGGCGCCGCCTGCCGCCACCGCAGTGACGGACGCAGCGGAAATACCCACCGCACCGGCGGGGCTGGTGCCTACACTGCCTGCGCCGCCGTCGAGGTAGACCGAGCCGCCCGCCGAATTGCTGATGTGCGGAGCCGCGCCGCTGGCCACAATGCCCTGCGAGCCTTTGACGCGCACCGCCGCTGTGCCGGCGGTGGTACCCGTGGCCGTGCCGCTGCTGGTGATGCCGCTTGACGCCAGCGTGACCGTGCCGATGTTGTCGACGTCAATGCGGCCGGTGCCGGTATTGGTGAGGGACGTGAGTGTGGTGTTGATGCCGTTGCGCAGCACGATATCGCCCGCGCCGCTATTGGTCGCCGTAAAGGCGCCGATCTGGTTGGCAGCCAGGTTGAGATTGACGCCACCCACACCGCTGCCGGTGAAGCTGCTGGCCACAATGGCCTGGGTCTGCGCGATGGCGCCGTTCAGGTTGGTGAGCGTGGTGGCGTTGCTGCCCGAGTTGATGCCTGTGTACCCGTCAACCGTACCAACCGTGAGCGGCGCAGCCTTGCTGCTGGTGGCGGCGAATGCGCCGGTGGTAGAGCGCCCGCTGATCTCGTCGATCTGGTTGCCGGCGTTGGTCAGGGTCACGGAGGAGCCTACCGCGTTGAGCTTGCCAACACTGATGGCCCCCGTCTGGCTGATGGTGCTGGCATTGAGCAAACTGATGACCGGCAAGGGTCCCGGTGCGGCAGTTATGGCACCACCAATCTCAATGCCGCCCGTGCTCGTCAGGGTACCGATCTGCAACACCCCCGCCGTGATGTTGTTGATCTCAGTGGTACTCAAATTCAGTGTTACGGCTTCAATACCCCCCACCGGTGACGAGAGCGTGATCTCCCGGTTGGTGCTAAAGGGCGCAATCACCACACGGCCGGCCCCTGCATTGACCGTACTGTCAATCTGGACCCGGTTGCCAATAATCTGGATTTCACCGCCACCGCTGGTGACCGTCGTACCGCTGAGATTGACATCACGGGAAGCCACAGGCGCAGGCGCAGGCACGCCGGAGCCACGCAAAACGATGTTCGCGCCATTGGAGTTGATGGTGCCGCCCTCCATGACCAAGCCGGAGCCTCCGACGATAGATCCCCCGTCGAGGGTGCCCGTGATGTCCATTGCACCGGTGGAGCTGACAATGGGGCTGACGCCACCAATGCTGACGGTGATGGATGTGCCGACGACGCTGGTGGCAGTGGTCGCGGAGCTGGTGGTGCCCACAATGGTCAAACCACCCGTGCCCGCGAGCAGCTCCGCCGCCCCATCGATCAGCACACCCTTGCCTGCGCTACCGCCCACCGTAGCCGAGCCCGTAAGCGTGATTTTTTTGCTGGCGCCGGACTGCACCTTGCCGCTGACATGCAGGCCCGTACCATCAAGGATGGAATGATTGGTTAGCGTGCCAGTGAGCGCAACGTCTCCACCGGTGCTGGAAACTTCCGCCCCGCCGGCCAACTGCAGGCCTTTGCTGGTGGCCAGCGAACTGCTGCCGACCCGGCCCGTGATGCTGATGTTGCCGGCGCCGGTAACTTTCGCGCCCGAATCCAGGCGCACGCCACGTGACACTTGCGGTAAACCGGAAGGCCAGCCCGCATCGCCCGAAATGGTGATGACTCCGTTGCCTGCGGTGATGTTGGAATTGGTGACGACCACGCCGCCCGCCGAGCCGCCGGTGGCGCTGGCGCCGCCGCTCGTCAGGTTGCCGTTGATGGTGATGTTGCCTGTGCCGGTGGTAGTAACGTTCGATTGGGTAGCGCCGTTGTTCACGATCTCCACCGAATGCGTCGCGCTGGCGCCAGCCGCGCTAAGCACAACGTTGCCGCCGACCGCGCTGACCGTGCTGCCCAGCACCTGGATGCTGCCGTTGGCCGCCGCCAGGCTGACGTTGGCGCCGCTTGCGCTGTTCTGTATGCCATCGCCCTGCCCCAGGTCTGTCACCACCAGCGTACCTGTACCGGCATGCGACAGCGCAATATGGCCGCTGCCTGAATTGATGGCGCTCAGGCGCGCCGCATCGATGGCTGCCGCACCACCGGTGCCGTTGCCTATGCCGCCCGCTGCCGTCAGCATCAGGTCGCCCGTGCGCAGCGTGGCGCCGGTCTGCACGTTGATGGCGCCGCCCGAATTGACACTCAAGCTGGTCAGCGCCGTGGTGGCACCCACCGACGCATTGAAATTGGTGGGCCCGGCGCTCGTGGTGCTCAGCGCGTTCGCGCCGTCGACCGTGTTGGCGAATGTGATGCCACCGGCGGTGCTGACCAGGCTGACGGTGCCGGCAACCGTTACCGCGCTGTTGAAAGTTTGCGCGCCGCCCGTCTGCAGCGTACCGCCGAACAGGTTGATGCCCCCGCCCGCCGTCAGCGCGAGGCCGCCACTGAAGGTTTGCGTGCCCAGGTTGATGGCTCCGACGTCCCTGATCAGTGTCAGGATGCCGGAGTAGGTGGGCGTGGTGGGAAAGGCAAAACCGCTGCCATAACGGAAGGCCATGTCTCTGACGCTGCCGCTGCCATTGACCGTCACGCCACCGCCGAAGGTATTGGCCGAAGTGCCCAGCAACACGTCCTTGCTGGTGCCGTTGAGCGTGAACGTGGAGGCGCCCGTCACGTTCAATGCACCGGCTTGCGAAATGGAGCCGGTGCCAGACGTTGCCGTCAGGCTGCCGCCCACGGTGGATGGGCCCAGCACCAGGTCGTTCACATTCCGGATGGCCACGGCGTTGTTGCCGGAATTATTGAGCCCGACCGCGCCCGTGAAATTGTTGCTCGCGTTGCTCAGGTCTATCGCGCTGGCGCCGCCGTTGATGGTCACCGCGCCCGCGCCGGCGGCCTGCGTGATCGCGCCCGTCTGCGCGATGTTGTTGCCGCTCAGGCTCAGCGTGCCGCTGCCGACCGACACAGTGCCCAGGGTCAGCGCACCGCCCGCGTTGTTGATCGCGACGTTGTTCACGCCCAGGTTGCTGACGCTGACTGCGCCGTTGAAATTGTTGAGGCCGCTCAAGTTGACGCTACCCGCGCCGGCATTGACGGTCGTCGTGCCGCCCGCGACCAGGACGCCGGCGGTTTGCTGGATGGCCGCATTACTCGCGGTGAGCGCCAGGTTGCCCGTCGCCGTGAGGTTCCTGTTGATGTTCAGGCCGCTTGTTGCGGTCAGGCTGAGGTCTTTGGCGCCCAGGTCGCCGCCCAGGGAAATAGAGCCGCCCGACAAGGTCAGGTTGCCTGCGCCGGTGTTCAAGGCCCCCAGCGTCGTTAGCGTGCCACCGCCGGCCGCCAGGCTGACGTTCTGGTTGGCGCCCGTCAGGGTCAGGGCATTGAGGTTGAGGCTGCCAGTCGCGCTGACGTTCACGTCCTGGGCTGCCGTGATGGAAGCGTTGGCGATGGCTGAGGCACTCAAAAAGTCGACCTGGCCACCTCCGCCTGTCCCCAGGGCGGTCAGGTTGAGCGTGCCTATGGCATTGGAGAAGCTGTTGATGCGTATTCGGCCATTACCCGTGTTGCCCGCAGATGCGGTGAAACTGCCGCCGGGGGCACTCATGGTGGCGTTGACGGCGCCGGCATTTCCCCGGATGTTGGTACCCGCGTACAGGTCGAAGGAAGAACCCTGCCAGTCCACGCCGCTATTCATGACCACTTCACCCGTGGTGGCTTTCAGCTTCAAACTGCCGGCAAAGATCTGCCCCAGACCGTCGGTGCCGCCGATGCTGCCGCCGGCCGTCATGTCCAGCGCACCGCCGTTCAGGTTCAGGGTTCCCACGCCGGTGATATCGCCGACGGCGTTGGCCGTCACAGAAAGAGTTGTGGAAGGCCCGCCCACACCGATATTGCCGTTGAGGAGGATGTTGCGCCCGGCGGTCATGGTCATACCGGCCGCGCCTGCATTGGTTTTGGTGATGTTCGCGCCGGTATTGATGTTGATGTCGCGCTCGGCAGTCAGCGTGAAGGTGTTGTTGTCCGTCCGGTTGATGGCCTGGTTGACGTGGATGTCGCCGTTGCCGCCGGCCGTGCCCATGGTGGCGGTCTGGATTTCAAAGTTGCCGCCAGTCAAAGCGGCCGCGACGGCTGCGGCCGTCATGTCGCCCCCGGCGGAGATGGTGAAATCGTTGGGGTCTATCAGCCATTTACCGGTGTTGCCGGCGGAAGCCAGCGTGGTGACCCTGGCGCTGTCGGCCACCTTCACATGCGCGGCGCTGGTTTCGACAAAGCCGCCATTGCCGCCATCGGGAGCCGAGGCATCGAGCGTGCCGCCGACATTGACCGTACCCGTCTCCATGTCACCCATCAGCAGGATGCGCCCGGCCTTGTTCTGGATCGTCTTTGCTTCAATGACACCGGTGTTGTTCACCGTCGCCGTGGTCAGCTGGTCCATGGCTTTGGCGGACAGCAACACCTGGCCGCCATTGGCCTGGATCAGCAGCTTGTTTTCAGCCAAGGCATTGATAGCGCCCTGGTCAATGCTGTAGCCCAGCAAGTTGCCGTTGTCCAGGTTCAGGGTGATCTTGTTGCCCGCTGCCAGCAAAGCGGTTCCCAGCATGGCCCGGATGACGCCTTCGTTGCGTACCTCGGGCGCCAGCAAGGCCACATAGCCGCCATTCGCAGCCGTCAACGTGCCCTTGTTGGTAACCTTGCCGGCGCTGCTGCCGGTGCCAGCTTGGCCGGGGTCTGTGCCAAACGTGGTGCTGCCGGCCATGAAGTCAGCATTGCTCATGGAAAGCGTCGAAGCCACGAGGCCGCCGACATTGACCTGGCTGCCCGCACCAAACAGCACGCCGTTCGGGTTGAGGATAAACACTTGGCCGTTCGCCGTCAGGCTGCCCAGGAATTCGCTCGGGCTGCTGCCGGTGATGCGATTCAGCGCGATGGCCTGCGCATTCGGCTGGTTGAACACCAGCGCCTCATTGGCCGCGGTGGAAAGATGCGTCCAGTCGATCGCCAGGCGCTGGCTGGCCTGGTTGATCGTGGTGGTGGCGCCGCTGGTGCTGACATTGCCGCTGCCCACCACCACGGTGGAATTCAGCGCATCGGCAGCATGCACCTGCAAGTTAAAGACGGACATCGCCAGCAGCATGACCACGGCAGCGCGGCACCGTTCATGCAGGACAAAAACGAGGCCCCCACGAGGGCCGGCGGAAGCAACTTCAACACCGCTGCGCGCGGAGCCGCCCCTGCTTCGGCCTTTGGCGGTTTCAGCCACGGCCACCCACAGGCCAAGCGCGGCGTTCCAGACCAGGCGATAGATGCGGTTGATGCTGGCGTGACTTTTCATGGGAGTCTTTTCGGAAGGTCAGGAAATCCGGCTACCGCCTGGGCGAGCGGGGTAACAAGGGCCCCGTGAAGGTAACCATAAGTATCCTTGAATTACCCCCGAAATGCATGGGGAAACGACTGCATGTGGCGTTTCAACACCGGCGTACCTACGCGGGTGCGGGAACCAACGATGCCCGCGCGTGTTGGAGGGGGATTTTGACGCTATGTTTTTAATAGCTGCTCGCGCACGTCCATATTGCGCTGGAGGCACTTTTTGCATTAAAGAACAGGCCGGAATTGGCTGAAAAAAACGTTTAGCGCTGTTTTCCAGCCCTGTCGGGGTGCGTAGATCCCAAAAATCCCATTTTGTTGGCAATTTTTGACCAAGAAATCACGCCTACAGGCAATACAGACGTGCGCCAGCAGCTATAAAAAACATAGCACCCCTCCAGTCACTTCCTGACTTCCTGGGTGGTACCGCATGACGAGAAGCGTTTCCTGTCCTCCACCGCCAGCTTGACACTTACTCGTCTTCACCCGTGTTGCCGGCTTCGGCGGCGGCCGTCCTCAGGGCATCGACCTGGGCGTCGGGGCTGAGGCCGATGCGGGGGTTCGCGGAGCGGTTCACGCCGGCCAGGTAGATCATCGCGCTGCGGTAGGCCTCGTCGATCAGGAAATTGCCACCCGAAATCGTCAGCGTGCCACCCGTGATGTCGTAGCCCTCCTGGTCCGACCAGGCGAAGTAGCTGCCAGGGTTGGTGCCGCTGGCGGCCGTGACGCCCGGCGCACCGGCGCCCGACTGCTGCGCACCGTTGTAGGCCACGCTGGTGTCGGGCAGCGCGAGCGGCTGCAGAAAGCTGCGCAGCAGCGGACCGGTCTGGCCTTCATAAATGCGCCACGTGGCCGTGGAGCCGCCTTGGGTGGCGATGTCCCAGCCGCTGAAAGTGCTGGCCTGCGTCAGCTGCGCACTGGTCTTGCCGGTGCCGCCCGCGCTGGTGGCCTGCCCAGAAGTGCCAATGTCCCAATAGCTGTTGTTTGTCGCTGCCGTTCCAACCTGTTCGGCCACCAGCCCGCCTGCCATGCCGGTGGCAGTGACGCGGCCGGTGCTGTAGGCGCGCGTGATGATGCCGTCCAGCGAGCTGCCGACCAGTCCGCCCACCTTGTCGGCGCCGCTCACGGCGCCGCTGGCGTACGCGTCGGTGATGCCGCCCTGGCTGAGTTCGCCCACCAGGCCTCCAACCTCGTCGTTGCCCTGAACCGATGCTGTGCTGTAGACATTGCTGAAGGTGGTGCAGCAGCCCTGCCCCGCGATGGCGCCCACAAAGTCGGCGCCGGTGATGCTGCCGCCCACCAGCCCGAGGTTCTGGATGCTGGTGCTCTGCGTAAGGCCGAACAGGCCCACGAAGTTGTCGCCCGGGCGGTTGATGAAGAGGTTGCGGATCTTGTGGTTGAGGCCGTCAAAACGCCCCTCGAAAATACCCGGCGCGCCGACGCCACCCAGGGTATCGAAACCCGCGCCGGCGTTCCAGTTCACCGTGTCGCTCGCGTCGATGTCGGCGCCCAGCACGTAGTTGCCGGTGGGATTGCCGTTGATGCCCTGCAGGTCGGTGCCGGTGGTGCTGCCTGCCACGCCCAGGCTGGTGATGACTTTGTACGGGTCGGTGACGCCGTCGCTGCCCAGCCGGGTGCTGAAGTTGTCGCCAGCCCGCAGGTTGACTGTCGCCCTGACGTTGTACGTTGCAGTGTTCCCCGCATTGATGGCGCCCAGTCCGTATTCCAGTGCCAGCTTGCCATTGGCGTGCTGCGAGGTGATGGACGCGTTGATGTTGATATTGCGCCAGGCGCTCAAGGTCAGCGTGGTGCCCGCGTTCCAGGTGAAGGCCGCGTTGACGTGAATGTCGCCGTTATCCGTACCACCGGCATTGTTGGTCGCCAGCGCCACATTGCCCAGGTTGAGGCTGGCGGCCAGGGTGCCCGCGCCTATGCCGCTGCCGGTCAGCGCGCCGCTGCCCGCGGCGACGGTGAAATCGGTCGGGTCTATCAGCCAGGTGCCGTGGTTGCCATTGGCCGCCAGTGTGGTAATGACGGTGCCGTCGGCCACCTTCACGTGGGCCGCGCTGGTTTCGACAAAGCCGCCGTCACCGCCGTTCGGTGCGCTGGCGTCCAGCGTGCCGCCCACATTGACGGTGCCGGTCTCCATGTCGCCCATCAGCAGGATGCGCCCAGCCTTGTTCTGCAGGGTTTTGGCTTCAATGACACCGGTGTTGTTCACCGTGGCCGTGGTCAGGCTGTCCATGGCTTTGGCGGACAGCAAGACCTGCCCGCCCTGGGCCTGGATCAGCAACTTGTTCTCGGCCAATGCATTGATCGCACCCTGGTCAATGCTGTAGCCCAGCAAGTTGCCGTTGTCCAGGTTCAGGGTGATCTTGTTGCCGGCGGCCAGCAAGGCTGTGCCCAGGGACGCGGTCATCACGCCTTCGTTGCGCACTTCAGGCGCCAGCAAGGCGAGGTAGCCACCCTGCCTCGCGTTCAGCGTGCCCCGGTTGACAACCGAGCCACCAGAGCCCGTAAACACATGGTTGCCGGCCATGAAGTCGGCATTGCTCATGCTGAGCGTAGAGGCGACCAGGCCGCCCACGTTGACCTGGCTGCCGGCGCCAAACAGCACGCCGTTCGGGTTGAGGATGAACACCTGGCCGTTGGCCGTGAGGCCGCCCAGGAATTCGCTCGGGCTGCTGCCGGTGATGCGGTTCAGCGCTATCGCCTGGGCGTTGGGCTGGTTGAACACCAGGGCTTCGTTGGCCGCGGTGGACAGGGTCGTCCAGTCAATGGCCACCCGCTGGGTGCTTTGGTTGATCGTGGTGGTGGTGCCCACCGTGGCCAGGCTGGCGGCGCCCGCAGACACGCTGGCGTTAGCGGCGTCTGCGGCCTGGGCCTGCTGGGCACCTCCGGCAAGCAGGAGCAATGCAGCGCTGCAGGCAGCATTGAGTGTGAAGCCGCCCGTTGCACTGGCGCCGCGTCGGGCCAGGCGGTAAATGCGGTTGATGCCGGCATGGCTTTTCATGTGTAGCCTTTCGGGACAGGACGGGCGGCGAAGCCCCCAAAGATCTCTCTTTTCCTGCCGGCGATGGCCTGCCATTTGGGGCCACAGGGCCATGCGCCGCGCATGACAAGTGCCATATTACGACGCCCCGGACCGGCGCGATAGCCTGGGTTTCACGCATGGCGCAGCCCTGGGAAGCCCTACTTGCTACAGTTTTGATAGCTGCTCGCGCCCGTCTCCATTGGGTTCAGGGCTTGTTTTTCTTAAGAAATAACACCTGGCGACAAAGGGATGGCTCTGCGCAGGGGAAGCCACGTTGCGGCCTCTTCATAATCACCCCATGAAGTTTTCACACAGCTATCCCCATTCCATGGCCGGGAGCCACCCCTTTCGCAAGCTGACCGGTTTGGCCCTTATTAGCTTGTTCTGCGGCCTTGCCGCTGCGCAGACAGCCAAACCCGCACCATCCGCCCCGGCACCTGCGCCCCACCCTCTCGTGGGCACTTGGAGCTGGACGCTGGCAGGAAAAGCCTGCACCGAAACCTGGCAATACAGCGTCAAGGGCACCCGGCTTAACACCAGCGGCGAAGAAGTCACGCGAGGCGACTACGAAATATCCGCAGCGCCGAGCGCGCAAGGGTTTTACCGGCTCACCGACACCGTGACCGACAGCAATGGCAAGCGGGACTGCTCAGGCGACCTGCACGAAGCGTCGGACCCGCCGGTCGTGCGCTTCATCCAGTTCAGCCCCAAGCAGGACCAGTTCATTGTGTGCAAGGCCGAGTCGTTGCAGGCCTGCTTCGGGCCTTTGAAGCGGATGCCGGGCTAGCGCCCTTGCGAGCGCTCAGCGGCCGCTGATCAGCGACTGCAAAACACCGGGTGTGAAATGCTCGCCGATGTAGTCGGCCAGGCCGTCGAACACAGAGTCGAGCGTAGGCACCGTGGCGCCGAACAGCGCCTGCAATACCGCCGGGTCTTCAAACATGCCATGCAGGTACAGGCCCAACACATTGCCGCGAATGTTCTGCCAGGCCAGGCCTTCTGCCATCACCGCGCTGGCCGTGTCGCCCGCTGCGGCCAGCGCCGGGTGCTGCGCGGTCTGGCCGTGGTGAATTTCATAGCCCTGCAGGGCCACGCCTGACAGCGCCGCCCAGGCGCCGTCCAACGCACCAAAGCGGGCCTGCCGCTGCCGTACCGTTTTGCTTTCTTCGAAGACGGTGACCACCGGCAGCAGGCCCAGCCCGGGTGCATTGCCGTCGATGCCATGCGGGTCAATCAACGCTTCGCCGAGCATCTGCAGGCCACCGCAAATGCCCAGCACAGCGCCGCCCTGCCCTGCGTGGGCGGCAATGGCCTGGTCCAGCCCCTGCGCGCGCAGCCAGGCCAGGTCGCCGCTGGTGTGCTTGGAGCCGGGCAGGATGATCCAGTCGGCGCCGGCCAGGTCGGCCGGGCTGCGCACCCACTTCAAGCGTACGCCGGGCACATTTTTCAGGGGCTGGAATTCGTCGAGGTTGCTGATGCGCGGGTAGGCAATCACGGCCACGGTGGTGGAGACTTCCCCTGCCGCGGTGCTGCGGTCGTCAAACACACCATCCTCTTCAGGCAGGCCGTGTTGCCACCACATCGGCAGCGTCGCCACCGTGGGAATGCCGGTCAGGTCCTGCAGCATTTGCGGGCCGGGCGCCAGCAGTTTGGCATCGCCCCTGAATTTGTTGAGCACAAAGCCCTTGATGAGTTTGCGCTCGGCTTCGTCCAGCATGGCCCAGGTGCCATACAGGTGGGCAAAGGCGCCGCCGCGGTCGATGTCAGTCACCAGCAGGCAGGCCGCATTGGCGTGCTGCGCAGCGCGCATATTGACGATGTCGCTGGACTTGAGGTTGATCTCGGCCGGCGAGCCTGCACCCTCCATCACGACCACGTCGTTGTCCGCAATCAACTCATCGAGCGCCCGCGACACCACCGGCCAGACCGAGGCGCTGCGGCCGCGCCATTCCATGCGCGAGAGTTCGGCATTCACCTGGCCCATCAACACGACCTGGCTTTGTGTGTCTTTTTCGGGCTTGAGCAACAGCGGGTTCATGCGCACGTCGGGTGCGGCTCTCGCCGCCAAGGCCTGGAAATATTGCGCGCTACCGATCTCTCCTTGCGCGACCACCCTTGCGTTGTTGCTCATGTTCTGCGCCTTGAAGGGCGCAACCTTGAGCCCCTGGCGCGCGTAGTAGCGGCACAGCGCTGTCGTCAGCCAGCTTTTACCGGCGCCGCTGGTGGTGCCCAGCACCATGACACTTTTTGCACTCATGAACTTGTCCTGGAGAGTTGTTGCCACGCGTTGTGCAGGGCATCCTGCGCGGCTGGCGGCTGCACGCCCAGGCGCACATGGCCGGGCAAACCGAATGACGTCGTGTCGCGCAGCTTGATGCCCTGGGTGCGCACTGCGGACAATGCCTGTTGCAAGCTCACGCCTTCGGGCAAGGCCGGCTGGGCGCAGAAGAAATTGGCGTCGCTGGGCAGGCATGTCCATCCCAGCGATTCGCAGACACTGATCTGCCGGGCTTTCCATTCGCGCAAGGTGTTGAGGCTGCCGGCGAGCCAGTCCTGTGCCTCTTCGCTTGCCCAGGCCTGCAGCATGGCCTCACCATGCGCGCCCACCGGCCACGAGGGGCAGAGTCGCTCCAGCGCTGCAGCGTTGTCCGTTTGTTCCATCGGTGCAATCACATAGGCTGCACGCACGCCGGTCAGGCCCAGCGCCTTGTTGGGCGTCCAGAGCTGCCAGGTGGTTTGCAGCTGCTGCGGCGTGAGCGTGGGCACAGCGCTGAGCCGCAAGGGCTCGTAAGCGCGGTCCAGCACGACAAGGGCTGACACTTCCACCACTTTCCGGCCGTCAACCAGCTCACCCAGGCCGCGATGCGCAGCACCCAATGGGCTGGAAGGCTCACAGGCCCAGAGCAGCTGCACATCCTCGGGTTTGTCGGCCACCTCCAGGCCATGCGCCCCCGCTGCCTGTGCGTAATCGCCGTAGCTGTGCGGTGGCAGCCACACCGCGCGTGCGCCCTGCTGCGCGGCCAGGGTGGTCATGCGAAAGATGAATTCGCTGGCGCTGGCCGCCAGCAATACACGCGCCTCATCGACACGATGAAAGACCGCCAGTTGCCTGCGCAACTGCGTGTAGCCGGCGTCGGGGTAACGGGTGGCGTCGGCCTGGCCGACGGCAGTCAGCGCTGCAGGGCAAGGCCCGCAGGCATTGCTGTTGGTTGAAAAGTCGTGCAGCGGCACACCGAGCGCGTCGGGTCCGCCGTGAATGCGCGTGGTGACGAGGCTGGTGCTCATGCCGATACCGCCAGCGCCATCAACAGCATCGCCAGAGTGGCAACCAAGGTTTGGGAGAACACCGCCTTCGAGGCCAAGGTTTGGGCCAGGGCCGTGTCCGATGCTTCAGGTGGCCGCCCTTGGGGGTTCAAGATATATACGCCCGGCTTGCCGAGCGAGATACCCAGCGCCAACGCCATGGCCGCCATGGGCCAGCCGCTGTTGGGCGACGGGGTCTTGCGGGCTTCTTCGTGCAATGCCTTGAGCGGCAGGCCTCTTGCCGCCAACGCCAGCAACAGTGCCGTCAGGCGTGCCGGCAACCAGGAGAGCACGTCGTCCGCGCGCGCCGCCCACTTGCCGGCCCATTCCCAATTTTTGCCGCGGTAGGTGCCGCGGTAACCCCACATGGCGTCCGCCGTATTGGCGAAGCGGTAAATGGCCGCCCCCGGCAAACCCAGCAACGCAAACCAGAAAACCGGGGCCACCACAGAGTCATTGAGGTTTTCGGCCAGCGACTCGATCGCGCTTTCCCGCACCTGGCTTTCAGTGAGCTGGGCGGTGTCGCGGCTGACCAGCCAGGAGAGGCGCTCCCGTCCTGCTTCCAGCGACTGGCCCAACGCCAGTTCGACCGCACCGACTTCTTCGCGCAGCATGCGCCATGACAGCATGCATTTGAGTAACCAGGCCATCGGCGCGGCCAGCAGCGCAGTGTCGATGGCGGCGCCCCAGGCCGGCGCCTTGATGTAGCCGGCGAGCTGCCAGAACACCAGTGCCTGCACTCCCCAGGCTGCTGCGCCCACCAATGCCACACCCACCCACCAGGCCAGCGTGCCGAGGAAAAAAGCCGGCCCGGGCGGGCAGCGCACGGTAATGCTTCCGCAGGCCCGAAGGTAGTTGCCCATCCAGACCACCGGATGCACACCTGTGGGTGGTTCACCGAAAGATTTGTCTACCCATAAAGCCAGCAACAGCACTACACCGAGCACGCACGCCGTGTGCCCTGCCATGGAAGCAGGAACGGACAAGGCATGAAGGCTGGCCCAGTGCGTGAACATCTCAGCCGGCTTCCGGCTCACGCGGGGTGGTCTGGCCCCAGCTGTCTTCAAACACCATGTCGGCCAGCGGGGCACGGCGCGCCCACTTTTCAGCCTGCAGCATGGGCTGGTCGTAAAAAGCGTGGACAGGGCCCAGGCACAACACCGCAATCGGCTTGCTGCCTTCGGGCATCTGCAACAACCCGCCCAGCTGCTGCGGATCAAAAATCGAAACCCAGCCCATGCCAAGGCCCTCGGCACGGGCCGCCAGCCAGAGGTTCTGGATGGCGCAGGCCGCCGAGGCCAGGTCCATTTCGGGCAAGGTACGGCGGCCAAACACATGCTGTTCGCGCCCCGGTGGCAAGGCCACGACCAGCACCTCGGCCGCATCGAGCACGCCTTGCACCTTGAGTTTCATGAACTCGTCTTCGCGCTCGCCCAAGGCCCGGGCCGTGAGCACACGTTCCTGCTCAATCAGCGCGTGAATACCTTCGCGCAAAGGCCGGCTGCGCACGCGAATAAAACGCCAGGGCTGCATGAAGCCGACGCTGGGTGCGTGGTGCGCGGCCGACAGCAAGCGCTGCAGTATGTCGTCAGTGACCGTGCCGCCGCTGAAGTGGCGCATATCGCGCCGCTCGAAAATGACCCGGTACACCGCCTGCTGCTCAGCGGTGCTGAAGGCGTGGCCGGGCCGGGCCGCATCGGCCGGGTCCGCATCGGCGGCGGAGACAAAGCCCGTCACACCATTCACTGAGGAGCTTGCACCGCGCCAACAGCAGGCACGTCAGCGCGCTGCAGTACCGCCAGCAAAGCCGGGCGCACCCAGCGCTGGAAGGCCAAACCACTGACCAGGCCCAGGCTCACCCAGAACGACAGAGACACCCAGGTCGTGGCCCAGATGAACTGCGTGCCGAGCTGTTCCAGCGCGGCATGGGCTTCGGGACCAAAACCGGCCAGGGCATCACCTTGAAGCTTGGGTGCACCCACCACAAACGGCAGCGCCAGCAAGGCTGCGGACACCAGCCAGCGCCAGGATGCGCGCGCAAAACCGGCTACGGCGCAGGCACCCGCTGCACTGCTCACTGCCAGCACCCACCAGACCTGGCGGGCCTGCAGCGGCGCGGCTTCCATGCCGGGTACTTCCGCATGCAAACCCAGCGAAGGCCAGAGGTGAAAGCTCAACCAGCCAGCTGCAGCCACCACACCGGCCAGGCGCAGTGAAGCCACCGCGCCACCGCGTTGTGCGTCACGTTTGTAAAGCCACACGCCCATCACCGCAAACACCAGCAGCGCCATGCTGAAGGCGTGCAGCATGTTGGCCACCCAGGTCCAGCCAATGCGCTCGGCGCCGTTCGTGGGTTCCCATTCCTTGGCAGCACCGTGCTCGTGCGTATGAGGGGCCGTACCTTCGGCATGCACGTGGGCAGCGGGAGCGGCGGCGGGCGCCGGAGCCTCCACCTTTTGCTCCTCGTACACCTCGGCCGCCAGAATCAGCGGGGCGGCTTGCCAGCGCTGCACGCCGGTTTGCACGCTACCCACCACCACGGCAGTGGCCAGCGCCGCCCAGATCAATCGTTGAAAAACCATAGCTGTCTCCCGGTGAAAGTGCTGCTCAATGGCAGGGTTTGACGGTGATGTGGCGCACATCGTGCGCGGCGTTGTGGGCCAGCGGGCTTTCGGCAAAGGCCACGCCGTACAGCACCACCAGGCCCAATGCGGCGGCGCCCAGCAGGGGACGCAGCACGGCCAGGCCGGGATTCAGGGTGTGAGAAGGGTTGTGGGTCAGCGTCGTCGGTTCAGTCATGGCGTTCTCCTTGAGGTAAGTGGGAGGGTGGGTGGGGTGAAAAAAACAAACTTAGTGCATTTGGCCGCTCATGTCGAGCCCAGGCCGTTCAAACCAACAGGAGGCAATCGGGCAAGGATACCGCTGCGCAGGCGATCGGGCCGCGCGTTGCGGGCCAGGTTGCCGTCGGCACTCTGCGCGTGCAGTTGCGCGCAGGCAATCACCTGGGCCGCGGTCTCGGCATCGGGGGCCAGGTCGCCAAAGTAGTAGCTGAATTTGCCCCGGGCTTGCAAGGTCACGGTGCAGGCGCGGGTGCAGCCGCTCATGCACGCCTGGCCGCGCACCTGAAGGCCCTTGTGCAGCCCGGTGTCCAGCTCACACACCAGCAGCGCTTCCTGAACCGCTTCGAACAAGGCCAGGCCATGGGCGGGCAGCTCACGCGAGGCGCCCGACGGGCGGCAGGTGGTGCAGACAATGATTTCGGTGTCGGACATGACGATCTTTTACGGTTGGTAACTCGGGGCCATGGCCAGGCGGTGCTCCGCGCCCCAGCGCATGGCCCAGGCGGCACAGCGGCCCAGGTTCTTTTTCGGATCGTCAAAATCGACAATCACCAGGTGCTGCGGGGTCAACGGCGCCTGCGGTTGCTCCAGCGTGCGGCCGTCGGTCAGCAGCCACAGCCAGCACTCCGTGGGGCCACTTTTGCGCAGCGTGCGTTGCAGCAGGCGGTCAGCCTGAAACAGCGCCTCGGCCAGCGGCGTGCCACCGCCACCGCCCAGCGGGCGCAGGCGCTGGCTGCCGGCGGCACGCGCGCGGCCAGGGGGCAGCAGCAGTTCCACACCCTGCCCGCCAAAGCGCAACAGCGCCACATCGTCGCCCTGCCGCGCGGCCTGCTCGATCATGAAGGCCGCATGGCCCTTGGCCAGCGCCAGACGGCCGCGCTGACGCATGGAGCCCGAGGTGTCGAGCACGATGCAATGCAAGCGCCCGGCGCGCAGCGCGACCGGCTGGTGGCGCAGGTGCGCGCGCTGCAACGGCGCTGGGCCTTTGGCCACGACGGTGGGCAGCCAGGCAATCGCACTGCTGCGCTGCCGTGCGTTGGGCGCGGCTGAACTTCCAGAGGGAGATTGGGGCGGAGGCCACCGCCAGCTGCCAGTCCCGTTGCGCGGGCGGCGGCTGGGGTGGCCTAGGCTTTTTTTGGCGGCCACCCGGCAATTTTTTGAACCTTGGTCGTTCCCTCGGGCTGGGCAGGCAAGGCGCCCCAATCGCCCTGGGGCGCGGACGCAGCAGCTTGCGGGTCTTGCAGGCGCTGCGGGTTGTGTTGCGGTTGCTGTGGTGCGCTGTGGGTGCCGGGCGCTGGTGTCGCACTGCCTTCGGGTCGGCGGTGGGCCAGTGCCAGTTCAGCCACAGCGTCTACATCGGCCACAGACACTTCGCTGCGCCCTTCCAGCGCGGCAAGCGCGCGTGCGGCGCGCAGCATCACCAGATCGGCGCGCATGCCATCCACACCGGCGGCAATCGCGCAGGCAGCGGCATGGTGCAGCACCGCGTCCGACCAGATCAGGCGTGGCAAGGCAGCGCGGGCGGCCACCAATGCGGCGCTCAGCGCACCTTGTTCTTCGGCATGCTGCGCGCCCAAGGCCCCGGGGTTTTCATCAAAACCCAGGCGCGCGCGCAGGATGGCGGTGCGCTCTGCGGCATCCACCGGGTTGGCCAGCACCAGCGAGAGGCCAAAGCGGTCCAGCAGCTGCGGGCGCAGCTCGCCCTCCTCCGGGTTCATGGTGCCCACCAGCACAAAGCGCGCGGCGTGCTGTTTTGAGATGCCATCGCGCTCCACCGTGTTCACGCCGCTGGCTGCCACGTCCAACAGCGCATCCACCAGCGCATCGGGCAACAGGTTGACCTCGTCCACATAGAGCACACCGTTGTGGGCCCGCGCCACCAGCCCAGGCGCCAGGCGCACCTGGCCGTCGCGCAGCACGTCTTCCACATTCAGCGTGCCCACCAGTTGCTCCAGGCTGGCGGCCAACGGCAAGGTGACAAAGGGCGCACCGGGCAGCAGCGCGGCCAGCGCACGGGCCGCAGTGGACTTGGCCGTGCCACGCGGGCCGCTGATCAGCACACCGCCAATGCCGGGGTCTATGGCTACCAGCTGCAAAGCCAGCTGCAGCTGCGGCTGGCCGACCAGCGCGGTGAAGGGAAAGGCCGCGCGGGTGGCGGGCTCAACAGGAATGTTCAGTTCAGGAATGCTCATGGTCGTGCTCATGTCAAAGGTCCTTCTCCGTGTTCTTCAAGCCGGCGCTCCAGCGCCAGCAAATGGTCTTCGATGCGTTCGCGCTGGTCGCCCGGCGCCTCCCACAGGCCGCGCTGCATGGCCTCCAGCAGGCGCTCGCCAATGCTGCGCAGTGCGCCGGGGTTGTGCTGCTGCAAAAACGCGCGGTTGGTGTCGTCGTGCAAATAAGCATCGGCCACCAGCGCGTACTGGTGGTCGCCCACCACGCCTGTGGTGGCGTCAAATGCAAACAGGTAGTCCACCGTGGCGGCCATCTCAAAAGCCCCCTTGTAGCCATGGCGGCGCACGCCCTCCAGCCACTTGGGGTTGACGGCGCGCGAACGCACCACGCGCGCCACCTCTTCGCCCAGCGTGCGGATACGCGGCGCACCAGGCACGCTGAAGTCGCCGTGATACAGCGATGCGGGCGCACCCGCCAGATGTTCGACTGCCACCGCCATGCCACCCTGGAACTGGTAGTAGTCGTCCGAATCGAGCACATCGTGCTCGCGGTTGTCCTGGTTGTGCAGCACGGCATCCAGACCGGCCAGGCGCTGCTCGAAACTGCCACGCGCTGGTGCGCCGTGCTCGCCCTGCCCGTAGGCAAAGGCGCCGGCGCGCAGATAGGCCTGAGCCAGATCGGCGCCGTCGTTCCAGCGGCCGCTGGCCATGACCTCTTGCAGACCAGCGCCATAACCGCCGGGGCGCGGGCCAAACACGCGCCAGGTGGCTTCGCGCTGGGCGTCCTCTGCACTCAAGCCCTTGGCCTGTGCCTCGGCCGCTTCGCGCTGCACCCGGGCGCGGATGGGATTCACGTCGTCGGGCTCGTCCTCTTCACTGATCGCGGCCACGGCGCGCACGGCGGTATCAAACAGGTCAATCACATTGGGGAAGGCATCGCGGAAGAAACCCGAAACGCGCAAAGTCACATCCACGCGCGGACGGTTCCTGATAGCCATGGGCAGCACTTCAATGTCCACCACCCGGCTGCTACCGTCGGCCCACTTGGGCCGCACGCCCAGCAACGCAAAGGCTTGTGCAATATCTTCGCCGCCCGTGCGCATGGTGCTGGTGCCCCAGACCGACAGGCCCAGGCAGCGCAACATCTCGCCATGGTCTTGCAGGTGGCGCTCAATCACGCGCTCAGCCGCCGCGGCGCCCATGGCGTAGGCGGTCTGTGTGGGCACGGCACGCGTGTCCACCGAATAGAAGTTGCGGCCTGTGGGCAGCACGTCAGGCCGGCCACGCGAGGGTGCACCGCTGGGACCGGCGGGCACAAACTTGCCAGACAGGCCGCGCAGGCACTGCGCAATCTCCTGCGGACCACAAGCGTCCAGGCGGGGGCGCAACACAATGCGCATGCGCTGCAGCACCGGGGCGGTGTGCGGCCAGGCTGCGGCATCCCAGGGTGCATCGGCCACCACATGGTTGGCCACCAATTGCCGGGCCAGCAACTCCAGCCGCTCGCGTGTGTGGCCCGCATGACGCCAAGCTTCGGTACTCACGCCCTGCAACACCGCAGGGAACGGCCCATTCCAGGGCGCAGCCCATTCGGGGCTCAACACGCTGAAGCCGTCCACACCATCTAGCTCCAAATCCTGAGCCAATGCCACCAGCAGGCTGCGCTGGCCGGCAGCCGTACCACCTGGAAAACGCGCCAGCGCCACCAGCGTGTCGATTTGCTGGCGGCCCTGTGGTGATGTGCCCAGGATGTGCAGCCCATCGCGGATCTGTGACTCCTTGATCTCGCACAGGTAGGCGTCCAACCGCAGCAGCAGCGCTTCACGGCCCGCGTCATCGGCGGGTTTGGCAAAGCCCAGGTCAGTGTGCAGATTCTCAGTCAGCACGCGCTCCAGAATGTCGCCGCGCAGGCGTTGGGCGCGGCGTGGGTCCAGTGACAGGGCCTCGTAGTACTCGTCCATCTGGCGCTCGAGTTTTTGCAGCGGGCCGTAGGTTTCGGCGCGGGTCAGGGCCGGCATCAGGTGGTCGATGATGACGGCCTGCGTGCGGCGCTTGGCCTGGCTGCCCTCGCCGGGGTCGTTGACGATGAAGGGATACAGGTGCGGCAAGGGGCCCAGGATGGCGTCGGGCCAGCAGGCTGCGCCCAGCGCAACGCTTTTGCCAGGCAGCCATTCGAGGTTGCCATGCTTGCCCACGTGCACCACCGCGTCCACCGCAAAACTGCGGCGCAGCCAGAAGTAAAACGCCAGGTAGTTGTGCGTGGGCACCAGGTCGGCGTCGTGGTAAGTCGCCACCAGGTCCAGGTCACGCCCGCGCGCGGGCTGGATACCCACAAACACGTTGCCCAGGCGCAGGCCGGAGACCATGAAGCGGCCGCTGCGCACCATGGGGTCCTGTTCGGGGGAGCCCCACAGCGCGTTCACTGCGTCGCGGCTGGCAAGGTCCAGTTGGTTGAAGTCCTGCAGGTAATCGGCCATGGCAAGACTCTGGCCTGCCGGCCGGATGCCGTTCGCGTCCAGGTTGTTGGTCACGCCTGCCACCAGCGCGGCGATCAGTGCGTCACCGCCTTCGGGCAAGGCACCTGTGACATAACCTGCGTCCTGCATGGCGCGCAGCAGGCCCACCGTGGAGGCCGGGGTGTCCAGGCCCACACCATTCGCCAGACGGGCATCGTCGTTGGGGTAGTTGGCCAGGATCAGTGCGATGCGTTTATCGGCATTCGGCCTGTCACGCAGCACACACCAGCGGCGCGCCAGCTCGGCCACAAAGGCCATGCGTTCGGGTTCGGGCTGGTAACGCACCACGTCCACCTGGGTGCGCTCGTCACGCCACGCCAGGCCCTTGAAGCTGATGGCGCGGGTGCCAATGCGGCCGTCCACCTCGGGCAGCACCACCTGCATCGCCAAGTCGCGCGGGGCCAGGCCATGCGGGTCTTCTTGCCACTGCTCTTGGGAACAGCCCGCGGTGATGAGCTGTAGTACCGGTGCATCACCAGCCAATGGGGCCATCTGCGCGCCGTCCACACTGTCCACATCGTCGCCATCGAGTGCGGTGATGGCAAAGCTGGTCGCGTTGAGCACCACGCCCACGCCGTGTTGCGCGGCCAGCGACTGCAACAGCTCCAGGCTAGCGGGGTTCTTGAGCGAATCCACGGCCACGGCCACAGTGTTCAGCCCTTGATCATGCAATGCGACCAGCATCGCGTCAAACACCGCAGTGTTGCCGGCCTGCACATGGGCACGGTAGAACACCAGCAATGCCACCGGCGCACCGTCTTGCCACGCTTGGGCACCCAGCGATTCGTAAATTATGGCCGGTGGCAACACCGTAGGCGGTGTGGGCCGAGTCCCCAGGCCAAACGCGGAATAGCCTATCAATTCAAAAAAGTTATGGGCGTTGTCGCGGCCGCCTTCGCGCAGGCAGCGCCAGAGCTGGCGGCAGTCCTCATGCGGGGCGGTACTGCGCAGCAGCAGTTGCAAGTCTTCACTCGCGTCACCCGAGAAGAGCGCCAGCCACTGGCCGCGTTCGCGTGCGAGTTCGCGCACGCGCTCCACCACATAGGCCCAGTCGCTGGCAGCGCCCAGGTGGTCAATCACCACCACGCGCGCATGTTGCAGCACCTCGTCCACATACATGTCGGCCGAAGCGGGCTGGCGCAGCCACATCAGATTCGCCAGGCGGACCGTGGGAAAGCCTTCAGGCAATGCACCCGCCGCATCGGCCAGCAGCGACAGCGTGGTATCCGCCGCGCTGAGCACCACGATGTCGCCCGGCGTTTGCTCCACACGCACCACGCCCTGACCACCGTCTTCAACGTGGCCGCCAGGGCGGGTGGAGAGCAAATGCATGTTTTATTTCACAAGGTAAGGTTGAACAGCCCATCCTGGCGCAGGTCGATGGGGCGCTCTGCGCAGCGGCATAAAGGAGGAGCCCACAGGGCGGAGGACAGCCGCGGAGCGGAGTGCCCCGTCGGCCTGTGCCCGCCACAAAACTAAAGCTTCAGCGTGCATTTGGATTCAAGCCGCGACGGGTGCCGCCAGCGTCGCACTCAACTCAGCCTGCAACACAGCCGCATTGAGCTCGGAACCAATCAGCACCAGGCGCGACTGGCGCACTTCATCCGCACGCCAGGGGCGATCGAAGTAGCTGTCAAAGCGCGTACCCACGCCCTGCACCACCAGGCGCATGGCCACGCCGGGCAAGGCCACAAAACCCTTGACGCGGTAAATCTCGTGGCGCCCCACCACATCGCGCAACGCAGCCAGCAATGCTTCGCGGCCGGTCACGTCCAGCGCCACCTGCACCGAGTCAAAGGCGTCGTGGTCGTGGTCTTCTTCCTCGTCGTGGTGGGTCTTGCGCTGGTCGATCTGGTCTTCCACTGCGCGCTCCAGGCCCAGCAGCACGCCGATATCGATGCGGCCATGTTGGGCATGCACCAGCTTCACGCCGGGCAAGGTCTCGGCGCGGATGGCGGCTTCCACACCCACCAATTCTTCGGCCGTCAGACCATCCGTCTTGTGCACGATCACCAGGTCGGCCGTTGCCAACTGGTCTTCAAACAGCTCGTGCAAGGGCGAGTCATGGTCCAGGTTGTCGTCGGCGCGGCGCTGGGCGTCCACGGCCACAGGGTCGTCGGCAAAGTCGCCGGCCGCCACCGCTGGTGCGTCCACCACGGTCACTACGGCATCCACGGTGAAGGTGTTGCGCAGGGCGGGCCACTGGAAGGCCTGCACCAGCGGCTTGGGCAGCGCCAGGCCCGAAGTTTCGATGATCAGGTGGTCGATCTGGTCACGGCGCTTGGCCAACTGCTCCATCACGGGCGCGAACTCTTCCTGCACCGTGCAGCACAGGCAGCCGTTGGCCAACTCATACAGCTGCCCGTTTTCTTCACCGTTCTCGTCGCAGCCTATGCCGCAGCCGCGCAGCAGTTCGCCGTCGATGCCGAGTTCGCCAAACTCGTTGACGATGACCGCGATGCGGCGGCCTTGCGCGTTGGCCAACAGGTGGCGGAGCAGCGTGGTCTTGCCGCTGCCCAGAAAGCCGGTGACGATGGTGGCGGGGATTTTTCGGGTTTGCATAAGAGTCTCTCGGGTAAAGAAAATTAACGGGGCGCGTCACGGGGAGGCAGGGCCTTGAGGCACTCCACCAGCATCTGGGCGGCCTCGCCCAGGCGAGGGCCAGGGCGTGACAACAGGTCCATGCGTTCGGTATCCAGCAGGCACAGCTGCTGCTGGCGCACTGCCGGCAGTGCACTCCAGCCGGGGCGGTCTGACAGATTGGCCAGCGTGGCGCGCGGGCCAATGATGATGTCGGGCGGGCGGCGCAGCAGCAGCTCGGGATTGATCCGGGGGAACAGGCCCAGATCGCCGCTCACCACATTGACCAGGCCCAGCCTGGCCACGGTCTCACCAATAAAGCTCTTCTCGCTGGCTGCAGACGATCCTGCGCCCACCTCCACATACACGGTGCGCCCGCGCAACGCGGCAGGCATGCGGCCCGCGGCGATGTCGAGTTCGGTGTCGATATGGGCTATCAGTTCGGTGGCGCGGGCCGGTTCACCCAAGGTGTCGCCCAACTTCACCAGCATGCGTTTCAGATCCGAATGGGTGCGGGCATCCAGCATCATCACCGGCACGCCCAGCGCCTGCAGGCGTTCCCCCGCGCGGCTGCGCGGACCCAGCAAGACCAGATTGGGACGCAAGGTCACAATGCGCTCGACCTGCGCGTCTTCCAGCCCTCCCACCTTGGGCAGCGCCAGTACCGAAACGGGCCAGGTGGAGTGGCGATCAGTGCCCACCAGCTGCGCGCAGCGGCCCAACGCACACACCGCCTCGGTCAGCGAAGGCGCGAGCGTGACGATGCGCGAGACGGGTTGTGCGCCCTGCGCTGCGGCCAGGCTGGAGAACAGCCACAAAGCCAATCCACAAGCAATGAAAAGGAAACGCAAAACTCTAGTCCTCAATGCCGCGTTGGGCGGGAACGCCGGCTTTAAAGTGGTGCTTGATCAAAGTCATCTCCGTCACCGTATCCGCCAGGTCCACCAGCTCGCCCGGCGCATTGCGGCCCGTCAACACCACGTGCACATGCGGTGGGCGCTCGCGCAGGCAGGTGAGGATGGTCTCCAGCGGAATCCAGCCGTAGCGCAGCGGGTACATGATTTCGTCGAGCACCACCATGAAGTGTTCTCCCGCGCGTATCGTGGCCTCGGCCTTGGCCCAGCCGTCGAGTGCCAACTGGGCCGAGTGGTCCAGGTCGCGACTCTTCCAGCTGAAGCCGTCGCCCAGGCCTTCGATGGGAATGCCCAGTTGCTCAAACAAGCGGTGCTCACCAAAGCGCGCCGTAGGCACCTTCATGAACTGGTAGACCTTGACAGCCTTGCCCCGGCCATGGGCACGCAAGGCCAGGCCAAAGGCGGCCGTGCTCTTGCCTTTGCCGTGGCCGGTATTGATCATGATCAGGCCGCGGCGCTCGGCCGTGGGAACGACACGTTCGTAATCGACGGGTGGGGTTTCAATTTGCATGGGAGCTCTCTTTGCAGGATGGTTGACTTTGGGCAGCGCAATCCACTGCCCTTGCAAGGGATGAACAGCAAGGCGTCCGTCAAATACGTCTTCCAGTGCGCGGTGTGTGGCCAGATCGGCGCAGGCGCCTTGGTGGGTGATGCGGCCTTCAGCCATCACGACCATGGTGTCGGCTTGCAATGCCATGGTGATCTCATGCAGAACGCTGACCACGGTTTTTCCTTCGGCCACCAGCGCACGCACCACGTCCAGCCAGTCGGCCTGGTGCGGCGGGTCGAGGTTGGCCAGCGGCTCGTCCATCAGCAGCACCTGGGCCTGCACCGCCAGGGCGCGCGCCAGCAGCACGCGCTGGCGCTCGCCGCCCGACAGTTGCCCCAAGGCGCGCTCGCGCCAGTCCCAGGCACGGGTGGCGCGCAGGGCCTGCTCCACCGCTGCACGGTCGGCGACGCTGGGCGGGGCCAGCCAGGCCTGGTGCGGCAAGCGGCCCAGCATGGCCACGTCCCACACCGTCAGGTCATCGGCCGAGGTTTCGTTCTGGCCCAGCCAGGCCAGCTGGCGGGCGCGTTCGCGGTGCGGCAGGTTTTGCATGGGCCGGCCCAACAACGAGACGCTACCACTGTGTGGCAGCACACCGGCCAGCGCCCTGAGCAAGGTGGACTTGCCTGCGCCGTTGGGGCCGACGATGCTGGTCCACCGACCCGCAGCAATGTCCAGGCTGATGCCGTGCAGTACGTGTTGCTTTTGCAAGCCATTTCCGAGGCTGGCCCTTATAGAGTCTGCGCCGATAGCTATTGAATTCATAGCGTTTCTCATGCTGCACGGCCTCCGCCCAGGCTGCTGCTGCGGTGCATCAGCCACAACAAATAGCCGCCGCCCAGCACCGCGGTGAGCATGCCCACGGGCAGCTCCTGCGGCGCGATCAGCCAGCGTGCCAACGTGTCGGCCGCCATCAGCAACACGCCGCCCATAAGGCTGGAGAGCAGCATCAGGTGCGCGTGCGTGGTCTTGACCACCGAGCGCACCAGGTGCGGTGCGGCCAGGCCTACAAAAGCGATCAACCCGGTTTGAGCCACCGCGGTGCCCGTAGCCAGCGCCAGTACCGCCACCAGCGCCGCGCGCATAGGCGCCACCGGCAGGCCCAGGCTGATCGCCGTAGCGTCACCCAAACTCAAACCATCAAGGACGCGCGCCAGCAGCCATGCCGCCAGCACGCACACGCCCCAGACACTGGCCATGAGCACGCACGACGTCCAGCCCACAAAGGCCGTGGAGCCCAGCATGAAGGCCTGCATGGCCTGCAACGATTCGGGTGAGAACAGCAGCACCAGGTGCGTCATGGCACCCAGCACAACGCCCACCACCACACCGGCCAGCAGCAGGCGCAGCGTGTGGCCCACACCGCGCGACAGCACCAGCGTGAGCATCACCGCAAACACGGCGCCCAGAAACGCCGCACCGGTCAACCCCAGACGCACCCACAAGCTGCTGGAGAACACACTGACGGCCATACCGCCGCTCATCATGCTGCCGCCCAACATGCCGGCGCCCCCACCCAAAGCGGCCAATGCCAGCGCCACGCCCAGCGAGGCACCCGAGGCGCTGCCCAGCAAATACGGGTCAGCCAGGGGGTTGCGAAACAGGCCCTGGGCTACGGCACCGGCCAGGCCCAGCAAGGCGCCGGCGGCCCAGGCGCCCAAGGTGCGCGGCAGGCGGATCTGCCAAATGATTTGCTGTGCCATGGCGGTTTGCTGCGGGTCCTGTGCGGGGTTGAGCAGCGGACGAATCAGGTTCTCCAGTCCGGCGCTGCCGACACAGATACCCAACGCCACCAAAGCCAATGCTCCCAGCACACCGGCCCAGACCAGCCAGAAAACGCGGGTTTGCATCATGGTTTGGCTCCCGGGGCGGGCGCATTTTTCAGCAGACATTGGGCCATCAGGCGCGCACCTTCAGCCATGCGCGGGCCGGGACGCACCAGCATGTCGGCCTCGTCGGGTGGGAAAATGCAGACCCGCTGCTCGCGCAGTGCGCGGATGCTTTGCCAGCCGGGCCGCACCGTCAAACCGCCGGCGCTGCGCTGGCCGATCATGATCAGGTCAGGGTTGGCGCGGACGATGTATTCGGGGTTGAGCTTGGGGAACGGCCCGAGCTTGGCAGGCACGATGTTTTTGGCACCCAGGCGTGTGAGCGTTTCGCCAATAAAGGACGACTCGCCCGCTGCATACGGCCCCTGGTTCACTTCGAAGTAGATCTTCACATTGCGCACGCTGGTCGGCAACGACTGGGCTGCAGCCGAGACACCGGCATCAATCGCGCGCCAGATGCGTGCGGCATCACGCACCTCCAGCAACTGGCCGAGCTTGAGCATCACGCGCTGCACGTCGGCATGGCTTCGCGGCTCCAGCGCCACCACCTTGATGCCCAACGCCTGCAGCCGCTCGCCCGCGCGCGACGAGGTGGCCATCAGCACCACATCGGGCTTGAGAGAGACGATCATCTCGATGTTGGGGTCCAGCCCGCCGCCAACTTGGGGCAGTTTTTGCACGCTGGCCGGGAAGTTGGAATAGCGGTCTACCCCCACCAGGCGCTGGCATTGGCCCAGCTCGCACACGGTTTCGGTCAACGACGGCAACAGGCTCACAATGCGCTGCGGCGCGGCGGGGAAGGTGACGGTGACCCCTCGGTCATCGGTGACCTGCAAGGCACGAGCGACACCCGCCAGACCAAAGGTAAAGGCAAACGCAAAAACGAGCATCACCGAGACGCGGGGTGGCAGAGCGTTTTGCGCAGGTAAAGGAGGAGCCCGCAACGCGGGCGGGGGACACGGAGCAAAACGCTCTGCCACCCCGCGTCTGTGCAACAGAAAGGGGCAAAGAAAGCGGCGGATGTCCATCTTCATCCCGCATCCTTCAAAGTCAGTGGCAAGCCTGCCGCCATCAGCGTCACGCGCTGGCACGCAGCGGCCACATCCTGGTTCAGTTTGCCCAAGGCATCCACAAAGGCGCGAACCTCGCGCCCCATGGGAATTACGCCCAACCCAATCTCGTTGCCCACCAGCACCACCGGGCCAGGGGCCTGGGTAATTGCTATCAAAAGAGAAGCGGCTGGCGCACTGTCCATGGGGGCTAGAGGCTTATTTTGTTCAAAATCCACGGGCATCAACCGGTTGGTGAGCCACAGCGTCAGACAGTCCACCACTACCAAGGTGTCGGGCTGGCTGTGTTTTTGAATCGCCTCCGCCAGTGCCAACGGCTCTTCCACCGTGGTCATGCCGGGCACGCGCTCGGCGCGATCCGCCTGGTGGCGGGCGATGCGCTGGCGCATCTCCTCGTCCCAAGGCTGTGCGGTGGCAATCAGCACGGCGCGGTGGCCCAGTCGCTGGTCCAGCCACTGGCGCGCCAGCAGTTCGGCACGGCGTGACTTGCCACTTTTCTGGCCGCCCAGAATCAGTTCGCTTTTGGCAATCGTCATAGCGCTCATGATCGGAACGCTCCGGCTTGTTCAGCGTCCATCCACTGCAGGATGATCTGGTGCATCCTGGCCACGCCGTCGGTCAGCGCAGCGGGGCCGGGCTGCAGTATGTCGGGCGACTTGATTTCAAACAGCTGGTTGTGACGCACCGCATTCACCGCACCCCAACCCTCGCGTGCCACCACGTTCTCCGGCCGGAATTTCTTGCCGCACCAGGAGCCCAGTATGAGATCCGGGTTACGGCGGACGATCTCGGCCCCGTCGGCAATGATGCGGTTCTTGCCCAGCGATTCGGCGGCGAGCTCAGGAAAGCAATCGTCACCTCCCGCGATGCCGATGAGCTCCGACACCCAGCGGATCGCGCTGATGTGCGGGCTGTCCCATTCTTCAAAATACACCTTGGGGCGGCGCGCACCCTTGGCGACCCTGGCCGCGACGGCCGCCTGCATGGCACGCAAATCGGCCTGCATCTGTGCAATGCGCTGCGCACCCTGCTCTGCCTCGCCCACCATGGCGGCCAGCTGGAACAGCATGGAGAAAATTTCGGCCACGCTGCGCTGGTTGAAGATGGTGACCTGCACACCGCGCTTGACCAGGTCCGAAGCAATGTCGGCCTGCAGATCCGAAAAGCCCAGCACGCAGTCGGGCTGCAGTTCCATGATCTTCTCGATCTTCGCGCTCAGAAAGGCGCTGACGCGCGGCTTCTCGTCGCGCGCGCGTTTGGGCCGCACGGTGTAGCCCGAGATGCCCACAATGCGCTGCTGCTGGTCCAGCAGGTAGAGCCATTCGGTGGTTTCCTCGGTCAGGCAGACGATGCGCTGCGGGCCGGGCTGGTAGTGCAGCAAGTCCGTCATGCAGTCACCTCTACAGATGTGGTGAATAGCGCTGCCACCGCTTCGGGGCAGGATGGAAACCAGGCATGAAAGTAACTGGCGCGCACCGCACCATGCTGCCACACGGCCTCGCCCACGTCCGGCGCGGGCGCGGTGCCCGGCCGCGAGGTGCGTGCCGCGGCCTGTAACGGCGTGGCCGTGGTCGAGTAATGGAAAGTGTGGCCGCGCAAGGTGCCGCTTTCCAGGGCCAGCTGCTGCGGGCCCAGGCCGGCCAGCAGCTTTTGCATGGTCACTTCGCCAGGTAGCACACCCCATTGCACATGGCGTTTGCCATCCAGTGTGACCAGCGTCTCAAACAGGGCCATCATGCCGCCGCACTCGGCCCATACAGGTTTGCCTGCGGAAATGTGTGCGGCCAGGCTGGTGCGTAGCGCGGTGTTTGCCGCAATTGTCTCTGCGTGCAGTTCGGGGTAACCACCAGGAATCCACATCGCGTCGCAGGCCGGTACAGCCGCGTCAGCCAATGGCGAAAAGAACACCAGCTCAGCACCCAGCGCGCGCAGGGTATCGAGGTTGGCGGCGTAGATAAAACAGAAAGCGGCGTCGCGCGCAACAGCGATGGTTTTGCCTTTCAACATGGGAGCAATGGGCGCAGAGGCTTCCGGCGCCGCGAAGTCCACCGCCCATCGCTGCAAGTCGTCCAGGGTCATCTGACCCAGCGGCGTGGTGGCCAGCGTATCGGCTGCGGCGTCCAGCCTTTCCATGGCATCTGCCACTTCGGTCGCGACGGTCAGCCCCAGGTGGCGCTTGGGCAGGCTCATGGCGGGATTGCGCAGCACTGCCCCCAACCATTGGTCCGGTGCCACACTGGCCTGCAGCATGCCCGCATGCCGCGCATTGGCCACGCGGTTGGCCAGCACGCCGGCCCATGGCATGTCGGGGCGATAGTGCTGCAAGCCAAAGGCCAGCGCGCCGAAGGTTGCCACCATGCCCGATGCATCCACCACCGCCAGCACCGGCAAGCCAAAGCGTTGTGCCAGGTCGGCCGCGCTGGGTTCACCGTCAAACAGGCCCATCACGCCTTCCACAATGATAAGGTCGGCCTCCAGTGCCGCCGCATGCAGGCGCGCGCGGCAATCGTCCTCGCCCGTCATCCACAGATCCATCTGGTACACCGGCGTGCCGCTGGCCAGGGCGTGCCAGCACGGGTCCAGAAAATCCGGCCCGCACTTGAAAACCCGAACCCGGCGGCCCTGCCGCGCATGCAGGCGCGCCAGCGCGCAGGTCACCGTCGTCTTGCCCTGGCCGGAAGCCGGAGCGGCGATGAGGATGGCAGGGCAACGGACGGAGGTTTGCATGGCTGGTGTGGATGAGGCTTACTGGGGTGCCCAGGTCAGGCCGACGTACACAGAGCGCCGGCCATTGGCGTAAGTACCGGCAGTCTGGTAGGCCTTGTCGGTCACATTGTCCAGCTTGGCGACCAGTTTCCAGTCGCGCGACAGCGCCGTCGTGGCGCTCAGGTTCACGAGCGAGTAGCCCGGCAGCACCACGTTGCTGGCGTCGCTGTCGAAGGTGTGCAAAGCCATCACAAGGTCCGTCGCCAGTTGCCAGCCGCCCACCGGCATCTCGGCGCCCAGCGTGCCGTATTGGCGGGAGCGGCGCTGCAGGGTTCGGTTGGTAACCAGGTTCTTGGGATTCTGCAGATCCAGCGAGCCGTGGATGTGAACATTGCCCAGCGTCTCGGCAGCCGTGAATGTCAGCCCTGTGTACTGGGCCTGCGCCGTGTTGGCATAGCAGCCACGATTGCTCAGCACCGTCGGCGGGCCGCCATTGATGCAGGGACCGTTGCCCGTGACGAAGCTCAGCAGGTTGGTCAGGCGGTTGCGATAAGCGGTGACACCGTACTGGGCAGTCCCCTGGCTATATTTGAGCGCCATTTCCACGCTGCGGCCGGATTCGGGCTTCAAGGTCGAGGTGCCGTAAATGCTGAAACGCTGGTACAGCGTGGGGACCCGAAAGGAGGTGCCGGCGGATGCGGACACTTTCCACTGTGGCGTGAGCGCAAAGGCATAGGCGGCGGAGCCGGTGGTCTTTCCGCCGAATTCGCTGTCGGTGTCATGGCGGGCGTTGAACTGCACCGTGTGCGCGCCGCCGCTCCAGCCGTAGCCCAGGCTCACGCCATCCAGCGAACGGTTCCCGTTGAGGGTGCTCATGCCAGCCGGCACGGCCGAAGAGCCGACCAGGCGGAACACATCGCGACGGCTTTCCAGTGTAGCGCTCAGGAGATGCGCGCCAATGCGGTATTCGTTCTGGAACAACAACGTGCTGATGGTGCTCTTGTCGTAAGAAACCTGCGGGGTCGAGCCATTCAGGCCTTCTTCACCGGAGTCGGTACCCTGCGTGACCGCCAGCTTGGTGCTGTATTGGCCAGACCATTTGGCTTCCCACTGCAGGCCCAGGGTCTGCAGGTCGCTGATACGGCGAAAGTCGCGTGTGAGGCCGCCGTCGTACTGCGCATCCATATGGCTCTGCAACACATTGGCTTCAATGCGGTGGTCAGGATTGATTTGAAAACCCAGCTTGGCATTGGCACTCTGGCTTTTGTAGCCGTCGGCATCGGGGTTTTGAGCCGGGATGGTCCGGGCATTGAAGCCATCGCTTTGTCCCTGCGTCAAGCCCAGAGAATAGTCAAAGCCGCCCGCTGAACCGCTGGCGGCGAGCTCGACCCGGCTGGTATTGTAGGAACCGTAACCCACCGTCACGGAAGGCGAAAAAGGGCCTTGGCCGCGCTTGGTGAATATCTGGATCACGCCGGCCACGGCGTCGGAGCCATAGACTGCGCTGCTGGGGCCGCGCACGATCTCAATGCGATCAATCAGCGAGAGTGGAATGTTGTTCCAGGAGACGGCTCCAGCCGTCGTCTGCGACTCCATCCTCACGCCGTCTACAAAAACCGGGGTGTGGCGGGTTTCACCGCCACGCACAAAAACGCTTGTATTGCTGCCGATACCGCCGTTACGGGTGATCTGTATGCCCGGCACGCGAACCAGAACATCAGCCAGCCCCACCGGGCCGGCGCGCTCTATGGTTTCACGGTCAATGACCGTGACATCAGCAATGACATCGCCGATGGGTTGGGCGCTGCGCGTAGCGGTTACCACCATTTCCTTGAGTTGTGGCGCCGCGCCGGCCTGGGCCGCCGGGGCAGTCTGGGACAAGGCGGGAAAGGCAGCGGCCACAGCCAGCGGAAGCACGGCAAGGCGTGTGTGGAAAACACAGGTTTTCATGGAATCAGACAATCAACAAAATACCCTCACTGGCTTCCCCGCCAGTGCATGAGCGTTACAAACGCTCATGCCAGTTCATGGACGTGCGCGTTCACCTTGTTGGCCGGTATCCGGGCTGACGGAACTGCCTCCATCGCCTTCCCAAGCGTGTGTTCAAAACGCTCAGTGGCTAGTGATGAAAGCTGAATGGGCTTCTGACTTGGCGTCAGGAGCCCATTCGTCCGTATTACCGTTGCGGGGGCAGCGCAGGTTAAAGGTCTCGGCGCCAGCGAATCAGGTTGACCTGATGCATGGCTTTGACCCCCTCCTGCTTCCCGTTGAACTGCAGCGTGCGAACCACACTGCGGGCACCAACAGGGCAGATTCTACGCGGGCCTTCCCCATGTCCGGCCGCAAACCCTACAATCGGAGCTGCCATGTCGAACCAAACCCAAATCGACCAGATCGTCGAACGCGTTGAGCGGCTCCTGCTGCGCTATGAGGAGCTGCAGCGTACCAACGAGCTCCTGGTGGAGCAGGTTGGCGTTCTGACGCACGAACGCGACTCCCTCAAATCGCGGCTCGGCGCGGCACGCGCCCGTGTGGATGCACTGCTGGAGCGCCTGCCCGAAACCAACGGGCATGCCGCCAAAAACACCGTGGGAACCGAGTCATGAAACAGCTCGAAGTGCAGATCATGGGCCAAAGCTATTTGCTGGGCTGCCCCGAAAATGGCGACGCCCGAATGCTGGACGCGGTCAACCGTGTTGACATGGCCATGTGCAGGATTCGCGATGCCGGGAAAATCAAGGCACGTGACCGCATTGCCGTTCTGGCGGCGCTCAATCTCGCCTTTGAGCTCCCCGAGCGCACGCCAAACGCTACGCCCACACCCGCCGCGACAACAGCGGAAACAACCGCCAGTGCTGGCGAAACAACGCATCCGCAACTCACAGCCTTGCTACAGCGGCTTGACACAGCCTTGGGCGTTGACGGCCGCCTGCTTTAAGCCCGCACCCCTGCGGTAAATCACTCCCCCACTTCGCGCGCGGGAGCCGCAAAGGCCTACAATGAACACGTCTGCGATGCGCATTGGGCTTTATATTTCCTTGAACCAATGCTCTTCGAGCACGGGCTTGGTAAATTGTCCGGCAGGTGTGATCGTCTCGCGTCAGACGAACCCGAAACCTGACTGCCCTCGCCCACCTGAACCCCGGTTCAGGATGACGGTCCAGTGGCACTCGCAGACACCTTTCTTTTCTTGTCCCGGATCCGAACGGAATCCAGGCCGCGAACAAAAACAATAGCCGGTTGCGGGCCCAGCCCGCCGTGCCACAGCAGATCTGATGTCTCTCGAACCCCAACTTATTGCCGAACTTCTCCTGTTGGGTCTGTGCACCGGTTTTCTCGCAGGCCTGCTGGGCATCGGCGGCGGGATGCTGATGGTGCCGTTCATCACCTTCATCCTCACGGCAAAGGGCTACCCGCAGGAATACACCGTGAAAATGGCGGTCGCCACCTCGCTGGCCACCATCTGCTTCACCTCGTTGTCATCAGTGCGTGCGCACCACCGGCGCGGGGCCGTGCTATGGCCCATCGTTCGGCTGCTGGCGCCCGGCATTTTGCTGGGGTCATTGATTGGTGCCCAACTGGCGGTGGCCTTGCCGGGAAAAATCCTCAGCATCCTGTTTGCCGTTTTTGTGGCGTTTTCAGCCACCCAGATGTTTCTGGGCCGTAAACCCAAACCCAGCCGCACTCTGCCCGGCCGCCTGGGCACCTTTGGCATGGGTGGTGTCATCGGCATGCTGTCTTCGCTGGTGGGCGCAGGCGGCGCCTTCGTTTCGGTGCCCTTCATGACCTGGTGCAACGTGAAAATCCATGACGCCGTGGGAACCTCGGCAGCGCTTGGTTTTCCGATTGCGCTGGCCGGCACCTTGGGCTACATCTGGGCTGGCCAGAACCTACCTCAAATGCCGCCCGGCTCCATCGGCTTTCTTTACCTGCCAGGACTGGTCATCATCTCGGTGGCCAGCATTTGTACGGCGCCGCTGGGCGCACGCACCGCGCACCGCATGGACATCCAGCCGCTGAAAAAAGTCTTCGCCGTCGTGCTGTATATCCTGGCAGCCTATTTCCTGCTGCGCTAACCCTTGTTGTGCTAACGGCGGGTGACAGCACGCCGGGGCTGTGCCGTTTTGGGCCGAAAACCAATTGTCTGCTCGATCAACGCCCCGCCATCCGTCATCAAAAAAGTCTTGAACGCCTGCGCTACCGGCGTCAGCCGCTTGTTGCGACGGTGCACGACATACCAATTCAGCATCAACGGAAAACCCTGCACGTCGAGCACGGTCAGGCTGCCCACCTGAAGTTCGCGGCTGATGGTATGCGCCGACAGAAAACTCACCCCCATGCCCGCGATCACGGCCTGTTTGATGGTTTCCGTGCTCTTGATCTCCATCGCGATGTTGAGGTCGGCCAGGTGCGTGCCGAAACCCTCCTCCATCGAATTCCAGGTATCAGAACCTTTTTCACGCACAACAAAGGGTTCGCTGGCCAGGCGCGATAGCGGAATGCGCTTTTTGGCGGCCAGCGGATGGTTGGGTGCTGCCACAACAACATAGGGGTGCGGGGCGAAAGGTTCGCTCACCGTGTCCATATCCAGTGGCGGGCGCACCATGACGGCCAGATCTGTCAGGTTGTCGGTCAGTTGGCTCAAGAGTTCCTCGCGATTGCAGACGCCGAAGTCCAGCGTCACGCCCGAGTGGCGCCGTGCAAACTCAACGAGCAGGCGCGGAAAGAAATAGTCGCCGGCGCTGATCACCGCAACGTTCAGCTTGCCGCCGGAGATGCCCTTGAACTGCGCCATGGCTTCCTCCACCTCCTTGAACTGCTGGATGATGATCCGGCTGGAATGAAGCATCTCAATGCCCGCCGGCGTGAGATGAATTTTTTTGCCGAGCTGCTCAAACAGCGGAAGGCCTGCGTGGTCTTCCAGTTTGTTGACCTGGATGGACACTGCTGGCTGCGTCAGGTGCAGCTCTTCGGCGGCTCGCGAAAAACTCAAGTTGCGGGCCACAGCCTCGAACACCTTGAGCTGGCGCAATGTCGCATTCTTCATCTCGGCCCCTTTAGTCCATAACTCACAAGTAATTCATGGTATCAAATGGATTAGCAATAAATAATCATTCATTGCAAGCCGGTCGACCTGGGGGCAAGCTTTCGCCTGTGGCTATTTCTGGTCCGCCCACCAGGACTCGCCGAACTGGCCTTGCAGCCAGCCGACAAAACCGTTGACCTTGGCCGGCACCAGTTGGGGTGAGGGATAGACAGCATGGATTTCCTGCGACGGCAGCACCCAGCCGCTCAGGAGAGGCACCAGGGTGCCGCTGCGCACTGACTCATGCGCCACATACCGGGGCAAGGCCGCCACGCCCATACCGCCACGCGCTGCCACCAGCAGCGCCGAGAGATTGTTCGAGCGCAGCGGCCCACTGACCGAGACCTGCCACGCTTGGCCTTCGGCTCCGTTGAAATGCCAGCGCGCATCACCTTGCACCGTGCTGTAGATCAGCGCATCGTGCGTGACAAGATCCGCAGGATCGGCCGGCGCACCGCGCTTCCTGATGTATTCGGGCGAGGCCACGACCACCCACGGGTTGATACCCAGGTAACGCGCCCCCAACGTCGAGTCAGCGAGCGGTCCCATCCGGATCGCCACGTCAATGCCCTGCTCAACCAGGTTGACATAACGGTCTTCAAAGTTCAACTCGATTTGCAATTTGGGGTGCATCTGCATGAACCGCATGACCAGCGGCACCAGCACACGCCGTCCAAAAGCTACGGAGGTAGTGATTCGCAGGCCGCCCTGGACCTGCGACTGCAATAGCGCCGCCACCGTCTCGGCCTCTTCGACATGATGTGCAATCAGCTTGCACTTGGCGTAATACAGCGCGCCTATCTCAGTGGGCGTCACGCCGCGGGTCGAGCGGTGGAGCAGCCGCGAACCCAACTGCTTTTCCAGTTGCACCACCAGTTTGGTGGCCGACGGCTGGCCCATACCCATGTCGGCCGCCGCCTTGCTGAAAGAGCCGAGGTCCACCACGCGAATGAAAAGCCGGATGGCTTGAATGCGGTCCATGGCCACAAGTAGACCACGGCGACATCGGCCAGGCAATCATTTATTCCAGTTTGGAATAAGCGTAATGCACAGGATGGGGCTTCCCCGCAACCACCAACGCCGCGACCATCCGTCTCAACGATCAGCAACCTCTAGGAGACTTCGATGGCAAAAATGAAGGCCGCCATGGCCGCCATTCTGGTGATGGAAAAAGAAGGCATCACACAAGCTTTTGGTGTGCCCGGCGCGGCCATCAACCCGTTTTACTCCGCACTGCGTGAGCGCCAGTCGATCACGCATATCCTGGCCCGGCACGTCGAGGCCGCGTCGCACATGGCCGAAGGCTACACGCGCGCCAAGGCCGGAAACATCGGTGTGTGCATTGGCACCAGCGGCCCGGCCGGCACCGACATGATCACCGGGCTGTACTCGGCGATTGCCGACAGCATCCCCATTTTGTGCATCACCGGCCAGGCGCCGCGTGCGCGTCTGTACAAGGAAGATTTTCAGGCGGTCGACATCGAGTCCATTTCCAAACCGGTCACCAAGTGGAGCGTGACCGTGCGCGAACCGGCTTTGGTGCCGCGCTCCTTCCAGCAAGCCTTTCACCTGATGCGCTCGGGACGACCCGGCCCGGTGCTGATCGACCTGCCTTTTGATGTGCAGATGGCCGAAATTGAATTCGACATTGACACCTATGAGCCGCTACCGGTCTACAAGCCGGCTGCCAGCCGCAAACAAATCGAAAAAGCACTCGACATGCTTGCTGCTTCCAGCAAGCCTTTGATCGTCGCCGGCGGCGGCATCATCAACGCCGATGCTTCAGATCTGCTGGTCGAGTTTGCCGAGCTCACCGGTGTGCCGGTCATCCCCACCCTGATGGGCTGGGGCACCATTCCCGACGATCATCCCCTGATGGCCGGCATGTGTGGGCTGCAAACCAGCCACCGCTACGGCAACGCCACCATGCTGGCCAGCGACTTCGTCATCGGCATCGGCAACCGCTGGGCCAATCGCCATACCGGTTCGCCCGAGGTGTATTGCAAAGGCCGCACCTTTGTGCACGTAGACATCGAGCCGACACAAATCGGCCGGGTGTTCAATCCCGACTTTGGCATTGTCAGCGACGCCAAGGCCGCGCTGGAACTTCTGGTGCAAGTCGCCCGCGAACGCAAGGCTGCCAAGAGCCTGCCCGACTATGACAGCTGGGCCGCCCGTTGTGCCGAGCGAAAAAAGCTCATGCACCGCAAGTCTCACTTTACCGAGACACCCATCAAACCGATGCGTGTGTACGAGGAAATGAACAAGGTGTTCCCCCGCGACACCATTTACGTGACAACCATTGGCCTGAGCCAGATTGCCGGGGCGCAGTTCCTCAATGTGTACGGACCACGCCAGTGGATCAACTGCGGCCAGGCGGGTCCGCTGGGCTGGACCATCCCCGCGGCCCTCGGTGTGGTGGCCGCCGATCCGACACGTACCGTTGTCGGGCTGTCCGGCGACTACGACTTCCAGTTTTTGATGGAGGAGCTGGCCGTGGGCGCGCAGTTCAATCTGCCCTATGTGCAGGTGCTGGTCAACAACAGCTATCTGGGCCTGATCCGCCAGGCCCAGCGAGGTTTTGAGATGGACTACTGCGTCCAGCTGGCTTTTGAAAACCAGAACGTACCGGAAGGCGAAGGCGATCTGCGCAGTTACGGTGTGGACCACCAGGCTGTAGTGCAAGGCCTGGGCTGCAAGTCATTGCGCGTGACCGACCCTGAAAAGATCAATGACGCCATGGTCGAAGCACAGGTGATGGCACGCAAATACCGGGTGCCGGTGGTTGTGGAAGTCATCCTCGAAAAGGTCACCAACATCGCCATGGGCACGGAGATCGACAAGGTCAACGAGTTTGAAGACATCGACTGTCGCCACCCCAAGGGCCGAGAAGGCCTGGAACTGGCTGGCTTGCTCGAATAAGCCCCCCAGCAACGCCCAACGCCCCACCAGCAGAGAAACCATGCCTAAATTTTCCGCCAATCTCAGCATGCTTTATACCGAACATGCGTTCCTCGACCGCTTTGAACCGGCCGCCAAAGCTGGCTTCAAGGCCGTGGAGTTTCTTTTCCCCTATGCCTTCAGCGCCGCTGACATCAAGGCCAGGCTCAATGGCAATGGTTTGCAGCTGGTGCTGCACAACCTGCCCGCCGGCGATTGGGAAGCCGGCGAACGCGGTATTGCCTGTCACCCCGATCGCGTGGAAGAATTCCGTGCCGGTGTGGCCCAAGCCATCGCGTATGCCCAAGTGCTCGGTGTGGGTCAACTCAACTGCCTGGCCGGCAAAACACCCGCGGGGGCCAGTGACACCGTTCTGCGCAAGACTTTTGTCGATAACCTGCACTATGCAGCCAGCGAACTGAAAAAAAACGGCCTCAAATTACTGATCGAACCGATCAACACCTTTGACATTCCGGGCTTCTACCTGAACCGTACGGCACAGGCACTGGACATTCTGGACGAGGTCGGCGCCAACAACGCCTTCGTGCAGTACGACATTTACCACGCGCAGCGCATGGAAGGGGAAGTGGCGGCGACGATACAAAAACATCTGGCACGCATCGCTCACATCCAGCTGGCCGACAACCCCGGCCGCAACGAGCCGGGCACCGGCGAGATCAACTACGCATTTTTGTTCACGCATCTGGACCGCCTTGGCTATGGCGGCTGGATAGGCTGCGAATACAAACCTGCCAGCACGACGGACGCAGGACTGGGCTGGCGCCAGCGCCTGACAAGCTGACCCGCACCATCTCACAAGGAATACTTCTACATGACCTCCAACGCCCTGAAAATCGGCTTCGTCGGCCTCGGCATCATGGGCACGCCCATGGCCGGCCATCTGATCAAGGCCGGGCACCAGCTGTTTGTCCATACCCTCGGCAAGATGCCCGACGCGATTGCCAGTGGCAGCGCCACGCAATGCGTAAATGCCCGCGGCGTGGCTGAGCGCGCGGACATCATCTTCATCATGGTGCCTGATACCCCCGACGTGGAGGCTGCGCTGTTTAGCGACGGCGGTGTTGCAACCGGTCTGAAGGGCTCGTCCGCAGACGCAGGTGAACGCAAGGTTGTCGTCGACATGAGCTCCATCTCGCCCATAGCCACCAAAACCTTTGCGCAGAAAATCAACACACTGGGCTGCGACTACCTCGACGCACCGGTGTCGGGCGGCGAAGTCGGTGCAAAAAATGCGACGCTGTCCATCATGGTCGGCGGCCCGGAAGCCGTGTTTGAACGCATCAAGCCGCTGTTTGAATTGATGGGAAAGAACATCACCCTGGTTGGCGACAATGGTGACGGCCAGACCGCCAAAGTGGCCAACCAGATCATCGTGGCGCTCAACATCGAAGCGGTGGCCGAGGCGCTGCTGTTTGCCGCCCGCGCCGGTGCCGACCCGGCGCGTGTACGCCAAGCCTTGATGGGCGGCTTCGCGTCATCGAAGATTCTGGAGGTGCATGGTGAACGCATGGTCAAGCGCACGTTTGGTCCGGGTTTTCGCATCGAGCTGCACCAGAAGGACTTGAACCTGGCGCTCTCCACCGCGCGCCTGCTCGGCATCTCGCTGCCCAACACGGCCACCGCGCAGGAGCTGTTCAATTCCTGCGTCGCACACGGTGGCAAAACCTGGGACCACTCTGCCATGGTGCGTGCACTGGAGAAACTGGCCAACTTCGAGATCGGCCAGCAAGCCGGGTGATCGTTGCCGGAACGCGCGGCACAAGCGGGGATCCGGCGTCTTTGCGTTGCGCCCGTTTGCACCGGGAGTTAACCGTCCCCAAAGTCGCACCGCTCATGCAGCCGGCATTGGGCCCGTTATTGGTCCAGCCGAAGAAAAAGTCTCGTGCGGCCGGATCGCATTCCGTGATGGAACTGCCGAAAAAACTCCAGCCTCCATTTCTGACCTCACTTGCTCGGGATTGGCGTCCGCACGCAGGCGCACCGGAAAGTCACTGCACTCTTACCCACCTGCGTGAACCACAACCCTTCGCGCCAGGCAATATTTATATATAACTCATAGATAATCATTTATATGAAATACTTTAACTATCATTAATCATCTATTCTTTCTACAGTTGTCTCAAGCCCGGTGCATCGCGCATCGAAAAGTGCCCCCAGAGCATCCACCCATCAAAGGAGACCTCCATGCTCAACGCCTCGCTTGACAACACCGCCGCCGACCGGACCGACCAGACCCGCCAAGCCTACAACGCCGCATTCGAAGAGCTCGGTTTGACCTGGCACTGGGATGCCGCCACTTATGCCCGATTGCAGGCCCAAGGTCGCGATGCCGTGCGCACCTATCTGGAAACCGAGCAGGCGCATCTGCTGCGAGCCTACGAAGCAGATTTCCTGGTTGAGGCCATCGAAGCGGCCAAGGCCCGCTGCCATGCCAGCATGGTCGCCAGCCGGGCAAACCCGGCTCCTTATGCCGGCTGGTCCAGCCATTCACTCACGCCAGCCAATAGCCGGCCAAAAAACACCACCCCTGCACCCCGGTTCACGCCGAGTGCGCTGTACACGTGAAGGGCCGGAATGTCTAACCGTTGGCTACGTTTCAGGGAAGGCAATTCAACCGGCTTCGGAACTCTCGAGGGAGAGAACATCCGGGTTTGCCAGGGCAACATGTTCTCCGGTGCGACACCCACAGACCGGGCGTTGCCGCTGGCCAGCGTCGAGCTTTTGATGCCGGTACGGCCCAGCAAGGTCATCGCGATGTGGAACAACTTCCACGCCCTGGGTCAAAAGCTCAATCTGGCCGTGCCGGCCGAACCGCTCTACTTAATCAAGGCGCCGAACTCCTACCTGGATCCAAACGGAATCATCGTAAAACCTCCATGCGATGGCAAGGTTGTTTTCGAAGGCGAACTGGGCATCGTCATCGGCAAAACCTGCAAGCAGGTTTCCGAGCGCGATGCAATGGATCATGTGTTCGGCTACACCTGCGCCAACGATGTGACGGTCGCCGACATACTGAACCGTGATGCCTCGTTTGCCCAGTGGGTACGCGCCAAAGGGCTGGATACCTTCTGCCCCTTCGGCCCCGTCGTTGCCACAGGCCTTGATCCGGAAAAGCTGGTGGTTAAAACCATCCTCAACGGCGAGATCCGCCAGGACTATCCCATTAGCGACATGCGCTTTTCAGTGAAGCAGCTGGTGAGCTTGATATCCCAGGACATGACACTCTATGCAGGCGATATCATCCTGTGCGGTACGTCAATCGGCGTGGGATCCATGAAACCGGGAAGCACGATCGAAGTGGAGATTGCCGGTATCGGCAGGCTCAGTAACCGGTTCGAATAACGTTTTTTACCAGGAGCACGGGTGTGAAGATTGCGATCATTGGGGCCGGAGCCATCGGCGGTTATGTGGGTGTGAAATTGGCTTTGGCCGGTGAGGACGTAACCTTCATCGTACGGGGCGCCAACCTGGATGCTATTCGCAAAAAAGGCATGAAGCTCATCATGCATGATGGCACCGAACACGTTGCGGAAAATGTCAAGGCGACCAACAACTACACAGAAGCCGGCCCGCAGGATCTGGTGATCCTGGCCATGAAGGCACATCAGGTAGAGGCTGTAGCCAACGATCTTCCCAAGCTGTTTGGGCGTGACACCACAGTCGTCACCATGCAAAACGGCATCCCCTACTGGTACTTCCATAACCATGGTGGCCCGTTTGAAGGAAGCCAGGTCCATAGCGTGGACCCCAGCGGTACGCTGTCAAAAATGATCCCTCCGCAGCGCGTCATCGGCTGTGTCGTCTACCCGGCCTCTGAACTTGTGGCGCCAGGTGTCGTGAAACATATCGAAGGCGACCGCTTTCCGGTCGGCGAGCTTGACGGCTCAATCAGCGAACGTGTCACGCGAATTTCAGAATGTTTTGGCAACGCGGGGTTCAAGGCGCCCGTTTTGGACAACATCCGATCGGAGATCTGGCTCAAGCTTTGGGGCAATCTCACTTTCAACCCCATCAGCAGCCTGGCCCATTCCACACTGGTGGACATTTGCCAATATCCGCTGACACGCGAACTGGCTGCCAGCATGATGCGCGAGGCGCAGGAAGTCGCGCACAAACTGGGCATCGAGTTCCGCGTCACGCTGGACAAGCGCATCGCCGGTGCGGAGAAAGTGGGCAAGCACAAAACATCCATGCTGCAGGACATCGAAGCCGGTCGAGCCCCGGAAATCGACGCCCTGGTGGGTTCAGTAGTCGAACTGGGACGCCTTACGCAAACACCAACGCCGCACATCGACACGGTATATGCCCTGGTCAAGCTGCTCGCAAAAACCATGGACGAAGAGCGCGGACAGGTGCGCCTTCAGCTCGCGGCCTGATTGCCCGGTAACGCCGGGCTTTGGGCTTGGCACCGACAGGACTGTGCCAGCCAATCAGGCCTCATCCAATTGCTGCGGCGCACAACGGTTTTTCTTGTTGCCGCGACCTGCGGCAAGCCTCAAAAACGATCCGACTCAAGGTCCAAAGGCCAACGATTTCTTCATAGCCTCAACCACTGCGTCCGAAGGAGTGTCGAAATCGAACTTGGCCCCAAGGTCCAACGCCTTTAACAGAAGCGGGTTTGCGTTCTTGAGGGAGTCGAACAGAGTAGCCGCTTTTTTGGTCACATCTGCTGGAGCGCTAGGGTGAACGTACAGCCCGTAGCCCCAACTCGCGTTGGCGGTCGGCACAATCACCAGTTGCGCCATATGGATGCGTTCATCGGTACCGTGGTGGCTTTTCATGGTGGCAGCCTGTGCACTCTGTAGCCGGGTAATCAGGCCGGCCCACCGGTCCGCTTGCCAATGAAATGCCGCTTTGGTCGGCAAGTAGCTTTGCCCCAGCCCTTGTTGAGGCAATATTTCGACCACCGTGCCGCAAAAATTCTCGGCTTTTACGAGCGATGTGGTCACACCGCTTTTCATGCCAAAGCAACTGGTCGCCTTGAGCTTGGCGAGCACTTTGGCTTGATCAGCGGGAGGGAGCGTCTTCAACTCGACCGGTTTGCCGTCCTTGACCGTTCCGATGTCAGCCAGAATCAGTACAGCCGACTGGATCGGGTCCATGTTGACAGCCACCGGCTTATAGCCCGAGGCAAGACCGACCACGGGGTTGCCATAGACCCAGCATGGTGGAGCCGGCTTCTTGACGGCTGTCAAAACATCCTGCGTCTCCCGGATGTTGAGCACCGGCGTGACCGACAGCCCCGTGGGACGGATAAAGTCAACGAGTTCTTTCAGGGCACTTTCGGTTTGCGAGGCTCCCTCGCCCCGGATCACTTGCGGATTAAGGTAAAGCCCGCCTTCGCACGACTGCGCTTGGGCGGTCACACCGCAGGAAAACAGAACTGCCAGGAACAATGCGTTTTTCATGGTTTTTACCTTTCAAAGCATGTGTGAGGTTCCAGTCACGCACCTCGACGCGGAGCATCAGCTAGCCCGCTGAAATTCATGTTACGGCGTTGTCACACTTTCCTCCTAGGGACATACGCTATCTAGGCGCGCCATACAGCGCCGAAGCGGCTCCGGAGAAACCCTAGAGCGGCTCGAAAATCCCGCAAACTTGACCCCTGTCAAGAGTTTTTGGCCCACTTGGTAAGACCATACGTCTGCAATATGCTCGGCTAGGGAATCAGTAAAGAAATTCCAGCCAACAACAGAGTTACCCAATACAGGAGACAACGTGATGAAAACCAGATTTGCGAGCATCAAGAATAAAGTGGCTGCAGCAGGGACATGCGCCATCGCAGCAGCGGCGCTGACGGCTTTCCCGGCCCACGCGGCCTGGGAGCCCACCAAGCCGGTGGAGTTCGTGGTACCAGCAGGTACCGGTGGCGGGGCCGATCAGATGGCTCGCCTGATGCAAGGTATCGTCATCAAGCACAAGCTGATGAAAGAGCCGCTGATCGTCGTCAACAAGTCCGGCGGCGCGGGCGCCGAGGGTTTCCTCGAGGTGAAAGGGGCCACGGGCAATCCGCACAAGATCATCATCACGCTGTCCAACCTCTTCACCACGCCACTGGCAACCGGTGTTCCCTTCAACTGGCGCGACATGACCCCCGTGTCCATGATGGCGCTGGACCAGTTCGTTCTTTGGGTGAATGCGGAAAACCCCGCCAAGACCGCCAAGGACTACCTGGCAGCTGTGAAAACCGCAGGCCCCAGCAAAATCAAGATGGGCGGCACCGGCTCCAAGCAGGAAGACCAGATTATCACCGTCGGCATTGAGCAGGCCACCGGCACCAAATTCATCTATGTCCCCTTCAAGGGCGGTGGTGAAGTCGCTGTGCAGCTCGTCGGAAAACACGTTGACTCTTCCGTCAACAATCCGATCGAGGCAGTTGCCCAGTGGCGCGCCAACCAGCTCCGGGCCCTCTGCGTCTTCGATGACAAACGGATGACTTACAAGACCAAGGTCACCGATACCCAGTCGTGGGCCGATATCCCGACTTGCAAGGAAGCCGGTGTGCCCACCGACTACACCATGCTGCGCGGCATTTTCATGGCGCCCGGTGTGTCCAAAGACCAGCTCGAGTTCTACGTCACGCTGCTCAAGAAGATTCGCGACACGCCTGAGTGGAAAGACTACATGGAAAAAGGCGCGTTCAACCAGACCTCCATGTCCGGCGACGAGTTCGGCAAATGGCTGGGCAGCGCTGAACAGCGCCATCGCGAGCTGATGAAGGAAGCCGGCTTCATCGCGAAGTAACGATCAAGAAAGCCCCGTTCGCCGGGTTTTCCCCTGCGGGCTGGCCACGCGCCAGCCCCACAATCAATCAAGTTCGCCCTGGTGCAGGGCACTCAATCCAACGGAGTTGCTCATGGAGCCAAACCAAGAATCCGGCGCGGAAGTCCGCTCGGGCGTCGCGACCTATGTCGTTGAAGCAATCGTCGCCACCTGTATCGTCATCCTGGGCGCCATAGTCATCCAGGGCAGCTGGGCCCTCGGGTCCGGCTGGACCAGCGACGGCCCCGGCTCAGGCTACTTCCCGTTTTATATCGGCATCATCCTGTGCATTTCAGGCGCCGGCACCCTTTATCAAACCCTGTTCGGCAAGGAAAAAAATACCGAAGTATTCGTCGACGGCGAACAGCTCAAACGCGTTTTATCGGTCCTGATTCCTGCCATCGTTTACGTGGGGGCAGTCCAGTTTTTAGGCCTCTACGTTGCATCGGCCGTTTACATCGCACTGTTCATGATCATCCTGGGAAAATTTTCCCCGATCAAAAGCGTGATCACAGCCTTCCTTGTGAACGCACTTTTTTTCTTCATGTTCGAGGTCTGGTTCAAGGTTCCCTTGTTCAAGGGCCAGTTCGAGCCGCTGAGCTTCCTCGGCTACTGAGCCCCCTCTACCCACAACGAGCCCACTGAACTTTTACCGGATATCGAAATGGAAGAACTTAACTCGCTTTTTCACGGATTCAGCGTCATCCTGACGCCGATGAACATCGTCCTGATGTTCGTGGGCATCATTCTGGGTGTGCTGATCGGCGTGCTGCCCGGCCTGGGCGGCGCCAACGGTGTGGCTATCTTGCTGCCACTGACTTTCACGATGTCGCCCACTTCGGCCATCATCATGCTGTCCTGCATCTATTGGGGTGCGCTTTTTGGCGGTGCGATCACCTCCATTTTGTTCAATATTCCGGGAGAGCCCTGGTCGGTGGCCACCACCTTTGACGGCTACCCGATGGCCCAGCAAGGCAAAGCCGGCGCCGCGCTGACGGCTGCGTTCACCTCCTCTTTTATCGGCGCTTTCGTTGCCGTGGTGATGATCACCTTCCTGGCGCCACTCGTCGCCAAGTTCGCGCTCAAGTTCGGCCCTCCCGAGTTTTTCGCGGTCTACCTGCTGACTTTCTGCAGCTTTGTGGGCATGGGAAAAGGGTCTCCGTTCAAGATCCTCGCGTCCATGACGATCGGCTTTGCGCTGGCGTCTGTTGGGATGGACACCGTGACCGGCCAGTTGCGCCTGACCTTCGGCATCCCGGACCTTATGCGCGGTTTCGATTTCCTGATCGCGGTGATCGGTCTGTTCGGTATCGGCGAAATCCTGCTGTCCATGGAAGAAGGCCTGGCTTTCTCTGGCAAGAGCGCCAAGATCGACCCCAAGGTCGTACTGGAAACATGGAAGAAGTTGCCGAAATACTGGATGACGTCCCTTCGCAGCTCGCTGATCGGCATCTGGATGGGCATCACCCCTGGCGGCGCCACACCTGCCTCGTTCATGAGTTACGGCCTTGCCAAGAAGATGTCAAAGAACGGCTCGAAATTCGGCACCGGCGAAATCGAAGGCGTGATTGCGCCCGAAACCGCAGCGCATGCCGCCGGCACCAGCGCCCTGCTCCCCATGCTGGCACTGGGCATTCCAGGCTCACCCACCGCAGCCGTGCTGCTCGGCGGCCTGCTGATCTGGGGCCTGCAGCCCGGACCGCTGCTGTTTGTTGAACAGAAGGACTTCGTCTGGGGGCTTATCGCCAGTATGTACCTGGGTAACCTGGTGGGCCTGATCGTTGTGCTGACCACCGTCCCGTTGTTCGCATCCATCCTGCGCATTCCGTTCTCCATCATTGCCCCTGTGATTGTGGTGATCTGCGCGATTGGCGCCTACACCGTGCACAACGCCATGCTGGATATCTGGTTCATGATGCTGTTCGGTGTCATCGGCTATCTCTTCAAGAAGCTCGACTATCCGCTGGCGCCGCTGGTTCTGGCACTGGTTCTCGGAGACAAGGCTGAGGATTCATTCCGCCAGGCCATGCTTGTGTCGCAAGGTGAAATGTCCATCATGTGGTCTAACCCACTGGTCGGCGGCATCACCACGCTGGCCCTGGTGTTGCTGTTCTGGCCATTGATTTCTCGCGTCATGGCAAAGATTCGCCCACCCAAGAAGAGCGAATTCGCGGCAGAACAGCCGGTGGACTGACCTCCTGCGAAAAGCCACAAAAAAGCCGGGTACATCACCCGGCTTTTTTATTTCCGCTTCGCTGAACCTGTCAGATCTTGCCGCGTTGTTTAAGCCGGCTAAGGGTTTCTGCTGAGAGATTCAGGTAAGACGCCAGTTCCTTCTTCGGAATGCGGTCAAACAGCTCCGGATGTTTGCGCTGAAAGCGCTTGACGCGCCCCGGTGCATCCAGCAAATGCAGCGTGATGGTATGGGCCATGATTTCACTCATCAGGCGCATCACGTAATACTCGAACGACTGCTTGATTTCATGATGCCGCTCCAGGAAAGCCACCCATTCGGGCAAGGGCAGCTTTGCCACCCGAACCTTGGTAACGCAGACCGTGCTGTATGGCGTGGGGGTGCCCAGGCGCCAGGCCGCGTAGCTGGTTTCCATGTCCCGCTCGTCGGCAAAGCGAAGAATCATCTCCTTGGCCTGCTCGTTGGTCACCACCCGCTTGAGGATGCCCTCAAGAATGAAATATTGCTCCATTTCGTGCACGCCCTGCTCCAGCAGGGAGTCACCTTTCTGGCCGTCAACAATGACCAAGTGCGACTCCAATTCTGCACTCTGTTCCGCCGTCATCCCCTTCAAAACAATGTTCTGCGCCAACTGCACGCGAATGACGTTTCTCTCGGGATGATTTGGTATGGACGACATGGGGGCAATAAGGATTGAGCGAGACGCAGATTGGCGGGTTTTTCGGGGTGGGGAATCCACCGAAAATTGACCGTGGTCAATGGCCAAATCTGAATCGATTCCTATGATACCTCGACGGTGCAAATGACCCGCCTGAGTGCAAAAAGTGAAGCAACGTGACCCACCGCGGAAGACCCTGATTCAGGTCAATACGTTTTCCAGGGCGGGACACACAGCCAACTGCTTTGCTCAACCTTTATCGAAGTCACACGAAGAGACATTCATTATGACCAACGCGACCTCCACGACAGAGCAGATCGACGGTTTTCACCTCGTCATCGATGCCCTCAAGCTCAACGGCATTGACACGATCTTCGCCCTGCCCGGCATTCCCATTACCGACCTGACCCGCAAGGCGCAGGCCGAAGGAATCCGCATGATTTCTTTCCGCCACGAGCAGCACGCCGGCAACGCCGCTGCGGCTGCGGGCTTCCTGACGCAAAAACCAGGGATTTGCCTGACGGTATCCGCGCCAGGCTTCCTCAACGGACTCACCGCCCTGGCCAATGCAACGACCAATTGCTTCCCGATGATCCTCATCAGCGGCTCCAGCGAGCGCGAGATTGTCGATCTTCAGCAAGGCGACTACGAGGAAATGGACCAGCTGGCAATTGCCAAGCCATTGTGCAAAGCAGCATTTCGCGTCCTCCATGCCGAAGACATCGGTGTCGGCATCGCTCGCGCCATCCGTTCGGCGCTGTCTGGCCGTCCCGGCGGCGTTTACCTCGACCTGCCGGCCAAACTGTTCAGCCAGTCGATGGACGCCGCAGCCGGCAAGAAATCGCTCATCAAGGTGGTCGATCCCGCACCGCGCCAGATTCCCGCCCCCGATGCGGTCAAACGCGCACTGGACCTGCTCAAGGGCGCCAAACGCCCGCTGATCGTGCTTGGCAAAGGCGCTGCCTATGCGCAGTGCGACGCCGATATCCGCACCCTGATCGAGAAAACCGGCATCCCTTATTTGCCGATGTCCATGGCCAAAGGCCTGCTGCCGGATACGCATCCACAGTCGGCTTCGGCCACCCGCTCTCACGTGCTGGCAGAAGCCGATGTGGTGATGCTGGTCGGTGCGCGCTTGAACTGGTTGCTCTCGCACGGTAAAGGCAAGACCTGGGGCGGCCAGAATGCCGACACCCGCCAGTTCATCCAGATCGACATCTCGCCGACCGAAATGGACAGCAACGTACCGATCGCCGCACCCCTGGTCGGCGACATCGGTTCGTGCGTCTCCGCGCTGCTGGCAGGCCTGGGCTCAAGCTGGGCCAAACCGCCGGCCGAATGGACTCAAGGGATCAACGAACGCAAGGACAAGAACCTGTCCAAAATGGCGGCGACGCTGGCGCTCAATCCGCCCACGATGAACTTCCACAGCGCACTGAACGTCATCCGCAATGCGGTCAAGGCGCGTCCCGACGCCATCGTGGTGAACGAAGGCGCGAACACCCTGGATTTCGCGCGCAGCATTGTCGACATGTATGAGCCCCGCAAGCGTCTGGACGTCGGCACCTGGGGCATCATGGGCATCGGCATGGGCTTTGCCGTCGCGGCCGCGGTGGTTACGGGTAAACCCGTAATTGCCATCGAAGGCGACAGCGCTTTCGGCTTTAGCGGCATGGAGGTAGAAACCATCTGCCGCTATAACCTTCCAATTTGTGTCATCGTCTTCAACAACAACGGCATTTACAAGGGCACTGACGTCAATCCGCTAGGCGGCGATGTGGCACCCACCGTTTTCGTCAAGAATGCACGCTACGAAATGATGATGCAGGCTTTCGGCGGCGTGGGCGTTCTAGCCAACACACCGGCAGAGCTGGCCAAGGCGCTGGACGAAGCCGTCAAGTCCGGCAAGCCGACCCTGATCAACGCGATCATTGACGAAACTGCAGGCACCGAGAGCGGCCGGATCACAAGTCTGAATCCGCAAAGCGCTGCAGCAAAGAAGTAATCCAAAGCATCCTAAGGAGAAATCAAAATGAGCAACAAACCACTCGCCGGCATCAAGATCATCGACTTCACCCACGTTCAGGCAGGACCCGCCTGTACCCAGATGCTGGCCTGGTTCGGCGCTGACGTGATCAAGGTCGAGCGTCCTGGCTCTGGCGACGTTACCCGAAGCCAGTTGCGTGACATCGAAGGCGCTGACGCGCTGTATTTCACCATGCTCAACAGCAACAAGCGCGGCCTGACGCTGGACACCAAAAAGCCCGAAGGCAAGGAAGTGTTGGAGAGGCTCATCAAGGAATCCGACGTGATGGTCGAGAATTTTGGTCCCGGTGCGCTGGACCGTATGGGATTCACCTGGGAACACATCCAGTCACTCAACCCAAAAATGATTCTGGCATCCGTCAAGGGTTTCTCTGACGGCCACCACTACGAAGACTTGAAGGTTTACGAAAACGTGGCCCAGTGCGCAGGCGGCGCAGCGTCCACCACCGGCTACTGGAAGGGCGAGAACTCAGGCCCCACCATTTCGTCTGCCGCCTTGGGCGACAGCAATACCGGCATGCACCTGGCCATCGGTATTTTGACGGCCTATATCGGCCGGCAGAAGACTGGCAAGGGCCAAAAAGTCGCCGTGTCCATGCAGGACAGTGTGCTCAACCTGTGCCGCGTCAAAATGCGCGACCAGTTGCGTCTGGACAACCTTGGCTACCTGGAAGAGTACCCGCAATACCCGCATGAAATGGAAGCTTTCAAAGACGGCGTGGTACCGCGCGGCGCCAATGCCGGCGGTGGCGGACAACCCGGCTGGATTTTGAAATGCAAGGGCTGGGAGACCGACCCCAACGCCTATATCTATTTCACGGTACAGGGGCACGCCTGGGAGCCGATCTGCGACGCACTGGGCAAACCAGAGTGGAAAACCGACCCGGCCTACACCACGGCCAAGGCACGCCAGCCGCACATCATGGATATCTTCGCCACGATTGAAGCATTCATCGCCGACAAGACCAAGTTCGAAGCCGTGGACGTCTTCCGAAAATTTGATATTCCTTGCGCGCCCGTGTTGTCGATGAAGGAGTTGTTGCATGACAAATCCTTGCGCGCCAGTGGCTCCATCGTTGAAGTCCCGCATAAAGTGCGGGGTAGCTACTTCACCGTGGGCAGTCCGATCAAGTTCTCTGACACCAAGCCCGAAGTAACGGCATCGCCCCTGCTGGGCGAGCACACCGATGAGGTTCTGGCCGAACTCGGTTACAGCAAAGACCAAATCGCGGCCATGCACACTGCAAAAGCGGTGTGAGCGCAATCTTGAAGTAGCGGTCTTGATGGCCCAGAAAGACGGCGTTCAGATTGAGCGCCGTTTTTTTTAAGGCCTCAGTCAGCTTATTTTTCGGTAACAGGAGTGGACATATGCAAACAACAACCGACCTGAAACAGCTTGTGGAGGCTGTTGGCGATGCCATTGTGGCTTCCGATGCCGGTGGTGCAATTGTCTTGTGGAACCCTGCGGCCCAGCGGATGTTTGGCTTCACAGAAGAAGAAGCCCTGGGTAAATCGCTGGACATCATCATCCCGCAGCGCCAGCAGCAGCGCCACTGGGACGGCTACCACAAGACAATGGCGACCGGACAAACGCGGTATGGCAACGACGTCCTTCGTGTGCCCGCAGTGCACAAGGACGGGCACGGGTTGTCTATTGCCTTTACCGTCGCGCTGTTACATACCCCGGACAACAAGGTGTCGGCGATCGTCGCGGTGATCCGCGATGAAACCGCCCGCTTTGCCGAAGAACGCAATCTGAAAAAACGCCTGACGGAACTGGAGATGCAGCTTGTCCCTCAAGGCAAAACACCGTAACCCAAAAGACAAAGGCACATCACCGGTGCAGTGATTAACATAGGGGTTGAACCGGGCACCCAGGTGTCCTGCAGCATGGCGCAAGCCACACGAGCATCCATTTCAACCTCCAGCAGGAACTTTCATGAGCAAAGCGTTAGACGGCGTTCGCATCCTTGACTTCACCCACGTCCAGTCCGGGCCTACGTGCACCCAGTTGCTGGCATGGTTCGGCGCAGACGTCATCAAGGTCGAGCGCGCCGGCGAAGGCGACGCGACTCGCGGACAGTTGCGCGATATTCCCGGCGTGGACAGCCTGTACTTCACCATGCTGAACCACAACAAGCGTTCAATCACGCTGGACACCAAGAAGCCGAAGGGCAAGGAGGTCCTGGACACCCTGATCAAGGAATGCGATGTGCTGGTCGAAAATTTCGCGCCAGGCGCGCTGGACCGCATGGGTATCACCTGGGAACACATCCAGAAGCTCAATCCCCGGATGATCGTCGCATCGGTCAAGGGTTTTGGCCCCGGCCCCTACGAAGACTGCAAGGTTTACGAGAACGTCGCCCAGTGTGCCGGCGGCTCGGCCTCCACTTCCGGCTTTGACGACGGCCCGCCCATGGTCACGGGCGCACAAATTGGTGACAGCGGAACCGGCCTGCACCTCGCGCTCGGCATCGTCGCAGCCCTCTATCAGCGCAACACCACGGGGCGCGGCCAGAAAGTACTGGCGCCCATGCAGGATGCCGTGCTGAACCTGTGCCGGGTCAAACTGCGCGACCAGCAGCGCCTGGAGCGCACCGGCACCATGCACGAGTATCCGCAGTACCCCGACGGCAAGTTCGGCGAAGCGGTCCCCCGCGCCGGCAATGCTTCTGGCGGTGGCCAGCCCGGCTCCATCCTGAAATGCAAGGGCTGGGAAACCGACCCCAATGCCTACATCTACTTCATCACCCAGGGCGCCGTATGGCCAGCCGTGTGCAAGGTGATCGGCGAAGAAAGCTGGATCGACGACGAAGCCTTCGCGACGCCGGCCGCCCGCTTGCTGCACTTGAAGCCAATCTTTGCGCGCATCGAAAAATGGACCATGACCAAGACCAAATTCGAGGCCATGGAAATCCTCAACAAATACGACATCCCCTGCGGCCCCATTCTGTCGATGAAGGAAATTGCGGAAGAGCCCGCGCTTCGCGAAACCGGAACGATTGTTGAAGTCGACCACCCCACCCGCGGCAAATACCTGACCGTGGGCAACCCGATCAAGATGTCCGACAGCGCCACCGAGGTCACCCGCTCACCCCTGCTGGGTGAGCACACCGACGAAGTATTGACGCAATTGGGCTACGGCGCCGATTACATCGCCGAATTACGCGCCGAACGCGTGATCTAGGTCGGGCAACTCTCACGCCACCAACGCCAGCCACACAGCGAGCCCACACGCTTCATGAACCACCCCATCATTCCCATCGCCGTCATCGACGCCTCCAAGCAGCGAAAGCGTCAAGCACCCAAGGGGCGCCGCGTCGACCCGCAGTCGTTGGCCGAAGTGCAGAGCCTGTTGGGCACCGAGTCGCGTCAGCCGGACCTGCTGATCGAACACCTGCACAAGATTCAGGATAAGTTCGGTCACCTGTCGGCCGCCCATCTGGCCGCACTGGCTCAGGAGATGAGGCTGGCGCAGACCGAGGTCTATGAGGTGGCAACCTTCTATCACCACTTCGACGTGGTTAAGGAGGGCGAAGCCGCTCCAGCCGCACTCACGGTGCGGGTCTGCGATGGCTTGGCCTGCGAAATGGCAGGCGCCAAAGACCTTTTGGACAGGCTGCCCGCCCTGCTCGGCCGGGACATCCGCGTCATCGCAGCGCCTTGCATTGGTCGATGCGAGCAGGCCCCTGCGGCCGTGGTGGGACAAAACCCGGTGCCGAACGCCAGCTGCGAAACCATCGCCGCAACCGTGGCGGCAAGGGCCACCCAGCATGTTCCCGAAGGTTTTACCGACCTGCCCGCCTACCAGGCGAAAGGCGGCTACAGCCTGCTCAAGCAGTGCATTTCGGGCGAGCGCGATATCGAGACTGTTCTCAAGACCATGGAAGACTCCGGCCTGCGCGGTCTGGGCGGCGCCGGCTTTCCTTCCGGCCGAAAGTGGCGCATCGTACGTGCCGAAAAAGGCCCGCGCCTGATGGCGGTCAACATCGACGAAGGCGAACCCGGCACCTTCAAGGACCGCGTTTACCTGGAGCGTGACCCGCACCGCTTCCTCGAAGGCATGCTGATCGCTGCCTGGGCTGTCGGCATCGAAAAAATCTACGTTTACCTGCGCGACGAATACCACGGTTGCCGCAACATGCTGGAGGCCGAAGTGGCCAGGCTGAGGCTGGACCCCCTGATGACCGGCATGCCCGAAATCGAACTGCGCCGCGGCGCGGGCGCCTACATCTGCGGCGAAGAGTCGGCCATGATCGAATCCATCGAAGGCAAACGCGGCATGCCCCGCCTGCGCCCCCCCTACGTCGCACAAGTGGGCTTGTTCGGCCGGCCGACGCTCGAGCACAACTTCGAGACTCTGTATTGGGTGCGCGACATCCTGGAAAAAGGCGGTGAGTGGTTCGCTTCGCACGGCCGCAATGGCCGCAAAGGCTTGCGCTCGTTCTCCGTGTCCGGGCGGGTCAAGGAGCCTGGCGTCAAGCTGGCACCGGCCGGCATCACCATCCAGGAGCTGATCGACGAATACTGCGGCGGCATGCTGGACGGCCAGAAGTTTTATGCTTACCTGCCCGGCGGTGCTTCAGGCGGCATCCTGCCCGCCACGATGAACACCATCCCGCTGGACTTCGACACGCTGCAGCCTTACGGCTGTTTCATCGGCTCGGCCGCCGTGATGATCCTGTCCGACAAGGACACAGCCACCGATGCGGCACGCAACATGATGCGATTCTTCCACCACGAGTCCTGCGGCCAGTGCACGCCCTGCCGTGTCGGCACGGCAAAGGCGGCGCATCTCATGGAGCAACCCAAGTGGGATCTCGCTCTGCTGGCAGACCTGTCTCTGGTCATGCGCGACGCATCGATCTGCGGCCTCGGTCAGGCAGCGCCCAATCCCATGGACTGCGTCGTCAAGTACTTCTCCCATGAACTATGAGCCCCCACGCTTGTCGCTTTGCGTACTACGCTGCCCCCCGAGGGGGCTGGCCTTGCTTGGGGCGGCCCGGCGCTGCGGCCGGCCTAGCTGTGCACTTTAAGGATCTCCCATGAATGCAATTACCCGCCAGGAACTCGCCGAACTCGACTCGCCGCTCGTAAGCTTCAGCCTCAACGGCCGCGAAGTCCAGGGCCGCGCCACTGAATCCTTGCTCCAGGTCGCCAAGCGCGAAGGCGTGGAAATCCCCCACCTGTGCTTCAAGGAAGGCCTGGAAGCCGTCGGCAACTGCCGCTCCTGCATGGTCGAGATCAACGGTGAGCGCGTACTCGCTCCCTCATGCTGCCGGGCACCGGCCGCCGGCATGAAGGTCGTCACCGATAGCGAGCGCGCCGTGGCATCGCAAAAGATGGTGCTGGAACTGTTGCTGTCGGATATGCCCGAGAAGGAATACACCCGCAACAACGAGGTGGACCAGTGGGCGGCCAAAATCGGGGTCGGCAAGCCTCGCTTCGAGGCGCGCCCGCAGGTGCGTCAGGATGTGTCCCACCCGGCCATCGCCGTGAACCTTGACGCCTGCATCCAGTGCACGCGCTGCCTGCGCGCCTGCCGTGACGAACAGGTCAATGACGTGATCGGGCTGGCCTTCCGCGGCGACCAGGCCAAGATTGTTTTCGACATGGACGACCCCATGGGTGTGTCCACCTGCGTGGCCTGCGGCGAATGTGTCCAGGCCTGCCCGACAGGTGCGTTGATGCCGGCCCGTGAAGCTGCACTCACCGTGCCGGACAAGCAGGTCGAGTCGGTCTGCCCGTATTGCGGTGTCGGCTGCCAGCTGACCTACAACGTCAAGGACGACAAGATCCTGTTTGTTGAAGGGCGCGACGGCCCCGCCAACCATGAGCGCCTGTGCGTCAAGGGCCGCTACGGCTTTGACTATGCACACCACCCCCATCGCCTGACCAAACCCTTGATCCGCCGCGAAGGCATGCCCAAAACCGGCGACTTCACGATGGATCCGGACCGCGTGATGGACGTGTTCCGCGAAGCCAGCTGGGAAGAAGCGCTGGAATTCGCCGGCGGCAAGCTGGCCGCCATCCGCGACCAGCATGGCAAGAAATCGCTGGCCGGCTTTGGCTCTGCCAAGGGCAGCAACGAAGAAGCCTACCTGTTCCAGAAGCTGGTGCGCACCGGCTTTGGCAGCAACAATGTGGACCACTGCACGCGCCTGTGCCATGCATCGTCGGTCGTCGCCTTGCTGGAAGGCATTGGTTCTGGCGCCGTCTCTAACCCCGTCATGGATGTCACCAAGGCCGATGTGGTCGTGATCATCGGCGCCAACCCGACGGTGAACCACCCGGTGGCCGCCACCTGGATCAAGAACGCCGTGAAAAACGGCACCAAGCTGATCGTGATGGATCCGCGTCGCTCCGACCTCACGCGCGTGGCGCACCGTCACCTGCAGTTCAAGCCCGATACTGACGTGCCCATGCTCAACGCGATGATGAACGTCATCGTGACCGAGGGCTTGGTGGACCAGGCCTTTATCGACAGCCGCACCATCGGCTACGAAGAATTGCGCAAGAACGTCGAAGGCTACACGCCCGAATTGATGGCGCCTATCTGCGGCATCGATGCCGACACGCTGCGTTATGTGGCCCGGCTGTTCGCCACTTCCAAAGGCTCGATGATCCTGTGGGGCATGGGTGTGTCGCAGCACGTGCACGGCACCGACAACGCGCGTTGCCTGATCGCCCTTTCGCTGATGACCGGCCAGATCGGCCGTCCCGGTACCGGCCTGCATCCTCTGCGCGGCCAGAACAACGTGCAGGGCGCGTCCGACGCGGGCCTGATCCCCATGATGCTGCCAGACTACCAGCATGTGTCCAAGCCCGAGGTCCGCGCCAGTTTCGAGAAGGCCTGGAAGCTGGCCCCCGGCACCCTGGACGACCAGGTCGGCCTGACGGTGGTCGAAGTGATGCACGCCATCAAAAAGGGCGGCATCAAGGGGATGTACGTGCAGGGCGAGAACCCGGCCATGTCCGATCCCGACGCCAACCACGCGCGTGAAGCCCTGGCGGCGCTGGAGCACCTCGTGGTGCAGGACATCTTCCTGACCGAAACGGCCTACCTGGCGGACGTGATCCTGCCGGCCAGCGCCTTTCCTGAAAAGGACGGCAGCTTTACCAACACCGACCGCCTGGTGCAGATGGGCCGCAAGGCGATCAACCCGCCCGGCGATGCGCGCCAGGACCTCTGGATCATTACGCAGATCGCCAACCGGATGGGCTGCGGCTGGCATTACAACCATGTCAGCGAAGTCTTCGACGAGATGCGCCACACCATGCCGAGCATTGGCGGCATCACCTGGGACCGGCTTGACCGCGAGCATTCGGTCACCTACCCCTGCATGAAGGAAGGCGATCCCGGCCAATCGGTGGTATTCGTGGACGACTTCCCCCGCGAAGGCGGCCGCGCGAAGTTCGTGCCGGCCGACATCATCCCGGCCAATGAGCGCCCGGACACCGAATACCCGATGGTGCTGATCACCGGGCGCCAGCTGGAGCATTGGCACACCGGCAGCATGACCCGGCGCGCCACGGTGCTGGACGCGATCGAGCCCGATCCTGTCGCCCTGGTACACCCGCTCGACCTTGCCGCCATGGGTGGCAAGCCCGGCGACGTGGTGACCATTGAGTCACGCCGCGGCAAGGTGGAGCTGTATGCCCGCGCCGACGAAAGCTCGCCACGCGGCGCGGTTTTTGTACCTTTCTGTTACTACGAGGCGGCCATCAACAAGCTGACCAACGCCGCGCTGGACCCGTTTGCGAAGATCCCGGAGTTCAAATACTGCGCGATCCGCGTGTCGCTGGGCGGCGTGCCACCCGAGCAGGATAGCTACGGCGGTGGGCAAGCGCTGAAGAACTCGATCGCTCTTGCGGGGTTCTGAGTATTTTTTGGCAGCAATGAGAAGCAGGGCATGAGCGGCCCGCCTCTGCTGCGTAAAGACAGCGCGTGAGTGCTATTAAATTTATAGCCGCTTACGCCCTTGTTTATTGGGTTTCAGGCCGATTTTGCCAATAATCCATCCAGCGCCCCCGCTGCAAACTTCTGCGCCCGGCGGCAGAGCGCCTGGATTGCAAGCGCCCTGCGTCTACGCTTGCGCAGGCGCCGGCATCACCACCACCCCGTCCTCGTCGGAGTAGAGCCAGTCGCCCGGCCGCACCCAGACGCCCTGTATCTGCACAGCGATGTCACGCAGGCCCGCCTGGCGCCTTTCCGTGGGCAGCGGCATGCTTGCCAGGGCGCGGATGCCGGTCTGGCATTGCGCCAGCTCCGCCACGTCGCGCACGCAACCGTCAATCAGCACCCCTGCCCAGCCGTTTTTGGCGGCGGCGGCGCCCAGATTGCCGCCCAGCAGCGCGCGGCGCAGCGAGGCGCCCCCGTCCACCACCAGCACGCGCGCCTCGCCGGGCGACTCCACCGCCGCCTTGACTGGCGAGTTGTCTTCAAAGCACTGAACGGTGACCACAGGCCCGCTGAACTTCTGATGCCCGCCATAGCTCCTGAAAACCGGCGGAAGCACCCTGAAGCGGCCCGAGGTGTCGCCTTTGTGGAGGTCGCAGAGATCGCAGGTGGCGAAGGAGGCGAGATTGTCTTGGCTCATTTTCCGGTGACTTTCTTGATGACGGGTTTGATGTCTTCGCGCCGGGCGGGCAAGACCACCGCATTCTCGCGGGGGGCATTCAGCACGATGGAGGTCGAGGTCTCGGTGAGGATGCAGAACTTGGTCACCACCGCGTCCAGGTGCGCCACGTCGATCACCGCGATTTCCAGCACCCAGCTGTCCTCGCCGGTGACGTTGTAGGCATTGATCACTTCGGGCGTCTGCTCGATCAGCTTGACCACCCGGGCGTACTCGACCCGCCCTACCCGCGCGATAGCGCGTATGCCGTAACCCAGCCGCGCCAGGTCAACCTCGGCCCGGTAACCTTTGATCACGCCGCCCAGTTCGAGCTTGCGCACACGCTCCGTGACTGCCGGCTGGCTCAGGTGAACACGGCGGCCCAGCTCGGCCATGGTGATCCGCGCATCGCGCTGCAGTTCGCCGAGGATGCGGCTGTCGTAATGGTCCCATTCGGTGGTTTCGGTCATATCGCTTTTTAAGCTTTAAATTTAAAGGCCAGCTGCAGTTTTGCCGTTAGTTTTGCATAGTCTGAGGGCGTTTGGCAACCTACCATGCGGGCATGACCTCCGCACTCATTTCATCCTCCGCCACCGGCAAAGCGCCGGCGCTTTTGATCCCTGCCCTGCTCGCCTGTTACCTGGTGTGGGGCTCCACTTACCTGGCAATCCGCTTTGCCCTGATCAGCTTTCCGCCTTTCTTCCAGATGGGCACGCGTTTCCTGGCGGCCGGCCTTCTGATGATGGCTTGGGTGCTGATACGCGGGCACAAGCTGCCCAGCAGGCGCGAGTGGGCCAACGCCGCCGTCATCGGCACCCTGATGCTGGGCGGCGGGATGGGGCTGACAGCATCGGCTGAAGTTCACATCGGCTCCGGACTGATCGCCACCTTCATCGCGGTGGTTCCCATGATGGTGTCGGCCTGGGGCCTCCTGCTGGGCCAGCGGCCCAGCAGGCTGGAGTTCCTGGGCATGGTGGTGGGGCTGGCAGGTGTGCTGATGCTGGTGCAAGGCTCCAGCTTTAGCGCTGCTCCCGTCGGCATGGCGTGCATTGCGGGGGCGACCTTGCTGTGGTCACTTGGCTCGGTGCTGTCCACCACCCGGCTGCCGCTGGCGAACGGCCCCGCGGGTTTTGCCAGCGAAATGTTGTGTGGCGGCGCGGTGTTGATGGTGATTTCTCTTGCATTGGGTGAGCACCACCAGGCCGCCGCCAACTGGCCGGCGCAGCCCGAAGCCCTGCTCGCATGGCTCTATCTCGTGGTGTTCGGCTCGCTCATCGCCTTCAGCGCCTACCTGTATTTGCTGGCCAATGCGTCACCTGCAGTGGCCACCAGCTACGCCTTTGTGAACCCGTTGATCGCGATTTTTCTGGGCGCATTTTTCGCCGGAGAGCACGTCACCGGGGGCGAATGGGCGGCTTGCGGCGTGATTCTCATAGGCGTTTTCCTGATTTTCAGAGGTAAATCTGCAACATCCAGGCGCAAATAAAGTGCGTTTGCACTAGGAAACTGCGTTTTTCTCCAGTAGCATCCGCATTGCCACAAGGAAGAGTAGTTATCCGTGTGGTGATTTATCAACTTCTAGAAGGAAAATCAATCATGGCAACTGCAAAAAAAGCACCGGCTAAAAAAGCGCCTGCAAAAAAGGCTGCTCCGGCAAAGAAAGTAGCTGCGAAGAAAGCAGCTCCTGCGAAGAAGGCTCCTGCGAAAAAGGCAGCGCCTGCAAAGAAGGTAGCCGCGAAGAAAGCAGCTCCCGCCAAGAAAGTTGCGGCCAAAAAGCCAGCAGCGAAAAAAGCGCCTGCCAAAAAGCGCACTCCCAATGCAGCGTTCATGAAGGCACTGACCTTGAGCCCCGCACTGGCAGCCGTGGTGGGCGACAAGCCTCTGCCACGTACCGAGATCGTCAGCAAGCTGTGGGTTTACATCAAATCCAAGGGCCTGCAGGACAAGGTCAACAAGCGCATGATCAACGCCGACGAAAAACTGCGTGCCGTCTTCGGCAAGGCGCAGGTGTCGATGTTCGAGATGGCTGGCCTGATCGGCAAGCACGTCAAGTAATCGGCTCTTGCCGATATCAAAAGGCCGGTATCTACCGGCCTTTTTTTATGCGCGCGTGCAGCGGGGCCTATGCCAAAGCGCCCAGCCGCTGGCACGCTTCCTGCGTTACTCCGGCGCTCTTCCGCCCGCTTCCATTAACGCCCAAAACTACCTGAAACGTCTGCTAATGCCATAGGGTTACTCGGTAGCCTGCCACCAGCGGCACAGTCGAAAACCGACGCTATTGTTGCTAAGATAAAAAATTCCCCGCGGCACCGCCCGCACCAGACTTAACAAAACAAGACTCCATGTCGATGCCACTGCAGCTACTGCATTCAAAAACCGAGGCGGCGGAAAATTTCGCGCGCCCTGCCTGTCACCAGCGCGACGGTTTTCCCACACCCCGCGCCAAGTCCTGCCTTAGCATCCCGCGATAATGCTGCGCTTTATTTTTACCCGACTGAGCCTGATCATTCCCACCTTTTTGGGGATGACTCTGCTGGCCTTCTTCCTGATCCGCATGGTGCCCGGCGACCCGATCGAAACCATGGCGGGCGAGCGCGGCATCGATCCGGTGCGCCACGCGCAATTGCTCAAGGAATATGGCCTGGACCGACCCGTAATGGTGCAGTACGGCATCTACATCGGCCGGGTCCTCAAGGGTGACCTGGGCAAGTCCCTGATCACGCAGGAGCCTGTACTGCGCGAATTCCTCACGCTGTTTCCGGCCACCATCGAACTCGCCGTGTGCGCCATCTTGTTTGCACTGCTGATCGGCATCCCCGCGGGCATTCTGGCGGCGGTCAAGCGAAACTCCATACTCGACCATGGCGTCATGGGGGTGTCCCTCACGGGGTATTCCATGCCTATTTTCTGGTGGGGGCTGCTGCTGATCCTGCTGTTCTCGGTGCAGCTCGGCTGGACACCCGTGTCGGGCCGGCTCTCCGTGCAGTACTTCATCGAGCCCACCACCGGCTTTCTGCTGATCGACTCGCTGCTGTCGGACGACAAGGGCGCGTTCTGGTCGGCCGCCTCGCACCTGATATTGCCCATGATCGTGCTGGGCACCAACCCGCTGGCGGTGATCGCGCGCATGACGCGCTCGGCCATGCTGGAAGTGCTGGGCGAGGACTACATCCGCACCGCGCGCGCCAAAGGCCTCTCCAACCTGCGCGTGGTGGCCCTGCATGCGCTGCGCAACGCGCTGATCCCGGTGGTCACCGTGATCGGCCTGCAGGTGGGCGTGCTGTTCACCGGCGCCATCCTCACCGAAACCATTTTTTCCTGGCCGGGCGTCGGCAAGTGGCTGATCGAAGCCATCAGTCGCCGCGACTACCCCGTGCTGCAGGGCGGCATCCTGCTGCTGGGCGCCATCGTCATGGCCGTCAACCTGCTGGTGGACATCACCTACGGCATCATTAACCCACGCATCAGGCATCAGCGATGAGCACGGCCACCTTGAAACCCGCTACTGCGCCCGCGCCACCGCATCCGCTGCGCGAATTCTGGAACTACTTCAGTGCAAACAACGGCGCCGTGATCGGCCTGGTCATTGTCATTGGCGTGTTGCTGATCGCGCTGTTCGCGCCGCTGCTGGCGCCGCATGCGCCCAATATCACCAACAACGCGGTGTTCCTCAAACCCCCAGCCTGGCAAACCGGCGGGTCATGGACTTACCCCCTGGGCACAGACGCGATCGGCCGGGATATCCTGACCAGGTTGATGTACGGCGCCCGCCTGTCGCTGGTCATCGGCCTGGCTGTGGTGGCGCTGTCGGTGGTCGTCGGCACGGTGCTGGGCCTGCTGGCAGGCTTTTTCCGCGGCATCTTCGAGATCGCGGTGATGCGCCTGATGGACATCATCCTCACGCTGCCCAGCCTGCTGCTGGCCATCGTGATCGTGGCCATCCTCGGTCCCGGCCTGATGAACGCGATGCTGGCTGTCGCCATCGTCGTGCTGCCGCATTACGTCCGTATCACACGCGCCGCGGTGATTGCCGAAACCTCGCGCGACTACGTAACCGCCGCACGCATGAGCGGTGCCAGCCGCATCCGCCTCATGTTCAGCGAAATCCTGCCCAACTGCACGGCGCCGCTGATCGTCCAGGCCTCGCTCGGCGTGTCCACCGCCATCCTGGACGCAGCCGCCCTGGGCTTCCTGGGCCTGGGCGCCCAGCCGCCCTCACCCGAATGGGGCACCATGCTGGCCGACGCCCGCGAATTCGTCCTGCGCGCCTGGTGGGTAGTCACCTTCCCCGGCCTCGCAATTTTGATCACTGTGCTGGCCTTCAATTTGCTCGGCGACGGACTGCGTGATGCATTCGATCCCAAGCTAAAAAGATGAACAAGATTCACCCACCCCTCATGAACCTCTTCGCAAGTAACAGCGCGGAACCGGCTTTGCCGGGCCGCAGCTGTTGCCCCCTGCGGGGGGATCCGGCTACACGAAGTGAGCCGAGAAGGGGGAGTTACTAATATGGCCCTTCTTGAAATCGAAAATCTTTCTGTTGAATTTCCCTCACAAAACGGCGTGATGCACGCCGTCGACGGCATCAGCCTGTCGCTGGAAGAAGGCGAAGTCCTCGGCATCGTGGGCGAATCCGGCTCCGGCAAGAGCGTCACCATGATGGCCTTGATGGGCCTGGTGGCCTACCCCGGCCGCGTGAAAGCCGACAAACTGCGGTTTGCCGGCCACGACCTCCTCAAGCTGTCGCAAGGCGAGCGCAACAAGCTCATCGGCAAAGACGTCGCGATGATCTTCCAGGAACCCACGACCAGCCTGAACCCCTGCTTCACCGTCGGCTTCCAGATCACCGAAACCCTGCGTCTGCACCTGGGCATGGATAAAAAGGCGGCCACACGCAAGGCTATCGAACTGCTTGAGCAGGTCGGCATCAATTCACCCGAAAGCCGCCTGAAGGCCTATCCGCACCAACTGTCGGGCGGCATGAACCAGCGCGTGATGATTGCCATGGCGATTGCCTGCAACCCGCGCCTGCTGATTGCCGACGAGCCCACCACGGCGCTCGACGTCACCATCCAGGCCCAAATCCTGGACCTGCTGCGCAGCCTGCAAAAAGAGCGTGGCATGGCCCTGGTGCTGATCACGCACAACATGGGCGTGGTGTCCGAAATGGCACAGCGCATCGCGGTGATGTACGCCGGCCAGATCATGGAAGAGCAAAGCGCACACGCCCTCTTCAACACCCCGCAGCATCCCTACACCGAAGCACTTCTGTCGGCCCTGCCCGAGCGCAGCGACGGTAGCGCGCGCCTGGCAACCATCCCCGGCATGGTGCCCGGCCTCTATGACCGCCCTGCCGGATGCCTGTTTGCCCCGCGCTGCGCCTATGCCACCGAACATTCCCGCAACGAGCGCCCGCTGCTGCGCGCCTGGAAGGACGGCATGGTTCGCTGCCACTACCCACTGGGTGATCCCAGCCGCGAGGCCAACATCGAACGCGACACCCCCGTGATGGAGGCCGCGCAATGAGCACCGCCACCGTCACTACCCCAGGCACCCTGCCTACCGGCCCCGTCGTCGAGGCCAAAAACCTCAAACAGGTTTACGAAATCCGCCGCGGTTTCATGCGCAAGTCCGACCACCTGCAAGCCGTCGGCGGCGTGTCCTTCTCGGTCCATGCCGGCAAGACGCTGGCTGTCGTGGGCGAATCCGGCTGCGGCAAATCGACGCTGGCCCGCATGGTGTCGCTGATCGAAACGCCCACGGGCGGCGAACTGCGCATCACCGGCATCGACGCCGTCGGCTCCCCCGAAAAGCGCGTGGGCCTGCGCAAGGCCGTGCAGCTGGTGTTCCAGAACCCCTACGGCTCACTCAACCCGCGCAAGAAAATCGGCGCCATCCTTGAAGCGCCGCTTGAAATCAACACCACCCTGAACGCTGCGGAGCGCGCCGAAAAGGCACGCGCCATGCTGGCCATGGTGGGCCTGCGCCCAGAGCACTATGACCGCTATCCCCACATGTTTTCAGGCGGCCAGCGCCAACGCATCGCCATCGCGCGCGCGCTGATGCTCAACCCCATCGTGGTAGTGGCCGATGAGCCGGTGTCGGCTCTTGACGTCTCCATCCAGGCCCAGGTGCTCAACCTGCTGGCCGACCTGCAGCAGTCCATGGGCCTGGCTTACCTGTTCATCTCGCACGATCTGGGTGTGGTGCGCCACATCGCCCACGACGTGCTGGTGATGTACTTGGGCCATGCCGTTGAACAAGGCGAGAAAAATGCCCTGTTCAACCGACCCCTGCACCCCTACACCCAGGCCCTGCTGGCCTCCACACCCGGCTTGGCCGGCACCGGCGTCAAACAGCGCATCGTGCTCAAGGGCGAGCTGCCCTCGCCGCTGAACCCGCCCACCGGTTGCGTGTTTTCCACCCGCTGCCCCCACGTCACCGACCGTTGCCGCGCCGAAAGGCCGCAGCTGCGTGAAGTTGCAGAGCGGCAGGTTGCGTGCCACTATGCTGAAAACTTTCTCACTGCGTGACCTGAAACCATGCGCTCAAGCACCGGTTTCAGGCCACGTTTTTCAATGACCAGGGCGCACAACGTCACAAATGTTGTGCAATCTGGCCGCAAGCCCCGCTGCAAGAAGCAGCATTAACCTCCAAAGGGATCGTCAAATGATTCAGACCAAACCAAGTGCAAGCCGGCTGCGTCCGGTCCAGCGCGCATTGCTGTGCGCTGTTGCCCTGCCAGCGCTGCTGGCACTTTCACCCGTCTCCGCGAAGACGCTGGTGTTCTGCTCTGAAGGCAGCCCCGAAAACTTCTACCCTGGCGTCAACACCACGGGTACGTCGTTTGATGCCAACGAACCCGTCTACAACCGCCTCGTGGAATTCGAATACGGCGGCACCAAGGTCGTTCCCGGCCTGGCCGAAAAATGGGACATTTCCGCCGACGGCAAGGAATACACCTTCCACCTGCGCAAGGGCGTGAAGTGGCATGCCAGCAATAAGGCCTTCAAACCAACGCGCGACTTCAACGCAGACGACGTGCTGTTCATGTTCGAACGCCAGTGGAAAGAAGACAACGCTTTCTTCAAGGTCACCAGCCCCAACCACTCCTACTTCAGCGACATGGGCATGCCCAAGCTGCTGAAATCGGTGGAAAAGGTCAACGACTACACCGTCAAGATCACGCTGGACAAGCCTGAAGCACCGTTCCTCGCCAACCTGGCCATGCCTTACGCGGCCTTGCAGTCCAAGGAATACGCCGACGCCATGCTGAAAGCCGGCACGCCGGAAAAAATCGACCAGGACCCGGTCGGCACCGGCCCCTTCTACCTGGTTCAGTACCAAAAAGACGCGGTCATCCGCTACAAGGCCTTCCCGCAATACTGGGGCGGCAAAGCCAAGATCGACGACCTCGTGTACTCGATCACGCCTGACGCTTCGGTCCGCTGGGCCAAGCTGCAGAAGAACGAATGCCACGTCATGCCCTACCCCAATCCCGCCGACCTCGACGCGATCCGCAAGGACGCGAACGTGACGATCGTCGAGCAGGCCGGCCTGAACGTGGGCTACCTCGCCTACAACACGACCAAGAAGCCGTTTGACGACGTGCGCGTGCGCAAGGCCATCAACATGGCCATCAACAAGAAAGCCATTGTTGACGGTGTGTACCTGAGCACCGGTGTTGCCGCCAAGAACCCGATCCCGCCAACCATGGCCGCATACAACAACGCCATCAAGGACGACGAGTACAACCCCGAAGCCGCCAAGAAATTGCTGGCCCAGGCCGGCTTCCCCAACGGTTTCACCACCGACCTGTGGGCCATGCCCGTGCAGCGCCCGTACAACCCGAACGCCAAGCGCATTGCCGAGTTGATGCAGGCTGACCTGGTCAAGGTCGGTGTGACCGCCGAGATCAAGAGCTTCGAATGGGGCGAGTACCGCAAGCGTTTGCAGGCTGGCGAACACCAGATGGGCATGCTGGGCTGGACCGGCGACAACGGCGATCCTGACAACTTCATGTACACCCTGCTCGGCTGCGCTTCAGCCCAGTCCGCCAGCGGTTCCAACATCGCCAAGTTCTGCTACCAGCCTTATGAAGACCTGGTCCTGAAAGCCAAGACGGTGACCAATCCTGCCGAGCGCATCAAGCTCTACCAGCAGGCCCAGGTCATCTTCAAGGAACAGGCTCCCTGGTTCACCATCGCCCACGCGGTGCAGCTCAAGCCCATCCGCAAAAGCGTGATCGGCTACAAGAACAGCCCGTTCGGCCGCCACAACTTCTACGCTGTCGACATCAAGGAATAATCCTTCATGGCTTGAAGCGGCTTTGTCATAAAGCCGCCTCCATTCAAAACCCTCCTTCTTCAAGGAGGGTTTTTTCATTGTGGCGCCTTGTTTTTCGCGAGCCGCTGTACGTCTTTACAGGTCTGCACTAACCCTGCTTGTGAAGCCTCCTCCGACTGGAGGGTGCATTTTCCCGTGGAATGGAGGAATATCCATTTCCCCGAATTCTGCAGGCCGAAGGCCGGCGAAGGAACAAGAAATGGGACAGACACTCGGAGCGGTCAAGACGAGGCAACAGGGCATCCTGACGGATGCGGCCCGGCGTTGGGAAGAGCGCATGAAGCAGCGCGAAACCGGCCTTGAAAAAATCCGGAACCAAGGCCCGGGCGCCGCCGACACACCCAAGCGCCAAGCGGAATGGACAGCCCGTCAATTAACCAGGGCCGCGGGCGGCTTTCCCCTTTTCCCCGAGCGTGCCATTGGTACGTGGAATCCCGTGGAATACGCGCCCAGCGTCCAGGCCTCGGACGCCGCGAAACCCGTGGCCCGCATCGTCCAGCAGCGCAGCGCCGGCCATACGCCCATCGGCGTGGCCACGGGCCTGCTGATCGGGTTCGACCTGCTACTGACGAATCATCACGTGTTTCCTTCGAAGATCGACGTCGACGGCCACGCGGCGAATTTTTTCTACGTGCGCGATGAGTACGGCATCAACAACGGCAAATACTACGACTTCGATCCAGACCGTTTCTTTGTTACCGACCCGGACCTCGACTTCACGATCGTGGCGGTGCAGCCCCGCAGCCGCGAGAGCGACCAGATTGCCTCATGCGGCTGGACGCGGCTGATCGAGGCAACGGGCAAGGTGTTGACGGGCGCTCCGGTCAATATCATCCAGCACCCCGCCGGCGGGCCGCGGGCCTTCGCCATCAGCGACAACAAGTTAATGGACATCCTGCCCACCGGCTTTCTTCACTATGAGACGGACACGCGGCCGGGCTCCTCCGGCTCCCCGGTCTACAACACCGACTGGGAACTGGTGGCGCTGCACCACTGCGGCGTGCCGGCGATGCGGGACGGCCGGATCCTGGACAAACGGGGCGCGCCCTGGGACCCGGAGTCGCAAAGCGACGACGACATCCAGTGGATCGCCAATGAGGGCGCGCGCGTCAGTTTCATCGTTGAAAGGCTTAAATCCATGTCGATTCCAGAATCCATGCGCATGATCGCCCGGCAATTGCTGGCGACCACGGCAGACCCGCTCACCGGCACAGAGAGCGTGCCGGCCGGCCCCCCCTCGTCATCCCTCTTACCTCTCGCCTCACGGCCCGGCGGCGGCAACACCTTCAATTTCTCGGGGCCTGTAACCCTGCACGTCTATGGCGGGCAGGCGCTTCAGCCCGGCGTGCCTGCCGCCGCTGCGCCCGTGTCGGTGCCTGCACCGGCGGCGGCCGCGCAAGTTCGTTTGCCTGATGGTTCCGGTGCGCCTTCGGCGGATGGCCTCTTCACCGCCTTTCAGGAAAAGTCCCTGGTTTTCGACGAGGACTACGCGGGCCGCAAGGGATACAACCCGAAATTCCTCGGCCAGGAGGTTCCAGCCCCTGTGGCCCAATCGCGATGGGATGGTGCCCTCTATTCGGTTGCCGATTATGAGGAATTCAATGCCGGTGTGGACGACGTGCCCGCAGTGAAGACAAGCCACCTGGCGCCGACCGATCCGCTACCGCTTGACTACCACCACTTTTCCCTCGTGATGCACAAGCCGACACGCATGTGCCTGTGGACCGCCTCGAACTACGACTACCGCCCCAAATCACGCACCGACCCGCGGAAGCGGGCGGATTTCGGAGGGGAAAACTGGCGAGAAGACCCGCGGCTGCCGCTGGAATACCAGTTGCTCAACAAGGACGTCTACGGCCCGGCCAAACGGATTGACCGCGGGCACATTGTCCGCCGCGAAGACAACTGCTGGGGCGCCGACGCGGACGAAACCGAATTCGCGAACGCCGACAGCTACCACTGGCCCAACTGCACGCCGCAGCATGAGGCATTCAACCAGGAGAACCCCAATGACCGCAGCGGCCAGCGCGTCTATGAAGGCGGAGTGGTCGGTATCTGGGGCCAGTTTGAGCGCCTGCTCACCGACCAGGTTCAGGAGTCGGGCGGGCGCGCCGTGCTGTTCGCGGGGCCGGTGCTCACCGAATTCTTCGAGTCCAAAAACTGGGGAACCGGCAAGGTCAAAATCCCCAAAAAATTCTGGAAGGTTGTGGTCGTGCCCGAATCGCAAAAACGCGGCGCGAAGCTGTTGGCCTATGGTTTCGTCTTCAGTCAGGAAAAACCGATCAGGCAGTTCGGCGACACCTATGAGTCGATAGACATGCCGGCCTTCGAACGCAACCAGGCCGCCATCGCGGAGATCGAGGAACTGGCCGGCTTGAAGTTCGACCCCAAAATCGTCGCCGCGGACCAGTACGCAGGCCAGTAGCTATCCGGTAGCGGCCCGCATTGCTGCAATGGTTACGGCGCCTTGGCCAGAGCGTTTTGCGTAATCGCCGACAAGGTGCCACGCGTGGTGATGACTTCCGGATCCAGCGTGACCTCAATCACCGTGCCCTCCTTGCGAGCCAGCGCCGCAAGCAATTCCGCCTCAAAATCCGCGGTGCGCGTGATGCGCACGCCGGCGTAACCGTAGGCGCGCGCCAGCGCCGCAAAATCCGGGTTGTTCAGGCTTGAACCACTTTGGTGTGTTGGATACTCCCGCTCCTGGTGCATGCGGATCGTCCCGTACATGCCGTTGTTGAGCAGCACGATGATGCTTTTGGCGCCGTGCTGCACGGCAGTGGCCAGCTCCTGGCCGTTCATCAAAAAGTCGCCATCACCCGCGATGGTGAAAGCCACCCGTCCTGTCGTGATGGCCGCAGCAATACCGGCCGGCACGCCATAACCCATCGCGCCCACGGTGGGGGCCAGCTGCGTCTTGTGGCCTTTGACGAGACCGTGATGCTGAAAGAAACGATGCACCCAGCTGGCAAAGTTGCCGGCGCCGTTGGTCAGCACTGCATCCGCCGGCAGGTGCTTTTGCAGCATGCCGACGATGGCGGGCATGTCGATATCACCCGGCAGGTTCGCGGAAGGTGTCGGCTTGAGGTTTTCCAGATAGTCCTCGTTCGCGGATGTGGTCCAGGCTTCCCAGGCCACAGACACCGGCGCCGTGAGTACCTCCAGCGATCGCGCAGCCGCGTTCATGGTGGCGTTGATGGCCAGATCGGCCTGGTAGACGCGGTTGAGCTCCTCGGCGCTCGAATGGATATGCACCAGCTTTTGCTTGGGCCGGGGCGCCTCCAGCAGCGTGTAAGTACCGGTCGTCATCTCACCCAGACGCGGGCCTATGGCGATGATCAGGTCGCTTGCCTTCACGCGTGCGGCCAGCTTCGGGTTCAGGCCGATACCCACGTCGCCCGCGTAGAGCGGATGGTGGTTGTCAAAGGTGTCCTGGAAGCGAAAGGCATTGCCCACCGGCAGCTTCCAGTTTTCGGCAAAGCGCTGCAACGCCTGCGCCGACTGCGGCGTCCAGCCGCCGCCGCCGGCGATGACGAGCGGGCGCTCGGACTTGAGCAGCATCTCGCGCAGCGTACGCAGCGAGCCCGGGTCGCTCCAGGCCTGCACGGCCTCAACACGCGGCAGCGGCTGCGCGGCCGTCATGCGCGTCAGCATGTCTTCAGGCAAGACCAGCACCACGGGACCGGGCCGGCCGTTCATGGCGGTAGCGAAGGCACGCGCCACGTATTCAGGGACGCGGTCGGCCTCATCGATGCGCTCCACTCTCTTGGCAAAACCCTTGGTGCTGGGCCCGAAGAAACTGGCGTAGTCCACCTCCTGGAAGGCTTCACGGTCGCGGCAGTCGCTGGCCACGTCCCCCACCAGCAGCACCATGGGGGTTGAATCCTGGAAGGCCGTGTGCACGCCGATGGACGCATTGGTGGCGCCCGGCCCGCGCGTGACCATGCACACGCCCGGCCGGCCCGTCAGCTTGCCGTGGGCCTCAGCCATGAAGGCCGCGCCGCCCTCTTGCCGGCAGGTGACGAACTGGATCCTGTCCTGGCGCGCATGCAGGCCGTCGAGCACGGCCAGATAGCTTTCACCCGGAACACCAAATGCATGGGTAACGCCCTGGGCCAGAAGGCAATCGACGAGAAGGTGGCCGGCGAGTTGAGGGGTGGTCATGAGCCTATTGTGCCGCTGGAATGTGCACAGGCGCAGCGACCTAGCGGCGACTCTTCAACCAAGCGGGTGCCGCGGAACCGGCTTTGCCGGGCCGCAGGCGCCGTCCCCTGCAAGGGGAAAAGGGCTACACGAAGTGAGCCCGATAGGGGTGGCTCAATTTTTCGGCTTTGCCGGGCCGCAGGCGCCGCCCCCTTGAGGGGGGAACAGGCTACACGCAGTGAGCCTGGACGGGGGTGGAACAATTATTCGGGCGTAGCCGCGTCGCCGTCACCACCGCCGGCGGCGAGGGCCTGGCGCGCCAGCTCTTCGTCGCTCAGCGGCGGGGCCGATTCGAGGGCGGCCAGTTCGTCGAGGAACTCCTGCGTCGGCTCCTCGTGTTCGAGCAGTACTTCTTCCAGCTTCTGCCGGCCGGTCTCTACGTGCACCGAGGGAGAATGCAGTTCGGACGGCGGTACCGGGAATTTTTCACCCAGTTCAAATTTGAGCGCCTCGGCTTTCTGGTCTACCCAGTTTGCGAAGTCGCCGTCTTTCGGCGTGTCTGAATTGTTCATGACCATCTCCTTTGCCTCAGGGGCGCCGGCGCGGACGGCCGGTACCTGCTTCATTATGGAGGTACCCTTGGCCGCTGTCTGTCATCCAATAACGATGACTCTCGAGTGTTCTTGCTTTAATTCACCAAACAGTTAAATTCTTGCCATGCCGACCCCTAAAACCAAGCCCGCCGAACCCCGCTCGCGCGATGCCGACCGCTCCCAGCTGGCCATCCTGCTGGCGGCCCGCGACGAGTTCGCACAACACGGCCTGGGCGGTGCGCGGGTAGACCGGATTGCCGAGCGCGCCGACGTCAATAAACGCCTGATCTACTACTACTTCAAGAGCAAGGACGAGCTCTTCCTGGCGGTGCTGGAAAACGCCTATGCCGACATCCGCGAGGCAGAAACAGAGCTGCATCTGCGCGACATGAATCCGGCGCAAGCCATCCGCCGCCTCACGGAATTCACTTGGGAATACTACATTGCCCATCCGGAGTTTTTGACGCTTCTCAACAGTGAAAACCTGCACCAGGGGCGGCATCTGGCCATGTCCAGCCGCGTACAGGAAATGAACTCGCCCCTGGTCCAGACGCTGGCGGAAATCCTGGAGCGCGGGCGCGCAGACGGGCTGTTTCGCGGCGGCATCGACCCGGTGCAGCTCTACGTTTCCATTGCCGGCATGTCGTATTTCTACCTGTCGAACAACCACACGCTGTCGGCCATTTTCGGGCGCGATCTCATGACGCCCAAAGCCCGCCACGAGCGACTCTCGCACATGTGCGAGGTCATCCTAGGGTATGTCCTTAGAAACTGATTCCGGGCAGTCATTGACGCAGCGACGAGGCCATTTTTACAATTCGTAATTCACTTATTGGTGAATTATGAGTAAACTGCATTCCGGTAACCCAACAACACCGGCGGCATGCACAGGTCTTTCGCAGTCCTTCAATGACCCCTTTCAGGAGACAAAGCACATGAAATTCACACGTCGTGCCGCAGTGGCCAGCCTCACCTGCCTGGCGGCACTGTCACCCCTGGTGGCCAGCGCCCAGGGCGCCTACCCCAACAAGCCCATCCGGGTCATCGTGCCTTTTGCCGCGGGCAGCACCACCGACATCATTGCCCGCGCCATCACCGACAAGATGAGCCAAAGCATGGGCCAGACACTGGTGATCGACAACCGCGGCGGCGCCAGCGGCACCATCGGCCAGCAGGCCGTGGCCACGGCCGCGCCGGACGGCTATACCATCATGATCCACTCGTCCTCGCACACGGTCAGCCCCTCGACATTCGCCAAGCTGCCGTTCGACACCTTGGGCGACTTCACGGGTGTGACGCCGATCTCCAGCACGCCCAATGTGCTGGTCATGTCGCCGGCCAAAAACATCAAGACCCTGCAGGAGCTGCTGGCCGCGGCTCGCGCCAAGCCCGGCAGCATGAACTTCGCCTCGGCCGGCCAGGGCAGCGCCACCCACTTGAACGCCGAGAAATTCAAGCTCGCCGCCAAAATCGAAGCCACCAACATTCCCTTCAAGGGCTCCGGTGAAGCCGTGACAGAAGTGATGGCCGGCCGCGTCGACTACTACTTCTCGCCGATCGCACCGGTGATAGGCCAGATCAAGAACGGCCAGCTCGTGGCCCTCGCGGTCGGCTCGCCCAAACGCGCCAGCGCCCTGCCCCAGGTCCCCACCACGGCTGAAGCCGGCGTTCCGGGTTCAGAGTTCAACTTCTGGATCGGCATGATGGCCCCCGCGAAAACACCGCGCGACATCGTCAACCGCCTGCACGACGAAGTGATCAAGGCCCTGAACACGCCCGAAGTCAAGGAACGCTTCGCCGCCCTGGGCGCCGACACCTGGACACTCTCGCCCGAGCAGTTCGACACCTATATCAAGGACGAGATCAAGAGCAATGCCGTGCTGGTCAAGGCCGCTGGCCTGCAGCCCACCCAGTAACACCCGGTCAGTTTCCCCGCAGCGTCCCGTCCCTCCAACACCCCTGGCCGGACCAGGTAGGGCCGCCGCATTTTTCACCTCCTCAAAGGACCCCATGGCTACTCAACGACTAGGACTCATCATGCACGGCGTCACCGGACGCATGGGCATGAACCAGCATCTGATCCGCTCCATCGTCGCGATCCGCAAACAGGGCGGCGTCACGCTCTCCAACGGTGACAAGGTGATGCCCGACCCGATCCTGATCGGCCGCAACGCCGAAAAGATTGAAGCCCTGGCCAAAGCCCATGGCCTCGCGCGTTGGGGCACCGACCTCGACGAGGCGCTGAAGAACAAGGACGACACCATCTTCTTCGACGCCGGCACCACGCAGATGCGCCCCACCCTGCTGGCCAAGGCCATCCGCGCCGGCAAACATGTCTACTGCGAAAAGCCGATTGCCACCAACCTCAACGAGGCCGTCGAGATCGCCCGCCTGGCCGAAAAGTCCGGCCTGAAACACGGCGCCGTACAAGACAAACTCTTCCTGCCCGGCCTGCGCAAGCTTGACATGCTGCGCCGCGCCGGCTTCTTCGGCAAGATGCTCTCGGTACGGCTCGAGTTCGGTTACTGGGTCTTTGAAGGCGACCTGCAGCCGATCCAGCGCCCGAGCTGGAACTACCGCACCGAAGACGGCGGCGGCATGATCCTGGACATGATGTGCCACTGGCGCTACGTGCTGGACAACCTGTTCGGCGAAGTCAAGTCCATCTCCTGCATAGGCGCCACCCACATTCCCGAACGCTGGGACGAAGCCGGCAAGCCCTACAAGGCCACCGCCGACGACGCGGCCTACGCCACGGCTGAACTGGTCGGTCACAACGGTGAACCCGTCATTGCGCAGATGAACATGTCCTGGGCCACACGCGTGCGCCGCGACGACCTGGTCACCTTCCATGTCGACGGCACACACGGCTCGGCCGTCGCCGGCCTGTCGTCCTGCCGGGCCCAGTCGCGTGTGACCACACCACGTCCGGTCTGGAACCCCGACGAGAAGCAGACCATGAACTTCTTCGACCAGTGGCAGGAAGTGCCGGACTCCCAGACCTACGACAACGGCTTCAAGATCCAGTGGGAGCACTTCATCCGCCACGTGGTGGAAAACGAACCCTACAAATGGACGCTGCCCGAAGGCGCCAAAGGCGTGCAGCTGGTTGAAGCCGCGCTCGAAAGCTGGAAGGAACGCCGCTGGGTGGACGTGCCCGCGCTACAAGTTTGATAGCTGCTCGCGCCCATGAGATAAGGGCTACAGGCACATTTTTCATACAGAAAAGGTAGATTCATGGCTTTAACCCTTTCCCTGCCTGTCGCCGCGGGCGGCCTGCGGCCTTACACGCTGCAAGGCCGCACACCGGTGAAGCCCGCACCGGGCGTCAAATTCAACCGCATCGCCTACTCGGCCGCCCACGTGGTCGCCGACCCGCTGGCCGCGATCGACCCCTGGGTCAATTGCGCGATCGACTGGGACACGACTATTGCCTACCGCCGTCACCTGTGGTCGCTGGGCCTGGGTGTGGCCGAAGCCATGGACACGGCGCAGCGCGGCATGGGCCTGGACTGGCCCACTTCTCTGGAACTGATCCGCCGTTCACTCGACGCCGCCAAGGAAGTGCCGGGCGCGCTGGTCGCTTCCGGTTGCGGCACCGACCACCTGGTGCTGGAAAACGTCAAGAGCGTCGATGAAGTCATCGCCGGCTACGAAGAGCAGATGGCCGCGATTGAAAAACTCGGCGGCAAGCTCATCGTGATGGCCAGCCGCGCGCTCGCCCGCGTCGCCAAAAGCCCCGCAGACTATGAACGCGTCTACGACCGTATCCTGAGCCAGGCCAGGCAACCCGTGGTGCTGCACTGGCTGGGCGACATGTTCGACCCGGCGCTGGCGGGTTACTGGGGCAGCAGCGATGTTGAGAAAGCCATGAACACGGCGCTCGGCATCATCAACGCCCACCCCGACAAGGTTGACGGCATCAAGATCTCGCTGCTCGACAAGGACAAGGAAATCGCGATGCGCCGCAGGCTGCCAGCGGGCGTACGCATGTATACGGGCGACGACTTCAACTACGCCGAGCTGATTGCCGGCGATGGTTTCGGCAAGGAAGCGATGCACGGCCAGAGTGATGCGCTGCTGGGCATCTTCGACGCCATCGCACCGGCCGCCAGCGCCGCACTAGGCGAACTCGCGCAAGGCAATGTCGAGAAATTTCACGCCATCCTCGGCCCCACCGTGCCGCTGTCGCGCCACATTTTTGCCGCACCCACACGTTTCTACAAAACCGGCGTGGTCTTCATGGCCTGGCTCAATGGCCACCAGAAGCATTTCACGATGGTGGGCGGGCAACAGAGCACGCGTTCGCTGCAGCACTTCGCCGAGCTGTTCCGCTTGGCCGATGCCTCCAACCTGCTTGAACAACCGGACTTGGCAACCCAGCGCATGAAGACGCTACTGGCGCTGCACGGCATGTAATGGTTCCCCCCCGTTGCCGACTCACTGCGTGTAGCGGTCTCCCCCCTCAAGGGGGCGGCGCTGGCGGCCCGGCAAAGCCGGTTCCGCGGCGCCTGCTTGAAAAAACCGTCGCGATATTCCTGTCAGATCGTTCATAAATAAATTCACCTGGAGACAACCATGAAGACACGCACTTTCCTCAAGGCCACCCTGGCCACAGCCCTCGCAGCCGCAGCCTTCGGCGCCGCGGCGCAGGCTTACCCCAGCCGCCCGGTCAAGGTCATCATCCCCTTCCCGCCCGGCGGCACGCTGGACGCGGTGGGCCGGCAACTGGCGCAAAAGCTCAGCGAACAGATGGGCCAGCCCTTTGTGGTGGAAAACCGTGCGGGCGGCAACGGCACCATCGGCGCGCATGTGGTCGCGCAGGCGCCAGCAGACGGCTACACCCTGCTCTTCAATGCCTCCACTTTCACCACCGCACCCATGACGATGAAGTCGGTGCCTTACGGTGTGGTGAAAGACTTTACGCCCGTCTCGCTGGTTGCCAAGGCGCCCTTGTCGATTGCCATCAACAAGAACCTGCCGATCACCGACGTGAAGTCGCTGATTGCCCACGCCAAGGCCAATCCCGGCAAGATGACGTTTGCGGTCGGCTCCATTGGTTCGGCCGGCCACCTGTCAACCGAACTCCTCAAGCGCGCCGGCGGCATCGAATACACCGTGGTGCCCTACAAGGGCACGGCGCCGGCGTTCCAGGACCTGATCGGCGGCCAGATCGACGGCTTTATCGACCCCATCCTCGGCTCGCTGCAGTACCACAAGAGCGGCATGCTGCGCGTCGTTGCCGTGACCGGCGACAAGCGCGTGCCCAATCTGCCCGATGTGCCGACCGTGGCCGAGACAATTCCCGGCTATGAGTTTTACAGCTGGTACGGCCTGTGGGGCCCGGCAAAATTGCCGGCAGACATCACGCAGAAACTCAACGCCGAAACCAACAAGGCGCTCGCCAGCGACATGCGTGAAAAGCTCCTCCAGCAAGGCCTGGTGCTGACACCCGGCACGCCGGAGGACTTTGCCAAATTCCAGAACAGCGACATGGCGCGCTCGCAGAAGATCATCACGGACGGCAACATCCGTGTCGAATAACATGCATAACCATGGCCACTGAAGACGTGAAACGCGCACTTGTCACGGGCAGCAGCTCAGGTATCGGCATGGCCATTGCGCAAGCGCTGCTGGACCAGGGCTGGGACGTCGTCGGCCTGGACCTGGCGCCTGCACGCATCGTGCATCCGGCGTTTTCGTCCACCGAAGTCAATCTGTGCAATACCGAAACCACGGAGCGCGCCGTGCGTGCGGCTGGCGGGGTGCAGGCGCTCATCCACGCCGCCGGCGTGCTGCGCGTCGGCCAGCTTGGTGCGCTGCGCAACGAAGATTCAGCGCTGATGTGGCAGCTCCACGTGGATGCCGTCACGCGCATCGCCAACCTGGTGGTACCGGCCATGGCACAAGCGGGCACAGGCCGCGTGGTGCTGGTCGGCAGCCGCGTGGCGCGCGGCATGGCCGGCCGCAGCCAGTACGCCGCAACCAAGGCCGCGCTGGTGGCCCTGGCACGCAGCTGGGCTGCCGAAACCGTGGCTTCGGGCGTGACTGTCAATGTGGTGTCGCCGGCCGCCACCGAAACAGCCATGCTTGCCGACCCTGCGCGAACGACGGTCCCGCCGAAGCTGCCGCCGCTGGGCCGGTTGATCCAGCCGCGGGAGATTGCCGCGCTGGTCACCTTCCTGCTCTCACCCGACGCCGCGGCCATCACCGGCCAGGAGATCCAGATCTGCGGAGGCGCGTCGCTTGCGGCGTGAAAGCATGGCCGCAAACGCTATCGGCATTGTCGGCCTGGGCCTGGTCGGTACCGCGTTGGCACAGCGCCTGATGGCCGCTGGCTTCCAGGTCACCGGCTTCGACCTGCGCGAAGAAGCCCGGGCCGCTCTCACCGCCCAGGGCGGCCGCGCTGCCGGCTCCCTGGCCGAAGTTGCCAATGCGGCTTCCTGCATGGTGTTGGCGGTCTTCAATACCGACGACGTGCTCAAGGTGGTCGAAGGGCCGGGCGGCCTGCTGTCCGTCTTCGGCGTTCGCAGCATCATCGACTGCTCCACCGGCACACCTCACGAACTCGCGGCCCTGGCCGCGCGGCTCGCAGCACGCGGCATCAACTTCATCGAAGCGCCGCTCTCGGGCTCCAGCCAGCAGATCGCCGCCGGTGAAGCCACCCTGCTGCTGGGCGGCGAGGCCGGGGCATTGCAAGCATGCGAATCCGTTCTGGCCGCCATTTCAGACAAACGCATCCACGTCGGCGGCGCCGGTATGGGCGCCAAAGCCAAGCTGGCCACCAATCTGGTGCTGGGCCTGAACCGGGCGGCGCTGGCCGAAGGCATGGTCTTTGCCGAAAACATGGGTATTCCTCCCGAGCAATTCCTGGCGCTGGTGCTGGCCAGCCCGGCCACATCAGGCGCGGCCGAGGCCAAGGGCCGGATGATGGCGGAGGAAAACTTTGCGCCGCAGTCGCGCATCCACCAGCATCTCAAGGACGTCAAGCTGATGATTGACAGTGCCGCGGCCGAAGGCCAGAAACTGCCCTTGTCCGAAGCCCATGCAGCGCTGATGCGTGCAGCCATTGCCGCCGGCGACGGCGAGCTCGACAACGCGGCCATCATCCGCGAACTGCGCCGGCAGAAAACCGCGCGCCCTTCCAATTGACTTCACTGACATCCACCACCTAACCCATCTCATGCGCAATTTTTCCCAGGATCACCGCTGGCTCTCCATCAACACCGCGACCGTGCGCAAAAGCCGCGGCGTCGAGCAGCCGCTGACCGGCATCATCGAAGCCTGCGTGCAGCGCGGCATCAAGGCGATCTCGCCGTGGCGCGACCAGGTCGCGGCCGCCGGCCTGCCCGCTGTTTCGAAACTCGTCAAAACTCACGGGCTTGAACTCTCAGGCTACTGCCGCGGCGGCATGTTCCCCGCAGCCGACGCCGCCGGCCTGCAGGCTGCCCACGACGACAACCGCCGCGCCGTCGATGAAGCCTGCGAACTCAAGGCCGCTTGCCTTGTGTTGGTGGTGGGCGGTTTGCCCGGCGCGCTGGCCGGCAAGGCGGCGCACAAAGACCTGGCGCTGTCGCGCAGCCAGGTCACCGACGGCATTGCCCAATTGCTCGAATACGCCACAAGCTGCAACATGCCGCTGGCCATCGAGCCGCTGCACCCCATGTATGCGGCAGACCGCGCCTGCATCAACACCATGGAGCACGCGCTCGACGTCTGCGATGCCCTTGACCCCTCAAGAAGTGGCGCGCTCGGTGTGGCGGTAGACGTGTACCACGTGTGGTGGGACCCGAAACTGCAGCGGCAAATCGAACGGGCCGGCAAGGAACGCCTGCTCGCCTTCCACGCCTGTGACTGGCTGACACCCACGGCCGATTTGCTGAACGACCGCGGCATGATGGGAGACGGTGTGATTGACATCCCGAAAATCCGCGGCTGGATGGAAACGCAAGGGTTCGCGGGTTACAGCGAGGTGGAGATTTTTTCCACCGGCAACTGGTGGCAGAGAGACACCGGCGAGGTGCTGGATACCTGCATTGCCCGGCATCGCAGCGCGGTGTAAAGAGTCCTCTTCATCCTGCCGGCAGATGGGCTGCTAGATGACCATCTTGAGGCGGAGCTCCAGACGCGAACCTCGCTCTATAGCCTGCGCAATCCGGGTCTGCCGTTCAGTCGCAGAAAGTGTTTTGTCATCGTTGATGGCCTGGCGGGTCTTGAACATTTCCAGGTCGGCAATGGGGATCAGCTGCCGGTTACTGGAAGACCGGAACCGGGACAAGCCGTTAACAGCCAGGAGGATGCGCTTTTCGGCAGGATCGCTCTCTGCAAACCCGACGACGAACTTCCGGATGGACGCCTTCAACGGGTCAGGCAGCGTTGCCTTCCAGAGCAGTGGGGATTGCGGTATGAGGGGTGATTCCCAGATGACTTTTACCTCCCTGGCAAGGTCCGCAAAGTCGCGCTGAAAGAACGCAAGCTCTTCATTGTTGGCCGTCGCCACATCAATTTGCTTTTTCGATACCTTCAGCAGGTTTTGCTGGTGGCTCCCTGTCTCCACTGACTTGAAAATTTCCGCGGGCCTGCTCACGCCATTCTTGGTGAAAGCAAAATACAGCGGCACCAGATGCCCCGACGTACTCTTGGGATCGCCATCGCCAAAGCGCAGGCCGGCGGCCTTTTCGATCAAGGGCTTGAGCGCCTCGATTTGCGAACTGCGATGGGTCACCAGGATGGACTTGTAGCCTACGCTGCCATCCCCCGTGACCATCTGCGCAAAAACACCACCCGCGCCCGAGGCCACCACATCCAGAGCAGGAACATTGCCCATCCAGGCCAGATCTATTTCTCCACCAATGAAGGCGGTCACCAGCGCGCCCTGCGACTCATAGACACGCAGATCAATCGGACGGCGGATGGCCGCGCCCAGGAGTTTGACGAAGGGCTCCCAGCTCGCGCGGGTCTCCGCAGCCGCCCTGGGCGATATCAAACCAAATACCAGCATTGGCTCTGCAGCAGGCTGCGCCATCACTGGTGAAGGAAGCAGTGGCCCGGCGCACAGCCCGGCAAGACCATGGAGGACAATTCGACGTTGAAGGCTCATATCATTTTCTCCATCAGGCTGAAACAACAGAAACACCCCGTTCGGGCAGGTGAAGGGTTACGGCATCACCCTGGAACCAGTCGGATGCCGCGTCCGAAGACACGACAAAGATGGAGCCCAAGCTGGTGTCGACGGTGAACTCGCGGACACTGCCCAAATAGGCTTTCTTGGAAACCACACCGGGCAAACCTTCATCTCCGGGCGGTGCAATCGTCCAGGCTTCAGGACGAATGGCCGCTTTCACCAGGCCGGGCTCGACGGGATGCAGGGCTTTCACGCGCAACGCCCCCAGCTGAATCCGGCCGTCCGCAAACGCCTCCCCTGGAAACAGCATGGCCTCGCCCATGAATCCGGCAACAAATTCGCTGTTGGGTCGCTCGTAAAGTTCCGAAGGGGATCCTGCCTGGGCAATCACCCCCTGGTCCATGACAATGATCTGGTCACTGACGGCGAGGGCCTCGCTTTGGTCGTGCGTGACATAAGCAACGGTCAGTCCCAGGCGCTGCTGCAGCCCGCGGATTTCTTCACGCATGGACCGCCTCAGCCGCGCATCCAGATTCGAGAGCGGCTCGTCAAACAGCAACACTGACGGCTCCAGCACCAAGGCACGGGCGACGGCTACACGCTGCTGCTGCCCGCCGGACAGCTCACTGGGCAACCGGTCGTCATAGCCGGTCAAACCGACCGCCGACATGGCGACCTGCGCGCGCTCAAGCAGCTCTTTGGCATGGACACCGCTGACGCTCAAGCCATAACCCACGTTCTCCAGCACGCTCATATGCGGGAACAAGGCATAGCTCTGGAACACCATGCTGACGTTGCGTTCGGCGGGTCCGAGATGGGTGACGTCACGGCCGTCGATCAGGATCTGGCCCGCACTGGGCGTCTCCAGCCCGGCGATCATGCGCAGCGTCGTGGTCTTTCCGCAGCCTGAAGGCCCCAGTATCGTCGTCAGCGTGCCCTTGGGAACGGTAAAACTGATTCCTTTGACCACCAGGGGCGACGGGTCGCTGCCATAACGTTTTTGCACGTTCTTGAATTCAATGCCGAGTTGGCTCATGAGCAGACTTTCTTTGTTTGTATGAAAGAACGGAAAGGAGGCGAAGAAGAAGCGATACCGTCGGGAAGTTTTTCCATTGCGGGTCTGCGCCCGTCACGCAGCGGCCGCATGGAGTTTTCCCAAAAAATTGCTATCGATGAGTTCGTTGTAATCGCGCACGCTGGCAATCACGTGCGGCCCAGAAAGCTCTTCGGCGCCATGGCTGGTGCAGATTGCCACAGCCCGCATGCCGGCGCGCCGCGCGGCTTCTATGCCAAAGGGCGCATCTTCAAACACGATGCAGCCGGCCGCCGCAACCCCCATGCGGCGCGCAGCCTCCAGGAATATGGCGGGCTCGGGTTTCCCTGCCAGGCCTTCGTCGCCACCCACTACAGCATGAGGCGGGGACACCATGGCAAGCCCGGCCATCGCAAACGCGATGTTGTGCTGGTCACCGGCGGTTCCCACACCCACTTTCAGCCCTTGCGCCGTGGCCAACCCGGCAAAGGCCTTGAAGCCCGCCACTTCGGCAAACACAGGTGCGAACAGCTCGCGGTAGATGGCTTCCTTTTCCGCAACCAGCAACCGCGCCTCAGAAATTTCAATGTCACGCTGAAACAACTGATTCATGGACTCAGTGCCAGTGCGCCCGGTGGTGCGCCTGAGGATGTCAGCCAGCGCCATCTGGACACCGTGACGCCGTGCGAACTCACTCCACGACCTGGCATGCCACGGCATGGAGTCGATCATGGTTCCATCCATGTCAAAGATCAGTGCGTCAGTTCCAGATGCACCGAGCCGGGCTTGTTGGATCATCAGTTACTCCTGTTTCAAAGACGCTTTGACCAATGAACCGATGGATCCGCCACAACGCCTGGCCATGCTTTTGAAATCAGCGCCCGCCTGAGTCATTGGTAAATATCCTTGTTGTACGTAAAAGGAGTTGGCCTGGGATGTCATTGACGGTGAACTACCGGTTGGCACCTACCGTGCGCCGCCCCAGCTTGCGTTCACCAACAAGGAACTGAATCAATGCCGTGGCCATGGACATCAGGACGATCAGCACGGTGCAGTACGCCAGCGCCACGCCATAGTCCCCATTCCCTACCCTGCCAATGATGTAAGTGGTGGCCAGCTCGTATTCGGCTGTCACAAGAAAAATGACGGCAGAGACCGTGGTCATCGAGCGCACGAAGCTGTAGACCAGCGCGGCCACCAGGGCGGGCTTGAGCAAAGGCAACACCACACGGCGCAAGGTGGTCAGGCTGCTGGCCCGCAGCATGACGGAGGCTTCGTCGAGGGACCGGTCCAGCTGCTTGAACGATGCCGTTCCGGCCCGAACCCCGACAGGCAGATTGCGAAACACAAAGCACAGGACAATGACCAGGCCGGTACCCGTCAGCTCCACCGGCGGCACGTTGAAAGCCAGGATGTAGCTGACACCCAGCACCGTGCCGGGAATGGCAAACGTCAACAAAGCGGAAAACTCAAACAGGGCCTTGCCCCTGAATTCGGTCCGCGCCAGCAACCAGGCAATCAGCAAGCCGATGCTCGCGCAAACAGGCGCCGCAATGGCCGAAAGCGTGATGGTGTTGAACAACGAACCCCAGGCGGTTCCGGCCCAGACCAGACCATGCGCACCCCACTGCATGTCGAACGCAGTCTTGAAATGCATCAAGGTCAAGGTGTAATCGCGCCCCCAGATTTTGACAAAACCACCCGCGAACGCGAAGAAATAGACAACCATCGTGAAGACCAGCCAGGGGCCTGCGACCCAGGTGCACAGGCGGCGCACCCCTGTCGGCAGTGCCATGGGCACGCCAGCGTCGCCTTTACCGGAAACGGTTGTGAAGCTGGTTTTTCCCAGGATGCGCCGCTGCACGAAGAAGACCGTCAACGCAAACGTTGTCAGCACCAGGGCCAGGGCCGCGGCCATACCCTGGTCCAGTGAAGCGCCCACAATGGCAAAAAAGATTTCCGTTGAAAGGACTGCATAGCCGCTACCCAGAATGATGGGGTTGCCAAAATCGGAAATGCTTTCGATAAACCCCACCAGAAACGCATTGGCCAGGCCAGGCGCCAGAAGCGGTAGTGTGACGGTCAGGAAGGTTTTCATCCGGCTGGCACGCAGGGTCTGCGCAGCTTCCTCCAGGGATGGGCTGATGCCCTGCACCACGCCGCGCATGATCATGAAGGCAATGGGTGTGAAGGCGAACAGCTGCGCCAGCCAGACGCCAAATACCCCATAGAACCAGCGGGTGGGCGTGACGCCGAAAGACCATTCCATCAACTGGTTGACGATGCCGGCCCGGCCAAACAGCAGGATCAAACCCAGGCCCACGACAAACGGTGGCGTGATGATTGGCAGCATGGCCAGGGCGTTAAGCGGTTTCTGCAGGCGCCTGCTGGCGCTACGCTCCGCGATGAGCGCAATCATCGTGCCCAGCACGGTGGTGCCGGCCGCGGTCAGCAACGCCAGGTACAGGGTATTCCACGCCACGCCGCAATTGGTCCCGCCTCCCAGGCAGCCGACACCCCACACGCGCGCCGTGCCGACTCGCTCCCACACAGCCCCCAGGGCGAAACCTCCGTCTTCCGCATAGAAAGCAGCAGACAAGGATTTGGCGACCGGAAACACCACAAACAGCGACAGCAGCGCACCGCACCCCACGACCGTGGCGGCTACAAACACGTCACCACGGAAATAGCCCAGACGGGCGATACCCGAACCCAGCAACATGACCAGACAGACCAGGACCACAAAGCCACCCCAACCAATGCCGGATTGGCCTTGCGGGAGCGTACCCACCGCGGCATTGAGCCACTCGTAAGACCACCCCGTGGCCCCGATCACGAATCCGCTCACGCCCAACCCCAGCAGGCCGATCACGGCCCCTGCAATCAGCACGCCGCCTTGAAGCCTGCTGGCCGGCAACCAGGCGCCGACCCCCGCAACCAGCAAGCCGGCCACACCCGTCCACAGCCAGCTTCGACCAAGCAGAGCAGCGTGCGTCAGGCCATTGGCCGTCACGGGGTCGGTAAAGAGCCTGGGCATGGCAAAGAGCAGCGAGCCACTTTGCAGGTAGTACCACGGCAGCGCCAGGTAAGCGGCAAGGCCGATGAGCACCCAGACGTATATCGCCCGCTGGGTTCGTTCAGTGATTTGGACTGGCATAGGAGTAGCGAAGGGTCGAGCTGGATCGGCAGCTCTTGGGGTTGAAGGTTGTCAGCGCCACCCTGCTGCGCAGGGCGCCGCCCGAACTTACTTGGGCTGGTTGAAAACCTTGCGTTCCCAGTTGAGGATCAGCTGGCGGCGAATCGCCGTTTGCCCATATTTGGCGTAGTCGTAATCAATCAGCTTGATTTTTTTGAAATCAGGAATACGGGGATCCAGGGGGGTTGCCTTGTTGGAGGGCAACTGGAACTGCTTGACTGCGGCACCAAATTGCTGCGCGCCCGGCGTGAGGGCCCATTCGTAAAATTTCCTGGCGTTCGCCAAATTGCGTGCACCTTTAATAATGGACATGGAGCCCACCTCGGCACCAGTGCCATCCACGGGCGTGATGGCATCAACCGGGAAACCTTGCGCTTTTTCACCGGTGACATCATGTACAAAACTGATGGAGACAGACGCCTCGCCGCGGGCAACCGCTTTGATGGGCCCCACGCCGGAGCGTGGATAGGTGCTCACGTTTTTATGCAATGCCGACAGGTAATCGAACGCCTTTTCTTCGCCCATCATTTGCACCAACGTGGCGATCATGGTGTATGCCGTGCCGCTGGCACGAGGGTCCGCGACCAGGATCTCCCCCTTGTATTCCGGCTTGAGCAGGTCTGCCCAGACCTTGGGAATTGGCAGCTTTCTTTTGGCCAGCAGTTCGGTGTTGTAGCCAAAGCCCAGTGGCCCGGAATACACGCCCACGGCCTTGAAGCCCGACTGCTCCGCCTGCTTTTGCGCCCAGGCATGCAATTGGGGCAATGACGGAGACTTGTATTCGAGCGTCAGGTTCTGTTCCGCGGCCAGCAGATGCGGGTCACCCGTGCCACCAAACCAGAGGTCGGTCTTGGGGTTGGCGCGTTCGGCGGTGACCTGCGCCAGCGCCTCCCCCGACCCCTTCAGCGTCATGTTGACCTTGATGCCGCTGGTCTTGCCAAAGGTGGTTTGCATCAGGTTGCACCAGTCCGCCTGGGCGGAGCAGATGATATTGACTTCCCCCTCCTGGGCCAAAGCTGGAAGGCCGAGAGCAAGCAGCAAGGGGGCCGCAAAGAGCGCTGTTTTTTTCACGTTAGTCTCCTGAAGGATGGGCGACGAGGCCCGATTGAATACGTTCCATGTGTTGAGGTGTTCAGTCAAATGGCATGACCACGCTCACCCCCCGGGCCCCCAGATGCACGCTCACCGGGGAGCCCACCTGGCGGGCCTGTGTCTCGCTTTGCACCAGGACCATCAAGGTCCCCAGCGCCGTCAGCACGTGGTACTCGGTGTTGCGCCCCAGGTAGGCGTGTGAGAGAACTTTTCCGGGCAAGCCTTCTCCACTGGCGGGTGCCAGCTGCCAGGCATGTGGGCGCACCACGAGGCGGACTTTTCCCTGCCGCCGCGTCAGTCCGGGCGCGATGCGCAAGGGCCCCAGCTGAATCGCACCGGATACATCGGCCTGGGCGTCAAACATCACGGCATCTCCCATGAAGGCCGCAACAAATTCGCTGTGTGGCGTCTCATAGACTTCCTGCGGTGTGCCCACCTGCATGACCTGTCCTTCATGCATCACCACCACGGTGTCGCTGACCGCCATGGCTTCGCCGTGGTCATGCGTCACGTACAGCACGGTCAGCCCCAGGTTTTGCTGAAGGGCGCGTATGTCTTCCCGAATCTGGCGCCGCAAACCCGCATCCAGATTGGACAGCGGTTCATCCAGCAGCAATACCTTCGGCTGCAACGCAAGCGCCCGGGCCAGGGCCACACGCTGCTGCTGCCCCCCCGACAACACAGCCGTGTTGCTCCCTGCACTGCTCTGCAGCCCCACCATGCCCAGTGCGAGCCGCGCACGCTCGTCACGCTCGCGCGGACGCAGTCCCAGCATGCGCAAGCCGTAACGCACGTTGTCCAGTACGTTGAGATGCGGAAACAGGGCGTAGCTCTGGAACACCATGCTGATGGGACGTTGTTCGACGCCCATGTCGGTCACATCCACCCCGTCGAGCAGGACCCGGCCCGAGGTGGGCCGGGCCAGTCCCGCCACCATCCGCAGCAAGGTGGTCTTGCCACAACCGGACGGCCCCAGCAAGGTCGTCAGTTGCCTGGACGGTATGCGCAAGTGGATATTGCACAGGGCACGGACCCCATTGGGAAAGCTCTTGCTGATGGACTGGAACTGGACGGCGCTACTCATGGGGCACTTCCTGGGGCCACCGGACGACGGCATCCACCCCCACCACATGGTTGTCTTGCACACGGTTGAACAGATCCACTGCGGCGTTCATCGACAGTGCAATCTGGCGGCAAATTGACAACCCCAGGCCGACACCAGAGGTTCCCGACGATGACTGGAAAGGCTCGAACAGGCGGGCCTGGACAGCTTCATCCATGCCGCCACCGTTGTCCCAGATCAGCAGTTCGGTTTCGCTGGGCAAAGCCCGAATCACCAAGCCCAGAGCGCCGCCCTTGGGCGTGTGCTGGATAGCGTTGGACATCAGGTTACGGATCAACTCTCCCAACAACCAGGGATCGGTGATCAGGCGCACCGGAATGGCCTGCATCGAGAAGTCAAGTTTCTTGCGGGCCAGCAAGGGCGCAAATTCCATGACCACGTCACGTGCGGTAGTCGCCAGGTCCACTTCAACCCAGTTGGCCCGGCGTACCAATTGCTCCATCTTGGCGACAGACAGCAACTGGCGAACCAGCTCACTGGAACGGTCCACGGTATTGAGCATCTTGGGCAGCGTTTCCCGCACGTCCAGCTGCCCGGACATGGCGCCCTGCAGCTGGGTGCGCAGCACCGCAAAGGGCGTACGCAACTGGTGAGAGGCATCGGCCAGAAACTTCTTCTGCTGATCCAGCGATTCCTGCTGCTGCTGCATCAGCCAATTGACCGTCCTGGCCAATTGCCGCAGCTCAGCCGGCTGCTGGTTCGTGACCGGCCGCAAGTCTTCCGTGCGGCGGCTGTCGAGCTCTTGCCCCAACTCCACAACGGGTTTAAAGGCCTGGCGCAAAACCCACCACAAGGCGGTGGCAAACGCCAATACCTTGAACAGCCACCAAAGTCCTGCAGGCAACCCAAAGAGTGTCTGGGGGTATGCCGCGCCCACCCAGTCCAGAAGGCACCAGGCCAACAGCAGCCCCAGCGACCAGGCCCAGACAAACAACCGCATTGATCGCCCGGCCCGCCATGGGCGCCAAGCCGTCCATGGCTTTCCCCGCAGCAGGCTCACTGTTTTCACGGTTGATCCTGCCTTTCAGCCAGGGCATCATCCATCAGGTAGTAGCCAACGCCCCGCAGGGTGACAAGACTGGCTCCGGACCCCAGGATGCGTTTGCGTAACCGGTGCACCAGCACCTCAATGGCATCCGCACCGGCCGAGCCTTCGTCACCAAAGACGGCCTGGAGCAAGTCATCCTTGGCCACAGCCTTGCCGGGATGCATCATCAGCGCCTTGAGAAGGGCCAGTTCACGCCCCGACATTTCAAGCGGCAGTGCGCCGCGAAATACCTGTCCGTTGTCCAGGTCCAGGCGCAAGGTGCCGCAGCGGAAATCTTCCACGCCCAGGCTGCGGCGCACGAGCGCCTTCAGGCGGGCCACCAGCTCCTCCACATCAAAAGGCTTGATCAGGTAGTCGTCCGCGCCGGAGTTCAATCCCAGCACCCGGTCTTCGACCGCAGTACGCGCCGTCATGACCAGTACGGGAAGCCGGGAACCTTCGTCCCTCAGGTGCTGCAGCAAATCCAGGCCATCCATGCCGGGCAGGCTCAGGTCGAGCAGGGCCGCATCAAACGGGCGATGCCGTGCCATCACGAGCGCCTCCTTCCCGTCGGCGCAGCAAACGACATGGAACCCGCGGGCAACCAGCATGCGGCTCAGGGCGTCCACAAGATTCAGGTCGTCTTCAACCAGCAGGATGTTCATGAAACGAATCATGCTGGAGGACAGACGGTTAAACCACCGAGGAAACGCCGACACCTGGTGAAAGCTCGGTGAAAGCTGGGGCGTAAAGCGCAAAAAAAAACGTGCACCCGCCCACTCAAACAGGATATGCGGACTGCATGACCGGCTTATCGCGTAGTCCACACGTAAAGGAGCGCCAGCGTTTCAGGTCTGCGGCTGAATGCAGCCGGCCGCCGGCCTTCCCAACGACAGCAGGCTAGCGGAAGCGGTACGACACGGCGATAAACCCGGTGTCCTGCGTCCGGCGGCTGACCAGGGGACTGCCCTGAACCGAAGACCCCAGCCACTTGCGGCGCAGCTGCATCGTCAGCACCCAGGGGTCACCCAGCGGCACATCGACCCCCAGGCCCAGCGTGGGCGCTGTCGAGGCGCCGGCGTTGTAGGTTGTAAACCCGCTGGCGGCTGACTCGGCCGGGGTCACACCGTAGAGGTAGTTGTTGTATTTGGCGCTGGTGTGTTCCAGCCCCACCTGCGGAAAGAACGACCAGCTGCCGACCTTGAACTCCGCCGCGTAAGTGGCTTCCAGCAATGCACCGTGCGACTTGTTGGCGTCCACAAACGCGTTCACGAAAAACCCGCCGTAAGGCGTTTCCTGAAAGGTCCCTATGCCCAACGGGATCGGCCGCTTGCGGTCTTTCAGCCCCGACAGCGCGGCCGTATCGGCGCGCCAGCCGTCCTGGCTGATACGGCCAGAAAATTCCAGGTAGCCGTAGCCCATCCTTGCGGTCTTGATGCCCAGTGTGTCGACACGCGCAAAGAAGCGGCCATAGTCCGCATAGGCATAGGGCAGCAAGGCGGTGTCGTTGCTCTTGCTGCGGATCACGCTTTGCGTGCCATACACGGCGCCGCCGATGTCGCCCGTCAGCTGGTATTTGAGCGGGGTGGGTTGTGCCTGCGCGATGCCCGTAAACACCAAGCCGGTGAAGATCACAGCGGACGGCAAAAACCGAACACCCTGAGGTACAGGAGAAGAAGCCCGGGTAAGACGTTTCATCGCATGCCTTCTTTCCGGAAATGATGCGATCCAGTATAGGACCGGGCAGGAAAAACTGCGCACCCGTCCTGCAGGCGCGTCGCGGGGCCGCGACACTCAAGCCCCGGAACGCTCAGGCCGTGGCGAGTACTGTGCGGCGCACCCGGCGCACATTGAAGGCGCTGGCGATCAACACCGCCTGCATCAGCGCCAGGCCCAGCAGCACGCCGCGGTAGTAGCCATGGTCCATCATCGCGCCGAAGATCAGCGGCGACACGGCCTGGCCGATGTCCAGGCCTGCATACACCACGCCGTAAACCCGGCCCGAGGCGTTTTCGGGGGTTGAGCGCTTGACCAGCAGGTCACGCGACGGCCCGGCGATGCCAGTGGCGAAGCCCATGATGCCGAACAGCACAGGCACGACCCATGCGGGATAGCTGCCTGCGGCCAGCAGCACCGCCACGGCAGCCGCCGCACCAAACCCGATGCCCACAATGCGCTCGCAGCGTGCGGGATCCGATGCCAGGAAGCCGCCAAAAACCATACCGCCCGCGCTGCACACCATATAAACCGTCAGGCAGATAGCTACCAGTGCGAGCGGCACGTTATGCAGGTGGCGCGCGGCTTCGGGTGCAAAGGCCTGCACCACGCTGAGAACGATGGCATACCAGAAGAAGAAAGAAAAACACATCCAGACGGCCGGTATCTTCAGAAAACCCAGACTGCTGTCGGCCGCGGGCGCGCCCTTGACCGGCGCCGCCATCGTGAGGGTGAGCTTGTCGCGGTTCATCACCAGCACAGCCAGCACGGCAAAAGCCAGCACACCGGCGGCAGCCAATGCCACGCGCCACGAATAAGCAAACGTCAGCGTCACCACCACCGCGGGAGCCAGTGCCCAGCCCAGGCTGCCGGTGATGCCGTGCACACTGTAGGCGTGGCCCAGGCGCGGCGCGCTGACTTTGCGGTTCAGCAGCGTGTAGTCCACCGGATGAAACACACCGTTGCCGACACCGGCAATCACGGCAAAGCCGGCCAGCATCCAGTAGCTGGTGCTGACGGAATACCCAAAAGCCGCCACACCGAGCAGGCTCAGCCCGGCAAACAGAATGGGGCGCGGCCCGAAGCGGTCGACCACAAAACCCGAGAGCGCCTGCACCGCGCATGACACCACAAAAAAGATCGTCATCAAGAAGCCCAGCTCCGCATAGCTGACGCTGAACTCTTCCTTGAGCCAGGGAAACAGCGGCGCCAGCAGCAGCTGACTGAAATGGCTGATCATGTGTGCGAGGCCCACCAGGCCGATCACGCTGGCGTCGGCACGAAAAGGGACTGCAGCGGGCGCGTTCAGGGTCGTACTTGAAGTATTCATGGCGCTATCGTAGTATTGGCCAAGCCTTCTGAAATGCGACATAAAGCCATGTTTCGGCGAATTTCAGACAAACCGCTTTGATGGCATTCGCCCCACGATCACATCCAGATTCAGGTGAACAGAATCTCCAACCATGCCGCAACGTAAAGCCCCGCTCCATTTCGTGCCGGTGGGCGACACCGACAACTTCACGCCCAGCCGCCAGCGGCCGGTGCGCGTGCGGGCGCGGACGCTGGAAGCCGATACCCATTTCAAGCCCCATTCCCATGCCTGGGCGCAACTGGCTTACTGCTCCACGGGAGTATTGCAGGTCACGGCTGAGCAGTCGGGCCATGCGGGCGGCGAAATTACCTACATCGTGCCGCCCTCCCGCGCGGTGTGGATCGCTCCTGGCGCGCAACATCACGTGACCGTGCTGGAGGCCGCCGAATTCCGCACGCTGTACCTCGACGCAAGCGCCACCCCGAAGGGCTGGACCGGTTGCCGCGTATTGGTGGTGTCGCCGTTGCTGCGTGAGTCCATCCACGCGCTCGACGCGGCCACCCCAGAGCAGCCGCTACCGGTTGCCCGGGAACAGCTTCTTTCCAGCCTGGTGCTCGACGAGCTCGTATGTGCCGACACCCAGGCCCTCGGCGTGCCCATGCCGCATCCGCAAACCGGGGACAAGCGGCTGCGCGCGCTCTGCGAAGCCGTTCTGCGCGCACCGTCAGAGCGGGCCACGCTGGCCGAATGGGCTGCCGGCACCGGCGCCAGCGAACGCACGGTAGCCAGGCTTTTTCGCGACGAACTGGGCCTGAGCTACCAGCAATGGCGCCAGCAGGCCATCCTGGCCCACGCCCTGCCCCTGCTCACGCGCGGGCAATCGGTCAGCGCCGTCGCGGCCGCCAGCGGTTATGCCAGCGACAGCGCCTTCACCGCGATGTTCAAGGCCGCCATGGGCCAGCCACCCAGCCATTTTCAGAGTAAATAGACCTACCCCCGTCCGGGCTCATTTCGTGTAGTCCGTTCCCCCCTCAAGGGGGCGGCGCCTGGGGCCGGCAAAGCCGGACCCTCGGCCCCCACTGGTGAAATACCCCTCGCTGGCTATCATGGCTTGATGCAACTCCCCGCGACAAAGAATACCCAGCAAAGCCGACGGTGGCGTGCCGCAGCATGCGTGGCACTGACCGCCTGGCTGGCCGCGGCCAGCCAGGTACACGCACAGCCAGCCCCCTCAAACCACCCAACCCTGCTGCGCGAGCTGAACCGGGTACGGGAGGACGGTTGTGACGGGCGCGGCGCCAAGGTTTCCCTGCTGCGTGAAAACAGCGCCCTGTCGCGGGCGGCACAGCTCATGGCCGGCGGCCGCACGATGGACGAGGCGTTGAAAGCTGTCGACTACCGCGCCGTGCGGACCGCACAGATTGCCGTGCGCGGCGCGACCGGCCCCTCAGCGCTGGCGCGCAGGACCCTGGGCAAATCATGCAGCGCAGTCATGCATGCCGAGCTCGCTGAAGCCGGTTTCTACCAGCGCGGGGCACAAACCTGGGTCATTCTGGCCGCCCCCTTCTCGCCTCCCGCGGCGGCCCAGGCCGGCGATGTGCAAGCGCGGGTGCTGGCTTTGGTCAATGAAGCACGCGCCAGCCCGCGCCGCTGCGGTGCGCAGTCCTTCGCGGCCGCAGGGCCGCTGCAATACAGCCCCCTGCTGTACAACATCGCCGGGGTGCATGCCGCAGACATGGCGAGGTACAGCTACTTCAGCCACACCGGGCGCGATGGCAGCGACGTGGCCAGCCGCGCCACACGCGCGGGCTACGGCTGGAAGGCCATTGGCGAAAACATCGCCGCGGGGCAGATGCAGGCCGACACCGCCGTGCAGGGCTGGTTGAACAGCCCCGGCCATTGCGCCAACATCATGGCGCCGGCGTATACCGAGATGGGCACGGCCTTTGCGGTCAACACCCAAAGCAGCGCCGGTATTTACTGGGTACAGGTGTTCGGGGCGCAGCGGTAAGTCACCTTGCCCGGGGCGCCCTGCTGTCAGTGTTTTTCAAACGCCGCGTTGAGGCGGCGCAGCAAGGGCTTGTTCAGCTCGCGTGTGTGCCTGTTCCAGCGTTCCATGGACCGCTGCAGCTCAATCTGCAGGCGCGCGCTGGTGGCGGTATCCCCGTTCATCGCGGCCCAGATGGCGTATTCAGCGCGGCTTTCAAAGCTGCCGAAACGCTCCACGGCGGATTCAAACTCCGCTTTCGCGTCCACACCCCTGCCGGCGCCGCCCAGCGCCTGGGCAAGCAGCAGCGACACCAGCTCCGCGCGAAAGGCGGGATCGGTCTTGCGGATGAATTCAAGGTGGGTGATGGCCTCGGCATAACGCTCGCAGGCGAAATAGGCCCGGGAGGCGCCCAGCCTGATCTCCAGGTCGGAAGCGAACGGGCCCTTGAGGCATGCGTCGTAACTCTGCGCTGCCTCCAGCGCCTGGCCGGCTTCGAGCAGCGCGGAGGCCAGCCGCATCTGGTTCTGCGCGGTGGGCGTGTAGTCAAACGCGGCGTGCGCTTCCCGCAGCTCGCGCGTCGGGTCCAGTGTTTTTGCGGCTGCGGCCACGACCTTGCGCGCGCCGCGCTCCAGCCGCGAATCCGGCAGGTAGACCGCCAGGAAGTAGACGAGGCTGCCCAGCATGGGAAACGAAAACAGGATGATCAGCCAGTACATCTGCTGGCCGCTACGCAAGGCATGAACGGCAAAGAACACCGCCACAATGAAATGAAGTCCCAATCCGACAAAAGGCATGGCCCATCCCTCCAGTTATTTTGGGGGGATTCTAAAGGGATGGTGAAGGACGCATCAACCTTTCAATTGCCGGCGGGAAGCGCCTCTTCGTTCCCACTTTCGTCAAACAGGCGCAAGGCGAGCAAGCCGTGCCCCACACTGGCGCCTGCGCGCACGGCAGCCGCAACCAGAACCACTTCCGCCAGCTCCTCGCGCGTCACGCCCAGCCGCCTGGCCGCACGGGTGTGCACGTCCAGGCAATAGCCGCACTGGGTGGTGAGTGCCACCGCCAGGCAAACAAGCTCCCGCACACGGGGCTCAAGACGGCCGCCTTCGCGCTTGGCCGCATGGTCAAACGCGAGGAAAGCCTGGGCCTCCACAGGCGCCAGCCGCACGAAGGCTGGCGCCAGTTGCAGGTCTTGGGGTGACTGGTAACCGGCGCTCATGGCTGGCCTTTGCTGTCTGCTGACCTGCGGCGCCGCGCGATGGTTTCAAACAGGCCCACAAGCCAGCACATCGGGCAGCCGCGCATCAACACCAGCGCGCCCGCCAGGGGAAGCAACGCCCACAGGGGATGCGTCTGGAAAACCAGAGCGGCGCACACGAGCAAGGCCAGCGCGCATATCCCGCGCAGCAGATGTTGGGTGACCGAGGTGCTACAGAACATGGGCACCTCCGGTGGATGCGGTGCCACCCATGGTGCCGCCCGGCGCACAGTCAGGAAGATTTCGTTGCGGAAAAAACATCAGGAGCTCCTTGTCGGTGGTTGATACCGGCAAAGAGGCCCACATTCAGCAAAAGGATTCGGGTTTCCTCAAAGAAATTTGAACGGCGCCATCACCAGAACGCCAGCCCTTCAGGTCAAACCTCAGATCAAGCGCTTGAGCAAGCCCATCACCTGGTCAAAGCGTTTGCCATAAGGCGGATAAAACAGGTCGCCCCTCGCCCACTTTGACTGCACCATCACCGGCTTTTGCTGCGTCAGCCGCAGGAAACCGGTTTCGCCGTGGTAGCTGCCCCAGCCGCTTTCGCCCACACCGCCGAAAGGCAGGTTCTCGTGCGCGATGTGCATCAGCGTGTCGTTGACAGTGACGCCGCCGCTCACGGTGCGCGCCAGCACGTGGTCGCGGGCACCGGCGTCGGTGCCAAACCAGTACAGCGCCAGCGGCCTGGGGCGGGCGTTGACATAGCCAATCGCGTCATCGATCGACGCATAGGGAATCACCGGCAGGATGGGGCCGAAGATTTCCTCGCTGAGCAGTTTCGAGCCGGCGGGCACATCGAACACCAGCACCGGCGCCATCTGGCGCGACGCCGCGCCCACGCCGGGCGCACCGGCCTGGATGGTTTGCAGGCGCGCGCCCTCACCTTCGGCCTGGGCCAGCAGCGCCTGCAGGCGTTCATGGTGGCGCGGGCTGATGATGGCGGCGTAATCGGGGTTGCCGGCGATGGTGGGAAACAGCGTGGCCACGGCGCGCGCAAAGGCTTCGCCAAACGCGGCTTCACTGCCCTTGGGCAGCAGCACGTAGTCGGGCGCGATGCAGGTCTGGCCGGCGTTCAGCAGTTTGCCGTGGGCGATCTTGATGGCGGCCTTGTCGATGTCGCAGGACGCGTCGATGATGCAGGGTGACTTGCCGCCCAGTTCCAGCGTGGTGGGCGTGAGGTTGGCGGCGGCCGCTTCGGCGACCTTGCGGCCCACGGCGGTGGAGCCGGTGAAAAACAGGTGGTCAAACGGCAGCCCGGCAAATTCGGCGGCCAGGACGCCGTCGCCCTGCACCACGCAGAGTTCATCAGGTGCGAAGGATTGTTCAATCAGGGCCGCCAGCAAGGCAGAAGTTTTCGGCGTCAGCTCACTGGGCTTGAGCATGACGCGGTTGCCGGCCGCCAGCGCGGTGATGACCGGCCCGAGCGACAGCTGCACCGGGTAGTTCCACGGCGACACCACGCCCACCACGCCCAAGGGCTGGCGCTGCAGGTAGGCCCGCGCGGGCTGCAGGTACAGCGGCGTGCGCACCTTCACGGGTTTCATCCATTTGGGCAAATGCCGCAGGGTGCTGGACAGCAGCGAGCGCAGCACAAAGATGTCGGCGATTTCGGTGAGCTGGGGCGACCGCACGCCAAAGTCTGCGTTGACGGCCTGTGCCAGCGCGCTGCCGTGCTCGTCCAGCAAGGCGCGAATACGCAGCAGGCGCTCCCGCCGCAGGGCCAGCGGCACCTCGGCCTGCGCGCGGCTGGCCTGGTGCTGGGCTTCAAACAATGTTCGAAGGACGGACGGAGGTGTGCTGGAACTCATGCGGCCATGATAGGGGCCACAGGGGCAGAGCAGTAGGGACGCAACTCCAGCAGCACTGCGGGTTGACCCTGAGGCACTTGACCCCATTTACAGACCTGATGCAGAACCTGTTGACGGTCTAAACGGGTTCTCAGGCATTTGGCTGACAATCGCGCCGGCACTTATCCGCTATGGTGGTTGGCAGGTAAACCATCCCTGATGAAAGTGTTTCATGGAATTCAAGGATTACTACAAGGTCATGGGCGTAGAGCGCAGCGCCACGCCCGACGAGATCAAAAAGGCACACCGCAAGCTGGCACGCAAATACCATCCCGACGTCAGCAAGGAAAAAAACGCCGAGGCTCGCTTCAAGGAAATCGCCGAAGCCTACGAGGTGTTGCGCGATCCTGAAAAGCGCACCGCTTACGACCAACTGGGCGCCAACTACCAGGCCGGGCAGGACTTCCGCCCGCCACCGGGCTGGAACCCGGGGCAGGCCTCCAGGGGTGCCACCGGCGCTCCCCATTTTGGCGGAGCCGAAGGTTTTGACCACAGCGACTTTTTCGACGCGATCTTCCGCGGCATGGGCGGAGGGCCGCAAGGCCGGGGTGGTTTTGACGATATGCGCGGCAGCCGAAGCTTTGACATGCATGGCCAGGACCAGCACGCCAAAATCCAGATCGACATCGGCGACTCCTACAGCGGCGCCACGCGCAAGCTGCAGTTGCGCATGCCGATGGAGAGTGAAGCCGGCGTGACGATGCAGGACCGCAGCATCGAGTTCGTCATCCCCAAGGGCATACGCGCAGGCCAGCACATTCGCCTGGCGGGCCAGGGCTCTCCCGGTATGGGTCAAGGCAGCCCGGGCGACCTTTACCTGGATGTTGAATTTCTGCCGCATGCCCTGTACCGTGCCGAGGGCCATGACGTGTACATGAATCTGCCCGTCGCGCCATGGGAAGCCGCGCTGGGCGCCGAGGTGGAAGTGCCCACGCCCACCGGCGAGGTGGAGCTGAAAATCCCGGCGGGCTCTGCCGGCGGGCGCAAGCTCAGGCTCAAGGGGCGCGGGCTGCCGGGCAAGACTCCGGGAGATTTTTATTTTGTGCTGCAGGTGGTCCTGCCGGCCGCGGACACGGATGCGGCAAAGAAAGCGTACGAAGACATGGCGGCGGCATTCAAGGCCTTCAGGCCGCGCGTCGCCCTGCAAACCTCGGGAGCCAAGGCATGAACACCCCCACCCGCTACCTCGCCGGCTTCATCCTGGAAGACCAGGATGAACTCACCCTTGACGATCTCTGCCGGGCCTGCGCCGCGCAGTCGGAGCTCATCGTGGACCTGGTACACGAAGGCCTGCTGGCGCCGATGGGAGAGGCTCCTGAGGTTTGGCGCTTCACCGGCGTGCACTTGCACCGGGCCACCGTGGCCGTGCGCCTGCAGCGCGACCTGGGGGTGAACCCAGCCGGTGCGGCGCTGGCACTGGAACTGATGGACGAGCTGGACAGCCTGCGCCGACAGCTGCACCGTCTGCAGGACAACTGACCCACTGGCGCGGGCAATCTTTTATATAGGACAGATCATGGCGCTCGCTGCCAAAGCACCGTGGGAGAATTCGCGCCATGTCCACCGAAGCAGCGCCCGCCCTGAAAAACATCTTTGACAAGGTGCGCTATCGCCACATCGCGGCAGAAACCACCGCGGTCTACCCGCGTTTTGACGGTAAAAAATTTCTTGCACTCGCGCTCCCTGGCCTGGACGAGCTCTCGCTGATGCAGCGCCTGCGGCGCACCAGCGAGTGCCTGCACGCCACATTGCCGGCTGACTTCCCAAAAGCCATCGCCATCCTGCGCAAGCTGGCCCCGCGCATCAACAGCGGCTTCGTCACGCTGGTACTGCCGGACTATGTGGGCCTGTATGGGCGCGATGATTTCGACACCTCCATGGAGGCGCTGAAGTTTTTCACCGCCTTCGGGACCTCGGAGTTCGCCATCCGTGAATTCATCCGCCAGGACCCTGCGCGCACGCTGGCCGTGATGAAGGCCTGGGCCAAAGACAAGAGCGAGCATGTGCGGCGCCTGGCCAGCGAAGGCAGCCGCCCTCGCCTGCCCTGGTCTTTCAGGCTGGATGCGCTGATGGCCGACCCCGAACTTGCCGCGCCCATCCTGGAATCGCTGAAGTCCGACAGCAGCCTCTACGTACGCAAGTCGGTGGCCAACCACCTCAACGACGTCACCAAGCTGCACCCCGACTGGGTGCTGGAGCGCCTGAGGAGCTGGCCGCTGGACAACCCGCACACCGCGTGGATTGCCCGGCACGCGCTGCGCACACTGATCAAGCAGGGCGACAGGCAGGCGCTGGGTGTGATCGGCGCCGGTAAAAAGGCGGACGTCGGCATCAGCGGTTTGTCCATCACCCCCAAGAAACTCACCCTGGGCGAGCGGATGTCACTGTCGTTCACACTGCAATCCACCTCGCGCCAAAGCCAGCGGCTGGTGGTGGACTACGCGGTGCACTACGTCAAGAAATCGGGCAGCAGCTCGGCCAAGGTATTCAAACTCAAGGAGTTAACGCTGGCCGCCGGCGAAAGCGTGCAGCTGTCGCGCAGCCAGGTCGTGCGCGACTTCACCACCCGTGTGCACCATGCCGGGCGGCACGCGGTGGACATCATGGTCAATGGGGAACGCCTTGCGAGCGGGCATTTTGACCTGGTGAAGACCTGAAATGGCTACAGCCCAATAAAGACAAGCGCAAGCAGCTATCAAATATATAGCAATCCAATATACTACCTTGTCGCAGGGCCGCGCAGCCCAGGCACCTGGCGGCGGGCTTTGTACAGTAGCTACCTGACGCCCTCCCGCCGCCCTTCCGATTCCCATACCAAGCACCAAGGACATGTTCATGCGCCAACTCACCCTGCAACGATTCAGCCCCGCCTATTGCGCCCTCAGCCTGGTGCTGCTTCTGTCCGCCTGCGGAGGCGCCGGCGGTGAAGAGATCGGCGCGGTCGACACGGTCTTCAAATTCATCGGGCCGGACCACAAGATCGTGGTGGAAGCCTATGACGACCCCAAAGTGAGCGGCGTCACCTGTTATGTCTCGCGCGCCAAGACGGGTGGAATCAAGGGCGCATTCGGCGTGGCCGAAGACAAGGCCGAAGCCTCGATAGCCTGCCGGCAGACCAGCGTGATCAGTTTCCCGGGAGGCAAACCGATCGAGAAGCAGGAAGAAATGTTCAGCGAACGCATTTCGCTGGTCTTCAAAAAGCTGCGTGTGGTGCGCATGGTGGACACCAAACGCAACACCCTCGTCTACCTCACCTATTCCGACCGCGTGATCGAAGGTTCGCCGCAGAACAGCGTGACAGCGGTTCCGGTGCCGGCGGGCACGGTGATTCCGGTGAAGTAAAGGGCCGGCCACGGTCTTCGCGGCTGGCGGGCCTGAATACCCCCGCTGGCCGGCGGGACTAGCGGGCTGCGCCGTCGGCGTTTTCGCTTTTGACAACAGAATTTCGACCCATGACCCAACCCACAAACACTTCCCTTGCGGATTTCCCCATCACCCGGAAATGGCCCGCCCAGCACCCTGACCGCATCCAGCTGTATTCGCTGCCCACGCCCAATGGCGTCAAGGTATCGATCATGCTGGAAGAGTGCGGCCTGCCCTACGAGCCGCACCTCGTTGACTTTGGCAGCAACGACCAGATGTCGCCGGCATTTCTGTCGCTCAACCCGAACAACAAGATCCCGGCCATCCTCGATCCGAACGGTCCTGGCGGTAAACCGCTGGGCCTATTCGAGTCCGGCGCGATCCTGATCTACCTTGCCGAGAAGACCGGTAAATTCCTGCCAACGGACGCAGCTGCCCGTTACGAAACCATCCAGTGGCTGATGTTCCAGATGGGCGGCATCGGCCCGATGTTTGGCCAGCTCGGCTTTTTTCACAAGTTCGCCGGCAAGGACTATGAGGACAAGCGCCCGCGCGACCGCTATGTCGCCGAGTCCAGCCGCCTGCTCGGCGTGCTGAACCAGCGGCTCGAAGGCCGCAGCTGGATCATGGGCGACGACTACACCATTGCCGACATCGCCACCTTCGGCTGGGTGCGCAACCTGATCGGGTTTTATGGCGCCGGTGAGCTGGTGGAAATCCAGAAATTTCCCAACGTGACGCGCGTGCTCGACGCGTTTGTGGCGCGCCCTGCCGTCGTCACGGGGTTGGGCATACCCGCGCGCGGCTGACGCCCCCACGCGAACACGGCCGATAGGCCGGGATGGTCAAGTTGGCTATCATGGCGGGCATGTCCGCCAAGCCAGCTCCTAGCCCGGAACAGATTACAACGGATCGCTTTCGCCTGCTGGTGGATGCGGTGCAGGACTACGGCATCTTCATGCTCGACACCGCGGGCAACGTGATGTCCTGGAATATCGGCGCCCAGCGCATCAAACAGTACCGGGCCGACGAGATCATCGGCCGGAATTTCTCCACCTTTTATCCCCCTGAGGCCGTCGCCGCCGGATGGCCCGCCGAGGAGCTGCGCCGCGCGGAAAGAGACGGGCGCTTCGAGGAAGAAGGCTGGCGCATACGCAAGGACGGCAGCCGTTTCTGGGCCAATGTTGTCATTACCGCGCTCAGGGACGAGAACGGAAAACTCGCCGGCTTCGGCAAGGTCACACGCGACCTCACGGAACGCCGGGCTCACGAGGAAGCGCTGCGCGAGAGCGAGGAACGCTTCAGGTTCATGATCGAAGGGGTGCGGGACTACGCGATCTTCATGCTCAGCCCCGACGGCGTGATCGAGAGCTGGAACAGCGGCGCGCAGCTCATCAAGGGCTACAGCCCGAGCGAAGTCATCGGCAAACATTTCAGCCTGTTTTACCGCCCTGAAGACCTGGAGGCCGGCAAACCCGAAGCCGAGCTGAAGGCGGCCCTGGAGCATGGCCGCGCTGAAGAAGAAGGCTGGCGCGTTCGGCGGGACGGCTCGGTGTTTTGGGCCAATGTGGTGATCGCCCCGGTGTATGACACGGGCCGGCAACTGCGCGGCTTTGTCAAAGTCACACGCGACATGACCGAAAGGCGGCGCCTGCACGAGCTGGAAAAATCCAGCAAGCGCATGAGCGAGTTCCTGGCCATGCTGGCGCACGAGCTGCGCAACCCGCTGGCGCCCATCCGCAACGCCATCACCATCCTGCAACTGGAACCCTCCCCCAGCCCGCTGGTTCGAAGCAGCCGCGACATGATTGACCGGCAGCTCACGCACATGACACGCCTGGTCGACGACCTGCTCGATGTCGGGCGGCTGACCACCGGCAAGATCCGGTTCAAGGCGGAGCAGGTTTCCTACAACCAGGTGGTGGCCCGCTCCATTGAGGCCGTGCGCCCCTTGTTTGATGCGCGGCGCCACCGCCTGAAGGCAGACATCCCGGCCGCGTCGCCGCTGGTGCAGGGAGACGCCACACGGCTTGCCCAGGTCCTGCAGAACCTGCTGGTCAATGCCGCAAAGTACACCCCCGAGGCGGGCCTGATCGAGCTGAAAGTCTGGCAAGAGGGCACGCAGCTCTACACCTCGGTCCGCGACAACGGGCTGGGTCTGTCGTCCCAGGCGCTCAGCCAGATCTTCGAGCTGTTCTCCCAGGGCGACGCGCAGACAGCCGCGCGGGAAAGCGGGCTGGGCATCGGCCTGACGCTGGCACGCTCCCTGGTGGAAATGCACGGCGGCGCACTGCATGCTGAAAGTGAGGGCCCAGGCCGCGGCAGCACATTCACTTTTTTCCTGCCCAATGCGCAGACAGGCGTGCACGGCACCGATGACGCAAGCGGTCCGGGCGCGGCCATCCTGGTGGTGGACGACAACCGCGACGCAGCCAATAGCCTGGCGGAGATTCTCAGGCTGATGGACTGCCAGGTGAAAGTGGCCTATGACGGCCCCGCTGCGCTGGAGATGTTTCGCCAGCAGGCACCCCAGGCCGTTTTGCTGGACCTCGGCATGCCGGGAATGAACGGCTACGAGGTGCTGGCAGCCCTGCGCGCCCTGCACGGCGGCGAGCAGGTGACGGTCGCGGCCCTCACCGGCTTCGGCACGGACGAAGACAAAAGCCGCGCGCTGGCCGCCGGGTTCGATGAGCACCTCACCAAGCCGCTGGACTTTACCGCCCTGCAGGCATTTCTACAGACCGCCGGCGTGGTGGTTTGAGCGTTTGGGCGGCCAGGAAGGCTGTTTCTGCCCCTTTTCAGGCATCAAAAATGTCTGCAGCCTAATAACATCGTGCGCCAGCAGCTATCAAATAGATAGCAATTTCAGGAATGCCAATGTGTGTAGCTCGCCCGCAAGGCCCGCCGGCAGGCCGCCGCGGCCATGGGTGTATAACCAGAGCCCCCGGTCCCGCGCTTTTTCCTCATCCCGCGCGTGGCCGCTCACCTCACATCAATAAGCATCAAGCCGGGCGCATCGGGCGCCACGACACACCAAGGAAGATCAAACATGGGCGCGCAGTGGAAAGCAAAAGGCAAGGAACTGGCCGCAAATGCCAAGGGCAAGGTATTTGGAAAACTGGCCAAGGAAATCATGGTGGCCGCGCGCAGCGGTGCCGACCCGTCATTGAACGCCCGCCTGCGGCTGGTGGTGGAGCAGGCCCGCAAGGTCTCCATGCCCAAAGACACGCTGGAGCGCGCCATCAAAAAAGGCGCCGGCCTCACGGGCGATGCGGTTCATTTTGAACACGTGATCTACGAAGGTTTTGCCCCCCACCGCGTGCCGGTCATGGTCGAATGCCTGACCGACAACCTGAACCGCACCGCATCCGAAGTTCGTGTGCTGTTTCGCAAGGGGCAGCTGGGCACTTCCGGCTCGGTGTCCTGGGATTTTGACCACGTGGGCATGATTGAAGCCGAACCTGCCGCAGCAGGCGCCGACCCCGAGCTGGCCGCCATTGAAGCGGGCGCCCAGGACTTTGAGCCGGGCGAAGAAGAAGGCACCACCCTGTTCCTGACCGACGCAGTCGACCTGGACCTGGTGAGCCGCGCACTGCCGGCCCAGGGTTTCAGCGTGCTGTCGGCCAAGCTGGGCTACAAGCCGAAAAACCCGGTCGATCCGGCAACCCTCAGCGCCGCCGAACTCGAGGAAGTCGAAGCCTTCCTGGCCGCCATCGATGCCAATGACGATGTGCAGACCATTTATGCGGGCCTGGGCAGCTAGGGCCTGTCTGTTTGCGTTCCCCGGGCGTTTCCCGGGTCAGTTGCCCATCAGCGCGCGCACATGCGCCGCCGTGCCGCTGGCCAGGCCTTCCATGCTGTAGCCTCCCTCGAGGACGGAAACCACACGGCCCTCGGCGGTTTCATCGGCCACCTTCATCAACTCCCGGGTGATCCAGTGGTAATCGTCGTCCGTGAACTTCAGGCCGCCCAGCGGATCCAGATGATGGGCATCGAAGCCCGCGGAGATGATCAGCAGCCCGGGCGCAAACTTGCGCAGGGCCGGCAACAACTGGTCGGTCATCGCGGCGCGGAAGGCGGCAGACCCGGTGCCCCGCGGAAACGGCACATTCACGATGTTTCCAGCCACGCCGGTTTCATGGCGCGCGCCGGTGCCGGGGTAAAACTGGGACTGGTGGCAGGAACCGTAGAACAGGTCCGGGTCGTCGTAGAACGAGTTCTGCGTGCCGTTGCCGTGGTGCACGTCGAAGTCCACCACCGCAACACGCTGGATGCCGTGCCGCTCGCGGGCATGCAGCGCTGCAATGGCCGCCTGGTTGAACACGCAAAAACCCATGGCCTGGTCGGCCTCGGCATGGTGGCCGCAGGGGCGGGTAGCGCAAAAAACGTTGCTCGCCTCCCTTGTCACCACATCGTCCACGCCGGCACAGGCCGCACCCACGCAACGCATCACCGCCTCCAGCGAGCCCGGCGACAGGATGGTGTCACCGGCATCGAGCGCGCGGTAACCCTCGGCCGGCGACACAGCCTGCACTTGCTCCACATAGCCGGGTGTGTGCACGTGGAGCACCTGATCGAAGGAGCCCAGCGGCGCATCGCGCCAGAGCGCCTTCGCAAACTCCGGTGTCTTCAGTGCCCGCAGCACGGCTTCGAGACGCTCGGGCGACTCCGGGTGGTGCGGGCCGGGACGATGGTCGAAACAGGCTTCGTGGGTGTAGATCAGGGTGCTCATGGGCGTTTGTCTCCTTTGCAGCGCCGGCGCCGCCATGCAGTCGATGGCTTTCATGGCTGCGGGTTTTTGTACGGTCTCGTGAATGACTTTAACGGATCCTGTCCGCAAGCCGCTCTGCCAGCCGCCTCAGACGGCGAGCAAGAAAAAACCCGTTGCCTGCGTGCGCAGGAACGGGTTTTTGTCTTTTTCACATCAATAATGGCCACCAGCCCCCGCTGGTAAGCGCGAGCAGCTATCAATCCGATAGCAAGCTGCAGGCGCCGCTCAGCCCGGCCTCACCCGGCCGCCGCTTCGAAGCTGAACACCCCCGGATTCTGGATCGGGTCCACATCCACCGGGATGGTGCTCTTGGGCGGGAACTTGCCCTCAAGCAATAACTTCGACAGCGGGTTTTCAATGCGCTGCTGAATCGCACGCTTGAGCGGGCGCGCGCCAAACACCGGGTCGAACCCGACCTTGGCGAGCTCGGCAATCGCCGCTTCCGACACCTCCATGTTGAGGTCCATCTTCTGCAGACGCGCTATCAGCGTACGCAGCTGGATGCGGGCGATGGACTCGATGTTTTTCGCGTCGAGCGAATGGAACACCACGGTCTCGTCGATACGGTTCAGGAACTCGGGCCGGAAGTAGTTCTTCAGCTCGCCCTCCACCGCTTCCTTCACATCCTCATAGGGCTGCCCCACCATGGACTGGATGATGGGCGAGCCGATATTGCTGGTCATGACGATCACGGTATTCTTGAAGTCCACGGTGCGGCCCTGGCCGTCGGTCAGGCGGCCATCGTCCAGCACCTGCAGCAGCACATTGAAGACATCGGGGTGGGCTTTTTCCACCTCATCGAGCAGCAGCACGCTGTAGGGCTTGCGGCGCACGGCTTCGGTCAGGTAGCCGCCCTCCTCGTAGCCCACGTAGCCGGGAGGCGCGCCGATCAGGCGGGCCACGGAATGCTTTTCCATGAACTCGCTCATGTCGATGCGGATCAGGTGGTCTTCGCTGTCGAACAGGAAACCCGCCAGCGCCTTGCACAGCTCGGTCTTGCCGACGCCGGTGGGGCCCAGGAACAGGAAAGATCCCGTAGGCCGGTTCGGGTCGGAAAGACCCGAACGCGAGCGGCGGATGGCATTGGCCACGGCGCCGATGGCTTCGTCCTGGCCGACCACACGCTCGTGCAGCTTGCCTTCCATGAGCAGCAACTTGTCGCGCTCGCCCTGCATCAGCTTGCTGACGGGGATGCCGGTGGCGCGCGCCACGACCTCGGCGATCTCTTCAGCGCCGACCTGGGTGCGCAGCAAGGTGGGCGCACTGGACTTTCCCTTGCTGGCTTCGCTAGCCTGCGCTTCTTTGAGGCGCTTTTCCAGCTCGGGCAGCTTGCCGTATTGCAGCTCGGCGACTTTGTTGAAGTCGCCCTTGCGGGTGAATTCCTCGATCTGGAAGCGAATGCGGCCGACTTCTTCCATCACGTCCTTGGAGCCGAGCGCCTGGGCTTTTTCGGCCTGCCAGATTTCATCGAGGTCGGATATCTCCTTTTGCAGCTTGGCGATCTCCTCTTCAATCAGGTCGAAGCGCTTTTTCGAAGACTCGTCTTTTTCGCGGCGCACGGCTTCGCGCTCGATCTGTAGCTGGATCAGGCGGCGGTCGAGCTTGTCCATGACCTCGGGCTTGGAGTCCATCTCTATCTTGATCTTGGCCGCGGCTTCATCGATCAGGTCGATGGCCTTGTCGGGCAGGAACCGGTCGGTGATGTAGCGATGGCTCAGCTCGGCCGCGGCCACGATGGCCGGGTCGGTGATCTGCACGCCGTGGTGCTCTTCGTATTTCTCTTGCAGGCCACGCAGGATGGCAATCGTCGCCTCCACGCTCGGCTCGCCCACCAGAATCTTCTGGAAGCGGCGCTCCAGTGCGGCGTCTTTTTCGATGTACTTGCGGTATTCGTCGAGCGTAGTGGCGCCGACGCAATGTAACTCGCCGCGTGCCAGCGCAGGTTTGAGCATATTGCCCGCGTCCATGGCGCCTTCTGCCTTGCCGGCGCCCACCATGGTGTGCAACTCGTCAATGAAGACGATGGTCTGGCCTTCGTCCTTGGCGAGTTCGTTGAGCACGGTTTTCAGGCGCTCTTCAAACTCACCGCGGAACTTGGCGCCGGCCAGCAGTGCGGCCATGTCCAGGCTCAGCACACGCTTGCCCTTGAGCGAATCCGGCACCTCACCGGCCACGATGCGCTGGGCCAGGCCTTCTACGATGGCGGTCTTGCCGACGCCGGGCTCGCCGATCAGCACCGGGTTGTTTTTGGTTCGGCGCTGCAGCACCTGGATCGCGCGGCGGATTTCATCGTCGCGGCCGATCACCGGGTCGAGCTTGCCCAGGCGGGCGCGCTCGGTCAGGTCCATGCAGTATTTCTTGAGGGCTTCGCGCTGGCCTTCGGCGTCGGCGCTGTTCACGCCCTGCCCGCCGCGCACGGCGTCGATCGCCGCTTCCAGCGCCTTGCGGGTCAGGCCGTTTTCTTTGGCCAGCCGGCCCACGTCGCTCTTGCTGTCGGCCACAGCCAGCAAAAAGAGTTCACCTGCAATGAACTGGTCGTTGCGCTTGATGGCTTCTTTTTCAGTGGCCTGCAGCAGCCTGGCGAGGTCGGGGCTGACCTGGATCTGGTCCTGGCCCTGCACCTGCGGCAGTTTTTTAACGGCCGCATCAGCTGCCTGCGTGAGGCCGCCCACGTTGACGCCGGCTTTTTCAAGGAGGGCACGCGGGCCGTCTTCCTGGCGCAGCATGGCTGCCAACAGGTGAACCGGCTCGATATAGCCGTTGTCGTTGCCCAGCGCGAGGGACTGCGCATCGCTCAGGGCTTCCTGGAATTTGGTGGTTAGTTTGTCTTGTCGCATTGAATTTGACTCCGCAAAGGGGCTCCGGGCTCACGAAGGAGCGGTTATTGCCGAGTTTGGGGCTTTTACGCCCCTTTTCAAGTCATCTAGCAGCAAGCAAGGCAAGCCATTGGGCCGCGTTTGATGTGCGTCAAGCCCGCCCGGTTCAGGCGTTGCCGGACCACCTTGTCCAGCGGCTTCGGGATCCACCAGCCAAAGACGCCTCGCTGCCCTTGGGAAAAGAGCCACTGCCGGTCACAGAGATCAAGGTGTTTTTGCTTGCGTGAAGCGCAACGGCCTGCTACCTGAACTTGAAAACCGCCAAACTACTGCGCCCTGACCTTGATAATTCCTGCCGCAGCCAGCTCCGCAACAGCCGTTCTTGCAAATTTGCCCGCCACGCTTTTGCTGTCACTGCCGATGGGCGTACCTCCCTTGATTTCAACGGACCAAGGCTTTGTGCCTGGCGGTGATTCCTTGAAGTGAACGGAAACAACCAGAACAGCCCCTGGACCCGTTATGGTGTGGTGAGTCCCAGTGACCCGGATACGAATCTGCGCATCATCGCCGCGCGTTGCACCGCCGTCTTTTAGCGCTGTTTCAATCTGGGCAGTCATTTGCCCCCGGATTTCAGTCAGCAGCTCTTCGACCTCTTTCCTGGCAGATACGACATATGCGCCGCTGACAGGCGGAGGGGAATAGCCGTAAGTGGAAACGGTGACGGCCATGGGTATGGCGCCAGGATTGACCCACACAACTTCGGCGCTGCTTACCCGCCTGGTCTGCACATCGGGTGTTTGTCGCGTGATATTGCTTGCACAACCAGCCAAGCCTATGAAGCAGATAAACAGCGATAGAACTCTGTAACAACGAAACATAAATACCTTCCAGAGAAATCAGAAAATTGCGGGGCTAAGCGTTTCGGGCCGAAATTCCCCATTTGGCCAGCGCCGCATCGTCGGTGACGCGGGCATCCACCCAGCGGGCGCCTTCCGGCGTTTCTTCCTTCTTCCAGAACGGCGCCTGGGTTTTCAGGTAGTCCATCAGGAATTCGCAGGCCTTGAAGCTTTCGCCGCGATGGGCTGACACTACGGCCACCATCACCACCTGGTCCAGCGGCTGCAGCAGGCCGACGCGGTGGATGACGCGGGCGCCAAAAATATCAAAACGCGACATCGCCTCATCGATCATGGCTTCGATGGCTTTTTCGGTCATGCCGGGGTAGTGTTCGAGCTCCATGGAAAGTACTTCTCCCGCGCCGGCCGACGAACGCAGCGAAGGGCCGCCCCGAGCAAGTTCAGCCCCCTCGGGGGGCAGCGAGGACACGCCAGTGCCGGGCGTGGGGGCCATATTGCGGTCCCGAACCGTGCCGGTGAAGGTGCAGACGGCGCCGACGCGCTTGTCGTTTGCGCGCAGCGCGGCAACTTCATCGGCGAGGTTGAAGTCGTCGGTGGTGATGAGGACGCGGGGGGAAGACTGGGCCATAGTGGCAATTTTGCCACTGGGCCAACCAGGCCGGTGCTTATTCGACGCCGAAACAGTGCCACAGCCCGGCCCCTCAAGTAATATGGCGGCATGACTGGCCACATTCACCTCCTTGCCACCCGGACGCCCGACAGCGCCCGTGGCTTTGAGGCGTGCGCCAGCAAATCGAAAAAACCGTTGCTCATTTGACCGGGGCTGCGGTTCCGTCGTCGAATGAGCGATGGAACCGCCGGTTACTTTTCCAGAGTCTTTTGCGGACACCTTCTCTTGTTCTGATGACGGCCTTTTTAGCCGGTCAGTTTTTTGGGATGTGTATTCATGCAAACAGCGCTCAATGCCGAGCAGGCGAATCAAGCCACTCAGGCAACTCACGATTTCTCGGGACTCTGGATCCCGCTCGTTACCCCGTTTGACCAGGACAAGGTCGACTACGGGGCCTTGAAGCGCCTGGTAGCGCACTACCAGGCCTGCGGCATCGCGGGGCTGGTGGTATGCGGCTCTACGGGTGAAGCTGCCGCGCTCAGCGATGAAGAGCAACTAGAGGTGCTGCAAACCGTGATGGCAGAAGCCCCCGACCTGCCGGTGATCATGGGCTTGTCGGGCTATCACCTGGGCAAAACAGTGGCGCGCGTTCGTGCTTTGAGCCCACTGAACCTCGCGGGCATCTTGCTGCCGGCGCCCAGCTATATCCGGCCCTCACAAGAGGGACTGATCGAATGGTTTACCACCCTGGCCGATGCCAGCGCGGTGTCGGTGGTGCTTTACGACATCCCCTACCGCACGGGGAGCCAGATGGCACTCGAAACCATCCGGGCGCTGGCGGCCCACCCGCGCATACAAGCCGTCAAGGATTGCGGGGGTGACACGGCAAAAACGCGGGCACTGATCGCCGATGGGCTATTGCAGGTGCTGGCCGGTGAGGATGCAAACATCTTCGCGACTGTGGCAGCAGGCGGCCGGGGCGCTATCGCGGCAGCGGCGCATTTGCATACGTCGCGATTTGCGGAAATTGTTCAGCGCCTTCGAGCGGGTGACGTAGCTGGGGCCGAGGCTTTGTGGAGACCGCTGCCGCCGCTGATTGAAGCCCTGTTTGCAGAACCCAATCCAGGCCCGCTCAAGGCATTGCTGGCGCGACAGAGTTTGCTGAGTGACGAGTTGCGCAGCCCGATGACGCGCGCGTCTGCGGCGCTGGTGGAGCGGCTTGTGAAGCTGGATGCGCTGGTGGTTTGAGCCGCCGAGAGTGAGTGAATCAACCGCCGGTGACGGGGGGAAAGAAGGCGACTTCGCAGCCTTCGCTGAGTACAGCCGACTCATCGCTCATGACCTGGTTGAGCGCCATGCGCACCGACTTGCCGCGCGCAAGCGCTGCAGCGTGCGCGGGCGTGGCCGCCAGCAACTCATCGCGCAGCGCGGCCAGCGTAGCGGCAGAAGTGTCGCGCAACTCGCTGCCCTGCCCTATGGCTTCGCGGATCGAGGCAAAGTATTTGACGGTGATTTTCATAAAGGTCTTACCGGGAATGCCCTCACGACATCAAGGCTGAAAACGGAAGGAACTGCACCACGTCCCCGTGCGCGATGGTCTGGCCTGCCGGGTTGTCGATCACGCCGTCGCCCCAGACCACCGAGGTCAGCACGCCGGAACTCTGGTTGGTGAACAGTTCCAGCCCGCCGGACGCGTTGCGCCTGACGCGCAGGAATTCGCGGCGCTTGTCGGCTTTGGGCCAATTGAAATGGGCCGGCGCCGCAATCGGGCTGACGGCGGTTTGCACAGCCCCTTGCAACTTGAGCAGGAAGGGCCGCACCAGGACCAGGAAGGTCACAAAACTGGACACCGGGTTGCCAGGCAGGCCGATGAAGTGGGAGCCTGCAATCTTGCCGTAGGCGAAGGGCTTGCCCGGCTTCATGGCGATCTGCCAGAGCGCCAGTTCGCCCAGCGCCTGCACGGCGGGCTTGATATGGTCTTCTTCGCCCACCGACACGCCACCGCTGGTGAGGATCAGGTCGTGCTGCTCGCTGGCGCCCTTGAGCGCGGCGATGGTGGCGTCCAGGCGGTCGGGCACGATGCCCAGGTCAGTGACCGTACAGCCCAGGCGCAGCAGCAGCGCACGCAAAAAGAAGCGGTTGGAGTTGTAGATGGCGCCGGGCTTCATGTCGGCGGGTGCAACCTCGCCAGGCATGACAAGTTCGTCGCCCGTGGAAAACAGGGCGACGCGCACCCGGGGCGCCACCTGCAATCTGTCGAAGCCGATGCTGGCGGCAAGACCAAGCGAGGCCGGCGTCAGGCGCTCGCCACGGTGCAGCACCACGGCGCCGGCAGCGACGTCTTCGCCCCGACGGCGAATCCACTGGCCCGCTCTGGGCGCTGTCTGAATGCGCACGCCGGCCTGGCTTTCGCTGCCGGCGTTGACCGTCTCGCAGTCTTCCTGCATGACCACCGCGTCGGCGCCCGGCGGAATGGGGGCGCCGGTGAAAATGCGCGCCGCAGAGGCTGGCGCGAGCATGTGGCCGCTGCTGCCGGCCGGAATGCGCTGGTTGACCTGCAGCACCGCATCGGCCGACCAGTCGGCAACACGCACCGCATAGCCGTCCATGGAACTGTTGTCGTGTGCCGGCACATCGAGGCTGGACACCAGGTCCTGGGCCAGCACCCGGCCGTCGGCATCGAAGGTGGAAACCGTCTCGGCACCGGGCAGCAATGCCGCGCGGCCCAGCAATTCGGCCAGCGCCTGGTCCAGCGGCTTCAAGGGGGCCCGGCCGGGCTGCGGCGCAAGCGCCGGGCCGGCGGGCGCGGAGGAAACAGAACTCATGGTCGGGGTGTCCGGAACAAAAACATGAACGGAACGAAAAAAGCCTGCTTTGGCGAACGTTTAACCGAAACGGTCTTCAAACGAATAGGCGAAGCGTTCCTGATTGTTGACCAGGTACTCCGCCACGGCGTCGGCGTCGTCCAAATCCAGCACCGGGCGCAAGGTTGCTTGGGGCAGCTTGCCGGGTGCATCCGTGGCAACGGCGACGATGAAATCGTCGTCCGGGTAGAGCGGGGGCTTGCCGGCATAGTCGGCCGAAGGCGCACGCCAGACTTCGATCTTGAGCAGGTCGCTGCTCTTGAAGCCCTCTACCAGCACCCAGTCCACGCCGCCATACAGCTCGGCGATCAGCTGGTGAACGGTGAGCTCGGACGGCTTTTCAAATTCACGCATCAGCGCAAGCCGGTTTGGCGAGGCCACGACCACTTCAAAGGCACCGGCCTGGCGATGCCGGAAAGTGTCTTTGCCGGGATGGTCAATGTCGAACTTGTGGTGCGCATGCTTGACCACCGACACGCGCAGGCCTCTGGCCTTCAGTGCCGGGATCAGCTTTTCGACCAGTGTCGTCTTGCCCGAACCGGAATACCCGGCAAATCCGACCACGTTCATGATGTCGCTCTCACAGAAAGAAAGGCCGGAAGACGCCCAGGCCGCTATTAAAAATATAGCTGCTTGCGCAAGTCAGATATGGGCTACAGCCCGATTTAATGCACATTGTCGGCAATGTAGCGTTTGATCACGGCTGCATCGGCCGGCAGCACCTTGACGCGTTTCGGCAAGGCCTCAATGCCTTCGAACTTCGCCGGCCGCGTGGGCAACCGGCCCAGGGCTTCTTCAATGGTCGCCGCGAACTTGATGGGAAGCGCAGTCTCCAGCACGATCATGGGCACACCGGGTTGCAACTGCTCGCGCGCCACCTTCACGCCGTCGGCGGTGTGGGTGTCGATCATGGTGCCGAAGCGTTTGTAGGTGTCGCGGATGGTGGCCAGCCGGTCGGCATGGGTGCTCTTGCCGCTCACAAAACCGTAGCGCTGCGCGGTCGACTTGAAGGCTGCCTCCGCGCTCAGGTCAAAGTAGCCCTGGCTGCCGAGCTGGTCATGGAACAAGGCTTTGGTCTTGGCGCCGTCACGGCCCAGCAGGTCAAACACAAAGCGCTCGAAGTTCGAAGCCTTGGAAATGTCCATGGACGGGCTGGAGGTTTCGTGTGTGTCGGCGCTGCTGCGCACGCGGTAGACACCGGTGCGGAAGAACTCGTAGAGCACGTCGTTTTCGTTGGTGGCCACTACCAGCTTGGCTATAGGCAGGCCCATCATGCGGGCGACATGGCCGGCGCAGACGTTGCCGAAATTGCCGGAAGGAACGGTGAAGTTGACCTTCTCGGCATTCGATTGGGTCGCTTGAAAATACCCCGCGAAGTAATACACCACCTGCGCCATCAGGCGCGCCCAGTTGATTGAGTTGACGGTACCGATCTTGTACTGGCGCTTGAAGGTCAGGTCGTTGGAGACGGCCTTGACGATGTCCTGGCAGTCGTCAAACACACCGTCGATCGCGATGTTGTGGATGTTCTCGTCCTGCAAGCTGAACATCTGCGCCTGCTGGAAGGGGCTCATGCGGCCGTTCGGCGAGGTCATGAAGACGCGCACGCCCTTTTTGCCGCGCATGGCGTATTCGGCTGCGCTGCCAGTGTCGCCGCTGGTGGCGCCCAGGATGTTGAGTTCTTCGCCTCGGCGGGCCAGTTCGTATTCGAACAGGTTGCCCAGCAGCTGCATGGCCATGTCCTTGAAGGCCAACGTGGGGCCGTTGGAGAGGGCTTCGAGGTAGAGGCCGTCTTCAAGCTTTTTCAGCGGGACGATGGCTTTTGTGCCGAACACCTCTTCGGTGTAGGTCTTGTTGCAGATAGCCTCGAGGTCGACGGCGGGAATGTCGTCGACGTAGAGCGAAAGAACCTCGAACGCCAGTTCAGCGTAAGGCAGGCCACGCCACTTCTGCAGCGTGGCGGCATCCACCTGCGGATATTGCTCGGGCAAGTAGAGGCCACCGTCGGGCGCCAGGCCTTCGAGCAGGATTTCACAAAAACGCTTGCGTTCGGCGTGGCCGCGGGTGGAGATGTACAGCATCAGGCCAGCTCCTCCTTGCGGATGCGCGTGATGGGCGCCAGCACCGTAGGCAGCGCCTGCATTTGCGCCAGGGCTTCGTTCATCTTCGCTTCCACGCACTCATGCGTGAGGATGATGAGGTCGGTGTGCGTGGAACCCACGCCGCCCACTTCATCGGCTTCGCGCTGCAGCACGGCGTCAATGCTGATGCCCGTGCCGGCCAGGATGCCGGTGACCTTGGCCAGTACACCGGCCTGGTCTGCGACTTTGAGGCGCAGGTAGTAGCTGGTGACGACTTCGGACATGAGCACCACAGGCAGGTCGCTCATCGCATCGGGCTGGAAGGCCAGGTGCGGCACGCGGTGCTCGGGATCTGCGGTGTGCAGACGGGCGATGTCCACAAGGTCGGCGATCACGGCGCTGGCGGTGGGCTCGCTGCCCGCGCCCTTGCCGTAGTACAACGTGGTGCCGACGGCGTCGCCCTGCACCACCACGGCGTTCATCGCGCCTTCAACATTGGCGATCAGGCGCTTGGCCGGCACCAGGCTCGGGTGCACACGCAGCTCGATGCCATTGGCGGCGCGCTTGGTGATGCCCAGCAGCTTGATGCGGTAACCGAGTTGTTCGGCATAGCGAATGTCTTGTGCGGCCAGGCCAGTGATGCCTTCGACGTAAGCCTTGTCGAACTGCACCGGGATGCCGAAGGCGATCGCCGACATCAGCGTGACCTTGTGGCCGGCGTCCACGCCTTCGATGTCGAAGGTGGGGTCGGCTTCGGCGTAACCCAGGCGCTGTGCTTCTTTCAGCACGACGTCGAAGTCCAGGCCCTTGTCGCGCATCTCGGACAGGATGAAGTTGGTGGTGCCGTTGATGATGCCGGCGATCCACTGGATGCTGTTGGCGGTGAGGCCTTCGCGTAAGGCCTTGATGATGGGGATGCCGCCGGCCACGGCCGCTTCAAACGCGACCATCACGCCCTTGCGGTGAGCCGCTGCAAAAATCTCGGTGCCGTGCACAGCCAGCAGCGCCTTGTTGGCGGTGACCACGTGCTTGCCGGCTTCGATGGCTTCAAGCACCAGTTGTTTGGCGATGCCATAGCCGCCTATCAGTTCGATCACGATGTCGACGTCAGGGCTGGCCACGACCTTGCGGGCGTCGTCCACGACCTGCACACCGGGGCCGACTGCGGCCTTCGCGCGCGCCACGTCGAGGTCGGCCACCATGGTGATCTCAATGCCGCGGCCGGCGCGGCGGCGGATTTCTTCCTGGTTGCGCTGTAGTACGTTGTAGGTGCCGCTACCCACGGTGCCAATGCCCAGAAGGCCTACCCGGATCGGGCTCAAATTCGTCGGTTTCATAGTCGCTGAGGTCTTGCTTTACGTTGATTTGGAGTCCTGCCCTCAAAAGAGCGAGGAAGAGGAATGGGGCCGAATGCAGGGTCAAGTTCGGTTGTTGCGGTAGTTCTCGAGGAACTTCGCAATGCGGCCAATGGCTTCGCGCAGGTCTTCCTCATGCGGCAGGAAGACGATGCGAAAGTGGTCCGGCTCGGGCCAGTTAAATCCCGTGCCCTGTACCAGCATGACCTTGGTCTCCTTGAGGAGCTCCAGGAAAAACTGGCGATCGTCCTTGATTGGGTAGACCTTGGGATCGAGACGGGGAAACATGTAGAGCGCAGCGCTGGGCTTGACGCAGCTCACGCCCGGAATGGCGGTGATCAGCTCATAGGCCAGGTCGCGCTGGCGGCGCAAGCGCCCGCCTTCGCAAGTCAGGTCGTTGATGCTTTGGTAGCCGCCCAACGCCGTCTGGATGGCCCACTGGCCGGGCACGTTGGAGCACAGCTTCATGTTGGCCAGCATGTTCAGGCCTTCGATGTAGTCCTGCGCCTGCTTCTTGGGGCCGGACACCACCATCCAGCCGGCGCGGTAGCCACATGAGCGGTAGCTCTTGGAAAGCGAATTGAAGGTCACCGTGAGCACGTCAGTCGACAGGCTGGCGATGGCCGTGTGCTTCACACCGTCGTACAGCACCTTGTCATAAACCTCGTCCGCGAGAATGACCAGACCGTGCTCGCGTGCGATGTCGATGATGCCTTTGAGCAGTTCGTCGGAGTACAGCGCGCCCGTCGGGTTGTTGGGGTTGATGACCGCAATGGCCTTGGTCTTTGGCGTGATCCTGGCGCGGATATCGTCCAGATTGGGCATCCAGCCATTGCTTTCATCACACCGGTAATGCACCGGCGTGCCGCCCGAGAGGCTGGTGGAAGCCGTCCACAGCGGGTAGTCTGGCGCCGGCAGCAGCAGCTCGTCGCCGTCGTCGAGCAATGCGTTGGTGGCCATCGAGATCAGTTCGCTCGCGCCGTTACCGAGGTAAATGTCGTCCAGCGTCACGCCCTTGATGCCCTGCTTCTGGGTTTCGTGCATCACGGCCTTGCGCGCCGCGAAAATGCCCTTGCTGTCCGAATAACCGGCCGAGGCAGGCAGGTTGCGGATCATGTCCTGCTGGACTTCTTCGGGCGCATCAAAACCAAACACCGCCAGATTGCCAATATTGAGCTTGATGAGCTTTTGGCCTTCTTCTTCCATCTGCTTGGCGGCATCCATGATCGGACCGCGGATGTCATAAAGGACATTGGCCAGCTTGGCAGATTTGGTGATCGGTTTCATGCGGTTTTATCGGTATGTGGGCAAGGCCTCGGGGCCCACCATGCTGGCAACGGGGAAGAAGCGTCAGCACTGCGGCGGGAAATTCGGGCGGAATCTATAATTTGACCACATAAAAGAGGGTTTTCGCCTCTAAAACCCGTCAAACCGCCCCGTGCATCGGCGCCCTCCGCACCATCGAAACGCCCAAATAATCCCGTATGAAACTTCAGCCAGACCGTCTCGATGTTCAGTCCATCCTTGGCTACGGTCCAGGCTGGGTCGGCCTGGGAAGCAATGGTGTCGCGGAGAAAATCGAACACAGCATCGTGATTGGCTCAAGGGGCGAGAAGTTTGACTGGAACTGCACGCGTTTTGAGCAACTCACGGCAGAGCATTTCGCCCTGCTGGCCGCGACGCAGCCTGAACTCGTGATTTTTGGCAGCGGCTCCCGGTTGCGCTTTCCGCCTCCGGCCTTCCTGCGCACGCTGATGGAGCGCCGCATCGGCATTGAGACCATGGACACATTGGCGGCATGCCGCACCTACAACATCCTCGCGGGAGAAGGCCGGCAGGTAATTGCTGCCCTGCTGATTGAAACAGAAGGAACAGAAGGCTGAAATGCCCTCTCTTTCAGGGTAAAATCTAGGGTTGCACTTGGCACCACATCCAGGACTCACGTCCCGGGCCGGTTGCCAAAAGGCGCGGCTAATTACAACTACTTTCGTCAGGGTCTACTCAGTATGGCAGTCGTCGTCAATAAACCACTCCCCGAATTTGAAGCGATCGCCACAAGCGGCATCAAGGTTTCCAACACATCCCACCTCGGCAAAGTCGTTGTGCTGTACTTCTATCCCAAGGACAACACACCGGGTTGCACCACGGAAGCCATGCAGTTCCGTGATCGCTACAAGGACTTCGTCAAGGCCGGCGCAACCGTGTTCGGCGTGTCCCGCGACAATATGAAGTCCCACGACGAGTTCAAGTCCAAGCTTGAACTCCCGTTCGAACTGATTGCGGACACCGAAGAAAAAATGTGCCACATGTTCGGTGTGGTCAAAAACAAGATCATGTACGGCAAGAAGGTCAAGGGCATCGAGCGCAGCACCTTCCTGGTGGGCGCCGACGGTCAGCTGAAAGAAGAGTGGCGCGGCCTGAAGGTGCCCGGCCACGTGGACGACGTGCTCAAGGCCGTCAAGGCGCTCAAAAAGGCTGCCTGAAACAGCCCTGACGCCAGTTAGCAACAAAGAATTGCAAAGGATTGCCCTGTCACGCGAGTTGTGCATAATGAACTCATGCTGTTGACCTTCGCAACTGCGCCAAAAGAACAAGCCGCCCTGGTTTCAAGGCGGCTTTTTCGCTTCTGGAACCCTTCTTTTTTAGAGAGTTTTAAGCACTATGCCCCTGCCCCCCGCCCCGACCAAACGTGCCGCCCTGCTCTCCCCCGACGCGCTTGACGCGCCCGCCCGCTCGCCCTCCAAAGCACGCAAGACGGAAAGTGCCGAATCCGCCCAGAAACCCCCGGTGATGGACCTGTTTGACAGCCGCGCAGCAGGGGATGGCAGCCAGCATCCGTCAGCGTTTCAAGGAAAAGAGCCTGCCAACCCTTCAAGGACGAGCGCAAGCAGCTATAAAAAAGAGAGCATTCCACTGCCGCAGCCGGCTGCCAAGCCCAAAAAGGCCAAGCGCACCGGCCCCACCAAATTGTTCGTGCTCGACACCAATGTGTTGATGCACGACCCAATGTGCCTGTTCCGGTTTGAGGAGCACGACATCTTCCTGCCCATGATCGTGCTTGAAGAGCTCGACGGCCACAAAAAGGGCATGACCGAGGTGGCGCGCAACGCCCGCCAGACCAGCCGGACGCTGGACGCGCTGGCAGGCACCCAGGGCGCTGACATTGCCAAAGGCCTGAAACTGGACACCACCGGCCACCCTGAAGCTGGTGGCTGCCTGTTTTTCCAGACCAAACCGCTGGATTACACCCTGCCCATGAGCCTGCCGCAGGGCAAGGCCGACAACCAGATCCTGGGCGTGGTCGAGGCCTTGCGCAAGGAATACGCGCCGCGCGAGGTGGTTCTGGTGTCCAAGGACATCAACATGCGCGTCAAGGCCCGCGCCCTGGGCCTGGCCACAGACGACTACCAGAACGACAAAACCCTGGAAGATGGCGACCTGCTGTATTCGGGCTCGCTGGCCCTGCCGGCTGACTTCTGGACGCGCCAGAGCAAAACCGTCGAAAGCTGGCAGCAAGGCAGCCACACCTTCTACCGCATCACGGGCCCCATCGTGGGTAGCCTGCTGATCAATCAGTTTGTTTTTTTTGAAGCCCCCGGCGAACCCCCGCTGTATGCCCGCGTGACGGAAATTCGGGCCAAAACCGCCGTTCTGAAGACCCTGAAGGACTACAACCACCTCAAAAACGCCGTCTGGGGCGTCACCACGCGCAACCGCGAGCAAAACTTCGCGATGAACCTGCTGATGGACCCCGAAGTGGACTTCGTCACGCTAGCCGGCACGGCAGGCACTGGCAAGACGCTGATGGCACTGGCCAGCGGCCTCACGCAGGTGCTGGATGACCGTCGCTACACCGAGATCATCATGACGCGCGCCACCGTGAGCGTTGGCGAAGACATCGGTTTCCTGCCGGGTACCGAAGAGGAAAAAATGGGCCCCTGGATGGGCGCACTGGACGACAACCTGGAAGTGTTGGGCAAGACCGACAGCGGTTCGGGCGAATGGGGCCGCGCTGCCACCAACGAGCTGATCCGCTCGCGCATTAAGGTGAAAAGCATGAATTTCATGCGCGGCCGCACCTTCCTGAACAAGTACGTCATCATCGACGAAGCACAAAACCTGACGCCCAAACAGATGAAAACGCTGATCACGCGGGCCGGTCCCGGAACCAAGATCATCTGCATGGGCAACCTGGCGCAGATTGACACACCGTACCTGACTGAAGGCTCATCGGGCATGACTTTTGCCGTCGACCGCTTCAAGGGCTGGCCCCACGGCGGACACATCACGCTGGCGCGCGGCGAACGTTCGCGGCTGGCTGATTTCGCCAGCGAAGTGCTCTAAGCACGACGGCAAAAAACGGCGCTTATTGGCGCCTATCGGTGTTTACGGCGCCGAAATGAAAAAAGGCCAAGTCGCAAGACTTGGCCTTTTTTGTTCTTCAAATTCTGGTGGGCGGTGCAAGTTTCGAACTTGCGACCCCTGCAGTGTGAATGCAGTGCTCTACCCCTGAGCTAACCGCCCTATTGGTCAGCCTAAGATTATATGCTGTTTCGATGGCTTTATTGTTTACGCCGCCAAAACACGCCAAACCGTTTTACCCTTGCTGGCCTTGTCAATATCCACCAGCAGCTTTTCATGGTCGGCGATCTCCTGGTCGTTGGCTGCGAGCAGCGGCAGGTCAAAGGCGCTGAGATCCATCTGGGGCACGTCACTATCGCCTTCCCGGGCGCTGTCCCCAACATCCATCACCAGCGCATTCTGGCCACGGGTCAGATTGATGTAGACATCGGCCAGCAGTTCAGCGTCCAGCAAGGCGCCGTGCAAGGTCCGGCCCGAATTGTCGACTTCCAGCCGGTCGCACAAGGCGTCCAGCGAGTTGCGTTTGCCCGGGAACAGCTCCTTGGCCATCATCAGGCTGTCGGTGACCTTGGCCACGCAATGCTTGATGGGCGGCTTGCCGATGAGTTCGAGTTCCTTGTTGAGGAAGCTCACGTCAAAAGGCGCGTTGTGGATGATGATCTCGGCGTCCTGCAGGTACTCCAGCAGTTCATTGGCCACGGCCGAGAACTTGGGTTTGTCTTTCAGGAACTCGTTGCTGATGCCGTGAACCTTGAGCGCGTCCTCGTGGCTGTCGCGTTCGGGGTTCAGGTAGAAGTGGCGGTTGTTGCCGGTGAGCTTGCGGGCTACCAGTTCGACGCAACCGATTTCGATGATGCGGTCGCCGTTTTCAGCGGAAAGACCGGTGGTTTCGGTGTCAAGAACGATTTGGCGCATGGCTGGATTATCGCTGTGCTGGGTCAGTGGATGTTTTTCCGCCGGGCCGCCCCTAGAAAAAATGCGCCCCCTCGGGGGGCAGCGCAGCACACGCAGTGGCAAGCGTGGGGGCTAATGATTTTCCTTTGCGTGATTGATGGAGTATTTGGGTATCTCCACCGTCACATCCGACTGGGCCAGGAAGGCCTGGCAACTCAGCCGTGAATTGGGTTCCAGGCCCCAGGCGCGGTCCAGCAGGTCTTCTTCGCTCTCGTCGAGCTCATTCAGCGAATTGAAACCTTCGCGCACAACGACGTGGCAGGTTGTGCAGGCGCAGCTGAGGTCGCAGGCGTGCTCGATGTTGATCTTGTTGTCGAGCAGGGCTTCGCAAATCGAGGTGCCGGCCGGCGCACTGATTTCAGCGCCCTGTGGGCAGTATTCGGGATGAGGCAGTATTTTGATGATGGGCATGGTTGTCAGTCGGTTCAGACCGCCTCGATGTTTTTACCGGCGAGGGCTTGCTTGATGCCCCGGTTCATGCGCTGGGCGGCAAAGCCTTCGGTGCCTTTGGCCAGCGCCTGGGTGGCCGCTTCGATTGCGGCCGCATCACCGTGGGCACGCGTGTCGGCGAGGCCGACGATCAGGCTGTCGATCTGCGCCCGTTCATTGGGGCTCAGCAGGTCGGCATCCGCTGCCAGGGCGCTTTGTGTGGCCAGAATCATGCGGTCGGCATCGACCTGGGCTTCGGCCAGGGCACGGGCCTGCATGTCTTGTTGCGCGGTTGAAAAGCTGTCTTGCAGCATGCGCGCAATATCGTCGTCCGACAGGCCGTAGGAAGGCTTCACGTCGATGCGTGCCTCAACGCCGCTGACCTGTTCTTTCGCATTCACACTGAGCAGCCCGTCGGCATCGACGGTAAACGTCACGCGGATGCGGGCAGCGCCCGCCACCATGGGCGGAATGCCGCGCAGCTCGAAGCGGGCCAGGCTGCGGCAGTCGGCCACCAGGTCGCGTTCGCCCTGCACCACATGCAGCGCCAGGGCGGTCTGGCCGTCCTGGTAGGTGGTGAAGTCCTGTGCCATGGCCGTGGGGATGGTCTGGTTGCGCGGCACGATGCGCTCGACCAGCCCGCCCATGGTCTCGATGCCCAGCGACAGCGGGATCACGTCGAGCAGCAACAGGTCTGCGCCCATGTTGTTACCGGCCAGTTGGTTGGCTGAAATGGCCGCGCCCAGCGCCACCACTTCATCGGGGTTGAGGTTGACCAGCGGCTCGCGCCCGAAGAAGCTGGCAACCGCCTTGCGCACCTGCGGCATGCGGGTGGAACCCCCAACCAGCACCGCGCCCTGGATGTCTTCTTTGGCCAGTTTGGCATCGCGCAACGCCTTGCGGACGGCCGCCAGCGTGCGCTGTGTCAGGTGGGCGGTAGCAGTTTCAAAATCTTCCGCTTTCATTTCGAAATTGACGAGGGCTTTAGCCAGTTGCACCGAAAAAGGCACGGGGTCCGCAGACGACAACGCCTCCTTGCAGTTCCGGGCGGTACGCTGCAAGGCCGCCTTATCGGACGGCGTGAGCGTGTCCGCCGCAAGCCCGGCCTTGGCCAGCACCCAGTCGACAAGCGCACGGTCGTAGTCATCACCGCCCAATGCGGAATCGCCACCGGTCGCCACGACTTCGAAGACACCTTGCGTGAGGCGCAGGATGGAAATGTCAAAGGTGCCGCCACCCAGGTCATAGACGGCGTAGACGCCTTCGCTGCCGTTGTCCAATCCATACGCAATCGCGGCGGCCGTGGGCTCATTGAGGAGGCGCAACACGTTCAAGCCGGCCAGTTGCGCCGCATCTTTGGTTGCTTGGCGCTGGGCGTCGTCAAAGTAGGCCGGCACCGTGATTACGGCGCCATAAATATCGTCATTAAAAGTGTCTTCGGCGCGGTAACGCAACGTGGCCAGAATCTCCGCGCTGATCTCGACCGGGCTTTTCTCGCCGGCGACAGTCTGCAGCGTGACCATGCCCGGCTTGTCGTTCAACTCGTATGGCAACTGAGCGCGGCTGCCGATGTCGTCAATGCCGCGGCCCATCAGACGCTTGACAGAAGAAATGGTGTTGCGCGGATCTTCCACCTGCGCGGCCAGGGCTTCATAGCCGATCTGGCGCTTGTCGTCCTCAAGGTAGCGCACCACGCTGGGCAGCAGCACCCGCCCCTGCTCGTCGGGCAGGCATTCGGATACGCCACTGCGCACGCTGGCGACCAGCGAATGTGTGGTCCCCAGGTCAATCCCCACCGCGATGCGTCGCTGGTGCGGGTCGGGCGTCTGGCCGGGTTCGGAAATTTGCAGGAGTGCCATGCGCGGTTGTCGTACTTTTTCTGTAATGCCTTGGAACCTGTTCAATGTCATTTTGGAGATCGCATTGGAGTGCAATCGGGATGAGTGGATACCTCGGATGCGCCGCATGGGCTGATGCCCATGCAAGCGGCCGGGGTGTCCAATCGCCCGATTTCACTCCAACCCTTCGGGCAAGTGCCTTGTCGGGCGGTCTGCGGCGTTGCGGCGCTTGCCAATAGCCCAGCTATTGGCGGTGCACCGCGCCTTGCATCCCATCCCGAAAAGGTACTTGTGCGACTCCAAAAAGACATTGAACAGGTTCCTATTGTCCCAGCTGGTCGATGCGTGCATCAACCTCACTGGCAAAGCGCTCAATAAACATAAGGCTTCTGACCTGCTGGGCTGCGGCAGGAAAGTCCTTGTCCACGTCCAGCAGTTGCTCTATCTTTGATAGCTGCTTGCGCGCGTCAACTGTGGCTTGGGAGGCTATTTCTTCAAAATCTTCAGTTGTTTCGGCATCGTCGAGCGCTTCGCGCCACTGCATCTGCTGCATCAGGAAGTCGTGCGGCATCGTGGTATTGTTTTCGGCGTTAATGGGCGCACCGTTCAGCTCACACAAATAGCTCGCCCGCTTGAGCGGGTCTTTCAGCCGCTGGTAGGCCTCGTTGATGCGCACCGACCACTGCATGGCCACACGCTGGGCGGCCGTACCCTTAGCCGCGAATTTGTCAGGATGCGCTTCGCGCTGCAAATCCTTCCAGCGCGCGTCAAGCGCCGCGCGATCCTGCGCGAAGCGCTGGGGAACACCGAAAAGCTCGAAGTCGTTGGATTGGAGATTCATGCCGAGAAAAAGCCGCCAGCACAATCAGTGGAGGCGGCTTTGATAAGGGTGCAGCACGCGTTCGACCGCTCGCCCGTCAAACCCGGAAGCTTTCGCCACAGCCGCAACGGTCACGTTCGTTGGGGTTGATGAACTTGAAGCCTTCGTTCAGGCCTTCGCGCACAAAGTCGAGCTTGGTGCCATCGATGTAAGCCATGCTTTTAGGGTCGACCAGCACCTTGACGCCGTTGTCTTCAAACACGACATCTTCCGGTGCGATCTCGTCGGCGTACTCCAGCTTGTAAGCCAGGCCGGAGCAGCCGGTGGTCTTCACGCCAAGGCGAACGCCCACACCCTTGCCGCGTTTGGTCATGTAGCGGGTCACGTGGCGGGCGGCGGCATCAGTCAGGGTAACGGACATTTAAATCACTCGAAGGAAACAGGTGACGGGCAATGCGATTGATCAGTGCGTGTGCTTTTGCTTGTAATCGTTCACGGCGGCCTTGATGGCGTCTTCCGCCAGGATGGAGCAGTGAATCTTCACAGGCGGCAGGGCCAGCTCTTCAGCAATCGCGCTGTTCTTGATGCTTGCCGCTTCGTCCAGCGTCTTGCCCTTGACCCACTCGGTCACCAGCGAGCTTGACGCAATCGCGGAGCCGCAGCCGTAGGTCTTGAAACGTGCATCTTCAATCACGCCCGTCACCGGGTTGACCTTGATCTGCAGCTTCATCACGTCGCCGCAAGCAGGCGCGCCGACCATGCCGGTGCCTACCGTTTCGTCGCCCTTTTCAAAGGAGCCGACGTTGCGGGGGTTTTCATAGTGGTCTACCACTTTTTCGCTGTATGCCATTTTGTTTACCTCTTTAAGCTGTCTTGAATTGCGGGCTCGCCTTAATGGGCGGCCCACTGGATGGTGGATAAATCAACACCATCCTTGAACATCTCCCACAGGGGGGAGAGTTCGCGCAGTTTGGCCACGTTTTCCTTGATGGTGGCGACCGCGTAGTCGATTTCTTCCTCGGTGCTCCAGCGGCCAATCGTCATGCGAAGGCTGCTGTGCGCCAGTTCGTCGCTGCGGCCCAGGGCGCGCAGCACATAGCTGGGCTCCAGGCTGGCCGATGTGCAAGCCGAGCCGCTGGACACGGCCAGACCCTTGATGCCCATGATCAGCGATTCGCCTTCGACGAAGTTGAAGCTCATGTTCAGGTTGTGCGGCACGCGCTTGTCGGCGTGGCCATTGAGGAACACTTCTTCCACGTCCTTGAGCCCGTTGAGCATGCGCTCATGCAAGGCAAGGATGCGCTTGTTCTCTTCGTGCATCTCGGCCTTGGCAATGCGGTAGGCCTCGCCCATGCCGACGCACTGGTGCGTGGGCAAAGTACCCGAACGCATGCCGCGCTCATGGCCACCGCCGTGCATTTGCGCTTCCAGGCGTACACGCGGTTTGCGGCGCACGTACAGGGCACCAATGCCCTTGGGGCCATAGGTCTTGTGCGAGGTCAGGCTCATCAGGTCGACCGGCAAGGTGGCAAGATCGATGTCAACACGGCCGGTTGCCTGCGCGGCATCCACGTGGAAGATGATGCCTTTTTCACGGCACAGGGCGCCAATGGCCGGGATGTCCTGGATCACGCCGATTTCGTTGTTGACGAACATGACGCTGACCAGAATCGTGTCGGGGCGGATAGCGGCCTTGAGCGCCTCCAGGTCGAGCAGGCCGTCGGCTTGCACGTCCATGTAGGTCACTTCAAAACCCTGGCGTTCCAGTTCGCGGCAGGTGTCCAGCACAGCCTTGTGCTCGGTCTTGACCGTGATGATGTGCTTGCCCTTGGTCTTGTAGAAATGAGCCGCACCCTTCAGGGCCAAATTGTTGGACTCGGTCGCGCCGCTGGTCCAGACGATCTCGCGCGGATCGGCGCCAATCAGGTCGGCAATTTGTTCGCGTGCCTTCTCGACAGCGGCTTCCGCTTCCCAGCCCCAGGCGTGGCTGCGGGACGCGGGGTTGCCGAAGTGCTCGCGCAACCAGGGAATCATGGCGTCCACCACCCGCGGATCGCAGGGGTTCGTGGCACTGTAGTCCATGTAGATGGGAAAGTGTGGGGTGTCCATGTGGCTAGCTCTTTAAATTCACAGGCTGGCTGGCAGCGCGATCAATGAAGTCAATGCAGTCGGTTCACAAAAGGATGGTGCCGGGCAGACGCCCGGCATCGCTCCATCAGGATTTGGAAAATGCATTGCCCAGTGCGAAGACCGAGTTCGGTGCATTCACGCGGATCGGCTTGACAACCGGCGCTGTGAAAATGGCTTTTTTCACCTGCGGGGTATTCTCGATCACCACGCCCTTGGCGAGCTGGTCTTCCACCAGTTTTTGCAGGGTCACGGAGTCCAGGAACTCCACCATGCGGCTGTTCAGTGAAGCCCACAGCTCGTGCGTCATGCAGCGGCCGCCTTCGCCCAGGCAGTTTTCCTTACCGCCACACTGGGTGGCGTCGATCGGCTCGTCCACCGACACGATGATGTCAGCCACGGTGATCTCGGAAGCCTTGCGGCCCAGCGTATAACCGCCGCCGGGACCACGGGTGGATTCCACCAGTTCGTGACGGCGCAGTTTGCCGAACAGCTGTTCGAGGTAGGACAGGGAAATCTGCTGGCGCTGGCTGATGGCGGCCAACGTGACCGGGCCGTTGTTCTGACGCAATCCCAAATCAATCATCGCGGTGACCGCAAAGCGGCCTTTGGTCGTGAGGCGCATAACAAGCTCCTTTAAATGGCTTGACTGTCGTTTTCACCCTGAAAGCTTGTGACTTACAGGGAACTCTTCCTCCAGCCGCCCAGGTCAGTCAACCGGTATCGCGGGGGCTTTTTTGTTGTTCTGATATTGTTCTTGACTGTTTTCGTCAAGTATAACACGAGCAGGGTTTTTCCCGCTGAGGGTGCTCAAAACATGAGGGCTAACCCGTAGCTCGACTCACTTTATGCACCATATCCGTGCACAAAGTGAGTGGTCGGGTCGATCGGCCTAGGCGCGGGTTTGGCCTGCGGCGCTTAGCGGTACGACATTATCGGTGCCAGGCGCGCCAAAAGCCTGCTCCTTGAGGATGTGCAACTGGTCCCGTACCCGCGCGGCTTTTTCGAACTCGAGATTCTTGGCGTGTTCGATCATCTGCTTTTCCAGCCGCTTGATCTCGCGGGCGATGTCCTTCTCGCTCATGTCTTCCACCAATGCCTTCTGCATCTCGATCTTTTCGGCTTCCTTGCCGGATTTCTCGCTGTAGACACCATCGATCAGGTCCCTGATGCGTTTGACCACGCTGCGCGGCGTGATGCCGTGCTCCAGGTTGAAGGCAATCTGCTTGTTACGCCGGCGTTCGGTTTCATCCATGGCTTTTTTCATGGAGTCGGTGATGCGGTCTGCATACAAAATCGCACGGCCGTTCAGGTTTCGGGCCGCGCGGCCAATCGTCTGGATCAGGCTGCGCTCGGCGCGCAAAAAGCCTTCCTTGTCGGCGTCCAGAATGGCCACCAGCGACACCTCCGGGATATCGAGCCCCTCACGCAGCAGGTTGATACCCACCAACACGTCAAACGCGCCCAGCCGCAGGTCACGCAGGATTTCTACCCGCTCGACCGTGTCCACATCGCTGTGCAGGTAGCGCACCTTCACACCGTTGTCGCTCAGATAATCCGTCAGCTGTTCGGCCATGCGTTTGGTCAGCGTGGTGATCAGCACCCGTTCATTCTTCTCGACCCGGATGCGGATTTCCTGCAGCACGTCGTCGACCTGATGGGTAGCCGGCCTCACTTCCACCTGCGGATCCACCAGCCCGGTGGGCCTGACCACCTGCTCCACCACCTTGCCTGCGTGCTCTTTCTCATAATTCGCCGGCGTGGCCGAGACAAAAACGGCCTGCCGCATCTTGGCTTCAAACTCCTCGAACTTGAGCGGCCGGTTGTCCAGCGCGCTCGGCAGGCGAAAACCGTATTCCACCAGCGTGGTCTTGCGTGCGCGGTCGCCGTTGTACATGGCGTTGAGCTGACCGATCATGACGTGGCTCTCGTCGAGAAACATCACGGCATCCTTGGGCAGGTAATCGCACAGCGTCGAAGGGGGCGATCCCGCCGGCGAACCGCTCAGGTGGCGGGTGTAGTTCTCAATGCCCTTGCAGTGGCCGATTTCACTGAGCATCTCCAGGTCGAACCGGGTGCGCTGCTCGATGCGCTGGGCTTCCACCAGTTTGCCGTCGGCGACGAACTGGGCCACCCGCTCGGACAGCTCCAGCTTGATGGTCTCCACCGCCGTCATGACCTTGTCGCGCGGCGTGACGTAGTGGCTCTTGGGGTAGACCACAAAGCGCGGGATTTTCTGGCGTATGCGGCCTGTCAGTGGGTCAAACAACTGCAGCGACTCGATCTCGTCGTCGAACAGCTCGATGCGTATGGCCAGCTCGGAATGCTCGGCCGGGAAAATGTCGATCACGTCCCCGCGCACCCGGAACGTGCCGCGCGCGAAGTCCTGCTCGTTGCGCGTGTACTGCATGCGGATCAGCCTGGCGATCACGTCGCGCTGGCCCATCTTGTCGCCGATGCGCGCAATGAACCGCATCTGTGTGTAATCCTCAGGCGCACCTATGCCGTAAATAGCGCTGACCGTACCGACGATGATGGTGTCGCGCCGCTCCAGCACGCTCTTGGTGGCCGACAGGCGCATCTGCTCGATGTGCTCGTTGATGGCCGAGTCTTTCTCGATGAAAAGATCGCGCTGCGGCACATAGGCTTCAGGCTGGTAGTAGTCGTAGTAACTGACGAAATACTCGACCGCGTTTTTCGGGAAGAACTCGCGGAACTCACTGTAAAGCTGCGCGGCCAGCGTCTTGTTGGGCGCAAACACGATGGCCGGCCGGCCCAGGCGGGCAATCACATTGGCCATGGTAAAAGTCTTGCCGGAGCCGGTCACGCCCAGCAGGGTCTGGAACACCTCGCCGTCGTTGATGCCCTCGACCAGCTGGTCAATTGCGGTGGGCTGGTCGCCCGCAGGCGGATAGGGCTGGAACAGCTCGAACGGCGAATCCGGGAAACGCACGAACTCGCCCACAGCGGGGTCGGTGTTGACTGAATCAGTTATGACTTCCATAGCTTCTGGCATAAAACCTCGATCAGGCCCCGTTAAAATTCAGGGCAACCAAACAGAATACGACATTCGGCCGAAAATGGAAATTGCAATCCCCATTCGCCTTGTAGTTGCCCCCGCTATCGCTTTTGACACCTCTTGTAGCCTTTTTTCCGGTCAGCTTGTGACCTAAATCCGTGACCTGAACCCCCTATCGTCGCTTTCGCCTTCTTTTCACTTCTCTGAGGATATTTCATGTCTTTGTTTACCGCTGTCGAAATGGCCCCGCGTGACCCCATCCTGGGCCTGAACGAGCAGTTCAATGCCGATACCAATCCTGCAAAGGTCAACCTGGGCGTGGGCGTGTACTACGACGACAACGGCAAGCTCCCCCTGCTGCAATGCGTACAGGCGGCAGAAAAACTCATGATGGAATCTCCCAAGGCGCGCGGCTACCTGCCAATTGACGGTATCGCCGCCTACGATGCGGCCGTCAAGGGCCTGGTTTTCGGCGTCGACAGCGAACCTGTCAAAAGCGGCCGCGTGGCCACCGCGCAGGGCATTGGCGGCACAGGCGGCCTGAAGATCGGCGCCGACTTCCTGAAAAAGCTCAGCCCCAATGCCAAAGTCCTGATTTCGGACCCGAGCTGGGAAAACCACCGCGCGCTTTTCAGCCAGGCCGGTTTCGTGGTTGAAAGCTATCCTTACTACGATGCAGCCAAGCGCGGCGTCAACTTCGACGGCATGCTCGCCGCCCTCAATGCAGCCGCCGAAGGCACCATCGTCGTGCTGCACGCCTGCTGCCACAACCCGACCGGCTACGACATCACCGCAGCCCAGTGGGACCAGGTGATCGCCGCCGTCAAGGCGCGAAAGCTCACGCCTTTCCTCGACATGGCCTACCAGGGCTTTGGCCACGGCATTGCGGAAGACGGCGCCGTCATCGGTAAATTTGTGGCTGCCGGCCTGAGCTTTTTCGTGTCGACGTCCTTTTCCAAGAGCTTCAGCCTCTACGGCGAACGCGTGGGTGCCCTGTCGGTGCTGTGCGAATCCAAGGACGAAGCCGACCGCGTGCTGTCGCAGCTCAAGCTGGTCATTCGCACCAACTACAGCAACCCGCAGATCCATGGCGGCATGGTGGTGGCCACGGTGCTCAATACCCCCGCGCTGCGCACCCAATGGGAGCAAGAGCTGAGCGAAATGCGTGTGCGCATCAAGGCCATGCGCCAAAAGCTCGTGGACGGCCTGAAGGCCGCCGGCGTCAAGCAGGACATGAGCTTCATCACCGCCCAGATCGGCATGTTCAGCTACTCGGGCCTCAGCAAGGACCAGATGGTGCGCCTGCGCAATGAATTCGGCGTTTACGGCACCGACACCGGCCGCATGTGCGTGGCCGCCCTGAACAGCAAGAACATCGACTACGTCTGCGCGTCGATTGCCAAGGTCGTCTGAGGCCGTACTCCCGGATGAATTCATCCGGGACGCGCTGAAAAACCGCCACAACCGGTTCATTCTGGAACACCTGCCTGCGCTGGGACTGCCCGACGCATGGCTGGTGGCGGGATGCCTCTTCCAGACAATCTGGAACCTGCACGCGGGCCAGCCACCCGAAGCCCACATCAAAGACTACGACCTGTTTTACTTTGACCCTGCCGACCTTTCAGGCGCAGGCGAAGCAGCCGTCAATGAACGTGTCAGCGCCTGCTTTGCGGGCCGGGGCATTGTGGTGGAAGCCAAAAACCAGGCCAGGGTCCATACCTGGTATCAGGAGTATTTCGGCTTCCCCTACCCCGCCCTGCAAAGCTCCCGCGATGGCATCGACCGGTTTCTGGTGAGCTGTACGTGTGTCGGCTTAAGGGCAAATACTGCGGAGCGGACGGATGTAGAGCTTTATGCGCCCAACGGCCTGGCGCAGTTGTACCAGGGCAAGCTCAGCCCCAACCTGCTGTGCAACCACCTGCCGCTGTTCGAGAAAAAGGCGAAGGCTTATCAGGATCGCTGGAGCTGGCTGCAGGTTATCCATCCGCAAGTGGCCTGACCGGCCCCCAGCACGGCAGTGGCAAAAGCCAGGCTCTTCAAAAAAAACGGCTGCAGACCATGACTGACAAGCGCAAGCAGCTATCAATTTAATAGCACAAAAAGCTATCTGACACTCCGCTCCAACGGATTCATCCCCAAATTACTGACCGCATGGAAATGGAGCCAGCCTGGAAGCTGGTGTTGAAAAACCGTATTGGCTCCTTCGCGTCAACCGCGCCCGCCGTATACAGCAGCGGAAGGTAGTGCTCGTGGGTGGGGTGCGCCATCTTCGCCACCTGGCCCAGCTTCTGGAAATTCTGCAGCGCATCCAGATTGCCCTGCTGCAGATAACCACCGATAGTCTGGTCAAACTCCAGCGCCCAGTCGTAGGCCTGGTTACCCGCGGCCCCGCGCTGCATCTGGCGCAGGTTGTGCACGATATTGCCGCTGGCCACGATCAGCACGCCGCGGTCCCGCAACGCCTTCAGCTGCTTTGCCAGCGCATAGTGCTCGTCGGGAGCCCGGCTGTAATCCATGCTGAGCTGGATGACCGGGATGTCCGCATCCGGAAACATGGGCTTGAGCACCGACCAGGCACCGTGGTCCAGTCCCCACTCGCCTTCGTCGAGGCCGAGCGGCGCCGATGCGCGCTGCCTGACCAACTGGCTGATCACCTGCGCCGCCGCGGTGTCGCCGGGCGCGGGGTATTGCTGGTCGAAGAGCTCCTGCGGAAAGCCGCCAAAGTCGTGGATGGTTTTGGGCTTGTCCATGGCCGTCAGCCACCAGCCTTCGGTCAGCCAATGGGCGGAAACGCACAGAATCAGCTGCGGCCTGGGGAATTTCGACCCAAACTCGGCGCCCAGCGCCTGCCAGCTGCGCCGGTACTCGTTGTCGCCGATGGCATTCATCGGGCTGCCGTGGCCCACAAAAAGCACCGGCATCCGGTCTGATTTCTTCAAAGAAGCCAGTTGATCCAGCGAGGAGGCGTCAATCAGGGGAGGCATGTCGTTTTCCTGTTCAGGGCTGCAGCTCAGGATGGGCAAAGACCACCGGCTGCAGGCAGAATGGTAAGTGTTCTTTCAATCCCGCAGGTGGTGGCGGTTTCTCGGTTCGCAAGCCAGGCTGGCACCATCGTGGTGCTTTTGGCGTCAACAGTGTGAAAACCGCCCGGTATTGGTGGTTATCCTCAAATCAGTGCGGCAACCCCCTGTTATATTGCACTGCAACATATTACGATTTACCGAAGTAACCCTAACCCCAAGGTCGACCCCGATGCTGTACCAAGTCTATGAAGCCCAACGCACCTTGATGGAGCCCTTTGTCGACTTTGCGCAAGCCGCTGCAAAGCTCTACGGCAATCCCCTGTCGCCCATGGGCCAAAACCCGTTTGCACAACGCGTAGCCGCCGGCTACAGCCTGATTTACCGATTGGGCAAAGACTACGAAAAACCGGCTTTCGACATCCGGACGGTGGATGTCAACGGCACCGAGGTCAGCATCCACGAACGCGTGGAAATCGACAAGCCCTTTTGCGAGCTGCGCCGCTTCAAGCGCTTCACCGACGATCCCGCCACGCTGACAGGCCTGAAGGGCGAGCCCGCCGTGCTGATCGTGGCGCCGCTGTCGGGCCACTATGCAACCTTGCTCCGGGACACGGTCAAGACCATGCTCAAAGACCACAAGGTCTACATCACCGACTGGAAAAATGCGCGCACCGTGCCGCTTTCTGAAGGTTCATTCAACCTGGACGACTACGTCAACTACGTCCAGGAGTTCGTTCGCCACCTCCAGGGTATTTACGGCAATTGCCACGTCATCAGCGTTTGCCAGCCCACTGTGCCGGTGCTCGCTGCCGTGTCGCTGATGGCCTCACGCGGCGAAGCGACGCCCTTGAGCATGACCATGATGGGCGGCCCGATCGATGCCCGAAAATCGCCTACGGCCGTGAACAACCTGGCCATGAACAAGAGCTACGAGTGGTTTGAAAACAATGTGATTTACCGCGTGCCGAGCAACTTTCCGGGCGCAGGCCGCCGCGTCTACCCCGGCTTTTTGCAGCACACCGGCTTCGTCGCGATGAACCCCGACCGCCACGCCAGCAGCCACTACGACTACTTCAAGGACCTGCTCAAAGGTGATGACGCCAGTGCCGAGGCGCACCGCAAGTTCTACGACGAGTACAACGCCGTGCTCGACATGGACGCCGACTACTACCTTGACACCATCAAGACGGTGTTCCAGGAATTCAAGCTGGTCAACGGCACCTGGGACGTCAAGGGCGTGGATGGCCAAATTGAGCGTGTGCGGCCCGAAGACATCAAGACCACAGCCCACTTCACGGTCGAAGGCGAGCTGGACGATATCTCGGGCTCCGGCCAGACCGAGGCAGCACACGGTCTTTGCCACAACATCCCCAAGGCACTGCAAAAGCACCTGGAAGTCAAGGGCGCGGGCCACTACGGGATTTTCAGCGGCCGCCGCTGGCGCGAGATTGTCTACCCGCAGGTCAAGGCCTTCATTCTTGAGAACAATCGGGCTCCAACCCAATCCAAGCGTGCGCCAGCAGCTACCAAAACGATAGCAAAACCGGTGCGCACCGCAGCAGCAAAGCCTGCCGCCAAAGCCGCCCCGAAGGCCGCAGCAAAGCCGGCGGCAAAAAAAGCAGCACGCAGCAAGAAGGCTTGAGGGCGGCGGCAAGGCCGGGGTCGCGAAGGTAGAGCGCAGGCAGAGCGGGCCATGACTGGTAGGACAATAGGCGGGTGACCTCCCCCCCCGACTCCAGCCTTTTCGAGCGCATCAACGCCGCACTGCCCCAAACCCAGTGCACCCGCTGCGGCTATCCTGACTGCGCGGCGTATGCCACGGCCATTGCAACAGGTCAGGCCCCCATCAACCAATGCCCGCCAGGCGGCGCCGAAGGCGTGCAGCGGCTGTCGGCCATCACCGGTCAGCCCGTTCAGCCGCTCAATCCCGCCAACGGTACCGAAGGCCCACGTGCTGTCGCCTTCATCGATGAAGACTGGTGCATAGGCTGCACCTTGTGCATCAAGGCCTGTCCGACCGACGCCATCATGGGCAGCAACAAGATGATGCACACCGTCATCGAGCCCTGGTGCACAGGCTGTGAGCTGTGCATACCGGTCTGCCCTGTCGACTGCATCAGCCTGGAAAACGTCACCGGCGAGCGCACGGGCTGGACGGCATGGTCTCCGCAAGAGGCTGACACCGCCAGAGCCCGTTATGAATTCCATCAGAACCGGTACAGGAACAGCACAAGCCCGGAGGACAAAGGCGCAGGGAAAGCGAAAAACCCGCCACAGGCCCCGCTACCAGCTTCAGCTGCACGCCCCGAGGGCGACCCCGCCGTGGCGGACCGCAAGCGCATGGTGATTGAGGCCGCCCTGGCCCGGGCCCGTGTGCAGCGCGAAAAACGCGGCAAAAAAGACTGAGCAGCCCCTCAGCCCAGGGCAGAGAAAGCCTTGATCACCTCGGGCGGTGCCTGCACCAATTCAATCAGTACACCTTCACCCGAAACAGGAAACTCATCGTTAGCCTTGGGGTGCAGGAAACAGATGTCAAAACCCGCTGCGCCCTTGCGAATGCCGCCGGGTGCAAAGCGCACCCCCTTGGCCGTCAGCCACTCAACGGCTTTGGGCAGGTCGTCTATCCACAGGCCCACGTGGTTGAGCGGCGTGGTGTGCACCGCGGGTTTCTTGTCCACATCCAGTGGCTGCATCAGGTCAACTTCGACCTTGAACGGGCCGCTGCCGATCGCGCAGATGTCTTCATCGACGTTTTCACGTTCGCTGACAAAGTTGCCGGTGACTTCCAGGCCCAGCATGTCGACCCACAGCGTGCGCAGCCGGTCTTTGCTGCTGGCACCGATGGCGATCTGCTGGATGCCCAGCACTTTGAAGGGTCGAGTGGCACTCATGCCTGGAACTCCACAATCGGCTGGTCCACGCTGAGCGATTCGCCCTTGGCCGCCAGCACCTTGCCGACCACGCCGTCGGCTACGGCAAACAGCACGTTCTCCATCTTCATCGCCTCAATCACGGCCACGCGCTCACCGGCCTGCACTTTCTGACCCACCTGCACGGCCACATCCACCAGCAAGCCCGGCATGGGCGAGAGCACATAGCGGCTCATGTCCGGCGGCGCCTTGTAGGGCATGAGCGCATGCAGTTGCGCCGCGCGCGGCGACAGCACCAGCGCATCCAGCCGTGTGCCGTTGTGCGCAATGCGGATGGCCAGCGGGTTGCGGCCCACACCGCGCTCCACCTGCGCGGCGAAAGGCTGCCCATTCACCGTGCCGCGTATGCGCGCGCCGCCCAGATGCCAGTTGCTACAAATTTCATAGCTACCAGCGCCCGTATCTACTGTGCCGGAGCCCGATTGGGCTTGATAATTTCGCACCGTTACAGGGTGCTGCGTGTTCTGCCCCGCAGAGCCCAGGCTCACCACAACGAACTCTTCCCCCACCGTCACGCCATGGCCCGGCAGCTGTCCGCTGATGCCGGCGGCACGGCCCAGCATGCGGCGATTGACGTAAGCAGCCAACGCCAGCAGGAACGAAGGATCGTCATGCGGCACGTCTTCGGCATGAAAGCCTTTGCTGTAGTTCTCGGCAATAAAGCCCGTGTTGAAGTCACCCGCCACAAATTTCGGATGCGCCAGCAAGGCCGCCTGGAAAGGAATGTTGCTGGAGATGCCGCGGATCACAAAACCATTAAGCGCCTCACGCATCTTGGCAATCGCCTCCTTGCGATCCTTGCCGTGCACGATGAGCTTGGCAATCATCGAGTCATAAAACATCGGGATCTCGCCGCCATCCTGCACGCCGGTGTCAACACGCACACCGTACAGCTGCGAGATGTCGGCCGCAAACATGGTCTCCTTGGGCGGCTGAAAGCGCACCAGCCGTCCGGTGGAAGGCAAAAAGCTGCGGAACGGGTCTTCGGCGTTGATACGGCACTCAATCGCCCAGCCGCTACGCTGCACATCCTTCTGCGCAATCGGTAGTTTCTCGCCAGCCGCCACGCGAATCATCAGCTCCACCAGGTCCAGCCCCGTGATGCATTCCGTCACCGGGTGCTCCACCTGCAGGCGGGTGTTCATTTCGAGGAAGTAAAAGCTCTGGTCCTTGCCGACCACAAACTCCACCGTGCCAGCGCTCTGGTACTTCACGGCCTTGGCCAAGGCCACCGCCTGTTCGCCCATGGCCTTGCGCGTCGCGTCGCTGATGAAAGGCGACGGCGCCTCTTCAATCACCTTTTGGTGGCGCCGCTGGATGGAGCACTCGCGTTCGTTCAGGTAAATCACATTGCCGTGGCTGTCACCCAGCAGCTGAATCTCGATATGGCGAGGTTCCTCGACAAATTTCTCGATAAAGACGCGGTCGTCGCCAAAGCTGTTCCTCGCTTCATTGCGGCAGCTCGTGAAACCTTCGAATGCTTCCTTGTCGTTAAAGGCCACCCGCAAGCCCTTGCCCCCGCCGCCGGCCGAGGCCTTGATCATCACCGGGTAACCGATGCCCTTGGCAATCTCCACCGCCTTCTCGGCCGTTTCAATCGCATCGTTCACGCCGGGAATGCAATTCACACCCGCCGCACCGGCCAGCTTTTTCGATTCGATCTTGTCGCCCATGGCGGCAATCGAATAGTGCTTGGGACCGATAAAGATGATGCCCTCTTCCTCGACCCGCTTGGCAAAGCCCGCGTTCTCGCTCAGGAAGCCGTAGCCGGGGTGCACCGCCTGCGCGCCGGTCTGCTTACAGGCCGCGATGATCTTGTCGGCCTGCAGATAACTGTCACGGCTGGGCGCGGGGCCGATGTTGACGGCTTCGTCCGCCAGTTCGACATGGCGCGCGTCCTTGTCGGCGTCAGAATAGACGGCAACGGTCTGGATACCCATCTTGCGGGCTGTCTTGATGACCCGGCAGGCGATCTCACCTCGATTTGCGATCAGTATTTTTTTAAACATCATTGAGCCTGTCTTCGTTAACCGCCTCAGCGGTTGATAAACATCGTGTAAATCGGTGGATTTTGTGAGCGATCGACAAACACGTAAGCGATGCCGTCCGAGCAGAAGTTGGCGACCTCGGCCGCACTGCCACTCTCCAGTTCTACCCAGTTGTCAATCTGCAGAAACAGCCGGCCGGGCGGCATCCGCTGCGCACCGTTGGCGGTCCAATAGGGAACGCCTCCACTTTTGGTGCACCAGGGGCTCTCCCAGTCGTGGGGGTGTCCAAGCTCCGGCGGCAGCTCAAAGTGGCGTGTGTAATCGTAAAAGGCCTCTTCGAGCTCGGGCGGCGCGCCATCGTCGTCAGTGCGCCAGCTCACGACGCCCAACTCGGACAGCACAGCCGGCAGCCCGTCACTGGCAGCGGCGGGCGGGTCGGTTGCAAGCGTGCCCAGTTGGCTTTGCGGCACCGTGAAGGCGGCGTTTGCGCCGGCATCAGACTCCCAGAAGCTGCAGATACTGTCCCACTCGCACTTGAAAAGGAACAGCACTTCGCCATCCGCGAGCGGAAGTTCAGGAACAGCGGCCGGCAGTTGCGCAAGATGGCTCATGGCCCGCCCGCACTCCTTGCAAACGGGCCAAAGATGCGCGGGCAGCCCCCAGGGCAAGCCGCCCAGCTTGGGCACAAGGCCGGGTGCCGCGCCTTCGCGGAATCGGGGATAGTGGCTGATCATGCTACGTTCACAGCGGGATGTTGCCGTGCTTGCGCCACGGGTTCTCAATCTTCTTGTCCCGCAACATCACCAACGAACGGCAGATGCGCTTGCGCGTCTCATGCGGCAAGATCACGTCGTCGATAAACCCACGCGCGCCCGCGACGAATGGGTTGGCAAAGCGAGCCTTGTATTCGGCCTCTTTGGCAGCCAGCTTGGCCGGGTCGCCCTTGTCTTCACGAAAGATGATTTCCACCGCGCCCTTGGCGCCCATCACGGCAATCTCGGCGTTAGGCCAGGCGAAGTTGACGTCGCCGCGCAGATGTTTGGAGCTCATCACGTCATAAGCGCCGCCATAGGCCTTGCGCGTGATGACAGTGATCTTCGGTACCGTGCATTCGGCATAGGCATACAGCAGCTTGGCGCCGTGCTTGATGATGCCGCCGTATTCCTGTGACGTGCCGGGCATGAAGCCGGGCACGTCGACAAAAGTAATGACCGGGATGTTGAAGGCATCGCAAAAGCGTACAAAGCGCGCTGCCTTGATGGAGCTCTTGATGTCCAGACAACCAGCGAGCACCAAAGGCTGGTTGGCGACGATGCCCACCGTCTGCCCCTCCATGCGAGCAAAACCAATGATGATGTTCTTCGCGTACTCGGGCTGAATCTCGAAGAAATCGCCGTCGTCCACCGTCTTGACGATGAGTTCCTTCATGTCGTACGGCTTGTTCGGGTTCTCAGGCACCAGCGTGTCCAGGCTGAGGTCCATGCGGCCAGCCGGGTCGGCGCTGGGGCGCACCGGAGCCTTTTCGCGGTTGTTCAGCGGCAGGTAGTTGTACAGGCGACGCAGCATCAGAAGCGCCTCGACGTCGTTCTCGAATGCCAGGTCGGCCACGCCGCTGCGCGTGGTGTGGGTGGTGGCGCCGCCCAGCTCCTCGGCCGTGACTTCCTCGTGGGTCACGGTCTTGACGACCTCAGGACCCGTGACAAACATGTAGGAGCTGTCCTTGACCATGAAGATGAAGTCGGTCATGGCGGGGGAATACACGGCGCCGCCGGCGCTCGGCCCCATGATCATGCTGATCTGCGGAATCACGCCGCTGGCCATCACGTTGCGCTGAAACACATCGGCATAACCGCCCAGCGAAGCCACGCCCTCCTGGATGCGGGCGCCGCCCGAGTCGTTGAGGCCAATAACAGGTGCGCCCACCTTCATGGCCTGGTCCATCACCTTGCAGATTTTCTCGGCATGGGCTTCGCTCAGGGCACCGCCGAACACGGTGAAATCCTGGCTGAAGACAAACACCAAACGGCCGTTGATCATGCCGTAGCCAGTGACCACACCGTCGCCGGGAACCTTGTTGTTTTCCATGCCGAAGTCGATGCAGCGGTGCTCGACAAACATGTCCCATTCTTCAAACGTGCCTTCGTCGAGCAGCAGTTCCAGCCGCTCGCGCGCCGTCAGCTTGCCTTTGCCGTGTTGCGCATCGATGCGCTTTTGCCCGCCGCCCAGGCGCGCCGCAGCGCGTTTCTTTTCGAGTTGTTCAAGGATTTCTTGCATGGTGTATTCCGCAATGGTGGGACGGTGAAATTTATTTAACGGGTTCAAACAAAAGGCGCGCGGCGGCCTGGCTCATACGGCGTGAGTCATGCCCCACGCCCGGCACGGTGACACGCTCCCAGGCCAGGGGGGTGCCCAGCTTCTGCGCCTGCGTCTGGGCCTGCTCGAAGAAGTGGGTGCCGCGCTCAAAGCGGTTCACGCCCTGGGCGGTGGCTTGCCTGGCCTTGGGAAGGTTGGCCTCATCGGTTTTTATGTCAGTTTCACCGAGCAGCACGATCAGCTTGCGGGCAAAAACCTGCCTGAGTTTGTCGGGGCTGACAATGCTTTCGTTAAGCGCGTAAGGGAATTTGTCTTCCATCAGACCTGGATAGCGGGGCATGGTGTAACTGCCGGCATTGGCCGCCACGGCGACTGAAACGCGGGGTGCCTCGGTCAGCAGCATGAAGCGGTGCACAAACTGCCCACCTGCCGAGTGGCCGAACAGCAGGTAGTCGCTCGCCGCGAGGCCCTCACCAGCACGGACAAAATCAAAAAGATGCTCGACGATCTGGAAAGACCACTGGGCACGATCACGGCTTTCAATGCCGCCCATGTTGAACAACCTGGAAGAAAACCGCGCCTCGTCAAACTCCGGGGCCAGCACGATGAGTTTATTTTTCTCCGCAAAGGGCATCCAGTTGTCGCGCATGCGCGAGCCCTGCCGCTCCGCGCCGTGGATCACCATCATCACCCGCGCATCCGGACCAGCGCTGTGCGCCTTGTAGTAATGCACCGTGACGGGCTTGTCCGCGAAATAGCCTTTGTCGGTGAAGACAAAACTCTGCGGCTCGCCGGCGACCATGCCGCCGGCCCAGGCGAGGCAGGCCTGCAGAAGCAGTACGCAAAGAATGGCGATTTTCTTCATGAGTTCCCCTCTTTGGATGCCAGGGCCAACAAGCTCCTCGCAGCTGTCGATGCCGCCACTTCGCCACGCGCCACCTCAGCGAGCAGGCCGGGCAGGCGCTCGCGCACTTGCGGATCCTGGCGGAAAGCCTGCTTGAGGCCGGCGTCTATGCGTTCCCACATCCAGGCCAGCGACTGCTGCTTGCGGCGTGCTGCCAGCTGGCCGTTGGCGGTCTGTAGGGCCTTGAACTGCGTCACGGCTTTCCAGAACACGTCCACGCCCTTGTTGTGAAGGGCGCTGAGCTGGATGACTTGCGGGTGCCAGTTCTTGTCGAAGCTGGCGGCCTGCGTGCTATTCATCGCGTTATTGACCAGGCCGAACAGGCGCATGGCGGAAGTAATCTGCGCCTCGGCCCGCATCGCCGCGTCGGCATCGATGTCGGCCTTGTTGATGATGACCAGGTCGGCCAGCTCCATCACGCCTTTTTTGATGGCTTGCAGGTCGTCGCCGGCATTGGGTAGTTGCATCAGCACAAACATGTCGGTCATACTGGCGACGGCGGTTTCGCTCTGCCCCACACCGACAGTTTCTACGATCACCACGTCGTACCCGGCGGCCTCGCACACCAACATGGCCTCTCGCGTCTTCTCGGCCACACCGCCCAGGTTGCCGCCGGAAGGGCTGGGACGGATGTAGGCACGCTCATGCACCGAGAGCTTTTCCATGCGGGTCTTGTCACCCAGGATGGAGCCACCCGAGACTGAAGAGGAAGGATCGACGGTAAGCACAGCGACACGGTGGCCCTGCGCGATCAGGTAGAGGCCCAGCACTTCGATGAAGGTGGACTTGCCCACGCCGGGCACGCCGCTGATGCCCAGGCGCATGGCTTTGCCGGTATTGGGCAGCAAAGCAGTCAGCAACTCGTCGCCTTGTGCCCGGTGGTCGGCGCGGGTGGACTCCAGCAGCGTGATGGCCTTGGCGATGGCGCGGCGCTGCACCATTGGGTCCGGGCCCATGATGGCCTGGAGGAAATCGGGCGCGGCCATCACGTCGCCAACTCCGTCACTGACCATACATAGTGCAGATCCACGCCCTCTTCGCCTTGCAGCACAAAACCGTGGCGCAGATAGAAACGGTTGGCATCACTTTCTTTCAGCGCGGTGAGCCTGACAACCAGACCGCCCTCGCGCGCCTGGGCCAGCACCAGCCGCAGTACCCATGCGCCTATGCCCTGGCCGCTGGCACTGCTGCGCAAATACAGGTGATCAAGCCGCAGGGCCGCTTCGCCTTCAGGCTTGAGCGTGAAAAAACCCACACGCTCGCCATCGAGCAGGATGTGTTGCATGTGCTGCGGAATGAATCCCGCTAACAGGCGCTCGCGCGAGCGCGCAAGGTCAAAGCGCCCGACACGCTCCAGGCTGGGGCGCATGGCGTCGACGCGCAAGGCCAGCATGTCCTCGAAGTCGCCGGCAAGCACCGGCTGCAAGGACAAGCGGGAACTGATGTCTGTCACCGCACACTCCTTTCGCAACAACGGCTTGAATCTGGTCCCGCACATCCGCGGTGCCGGCCAGGATCAACGCGGATGGACTCCATCAGCATGACGACTTTGGCGATGGCGCGGCGCTGGGCCATCGCATCGCCGTCTAGCAGGGCGGTCAGGGTATTCATTGCTTTACCAGCAGGCTTGGCAGTCAACATCAATACTCATGACCCGTCCACTCCTGTGCTCCAGCAGCAGACCGGCACATTCCCCCAGTAGCTTTATCGGGGAGGGCATCGTGGCGCTGATCGGCACCCCGAATTTCTGGCTCACAGATGAAAGCGTCTCGCCAATTTGAACTTGCCTGAGAAAATGCCAATGGGGTTCATTGACCTTGAAGGTCAAAACGCTGATGTCCTGCGACTTCTTCGTTACCAGCAACCTGGCGTTCAAGCCCACAAAATCGAGCGTCCTTATCTCGCAGGAATTTTCTGGCTCGCAATACTCCCCAGCAGACTCGACCGTCTGGCTTTTCACCTTACCCAAAGCCACAGCCTCGCTTAGCTTTTTAGGGAATGAGGACTGCAATTCGCTACAAATCAACGCTGGATCGGCTTTGCTTGTCCTGATCCACTCTTGCGGCGGGTTTGCATACGCATTGAGCGCACCGGCAAGCAGCATGATGGGACTGAGCCTCAAAAACACCCTGAAAATCACTTCAACGCAGCCCGAATCTGTTCCAGCACGTCCTTGGCACTCGCCGGAATCGGCGTACCCGGGCCGTAGATGCCTTTCACGCCGGCCTCGTACAGCATCTCGTAATCCTGTCGCGGAATCACGCCGCCGACAAACACGATGATGTCATCGGCGCCCTGCTTCTTGAGCTCGGCGATGATGGCCGGCACCAGTGTCTTGTGGCCGGCCGCCAGCGTGGAGACGCCCACCGCATGCACGTCGTTCTCAATCGCCTGGCGCGCGCACTCTTCGGGCGTCTGGAACAGCGGGCCCATATCGACGTCAAAGCCCAGGTCGGCAAACGCCGTGGCCACCACCTTGGCGCCGCGGTCATGGCCGTCCTGGCCGAGTTTGGAAATCATCACGCGTGGGCGGCGGCCCTGCTCTTCAGCGAAGGCGTTGATTTCGGTCTTGAGCGTTTCCCAGCCTTCGGCGGAGTCATAAGCAGCAGCGTACACACCGGTCACCTTTTGTGTATCGGCGCGGTGGCGCCCGTAGACTTTCTCGAGGGCATCGCTGACCTCACCCACCGTGGCACGCAGGCGCACGGCCTTGATGCTGAGGTCCAGCAAATTGCCGTTGCTATTTTCGGCGGCGGCCGTCAGCGCGTCCAGCGCAACCTGTACTGCGGCGTTGTCCCGCTTGGCCTTGATGGCCTTGAGCCTTGTGATCTGCCCGTCGCGCACCGCCACGTTGTCGATGTCGCGCGACTCGATGGCGTCTTCGGTTTTGAGCTTGTATTTGTTGACGCCGACGATGACGTCCTTGCCGCTGTCGATGCGCGCCTGCTTTTCAGCGGCAGCCGCTTCGATCTTGAGCTTGGCCCAACCGCTGTCGACGGCCTTGGTCATGCCGCCCATGGCCTCGACTTCTTCAATGATGGCCCAGGCAGCGTCAGCCATGTCCTGCGTGAGCTTTTCCATCATGTAGCTGCCGGCCCAGGGGTCGATCACGTGGGGGATATGGGTTTCTTCCTGGATGATGAGTTGGGTGTTGCGGGCGATGCGGGCGCTGAACTCGGTGGGCAGTGCAATCGCCTCGTCAAACGAATTGGTGTGCAGGCTTTGCGTTCCGCCAAACACGGCCGCCATGGCTTCGATGGTGGTGCGCACCACGTTGTTGTAGGGGTCCTGCTCGGTCAGGCTCCAGCCGGAGGTCTGGCAGTGCGTGCGCAGCATCAGGCTCTTGGGGCTCTTGGCGTTGAAGCCTTTCATGATGCGGCACCACAGCAGGCGCGCGGCGCGCATCTTGGCGACTTCAAGGTAGAAGTTCATGCCGATGGCCCAGAAGAAACTCAGGCGCCCGGCGAATTCATCCACGTCCAGGCCCTTGCCCAGCGCGGTTTTTACATACTCTTTTCCATCGGCCAAGGTGAAGGCCAGCTCTAGCGCCTGGTTGGCACCGGCTTCCTGCATGTGGTAACCCGAGATCGAGATCGAATTGAACTTCGGCATGTTCTGCGCCGTGTATTCAATGATGTCGCCAATGATGCGGATGCTGGGCTGCGGCGGAAAGATGTAGGTGTTGCGGACCATGAACTCCTTGAGGATGTCGTTCTGGATGGTTCCGCTCAATTTGTCCTGGCTCACGCCCTGCTCTTCGGCCGCGACCACATAGCCGGCTAAAACCGGCAGCACCGCACCGTTCATGGTCATGGAGACGCTGACCTTGTCCAGCGGGATCTGGTCGAACAGGATTTTCATGTCCTCGACCGAATCAATCGCCACACCGGCCTTGCCCACGTCGCCGGTCACACGCGGATGGTCGCTGTCGTAACCGCGGTGCGTGGCCAGGTCGAACGCCACCGACACGCCCTGCCCTCCCGCGGCCAACGCCTTGCGATAGAAAGCATTCGACTCCTCAGCCGTGGAAAAGCCGGCGTACTGGCGAATCGTCCAGGGACGCACCGCATACATGGTGGCCTGCGGCCCCCGAATGAAAGGCTCAAAACCCGGCAACGTATTGGTATGGGGAAGGTCTTTGGTGTCCTCAGCGGTGTAGAGCGGCTTGACGCTGATGCCGTCAGGCGTCTGCCAGTTCAACCCGCCCACATCGCCGCCGGGCGCTGATTTGGCAGCGGCTCTGGCCCACACCTCGAGGCTGGCTGCGGGAAATTCAGGTTCTTTGCTGGGCTTGGACATGGGATGGGTTACCGTAACGGGTCTTCACGCCGGGCGTCGCGATGGGAACAGCATAGGCTCAGCATGAGAGGAAGTCATGAATCCGGTCAAGTTTACATCATTTATAATTATTGATGCAAAATTCAGTTTGAAGTAAAATTCCCACTAACTCGCGTGCAGCGCTGATCGAAAGCAACGCCCACTCGAAGCTTTCGCACATTCAAAACACACCTTTATGCCCATGGCCGCAGTGTCCCTGACCCCTCGAGCGCTTTACGAAGAAGTGGCGGAGCTTTTGCGCCAGCGCATCTTCAACCGCGAGCTGACGCCGGGCAGCTGGATTGACGAGCTCAAGCTGGCCGAGGAATACGGCATCAGCCGAACGCCGCTGCGCGAAGCCCTGAAAGTGCTGGCCACCGAAGGCCTGGTCACGATGAAAGTGCGCCGCGGCGCCTATGTGACCGAAGTATCTGAACGCGACCTGGCCGACGTGTACCACTTGCTCGCGCTGCTGGAAAGCGATGCGGCCAGCGTTGTGGCAACCCAGGCCACGCCTGCCCAGTTAAAAGAACTGCAAGGCCTGCACAACGAACTGGAAAAAGCCGTTGCCAATCGCGAACGGTTCTTCGAGATCAACGAAGCCTTTCACATGCGCCTGCTGGAAATCGCCAACAACCGCTGGCGCGACCAGATGGTGGCCGATTTGCGCAAGGTGATGAAGCTGAACCGGCACAACTCGCTGCTCAAAAGTGGCCGCATTGAAGAGTCGCTTGCCGAGCATCGCGCCATCATGCAGGCGCTGTCGTCAGGCGACGCGAATGCCACCGCGCAGCGCATGCGGGAGCACTTCAGGAACGGACTGGAAGCGGCGGCCTGACAACCTGGCCTTCGGCCGACCCCTGAATGGAATGGAATCAGGCCTGCGGCACCGCCTCCCAGTGCTGCACCACCTTGCCATGTTTGTCCACACTTTCAAGCAGGACGGGAAAACCCCAAAGGCGCGCAACATGCTTGATCACCTCCTGGACATCGTCGGTGAGCGTTCGGTCGTTGTGGCGGCTGTGGCGCAAGGTCAGGGAGCGGGTCCCGCGTACGTCAACGTCCCAGACCTGTATGTTGGGCTCGCGGTAATTCAGGTCATGCTGGCGCGACAGCGCCTCGCGTACATGCCGATAACCCGCGTCGTCATGAATGGCCGCCACTTCAAGCTCGGACCTGCTCGCGTCATCCACCACTGAGAAGAGGCGGAATTCGCGTATCAGACGCGGCGAAAGGTATTGCCCGATGAAACTCTCGTCGCGGAAATGCCGCATCGCGTAGTCCAGCGTCTCCAGCCAGTTGGAGCCGGCAACGTCCGGCAACCACTGCCGGTCTTCTTCCGTGGGAGACTCGCAAATGCGTTTGAGGTCGCTGAACATGGCAAACCCCAGCGCGTAGGGGTTGACGCCGTTGTAGCCCGGATGTGTCACCGGCGGCTGGTAAATGACATTGGTGTGGGACCGCAGGCATTCGATCATGAAGCCGTCGGTCAGCAAGCCCTCGTCGTACAGGGAATTGAGCAGCGTGTAATGCCAGAAGGTGGCCCAGCCTTCATTCATGATCTGCGTCTGGCGCTGTGGGTAAAAATACTGGCCGATCTTGCGCACGATGCGGATCACCTCGCGCTGCCATGGCTCCAGCAGGGGCGCGTTCTTCTCGATGAAATACAGGATGTTTTCCTGCGGCTCCGGCGGAAAACGGCGATGGGTTTTTTCGGCCGGCTTGTCGGCAGACCTGGGGACTGTGCGCCACAGGTCATTGAGCTGCTGCTGCAGATAAGCCTCGCGGTCCTTGCGGCGGGCTTCTTCCTCCGCCAGCGACAGCTTCTGCGAGCGCTGGTAACGGTCCACGCCGTGGCTCATCAGGGCGTGGCAGGAATCCAGCAGTTGCTCGACCGCCTCCCAGCCGTGGCGCTCTTCGCACTCGGCAATGTAGGCCCGTGCGTACACCAGGTAATCGACGATGGCGCCGGCGTCGGTCCACATCTGGAACAGGTAGTTGCCCTTGAAGAAGGAGTTGTGGCCGTAGCAGGCATGCGCCATCACCAGCGCCTGCATGGGCATGGTGTTTTCTTCCATCAGGTAGGCGATGCAGGGGTTGGAATTGATCACGACTTCGTAAGCCAGCCCCATCTGGCCGCGTCGGTAATTTTTTTCCGTCGAGATGAACTCTTTGCCGAAGGACCAGTGCCGATAGTTCACCGGCATGCCTACCGAGGCATAGGCATCAATCATCTGCTCGGCCGTGATGACCTCGAGTTGAACCGGGTAGGTGTCCAGGCCGAAGGACTTTGCCTTTCGCGCAATCTCGCCGTGGTAGAGCTCGATCAACTCGAAGGACCAGTCGGATGGGCTGGGCAGGCAGGCATGCCGGCGCCCGGTGCCGGACAAGCCAGGCGCCGCCACTTCGGCAGGCTTTTTTGCGGTCTTTGTCATGGCTTGGCGCCTTTTTTGAACAACTCCCTGAACACCGGGAAAATTTCGTCCGCGGCTGCGACCTTGCGCATCGCGAAATTCCGGTTGTCCTCTTGCACCTGGGTGTACTCCTCCCAGAGGTTCTGGTCCTCTTCACCGACCTGGACATAGGCGAAATACCGCGACACCGGCAGCAGCTTGCCGACCAGCAACTCGCGGCAGCGGGCCGAGTCCTGGTGCCAGTTATCGCCGTCCGAAGCCTGGGCACCGTAGATGTTCCAGTCGCCGGGAGGGTAGCGCTCCTGGATGATCTGGTGCATCAAGGCCAGTGCGCTGGACACCACGGTGCCGCCGGTTTCGGTGGACTGGAAGAACTCCTCTTCGGACACCTCGGCGGCCTGGGTGTGGTGGCGAATGAAGATGACGTCGGTTTTCTCGTAATGCTTCCTGAGGAACAGGTACAGCAGGATAAAAAACCGTTTGGCGATGTCCTTGCGCGTTTCGTCCATGGAGCCCGATACATCCATCAGGCAAAACATGACCGCCTTGGCACTGGGCTGCGGCACCCTGACCCGGTTGCGGTAACGCAGGTCGAAGGGATCAAAAAACGGGATGGTCTTGAGGCGCCGGCGAAGCGCGTCGACTTGTGTCCTCAAGGAAAGAATCTCGTCAGGCAAATCCGGCGCGTCGCGCAGGGCCAGCGCCAGCTGCGCCTCCAGTTCATGCACCTGCCGCCGCGTCTCCCCGCCTATGGCGATGCGCCGGCTGAGCGCGACCCGCAGCGAACGCACCACGTGCAGGTTGGTTGGCGTTCCATCCGAGATGAAGCCGGCACGGCGGGATTTCCATTCCGGCGCATCGGGCAAAAGCTGGGTACGTATGAGATCGGGCAGCGCAAGGTCGTCAAAGAAGTACTGCATGAACTCTTCGCGTGTGATGCGAAAGACAAAGTCGTCTTCCCCCGCGCCGTCGGGACTGGCCTCACCGCCCGACCCGCCGCCGCTGCCACCCTGCGGCCGCGCGATGTGATCGCCGCGCACGTATTCACGGTTGCCGGGGTGCACGGTCTCGCGCGTGCCGCCGGTGTGCCCAAACACCGGCTGGTAAACATCGCGCCGCGGCAATGTGACGTCTTCGCCCTGTTCGATGTCATGGATGCTGCGGCCCGCGACAGCACGGCGCACGGCGTCACGTATCTGCCCGCGGAATCGGCGCAGGAAGCGCTCGCGGTTGCCGATGGACTTGTTCTTTCCCGCCAACCGCCTGTCAATGACTTGCTGGAGCACAGTGATCTCCGGTCACATACACATGACTACACCTGACACAGGACGCGCCGCCACGGCGCGCCGTGGGCCTCAGGAACTCTTGCGTACCCGCAGGTACCAGTCGCACAGCAACCGGACCTGCCGCGTGGTATACCCCTTGGCGACCATGCGGTTGACGAAGTCTTCGTGTTTTTGCTGCTCGTCCGCGCTGGCCTTGGCGTTGAACGAAATCACCGGCAACAGGTCTTCGGTGTTCGAGAACATTTTTTTCTCGATCACGGTGCGGAGTTTTTCGTAGCTGGTCCAGACCGGGTTCTTGCCCGCGTTGTTGGCGCGTGCGCGCAACACGAAATTGACAATCTCGTTACGGAAATCTTTCGGGTTGCTGATGCCGGCGGGCTTCTCGATTTTCTCGAGCTCGGCATTGAGCGCCGAGCGGTCGAAGATTTCACCGGTATCGGTATCGCGGTATTCCTGGTCCTGGATCCAGAAATCGGCGTAGGTCACATAACGGTCGAAAATGTTCTGCCCATATTCCGAATAGGACTCCAGGTAGGCCGTCTGGATTTCCTTGCCGATGAACTCGGCATAACGCATGGCCAGGATTTCCTTGATGTAGGCCAGGTACTTCTGCTCGGTCTCAGGCGGGAACTGCTCGCGCTCGATCTGCTGCTCCAGTACATACATCAAATGCACCGGGTTGGCCGCGATTTCGGTGGAGTCGAAGTTGAACACCTTGGACAAAATCTTGAAGGCAAAGCGCGTCGAGATCCCATTCATTCCCTCATCGACGCCCGCATAGTCGCGGTATTCCTGGTAGCTCTTGGCTTTCGGATCGGTGTCCTTGAGGTTTTCACCGTCATACACCTGCAGCTTGCTGAAAATGCTGGAGCTCTCGGGCTCCTTCAGGCGCGTCAGCACAGCAAACTGCGCCATCATCTTCAAGGTGCCGGGGGCGCAGATGGCGTTGCGCAGCGAGGAGTTGTGAATCAGCTTTTCATAAATCTTCACCTCCTCCGACACGCGCAGACAATACGGAATCTTGACGATGTAGATCCGGTCCAGGAAAGCCTCGTTGTTCCTGTTGTTCTTGAAAGCCTTCCACTCGCTTTCGTTGGAGTGCGCCATCACAATGCCGTCGAAGGGAATGGCGCCAAAGCCCTCCGTGCCCTTGAAGTTGCCCTCCTGGGTGGCGGTCAGCAAGGGATGCAGCACCTTGATGGGCGCCTTGAACATCTCGACAAATTCAAGCAGGCCCTGGTTGGACAGGCACAGGCCGCCGGAATAGCTGTATGCGTCGGGATCGTCCTGGGCGTAAGTCTCCAGCTTGCGGATGTCGATCTTGCCGACCAGCGAAGAGATGTCCTGGTTGTTCTCGTCGCCGGGCTCTGTTTTGGAAATGGCGCACTGCTTCAGGATGGAAGGAAAGCGCTTGACCACGCGGAACCGGCGAATGTCGCCACCGTACTCCTCGAGGCGCTTGACCGCCCACGGCGACATGACCCGCTGCAGGTAACGCGGTGCAATGCCGTACTGGGATTCGAGCAGCGGAAGGTCCTCTGCATTATTGAACAGGCTCAGCGGAGACTCATTAACAGGCGAGCCCTTCAAGGCGTAAAAAGGTACCTGCTCCATCAGCTGTTTGAGCCGCTCGGCGATGGACGACTTGCCGCCGCCCACCGGGCCGAGCAAGTACAGAATTTGCTTTTTCTCTTCCAGGCCCTGCGCGGCATGGCGGAAGTAAGAGACCACCTGCTCGATGGGATCCTCCAGGCCGTAGAAGTCGCGGAACGCCGGGTAGATCTTGATGACCTTGTTGCCGAACAGGCGCGACAGGCGCTGGTCATGCCGGGTGTCCAGCAGTTCAGGCTCGCCAATGGCGGCGAGCATCCGCTCAGCCGCAGTGGCGTAGACGAGAGGACTGCGCTTGCAGGCGTCGAGGTAGTCCTCAATGGACAGCTCCTCTTCTCGCGTCTGTTCATAACGCGTCAGAAAATTACGGACGACATCCATAAAGCCTCCTTTGCGCGCGGGAACCGAAGCACCCCGACTCGTGATGGAAATCTGCTTCAGATTCCGCGCAATGCATCGACTGTTATCTCACACCATGCGATTGATAGATCGCAGCGTCAACGGAAAGTTCCAAGGAACAATCGTCTCCATTATTTTCCAAATGCGCGAATAGGTACAGCGTATTTTTTAACGAATGCGGACGATATGTATGCGTGTGTGCACTATGTCGGCACCATCGCACGTCTGTCTTCATGGTCGTTGAGTTTGCTATTTTTTTAATAGCTCAGTGCGCAGGCAATCAGGCAGCTTTGAATGTTTTGTTGAAGAATGCAAAATCGCTGGCCGCGATTCATTTCAAACCCGGAGCGCATTCAACAGACAAAAATCACACACACGCATTGCATGGACAAACAGCAGGCCACTAGCTGAAGTCACCAATGCGTGTCAGGAATTTCAAGTGCCTTCTGTCAGTATCGGCCCTGAATGTTTTTTAGTCAGCCCCTTGTCGGCGCCCGTTACAAAAAATACGCCCGGCAATATCAATGCAGCACCCAACGCGTGGTGCCAGCCCAACGGTTCGCCCAGCACAACCCAGGCAGCCAGTGCCGCATAGAGGGGGCCCAGGTAAAGCGACACCGCCACACGGCTGGCGCCCAGGATTTTTTGCGCCCAGCCGTAAATCCAGTACGCGCCCAGTCCCGGCACAATCGCGGCCACCACGATCAGCCACAGCCCGTAGCCGCTTAACGGCAGGACATCAGGCCGCGACATTTCCCACACAGTCAAGGGAAGCAACACCAGGCTACCGCCTGCGCAGATGGCCGCCAGCCGGGCCGTGGCGCCAAGCGGGCTGGGCCACTGCTTTTGCAGCAAGGCATAGGCCGCCCATGACACCGTGGCAGCCACGATCCACAGGTCTCCCGCCGAGAACTGCACACCGGCCAGTGCCGTCCACTGGCCTTTGACCACCACATGCAGCACGCCGGCAATAGCCAGCACCACGCCCAAGCCCTGGCGCAGGCCCAGGCGCTCACCAAGCCAGATCACCGCCCCCAGACCTATCAGCACCGGCGACGCCGCATAAATAAGCGCGATATTCATCGCACCAGTGGAACGTGCCCCCTGGTAGACCCAAGCGCCACAAATCACCATGCCCAGGGTGCCCAGCACCAGGTACTGCCACCACACCTTGGCAATGTGGCTGCGCTGGCGCCACAGCTCGGACCGCGTGAGCACCAGCAGAAACAATGCCACCAGGCCCCAGCGCCCGAAAGCCAGCAGATAGGGGCCTATCACGCCCGGCGCCTTGCGCGCCACAATGTAGTTGACCGTCCAGAGCGCCGGTACCAGCCAGAGCAAGGCCAATGCCTGGCGCGCCTGTTTTTGCGCGGAATCAGGCATCGGCCATGGTGGTGGTGTCGACAAGCACTGATGGCGATAAAGCCGGCATTTCGTGTGCCAGCGCCATCACGGCATGCGGCGGCAAGTCGCGCAAGCGGTGGTCGCTCCAGACCTGGCGCCAACGCCGCGCACCAGGCAAGCCGTTGCGCAGACCCAGCATGTGGCGCGCAATGGCGCTCTTGGGCGTGCCATGCTCGGCAGCCTCGCGCACCATGTAGTCACACATCTGCGACTCCACAGCTTCACGGGTTGGCAGGGATTCGGCAGCGCCGAAGAAGGCGCTGTCCCAGGAAGCCAGCCACCAGGGGTTGTGATAGGCCTCACGGCCGATCATCACGCCGTCGAGCACGTTTAGCTGCTGTGACACCTGTTCCAGCGTGTTCAGGCCACCATTGATACAGATGACAAGGTGCGGAAATTCCTGCTTGAGGCGATGCACGAGCTCATAACGCAGCGGCGGCACCTCGCGGTTTTCCTTGGGGGAAAGGCCCTTGAGCCAGGCATTGCGCGCATGCACGATAAAGACCTTGCAACCGGCCTCGCTCACCGTACCCACAAAGTCGCGCACAAACTCATAGCTTTCAGCCTTGTCGATGCCGATGCGGTGCTTCACCGTGACCGGCACATCGACCACATCGACCATGGCTTTCACGCAATCAGCCACTAGCTGCGGCTCGGCCATCAGGCAGGCACCGAAAGCCCCGCGCTGCACGCGCTCGCTGGGACACCCGCAGTTGAGGTTGATTTCGTCATAGCCCCATTGTTCGCCCAGCTGCGCGCAGCGCGCCAGATCCACCGGCTCGCTGCCGCCCAGCTGTAACGCCACAGGATGTTCTTCGGCGTTGAAGCGCAAGTGGCGCTCCACGTCACCGTGGATCAAGGCACCCGTGGTCACCATTTCGGTGTAAAGCAAGGCGTGGCGCGACAGCAACCGGTGAAAGTGGCGGCAATGCCGGTCGGTCCAGTCCATCATCGGCGCCACGCTCAGCCGCCAGGGATGGCCCGGCAATGCGGCAGAGGCGCCAGATGCAGGCGCAGCGGGAAATGGAAAAAGGGCTGACATAGCCCCATTTTCCCAGAAAGGACGCACCCGCAGCTGCGCAGGGTCTTGGCCTGCGCAACCGGCTGAAACCCTGTCAGACTTCAGCGGTCTTGAATTCGTCCATCAGCTCCATTTTGCGCTGGCTCAGCTCGTCGGCCAATGCAACCAGGTCCAGCCTGGACTTGCGGGCTTTGACGAACATTTCCTCGCGCTCTTCCTTCACGTGGTGGTCGATGTATTCGCCCAGTACCGTCACGCGGGCGTCATACAGGTCGTCTTCCGGGTCCATTCCCGATATCTGCGCGATCAGGTCCTTGGCCGTACCGTGCTCCACTTCCGCCTCGTCGAGCAGCGCGTCGTCGTTGATGGCCGCGCGAACTTGAGGATAGAAGATTTCTTCTTCAATTTGCGCGTGTACCGTCAGCTCCTGGCAGATCTTGTCGGCTACTTCGCGCTTCTCCTCGCCGGACGCATGGCTGTCGCATAACTTCCTGAATGTGGTGAAAAGCTTTTTAACGGCAATATGGTCGGCATCCAGCAGATCTACAGCATCGTGCTTTTTTGGAGGTGCTTTGCTCATGGGGATCCTCTTTGGGGTTAATGGTCAGTCTGTTTGTGGGTTGAAATTCAATGCGGCCGGCAAAACCAATCGCCCAGCCAATTTAGGCCGACGCTCGCGCGAGATTTGTGGGAAACCCGGGAGCGCTTTTGTAGGAATACAGGAACCTGGCGGAGCCGAGCGAAAACCGTGGCGGCCTTGCTGCAGAGGTCCGTCTAATTCGCCCGAACCCGCGCGCTGCGGGCTGCCAAGCGGGTAATATGGGCGGCTACACCTCTCCGAACAGTTCAGGCCCTGAAGTGCAGGAACAAATGACGCCGACCATGCCGCACAACTCCACCTCACACGCACACGTTCCGCCCACATTCCGGATACATCCGCTTGTCGCACTGCTTCCGCTGACGTTGCTAATCGCCTGCACTTCAGTACCGCTTCCGCCATGGACGCCACCCTCCACACAGACTTCTGCGCCCTCACCAGCCCCAGCGCCCGCCGCGCAACGTCCTGCGCCTGCGGCCGCTGCGGTCCAGACCTCGCCCGTCGCGCCCCCAACAGCAACGGTCGGCCAACCCGCACCTTATAGCGACGCGGTTGCCGCGCGCTTTCCGGCACCCTCCGTTGTTTACAACACGCCAGGGCTTCAAGCCGGCCGCACCACGTTCACCACGCAGGCCGAGATCCAGGCATGGCTGCGCGAGCAGGCCGCCGCAGCTTCCCGCACGCCCGGGGTCAGGGCTGCCGTGCTGCCCATAGGCCGGTCACAGCGCGGTGAAACACTTGAAGCACTGGTCCTGACCCGCGCCGGCGGCACGGACCCCACGGTAATGCAGTCAGCAGGCAAGCCCACGGTGCTGCTGGTAGGCCAGCAGCACGGCGACGAGCCTGCCGGCAGCGAAGCGCTGCTGGTCATCGCTCGGGAGCTTGCCCAAGGTTTGCTGCAGCCTGCCCTGGACCGCATCAATGTGGTGATTGTTCCGCGCGCCAATCCTGATGGTGCAGCGAATGAGCAACGTGCGACCACAGGTGGGCTGGACATGAACCGCGACCACATGCTGCTCAACACGCCGGAAGCCCAGGCGCTTGCCAGGCTCGCCCGCGATTACCACCCCACCGTGGTAGTCGACGCCCATGAGTACACGGTCGTGGGCCGCTTCCTGCAGAAGTTCGGCAGCGTGCAGAAATTCGACGCGCTGTTCCAGTACGCCACCACCGCCAACCTGCCCGAGTTTTTGACCAAGGCCGCGGAAGAGTGGTACCGGCGCCCTCTGCTGGCAGCCCTCAAGGGCCAAAACCTCACCACGGAGTGGTACTACACCACCTCAAGCGACCTGGCCGACAAAAAAATCTCGATGGGCGGCACCCAACCCGACACCGGCCGAAATGTTTATGGACTGAAAAACGCCATCAGCCTGCTGATCGAAACACGCGGAGTTGGCATTGGCCGCCTGCATATCCAGCGGCGCGTTCACACCCATGTGACAGCCATCACCAGTGCGCTGGCGAGCACCGCCCAGCGCGCGAACGAGCTGCAACAGCTGCGGCCCTACCTCGACAAGGAAGTCGGCGCCAAAGCCTGCAAGGAGGAAGCAGTCGTGGAGGCAGCGCCTACTTCCGCACAGTACGACCTGCTCATGCTCGACCCCGTGACAGGCGCCGACAAGACCGTGTCCGTGGACTGGGATTCTGCCCTTGCGCTGCGCGTCCTTAAAGCTCGCGCACGCCCCTGCGGCTATTGGCTGTCGGCGGCCTCCACCGTGGCCGTCGACCGGCTGCGGCTGCACGGCGTCCATGTGCAGCGCGTTGCCGAACAGGGTTCCATGCTCGGCGACAGCTATCGGGAAACTTCCAGCACCTCGGGCGAACGCCAGGACGTACGCGGCACCATCGCCGACGCCAAGGCCGTTCTCAAAGTCCAGGTCAGCCTGACACGCGGCGTGGTGGACGTGCCTCGCGGCAGCTACTACGTGCCGCTGAATCAACCGCTTGGCAACCTGGTGTTTGCTGCACTGGAGCCCGACACCCAGAGCAGCTACTTCGCCAACCAGCTCCTGCAGGGCCTGCAAAGCACGGTGCGTGTGATGGCTGAGCCGACCATCAAGCTGGAAGACCTTTAGCCCCCACGCTTTTCACTTCGTGTAATGCGCTGCCCCCCAAGGGGGCGCTGCGCCTGCGGCCCGGCAAAGCCGGTTCCGCGGCCCCTGCTGGCATAAGAGGTGAGCCTCGGGCCTGACTTGACGTCTGCGTCTGACAGGAAGAGGATGTGATTGCTGACCGGGAATTTACAGTTTTCGCGCCTTAATGATTCGTTGAACCAACGCAATGCATGAAAGGACTCGCCATGAAGAACTTCGAACTGACCAAAAAAATGCTCAGTATGGGGGGTGTCTTTTACCCCACCGGCTACGCCTTCATCATGTTCCCGAATCTTGAAGACGCCAGGCACGTGGCCCATGAACTGGAAATGGCCAGTAACGGCATCATGCTGCTGACACCGGAAGACATCCTCGAAGACATCGGCAAGGCGGATGGCCATTCGGACGTGAGCCTGCCGCGTGTCGGCACTGAGGGCGCAACAGTTCACAAGTACGTGGACCTCGCACGGGAAGGCCACCACGCGCTGATGATTCCGGTGCCGTCCAAAGACGCCACGGAGCGCATCATGGAAGTCGTGCGGAGGGTGCCTTTTTCCTATGCGCAGAAGTACCACAGCCTGGCGATCGAGGACCTGGAGTAACGCCTGTCCCGCAGGTGCCCAAGGACCATCGGGGCAGATTGAAAACCGGCCCGGGTTTAAGGCACACTGCGCCTCATGCCCCTGCCCAGCCACACGCCAGATCCATTCACTACAGCGCCCCGCGCCCGCCAGCTCATTGAACAGCTGCGGCTGAAACCGCATCCCGAAGGAGGCTGGTACTGCGAGGTGTTCCGCTCCACACAGCAAGTTGCGCCGCAGGACGGAAGACCGGTGCGCAACGCACTGACCTCTATTTACTTTCTGCTTGACGCCACACAGCACTCTCGCTGGCACCGCGTTCTTTCTGACGAAGTGTGGGTCCATCTGGAGGGCGCACCCCTCGATCTCTGGACATGGAACGCGGAGGACAACCGCCTGAGCAGCACGGCGCTGGGCCCTGTCAGCGTAGCAACCACCCCTCAACACGTTGTAGAGGCCGGCCTTTGGCAGGCAGCCAGGCCACAGGCGAATGCCGCGATGGGCTACACCCTCATGGCCTGCATGGTGGGTCCGGGCTTTGATTTTTCCGACTTCCGGATGATGGAGCCGGGCGGCAACGAAGCCCGGCAAATCGCCGCCGACTATCCACAGCTGGCGCCATTGATCTAACGCTCAACAAGTTCAAAAACCCCGAGGATTTCCCATGATTGACCTGCACTACTGGCCTACACCCAACGGCTGGAAAATTTCCATCATGCTGGAAGAATGCGGCCTGCCTTACCGGCTGGTCCCGGTGAACATCGGCAAGGGTGAGCAGTTCACGCCGGAATTTCTCGCGATCAGCCCCAACAACCGCATGCCGGCCATCGTCGACCACGCGCCTGCCGGCGGCGGGGCGCCTGTGGCGGTGTTTGAGAGCGGCGCCATCCTGGTGTACCTGGCTGAAAAGACCGGCCGCTTTCTGCCTGCCGAATTGCGCGAGCGCTACCAGGCTATGCAGTGGCTGATGTGGCAGATGGGTGGGCTCGGTCCCATGGCGGGGCAAAACGGGCATTTTCTTTTGTATGCGCCGGACAAAATCCCCTATGCGATCGAGCGCTACAGCAAGGAAGTGGACCGCCTTTACGGCGTGCTCGATGCGCAACTGGCACGAACCGGTGTGCATGTGGCGGGTGCTGCTTACTCCATCGCCGACATGGCCATCTTTCCCTGGGTGCGTACACACAAGGCTCAGCAGGTTGACTTGCAAAAATTTCCCCATGTACAACGCTGGTACGACGCCCTGTTTGAAAGGCCTGCCGTCAAACGCGGGCTGAACCTGGGCAAGGAACTGCGCGCACCGGCGCTGACCGATGAGGCACGCAAGGCCCTGTTTGGCCAGACAGCGCAAAGCGTACGGGACGGCGCGCACAAGGTTTCCTGACCCCCTTTTCCTTCCTCAAAAATCGAGATACCCATGATTGAATTCTTCTTCGACTGCTCCAGCCCCTGGACCTACATCGCTTTTCGCAACATCCAGCCGCTGGCAGCCGAGTTAGGGGAAGCCATTCGCTGGCGGCCGGTGCTGGTAGGAGGCATCTTCAACAGCGTCAACAAAGGCATTTATGCCGCGCGGGAAGAAATGAATTCGCCGAAGAACCGCTATACGCTCAAGGACGTGCAGGACAACGCGCGCCAAGCGGGCCTGAAGATTTCATTTCCACCCCAGGTATTTCCGGTCAACAGTGTCAAGGCCATGCGCGGCTGTCTGTGGATTGCACAGGATGCCACGGCCGAGCTGCACTACCTTGAGTTTGTCGAAGCCACCTTCGCGGCGTATTTCACCCGTGAGGAAGACATCTCCCAAGACGAGGTGCTGACCGCCATCTGCCGACAGACCGGCATCAACGCGGAGGCATTTTTGACCGGCATTGCACAACCCGATATCAAGGAGCAGCTCAAGGCCAACACCGACGAAGCGATCCGGCGCGGTGCGTTCGGTTCACCCACCTTCTTTGTGGGTAACGACATGTATTTCGGCAACGACAGGCTAGCGCTGGTGCGCTCCGCCGTGTTGCGGGCCAAAGCAAGCACCTAATGCGCTGCGGTTGACGCGCCCGCGGTGCCGGCGCGCTCCAGCACATGGCGCGCCATGGACTGCGCCAGCTCCTGTTCACCGAGGAAGACCTTGCCGGCCTTCTCGTTGTCGAGCAGGCGCGCCTCGGCCTCGTTGTGGGTGCGTACCACGGTTTCAATGGCCGGATTCAGTGAACGCGCAGTGGCGACCATACGTCTGACGTCCAGCGTGTCGGGCGTCGCGATCACGAGCATGCGCGCCTGCGCGATGTGAGCCTGAACCAGAACTTCCGCCTCCACCGCATCGCCAGACACGGCCGCGATACCCTGTTCCCGAAGCTGTTCCACTGCCTCGCGATTCTGCTCTGCCACCACAAACGGAATGTGATGGGACTTCAGTGCATCGGCGATGCGCCGTCCTACCCGTCCATAGCCCACCAGCACCACATGATTCGACAAATACTTCTGGTCGGTCGTGACCGGCAGCTCCGCCGTCGGGTCATCGCGGGCCTCCAGCTTGCGCGCCAGGGGTGACTTCGCCAGGATCCATTGCTGCAAGGGTTCAACGGCCTTGAAGACCAGCTGGTTGAGTGCAATCGAGATCAGCGCACCCGCCAGCACCAGGCTTTGCCCTTCGGGGGGCAGCAGACCCAGCGATGCACCCAGGCCCACCAGAATGAACGAGAACTCGCCGATCTGCGCGAGACTGGCCGAGACGGTGAGCGCGGTGTTCAGGGGATAGCGAAATACCATCACCAGCAAGCCGGCCGCCAATGTCTTGCCGACGATGATGATGCCCACCACGGCCAGCACCTGCAGTGGCCGCTCCAGCAATACCCAGGGGTCGAACAACATGCCCACCGACACGAAAAACAGCACGGCGAAAGCGTCGCGCAATGGCAGCGACTCTTCAGCAGCCCGGTGGCTGAATTCAGATTCGCGCATCACCATGCCGGCGAAGAAGGCGCCGAGCGCAAAGGACACACCAAACAGCGCCGTCGCGCCGAACGCGATGCTCACGGCGGCGGCCACCACGCACAGCGTGAACAGCTCGCGCGAGCCAGTGCGCTGCACCTGCCACAGCACCCAGGGGAAGAAGCGGCGCCCCACCACCAGCATCAGCGCCACAAAACCGCCCACCTGCAGCAGCGTAATGCCCAGTGTTTTCCACAGCGCATTGACATCGGCATCGACCTTGCCCGACAGCCAGCCGCCCAGCGGCGGAAGAAGAACGAGCACCAGCACCATGGCCAGGTCCTCCACGACCAGCCAACCCACGGCAATCCGCCCATTGACCGAGTCGAGGATGCCGCGGCTTTCAAGGGCCCGAAGCAGCACCACGGTACTGGCGACCGACAGCGACAGGCCAAACACCAGCGCCCCGCCGAGGTTCCAGCCCCACCAGTGCGCAAGGCCCATGCCGAGCGCGGTGGCAACCGTCATCTGCACGATGGCGCCAGGCACCGCGATCTTGCGCACCGCCAGCAGGTCGTCCAGCGAGAAATGAAGCCCGACGCCGAACATCAGCAGCATCACCCCGATTTCAGCGAGCTGGCTCGCGATCTCCGCATCCGCCACAAAGCCGGGCGTGAACGGCCCGATGATCACACCCGCGAGCAGGTAACCCACCAGCGCGGGCAAACGCAGCCGCACGGCGAGAAAACCAAAAATCAGGGCCAGACCCAAGCCGGCGGCAATCGTGCTGATCAGGGAAACGCTATGGGGCATGCGAAAGGGATTCCTTCTGGAAACGATCAAGAGCCCGTTCAGACTCAAGGGAAAGCCTGCGACGCAGCCCGGCATGCGGGCTGTCCCCGTAGAACATGTCTCTTTAATTTACTACAGACGATTGAAATGGCCCATGGCCAATTCCCCACGCGTTCGCAGGTTGTTTACGCCAAACAGTCAGACATTAAAAAACCCGCCGAAGCGGGTTTTGATCAACCGCCCGGACGACGGTGCTCAGCCCATGTGCAGGCCGCCATTGAGCGAGAAGTCGGCGCCGGTGGCGTAGCCGCCTTCATCGGACGCGATCCAGGAAATGATGGAGGCAATCTCCTCGGGCTGGCCGAGCCGTTTGGCGGGCACGCCTGCGACGATTTTCTCCAGCACGTCAGGGCGTATGGCTTTGACCATGTCGGTGCCGATATAGCCGGGGCTTACCGTGTTGACCGTCACGCCCTTGGCGGCCACCTCTTGCGCCAGCGCCATCGTGAAGCCGTGCAGACCGGCCTTGGCGGTGGAATAGTTCACCTGGCCGAACTGGCCCTTCTGGCCGTTGACCGACGAGATGTTGATGATGCGCCCGAAACCCGCTTCAATCATGCCCTCGATGACCTGTTTGGTCACGTTGAACATGCTGTTGAGGTTGGTGGAGATCACGGCATCCCAATCGGCCTTGCTCATCTTGCGGAACTGGCCATCGCGCGTGATGCCGGCGTTGTTGACCAGCACAGCCACGGGGCCATGCTCGGCCTTGACCTTGTCAAAGGCCGTGACGGTGGAATCCCAGTCGCCGACGTTTCCCACGGAAGCATAAAAAGTATGGCCCAGGGCTTTTTGCTCGTCGAGCCATTTGGTGAAGTCGCGCGTGGGGCCGCATCCGGCGATCACCGTGAACCCATCCTTGTCCAGCCGTTGGCAGATGGCAGTTCCAATGCCGCCCATACCGCCCGTGACATACGCTACTTTCTTTGCCATTTCGCTCTCCTTGATTTTGTGAATTATTCGAAACCGTTTACCTGATGACTTCCCTGCCGAACGGCCCACCGTGATTCGCTATCGATTTAATAGCTGCTTGCGCACGGTGCAAGCCAGTCTCAGCCTCTTTTACCTTATATTCAGCGTTCCAGTGTGAGGGCAACCCCCATGCCGCCGCCGATGCAGAGGCTGGCAATCCCTTTTTTCGCATCGCGCCGCGCCATTTCGTGCAGCAGCGTCACCAGGATGCGGCAGCCGGACGCGCCAATCGGGTGGCCGATCGCGATGGCGCCGCCGTTGACGTTGACCTTGCTGGTGTCCCAGCCCATCTCCTTGTTCACCGCGCAGGCCTGGGCAGCAAAGGCTTCGTTGATTTCGAGCAGGTCGAGGTCCTGGGCCTTCCAGCCTGCGCGCTGCAGCGCCTTGGTCGACGCGGGTACCGGGCCCATGCCCATGTAGGCCGGGTCGAGACCGGTGGTTGCGTAGCTGGCGATGCGCGCCAATGGCTTGAGGCCCAGTGCGGCGGCTTTTTTGGCCGTCATGACCATCACCGCGGCAGCGCCGTCATTCAGGCCCGAGGCATTACCGGCCGTCACACCACCAGCCTTGTCAAACGCTGGGCGCAGGCCCGCCAGGCCTTCGGCGCTGGTTTTGCGGTTGATGAATTCGTCCGCGGCAAATACCACCGGATCACCTTTTTTCTGCGGAATGGTGATGGAGATGATTTCATCCTTGAACTTGCCGGCGTCCTGCGCGGCCGCGGCCTTGGTCTGGCTGCCCAGGGCCAAGGCGTCCTGCGCCTCGCGGCTAATCTCGTATTTCTTCGCCACGTTTTCGGCGGTAATGCCCATGTGGTACTGGTTGTAGACATCCCACAGGCCGTCGACGATCATGGAGTCGATCATCTTCCAGTCGCCCATGCGCTGGCCGTCGCGCGAACCGTTGAGTACGTGCGGCGCGGCGCTCATGTTTTCCTGGCCGCCGGCAATGACGATTTCGCTGTCACCCGTGGCCACAGCCTGCGCTGCCAGCATGACGGCTTTGAGGCCGGAGCCGCAGACCGCATTGATGGTCAGGCCCGGAATGCCGTTGGGAAAACCTGCCTTGATGACCGACTGGCGTGCCGGGTTCTGGCCGACACCGGCGGTCAGAACCTGGCCCATGATGACCTCGCCGAGCTGGTCGGCGCTGAGGCCGGAACGCTCCAGCACACCCTTGATGACGGCTGCGCCGAGCTCGGTTGCGGGTATTTTGGCGAGCGAGCCGCCGAATTTACCGACGCCGGTGCGGCCGGCAGCAACGATAACGATGTCTTCCATGATGTGTCCCTTTTGAAGTTTTAGGATGCGTTTATGAATGCGTTTATAAATGCGGTCTGAGAGGCGCGGCTTGCTGTGTCAGGCTTTTGCCTTGACATAGCGGCCCGGCGCAGGCTCGATGGCTTTGTACTTGCGGCTGCCATAGGTTTTGGGTGCAGCAATTTGCTTGCCAGCATGGCCCTTGAGCCATTCCGACCAATCCGTCCACCAGCTGCCAGGATGTTCTGTCGCGCCTTCGAGCCAACCGGCTTGCGTCGCGGGAAACTTCCCCTGTGGCAGCTTGTCACGGGTCCAGTAGCTTCGTTTTTTCTTGGCCGGCGGGTTGATCACACCCGCAATATGGCCGGAAGCACCCATGACAAAACGTTTTTTTCCAGGCAAGTGCTGCGTGGAGGCATAGGCGCCGCCAATCGGCACGATGTGGTCTTCACGCGAGCCGTAGATGTACACAGGAATGTCGACCTTGCGCAAGTCTACTTTCTGGCCGCACACCACGGTCTTGCCCGGCTTGATGAGATTGTTCTCAAAATAGGTATTGCGCAGGTACCAGGCGTAAAACGGGCCCGGCAGGTTGGTGGAGTCGCTGTTCCAGTACAGCAGGTCAAACGGAGGCGGTGTTTCGCCCTTCAGGTAATTGCCGACCACGTAATTCCAGACAAGGTCGTTTGGTCGCAGGAAGCTGAAGGTGGAAGCCAGGTCTTGCCCCTTGAGCAAGCCGCCCTCCCCCATCTCGGCCTCACGGTACTTGACCGAGGTTTCGTCGATGAAGATATCAAGGATGCCGGTGTCGGTGAAATCAAGAAACGAGGTGAGCAACGTGGCACTGGCCACCGGCTTTCTACCCTGTGCGGCCAGCACGGACAGCGCTGTTCCGAGGATGGTGCCGCCCACGCAAAAACCCAGTGCGTTCAGGGTCTTGGCGCCGGTGATCTCCTGCACTACCTCGATCGCCTTGATGGCGGCGTGCTCGATGTAGTCGTCCCACGTCTTCCGGGCCATCGACTCGTCCGGATTGCGCCAGCTCACCACGAAGGTGCGGTGGCCCTGGCTGACGGCATAGCGGATCAGCGAGTTCTCGGGCTGCAGGTCAAGGATGTAGAACTTGTTGATGCATGGCGGGATCAGCAGGAAAGGCTTTTCGTACACCTTTGCCGTCAGGGGCTTGTACTCCAGCAGTTGAAAGAATTCATTTTCAAACACCACCGCGCCTTCGGTGGTGGCAACGTTTTTACCGACCTCGAACACACGCTCGTCGGTCATGGATACGTGGCCCTGCTTCAGATCGTGCAGCAGGTTGGTGAGACCCTGGGCGATGCTTTCGCCCTGGCTCTCGATGGCTTTTTGCTGCGCCTCTGCATTGAGCGCCAGGAAATTGCTGGGCGCCGTGGCCGCCATCCATTGCTCGACCGCGAAGCGCACGCGTGCGCGGGTCTTTGCGTCGCCTTCGACGGCGTCGGCCAGGGCCATGAGGGTGCGGGCGTTCAGCAGATAGGTGGAAGCCGAAAATTTCGAGACGGGGTTGGTCTTCCAGGCCGCGCTTGAAAACCTGCGGTCAGAAGACACCAGCGTATCGGCGCCGTCCTGCAACCCCTGGTTCCACAGGGCTGAGGCGTCCGCGATATAGCGCTGCTGCAATTCCTGGAGCCTGGCCGGATCGAACTGGAGTGCCGGTGGGGTCTGGCCTGTGCTGAATGCACCCATTGGCGCAAATCCGTTGTTTGCACCAGTATTGAAGCCGGCGCTTGATCCGGCGTTTGCCATGACACTCATGGCCTGCTGCAGGCCTGCCGCAAAGGTCTCTTGCATCTGCCGGGCCGCTTCGGCCTGCTTTGCGTCAAAATTCATCTTGTCTCCCCGATCCATGTTGAGTCCTGGTGACTCTTTTGAGCACACCAACAGTATCGTAGGATTTGCATTACAAATTGCTCACCAGGGCCGCGGAGTTCTACGTATTTATGTATTTGATTGTCATCGCCTGGATTTACGTTGTGCTCATGATGAGTGTTGCCGAAGCCACCAACAGCAACGGCACACTTCTGGGGGCACTGGTCACCTTTGTACTCTATGGACTGGGTCCTGTGGCATTGGTGGTTTACCTGATGGGTGCACCTGCCCGCAGCAAGGCGATCAAGAAGCGCGCAGCAGAGAAGCGCCTGCAGCAAACTGCAGACGCGGACGCAGCCCCAGACAAACCCTCACCGTCACACGCGCCAGATACAGGCGGCCATGCGCCCCGTGGTGCCAAACCCATTACCAGTGACGCCGGCATCCCGCCGGTGGGAAAAGAACCTTGACGGATTGCCCACGGTGCACCATGCATCGCTGCCATCATTGCCGTACACCTGTGTAATCCCCATCGCCTTGAGGCGCAACCGCGCCAGCGCCGGCAAGTCGGCCAAGTATTTATCGCTGCCGCACGGCGTAAAGCAGCGGCCGGCGTCAGACTGAACGGTTTCGAACGCGGCCTTGACTTCAGCGCCGACTTCGAACGCTGCAGGCCCGATGCACGGTCCGAGCCATGCTATTATTTTGATAGCTGATTGCGCTTGTTTTTGTTGGGCCAGAGCCCGAAATGACTCATAAACTGCCTCAAGTACACCGTGCGGGCCCGTCGGGCTTCCTGCCAGCCCGCGCCAGCCCGCATGCGCTGCGGCCACCACAGCGCCCTCTTCGCTCGCGAACAGCACCGGCAAGCAATCGGCCACCATGATGGTGCAGGCAAGTCCCGCCTGATCCGTCACGCAGGCATCGGCTGTCTGGCCGTCGGCGGCATCGGCGCTCAACACCAGCACCTCGCTGCCATGCACCTGCTGAAGGAACACCGGGTGGCTGCCCGTTGCCCGCCGCAGCACATCGCGGTTCGCCGCAACATTGGCCGGCTGGTCGCCGACGTGGTCACCCAGGTTCAGGCTGTCATAGGGAACGGGCGACACGCCACCGGCACGCGTGGTGAACACTGCACGCACGCCGGCAGGCACCGGCCAGTCGGGAATCAGCCAATCAGTATGCAAAACAGGCACCGGTAATTTTCCGACGGGCCGCCCCCAGGAAAATTGGCCCCTGAGGGGCTGGAGCCTGCGGCTCCGAACCTGCTTGAGCAGGTTTGGACAGGCGACAGAGGCGTAGCGTCTCGCAAGCCGCGGCCTGCAAGGCCTCGTGAACCACACGAAGTGGGGAACGTGGGGGCCACATATTTAGGCTTCGTTGTCGGGGCAGGCCGAAGGCTGGGCTTTCTGGAAGGCCGGCAGCGCCATACAGGCGTCGAACGCGGCCATGGTGCGCGGCAGTCCGTCAAAACTCACGTTAAAGCGTTTGGCATTGAATATCTGCGGCACCAGGCAGCAATCAGCCAGTGTCGGTGTATCGCCATAGCAATAGGTCGATGCCGGCAATTGGGCCAGCTGGCGTTCAAAGGCCTCCAGGCCTTCACGGCACCAGTGCACATACCAGGCGTTCTTTGCAGCTTCGTCGAGCTTGAGTTCCTTGACCAGGTATTTCAGGACGCGCAGGTTGTTGACGGGATGGATTTCGCAGGCAATGGACTGCGCCAGCGCGCGCACCTTGGCGCGGCCCAATGCATCCGCCGGCAGCAAGGCCGGTTCCGGGTGTTTTTCATCCAGGTATTCGATGATGGCCATCGACTGCGACAGCTTTTCCCCATCGACTTCCAGCAGGGGCACCAGGGTGTCGGCGGCCAGGGCGGCGTAAGGCGGCTGCTTGTGCTCCCCTTTGGCAATGTGCACAGGAATGTAGTCGTAGCTCAGGCCCTTGAGCTCCATCGCAATGCGTACACGAAACGACGAAGAAGAGCGGAAATAGTTGTGGAGTTTCATCTCTAAAGCATAAACCCAAATCTTGCCAGCCCGCCGCGCGAATCGCCTGCGCGACTGGTGCAAAGCCCGGTCGCCGCTACCATCCTGGCGACAACCTTCCCCAATTCAGCGGAGACCACCATGAGCGCCATCGCCACCTTAGCCAACCACCAGATTCGCCTGGCAAGCCGCCCCGTCGGCTTGCCCACACGCGACAACTGGAGCTTCACCACCGAGCCCGTGGCCGAACCCGGCCCGGGCGGCGTGCTCGTCAAAACCCTGTACCTGTCGCTGGACCCGGCCATGCGCGGCTGGATGAACGACGCCAAAAGCTACATCCCGCCGGTGGAAATCGGCGCCGTGATGCGTGCCGGCGGTGTGGGCAAAGTGATCGCCTCGCAAAACCCGGCCTTTGCCGTGGGCGACTACGTGAACGCCGCACTCGACGTGCAGGAATATTGCCTGATCCCGGCCGACCAGATCAAGCGCAGCGGCATGTTCAAGATCGACCCGCGCCTGGGCCTCACATCCTGGCTTAATGTGCTGGGCCTGCCCGGCATGACCGGCTACTTCGGCCTGCTGGAAGTCGGCCTGCCCAAGGCCGGCGAAACCGTCGTGGTTTCCGGCGCGGCCGGCGCCGTGGGCCAGACAGTAGGCCAGATCGCCAAGCTCAAGGGTTGCCGGGTGGTGGGCATTGCCGGGGGCAAGGCCAAGTGCGACTGGGTGGTCAAGGAACTGGGCTTTGACGCCTGCATCGACTACAAGAACGGCGACGTGCGTGCCGGATTGAAGGAACATTGCCCCAAGGGCATCGACATCTACTTTGACAACGTGGGCGGCGAGATCCTGGACATGGTGCTGGCGCGGCTGGCGCGCGGTGCCCGCATCATCATCTGCGGCGCCATCAGCCAATACAACAACACCACGCCCGTGAAGGGCCCCGCCAATTATTTATCGCTGCTGGTCAATCGCGCCCGCATGGAAGGCATCGTGGTATTTGATTACGCCGACCGCTACCACGTCGGTGTGGCGGAGATGGCCGGCTATCTCAAGGCCGGCACCATGAAAAGCAAGGAAGACATCGTCGTGGGGCTGGACACCTTCCCGGAAACACTGCTCAAGCTTTTCAACGGCGAGAACTTCGGCAAACTGGTGCTGCAGGTGGCCAAAGACTGAGGGCCGATGCGCCGGCTGCTGCCGGCGTTGGGTGCCGCTTACTTCGCATTGCGCACCAGGCGCACGACGGCCGCCGTGGCACGCGGGGCTTCACCGGCACTGCCGTCGCTGAAGCCCACAAAGGTGAAATAGCCCGGGCCGGTGCTGCTCGATGTCCAGAAGCGCGCCACGGGCGTGCCCGGAAAAGCATTCGGATCTATCGCCGCCTTGTCCACGTCAGCCTCTCGTGCAGAGACGATGCTGGAGAGTTCTTTGAGAATCGGCAAGCGCCATTGGGCCTCCGGCGCGGAAGCCGCCTTGGCACGCGCGGCCGCATCGGGATGGTTCAGGAAAGCCGGTTGCCCGGTGCAGGTCTTGCCCTTCCAGACCATGCCCTCCGCGCAACGCCGCCAGACCAGGCCGGTGCGGCTGTCGGTGACTTCCTGGTTGTCTGCGGATACGCTGAAACGCTCCTGCGCAAAACTTGCGCTGGACAATGCCAACAGCAAAAGGGAAAGACCCAAGGTGTGAACAGAATTGCGGTGCATAGAAATCTCCATGGCCGGAGCGGCCTTGCAGCCTTACGACTTGTTACCAATACTAGGCAAGTTATCTCGCTGCAACCATAGGGAACCTATGTAGGGGGTAGTACTTAGCGCTCACGCACTGTTTGTGTGCGGGCGCATTCAGGCGTCAGGGTTGATGCAGCTGGTAGTCATGCCCGAGCCCGCCACCATCAAGAACCTCCTGCGTGACCTGCTCAACCAGAAAATCCAGCAGCACGCGCACGCGCGCCGGCAAGCGGCCGCCCCGGCCGACAAATACTGCATGGATGGGTTCGCGCTCGCCCGGGTTCAGGCTTTCAGCCACCGGCACCAGGCGGCCCGCGTCAATGTCGCGGCCGACGTGGAACATCGACATGCGGGCTAGCCCCGCCCCCGCCAGTACCAGGTGGCGCAGCGCCTCGCCGTCGCTGGCACGCGCATAGCCGGTGATCGGCAACTGCTGAACCTGCCCGTCTACCCGTACCGGCCAGTAATGCATATTGCGCTTGAAGGTATGGGCCAGGCGCTGGTGCACTTCCAGCTCTTCCAGTGTGCGCGGTGTGCCGTGCCGGGCGAGGTACCCGGGACTGCCGACAATCACCTGCGCCGTATCGCCCAGGCGCCGCGCCACCAGTTGGGACGACGCAAGTGCACCCCAGCGGATTGCCACATCGGTGCGCTCGTCCAGCAAGTCGACCACGCGGTCTGTCAAGGTAATGTCCAGCGAGATATCCGGAAAGCGCTCGTGAAAGGCCGGCACCAACGGCAGCAGCAAGCAGTGCGCGGTGGGCATGCTGGCGTTGATGCTGACGCGCCCGCGCGGCATGGCGCCGGCGGCCGCACCGCGTTCGGCCTCGTCCATGTCGGCCAGCACGCGCGTGCTCTGCTCGTAAAACGTCGTGCCTTCGGGTGTGAGCTGCAACTTGCGCGTAGTGCGGTTGACAAGCCGCGTACCCAGCCGCGCCTCCAGCCGCGTCACCAGCTTGCTGACGGCCGAAGGGGTCATGCACAGCTGCCGGGCGGCGGCCGAAAAACCGCCCTTGTCCACGACCTGGACAAAGGCCTCCATCTCGCCGGAGCGGTTGACGTCTATGCGGGGCATGCTCTGGTATTTTTTCGTGAATTATTGTGAATTGAATTCATAAATGATTGTCTTTGCGGCATTCTAGTCAAGATATAACTTAGTCTTCACACTCAGCACATCCTCTTTTTAGGCGACTTTCATGGATGCGCGCAAATCACTCCCTTCACTTCCGTTAGGCCTGCTGGCCCTCACCGCGGGCTCCTTTGGTATCGGCACGACCGAATTCGTCATCATGGGCCTGCTGCTGCAGGTTTCCGCCGACCTGGGCGTGACCATCGCGTCGGCGGGGTTGCTGATTTCAGGCTACGCGCTGGGCGTGGCGGTGGGCGCGCCGGTGCTGACGCTGGCCACGCGCAAGCTGCCGCGCAAAACCGTGCTGCTGGCCCTCATGGCCATCTTCACGCTGGGCAACCTGGCCTGCGCGCTGGCGCCGGACTACGGCAGCCTCATGGCCGCCCGCGTCATTACCTCGATGGCGCACGGCACCTTCTTCGGCGTGGGCTCCATCGTGGCCACCGGCCTGGTCGCGCCCGAGCGCAAGGCCTCGGCCATCGCCATCATGTTCAGCGGGCTGTCGCTGGCCACCCTGCTCGGCGTGCCCGCTGGCGCCTGGCTGGGCCTGCACTACGGCTGGCGTTCCACTTTCTGGGTGGTGACGCTGATCGGCTTGCTCGCCTTTGTGGTGCTGGCCATTTTTGTGCCGCGCAGCGCGGCTGAAAACGGTACCTCGACCATCCGGCAAGAGCTGGCCGGCCTGGCCCGCCCGCAAGTACTGCTGGGCCTCTTGATGACGGTGCTCGGCTTCGCCGGCCTGTTTGCGATCTTCACCTACATCCAGCCCATCCTCACGCAGATCACCGGCTTCAGCGAAGCGGCGGTGTCGCCCATCCTGCTGGTGTTTGGCGGTGGCTTCTTTGTGGGCAATCTGCTGGGTGGACGCCTGGCCGACCGCGGGCTGCGGATGTCGCTGCTGCTCACACTGGGCGCGCTCGCGCTGGTGCTGGGCGTGATGGGCTTTGTGCTGCATTCGCCGGTGGCCACGGTGGTGTTTGTCGGGCTGCTGGGCGCGGCCTCTTTTGCCACGGTGGCGCCGCTGCAGATGCGCGTGCTGCAGCAGGCGCACGGCGCAGGCCAGAACCTGGCGGCCAGCCTCAACATCGGTGCCTTCAATGTGGGCAATGCGCTGGGCGCGTGGCTGGGCGGCCTGGTCGTCAACAGTTCCTTCGGGCTGGGCGGCTTGAGCTGGCTGGCTGCGCTGATCACGGTGGCCGGCATCGCGGTCACTCTGTACAGCCTGTCGCGCGACAAGGCCGAGCCGCGCGCCATCCCCGTCACTTGCTGAGAGAACCACACCATGAACACATTTTTCCTTTCAAAGCGGCGCGTATTTCAAGCCGTTCTTTCATTCGCGCTGCTGTTTGCCAGTGCTTTACCGCAGGCGCAGGCAGCTGGTGCCGGCGTGTGGATGCCAAGCTGGACGGCAAGCCCCCAACCCATCTGGAGCAATGACTTTGTGCTGCCGCTGGGCCTTCCCGCCACGCTTCACGACCAGACCGTGCGCCAGACCGTCCGGGCCAGCGTGGGCGGCTCACGCGTGCGCATCGTGCTGTCCAACGAATATGGCTCACAAGCCTTGCAGGTAGGCGCGGCCCAGATAGCGCCTGCCGGCGAAGCCGGAAAGGCAGTGACCTTTGGGGGGCAACAGGCCGTTACCGTGCCGGCAAGCGCCGTCGTGATGAGCGACCCGATCGAGACGCGCGTCGCACCGTTGGCCCACCTGTCGGTCAGCCTCTACTTTCCACAAACGACACCACTCACCACCATTCACTGGGACGGCCTTCAGCCCGCGCAGATTGCGGCAGGCAATGCCGTGAACGCGAGCGTCCTCAAGGCAGATGCCACGGTGAACAGCCGCCTCTTTCTCAGCGCGGTGTTGGTCGACGCCGCACCGGGCACACGCAGCGTGGTGGCCTTTGGCGACTCCATCACCGACGGCGCGGCGTCCACGCCGGGCGCCGACCAGCGCTGGCCGGATTTTCTGGCGCGCCGCCTGGCCAGTCAAAACGTGGCCGTGCTCAACGCGGGTATTTCGGGCGGACGGGTGCTCAAGAACCACATGGGCATGAATGCACTGGCCCGGTTCGAGCGCGACGTGCTGGGTCAGCCCGGTATTGCCACCGTAGTGCTGCTCATGGGCATCAACGACATCAGCTGGCCTGGCAGCACCCTTGAACCCAAGGAGCCCGCCACACAGACTGACGCACTGATCGCCGGCTACCGGCAGCTGATTGCTCGCGCCAGGAGCCGCGGCGTGCGCATCGTCGGCGCCACGCTGACCCCATTCGAGGGCGCGCTGACAATGCCGGGCTCACCGATTGCCAATTACTACAGCCCCGCAAAAGACGCGGTGCGCCAGCGCGTCAACGCATGGATACGCGACAGCGGCGAATTCGATGCGGTGCTGGATTTTGATGCGGTGGCGCGCGATCCGCAGAACCCGCTGCGCATCCTGCCCGCCTATGACTCGGGCGACCACCTGCACCTGGGTGATGCCGGCAATAAGGCGGTTGCTGAATCCATCGACCTGAAGTTATTAATGGGAGAGCGCTAGACCGCGGGCAGGCGCTAGCCGCCCACCACAAGGCGCAAACCAGGCATCAGGCTTTCGGTTTCGGCGCGCCGCTGCAGCGCCATGCGCATGTTCATCTGTGCGACTTCCGTGTGTTCGACTGCCAGCGCCTGGGCACGCGCCCCCTCCCCGGCCTTGAGCGCTGCAAACAGCATGTGGTGCTGGCGGTGCGCGTAGTGCATCCAGTCGCGGTCCTGCTCCAGCGTGGACTGCATGGGCAACATGGCCGAGGCTGACGCGAAGGGGAGCTTGTCGTTCAATTCGATCGCGCGTTGCAGTGCACGGTTGCCGCTGGCCTCCAGGATAAGCGCGTGGAAGCGGTCGTTCATGGCCGCATAGGCCGCGTAGTTGTCATAGCCCAGCGGGTTGGCGGCCAGTGCGCGGTCGCCTTCGTCCAGGCAGGACTGCAAATCAAGTTGCAACTGGCGTGACACACCGTGCTCAGCTACCAGCCGCGCCGCCATGCCCTCCAGATGGCCGCGTACCGCAATGGCATCGGCCACCTCGCGCGGGGTGAACTGGCGCACCAGGTATTTGCCGGTGTCATTGGCCTCGACCAGCCCTTCCTGCTCCAGCGTGACCAGCGCGGCCCGCACCGGTGTGCGCGAGGCGCCCAGGCGCTCGGCCAGTTGCTGCTCGGCCAGGCGCTGGCCCGGCTCAAACTCGCCGCGCAAGATCAGGTCGCGCAACTGCATCAAAACGGTTTCTTGCAAGTTCATGCCCGAGAATGTACACTGAATTTTAATTTCGGTATACCGTTTTAAGGTCTCCATGAACGCTGAACAGAACGAACTGCTCACCCGCATCACCGCGGGCACGCCCTGCGGCAAGCTGCTGCGCCAGTACTGGCAACCTGCGGCGCTGGTCGATGAGTTCAACCCGGCGCTGGACCCGCGTATGGAGATCCGCCCGGTCAAGGCGCTCAAACTGTTCGGCCAGAATCTGGTGCTGTTCAAGGACACCTCCGGCGCATGGGGCCTGCTGGACCGCGACTGCGCGCACCGCGGCGCCGACCTGTCGTTTGGCCGCCGCGAAAGCGCCGCGCAAGGCGGCGGCCTGCGCTGCCCTTTTCACGGCTGGAAGTTCGCCACCGACGGCCGCTGCCTGGAAACACCGGCCGAGCCCACGGGCAGCAAGTTGTGTGAACGCATACGCCAGCGCAGCTACCCCGTGATTGAAAAAGCCGGCGTGCTGTTTGCCTGGATGGGCGACGAGGGCAGCACACCGCCGCCCTTTCCCGCTTTTGATTGCTTTACCGCACCGGCCACGCACAGCTTTGCCTTCAAGGGTTTGTGGAACGCCAACTGGCTGCAGGCTTTTGAAGTGGGCATCGACCCGGCGCACCCGTCTTTCCTGCATCGCTTTTTGCAGGACGATCCGCTCGACGAAATCGGCGAAAACCCGGCCGGCAAGCAGTTTCGCAGCGCCAGCGCCGGCACGAAGGACGGCGAGCAGTGGCCGATGACGCGCATCATGCGCGAGTTCGCCCAGCCCGACATCAGCTTTGAAAACAAGCCCTGGGGCATGCAGCTGACCGCACTGCGCGCCATGACCGACAAGCTCACGCATGTGCGCGTGACCAACGCCATCTTTCCGGCCACGTTTGTGATTCCGCTGTCGGAAACCATGACCATCACGCAGATGCATGTGCCGGTAGACGACACGAACACCTACTGGTACACCTTCTTCACCAGCTTTGGCGCCCCGCTGGACCGCGAGAGCATGCGCGCGCAGCGCCAGCAGTTCATTGCCCTGCCCGATTACATTCCCAAAGCGGGCCGCCACAACAACTGGGGCTTCAACGCCGAAGAGCAGATGAGCACCACCTACCTGGGCATGGGCGAAGAAGACATCAATGTGCACGACCAATGGGCCGTGGAAAGCATGGGCGAGATCCAGGACCGCACACGCGAACACCTGGGCACCTCCGACAAGGTCATCATGGCCAACCGGCGCGTGCTGCTCAAGGCGATTGAGACCGTGCAAAACGGCGGCGTGGCGCCCGGCATCGCCGACCCTGCGCTGGCCGCAGCGATCACCGGCCCGGACACGGTGGATGGCATTGCGCCGGCGGGCGAATGGTCTCAGTGGTGGCAGCAAGCCGCGCGCACCAAACGCGAGAGTGCGCCGTGGCTGGGCGCCAGAGCCACCTCCGACTCACCCAGCACCGTCACTCAGCCATGAGCAGCTTTGCGGCGCAATGCGGCGTGCAAGACGCGGCAAGGCAGGCTGCGCTGGCCGATGCCACGCGGCGCATCGAGGCGGGCGGCCTTGAGCTGGTGCGCTTTGCCTGGTGCGACCTGCATGGCATGTTGCGCGGCAAGACACTGGTGGCCGCAACTGCCGCACAGGCCATGACCGAAGGCGTGGGCATGGTGAGCACGCTGCTGCTCAAGGACACGGCCGACCGCACCGCCTACAAAGTGTTCGAGGCTGGCGGCGCCGCTGAACTGCCGGGCTTTGAATTTGGCGGCAATGTGATGCTGCTGGCCGACCCGGCGAGCCTGAAAGAATTGCCCTGGGCGGAGAAGACCGGCTGGGTGCAGTGCCAGCCGTGGTTCCCCGACGGCAGCCCCGTGGAGTTCGACACTCGCCGCGTGCTGCAAAGCGCCCTCGCCAACCTGGCCGAAGCCGGCTACGGCATGAAGTGTGGGCTGGAAATCGAGTTCCACATTTACCGGATTGCCGAGGGTGGCAGCGTTCCCCAGCTTGACCCGACGCGGGCCGACTGGCCGGGCTTGCCGCCAGAGGTGACCATGATCCATCCCGGCTACCACCTGCTGTCAGAGCAATGGGTGGACATGGCCGAGGAGCCGCTTCGCATCGTACAGCGCACGGCGCAGGCGCTGGGGCTGCCCCTGCTGTCGCTGGAAATCGAGCTGGGGCCCAGCCAGGTCGAGGCGGTATTTGAAGCCACCGATGCGCTGACAGCCGCCGACAACATGGTGCTGTTTCGCAGTGCGGTGAAGCAGGCCTTGCGGCGTGCCGGTTACCACGCCACCTTCATGTGCCGCCCGCCCTTTCCCAACATCATGTCCAGCGGCTGGCACCTGCACCAGTCACTGGTGCACCTGAAAACCGGTGCCAACGCCTTCAAACGCCAAAGCCCCGCGGACGGAAGCACACCCGCGCACGCGCAGTACACGCTGACCGAAACCGGCGAACACTACCTCGCCGGGTTGCTCGCGCATGCGCGCGGCATGACGGCCTTCTGCACGCCCACCATCAATGGTTTCGGCCGCTTTCGGCCGAATGCGCTGGCGCCCCAATCGATTTTGTGGGGCCGGGACAACCGCGGTGCCATGCTGCGCGTGGTTGGCCAATGCAACGACAACGGCACACGTATCGAGAACCGCCTCGGCGAACCCGCCGCGAACCCTTATCTCTATCTGGCCTCGCAAATCCACGCCGGGCTGGACGGCATCGCGCGCCGCCTGAAAGCCCCCCCAGCCACCGACGCGCCTTATGGTGACACCGCCAAAAGATTGCCCACCAGCCTCGAAGAGGCGCTGCAAGCCTTGCAAGGCGACACGACGCTGGCGGAGGCATTCGGCAGCGCGTTCATCGCTTACCTCACGCGGGTCAAACAGGCCGAAATCACCCGCCATGCCGAGGCCCAGGACCAGGACGACTGGCAAAGACGTGAATACTTCAGCCGGATCTAACCGCCGCGGCCCGCATAAAAAATAACCATGATCACCATCCATTTCATCGAATCGGGCGGCCGCTCCACGCCGGTAAAAGGCAAAGTCGGCAAAAGCCTGATGGAAGCCGCAGTGGCCGCAGGCATTGACGGCATTGCCGCCGACTGCGGCGGCCTGCTGACTTGCGCCACCTGCCATGTACACGTGCAGGAACCTTTTTCCTCGGACACGCAAACCCTGCCGCCACCTGATGGCGAAGAGCTCGGCATGCTGGCATTTACCGCCGCGCCGCGCCTTCCCAACAGCCGGCTCAGTTGCCAGATCAAGCTCACGCCCGCGCTCGACGGATTGACGGTAGAGTTGCCTTCTACCCAGTATTAATTACCTCAGAAAGTTGTTCATGATTCTCGAACTCGCCGACATCCGCATTCACCCGGGCCAGCAAGCAGCCTTTGACGAAGCCATCCAGCGCGGCATCCGCGAAGTCATTTCCAAAGCCAGGGGCTTTCAGGGCTTCAAGGTCAACAAGGGCATTGAAAGCCCCGAACGCTACATCCTGCAGATCTTCTGGGACACACTGGAAAACCACACCGTCGACTTTCGTCAGTCGCCCGCCTTTGCCGACTGGCGTGCCATCGTCGGGCCCTTCTTTGCCGGCCCGCCCACGGTGGAGCATTTCGACCTGGTGGCCAAGTCAGCCTGAGCCTTGGGCCAGGGCCTGGCAAACAGGCGGGCAAAAAAAACGGGGCTGACGGCCCCGTTTTTTTGTCTGCGCGCAGTTCTGATGCCGGCTACCTGGCCGCGTTTTCGTGGCCGCTGATCAGCTTGCCAAGCAACAGGCCGAGCTGCACCCGCTCGTCATCATCCAGCGGGCTCACGATGCGCTGCTGTGCCTTGCTGACAGCACGCTTCATCTGCAGTGCAACTTTTTCCCCTTCGGGCGTCGTCCACAGCAGTTTGCGGCGCTTGTCGGATGGGTCAGCCTCCCGCTTGACCCAGCCTTTGGCCTCCAGCCGACCGATCACCGACCCGAAAGTGGCCGGGTCAAAGGCAACGCGGCCCGACAGTGTGATCTGGTCTTCGCCCGGGTCGTCCATCAGCGCATTCAGGATGGCGAACTGCACGGGCGTCGCATCAAACCCGGCCGTCTCCTCCATGAAGATCGCAACCGCGAGTTGTTGCGCCCGGCGGATCAAGTGCCCGGGGGCCTCGCTGAAGTTAAAGCTTTTTGCCATTTGCCGAGTTTACCGTTCAGGTTTGCGCTCAGGGTATGTACTAGCGTACATACATGATAAGCATACTTATCATTGTCAAAGCCACCCCCTGATACCCTCTCACACATGTCACACACATCCCCCATCCTCATCTCGGGCGGCGGCATCGGCGGGCTGGCCGCGGCCCTGGTGCTCGCGCAGGACGGGCATGCCGTGACGCTCATGGAACAGGCGGCGAGTTTTGGCGAGATCGGCGCGGGCATCCAGCTCGGTCCCAATATTTTCCGCATGTTTGACTACCTGGGCCTCACTGAAGCCGTCAACCGTGTAGCGTTCTTTCCCACCGGTCTTGGCATGAACGATGTGCGCACGGGCGAGAAAGTTGTCCGTGTCCCGCTTGGCGACCTGGCCCGCGCCACCTATGGCTTTCCTTATGGCGTGATTTACCGCGCCGACCTGCACCAGGTGTTCCTCAATGCCTGCCGGGCCCAACCCAACGTCACCTTGCGCACCAGCGCCAAGGTGGAGTCGTTTGACCAGTCGGAAAGCGGCGTGACCGTGCACCTTGCAGGCGGCGAAACCGTGGAAGGCGGCGCGCTGATAGGCGCAGACGGCATCTGGAGCTGCATCCGTGAAGCCGTGGTGGGCGACGGCAAACCTCGCGTGTCGGGCCATATCGCCTACCGCGCCGTGCTCAAGCGCGAGGATGTACCGGCCCATCTGTGGAGCGACGATGTGCTGCTTTGGGGTGGCGAGAAAACCCATCTGGTTCACTACCCCCTGCGCCGCGGCGAACTCTTCAACCTGGTGGCTGTTTTTCACAGCAATAAATACGACGAGGGCTGGAACACCTTTGGCGATACGGCCGAGCTGAACGAACGTTTCGCCGATGCCTGCCCGCAAGTCAAGGAACTGCTGGGAAAAATCGAGACCTGGAAGATGTGGGTACTGTGCGACCGTGAACCCGTGAAAAACTGGACCGACCGGCGCGTGACCCTGCTGGGCGACGCCGCCCACCCGATGCTGCAGTACCTCGCCCAGGGCGCCGGCCAGGCCATTGAAGACGCCGTCGTACTGCGTGAAGCGCTGCGCTTTACCCGCGGCGATGTGCCAAAGGCTTTTCAGAAATACCAGCAAAAGCGCTACCTGCGTACTGGCCGCGTGCAATTGACTGCCCGTTTTTACGGTGATATTTACCATGCGGCCGGTGTTCAACGCGAATTGCGCAACCAGATGTTCCAGAGCGGCACCGAGAGCGCGGGTTTCGCCGGCCTGAAGTGGATGTACGACGGAATCGAGCCGTCAAAACTGTTCCAATGACGGTTTCAAAAGTCCCAGAGATTGTCATGACTCTTCTTCCCAACACCGCTGCTCTCCGGATAATTGCTACGCTTTTGATAGCTGCTTGCGCTTATCCCTCGTGGGCTGCAGCTCCAAAAGACTTAAAAGATGCGGCTTGGCCGACCAGGCCGGTGCGCATCCTTGTGGGGTTTCCGGGCGGCTCTACGCCCGACATGGCGGCACGCAGCCTGGCCGAACCCCTCAGCCACGCCCTCGGCCAACCCGTGATTGTGGAAAACAGACCCGGCGCGTCAGGCAACATCGCGGCCGACCAGGTCGCCAAAGCCACTGACGACCATACGCTGGGCGTCGTCATCAACGGCAATCTCACCTCCGCCAAGCTGCTGTACCCGAAGCTGCCTTACGACCCGGCAAAAGACTTTTCGTTGATCTCGCTGCTGGCCACCGCACCGCTGGTTTTGGTGGCGCCCGCTAACGAGCCGGGTGGCACTGAGTTCTTCTCCGCCGCGCGCAAGGGCGCAAGCCAATGGAACTACGGTTCGGTCGGCAACGGCTCGGTGGCGCACCTGGGCATGGAGCTGCTGAAAAGCCGCATGCCCGGCGTCACACCTGTTCACGTGCCCTTTGCCGGCAACCCGCAGGTGGTGACCGCCATGCTGGGCGGCCAGATCCAGATGGCGCTGATCCCACCCGGCGTAGCCATGCCGCATGTGCGGTCGGGCAAGCTCCGGGCGATTGGCCTGGCTGGCGGACGCTCTTCGCTGGTGCCCGAGGTGCCGCCGCTGGCCGACGCCGGCGTGACCAACGTCAACCTGGAAGTCTGGACGGCCCTGATTGGCCCGGTCAGCCTTTCCAAGGCGGCCCAGGCGCGGCTGGCGCAAGAAGTGCCGCGCATCATCCGTGAGGCGGATACACGGCAAAAACTCTTCAACCAGGGCTGGCAGGCTGTGGGCACTTCGCCCGACGGCCTGAGGAGCCGCGTGAAGGACGAAGCTGCCATCCTGGGCGGCATCATCCAGTCGCGCGGCATCAAGATTGAATAAATGATGCCCCCACGGTCGTTCACTTCGTGTAACTTCCTGCCCCCCGTGGGGGCCGCCCGCCTGCGGCCCGGCAAAGCCGGTTCCGCGGCTCATGCTGGGTTGAAGAATTCTTTGGACGGAAGTGCGACTTGAACTCGATCACAGAACCTGCACGCACCCTACCCGTCTACGGCGAATTCGACGTCGTCGTGATCGGCGGCGGCCCCGCTGGTCTGGCTGCTAGCGTCAGCGCTGCGCGGCACGGTGCACGTACCTTGCTGGTCGAGCGCTACGGTTTCCTCGGCGGCATGGGCACAGCCGGCGGCGTCACTAATTTCGCAGGACTCTACGGCCGCAAGAATGGCCAGATGCAACAGGTGGTGCGCGGCGTGGCCGACGACCTGCTGCAGCGCATCAACGCACTGGGTGGTCTGAACGCGCCACAGGACGGCATGCAGGGCCGCATCCGTGTGCGTTCCTATGACGTGTCGGCCTACAAATGCGCAGCCGACCAGTTGCTGGTGGCGGCCGGTGTGCACATCCTTTTTCACGCCTGGGCTGCTGCGGTGGTGATGGAGGGCAACCGCATCAGCGCCCTGGTGGTCGAGACCAAATCCGGCCGCCAGGCAATCCGTGCCGCGCGTTTCATCGACTGCTCAGGCGACGCCGATGTGGCGAACTTCGCCGGCGTGCCGTTTGAGCTGGGCGACGGGCATGGCAGCGCGCTGTTTCCCTCCACCATGTTTCGCGTCGGCCATGTGGATGCGCCCCGCGCGCTGGCGGCTGTGGGCGAATTCAAAGCCATCAACACCCTGATGGCCGAGAGCCAGGCGCGTGAGCCAGGCCGCTACAAGTTTCCCCGTGAAGGTGCCATCCTCCGCCCCCAGAAGAACCCGACCGAATGGCGCGCCAACGTCACGCAGATACGCAACGCGCAAGGTACGGCCATGGATGCCACCGATGCGCGGCAGCTCAGCGAAGGTGAGCTTGAAGGCCGCCGCCAGATCACCGAATACTTCCGCTTCCTGAAGCATGAAGTGCCGGGTTTTGCGGAGTCCGCCATCGTCGACATCGCGCCGCAGGTCGGCATCCGCGAAACACGCCGCATTCAGGGCCTCTATGCCTTGAGCGGCGAAGACATCCTTTCATCGGCCCGCTTTGACGACACCATCGGCATCAATGCCTGGCCAATGGAGCTGCATGCGGATGGCCGGATCGACTGGCAATTTCCGCGCAACACCGATGAGGCGCAGGGTCGCGTCTACAACGACTTGCCCTGGCGCATGCTGGTGCCACAGGGCGTTGCCAACCTGGTGGTGGCCGGCCGCTGCGCCTCAATGACGCACGAAGGCCAGTCGGCCGCGCGCGCCAGCGGCGGTTGCTTTGTGATGGGCCAGGCAGCGGGCACGGCGGCGGCCATGCCGGGCGCCGGGCAGGCTTTTTCCGATACCGACGTGAAACAACTGCAGCAGTTGCTCACGCGGGACGGCGTGTATTTCGATAACGACCTTTAAGCGGCGATCTTTCACCCCAGAGACTGGACATCCATCATGGACATGACGCCCCCTACCGCCCCAGGCCAGCCCTCAGCACCCCACGGCGCTGCACGCAAGGCCTTTTATGAAGCCATCTCGGCGCACAGCATGACGCCGCTGTGGGAAGTGCTGCACGCGCTGGTGCCGCAATCTCCAAGCACCCCCTGCCAGCCAGCGCTGTGGAAATACGCCGATGTACGCCCCTTCCTGATGAAGTCGGGCGCGCTGATCACCGCTGAAGAAGCGGTACGCCGCGTGCTGATCCTGGAGAACCCCGGCCTGCGTGGACAGTCGTGCATCACGCAGTCGCTGTACGCAGGTCTGCAGGTCATCATGCCGGGTGAAATAGCGCCCAGCCACCGCCACACACAAAGCGCATTGCGCTTCGTGGTGGAAGGCCATGGCGCCTTCACCGCAGTGGATGGCGAGCGCACGCAGATGAAACCCGGCGACTTCATCATCACCCCCAGCTGGACCTGGCACGACCATGGCCATGAAGGCCGTGTGGAAACGGATGCGCCAGTGGTCTGGCTGGACGGCCTGGACATCCCCATGCTGCGCTTTTTCGATGCCGGTTTCGCCGAAAATGGCACGGCCAGGCAACAGGAAGTCACCAAGCCCGAAGGCATCAGCAGCCACCGCTACGGCGCCAACATGCTGCCGATGCGGTATGACGCCCCGTTCGGTGAAACCTCGCCCATCTTCAGCTATCCCTACGACCGCACGCGCGAAACCCTGCACCAGCTGGAAACCCATGCCGACATCGATGCCTGGGACGGCGTCAAGCTGCGCTATGTGAACCCGGCCACCGGCGGCTCGCCCATGCCGACCATGGCCACCTTCATGCAACGCCTGCCGGCCGGCTTTGAGGGCAAGTCATGGCGCCAGACCGACGGGGCCGTGTTCAGCGTGGTCGAGGGGTCGGGCTCCGTCATCATTGAGCGCGATGGGCACACCTCGACTTTCGAGTTTGGCCCGCGCGACCATTTTGTGATTCCGTCGTGGCACACTGCGCAATTGCGTTCGGCGCAAGGTTGTGTGCTGTTCAGTTTTTCAGACCGCCCGGTGCATCTGGCACTGGGCATACACAGAGAAGAAAGGTTGTCATGAGTTTTGTCATCACCCCACCGGCCGCGGTGTCCGTCCCCGTTGTCGGCACCAAAGACCGGTTTCCGGTCAACCGCATTTACTGCGTGGGCCGCAACTACGAAGAACACGCCAAGGAAATGGGCTTTACCGGCCGTGAGCCGCCCTTCTTTTTCCTCAAACCCGCGAATGCCGCTGTCGTGGTGGACGCCGGCGCGACGGGCACCATCCCCTACCCATCGCTCACCAAAAACCTGCACCATGAAATCGAGCTGGTCGTGGCCATTGGCACCGGCGGTAAAAACATCAAGGCCGCCGACGCGCAAAAGCACATCTACGGTTATGCCGTGGGCCTGGACATGACGCGCCGCGACCTGCAGGGCGAGATGAAGAAGCAAGGCCGCCCATGGTGCATTGGTAAAGCCTATGACCACTCCGCCCCCATCGGCCCTATCACACCCGCTGGCCAGGCCGGTGACGTGGCCAATGCCGAGCTCTACATCCAGGTGAACGGCAAGGACCGCCAGCGCAGCAATGTCTCCAAGCTGATCTGGAATATTGCCGAAACCATTGAACACCTGTCGGCAGCATGGGAGCTGCAGCCCGGCGACCTGATTTACACCGGCACGCCCGAAGGCGTCGCGGCCGTGGTTTCGGGCGACACCATGGTCGGCGGTGTAGCGGGGCTGGAAACACTCACCGTCAAAGTCATCTGAACACGGGGGTTGGCAGGCGCATTTCCCGGTGGGGCAGTTGCGCGATAACCGCGCAGCTGCTTTAATCACCGCGCAAATACGCCGTGTTACCCGGGGTAACCCGCCTGACTGCTTGCCTCCTCAATTCTGATAATCGGCTTACCCGGTTTTTGGGAGCTCCCAAATGCCAAGACCTGCTTTTTGGAGAGCCTTCTTGAAAATCCTGCAGTCCCTTGCAAAATTCTGCGCTGTGCTGGCGGGCGTTCTGCTCACGGTGATCACGCTCATGACCTGCGCCAGCCTGATCGGCCGCAACCTGCTGGGCGCTACCCTCGTCGGCGACTTCGAACTCACCGGCGTGGTCACGGGGGCCGCGATCGCGCTGTTCATGCCCCTTTGTCAGATCAAACGCGGCAACATCATCGTCGACTTCTTCACCGCCAAACTGGGCGAAACCTCTAACGACAGGCTGGACCGTTTCGGTGCGTTGCTGTTGGGCCTGGTGTTTGCCCTGTTGGCCTGGCGCACGGTGCTGGGCGGCCTCAATTCGTACAACACGCACTCTGAAACCCAGATCCTGGGCTTTCCCGAATGGACGGTGTATGCCGCCATGGTCCCGCCTTTTGTGCTGACCTGCGTGATCGGTGTGTGCCAATCCGCGTTCGGCTTCGGCGACGCCCATGCGCCGCACAATCCGCTGGACGAGCTGGAGGCACACGTATGAGCTCCATCACCCTGGCTCTCGTCATTTTCGGCATCATGCTGGTCTTCATGGCCGTGCGTGTGCCTATCGCGGTCGCCATGTTTACCGCGGGCGCCATTGGTTACGTGATGCAGACCGGCTGGGGGCCGTTTTCCAGCTTCCTCAACACTCAGGCCTTCGCGCGCTTTGCCAGCTACGACCTGTCGGTGATCCCGCTCTTCATCCTGATGGGACATTTCGCAACGCAGGGCGGCATCAGCCGCGCCCTCTTCGGGTTCGCAGCAGGTGTGATGGGCCGGTTCAAGGGCGGTCTGGCCATGGCGTCCATCCTGGCTTGTGCGGCTTTCGGCGCCATCTGCGGCTCCTCGGTGGCCACGGCCGCCACCATCACCGGCGTGGCGCTGCCCGAGATGAAGCGCCACGGCTATTCGGGCCGCCTTGCCACGGGTACGCTGGCAGCCGGCGGCACGCTGGGCATTTTGATCCCGCCCTCGGTGCCACTGGTGATTTACGCCATCCTCACGGAGCAGAACATCGCCAAGCTGTTTGCCGCAGCCATGGTGCCGGGCATCATCGCGATGTTCGGCTACATGGTGGCCATTGCCATCTATGTACGGCTGGTGCCCGGACAGGCGCCCGAAGTAGACAACGACAGGCCGCCGATGACGCTGGCTTCCGCGCTGGGGATACTGCCCATCGCCATCATCTTCATCATCGTCTTCGGCGGCATTTACGGCGGCCTGTTCACGCCGACTGAAGGCGCCGCGGTGGGTGCCGCCGCCACTTTCGTAGCCGCCTTGCTCAAGCGCGAGATCACCTGGGCCAAATTCAAGCTGTGCTTTTATGCCACGGCGGAAAGCTCGGCCATGATCTTCCTGATCTTTATAGGCGCCGACCTGATGAACTCCGCCCTGGCCCTGACACAGGTACCCAACCAGCTCGCCGGCGTGGTCGGCGGCTGGGGACTGTCACCACTGATGGTTGTCACGGCCATCCTGCTGTTTTACGTGGTGCTGGGGGCAGTGATGGACGAGTTGTCGATGCTGCTGCTGACGATTCCTATCTTTTTCCCGATGGTGATGGGCCTGGACTTCGGCATGACCAAGGAATCCACCGCGATCTGGTTCGGCATCATGGTGTTGATGACCGTCGGCTTTGGCATGCTGGCGCCGCCGGTGGGCCTGAACGTCTATGTGGTCAATGGCCTGGCCAAAGACGTGCCTATCAGCGAAAGCTACAAGGGCGTCATGCCCTTCCTGATCAGCGACACCCTGCGCACCACCCTGCTGCTGCTTTTCCCCGGCATATCGCTGTGGCTGGTGAAATACATCAGCTAGCAAGCCTGCGGCTAGGGCTTTCACCGCTTCTCAAACCCGCTCCCATGCCTTAAGTTAGGCATATTGTTTACAGGAGACATGCATGATTCAACGACGAACCCTTCTCAAAACCAGCGCCGCCGCAGCCTTGGGCGCACCGGCGCTGTCGGGCCTGGCCCAGCAGGCCGTGACACTGAAGTTCCATACCTTCATGTCGCCCTCGTCCAATGTCTGGCTGGCCATGCACAAGCCCTGGATGGAAAAAGTCGAAAAAGAATCCGGCGGCCGCATCAAGTTTGAAGGCTATCCGGCCATGCAGCTGGGCGGCACGCCGGTGCAGCTCTACGACCAGGCCAAGGACGGCGTGGTTGACGTGGTGTGGACATTGCCTGGCAACACGGCCGGCCGCTTCCCGCGAATCGAGGTGTTTGAGCTGCCCTTCATGATGTCCAACGCCGAAGCGACTTCCAAGGCGTTTTGGGAATACGTGCAAACCGTTGCACCCGATGAATTCAAGGATACGCAGGTGCTGGCACTGCAGGTGCACGGCCCCGGTGTGATCCACACGGTCGACAAGCCCGTCAAGTCGATTGCCGACATGCGCGGCCTCAAGCTGCGCGCGCCGACCCGCCAGGTCACCAAGCTCATGGGCGTGCTGGGCGCCACGCCCGTCGGCATGCCGCTACCGCAAATCCCCGATGCGCTGAGCAAAGGCACCATCACCGGCTGCGTGATTCCGTGGGAAGTGGTGCCTTCGGTCAAGGTCAACGAGCTCACCAAGTTCCATGCCGAGTTCGACCCCGCCGGCGGCAGCCTTTACACCACCACCTTTGTGATGGCCATGAACAAGGCGAAATACAACTCGCTCGCGCCCGACCTCAAGAAGGTCATCGACAACAACTCCGGCATGGCCACCTCGGCCTGGCTGGGCAAGGTGCAGCAGGGCAACGACGTTCCCGGCCGCAAGACCGCCAGTGACCGCGGCAACACGATCTACACCGTGAGTGCGGCCGAAGCCCAGGAATTCCGCCGCAAATCACGCACGGTGGAAGTCGAGTGGGTGGAAGACATGAACAAGAAGGGTTTTGACGGCAAGAAACTGCTGGACACGGCACGCGCCCTGATTGAAAAGCACACCAAGACGACCAAGGCTTGATCAACAGGCCGCGCTAGGTGCGCATTCACGAAACCGGGCTTATGCCCGGTTTTTTTATGCTTCACCTATGTTCTTGTGCCTTTTCGGCCTTCAGCCCAATGAATACGGGCGCAACCAGCTCCTGATTTGATAGCGCGCCACCTCAGGCAAAACCTGCACGACAGCCGGGTTACTGCAACTGCGGCTTCATTCATGGCGCGTCTGCATAAGAATCCACCCGGCCCCCGTATGACGGGTGAGCCCGGTTCATCATTCCCTTTACCCCAAGGAAGTTCTTTCATGTCACGCATTTTGAAAACCCTGGCTGCCACCATCCTGGCCTCAAGCCTGAGCGCTTCTTTCACCCTGCCCGCTTTTGCGGCCGGCCCCATGGTCAAGACCCAGGCGCCCGGCTACTACCGCGTCACACTGGGCGATTTTGAAGTCACAGCCCTGTCGGACGGCACTGTCAAGCTGCCCGTGAAAGACCTGCTCACCAACACAACGCCGGCGAAAGTCGGCGCGGCACTGAAGCGTTCATTTTTACCTGACGCAGTCGAGACTTCAGTCAATGCCTACCTCATCAACACCGGCAGCAAGCTGGTGCTGATCGACACGGGTGCGTCCGGCCTCTTCGGCCCGACGCTGGGCAGCCTGCAGGCCAACCTCAAAGCCGCCGGCTACCAGCCCGAGCAGATCGACGAGATCTATATCACCCACATGCACCCCGACCACGTGGGCGGCCTCGTGGTGAACGGCGCCATGGCGTTTCCGAATGCCGTGGTGCGTGTGGACAAGGCGGACGCCGATTTCTGGCTGGATGAAGCCAAAATGAACGCAGCGCCCAAAGAATCCCAGGGCTTTTTCCAGGGTGCCATGGCGTCCATCAAGCCCTACGCAACGGCCGGCAAGCTCAAGACCTTTGAAGGCGCCACCGAGCTCGTGCCCGGCGTGAAGGCGCAGCCCACCCACGGCCACACGGCCGGCCACAGCGTGTATGTGGTGGAAAGCAAAGGGGAGAAGCTGATGCTGTGGGGCGACCTGATGCATGTGGCGGCAGTCCAGTTCGACAACCCGGAGGTCACCATCAAGTTTGACTCCGAGTCCCCACCGGCCGCCAAGGAACGCGCCAAGGCCTACGCCGATGCCGCCAAAAATGGTTACCTGGTCGGCGCGGCGCATATTGCCTTCCCCGGCCTTGGCCATGTGCGCAAGGGCGCGGGCAAGGCTTACACCTGGGTACCGGTGAATTACTCGTCGCTGAAATAAGAAAACAAACGAAATACGCGTTAAGCCCAATAAAAACGGGCGCGAGTAGCTACTTTTTTGATAGCACGGCAGCAAGCCTGCCGTGCGCCTCGGCAGGCCTCGGCCGGCGCAAAGCCGCTACACTCATCTGATGCAACGACCGCCCCTGAACCACTGCCGCGTCTGCGGCACCGCCGTGGCTTATCGCTTGCCGGACGACGGCGACACAAAAGAGCGGGCCGTCTGCCCGGCCTGCAATACGGTCCATTACGAAAACCCGCTCAATGTCGTTGGCACCGTGCCCAGCTGGGGCGAGGACGGCGCGCAAGTGCTGCTCTGCAAACGCAATATCGAGCCGCGTCGGGGCAAGTGGACATTGCCTGCCGGCTTCATGGAGTTGGGCGAAACCACCTCGCAGGGCGCAGCCCGTGAAACGGATGAAGAAGCCGGCGCCCAATATGAGATGCTGGGCCTTTTTACGGTCATGAACGTGGTGCGCGTCGGGCAGGTGCACATGTATTACCGGGCTCGGCTTTTGAGCACCGAATTCAATCCAGGCCATGAGACCATGGAGGCCAAACTGTTCACTGAGGCCGAAATTCCCTGGGACGAAATTGCCTTCAAGACGGTCAAGCAGACGCTGGAGCAGTACTTCGAAGACCGCCGCAAGGGTGCCTACGGCATCCATTCGTTTGATATTGAATGAAGGCCTTCAAGCCCGTGCCGGCCGTTACATTCTGCAGGCAGGACGCCCGGTAGAATTTCTCTGTATCCGGCTGGTTCTCACCGCGGATTTTCCGCCCCCTCATCGGCCTTCCGGCAGTCTCTTTTTTTAACCTCTTCCCCGGATTTCATGTTCAACACCGCAATCTTTTTCCGCATTGCCGACGATTTTGTGCTTCCTCCGCTGGAAGCGCTTGAAGAAATTTTCCAGTCCCACCGTTTCGTTCCCTGCGGCGCAACAGAGCCTGAATCCAGTGGCTGGGTGCCACCGCGCGGCAACAAAAGCACCGTCCTGCTCGAAAGCGTGGGCCGCCAGCTGATCGCCCGGCTCTGCACCGAGCGCCGCCCTGTGCCATCGTCCGCCATCAAGGCCGCGGTGGAAGAACGCATCGAAAAATACAAGGAAGAAACCGGCCGCGAACGCGTGGGCGCCAAGATCAAGAAGGAGTTCAAGCAGGAAGTCATGCTGGACCTGTTGCCGCGCGCCTTCACCAAGCGCTCGACCACCACGCTCTGGATCGACGTCGTCAACAAATTCCTGGTGGTTGACTCCGGCAACCTCACGGGCGCCGACAAGATCGTGAGTTATCTCGTGGAAGCGTTGAGCGAGGTGCCGGGCGCCCTGCCCGGCCTGAAGGCCAGCCCCATCCAGACGCAGATGTCGGCCGCTGCCGCCATGTCGCACTGGCTGTCGACGCGCGAAGCGCCATATAACTTCACGGTAGACCGCGACTGCGAGCTCAAGACGCCGGACGACCAGAAATCCACGGTGCGCTACTCGCGCCACACGCTGGAGATCGAGGAAGTGGCCCAGCACATTGCCGCCGGCAAGTTGCCGACGCAGCTGGCGATGACGTGGAACGAGCGCGTGTCTTTTGTGCTGACGGAAACCGCGCAGCTGAAAAAACTCAAGCTGCTCGATGTGGTGCTGGACGGCGTTCAGGAAAGCGGAAAGGACGACGACGGCTTTGACAGCGATGCAGCCATCATCACCGGCGAGCTGTCTTCGCTGATTCCGGACATGCTGGAGGCGTTGGGCGGGGAACTCGCCGAGGGAGAAGTCACACCGCACCCGGCCACCTCGCCTGCTGCCGACCCGGTACCAGAGCCCGCGTAGCAAATAAGGAAGACAGGTCATGCCCCAACACATCGGTATCGTCGGCTGCTCTGCCGAAGGCGCTGCGCTTTGTTATCAAACCATCTGTGTGGAAGGCGCCAAGGCCATGGGGCCGCATGCCCATCCTGAAGTGTCGATGCATACGCCGTCGCTTTCAGATTACATGGCGTGCATTTACCGCAATGACTGGAATGGCGTGGGCGACATCATGCTCGCTTCCGCGCACAAGCTCGCAAAAACCGGAGCTGACTTTCTTATCTGCCCGGACAACACCATCCATCAGGCTTTTGCTTACGTGCAGGAGCGATCCCCCTTGCCCTGGCTTCATATTGCGGAAGTCGTTGCCGAAGAAGCGGTCAGGCGCGGGTTCCGGTGCATCGGCATCACCGGCACGCGATGGCTCGTCGACAGTGAGGTCTACCCCGACAAGCTCGCGGCCCGCGGGCTGCAATACTTGCGTCCAGACAGCGCGGAGCGCGACGAAATCAACCGCATCATCATGGACGAGCTGGTGTACGGTGTCTTCAAGCCCGAAGCGATCGCATATTTCCAGAAAGTCATCGAGCGGATGAAAAGCGACGGCTGCGACGCAGTCGTCCTGGGCTGCACGGAAATCCCCCTGATCATGAGCGATTCAAACTCGCCCCTGCCGACTCTGGACTCCACACGCCTGCTGGCGCGCGCGGCGCTTGTCAGGGCGACGCAGGCCGTGCGGCCTTCGCCTGATTGAAAAGATTCAGTGCTGGCCCGGCGTAGCGCGGAGGCGTGAAACGGTTGCCGGCAAATCCTGCCAGGCCGGTTCCGAGGGTGCATAGCGTCCGCGCATATAAGCCACCAGCGCGGCAACCTGGGCATCATCCAGGCTGTGACGAAAAGCCGGCATGAACCCGATGTCTTTGCTCGCCGGTGACTGAATTCCCTCAAGGATCACCTGCACCAGATTGTCGGGCCGCTCGCTGTGCAGCTTGCTGTTAAGGGCCAGCGGCACGTTCACCCCCAGCAGTCGCGGGCCGTCGCCGTCGTGATGGCACGATGCGCAAGCGCCACTGAACAGGCGCTGGCCAGGGCCCGGCAAGCTGACAGCCGATTGCCGGGTGGACAAGACGATCTGCCCGGTGCGCTGGACGCTTTCAGCTTCCGTAGTTGGCTCATTAAAAGACACGAGATAAGTCGCCATCGCACGAATATCTTCTTCAGGCAAGGCGGCCAACTCCTTGATCACTGGTGCCATCGGACCCGCGGCAATGCCGTGCTGCGGTGAGTAGCCGCTACGCAGGTAGCGGTACAGCTCCGCAGCATTCCAGGGTACGGGCGCACGCGAGAGTGCAGTCAGCGCTGGAGCGTCCCAGCCATCCACCACGGCTCCGCTTAAAAAGGCCTTTCCGCTGCGCTCGGCGCCTGCGGCGTTGCGCGGCGTATGGCAGGCGCCGCAATGGCCCAGACCGTTGACCAGGTAGGCGCCACGATTCCATTCGGCAGTCTGCGCCGGGTCGGCACGGTAAGGCGCCGGCTCATGAAACAGCGCGTTCCACCCGGCCATCAACGGCCGCACGCTGAACGGGAAGGTCAGCCGCGTGGCCGGTGGTTCCGATCGCACGGGGGGCTGGGCCATCAGGTAGGCATACAGCGCGGTCAGGTCTTCATCGCTGGTTTTGGCGAACGCGGTATAGGGAAACGCGGGATACAAATAGCGGCCATCGCGGGAAATTCCTTCACGCATGGCGCGCTGGAAGGCGCTGAAGGACCACAAGCCTATGCCGGTGTCCGCATCGGGTGTGAGGTTGGTGGTGACAATCTTTCCGAAAGGCGTATCCATGGCCCTGCCGCCGGCATTGGGTATACCGCCGGGTGCTGTATGGCACACCACACAATCGCCCGAGGCCGCGAGCTGCCGGCCGCGTTCCAGCGTTGCGGCGGTGTAAACGGATGTGCCGCTTTGCACCACCGGAGCGATGACCGACCGGCCACCTGCCAGCGCCCACACGATGCCCACAACCCCCGCGAGCAAGGCGCCTGCGCGTGACCACCAGGCCACGCCTTTCGGCCATGCCGCGCCCTCAGGTACGGGATTGGGCAACCGAGCTGGAGCTGTTGGGATGTCCGGCTCGGGTGCCAGCCCGGGATTGAGCGCGGCACGCACCACTTCCGGCGTAAAAGGCGGCTGGCGAAAGCGCACGCCGGTGGCATCAAAAATGGCGTTGGCGATGGCTGCCGTACCCGGCACCGAAGACGACTCTCCGGCGCCAAGCGGTGGCTCACCGGGGCGCGCCATGGTCACGACCTCAATCACCGGCACGTCCCTGAAGTTGAGGATGGGGTAGCTTCCCCACTCCAGGCTGGTCACCTGATTTGTTTGGGGTGACACCGTGACCTGTTCCGTGAGTGCACGGCTGGTCGTCTGCACCACGTTGCCATGGATCTGGTGCTGAACCCCGGCGGGGTTGATCAGCGTGCCGGCGTCATGCCCTACCACGACGCGCCGGACATGCACCTCGCCCGTCTTGCGATTCACTTCGACGTCAGCCACCCAGGCCGCCCACGCCGCCCCGAACCCCGGCCATTTGCTGTGCATGTAGCGGGCATACGCAAAGCCCTGGCCGCGCACGACGTCCTGTGGATCACCAGGCGCTGTAGGCTGCTGCTGCTGCGTCGTATGCGCCATCCAGCCGGCGCGCTCGGCCGTGGCACGCACCAGCTCGGCGGCGCGCGGCTCCTTCAGGTACCGCAGCCGAAACTCCACCGGATCGACACCCGCTGCTGTTGCCAGTTCGTCGATGTAGGACTCATGCGCGAATGAATTGGGCAGCGCCGAGACACCGCGCAGCCATGACGCACGCAATAGCGGCGCCATGTCATTGACGGCGATGCGCATGTTGGCGTATTCGTAGGGTGGCCGGGCGGTTCGATCGCCCATTTCATAGGACTGCGCGACCGGTTCGATGGTGCGGGTGAGCAACAATGCCAGCGTGGGCGCGCCATTCGAAGGATAAGACGTTTGAAAGTCATATGCCGCGACCGACCCGTCGGCATTGAGCCCACCGTTCACCTGCATGAGCTGGGCTGCGCCTTTGGGTTCCCAGGCATGTTCCTGCTCACGCGTCAGCTGCACACGGACAGGGCTGCCCACAGCACGCGAAAGCAGCGCGGCATCTGCCGCCACATCGTCAGCGCAGTTTCGCCCGTAGCAGCCCGCCGCCTCCATGCGGATCACGTCGATGGCGACGTCGGCAAGGCCGGTCAGGCGCGACAGGTCAGCCCGCAGCACGTGGGGGTTTTGGGTTCCTGCCCATACCGTCAGGCGCTCCTGCTGCCAATCGGCCACGGCACACGAAGGCCCGAGGGAGCCGTGCATTTGATAGGGCCAGACGTAGTTGCGCGCCAGGGCTTGTGCCGCGCTTGCCATCGCGGTGTCCACGTTGCCGTCGTCGACAAGCCTGCGCTGCGTGGCCGGGTTGTTGCGGATCGCCTGCTCAAGGTCGCCCAGACTGGCGAGACCGGGCCACGGCTTCCAGCTGACACGCAATTCACGCAGCGCCTGTTCGGCCTGCTCTTCCCGCTCTGCAACGATGCCGACAAAGTCGCGGATCACCACCACCGCGCGAATGCCCGGAATGTGGGAAATCGATGATTCGTCCACCGATTCCAGCGTATTGCCGATGAAGTCGCCGTGGTCAGCCCCGGCATAGGGCGGGCGCACGACGCGGCCGTGCAGCATGCCGGGTACGCGCATGTCGTGCACAAATGTCAGTGCCCCGGTGGCCTTGGCCGGGATATCCAGGCGTGCCGCGCTGGTCCCCACCAGGCGGTAGTCGGCAGCATCCTTGACAGGGGTGCCCTGCACCAGCGAGAGATGTACATGCTCATTGGCCAGCAACGCGCCATACGTCACCGATTTATCTTCCTGCCCTGCCACCGAAACAACGCCATCTCGCACGGCGAGGAGGGAAGGATCCACCTGCAGTACGCCCGCTGCGCGCATCACCAGCCACGCGCGTGCCTGCGCCGCCGCGGCCCGCAAAGGGACGGCATGAACCTGGATGGACGCGCTGGCAATCGTGGCCCCCTGATTGGGCGCACGCGTCGTGTCCCCAAGAACCATGTTGACCTGCCCGAGCGCAACGTCGAGCTCTTCAGCCACGATCTGCGCCAGGGCCGTCCGGATACCGGTGCCTAGATCGACATGGCCGTTCAGGGCCGTCACGCTGCCGTCATCCCACACGGCAACCAGTATTTCAACGCCCTCTTGCGGATTGGCGCTGACCAATGCAGGTTGGCCACGGGCGGGTGGAGGCGCCGGCGGCGGCTCGCGGCTCACCAGCAAGACGCCGCTGGCCGCATGAAAATCGGCGCGTGTCAGGGGCGCATCGGCGCGACGCGTCATGGCGAGTTACCCCGGGCAAGGCTTTGGCGCGTCAGCTCTGCCGCACGCAATACAGCCCTCACGATCTCCAGGTGCGTGCCGCAGCGGCAGAGATTGCCGGACAGCTCGCGACGTATGTCGTCCTCGCCCGGTGCGGGGTTTCGCGCCAGCAATGCGACAGTCATCAGGATCATGCCGTTCAGGCAGTAGCCGCACTGGGCGGCCTGCTCTTCGATAAACGCCTGTTGGACCGGGTGAAGGGCCGCCGGCGTACCCAAACCCTCAAGGGTGGTGATTTCGCGGCCTGCCACGCCACATGCCGGAATAACGCAAGCGCGTGCCGCCACGCCATCGACCAGCACGGTGCATGCGCCACACTCGCCCAAACCGCAGCCATATTTCGGGCCATTCAGCGCGAAATCGTTACGCAGCACGGTCAGCAGGCTGGCCTGCTCCGCAACAGGCAGCGTACGCTCCAGCTGGTTAACGGACAGTGTGACGATGAAACCCATATTTACCGAACCGGTGCGGGCTCGCGTGGTGATTTCTCAACATCGATGAGATACGGCCTACACACTGAGATAGGCACGGCGCACTTCTTCATTGGCAGCCAGATCCGCCATGGATCCTTCAAAGCGGATTTGCCCTTTCTCCAATACATACGCCCTGTCGGAAACCAATTCGGCGAAATGCATGTTTTGCTCGGACAGCAGAATGCTGACACCGTGGGCCTTCAGCTCCAGGATCATGTTGGCCATTTGCTCCACAATGACGGGCGCTACGCCTTCGGAGGGTTCGTCAAGCAGAACCAGATAGGGATTGCCCATCAAGGTCCTGGCCACTGTCAGCATTTGCTGCTCGCCACCACTCATGCGGCCGCCGGGACGCGTGGGCATCTCACCCAGGTTGGGAAACAGCTTGAAGAGGCGTTCCGGCGTCCACAAGGGCGCCTCACTGCCGTCGGGCCAGCGGCGCGGCGCCTGCCGCCCTACTTCCAGGTTCTCGGTCACTGTCAGGTCGGTGAAGATTCGCCGGTCTTCCGGCACAAAGCCCAGGCCCATGCGAGCCGCATGGTGTGGTTCACTGCTGGAGATATCCTTGCCAAGAAAAGCCACGCTGCCGCGGCGCTTGTCGAGCATCCCGATCAGCGTCTTCAGGGTGGTCGATTTGCCGGCGCCATTGCGCCCCATCAGGGCAACGACTTCGCCGCGCCTGACAGCCAGGTTGACGCCAAACAGTATTTGCGCCGCGCCATACCAGGCCGACAGGTCTTTCGCCTCCAGCAGTATCTCGTTGCCGTTGCCCATCACGCAGTTTCCTTTTCAATGGCTTTTTTCTCGAAGGTCTTGCCACTGCCGAAATAGACTTCCTGGACTTTGGGGTGGTCGCGGATATCCTGCGGCTTGCCTTCCGCAATCAACCGGCCACGCGCCAGCACGATCATGCGGTCAGCATAGGCAAACACCACGTCCATGCTGTGCTCGGTAAAAAGCACCGCCATGCCCCGGTCAATGACCAGTTGTTTGGTCAGCGCCATCAAGTCGTTTCGCTCCCTGGGAGCCATACCGGCTGTCGGCTCATCCATGAGCAGCAACTTGGGGTTGTTGGCCATGGCCATGGCCAATTCCACACGCTTGACATCTCCATATGCCAGCACGCTGCAAGGGCGGTCAGCCTGCGGCTTCATGTTGACCTGCTCAAGCAGCGCCATGGCCTCGTCGCGCTTGTAATCTGCGGCACGGCGCCACATGGAAAAAAGCCGATGGTCTGCGGACAGCAAGGTCATCTGGACGTTCTCCACGACCGTGAGTGAAGAAAAGGTTTCGGCGATCTGGAATGTCCGACTGACACCGCGCCGCCAGATTTCACGGGGAGCCAGGCCGATCAGCTCCTGCGAGTCCAGCTGGATGGAGCCTGTATCTGCGCGCAGCTGACCGTTGACCATATTGAACGTGGTTGACTTCCCGGCACCATTGGGTCCGATCAAAGCCAGCAGTTCACCCGCCGCCAGCTCAAAGTTCACACCATCGACAGCCCTGACACCACCGAACGATTTACCCAGTCCTGACACCTTCAGCAAGCTCATGACTTCTCTCCCGCACTGCGGCGACTGGCCAGCAGCTGTTTGGCAAAGCCTGCAATCCCCTGGGGAAACAGCAGCACAAGAACCAGGATGATGGCGCCCAGCATGGCGCGCCAATAGTCGGTATTGCGCGCCACGGTATCGTGCAGCCATGTGAACGTGACGGCCCCCACGACAGGTCCCAAAAGCGTCTGGATACCCCCCAGCAAAACCATCACCAGACCGTCGATCGACTTGCTGACGTGCAGGCTTTCAGGCGAGATGCTGCCTTTTGAAAAGGCATAAAGCGCGCCAGCCAGCCCCGCAAAAGAACCCGCAATCACAAACGCGGCCCATTGCAGACGTTTGACATTCATGCCGATGGCATCAGAGCGCAGCACCGAGTCGCGTGCCGCACGCATGCCATAGCCAAACGGCGAATACAGCATCCGGTGCATCAGCAAGACGCCCCCGGCCACCAAGACAAGGGTGAGGTAGTAATAAATACGTTTGTCCGCCAGCCACTCAGAGGGCCATACGCCGGTCAATCCGTTGCTGCCGCCGGTGAACACGTCCCATTGATAACAAATAGCCCAGGTAATTTGCGCAAAGGCCAGCGTCAGCATGGCGAGGTAAACACCGGACAACCTGACGCAGAACCAGCCATAGACAAAAGCGCCCAGGGCCGCCACGAGGGGTGCAACGACCAGCGCCAGCTCCATGGGCATGTTCAGGCTGCGCACCAGCAGCGCGGCACCATAGGCCCCAAGGCCGAAGTAGGCGGCATGCCCGAACGAGTGCATCCCCGCGGGTCCCATGATGAAATGCAGGCTGACAGCGAACAGGACGGCAACCAGCAGATCAATCAGCAGCACTGTCACGTAAGGCGACTGCGCCGCCAGCACAGGCATCAAAGCCAGTACCGCCAGCAGGCCCGCACAACCCCAGGCATACAAGCGGTGCGGCCTGCGCAGCGGTTCTTCAGCCATGCCTGTATGCCGGCTGGGCGCCTGGGGCCTGCCGAACAATCCCCAGGGACGGGCCACCAGGACAACCGCCATTACGACGAACTCCACCACCAGGGTCAGCTTGGAAAAAGAGATGCTAATGCCCGCAATTTCGACCAGCCCCAGCCAGATGCAAATGGCCTTGAGTTCGGCAATCAGCAGTGCCGCTACGTAGGCACCCGGGATGGAGCCCATGCCCCCGACCACCACCACCACAAACGCGGCGCCGATGATGTTGAGGTCCATTTCCAGGTTGGCGGGCTCGCGCGGTAGCTGAAGCGCGCCCCCAAGGCCCGCCAGAAGTGCGCCCAATGCAAAAACGGCTGTGAACAGCCACGCCTGGTTCACACCCAGCGCGCTGACCATTTCGCGGTCCTGGGTAGCAGCCCGGACCAGGGTACCCCATCGGGTTTTAGTGAGCAAAAGCCAGAGCAGGCCCAGGACAACAGGTCCCGCGACGATCAGAAAAATGTCATAGGAAGGAAACTGGCGTCCGAGAATCGCCACGGAGCCCGTCAGACCGGGCGCCCGGGGACCAAGCAGTTCTTCGGCACCCCAAAACCAGAGCACGCCGTCCTTGATCACCAGGCCCAGGGCAAACGTTGCCAGCAGCTGGAATAGCTCCGGTGCACGATATATACGGCGAAGCAACAAGACCTCGACCAAGCCACCGAGAACACCTACAGCCAAAGCAGCCATCAACAGAGCAGGCCAGAAACCCAAGGTATTGCCGAGAGCACTGACCAATGAATAGGCAACGTAGATACCCACCATGAAAAAAGATCCATGGGCAAAATTGACAATCCGCGTAACACCAAAGATCAACGACAAACCAGCTGCCACGAGAAACAGCGACGATGCGCCGGCCAGGCCATTAAGCAACTGCACGATAAAGCCTGAGAAGCTCATGAACAAACCTTTTTTCTGCGGGATAGCGTGGCCGGCAAGCAGCGCACAGCGGACACACCATTAACATGACGGCGGCACCGGAACTGCCGGCAAACCGCGATGGGTGCATGCACGAGGCGCGGCACCTGCCGCCGTCAGCACTTGCCTCGGTCTAGTCGGCAGCGCGCATTTTTTTCACTTCAGCGTTGCTGGGCTGGACTTTTGAACCGTCGATATATCGATAGTCGACCATCACGCCCTTGCCGCCTTCATTTTTTGTGCGGCCCACATAGGCCCCCATGGTGGACTGGTGGTCTTCCGGTCGAAAAACCACGGGGCCGAAAGGTGTCGTCACATTCAGGCCGCGGAAAGCGGTAATCAGCTTTTCCGTATCGGTTGATTTCGCCTTTTTCATGCCTTCGGCCAGGGATTTGATGGCGCTATAGCCGACCACGGAACCCAGGCGCGGATAGTCTTTGTACTTACTGTGATAAGCAAGGAAGAAAGCCTTGTGTTCGGGAGTCTGGATGCCGTACCACGGATAGCCGGTAACCACCCAGCCGTTAGGCGTTTCTTCCTTGAGCGGATCGAGATATTCGGGTTCGCCCGTCAACAAGCTGACGACTTCACGCCCCTGAAACAGGCCGCGGGTATTGCCTTCACGAACAAACTTTGAGAGGTCGGCACCAAAAAGAACATTGAAGATGGCATCCGGCTTGGCGTCCGCCATGGCCTGCACAACACTGCCAGAGTCGACTTTGCCCAACGGAGGCGCCTGCTCGGCCACGAACTCCACATCGGGCTGTACGGCCTTCAGCAAGGTCTTGAACGTCGCGGCTGCGGACTGCCCATACTCATAATTGGGGTACACCACTGCCCAGCGCTTTTTCTTCATCGCGGCGGCTTCAGGGACCAGCATGGCAACCTGCATATAGGTGGAGGTCCGCAAGCGGAATGTGTAGCGATTGCCGTTTTGCCAGACGATTTTGTCTGTCAAAGGCTCAGCCGCCAGAAAGAAGAACTTTTTCTGCTTGGCAAAATCGGTCAGCGCCAGACCGATATTGGAAAGGAAGGAGCCCGTCAGCACGTCAACTTTTTCGCGCGAGACAAGCTCTTCGGCCGCACGAACCGCATCACCCGGATTTGCGTTGTCGTCGCGGATAACCAGCTGGACTTTCTTGCCGTTGATGCCGCCACCAGCATTGATTTCTTCAACGGCCAGCTCCATGCCTTTCTTGTACGGTTCCAGGAAAGCTGGCTGGGCCTTGTAGCTGTTTATTTCCCCTATCTTGATGACGCCCTGCGCATGCGCGTTCACGAATGAGGTCATCAGTCCGAGGAAAGCGACGGTGCTCAGCATTTTGTTGTGCAGCTTCATAAATACTCCTGGTTGTCGTGGATCAGATAGACGGCGATGGTGAGTCATTGGTGATAAGTAGGTTGGCAGCCGGGGCTACCTTAACCCATCCTCCCCCTTGATTTCGTGGATTTGAAGCCCCCCCACGCGCGGCAGGGGGCGGCCGCTGTCCGTGACGACGACAGCCACCACGATTTCGTTGGCCCGGGGGGCATCGGCAATGCGCGCCTCCATGGCATCAAAGTGGCTGCGCACGAATGCGGCATCCTTGTGTCCCAGCGGCACGTCAATGGCAGTACCCAGGCCACCGCGCTTTTTACTTGACGGCACCAGAGCAGCACCCTTTTCCACCGCCAGGCGCAGTGGGGCGCCCAGTCTGGGATGCAGGATCGCTGCCGCATGCTCGAGCTCGCCTGCCTCACCCACGATGGCGGCCTTGCCGTAACTATGGGCCTGGCCCGGCGCAATGCCAAGGGCCTGCACGCACTTTTGCCCCAGCAGCCCGCCAAGCTCTTCGCCGATGTCAATCAGCGCATCGAGTTTTTCCGCGTACACCCCGGAAAAAGGATTCTCGATCACGGCCATCGCCAATGCCTTTCGCGTCGGAGGAGCGACGACCTTTCCCATCTCGATGTATGTTTCGTCGATTTGCACAACAATTTTTCGAATCCTGGCTGTCATGGTTTTTCCTTGTCTCGGTGACTGCTAAATATCTGGCGCATCGGGTTTAACGCAAGCCATCCCATTTGGCGATGGCACTGGCGGCCAGCCCACCCACCCGGGCGTGAATGCGCGGGCCCGTGCTCATGGCCAGGATGAAAACGATTTCGTCTGGCAAGGGAGCCCCTGGCACACGCACCTCAATGGCGTCGAAATGGCTACGGACATAACTCGCATTGACGTGCGTTAAAGGAACATCCAGCGCCGTACCCGGCGCACCCACTTTTTTTGTCGAAGGAACGATGGACAAGGCATTACCGGGTTGGCCGGTTTTTTCCTCAGCCTGCCCACGGGCATAAGCGTTGCGATCACCTTTCCAGCCAAGCAGCTCACGCATCGCGTACCCGCCGGGCACATGCCAGAGCGCACCATGCTCCAGTTCCCCTGCCGCGCCCACAATCGCTCCTTTTCCGTAACCCTCAATATGTTCGGCCGGCACCGCCATTGCGGCGCGCAGACGCTCAGCCATCTGGATACCCACGGGCTGAAGCTGGTCCATCATCGGCAGGAGGTCGGGCTCATACCGCCCCGCAAACGGGTTGGTCAGCACCGCGCCAACTGCCCCGCGAAGCAGAGGCACCGGCGCTATCGGACCGAATTCATGCCGTATCTGCTCCACGTGCGTAAAAATACGCCGAATTTCAATCATGGTGTGAGGTCCATTCATTTCATTAAGCAAATACCGAACCAGCCGGCACTTCAGCACTGTGATTTTGCAATCGTTGCGACGTTTTATCAGAGGTGGTCATCAGCTGGTTTTGGCAAACCAGCGCAGCCGACCAGATCAATCCCGCCGCCTGCAGAGCCTGTGCGCGTTCAAGCCCGGTGCGCAGTGCGCGCCGAACCGTTTCCGCCTCCAGCAACGGCACCTCAATTGTCACCAGCATTTCGCCAAGGTCGGTGTCGTCCTTCACGTCACAAGCTCTGCTGCGTTTGATTCGCACGTCGGCAACATCGACCGCATTCGCAATCATGGTGGCTGCAGCATCCGCTTGCGCGGCAGTACGCGCAAGGACCGTCACGCTGTCGGCAATACCCAGAGAAAAGCTTCGCCCTCGCCAACCGCTGGTAGCGACGCCGCGAACAGGAAGCGCGCTGGAAACCTCGAATTGCCCGTCGGTATGAACGCCGGCCAATACCTCGTTCACATCGAGGCGCGCCAGATCTGCATACAGGCCGATCCGCACAGATTGCGCTGGCGCCAAGTGCAGGGCAATGTCACCGCCGTTGTTGACCCAGGCGCGGTCTATCCCGCCATTGGCATAACAGGCGACCAGCTCCTGCGCGACTGCACCGGCAACGGCCGCCATCGGGGTGATGAAGCCATGCCGGTAAGGGTGGCACGCATTCCACATGCGCCGGGCTATGACCCCTTCCAGATGGCACTCATCCCGTACAGGCTGCCGCAGGAGAGGAAGTTCCCCGACCAGCTCGCCGAGGATATCGCTGAAACGCTCCCACGCTTTGGCATGAGCGTCCTCTACCGCAGCCGGCCTTCCATGGGCGCCAATGATGATATCCATCGGACCATGCTGGAAATGCCAGCGCCCGTCGGGAAGTTGCAAGCGTTGAGAGTTCATGTGCAAGTGCCTCAGCCCAATAACGGAGAACGCGCCAGAGGCCAGGGGTTGGCGGAAGGTAGCTTGGCCCATTCCAGAGCTACAGGTGCACCCTCGTTGTGCCAGGCACCGCGACACAACACATCCTCCAGCGTGCGCACATAGTCCATGTGCCCGCCCAGCGCGCGATAGTCGTCAAGCTTCATGCTGAATTCAATGGGAGCCACGATGGCCGGCGTGGGAACGGTTCCGAAACTGTTGTCCGGCATGCGCATGACATCGGCCATCACGGTGATCCCTCCACCGGGCCAGACGTAGGCAGGAGCCCCGCCACAGGTCACATTCACCAGGGAACTCTTGATGGCGCGCGTCAGCAAAACCGGATTTTCAGTGACACCGGCCCGCAGGCTGCCACCGGCTCCCGCAAGAAAGAGCACCGTCGCCAGCGAGGGCTCGCAGTTTTCACCGATACGCTCAACGACATGGCGCACTTCCGCCGGCATCTCTTGCTCCACGGGAACGAGCTCTTCATTGAGCACATACCAGCTTGCATGCTCACCGGTGGTGGACGTCATCAACAAGCGCAGGCCCGGCCAGGCGACATTACCGTCCCACGCCTCGATGATGGACAGGGGATCGGCGATATCCGTCCCACCCCAGCCCGTTCCAGGATTTGCCACCTGGAAATAGCGCCCCGGCGTGGACTTTCGTCCGCGCATCCGGATACCTGACGGGCGCATATCGAGACAACGCCCCGCCTGATGCTCGGTCAGCACACCGGTAATGTGGTCGTCGACCACCACCACCTCGTCAAGCTTGCCGAATAACTGCTTCGCAAAAATTCCGACCGTAGCCGACCCGCAACCCACGCGCATGCGTTCTTCCTCAACGCCATTCACGACAGGCGCACGGCCAGCCTGAATCAGTATCTGGGAACCGCCGTCAATCGTAAACTCCACGGCCTGCTTGTTGCCGAGCGCCTTCATCATTTCGACCGTGACACGGCCCTCTTTCTTGCTACCTCCCGTCAGGTGATGCACACCACCCAGGGACAGCATCTGCGAGCCATACTCGGCCGTCGTCACATGCCCGATTACCTCTCCCTTGCAGCGCACATTGGCCTGCTCGGCACCCAGGAAGCGGTCAGTGTCAATTTTTACCTTGAAGCTGCAATAGCTGAAAATTCCTTCCGTGACCACAGTGACCAGATCAACACCGGCCGCTTTCGATGAAACGATGAATGGTGCCGGCTTGTAGTCGGGATAAGTTGTTGATGAACCCACACCCGTGACAAACACTTCATCAGCCAGTAGAAGATCACCGCTCCATGGAACCGCTGATGCGCCATCCGTGCCACCGGACAGATCTTCTGGCGCGGGAAGTCTTGCATCTGTACGCCCCGCAAACGGCACAATATGCGTCCCTCCGACGGACAGCGTACGGCGCAACAACAACACCGGGTCGACCCGAACAAGCGTTCCGCCGTGGTTGGCATAGCGATCGCAGGCCCCGCTGCGCCCTTCGGATATCTGACATAGAACCGGGCAGGCATTGCACTCGATTTTCTCGCTATTCATTCGCTCGTTTCGCGGCCGGGCCTTTTCCAAAACCAGCGGAAACGTCAAGGCATCCATGCCAGGCAAGCCGTCCGTCTTTGTATGTTCAGTCATCGTGCTCGTCCTTCTGCCACTCTCACCATCTTGGGGCGAATTCACCAATGTAGTGCTCACTTAATTTACATGTTGCATTCACTACATACGAGATTCAATGTAGCGCATGCGGATTTCTCATGCAATAGTATTTACATGGCTGTCTTAAACTTATTTTAAAATGTTGTACACACTGAATTTAAATGTTGCGTTCACTACATTAATGTGGCACATTGCCTCCGTGGCGGCATCGTTTGGCCAGGGCATGCAAATACCTATCGAGACCGCGCAATGGAAAGATCGGCTCACAAGCCGGCAGATCATGAAACCATGAGACATCAACGCAGCCTCTCCAATTCATAACCATCACTCCCGAATAACACCATGAGCGCTTTCAATGAAGAAACTGTGCTGTCCGTCCATCACTGGACTGACCGCCTGTTTACCTTTACCACCACACGCGACACATCACTGCGCTTTAGCAACGGCCACTTCACCATGATCGGGTTAAGGGTCAACGACAAGCCTTTGCTGCGCGCCTACAGCATCGTGAGCCCCAATCATGAAGAGCATCTCGAATTCCTCAGCATCAAGGTCGCGGAAGGTCCCCTGACGTCACGGCTGCAGCACATCAAGGTCGGCGACAAAATCATCGTTGGACGCAAGCCAACCGGCACACTGGTAATTGATTACCTGCTGCCGGGCAAAAGGCTTTACCTGCTCTCGACCGGCACGGGCCTGGCGCCATTCATGAGCATCATCCGGGACCCGGAGACTTACGAACGGTTTGAGCAGATAGTGCTCGTCCATGGCGTGCGGCAGGCAGACGAGCTGGCCTATCACGACCTGGTTGTGGATCACTTGCCCCAACATGAGTTTCTCGGTGAGCTGATCTCCAGGCAGTTGCTGTACTACCCTACCGTTACGCGGGAGGCTTACCGCAACATGGGTCGCGTCACCGACCTGATCGAAAGCGGGAAGATGTTGGCCGACCTGCAGTTGCCGGCACTGGATCCGGCGCATGACCGTGTGATGATCTGCGGCAGCCCCGCCATGCTCAAGGACCTCAAACACATGCTCGAAGGCAAAGGCTTCATCGAAGGCAATACGTCCAAGCCGGGAGATTTCGTGATCGAACGCGCCTTTGCCGAACAATGAAGATGGCCCAGCGCTTGCTTTCAAATCATTGCATTTCCCCGGGAAGCCATCCATCACACCTTTTCGCTTGATCACGCATAAACCGCGACTGGACACCTCTACATGACAGCGAAGACGGCCAAAACCATCAAGCCGCGCACTGCCACAACCAAACGCACGATTGCCAAGCGGCCCGGCGTACGGGAGCAAGCCGCGCAGACCACGCGCGACAACATCCTGCGGGCAGCCACCCGCGTCTTCGCGCGCTATGGGTATGACGGCGGGAGCGTAGAGAAAATATCCAGGTCGGCCAAGTCATTCGACCGCATGATTTACTACTACTTCGGCAGCAAGGAAGGCTTGTTCATCGAAGTGTTGGAAGACATGTACCGCCGCATGAATGACGCCGAGCTCGAGTTGTCGCTGGACATCGAGCATCCCGTGGAATCCCTGACCGACGTGATTTGCTTCGTGGTGTCCTACTACAGCAAAAATCCGGAGTTCATCACGCTGCTCAATACGGAAAACCTGCACCGCGGCAAGCACATTGCCAAATCGCAACGCGCCCGGGATTACTCGTCTCCCGCCATCGCCATCATCCGGCAACTGCTGGAAAGCGGTGTGCGCAAGAAAATTTTCCGGGCAGACATCTCCGCCCGCAATGTCTACCTGCTGATTGCCGCCACCGGCTACTTCTATATCTCTAACCGCCACACGCTGTCAGCCTTCCTCGGCGAAGACCTGCAAACACCTGAGGCGCTGGCGCAATGGCAGGCCTTCATCATCAGCACCGTGCTGCGCACTGTCATGCTGAATCCTTGAGCTCAACCCCACGCATTTGAAAGGCCACCCATGGCAGAAGCGGCATCAAGCGGAAAATCAGGAAAGGTCGTCATCAGGAACATTGGCCTGCTGCTCTCCGGAGACATCGACCAGCCTATCCTGGACGCGGACACCATCGTTGTGAACGACGGTCTCATCGTAGCTATCGGAAAGGCCAAGGACTGTGACACGGCGCATGCGCAGACCGTGATTGACGCGCACCAGACTTGCGTGGCACCCGGTTTGATCGACAGCCATGTGCATCCGGTTTTCGGCGACTGGACGCCGCGCCAGAACCAGATCGGCTGGATTGACTCCACCATGCACGGCGGCGTCACCACCATGATTTCTGCCGGCGAGGTTCACCTGCCAGGGCGCCCCAAGGATATCGTGGGCCTCAAGGCGCTGGCCATAACCGCACAACGGGCATTCGACAACTTCCGCCCAGGCGGCGTCAAGGTACTTGCCGGTGCACCCATCATCGAAAAAGGGATGACCGAACAAGATTTCAAGGACCTTGCCGACGCCGGCGTAACCTTGCTCGGCGAGGTGGGCCTGGGTTCAGTCAAGGCGGGCTACGAAGCCAAAGAGATGGTGGGTTGGGCGAGGAAATACGGCATCCAGAGCACCATTCACACCGGTGGCCCTTCCATTCCCGGCTCAGGCCTGATTGACAAGGACGTGGTACTGGAAGCAGACGCCGATGTCATCGGCCATATCAATGGCGGTCATACGGCACTGTCGGAAGCACATGTTTGCGAACTCTGTGAGAAATCATCGCGCGCCATTGAAATTGTCCATAACGGCAATGAAAAAGTCGCAATTGCAGCCGCGCAGGCGGCGCTGCAGCTCAAGTGCCCGCATCGCGTCATCCTGGGTACCGACGGGCCGGCCGGGTCCGGTGTCCAGCCGCTGGGTGTGCTGCGCCTTATCGCCCTCCTTTCCAGCCTGGGCAATATCCCGGCGGAGCTGGTTTTTTGCTTTGCCACGGGTAACACCGCGCGCATTCGCAAACTCAATTGCGGTTTGATAGAAACAGGCCGTGATGCTGATCTGGTCTTCATGGACAAAGCCCAGCACTCAGCGGGGCTCAACCTGCTGGACAGTGTGCAACGCGGGGATATTCCCGGCGTTGGCATGGTGATGATTGACGGCCTGGTTCGCTGCGGCCGCAGCCGTAACACCCCGCCGGCCACGCAGATCCCCAGCATTGTTCCGGCCTGATACGCAGGCGCTTGCGACTTGCCATCGCGTTTTCCCCAGACACAATTGCGTCGAGCTAATCGACGGGCAATCCTCTGACGTCGATCTCAAAGACAGCCGACCGGATACTTCAACAAATATTCGATCCAAACAAAAAAGCCGGTTAGCGTTAGCTAACCGGCTATCTGTTGGTTTTATGGTCGGTGTGAAAGGATTCGAACCTTCGACCCCTTGCACCCCATGCAAGTGCGCTACCAGGCTGCGCCACACACCGACAAGCCTTTTATTATAGCGTGCCGAAAATGCTTCTCAGTGCCCGGCGCTGAGGAGATCACGAATTTCAAACAACTCGCGCCGTACCAATTGCAGTCGTTGCTGAGCCGCGCTGCCGCTGGGCAAATCCGCGCCCTCCGGCTCGCTGTCTTCGAAGTCCGAGTGGTCACTGGAATCCTCAAAATCCTCCAGCAGGGACTCACCGCCTTCCAGCACTTCTACGCCGTCAAGCATGACTTCACCATTACGGCGCTTGTCGCGTTCGGTCTGAACGATTTCCTGAAGCTTGTTGCGTGCGCCGCTGATGGTGAAGCCCTGGTCATAGAGCAAATCACGGATCCGGCGGATCATCAGCACCTCATGGTGCTGGTAGTAGCGGCGGTTGCCACGCCTTTTCATCGGGCGTAGTTGCGTGAACTCTTGCTCCCAATAACGGAGCACGTGAGGTTTGACGCCGCACAAATCACTGACTTCACCGATGGTGAAATAGCGTTTCGCGGGAATGGGTGGGAGCGTTTTCTCCAATTAAATCAATGCGCTAAGGAGGAAACCTCCAAATCTACTCTAAGTCGAAACTTAGCGCAAAGAGTTGCGCCGGTTTTTTGGGATGTGTTGTTCCGTCACACAGGTGACATTTAATTACAAACACCTACCCGGATACGTAAACCCGGCGGACGAAGCCACCGGGTTTAGTACTTATTCGGCAACAGTTTCGCCCTGGATCTGGTCTTTGAGCTTGTGGCTGGCATGAAATGTCACCACCCTGCGAGCCTCGATGGGAATGGCTTCTCCGGTGCGGGGGTTGCGGCCGGGGCGAGGTGCTTTGGTGCGAATCTGGAAATTGCCAAATCCGGAAATTTTCACGTCATTTCCGTCCACCAGGCTGTCCGAGATCAAGTCGAAAAACGCGTCAATCATGTCCTTTGATTCGCGTTTGTTGAGCCCGATCTGTTCAAACAGCAACTCGGCCAGATGCGCCTTTGTCAGCGCCGGGGTTTCCAGGCTTTCTACAGAAAAATCCATGCAACGGTACTCCTGGCGACTTTTATTGTGAGCGGTATTCGTGAAAGGTCAGGCCCGCAAGCGGGCACCCAACTGACCTTGCAGATTGTCGAGCACCGACTGAACGGCCGCCTCAATCTCCTCGTCTGTCAGTGTAGCGGCGCCGCTCGAAAGCACCAAGCGCACGGCCAGGCTTTTTTCGCCGAGCTGCATGCTCGCGCTTGCCTGCTGCGGCCGATAGACGTCAAACAGCGTTGCCCCCTTGAGCAGGCCTTTCGTATTGGCGCCATGGATGGCCGACATCAGCGCGGCATGGCTGACACCCTCCGCCACGATGACGGCGATATCACGCTCTACCGGCTGTAGCTTGCTGACCGGCTTGAACTCGGGCACCGGCCGTTGCAGCACGGCATCCAGTTCCAGCTCAAACAGGAGTGGCGCCTGGGCCAGGTCGTAGCCCTGGCGCCACTGCGGGTGCAGCTCGCCCACAAAGCCGATCGACTTGCCGCCTACAGACACGCTCGCGCAGCGGCCGGGGTGCATGGCGGGGTGCGCCGCAGGCGAAAAGACAGCCTGAAGCGGCGCGAGCAAAGCCTCCACGTCGCCCTTGATGTCGAAAAAATCCACCCCCTTGTCAGGCTGGCTCCAGTTCAGTGCCGCCCGCGGGCCATAGGCCAAGCCAGCCACACGCATGGGCTGGTTGAAGCCGGCCACGGTGGTATCGGTATTCTGGACATCTGCGTCACGCAGGAAAACGCGGCCCAGTTCAAACACGTTCACGCGGGGCGCCTTGCGATCCAGGTTGAACTTGAGCACCTGCAGGAGCGAGCCCAGCAACGAGGAACGCATCACGCTCATCTGGCTGGCGATGGGATTGAGCAGCTTGATGGGGTTGGGATTACCGGCAAGCTCATGCTCCCAGCGCTCTTCCACGAAGCTGAAGTTAATGGTTTCCTGGTAACCCAGTGACGCCAGGGCGCGACGCACGCCAAAGGGGCTGCGTTCGGCTTCAGCGCGCAACCTGGCGGTGATGGGGGCCAGCGGCGGCGTCTCGGGAAGCTGGTTGTAGCCCACCATGCGCACCACTTCTTCAATGAGATCTTCTTCAATCTGCAGATCAAAGCGGTAGCTGGGTGGTGTCACGGTCAACGTGCCCTCGCCCTGCGTCACCGGCAGGCCGAGGCGCTGGAGCGCATCGAGGCATTGAGCCTGTGTGAGCGGCATGCCGATCACCTTGGCTGCACGCGCCACCCGCAAAGTGACTGGCACCGCTTTGGGAACGTTAACCTGCTGGTCATCCATGGGGCCGCACACCGTTTCCGGTGTGCCGCAGATATCGATGATCAGTTGGGTGATGCGCTCGATGTGCTCGACGGTCTGCCCGGGATCAACGCCTCGCTCAAAACGGTGGCCTGCGTCGGTCGAGAAGTTATAACGGCGCGAGCGACCAGCGATGGCCTTGGGCCACCAGAAGGCGGCTTCGACGTAGACATGTTTCGTGTCGTCCGAGACGGCGGTCGCATCGCCGCCCATGATGCCGGCCAGCGACTCCACCTGCGCGTTGTCGGCAATCACGCCGACCTTTTCGTCAACCGTCACGGTATTGCCGTTAAGCAGCTTGAGCGTCTCGCCGGACTTGCCCCAGCGGACATCGAGCCCGCCATGGATTTTTTCGAGGTCAAAGATGTGCGAGGGACGGCCCAGCTCGAACATCACGTAGTTGGAGATGTCCACCAGCGCCGTCACGCTGCGCTGGCCGCAGCGCACCAGGCGATCGACCATCCATTGTGGTGTGGCAGCTTTCGTATTGACGTTGCGCACCACGCGGCCGGAAAAGCGGCCGCACAAATCGGGCGCGCTGATCTTCACCGGCAGTTTCGCGGTGTCGGCGGCAGCCACGGCGGGAATGGCCGGCGTCTTCAGCGGTGCACCCGTGAGCGCAGCGACTTCGCGCGCAACACCGTAGACGCTCAGGCAATGCGCCAGGTTGGGCGTGAGCTTGAGGGTGAACAGGGTGTCGTCGAGCTTCAAATGCTCGCGGATGTCCTGGCCCAGCGGCGCATCGGCCACCAGTTCGAGCAGGCCGCCGTGGTCTTCAGAGAGCTTGAGTTCGCGCGCCGAGCACAGCATGCCCTGGCTTTCCACGCCGCGCAGTTTGCCGACCTTGATCAGGAAGGGCTTGCCGTCTTCACCGGGAGGCAACTCGGCGCCGACCAGGGCACATGGCACCTTGATGCCGACGCGGGCGTTGGGCGCACCGCAAACGATGTTGAGCAGGCTGCCCTGCCCCACGTCGACCTGGCAGACGCGCAGGCGATCGGCATCCGGGTGTTGGACGGCTTCCTTGATTTCACCAACAACAATCCTGGTGAACGGAGGTGCCACCGGCTTGAGTTCTTCGACCTCCAGGCCGGCCATGGTGAGTGTGTCGGCGAGCTGCTGGGTCGTCAAAGGCGGGTTGCAGAATTCGCGCAACCAGGATTCTGGGAATTGCATGGTCTAACCTTGTTTTCTTGTTCTTGTTATTTCAGGACTGAAACTGGGAGAGGAAGCGGATGTCGCCGTCGAAGAAGAGACGCAGGTCGTTGACGCCGTAGCGCAGCATGGTCAGGCGGTCAGGGCCCATGCCGAAGGCAAAGCCGATGTATTTCTCGGGGTCCAGCCCCATGTTGCGCACCACATTCGGGTGCACCTGGCCAGAGCCGGCCACTTCCAGCCAGCGGCCGGCGAGCGGGCCGGTCTGGAACTGGATGTCGATCTCGGCGCTGGGTTCCGTGAACGGGAAAAAGCTGGGGCGAAAGCGCAGCACCAGGTCATCGCTTTCGAAGAAAGTACGGCAGAAATCAGTGAAGACGAATTTGAGATCCTTGAAGCTTACGTTCTCGCCTATCCACAGGCCTTCGCACTGGTGAAACATGGGCGAGTGCGTGGCATCGCTGTCGACACGGTAGGTGCGACCCGGTGCGATGACGCGTATCTCGGGCATACGGCCGCCTGCGTCGATGAGCGCGCGGTGCTTCTTGACATGCTGGACCGCATAGCGGATCTGCATGGGGCTGGTGTGGGTGCGCAGGAGATTGGGCGCGGCCTCGGTGCCGCCCTCGACATAAAACGTGTCATGCATCGAACGCGCTGGATGGTCTTCGGGCGTATTGAGCGCAGTGAAATTGAACCAGTCCGTCTCGATTTCAGGGCCTTGGGCCACATCGAAACCCATCGAGCCAAAAATACCTTCAATGCGCTCCAGCGTCAGTGACACCGGATGCAAGCCGCCCTGCGTGCGCTGACGGCCGGGCAGGCTCACGTCGAGCGCTTCCGCCTTGAGCTGCTTTTGCAGTTCGGCGTCGGCCAGCGCCTGCCGGCGCTCGGTCAACGCGGTTTCAATCGCCTGTTTGGCGAGGTTGATAGCGGCGCCACGGGACTTCTTCTCTTCGACGCTGAGCGCTGCCATGCCTTTCATCAACTCCGTGACGCGGCCGGTTTTTCCCAGGAACTGCGCCTTGGCGTTTTCCAGGTCGGCGGGCGTGTTCGCCTGCGTAAAACTGGCCTGGGCGCTGCTAACCAGTTCTTGGAGGGCATCGGGTTGAGTCATACGTTCTCTTGTTCGAAATACAAAACAGCGAAGGCGCTTTCAGCAGCACTTCTGTTCCGTGAGTACTGCAGTAAGGGCCATGAAAAAGGGCCAGAGCCTTTTCAAGCCCCAGCCCTTTATTTTCGTGCGCAAGCAGCTATTGATTTAATAGCACCAACACTGCCCGGCTTGAAAATCAGGCAGCCAGCTTGGCTTTCACCTGTTCAACGATGGCGCCGAAAGCAGCGCTGTCATGAATGGCCATGTCGGACAGAACCTTGCGGTCGATCTCGATACCGGCTTTCTTCAGGCCGTTAGCAAACTGGCTGTAGGTCAAGCCGAAGGAACGGCTTGCAGCGTTGATACGGGCGATCCACAACTGGCGGAACACGCGTTTCTTGGTACGGCGGTCACGGTAGGCATATTGCCCAGCCTTCATTACCGCTTCTTTGGCGATACGGAAGACATTGCCGCGGCGGCCGCGGAAACCTTTTGCAAGGGCTAAAACTTTTTTGTGGCGGGCGCGAGCCGTTACACCACGTTTGACGCGAGGCATGTGTGTACTCCTTGTTCGTCGTTAATTAAATGCCCTGGCCTGGGAGCATCTGTGCCATGTGACCCATATTGGTCTCATGAACAGTCACCGCACCACGCAGATGGCGTTTGTTTTTGGTGGTCTTCTTGGTCAGGATGTGACGTTTGAAGGCTTGGCCGCGCTTGACGGTACCACCCGGACGAACGCGGAAACGCTTTTTAGCGCCGCTCTTGGTCTTCATTTTGGGCATGTAAATGCTCCTTTTCATTTGTGCTCGTGAGGCGCTGCGAACCTTCCGCAGACTTGATGGCCCCGAGACACTTGTTAAGCGGGAAATCTTGCGACTTCCCGCTGCTCGCAAAAGGTTTGACCCTTCTGCTTTTGGAAAGCCGGCTTGCACCTGCTTTCACCGGAACGCCGCAAAGCGCCCCTTATCTTTACCCTCTGCTCGCCAGCCTCAGGCTGCGGACGGTGCCGGGGCCGTCTCGGCTGCCGGTTTGGCAGCACCCGGCTTTTTACGGCCCGGCGCGATCATCATGACCATCTGCCTGCCTTCAAGCTTGGGGAACTGCTCCACCACAATCAAATCGGCCAACTCATCACGAATACGCGCCAGCAGGGCCAAGCCCAGTTCCTGGTGCGTGATTTCGCGACCACGAAAACGCAAGGTAATCTTGCATTTGTCGCCTTCTTCCAAAAAGCGCTTGATATTGCGCAGTTTGATGTTGTAGTCCCCATCGTCAGTGCCGGGCCGGAATTTGATTTCCTTGATCTCGATCACTTTTTGCTTGGACTTCGCTTCCGCCGCCTTCTTCTGCTCGGCGTACTTGAACTTGCCGTAATCCATCAACCGGCACACCGGTGGAACCGCTGTGGGGGAGATTTCGACGAGGTCCACATCGGCCTCACCCGCAAGGCGCAAAGCCTCGGTGATGCTGACAATGCCCAGCGGCTCATTGTCTGGCCCGCTCAGACGTACTTCAGGGGCCATGATTTCACGGTTCAAGCGATGCTTGCGTTCTTCACGGTGACGGCGGTCACGAAATTCAGTAGCGATGGTTCTATCCTTTAACTCTTGCTATAAAAGCTATAGCTGCTTGCGCCCGTCCTGTAAGGACGACAGGCCAAATTCATCAACAATTTTGTTAAAAATCAGGCTTTTTCCGCGATGTCGGAAGCGATCGTTTCAGCGAAGGCTTCAAGAGGCATCACTCCAAGGTCTTTGTTACCCCGGGCGCGCACTGCAACGGCACCTGCCGCTTTCTCCTTGTCGCCTACGACAAGGATATACGGCAGCTTTTTCATCGAGTGCTCCCGTATTTTATACGTAATTTTCTCGTTGCGCAGGTCCAGATTGACCCTAAGCCCTTGATTTTGCAGTGTTTTGGCAACTTCCCGGGCATATTCAGCCTGGGAATCGGTGATATTGAGGACCGAAACCTGCTCGGGGGCCAGCCAGACTGGTAGCGCGCCGGCGTGTTCCTCGATCAAAATCCCGATAAAACGCTCCAGGCTGCCCACAATCGCGCGGTGCAGCATTACAGGCCGGTGACGGTTACCGTCTTCGCCCACATATTCGGCATCCAGCCGCTCCGGCATGGAGAAATCGACCTGCATGGTGCCGCATTGCCACTGGCGGCCGATGGCGTCTTTGAGCGTGTATTCGATCTTCGGGCCGTAAAAAGCGCCGTCGCCGGGGGCGATTTCAAATTCGCAGCCGGACGCGCGCAGGCTTTCCATCAGCGCATGCTCAGCCTTGTCCCAGCTTTCGTCCGAGCCGATGCGAGCCTCGGGGCGCGTGGCGACCTTGTAGATGATGTTCTTGAAGCCGAAATCTGTGTACACCTTCTGCAGCAAGGTCGTGTAGTCCACGCATTCCTTCAGGATCTGATCTTCGGTGCAGAAGATATGGCCGTCGTCCTGCGTGAAGCCGCGCACGCGCATGATGCCGTGCAACCCGCCCGAAGGCTCGTTGCGGTGGCACTGGCCGAACTCGCCGTAGCGCAGCGGCAGGTCGCGGTAGCTTTTAATGCCCTGCTTGAAGATCAGGATATGGCCGGGGCAGTTCATGGGCTTGAGCGCATATTCGCGCTTTTCGCTCTCGGTCGTGAACATGTTGTCACGGTACTTGTCCCAATGGCCGGTTTTTTCCCACAGCGTCTTGTCGATGATCTGGGGGCCCTTGACCTCCTGGTAGCCGTTGTCCTGGTAGACCTTGCGCATGTACTGCTCGACGCCCTGCCAGACCGTCCAGCCTTTGGGGTGCCAGAACACCAGGCCGGGCGCATGGTCGTCGATGTGAAACAGGTCCAGTTCCTTGCCGAGCTTGCGGTGGTCGCGCTTTTCAGCCTCCTCCAGCATCGTGAGGTACTGCTGGAGTTCGTCCTTCGTGGCCCAGGCCGTGCCGTAAACGCGCTGCAGCATTTCATTGCGGTGATCGCCGCGCCAGTAGGCACCGGCCACCTTCATGAGCTTGAAGAACTTCAGCTTGCCCGTGCTGGGCACGTGGGGGCCGCGGCACAGGTCTTCAAAAGCACCTTCGCGGTAGAGCGACACATCCTCATTGGCGGGAATGCTCGCAATGATTTCCGCCTTGTAATGCTCGCCTATGCTCTTGAAATGCGCCACGGCTTCATCGCGTGGCAGCACACGGCGGGTCACCGGCTCGTCCCTGGCGGCAAGCTCGGTCATGCGCTTTTCGATCGCCACCAGGTCTTCCGGCGTGAAGGGGCGCTTGTAGGAGAAATCGTAGAAAAACCCGTTTTCAATCACCGGGCCTATGGTGACCTGCGCATCCGGGAACAGTTCCTTGACGGCGTAGGCCAGCAAGTGGGCTGTCGAGTGACGGATCATGTCCAGTCCATCGGCGTCCTTGGCTGTGATGATGGAAACCGAGCTGTCCTTATCAATCAGATAGCTGGTGTCGACCACTTTGCCGTCAACTTTGCCGCCTAGGGCCGCTTTGGCCAGGCCGGTGCCGATTGAGGCAGCGACTTCGGCCACCGTAATGGCCTGGGGGTATTCGCGCTTGGAAGCATCGGGGAGCGTGATTTGAATCATGGGAATAACTTCTATAAGCAGGCTGAAATCAGAAAAAACAAAAAAGCGCGGAACCTGCCGCGCTTTGATAGGGGGATATGGATTTAAGCTATGAAATCAGTAGCTAACAATCACCAAGGGGTGCGGACTAGCGCCCTGGATGACTCCAGAAAACGGACGAGGGCGTAGTTCGCGGTGTCATAACCCGAACGATCCTTCCTGTTTCCAGCTTGATTGATTGCATGCGGCTATTTTACGGCAGCTTGCAGATGGCTCGCCGGCCACCTGTTCGCCTCGCGCCACAAAGTCCTATTGAGGCGAAGCCGGCGGCAAAAATCCCAGGCCAAGGCAACGCGGACATTCGGTAATCACCGTTTGTTTTTCGACTTCAAAATGCTCATTGATGTTTTCGCTTTCAATGCGCAGTTCGCCGGTGCCATTGCAATCGGGACAGGGAACACGCTTGAAACCCACGGTTAATTCCGACACGGCAACCTCCTCCTGTTAATGATGCACATCTTGTGTTTTATGTAACAAACTGCACTCTACGCTAAAAAACGCCCGTAAAAAAGCCCGGACAGGCCCTAGGTCCTGTCCAGGCTGAAAAGCTGCGCTTCAAGGGCGCAAGCGTCTGGGTAATCGTCGGTCAGGTGAGATCAGTGGAACTGCTCTTCTTCGGTAGAGCCGGTCAGTGCGGTCACGCTGGATTTGCCGCCCTGAATGGCGGTGGTCACTTCATCGAAGTACCCAGTGCCAACTTCCTGCTGGTGCGACACAAAGGTGTAGCCGCGGTCACGTGCTGCGAATTCGGGCTCCTGCACCTTCTCGATGTAAGCCGTCATGCCGCGCTTGACGTAGTCTTGCGACAGGTCGTACATGTTGTACCACATGGAGTGAATGCCAGCCAACGTGATGAACTGGTACTTGTATCCCATGGCGCCGAGCTCGCGCTGGAACTTGGCGATGGTGGCATCGTCGAGGTTTTTCTTCCAATTGAAAGACGGCGAGCAGTTGTAGGCCAGCATCTTGCCTGGGTGAACCTTGTGCACGGCATCGGCGAATTTCTTTGCGAAGTCGAGGTCAGGCGTGCCGGTTTCGCACCACACCAGGTCGGCGTAGTGGGCATAGGCGTTAGCGCGGGCGACAGCCTGCTCCAGACCCTTGCGCGTCTTGTAGAAGCCTTCGGCGGTACGCTCACCCGTCAGGAAAGGTTTGTCGATCTCGTCGTAGTCGGAAGTCAGCAAATCGGCGGCTTCGGCATCGGTACGGGCAATCACCAGCGTGGGCACGCCGCAGACGTCGGCCGCCATACGCGCGGCAATCAGCTTCTGGCAGGACTCGCGGGTGGGCAGCAAGACCTTGCCGCCCATGTGGCCGCACTTCTTGACGGAAGCCAATTGGTCTTCCCAGTGCACGCCGCCGGCGCCGGACTTGATCATGGCCTTCATCAGTTCGAAGGCATTCAGAACACCGCCGAAACCGGCTTCGGCATCCGCCACGATGGGTGCGAAGTAGTCGATGTAGTCTTTGTCGCCGGCATCAATGCCTTTGGAGTGCTGGATTTCGTCCGCACGGCGGAAGGTGTTGTTGATGGTTTCAACGACCTTGGGCACCGAGTCCACCGGGTACAGGGACTGGTCCGGGTACATGGCGGAGTAGCTGTTGTTGTCGGCAGCAACTTGCCAGCCCGACAGATAGATGGCTTTGACGCCGGCCTTGACCTGCTGCATGGCCTGGCCGCCTGTCAGGGCACCGAGGCAGTTGACGTAGGGCTCGTTGTGCAGCAGATCCCACAGTTTTTCGGCGCCGCGGCGGGCCAGCGTGTGCTCGATCGGGAAGGATCCGCGCAGGCGCACCACGTCGGCGGCGCTGTAGCCGCGCTTGATGCCTTTCCAGCGCGGGTTGGTGGCCCAGTCTTTTTCCAGGGCGGAAATTTGCTGGTCGCGGCTCAATTGTTCGGTCAGGGTTTGCGGCATGGTGGGCTCCGTAGGTTGAAAAAAAGAAATGGCGAATTCGATGGATCAACTTTAAGTCTTCTACAAGACCTTATGAAGCTCTTATGTCTTATATAAGACAAAAATAAAATTCAATAAAATCAACGATATTTATTTAACTTATCGTAATATAAAATTCTATCTCTCATATTGAGAAATAATTTTGCACTGCAGCATTTGTTGATTCCACATTACGGAATCAATTTATTGAATGATGAAATGTGAAGGGCGGCTTGCATCGGTGGTCAGCGCGCACATCAGCCCCTGCCTCCTCTCAGGGTCCTGAAGCCCTTTGCGAACGACTCAGCTGGCGCCGCCGGTTCGATGCAACACCCAGTCGCCCAGCGTAATCACCGGTTTGCCGTGAATCCGTTCGGGGGCGATCTCATAGAGGAAACACACCAGTTCCCGCGCGCGCTCCGGTTGACCAGACCCGGATACCGGCTCAAGTTGCACCGCCACTTCGCGCTTGGTGTATTCACCGGTCTGCTGCGGCCAGACCTCCTCGATTTCATCCAGCACACGCTCCAGCTCGGGCGCCACCGCATACACCTCTCCCTGCACGGTTCCCGGTCCGGTCAGCGTCAGGCCCGGATAGCTACCCAGATGGTGCATCACGCCTGCCACGCTGGCGCGCCCTATCCAGCGGGGTGGCGGCTGCAAATGGTTGATGTCGCGCTGCTCACCCTTGCGCAGGGTGCCGTAAACAAAAACATAACGGACAGGAGATTGAGGCATTGTTTGAGTGTCGTCGCCAGAGAGTCGTCATCGGATTGTGGGCTGTCCAGGCTGCGTGTAACCGGCAATGCCCCACTGAAATTAAGGCATGATTTCAACCTCTGCCAGGCCGTTCCCGGCCGGTACAAACGCAGGCCCCGCACTGGCCCGCACCACAGGAGTCTCCAGTTTAATGAACCGAATCGTGGCTTACGCCTGCCTGGCGCTCAGCATGTCGCTCGTTGGCAGCTACGTAGCGCTTTCCAAACCCCTCGTCATCGCCTTCCCCGTCTTTTTGCTGGCCTGGCTGCGTTTTGGCATCGGTGGCAGCGCCATGCTGCACTGGCTGAAAAAACCGGCAGGCGAAGTCCCCATGAGCCGGCAAACCGGCCGACTGCTGTTCCTCGAATCCTTTCTGGGCAATTTCCTGTTTTCCATCTGCATGCTGTTTGGCGTGAGCATGACCAGCGCGGTTGCGGCCGGTGTGATCATGGCGTCCATTCCGGCAGCCGTTGCGCTGATGAGCTGGCTCTTCCTGCGGGAACGCATCGGTGCGCGCGTATGGGGCGCTATAGCCTGCGCAGTGGTCGGCATTGGCCTTGTTTCGCTATCAAAAAATGAGCTGGTTGCGCCCGTCAGCATTGGCCCGGAGGCCGATTTGGCACACAGAAATGCCTGGCTGGGCAATTTGCTGCTGGTGGGCGCGGTTTTATGCGAGGCGGCCTACGCCGTGATCGGCAAGAAGCTGACCGGCGTACTCAGCCCCAAACGCATCACCGCACTGATCAACCTCTGGGGCTTTGCCCTCGTCACCCCTTTCGGCCTCTGGATGGCCTGGGGATTTGACTTTGGCAAGGTGGCGCCCTCCGCCTGGCTGTTGCTGCTGTTTTATTCGCTCGCGGCCAGCGTATGGACGGTCTGGCTCTGGATGACCGGGCTCAGGAAGATTCCGGCGAACCAGGCCGGCGTTTTCACCGTATTACTGCCGGTCAGCGCCGCAGCGGTCGGCGTCATTGTTCTGGGAGAAAATCTCAATGGCACCCAGATCGGTGCTTTTGCCATCGCGCTGACCGGCGTCGTGCTGGCTACTTTGCCCGGGCGGGGTCCGGGAAAGCCTGTTCCGGTCGAGCCGCCGCACTGATTTCGCGGTCCAGCCGTTTTTGCCGGCGCATCACGGAGATGCTGTAGGCAATGATGCCCAACGACACCACCGTGATCAAAATCGTGGCCGCTGCGTAAATCGACGGGTTCACACCGCGGCGGGCGTAGCTGAAGATCACCTGCGGCAAGGTCGTCACGCCGGGCCCCGACAAGAATTCGGAGATCACGACGTCGTCAAACGACAGTGTGAAGGTGAGCAGCCAGGCCGATACCAACGCCGGCGCAATGCTGGGCAAAGTCACCAGAAAGAACACCTGCACAGGCCGGCAACCCAGGTCCATGGCGGCTTCTTCCAGGGTGCGGTCCATTTCGCTGAGCCGCGACTGGATGACCACCGTGGCGTAGGCCATGCCGAGCAAGGTGTGCCCCGTCACGATGGTGATGAAACCCCGGTCCGGCCAGCCGATGGCGCGCTGCACCGCCACCATCAGCAGCAGCAGGGCCAGACCGATGATGACCTCGGGCATGACCAGGGGCGCATTGACCAACCCGTAGAACAGCGTACGCCCGGTAAAGCGCAAATAGCGAACCAGTACAAAGGCAGCGAAGCTGCCGAGCACCACCGACAGCGTGCCGGTGATCAGCGCCACCTTGAGCGACAGAAAAAATCCTTCCACCAACCGGGAGTCCGACAGCAGCGCCTCATACCAGCGCGTTGAAAAGCCGGTGAAAACACCGTCTTGCCGGGTACTGTTGAAAGAAAAGACGATGAGAAAGATGAGCGGAATGTACAGGAACAGGTATACCAGGCCCATCCAGATCCGGCCGACGTTGTTCTCAAAAAACCGGAGGATTGGTCTCAACACGTTTTTCATGTCAATGCCGTCCTTGCGCATCGCGGTCGCTGCTGGAGCGGTAGTAAAACGCCAGCGGCACCAGGATCAGGAGGATCATCACGACAGCCAGCGCGGATGCGCGCGGCCAGTTGTTGCTGCTGAACATCTCGTCCCACACCACGCGGCCGATCATGATATTTTCAGCGCCCCCAAGCAGCGACGGAATCACGAACTCGCCGACGCTGGGGATGAAAACCAGCATCGAACCGGCGATGATCCCGGACTTGCTGAGTGGAACAGTGATCAGCCAGAAAGCCTTCCAGGCGCTGGCGCCCAGATCATGGGCAGCCTCCAGCAGACGAAAATCCATCTTCACCAGGTTGGCGTAAAGCGGCAGGATCATGAAGGGGCAGTACACATAGGTCATACCGACCAGCATGGAAACGTCGGTGTAGAGCATCACCATCGGCTCCTGGATGATGCCCAGCGATAGCAGCAGGTTATTGAGCACGCCCTGATCGGCCAGGATGCCCTTCCACGCATAGACCCGCAGCAGGAAAGACGTCCAGAACGGCAACATGACCATCATCAGCAAGGCCGGGCGAATCGCCGGCCGCGAGCGCGCGATGAAGTAGGCAAACGGATAGCCGATCACCAGGCAAGACAGCGTGGTGAGCAAGGCGTACTTCAGCGAGGTCTTGTAAGCCTCCATGTAGATGGTGTTGCCAAAACCGCCTGCCGTATCGGCCGCCTTGTCGATGAAGATGGACGCATAGTTGTTGTAGCGCAGCATGACGTGCCAGGACCCCTGCACCGTCTCGATCAGCGGCGCGAAGGGATCCACGCCATTGCCCATGTCCGTGACACTGATCCGCAACAGGATCAGGAAAGGCAACACAAAGAACAGCAGCAACCAGACATAAGGCACGCCGATCACGAAGCGCCGCCCCAGGTTGAGTTGAAGCCAGGAATGAATTTTCATCGCGGTAGTGAGATAGCTTGGCGTCGCAGCAGCAGCTTATTGAGTCAGCACCACGGGCGCCGAATCGTCCCACCAGAAGAACACCGCGTCTTCCCAGGTGATCAGGGAGCTCTCGTGGCGCGTGGTGTTGGTCTCGGTGATTTTCACCCTGCGACCGCCCGGCATTTCCACAATGAAGGTGTTGTAGCTGCCGAAGTAAGCGATCTCCCGCACCTTGCCGGTGAACAGGTTGACGTTCACCTCAGGACGGGTCTTGGCAATGTGAATCTTCTCCGGCCGCACCGCGATGGCCACCGACATCCCCAGCGTGCCGCTGATGCCGTGGCCCACGTTCACCACGCCCTGCTCCGTCGTGACTTCACAGCGGTCCGCCTCGTCCAGCGTGAGCTCGCCTTCAAACATGTTGACGTTGCCGATGAAGTCGGCCACAAACCGGCAATTGGGGTGCTCGTAAATTTCCTTTGGCGTGCCGACCTGCAGGACGCGGCCGTGGCTCATGACGGCAATGCGGGAAGCCATGGCCATGGCCTCTTCCTGGTCGTGGGTCACCATCACGCAGGTGACGCCCACGGATTCAAGAATGTTGACCAGTTCGAACTGGGTGCGTTCGCGCAGCTTCTTGTCGAGCGCGCCCAGCGGCTCATCGAGCAGCAGCAACTGGGGCCGCTTGGCCAGGCTGCGCGCCAGGGCCACACGTTGCTGCTGGCCGCCTGAGAGCTGGTGCGGCTTGCGTTTGGCAAAGGTCTCCAGCTGGACCAGCTTGAGCATCTCCTGCACACGCGCCTCGATCTCACCCTTGGGCATGCCTTCGCGCTTGAGTCCGAAGGCAATGTTGTCCCACACCGTCAGATGGGGAAAGAGCGCGTACGACTGGAACATCATGTTGATGGGCCGTTCGTAAGGCGGAAAAGAGGCGATGTCCACACCGTCCAGGATCACCGAGCCTTCGGTCGGTTTTTCAAAACCCGCCAGCATGCGCAGCAAGGTCGACTTGCCGCAACCCGAGCTCCCGAGCAGCGCGAAGATTTCGCCCTTGTGAATCGACAGGGACACATCGTCCACCGCCGCCACGCCATCAAAGCGCTTGACCAGCTGCTCAGTCCGCAAAAATCCGTCACCGGCCGGGAGGGGTAGATTCATGAACAGGGGTTCTCACCAAGAAAAAAGCTGCGCACACAAAGCATTGCATGCACAGCCGGATTCACACTGAAATCAGCGCTTGCCAGAGATCAGTAAAACGTCACTTGCCTTTTTTGAAGGCCGTGAACACATTGCTCATGGATTCACGCGCTTCGTTGCTGAAGCTGGCCGGAGACACCATTTTCTTCAGATTGTCCGCATCGGGAAATACCGCCTTGTCCTTGGCGATCTCTGGCTTGACGTTGGCCAGGCTGGCCTTGTTGGCGGTGGCGTAACCCAGCTCGTTGGTCAGAGATGCAGATACCTCGGGACGCAGCGAGTAGTTGATGAAGGCCAGCGCGTTGTTCGGGTGCTTGGCATCCTTCGGAATGGCCAGCGTGTCAAAGAAGATCAGGCCGCCGGTGCTGGGCAACAGGGCCTCGACGTCATTGCCGCTCTTGTTTTCAAGGGCTCGGGCACGGGCGATGTTGATGTCGCCGGCCCAGGCCAGTGCCACGCAGGCCTTGCCGCCGGCCAGGTCGTCAATCATGGTGCTGGAGAACATGCGGATGTGCGGACGCACCTTGGCCAGCATTTCGGCCGCAGCCTTGTGGTCGGCCGGGTCGTTCGAATAGGCGTTTTTTCCCAGGTAATGCATGGCGGGCGGCAGCACTTCGGTTGGCGAGTCGAGGTAGGCAATACCGCAGGATTTGAGCTTGGCGGTGTAGACCGGGTTGAACACCAGGTCCCATGCGTTTTCAGGCATGGGGGTGGAGCCCAGCGCCTTGGTCACCTTGGCCTTGTTGATGCCGACCGTGGTGAAGCTCCAGGCCCAGGGGACGAGGTAGGCGTTACCCGGGTCGATGGTGCCCAGCTTTTCCATGATGGCGGGGTCGAGGTTGCCGTAGTTGGCGACCTTGGACTTGTCGAGCTTGGAGAGCAGGCCGCCGTCGATTTGCGGCTTGGCGAATACAGCGCCGGGCACCACGATGTCGTAGCCGGTGTTGCCTGCCACCAGCTTGGCATGCAGGGCTTCGTTGTTCTCGAAGGTCTGGTAGTTGACCTTGATGCCGGTTTCTTTTTCGAAGTTGGCGATCATGTCCTTGGCGACATAGTCAGGCCAGTTGTAGACATTGAGCACCTTTTCTTCGGCGGGGGCAGCGGCGGGTGCGCTGGCTGCGGGAGCCGGAGTGGCCGCGACAGGCGCCTCCTCTTTTTTACCGCAACCGGCCAGCATAGCTGCCAGGATGGTTGAAATCGCCAGATAGCCAAGATGCTTTTTCATAATGTCCGTAACTCCTCTTAAAACTTGGAAGTAAAAACCAGGAAACTCAAGCAAAAATCAGACCGGAGCAATTGTATAAGAGGGCTAGAGCCTGTCATCATATAAATCGCCCCCGCGCTGGGGCTGCAAGGGGCGCAGCGCTAGGCGCAGGCCGCCGACCGGGGTATCCCCCGGTCAAGGGCTGCAACAACGCGAGGCGCCCCTTGCAGCCCCAGCCCTACGGGTGGCACCCGGAAAAGGCCGCACTCGTCGTTGCGAAGCCTCACCGGGGGCCTACCCCGGCTTCATTTCGCGCCTAGATTGCGACCTTTTCCGGGTGCCACACAGGGGCGATTTATATGATGACAGGCCCTAAAGCCGCGGGAACTTTTTCTCCCCGGGGCCTGCCTCCACGGCAGCCCGGCATCTGGGCCAATTCGCCTACAGCCAGATACGCCCAAGGACGGCTGCCCAAATGGCTCGCGCTGCATACGCTAAGGGCAATTCCCTTACTTTCAGCTCAGGAGAAACCCATGGGACTTACCCAATGGTTAGGCCAAGCCGCCATGAAGCCCTTTGCCCGCGCGCTGCCCGCCATGGGCGACACCGAGCGGGCAGCGCTGGAGGCGGGCACGGTCGGGTTCGAAGGCCGGCTGTTCTCGGGAACACCCCATTTTGATGCCCTGCTGGCCGCTGGACCCAATGTACTGAGCGCCAAAGAGCAGGCCTTCCTGGACAACGAGGTCACGGCATTGTGCGCACTGCTGGACGATTTCGCCATCGACCAGGCCGGCGACCTGCCAGCCGAGGTCTGGGCTTTCATGCGCGGCAGGCGCTTCTTCGGAATGATCATTCCCGAGGAATGGGGTGGCCTCGGGTTCAGCCACTACGCCCATGCCACGGTAGTGACGCGTATCGCCACACTCAATATTTCTGCCGCCGTGACCGTCATGGTGCCCAATTCGCTGGGCCCCGCCGAACTGCTGCTGCGCTATGGCACAGCGGCACAAAAAGAGCACTACCTGCCACGCCTGGCCGATGGCCGCGACCTGCCCTGCTTCGGACTGACCTCGCCTTATGCGGGCTCCGATGCCGCGTCCATCCCTGACCGCGGCGTTGTCACCGAGCGCGAGATCGACGGCGTCATGGTGCGCGGCTTCAGTGTGGATTTCTCCAAGCGCTACATCACGCTGGCGCCCATCGCCACCGTGGTCGGCCTGGCCTTCAACGCGGTGGACGAAACCCTGCCCGAAGGCCAGCGCAACCTGGGCATCACCTGCGCGCTGATTCCCGTGCCGCAACCGGGCATGCAGATCGGCAGGCGGCACCGGCCGATGGACGCCGCCTTCATGAATGGCCCCATCGAAGGCCGTGAAGTCTTCATCCCCATGGACTGGATCATCGGCGGCGAGCAGCAGGTCGGCCAGGGCTGGCGCATGCTGATGGAATGCCTGGCCGCAGGACGCGCCATCTCATTGCCTGCGCTGGGCTCGGCCATGCAGCAAACGGCTCTTTTCGTCGCCAACGGTTACGGCCAGGTGCGGGAGCAGTTCGGGCTTCCCATCGGCCGCTTCGACGCCATTGCCGGCGTGATTGCGGAGATGGCCTGCGAGCTCTATGCGACGGACGCCGCACGCCGCTACACCGCTGCCGTGCTCGACAAAGGAGAGCAGCCCAGCGTGGCCAGCGCCATCCTGAAAGTGCACCTGACCGAAGCTGGGCGGCGCGCCGTCAGCCACGGCATGGACATTCTGGGCGGGAAAGGCATCATCCAGGGCCCGTCCAACCTGCTGTCGGTGGCCTACCGCGGTGCGCCCATCGCCATCACCGTCGAGGGCGCCAACATCCTCACCCGTTCCCTGATCATTTTTGGACAAGGCGCGGTGCGCTGCCACCCCTACGTGATGAAGGAAATGCAAGCCGTGCAGGGCAACGATGCGCAGGCGCTGGGGGAAGCGCTGATCGGCCATGGCGGACACGTGCTGCGTAACTTCTGGCACAGCATCGCCGGTGCGCCCATGCAAGGCACGCCACCCCTGGGCCTCGAAAAAGAAGCCCGGCTGATCGCCCGCCTGAGCAGCCAGTACGCATTGACCTGCGACCTGGCCATGGGCTTGCTGGGCGGCAAGCTCAAGCGCATGGAGTTGCTGTCGGCAAGGCTGGGCGATGTGCTGGCCCATCTCTACATGGCCAGCGCCTGCCTTTGGCGCTATGCCTTCGACAAGGATACGACCATGCTGCCGGTCGCACAGGCGGCCATTCGCGTGCAGCTCGATGAAGCCGGCAACACGCTGGAGGCCCTCTACGCCAACTTTCCTTCGCCGCTAAGGCGTGTAGTGGGTGCACTGGTGCTGAACCGCAGCACGCGCCTGGCACCGCTTCGGGACGTTCAGCTGCTGGAACTTGCCAAACTTCTGCGAACCAAGTCCGCTGTCGTGAGGCGTCTGTGCCCCGATTTGGCTATGCCAACAAGCGGTGGGCTGCGCGACCTGATGGATGCGCTCGATCTGGCAACGCAGCTCGGCGAAGAAACCGTGGCGCTGAACAAGGCCGTGCGCAGCAATCAGTCCATGGAGCACGCCGCGCAAGCCTCAAGCCGCCCGAACCTGGCGTTGGCTTATTTGCGCGCCGCCGACAAGGTGATCCAGGTCGACGACTTTGCGCCTTAGAACCTGTTCTTAAGCCGCGGCCCGGGTAAACAATCCCTTGTACTGCTCACGCAGCAAATTCTTCTGTACCTTGCCCATGGTGTTGCGCGGCAACTCGTTGACCACAAAGCAGTGCTTGGGAATCTTGAAGTTGGCCAGCTTCGATTTCAGTTCGCCCACAATCCTGCTTCCCTCGAGCACGACGCCCGGCTTGGCGATCACGACGGCCACGCCGACCTCGCCGAAATCCGGGTGCGGCACACCGACCAGCGCGCTTTCGGCCACGCCGGGCATGTCGTTGATGTAGCCTTCAATTTCGGCGGGATAGACGTTGTAACCGCCGCTGATGATGAGGTCTTTGCTGCGGCCCACGATGACGATGTAGCCGCGCTCGTCGATCTTGCCCACGTCGCCGGTCTTGAAGTAGCCGTCTGCGGTGAACTCTTCTTTTGTCTTCTCCGGCATGCGCCAATAGCCCTTGAAAATATTCGGGCCCTTGACCTGGATGCCGCCGATCTCACCGGCCGGCAATGACTCGCCGCCTTCGTCCTGCACTCGCAGGCTGACACCGGGTAACGCAAAGCCCACCGTACCGCCGCGCCGCTCGGCACCCTTGTAAGGGTTGGACGTGAGCATCACGGTTTCCGACATGCCGTAGCGTTCCAGAATGGTGTGGCCGGTGCGCTCTTTCCACTCGTTGAAGGTCTCGATCAGCAAAGGCGCCGACCCCGCCACAAAGAGCCGCATGTTGCGGCAGGCTTCGCGGGTCAGCCCCGGCTCGGCCAGCAGGCGCACATACAGCGTGGGAACGCCCATGAACACCGTGGCTTGGGGCAGCCTTTTCACCACCAGCTTGGGGTCGAATTTGGCCAGCCAGATCATCTTGCTGCCGTTGATGAGCGCACCGTGAATGGCAACAAAGAGTCCGTGCACATGAAAAATCGGCAGGGCATGGATCAGCACATCGCCTTTTTTCCAGCCCCAGGCATCTTTGAGCACCAGCGCATTGCTCAACATGTTTCCGTGCGAAAGCATGGCGCCCTTGCTGCGGCCGGTGGTACCACTGGTGTAGAGGATGGCGGCCAGGTCGTCCGCCCGCCGTGTCACCACTTCATGCTGGTCGCTGCAATGCGCCGCACGGTCCAGCAGCGAGCCTGTGCGGTCATCGTCCAGTGTGAACACGTTCTGCGTGCCGGCCTTGAAGGCGATCTTGCTGACCCAGCCAAAATTCTTGCTGCTGCAGACCATCACGGACGGCTCCGCGTTGTCGATGAAGTATTCGATCTCGGCGCTTTGGTAGGCAGTGTTGAGCGGCAAAAACACATAGCCGGCGCGCAGCGTCGCCAGGTAAAGCATCATGGCTTCCACCGACTTCTCGACCTGCACCGCCACCCTGGCCCCTTCAGGTAACCCCAGCGAGGCCAGCAGGTTGGCCATCATCGCAGTGCCGCGTTCGAGGTCGCGCCACGAATAGCAGAGGCCGTTGTCAGTTTCGACGGCGACTTCATTGAGCGAAGAAGGAAATGCGGCTCGAAGCGCTGCAAACAGGTTATGGTTTTTCATGGGTCAGGCTGGCTATGGTTGGAATGTCGGCCGCCCGGCGATCAAACCGGGGCAGGCGTTTTTCAGTGAAAGCGGCAATACCTTCGCGGTGCTCGGCAGAAGGGGCATAACGGTAGGCTGTTGCTATCAAATCAGTAGCTGGTTGCGCTGATCCAGTGGGCGCCAGAGCCCTGAATGCCTGTTTATTCAGGCGCGCGGCGCCAGGCGCAAGGGCACAGGTGCGATCCACGCACGCCATGACCAGGGCCTCGACGTCCTGGCCTGGCGCAACCTGGTTGAGAAAGCCGCGCTGCTTCATCTCGGCGGCCCCCAGAACGGCAGCCGAAAGCAACATCTCCCGAGCGGTCAGCTCTCCGGCGGCACGCATCACCAGCGCAGCCTCGCGCGGCGCCATCGGGAAGCCGAGCTTCGCGATGGGCGCACCGAACTTTGCCGTATCGCCGGCAATGCGGATATCGCAGCAGCTGGCGATCTCAACGCCGGCGCCCATGCAGTTGCCTTCGATCTGCGCGACGATGGGGACGTCGCAGTCCAGCATGGCCTGCAAGCCGCCCCATACATCGTCTTCATGAAACGCGCGCAGGCCCGCTTCTTCAAAGCGAAAGCCGGCGTATTCGGAGATGTCGCCGCCCGCGCAAAACTGCCCGCCCTCTCCCCGCACCAGCACGCAACACAACGCTGCGCTTTGCTGGATGCGCTCAAACGCCGCGCGCAACTCGCGCCACATGGCGCGAGACATGGCGTTGAGCTTGCCGGGATGGGACAGCGTCACAAAGGCAACGGGGCCTTTCACTTCCAGTAAAACGACACCGGTCATCAAGGGGTCAGTCGAGTTTGGCGCCGGAGGCTTTCACCACCGCCGACCAGCGTTTGACCTCGTTGCTCACAAACGTGCCGAACTGCTGGGGCGTGAGGTTGCCGAAGTCCGCGCCGTTGTTGGCCCAGATGGCTTTGAGCTCGTCGCTGGTGGCGGCCTTGCGCAGGTCTTCCACGATGCGTGCCTGCACGTCGGCTGGTGTGCCCTTGGGCGACCAGATGCCGTACCAGGTGGTCACGGTGTAGTCGGGCAGGCCGAGTTCGCCGGCGCAGGGCACGTCCGGGAAGGCCGGGTTGCGTTTCGTGCCCGACACCATCAGCGCCTTGATGCGGCCGCCCTTGATGTGGTTGGCGGAAGAGCCCAGGCCGTCAAACATCATGTCGACGTTGCCGCCAATCAAGTCCTGCAGCGCAGGGCCCGCGCCGCGATAAGGGATGTGCGTGATGAAGGTCTTGGTTTGCTGCTTGAAGAGCTCCCCGGCCAGATGGTGCGAAGTACCCGCACCGGCGGAGCCGTAGTTGTATCTGCCGGGTGCCTTGCGCACGGCCGCGATGTAAGCCTTGAAGTCTGCGAACGGCATGTTGCGGGGATTGACCACCAGCACCTGCGGCACATTGGCCATCAGGGCCAGCGGCACAAAATCTTTCTCGATGTCGTAGTCCAGCTTGGGATACATCGACGGCGCAATCGTGTGATGCACGGCACCCATGAACAGCGTATAGCCGTCGGGCTGCGCCTTGGCGGCGATGCTCGCGCCCAAGGTGCCGCCGGCTCCGCCGCGGTTGTCGATGATGAGCTGCTTGCCTGTGAGTTTGGCGAACTGCGCCGACAGCGGCCGTGCGAACGCATCGGTACCGCCGCCGGCTGGAAACGGCACGATCATCGTCACCGGCTTGGTGGGCCAGGCTGACTGCGCATGCAGCAGGGGTGATGCGGTTGCAGCGCTGGCCGCAGCGATGCGCAGGACGTCGCGCCGGTTAAATGAAATCATGGTTTGTCTCCTTTGATAAGTTTTACTACGGGATGATATTCGTTAAAAATCGCCTTCAACGCAGCACCGCGCTGGCTTCGGCAGCCTTGATTAAGCGCACCGCGTCTTCGGCCAGCAGGAAACCCTGGGCCTGGGCTTTGTCGGCGGCCTTGCGCACGGCGACCACATAGCCCTCGTGCGAACCGTAGCGCTCCTGCAGCGACAGGCGCGGGTCGCCGTTGGCACTGCGCTCCTGCGCCGTGCGGGCAAAGGGCACCATGCCGCCCACGTAATTGCAGATTTGTCCCTGATGGAACGGCCGGGCGCCGCCCGTCGTGATGTTCCAGCCCAGGTAGGTGCCCAGCGGCGCTTCGAGCAGCACTACCGGCACGCCGCCCAGCTCATTGCCGTCGGCGTCCACACGCGGCGCCAGCATGGGCAGCACCCGGCGGATGGGCGGCGGCGCATTGGATGCCACGCCCGAGCCATCGGCAGGGTTGAACGCGGGGCCCCAGTCATAGTCAAGCACCGGCATGATGAAGTCCGGCTCGGGCACGGTGGGGCGCAACTGCGGCAGCGTGGGAAAGCCGATGCCTTCCTTGGTGGCCAGCGCCAGCGAGCCGCGCGGCTCGCCGGCACGCGGCGCCAGGGTAGGCCAGCGGCTGGGCGGTGGCTCGGCGCCACGCATCACCCAGTTGCGAAAGTGCGCGCGCAGCGCGTTCACGGTTTCGGTATGCGGCACCGGGTTGGCGGGTAACACACCCATGCCGAAATTGTTGCCCGGACAACTGGCGCCTGCCGTTGGAAGGCCCACGCCCGGCAGGCTGGTGTCAAAGCCCCCTGCCCCGCCGCCGTGGCTGGAGCTGGCAATGTAATAGCGCCGCACGTTGGCAGGCAGAGGCAGGTCGGCCCTGGCATCGGTACCCACCCATTCCGGCGTAAGTTTCAGGGCCCAAACCTCGGCCGAGCCAAAGTGCTCAACGATTTTCGGGCAGGTCTTGCTGGCTTCGCAACGATCAAGAATACCGGCAGGCGGCCCACCGCGCACCGGGTCGGCCGCGCGTGCCCACCACTGCGGCCCTTCACTGCCGGCCTGGTACAGCTCCAGCACGCCATCGGGCTGGGCCCAGCGGAAGTTCAGCGCGATGCGCCGGCCCGCAATGATGGGCCAGAGGCCGTCATGCACCTGGCGCCCGGCTTCGTCCCGGTTAAAGCCCAGGTGCAGCCAGCCGCGCAGAAAGTTACCGGACTGCGAGACGCCCCGGCCAATGCTGTGGGTCACCACCCCAGCCACCGGGTTCGGTGTGCCGGCGTCATCGGCCCTGGCCGTCTTGAAGAACACCCCCATATCGCGCCAGGCGGCAAAGCCCACGCCCAGCAGGTAGGGGTCGGCGGCCTTGAACACCACCTGGTAAAGCTTGCTGGCATCGAAGCCGTTCTTCAGGCAAATCTGCGTGGCATCAGGTATGCCGGGAAAAGGATTGGCCGCATCGCATTTGGCCCAGGCCCAGTCGGTGGAAGGAATCACTGTCTCGCCGGTCACATCGCCACGGGTGGATTCAGCCGTGCGCGACACCAGGCGCGACTGGCGCGTGTCCAGGCTCACTGGCTTGTACGGAACAGGATTTGTTTGCACGATCAGCGGCTGCGAACCCGGGCCGGTGCGATTGACGATGCGGCCAAACACCTCACCGGTGACGGGTGAGCCATCGGCATTCCTTGCCACCGGCACCTTGAGCCAGTGGGGAAGCTCGACCGCAGCAGTGGCCCGCACCATGGTGGCGCCGGCGTTGTCGCCCTGCCAGGCGCTGGTGAGGTCGATGTCACCCAGCGCACGCTCCTGCACCACATTGGGCCGGCGCAAACCACGGTTGGGCACCTCATGCCACATCAGGCCGCTGGCCCTGGACGAATCAACCGGCTTGGTCAACACAAAGGTGGCCACGTAACGCACCTTGCCATCGGCCTCTTTGCCCAGTTCAATGTCCTGGATGATGGCATTGCCAGGCGCCTTGGGGTCCAGCTCGCCGAACGCGCGGCCGGCAACCTGTTCAAAGGCAACACCACCTGACAGGTCTGCCGCCAGGGGAACGGTTTCGTCAATCACGATCCGCGTGACGCGGGCCTGGGCGGAATGTCCCAGCAAAAACACGGCGGCCAGCGACGCAAGCGCCAACCTTCCCATCAGGTGAACGGGTCTCATGTCTGTCTCCTTCGTTTTTATCTGTCTACATCTGTCTACTGCTCGTCTGCAACTGCAAAAACTACAAAAGCGATTCAATAGCGCCGGACACAGCCACCTTTCCTTGGGCCAGCAAGGCGCGGTGCTTGTCCAGGCGCTTGAGGTCATAGAGGTAATTCACCATCAGGCCGTACGATTGCCTGAGCCCTTTGGGCGTCGGGTCGCCTGCCCAGTTGATGCGCTCTACGCGCGCCCCGTTGCCCAGATGAAAGCGTGCCACCGGATCCAGCGGCTTGCCCTCTTCCAGGGCCCGGCCCAGGTAATGGGCGGCGCAGTGCAGCAGCATCTTTCGCACCGGCGACTTTTCGTTGAGAGCCAGCGGATTCTCTGCGGCGGTCAGCAGGTGCCCCGCAGTGGGCGGCTCAAACCCCACCGCCCGGCCCAGGGCGGCAAGCTCCTTGTCTCCCAGCGTTTCCAGCATGGCCGCCGCGTTCTTGCCCAGCCAGCTGCGAAACCCCGGAATCGGTGAAAGGGTGGCAAAGGTCTTGAGCTTGGGAAACTCCTCTTTCAGGGTCTCCACCACGCGCTTGATCAGTGAATCGCCAAAGCTCACGCCGCGCAGGCCGGCCTGCGTATTGCTGATGGAGTAGAAAATCGCAGTGGTCGCACGGCTCAGGTCCGAGGGCGCTGCCAGCTCATCAAGCAAAGGCATGATGTCGCCCGCAATCGTCTCGACCATCGCGACCTCGACAAAAATCAGCGGCACTTCTGGAAGACGCGGGTGGAAGAAGCCATAGCAGCGACGGTCACTGTCAAGCCGGTTTTTGACGTCGGCCCATCCCTTGATGTCATGGACCGCTTCGTACTTGATCAGCTTTTCAATCAGTGACGCCGGTGAATCCCAGGTGATGCGGCGCAGGTCAAGGAAACCGACATCGAACCATGTCGAGAACATGTATTCCATTTCGACATCCAGCGCCAGCAGACGCTTGTCGGCCTTGAGGCTGGGCTGCATGTCGGCACGCATCTCGACCAGGAACTGGATGCCGCCCGGATAGACGCTGAAGCGCTGCAGCAGACGCCGGCGCGGCGAGACAGTGGCACGGCGGTAACGCACCTCGGCCACGGCCTCTTCGGGTGTACCCACGGCAGCCGCAAACTGCGCCTGCGCGGCCTTGACCTTCTGCGGATTGGCGACGAACTGCTCACTCATCAGCATCCACAGGTCGCGCCGGCGAGCCGGGGTGGCGCCCTGGTACCAGGCCGCGATGGCCATGGCGCGCCGGCCGCCTTCCACCTCACTGACGCGGGGATCAATGATGGCCTGCAACTCCTGCAAGGTGCGGCGAAGTACACGCGGCGACAGCGCTTCGTCCTTATGGCTCAAAGTTGCCAGAAGCCGTTCATGCGTGCTTCGTGCGGGCAATTCGACGCTAGCTGCTATCTTTTTTGTAGCTGCTTGCGCACGGTCTGTTTGCCCTGCGGCCGTTTTTTCTGTAAGGCCTTTCTCGCCTGCCGTGAGCCGCGAAACATTGCGGCTGAGCCAGTCTGCGGCGCTCATGAGGCCACCCTGGAGCGCTGGCTGCGGGAAAGGTCACGCAGCGCTTCGCGCTGGCGCGTCAGGTGCGTGCGCATGGCAGCATCGGCACCTTCGCTGTCACGGCTTTTGAGGGCCGCAAACACCGTCATGTGCTCTGAAAGACTTTGCGCCAGCCGGCCCGGCGCGTGCAACTGCTGGAGCCGGGCAAGCTTCAATATTTTTCGCAGGTCCGCAATCGCCTGCGCGAGCCAGCGGTTGTTGGCCAACAGGATGATGGCCTCGTGAATGGCGAAATTGGTCGCGTAATAGTCATTGATCCGGCCGGCTTTGGCGTGACTGTTAAGCCGCTCATGCAAAGTAGTGAGCGCAGCCAGATCGGCGTCGGTGGCATTGCGTGCCGCCTCATAGGCGCAGCGCCCCTCCAGCAAGGCGATGACCGGGAAAATGTCGTCCAGGTCTTGCTCGGTCACCTCATTGACAAAGCAACCACGCCGGGGTTCGTGGCGCAGAAGCCCTTCCGAGGTCAGTACCTTGAGCGCCTCGCGCAGTGGCGTGCGGGAGATTTCCAGCCGTTCGCATAGCGCCACCTCGTCCAGAAAACTCCCGGGCGCCAGCTGGCCGGCAAAAATCTGCTCGCGCAGGGTATTGGCGACCTCCTGATGCAATGAACTCTGGACCAGACGCATGACAGACCCCTTTTGACCGGCTGACGCAATGAACCCAAATACACGACACATCCACCGAACCCGGCAACTGCGGTGGCCCGGCACGTCCCGAAAAATCCACCTGCTTCCATACAACTGCCCCGGCAGCGTCTGGAGTTTTCAGAATTCCAGCGGTAATTTCAAGTAATTACACATAATTATGAGAGTTAAAAAGCAGTCAGACAAGTGAGTTGTGCCTGAAAACGACAGGGAGAAACCCTAGCGCCCCGAAGCGAGAGGCTCAGGGCACCAGACAGTCCTGACGCCCGGAGCTATCGCCACAAGTCAATAGCTGCCTGCGATGGATTTTTGGGGTTGACCCTGCCGGGAAGCCCACACCCAGAGCCAGGCACCCGCTGCGATCATGGGCACGCAAAGCCATTGGCCCATGCTCATGCCCAGGGCGAGGATGCCGAGGAAGTCGTCTGGCTCACGGAAAAACTCGGCGATGAAACGAAACACGCCGTAGCCGACCAGGAAGGCCCCGGAGACCTGCCCCACCTTACGCGGCTTGCGCGCGTACAACCAGAGCAGCACGAACAGCAACAAGCCCTCCATCAGGAATTGATAGATTTGTGAGGGGTGACGCGGCTGCATGGCGCCGCTGCCCGGAAATACCATGCCCCAGGGCAAAGCAGGGTCGCTGAAGCGTCCCCAGAGCTCACCGTTAATGAAGTTGCCAACGCGCCCCGCCGCCAACCCGGTCGGTACGCAAGGCGCGACGAAGTCCATGACCTGCAGCCAAGGCCGCTGGCGCGAACGGGCAAACCACCATTGCGAGGCCAGCACACCCAGCATCCCGCCGTGAAAGCTCATGCCGCCCTGCCACACAAAAAAGATTTCAAGCGGGTGCGACAGGTAGTAACCGGGCTTGTAAAAAAGGCAGTAGCCGAGCCGCCCACCGACCACCACACCCATGACACCCAGGAACAGGATGTCCTCAATGTCCCTGCGCGACCAGGCGCCGGGGCCGGTGATGGACGCATAGGGCTCGTGGCGAAGGCGCCGCGTAGCCAGGAAGAAGAAGAGGCCAAAAGCCGCCAGATATGTCAGGCCATACCAATGGATGGCCAGGGGACCCAACTGCAGGGCAACCGGATTGATTTGCGGATGAATAAGCATGGGCCGTATTTTTGCATGCGAGGCTCGTAGGAAAGGGCTTACAGTGAGCCCGCTCGCTTAAACTGGGAGCAACGCCGTACAGGATCACACCATGCGTCATTTATTCTGTTTTACCGTTGTTTCAGGCTTGGGTTTGTTGTGCATCCAACCCGCTGCGGCACAGGTCTACCAATGCCTTGATTCAGCCGGCAAAAAGGTGTTTTCACAAACGCCCTGTGCGACCGGCGGCGGTGGCAATGAAAAGCTCATTGTCCGCGCACCCGCCCCTGCCGCGGCACCAGCATCCACTGACGGCACACCTGTAACAGGCGTGCCCGGCGTGCTTTATGGCAATGGAGGAGCCGCCGCAGCCCCCAAGGATTGGGCGGCGGAAAACGCTGCAGCGAATGCGCGGGCGGCTGCTGCTGACCGATCCAGCGGCGGATCGCGCCAGGCCATGCCCTCGGCACTGGGCGGCCTGCGCAAAGGCGGTGCCCAAACCCAGGCGCAAGCCTCCGACAAACAGATCATTGCCAATTGCGAAGCCACCCACGGCGCCCGCTGCAGCAGTGCCGGCGAAATAGCCCAACGAAGAATGGAGCAGCGCGAACTCACCCCAGCGGAAAAGCAGCAGCAGCAAAGTGCGGTGGCGGCGCGCCGGCAACGCGAACGGGAAGAAGCCTTCGAGCGGTCTATGCGCCGATAAAGGTGATAAAGCGGGCAAGCGCCGGGTTGGCGCTGGCCCGCGGCCAGACCAGACTGGTCTCACAGCCAGGCACCACGGCCGAAGCACCCCGTGCACCACTACGCATGGAAGGCCTGCCACCAGGCAGGCTGCGATACACCACGCCAGGGCGCTGAAACTGCCGCACGCTCTCGGGAACCCAGGCCACGCCGAGCCCGGCGGATACCAGGTTCACGATGGTCTGCATCTGGATGGCTTCCTGGGCAACCTGCGGCAATTGCCCTGCGGCGTGATACATCGCAAAAATCGCGTCGTAAAGTGACGGAACGATTCGCCGCGGAAAGATCACTAAAGGCTCGCCCAGCAGATCAGGGAGCGCTAGCGTCGCCTTGCTTGCCAGCGAGTGCTGCCCGGGTAGCGCCACCACCAACGGGTCCTGGCTGATGTGCCGGCAGGCCAGGCCTGGCGGCGCGAAACCAGGGGAATGCAACATGAAGCCCGCGTCGATCTCTCCGCGCTCAAAAGCCTGCAGCTGCACGTCGCCGGTCGCCTCTATCAATTCCAGCTGCACCTTGGGGTATTGCTCGCGAAAGGCCTGCACCCAACGCGGCAACAACTCAAAACCGACCGTAGACACAAAAGCCAGCCGCAAGCGCCCGGCCTCGCCGTCCGCGCTGGCGCGCGCATATGCCGGAAGAGCCAAGGCACGTGTCAGCAGGTCACGCGCTTCGGGCACCAAGGCAGCACCTGCCGTCGTGAGCTGCACGCTACGCTTGGTGCGGTCGAACAATCTGAGGCCCAAATGCGCCTCCAGCTGCGCAATGGCCTGCGTGAGCGGCGGCTGGGTCATGTTGAGGCTTTTGGCAGCGCGGCCGAAATGAAGTTCCTCGGCCACTGCCAGAAACTGACGCCACAGGCGAAGCTCGATCAAGGGCGGTTTACGGGAAGCCATGCCCGTGGTGCCGAGAATATCTTTCATATGCCATACATATTAATAGATGATTAATAATGGATTGGAAAGAATCAATCAAAGCACGCATACTCTGTTTCTCCCGATGAATGCCCAAGGTCAAACGCGGGCAAGCCACAGTAGCCAACACCACGAGACACCCATGGAAACCAAAACCGTCAACATCGTTGCCAACCCACGCAGCAGGAACATCACCGAGGGTAAATCGCGCGCGCCGAACCGCTCCATGTACTACGCCATGGGCTACGAGGCCGACGATTTCAAAAAACCCATGATCGGCGTGGCCAATGGGCACAGCACGATCACGCCCTGCAACAGCGGCCTGCAAAAACTGGCCGACGCGGCAATTGCCGGTATCGAGGAAGCTGGCGGCAACGCGCAGGTATTCGGCACACCCACGATTTCCGACGGCATGGCCATGGGCACCGAGGGCATGAAGTACTCCCTCGTGAGCCGCGAAGTGATCTCCGACTGCATCGAGACCTGCGTGCAGGGCCAGTGGATGGACGGCGTGCTGGTGGTTGGTGGCTGCGACAAGAACATGCCGGGCGGCCTGATGGGCATGCTGCGCGCCAACGTGCCGGCGATCTACGTCTATGGCGGCACCATCCTGCCGGGCACCTACAAGGGCAAAGACCTCAACATCGTCAGCGTCTTTGAAGCCGTGGGCGAAAACGCCGCCGGGCGCATGAGCGACGAAGACCTGCTGCAAATCGAGCGCCGCGCCATTCCGGGCACCGGCAGCTGCGGCGGCATGTACACGGCCAACACCATGTCCAGCGCTTTCGAGGCCCTGGGCATCTCACTGCCCTACTCCAGCACCATGGCCAACCCGCATGACGAAAAAATGAATTCGGCCAAAGAGTCGGCCAAAGTGCTCGTCGAAGCCATCAAGAAGGACATCAAGCCGCGCGACATCGTCACAAAAAAGGCGATTGAAAATGCCGTAGCCGTGATCATGGCCACCGGTGGCTCCACCAATGCCGTGCTGCATTTCCTGGCCATCGCCCACACAGCCGGCGTCGAATGGACCATTGATGACTTCGAACGCGTACGCCAGCGTACGCCAGTGCTGTGCGACCTGAAGCCGTCGGGCAAATACCTTGCCGTGGACCTGCATCGCGCCGGCGGCATTCCACAAGTGATGAAAACGCTGCTGGCCGCCGGCCTGCTGCATGGCGACTGCCTGACGATCTCCGGCCAGACCATCGCAGAGACGCTCAAGGATGTACCCGAGGTGCCGCGCGCCGACCAGGACGTGATCCGCCCCATCAACAATCCGATGTATGCGCAGGGCCACCTGGCCATCCTGAAGGGCAATCTCTCGCCCGAAGGCTGCGTAGCCAAAATCACCGGCCTGAAGAACCCCGTCATGACCGGCCCGGCCCGGGTGTTTGATGACGAACAGTCCGCGCTGGCAGCCATCCTGGCCGGCAAGATCAAGGCCGGCGATGTCATGGTGCTGCGTTACCTCGGGCCCAAAGGAGGCCCCGGCATGCCTGAAATGCTGGCCCCCACCGGCGCGCTGATCGGTGCCGGCCTCGGCGAAAGCGTGGGCCTGATCACAGACGGCCGCTTCTCGGGCGGCACCTGGGGCATGGTGGTCGGCCACGTGGCGCCTGAAGCTGCGGCTGGCGGCAATATCGCCTTCATTAATGAAGGCGATTCGATCACCATTGATTCGAAGCAACTCCTGTTGCAACTGAATATCAGTGACGCCGAATTGGCTAAACGCAAGGTCGGCTGGAAAGCCCCTGCGCCACGCTATACCCGGGGCGTCCAGGCCAAGTTCGCTTTCAATGCATCAAGTGCCAGCAAGGGTGCGGTGCTGGACGACTATTGATTTGATCCGCTGAAACGCAAAGAGCCCGTGAAGTTACAGACTTCACGGGCTCTTTGCTTTGGGGCCAGCTGCCAGTTGCGAAAACCGGGTAACTTGACTGGCGTCTTAGCTAGTTGCGCTGTATCAGCTATTTCTTTTTCTTCGCCGAAAGCATGCCCATGGCTTCACGCTGCTTGTCGATGCGGTCTTGCCTGCGTTTGTCCATCTTGTCCACTTCCTTACGCTTGGTATAGCCCGATGCATCCGCCCACCACCACCAGAGGGCTGCAAGCGCGAATGGAGAAAGCACAATCCACCAGCTCAATGTAGCAACGGGACCGATTTCGAGATACTTCAGTGCCAATGCAGCAATTCCAACCAATAGAAAAAACATCTGTAACTCCTCTGAATGTGTGGTGGTTTGGCCGGGTCAACCCTTGAAACCCGGGTCAACCGGCACCACTACAATGACGTTAATTGACTGTAACCGAATCCACAACTCCCCACGAGGACAATCCATGAAACGCATTCTTTCGGTCATCGCTTCCATGGCTGCAGTTTTTGCAGTATCAACCCCTGCACTGGCGGATCAGCAACTGGCAACCGCAAAAAACTGCATGGCTTGCCACGCCGTTGACAAAAAACTGGTTGGACCCTCCTACAAGGATGTCGCAGCCAAATATGCAGGGCAAAAAGACGCAGCAGACAAGCTGGCCGCCAAAGTCATCAAGGGTGGTTCAGGCGTCTGGGGCCCGGTGCCCATGCCAGCCAACGCCCAGGTAAGCCCAGACGAAGCCAAAAAGCTGGTTGCCTGGATCCTGACCCAGAAATAACCGAGGGCTTCTGGCCCAAAAAAAGCCCGTCATTGACGGGCTTTTTTTATGCCGCTTCAAATCACTGCTTTTCAGACAGCTGATCGAGAATGGCAGGGTTTTGTGGCCACGTCACATCGCTTCGCGATATGAGTGTCCCCCAACCCTGCCCCAGCTTCGCTGACGCGGCTACGCCACGTTCTCGATCACTGCTTTTCAGACAGCTGATCGAGAATGGCAGGGTTTTCAAGCGTCGAGGTGTCCTGGGTGATGGTCTCGCCCTTGGCGATGCCGCGCAGCAGGCGGCGCATGATCTTGCCGCTTCGGGTCTTGGGCAGGTTGTCGCCAAAGCGGATGTCCTTGGGCTTGGCGATCGGGCCGATTTCTTTGCCCACCCAGTCGCGCAGCTCCTTGGCAATCGCCTTGGCTTCCTCACCCGTCGGGCGTGAACGCTTGAGCACTACAAAGGCCACAATGGCTTCGCCCGTCAAGTCATCGGGCCGCCCCACCACGGCGGCCTCGGCCACCAGCGTAGAGTGCGCTACCAGTGCCGATTCGATTTCCATGGTGCCCATGCGATGGCCCGACACATTCAGCACGTCATCGATGCGGCCGGTGATGCGGAAGTAGCCGTTGTCGACATTGCGCACTGCCCCGTCGCCGGCCAGGTAAATCGTGCCGCCCATTTCTTCGGGGAAATAGCTTTTCTTGAAACGGTCCGGATCGTTCCAGATCGTGCGGATCATGGAGGGCCAGGGCCGCTTGACGACCAGCATGCCGCCTGCGCCATTAGGGAGATCCTTGCCGGTTTCGTCGACGATGGCGGTCATGATGCCGGGCAATGGCAGCGTGCAGCTGCCGGGCACCAGCGGCGTAGCGCCGGGCAGCGGCGTGATCATGTGGCCACCGGTTTCGGTTTGCCAGAAGGTATCGACGATGGGGCAACGCTCGCCACCCACGTTCTTGTAGTACCACATCCAGGCTTCGGGATTGATCGGCTCGCCAACAGAGCCCAGGATGCGCAGGCTGCTCAAGTCTGAGCGGGCCGGATGCACCTTCTCGTCAGCCTCGGCGGCCTTGATCAATGAACGGATGGCCGTAGGCGCCGTGTAGAAAATCGTGACCTTGTGTTTTTCGATCATCTGCCAGAAGCGGCCCGCATTCGGGAAGGTCGGTATGCCTTCAAAGATGATCTGCGTTGCGCCGGCAGCCAGCGGGCCGTAGGCCACGTAGGTGTGGCCGGTGATCCAGCCGATGTCGGCGGTGCACCAGAACACGTCGGCGGGCTGGATGTCGAAGGTCCAGTCCATGGTGAGTTTGGCCCACAGCAGGTAGCCGCCGGTACTGTGCTGCACGCCCTTGGGCTTGCCGGTCGAGCCCGAGGTGTAAAGGATAAAAAGCGGGTGCTCTGCGCCGACGAACTCGGGCTCACACACCGGTGCCGCCTTGGCGGTGATCTCGTGCATCAGGCTGTCGCGGCCGGCCACCATGTTGCAGGCAGTGGCGGTGCGCTGGTAGACGATCACGTTCTTGATCGACTCGCAGCCGCCCATGGCGATGCCTTCATCGACGATGGCTTTGAGCGGCAGCTCTTTGCCGCCACGCAACTGGTAATTGGCGGTAATAACGGCCACGGCGCCGGCGTCCTGAATACGCTCCTGAAGGCTCTTGGCCGAGAAGCCGCCGAAAACCACCGAATGCGTGGCGCCTATGCGCGCGCAAGCCTGCATGGCCACCACGCCTTCGACCGTCATTGGCATGTAGATGATGACGCGGTCGCCCTTTTTGATGCCGGCGCCTTTCAGCGCGCTCGCAAACTGACTGACCCTGGCATGCAATTCTTTGTAAGTGACGTTGGTGACCTTGCCGTCGTCGCTTTCAAAGATGATGGCTTTTTTGTTTTCGACCGGTGTGCCCAGATGGCGGTCCAGACAGTTGTAGGAAGCGTTGAGTTCACCATCGGCAAACCACTTGTAGAACGGAGCATTGGACTCATCCAGTGTCTGGGTGAATGGCTTCTTCCAGCTCAGGTTTTCGCGCGCCAGGCGAGCCCAAAACCCTTCAAAGTCCTTCTCGGCTTCGGTGCACAGCGCCTGGTAAGCCGGCATACCCGAAATACGCGCGGCCTTTACGGTGGCTGGTGTCGGCGGAAAGATGCGATTTTCAACCAGGGTGGATTCGATCGCGGATGAAGGGGCGCTCATTGGTTTTGTCTCCTGTTTGTCACTGAATGCGTGGTACTGTCTTCTGCCGCACTTACAAGCCACTGACTGGCTTGAACCTTACAACTTCTGCAATTCAGGGGGTACCTGCGCTCCCCCTACAATGCCGCAAACCCCCAGCTTACGCCATCATGACTGAATCCACCCAATCCCCCACCCCCGCCAAAATTTCGCCCCTGCGCCCCTTGCCCAACCTGATTTTTGCCAGCCGCTGGCTGCAATTGCCGCTGTACCTCGGGTTGATCGCCGCTCAGGCCGTGTACGTGCTGCACTTTCTGGTGGAGTTGTGGCACCTGATTGAAGCCGCCTTCGGCAGCCAGACCGCACTGCAGTCGCTGATCACCAGCATCGGCTACAAGACCTCCACGCCCATCGTGTCGCTCAACGAGACGGTCATCATGCTGGTAGTGCTGGCGCTGATCGACGTGGTCATGATCTCGAACCTGCTGATCATGGTGATCGTGGGCGGCTACGAAACCTTTGTGAGCCGCATGAACCTCGAAGGCCATCGGGACCAGCCCGAATGGTTGAGCCACGTGAACGCCTCGGTATTGAAAGTGAAGCTCGCAACGGCCATCATCGGCATCAGCTCCATCCACTTGCTGAAGACCTTCATTAACGCCGACAATTACACCGACAGGGTCCTGATTGCGCAAACGGTGATCCACATCACCTTCCTGTTGTCGGCGATTGCGATCGCCTACACCGACAAGATCATGTCCGCCATCGCCGCGCAAAAGCACTAAGCGAGCCACGCCGGACAGCTAGTCCGGCGCCTTTTTTGGGGTGCTGGCGCGCATCAGCATCACCGCACCCAGCACCCCTGACAACAACGAACCGCACAGCACACCCAGCTTTAGTTGCGTCTCGTATGCCGCATCCTGGCCGGCAAATGCGAGCGCACCGATGAAAAGGCTCATGGTAAAGCCCACGCCGCACAGCAGGCAGACACCAAAAAACTGGCTCCAGCCAGCGCCGGCGGGCAGGCGTGCACCGACAAAGCGAATCAGCAGCCAGGAAGCCCCAAACACGCCGACCGCCTTGCCCACCAGCAGGCCTGCCGTGATACCCAAGGGCACGCTCTGAAGAAGCGTTCCGACGGTCACCCCCTGAAGCGACACTCCCGCATTGGCAAACGCAAACATCGGTAACACCGCAAAAGCCACCCAGGGGTGCAGCGCGTGCTCAGCGGTTTTCAACGGCGAGCCGCCTTTGCCGTCTGAAAGGGGAATCGCCAGCGCGGTAATGACGCCCGCCAGCGTTGCATGAATGCCCGACTTGTAGACGAAAAGCCAGATCACCAGGCCCACTGCCACGTAGGGCCCTACAACCATCACCTTCGCCCGGTTAAAGGCCAGCAAGAGCAACCCACCGATCGCGGCGGCCACCAACGCCATCACCGACAAACCCTCGGTGTAGAAAAACGCAATGATCAGGATGGCGCCCAGGTCATCAATGATGGCGACAGCCGTCAAAAACACCTTGAGCGATGCCGGCACGCGGCTGCCCAGCAGCACCAGGATGCCCAGCGCAAAGGCAATGTCGGTGGCGGCCGGAATCGCCCAGCCGCGCATCGCGACCGGGTCGCCGGCATTGATCGCCATGTAGATGAGCGCCGGCGCCACCATGCCGCCCAACGCAGCGCCCGCCGGCAACAGCGCCTGTGCACGCGAGGCCAGCTCGCCCTCGATCAATTCGCGCTTGATCTCCAGGCCCACCAGAAAGAAAAACACCGCCATCCACAGGTCATTGACCCAATGCAGTAGCGACTTGGAAAGCACCAGCAGATCACCGCCCACCCGCAGTTCGCCTGGCAGTTGCACAAACCGGTTGTAAGTCTCACTCCATGGCGAGTTGCTCAGTACCAGCGCCGCCACAGCGGCCAGCGCCAGCACCACGCCCGAAAGCGACTGCGAATTGATGAACTGGTTCAGTGTGCGGTAGACAAACTTGAGCATCCCGCCATTGTCCCAGAGACGCAGCCTGGCAGGCAGGTACTCCCACACAGCGGAGGCCGCAGCTCATGGCTCAGCCGTGATGTCAGCCATTGCGGCCAAGCGCCACTGAAGGCATCGGACCGCAAGCCCTGACCTCTACTCTATTTATTGCGCGGACTGCGGAAGATGACCGAAGCTGGCAGCCTTGCCGGAGGCGGCCGCCGGCAGCACAGCCTTTTCCATCTCGGCGCGCCGCATCGGGCGCAGCACATACCACGCCATCAGGGCAGCAATCGCGTTCATGACGCTGCCGACAATGAACACGGCGTGCCAGTTGCCCGTCATCGCCGTGAGCACGCTGGACAGCGGAACCAGCAGCGACGCCGTGCCCTTGGCGGTGTACAGCAGGCCGGCGTTGGATGCGGCGTACTTGGAGCCAAAGGTATCGGCGCAGGTTGATGGAAAGAGACTGTAGATCTCGCCCCAGGCGAAGAACACCATGCCCGTCAGTACCACGAAGGCAACCGGGTTGTGGCCAAACTGGTAGAGAGCCAGGATGCCCACCGACTCGATGCCAAAGGCGATCAGCATCGTTTTTTCACGGCCGATCTGGTCCGACACCCAACCAAAGAACGGACGGGTGAGCCCGTTAAGCACGCGGTCAATGGCCAGGGCAAATGTGAGCGCCGGCAGCGCCAGACCCATGATGCTGACGGGCACGTCGCCGACGTTGAAATCCTTGGCGATAGGTCCGAGCTGGGCCGTAGCCATCAGCCCGCCGGCCGCCACCATCACGAACATGACGTACATCACCCAGAACACCGGTGAACGCAGGACTTCGGACGGTGTGTAGTCGCGCCGGCTCTGCTGCACATTGATCGTGGAGATCGAGCCGCTCTTGGCCAGGTTCGCCGGTGCCCGCGTCAACAGGAACGACACGACAAATACGATCACGCCCTGAATGATCCCGAAGTACAGGAAGGCAGACTGGTAGCCGCTGCCCTTGATCATGGCCGAGATCGGAAGAATAGTGAGCGCGGAGCCCGCGCCAAAACCTGCAGCCGTGAGACCCGCAGCCAGGCCTCGGCGATCCGGAAACCACTTCAAGGCATTGCCGACACAGGTACCGTACACCGCACCCGCGCCAACGCCACTGATCGCAGCAGCGATGTAGAGCAGCATCAGTGAATCGGCAAAGGAATTAATAACCCAGCCCACGCCGCAAAGAATGCCGCCGACCATGACCACCGGACGTGGCCCGAAACGGTCGACGAGATAGCCTTCAATCGGCACGAGCCAGGTTTCAGTCAACACAAAAATCGTGAAAGCAACCTGGATGGCGGCCTTGCTCCAGCCGTACTTGTCGGCAATCGGATTGACAAAAAGGGTCCAGCCATATTGCAGGTTGGCAATCATCGCCATGCAGACGATGCCCAAGAGAAGCTGTATCCAGCGATGAGCGTTCGATGGCGCGGGGGTGGCCGTATTGGCGTGTGTCATGAAAGTCTCCTGTCGTTGTATGCCGTGGAAATTGCGTTTGCAATCGCTGATGCTGTTGTTGTGGGCGGATTGTGAGAGCGCGCATTTCGAAGCCCGCTTGATCGCGATCAAGTTTGGAAAAAACTTTACGCAACGCGAAAAAAACGAAAGCTGATTGAAAGAATCATGCAGCGTTACCCCCCGGTTTCTGCGACGGATTCAATTCACAAGATGAGGGTGTGCGGGTAATGGCCGAGCTGAGCCTGAACACGCAATTCGAGGGTCAGCAAACGCCCGGCGTTGCACCGGGCCTGGGAGGCACTGAAAAAAAACGAGAGAGAGAAAAGCAACCGCGTCACGCGGTCTATCGATGGCGGCGCAAACCGCCCGGCAACAATTAGCGGGGCCGCAGCGCGCTGATAAAAATATGCAGAGGCGTAGCAGCAAGCAACTCACGCAGCATAAGGCGTGCGCGCGCCCTGACGGCGGGTTGGGCAATTTTCAGATACAGGGCGAAAGCGGTCATGAGTTTCCTTTGTTGCGTGAGCATCTACAGAAGCAATCATAGGGTAAACCCTTTGCCTCTTCAAACCCTCAGCCAACCACCGCCGAACCGGGTTGCGGCCGGCGTCAGCCCACCATGTTTTGAGGCCGCACCCAGGCATCAAACTGCTCGCCCGTGACATGGCCCGAGGCCAGCGCCGCATCGCGCAGGCTGCTGCCTTCCTTGTGCGCCTTTTTGGCGATGAAGGCGGCCTTGTCATAGCCGATGTGCGTGTTCAGTGCCGTCACCAGCATCAGCGAGCGGTCAACCAGCTCGGCGATGCGTTCGCGATTCGGCTCAATGCCGACGGCGCAGTGGTCGTTAAAGCTCACCATGCCATCGGCCAGCAGGCGCACGCTTTGCAAAAAGTTGTGCGCCACCATGGGCCGGAACACATTGAGCTCGAAGTTGCCCGAGGCACCGCCGAAGTTGATGGCCACGTCGTTGCCGAACACCTGCGCCGCCAACATGGTCACGGCTTCGCTCTGCGTCGGGTTGACCTTGCCCGGCATGATGGACGAGCCAGGTTCGTTCTCGGGAATGCTGAGCTCGCCGATGCCGCTGCGCGGGCCGCTGGCCAGCCAGCGCACGTCGTTGGCAATCTTCATCATGCTGGCTGCCAGTGTTTTGAGGGCGCCGTGCGCATGCACCAGGCCGTCGACCGAGGCCAGCGCTTCGAACTTGTTGGGTGCGGTCACAAAAGGCAGGCCTGTCAGCGTGGCCAGTTCGGCCGCCACTTGCTCCGCATACCCCTTCGGTGCATTCAGCCCCGTACCAACGGCAGTACCGCCGAGCGCCAGTTCATACAGGTGCGGCAAGGCGGCACGCACATGCTTTTCGCCGTGGTCAAGCTGCGCGACATAACCCGAGAACTCCTGGCCCAGGGTGAGTGGTGTCGCATCCTGCAGATGGGTACGTCCAATCTTCACGATGCTGTCGAAGTCTTTGGCTTTTTGCGCCAGCGTCGCGCGCAACTTCGCAATCGCTGGCAGGAGCTTGTGGGTCATGGCCTCTACAGCGGCAACATGCATGGCGGTAGGAAACACATCGTTGGACGACTGGCTGCGGTTGACATCGTCATTGGGGTGCACCAGGCGGCCCTCGCCGCGCTCGCCGCCCAGAATTTCGCTGGCGCGGTTGGCCAGCACTTCATTGACATTCATGTTGGTCTGCGTGCCGGAGCCCGTCTGCCATACCACCAGGGGGAATTCGTCCGCATGCCCGCCCGCGATCACCTCGTCGGCTGCGGCCACGATGGCTTTGGTTTTTTTCTCGTCCTGAAGGCCCAACGCATGGTTGACCCTGGCCGATGAGCGCTTGACCTGCGCCAGCGCCTTGATGATTTCACGTGGCTGCTGCTCGCCCGAGATGTCGAAATTCTGCAACGAGCGCTGCGTCTGCGCACCCCAGAGTTTGTTGGCCGGCACCTCGATAGGGCCAAAGGTATCGCGCTCCGTGCGCGTGCTGCTTGTCGTCATGGAAATATCCTGCGCGTCAAAAAAGATGGTTAAGAGTCCTAGTATGACTGCAGACGAGAAAGATTCTCATCTGAAGGGTTTTGGATCCTCTCGCCCGACATGCCCGAGTTGCCCGCCAAGGGCGGATAATTGCGGGGTTTGCCCGAAATTTCCCCGAAACGCCCTCATAACGACGACCCACCATGACCACGATCAAGCAAGCCGACCTCATCGAATCCGTAGCCGCTGCCCTGCAGTACATCAGCTACTACCACCCCACCGACTACATCGCCCACCTGGCGCGAGCCTATGAGCGCGAGCAAAGCCCGGCCGCCAGGGATGCGATTGCACAGATCCTCACCAACAGCAAGATGAGCGCGACCGGCCAGCGCCCGATCTGCCAGGACACCGGCATCGTCAACGTGTTCCTTAAAGTCGGCATGGACGTTCGCTGGGAAGGCTTTACCGGCAGCCTGGACGACGCCATCAACGAAGGCGTGCGGCGCGGCTACAACCACCCTGACAACACCCTGCGCGCCTCGGTGGTGGCCGACCCGCAGTTCGACCGCAAGAACACCAAGGACAACACACCGGCCGTGATCTTCACCGAGCTGGTGCCCGGCAACAAGATCGACGTGACCGTGGCGGCCAAAGGCGGCGGCAGCGAAAACAAAAGCAAGATGGTCATGCTCAACCCCGGCGATTCGGTGGTCGACTGGGTGCTCAAAACCGTGCCCACCATGGGCGCCGGCTGGTGCCCGCCCGGCATGCTGGGCATCGGCATTGGCGGCACCGCCGAAAAAGCCGTGCTGATGGCCAAGGAAAGCCTGATGGACGACCTGGACATGTATGAGCTGCAAGCCAAATCGTCTTCGGGCGCCAAGATGACCAAGACCGAAGAGCTGCGCCTTGAACTGTTTGAGAAGGTCAACGCGCTGGGCATAGGCGCGCAGGGCCTGGGCGGCCTGACCACCGTGCTGGACATCAAGATCAAGATGTACCCGACGCACGCCGCCAGCAAGCCCGTCGCGATGATTCCCAACTGCGCTGCCACACGCCACGCGCACTTCGTGATGGACGGCAGCGGCCCGGTCTATCTGGACCCGCCTTCACTGGACCTCTGGCCCAACGTGAACTGGACGCCCGACTACAAGAAGAGCAAGAAGGTCGATCTCAATACGCTGACCAAAGAAGAAGTTGCCAGCTGGAAGCCCGGCCAGACCCTGCTGCTCAACGGCAAGATGCTAACCGGCCGTGACGCAGCGCACAAGCGTATCCAGGACATGCTGGGCAAGGGCGAAAAGCTGCCGGTTGATTTCACCAACCGCGTCATCTATTACGTCGGCCCGGTTGATCCGGTGCGTGATGAAGCCGTAGGACCTGCCGGCCCGACCACCGCCACCCGCATGGACGGTTTCACTGAAATGATGCTGGCTGAGACCGGCCTGATCTCGATGATCGGCAAGTCCGAGCGCGGCCCGGTTGCCATCGAAGCCATCAAGAAGCACAAGAGCGCTTACCTGATGGCCGTCGGCGGCGCCGCCTACCTGGTCAGCAAGGCCATCAAGACAGCCAAGGTCGTGGGCTTTGCCGACCTGGGCATGGAAGCGATCTATGAGTTCGACGTGGTTGACATGCCGGTGACCGTGGCGGTGGATGCGGGCGGCACCAGCGCGCACATCACCGGCCCAGCCGAGTGGCAAAAGAAAATCGCCACCGGCGAGTTCAAAAACATTCCCGTCGCAGCCGCGTGAGCGGAGGCCATGCCGGCGCCGACCGGCCGGTCGGCGTGTTCGACAGCGGCGTGGGTGGCCTTAGCGTCTTCAAGGCATTGCGGGCCGAATTGCCCGTGGAGTCCTTCGTCTACCTGGCCGACGCGGGCTTCGCGCCTTATGGCGAGCGCGGCGACGCTTTTGTCATTGAGCGCACGCGTGCCGTCGTGCGCAAATTGCGCGAAGAGCATGCGATCAAGGCACTGGTGATTGCGTGCAATACCGCGACGGCGGCCGCCGTTCACCTCGTACGAACCGAGCACCCGGACTTGCCGCTGGTCGGCGTCGAGCCGGCACTCAAACCGGCCGTCGCGTTGAGCAGGACAGGCCGCATCGGCGTCATGGCGACGCGCGGCACGGTGGCAAGCGCCAAGCTGCGCGCCCTGCACGATTCGCTGAAAGGCCAGGCCGAGTTCATCCTGCAGCCGTGCGACGGGCTGGCCGATGCGATCCAGAACCATGATGTTGCGCAGATCAGTGCTTTATGCCGTGGATACACGCAAGCGATCGGACCCTTCGGCGGCCAAGCCGGGCAGGTCGATACTCTGGTGCTGGGCTGCACGCATTACGCCTTCGCGTGGGACACACTGCAGAAAATGGTGGGCACCGACGTCCGCCTGATCGAGACCGGCGAGCCGGTCGCGCGGCAGACCCGCCGTTTGCTCGAAGCCGCCGGGCAGTTGCGGCAAGGCGACGCACCCGGCCACATCACTTTGCTGACAACGGGTCTGCAGGAGTCGCTGAACGCAGCCGCACGACGCTGGCTGGGCCTGCAGCTATAGCACCACAGCGCCGGCTGGACTCGCCGGCGCTGGTACTCATCGACTCAGTGATGAGCCGAATCCGTTGAAGCAACTGAAGTTATTGCGGCTTCAGTCCCACGTTACGCGCCAGGGTGCGCCAGCGCTCCGACTCCGCCCGAAGGAATCCACGCAACTGGTCGCGTGAAGTACCTTTCATTTCCACGCCCAAAGCAGACATACGTTCCACCACCTTGAAATCCGACATCGCACTCAGGAGTTCGAGGCGAAGCCGCTCGGTGACTTCAAGCGGCGTGGTCGCTGGCGCAACAAGCGCCCACCACTGCGCCACATCCATGTTCTTCAAGCCGAGCTCAGTCATCGTCGGCAAGGAGCGCAGGATGGGGACGTCCGAACGCTTGCGGCCCGTCACCGCCAGCGCCTTGACCTTTCCGGCGGCCATGAGACTGGAGCCGGTCGCCAGCGTGGCGAAGTAAGAGGACACCTGGCCGGCAGCCAGGTCAACCATCGCCGGCGCGCCGCCGCGGTAAGGCACCATGTTGAACTTGATTTTGGTTTCCTGGGAAAACAGCTCACCCACCAGGTGGCTGATAGACCCTGTGCCGCTGTTCGCCATGGCAGGGGGCCCACCCTTGGTGGTCGAAGAAGTTTTCAGGAAAGTCTTGAAGTCGCTGTTCTCGGGGCCCACGCCGGTAAACAGCACCATGGGCGACGTACCCACCAGCGTGATCGGCGTGAAGTCGCGCAGCATGTCGTAAGGCAGGTTGGCAACAACTGCGGGCGCGTACACGTGCGACAACTCCACGATCGCCAGCGTATAGCCATCGGGTGCCGACTTGGCGGCCTGGTCAATTCCGACGTGGCCCGCGCCACCCGGCTTGTTGTCGACGATCACGGGTTGCTTCAGCCCTTCGCTCAGCCGCTGTGCCAGCACGCGGGTAATGGCATCGGTGCTACCGCCCGTTGCCCAGGGAACGATGATCTTGATGGGCTTGTCGGGGTAGGCAGCCCATGCGGGCGCAGCGCCAAGCGCCAGGGTGGCTGCGGAACCAGCAAGCAGCGTGCGCCGCTTGATGGGGAATGTTGAAACTGACATGAACTCTCCTTGCATTGATCGGATACGCGAGACAACCCCACCTCCTCGTGGGCATCGTCAGCGTCCGGCGAGCGTACACCGCGGATGACGCATGCACCGTGTTACCACGCAGATACAACCGCTACATGTGGCTCGCGTCCAACGTTTTTCGCGCGTTTATTTTTTGTGATCTCGCGACACCGAAAATTCACACGCGATTATTTTTAGCAAAGTAATTAAAAAGTCTGCAGTGCATCGTGGATACGTTTTCCGCCGGAATTCTGGCCGTTTATTTTTCCCGACGCTGCTTAAATTTCCCGATCAGCACGCGCGGCAGGGATAGCCGGGTCCGCCGCGCTGCGAATCAAACCGAGGTTGGATTTCAGCATCTCGAACACCTTGCGTGTCACCGGGTTAATGACATTCTTTCGAACGAACAGGTAGTAATCAAGCTCAGGCAAGCGCGGCAGTCCATCGTTTTCGCCCAGCACGCGCAGGTCGCTGCCCGCCATCTCGATGCCGCGCGCAGTCACACCCAAACCCGCACGCAGTGCAGCCTTGATGCCGATCAGGCTGGAAGCGGTATAGCTCGGCGACCAGGGAATTCCGGCAGCGTCCAGCGCCTCGCGTGCCAGCCTGTGAAATACGCTGGGGCCCTCCACCAGGATCAGCGGCACCGGCTTGGCGCGGTCATGTACGTAGCTGGCTGAGCACAACCATACCGTGGGTGAGGTACGCAGCACCACGCCGTCGAGTGCCGGGTCGTTGCGGTTGGAGATAGTCATGTCGATCTCGCCGCGCTTGAGGGATTCCATCAGGAAAGGGCTGCGCCCCACATGGATGTCTAGCTGCAACAGCGGCGAAGCACGCGCCACCTGTGCCAGCAGCGTCGGCAGCATGGTGTCGGCCACGTCGTGCGGCGCGCCTATGCGCAGTACACCCTCCAGGTTGCCTTGCTGCAGGCTGCGCAAGGCATCGTCATTGATGGCCAGCAGGTGGCGCGCATAACCGAGCAGCTTTAACCCATGCGGCGTCAGGCGCTTCTGGCGCCCATGCTTTTCAAACAGCGGGTGGCCGATCTGGTCTTCCAGCCGCTGCATTTGCTGCGTCACCGCCGACTGTGTTTTGCCCAGCTGCACGGCGGCGCTGGCAAAGCTGTCCTGCTCGTCGATGGCCACCAGCGCTCGCAGCAATTCCAGATCAAGGGTTTTCATTTCCAGGCGTTTTGCAAATATCTACTTATTACAAATGCTAATGTATTTATCTCTATTTCTGAGTTGTTTCAGAAATACGAGTTGACTATATTAGGCCAAGTAAACCCAAAACCTCACTCAGGAAGATGCCCATGACCGCAGCAGCCGAGCGCAACCAGGTAGTTGGCGCCGCCATTCAAAACATTAAGATTATTGTTGGGAGCGGCGAAGCAAATCGCCAGTCGCTGGCCAAAGTGCTCGCGGTCCTGAACCAGCTGGCCGGCCAGAAGGAGCTGTGGAACTCTACGGATTTCGCTGCGCCCGAAAGCCCCGAACTGCAGGCGCGCTACCTGATCGCTGAAGACGCCGACCAGAGCTTCGCGCTTTACCTCAACGTGATGCGTCCCGGCAAACGCATCGTGCCGCACAACCATACGACCTGGGCCTGCATCAGTGCCGTGGAAGGCTCCGAGATCAACCGCGTGTACGAACGCCAGGACGATGGCTCAGTGCCGGGCAAGGCGCAGCTCAAAGAGGTCAACTCCGTCGTGGTCGAGCCCGGCACGGGCATCGCCCTGATGCCCGAAGACATCCATTCGGTGGAGATTCCGGCCGGCCAGGTGATACGCCACTTGCACATGTATGGCCGCGCGCTTGAAACGCTGAACACGCGCACCGGCTACGACCTGGAAAAAGGTACGTACGAAACCATGGGCATCGGCGTGCAGACGCGCCGCTGAACACCCGCGCGCCCTTACCCCCTTCCCTGAATTTCCGAACCTACACGCCCCTATCCCATGACACGTTTTGTAGACGCGGCCACGCTGAAAGCCTGGCTGCACGACGGCGCGGAAATCGCCCTGTTTGATGTGCGCGAGCACGGCCAGTACGGCCAGTCGCATTTGTTTTACGGCATCCCTCTGCCCTACAGCCGGCTTGAGCTGGACGCACCGCGCCTGGCGCCGCGCCGCAGTGTGCGGCTGGTGGTGTATGACGACGACGGCAGCGGCGCAGCGCCTTTGGCCGCGCGCCGCTTCAGTGCACTCGGCTACAGCGATGTGCAGGTGCTGCAGGGCGGCACAGCCGGCTGGCAAGTCGCTGGCTTCCCGTTGTTTGCCGGCGTCAACGTGCCGTCCAAAACTTTCGGCGAACTGGCCGAGCAGGTCTATCACACGCCCCGCGTCAGTGCGACTGAACTTGCAGCCATGCTGGAGCGGCAAGACGACGTGGTGGTGCTCGACGGTCGGCCGTTTTCGGAGTTCCGCAAGATGAACATCCCGACGGCGATCAGTTGCCCGAACGGCGAGCTGGCCCTGCGCATCCGCGACCTGGTCCCCAGCGAAAGCACGCACATCGTGATCAACTGCGCAGGCCGCACGCGCAGTATCATCGGCGCGCAAACGCTGATCAACCTCGGCTTGCGCAACCCCGTATCGGCGCTGGAAAACGGTACCCAGGGCTGGTACCTGGCAGACTTCAAACTCGAGCACGGCGGCACGCGCCGCTACAAGGACTCGGCCCAGCCCACAGAGCCCGCCGGCATGCGCGCGGCAGCCCAGGCGCTGGCAAAGCGTTTCGATGTCCCTGTCGTCAACGCACAGACTGTACGCGGCTGGGCCGGCGACGCGCAGCGCACGCTCTTTTTGTGCGATGTCCGCAGCCCCGAAGAATTTGCACGCGGCAGCCTGCCCGGCGCGCAGCACACGCCGGGCGGCCAGCTGATCCAGGCCACCGACCAGTATGTGGGCGTGCGCCAGGCCCGGCTGGTGCTGTTTGATACGGACGGCATACGCGCGCTGACGGTCGCCAGCTGGCTGCGCCAGCTGGGCCACGACGCCAGCGTGCTGGACCAGGGCCTGGCCAGTGGCCTGGCGCTGCCCGCCACGGCGCCCGTGGCCCTGCCCGCGCTGCCCGCCACCACCGCGCAGGCCCTGTCGGCCGGGCTGGCCGATGGCACCGTGGTCGCCATCGACCTGCGTCCCAGCATGCAGTTTCGCCAAAACCATATCGCGGGTACACGCTGGTCCATCCGCCCACGCCTGGCACAGGCTCTGGCCGGTGAACACCGCCCGGTGGTGCTGGTTGCCGACGAGCCCGCTGCGGCCGCCTGCGCGGCCGTTGACCTCCAGGCGTTGGGCCTGAAAGCCAGCCTGCTCGAAGGCGGCCTCGACGCCTGGCGCGCCGCCGGCTTTGCGCTGCAGGCCACTGACAACATTCCGGCCGACAGCGACTGCATCGACTACCTGTTCTTCGTGCATGACCGGCACGACGGCAACAAGGAAGCTGCCCGCCAGTACCTGGCCTGGGAAGTGAACCTGATCGGCCAACTGGACGCGCTTGAACTGAAGGCGTTTCAGCTGCCCGATGCCACAGCAGCCCACACACACGCCTGAGTCTGCGGCCCGGCCACCCCATCTTCTTCTCTTTTTTGCATCCATCCCTTCAGGAGCCCCCATGCTTGTCCAGCTGAAATTCACCGCCGCCTCACTGTGCTGCGCCCTCCTCGCCGTGCACGGCGCCGCCACAGCCCAACCCATGCCCCAGGTCGGCGGCTTCCCGAACCAGGCCATCAAGTTTGTGTCGCCCTTTCCGGCCGGCGGCGGCAATGACGCCACCACGCGCTTCGTGACCAGCCGCCTGTCCGACATCACCGGCCAGACCGCCATCGTTGACAACCGCGGCGGCGCCGGCGGCAACATAGGCGCCAAGGCCGTGGCCGATGCCAAGCCCGACGGCTACACCGTCCTCACGGGCCAGGTCTCGCTGATGGCCGTCAATCCCTCGCTGTATGCCTCGCCGGGTTTTGACCCGCTGAAAAACTTCCTGCCCATCACCCAGATCAATGCCGCACCGCTGGTGCTGGTAGTGGCCAGCAACTCGCCCCTGAAAAGTTTTGCCGACCTCGCCGCGCAGACCAAAGTCGCAGGCGGTCGAGTTACCTATGCCACGCCCGGCAATGGCACACTCTCGCACCTCGTCGGCGTGGTTCTGGAAAAAGACAGCGCCATCAGCATGACCCACGTGCCCTACAAGGGCGCGGCGCCGGCCATCACCGACCTGCTGGGCGGCCAGGTGGACGTGCTCATCACTTCCACCGCCTCGGTGTCCAGTTTCATCCAGAACGGCAAGATGCGCGCCCTGGCCGTCACCAGCCCGCGCCGCATCGGCGTGTTCACCAAGGTACCGACACTGGAAGAGCTGGGCTACAAGAACACGACCTTTGAAGACTGGTACGGTTTCTTCGCACCGGCGGGCACGCCACCCGAACGCGTGGCTTACCTGCACGACAGCATCGTGCGCTCGCTCAAGTCGCCGGAAGTCAGCAAGCTGATCACCGACGGCGGCAGCGAAGTGGTGGGCAACACGTCGGCGGCTTTTGCCGCGCAGCTCAAGGCGGACATTGCCCGCTGGTCGCGCGTCGTCAAGCTCTCGGGCGCCAAGCTAGACTGACCCCGGATTCATCAAACCGCCCCGACATGAGCAAAAAAACACCACCGGCCACCGCACCCAGTGCGTCACCCCTGACCCGCCTGGTCCACGCCGGCAAGCAGCCGGCCTATGACGGAGGCCGGCCGGTCAACCCGGCCGTGGTGCGCGCCAGCACCGTGCTGTTTGACAACACAGCGCACCAGCGCGAGATGCGCCTGCGCCGCGGCGATGAGCGCGTGTTCACCTACGGGGCGCGCGGCAACCCGACCAACTACGCACTGGAAGACATGGTCAGCGAGCTGGAAGGCGCCTGGCGCACCCGGCTCTTTCCCACAGGCCTGGCCGCCATCGCGATGACGCTGTTGTCCTACCTCAAGCCCGGTGACCACCTGCTGATGTCGGACAGCGTCTACGAACCGGCGCGCAAGCTGGTGGAGTCCTTCCTCACGCCCTACAACATCCGCTGCACTTTCTTCGCGGCCGACGGCAGCGACGTGGAAGAAAAAATCGAGGCCGGCACGCGCATGATTTATGCCGAATGCCCGGGTTCGCTGGTGTATGAAATGTGCGACCTGCCGCGCCTGGCCGGCATCGCCCGTGCACGCGGCCTGCTGCTGGTGGCCGACAACACCTGGGGCTCCGGCTACCAGTACCGGCCGCTGGCGCTGGGCGCCGACGTGTCCATCATGGCGGCCACCAAATACCTGTCGGGCCACTCCGACGTGATGATGGGCACCGTAGCCACCACGCAAGCCGCCTGGCAGGCGCTGAACGAACGCAGCGATGCCTTCGGCATGACGGTAAGCCCCGACGATGCCTACCTGGTGCTGCGCGGCACACGCAGCATGGCCGCGCGCCTGGCCCTGCATGAACGCGGCGCCCTGAAGGTGGCTGCCTGGCTGCAAACACGCAGTGAAGTGGCGACCGTGTTCTGCCCGGCCCTGCCCGGCCATCCAGGCCACGCCATCTGGCAACGCGACTGCAAGGGCACCAACGGCCTGTTGTCCTTCGAGCTTCAGCCCGCCTTCGACCAGACCGCCGCCGAGCGGCTGATCGACGGCCTTCGGCTGTTCGGCCTGGGCGCTTCGTGGGGCGGCTATGAAAGCCTGGTCACGCTGACCAACATGCGCGGTGCCCGCAGCGTGACCGACTGGTCGGGCCACGGCCAGATCGTGCGCTTGCACATCGGGCTGGAAGACCCGGCCGACCTGGTGAGCGACTTGCAGCAGGGGTTTGCCGCATTGGCGGCCTGAGGGTTTTACCTCTGCGCCCTTGCCCTTCGCATCACCCCCAGCCCCTTTCCTCTCCCCCATTCGATTTCATCCGCCCTCTGCGGCGGCCCTTGCCTGCCTTTTTCCTTCCGGTTTGCATCACCATGCCCAGCAACGCATACCTTTGGCTCCAACGCACCCGCAGCCTCTGGCCGGGCATCGCCTCGCCGCTGCTCATCATGCTGGCCGCTACCTTTGTCTCTGAACATTACGGCGGCCCACAACTGCTGTACGCCCTGCTGTTCGGTCTGGCCTTTCACTTCCTGCACCAGGACGAACGCTGCCGACCCGGCATTGAGTTCTGCGCCAAAACCCTGCTGCGCATCGGTGTGGCCCTGCTGGGCGCGCGCATCACGCTGGCGCAAATCGGCCAGCTCGGCATCGGTCCGCTGGCCACCGCCCTGCTGGGGGTTGCCAGCACCATTGCACTGGGCGCCTGGCTGGCGCGGCGCCTGGGCCTTGCCACCGACTTCGGCCTGCTCTGCGGTGCAGCCGTGTCCATCTGCGGCGCGTCGGCGGCACTGGCGGTTGCGGCCGTCATGCCGAAAACCGAGGAGAACGAGCGCCACACGCTGCTCACCGTGGTCGGCGTAACAGGCTTGTCGACGCTGGCAATGGTGGTCTACCCCTTGCTGGTCAAGGTGCTGGGCCTGGACGAAACCAGCGCCGGCATCTTTCTGGGCGGCACGATCCATGACGTGGCGCAAGTGGTGGGTGCAGGCCTGATGATTTCCCATGATGCCGGCGATGTGGCGGTGATCGTCAAGCTGTTCCGTGTCACGCTGCTGGTGCCGGTGGTAGCGGTGCTTGCATATTACTGGCGGCGCCAGATCAGCACACCAGGCAATGCCGGCCGGCGTGCACCTTTGCTGCCTTTTTTTCTGATGGGGTTCATGGCGCTGGTACTGCTGAATAGCGCGGGCGTGGTCACACAGCAGCTCACAAACGCGCTGAGCCATGTCTCCCGGGTTTGCCTGGTGATCGCCATTTCGGCGCTGGGCATTAAAACCTCGTTCGAGGAACTGGTGCGGCTGGGCTGGCGGCCCATGGCGTTGATGCTGGTAGAAACCGTGTGGCTCGCCGCGGTGTTCGCCGCGTACCTCTGCGTTCTTCGGGCCTGAACCTTATTGCTATTGTTTTGATAGCTGCTCGCGCCTTCCCTTATTAGGCTGCAGCCATAAAACCCCTCAAACCAGCAGGCAAGCCGCTTCTGTCTGGTCGTCCAGGCGGCGAAGCTCGGGCACCTCTTCGGCACAACGCGCAATGGCCTGCGGGCAGCGCGTTCGAAACACGCATCCCGAGGGCGGCGACATGGGCGACGGCAGGTCGCCTTGCAGCAACTGAATCACCTTCTTTCGCTCCAGCGCCGGATCGGGAATCGGGATCGCCGAGAGCAACGCCTGCGTGTAGGGATGGCGCGGCGCGGCATACAACGCTTTCTTTTTCGCCACTTCCATTTCATGCCCCAGGTACATCACCAGGATGCGGTCGCTGATGTGTTTGACAACCGCCAGGTCATGCGCGATGAAGATCAGCGCCAGGCCCATGGACTTTTGCAGGGCCTTGAGCAGGTTGATGATCTGCGCCTGGATCGAGACATCCAGCGCCGACACCGGCTCGTCGCAGATGATGAGCTTGGGCTCCAGGATCAGCGCCCGGGCGATGCCGATGCGCTGGCACTGGCCGCCTGAAAATTCATGCGGGTAGCGGTTGATCTGCTGCGGCATCAGGCCGACGCGGCTCATCATGGTTTTAACGCGCTGCATCACTTCGGCCTCGGGCATGCGCGGCCGATGCGTGCGCAAAGGTTCGGCAATGATTTGCGCGATGGTCATGCGCGGGTCCAGCGAAGCCAGCGGGTCCTGGAAGATCATCTGGATGTCTGACCTGACGCCCAGCCAGGCCCGGGGGGAGGCGCCGGTCATTTCCTGCCCCATCCACACAATGTTGCCGGCGGTGGCAGGAATCAGGTTCAGCACGGCACGCGCCAAGGTGGATTTTCCGCAGCCCGACTCACCCACCACGCCCAGCGTTTCGCCCGCATGGATGTCGAAGGAAATGCCGTCCACGGCCTTCAGGGTGCGGGCGGGCGACCAGGGCCAGGCGCCGCTTTTGATCCTGAAGTGCACTTTCAGGTCGCGCACCGACAAAATGGGTTGAGATGCATCACGCATGGACGGCTCCCTTGGCCGCAAGTTCAGACACAGCCTCGCTGGATTTGTGGCAAGCCCTCAGCACCGCCGGGTTGTGCGTGGCCGGCAGCAACGCGGGCATCACGTCACGGCATTGGTCACTGGCCAGCGTACAGCGTTCGCTGAACGGGCAGCCCTTGGGAAGCCGCGCCATGTTGGGCGGTGCACCGGGGATGGCCACAAGCGCTTCCTCATCCGCGTCCAGGCGCGGTATGGCGCCCAGAAGGCCCACGGTATACGGATGGGAGGCACCATAAAAAATGCTGTTGGCACTGCCCTGCTCCATCACCCGCCCACCGTACAGCACCATGACTTCATCGCACAGACCGGCCACCACGCCCAGGTCGTGCGTGATCATGACAATTGCGGTGCCAAAGTCGCGCTGCAGGTCGCGCAGCAAGGCGATGATCTGCGCCTGCACCGTCACGTCCAGCGCCGTGGTGGGCTCGTCGGCGATCAGCACTTCGGGCTCACAGAGCAAGGCCATGGCGATCATCACGCGCTGGCGCATGCCGCCCGAAAACTCGTGCGGGTACATGGTGATACGGCGGGCAGCTTCCGGGATCTTGACCGCATCGAGCAGTTGCACCGACCTGGCGCGGGCGGACTTCCGGTCCAGGCCCTTGTGGAACTGCAGCACTTCAGTCATCTGCCGCTCTACCGTCAGGTAAGGGTTCAGCGAAGTCATCGGGTCCTGGAAGATCATCGCGACGCGGTTGCCGCGTATCTTGTTGAGCTCGGCCGGCTTCATGGCCAGCAGATCCTGGCCCTTGTACAAGGCCTGGCCGGTGGCTTTGCCATTGCCCGCGAGCAGCCCCATCATGGCCAGCACGCTCTGACTCTTGCCAGAACCGCTCTCGCCGACGATGCCCAGGGTCTGGCCGCGCTCCAGCGAAAAGTTGATGCCGTTGACGGCGTAGATCAGCCCGTCCTGGGTCTGGAACTGAACCCCGAGGTTATTGACTTCAATCAGGCTCATGGTGCGGCTCAGCGGTCTTTGGGGTCGAGCGCATCACGCAGGCCGTCCCCGATGTAATTGAAGCAGTACAGCGTCAGCGAGAGCATCCCCGCCGGAAACAGCAGCATCCAGGGCGAGACCTCCATGACGGATGCACCGTCGTGGATCAGCACGCCCCAGCTTGTCATGGGCTCCTGGATGCCCAGCCCCAGGAATGACAGCACGGACTCGACCAGGATCACGGCCGGCACGGTGACCGTGGTGTAGATCGCGACGATGCCCAGAAGATTGGGAACAATGTGCTGGAAGATGATGCGCCGCGTGGGCACGCCCAGCGCACGGGCCGCTTCAATGAACTCCTTGGAGCGCAGCGACAGCGTCTGGCCGCGCACCACGCGTGCCATGTTCATCCAGGAGAACACCGTGATGGTGATCACCACCAGGTAAAAAGCCCGCCCCAATATGGTCACCATCAGGATGGCGATCAACAGGTAAGGCACGGCATACATCATGTCGACGACGCGCATCATGAAGGCATCTACCCTGCCGCCTATGAAGCCCGCCGTCGCACCCCACACAATGCCCAGCGTCACGGCCGACAGCGTCGCCAGGAAACCCACCAGCAGCGAGACGCGGCCGCCCACCAGGCTGCGCACCAGCAGGTCGCGGCCCGACTCGTCGGTACCGAAAAAATGCGCATTCTTGAGCGTGGGCGGCAGGCTCATCGCGTCCCAGTCGGCCGCATCGAAGGCATGCGGCAGCAACCAGGGCCCGACGATGCAGCAAAGCGTGATGAATGCCAGCAGGTACAGGCTGAACACCGCGGCCTTGTTGCGCATGAAGCGCACGCGCGCATCTGCCCAGGGGCTGCGGCCGTGGATCTCGGCGTCGGCCAGCGTCTGGCCGACAGCCGCAGCGAGCTGGTCTTGTCTGGTTTTTTGTTCGAACAACATGCAGGCCTCTGCTCAGTACCGGATCTTCGGGTCGAGCAAGGCGTAGGCCAGGTCCACCAGCAGGTTCAGCGTGACGGCAATCACGGTCACCAGTACAACGAGGCCCAGTACCAGGGTGTAGTCGCGGTTGGCGGCGCCATTGACGATCAGCTTGCCGATGCCCGGCAGGGAGAACACCGACTCGGTCACGATAGCCGACGTGATCGATGAGATCGCCAGGGGGCCCATGACAGACACCACCGGCAGCAGCGCGGGCTTAAGGGCGTGGCGCAGGATGACGACGCGCATGGGCAGGCCCTTGGCGCGCGCGGTGCGGATGAAGTTGCTGTGCAACACCTCAATCAGGCTGCCGCGCATGACGCGCGCGATGGTGGCCACGTTGATGAAAATCAGCAGCAGCATGGGCAGGATCATGAAACGCGGGGCGAAATCATTCCAGCCCCCGGCCGGCGCCCACTTCAGCCAGACGGCGAACACCAGAATCAGGACTGGGCCGATCACAAACGAGGGAAACACATGCCCGGCGTTGCCGAGCAGCATCACGAGGTAGTCGACCGCGCTGTTCTGGCGCACGGCGGCCACCGTGCCCAGGAACACACCCAGAAAGAAGGAGATGACGATGGCACCCCCACCTATCGCCGCGGACACCGGCAGCGCGTTGGCCACCAGTTCATTGACAGACCAGTCGGCATAACGGAACGAAGCGCCCAGGTCGCCGTGCAGCAGGCTGTTGAGGTAATACAGGTATTGTTGCCACAGTGGCAGATCGAGGTGGTACTTGGCCTGCAGGTTGGCCAGCACCGCAGCGGACACCTTGCGTTCGTCGTCGAAAGGCCCGCCGGGCGTGCCGTGCAGCAGGAGATAGCAGACGGTGACGACGGCCAGCAAGGTGGGAATCGTCGCCAGGATGCGCCTGAAGGTGTAGGACCACATGGGGAATATCTCCGGGCTAGGTCTATGTCAGTGTGAGCGCCTGAGCGCGTCGGCCAGGCACAGCTTAGCCCTGAAAGACCTGCGAGGCATCAGAAAAAACATTGAAAGGCGGTGAAAAGCAGATCAAGGACAGGCAGGCACACAGGGCACCTGCCCGGACGGACATCAATGCTTGACGATGTACAGGTCCTTGCCGCGGTAGCGGTCCAGCGCGTTGGTGGTCGAGTAGCCACCCACATAAGGCTTGACCAGCCGCGGTACGGTGTATTGCAGCAAAGGGATGATGGGATAGTCTTCCATGATCATCTTTGCGGCTTGCGTCAGCAGCACCTTGCGCTTGGCCGGGTCCATCGACTGGTTGCCTTCGTCGATCAGCGCGGAGGCCTTGCGGTTGCAGCTGTTGTGGTAGTTCTGGTCAGAATCGCACTGCACCAGCGTGAGCCAGGTGGTGGCGTCGTTGTAGTCGGCGATCCAGCCGTTGCGGGCGATCTGGTAATCCTTGTCGGTGCGCTTCTTGATGAGCACCTTGAACTCCATCGCTTCGAGTTCAACGTCCAGGCCCAGCTTGGTTTTCCACTCCGAGGCCGCGAAGATGGCCATTTTCTTGTGATAGTCGCTGGTGTTGTAGGAGAACTTCAGCTTGGTGCCGGCCGGAAGGTTGGCCTCCTTCAGCAGCTTTTTGGCTTCGGCGATGCGCTTGTCGGCGGGCCATTTGGCCCAATCGTAAGAGGTGACGTCGGCGCCCGAGGTGCCTTTGACGATCACGCCGTAAGCAGGGGTCTGGCCGTCGGCCGTCACGCGCTGCGCGAGGATGTCGCGGTCCAGCGCCATCGACAGCGCCTTGCGCACACGGATGTCCTTGAGTGCCGGGTCTGCATTGTTGAGCGAGTAATAGCGCAGGCCCAGCATGTCGGTGTTGCGGATTTCCTTGGGGTATTGCGCCTTGTACTTGTCGAAGGTGCCGGGCGGGAGCTGGTAGACCCAGTCGTTCTCGCCCGACTCATAGAGCTTCACATCGGCATTGCCGTCTTCGACAGAGAGATAGGTGAGTTTGGTGAGCTGGACATTCTTCGCGTCCCAGTACGACGGGTTCTTGACCAGGATGATCTTGCTGTTGACCTGCCAGTCTTTCAGCGAGAAGGCGCCGTTGTTCACCATGTTGGCGGGCCGGGTCCAGTCTTTGCCGAATTTCTCGATCGTGGCTTTATGCAAGGGCGCGAGCTGGGGATTGGAGACGACCTCGGGCAGAAAACCGACCGGGAAAGGCGTCTTGATCTCCAGGGTATAGGGATCGATGGCCTTGACGCCGAGTTCGGTGACGGGCTTCTTGCCTTCAATGATTTCTTTGGCATTGAGCAGGAAGACGCCGTAGGTGGAAGCGTATTTGGAGGCGGTCGCCGGATCGACGAAGCGGCGCATGCTGTAGATGAAATCTTCAGCCGTCACCGGGTCGCCGTTGGACCATTTGGCGTTCTTGCGCAGCTTGAAGACCCAGGTCAGAGGGTCGACCTGCTTCCAGCTCTCCGCTACGGCAGGGACGATCTTGCCGTTTTGGTCGGCAGCAGCCAGCCCTTCGAACATGTCGCGGATCACGTTGTTGGCCGGAACACCAGTCGCCAGTGCCGCATCCAGGGTTTCAGGCTCGGAGCCATTGTTGCGGACCAGTTCCTGCGTCTCGTGCAGCTTCACGCCCGCGGGCACCGTGGCCGCAGCCGCCAGGCCAGCCAGGCCGGCCAAGGCCAGCAGCACGGCGCTTGTCAGCGCCTTCATCGTCCAGTTTGAGTTCATGCCTGTTGCACTCCCGAATAGAAAATTGGCGGGCTTGTGGCCCGCCATGGTTGATGGAACGGGGACCCTCTCGTGAGAGGAGCCCCCGTTTGCCTGTCAGTCGGCGCGAATATACCGCCGCGTCAGGTGCGGCCCCGTAGGGAGTAACCCTTCAGCAATTAACGTGCCTTCACGAAGCCATGGGTGGCGCGGAAGTCAGGGGGATACATAGGGAACACTTGCTCACAATTGAACGAGCGAGGCGACAGGACGCGGCAGCCACCGGGCACGGGCAGGTACCGCGATTCAAGCCGTGCATCGCGGCACGGCTGGAGCCAGTGCCTGGCTCAAGCCTTCATGCAATTCCGGCGGCGAAGTGGCGGCGCCTTCTGACGCCATGGCGAGTGTCCGCAGGGTTGCTATTGTTTTGATAGCTGCTTGCGCCCACGATGATTGGCTTGCAGGCACAAATCACCTGAATTTTGGGTGCCGGAAGAAAACCGGCTGTCCTGCTTTTTGTGAGAATTCATACAAAAATAGCTGCCAGCCCAATAACCATGTGCGCAAGCAGCTATCAATCTTGTAGCACGCGTGTCTGATCCCCGCAGACGCCCTCAGGCGCCGCGCACCCGCTCAGCGGCTGAGCTGGGTGGACGCCTTCAGGCTCAAGGCTTCCTCAGGCGGCTCTTTCCAGCCGCCACCCAGGGTCTTGTACAGCGTGACCTGGCTTTGCAGCTGGGCCAGCCGGGTTTGCACCACTGCCTGACGTGCGGCGAACAGCGAACGCTGCGCATCGAGCTGGTCCAGGTAGCTGGCCACACCGTTCTGGTAGCGCAGATCAGCCAGCTTGAAACGCGTCGCCTCGGCATTGGCCTGCGCCTGCTGGGCACGCAGTTGCTCGCCCAGGGTGTCGCGGCCCGCCAGCGCATCGGCGACTTCACGGAAAGCTGTCTGGATGGACTTTTCGTACTGGGCGATGGCAATGTCACGCCCGGCGTTGGCCGAATCCAGCCCGGCACGGTTACGGCCTGCATCAAAAAGCGGAAGGATCAGCTGCGGCGCCAGCGTCCAGCCGTAGGATCCGCTCTTGAACAGGCCCGACAGGTGCGAGCTGGCGCTGCCGGCAGAAGCCGTGAGCGAGATGCGCGGGAAAAAAGCCGCACGGGCAGCGCCGATGTCGGCGTTGGCAGACAGCAGCTGTTGCTCAGCCTGGCGGATGTCAGGGCGGCGTTCCAGCAAATCAGACGGCAACCCCGCCGGCACGTCCACCATCATGGGTGCGTCGGCCAGGCCTTTGCCGGCAGGCAAGGCCACCGCCAGGTCACCGCTGAGGGGCTGGCCGATCAGCAGGGTCAGGGCGTTCTGGTCCAGCGCACGCTGGCGCACCAGTTGGGCCAGCGATGCACGGGCGGCTTCGGTCAATGACTCGGCCTGGCGGAAATCCAGCTCGGAAGCAACGCCGTTGTCAAAGCGCAGCTTGCTGAGCTTGAAGGACTCTTCCCGTGTAGCCAGCGTCTGCTGCGTGATGGCCAGCAGTTCTTCGTCGGCCAGCAGGCTGAGGTAGGTGTTGGCCACCGACGCAATCAGGCTGATCTGTGCCGTCTTGCGACCTTCTTCCGTAGCCAGGTACTGCGCCAATGCCGCTTCCTTCAGGCTGGAGACCCGGCCGAAAAAGTCGAGCTCATAGGACGGCATCAACAAACCGCCGGTGTAGGAGCTCGTGATGCTGCCGTTACCGTTGGCATTGGGCTGGCGCGAACCGGTGATGCCGGCATTGATCGTGGGGAACTGGTCGGCACGCTGGATCCGGTACTGGGCCCTGGCTTGCTCAATATTGAGCACGGCAATGCGCAGGTCGCGGTTGTTGCGCAGCGAGGCCTCGATCAGCTGCCGCAGTTTGGGGTCGCTGAAAAAAGCCTGCCACTCGATGTCGGCCGCAGCGACAGTCGGAGCCGGTGCGGTAGCAGCAGGCTGCGCCTTCGCGGAACCGGTGGTGAAACCGGAAACAGCCGGCCACTGGTCTGCAACAGGCGCAGCCGGGCGCTCATACTTCGGGATCATCGAGCAGCCGGCCAGCAGTGCCGCAGCACCAACCGCCAAAAGCTGCGGAAACCTGGGTTTCATGCTGGATTTATTCATGGGCTTTACCCTCACTTCCTTCTTCTCCGGTGATGCCTGCTGCTTTGGCATGCTCCGAATACATCCTGTTTTGCCGCTCGCTGCCCTTGAAGAGGCCGCGCACGACCACAAAGAACACCGGAACGAAAATCACCGCCAGGATCGTGCCGGTGATCATGCCGCCGATCACGCCGGTGCCGATGGCGCGCTGGCTCGCGGAGCCGGCGCCGGAAGCCAGTACCAGCGGCAGCACGCCCAGGCCGAAGGCCAGCGACGTCATGACGATGGGACGGAACCGTAGATGCGCGGCGGCCAGCGCCGACTCGATGACACCTTTACCCTGCGCCTGCAGGTCCTTGGCGAACTCGATGATCAGAATCGCGTTCTTCGCCGACAGGCCGATGATGGTGATCAGCCCCACCTGGAAGTACACGTCATTCGAATAACTGCGCAGCAGCGTTGCCAGCAACACACCGATCACGCCTAGCGGCACCACCAGGATCACCGCGAGCGGAATGCTCCAGCTTTCGTACAGGGCGGCAAGGCACAGGAACACCGCGAGGATGGCAAAGCCGTAGAGCAGCATGGCCTGCGCGCCTGCGAGTTTTTCCTCGCGCGACTGGCCCGTCCATTCGAAACCGAAGCCCTGCGGCAGTTGCGCTGCGAGTTTTTCCATCTCGGCCATCGCTGCGCCCGAGCTGTAGCCTGGCGCAGCGCTGCCGCTGATACGCACGGCCGGGTAGCCGTTGTAACGCACCGTTTGCATGGCACCCTTGATCCACCGCGTGCTGGCAAACGACGACAACGGAACCGGCAGGCCGCGGCTGTTGATGGCGTTGAGCCGGAGCAGGTCGTCGGGCTGCATGCGCGAAGGCGCGTCGGCCTGGACCACCACGCGCTGCAGGCGTCCCTGGTTGGGGAAGTCGTTCACATAGCTGGAACCCAGCGAGGTGGACAGGACCGCGTTGATCGCGTCAAACGGCACGCCCAGCGCATTGGCTTTGTCGCGGTCAATGTCGAGCTGCAGCTGCGGCGCATCTTCCAGGCCATCGGGCCGTACTTGTGTGAGCACCGGACTCTTGGCAACCATGCCCAAAAGCTGGTTGCGTGCGTTGATAAGCGCATCATGTCCCGCACCGCCGCGGTCCTGCAGGCGGAAGCTGAAGCCCGAGGCCGTGCCCAGTTCGGGAATGGGTGGGGGGCTGAGCGGAAAGATGAAGGCATCACGCACACCCATGAGGGCGCCGAAAGCCCGTCCTGCTATCGCTGAGGCCGAATGCGCTTCGCCGTCGCGCTCGTTCCAGTCCTTGAGCGTCACGAACGCCAGCGCGGCATTCTGGCCCTGGCCGGAAAAGCTGAAGCCAAGCACGCCGACCATGCTTTCGACTTCCGGCTGCTTGAGCATGAAACCCTCGACTTTTTCCATCACCGAAAGCGTGCGCTCGTAAGTTGCGCCCGGCGGCAACTGCACGTTCACCAGCAGGTTGCCCTGGTCTTCATTGGGCAGGAAGGATGTGGGCAAACGCAGGTATACCACCGCCACAGCGGCAATGATGGCCACATAGATCACCAGGTAACGTGCGGCGCGTTTGAGAATACGCGCGACCATGCTTTCATAGCTTTTTGCGGTGCGCGAGAACCCCCGGTTGAACCAGCCGAAAAAACCCTTTTTCTCGTGATGGTGCCCAGCCTCAACCGGCTTGAGCAGCGTGGCGCAAAGTGCCGGCGTGAGGGACAGGGCCAGGAAGGCGGAAAAGCCGATGGACGAAACCATCACGGCGGAGAACTGGCGGTAGATGTTGCCGGTCGAGCCCGCGAAAAATGCCAAAGGCACAAACACGGAAATCAGCACCACGGTGACGCCAATGATGGCGCCCGAAATCTGGCCCATCGCCTTGCGGGTGGCCTCCAGCGGCGGCAAGCCCTCTTCGGTCATGATGCGTTCGACGTTTTCGACGACCACGATCGCATCGTCAACGACGATACCGATCACCAGCACCATGCCGAACATGGTCAGCACGTTGATGGAGAAACCGAGCGCCAGCAAGGTGGCAAAAGTACCCAGCAGTGCAATCGGCACCACGATGGTCGGGATGATGGTGTAGCGCCAGTTCTGCAGGAACAGGAACATGACCAGGAACACCAGGGCTACGGCCTCGAACAATGTTTCAGCAACCTGGGAGATCGAAATCTTGACGAAGCGCGAGCTGTCGTAGGGGATGCTCCACTTCATGCCTTGCGGAAAATAGCGCTCGAGCTCGGTCATCTTGGTTCGAACGGCCTTGGCAGCGGCAAGCGCGTTGCCGCTGGGTGCCAGCTGAACACCGATACCGATCGCCGTCTTGCCGTTCAGGCGAGCCGACGTGGCATACGTCTGGCCACCCAGTTCGATGCGGGCCACGTCTTTAAGGCGCACCGACGACCCGTCGGTATTGGCGCGAAGGACAATGTTGCCGAACTGCTCGACATTGGCAAGCTGGCCGGTGACTACCACGGTGGCAGCAATGCCTTGTCCCGCCACATTGGGGCGGTCGCCGATACTGCCGGCCGACACCTGGGCGTTTTGCGCGCGGATGGCGTTGTTAACGTCATTTGCCGACAGGCTGAAGCCCGTGAGCTTGGCCGGATCCAGCCAGATGCGCATGGCGCGCTCACTGCCGAAGAGCTGGGCCTGGCCGATTCCTTTGACACGCTGGATCTCGGGCACGATGTTGCGCGAAGCGTAATCACCGAGCGCGACGGGGTCGTGCGCGGGATTGTCGGACGACAGCATGATGAACAGCAGGAAGTTGGAGCGTGATTTGTCGACGCGAACGCCTTGCTGCGTGACCGCGGCGGGCAGCCGCGGTGAGGCGCGCGACAGGCGGTTCTGCACATCCACCTGCGCGAGATCGGGATTGGTGCCGGGCTCGAAGCTCAGCGTGATGCTGCCGGAGCCGTCGGCCTGCGCCACCGACTCCATGTAGATCAGGCCGGGTGAACCGTTCATCTCTCGCTCGATCACCGACAGCACGCTGTCTTCGAGCGTCTGGGCAGAAGCGCCGGGATAGGCGGTGTTGACGACAATCGAAGGCGGCGCGACCGGCGGGTACTGGGCTATCGGCAGCTGCGTGATCGCCACGCCGCCAACCACCAGGATGAACAGTGCGATCACCCAGGCAAAGATCGGCCGATCAATAAAAAACTTGGCCATGTAGTTGGCTCCTTACTTCGCTGCTGCAGAAGCAGCGGAGGCAGCAGGCGCAGCAGCTTGCGCACCGGAGGCGGCGGATGCGGGGGCGGAAGCCGCATCGGCCGGCTTCGCACCGGCCGGTTGCCACGGCACGGGCTTCACCGGTGCGCCCGGCTGCAGTTTCTGGAACCCGTCCACCATGACTTTTTCGCCGGTCTTTAAGCCGTCGAGCACCACCCACTGGTTGCCCTTGGCGGAGCCGATCTTGATGGGACGCGGGCTGACTTTTCCATCGTCGCCCACCACCATGACAGTGTCGCCCTGCGCGGTGCGCGTGACAGCTTGCTGGGGCAAGGTGATGGCGTTGCTGGCCTGCGCCTGCTCCAGGCGTACGCGCACATAAAGGCCGGGAAGCAGCTGGCCCCCGGGATTGGGCACTTCAGCCCTCAGGGTCACCTGCCCCGTCGTGGAGTCGACCGTCAGGTCGGAAAACAGCAGGCGGCCGGGACGGGCGTATTCGGTGCCATCTTCGAGCACGATGCGCACGCTAGCCGCTTCGGCGCCCGTGGCACGTTTGAACTGACCACTTTCCATGGCAGCACGCAGCTTCATGATTTCAGGGGCGGATTGCGTGAAGTTCACATACATCGGGTTGATCTGCTGGACGACAGCCAGCTGGGTGGCCTCGCCTTGGCCGACCAAAGCGCCTTCGGTGACCAGCGCACGGCCAATGCGGCCCGAGATTGGGGCTGTCACTGCGGCGTAGCTCAGGTTGATGCTGGCTGTCTGCACATTCGCCTTGCCCACAGCAACGTCGGCCTCCGCCTGCTTTTGCGCTGCAACGGCGTTGGCATATTCCTGCTTGCTGATGGCGTTGGCCTCTACCAGCGGCTTGTAACGCTCGGCCAATGCGGCGGCCTGCGCCAGGTTGGCCTCAGCGCGCGCCTGGCCCGCTTTCGCGCTGGCGGCGGCGGCGGCATATGGTGCGGGATCAATCGTGAACAGCGCCTGCCCTTCTTTTACGTCGCTGCCTTCACGGAACAGCCGTTTTTGCAGGATACCGGCCGCGCGGGCCCTGACCTGTGCCACGCGTGAAGCCTCCAGGCGGCCCGGCAACTCGGTCACCAGACCGACGTCACCCTGGGTAACTGTCACCACACCCACTTCCGCAGGAGGCGGTGCCCCGCCGGGAGCACCGGCACCCTTGCCGCATCCGGCCAGGAACAATGTGAGTGCAGCAACCAGGACGAGAGGCTGGTATGGCGCAAAAGAGGAGAATAAAGGCGAATGGACAATGCGAGACTTGGGCATGCTGATCCTCAAAATTTGGGAAAAAAGCGGAAAGCGGAATATGTGAGCGGCGTTTGATGCAAGTCATCGTTTTGCCGAAAACAAAAAGAATAAGGGTTTTTACGAGTGATATAGTTTACATACATTTGTGAATGTATACGACAACCCGCTAAATTGACTTGCAGGAGACATGGATTGGCCCGTCGGACAAAAGAAGAAGCCATGGCGACCCGGCACAAGCTGCTGGATGCGGCTGAACATCTATTTCAGGCTCAAGGTGTCTCACGCACGAGCTTGCAGGACATTGCACGCCGCGCAGGCGCCACACGCGGTGCGGTCTACTGGCATTTCAAGGACAAGGCAGACCTGTTCAACGCCATGATGGAGCGGGTTACCCTGCCCATGGAGAACTCGTTCAACCAGGAAATAGACCCGCAGCAACATCCGGGCGAGGACTTCCTCAATCCGATGGACAGGATACGACGCTCCACTGCCAACGCGCTGCGACAAATTGTGACCGACGCGCAAACGCGGCGCGTCTTTGAAGTCGCGACCCAGAAGGTCGAATATGTGGAAGAACTCCAGGCGGTTCGCCTGCGTCACCTGGCAGTGCGCGGTGGTTTTTTATCCGGCATCCAGCAAAGCATAGAGGCGGCAGCTGCACAAATGCGCCTCCAGTTGCCTGCACCGGCTTCAGCGGCGGCGCAGGGGCTGCATGCGCTGATCGATGGCCTGATACAGAACTGGCTGCTGGATCCGGGGGCTTTTGACCTGCTGGAAGTCGGCCAGCATGCGATAGACGTTTACCTGCGGGGACTCGGCTTTCCTGGCTCGCCCGCAGCCTCAGACTCACCCAAGCCGGCTTAGTGCAAATGCCGGGGCTTGCGGCCACCGCCGCCATGGCCGGAGCCACCTTGGGGTCCGCCCAGGCCGCGCGGCGGTTTACCGAGTTGCATGGAGTTCACCAGTGCATCAAAGCGCTGCTCGAACAGCTTGTCGACGGCCGCAACGACCTCACCGAGCTCTGATCCGTCAAAGTGGCGCTCCATCAGGCCGATCATGTCCTGGACCAGGAGATCGCGCTGCACCTGCATGATCGCTGCCGGCGTGGGACCTACAAAATACATCGCGAAATCATCACGGGCTTCCTCTTCGTCTGCGCCTTCATCTTCGTCAAAGTCGGAGTCGTAGAAGGTCACTTCGATGGGAGCGCCCGCTTCAGCGAGGTCGTTCAGGCCCATGCACATTTCGTCGAGCGCCTGGCGAAAGTCTTCGTCGCCAGGGACTGTCCAGCACATTTGAAGCAAATGTTTTTGCGCGTCGAACCGGATGCCCGGCTCTTCCTCATAAGCGCTGGCAGCACCGGCCGCCAGGGACTTGGAGCCGGTGTATTTCCACAGTGGCTTGAGAGCCTCCTGCAGCTGTTCAAAATTAACGTCCGCGCGCAATGGCACTTCGCCGTGGACGTGGATCTCAAAAGGTGTGTTGTAGCGGGACATGATGGAATTTATCTTACCCAGTTTTCGAAAGCGCGCCCGGCGCGTGGGTGAGCCGCCCAATCGTGGTGCCTGAGACCGGAATCGAACCGGTACGCCCGTTATTCACGAAGCGGCGGATTTTAAGTCCGCTGTGTCTACCTATTTCACCACTCAGGCTCAAACGCCGTTTTCAAACGGCCGGCAGCGTATTGTCAAACAAAAAAGCCCCATAACTGGGGCTGGTTGCAGGAAGCTGTGATGGAGGCGCGGGCCGGAGTCGAACCGACCTACTCGGATTTGCAATCCGGTACATAACCGCTTTGTTACCGCGCCGTATTCTGTCTGCTTGATAAAGCCCGACGGCTTTACCCAATAATCCAACGAAACCCCCAATGAAAAAGGACAGCATTTTTAAAGTGCTGCCCTTTGAATTGGAGCGGGAGAAGAGTCTCGAACTCTCGACCTCAACCTTGGCAAGGTTGCGCTCTACCAACTGAGCTACTCCCGCGATTACAGCCTCAAATTATAGCGTAGTTTTTTGAGCTTTTCCAAAAGCCGCAAAAAACTTTGCGAAAGGCCTCATTAATGCTTCACCGTACCGGCTGCTTCCGCAGGCGGAACCACAGCAGCCGGCGCAACAACAGCGGCTTCTTCGTCGGTCAGCGGAACAGGCTGGCGCTCGAGTGCAACCTGCAACACCTGGTCGATCCATTTCACCGGCACGATCTCCAGGCCGCTCTTGACGTTGTCTGGAATCTCCTGCAGGTCCTTGGCATTTTCCTCGGGGATCAGCACGGTCTTGATGCCACCCCTCAAGGCGGCGAGCAGCTTTTCCTTGAGCCCGCCGATGGCCGTGACCTCGCCGCGCAGGGTGATCTCACCCGTCATGGCCACATCACCACGCACAGGGATACCCGTCATCGCGGAAACAAAAGCAGTGGTCATCGCGGCGCCCGCGCTTGGACCGTCCTTGGGCGTCGCACCGTCCGGTACGTGGATATGGATATCGCGCTTTTCGAACATCTCGTCCTTGATGCCGAGAACCTTGGAGCGGCTGCGCACCACCGTGCGTGCGGCTTCGACGGATTCCTTCATGACATCGCCCAGCGATCCCGTACGTGTGATCACGCCCTTGCCGGGCATCATGGCAGCCTCAATCGTCAGCAAGTCGCCGCCGACTTCCGTCCAGGCCAGCCCCACCACCTGGCCGACCTGGTTTTGTTGTTCGGCACGGCCATAGTTGAACTTGCGCACCCCCAGAAAATCGTTGAGGTTATCGGGTGTCACGACGACCTTGGGTGCCATCTTTTTGAGCTGGATTCCCTTGACCACCTTGCGGCAGATCTTGGAGAGTTCGCGTTCAAGCGAGCGCACGCCGGCTTCACGTGTGTAGTAACGCACGATGTCGCGCACGGCCTGCTCCTGCACTTCAAGCTCTTCTTCCTTCACGCCGTTGTTCTTGACCTGCTTGGGCAACAGATAGCGCATCGCGATGCTGGTCTTTTCGTCTTCGGTGTAACCGGACAGGCGAATAACCTCCATGCGGTCCAGCAAGGCCGGCGGAATATTCATCGAGTTCGAGGTTGCCACGAACATCACATCGCTCAGGTCGAAGTCCACCTCGACATAGTGGTCACCGAAGGTGTGATTCTGCTCAGGGTCGAGCACCTCCAGCAGCGCGCTGGAGGGGTCACCACGGAAGTCGGTGCCCAGCTTGTCAATCTCATCCAGCAGGAACAGCGGATTGCGCGTGCCGGCCTTGGTCAGGCTCTGCAGAACCTTGCCCGGCAAGGCGCCGATATAGGTGCGGCGATGGCCGCGAATTTCAGCCTCATCGCGCATGCCGCCCAAAGCCATACGCACGTACTTGCGGCCCGTAGCTTTGGCGATCGACTGGCCCAGGGAGGTTTTACCAACCCCCGGAGGCCCAACCAGACACAGGATCGGAGCCTTGAGCTTGTCCACGCGCTGCTGCACCGCAAGATACTCAACAATACGGTCTTTGACTTTTTCAAGACCGTAGTGGTCTTCGTTAAGAACGTTCTCGGCGTTGCCCAGGTCGTGCTTGATCTTGGTCTTTTTGCTCCACGGCAGGCCGGTCAACACATCGATATAGGTGCGCACCACGGTCGCCTCGGCGGACATGGGCGACATGAGCTTGAGTTTTTTGAGCTCGCTCTCGGCCTTTTTACGGGCTTCCTGCGGCATCTTGGCGGTCTTGATCTTTTTCTCGATCTCTTCGATGTCCGCCCCCTCTTCGCCTTCGCCTAGTTCCTTCTGGATGGCCTTGACCTGCTCGTTGAGGTAGAAATCGCGCTGGTTCTTTTCCATCTGACGCTTCACACGCCCACGGATTTTTTTGTCGACGTTGAGGATGTCGACCTCACGCTCAAGCTGTTCGTACAGGTTCTCTAGCCGGGCCTTGACATTGTCAAGATCCAGGATCACCTGCTTCGCATCCAGCTTGAGGGGAAGGTGCGCGGCGATCGTGTCGGCCAGGCGTCCCGCATCGTCGATGCTGGAAATCGAGGTCAGTATCTCGGGCGGAATTTTCTTGTTCAGTTTGACGTAGTGGTCAAACTGCTGCATCACGGCACGGCGCAGAGCTTCAATCTCACTGGTCTTGTCACCGGCGATCACCACCACCGGCTCAACAGGTGTGACATTGGCCGTGAAATGCTGCTCGCCCTCTTCGATCTTGTTAACACTGGCGCGCTGCTGTCCTTCCACCAAAACCTTGACGGTACCGTCAGGCAATTTGAGCAGTTGCAGGATCGTGGCAACACAGCCCACCTGGAACATATCTTCCACCGAAGGCTCATCCTTGGCAGCGGCTTTTTGTGCCACCAGCATGATGCGGCGCTCGGCTTCCATGGCCGACTCCAGCGCCTTGATGCTCTTGGGGCGACCCACGAACAGCGGGATCACCATGTGCGGAAAGACCACCACATCCCGCAGAGGCAGGAGAGGAAGGTCAATGGGGGTGGAAGGCAATGAAGTTTGTCCGGACATATAAACCTTAAACGTTGGCCGTGGCAGCCAGTTGCATGGCCCGGCGAAACACAATCAACCCAGACATGGGGCGCAGGAGGCGCTTTTCAAGCATTCCGGCCAGCCTTTTGGGGTGTTCAGGCTTTCTTGGCCGCTTCACGGTACACAAGCAAGGGAGCTTTGTTTTCTTCGATTGTGGACTCGTCCACCACCACTTTATCCACATTGCTGGCATTCGGCAGGTCGAACATGGTGTCGATCAGCGACTGCTCCAGGATGGAACGCAAGCCGCGCGCACCGGTTTTACGGGCCAGCGCCCTGCGGGCAATGGCTTTGAGTGCGGAGGGCCGGATTTCCAGATCAACCCCTTCCATGGCCAGCAACTTGCTGAATTGTTTGACCACGGCATTTTTGGGTTCTGTCAGGATTTGCACGAGTGCGTCTTCTGTGAGCTCGGCCAGCGTCGCCACGACCGGCATCCGGCCGACCAGCTCAGGAATCAGCCCGAACTTGATCAGGTCTTCAGGCTCGACATCCTTGAAGGCTTCGGTCAGGCTGCGGGCCTTCTTGCTCTTGACGGCGGCGCCAAAACCGATCCCGGAAGCTTCGGTCCGGTTCTCGATGACCTTTTCCAGACCTGAGAATGCACCGCCGCAGATAAACAGGATATTCGTGGTGTCCACCTGCAAGAAGTCCTGGTTGGGGTGCTTGCGGCCGCCCTGTGGCGGCACCGACGCCATCGTTCCTTCAATCAGCTTGAGCAGCGCCTGCTGCACACCCTCGCCTGACACGTCACGCGTGATGGACGGGTTATCGGACTTGCGCGAAATCTTGTCAATTTCGTCAATGTAGACGATTCCCTGCTGGGCACGTTCAACTTCGTAATTGCAGCTCTGCAGCAGCTTTTGGATGATGTTTTCGACGTCCTCACCGACATAACCGGCTTCGGTCAGCGTAGTAGCGTCGGCCATCACAAAGGGAACGTTGAGCGTACGCGCGAGCGTTTGGGCCAGCAGGGTCTTGCCGGAACCGGTGGGGCCGATCAGCAAAATATTGCTTTTGGTCAGCTCCACATCGTCTTTTTTGGCTTTTTCCTTATGGCGCAGGCGTTTGTAATGGTTGTACACCGCCACTGCAAGGGTGCGCTTGGCCGGTTCCTGGCCAATAACATAGCCGTCCAGTGTTCCCTTGATCTCTGAGGGCGTGGGCAGGTCGGTGCGCGTCTCACGAACGTCGTCACCAGCGGGAAGTTCGTCGCGAATGATCTCGTTGCAAAGATCGATGCACTCGTCACAGATAAAAACCGAAGGGCCAGCGATCAGTTTTTTGACTTCGTGCTGACTTTTACCGCAGAAGGAGCAGTGCAAAGTCTTTTCGCTGGAGGAGCCTTTTTTCTCGGCCATTGGGGGGATGCCTTTAAGGAGCCTGAAGGGGGAACTGTTACCTAATGATAACCAATAAAAAAACGGCGTTTCTGTTACAGAAAACGCCGTTGTTGCAGTGCAACTGAAGAACTTTCGACGCTCAGGGCCGCTTGGAAATGACCTGGTCGACCAGCCCGTACTCTTTGGCGTCTTCCGCAAACATGAAATAGTCACGTTCGGTGTCGCGCTCGATCTTTTCGATAGGCTGGCCGGTATTGGCCGCCAGGATGCGATTGAGCTGATCCCGCGTCTTGAGAATGTCTCGGGCATGGATTTCAATGTCCGACGCCTGGCCTTGCGCACCACCGGATGGTTGGTGAATCATGACGCGCGAGTTGGGCAGCGAAAAGCGCTTGCCTTTGGTGCCGGCCGACAGCAGGAAAGCACCCATGCTGGCCGCCATGCCCACGCACAGGGTGGAAACGTCGGGCTTGATGAATTGCATGGTGTCGTAAATCGCCATGCCGGCCGTCACGGAACCGCCGGGGGAGTTGATGTAGAAGGAAATGTCCTTGTCCGGGTTTTCGCTTTCCAGGAAGAGGAGCTGGGCCACCACCAGGTTGGCCGTCTGGTCATTCACCGGACCCACCAGGAAAATCACGCGCTCCTTGAGCAGGCGCGAGTAAATGTCGTAAGAGCGCTCGCCGCGGCCGGACTGCTCGATGACCATGGGCACCATGCCCAGGCCTTGCGCATCCTGAGCGCCTGCTTGCGGGCCGGTATAGCTGCCGCCGTAAATACTGTTTCGGACCATCATGTTTTCTCCAGAGATGTTTGTACTGTACCCAAAAACTCCCCCAGGGAGTTTCGGCGATGGCTGACAACAGACTCGCGAGCCGTTGTGCCGTAGCTCAAAGAAATTGGGGCCTGTGCCGCAAAGCACAAGCCCCAATGTCAGCAATAGCGCTGAAGAATCAGTTCTGGCCCATCAGCTCGTCGAAGGAGATGGTTTTTTCGCTGACTTTGGCCTTGCCCAGCACGAAGTCGGTCACGTTGTTTTCAATCACAACAGCCTCGACTTCGGCCATGCGGCGGTTGTCGCTCAGGTACCAGCGCACCACGTCTTGCGGCTTCTCGTAGCTGGCGGCCAGCTCTTCGATGTGCGCCTTGAGCTGCTCAGGCTTGGCCTGCAGGTCATTGCTGCGCACCAACTCGGCAACCACCAGGCCCAGGCGCACGCGCTTTTCGGCTTGGGGACGGAAGATTTCTTCGGGAATCGGCGCCTTGTCGGCGTCCTTGATGCCGCGCTGCTTCAAGTCGGCGCGGGCGCCTTCGATCATGCGGTCCAGTTCGGCCTGGACGCTGGACTTGGGCAGGTCGAGTTCGGCGTTGGCCACCAGCGCGTCCATCACTGCGTTCTTGTTACGGGCCAACAGGCGGAACTTGACTTCGCGCTCGAGGTTTTTCTTGATGTCGGCGCGCAAGCCTTCGACCGTGGAGTCAGCGATGCCCAGGGACTTGGCCAGTGCTTCATTGACTTCGGGCAGGTGAGCTGCTTCGATCTTTTTGACCGTCACGAGGAAATCGGCCTGTTTTCCGGCCACATCTTTACCGTGGTAGTCGGCGGGGAAGTTCAGGGGGAAAGTCTTGCTTTCGCCGCTTTTCATGCCGCGCACGGCGTCTTCGAATTCCTTGAGCATCTGCCCGTCGCCGATCAGGAACTGGTAGTCCTCGGCCTTGCCGCCTGCGAAAGGCTCGCCGTCGATCTTGCCTTCGAAGTCGATGGTGGCGCGGTCACCGTCTTGCGCCGGCGCATCGGCTGCGCGCTGGGCAAAGGTACGGCGCTGCTTGCGCAGGATATCCAGCGTCTTGTCGATGGCGGCGTCGCTGACTTCAGCGCTGACCTTTTCGACTTCGGCGCCCGACAGGTCGGCGATCTTGACTTCAGGGTAAACCTCAAACACCGCGTCAAACACCAGTTCGCCCTCAGGCGCACCTTCTTTTTCGCTGATGCGCGGCTGGCCGGCAACGCGCAGCTTGGCTTCGTTGGCGGCCACGGCAAAAGCCTCGCCGACCTTGTCGTTCATGACTTCGTAATGCACCGAATAGCCATAACGCTGGGCCACCACGTTCATGGGGACTTTGCCCGGACGGAAACCGTCCATCTTGACCGTGCGGGCCAGCTTCTTCAGACGGGTGTCAACTTCCGACTGGATGGTGTTGACGGGCAGCGTGAGCGTCATTTTGCGCTCGAGCTTTTCAAGGGTTTCAACAGTCACGGCCATGATGGTTCCTAAGATCAAAAATAGTCAAAACAGGTTTTCACCTGGCATGTTGCGGGATTTCCGCAACGGCTGAGCGCACGGGGCAACAGGTGCCCACAGGTCTCAGGGTGGTGCGCGGGGGGGGACTCGAACCCCCACACCATTGCTGGCGTCAGGACCTAAACCTGGTGCGTCTACCAATTTCGCCACCCGCGCGCCGGAAACAAAAACGGGAATCCGAAAAACCTCCGAATCCCCGCTTGAAATCGGTCAACTCTCTATTTTAGCCGTTATCGGGCCCGGTTTTCCGTCCGCAACCGGCGGCCAGAGAGAATCACGCCGGCAGTGGCTTGGCGCTGTCTTGTGGCTTGATGTCCTGCCCGTCTTCCCGTTTGACACGGAACCACGCTGCATACATGGCAGGCAGAGCCAGCAAGGTCAGCACCGTCGCCACCACCAGGCCGCCCATAATGGCGACCGCCATAGGCCCCCAGAACACGCTGCGCGACAGCGGGATCATCGCCAGCACCGCGGCGGCAGCCGTCAGCACGATAGGCCTCAACCGGCGCACGGCGGATTCGACGATGGCGTCCCAGGTGGGCACGCCTCGGGCACGGTCCTGCTCGATCTGGTCGATCAGGATGACGGAGTTGCGGATGATCATGCCGAACAGTGCAATCACGCCCAGCAGCGCGACGAAACCAAACGGCCGGTTCAGCAGTAGCAGTGCTCCGGCCACGCCTGCGATGCCCATGAAGCCCGTCAGAAAGGCGAGGATCGAACGGCTGAAACTGTGCAGTTGCAGCATCAACAGCGTGAGGATGATAAACAGCGCCACCGGCAATCCAGCAACAATGGAAACCGAACCCTTGCTGCTTTCTTCCACCGCGCCAGCCACCTGGATGCGGTAGCCCGTCATGCCATTGCCCTGCCATTTGGCTTCCAGCGCCTTGAGCTTGGGCATCAACTCCTGCGTCACCGTGGCGCCTTGCAGACCTTCAACGATGTCGCTCTGCACCGTGATGGCGTAGTCGCGGTTCTCGCGCCACATCACACCCGGCTCCCAGGTAAATACCGGCTTGGCAATCTGCGTCAGCGGAATCGCTTTGCCCGACGCCGTGGGCAGATAGGCGTTGCCGATGTCGGTGATGGCGTTGCGCTCGTCCAGCGGCTGGCGCAGCACGATGTCAATCAGCTTGTCGCCCTCACGGAATTGGCCCACCTGCGTGCCTGCCAGGATGGTGCGCGAAGCCTGTGCAATCGACTGGCTGGTCACGCCCAGCGTGCGCGCCTTGGCCTGATCCACTTCCAGCCGCAGCACTTTCACCGATTCATTCCAGTTGTCGTTGACGCCGCGCGTGTTGCCGCTTTCGCGCATCACCGCCTTGACTTCATCGGCGCGCTCGCGCAGCACCAGCGGGTCAATGCCCACGACACGGAACTGAACCGGGTAAGGCACCGGCGGGCCGTTGGGCAGCAGCTTGACGCGGCCCCGCACCTCGGGAAATTCGGTGGCCAGCAGCGCCGGCAGCTTGATGCGCAATGATTCGCGCACCTTCAAATCCTGAGGCACCACAATCATCTGCGACACGTTGGTCTGCGGAAAGACCTGGTCCAGCGGCAAATAAAAGCGCGGCACGCCCGAGCCTATCCAGGTGCTCACCGTGCTCACGCCCTCTTCCTTCATCAGGCGCGCCTCAACCCGTTTGGCCGTAGCCTCGTTGGCGGCGAAGGAAGTCCCTTCCGGGAACCAGATGTCGACCATGATTTCAGGGCGGCTGGAGTCGGGGAAGAACTGCTGCTGCACCTTGCCCATCCCCACGATGCCCAACGCGAAGATCAGCACGGTGGATCCGATCGTGATCCAGCGGTGCTGCACGCACCAGTTCACCGTTTTGCGGAAATTGCTGTAGAACGGGCTGTCGAACATTTCGTGCGGGCTGTCCTGGCCCGCGGCCACTTCCTGCACATGCGGCGGCACCTTGAGCAGCAGCGTGCCCAGGTAAGGCACGAAATACACGGAAACGATCCAGCTGAGCACCAGCGCGATCACGGTCACCGCAAAAATCGCGAAGGTGTATTCACCGGTGGTGGACTTGGCCAGGCCGATAGGCAAAAAGCCCGCGGCGGTAATCAAGGTACCCGTCAGCATGGGCATGGCGGTGATCTCATAGGCGAAGGTGGCGGCGCGCACCTTGTCGTAGCCCTCCTCCATCTTGCGCACCATCATTTCGACAGCGATGATGGCATCGTCCACCAGCAGGCCCAGCGCGATGATCAGCGAGCCCAGCGAAATCTTGTGCAGCCCGATACCGTAGTACCACATGGCCAGAAAGGTCAGGCTCAGCACCAGGGGAATGGTGATGCCCACCACCAGGCCGGGCCGCATGTCGATGTAATAGCGCTTCCACAACGGCAACTGGCCGGGGCCGTTGTGTGGCCGCTTGTGAAAGCCCAGGGCGATGAAACTGACCGCCAGCACGATCACCACGGCCTCGATCAGCACGCGCACAAATTCATTCACCGAGGTCGCCACCGCCTTGGGCTGGTTCTGCACGTTCACCAGTTTGATACCGGCGGGCAGGGTTTTCTCGATGCGGGCTGAGAGCGCGGTGAGCGACTTGCCCAAAGCGATGATGTCCCCGCCCTTACCCATGGACACGCCCAATGCAATCACTTCCTTGCCCTGGTGGTGCACCTTCACGGAAGGCGGATCCACATAGCCGCGCTTGATCTCGGCAATGTCACCCAGTTGTAGCTGGTTGCCCGAACTGCCCCGGATCGGCATCACCCGCAGCTGCTCAATCACTTCGAACTGGCCCGCCACGCGCACCTGCACGACATCCAGCGGCGTCTGAACCGCCCCGGCCGACTCAATCGCGTTTTGCTGGCCCAGCTGCGCCAGCACTTGGTTCAGGTCCAGCCCCAGTTGCGCCAGGCGCTTTTGCGAGATTTCGATGAAAACTTTTTCATCTTGCACGCCGAAAAGTTCAACCTTGCTCACGTCGGGTACGCGCAGCAGTTGCTGGCGCACATCGTCGGCAAAGGTCTTGAGTTCGGCGTAATTAAAACCGTCGGCCTCCAGCGCGTAGATCACGCCATAAACGTCGCCGAAATCGTCGTTGAAGAACGGCCCCTGGATACCGCCGGGCAGGGTGCCGCGCATGTCTGCGACCTTCTTGCGTACCGAATACCAGACGTTGGGCACGTCCGCGGGCTTGGACGAATCCTTGATCTGGAAAATGATCTGCGACTCGCCCGGCTTGGAGTAGCTGCGTATCTTGTCGGCGAAGGGCGCTTCCTGCAGCGTGCGCTCCAGCTTGTCGGTCACCTGCTCGGCCACCTGCTGCGCCGTGGCCCCCGGCCAGTAGGTGCGCACCACCATGGCGCGAAAGGTAAACGGTGGGTCTTCGTCCTGTCCGAGCTGAAAGTAGGCGGCAAAGCCCAGAATCATCAGCACCAGCAGGAGGTAACGGGTGAGCGCCGGATGGTCCAGCGCCCATTTGGAAAGGTTGAACCGGGTCGAGGGCGAAGCCAGTTCGCCGGCAGCGCTGCTGCTGTCTGGGTGGGGTTGCGTCATGCCGCCCTCACTTCGCAGCAGAAGCTGCGGAAACGGCAGCCGGCACCGTGACAGGGGCCGCGGGCACCACAGGTGTTGCTACGGAATTAATAGCTGTTTGCGCAGGACTGGCACCGGCTACAGCCACACTCGGCTGGTAAATACTGACTTTCTGGCCCGGTGAGAGCACATGCACGCCGGCGCTGACCACCATCATCCCGGGCTGCAGCCCGGAAGCCACCACCACGTCGTTGCCGTCTGCCGTGGCAACCTGAATGAGTTGCGGCTTGACGGTCATGGTGGCCTTGTCAACCACCCATACCGCCGTGGCCTTGCCTTCCTGGCGCAGCGCCGTTGTCGGCAGCTTGATGACCGGCGCGCCGACCACGCTGCCGGCCTGCGGCACCACATACACCGTGGCGCCCAGCGGCGGCGGTTCTTTCGCGTCAACAGAAACCTTGACGGTGTAGGTCCGCGTGACGGGGTCGTTGCTGGCCGCCACTTCGCGCACTTTTCCGGTCAATTCGGCGGTCTGGGACCACACGCGGATACTGACCGGCGAGCCGACCTTGATCGCCGCCACCTTGTCTTCGGGCACAGAGAACACCACGTCACGCACACCATCCGCTGCAATCCGCACCACCGGCGCGCCGGCCGTCACGACCTGGCCCGGCTCGGCCTCGATGGCGGTGACGACACCTGACACGTCGGCGACCAGCGCCGCGTAGTTTGCCTGGTTGCCCTGCACTGCCAGCTGGGACTGGGCTTGCTCCAGTTGCGCCTGGGCCGCCTTCAGCGTGGTTTCACGGCGCTCAAGCTCGGCACCGCTGATGAAGTTCTGCTCTTTCAGCTCCCTGTAGCGCTTGAAATCGGCAGCAGCGAGGTCGCGGTTGGTGGCCGCAGCTGCCACCTGCGCACGGGCTGCATCGGCCGCGAGCTTGTAATCCTGGGGATCGAGGTTGGCAAGCACTTGCCCGGCCTTGACGCGCTGGCCCAGTTCAGCCTGCCGCTTGATGATCTTCCCCGCAACCCGAAAGCCGAGCCTCGATTCCACCTGGGCGCGGACCTCGCCGGCATATTCGTGGCTCGATGAAAAGGCGTTGGTCCCGACAGTGATCACCTTGACGGCCCGAACCGGCTCTTCTGGCGGGGCGGGTTTGGAACAGGCTGCCAGCAGGACGGCGGCGCCCACCAGGGAGAAAACGGTTTTGTTCATGATCTGATCGGGATGAAACCCGCTTGGATGGCAGGGTAAAAAATGAGCCTGGAAAAGAGTCAGGAAGCTGCTACTGACTGACCGGTTAGTAATCTAGGGTAATTGCCAGAGCTTGTCAAGCGACAATCGCCCGCATGACCCAAGGCTCCCAATCGCCAGCCACCCTGACGCCGTCTCTGCAGGGTGTGGCGCACTATGAAAACTTCCCGGTGGCTTCGCTGCTGTGCCCACCGCGCCTGCGCCCGCCCATCGCGGCGATTTACTGGTTTGCCCGCACGGCGGATGACATCGCCGATGAAGGCGATGCCCCGCCGCAAGCACGCCTGGATGACCTGGCGGCCTACCGCGCCGACCTGGTGGCCGCCTCCACAGGCCTGGCGCCCTCGTCTCGCTGGGCGCCGGTGTTTGCACAGCTGGCGCCCATGATGGCGGAATTCCAGCTGCCGGTAAACCTGCTGGCTGACTTACTCAGCGCTTTTGAGCAGGACGTCGTCAAGCAGCGTTATGCCGATGAGGCCGAACTGGCCCATTACTGCAACCGCTCGGCCAATCCCGTGGGCCGGCTGCTGCTGCACCTGTACGGCATCCATGACGCCGCCTCGCTGCACATGAGCGACTGCATTTGCACCGCCCTGCAGCTCATCAACTTCTGGCAAGACCTCAGCGTGGACATTCCGCGCGGCCGTATTTACCTGCCGGCCGATGCCTGGGCCCGCCACGGCGTTGACGAAGCGCAGCTGCTGGCGCTGGATGCCAACCCCTCTACTATCAATTTGATAGCTGCTTGCGCACGCTCTGCAAGGGCCACGATGCTAAAAGGCTTGCCACTCACGAAAAGAATACCGGGCCGCGGCGGCTGGGAGTTGCGCCTGGTGGTGCAAGGCGGCTTGCGCATCCTTGAGAAGATCGAGTCCCAGGGATTCAATACCCTGCAGCGGCGCCCCAAGCTCGGCCCCCGGGATGTGCTGGTGATGGGCTGGCGTGCGCTGTTCATGTAGGCAAACAACCGGATCTCACCAGGACGGACAGATCCATCAACAAACCCACAGGAAGCCACATGGCAACGCCACCGGCAAAACTGCCTCCTTCGGGACTCCATCGCGCGCTGGTGTGGGGCCTCTTTCTCTTTTGCACCAGCTTCGCGCTGATCGGCGGCGTCATTGCAGAGCAGGCCCTGGCCGCCCTCAATTGCCAATTCCATGCAGACCCGCGAGCCGGAACGTGTTCCTTCCTCCAGAACGCGTTGGCCTCAAGGCTCACACCCTTTTTGTCTGCAGAGACGCCGCTGGACTACCCCTTCATGCTGCTGCGCAGTTTCTGGGGGCTCATCCTGGCCTGGCTGGTTGCCATCGGCTGGAGCCGCCATGCCGCCCAGAACCCCCGCAAGCCCGTGACCACTTCGCGTGCGCCTGTCCCGGCAGCAATTTCCTTCCGGCGGGCCTTGCACCGTTTTCTGCAATCCAGCTTCTGGATTCTGCTGCTGGGGTTGATTGCGTTTTGCATCGCCTTCGGCACGCCCTTCCTGAGCACGTATGTATCGCGCGAAATACTGCAGGCCCTCGGATGCAATCCGGGCAGCTTCGATCCCCTGGTATCGGCCTGCATGTCCAGGCCTGGTTTCTGGACACCGCGGCTGCAGCCGTTCCTGCTGCCCTTGCTGGGTCAATTAGGCTCTCCGCTCTGGCTCTTCTGGCAATTCGGCGATGTATTGATCGTCTGGGTCGTCCTGATTGCCTTGGTGCTTGCGCTGAAGCTTTACGTCGCCGAACGCACTGCCCCCAAAGCATCCTGATACCCATCCGGCCAACAAGTCCCATGTGACAATTACCGTATGACGCCTGAGCAATATGTCCAGCAAAAAGCCGCCGCATCCGGCAGCAGTTTCTATTACGCCTTCCTGTTTTTACCCAAGGAACGGCGCGCCGCCATCACCGCGTTCTACGCCTTTTGCCGCGAAATCGACGACGTCGTCGACGAAATCACCGACCCCGGTGTAGCGCGCACCAAGCTCGCCTGGTGGCAAGGCGAGGTGCTAAACGCCTATGCCGGCAACCCGACGCATCCGGTGATGAAAGCGCTGATGCCGCACGCCCCAACTTACCGCATCGAAGCGCGCCACCTGCAGGCTGTCATCGACGGCTGCCAGATGGACCTGGAGCAGAACCGCTACCTGGATTTTCCCGGCCTGCGGCAGTATTGCCACCTGGTGGCCGGCATCGTGGGCGAAGTGGCGGCGCGCATCTTCGGCCAGACCGACGAAGCCACCACCGCCTACGCGCACAAACTCGGCCTGGCGTTCCAGCTCACCAATATCATCCGGGACGTCGGCGAAGACGCGATGCGCGGCCGCATCTACCTGCCCGTCAACGAGCTGCAGCAATTTGACGTGAAGGCGCATGAGGTCCTCAAGCGCCAGTACTCCGACCGCTTCAGCGCGCTGATGAAATTCCAGACCGACCGCGCGCTGGCACTTTACGACGAAGCGCTGGCCATGCTGCCCGAAGCCGACCGCCGCGCCCAGAAACCCGGCCTCATGATGGCCAGCATCTACCGCACCCTGCTGCGCGAAATCGCCGCCGACGGCTACCAGGTGCTGCACCAGCGCGTCAGCCTCACACCGCTGCGCAAATTCTGGTTAGCGTGGAAGACCCAGGCCTTCGGCAAGATCCAATGAGCCCCCACGCTCCCCACTTCGTGTGGTTCGCTGCCCCCCGCGGGGGCGCTGCGCCTGCGGCCTGGCAAAGCCAGTTCCGCGGCCCCGGCTTGCACATAGCTCCTGTGCTCGCTCACCGCGCCTGTTCTCCGTTGCTGCCAGCGTGCCCGTCATGAGAGTCGCCGTGATCGGCGCCGGCTGGGCCGGCTGCACTGCGGCTGTCGAGGCCACGCGCCTGGGTTATCAGGTCACGTTGTTTGAGGCCACCCGCATCGCCGGCGGGCGGGCGCGCCGCGTTGGCGGCACTGTGGCAGGCAAGCCGGTCGTGCTCGACAACGGCCAGCACATCCTGATTGGCGCTTATGCCGAAACGCTGCGCCTGATGAAGGACCTGGGTGTCGACGCAGAAACTTCCTTGCTGCGGCTGCCGCTGACATTGCGGTTTCCGGACGGCAGCGGCCTGAGGCTTCCGCAGCTGCCGGCCCCCCTCGATGCGCTGGCCGGCATCGTCCTGGCGCGCGGCTGGTCCTGGGCCGACAAACTCTCGATGCTCAAGGTCGCCGTCGGCTGGCAGCTCGCGAAATTCAAGTGCGATCCCGGCGTGTCGGTGGCCGACCTGTGCCGCGGCCTGTCACCCGGTGCCATGGCCTCATTGATCGAGCCCCTCTGCGTCTCGGCGCTGAACACGCCCGCTGAGCGCGCCAGCGGCCAGGTTTTCCTGCGCGTAATGCACGACTCGCTATTCTCGGAAAGCGGCGGCTCCAACCTCTTGCTGCCGCGCGCCGACCTCAGCGCGCTGCTGCCCGACGCCGCCCTGCGCTGGCTGGCGGCCCAGGGCAGCACCGTGCGGCTGGGCGCCCGCGTGCAATCCATTGCGCCTCTTGGTTCGAGCTGGGTGGTCAGTACGGACATCGGCGCGGCATTCGACTGCGTGGTGCTGGCCTGCCCGCCCCATGAAGCGGCGCGGCTTGTGGAAAGCAGCGGCCTGCAACCAGGCGACTGGCTGGCACAAGTGAAAGGCCTTCAACACGAAGCGCTGACCACGGTCTACGCCTGGGCGGCAGGCGTGCGCCTTGAGCAGCCCATGCTGTCCTTACGCGCCGATGCGACCGCACCCGCGCAATTTGTGTTCGACCGCGGGCAACTCGGCGGTCCCACCGGTCTGCTGGCTTTTGTGATCAGCGCCAGCACCGGCGACGGCGCGACGCTGGCGGCACAGGTACTGGCGCAGGCGGCACAGCAGCTGGGCCTGGGCACCTTGCAGGAGGTGCAAACCATCGTGGAAAAGCGCGCGACTTTTGCCTGCACGCCGGGCCTGCTGCGCCCGGCAATCGACGTAGCACCAGGTCTTTATGCCTGTGGCGACTACATCGCCGGGCCTTATCCGGCCACGCTGGAAGGCGCCGTGCGCTCGGGGCTGGAAGCGGCGCAGCGCCTGCATTGATCTGCCCCGGCACATCCGCGCTCCGCGGTCATTGCGGCCACGTCACCCGTATTGCTATTAATTAAATAGCTGTTTGCGCAAAGCCACAAAGGGTTTCAGGCACTTTTCGCCATCAATCTCACTGCACGGTACGCCGGACGCGCAAGACAGCGCTTGAGCCACTCGTCCACTGCCGGGCATTGCGCCATCAGACCGGCAGCACCCTGAATCCACGCCAGCACGGAAGCCACGCAGATATCGGCCGCCGTAAAGCGTTCACCCGCCAGGTAGCTGCGCGACTGCAAATGCTGCTCAAGCACCCGCAGTGGGCCCAGCAGATGCCGCTCGGCGTCCTCGGCCAACTGGGGCTTGCGGCGCTCTGCCGGCATCATGATGCGATGCATCAGGAACGCCAGGGCGTCTTTTTCGCACTCGGTCACCACCCAGAAGCTCCAGCGCAGGATGTCTGCCTGCTCCGCAGGGTTCTGTGCGGCAAGGCCTGGCGCATCGTTTTTTTTGAATCGCTCGGCCAGGTAAAGCACGCAGGCCATGGACTCCCAGACCAGAACCCCATCGTCGTCCACTACCGGGATGCGGCCGTTCGGGTTGATGGCGAGAAATTCCGGCGTGCGCGTGGCGCCACCCACATACGGCAACGCAACGTGCTCATAGGCCAGGCCCATTTCCTGCGCCGCCCACAGGGGGCGCGCTGCGCGTGAGGCAGCTGTGCCGTAGATTTTGAGTGTCATGGAAAGCGCCTCCTGAAAGTCAACCCGTTCAGCGCGGGAACAAATCGCACAGCTCGGTCAGCGTGGTCACTGTTTCGTGCGGCACCGCGGGGTGTGCCCACATCTGGTCGGAGCGATTCACCCACACCGTCTGCATGCCGCAATTAAGCGCGCCCAGCACGTCCAGCGTGGCGTCGTCACCCACATGCAATACTTCCTGGGGCTGCACCTCCACGGCCCCAGCTGCCGCATGAAAAATGCGCGGGTCGGGCTTGCCCACACCGAACTGCTGGGCGCTGATGGCCGCCCTGAAATACCGGCCGATGCCGATTCGTTCGACGTCCGCGTTGCCGTTGGAAACCGCCACCAGCGGGTAACGCCCGGACAGGAATTCCAGCGCCAGCACCGCGTCTTCAAACAAGGTGACCCGGTTGCGCTCTTCAAAGAAGACGTTGAACGCGGCTTCCGCCAGCAACGGGTCTTCGCCGGAGCGGTACAGCGCCACCCGTATCGCCTCCCGGCGTATCGCGCTCAGGTTGTATTTGAGCTCCGGGCGCGAGCGTGTGACGTGCTCCCGGATCTCATGGCGCGCCGCCGGATTGGAGAACAGCGCCGCGGTCATCGGTGCATGCTGGCTGAGCCAGTCGTCCAGTGCTTTCTCGGCCCTTTCAATGGCAGGCCAGATGGGCCACAGGGTGTCATCGAGGTCAAGTGTGATGGCTTTTATGGTGGACAGGTCAAGCATAGGCAGCGTCAATGGGATAGGCGAGAATAACCCATGTCTTTTCGCTCGCGCATCCTCACACCTTTCAACCCCGAGCCCCCCTTCACGCACGGTGCAGCGCCAGCCACGCCCACGGCCTGCGGCACGGCCGTCCTGCTCTGCAACCTGGGTACGCCCGATGAGGCGACGGCACCGGCATTGCGCCGCTACCTCGCGGAGTTTTTAAGCGACCCGCGCGTGGTGGAGATCCCCAGAGCGCTCTGGTGGCTGATCCTGCACGGAATCATCCTGCGCGTGCGGCCCAAAAAGTCCGCGGCCAAGTACGCCAGCATCTGGATGAAGGAAGGCTCGCCGCTGCGGGTGTGGACGCAAAAGCAGGCTGTCATGCTGCGCGGTTACCTGGCAGTGCGCGGACTGCCCGTCGAGGTGCGTTACGCCATGCGTTACGGCCATCCATCCATCGCCTCGCAGCTTGACCAGCTCAAGGCCGACGGCGTCATGCGCATCCTCATCCTGCCGGCCTATCCGCAATACAGCGGCACCACCACCGCCAGCGTCTTTGATGCGGTCTACACCTGGGCGGCGCGCATACGCCGCATCCCCGAGTTCCGCTTTGTCAACCACTACCACGATCATCCCGGCTATATCAGCGCGCTGGCGGCACGCGTGCGCGAACACTGGCGCACCGCCGGCCGCGGCGAACAACTGGTGATGAGTTTTCACGGCGTACCCGAACGCACCCTGAAGCTGGGCGACCCGTATCACTGCGAATGCCATAAAACCGCCCGGCTGCTGGCCACCCAACTGAACCTGCAGCCTGCGCAGTACAAGGTGACCTTCCAGTCGCGCTTTGGCAAGGCCAAATGGCTTGAGCCGTACACCGAGCCCACACTGGTGGCCCTGGCAAAGGCAGGTGTCGGGCGCGTCGATGTAATCTGTCCCGGCTTTACCGGCGACTGCCTCGAAACGCTGGAGGAAATCAACATGGAAGCCCGCGAGGCTTTCCTGCACGCGGGCGGCAAGGAGTTCTGCTACATCCCCTGCCTGAACGACAGCCATGAATGGATTGCGGGGCTTGCCGAGCTGGCGCAGCAGCATCTTTCAGGCTGGCCGGCAGCCGGTGCAGACACCGCGGAATTGGCCAGCACACGCCAGCGCGCGCGGGCCCTGGGCGCCACCCAATAAGCCATATTCCTTGCGGTGGCTATCAAGCCTTGAGCTTGAGCAGTTGCATCATCAGCTGTGTGGTCTTGGTATCAAAGTCGATAAAGTTGGTGAGGTCAGCCCCGGACAGCCAGGACTGCTCCCAATAACTTTCCTTGAGCGTTTTTTTCCAGAGCTCATAGGCCAGCGACGCCTTGACGCCTTCAACCATCTCCGACTGGCGCGCGGGCGTGACGCCCTGGCCGGTGAAGACGGCCCGCCAGTTCGCCATATCCAGATCCAGCCCCTGCTCCCGCACGGACCGCACGCCGTAGCTTGTCTTCTTGGATGACACACCCACCGCGCGCAGCTTGCCGCTGGCCAGTTCTGCGCTGAAAGTTCCGTATCCGGAAACGCCGGCCATCGCCTTGCCGGTCAATACCGCATCCACCAGCTCAAAATTGCGGGCAAAGGGCAGGTACACCGGGTCTTCAGGGCGGCTACCGGCCGACTTGGCCAGCAGGCCGGCGAACACGTGGTCCACACCCCCAACAGAACCAATCGCCATGGGCGTCAGCCTGGGGCTGGTGCGCAGGCGCTCAGCCAGTTCGTTGACGGTCTTGATGGGCGAGTTGCCGGCGACCACCACCACCAGGTAGTCACTGGTCAGGCGGGCCACCGGGCGGAGCCGGGTCAGGTCCACGGCTGGTTTTTGCAAAGCCACTGCGCCGACCAGGTTGCTGTCGCCCATGAAAAGCGCATTGGGATCGGAGCCGTACTTGCCGGCATACCAGGCCAGCCCCGTGGTGCCGCCGTTGCCCTCCTTGTTTTCGTATTCAATCTCGTCGCTCAGGCCCAGACCGACCAAGGCATCGCCGAGGGCACGGCCCGCTTCGTCCAGCGTGCTGCGCGAGGCGGCTGGTATGACGATGCGCAACCTGGGCGCAAGCTTGCCCTTCACGGCAGCCTGTGCCCACAAGGGTGCAGGGACAACGCCGGCGGCAGCTGCGCCCAGGCAAGAGAGCCCACCGAGAAAAATACGTCGTCGAACAGTCGGCATGAGATTCTCCAGCGGTGGTGGCATGTATCAGGCAACAGGCCGGCATTTGCCGGCTTCCCCAGCAGGTACAGCACTTTCCATGCCATCCATCAGATGGATGCCGGAGAAAGAAAAGGGGTGACCCACGCGGTCGCCCCTTCCGAAAACCCTGCCGCAGAGTGTCAGGCTTTGAGCTTGAGCAGGTGCACCATGACTCGCGAGGTCGTCAGGTCAAAGTCAATGAAGCTGGCAAAACCGGGCCCCGAGAGCAGCGAAGAGTCCCAGTGGTTCTGCTTCAGTGTTTTTTGCCAGGACTCATACCCTGCGGCGGCTTTCACCGCTTCGACCATTTCGGCCTGGCGGGCGGGTGGCACGTTTTGGCCGGTAAACACGCCACGCCAGTTGGCCATGTCCACATCGAGCCCCTGCTCGCGAATCGAGGGAATGCCAAAAACCGTGCGCTTGGACGACACGCCAATGGCACGCAATTTTCCGCTGGCGAGTTCATCGCTGAACTCGCTGTAGCCCGATATGCCGGCCACTGCCTTGCCACCCAGCACAGCCTGCACCACCTCGGCACCGCCGGCGAAAGGCAAATACACCAGTTCTTCCGGTTTGCTTTGGGAGGCTCGGGTCAACACCCCTGCAAACACGTGGTCCACACCACCGGCCGACCCGCCGGCGATCGGCACGTCTTTGGGGTTGGTGCGCAGCCGGCTGGCAAGATCGGCAACGGTACGGATCGGCGAGCTGGCAGCCACCACCACCACGAGGTAGTCACTGGTCAGGCGGGCTATCGGCTGGATGCGAGTCATGTCGACCGCGGGTTTTTGCAAGGCAACCGCGCCCACCATGACCATACCGCCCATCAACAGGGTGTTGGGATCGTTGCCGTATTTTTCGGCGTAATAAGCTAGGCCGATGGTGCCGCCCTTGCCGCCCTTGTTTTCGTATTCAATCTCGTCAGCGGCGCCGACACCCAGCAAGGCCGTACCCAGCGCACGGCCGGTCTGGTCCCAGCCCCCGCCGGCGTTGGCCGGTATCACAATGCGCAGTTTCGAAGTTAGTTTGGCGGCCTTACCTTTTGGAGAAGCGACAGCTGCCGCTGCCTTGGCGGATTGCGCCAATGCAGGGAATGTACTGCCCAATGTGGTCAGGCCCAACCCGGCGAGCCCACCCAATGCGGTGCGTCGTTTGATGTTCAGCATGTCATCTCCTTTTAGTAATAAAACTCAACTTGCAGGTTTTTTCGCCTTCCAGTATTTAGCCATACGCGGAAGCACCAGCACCGCAACCACAATCACGACCAGCGTGATCGACATGGGGCGCTGGAAAAACACGGCGGGGCTGCCTTCGCCAATCGACATGGCATTGCGCAATTGAGCCTCAGCCAGCGGGCCAAGGATCATGCCCACCACCACAGGGGCGGTCGGAAAGTCAAAGCGTCGCATCAGCACACCGAGCAGGCCGATGGCGTACAGCAAAAAGAGGTCGAATGCACTTTGCCGCATGCCGTATGCGCCCACCGTCGCAAAAATCAGGATACCCGCGTACAGCTGCGGTTTGGGAATTTTCAGCAGTTTGACCCACAGGCCCACCATGGGCAGGTTCAGCACCAGCAGCATCACGTTGCCGATGTAAAGCGAAGCAATCAGCGCCCACACCAGGGCGGCTGACGTGGTGAACAGTTGCGGACCGGGCTGGATGCCGTAGTTCTGGAACGCGCCCAGCAAGATCGCCGTGGTGTTGGAGGTCGGTATGCCCAATGTGAGCAGCGGGATCAGCGCAGCCGTCACGGTCGCATTGTTGGCAGCCTCGGGGCCGGCCACGCCTTCGATGGCGCCTTTGGTGCCGAACTCCGCACTGTGCGGCTGGTTTTGGGCCAGCTTCTTTTCCGTTGCATAGCTCAGGAAGGTCGGGATCTCGGTGCCGCCCGCCGGGATGCACCCGAAGGGCGTGCCGATGGCCGTGCCACGCAACCAGGCGGGGATCGACCGCTTCCAGTCCGCCTTGGTCATGTGCACGCGGCTGAGCTTGTTCTGCTCTTCCACCATGCGGCCTTCATACAGCACCCCATAGAGCACTTCGGCAACCGCAAAGAGGCCCACCGCCACCAACACGATTTCAATGCCGTCCAGCAGTTCCGGGATGCCGCCGGTATAGCGCCCCTGGCCGGAGATCTGGTCGAGTCCCACGCAGCCTGCGGCCAGGCCGACCAGCAGCGCCGTCATTCCGCGCAAGGTGCTTTTGCCCAACACCGCACTCACCGTGGTGAAGGCCAGCAGCATCAAGAGGAAGTATTCCGGTGGACCCAGCTTGACTGCGAACTCGGCCACAAAAGGCGCAAACAGCGTGACGATGACGGTGGCAATGGTGCCTGCCACAAACGAGCCGATAGCAGCCGTGGCCAGTGCCGCGCCCGCGCGCCCGCTCTTGGCCATCTTGTTACCCTCCATGGCCGTCACCATGCTGGCGGTTTCGCCAGGCGTGTTCAGCAGGATGGACGTGGTCGATCCGCCATACATCGCGCCGTAGTAAATGCCTGAGAAGAAGATCATCGAGGCCGTGATATCGACCTTGCCGGTAATGGGCAGCAGCATCGCCACCGCCACCGCCGGGCCGATGCCGGGCAGCACACCCACCGCCGTGCCGAGAGCACAACCCACCAGACACCAGAGCAAATTAACCGGCGTGATCGCTGTCGCGAAACCCGCCATCAGGGCATTGAAAATATCCATCAGATCCACCCCGTGCTGGTCAGGCCCGGCAGATTAATCGCCAGGAATTTCGTGAACATCCAGAACACCGGCGCAGAAATCGCGAAACCCACCCCAAAATCGGTGACCCAGGTAAGCGGCGCATTGACGCTTGCCTGGCCACCCGCACGGCGCAGGCCTTGCACAGCCAGCAAATAACACAGCGTGCAGCTCAGAATAAAACCGATGGTGGTGATGAGGGCGGCATTAAGCAACAAGCCCGCCGAGACCCATACAAAACCCGGCCAGTAGGCCTGCGCCGCACCCGAAGGCAGGTCCAGGTCCCGAAAGCCGCCACTGCGCGCCTCCCAGATGATGAAGGCGCCACAAATGGCGAGGCCCACCGACACCACCCAGGGCAGGAAATTGGGGCCTACACCGCCATAACCTGCCTCGGAAGAAATGCTGATCGCACCAAAGGCCAGCGCCAGGCCGGTCAGCAGCACACCGGCACCGACCAGAGTTTGCGGCCAGACGGCCGAGGGATCTGAAGTTGTCATCGTTATAGTTCCCGAAAGGCGGGGAAGGTTGGCCAGACATGAGCAGTCTGGGGGCACGCGGGCCTTTCGTCAAATTTTCATCAAATTTGACGGCGCCGCGTGCCGCTGATACGCGAAAGCGTGGGGGGCGTAAAAACGCCGAAGATCAGACCATGCCGGACTTGACCATCGTGGCGCGCAGCGCCGCAAAGTCGTCATCCACGAACTTGGCAAATGCCTCGCCCGTCAGGACTGCGGGAGTCCAGTCGTTCTTCTTGACGGCTTCGGCCCAGGCCGGCGACTTGAGCGCGGCCAGCACCATGTCGGTCAGGGCCTTGCGCTGTGCGTCCGTGATGCCAGGCGCACCGTAGACCCCGCGCCAGTTGCCGATTTCGACGTCAATGCCCTGCTCCTTGAGCGTCGGCACATCCACACCGGGCAGGCGCTTGCCCGAGGTCACGGCAATGGCCTTCATCTTGCCGGCCTTGATGTACTCGGCAAATTCGCTGTAGCCGCTGCCGCCCACTGTGACGTTGCCGCCCAGGATGGCAGCCGTGGCTTCGCCGCCGCCGCGGAAAGCCACATAGTTGATCTTCGAGGGATCGGCACCGACCTTCTGCGCGATCATGGCCGCTGCGATGTGCTCGGTGGAGCCGCGCGAACCGCCGCCCCACTTCACACTGCCGGGGTCTTTCTTGAGCTGCTCGACCACGTCCTTCATGGACTTGAATGGCGAGTTGGCAGGCAGCACAAACACGTTGTATTCGCTGGACAGGCGTGCAATCGGGGTGGCTTGCGACAGGCTGACCGGCGGTTTGCCGGTGATCAGGCCACCCAGCATGACGGCGCCCATCACCATCAGTGCGTTGGGGTCGCCCTTGGAGCCGTTGACGAACTGGGCCAGGCCCAGTGCGCCGGCGGCGCCGCCCTTGTTGTCATAGGTCACGGTATCGGCGGCCTTGGAGTCCGTCAGGGCCTTGCCCAGGGCACGGCCCGTGGTGTCCCATCCGCCGCCGGGATTGGCGGGAATCATCATCTTGACGTTGGCCGCGGCAAAAGCCGGCAGGGGCAAGGCGCCCGCAGCCGCCATGGCTGCCAGGGATTTGAGAAAGGTATCGCGACGCATGAATGTCTCCTTGAAAATAGGATTGTGAAATTGTTGAGCTTGCCGGGCTGGCGAAGGCATCCAGCCGATCACGGGCTTATCATGCGCTTCGTTTCTGTCAAACGGCTGTCCGGAAGCATTGGGGAAAGTGCTAATGTCTAGGGCCTGTTAACACTATGTTTGCAAATGCGAATGGGGTGAGAAAGCCGCCAATCAAGGCGCGTGACGACGCCCAGACCTTCGTCTGGGCTAGGAGCGCAACGCCGAGTGGCGGCTTTCTCACCCCATTCCCTCCGGGTTGCGATCAAAAAAGCCTTGCGCGGCGTTGCAAAGCCTTGACGGGGTCCACCCCGCCTGCGTTTTGCGCCTTGCTCAAGGCCTTTTTGACTCGCAACGCATCTTGCAAACATAGTGTTAACAGGCCCTAACATGTTGCCCCCCATGAAATTGTTACTGATCGAAGACGATGCCTCGATGCAGGCCGCGCTGCAGCGAGCACTGGGCCGCCGCGGCATGGAGGTTTTCAGCTGCACCGACGGCCGCCAGGCGCTGGCGCAATGGACGGACACCCAGCCCGATGTGGTGGTGCTGGACCTCAGCCTTCCCGGCATGGACGGCTTGCAGGTGCTGGAACAGGCGCGCCTCAAGGGGCTGGCCACACCGGTGCTGATTTTGACCGCACGCGGCACGGTAGGTGACCGCATCATGGGCCTGAACACCGGGGCCGACGACTACCTGCCCAAACCCTTCGACCTCGATGAGCTGGAAGCACGCCTGCGTGCCCTGAGCCGCCGGCGTGCGGCAACCGCCCTTCCCATGGAAAACGACGCCGGCGCACAGATCGTGGGCGAGTTGCGCTATGAAAAAGACAGCGGGGCCATCTACCACCGCGACCAGGTGCTGGAGCTGACGCCCCGTGAACTGGCGCTGTTGCAGGCACTGATCGCCAAACCCGGCCATGCAGTGTCAAAAGAGCGCTTGTTCGAGCTGGTGTTTCCCGGCGAGGCGGACGTGCAATACGAGGCGGTGGAAGTGGTGGTGTACCGCCTGCGCAAGAAACTGGCGCAAACCGGCGTCACGCTGGTCACGCTGCGCGGCCTGGGCTATTTGTTGAAAGTGGATGCATGAGCTCCCCGCAGCCGCGACAGGACGTTCAGGCAGTTCCCCCCGCAGCACCCGAAACAAAACCCGGCGCAAGCGCCATCTCCCTGCGCAGATACCTGCTCATCGGCATTCTTTTGCCGGTGGGCCTGCTGGTAGTGGCCAACACCTTCAGCCTGTACCGGCAGGCATTGGGCGCGGTGAACACGGCTTATGACCGTACGCTGCTGGCTTCTGCCAAATCCATCGGCGAGCAGCTCGATGTTACGGGCTACGACGAGCAGTCCGAGCTGCGCGTCACAGTGCCCTACGCGGCGCTGGAAGCTTTTGAAGCTGACAACCAGAGCCGGCTTTTTTACCGGGTCTCCAGCCTCGGCGGCAGCATGGTGTCCGGTTTTTCGGAGTTGCCGTTCTGGCACGGGCGCATCCCGGCACGGCCCCCCTATTCGGCGCTGGTGGATTTTTATGACGACGTCTTCATGGGCGACGATGTGCGGGTCGCGGTTCTGCTCCAGCCCGTGTCCAGTGCAAAAGGCCGCGCCATGGCGGTAATCCAGGTGGCCGAAACCCTGGAACTGCGCAAAACACTGGCCCGCAAAATCCTGTTCGACACGTTGTGGCGCCAGGCCCTGCTGCTGGCGGTGATCGCCCTGGTGGCGATCGTCGTGGTGCAGCGCGCCACCCGGCCCGTACGGCGCCTCAGCGCCGAGCTGCAGGCCCGTCCCGAAGGCGACCTGACGGCAATTACCGCGCCCGATGCGCCCCGCGAACTTCTGCCGCTGGTGGATGCCACCAACGAGGTCATGGGCCGGCTGCAGCACCTGCTGGACAACCAGAAGCGCTTTGTCCGGGATGCGGCCCACCAGCTGCGCACACCGCTGGCGGTGCTCAAGGTACAGGTGCAATCCGCACTGCGCGGCGACATGGATGCCCGTGACGCGCTGGCGGAAATCAACCAGACGGTGGACCGCGCCACCGTCCTGGCCAACCAGATGCTGGCGCTGGCCAAGGTGGAGCAATTGCGCCAGCAGGCTGACCTGCAGGCCATCGACCTGGCGCAGGTGGTGCGCTCTGTGGCGCTGGACCTCTCGCCCCTGATTGCCGAGAAGGACATCGATTTCGAGATAGAAACCGTGCCGGCGCGCGTCACATCGCATGAATGGATGCTGGGCGAACTCACGCGCAACCTGCTGCACAACGCCATCAAGCATACGCCGGCCGGCGGCACGCTGACGGTGCGCATTGTGCGCGATGCAAGCGTTGTCGCCATGACCATCAGCGACAGCGGGCCGGGGGTGTCGGCAGAGTTGTCGGCGCGGCTCTACCAGCCTTTTTCCGCAGGCAACGTGCGCCACGGCTCCGGGCTGGGCCTGGCCATTTGCCGCGAGATCACCGAAACCATGCATGGCAGCATTACGCTGGAAAACCGCGTCGTGCACGGCCGTGTGACGGGCCTGGACGCCACGGTACGCCTGCCCACGACGTGAGAACCTGTTCACGATCTAAACGCGGCGCGATCCTACACAGCGCCCCATGCCTTGGTACAGAATAGGCCCCAATGGACAAATTGCGAATCGACAAGTGGCTGTGGGCCGCCCGCTTCTACAAGACCCGCGCCCTGGCAGTGGAAGAAATTGACAAGGGCCGCGTACGCATCAACGGCATCGAAGCCAAGCCCGCGCGTGAAGTCAAATCCGGCGACACCGTGACACTGCGGCAGGGCCCCTACACCCGTACCCTGATGGTGCGCGGCATCAGCAAGCTGCGAGGCGCAGCGCCGGTGGCCCAGCAGCTCTACGAAGAAACCGAAGAAAGCCTGCGCCTCAAAGCCGAGGCCGCCGAGCAGCGCCGGGTGGCAGCCGATCCGGCCGGCAGCCAGGAACATGGACGCCCCACCAAACGCGACCGGCGCACGCTCGACAAGGCCTGGGACAACCGCTGGAGCGCATCAGCCGATTGAGAGACTGGGAAACTGCCCCGTTTTCGCTATCATTTTTATAGCTACTCGCGCACATTCCCATTGGACTAGAGGCCTATTTGATTCAAAAATTGGCTGTTCTGAGCCATGCAGGATGGTGATGAACGCTCAGGCATACGCTCGCTGCGCCAGCGCCCGCGCCAGCAGGGCCGCCGGGTCCACCAGTTCAAGTGAATCCATGCCAGGCACCGCGCTGAGTGCCAGCGGAATCTCGGTGCAGCCCAGAACCAGCACTGAAAGACCGTGCCGCCCTGCAAGCGCGCTGGCCACGCCTGCAAAACATTCACGCGCCAAAGCCATGTTGCCGGCTTTCACGCCCTCATAGATGCCGCGCATCAGGCGTTCACGCTCTTCAACGGAAGGAATGTGGCATTGCAGCCCCGCCTGGCGCAAGGCCTGGTCGTAGAGGCCCGCCCGGTACGTACCCTCGGTCGCCAGCAAACCTACTTGCCCTACCCCGCGGCCGGCCAGGTTTTGCGCGACCTCACGCGCCACGTGCAGCACTTCAAGCTGGGGAAAGCGCTCCTGCAATTCGGCGTGCCACGCATGGGCCGTGTTGCACGCCACCGCGACAGTGGTGGCACCTAACGCGGCGAGTTTCCCCATTGCTTGCAACATGGGATCCAGGGGCTGATGGCCGCCCGGCCCCGGTGAACCCAGCGCGTTGCTGCGGTCCGGCACCGGCACCTGGGCCAGCCAGTGCTCGGGGAATGCCTGGTCAGACACGGGAATCTGCAGCGACCGCATGTGATCCGCGCACGCCTGGACAAACAGCCGCGCAAAGTCCGCGCCGGCCGCCGGGCCCATGCCGCCCAGGATGCCGACCACATGGGCTCTGTGCAGGGCCTGTCTTTCAGTGCTGCTCATGGCTCAAACTCCAAAACAAAATTCAAGGCGCGCACCCACCCACTGGCGCCAAAGGCTCCGGGTTGGGGATTTCTGGGGGAGGAGAAGCTGCGGACCCGATCGGGCGCGGCAGCTGTGAAAGCAGGACGGGGAGCGGCGCGCAGGCGCTCCCCGTCTGGTGCTTACATGGCCGGCTTGTCGCTCAGCGCCTTGAGGTTGGCCTTCAGCTCTTCGCTCATCGGCAGGTTCAGGTTCACGCCCTTTGGCGGGATGGGTGAGGTGAACCACTTGGCGTACATCTTGGCAAAGTCGCCGGACTTGATCAGGCGGATGATCGTGCCGTCCACCAGCTTCTTGAACTCAGGGTCGTCCTTGCGCAGCATGCAGGCATAGGGCTCCACCTGCAGCGAATCACCCACCACTTCCAGCGACGCCGGATTCTTGGAGTTGGCCATCAGGCCGAACAACAGGATGTCGTCCATGGCAAAAGCCAGGGCGCGATCGCTCTCGACCAGCAGCAGCGAATCGTCGTGGTCCTTGCCCAAGATGAGCTGCATGTCGAGCTTTTTGTCGGCGCTGTACTTGCGGATCACTTGCGCGTTGGTGGTGCCGGTCGTGCTGGCCACCGTCTTTTTGGCCAGGTCGGCGTAGTTCTTGATGCCGGATGATTTTTTGACCAGCAGGCGGGTGCCGGTATAGAAGTGGTTGATGGCAAATGCCACGTCCTTGCCACGCGCGCTGTTGTTGGTGGTCGAGCCGCACTCGAGGTCGTAGGTGCCGTTGACCAGCAAGGGGATGCGGTTTTGCGAGGTCACGGGCATGTAGGCGACTTCGAGATTGGGTTTTTTCACCTTCTTGCGAATGTCGTCAATGATGGCTTCTGTCAGTTCTGCCGAAAAACCCACCGAGGTTTTGGACCCGATCAGGTAGCTGAAAGGCACCGAAGCTTCGCGATAGGACACGGTGATCTTGTTGCTGTCGGCGATCTTTTTCAGGGTCGGCACCGTTTGCGCGCCGGCAGTGGTGGCCAGGCCGGCTGTCAGCAGCACGGCGGTCATGAGGATAGTGAATTTCATGCTTGTCCTTTCGGGGGGGGGCGGTGGGTTGGTAGTTTCGGGAAGCTGGCATCGCTAGTGTAGGAACAGCAGCGTCTGGCGTGTCATTCATTTTCGCGGCAAACCCATGACCAAAACTCATGGTTTACCCAGAATCCCTTCGGCCACCCTTCGCAGGAGGGCATAACCACACGTCATGACCCTCGCGCATTCAGCATTGTTCAAACCTGTACCCACTGCGTAAAGTGGCGCTCTTTCAGGGAACAAAGAGGCTTCTATGCATGTGTGTGTGCTCGGTGCAGGAATCGTGGGACTGGCAACCGCCTACAGCTTGCGGCGGGCCGGCCACGAGGTGACAGTGGTGGACCGCGCCAGCCCCGGCAGCGGCGCCAGCGGCGGCAACGGCGCACAACTGAGCTACTCCTACGTGCAGCCGCTGGCAGATCCCGCCATCTGGCGGCAGCTTCCCAAGCTGCTGCTGTCGCCCTCTTCCCCGTTGAAGCTGCGGCCTCGCCTGGATGTGCGCCAGTGGTTGTGGGGCGCGCAGTTTCTGGCGGCCTGCAACAGCAAGACCTCACGCAACACCACCAGCCATTTGCTGTCGCTGGCGGCGCTCAGCCGCCAGTCTTTTGACGCGATGATGGCCGAAGAAAAACTGGATTGCGATTTCTCGGCCACGGGCAAGCTGGTGCTGTACGCCAGCGATGCCGCGTTCGCTGCAGCGCGCCGGCAGATGTTGCTGCAACGTGAACTGGGCAGTACCCAGGAGGCGGTCAGCGCCGACCGCTGCGTGGAGATCGAGCCCGCGCTCAAAAACCGCCACGGACAAATCGCCGGCGCCATCTACACACCAGGCGAGTGTGCGGCCGACTGCCAGAAGACCTGCGATGGCTTGTTCGCGGTGCTGCGCCGGGAAGGCGTGCGCTTCCTGCTGGACACACCCGTCGAGCAACTGGTTGTGCGCGGCAACCTGGTTGCAGCTGTCGCGACGCCGCAAGGCCATCTCGAAGCCGACCGCTATGTGATGGCGATGGGCGCCGGGTCTGCGCGCATGGCACGCACGCTAGGTGTGCACCTTCCGGTCTACCCGCTGAAGGGTTACAGCATCACGGTGGACGTCGCACCTGGCGATGGCGCAGCACCGCAGGTGAGCGTGACCGACAGCGCCCGCAAGGTGGTATTTGCCCGCATCGGTTCGCGCCTGCGCGTGGCAGGCATGGCCGAGCTTTCGGGCTACGACACCGCCGTCGACCCGGCACAGATTGCTTCGCTGAAAGCGTCGACGCAGACAGTGTTTCCGGATTGCAGCCACTTTGAAACCCTGAACCCCTGGGCCGGCATGCGCCCTGCTACTCCCACCGGGCTGCCGGTCATTGGCACGCATGCCAAAGGCCCGGCCAACCTGTTGTTCAACACCGGGCATGGCGCCCTGGGTTTCACCCTGGCGTTCGGCTCTGCGCAGCGCATCAGCCGCATGCTGGAGCGCTGACCTTCAGGCTTTGCGCAACGCGGGAGTTGAAGCGCGCTGCGTCAGGGCTTGCTGAAAACACTTCACAAATGACCGCACGATGACCGAGCCGGGTTTGCCTGCGGGCAACAGCGCATTGATCGGCACCGGGATCAAGGGTTCCAGTTCCAGCAGGTCCACACGCGTCAGATCGGCGGACGCCGCTGTGCACGTGTCAATCACCGCAATGCCCAGCCCGTGGTGGGCCAGCGCCAGCGCCGAGTGGTAGGTCTGCACGGTGATATGGAATTCGAGGCCCACCCCTGCCTCGCGGCAGGCCTGGTTGAGGCTGCGGCCCACCGGGTCCATCACATCAAGCCCGACGACCGGTACCTTGGTGAGGTCCTCAAGCGTGACACTGCCACGCTTGACCAGGCGCGCAGGCAGCATGCCCTTGGGCGCCACGCACACCATGCGGCCGTCGGCCAGGTGTTCCTGTGCCAGCGCCGAATGCGCTGCCGGGCTGAAAAGGAAACCGACATCCCCCTCCTGTAGCGCCAGCGCCGAGATAATTTGCGGCGAATGCAACGCCCGCACGGTAATCGCCACGTCAGCATGCTTGACCCGAAAGAGCTTGATCGCGTGGGGCAGGATTTCGTAGCTGAGCGCCAGCACCGTCAGGATGCGGAGTTCCCTGGCGCTTTCGCCGGTTTTCAAGTTGGCCGCCAGGCGCTGCACTTCATCGAGCTGGGCAAACAGCCGCTCGATGTGCGGGTACAGCGTCAACGCTTCGGAGGTCGGCGTCAGCCGGCCCTTGCTGCGCTGGAAGAGGGCAAAACCCAGCTGCAGCTCGGCATGCTGCAGGATGCGGCTGACGGCGGGCTGGGTGACATTGATCAGGCGGGCCGCCCCGCTGACGCTGCCGGTGAGCATGACCGCGTTGAAGACTTCGATGTGGCGCAGGCGCATGGGTGATTCCGTGGTGCGTGTTCAGGCGGGATGGTGCAGGCTCGGCACAGCAATTATCGTGCGCAGCATGTGCGGGTGATCCAGTCACGAAAAACGCCCATGGCCCCCGTCACGCGCCGGGATTTGAGCCGGGTCAGCCAGTAACTGCCGTTTTCAATTTCCAGTGGAAACGGCCTTGCCAGGCGCCCTTCGTGCAGCTCTCGCGTAAACAGATTCACCGGGAGCAAGGCAACGCCGGCGCCCTGCGCGGCAGCTTCCGCCATGGTCAGGGACGAATCAAACACCGCCCCCCTGACCACCGGGCAGTCCACACCGGCCAGGGCAAACCAGCTCACCCATTCATCGGACCGGTAAGAGCGCAACAGCACCTCACCGGCCAGATCAGCAGGTTCTCGCAGACGGGAAGCCGTTACAGGAGAGCAAACGGGTGACAGCGGCGAGGGAAAAAGCAGGTCGGCTTCGGTGCCGTGCCATGCGCCGTCGCCAAAGCGTATGGCGTAGTCCAGGCCCTCGCCGGCCAGGTCCACGCGGTTGTTGTTGGTGAACAACCTGAAATCAACAAAAGGGTGGACCTGCTGGAACGCCGCCAGACGGGGGATCAGCCAGCCCACGGCAAAAGTACCGACAGCCCCGACGCTCAGTACCTCCCTGAAGCGGCCATCGCGGAATTGCTCCAGCAACGCGCCGATGCGGCCGAACGACTCCGACAGCGCGGGCAACAGTGCCTGGCCCTCGTCGGTCAGGGCAAGGCCGCGCGGAAGCCGCCGAAACAGGGGAACGCCCATGCGTTCCTCCAGGTTTTTAACGTGCTGGCTGATCGCGGTTTGCGTGACGTTCAGCTCGTCTGCGGCCCGTGTAAAGCTCAGGTGGCGCGCGGACACCTCAAAGGCGCGCAAGGCATTCAAAGGAAGGTGCATCTGTTCAAGCCCAAGATTTACTTATGAGTTGCCTCGATTATTCCCGTTTGCCGGAATTGCAGCCCTTCAATATCGTTACCGTTTTCATACCAACCCGAGAGTAAAAATGATGCAGAGACGACAATTTACCGGCGCACTGGGAAGCTTCATGGCGGCGGGCATGGTTTCAGCTCATGCCCAGAATTTATGGGGTATGAGCGGCGCACCGCAAGCCGCTGATTCAAGTTCGGTCATCGGGCGGCTCAAAGCCCTTGAACGGGAAAGCGGCGGCAGGCTCGGTGTTGCCATCCTCAACACCGGTACCGGCGTGCAGCATGGACACCGCGCGGCGGAACGCTTCCCCCTGTGCAGCACCTTCAAGCTGCTGGCCGCTGCGCTGGTGCTGCACCGGGTAGACACCGGAAAGGAACGGCTGGACCGCCTGCTGCCTGTTGACGGCGCGGCACTGGTTTCCCATTCACCGGTCACCGGGCCAAGAGCCGGTGGCAGCATGTCGCTCGCGGAGTTGTGCGAAGCCACTATCACCGTCAGCGACAACACGGCCGCCAACCTGATGCTGGCCAGCTTCGGCGGGCCCAAGGGCCTGACCGACTACGCGCGCTCGCTCGGTGACCGCATGACACGACTGGATCGCATTGAAACCGCGCTGAATGAAGCCACGCCCGGCGATCCACGCGACACCACTACGCCTGCCGCCATGCTGGGCACCGTGCAAAAAATCGTGCTGGGCAATTCGCTGTCAGACACCTCGCGCCAGCAGATGCGCCAGTGGCTGATCGCCAGCAAGACATCCGACCGGCGATTGCGCGCCCTGCTGCCGCGTGACTGCCTGGTTGGCGACAAGACGGGTACAGGCGCCCATGGCACCACCAACGACATCGGCGTTTTGTGGCCTGCGGGATGCGCGCCTGTGGTGATCACGGTGTATTTGACCGGGAGCCCAAAGCCCCTGGAGGAACGCGAAGCCATCGTGGCAAAGGCCGGTCAATTGGCGGCTTCTTTGGCCACGCCAGCTTGAGAACACGAGACAACAAAGTTGGCCGCCTCCGGGCGGCTTTTTGCGTTGCGGGGAAACACATTCTCAAACGGCAAAGCTGTCACCAAGGTAAAGAGGTCGGGCGTGAGAGCCTGCAGCCTATTGCCGGGGTTTGGCGCTTAACAAAAACGTTGGTTCCGACGAATTTTCTATTGCAATTGATGAAATTATTGAAAACGAAATGCCGTATTAACTAGAGATTGGTTACAACAGAGATAGAAAAATGTAATACTAAAGATCGATAATCAGGAGATTCCTAGAAGAGCTCACATACAACATGAAAATAAACCCGCAGGTAGTGATCGATGAACTTATCGACCACCTCACTGCCCTCGTTCTTCACACGCCTGAGATTGAAAAATTACGGCAGCGAAGAAAAGAGGGCAGGTTCAGCCGGGCTGGTTATCAACTCCTTGGGGCGCTTCCCGACGGTCCCGAAAAGCTCGACTTCATCTGCGAAATCACACTGCAGACGGAGAAGCAGCGCAGTTCATTCCTTGTAAAAGTACTCGGCCAGGCAAGCCATGACGGTTCGCACTGGAAAATCACTGAAATCTATGACGTGGAAGTCGAGCTGGCGGACAGCAGTCCTCCCGTGCCGTAGCAAAGAAAAATGGACGGCCATATTTGCGTGGTCGTTGATTGATTTTCATGCCCGTGCCGGTATCTGACCTGGAAAAGCTTGAGTCCAAGAGCGTGGCAAGGTAACAGCGCGACGGACGCTTCGCGTTGAAAGCAAGGTTACCCATTCTTGAAACAATCGCAGAAATCCGGCGMAAAAAAACCGACTCTGCCCCATGCGGGAGAGAGTCGGTAGTCTTGGCGGAAACGGAGGGATTCGAACCCTCGATGAGGCTCTACACCCCATACTCCCTTAGCAGGGGAGCACCTTCGGCCACTCGGTCACGTTTCCAATAAATCGATTATCTCACGACTTCTCAGCCATTTTCAGGTGGCGGGCTGGTCCAGGTCAAAAGCCTTGTGCAGGGCCCGCACGGCGAGCTCCATGTATTTCTCGTCGATGACGACCGAGGTCTTGATTTCGCTGGTGGAAATCATCTGGATGTTGATGCCCTCTTCGCTCAGCACGCGGAACATCTTGCTGGCGATGCCCACGTGACTGCGCATGCCGATACCGACGATGCTGACCTTGCAGATCTTGGCGTCGCCGGTGACTTCCTGCGCGCCCAGCTTGGGCACCACCTGGGTTTTCAGCAGGTCGATGGCTTTGGAGTAATCGTTGCGGTGAACCGTAAAGCTGAAGTCGGTCTTGCCGTCCTTGCTGACGTTCTGGATGATCACGTCGACTTCGATGTTGGCATCGGCCACGGCGCCCAGGATCTGGTACGCGATACCAGGGGTGTCGGGTACGCCGAGCACGGAAATTTTGGCTTCATCGCGGTTGAAAGCGATGCCCGATACGATGGCTTGTTCCATGTTTTCGTCTTCCTCAAAGCTGATCAAAGTGCCTGACTTGGCTTCTTCGTTGATGTCGATGTCCCATTCGGTGAAGCTGGACAGCACACGCAGCGGCACCTTGTATTTGCCGGCAAATTCCACCGAGCGGATCTGCAGCACCTTGGAGCCCATGGAGGCCATCTCCAGCATCTCTTCAAAGCTCACGGTGTGCAGGCGGCGCGCCTCAGGCACCACGCGCGGGTCGGTGGTGTAAACGCCGTCGACGTCGGTGTAAATCAGGCATTCGTGCGCCTTGAGCGCCGCGGCAATGGCCACGGCCGAAGTGTCGGAGCCGCCGCGGCCGAGTGTGGTGACGTTGCCGGCCTCGTCCACGCCCTGGAAGCCGGTGATGATGACGACCTTGCCGGCGTCCAGGTCGGCGCGTACGCGCTCACCGTCGATGGACTCGATGCGGGCCTTGGTGTAGGCATTGTTGGTCTTGATGGTGACCTGCCAGCCAGCGTAGCTCACGGCCTGCATGCCTTCGGCCTGCAGCGCAATGGCCAGCAATGCGCTGGAAGCCTGCTCGCCGGTAGCAGCCAGCGCATCAAGCTCGCGGCCATAAGCATCGCTTGTCCTGGCGGGCGCCAGCTCTTTGGCCAGGCCGAGCAAACGGTTGGTTTCGCCGCTCATGGCACTGGGAACGACCACCATCTGGTGGCCGGCCCGCGCCCATTTGGCCACGCGTTTGGCGACATTGCGGATGCGCTCGGTGGAGCCCATCGACGTGCCGCCGTATTTATGAACGATCAATGCCATTGCAGGATGTCAATCAGGAGTTGTTGCGGATTTTTTGCCGGGAACCTGTGTAAAAGCGCCCGTTTGAGGGCTTTTAACGGCGATTTCGCGCCAGCAAAGCCTTCAATTATACCTAGGGACTACTACCTGGTTAGCTCGCCTTATCCCCTGCAGCCGCATAGTTCAGCACCTGGCCAGTGCGCGTGACATGCCCGGTCGCCACCTTGAGGTGGATCTGGTGCCCGCGCGTGGTGCAGGCGGCGATTTGCAGGAGCAGTTGGTCGAGCTGTGCTGCGCTGGGAGTGGCTTGTTGCAGCGTCAGCCAATAACGCAGCACATTGGCCTGCCGCGGCTGTGACAGGGATTGCAGGGATTTGATCACCGGGGGGGTTCCCACGACAACCAGGTCTTGCTGTGCCACCTCGACCAATAACCCGTGCGCCTGGGCCGCGTGACGCGCGCTGCGTGCAAAGGTTTCGCGAAACTGCGGAAAGGTTTGCGCCAACGCGGGCAGCAGGCGGGCCCGGATGCGGTTGCGTGTGAACTGCTCGTCGGTGTTGGTCGGGTCTTCCACCCAGGTGATGCCGCGCGTCACCAGCCAATCGCGCAGCAATGCCCCGGGCACCGTCAGCAGCGGACGGTAATAGGTCATGCCGTCACGCTCCCATCTCGCCGGCATGGCGGCCAGCCCGGGCAGCCCCGCGCCGCGTGATAACGCCAACAGCATGGTTTCCACCTGGTCATCGGCGTGCTGGGCAATTGCTATGTTTTTAATAGCTGCTTGCGCATATCCTTCCTGGGCTGCAGCCTTAAACGCCGCATAACGTGCCTTGCGCGCCGCGTCTTCCGGACTCTCGCCAGAAGCATGACGGGCGTCCACACGCTGGACGATTAGCGGCACATTGAGCTGCGCGCAGAGGGCAACGCAGTGCTGCTCAAAGTCGTCGGCCGCCGCCTGCAAGCCGTGATGAATATGAATGGCGTGAACCTGCCCCGGCCATTTCTCGGCGCAGGCTACCAGCAAGGCGACAGAATCGGCGCCGCCGCTGAGCGCAACGGCCAGCGGCAAAGCAGGTTGAAATTGGGAAATCGCAGCGGCGATCACGGCGCTGTCATTCATGGCTTGGCTTCGGCGAATCTTTCCCGGTCAATCCTGGCACGCACCCATAGCACCCCGAGCGTGCCACCGATGGCGAACCAGCACCACAGGAGGTAGACGCCGCGTAGCGCTATGCCAAAAATACTCGAGACCAAACCATGGTCCCGCCAGGAGGGCACCCCACCGTCCGCAACAGGCCAGATGGCAGCAAAAACCAGCAGGAAACACCAGAACAGCAGGCTCCAGACCAACATACGGTTCGGGCTCTTGATTCGCGCGTAGCGGTCATGCTTGACTAGATAGTCCAGCCCAGCCCACAAGCCCACAAGGCCGGCAACAGGCGAAATCAGCCAGAGCACCGCGTAGTAAAAGCGCAGAAAAGGGTCATAACCAGGAGTCTTAGGCAACTGGTCCAGCATGGGCACGACATGGGCCATCGAGTCCATAAAGGAAACCGCCAGCGGCTCGGCGGCAAGCTCGCGTGGAACGAAACCGAACATGACCGACAGAAAAATCGCATAGAGCGCGGCAGAGGTCAACCAAAATCGCCGGCGCAACTTCGCCAGGGCTTGCTCTTCCTCGGCACTGTAAGGACCGATACGGGGGCGCACCATGGTCTTGTCGCTCCAGCTTGTGCCGGGGCGCCTTACTTGCCGGCGTCGGCCTTGGTGTCGGTGAAGCGGCCGTAGCTTTGCAGGCGCTCGTAGCGGCGGTCGAGCAGCTCCTTGACCTTCAGGTCACTGACCTGGCGGAAGGCGTCGTTGAGCGCACGTTTCAGGAAAGCGGCCATTTGCTTGTGGTCGCGGTGGGCGCCGCCCACGGGTTCGTTCACGATCTTGTCGATCACGCCCAGGGCCTTGAGCCGGTGCGCCGTGATGCCCAGCGCCTCGGCGGCTTCCTGCGCCTTGTCGGAGGTTTTCCAGAGGATGGACGCGCAGCCTTCAGGGCTGATGACAGAGTAGATTGAATACTGCAGCATGACCACCTGGTCGGCCACCGAGATGGCCAGCGCGCCGCCGGAGCCGCCTTCGCCGATGATGGTGGTGATGATGGGCACTTCGAGCTGCGCCATCTCAAAGATGTTGCGGCCGATGGCCTCGGACTGGCCGCGCTCTTCGGCGTCAATGCCGGGGTAAGCGCCGGGCGTGTCGACAAAGGTGAACACCGGCAGCTTGAACTTCTCGGCAGTTTTCATCAGGCGCAGGGCCTTGCGGTAGCCCTCGGGCTTGCTCATGCCGAAGTTGCGCAGGCCGCGTTCCTTGGTGTCGCGGCCCTTCTGGTGGCCCAGCACCATGCAGGCGGTGCCGTTGAAGCGCGCCAGGCCGCCCACGATGGACAGGTCGTCGGCAAAATGCCGGTCGCCGTGCAACTCAACAAAATCCGTGAAGATTTCGTTGACGTAATCCAGGGTGTAGGGACGTTCCGCGTGGCGGGCGATCTTGGTGATCTGCCAGGGCGTGAGGTCGCTGTAGATGTCTTTGGTGAGCTGTTGGCTCTTTTTGGCCAGCTGGTCGATTTCTTCAGAGATATCGACAGCCGACTCGGTCTGTACGTAGCGCAGTTCTTCAATTTTTCCTTCAAGCTCCGCAATCGGTTGCTCGAAATCGAGGAAGGTCTTCTTCGCCATGTGCTGCTCCTCAGGGCTTCATGAAACTTAAATTTGCTCGGTACCCGTGGGGGTACCCAGAACCGGTAATGGGTCCAGAGAGCGCCAAATATACCAAGTTGCCACGCTGCAGTAAGGCGACCAGGCGGCGGCCACCTCTCGCGCGTCGCTTCGGCTGACGGATTCACCCGAAAAGTAATTCTGGCTGATGCCGGTGATCAGCCCCACATCGTCCAGCGGCAGGACATTCGGTCGCATCAGGTAAAAAATCAAAAACATCTCGGCCGTCCAGCGGCCGATGCCGCGAATGGCCACCAATTCTTCGATGATGGCCTCATCGTCCATCGCCGCCCAGTCCTTGACGTGGACGGTGCCGGCGTCAAAGTGGATCGCCAGGTCCACCAGGTATTCGACCTTGCGGGCGCTCAGCCCGGCCGCGCGCATGTCGTCAACTTTAAGGCGCAGCACATTGGCAGGCGTCACTTTTTTCGGCAACGCCGAAAATTTGGCCCAGACACTTTGCGCCGCCTTGACCGAAATTTGCTGGCCCACGATGCTGCGCGCCAGGGTGCCAAAGGCATCGCCGCGGGTTTGCAGGCAGGCGTCGCCGAACAAGGGAATCAGCCGCTTCATCACGCGGTCTTTTTTCACCAGGTGTTTGCAGGCATCGGCCCAATACTCGGGCACCGTGGTGGCCGGCTCGGGAACGTCGGCCAGCTCGGCGCTGCCCGGGCCGCTTTTCACTATCTTTTTCATAGCTGCTTGCGCCGGTCCTTATTGGTCTGGAGGCCGAAATGGCTTGAAAAACAGGGTGAAAAAACAACCCGGAACCTCACGATTGCACCTCCCAGGTGGTGCCGGCGGGCGAATCCTTCAACACAATGCCTTTGGCCAGCAGGTCCTTGCGGATACGGTCGGCTTCGGCGAAATCTTTTGCCAGCTTCGCAGCTGCCCGCTGCGCGATCAGCTGCTGGACGCTGGCGTCGTCAAGGCCGGCGCCTGCCTGAAGGTAGGCCCCAGGCGCGCCCTGCAGCAGGCCCAGGCAGCCGCCCAGGTTTTTCAACAGCCCTGCGAGTTCGGCAGAGCCCGTCCGGTTGACTTCACCCGCCAGCTCAAACAACACTGCCACGGCCTCCGGCGTTCCGAAGTCTTCGTCCATGGCCGCCTTAAAGCGCTGCGCAAACGGGTGCGCCCAGTCGGTCGGCAGCGCTGCCGGCTTGACGAGATCCAGCGACGTATAAAGCCGCTTGAGCGAGTTGCGCGCATCGTCCAGGTGGGCGTCGCTGTAATTCAGGGCGCTGCGATAGTGGGCGCGAACGATGAAGAACCGCACGGTTTCGGCATCGTATTTGGCCAGTACTTCGCGGATGGTGAAGAAGTTGCCCAGCGACTTGGACATTTTTTCGTTGTCGACGCGCACAAAACCGTTGTGCACCCAGAAGCGGGCCAGCGGCTTACCGTTGGCCGCCTCGCTCTGGGCGATCTCGTTTTCGTGGTGCGGAAACTGCAGGTCCGCGCCGCCGCCGTGAATGTCGAAGGTCTCGCCCAGCGTGCCGCGGCACATGGCCGAGCACTCGATGTGCCAGCCTGGACGGCCGGGGCCATAGGCGCTGTCCCACCTGGCGTCGTCGGGCTCGGTGGGTTTGGCGCTTTTCCAGAGCACAAAGTCCAGCGGGTCTTCCTTGCCGTCGAGCACAGCGACGCGCTCGCCGGCGCGCAGCTCGTCGAGTGACTTGCCCGAGAGCTTGCCGTAGCCGGGAAACTTGCGCACCGCGTAATTCATGTCACCGGTGGAGCCCTTGTAGGCCAGGCCTTTTTCCTCCAGCGTGGCGATCATGCCCAGCATCTGCGGCACGTACTCAGTCGCACGGGGTTCCAGCGATGGAGGCTCTATGCCCAGCGCGCCGATGTCCTGGTGCATGGCCGCGATCATCTCGTCGGTCAGCTGGCGGATGGTGATGCCGCGCTCAACCGCCCGCTTGATGATCTTGTCGTCGATGTCGGTGATGTTGCGCACATACGTAACCTTCAGGCCGCTTGCCTTGAGCCAGCGTTGCACCACGTCGAACGCCATCATCATGCGCGCATGGCCGATGTGACAGAGATCGTAAATCGTCATTCCGCACACATACATGCGCACATGGCCGGGATCAAGCGGGGAAAATTCTTCCACGGCACGCGACAGCGTGTTGTAAATGCGAAGGCTCATGAAAATTATGCTGCGAAGCCTGGCATCGGCCGGAAGCAGCCGGTGGTCAGGCAAAGGAAAGAAGCTTTATCTCACGGACGCCGCGGGCGGGCAAGGGCCATTCGGCGTACACGCGAAAACGTGCGATAAAAACGGAAAGTACGGGATTCTGGGGGCCATGAACTATACCCCCCTCAGTTACAATCGCCCAGTATATCCAGCCCGTCGGACAACGTTCAGCGGCTCCCGGAGCGCCCTGAAAAGCCTGGCTGTTTATGTTGACTTTCCGCCCAACGGCTGCCAAAACAGCACCGGGGGCTTTAAAACAAATCGCGAGAGTGCCATGCCCACGCCAAACTTCCTTACACGCAATCCGCTGTCCGCCGCCCTGCGCATGCTGGCCGTGGCGGTCACCCTGTCGGTGTCCGTTGCCCATGCCGACGACTACGCCGACGTCAGCCGCCTGATGCGTGCCGGCCAGTATGCCGAGGCGCAGGCCAAGGTTGACCAGTACCTCGCCAGCAAGCCGCGCGACCCGCAAATGCGTTTCTTCAAGGGCGTGATCCAGACCGAAACCGGCAAGACCAGCGACGCGATCGCGACCTTCACCAAAATCACCGAAGACTACCCCGAGCTGCCTGAGCCCTACAACAACATGGCCGTGCTGTATGCCGGCCAGAGCCAGTTCGACAAGGCCCGGGCGGCGCTTGAAATGGCGATCCGGACCAACCCCAGCTACGCCACCGCACATGAAAACCTGGGCGACGTCTACGCCAGGCTCGCCAGCCAGGCCTACAGCAAGGCCCTGCAACTCGACGGCGGCAACGCTGCCGTTCCGCCCAAGCTGGCACTGATCCGCACCCTGTTCTCCGCCGAATCAAAAAGCCCGACCAAGCCGGCTGCCGGCGCACCGACGTCTGGCCCGGCCACAACGGCCCCTGCGGCTCCCGCAGCGGCTGCCAAGCCAGCGCCGGCAGCCCCGGTGGCCGCAGCGCCTGCTCCTGCCGCGCCACCGGCAACACCCGTAGCACCGGCTGCCGCCGCAGGCACCGAAAAAGAAGTCGAAGCAGCCGTGCGCAGCTGGGCTCAGGCCTGGTCCGACAAGGACATGAACGGCTACCTCAGCAGCTACGGCCAGAACTTTGCACCTCCCGGCAAGCAGGCACGCAAGGCCTGGGAAGAAGACCGCCGCGCGCGCATCGTCGGCAAGTCACGCATCAGCGTGAAGCTCTCCGACCTGGCCATCGCCGTACAGGGCGCCAAGGCCACGGCCAGGTTCAAGCAGGACTACAGCGCCGACTCCATCAATATTTCCAGCCGCAAGACGCTGGAGATGGCCAAGGCCGGTGATCGCTGGGTCATCGTCAAGGAATCCACAGGCGGCTGATCGCTGGCGGCCGGCCTGACCCAAGTGCATTGTTCAGCCTGTTCCTGTCCGTCTGTGTTGGCCGGCAAACTTTCGTGGAAGCCCGCATGAAAAAAGCGGCCGCAATGCTTCTCTTCATCGCACCGTCCCTGGTGCTGGCCTTTTCGCCTGCGCGGGCCGAAACCCGCGCGCACACAACCAAGCGGCCCGCCCCGGCAAAAGCCTCCGCCCCGCATGAGGCGCGCGGCGGCGAAGCGGAAGCCCGGTTGATTGAAATCTACAAACTGATCGGCCAGGCAAATTCACGCGAAGCCCTGCGCAAGGCCGAAGGCCTCGTGAAGGACCACCCCAACTTCCAGCTGGCCCAACTGGTTTACGGCGACTTGCTGGCCGGCTTTACACGCCCTGTGCGCACGCCCGGCGATGTTCCAGACGCTGCTGCCAAGGCCGCGGCAGCCCTGCTGGCCGAGTTGCGGCAGGAGTCGCTGCTGCGCCTGCGCGCGCTGCGCGAGAGGCCCGCCCCCGGCCTGGTGCCGTCGCAATTCCTGGTGCTTTCATCGCGTAACAAACACGCCATTGCCGTCGATGCGTCCAGGTCACGCCTTTACCTGTTTGAAAACACCAGCGCGGGCCTCAAACTCGTGGCGGACTATTACATCTCGGTTGGAAAATCCGGTATTGAAAAATCCGTCGAAGGCGACCTGCGCACGCCGGTCGGCGTCTACTACATCACCAGCAACCTGAACCCCAAATCGCTGCGCGACTTTTACGGCTCGGGCGCGCTGCCCATCAACTACCCCAACCAGCTCGATGTCAAGCGCGGCAAGACCGGCGGCGGCATCTGGCTGCACGGGACACCACCGGCGCAGTTTTCCCGGGCACCGCTGTCCACCGACGGATGCGTCGTGCTGGCCAACCCCGACCTGGAGCGCATCATCCGCACCGTCGAGGTGCGCAGCACGCCCGTCGTGATTGCCCACAGCCTCAAATGGGTGGCGCCGCAATCACTGGCGGCCGACACCCGGTCGTTCGAAACCGCGCTGCAAAGCTGGCACCATGCCAAGTCCAGCGGCGACATGGCCAAACTTACAACCTGGTACACACCCGACTTCACAAGCTACGGCAAGACGCTGGCCGAATGGACGCCGCTGCTGCAAAGCGAGCTCAAGCAACTCGGTGGGCGCGACATCCTGCTCAAGGACGTTTCTTACCTGCGCTGGACCGACAGCACCGATACGATGGTGGTAACCTTTGGCGAACTGATCAAGGGCGCCAAAACCGGCCGCACCAAACGCCAGTACTGGATCCGCCAGGGAAACCAGTGGAAGATTTTTTTCGAAGGAACCATTTGATGGCAGTTCACAGGACGTTTGCCGCGCTCGCGGTGTTTTCTCCCTTGCGCCGCGCCACACTCGCAGCAGTAGCGGCGGCGGGCGTGGCCCTCCTGGCCGGTCCGGCGCTCGCGCAAAGCGCACCCAAGGTCAAGTTCGTCACCAGCGAAGGCGACTTCGTGGTCGAGGTCTATCCCGACAAGGCGCCCAAGACCGTTGAAAATTTCCTGCAGTACGTCAAGGACAAACACTACGACGGCACGATTTTCCACCGCGTGATCAGCAACTTCATGGTGCAGGGCGGCGGCTACGACGCCACCTACGCCGAGAAGAAAACCCGCCCGCCGGTGCCGCATGAAGGCCGTGAGGCGCTCGCCAAGGGCGGCCCCAAAAACGTGGTCGGCACCCTGGCCATGGCGCGCACCAACGACCCCAACTCCGCCTCGTCGCAGTTCTTCATCAACGTGAAGGACAACGATTTCCTGAACCCCACGGTGATTCCCCCCGGAGACCCGGTTCCGAAGTTTGAATACCAGGGCCGCGTCTATGAAAACACCCCGCGCGCCCAGCTCGTCAACGCACCCCAGCTCTTTGGCTACACCGTTTTCGGCAAGGTCGTCAGCGGCATGGACGTCGTGAACAGGATCAAGGCCGTGCCCACCGGCGCCGGCGGCCCCTTCCCGACGGACGTTCCCAAGACGCCCGTTCTCATCAAATCAGCAACCCTCGTCAATTAATTGACACAGCCCTACAGGACACCATCATGAGCAATCCCAAAGTAGACCTACACATCGCCGAATACGGCGTCATCACGCTGGAGCTCGACGCCGCCAAGGCACCCAAGACCGTTGCCAACTTCCTGAACTACGTCAACAAGGGCCATTACGCCAACACGGTGTTTCACCGCGTCATCCCGGGCTTCATGGTGCAGGGCGGCGGCTTTGAGCCGGGCATGAAACAAAAGCCTACCGACGGCGAAATCGAGAACGAAGCCAACAACGGCCTGAAGAACAACAACTACACCGTAGCCATGGCGCGTACCAACGCACCGCACTCGGCCAGCTCGCAATTCTTCATCAACGTGGCCGACAACGGCTTCCTGAACCACACCGCACCGAACGCATCGGGCTGGGGTTATGCCGTGTTCGGCAAGGTAGTGGCCGGCACCGACGTCGTCGACAAGATCAAGGCCGTCAAGACCGGCCGCAAGGGCTTCCACGACGACGTTCCGATGGAAGACGTGATCATCCAAAAAGCCGTTGCAGTGGCCTGAGTGCCCTTTCGGGCCGCGCTTGCCGAAATCCAGCCGGTGAACACCCCCCAGGCCGTGCCCCCCATGGCGGAGCTGCCGGCTCCGCCCGTGTGGCGCACGGTCGATTTCATTTCCGACCTGCATTTGCAAGCCTCGGAGCCGGCTACTTTTGCGGCCTGGCAGCACTATCTTGAAACCACGCCGGCCGATGCGGTCTTCATCCTGGGCGACCTCTTTGAAGTCTGGGTCGGCGATGACGCCGTGGAAGGCGACCTGCTGGACCCTGCCGCCGGCTTTGACGCGCGCTGCGTGCAGGCCATGGGCAATGCTGCAGGCCGGCTGGCCCTGTTTTTCATGCACGGCAACCGTGACTTCCTGGTGGGCCAGGCCCTGATGGACCTGTGCAACGCCACTCTGCTGGCAGACCCGACCGTGCTGGTTTTTCCCGCCGGCACCGGGCGGCGCTGGCTGCTGTCGCATGGTGACGCCTTGTGCCTGGACGATGTCGACTACATGAACTTTCGCAGCCAGGTCCGCAGCCCCGAATGGCAACGCACCTTCCTGGCCAGGCCGCTGGCCGAACGCCAGGCGATTGCGCGCGGGCTGCGCGAGCAAAGCGAAGCGCGCAAGAAGTCCGGCGCACAATATGCCGACGTCGACACCCGGGCTGCGCGCCAGTGGCTGCAGGCGGCCAATTCCCGCACGCTGATTCACGGCCACACGCACAAGCCTGCCGTGCATGACCTGGGTGGCGGCCTGTCGCGCGTGGTGCTCAGCGACTGGGACCTGGGCGCCCCGGCGCCGCGCGCGGAAGTGCTGCGCCTGTCCGCAGGCGGGCTGCAAAGGATTGCGCTGTGCTGACCCTTGTTTCATTTCGCTTAACCACAACCTTCATCCCATGCTGAACTGGTTACGAACACTTGGCGGCTCCAAAGCCCCTGCCAAAACCATCCCGGAAACCCTGTGGATGGACACCCTGCTGCAGTTCCCTTTTCTGGCCCGGCGGCCGGTCACCGAGCTGCAAGAGCTGAACGCACTGACCGACAAATTCCTGAAGCAAAAGGAATTCACCGGCGCACACGGCCTGAAGGTCACCGATGAAATGGCGGTCGCGATTGCCGCACAAGCCTGCCTGCCGGTGTTGCACCTGGGCCTGCGCTGGTACGACGACTTCAAGGGCATCGTGGTTCACCCCGGCGCCATGCTGGCGCGCCGCCAGGTCACCGACCAGGCCGGCGTGGTGCACCACTACAGCGAAGAGCTGCTGGGCGAAGCCATGCAGGGCGGCCCCGTCACACTGAGCTGGCAGGACGTGGCGGGCGCGGGCGACTCGGCCGAGCACGGCCACAACGTGGTAATTCACGAATTCATCCACAAGATCGACATGCGCGATGGCGCCGCCGACGGCTGCCCGCCCTTGCCCACGCGCAGTGCCCTCACCTCGTGGCATGCGGTCATGCAGCCGGCTTACGACGGGTTCTGCGAAAAAGTCGCCATGGCCACACGTTTCGGCGCCGAGCCGCCATGGCTGGACAGCTATGGCGCCAGGTCACCGGCCGAATTTTTTGCCGTGGCCTGCGAAGCCTATTTCGTGAACCGCACACGCTTCACGCAGGACTTCGCGCCCCTGACCGTGCTGTTCGACAAGTTTTTTATGCCGAAATAAGCGCCCGGCGGCTTTCCGGCGCCACGCTGACAATTTCGGAGAGACAAATCGCCCCTTAACCCAATCTGAACGGGCGCAAGCAGCTATCAAATACATAGCAACCGGCCGACCCGGTCTGGCCCTTTTCAGGCCGGCTTAACCCCATTTCCCTCGCCCCTTCGTTTCAATGGGCTCCACCACTTTCTGGAGCTCACGTGAAAACCCCCCTTCTTGCCTCTTCGATCCTGCTGGCCATCCTCACCATGGCCGCCCTACCCGCCCTACCCGCGCAGGCCGTCGGCCGGCTGGCCGATGTGACCGTGATTGACCGCAACACCGGCGCCACACTGCCGCTGTACCACCACCGCGGCGAATACTGGGTGGCCGGCCAGTACGGCGCCAAATACGCCATCGCCGTGCGCAACAAGCTCGGTGAACGGGTACTGGCCGTGACCGCCGTCGACGGCGTGAACGTGCTGAGCGGCGAAACCGCAGCCTGGGACCAGACCGGTTATGTGTTTTCACCCTGGCAGCAGTACCAGGTCACCGGCTGGCGCAAAAGCAGCAGCGAGGTCGCGGCATTTGAATTTTCTGCGCTTGGGGATTCTTACGCCGGCCGCACCGGCAGGCCCGGCAACGTCGGCGTGATCGGTGTGGCGCTCTTCAGGGAGCAAGCTCCCGAGCCGGTCGCCCAGGCGCCCGCCTATTCCGGCCGCAACGAGCGCGAGGCCGACGCATCACTGGGCCTGCGAAACGCCCCCTCGCCTTCATCAGCTCCACCGGCACCTTTGGCGGAATCATCCACCGCCGGAAAATCCGCGCTGGCCGACCGCGCCAGCGGCAGCGCGGAAGCTTCTGCCCTGTCCGAAGGCCGGGTCAGAAGGCTGCCTTCCGCCCCCCTGCCAGCCCCCAAACTGGGCACGGGCCACGGCGCACGGGAAAACTCACTGGTATCGCACACCACCTTCGCGCGCCTGCAAACACAGCCCAACGAGGTCATCCGCATCCGCTACGACAGCCGCGAGAACCTCATCGCCAGCGGTGTGATCCGCGAACCCGTCGCGCGCAACCCCATCCCTGATCCGTTCCCGCAGTCAGGAAACTCGTCTTATGTGCCTGACCCTCCACGGTATTGAGCCCCCACGGTCGCTCACTTCGTGTAGCTTCCTGCCCCCCCGGGGGGCCGCCCGCCTGTGGCCCGGCAAAGCCGGTTCCACGGCTCATGCTTGGTTGAAGAGTCTCCGCGGTTGCTCACTGCCTGTCATGTTCTGCGCCGTGATAATCTGGTACATGCCCAGCGCCACGCCGACCAACGATGCAGCCGAAGACAGCGACGAATCGCTGATGCTGCGTTATGCGGCCGGGGACATGGCGGCTTTTGACGTGCTGTATGCGCGGCATGAACTGGGGGTGTGGCGCTATGTGTTTCGCAGTGTGCGGGTGCAGGCGGTGGCCGACGACCTGCTGCAGGATGTCTGGTTTGCCGTGGCCCGCAGTGCCGCCACCTATACGGTGACAGCGAAGTTCAAAACGTGGCTGTTCACCATGGCACACAACCGGATGGTTGATTACTTCCGCACGGCAAAGCAGCACGTCAGCATCGATGGACGCGGCGACGATGAAGAAGGCCTGGGCCTTGGCGATACGCTGGCAGCCGACTCGGGCTTCGGCCCGGTGCGCCGTTTGGAGTCCAGCGAACAGGCGGCCGCGCTGATTGCCGCGGTCGAACGCTTGCCCCGGGAACAGCGCGAAGCCTTCCTGCTGCAAGCCGAAGCCGGCATGAGCGTAGAAGACATCGCCACCGCGACCGGCGTCAGCTTTGAAACCGCCAAGAGCCGCCTGCGCTATGCCCGGAACAGCCTGCGCCAGCAGCTACAGGAGTTTGCATGACAGAGCCTGATCACAGCCCGCACAGCGACGAGCTGTTGCAGCGCTACCGTGAGGCCAGCGCAGACGACACACGCCGCCCCGGCGCGCATGTGCGCGACGCCGTGCGCGCCCACGCGCAGATGGTGATCGAAGCCGGCAAGCAGGCAGGCGCACCACAAGCCGGGGCCACCATCGATGCAGCGCAACGCCCGGCAGCCAACCAGTCGCGCTGGAAAATCTCCGCGCTGGCGGGCTTTGCGCTGGCTGGCCTGACCGGGTTGCTGGTGCTGCAATTTGACCGCGGCACCGACGAGGAAAAAGAACTGGCGTTTGGCCAGCCCAGCGCCACAACACCTTCATCGTCATCGTCGCCAGCTTCACCGCCGGCAGCTTCGCCATCGATGGCTCCCGTTCCCGCTCCGGTGGCACCGCAACCACCCGCCACCGAGGCCGACGCCAAAAAGCGATCTGCCGACATTGCGAAGCCGGTTTCGAAATCACCGGCTCCTGCGGCGCAGGACAAAGCAGTGGCCTCGCCCCCGGTGACTGAACCTGTTGTCCGGCAAAGAGAAGCTGAAGCCGCGCCAGCACTGGCTGCCGCAGCCCCGCCAGCCGCGCCGCCTCCCGCACCAGCGCCCATTGCCGCGCCCGCGCCTGCCGCCGCCGTCCAGGAAAACACGCAGCCCTCGATCGTGCCACGCATGGCCGGCGCCGCAGCCGGATCGCTGTCGGCGCCACCAGCGCAGGCTGATATGGCCGCAGCAGCGCCGGCTGTACGCCCCGCACCTGCGGCACCTGCCGCAGCAGCGCCCGCCGCGCCTGCAGCACGCGCCGTAGCGCCTCTACAAAAGCAGGAAAGCACCCTGCAATACCGCGCGCCGCGTGCAGAAGCAGGTGCCGGGCCCAACCGCCTGGCAGGTGCCTTGCAGGAGGCAGCACGCGCAGGACGCCTGGCGCTGCTGGAACGCCTGCTCCAGCAAGGCGCACCCGTCAATGCAGCCGATACGGCAGGCCGCACACCGCTGATCCTGGCCGTCATGCAGGGCCATACCGCCGTGGTTCAACGCCTCCTGGCAGCCGGGGCCAACCCGGCGCTGGTGGATCAGGAAGGACTCAACGCCCTGCAGCACGCACGGCGGCTTGGCTTTGACGGGATTGCCCACCTGATTGAAGCGGCTTCCTGAGCGCAAGAGCCGCATTGCGCTCGCGGTTTATATGAAAATCGGCCTCTAAACCAATAGAGGTAAGCGCAAGCAGCTATATTTTTAATAGCAGCTGCAGGCCGGGAATTTCAACCGGCGTAATACAGCACCGCCACAAAATGGCACACCGTACCGGCCGCGACAAACAGGTGCCACACAAAGTGGCCGTAGCGCAACCGTGAATCGGTGGCAAAGAAGCCGACACCGAGCGTGTAAAAAAGCCCGCCGGCCACCAGCCAGAAAAGCCCCCAGCCTGGAATCAGCTCCAGCATCGGCTTGATGGCGATCACGGCGATCCATCCCATGGCGAGATAGAGGATGGTGGACAGCCGTGGCCAGCGCACGCCCGCGAAGGCTTTGACGGCCACACCGGCCAGCGCCATGGCCCAGACCAGGCCGAACAGCGTCCAGCCCCAGGGCCCGCGCAACACGCCCAGCGTGAATGGCGTGTAGGTGCCGGCAATCAGCAGGTAGATGGCGCCATGGTCCAGGACCTGGAACACCCGCTTGGCACGCATCGCCCGGATAGCCGGCAAGGCGTGGTACAGCATCGAGGTGAAATACAGCACCACCATGGTGGCGGCAAAAACGCAGACTGCCGCCACATCAAGCGCGTCACCGTCGCGCGCGCTGGCGATGACCAGGAAAGGCGCCGACACCAGCGCAGCGAGCAGCGCGAGACCGTGGCTCACGCTGTTGGCGATTTCCTCACCCAGCGTCTGTTGCCGCTCCTGGGGCAAGGCCACAGCAGCGCCAACCTCGCTCATCGCTTGAGCAATGCCTTCAGCACGTTCTGCACACGCCTGGCGTTGCCGGCGTCAAAGTCAGCAGCCAGCACCTGGGCGGTGTCTTCACCCCAGGTTTCAGCCGGCGCGGGGGCATTGCGCTTGGTCAACAGTTGCAGCTGCAGCATACGGCGCGCACTGATGTGCTCGGCCGGTGTGGGCAGTTCGGCGGCAATTTCAAGGCGCAGCAGCGCTTCGGAAGCGTCCTTGCCGGAAGGCGTGCTGACAGCCTGCACCCAGCGGTTGCGCACGGCCGGTGCCACGGCTTTGCCCAGGTCCTGCGCGCTCGGCAGTTGCGTGGGGTCGCGCTTTTCCCAGGCGGTGAGCAAGTGCGTCAGCACTTCGCCATGCGCCTGCATCGCGAGTTTCTTGAGCGCCTGGTTGGCGGCTTCAAAGGCTTCGCGCTGGGCGCGGAAGGCCGCATCGCCCAGGCGTGGGCCGCGCTCTTCGAATGCAGGGCGTGCATTGCGGTCGCCACGGTCTCCCCGATCATGACCGCGCGGGCCGCGGTCATCGCGGCCTTCCCGGTAAGGCTCAAACTTGTTGTCGGTGCTTTGGCGCGGGCCGCCGGGCTTGCTGCCCGGGCGCGAATCCTTGCGGTCGCCAAACTTGCCGCCGCGTCCGGCCGCTGCGGGCTCAGGTTTCTTCATGCCCGGGCGGTCGTCGCCGCGCCGTGCCACCACCGGTTTGGGGGCGGGCTTGGGTGCGGGTGGCGGCTCAGCGGGCGGGCTGGCCGGCTCGCTGGCTTCGGCAAATTCAGTGGCCGCTGCTTCGGCGGCAGCTTCCGTGGCAGCGGGCGCATCTGCTACGTTTTCTGTAGCTGCTTGCGCAGGCTCCACTTGGGCTGCAGCCTCGTTTTCCTTGGAAACCGGGGTGGCATTGGTGTCAGCCAGTGCAGCTTCAACCGATGGCGCTGCCGGGGCAGCAACAGGTGCAGGCACAGGCACTTGCCCGCGCACAATCGCTTCCAGTGCCTTGGCAGCCGCGTGGATCTTCTGCACATCACCGCTGGCGGTGGCGGCTTCAACGGCCTTGGATGCGTCCAGCACCATGCGGTCGTATTCGCCCAGCGCCGCAGCGGCTTTTTCGCGTTCGGCAGTCTTGCGCTGGAAGGCATCGTCGATGGGTTTGCGGAAGGCGTCCCACATCTTTTGCTCTTGTTTGCGCTCGACCGGCACGGCCTGCGCTTCATGCTGCCAACGCTGTTGCAGCGACTTGACGGCGTCGATGCGCAACATCGGCTCGGCGCCCAGCACATTGGCTTCTTCAATCATGGCCTTGCGGCGTGCAATGCTGTCGTGGCGCGCAGCGGTCAGCGGAGCGTCTGCGGCGTCCATCGCGGCTTTCCATTGCGGCTGGATTTCGGCAAACGCCTTTTCACCCAGATGACCGGCTTCACGCCATTTTTCGACAAAGCCATTGAGGCTGCGGATGTGGTGCTTCCAGTCGGTGTTGCCCTTGTTGGCTTCGGCCCAAGCCAGCACTTCGTCGATCAGCAGCTTGCGCTCGGCCTTGACGGTTTCGCTTTGTTCTTTGACCTTCTCCAGCCAGGCCTCAACAACCTTGTGCGCTTCGTTGCAGGCATCGTCAAAACGCTTCCACAGCGCGTGGTTGGGCGTGCCGCCCTGGTCGCTGGTCTTCCACTGCTCGCGCATGGCGCGCAGGGCTTCCTGTTGCTTGCGTCCGCCCAGCGGCTTGGCCACCAGGGCCTCGGCTTTCACGACCAACTCTTCGCGGATCTGGTCGGCGCGCCAGCGCTGCCAGCCTTCGAGTTCGCCGGCAGCCGTCAATGCGGCGTGCGCGGCGGCTTCGAGCTTGCTGTCGATGTTGCGGATATGTTCCTTGAGCGCATGGCGCAGGTCGGCCGCTACCTTGGGGGTGGACTTGCCATGGCCTTCGGTGACTTCGTGCTCAAGCCGTGCCAGCGCTTCCTGCACGATGGCCGACGATTTTTCGCGCATGTCTTTGAGCACGGCCGGGTCGATCTTGGCCTTGGGCGCACGTGCAGGCTGCTCACCCGCTGCAGGGGGCAGGCCACGCGCGGCGCGCAGCTCGTCGGCCCACACCGGCACTGCGGGCAGCGGCGCTGCCGTATCTTCAGCAGCCTTCTGGGCCTGCGCGAGCGCGCCTTGAAAGGCTTCCCACACGGCGAGCAGCTGCGCGCGCGATGCGTCGAGCAGCGGCGGGAACTTGGCGTCCACACTGGCCCAGTTGGCGTCGTGCGTGATGTCATCGGCCTGCGACTGCCAGTGCGTGACGTCACCGCGCAGGGATTCGAGAGCCGCTTCGGCATCACGCCAGGGCTTGAGCGACAGCACTTCGGTGCGCTGGGCCAGCAGCACGGCGGCTTCGCGCTGCACCTGGGTGCGGTGCTGCAGGTCTTCAATGGTCTTGACACGGTCGGCCAGCTGCACTTTCAAACCGGCCAGCGGCTCTTTGGACAGCGGCGCGCCGGCCTTGGCGGCGTCGCGCTGCCAGGCCAGGGCGTCGGCCAGGTTGAGCTTGGGCACGGCCAGCAGCGCCTGGGCTTTTTCGGCCCACTCGGCGGCCACGGCCTCCTGGCCCTTGCTGCGCTTGAGCTCGTCGAGCTTTTCTTTCAGCGGCTTGGCTGCGCCCTTGTCGCGGTTGGCCAGGTCCTTGTAGACCTCGGCCATCTGCTCTGCCGACGGCTCAGTCGCCAGCCAGGTGCGGATGCGCGCCGTGCGTTCACCGGATGTGGGCGCAGAGAAAGCGCCGCCGGTCAGGCCGTCCAGCGGATGGGCTTCAGCCTGCTTGGTGGTGGGCGTTTTCACGGCGGGGGTTTCAGGTTTGGAAGATTTAAACATGGGAACGCAAGGTCAAAAAATAAGTGCCACCAGCCGCAAGGCTCCCCGGGGAATGGAGGACTTTGCGGGCGGCAGCGGGTGTTGGATTGGATGGGGGGCCGGCGCCGCAACCCGTGTTGCGCGCCCAGGCCCAAAGGCCCCATAAAAGCTTTATCAATAAAGCACTGACGCTATTTTCGCTGTTTTAAGAGCCTGTTCATGATCTATTTGGGGCCACGCAGGCATTTTTTCGGGATGGGATGCAAGGCGCGGTGCGCTGCCAATAGCCCCGCTATTGGCGAGCAGCGCAACGCCGCAGACCGCCCGAAAAAATGCCTGCCCTTCGGGTTGGGGTGAAATCGGGCGATTTGGCGCCCCGTTCCCTTGCATGGGCAGTAGCCCATGCGGCGGGATCCGGGCCACCAACTCATCCCGATTGCACCCCAACGTGGCCTCAAATAGATCATGAACAGGCTCTAAGGCATCGCCAAATTCAGCTCCGCGCGCGGTGTCCATTTGGCCTCCGGCGGCACGGCTTTGGCGGCCCCCAGAAAGAGCCTTTCAGGCGGTAAATCGCGCGAAGCCAGGTAGTCTTTCACCGCCACGCCGCGCTGCACGGCGAGCTCGCGCATGGCGTCGTCATTCACTTTAATGTCGGCCAGCAGCAGCTTTTCCATCTCGGGCACGGGCAGGTCTTTGGCCAGGCCGACCAGGTTGCGCGGCTTGGGCATGTCGGCGCGTTTATAGACTTCCTTGAGCAAGGCCGGATATTCGGCCGGGCTGATGCTGACTGCCGCCGTCGCGGTGCCGCCCTCTTTGGCCGTGGCGCGGCGCTTTTCAGCGCGCACCAGGGCGTCGAGCCGCTCGCGTTTGAAACCGTCGCGCTCGGCGTCGACACTGCTGGTGCCCACCACGGTGAGCCGCAGCGATGGCCGGTCAACCAGCGCCTTGGCCACCTTGTCGAGGCCGGCTTTAGCCTCCGGGCCCAGCTCGGCGCTGCCGGCGGCAAAGCCCACGGTGCTGAGTTCTTCCCCGCCGCCGCCCAGCGCATTCGCCAGCAGGCTGAAAGGCGCGGTGATGGCTTTCACGATCACGTTGAGGATGACCTTGACGATGATGGGCCCGAGGCTGAACTGCGGGTCATTGAGCGAACCGCTGATGGGCAGGTCGATGTCGATCACGCCGTTGCGGTCGGCCAGCAGCGCCACCGCCAGCTTGACCGGCAGGCTGGCCGTGGAGCCCTCCACCTTGTCGCCAAAGCTGAGCTGGTTCAGGATGACCTTGTTGGTAGCGGTAAGCCGCCCGTCGGGTTGCACCACATAGCCCACGTCCACGCTGAGCTTGCCGCGGTTGATGCCGTAACCCGAGTACTTGACCGAGTACGGCGACAGCGGCGGCAGCTCAAGGTCGCGCACCTTGCCCTTGATGTCGAGCGCCAGCGGCTTGGCCAGCGGGTTGAGCTTGCCGAGGATTTCCAGCGAAGCCGTGCCTTCGGCGCGCCCGCGCAGCTCGAGGTCGGCCATGTTGGGCACGGTGGCCGTGGTACCCGGCACGGTGGGCGCCACCGATGAAAAAGCACTGAGCTTGCCGGTCAGGTCGCTCAGGTCGGCCGAGTAGTTGGGCTTGACGAAACGGTCGGAGAACAACACCTTGCCGTTGATCAGGCTGATCGGGCCGAAGTTGACGATGGGCGGCGGGGAGCCGCCAGCCGCCGCGGCGGGGGCCGTCGGGCTGACCGGTGCCGCGGACACGAATTTTGAGCCTTTTGGGCCACTGGACCGCAATGGTTGTGCGCCGGAAGCTATCGTTTCAGTAGCAGATGAAGCTTGCGGTGAAGATGACGCCGATGATGGCGAAAGGGCCAGGGTGGCCGTTCCGCCTTCCGCACTGGCGGCCACGGCGTCTTTGCCGGGCTTCACCAGGTTCTGCAAATTGATGCGGCCATCGGGCAGGATGATCACGCGTGCAAAGAAGTCGGTGAGCACGGTTTCCCGCACGTCCACCCGGGTGGCTTTGGCCGGGTCCAGCGCCACATTCAGGCCGCGCAGGTTCAGGGCCTTCCAGGCGAGCAGGTCTTCGCTGGGCGCCAGCGTGTTGGCCCTGAATTCCTCCAGCGACACATCACCGGCCACCTGCGCCTGCGGGCCGGCCGGTGTCTGCCGGTAAGACACACGCCCCTTGAAGCTGGCATCTGCGCGCAGCAGTTCGATGTTGAGTACATCGGCAAGGTAGGGCTCGAAGGCCTGCACCGGCAGCCTGTCGACCACCAGCCGGCCCTGCGCCTGCACCGGACTCAAGCCGAGATTGCCGTTGAAGTCGACCTTGCCGGGTTCAAACCGGCCGGTGGCCAGCCGCAGCGAGGCAGTCAGCGGCATGGGTTTGGCAGCTTGCGCCTTGGCGTCCGGCCTGTCGTCCAGCACCAGTCCGCCCAGCTGGGCTTTGGCGGCGGTCACTTCAAACGCCACCGGCTTGCTACCCGACTGGTCGGAAAACGACATGGCGCCGCCGTCCAGCTGCACATCGGCAATGGCCACGGCCCATGAAGGCGCCGCCGCGCGTGTTGCCGCGTCGGTAGGGGGCGGCGCCGGCGTTGCGGTGCCCGGGCTCGCCATCCAGCGCTGGTACATCCAGCGCTTGTCGGTGTCGCGGTCGACTTTGGCTTTGGGCTGGTCCAGCTGCATTTTGGCGGCCTTGAAGGACTGGCCTGTCACGTCGATGTCAACCTGCGCGAGTTCGACACGCTTGACGGACACCAGCGACACCTTGCCCTGCGCCAGCAGGATGTCGCTGACAGCCAGTTGCGGGGCGGTGACCTGCAACTGCTGCGGCTTGTCACCGCTGGGCGCCTGCCAGTTCACGCCGAGCTGGGCGTCCAGTTGCCCGTTCAGCGCCGGCAGCAGGAACTGGCCGACGTATTTGGCGGCCATGCCCAAGGGCCAGGCGGCCACGGTGGCCGTAGCCTGGGCGGCCTGGTCGGTGGCTGTGCCGCTAAAGGTGAGCAGCGCCGGTGTTGCAATCGCTTGCGCAGTGGATGCCGCAGATGAGGCCGATGTTTTGGCCGGTTGTTTGGCGCCGGTTTTTGCCGGCGCGGGTGCCGGCGCTATGGCTGCTGGCTCCAGTCCCAGCGAACCATTGAACCGCAGGGGCGCGTTAGCCGCAAAAGGCATGGCGATGCCGGAGGCATCGAGCGTCAGCCCAGCCAGGCGGATGTCAGCGGGTGAGGCCAGTGATTCGTCCAGCCAGTTCATACGGCCGGCACGCACCGCCACGCGGGCGATCTGCACTTTCCAGGGGGCGGACGAAGGCGTGGTTTTAGTTGAAGGTGCAGACGCCGGGGCGCCAGCCGAAGCCGCACCGGCAGGTGCCTGGGCTTGAATATCGGAAGAGTTTTGGCCTGTAGCCCTTTCTGGCTGTGCGCCACCAGCTCCTTTTTTAATAGCATCCGGCGCAGGCGACAGCAGATTCAGCCGCCCTGCCCGGTCCCGGGCGAGGGACAACGTGGGGGCCGTGAGCTCCACCGCAGACAGTTTGACGAACTGCTCCAGCGGGCGCACGTCGTCCATCGTGATCTGCAGGCGCTCAAAGGCCAGCAAGTCGGCGCGGGCCGGTGGCTGGGCTTCGCCGTCTGCAGCGCGCTTGCCGGATGCACCGGGTTTTGCAGCCCGCGCCGGCGCCACAGCCGGCGACTGCCCGACCGTTTGCGCAGCCAGCACACGAATCTTTTCCGCCGTCACGGTTCCGGAAATTCGCACCACCGTGGCGGGTGTCTGCTCAAACGCGACTTTGGCGTTGGCATGCAGCACCGCGCTTTGCAGCCTGAAGGGCAGGCTCGCCGGCCAGTAGGCCAGGTAAGGGTTCAGGTCAAAACCGCGCAGCGTGAAGGTGGCGTCGGTTTTGTGGGTCTGGGCAAAGGGCGTGCCTTCGGCAGCGGTGTCAAAGCTGCTGCCATTGAGCTTGAAGGCCAGGTGCGGCGAGGTTTTGACCTCTCGCTGGGATTTGAGGTTGCTCAGGAAAGGCACCGACAGGCCCAGCTCCCGCAGTTCATGGGTCTTGCCGACGGACTGGTCGGTGAAGTCCATGCGCCCGCCGCTGACGACGATGTTGTAGACCGCGAACTTCGGCGGGTCGCCGGCAGGGGCATCTGCGGGTGTTTTGAAGCGCTCCAGGATGTCGTCGATGTCGTAACGGCCCTCACCTTGATGGGTAAGAAACGCGATGGGTTCGTCCACCTGAACAGCGTCGGCCACTGGGGCGAGGCGAAGCAGGGACTCCAGCTCTGCATCTATATATAGGCGCTTGACGGAAAACTGGGGCGTTGCCTGGGGAGAAGCTGCCGAAGCGCCACCCACAGGGCCGGCACGGGCGATGGCCAGGTCGCGAAGAGTCAGTTCGAGCGACCAGGGCTTGAAGTCGACCTCGCCCACAGTGACCTGCCGGCCCAGCTTTTCAGAGGCGATCTTCTCCAGTTGCGATTTGAGGATGGGCGGCACGGCCGCATAGGCCACCACCCACAACACCACCAAGCTGCCCACCGCCCAGGCCGCGCGACGCTGCCAGAGCGGCGACCGGCCCACAGCGGCCGCCCGTGCCGGCAGGGTTTTGCCGATTTCCCGCCAATTGGTCTCGCGCCAGTTGAATTCCTGCCATTTTTTCTTCAAATCTTTGATTGCCATAGCCGTCGAGTTTTTAGCGCCGGGGCCGCCAGGTCAATGATTTATTTGAAAAAGACGGTCAACCGAAGGGCATTGAAGCCTGTGAAAAGCGGCGCCTCCAAAGAAAAAACCCCGGGCAGTTAGACCGACCGGGGTTGACGGCGGGCGTTTATGCTCATGCCGTCGGGTTTCCGCAAAGAAGAGAGTTATCGTCTCCAGTGCGATGAAAGCAAGTGATTGCTTCCAGATTTTCCGGGGTTGGTTACCCGGTTGATGCGTGAGTGAACACGCAATTGCAGGTTAAACCCCTGCCGTCCCGCAAGCAAGACCATCTTTTCAATCACAGCGCAGGATGTGATTGCCGCTGCCTTTTTGTGTGCTCCCAGGCAACCCAGGCCGGCCGCAGGCGCCGATCCGGCGACTACATGCAACATGGAAAACGGCCTACAACCGCAGCCGCGAAAGGCTGATCGCGCTTTTTAGAGGCAAAACTTAACTTAGAGCTCCATCTCAAATAAAGCCCGTAAACACCTTGATTCAGGCCGGTTTTGCCGGAAATCAAGGTTTTTATTTGACTTTTTGATATAAAGAATTGATTTGTTATTATTGACAGGTTATTAACCAACCCCATAGAATCCCGCCAGTCCCACGAATCCTAGGGACAACCCGAACCCGCTGCCCTATTCCTCAAAGAAGCCGGCAACGTCAAACAAGGGTCAACACCCACAAGGCTTGCCTTGGTTTGATGGCGACCCAATCAAAGCCTGCCTGGCCCCCAAAGGGCCTGCAAGCGTAGAAAGGAGTGCTATGACAGCGCTAGGACAATTCGGCCTTAACCTGAATGTCAACGCACACATCAAGAATGTGCGAAGCAGTGTTTCAAACATTGTTGATGACATCTCCCAAGGCTTTTTCGAGATTACCCACAACAGCTTCGCCCTTCTGGGCCTGGCGGTCGTGTTTGCGGTGATCACCCTGACAGCCCGGCCCGACTTGCGTCAGGCCGGTGAATTCAAGCTCATGACCTGGCTGCAGCAGCGCCAGGAGGCTGCCATCGGTTTTACCGAGCCGGCCGCCATTGAGCGCGCCACGGCGTCCAACCCGAAAGACCTGCCCGCCCAACAGGCGGCAGTGGCCTATTGGCTGAGCAAGAAGTACGGCGTCGCGCCCGAGCCGCTGAGTGTGCTGGTGGCCGAGGCCTTCGAGATCGGCCAGAAAGCCAAGCTCGACCCCACCCTGATCCTGGCCATCATGGCGATCGAGTCCGGTTTCAACCCGTTTGCGCAAAGCCCGGTCGGCGCCCAGGGCCTGATGCAGGTCATGACCAAGGTGCACCACGACAAGTACGACAACTTCGGCGGCAAGCTGGCGGCGTTTGACCCGGTGACCAACCTGCGCGTAGGCGTCAAGGTGCTGCAGGAATGCATCGCCCGCGCCGGCTCTGTCGAGGGCGGCCTCAAATACTATGTGGGCGCAGCCAACATGGACGACGACGGCGGGTACGCCGGCAAGGTGATGGGCGAACATGCCCGCCTGCTGGCCGTGGTGGCGTCTGCCTCCAAGCGCGGTGCGCCCTCGCCTTTCTTCACCACACCCGGTGGCACGTCGCGCCCGGTACCGGCCTCCCTGCCGGCCACACCCGAAGCTGATGGCAAGACGCCTGACAAGGTGGCGCTGCTGAACCAGTCCTGATTCGGCCGCATTGTGGGGGCCTTTTCACCCCATGCACTGCCAAAAAGCCGGGCCGCTGCCAGCGCCCCGGCTTTTTGCTTTTCGGGCTGCAGGTGAAGAACCCCGGAGGCGGCAGGTTTTAGGCGCGCTCAGTTACACTAGCGAGGTGCGCGACTGGCGATAGGCTCAAGGTTTTCGCAACCATTGGAGCTGACGTGGGACACCACTGGGAAGCGCACCGCTGAAAGCCGTTGGGCCGAAGCGTTCAGCCGTTCGCCTGGGCAGCCCTTGTTTCATTCATTGAATAGCAGGGACCACGTCTTTAAGGACTGCCATGTACCACCGCAACATCCTGGTCGAACAAACCGATCCCGAAATCTTCGCCGCCATCCAGGCTGAAAACGCCCGGCAAGAACACCACATCGAGCTGATCGCCAGCGAAAACTACGCCTCGCCCGCCGTCATGGCCGCGCAGGGCTCGCAGCTCACCAACAAATACGCCGAAGGCTACCCCGGCCGCCGCTACTACGGTGGCTGCGAGCACGTGGACGTGGCCGAGCAGCTGGCCATCGACCGCATCAAAACCATCTTCGGCGCCGAGGCCGCCAACGTGCAGCCGCATTGCGGTGCTTCAGCCAATGAGGCCGTGTTTCTGGCTTTCCTCAAGCCCGGCGACACCATCATGGGCATGAGCCTGGCCGAAGGCGGCCATCTGACGCACGGCATGGCCCTGAATATGAGCGGCAAGTGGTTCAACGTCGTCTCTTACGGCCTCAACGACAAGGAAGAGATCGACTACGACGCAATGGAGCGCAAGGCTCACGAGACCAAGCCCAAGCTGATCATCGCGGGCGCGTCGGCTTACAGCCTGCGCATCGACTTCGAGCGCTTCGCCAAGGTGGCCAAGGCCGTCGGCGCGATCTTCATGGTCGACATCGCCCACTACGCCGGCCTGGTGGCCGCAGGCGTGTACCCCAACCCGGTGCCGCATGCCGACATCGTGACGTCGACCACACACAAGAGCCTGCGCGGCCCGCGCGGCGGCATCATCCTGATGAAGGCCGAGCACGAAAAAGCCATCAACAGCGCCATCTTCCCAGGCCTGCAGGGCGGCCCGCTGATGCACGTGATCGCAGCCAAGGCCGTGGCCTTCAAGGAAGCCATGGCGCCCGAGTTCAAGGCTTACCAGCAGCAGGTCGTGAAAAACGCGCAGATCGTGGCCGACACCCTGACGCAGCGCGGCCTGCGTATCGTCAGCGGCCGTACTGAAAGCCACGTCATGCTGGTCGACCTGCGCGCCAAGGGCATCACCGGCAAGGAAGCCGAAGCCGTGCTGGGCAGCGCCCACATGACGATCAACAAGAACGCCATCCCGAACGACCCGGAAAAGCCGATGGTCACCAGCGGCGTGCGCATCGGCACCCCGGCCATGACGACCCGCGGCTTCAAGGACGAAGAAGCCCGCATCACGGCCAACCTGATCGCCGACGTGCTGGACAACCCGCGCGACGCGGCCAACATTGAAGCGGTCCGTGCCAAGGTCCACGCCCTGACCAGCCGTTTCCCGGTCTACCGCTAATCATGACGGGCAGCGCGGACACTATGATTTTGATAGCTACCCGCGCATGTCCTGATTGGGCTGGAGGCCGATTTATGCCTTCAAACCCGGACCAACCCTGATGAAATGCCCTTTTTGCGGCCACCTTGAAACCCAGGTCGTAGAGACGCGGGTGGGTGAAGACGCCGAGTTCATACGCCGCCGCCGCCAGTGCGGCGCGTGTGAAAAGCGCTTCACAACCTATGAGCGGCCCGATGTCACCTTCCCGTCCATCGTCAAGAAGGACGGCAGGCGCATCGAGTACAAGCGCAGCAAAGTCCTGGCGTCCCTGAACCTGGCGCTGCGCAAGCGGCCCGTCAGCACCGAGCAGGTCGACTCGGCGGTTGAACGTATCGAGGAAAAGCTCCTGAGCCTGGGGCTGCGGGAAGTGCCGTCCAACCGTATCGGCGAGCTCGTCATGCGTGAACTCCGCAAGCTCGACAAGGTCGCCTATGTCCGCTTTGCGAGCGTCTACCGCAGCTTTGAGGATATTGACGAGTTCAAGACGCTGGTGGACGAGGTCCGGCGGTAGAAATCGCTCGCGGCGCAGAAAAGCGTCCTGTCCGCTACCAGATTAGTGGTAGCCAGAGTCCGACAGCCGGAGCCTCGCGCGACAAACCCGGTTCCTATACTCACGACATGCGAATGACCGTGTGCTCAACATCCTTACGCCGCCCAGCCAAAGCGGCCCCGCGCGCTTGCAACGCAGGCTTCACCATCATCGAAATCATGGTGACAGTTGCTGTTTTAGCCATGATTTTGGCCATAGGGCTGCCTAATTTGAGGCAGTTTGTGGTGCGAAACCAGGCTGGCGCCATCGCAGCCGAATTTACCAATGACATATCGCGTGCGCGGGTTGAGGCGATCAGCAGAAATAACTGCGTCACCATCTGCATGTCAACCAATACGTCAAACGCATTGACCGGCGGTACCCCCACGTGTGCAACCGCAGGGAGCAACTGGCAGACTGGCTGGATAGTTTTTTCCAACCCCAGCTGTAGTGCTACCCAAAACAACCCGACAACAGTCGGTTCAAGCCTGATTTCCGTGCGCCAGACCGGCAACGAAAGCTTTGAGCTGGCCTCTAGCGGATCGGATCGGCGCATGACCTTTGACTCGCGAGGGCTCGCTGCGGGTATTCAATCCAACTTCACGCTTGCCTATATCCTGGAAAACACCAGCAGTCCGCACTACCGGTCTATTTGTATCAGTTCTGCAGGTCGAGTGAGCGTTAAACAATATGCGGGAGTCAGTGCATGTCCATAAGTCGCCAGCGAGGTGCAGGCCTGATCGAGGCCTTGATCGCCATGCTTATCCTTTCCATCGGTGTGCTGGGCATGGTTGGCATGCAGACAGCCTCTCTCAAATTTGAACAAACCGGATGGGTGCGGTCAGCACTGTCGTCCAGCATCAGCGGCTTTGCGGACCGCATCAGGGCAAATGCCAGTGCGGTCGAGACTGATTACAGCTTCTCCCGGACCTATGCCGCCGAACGTGCATCCATTGATGGAACCCCAACCTACCTGAACCCGGCCAAAGATTGCAACACTGCAACCTGTACCCCGACCGAGCTGGCGGCCTATGACCTCGCTGTCTGGCGTCTTGACCTGAACAGCCAGCTGCCGGGCGCGGTGGGCATCGTGACGTCGACCGGAACCAAGGGCACCAACCTGCGCTTTCTGGTGACAGTGGCCTGGTATAGCAAGGACAACCTGGATGGCACGACTCTGCGTTCCCCCGATTCGTGCACAGCCACTACAACAGGCATCGCGTCGCGAAACTGCTGCCCCGCAGCGCTGGGCACCTCTACCGCCCTGGCCGGCGTGCAATGCGCCAATCTAGAGATGATTCCATGAAAACACTTCACACCGGAAGGGCGCAAGCGCGCTACCGCCAGCGCGGTTTGACACTGATCGAACTGCTGGTCAGTCTGGTCATCAGCCTGGTGCTCGCCCTCGCGGCAGCGGCGGCCTACCTGGGGACTCGCGCAACCGCCACTGCTTCCGCCAATATGGCGATGCTGAACGAGACCGGCAAGCTTGCGCTGGACATGGTTGGCCGGGACCTTCAGATGGCGGGCTTCTATCCCGCGATCATGGCCACCACCTCCGCGGCGCCCAACTTGTTGGGCAAGTTCAGCAACACCAAAAACTCAACGGCTCCAGCCTACGAGCAAGGGTTGTTTGGATGTGATGGCGCGGTATTCAACCCGACCACCAGGACTTGCGGTACCACTGTAGCCAACGCACCAGACTCGGTCGTTATCAACTATTTCGCCATGCCCGAGCTGGACGCGAGCACTTTTGGAAATGGGTTTGACTGCCTCAGGCAAGCAGTTTCACTTGACCCGAACAATGCAGGCCAGATCACCGCAGGACTGCCGCGCTACGTGTCCAACCGCTTTGGCCTGGTCGCCACCAGCTATACGGCCCAAGGGGTCGGCAGTACCACCCGAACAGTGAACACCAAAAGCCTGGGATGCAACGGCAATGGGAAAAACCCGGAAGACACTGTTTATCAACCGATTTTTGAAGGCATTGAAGACATGGTGATCCGGTATGGCGTGGCTGCCGGGGTAACCAGCCTGTCTCCTGAGACCTACCATACCGCTGCCGAAGTGACCGCATTGCCCAAGGTCGGAGATTTGACCTCGTGGCAACGCGTCACTGCGGTCAGGGTGTGTTTGCTGACCCGCACGCAGGAAAATTCACGCACCCAGGACAAGGCCGGCTCCTTGCGCAGCTATGCCAATTGCCGGGGTGCCAACGTCACCTATACGGCCTCGGACCGCACTATCTACAAAAAGTACGAGCGCGTGTTTGCCATTCGCAACAACTTGACAGGTATCTACTAATGCGAGCCGGCATACCAATCACCGCCCCACGCCTCGAAAGAGGAGTGTCCCTGCCTGTGGTCTTGATGTTCCTGCTGGTCATCACGATTCTCAGCACCATCGGCATGCGGCGCGCAACCACCGGTGAAACGCTCTCGAGAAATCAACTCGACTATGAAGTCGCCCGCCAGGCAACAGAAGCCGCACTGCGCGACGCAGAACGGGACTTGCGTTCGCTTGTACCCACGGTACTCCCCAATGCCCTGTGCGCGCGCAACGACGACAGGCCCGTAGGAGGAGCAACCAGGGCGCCGAACTTCGACAATACCTGCCCCAGAGGGCAATGCCGGTTCGAACGGACGTATTACGACACGAGCAACTACACCACCGTCACCAACCCTGAACCCTGGTGGCCGACCATCAACGGGAAAAAAGGACTCTGGGAGGGGCCACCTGCTTCGCCCAGTGCCAAACCGAGCGATGCGTTAGGTGTCGGCACCAATTGCACCTTTACCGGCGCAGTACCTCTGGGCACCTTTACCGGGGTCCCGAGATTCGCCGGCGTCGCACGGCAGCCTGAATACCTGATTGAGTACCTCGCCGCAGGCAACGACAAAGTCATGCGCATTACGGCCCGTGGTTTCGGTGCAGATCTCAATACTGAAGTTGTGATGCAGACTTATTTTCGCCCCTACATGAAGTGAGAAAATCCATGAAAAAAATCATTACTATTGCCGGATTTTTACTTGCAGCGCTCACTTCGCAAGGCGTGGCATTCGCGCAGGCACTGACTCCGGCCATCCCGCCAAACATCGTGACCTCGACCCCGAGGCCCATGATCATGCTGAACATGTCGAAAGACCATCAGCTTTTTTACCGGGCGTATGACGAGTTCTCGGATCTTGACGGCGACGGAATCCCCGAAACCACCTACAAGCACAGCTTCAATTACTACGGGTATTTCGACTCCTATAAATGCTATAGCTACAGCGGCACGACAAACCGCTTTGCGCCCGTCAGCACCAACACGGACAAATATTGCACGGGCAACTGGAGCGGCAACTTCCTGAACTGGGCCACCATGACCCGCATGGACGTGGTGCGCAAGGTGCTGTACGGCGGCTTGCGTTCCACCGACACCAATGCACTGACCATTCTGGAGCGTACCAGCCTGCCGACAGATGCCCATTCATTCGCCAAGTATTACAAGGGCGACGACCTGGATCAGCTTACGCCTTTTACGGCCAGCCAGCTTGCGGCTTCGAGCGTCATCAGCAACGACAACACCAATAACGCGCGGCGCCTTATCGAGTTTGCGTTCAATTCCAATAAGGCTCACAAGAACGGTCCCGGCACCGCGCCAGCGGCAGCCATTGCCACCACTTGCCAAACTCTTGTTGAAACTTACTATGGCGGTGCAACCAATGCCCCCCCTCAGTACAACTGTGTGACGCATTCCGTCGCCCAGGCCACCACATTCAATGTCGAGGTCGGCGACCAGATCAGGGCGGTGTACACGACCACGCCAGCCCAATACATGGAAGGTGTCGCGGTGGCCGTAGACCCTGCCTGGATCACCATGGTGATCACGCCAACGGGTTATGTCGGTGCGACCGCTGGAACACCTACGCTGACCATCAAGCAATGGACCATCCAGAACCTGACCCAGACTTCTGCCACCATCTGCAATACCACGCTGGGTGACAACCTGACCGCCAACTCGCCGTTCAATACCAACACGGCAGGCAACGGCGATTCCCACACCAATGCCAACCCGCCCTTGATGCGGATCGCCAAGGGCGACTACCAGCTCTGGAATGCCAATGAGCGGTGGCAGTGCCATTGGAGTGGAGAAAAAAGTGCCTCCAACGGTAACAACGTAGGCGTCACCGGATTGGGATCCGGCTCCAGCAATCCCACAAAGAGCACGGCGGGAGTCATCATTGGCACCACTGGCCCTGACTTTATCGTGCGGGTCGAGGTTTGCGCATCGGCGCTGCTGGGTACCGAAAATTGCAGGCAATATCCGTCCGCCAATTTCAAGCCAATCGGCTTGCTGCATGAGTACGGTGAAGGCAACCTTGCCGAATTCGGACTGATGACCGGCTCCTTTGCCAAAAATATCAGCGGCGGTGTCCTTCGAAGTAATTTGCAGACATTTCGCAATGAAGTGAACTACACCACCGATGGCACGTACACCGCCACGCAGGGCATTGTTTACACCATCAACAAGTTGCGCGTTTATGGGTATCGCTATAGCGACGGTACCTATATCGGGGACGGCAACTGTACTTTCCAGCTGACATCACTGACGGACAACCAGTGCACCAGCTGGGGCAATCCCATGGGTGAGATGTTCACCGAAGCGCTTCGCTATCTTGGTGGATTGTCGGCAAGCGGTACTTATGACTACACACAAACAGGCTCAAAAGATGCCGCCATGGGGCTGCCAAAGCCTGCCTGGATTGACCCGGTGAACCGGGCCAACGCCGCCGCCAAGACAGCTGCCGATGCCATTTTCGGCCAGGGCCAGTGCCGCGCCATCAATGCCATCAACTTCAATGCCAGCGTGACGTCTTATGACAACAACACGAGCACCCAGTGGAGTCCTTTCGCCACATTGCCGGGCAGCCCAAGCCTGGTCAACATGATCAATGTGATTGGTACGGATGAAGGGATTCATGGCAACAAGTTTTTCATCGGGAACAATGGCACCACAAACGATGGAACCTGTACCGGCAAGACAATTTCCACGCTGGCAGCAGTAGACGGTCTGTGTCCTGACGCCCCAACGTATGCCGGCTCGTATGCGCTGTCTGGTGCGGCCTATTGGGCCAGAACCAACGCCGTGCGAACACCGACTGCCGCGCAGCTGGTTGCCAATCCGGATGCATTCAAGGTCAAAAGCTTCTCGGTCGCGCTGTCGCCCGGAAAACCCCGCATTGAAATTCCGCACCCCACCATTGCGGGTCGCAAAATCATCATCCAACCGTCCTATCAATTGCTTGTGGGTGGCGCTGTTGGCGGTGGCACCCTGGTGGACTTCCGGGTGGTCGGTACCCCCACAGCTACATCCGGAAAGTTCCTGATCATCTGGGAAGACTCCGAGCAGGGTGGTGACTACGACAGCGATGCGTCCGGCATCCTGCGCTACGAAGTCGTGGGCAACAAGGTCTACGTCTACACCCGGGTTTTTAATGCTGCGTCACTGAACCCCCAGGGTTTTGGATACACCATATCGGGCAGCACCAAAGACGGCGCGCACTTCCATTCCGGCATCTATACCTACAACTTCACAGACAGCACCACGCTGACAGTGAAGAAGGCGGATGGTACCGTGCACCCCAACATCAATACATCGGGCGGCTGCAACAACTGCGAAGTGAACCAGGAAGAAAGCCGGGCTGAATACGATTTTGGAACAGCGACGGCAGCACAGTTGCAAGATCCGCTCTGGCTTGCCGCGAAATGGGGCGGATTCAGTAAAAATGAAAACGTTACCGTACCGCCATCAGTCCCGAAAATTTACTTCGAAAAACCCACCACCGACAAGGCCAACTGGGATGTGAAGAAGCTGGATGGCACGTCTGGCGCAGATGGCTTCCCCGACAACTATTTCCTGGCGATTCGCCCAAGCGAGCTGGAAAAAGCCTTGCGCGCCGCCTTCAGTGCCATCGTGGGAGCCTCCAACACCGCCCCTGCTGTCGCTTCTGCCCAGATCCAGACCGGCAGCCTGAAATACCTGGCCAGCTTTGACGGCGATGATGGTCATGGAGAATTGCTGACATTCATCGTCAAGCCGGACGGTGACTTTGATATTCGCCTCAAGAGTGACGGCACACTGGACCGGACGTACTATTACTGGGACGGCCATACCAAATTGACGGCATCCACCACTCGCCAGGTCATTACCAATGTCGGGAACTCAACCGGCACGCCGTTTACCTGGGCTGCACTGTCGAATGCCGTCAAAACCACCGCAGTGGGCGGTACCGATGCAACGGCCCAAGCCAAGCTCAACTGGCTGCGGGGCAGCCGGGTTGACGAAGCCCCGACAGGCCTCAGGTTCCGCAAACGCAACGCCAATTCCATCATGGGCCCCGTCGTCAACTCCAACCCCGTGGTGACGTCCAAGCCCAATGCAGACTACTTCGGCACTGTCTTTCCGGGCTACGGTACGTTTGTCACGGCGCAAAAAGACCGCAAAAACATTGTCTGGCTTGGCGCAGGTGACGGCATGTTGCACGGTTTCGACGCTTCCACTGTTGCATCAGTAGGCGGTACACCCATCATTTCGTACGTGCCACAACTTATTCATTCCCGCCTGCAAGATTGGGTGGACCCTGCCGGCGAAAAAGTTCAGTCATTTATGGATGGAACGCCCTACTCCGCAGATGTATTGCTGGGATCCACGATCACCAATGCGACAGCGCCGGGCTATGACGCACTGGCCCCTGCGGCTGCGTGGAAAACCTATCTGTTTGCGTCTTTGGGACGCGGCGCCAAAGGCGTGTTTGCTCTTGATGTCACGGATCCCACTACATTGACGGAAACGAATGCAGCGAACGTCTTCAAATGGCAGTTCTCCGAGGCAGACGACAGCAGCGGCGACCTCGGGTACAACCTGGCGCAAATGGGCACCACGAATCGTTCAAGTGAACAAGCCGGCGCTGTTGCCAAAATGAACAATGGCAAATTTGCCACGATTGTTCCGAACGGCATCAACAGCACCAACGGATCGGCGGCGCTCTATATCCTGTTTGCAAATGGCCCGTATAGCGGTGTCTGGACGCCCGGCGTGAATTACGTCAAGCTGGTGGCTGCCGCGGGGCCCAGCAATGGATTGTCGCAAGCCACCTGGGTGGACACGAACAATGACGGAGTCGCGGACGTCATCTATGCGGGCGACCTCAAGGGCAACCTGTGGAAGTTCGACGTTTCGAGCCCTAATCCAGCGCTCTGGAAGGTTGCTTATGCCAATACGGATGGCACCAACAAACGGCCGCTGTTCATCGCCAAGCCCACGGACGCATCGGTTGACCGCCTGCCCATCACGTCTGCCCCAGAGTATCGGTTCCATCCATTGGGTGGTGTGGTGGTGAACTTCGCCACCGGCAAATCCGTCGTCAGCTCCGACTTCCCCGACGGTAGCGGCCGCGTTCACGGGATTTTTGGCATCTGGGACAAACCCCTCTATTCCAGCGCTGCCTACATTGCCGACCCTACATTGCTCGACAACACGACGACCGGCCTTCCCCGCCTGCGGACGCAGCTGGCAGCCCGCACATTCGTACGCATTACTGTGGATGACGCGGACCCCACCAATGGCATTCTGGGCCAAGGTTATGTGACTGGCGCAGCCATGGACTGGACAAACAACAAGGGCTGGTACATCAATTTGCCGGACACCTCGGAAATGGTGGTGAGTAACCCGACCATGAGCCAGGGCCTGCTGGCTACTGTGTCTATCGCACCGGCGGCCACGAGCAGCAACATCTGCTTTAGTGGACCGGCTGCCTACATTACCTTTGTAGACCCCATCACCGGCCTGTTGAACACGGGACTCTTTGGCACCATCACGATTGGTGGAGTCACCTATAACACCGCATCCATCAAAATCACCGATCAGCGAGTCACTGTATCCGGGGATGCAACCACTTCCCAGTGCGCGTCGGGCCAGCTCAATTGCACACGTATTATTGGTGACACCACCGATGAAGGCGGTAGCTCAAACAATACAAATGCGCGAATTTACTGGCGCGAGATCCCCTCCTTCAAGACCAGGTAAATCCTATGAAAATTCTTTCTCACGAAACTACAAGGGAAAATCGATTGTTCGGCATTGCCCATCGAAGCAGAGGCTTCACGCTGATTGAGCTGATGATCGTGGTCGCCATCATTGGCCTCTTGAGCGCTGTCGCACTTCCGAGCTACAAGGAATACGTGGCAAGAGGACGCAGGGCTGAAGTCCGGACTGTGCTCCTTGAAGCATCGCAATGGATGGAGCGCCACTACACGGAAAACATGAAATACGACAGCAATACCGCAGGTACCCTCGTGGCCGATTTGTTTCCGGGAAATTTGAAGCAATCACCTCGTGATGGCGGCGGTGCCTACACCATCGCTGTATCTGCCGCGGCGGCAAGAACTTATACCGTCACCGCGACACGCAGCTCACCCGGTCCGATGTCTGCCGATAAATGCGGCGACTTCCAGATTACGAATACGGGGGTGAAAAGCAACGTTAATTATTCAGGGTATTCATCTGCTCTGGATGCCGCCACTTCTTGCTGGAAATGATGCGCCCAGCCATGCCAACCGGTGAAACATAAGACGGGAAGAGGCCTATCTCAACGGACGTGCTGGGTTCTTGCGGCCATCGTTTCACTGCTCATGCACGGTGGCTTGCTGTTATTGGTATCGCAATCTATCGAAAAGCCCAGAAAAACCTCGGCAGCGATAAGCCCGGTTAAGCGAAACATGGTCGCCCGGGTGATATCCGGGCCCGGCAACGCTGTTCAGGCGGAGCCGACCGAACCCACACCCGAGAACTCCGCCGCAACAAGCAAACCATCGCCTGTTGAAGGTGTGGTCACGCCCAGCCAGGTGCTTTCCTCCACGAGCCCGAGAAAACCGGGTATGTCTGACCTTCGCTTTTTTGACATTGAAGAGGTAGATCAACCTGCCCTTCCGATGCTCGACTGGAATTTCCCTGAGAAAATTGCAGCAAGCCTGAAACTGCGTCGTCTGGTCATAGAAATATGGATTGCAGAAGATGGCCGTTTGCTGGATATGAACATCATTTCTTCGAGACCGGAAATCAGCCGGAGCCAGCAGGCCCAGATCATAGAGTCCCTTATGCAAACGAAAATGAACCCCGCGACAAGACAAGGGAATATAGTCGCCAGTCGAAGGGTTCTCGAGATGGGCTTTGCCTCCGAGTCAAACCCCTGATCCTCCAGTTCCCCTCCCAAAATCTGAGCCGTTAGAAAATCCATGAACCTTTTGATGCTGCAGACCTTGCGGGTGTCCAAAGAAGCCCTGTACCTCAGCGCTCCAAACCCTCGCGTTGGTTGCATCTTGGCAGATTCAAGTGGGAACAATATTCTGGGAACGGGACATACCCAGCAGGCAGGCGGCCCCCACGCCGAAATCATGGCCCTGCGCGATGCAGCGAATAAAGGCCACTCGGTCAAAGGCGCCACCGCCTATGTCACCCTCGAGCCCTGCTCTCACCACGGGCGAACAGGCCCCTGCTGCGATGCGCTGGTTGCTGCCGGCATCAAAAAGGTGGTTGCATCGATAGCGGACCCCAATCCTCTGGTGGCCGGCCAGGGATTTGAGCGCCTGCGGGCCGCTGGCGTCGAAGTGGAGGTCGGGCCGGGCGCCGGGGAGTCCAGGGAACTGAATATCGGCTTTTTTAGCCGGATGGTCCGCAAAACCCCCTGGGTCCGCCTGAAAGTTGCCGCCTCACTGGACGGCACCACAGCGCTGGCCAACGGCCAGAGCCAGTGGATCACCTCGCCTGAGGCGCGGACCGATGGCCATGCGTGGCGGGCCCGGGCCTCCGCAGTGCTGACGGGCATCGGGACCCTGCTTGAAGACGACCCGCAGCTGGACGTCCGGCTGGTGGAAACGCCGGTGCAACCCTGCCGCGTGATTGTCGACAGCCTGCTGCAAACACCGCCTGGCGCCAAAATATTCCGGTCGGGCGGCCCGGTGTGGATTTATACCGCCACCCGGAGCTCACCCCAGGAAGCCGCGCTGGTCGCCAAGGGCGCGACGGTCACCTGCCTGCCCGACGCCCGGGGAAAAGTGGACCTGGCGGCCATGATGAAAGACCTGGCGCAGCGCGAAATCAACGAACTGCACGTCGAAGCCGGCAGCAAGCTCAATGCATCCCTGATCCGCAGCGGGCTGGTGGATGAATTTCTGGTTTACCTGGCGCCCAGGCTGCTGGGGCCGGGCCAGGGCATGGCTGCCCTGGAACCCTTGCAAACACTCGCCAACGGGCTCGAACTGCAGTTTGTGTCTGCCGAAAGGATTGGGCCCGACCTGCGTATCGTCGCCCGTGTGGCGGGTCGGGACGCTTTTTAGCGCGATGGTGGGCACCGGCCTGCCCGGTGAACGCAGACGAAACATCGCCCGGTCGCTATAAAAATAATAGCTGCTTGCGCTCGTCAATATTGGGCTACAGCCATTTTCCTTTGAATAAAGACGGCTAAACCGGCCCGCGAATCCCGCGCAAGCCCTGTGAATCACGGCTGAACGCCCTCTTTTCCGGGCCTTTGGCGCCGTCCGCGCCGCCGCACCCGGAATCCCTGCGAAAATGGCACCATGTTTACCGGAATCATTACCGGCTTGGGGCGCATCGTCGCCATCCAAAGCCTGGGCAGCTCTTCAGACCACGGCAAGCGCCTCACCATCGAGACGCCTGCGGGTTACCTTGATGACGTGGGCCTGGGCGACAGCATCGCCCTCAACGGCGCCTGCATGACGGCCACAACGCTGGACCTTCCCCTCAACCGCTTCACCATCGACATTTCCGCCGAATCCCTGGCCAAAACCACCGGGCTGGCGGAAACCGGCCCCATCAACCTCGAAAAAGCCCTCCGTGCGCATGACCGCCTCGGCGGCCACATCGTTTCCGGCCATGTAGACGGCATCGGCAGCGTGACGCATTTCGCCCAGGTGGGCGAAAGCTGGGAGCTGCGCATTCGCACCCCGCGCGAGCTGGGCAAGTACCTGGCCTACAAGGGCTCCATCACCGTCAACGGCGTGAGCCTGACCGTCAACCGCGTCACCGACCTGGCCGACGATGCGGGCGGCACGGAAATCAGCATCAACCTCATTCCCCACACCGTGCAGAACACCGCGCTGGGCCGGTTGGCTGCAGGCTCCGACGTCAACCTCGAGATCGACCTGATCGCACGCTACGTCGAGCGCATGCTGGGCGACACCCATAACAACATCCCCAAAAAGCCCTGAACCATGACCACTGCCATTTCCCCTGTTGAAGACATCGTTGCCGACATGCGTGCCGGCCGCATGGTCATCCTGATCGACGAGGAAGACCGTGAAAACGAAGGTGACCTGGTGCTGGCGGCGGACCACGTCACTGCTGAAGCCATCAACTTCATGGCGCGCTTCGGCCGCGGTCTGATCTGCCTGACCCTGACCCGCGAGCGCTGCGAGCTGCTGCAGCTGCCGCCCATGGCCACACGCAACGGCACCAAGCATTCCACCGCCTTCACCGTGTCCATTGAGGCCGCCGAAGGCGTGACCACCGGCATTTCAGCCGCCGACCGCGCCCGCACCGTGCAGGCCGCGGTGGCCAAAGACGCCAGGGTCAGCGACCTGGTGCAGCCCGGCCACATCTTTCCGTTGCAGGCTGTCGACGGCGGTGTGCTGATGCGCGCCGGCCACACCGAAGCCGGTTGCGATCTGGCCGGCATGGCCGGCTGCTCACCGGCCGCCGTCATTTGCGAAATCATGAAAGACGACGGCACCATGGCCCGGCTGCCGGATCTGTTGCTGTTTGCGGCGCAGCATGGCCTGAAAATCGGCACCATCGCCGACCTGATCGAACACCGCAGCCGTAACGATTCGCTGGTGGAAAAAATCGGCAGCCGCACACTGCAGACCGCCTTTGGCGAATTCACCGCCCATGCCTTCCGGGACAAACCCAGCCAAAGCCTGCACCTGGCCCTGGTCAAGGGTGCGTGGTCTGCCGACGATGTCGTGTCCGCGCGGGTGCATGAGCCTCTGTCGGTGCTGGACGTTCTTGAAACAGGCCGCTCCATGCATTCGTGGAGTCTCGACCAGAGTCTCAAACACATCGCAGAACAAGGCAGGGGCGTTGCCGTGCTGCTCAATTGCGGTGAAAGCGCGGCGCAATTGCTCGCCCAGTTTGAAGGCACCGCGCGCGCCAGCCAGGCACCCGAACGCGGCCGCATGGACTTGCGAACCTACGGTGTGGGCGCACAGATTTTGCGTGAATGCGGCGTGCACCGGATGAACCTCATGGGTAACCCGCGCCGCATGCCGAGCATGACGGGTTACGGCCTTGAGATCGTGGGCTACACCACCAAAGACTAGTCACTTCGTTCAACAAAAATCAATCAAAGGGATACACCGTGTTTGGAGCAGAAAAAGGTTCAGGCGACAAGCTTGACGGCAAAAAACTTTCCATTGGCATCGTGCAGGCGCGCTTCAATGAAAGCATTACCAATGCGCTCGCAGAAGCCTGCAAACACGAGCTGTCCGCGCTGGGTGTGCAAGAGGACAACATCAAACACGTCAAGGTGCCCGGCGCACTGGAAGTCCCTGTTGCATTGCAGGCCTTGGCCGAAAGCAACAAATACGACGCGTTGATCGCCCTCGGTTGCATCATTCGCGGTGAGACCTACCATTTCGAACTGGTGGCCAATGAGAGCGGCGCCGCCGTCACGCGCCTGGCGCTTGACTACCAGTTGCCTATTGCCAATGCCATACTCACGACGGAAAACGTCGCACAGGCTGAAGCCCGGCAGGTCGACAAAGGGCGCGACGCCGCCCGCGTTGCCGTCGAAATGGCCAACCTGATCAATGAAATTGCCTGAGCGCCTGCTCCTGCATCCCTTAACCTGACTGGCACTTCATGGCAGACCCCATCACCAAACCCAAACGCCCGCCCCAAACCCGCACCGGCCTGACCGACACCGGCGTCAAAAAGGCGGCGGACAAATCCGCCCGCACGCGCGCACGCGAGTTCGCACTGCAGGCGCTCTACCAGCACCTGGTAGGCCGAAACGAAGCGGATTCGATTGACGCGTTTACCCGAGACCTCGTGGGTTTTCACAAAGCCGACTCCGCCCACTACGATGCGCTTTTGCATGGCTGCATCGAAGGCGCGGCAACGCTCGATGCAAACATCACGCCCCTGCTGGACCGGCCCATGGCCGAAATATCGCCGGTGGAGCATGCTGTGCTGTGGATAGGCGCCTATGAGTTCACCCACTGCCTCGATGTACCCTGGCGTGTCGTGATCAACGAGTGCATCGAGCTTGCCAAAGCCTTTGGCGGCACCGACGGCCACAAGTACGTCAACGGGGTCCTGAACAAAATGGCGCCCTCGCTGCGCGCCGCTGAAGTCGCTGCCGACAAATCCCGATAGGGGCTCGCCCCGTGAAAGGCCAGCCTTGAAAATCGCCCAGCGGGCTCAGCGGATTGAGCCCTTCTATGTCATGGAGGTTGCCAAAGCGGCCTCTGCGCTGGCGCAGGAATTTGCGCACAGCGCATCGCCCATGATCTTCCTGAACATCGGCGAGCCCGACTTCACGGCGCCGCCTTTGGTGCAACAGGCCGCAGCCCGCGCCATCGAGCGCGGCACCACGCAATACACCCAGGCCACCGGCTTGCCGGCCCTGCGAGAACGCATCAGCGGCTGGTATGCCTCCCGCTTCGGGGCGCAGGTGGCGCCCAACCGCATCATCATCACCGCGGGCGCCTCCGCTGCCTTGCAACTGGCCTGCCTGGCCCTGATTGAGGCGGGGGACGAAATCCTGATGCCCGACCCGAGCTACCCCTGCAACCGGCATTTCGTCAGTGCGGCAGAAGGCAATGCGGTGCTGGTCCCCACCACCGCCGAAGAACGCTTTCAGCTGACCCGCGAAAAGGTGGAAGCGGCATGGAACTCCAAAACACGCGGCGTGCTGCTGGCTTCCCCGTCCAATCCCACGGGCACCTCGATTGCACCGGAAGAGCTGCAGCGCATCCACGAATTTGTGCACAGCCGCGGCGGCATCACGCTGATCGATGAAATCTACCTGGGCCTGAGCTACGAAGAGCACTTCGGCCATTCGGCGCTGGCCATGCCCGGCGAGCTGGGCCACAGCGTGATCAGCATCAACAGCTTCAGCAAATACTTCAACATGACCGGCTGGCGCCTGGGCTGGCTGGTGGTGCCCGAAGCGCTGGCGCCGGTGATCGAGCGCATCGCACAAAACCTCTTTATCTGCGCCAGCACCGTGGCCCAGCATGCCGCCCTGGCCTGCTTCGAGCCGGAGAGCCTGCAAGAGTACGAACGCCGCCGCGCCGAATTCAAGGCGCGCCGCGACTACTTCATCCCCGAGCTCAACCGCCTGGGGCTCACGGTTCCGGTGATGCCGGACGGCGCGTTTTATGCCTACGCCGATTGCACTGCCGCGGCCGCCCGCCTGGGTGTCAGCGGCAGCTGGGACTTCGCCTTCGAGCTCATGAAGCGTGCCCATCTGGCCGTCACGCCGGGCCGTGACTTCGGACATGCGGCACCTGAACAATTCGTACGGTTTTCCACGGCCAACTCCATGGATCAATTGAAGGAAGCTGTGGCCCGGCTCAAGGCGGTGCTGGCATGAAGCCGGCTGCGCGCGTTTTTAGTTGGCCGGTAAGGGTGTATTGGGAAGACACCGACGCTGGCGGCATTGTTTTTTACGCGAACTACCTGAAATTTTTTGAACGTTCACGCACCGAATGGCTCAGATCACTCGGTGTTGAACAACAGCGCCTGAGGGAAAGTACCGGTGGCATATTTGTGGTGGCAGAAACCAGCATCCGCTACCATCGCCCTGCCCGCCTGGACGATGAACTCATTGTTACGGCAAGCCTGGTAGAAGCAGGCCGCGCGTCCATGATAATCGGGCAGCAGGTGCTATTAAAAACAGAGCAAAAAACAGAGCAGGAAGAGGGACAACCACCCATCTTGCTCTGTGAAGGAAGTATCAGGATCGGCTGGGTCGACGCCGCCAGCCTGCAGCCCAGGCGGCGGATTCCTGCTGCCATTCTTGACAGCCTAAAAACTTGAGCAAAGCTTCAACATGAATCAAGACCTCTCCATCGTCAGCCTCATCCTCAATGCCAGCTGGGTCGTTCAGGCCGTGGTGGCGTTGCTGGTCGGCGTGTCCATCGCCAGCTGGGCCGCCATCTTCAGGAAAATCATTGCCCTGAAAAAAGTGCAGAAGCTCAATGACGAATTCGACCGCGAGTTCTGGTCGGGTACGAGCCTCAACGACCTTTTCGCCGGTGCTGCGCAAAACGCCAAGCACTCCGGCCCCATGGAACGCATTTTTGCCAGCGGCATGCGTGAATACCAGAAGCTGCGCGAGCGCCGCATTACCGACGCCGGTACCCTGCTGGACGGCGCGCGCCGCGCCATGCGCGCAAGCTACCAGCGTGAGGTGGACGCGATCGAAGCCAATCTCTCCTTCCTTGCCACCGTTGGCTCCGTCTCGCCTTACGTCGGCCTCTTCGGCACGGTCTGGGGCATCATGCACGCCTTCACCGGCCTGGCCGCCCTGGAACAGGTCACGCTGGCCACAGTAGCACCGGGCATTGCCGAGGCGCTGGTAGCCACCGCCATCGGCCTGTTCGCCGCCATTCCGGCCGTGGTGGCCTACAACCGCTTCTCGCATGACATCGACCGCGTTGCCAACCGGCTCGAAACCTTCATCGAAGAGTTTTCCAACATCCTGCAGCGCAACCTGGGCGCCCAATCACCCTCCGGCCACTAAGCCAGAAGGAGACCGCCATGCCAGCAGTCAATTCCCGCCGCGGCCGCAACCGGCGCACCATCAGCGAGATCAACATGGTGCCGTTCATCGACGTCATGCTGGTGCTGCTCATCATCTTCATGGTGACGGCGCCGCTGATCACGCCCAGCATGATCGCGCTACCCAAGGTCGGCAAGGCGCCCAGCCAGCCGCAGAACCCGGTGCAGATCCTGATCAGAAAGGATGAAACCGTGCAGATCAAAATCAAGACCGACAGCGTGCCCAGCAACGTGCGCAACGTCGCAGGCGACATCGCCCGGCTGGAACCGGCGGTGAAGGCCGCCGGCGCCGAAGCTGTGCCCGTGGTCATCAGCGCCGACAAATCGATCAAGTACGAAACCGTGGTCCAGGTCATGGACAACCTGCAAAAAGCCGGGGTGTCACGCGTGGGCCTTTCGGTACAAACCGGCAACAAGTAGCCGCCCGTAACCCGCCATGCCCAGCGCCGCAGATCGCCTCGAATTCGGACCGCCCCGCGACAGCGGGTCGTTGCGCGCGTTCGGGCTGGCCTTGTTCGCCCACATCCTGCTGATGGCCGCGCTGACCTGGGGCATCAACTGGAAACACAGCGACAAGGCCGTGTCGTTTGATGCAGAAATCTGGTCCAGTGTGCCGCAGGCGGCAGCGCCCAAACTGGTGGAAGCCCCTACCCCACCGCCGCCCCCACCCGCGCGCCCCACGCCGGAAGTGAAGACGCCGCCGCCGGCATCCAATGTCGATATCGCCCTGGAGCAGGAGAAAAAGCGCAAGCTGTTGCAGCAGCAGAAAGAGGCCGAGAACCAGAAGCAGGAAAAGCTCAAGGCCGAACAGCTCGCGAAAAAAGAAAAAGAACTGAAGGCCAAAGAAGAGCAGGCCAAACGCAAGGCTGCCGAAGACGCCAAAAAGGCCGAAGCGAAGAAGCAGGACGCGAAAGACGACGAGAAGCAAAAACTGGCCGATGCTGCTGCGAAGAAGCTGCGCGACGAAAACCTCAAGCGAATGATGGGCCAGGCCGGTGCCACCGGCGGCGCCGAGGCCAAAGGCACAGCGCAAAAAGCCGGTGGGCCCTCAGCGAGTTATGGCGGCAAGGTCAGGGCCAAGGTCGTGCCCAATATCGTGTTCACCGAAGACATTGCGGGCAACCCGACCGCCGAGGTGGAAGTGCGCACCACACTGGACGGCACCGTCATCAGCCAGCGCCTGGTCAAATCCAGCGGTAACAAAGCCTGGGACGATGCGGTGATCAAGGCCATCATCCGCACTGGCACCATGCCGCGCGACGTGGATGGGCGGGTTCCAACGCCCATGATTCTGGAATTCAGGCCCAAGGACTAGGCCCCGCGCAACAGTCCGCTATCAATTCAATAGCTGCTCGCGCACATCCTTATTGGCCCAGAGGCCAATTTCATTCATAAACAATCTGCACCAGCCCTTTGTCGGCCTGCGCCATCCAGCTGGCCAGCGCGGCATCGGTGGGGAAGAATTTGGCCGCTTCCCCCAGATGAAGCTCCGCTGTCACGCCGCCGGCCTCGCCTTGGCGCCTGAGGCTCAACCGTACCGGCAAACCGCGGCTCAACTCTCCCTGGTCTGACATCTCGCGGCGTGGCGGGAAGTCCCTGACCAGCCGGGAGATATCCGGTGCGGTACCGTTGACCGCCACCCGCAGGTACTTGCCGAATTTGCAGCGGGCAGTTTCCAGGTCCCAGACCTGCGTGACCTTGAAGCGGCGGCCGAAGCGCTCCGACGCACCCTGCAGCGTACCTTGCACGATCACCAGTTCGTCGTCCTTGAGCAGGTTGCGGTTGGCGTTGAAGGTCGTTTCGTCCACCGAGGCTTCAAGCACGTCGGTCTTGTCGTCGAGCTTGAAAATGATCAGCTTGCCGCGGTTGCCGTTGATGACGCGCAGGTCGCTCAGAATGGCAGCCAGAAGCTGAGGTTCGCGCGAATCGATCAGGTCCTCAATCTTGCGCTTGGCAAACTGGCGCACTTCGGTCTCCACCTCGTCAAAGAGGTGGCCCGAGAGGTAAAACCCGATCGCCGTTTTTTCCAGTACCAGCCGCGCCTTCACACCGAAAGGCATAGCCTCGACCAGCGCCGGCTCCTGGGTGCTGGCCGCGTGCGAGTCGGACATGTCGAACAGCCCGCCCTGGTTGGCATTGGCTTCGGTCGCAGCGGCAAACTCAAAGGCGCGGTCCACCGACGCCAGCAGCGACGCACGGTTGAGCTGCAGGTTGTCAAAAGCTCCGCCCTTGATGAGGGCCTCGACCGTGCGCTTGTTGAGCCGGCTGCGGTCCACACGTACGCAAAAATCGTAGAGCGAGGTGAACGGGCCGCCTTCCTTGCGCGCCGCCACGATGGCGGCAATCGCCTGCTGGCCCGTGCCCTTGACGGCGCCCAGGCCGTAACGCACCGATGTGGCACTGATCGGCTCGAAGCGGTAGTCGCCGCGGTTGATGTCGGGCGACTCGAACTGGATGCCCATCTTCTGCGCGTCACCGAACAGGATCTTGAGCTTGTCGGTGTCGTCCATTTCCACCGTCATGTTGGCGGCGAAGAATTCAGCGGTGTAGTGCACCTTCAGCCAGGCTGTGTGGTAGGCCAGCAGCGCATAGGCGGCGGAATGCGACTTGTTGAAGCCGTAGCCCGCGAATTTTTCCATCAGGTCGAAAACCTCGTCGGCTTTCTCCTCGCTCAGGCCGCCCTCGCCCGCACCCTTGCGGAAGATCTCGCGCTGGGCGTCCATCTCTTCTTTTTTCTTCTTGCCCATGGCGCGGCGCAGCAAGTCGGCGCCGCCCAGCGAATAGCCGCCCAGGATCTGCGCGGTCTGCATCACCTGCTCCTGGTAGACCATGATGCCGTAGGTCTCTTCGAGAATGGCCTTGACGCGTGGGTCCGGGTATTCGGGCACTTCCTTGCCCTGCTTGCGCGCGATGTAGGTCGGGATCAGCTCCATCGGCCCTGGCCGGTAGAGCGCATTCATGGCGATCAGGTCTTCCAGGCGGTCCGGCTTGGCATCTTTCAGCATGCGCTGCATGCCGATACTTTCAAACTGGAACACGGCTTCGGTCTGTCCCCTGCCGAACAACTCGTAAACCTTTCGGTCGTTGAGCGGCAGGTCTTCAAACTTGAAGTCTTTTTGCGCCGGATGGCGCGCGATGATGAACTCCCGGGCGATTTCCAGGATGGTCAGCGTGGCCAGGCCCAAAAAGTCGAACTTGACCAGGCCGATCGCTTCCACGTCGTCCTTGTCGAACTGGCTCACGGCGGAATCGCTGCCAGGCTGGGCATAGAGCGGGCAAAAATCGGTCAGCTTGCTGGGGGCGATCAGCACGCCCCCGGCATGCATGCCGACGTTGCGGGTCAGGCCCTCGAGCTTTTGCGCGAGCGCCAGCAGGGTTTGTACGTCCTCTTCCTTGCGCTCGCGCTCGGCCAGGATGGGCTCCTGCTCCTTGGCTTGTTCAATCGTGATGTGCTGGCCCGGTTTGTTCGGAATCAGCTTGGAAATGCCGTCGCAAAAGCCATACGGAAAGTCGAGCACGCGGCCCACGTCGCGGATGGCGGCGCGCGCGGCCATGGTGCCGAAGGTCACGATCTGGCTCACGGCTTCCTTGCCGTATTTGTCTTTCACGTAATCGATCACGCGGTCGCGGTTGCTCTGGCAAAAGTCGATGTCGAAGTCGGGCATGGATACCCGTTCCGGATTCAGGAAGCGCTCGAACAGCAGGTTGTACTGCAGCGGGTCCAGGTCGGTGATCTTGAGTGAATACGCCACCAGCGAGCCCGCGCCCGAGCCCCGGCCCGGCCCCACCGGGCAGCCGTTGTTCTTGGCCCAGTTGATGAAGTCACCCACGATCAGGAAGTAGCCCGGGAAACCCATCTTGAGGATGGTGTTGATCTCGAACTCCAGGCGCTTCACATACTCGGGCCGCTTCTGGTCGCGCACGGCCACGTCGCGGTACAGGTGAGTCAGGCGCTCTTCCAGCCCTTCAAACGACGCGTGGCGGAAGTATTCGTTGATCGGCATGCGCACGCCATTGACTTCCGGCGTGGGATAGTCGGGCAGCATGGGTTTTCCCAGCTCCAGCGTGAGGTTGCAGCGCCGGGCAATTTCCACGGTGTTGGCCAGCGCGGTGGGCACATCGGCAAAAAGCGCCGCCATCTGCGCGGCCGACTTGAAGTACTGCTCCCGCGTGAACTTGCGCACGCGGCGCGTGTTGCCCAGGATTTCGCCTTCCGAAATACACACCCGGGCCTCATGTGCCTCGTAATCGTCGTAAGTCAGGAACTGCACTGGGTGGGTCGCCACCACCGGCAGCTTGAGCCGCGCGGCCAGCTGAACGGCGGCCGCCACATGACGTTCGTCATCGGGACGCTGGGCGCGTTGCAGTTCGAGGTAAAAACGGTGCGGGAAGAGGCCCGCAAAGTACAGCGCACATTCGACGGCGCGTGCGCTGTCGCCCTGCAGCAGCGCCTGGCCCACAGCCCCGCCCTGCGCCCCCGACAGCGCAATCAGGCCTTCATTGAGTTCCTGCAGCCATTCGAGCTTGACCACCGCCTGGTCGCGCACCACGTTTTTTGTCCAGGCCCGCGTCAGGATCTCGGACAGATTCAGGTAGCCCTGACGGTTTTGCACCAGCAGCAGCAGGCGCGCGGCGGGCGCCCCGGCGTCCTTGCCCGGCACCTGCACCCACACATCGGCCCCAATCAGGGGTTTGACACCAGCACCCCGGGTTTCCTTGTAAAACTTGACCGTCCCGAACAGATTGCTGAGGTCGGTGATGGCCAGGGCCGGCTGGTGGTCGGCAGCCGCAGCGGCCACAACTTCATCGATGCGGTTGGTGCCGTCGACGACTGAAAACTCGGTGTGAAGGCGCAAATGAACAAACATAAAGGTCATTTTAGGGCCGAGGCTGTCCGCTGAGGCGCCGTGACGCAGTGCAAGGCCCCGCATGCCTGCCTACAATCGACCGGATCATGCAAATCCTGAACATTGCGGCCTATAAATTCGTCACGCTGGCGCACCCTGCGATGCTGCAGGGCAGCATCGAACAGGCGCTCCAACAACGCGCGATCAAAGGCACGGTACTGCTGGCAGAAGAAGGAATCAACCTCTTCCTGGCGGGCCCGGCGGCAGATATTCATGATTTTTTGGCATGGCTGAAACAGGATGCCCGCTTCAGCGACCTGCAAGCCAAGGAAAGCTGGTCAGCTGCCCAGCCGTTTCGCAAGCTGCTGGTCAAAGTCAAGCCGGAAATCATCCGCATGAACCACCCCGCTATCCAGCCGGCCGCTGGGCGCGCTCCGGCGGTGGACGCCGCCACGCTCAAGCGATGGCTTGACGCGGGCTGCGATGATACCGGCCGCCCGGTGGTGACGCTGGACACCCGCAATGACTTTGAGGCCGATGTCGGCACTTTCAAAAACGCCATCGACTGGCGCATCAGCAAGTTCACCGATTTTCCCCAGGCCCTGCTGGCACACCGGCAAGAGCTTGCGGGCAAAACTGTCGTGAGTTTTTGCACCGGCGGCATTCGCTGCGAAAAGGCAGCCATCCTCATGCGCGAAGCCGGTATCGAAAACGTCTGGCAGCTCGATGGCGGCATCCTCAAGTATTTTGAGGAAAGCGGGCGCGCGCATTTTGACGGCGAATGTTTTGTGTTTGACGAGCGACGCGCCCTGGACCCTGAACTGAAACCCCAGGTCAATCCCGTGGCCAAACCACTGTCAAGGCCTGTTCCCCTGGCTGTACCTCCAGCATTCGGGGTCTTGTCTGACAGCTGAGGAATGAGTGCCGTGCGAAGCTTTTAGTTGCTCACCACCGTCACATCCACACCCTGCTTTATTTTGTGCATGCCAATGAGGCGGAGCCCGCCCCCAAATACACGGTAGCCATCATGCCCCTCGAGTCATCCCATTCACGCATCCCCGGCGCCAAGGCCCGGTCGTCCGCATTGGCCACTCGGTTCAGCGCGGTACGCCAGCAAACCGAAGCCCTGATCAAACCCCTGAGCCCCGAAGACTGCCAGCTCCAATCCATGCCGGACGCCAGCCCTGCCAAATGGCACCTGGCTCACCTGACCTGGTTCTTCGAGACTTTCATCCTCGAGCGGTTTGAACCGGACTTCAAGCCGTTTGATCCCGGCTTCAGGGTGCTGTTCAACAGCTACTACAACGGCGTAGGCGACAAGTACCCGCGGCCCAAACGCGGACTGATCAGCCGCCCCTCCCTCGATGAGGTGCTGGCCTATCGCGCACAGATCGACCAGCGCATGTTGGCCGTGATCGCACAGGTGGAGGCCGGCACCGACACCGCGCAGCGCAGAGAATTAGCGGAACTGGTCACCCTCGGTCTGCACCACGAGCAACAGCACCAGGAACTGCTGCTGACAGACATCAAACACGCGCTGTCTTTCAATCCGGCACGTCCCGCCTATGCCAGCCGCTGGCCGCTTGCCGGCATACATCCGCAACCGGTGGACTGGCTGCGCCACGACGCGGGTCTGGTGGAACACGGCTTTGACGCGGGACGCGACGGTGGGTTTGCCTTCGACAACGAAACGCCGCGCCACAAGGTGTATGTGGCGGCCTTCGAGCTGGCCAGCCGGCCCGCCACCAACGGCGAGTTCATGGCCTTCATCGCCGACAGGGGCTATCAGCGCCCGGAGCTATGGCTTTCCATGGGCTGGGACTGGGTCACTGAGAACGGCGTTAGCCTGCCCTTCTACTGGCAGGGCTCCAGTGGGCGCTACCAGCACTTCACGCTGCAAGGGCTGATTGATGTAGACCCGAACACGCCGGCCTGCCATCTCAGCTACTTCGAAGCCGATGCCTTTGCGCGCTGGTCCGGTGCACGCCTGCCGACAGAGTTTGAGTGGGAACTGGCAGCACGCAGTGTGGCGGCCAGCCCTGTGCCGCAAGGCAATTTTGTAGAAAAATCGGCATACCACCCCCTGCCACAGCAGGAGGAAAGCCAGGGTGTGCCGGCGCAGATGTATGGCGACGTCTGGGAATGGACACAGTCCAACTACAACCCCTACCCCGGCTACAAGCCCTGGGAAGGCCTGGTGGGTGAGTACAACGGAAAGTTCATGTGCAACCAGTTTGTGCTGCGCGGAGGCTCCTGCGCCACGCCGCAAAGCCACATACGTGCCAGCTACCGCAACTTTTTTCCGCCCGATGCCCGCTGGCAATTCAGCGGCCTGCGCCTGGCGCGTGACCTGCCCGACGGCCGGCCCTGAGAAGCACTGTCAGGCTATTCGCGCAACACGTCCAGCACATCCGAGTTGAATTCGCGGTTGTACAAAATCAGCACCACCACGGCGGTGGCCAGCGCAAACGCAAAGGTGGAAAAAAACCAGGCCATGATGCCGAAGCTGAAGTAGTAGGCCCGGAGCCCGTCGTTAAAGGTTTCGGCCGCCAGGCTCACCATGCGGCTGGCGCGCGTGGCAAACGCTTCACGGTCGAACTTCCCCACCTCAAACTCCTGCGGCGACGGCATGGAGCCAATCAGCAGAGCGACAAAGGTGTATTGGCGCATGGACCAGCTGAAGCGGAAAAACGCATAAACAAACACGGCCACCATCAGCAGCACCTTGAGGTCGAAAATCAGTACCGAGGTGCGCACGGCAAACGGGATTTCGCGCACCAGCTCGGCCGCCTTGTCGGTGGTGCCCAGCAGCGCGAACAGCCCACCGATGATGATGATCGTGGTTGAAGAGAAAAATGCCGGTGTGCTGGAAAGATTCTGCGTGATGATGCCGTCGATCACGCGCGGGTCGCGCGACGTGGCCTGTATCAGCCAATGGTGCCGGTAACGGTTGGTGGTACGCAGCAGCGAAGGCCGTTTGACCCCATAGTGCCGGGCGAACCATGCATAGCCCATCCAGCCGCCAAAGAACCAGACAATGGCCATCCAGTCGGACCAGGGAAGCAGGCTGAAAATTTGCATCGCGTGATCTTAAACGCTGCGCTTTCCCTGAAAAGGCTTTGATCGCGCCTCAGCCCGCAGTGAATTTCCGTTCAGGCAACGGGATGAATTCAGTCTCCCCGGGCACCTGCCCCATGGCCTGGGCGGCCCAGTCCTCGCCGGCCTGCACGATACGTTCCTTGCGGCTGGAAACAAAGTTCCACCACATGAAGCGATGTGCATCCAGTGCGTCGCCGCCAATCACCACCAGCCGCGTCGGGGTGTTTGCGCTGAGCTGTACTGCTGTGCCGGGCGAGAGGGTCGCCAGCGTGTGCATTGCCAGCGGCTCGCCGTCCAGCAGCAGGTCGGCGTCCACCGCATACAGAGCCATCTGCGCTGCCAGCGGCGGCAACGTGAAAGGCGTGCCCGCCGCCAGCGCCACATCCAGGTAAAGAGTTTTGGAGAAGGTCTTGACGGGCGAGACTTTTCCGAATGCCTCACCGACCAGCACACGCACCACCGCACCGTCCACGGATACCTCTGGGATGCTGTCCGCCGGCGTGTGTGAAAAACCCGGCGCTGTTTCTTCAAACTCTGCGGGCAAGGCAGCCCATAGCTGCAAGCCATGGTTCACATATGGGATGTCACGCAGGTCGTCGGGCGCGCGCTCTGAATGCACAATGCCCCGCCCTGCCGTCATCCAGTTGATGGCACCGGGTTCTATGCGCTGGGCAGAGCCGATGCTGTCGCGGTGCATCATGGCGCCTTCGAACAGATAGGTCACAGTGGCCAGGCCGATGTGCGGATGCGGCCGTACGTCATGGTTGGTACCGGGTTGTTCGGTCACCGGGCCAAAGTGGTCAAAGAAAATGAAAGGACCAACCGACTGCTGCTGCGCGGAAGGCAGCAGGCGGCGCACCATGAAGCCGCCGCCCAGGTCTTTGTGATGTCCTGTCAGTTTCAGCGCAACGCTCATGCCAGCCGCTCCACATCCGTCGTGATTTCCGTCGTGACCGTGCTCATGAGCTTGTGCACCGGGCATTTCTGGGCCACGGTGTGCAATTCCTGCAACTGGGCATCCGTCAGGGCGCCCTTGATCTGGAGTTTGGTGGCAAGCCTGTAGACACCGGCGCGCTCCTGAGAGTCGTCCCGCTCAACCCGCGTTTTTATCTCATCGACAGGAATCCCCTTCTTGCGGGCGTACCACATCACCGTCACGGCCTTGCAGGCGCCGAGCGCCGCGTCATACAGGTCGTGGGGTGAGGGGCCGGCATCGTCACCGCCTTCTGCCAGCGTAGCGTCGGTAATCAGCTCGTGGCTGCGGATTTGCAGATGCTGGGCCAGCTCCGCCGGAGGGTTGCGCCTGAGTTCAACGGTCATGACAATTCCTGTAAAAAGAAAGCTGGTTTAGAAAGCTGATTCAGGGAGCGAATCTCGCGGCGATACCGGCCACGCGCTGCCCGAAGTTGCGGGCGTTTTCCAGGTCGCCTGCATTCATTTCGCCGGCACCTGCATCCGATGGCGATTGTGCGACAGCGCCACTGTAAGAGCCAAGGTAGTTGGTGTCGCTGCGCACCGCCGCCTTGCTGTTGCTGGGCAGTACGCCCTGGCTGACCCAGATGCCGCCATGCTGCATGGCCAAAGTAAAGAGGTAATTCAGCGTCGACATCTTGTCACCGCCCATGGCTGCGCTGTTGGTGAAACCGGCAAACAGCTTGTCCTTCCAGGCCTGGGTGTACCAGGGTTTGGACGAAGCATCGGCAAATTTCTTGAACTGCCAGCTGACACTGCCCATGTAGGTGGGTGACCCCATGATGATGGCCGTGGCGGCATCGAGGGTTTCCCAGCCGCCTTCGGGCAGGTCGCCGTCGGCATTGATGGCCACCAGTTCAGCGCCTGCGCCTTCGGCGATTGACTGCGCCATGCGTTGGGTGTGGCCATAGCCGGAGTGGTAAATCACGACAACTTTGGACATTCGGTGTCTTTCGCGGCAGAGAGTTGAAATCTAAAGCAGGCAAACAAAAAGGCTGCAGCAGGGCTTCATGCCCAAAGCTGCAGCCCCGTTGATGGATCAGCCTTTGGTCTTGCCGTCTACGCTCCAGGCGCCGCCGCCAAAAGCTGCGACGGTGAACAGGCCGCCGACGATGGCCATGTTCTTGAAGAACGCCATCTGTTGCGCAGGATCAACCCAGAACGCGTGAAAGACGCAGGTGATGACGACGGTGAAGACGCCAATGGCCAGCGCGGCCCAGCGCGTCTGGAAGCCCACGGCCAAAAGGATGCCCAGGCCGAGCTCTACCACGATGGCAATGGCGGCAGCGACTTCAGGCAGCGGCACGCCTTTGGAGGCGATGTAGCCAACCGTTCCGGCAAAGCCGGCGATCTTGCTGAAGCCGGCAGGCACAAACAGCAGGGCCAGCAGCAAGCGGCCGATCAGGGAGAGAGGGTTTTGCAGGGAATTGAGCATGACGAGTCCTTATAAATAAAGTAAACGGGGAAATGATGGAGGAAAAAAACACTCTGGGCAAGCGCCATACTGCTGCCAGCATTCGGCGCTTGACCTGGGTGATGGGTTACAGCATGTGACCGGGCGTTACGGCGTCAGGTCAAACACCAGCACCTCGGCGTCCTGGCCGTGGCCCAGTTGCAGTGTGCCTTCTGCCTGCAGCGCAGCGGCATCGCCGGCCTTCAGCACCTGGCCGTTGACTTCAAGCTGTCCGCGAACCAGGAACACATAGGTCTTGCGTTTCGCGTCGAGCGACAGCGTGGCGGTTTCCGCGCCGTTGAAGAGGCCTGCATAGAGCCTGGCATCGGCATGGATCAGCACCGAGCCCTGGCTGCCGTCGGGCGAAGCCACCAGCCGCAACGTGCCGCGCTTTTCGGCATCGGCAAACGTTTTTTGTTCGTAGCTGGGGGGAATGCCGGTCACGTTGGGTTCAATCCAGATTTGCAGGAAATGCGTGGTCTGGCCGTCTGCGTGGTTGAACTCGCTGTGCTGCACGCCGGTGCCCGCGCTCATGCGCTGCACATCACCGGGCGGGATGCCCTTGATGTTGCCGATGCTGTCTTTGTGCGCCAGCTCACCGCTCAGCACATAGCTGATGATTTCCATGTCCTTGTGGCCATGGGTGCCGAAGCCGCGGCCGGCGGCAATGCGGTCTTCGTTGATGACGCGCAGGTTGCCAAAACCCATGTGGGCCGGGTCGTAATAGCCGGCGAACGAAAAGGAATGAAAAGATTTGAGCCAGCCGTGGTCGGCATAACCGCGTTCGCCGGAGGTTCTTAAAGCCATCATGAGGTGCTCCTTTCAAGGTGCGTTGAACTGCGTTGCAATGACTCCAATGTAGGCGCCGGCAGCCCGCTTTTCATTGCTGCGTTTTGATGGCATCATTCAAATTATTTGAATGATATTTCTCCCAATGAGCAATAACCGGATTCGCGATGCCCTGACCCCCGAGAGCATCAGCCTGATTGGCGCCGTGCACCGGGCCGGCAGCATGGCAGCTGCGGCACGCGAGCTGGGCCTCGTTCCCAGTGCCCTCACCTACCGCATCCGCCAGGTGGAAGACGCCCTGGACGTGCTGCTGTTTGACCGCTCTTCGCGCCAGGCCAAGCTGACCGAGGCCGGCAAGGAACTGCTGCGTGAAGGCAACCGATTGCTGGCCGAACTCGACGCCGTGGCCAATCGCGTCAAACGCGTCGCCACCGGCTGGGAGCCGCAGCTTACGCTGGCCGTGGACAGCGTGATCTCGCGCACCACCGTGATGGAGCTGTGCGAGGCTTTTTTTGCCCTGAACCCACCCACACGCCTGCGGATCCGCGAAGAAGCGCTCTCAGGCACGCTGGAAGCGCTTACCTCAGGCCAGGCAGACCTGGCCATCGGGGTGGCCATGGAACCGTCCGTCAATACATCGGTGCAGCACAAGACGCTGGGCAGCATTCATTTCATCTACGCAGTGGCGCCCCATCACCCACTGGCAAAAGCTGCTGAACCGATAACGGATGCGATGCTGATGCCCCACCGGGCCGTGGCCGTGGCAGATTCCGTGCAGCGTGGCAGCGGCATCACTGTGGGCCTGCTCGGCGGCCAGGACATTTTTACGGTGCCCGGCATGCAGGAAAAACTGCAAGCCCAGCTGCGCGGCCTGGGCGGCGGCTTCCTGCCTGAATACCTTGCGCGTCCGCATGTCGCCACCGGCAGGCTGGTCGAGAAAAAAATGCAGCGAGCCCCGCGCCTCGTGCCCATGAGTTATGCGTGGTTGCGCGCCGTGGACGGCCATGGCGGGCGGGCACTGCAGTGGTGGCTGAAGCAACTGGAAAATTCCGCCACACGAAAAGCCCTGCTGGAGCGCGACCAGTCTGCATGAAAACCCGTAGTGGCACGCAATAACTGCGCATGCGCTGCGGCTGCGTGTAGAGTGTGTGCGTAGAACAGCTTCCTGAAGTTTTCGTTTATGGTTGAGATGTGATGACATACGCCGGGACGCCGCAAATCACTTGAACGATCCGCAGCACCCCATTCGTCAAACCGCACAAAGTACAAAGACATGACAAAAAAATCCATCCGCTCCCCTGAATCCGCGGCTCCGCGCCGCATTGCCGTCATAGGCGCAGGCATTGCGGGCATTGCCTGCGCCCGTACCCTGGTGCAGGCCGGGCACCGCGTCACCGTGTTTGAAAAAAGCCGGGGCGCCGGCGGCCGGATGGCCACACGCGAAAGCGAATTCGGCGGTTTTGACCACGGCACGCAATATTTCACCGTGCGGGACGCGCGCTTTGAAAAGGCCCTGGCCACCGCTACCGGGCTGGTCCGGCCCTGGAGCGCCAACACCGTGCGCATCCTCGATGAACTGGGCCGTGTCGTGGCCTCGGCGCTGCCGCCCAAGGAAGCCCACTGGGTCGCCTCACCCGGCATGAACGCACTGGTGCGGCTGTGGGCCCAGCCCCTCGATGCCGCCGGCCAGCTCGCGCTGGAAACCGAAGTCATGCGGATCGAACCCGACAAGCTGCACGCCAGCCAGTGGCAATTGCAAACCGAAGGGCCCGGCGCAGACAGCCGCGTGCATTCGGGCTTTGACACCGTCATTCTGGCGGTGCCGTCTTCGCAGGCGCAGGCCCTGTTGCTCAGCTCGCAACAGGCCAAGCCCCTGGTGGCCGAGTTGTCAGAGGTCAGCGTTGCGCCCTGCTGGACACTGATGCTGGCTTTTCCGCAAGCGATGCAGCCCACCATGGCGCACCTGGGGCCCCATTGGAATGCAGCGCGCAGCACGCACCACCGCATTGCCTGGCTGGCGCGGGAATCGTCCAAGCCTGGGCGCAGCCCGATCGAACGCTGGACCGTGCAGGCCAGCCCGGAATGGTCGGAACGCCACCTGGAAGACGATGCCGAGCGTGTCAAGGCCAAGCTGCTGAAGGCCTTCACAGAAGTGACCGGCATCCGCGCCCAGCCGCCGCATGCGGCGGTGCACCGCTGGCGCCACGCCCAGACGCAACAACCCCTGGGCAAAACCCACGCCTGGGACGCCAAATCGCGCATTGGCGCGTGCGGCGACTGGTGCCTCGGCCACCGCGTCGAAGATGGCTTTGTCTCGGGCCTTGAGATGGCCCTCGAAGTTTGTTAGCCCCCACGCTTGTCGCTTCGCGTACTGCGCTGCCCCCCGAGGGGGCTGGCCTTGCTTGGGGCGGCCCGGCGCGGCGGCCGCCAGGTTAGCTTTCTCATAGTTTCTTCTGCTTATGGCCTCGGGCTACAAAGGTAGGTTTGCGCCTTCTCCCACAGGCCCGCTCCACGCGGGCTCGCTGGTGGCGGCCCTGGCCAGCTGGCTGGATGCCCGGGCGCACCACGGCCGCTGGCTGGTACGCATCGAAGATGTCGATACCCCGCGCTGTGTGCCGGGCGCAGACCGCGTCATTCTTGAACAGCTCGCCTGTTGTGCCCTGGTACCCGATGAAGCACCGGTTTACCAGTCACAACGCGGCGCCCTGTACCAGAACGCCCTGGATTCACTGGTCACCCGCGGCCTGGCCTACCCCTGTGCCTGCACACGGCAGGACATTGCGCGGGCGCTGGCCGCGTCCGGGCAGCCACGCGAACGCCATGGCGAACTGGTGTACCCCGGCACCTGCCGCAACGGGCTGCATGGCCGTGCTGCACGTGCATGGCGGTTTTTGACGCCAAATTATGTGCCAAATAGCGCCCTGGCCCAATCAGGTATTGCGCGAGCAGCTATTAATTTAATAGCAACTGATGCCACGCCGCTGGCTACCGCACAAGCCGAAGTCCGCTGGGACGACCGCCGCCTGGGCACACAGATGCAAGACGTCGGCCGCGATGTCGGCGACTTTGTCCTGAAACGGGCGGACGGCCTCTGGGCCTACCAGCTGGCCGTGGTGGTGGACGATGCAGCCCAGGGCATCACCGACATCGTCCGCGGTGAAGACCTTGCCGACAATACCGCGCGGCAAATCCTGCTGCAGCGCGCACTCGGCTTGCCGCTGCCGCGCTACCTGCACACGCCGCTGGTGCTGGGCGCCAATGGCGAAAAGCTGTCCAAGCAGAACGGTGCCCAGCCGCTGGACACCTCCCAACCGCTGACGCTGCTGGCCCAGGCGGGCCAAACGCTGGGGCTGGAAGTCGAGCGAATAGCCAACGCCGCGACACCCGCCGCCTGGCTGCAACTGGCCGCGCCACTCTGGGCGACTAAAATCGGCAAGTGATTGAAACCCTTCCCCCCGTGCCGCCTGCCTCGCCCGAAGGCGCGCCCGCCGACACCCACCCGCCCCACAACATCCGCAGCTTTGTGCGCCGCACCGGCCGCACCACGGCAGGCCAGGCCAAGGCCTTTGCCGATGTGGGCCCGAAGTTTTTGCTGCCATATGCCGATGCAGCGCTGGATTTTGAAAAAGCCTTTGGGCGTAGCGCCCCCACCATCCTCGAAATAGGGTTTGGCATGGGCGAGGCCACGGCGCACATTGCCGCGCTGATGCCCGAGAAGAACTTCATTTGCTGCGAAGTGCACACGCCCGGCGTGGGCGCCCTGCTCAAGCGTATCGACGAACAGAAGCTGTCCAACATCCGCATCCTGCAGCATGACGCGGTCGAAGTGATTGACGACATGCTCCCCCGCGCCAGCCTCGACGGCGCGCACATCTTTTTCCCGGACCCCTGGCACAAGAAAAAACACAACAAGCGCCGGCTGATCCAGCCACCGCTGATCACCAAACTGGCGGCCCGCCTCAAACCCGGTGGTTACCTGCATTGCGCCACCGACTGGCAGCCTTATGCCGAGCAAATCCTGGAAGTACTGAGCGCTGAACCGCTGCTGAAAAACACCGCGGACAGCAGCGCCGGCGGCTATGCGCCCAAGCCAGCCTACCGCCCACTGACCAAATTTGAAAACCGCGGCATCAAGCTCGGGCACGGCGTCTGGGACGTCGTGTTTGTCCGTGCCTGATTTTGCGGTTGCGCAGGTGTGAGCAAAACACCCAAACTAGGACTGCACGGCATGCCCACGCGGGACGGCATCAGCCCCAGCTGCGTCGGCCTGCCGCCCGGCAGCTGGCCCAGCATCACCGAGTTCCTGGTGGAACGCTTCCCGGCCATCTCACGCGATGTATGGCTGCAACGCATGCACGACGGCCTGGTGGTCGATGAATTCGGCGAAGCCGTCACCGCCGAACGTCCCTACCGCGGCCACATTCGCGTGTACTACTACCGCGCACTGGACGAAGAGCCTCGCATCCCCTTCGAAGAAACCGTGCTGTTCCAGGATGAACACCTGGTGGTGGCCGACAAGCCGCATTTTTTGCCCGTCACGCCCTCGGGCCACTACCTGCAGGAGACGCTGCTGGTGCGCCTGAAGAACCGGCTCGGCATCGACGGCCTGGTGCCCATCCACCGCATTGACCGCGAAACCGCGGGCCTGGTGCTGTTCTCGGTCAACCCGGCCGAGCGCGATGCCTACCAGTCATTGTTTCGCCGGCATGAGGTCACCAAGCACTACGAAGCCGTGGCGCCATGGCGCGCCGACATCGGCTTTCCTCTCACGCGCAAAAGCCGCATCGTCGAAGACGAGCCTTTTTTCCGGCAGCGTGAAATAGAGGGCCAGCCCAACAGCGAAACGCTGATCGATGTGCTCGACGTGAAGGACGACAAAGCGCTGTATGCCCTCAGCCCCGTAACGGGCAAGAAGCACCAGCTGCGCGTGCACATGAATGCGCTTGGCCTGCCGCTGCTGAATGACCGCATGTACCCGCCGGTGGAAGTAACACCCGACGACGATTACCGTTACCCGCTGCAGCTGCTGGCCAAGTCCATTGCGTTCATGGACCCGGTAACGGGCGAGCAACGACGCTTTGAAAGCCGGCTGGCACTGCTGGACCTGCGGCCTTGATGAGGCCTTGTTATATGTCGCCCCTGGCGCCAAGCCGAAGGCGGTCCGCTGGAACGATGGGTCAGGCGCCGCGTTGGACCACGACCTCCCACAACGCTTTCTTGCGAACGTACTTGTTGGTCGTCTGGTGTTCCCTGGACAAGACCTTCCACCCGATTGCGAACAGTTCGTCGACGCCCTGCTCATCGAAGAACCTCTTGGCCTGGCCGTCAACAAGGTAGTAGTTTGGCTCGATGGCAGGATGCCCAGTGGCTCCAAAGTTCTTGTCCTCAACCGAGTTCAGCCGGCACAAGAGCAGCCCACCCGGCTTGAGCGTCTGCCTGATCCGGCTCACAAGTTCCAGGGTTTCATGCCATGGAAAGTAGTGCAGGGTGAGGCTTGCCACAACGGCACCAGCTTCGCCAGGGCGGAGGGGAAACGGATCTCTGATGTCCTGGCATGAGATGCGTGCCTGAGGTGCCCGGAGCCTCGCAGCGGCGACAGAAGTGGCGGAAAGATCGAAGGCGAGAACGGAAAGGCCGGCACCGACCAGGGTGGATGTGTCTGCGCCTGTTCCACAACCGATCTCAAGCACCGGCAGTGAGCCAGCGGACTCCTGGAGCATCGGAAGCCATCGGCTAAGCCACGGGTCGTGGAGCATGTGTTTCTCGGCTCCTAACGTTTGAAGTAAGCAGCACGTGACGGCGCCACCGATACGGACGAAGCGGGCAAGCCTGCCCCGCCGTTGTGTGTCCGTTTGGCTGAAGGGTTAGATGACTTTGGTGGCAGCATGAATGAACACCGCGAAGAGTGCAGCCAGAATACTGACGACAAGCCACATTGGAACTTTCACGCCCTGCGGCTTGAGCAGGCCAGCCTCAGTGGCCGCAAGGAATACCTTCTCTCGACGTGAAGGTGAAGCGAGCACGACCCCGAGAGGACCACCTGCACCGACGAGTACAAACAATGCGCCGCAAATGATGCGCAACCACACCTCGAACTGGAATGTTACGGCATGAGGGCCGACGGCATACGCAATAAAGGACGGGCCCAGTTTGCGGTAGACCGTGATTTGCCCAGACGCCCAGCCGTGCCAGCCGCTCCGGGAAAGAAAAATGCCGACTGCCAATATCGCAGCAAAGGCAAGAGCGAGGCGAACAATCGTTCTCTTGCGGATAAGTGAGACTTCCGACATGTATGTGCACCTAACGTTTGACTCAAGCGGACCGCCGAAGGCGGGACCATTCGAAGGAAGGGTTAGCCGTCAACTTCACGGGAACCTCGCCAGTAGACTGGCCCTTGTCATGTGGGCAGGCATGTGAAGACTGATACATAGGTAGGCAACGACGTTGCGAGAAGGCCCAGGCACATGACGCAGGCAGCCGCGGGAACGATAGGTTAGGTTTCATGGACTGCGAAAAGCGTAAGTGACTTACATCCCACCGGTCGTGCCACCTAATGTGCCTTTTTTATTTGTTGAGCAGCGAGTTGCGCCGTCCTCTTGATTCCATCTCGATACGCCTCAACCAGCTCCGCCGCTCTACTGAGGGCATCCTCGAACGATGCGAAGGTGTAATTCGCGTTGGCGGTGATCTCGTCATCCGAATTTTTGTTGGCGTCTGCGCCATAACTGATGGACTGCGAATAGATCGAATTCTCTGTCTTTATGTCTACGAGTTCAAACGAGACATTCAACCTGGGCGCGAACGTCGTCTTTAGCCGACTGGAATAAAGTCCCATATTCGATATGGTCACCGTCAGTATGCTGTCCGCGGCGATTACGCTATTTTTGTAGTCAATCGACGTCGGGTCGTCCTTTTCATATTTGATCCCATCTCCCGGTATGGCACTTTGGTTGGCCTCCTTCAAAGCACTCAAGGTGGCAGATGCAAGTTCCTCTTGTACGTTGAAGGCCTGCTTTTCCAGCGCCGCCTTAAGTTCGTTGATTCGATTCTTTTCAACCCCCTTCTTCACGAAGAAGGCCGGGCCGGGAAAGATAATATCCAGGCCGTTTGGCGCATTTTCAATTGAAAACTTTTCTACCGGCTGAACGGAGGCTACGGCGATAACTCTTTCACCGGGAGTCAAACTCGCCTCTGCTGCAGATAATTGCAATGGAAGAATCGAGATAAAGAATAGTGCGATGGTTGTTCGAGTCAAGTGAATCATGTCGTGGGCATAGCGTTTAAAAATTTAATGAAACCTGACATTGGAGTTGGCCGGCACGCAGTGGCAATGCGCCGCCAGACGTATGCTCCTGCACACGGCTCGCTACGCATTGTCGCGGCGTGTCCGTATCGAGCGACCCGCTAGACCGCGTAACCCTGCTAAGGACGTCGCTGGACAAAGAGCCTCCATGCGGGGTATCCGGCAAGTAGCAGGCAAGTGGCGAGTATTGCGACAAAGCCATAACCCGACACGATGCCCGGCGCTAGCCACTCGACCAAGCCCACGAGGGTAAAAAACCAGACGAGCCCCATCGCGAAGAGTGCGCCAATGAAATGAATGGCTTTGGACATGGGCGGCTGTTCTTATGCGACCTGACGTTTGAATTCAGCGGCCGCCAAAGGCGGTCCGCTGGAATGATGGGTTAAACCGCACGCTTGAAAGCAAGCATAGAAACTGCTGCCACAAGAGACAGCTTTGAAAGCAGCGGGAGGTATACCGAAAGAACGTGACCCAAAGGAGCTTCGTCATATTCGACGAAGACCATTGCGCGCCAGATTTCAGCGGGACGGCCAACGCCGACCGGCAAAAAGAATAAGTTCCAGAGCAAACCGCTGAGGCCAGCTATGGCGAAGCAAGCACCAGCAAGCCATGAGTGACGAAGCCATACATACACGGCTAGAGCAAGCCATAAAAGCGGCAAGCCCCAGAGCGATAGCTTCGTGAGTTGATGTGCGATGGAGTCCATGAGGTCTAACGTTGGCGCTGCCCGGTGTGCAGCATGCGCCGCGAAGCGGCAACCTGCTGCTGCGTGTCCGCGCCAAGCAACCTGTTAACTTGCGCAGCAAGTACGGTGAAGCGTGGCATGGATTCGGCGGCCGGGGTAATCTTTGCAGTTGGAGTATTCATTGCGATAGTAAACGGCCCAGTAGCTTATGGTTCGCCTCCCGATGGTTTCGAAGTACGCGCGATTGGCGGCGATGAATTCTGTGTATAGAGTCATATTCAAGCTTGGAAGCGCCTGCTCTATCAATTTCACGATTGTGACAACGTATTCGCCGACGAGTTGAATGATGAATGGGATTGCCCAGGGCTCTTGGATTTCAATCAGTCGCTGTACGCACTTCTCCCGCAAGTACCCGTCGTGATGGCGTGTGCCCAAGCAGAGCGCGATGAGCCCCTGAATCCCAGGTCGATTTGCGCAGTTCAGCACTTGACTTTCCCTGTAGTAGACACGGTAGGGTATGTCGATTTTCTCCCCTCGCACCCAAACCTGGAACCCGGCTGCTGGTGGATGCCACTGGCAATCGGAAAGCTGCGGTAGCACGGCTCGAACCTCGTCCGCGAGTGCTGACGGGAATGCTCGTACCTCGGCGCGTTCGCTCATAGCTGGTTAGCGTTTGACTTAAGCGGCTGGCCGTAGGCCAGTCCGTTTGAAGGAAGGGTTAGGCGCCTGGCGCGCGGAAGAGGCAAGCGCCTCTATGAACGGCAGCACCCGCGGGTGAGCCTGGACCCAAGCTGAGCCGAGAAACTCGGTGATTGCACTCGCCGACAAGCCCTCAAAAGAGCCTGCCTTCGCGGCAGACAGTAGCTCGTGAGATGCGTGCATAACCTCTTCACTGATCTCGGACCCCGGCTCACCCGAGTGTTCTAGCCATTCCTTCTGGATGGCAGATATGAGCTTGCCCGCCGCAGCTTCGGGTGGTGTTCGTTCCTTGGACATATGTAGACGCTCAACTTGAAATTGCTACAGACCGAAGATTGCATCGCTGACGTTCTTGAGCCATTCCCGAAACGCAGGCCCTCGCGGGGCACCGGTGCAGAGGCGATGACGGTACAACCAGGTTCCGTATAGCGCGATCATGATCGCCACTAGTAGAGAGAGCAAGGTAAACGCGACTTCAAGCATGAGGGCGCCCAACGTCGGAAATGACCGGCGGCCAGTAGGCTGGCGAAGCCGGCCGATAGGACGTCCGTGTCGATTGACTTGTTAGAACGCACCGTCAGCGACCAAAGCGTAGCGCTAGATTCGCCGCTATCAACGCGAGCCCAAAGGGAATTGCACATGCGGCCAGTATGCCGGGAAGTGAGAAGCGCCGCACTGCAATGAATGCGCCGACCGCGCAAGCCATGCAGCCGATAGCCCAAGCCGCCGATGCGACCGACATGGCTGCACCGGCTATGGCAAGTCCGGCACTGCTCAAAGAGAACAGTCCAAGCACCATGCTAGCCATAAAGAGGCAGAGAGCCAGCACAGAGTAGATTGCTCGCATGTGCGTTCTAACGTAATGTATGCCGCAAAACCTGCGGTATAACCTGGCGCTTGCAATCTAATCTGGACATCTAAAACCCCTGTAAGCCGCTTGCATGCTGGGCTTCAAGCCCATACACGGTAAATTTATACAGTTATAAATTCCGTGAAACCCCGAAAACTTTCAGCCCAGTTTCACACAGCTTTTTGCATTGAGCAGGTTGATGACGCAAGCCAAAACGATGAAGCGCCCCGCAGCAAGCCGTCTTTAAAAATTCCGGTTCCAATCGCTGTCCCGCTATTTTTCTGCATCATCAGCCTTTTTTAGGCCGCACGCCGCAGGGACGCTTTAAGCCTTGACCTCTTTTGCCGTGATTTGGTACTTGAAATCATCCGGTGCGTAAGAATCAAAACGGCCGGCTGCGTTTTCAGCCACGGGGTACATGAAGAAGCCGAGCTTCTCGCCGCTGGCTTTGGGCAGCGCGACATCATGCGCGGTGTTGTAGGCCATCCAGTTGCCTTCCCAGCCGCCAAACAACGCCTTGTTGACAGGCGCCACCACCGGGTTGGCGGTGGTCTTGATCCATTCGGCCGTTTCCAGGCGCATGACCTTGGCCACATCGGCCGGATCCATCGCCACCCAGCCGTAGCCCTTGAGGTAGACCTCCGAGCGGCAATGCTGCGCGCCCTTGAGGCTGGCGGGGTTGCCCGAGAGCTCTTTGTAGCCAAAGGCTGAAGGCACCAGGCGAATGCCGTACACGTCGCGCGCAGGCAGGCCCACCGAACGGCACAGGCCCACGAACAGCGCATTCAGGTCGGCGCACTTGCCGCCCAGGTTGCCGGTTTCCAGCATGGTCTTGATGTCGCCTTCGCCGCAGCCGCGCACCTTGGGTTCGCGGTAGGTGTTGGCCACAATCCAGTCATAGAGTTTTTGCGCTTTTTCGACATCGGTTTTTGCACCCTGGGTGGCGGCCAGCGCGGTCTTGCGCACAATGCCGTCGGTCGGAATGAGTACCGTGGGACGCGTGAAGTAACGCAGCGTGTCGGCGCTTTCCGCAGGAGCGGTCTTCTGCGACCAGTCCATCGCACGGCCTTGCGTCTGCACGCGGCTGGTCAGCTCCACATAGGGCATTGTTTCAGTGGCCGCAAACTCCACATACAGCATCTTCGCGCCGTCCTGACCGTCTTGCATGAGCTTGGCGGTGCCGTTGCTGGAGAAACCATTTTCCAGCGAGTGCTGGTAGTCGCTGTTGACCGAGGGAATCGGCAGCCACACCTTGGTCACGCCTTGCGGTTTGAGGATGTCAACGCGCGTGGTCACATCAAAGGTGCGCCAGGCGCCGCTTTGGGGCGCGAAATTGCTGCGGCTGGGCGCGGCAGCGGGCGTCTGGGCAAAGTTGATGGTGGGCAATGCAGCGGCCACGGCGGCTGCTGCGGTGTTCTTCAGGAAAGTGCGGCGTACGGTCGACATGAAAGGTATCTCCGGGTGGGTGTGAGTGCGACGTGCACCGGGGCAGGTAAAGATGCTCCGGGATGTCTGGCAGCCCACACGGCCCGCAAAGGCAGCGCGAGGGCTGGCCTTCGATTATCGCTGGAGCCGTGCCGAGGCAGATTCAGGGCTTGAGCAAGCCGGCGATCAGCTTTTCCGCAGCCGGGCTGGTCCAGTCGACCTCACCTGTCACGCGCTGGCGCGGCCGGCCGCTGCGGTCAATCATCAAGGTTGTCGGAAAAACCTTCACGCCCCAGCCCCGGGCGACTTTGCCATCAAGATCCAGCAGCACCGGCAGCGTCACGCCGGTGGTTTTGGCGAACTGCAGCGCACGTGCCGCCGGCTCCTTGAAGTTGATGGCCAGCACCAGCAGTTTGTCGTCGCCGTAGAGGTCGGCAATCTGCTGCAGCGTCGGCATTTCAGCGCGGCAGGGCTCGCACCAACTGGCCCAGAAATTCAACAGCACGGCACGGCCGCGCAAATCAGACGGGCGCCAGGTCTTGCCGGTTGTGTCCACCAGCGAGAACGCTGCCAACGGGCCCGCCCAGGGAGCCACCTCGTAGGCCGGGCCGGTCAGCCCCTGCGACATTGCGGGAAGCACGGCCGCCCCTGAGCCGGCGGCGATTGTCTGCTGCAGGAAATGGCGGCGGGAAATAAACGGGATCGGAAACGGGGTCGGCATGGGCCTGGCGTGATACGCAGGTTGAGGGGTAAAAATGGGGTGGATGACTTCTCTCTCGCAAGACAGCAAGATGACGCAAGAACATGCACTGCCTGCATTTTAGGGACCGTATAGCATCCGCTGCATGCGCCAGCCGGCGCCTTCACACAAATCACAGGAACTTCATGAACATCCATATCCGGAATGCGCAAGCCGGCGACGCCGCAGCGATTCACGCCTTTATCGTTGAACTGGCCATCTATGAAAAAGCAGAGCACGAGGTCATTGCGAGCGTCGCCGACATTGAGCACAGCCTGTTTGAGGTAGAGACGCCTGCCCGGGCCCTCATCTGCGAGATAGACGGCCAGCCAGTGGGCTTTGCGGTGTACTTCCTCAGCTACTCCACCTGGCTAGGTCGCAAGGGCATGTACCTGGAGGATTTGTACGTATCGCCCCAGCACCGGGGTAGCGGCGCCGGCAAGGGGCTGTTGCGTCACCTGGCCCGGCTGGCTTTTGACAGCGGCTGCGGGCGGTTCGAATGGAGCGTGCTGGACTGGAACGAGCCGGCCATCCAGTTTTACCAGTCGCTGGGCGCCAAGCCGCAAGCTGAATGGGTGCGGTACCGCATGGCCGGCGAAACCCTGCAGCACTTCGCGCAGGGGGACACAAGCCAGATTCGGCCAACGCCCTGAGCCGCTCGCGCAATACCGGGGCGGACCCGGCTTTTTGTAAGAAATGGCAGCATTCAGCGACCAAGTGACACAGGAAGTACGGATGGCGGTGATTGACCGCGCTCAGCCCAGCAGGCGGTCCAAAAGAACCCTATATAGGACAGCATTTGGCCGGCACCGCTTGCGCCCAAAGCGGTTCAGTCCTACAAAGGCGTTTCGCTATCTGCTTTTAAATCTGTCGATATCACTTAACTGGCTGATCCAACGTGAACCTGCCCCTCAAATTTCCCGGCCTCGCTGAGGCTCTGCCAACGGCATCGCCGCAGTTCATCAACCTCTACAACGAGTCGCAATCGGGCCAGACCCAGAATGTGGCGCAGGAGCTGGAAGAGGGTTTGCTTGAGCCCACGGCCACCATCAGCCCCAAATTCTTTTACAACGAGCTGGGCTCGAAACTTTTCGAGGCCATTACAGGCCTTGAGGAGTACTACCCAACCCGCACCGAGGCCGCCATTTTTGCGGCGTCCTACCCGCAGATCGCCGCCACGCTGAGCGCGAGTGGCGTTCACAACGCCTGCCTGATCGACCTGGGTGCCGGCAACTGCGCCAAGGCTGCAGCGCTCATTCCGCATCTTCAGCCGCGGCAATATGTACCGGTCGACATCTCGGTGGAATTTTTGCGCGATGCCGCCGCGCAGGTGCAAAACAGCTTCCCCGCGCTCGACATCGTCGGCCTGGGCATGGATTTTTCGTCCGGCCTGGTGTTGCCACGCGAAGTGCAAAGCCAGGAGCGGGTGTTTTTCTACCCCGGCTCCAGCCTGGGCAACTTTCATCCGGCAGAGGCCCTGCGGTTCTTGCAGCACATCGCCGACCCGGCACAAGGCAAGGCGCGCGGCCTGCTGCTGGGCATTGACCTGGTTAAGGACACCGCACGGCTGGAGGCAGCTTACGACGATGCGCTGGGCGTGACGGCTGCTTTCAACAAAAACGTGCTGCTCAACGTCAACGAGCTCCTGCAGGCGGATTTTGATGTTCGCCAGTGGCGCCACGTGGCGCTCTTCAATACCGCGGAGTCGCGCATCGAAATGCACCTGGAAGCCTTGTCGGACCTTACGGTGCGCTGGCCTGGGCATGCGCGGCGCTTTGGCGCCGGCGAACGCATCCACACCGAGTGCTCTTACAAGTACACCGTGGAAAGCATGACGGCGCTGTTGCGGCAGGCCGGATTCGGGCAGGTTCGCTACTGGACCGACCCACAAAGCTGGTTTGCGGTGTTCTGGGCCGCCGTTGAGTGAAAAAACAATGGAAAAAGGCCAATTTCTTGAACGAAATTGGCCTCCAGCCCTTTACTAGCTTGCGCGAGCAGCTATCAAATTAATAGCGATTTAACGGACCGCCTCAGGCGCGCTCGGTCACCCAGGCCTGCACAGACTTCAGTGCATCACCGAGCTTGGACGCATCGGTGCCGCCGGCCATGGCCATGTCGGCCTTGCCGCCGCCCTTGCCGCCCACCTGCTGGGCCACAAAGTTCACCAGTTCACCGGCCTTGACCTTGCCCACGCTGTCGGCAGTCACGCCCGCGGCGATCTGCACCTTGTCGCCATCGACCGCCGCCAGCACGATAACAGCGGTTTTGAGTTTGTCTTTCAGCTTGTCCATGGTGTCACGCAACGTCTTGGCATCGGCGCCTTCCAGCTTCGCGGCCAGCACCTTGAGGCCCTTGACGTCAACAGCCTGCGTGACCAGTTCGTCGCCTTGTGAAGAAGCCAGCTTGCCCTTGAGCGCAGCGATTTCTTTCTCCAGCGATTTGACCTGGTCCAGCACCTGGCTGATGCGGCCCTGCAGCTCGGATGGGCTGGCCTTGAGCGAACCTGCCGCGGCTTCCACCGTGGATTCAAGCGACTGCAGATAGGCCAGCGCGTTTTCGCCAGTGACGGCTTCCACGCGCCGCACACCTGCGGCCACACCGCTTTCAGCCACGATCTTGAACAGGCCAATATCACCGGTACGTTTGACGTGAACGCCACCGCAGAGCTCCTTGCTGGAGCCGATCGTCAGCACGCGCACGGTCTCACCGTACTTTTCGCCGAAGAGCATCATCGCGCCGGACTTCTGCGCATCTTCCATGGCCATCACGCTGGCATCGGTGGCCACATTGGACAAAATTTCGGCATTGACGCGCGCTTCAATCTCGCGGATCTGCGCGTCAGTGACGGGCGCGTTGTGCGCAAAGTCAAAGCGTGTGCGTTCAGCGTTCACGAGTGAACCCTTTTGCTGCACGTGGTCGCCCAGCACTTCACGCAAGGCCTTGTGCATCAGGTGGGTGGCGCTGTGGTTGCGCACGGTGGCGGCGCGCAGCGCGGTGTTGACCTGCGCGGTCACGGTGTCGCCGACTTTCAGCGTGCCCTCTTCCTGAGTGCCGTGGTGGCCGAACACATCAGCCTTGATCTTGAGCGTATCGTCCACCGTGAAGGTGGAGCCGGCGGCCGTGAGCCGGCCCTGGTCACCAACCTGGCCGCCGCTTTCGGCGTAGAACGGTGTCGTGCTCAGCACCACCACGCCGCTTTGGCCTGCATTGAGTGCCTGCACGGCCACACCGTCGGCATACAGCGCGACGACTTTGGCGGGCTCTTCCAGCAATTCGTAGCCGGTGAACGCATGGCCTTCGCCGCTGTACTCCAGCGCACGATCCATCTTGAATTTGCCGGCGGCGCGCGCCTGGTTCTTCTGCTTGTCCATCGCGGCCTTGAAGCCGGCTTCATCCACTTCCACACCGCGCTCACGGCACACGTCGGCCGACAAGTCCAGCGGGAAGCCGTAGGTGTCATGCAGCTTGAAGGCCACGTCGCCCGGCAGCACCTTGGCGCCACCCGCCAGGGCGGTGTCCAGGATGGTCATGCCGATTTCCAGCGTTTCGAAGAAGCGCTCTTCTTCGGCTTTCAGCACGGACGTGATGCGGGCTTCGTCGGCCTTGAGCTTGGGATAGGCATCACCCATCAGGCGGGCCAGGTCAGCCACCAGCTTGTGGAAGAACGGTGTCTTCTTGCCCAGTTTGTAGCCGTGGCGGATCGCGCGGCGGATGATGCGGCGCTGCACATAACCCCGGCCTTCGTTGGACGGATTGACGCCGTCGCTCACCAAAAAAGCGGTGGCACGGATGTGGTCGGCAATGACAAACAGGCTCTTGTTGCCCAGGTCTTTTTCGCCAGTCTCGCGCGACGCCGCCTTGATCAGCTCGGCAAAGATGTCGATTTCATAATTGCTGTGCACGTGCTGCAAGATGGCGGCCAGGCGCTCCAGGCCCATGCCGGTGTCGACGCAAGGCGCTGGCAATTTGGTGACGCTGCCGTCGGCGGCCATGTCGAACTGCATGAACACGTTGTTCCAGATTTCGATGAAGCGGTCGCCGTCTTCATCGGGGCTGCCGGGTGGGCCGCCGGGGATGTGGTCGCCGTGGTCGTAAAAGATTTCGCTGCACGGGCCGCAGGGGCCGGTGTCGGCCATCATCCAGAAGTTGTCGGACTTGTAGCGGCCGCCCTTGTTGTCGCCGATGCGGATCACGCGCTCGGGCGGCAGGCCGATTTCCTTGGTCCAGATGTCGTAGGCCTCGTCGTCCTCTTCGTACACCGTGGCCAGCAGGCGCTCGGGTGGCAGCTTGTAGACCTCGGTCAACAATTCCCAGGCCCACTTGAGCGATTCGCGCTTGAAGTAGTCGCCGAAGCTCCAGTTACCCAGCATTTCAAAGAATGTGTGGTGGCGCGCGGTGTAGCCCACGTTCTCCAGGTCGTTGTGTTTGCCGCCGGCTCGCAGGCAGGCCTGTACCGAGGCCGCGCGCACGTAGGGGCGCTTGTCGGTGCCGAGAAAAACGTCCTTGAACTGCACCATGCCGGAGTTGGTAAACATCAGCGTCGGGTCGTTGCCCGGCACCAACGAGCTGGACGGCACCACGGTGTGGCCCTTGGACGCAAAGAAATCGAGAAATGTCTTGCGAATGTCCGAGACGGTGAATACGGGCGTTGAAGCTGACGTGGAGGCTGTCGTGGAGGTGGGGTGGCTCATGGTCTGCAATAGTGGTTTTGGCAAGGCGGCGCCCCTCGGGCTCACCCGCTTGGGCTAAGCCTTTGATTATAGGTTTGAGGGGGATGCCCCCGCTTATTGGGCAGCTTGCCGGCCCAGATCAATGCGGTGGGACAAAAAGCGCCATATGCGCTCATCGTCGCTGAAAGCCACGTTAAAGCGGAGCCAACCCGTCGGATGGGGCTCCAGCAGAAACAATTGTCCCGGGCCGAGCATGATGCCCTCGGGCGTAGCCTCTTTGGACAGGACGGCGCCATCGGGAAGGTCCGGGTGCCGGGCCCACAGGTACATGCCGGCCCCTGGCTCATGGAAAAGCTCAAAACCCAGGCTGGTCAGGTTCTTTTCGGTCTTGCGATGCGCTGCAGCCAGCTTCTCGCGAAGCGACTTGAGGTGCTTGCGCCAGCGGCCGTCTGTGACCACCCCGAAAGTCAGCCGTTCGGCGATATCGGACGAGGTAAGGCCCGAAATCATCTTGAGCTGGGCCAGGTCCTCGATCAGCTCGCCTCGCGCCAGCAGGTAGCCCACGCGCAGATTGGGAGAAATTGTTTTGGAATAGCTGCCGATATAGACCACGCGCTGCAGCTGGTCCAGGCTTGCCAGCGTGGACCGCGAGACCGGGTCCATGTCGGCGTAAATATCGTTTTCCACCAGCGTGAAGCCGTGCGCCTCGGCCAGTTGCAGCAAGCGGTGCAGATGGGCCGCGGACGCAATCGAACACGTCGGGCTTTGCAAACGGGGTTGGGTGAAGAAGGCCTTGGGCTTGTGCTCGGCCAGCAGCGCCTCCAGCGCGGCCAGGTCGTACCCGGTAGGGGTGCGCGGCACCCCCACAAGGTTGGCGCCCAGAAAACGCAGCATGAACATCAGGTTGGGATAACCGGGGCTATCGACCAGCACGGTGTCTCCCGGTTTGACCAGTTGCCGGGCCACCAGGTCCAGCGCCTGGCTGGAGCCTTGCGTCAGCAGCACCTGGTCCACCTCGACCGATATCTGGTTTTCAGCCAGCGCCTCCGCAATGACCATACGCAGGGCCATATGCCCATAAGGCAGGCCGTAACCCTCAAGAGAGGAACCGTCCACCGACAGGTGCCGCATGCTGCGGCGGAGCGCGTCCCCGAACAGGAAATCGTGCGGCAACCAGCCACAACCGGGCTTCATCGGCAGGTTGCGGTTTTCAAAAATCTGCTTGAGGTACCAGCGGGCGTCAAATTTAGGTTGCGGGGGCTGCGCGTACGGCACACCCGATGCACCATCATCGCCCCTGCGCTTGACGAAAAACCCGGCATTGGCCCGGGAAACAAGCCATCCTTGGGCCACAAGGCGGTCGTACGCCTCCACCACCGTAAAGACGCTGACGCCGTGCATGGCGGCAAAACCGCGGATGGACGGCAGCTTGACGCCCGGTTTCAGCGCCTGCCCGGCAATCATGCCCCGCAGGCCGTCGACGATCTGGCTCACAAGGGGGGTCTGCAGTTCCGGGCGAAGTGTGAGCATCAAAAAACCAAAAAGGGCAGATTGTGCATCGCAATGCCCATGCACCGGGTTGGGGAATCCATGTACAGGATTCTAGACCCGCACAGTATGTCGAAAACAGCGCGGCGGTGTACATGGACGGGGCTGGCGCCGGCTTCTAAAGTCCGCTCATCTCCTTCCTCCACCCAGTCAACCCAGAACTTCCGGAAATCACCTTCACCATGCAGCCAAACCAGACTTCCAGCAACGCCGCCCTGATGGCGCGCCGCCAAGCCGCCGTGACACGCGGCGTAGGCCAGGCCCACGAGATTTTTGTCAGCCGGGCCAAAAACGCCGAGCTGTGGGATGTGGAAGGCCGCCGCTATATCGACTTCGCCGGCGGCATCGCCGTACTCAACACCGGCCACCTGCATACCGAAGTCATTGCCGCAGTCAAAGCCCAGCTCGACCTCTACACGCATACCTGCTTCCAGGTGGTCGCCTATGAGCCCTACGTTGAACTGGCAGAAAAGCTCAATGCCCTGGCGCCCGGCAACTTCGCCAAAAAGACCCTGCTGCTGACCACCGGCGCCGAAGCGGTCGAGAACGCGGTCAAGGTGGCCCGGTCTTACACCAAGCGCCCCGGCATCATCGCCTTTACCGGCGGCTACCACGGCCGGACCAACATGACACTGGGCATGACTGGCAAGGTGGCACCCTACAAGCTGGGGTTCGGCCCCTTTCCCGGCGAAGTGTTCCATGCCGAATACCCCAACGCGCTGCACGGCGTGAGCATCGACCAGGCGTTGCACTCGGTTGAACAGATTCTCAAAAACGATGTGGAACCCGAGCGCGTGGCGGCGTTCATCATTGAACCGGTGCAAGGTGAAGGAGGCTTCTACATTGCTCCGCCGGAGTTCATCAGCCGCCTGAAGGCGCTGGCCGACCGGCACGGCATCCTGCTCATCGCCGACGAAGTCCAGACCGGTGCCGGACGCACAGGCACCTGGTATGCCAGCGAACAGTGGCCGGTGGCGCCCGACCTGATCGCCATTGCCAAATCCATGGCGGGTGGCTTCCCGATCTCCGGCCTGGTTGGCCGCGCCGAGGTCATGGATGCACCCGGCCCCGGGGGCCTGGGCGGCACCTACGCAGGCAGCCCCATCGGTTGCGCGGCAGCACTGGCCGTCCTCAAGGCCTTTGAGAAAGAAAAACTCCTGGCGCGCAGCAAAACGCTGGGCGCCCATCTGGTCAAAGGCCTGCACGCCATTGCAAAAAAAGAAACCTCTATCGGCGACGTGCGAGGCCTGGGTGCCATGGTGGCCATAGAGCTTTTTGAAAACGGGGACCCAGCCCGTCCCGATGCGGCGCTGACCAAACGCGTGGTGACCGAAGCCGCCCGGCGTGGATTGATATTGCTCTCATGCGGCACCTACGGTAATGTGATCAGGATTCTGGTTCCCCTCACGGCCGCAGACGCCCTGCTGGACGAAGGCCTGCAAATCCTGGCCGACAGTCTCGCCGCATCGCGCTGATCTCCGTGGACAGCTCAGGAAAAACGATGACCGATAACGATGTCCTTGTGCGCTTTTCTGGCGTGCAGAAAACCTATGACGGCGAGCAGCTGGTCGTGCAGCAGCTCGACCTCGACATTCATCGCGGGGAATTCCTGAGCCTGCTCGGCCCCTCCGGCTCGGGGAAAACCACCACGCTGATGATGCTGGCGGGGTTCGAATCCCCCACAGCGGGAGAGATTTTTCTCAATGGCGCGCAAATCACGGGCACACCGCCGCACAAACGCAACTTCGGCATGGTGTTCCAGAACTATGCGCTGTTTCCGCATCTCACGGTGGGCCAGAACGTGGCCTATCCACTCACCGTACGCAAGGTTTCAAAGGCCGACCAGGCCAGCCGCGTCAAGCGTGCGCTCGACATGGTCCGACTGACAGGCATGTCGGACCGCCTGCCGGGACAACTCTCGGGCGGGCAGCAGCAGCGCGTTGCGCTGGCCCGGGCACTGGTGTTCGAACCCCAGCTGGTGTTGATGGACGAGCCGCTGGGCGCACTCGACAAGCAGCTGCGCGAGCACATGCAGATCGAATTGAAGGAACTGCACAAGCAGCTGGGCGTCACGTTTGTCTATGTCACGCATGACCAGGGGGAAGCCTTGACGATGAGCGACCGGGTGGCGGTTTTCAACGACGGCGCGATCCAGCAGCTGGCGCCGGTAGAGGCACTGTATGAGACGCCCTCCAACCGCTTTGTTGCCGGTTTCGTCGGAGACAGCACGGTACTCAAAGGCAAGGGAAATGCCACAGGCATCGAATTGCCGGATGGCCGCGTTCTGGGCGGCACCAACGTGAATCAGGCAGTTGCTGACGCGCAGGTCGAAGCCTACATCCGGCCGGAGCGCATTGTGTTGCATCGCCAGGTGCCTGCATCGCCTGCCAATGCGCTGCCCGCACACGTGGCCCGCATCATCTATTTCGGCGACCACCTGCGGCTGCTGTGTGAGGTCGGTGCCGGCCAGGCGGAAGCGACAGTCAAGCTGCCGCTCACCCTGTTGAACGGCCAGCCGCCGCCGCAACCGGGCGAAGCGGTGCACCTCGAATTTCCGCCCGCATTTACGCGGATTTATGCGGTGTAACCGCTCTCTCCTTCCACCATTTTCAACGTTCCCTTCTGCCTTTATCAACCACCGAGGAAATAGCACCATGAAGAAAAACATCATCGCCCTTGCCATGGCTTCGTGCCTGGCCGTACCCGCGTTCGCGCAGCAGCAGATCACTGTCGTGAACTTCGGCGGCGCCAATGCCAATGCGCAGAAAAAGGCCTACTACGAGCCCTTCGAGAAAGCAGGCACCAAAGTCGTTGCCGTGGAATACAACGGCGAGCAAGCCAAGATCAAAGCCATGGTCGAGACGAAAAAAGTCACCTGGGATGTGGTGGAAGTCGAAGCACCTGATGTGCAGCGCGGTTGCGATGAAGGTTTGTTCGAGAAAATCGACTTCAGCAAAATCGGCCCCAAGGCAGACTTCTTGCCCGCAGCGGTCAAGGAATGCGGTGTAGGCGTTTTTGTGTGGTCCACCGTGATGGCCTGGAATGCCGACAAAGTCAAGACTGCGCCCACCAGCTGGGCCGACTTCTGGGATGTCAAGAAGATCCCGGGCAAGCGCGGCATGCGCAAGGGCGCCCGCTACAACCTCGAGTTCGCACTGATGGCTGACGGCGTCAAACCCGCCGACGTCTACAAGGTCCTGGCCACCAAGGACGGAGCCGACCGCGCATTTCGCAAGCTGACAGAACTCAAGCCCAGCATCCAGTGGTGGGAAGCCGGAGCCCAGCCTGCCCAGTTCCTCGTGGCAGGCGACGTTGCCCTCAGCACCGTCTACAACGGCCGCATTGACGCCGCCAACCGTGAAGGCCGCAATCTGAAGATCTACTGGCCCGGCGGCATCTACGACCTGGACTACTGGGTCATTCCCAAAGGCGCGCCCAACAAGGATGCGTCGATGAAATTCATCGCCTTTGCCAGCCAGCCCGCCACCCAGGCCGTCTATGCGCAGAACATTGCCTACGGCCCCGTCAACAACCAGGCTTTGGCCAAGCTCGACAAAAAAGTGCTGGACGACTTGCCAACGTCGCCAGCCAACGCAAAAGAGGCCATCCAGATGAATGTTGGCTTCTGGGCCGACCAGGGCGAGGCGCTTGAAAAACGCTTTGCTGCCTGGGCCACGCAATAAGCTGGCGGAGCAAGCACTTCATGAGCAGTATCACCAGTCAGGGCGTCCATCAGGGCAATGACGCTGCCGCGTTGCGCATCGCGCTGTCGCGCGCAGATGCACGGCGAAAATGGCGCGCCTTTGCGCTCACCCTGCCCTTGCTGGTGTTTTTACTGCTGACCCTGCTGGTGCCGATCGCAGCCCTGCTGCAGCGCGCGGTTGAAAATCCGGAAGTGGTGGCGGCGCTGCCGCGGACGGTGCAAAGCCTGAAAGACTGGAACCCCGAGGCTCCACCGAAACCCGCGAGTTACGCGGCAATGGTGGAAGACCTGGGGCATCTTTCCGACAGCTCGGATGCCGGCGCGCTGGCACGGCGCCTCAACTCTGAAGTGCCCGGTGCGCGCTCCCTCGTGATGGGCACGTACCGCGCACTGCCCATCGCGGGCACTCCTGAAGAAATACAGGCCAGGCTGCTCCAGCTCGATCCGCGCTGGGCGGAGCCGCTCTTTTGGCAGGCGATAGCCAAAAACAGTTCCCGCTGGACGCCCGACTATCTGCTGGCGTCGGTCGACCTGCAACGCGACAGCCAAGGCAATGTAGAGCGCATGCCGCCAGACCATCGCGCGTTTGGTGCCATTTTGCTGCGCACTTTCCAGATCAGTTTTCTGGTCACCGTTTTTTGCCTGGCGTTGGGTTACCCGCTGGCCTGGTGGCTGGCCTCATTACCGGCGCGCAAGGCGAACCTGCTGATGATCCTGGTTCTGGTGCCCTTCTGGACATCGATTCTGGTGCGCGTGGCGGCCTGGATCGTCCTGCTGCAATCAGAAGGCCTGGTCAACCGGGGGCTGATGGGCATCGGCCTCATCGACAGCCCCCTGGCGCTGCTGTTCAACCGCGCAGGCGTGGTGATTGCCATGGTGCACATCCTGCTGCCTTTCATGATCCTGCCGCTTTACAGCGTGATGAAAAATGTGCCGGCGACTTACGTGCGGGCAGCCGTTTCATTGGGCAGCGCACCTCTTTCTGCCTTCTTCCGGGTGTACGTGCCGCAGACCTATCCCGGTATCAGCGCCGGCGCGCTGCTCGTCTTCATCCTCTCGATAGGTTATTACGTCACCCCCGCCCTGCTTGGTGGTGCGGATGACCAGATGCTGAGCTATTACATCGCCCGCTATACCAACGTCGAAGTCAATTGGGGCATGGCCTGTGCGCTGGGTGCAGTTTTGCTGACGGCCACCATGGTTCTTTACAGCGTTTACCGGCGCATCGGCAAGGCCGAACTTAGCATCGGCTGACATCCCCTTTTTTCTTTTACAGACGCAGACGCCAATTCACCATGTTCAAAATCAAAGGGCCCGCCTTCCCCCGCTACGCCACCCTGGCGGACAAAGCCGGCTGGTGGCTGGTGCGCGCCGCGTGCGTCGCCATTCTGGTTTTTTTGCTGGCCCCCATCCTGGTCATGGTGCCGCTGTCTTTTTCAGAAAGCTCGTTCCTGACCTACCCCATTCCAGGCTGGTCGCTGAAGTGGTACCAGAACCTGCTGGATTCGCCGGAATGGGCGAGGGCTGCGAAAAACAGCTTCATCGTCGCCCCCGCTGCAACCGTGATTGCCACTGCGCTTGGTACCTTGGCGGCCGTCGGACTGTCCAGAACCAACTTCCGGTTCAAGAGCCTTCTCATGGGCATCCTCATCGCGCCCATGGTGGTCCCCATCGTGGTAGTCGGTGTGGCTACTTACCTGTACTTCGCCCCGCTGGGTCTTGCCGACAGCTACTTCGGGCTGATTGTGGTGCACGCTGCCTTGGGCGCGCCCTTTGTGCTGACCACCGTGCTCGCAACGCTCGCGGGCTTCAACCACAACCTGGTCCGGGCTTCCCTCAGCCTTGGCGAAACACCCCTCCGGACGTTTTTCAGGATCACCCTGCCGGTCATCGCACCGGGCGTGATCTCCGGCGCGCTGTTTGCGTTTGCCACGTCATTTGATGAAGTGGTGGTCACGCTGTTCCTGGCCGGCGCGGAGCAAGCCACCCTGCCGAGACAGATGTTCACCGGCATCCGGGAGAACATTTCACCCACGATCGCAGCTGTGGCTACATTGCTCATTCTGTTCACCACAACGTTGCTCCTGCTGCTTGAATGGTTGCGCGGACGCAGGGCCTGACAAGCCCAGGCGGGCTCTACAAACTTACACCCTTGCCCTCAAGCACCCGGAGCGCTGCCTCAATGAAAACACCCCACACACTGACACTCGTGATGACACTCGGCCTGGCGCTCTCCGCACAAGCCCAGACGCCTGTTCAAGCGCCGATGCAGGGATTGACCGTCGCCAACTTCGGCGGAGCCAACGGCAAAGCCCAGGATGTGGCTTTCATCCAGCCTTTCAAGGCAGCCTACAAAACCGAGGCACGAGGGGTCGAGTACTCAGGAGAGCTCTCGGCCGTCCGGACCATGGTGACCGAACGCAAGAGTGAATGGGACGTGGTTGAAGTGGAGTCCGCGGACCTGAAGGCGGGATGTGATGCCGGCCTGTTCGAGCGCATCGACCGCGCCAGCATTCCCCATGCCGGCATGCTGCTGCCGGGTACCGTGCAGGATTGTGGCGTCGGCGCTTTTGTCTGGTCCACCGTGATGGCCTACGACCCAGGCCGGTTCAAGGAGACCCCGCGCAGCTGGCAGGATTTCTGGAATGTGCAGCGCTTTCCCGGCAAGCGGGGCCTGCGCAAGGGTGCGCGCTACAACATGGAAATCGCACTGATGGCCGACGGGGTGCATCGCCGCGACGTGTACACCACACTGGCTACCGAGGCGGGCGTCAAGCGCGCTCTCACCAAGCTTGAGCAGCTCAAGCCCCATATCGTCTGGTGGGAATCGGGCTCCCAGCCACCCCAGCGCCTGGCCTCCGGCGAAACCACACTCTCAACCGCCTTCAACGGCCGCATCGCCGCGGCCAACCGCGAGCGGCTCACCCCGCTGGCCATCTCATGGCAGGACGCCGTGTATGAACTGGACTATTGGGTCATCATCAAGGGCTCGCCGAGGCGCGAGCTGGCACGCGCCTTCGTCAGTTTCGCCACTTCGGAAGAAGCGCAGCTGGCCTTTTCGCGTGAAATACCCTACGGCCCCACCCACTTCAACGCCATCCTGCGCTACGACACCGGCCGCAGCCGCACTGCCGCCAGCGCACCGGTCACGGACCTGTCCATGGCGAATAGCGACTTGCCGTCGGCGCCCGGCAACATGCGCCGGTCGCTCGCCTTTGACCCCGCTTTCTGGACACGCGGTAGCGGGGCCGAGCTGGAAAAGCAGTTCGCCCAACGCATGAAATAGCCTGCCGGCCGGCAAGAGCCGCCGAGCCACACTGGCTGACCGGTCCCCACACCTGCATTTCCCTCCTTTCATCCGGAAACCCGAAAACTGTCAGAATAAAAGCAGTTCCGGGCTTTCCATCACGCCCCCCGTTTTTAGGACACCAGCACATGGACATGAAAACCTCCCCCATCTCCCTTCTCAAAGACCCCAGCATTTTCAAGACCGACGCCCTGATCAATGGCCAGTGGGTAGCCGGTCCATCCCGCTTTGATGTCAATGACCCGGCCACCGGCCTGAAGCTGGCCGATGTGGCCAACCTGGGCGCCCAGGATGCCGAAGCCGCCATTGCCGCGGCCAACGCGGCCTGGCCCGCATGGCGCAGCAAGACCGGCAAGGAGCGCCACGCCATCCTGCTCAAGTGGTACCAGCTGCTGATGGCCAACCAGGAAGACCTGGGCCGCATCATGACGGCCGAGCAGGGCAAACCCTTTGCCGAGGCCAAGGGCGAAATCGCCTACGGCGCGAGTTTTGTCGAGTGGTTTGCCGAAGAAGCCAAGCGCGTCAACGGCGAGACCCTGCCCCAGTTCGACAACAACCGCCGCCTGATGGTCATCAAGCAGCCGATCGGCGTGTGCGCGGCCATCACGCCCTGGAACTTCCCGCTGGCCATGATCACGCGCAAGGTCGCCCCTGCCCTGGCAGCCGGCTGCCCGGTGGTCATCAAACCGGCCGAGCTCACACCGCTGACGGCCCTGGCCGCCGCCGAGCTGGCCATCCGCGCCGGCATCCCGGCCGGCGTGCTCAACGTGCTGACAGCCGACAGCGCCAATAGCATTGCCGTGGGCAAGGTGTTCTGCGCCAGCGACGTGGTGCGCCACATCAGCTTCACCGGCTCCACCGAAGTTGGCCGCATCCTGATGGCGCAAAGCGCGCCCTCCATCAAGAAACTGGCGCTGGAACTGGGCGGCAATGCCCCCTTCATCGTGTTCGACGACGCCGATGTGGACTCGGCCGTTGATGGGGCCATGGCCAGCAAATACCGCAATGCGGGACAGACCTGCGTCTGCGCCAACCGCATTTATGTGCAGGACGGCGTGTACGACCAGTTTGTCGAGAAATTCGCCGCCAAGGTCAAGCTGCTGAAAGTCGGCAACGGCTTTGAGGACGGCGTGGTGCAGGGCCCGCTGATTGAGGACGCCGCTGTCGACAAGGTGCAGCGCCATGTGGATGACGCGATGGCCAAGGGCGGCAAGCTGCTCGCGGGCGGCCACAAGATCAAGGGCCAGTTTTTTGAGCCGACCGTGATCTCCGAAGCCACCGCCGACATGCTCTGCGCCCGCGAAGAAACCTTTGGCCCCTTCGCACCGGTGTTCCGCTTCCAGAAAGAGCAGGAGGCAATTGACGCCGCCAACAACACCGAGTTCGGCCTGGCCAGCTATTTTTACAGCCGCGACATCGGCCGCATTTACCGCGTGGCCGAGGCGCTGGAATACGGCATGGTCGGCATCAATGCCGGCGTGATCGCCACTGAACATGTGCCTTTTGGCGGCGTCAAGCAGTCCGGCCTGGGCCGCGAGGGTTCCCGCCATGGCATGGAGGAATACCTGGAGATGAAGTACCTGTGCCTTGGGGACATCCAGCGCTGAATCGATTCACTCACAGCAAACAGCGAATCGAACCAACATGCGCCTGCTGCTTGTGGAAGACGAAGCCGAGATGGCCTCGTGGCTGGTGCGCGCATTCAAGCAAAGTGGCTTTGTGCCCGACCATGCGCAGGACGCCGGCACCGCCGAGTCACTGCTGGCCGGCAATGACTACGACGCGATCGTGCTCGACCTGCGGCTGCCCGACAAACACGGGCTGAACCTGCTGGCCGATATTCGCAAGGCCGGCAACCGCACGCCCGTGCTGGTGCTGACCGCACAGGGCTCGCTTCAAGACCGGGTAAAAGGCCTGAACGTCGGAGCCGACGACTTCCTGACCAAACCCTTTGCGATTGAAGAACTCGAGGCCCGCATCGCCGCGCTGGTTCGACGTAGCCGGGGGCGCTCACACGCGCCGCTGCAGTGCGGTTCGCTCTCATGCGCCCACGACAGCCGCGCCTTCACATTGGCCGGCACGCTGCTGCAACTCACGCCGCGCGAAAGCGCCGCGTTGTCGGTGCTGCTGGCGCGCAGCGGCTCGCCGGTAGAAAAGTCGCAGCTCTCGGCCAAAGTCTTTCCGGCCGACAGCAATGCCGGCCCTGACGCCATCGAACTGGTGCTCCACCGGCTGCGCCGCAAGCTCGACGGCGGCGACGTGCGCATCGTCACCGTGCGCGGCCTGGGCTACATGCTGGAGTCGCATCAAGCATGATCTGTCGTTTTGCACTCGTCCTCGCCGCACATCGCCGCGTTGCAGTCCTTACCCATGCTTCAGCATGGGCGGCGGCCTGCGCCTTGCGCTGCGCACCGATGACTTTGCGCAAATCCGACAGCTCATACTTGACGCGACTCTAAGCCTCACACATGCAGATACTGCGGACTGACCCCGACCGCTTCGGCATACGCGCGCGACTGCTGACGCTGCTGCTCCCGGCCATCCTGGGCTTGCTGGCCCTGGACAGCTGGAACGACTACCGCGCACTACGCGGCCAGGTGCAGGACGCCTACGACCAGGCCATGCTCGAATCCGTCCATGTGCTGCGCGGCAGTCTGTCGATGGGTCCGGACGGTTTGCTGCACCTGAACGCGCCACTTGCGGTACAGGCGGTGGTTGATGCCGCCGGCCCGCTGCAAAAGTACCTGCATATCGGATTGACGCCGCAAGGGGTGGGCTCAGCAAGTGAGGTGACCTTGCTAGGCGCAACCGACCTGCCTGCACCGCCGCAGCAGGCCCCCTCGCCCTCTTCCATCGCCTCCCCCGTGGTCTGGTACGACAGCGACTACCGGGACCATCCAGTGCGTGTGGTGGCGCTTCAAAGCAAAGTGCTTGACGAGCGTGGCCAGGCCTTTGACCTGCTGATCCAGGTGGCCGAAAGCACCGAACCACGCGACCGGGCGCAGGCGGCCACGCTGCGGCAGGAGTTGATACGCGACACCCGCATGGTGCTGGTGATGATCCTGCTGGTCTGGCTGGGTGTGACCTGGTCCCTGCGGCCGCTGGAGCGCCTGCGCAAAACCGTGTTGGAAAACAAAGGCCGCGACCTCAAGCCGCTGGACACCACCAACGTGCCGCATGAAGTGGCACCGCTGGTCGACGCCGTCAACCAGCACCTGGCCAGCTACCGCGATTTGCTTGAGCAACAATCGCAGTTCCTGGCCGACGCATCGCACCAGCTGCGCACACCGCTGGCCATCATGCTGACGCAGGCCGGCGTCGCGCTGCGCGAAAAAGACCCTGAGCAGCTTCACACGACCTTGCGCGCCATGGTCGTGCAGATCTCGCGCAGCCGGCGTCTGTGCGAGCAACTGCTGTCGCTGGCCCATGCGAGCGACGGTGCGCCATCCGAAGACGCGCCTGCCGTCGTGGACCTCAACAGCATCGCGCGGGACGTGGTGCTGCAGCACCTGGCGCTGGCCCATGAGAAAAATCAGGACCTGGGCCTGGACGCGGCTGAAGATGCACCGGTGCCCGACCCACTGCAAAAAAACCCTGCAGTCCCGGTACTGGCTCGCGGCGCCGAACTGCACGAGGCGCTGTCCAACCTGGTGCACAACGCCATTGTCTACACCCCGCCGGGTGGGCACATCACCGTGAAGGTGAGCGCCGGCGATGGCGCGGCGCTCGCCGAGGTGCGCGACGACGGCCCGGGCATAGCCAAAGCGCGGCACGCGGAAGTGTTTGAACGCTTTCATTCGGCCGGCCCGACGGAAAAAGGCGCGCGCGGCGCCGGGCTCGGTATGGCCATCGCACGCGCCTATGCCAGACGCAACGGTGGTGACATTGAGTTGGCCGATGCTGGCTTCGGCTCCGGCTTGCGCGCCATCCTGCGGCTGCCGCTGGCGTCCGACCCCCAGGGCTGACGCACACGGTTGAGCCGTGGCCGGCGGTGCCGCAGGCGCCACCGGCCCTGTTAGTGATAACACGTATTTTGAGTTCGGCTGCGTAAAACGAAAGCCGATTGGAAGCCTCGCTTCCTAACATCCGCTCCATCCCAAACGCCCCAGCCGGTTGCAACTTGTGCACCAGCCAAAGGCAGGGCCACCATCAAGGAGACACGGATGAATCACCCCCCGTTTGTGATAACGCCCGCAGCGGCGCAGCCATGGAGAAAACCGCTATGAACATGAAGAACCGTAACTTCGTGCGGGGCCTCTGCCTCATGGCGATCGCCCTGCTCTTTGGCGGGGTGTCGCTGAATTACACAGTAGGCGAATTAAGCCGCTCCGGACCCGGCATGTTTCCCCTGATCGTGAGCTCCCTGCTGTTTGTGATTGGCGTGCTCACAGTGGTGCGCTCGCACTTCTATGACCCCGTCCCCCTGGACTACGGCGTCAAAAATATCGCCCTCATTCTGCTGAGCCTCGTCGGGTTTGCAGTGATCTCCCACTACATCAACATGATCCTTGCCATCATATTTCTGGTGTTTTGTTCCACGCTTGCAGGTACGTCGTATTCCGTGGTGCGCAACATCAAGATCTCGGTAGGCCTGATCCTGGTTGCCTTTGCCTTCAAAAACTTTCTCGGCCTTAGCCTGCCCCTCTACTGATGGACATCCTGCATAACCTCTCGCTGGGTTTCGAGCACGCGCTGACCTGGCAAAACCTTCTTTATTGCGCTCTTGGCTGCACGGTGGGCACACTCATCGGGCTGCTGCCGGGACTGGGCCCTTTGTCGACCATCAGCCTGCTGCTGCCCCTGACTTATTCCATTCCCACCGGCGGCGCACTCATCATGCTGGCTGGCATTTACTACGGGGCCCAATATGGCGACAGCGTGAGCGCCATCACGATGAAGATCCCGCATGCCAGCAGCATCGTCGCCTGTATAGACGGCTACCAGATGACGCTCAAGGGAAAGACCGGCCTGGCCCTGTTCACCGCGGGCATTTCCAGCTTCATTGGCGGCACCGTGGCCATTGTGGTGCTTTCGACCCTGGCTCAACCATTGGGTGAAGTGGGCTTCCTGTTTGGGCCGGCTGACTACTGCGCCCTCATGCTGCTGGGTTTTTTCTGCGTGAGCTTTGTCAGCAGCGGCAGCCTGCTCAACGGCCTGGCCATGGCCATGGTCGGCGTCCTGCTCGGGATGGTCGGTACCGATGTGAACAGCGGCACTGCGCGCTACACCATGGACCTGCCGTTCCTGATGGACGGGATTGGCCTGATCAGCATCGCCCTGGGCTGCTTCGGCATTGCCGAGGTGGTGAAAAATCTCGACAACAAAAATGTTCTCACGCCGTTCAACGGCGAAATCAAGCTCATGCCGACCTGGCCCGAGTTCAAGCGCATCATCCCCAGCGCCCTGCGCGGCAGCATCATCGGCTCGGTCCTGGGCATACTGCCCGGCGGCGGCCCCACGATTGCCCAGTTCGCCGCCTACGCCGCCGACAAGAAGTTCAGCAAATACAAGCACGAGATCGGCACCGGATGCATCGAAGGCGTGGCCGGGCAGGCCGCCGCCGACGAGGCCGCCGCACGCACCAGCTTTATCCCGCTGATGGCCATCGGCATTCCCGAAAATGCCGTCATGGCCCTGATGATGGCCGCCTTCGTCATCAAGGGGATCCAGCCCGGCCCCAACATGATCGCCAGCCACCCCGATTTATTCTGGGGTCTGGTAGCCAGTATGTGGGTGGGCAATTGCTTTCTGGTCATCCTCAACGTGCCCCTGGTGCGCTACTGGCTGTCGGTCTTCAAGATTCCCTACACGGTGCTGTTTCCGGCGATTCTCTTTTTCTGCTGCATCGGCACCTTCAGCATCAACAACAGCCTGGACGACATCTACATCACAGCCGTGTTCGGCCTGGTGGGCTATTTGTTTTTGCGCCTGGAGATGGAGGCCGCGCCACTCCTGCTGGGTTTTATTCTGGGCCCCATGCTGGAGGAAAATTTCCGCCGCGCCATGCTTCTCAGCCGGGGCAGCTTCAGCGTGTTCGTCAACCGACCCATCAGCGGGACCTTGCTGGCCATGATCGGAACTCTGGTCGTGTGGCAGGTCGTGGTGTTTGTCCGGAAGCTGATCAAGGCGCCCGACCATCACATCCACTCGGACGGCAATGCGCCCGCCGTGCCGCTACCCGCAACCGGTGGTAAATGAGGTCAACGTGAGGCAAAAGCAGTAGAGCCCGCCGATTCTCCCCGCCCCTGAAAGCCCCCAAGCCTCTCACGAGCTTGGGGGCTTGTTTCATGCGGCCGTTGTGTTGAAATGAGCTTCCCCTTCAGGAGACACGCCAACATGAACCGCAGACTCTTCATCCAGGCCGGGGCCGTCGGCTCGCTGGCCCTTTTTGCTCCTTTTTTGATAGCTGCTCGCGCACAACCAGCGGGGGCTGCAGGCACAAAACGTCATGGAATCGTGATCCAGGTCAGCGACAACGACCCCGCCAAATGGAACCTGGCGCTGAACAACGCCAAAAACCTGCAGGACGACGTGGGCGCCGCCAACGTCGACATTGAAATCGTCGCCTACGGCCCGGGCATCGGCATGCTCAAGCTTGAATCCCCCACCGGCTTCCGCATCGCCGACGCCGCCAAGGCCGGCATCAAAGTCACCGCCTGCGAAAACACCATGCGCGGCCAGAAGCTGACCAAGGACGACATGCTGGCCGGCATCAGCTATGTGCCCGCCGGCGTCACGGAAATCATGAAGAAGCAGCACGAAGGCTGGGCGTACCTGCGGCCGTGAGCCGGGGGGGACGAACCCTCAAGGCTGTTCCGCCCCTTCCAGCCGCGCCGCCTGCACAGGCCGGTGAAAACGCTGGTTGAGCTTGCCGCGCCAATGGTTGATGAGGTGGTAAATCAGCTGGAAGCAGACGGTAAAGATCACAATCACCAGGCCTATCAGCAGCACCCGGTCGCCGGCCTTGGGCAGGGTTTCGATGGCGCGCAGCGTGATCGTTGTGGCCTCGACCACGCCGACCGCCGCGCCGAAACCCGAAGACAGCACCATCACAAAAAACGCGCGCACCAGGCCCATCACAAACAGCATGGCGGCCACGGGCGAGCCGCTTCTCAACTGCCGCATGGCCTCGACCGCGTGATCCGACACATAGGCCGCCGCATACAGCGTGAGCGACAGCACCACGGCCAGCCACGGCGTCATGGTGAACTGCCGGTGCGGGGAACCTATGGCCGGCACGACGTTGACCAGGAAAAACATCACCACAAAGGTGGGCACGGTGCGCATCAGCGCGACCAGCCAGGCAGCCGGCGTGGCAGCCAGGCCGTTGCGAAAGCGCGCAAAAGCCAGCGGCGCGCCCAGCAGCATGCCGCCCAGCAGCGCGCAAATGGCGATCTGGAAATTGACGACCAGGGCGGCCAGGAATTCCGGGATAAAGCGCGGCAGCAGCTCAAGCATAGGAAGCCCTGCTCAAGGCCAGCCGCGACTGCCAAACGTCGGCCAGCTTGTGCACCACCGCGACCAGCAGCATGTAGAAGATCAGCAGGAAAGTGTAGGTGGTGATGCGTTCGCTGGAAAACGACGCCACGTCGGTCAGCGCGGCCAGCAGCTCGGGCACGCCCATCACCGACGCGGCCGGGCTGCCCCGGGTGGCGTTCACCATGAAAGCCACCATTTGCGCGCGGGCCCGGTAGACCGCCGCGCTCAGGGCGGGCCGGGCCTGTGCGCGCTCCTCGCGCAGCGTGAGCATGGCCTCCGCGACGGCCTGCCCGGCGTTGCTGCCGTTGAACAGGCCCAGCACCAGAACCGCAGCGGCCAGCGCGACCAGCGGCGAGGTGGCGCCCATGGCACCGACCACCACGCCGGCCAGGATCATCAGCAAAATCAGCGGCGTCGATTGCATGGGCCACAGCACGCAGCGCATGGACCAGCGCAGCCAGCGCATGCGGGACGTGAGGCCCGCGCCAAAGGCCAGCGCGAAAGCCCAGGTCGCCAGCACGGCGCCCACCACCAGCAGCACGGAGAACCAGACCCCTTCCAGCAGAAGGTCCAGCGCCACCCAGATCTTGAACATGGCCAGCGTGACCCGCGTGCCGGTGGTGTGGTAGATGAAGTTCTCAAGCCGGTCGACCAGGGGCGCGAAGGAGGTGGGCTGCAGCTGGTTGTCCAGCGGCGCCATCACGCAGGCCGGATCGTTCAGGGCGCTGATCTGCGCGCAGTTGCTGCCGGACCAGAGCCGGCGCTGCTGCGCCAGGAAGGGCGAGTCCGCCCCGTGCTTTTTGGCCAGCGCCTGCAGGGCGCCCGAGATGTGCAGCTGCTGCATCGACAGCGCCAGCACGTCCGCCAGGCGCGCGCCGCCGTTGCGTGACACGGCCGCGCCCCAGGGCAGCGGGGCGAAGCCGAACTTGGTGTCGTAGGCCGCGGCAAACGCGGGCTGCTGCAGGTAAGACGCAAAAAAGCTGTCGTCCTGCGCGACCAGCGAGCAACCGCCCAGGCGAAGCTCATCGACCAGGCTGGAGGCCTTGTCAAACAACTTCAGGCGCGCGCCATTGACCGACAGCTCGGCATTGGTACTGTTGCCCACCGTCACGCAGACCGTGTTGCCGCGCAACTTGACCAGCCCCCCGATCTCCAGCTCTTTGCGCCCCAGCACAATGGTCTGCGACTGGTAGTAGTGCGGCCTCACGAACAGGGCTTCACGGTCCCGCTGCAAGGTGTGGCCCATGGTGGCGATGACCATGTCGACCCGCCCTTCGCCGAGCAGCGCCAGGCGGTTGGCGGGCGTGACCACCACAAACGCCGGCTCAACGCCGAGCGAGCCCGCCAGCTGGTGCGCCAGGTCGATTTCAAAGCCCTGCAGCGCGCCCGCCGCGTCCTCGAAGGCAAACGGCGGATAGCCGGTGCGCACGCCCACCCTCAGGGTCTTGGTGCACAGCACGCGCGACAACACATCCACCGCCTGGTCGCAATTCCGGCCTTGCGGCGCGCCGGCCTGGGCCGCGGGCGGCGGCTGTTGCGGCGGCCGGCCGTCCTGGGCGGCCGCGGTGAAACACAGCAGTGCCAGGCTGAGGGCCAGCACGCGGCGCATGGCAAAGCGGCTTTCAACCACGCCGCGGATTCGCATCAAGCTTCCTCGTGCTTCCAGCTGATTTCAACCAGGTCGAAGTCGACAAACCAGTAGGAGCCCATCCTGTGGATGCCCTCCCCCAAGAAACGCGACAGCACCTGCGGGCTCAGGCTGACCTGCTTGTGCGCGGGCAAAGGCACCGAAGCACAGTAGGCGATGCGCGCCTGCAGGCCCAGGGCCTCGACCATCGCCTGTGTCTTGCTGAAATCGAGGAACACGTTGTGGGTCATGACGGCCAGGCCGCCGGGCGCCAGGTGGCGGGCCAGGCCCTGCAGGAAGGGGTCGACACTGCGGCGGCCGTCGATACCGCCGGCGCTCCAACTCGGCAGCCGTCCATCGCCCTCGATGTGCTCGGCCGCGAACTGCGGCAGGTTGGTCACCACCAGGTCAAAGCGCGCGTCGCCGCACACGCTCCACATGTCGCCCTGCAGCAGGCTGGCATTGGCCTGCAGCCCTTCCTGATCCAGCAGTTTTTGCGTGGCCTGCACGGCCAGCGCCTCGAGCTCGACGCCCAGCGCGCTTTGCGCGCCCAGTGCCAGCAGCATCGCCATGATCACGCCGCTGCCCGGCCCCATCTCCAGCGCCCGGGCCGCATGCACACGCCCCGGGTGCTTGCGCAGGTAAAGCAGCAAAGCGGCGGTGTATTCGCTCGGACTGAATAAATTGGTTTCGTTCAAAACAATTCTTCTTGCATCCCGAAAGGCGGCTTTGACACTGGGGCGGCCGGCTTGAAGCACGGTCGAGCGATAGTAACCTATGGATACACCTTTGTGATTACAGGCAGGCGCCGCTTGCCCATGCCTTTGAAGCTGGCACCGCAGTGTAAAATTCGCCGCAAGCCCGCTACCGGCGCGGCTCAGCGCCAAGTGGTTCATCAGCAGCCACCCAAACGCGGGTGTAGTTCAATGGCAGAACGGCAGCTTCCCAAGCTTCATACGAGGGTTCGATTCCCTTCACCCGCTCCAGATTTCGAACAAGGTCTTTAAGTTCTTTGAAGATTTAGCATCCGACCTCAACTGTTGCGCCAAGGTCCTGCAAAGGATGTTCATGGCAAAGGCTGGCTATCTCTATCGCCGCAGCAAACTTTCAAAATATCGCCCGAGAGCCAGGTTGAATTCCTGGGGGGCTTCCAGTGCCGGCAGATGCGCCGCGCCCTGAAGTACCAAGCTTTGGGCCCCGGGTATGCGCCGCGCAACAAGCGCGCATCTTTCCTGCAAGTGCGGGAGGTCAAGATCGCCCCACATCACGAGCGTAGGCGCTTTGATCGCTTCCAGCTGTTCCCATGCTGAAGGTTCTTCGGATGCCGGGCCAGGGTTGGCGGCCCGTAAAGCGCTACCGTTCATCGAGAGGAAGAGCTGGCGAATCTCACCTCCTACTCGCTCCGGCGGACTCAAGGGGCCGTCCAGCCAGAGACGAGCCTGAAGCTCATTCTTTGCATCCAGGTCGCCCTGCGCCGCAGCGGCGCTGATCGCATCCATCAGTGCTTTGACCGGATCCCCGTATTGCGGCGCCGGTGCACCGCTCACCCCGGGCGCAACAACCACCAAACCGCTCACCCGGTCTGGCCGCGCCAATGCGGCGTCGATGGCGACGCGGCCTCCCATGGAACAGCCTACCAACACCGCACGGTCATATCCCAAAGAATCCATCACATCCCAAAGGTCGGCCACATTTGAATACGGCGTTGGCCTCACTGTGCGCGACGCTCCAAAGCCGCGGCGGTCGTAGCTGATTACAGGGTGAGCTGTTGCCAGCCAGTCCCATTGGCCTTGCCACATTCGCCGGTCTGCGACGTTGGCGTGCAGCAAGACAACCGGCGTGCCAGTTGCGCCGTGGTTTGCCTCGTATTCCACAGCCAGCAAAGCGCCAGGAACTTCAACCAGCTTCATTGTTTTCATGGCTATGACGATACTGATCGCAGACCTTGGATGTCAAGCCGTGATTGCCGTTGGCAGCGGCCAGCGCATCACGATGATGAATATGCCCGGCAAGGTCAGGCCGCTGCGGGCCAGCCCGTCTTACGGATTCCCGCGCCGCTTCAACCACCTCATCAGGCTGCCGACCACGGGCAGCTTTTCATAGAGTTCTTCAGCCGCGTCCCAGTAGTCGCGGTGCAGCGTGATGCGGCCTTCGCCGTCCAGCACCAGGTGCGAGCCGCCCAGGATGCACTGCGCCCTTCCCCGCTGAAAACGTTTGAAGGCAAAGTGGAACTCCCAGGTCAGAAAGCATTGCGTGCCTTGCACGATGCGCCCGGTGATGACGAAGCGCGGGTTCTCCAGGGTCTCATACATGTGGCTGTAGATCTGCTGGATCGCGGGCAAGCCATGCACATCGTTGAACGGATCTTTAAAACGTGCATCGGGAGCGTAGATGGCGCCCAGCGTTTCCACGCCCGCGGGGGTGAGGGTCTGGAAGGTGTCTGCAATGCGGTCGACAGCGTAGTTGGCGAAGTTCATGAATTTCTAGGCCTGCCTGAGGCGGCGGGTCGCCGCGAAAAACAAGGGGTAAGGCAAAAGCCGCAAGGCTTTCATCCAGAGGGTAAAGCGTTTGGGGAAGTGGATTTCAAATTCTCCGCGTGCCCAGCCCCGCAGTATTTCGCTCGCCGCCTGTTCGGGGCTGATCAAGGCGGGCATTTTGAACTGGTTCTGTTGCGTCAGCGGTGTGTTGACAAAGCCGGGGTTGATCAGCGAGACACCGACACCCTGGGCGTGCAGGTCCAGGTACAGGGTCTCGGCGAGGTTGATGAGCGCGGCCTTGGTGGGGCCGTAGGCCAGGCTGTTGGGCAGGCCCCGGTAGCCGGCCACGCTGCCCATGAGGCTGATGTGGCCGCGCTGGCCGGTGCGCGTATCCGGCTGTCGCGCCAGCAGCTGCGGCACCACGGCGTCCAGCATGTAGAGCGCGCCGAGGTAATTGACTTCGTTGTGGCGCAGCAGGTCGGCCAGGTCCATGTGGGCGGCGTCCATGGCGTGATAGTGGCCCGCGCAGTACACGACGCAGTCCAACGCATCCTGGGCGGCCAGGGCCGATGCCGCGGCCTTGACCGCGCACGCGTCGGTCACGTCCAGCGGCAGGGCCAGGGCGCCGGGGTGTGCGTCGACGAAGGCGTTGAGCGCATCCGCGCCGCGGGCCGACACCACCACCTTCGCGCCCCGGGCGTGCAGCGCTGATGCGGTGGCTCGGCCTATGCCGGTGGAGGAGCCCACCAGCCAGACCGTGCGGCCGCGCCAGTCCGCGATGCGAGAGTTCAGTGCCATGGCTGTCTATCGCTTGGTGAAGGACAGCGTCACTTCGCCCAGGCCCACACCCCACTTGCGCATGGCGGCCTTGTTGAGCATGACTTTGTCGTTCATGAGGTACATCCAGTCGTCAAACTGCACGTTGATGACCCGGCCGTCCACCGGCAAGGCCAGGGTGTAGGCCCAGTTGAAGGCGTTGCCGCTTTGCCGGCCCTCGGCGGTGCCCACCACGTCGTCGGCCTGGCCGGTGTAGTGGCCGTCGGCATGGCGCGTCAGGCGCCAGATGCGCCGCTGGGTCGTGCCGTCGGAATAGCTGAAGGCTTCGTCGAGCACGCCGGCGTCTCCCTTCCAGGTGCAGGTCATCACCACGCTAAAGCGCTTGACGACCTTGCCGGAGCGGTCGGTGAAGATGCCGTAGGCGTCGAGCGTGCCGTTGAAGTAGTCGCGCAGTTCCAGCACCGGGGTTTCCCTGGCGTAGTCCTGCACTTGCGGCGTGCTGCATGCGCCCAGCAAGGCAGCGCACACGACGACGGCGAGAAGGCGTGAGCGGTGGAAAAAAGTGCGTTGTGTCATGGGGTGTGCGGCTGGGCCGTGGTTGGGAGGATGAAAAAATGGAGCGCGCCGGCCGCCAGGGCTTTGAGCGCGCAGGGCAGGAGGCAGTAAGCGGCGGTGAGCAGGGCGGAGGCGTTGGCGTCCCGCACGCCGGGCACATAACCGAGCCAGCCGAGCAAAGGCAGGGCCAGACCGGCGGCCAGCGCGAGGTTGAGCTTGGTGGCGAAGTTCCACCAGCCGAAGTAAGCCCCTTCGGCGCGACCGCGGTCACCGGCCCTGGCAATGACGCCGGCCAGCAGCGCGCCGGGCAGGACCAGGTCGCTGCCCAGGGCCGCGCCGGACAAGGCGCACACCAGCAAAAACCAGGGCGCGTCGCCCGCGCCCAGCCGGCTCGCGCCCAGAAAAACGGCAATGGACAGCAGCATGCCAAAGCGCCAGCTGTGCGCCAGCCCCCAGCGCTTGACCCCGCGCAGCCACAGCGGCATGGACAGCGCGCCGCACACAAAGTACACGGCCAGCGCGGCGGACTGCATGGCCTCGCTGGCCAACAAACGGTCTTGCAGGAAAAACAGCACGAGCGTGGCAGGGATGGCGCTGGCGATGCCGTTGAGCAGGTAGACGCCCAGGAGGCGGCGAAAGTCGGGATTGCGCCACGGGTGCCGGAGCGCGCCGGCCGTTGTGTCTGCAGCGGTTGTCGCCGCATGGCGGCGCCCAGGCCGGGGCGCCGCGCGCCAGGCCCACCAGCCGCCTGCAAGGCCGGCGACCAGCAGGGCCAGCATGACGGGCACGCCCAGCAGCGCGGGCGTGACCGACGCGAGCAGCACGCCCACCAGGCCCAGCCCTTCGCGCCAGGCCACGACGCGGCTGCGATACAGCGCGTCGCCGCCCAGCATGGCGCCCCAGGACTGGTGCGCAATAGACAAAGCGCTGTAGGCCGCGTAGGTCACGACCAGCCAGAACCCCGCCCACCAGAGCAGTGCGGTGGGATCACTTACCAACGGCACAAACAAAAAAGAAAATCCCACGGCGAGAACGGCTCCCGCCAATGCGCCCATCACCAGCACGGCGCGAAGCGATACGACATAGAGTCGATCGCACAAGCGGCCCAACAACGGATCGATGACCGCATCGAGCAGACGTGCGCCCAGGAGCACGCCGCCCAAAGCCGCGAGCGAAACACTCCAATGGCGCGTGTACAGATTGGGCATCAAGACATAAAGCGGCAGGGCGCAAAACGCCAGGGGCAACCCCAGCAGGCCGTAGCGCGCCCCGCCGCTCAGACCCAGAACCCGGGGCTCCGCTTCGATGCGCGCAGCCATAGAGGGATTCATGGTGCGGCACCCACCGGGGCCGGGGATTTCTCCTGCGCCAGCAGCGCGCGGCGCATTTTCGGCTCGGAGGTTTGCGGTGACAGCCAGATGCCGAAGAAGAGTTTGGCAAACAGCGGGTCGCGCACTTCACCGAGCATGCGGCCGTTGCTCCAGAACACCGCGCCCGTGGCGGGCTGGTGCACCCCGGTGATGCGATCGCCGGCGCCGACATCCGGGAACAGCGCACGCATCTGGTTTTCCCAGGCGGCTTCCTGCGCCGGGGTCATGGGGGTGACGGGCGCCTGGCGGCGCATCTCCGCAATGGATCGCCGGGCAATGTCGGCCCCTTTGAAGTCACGCAGGTAAGCCAGCTCCAGCGCAAACGGGCTTTTTTCATAGGCTGGCCCGTCGAATCCTGGTGCGACCCAGAGGGTCGCCCGGTAAACTTCAAGGCCCCAGAATTTCAAACCAGCCTGACCCGACAGGCTGGCCGCAGGCAAGGCGGAGCGTAGCTCTTGCGGAAGGGGCTGAGCCTGAACTTGCAAGCAAGACAAGCACCCAATGACCGCCAATATCGCGCAAGCAGATGCGTTTTTCATATCGAAAGCGCTTCAGGTTTGCGCAAGGTGTACTGCATCAGGTTGATATCACCCGTGTCAAAGGCAGCCTCGCAGTAGCCCAGGTAAAACTCCCAGATGCGCATAAACCGTTCGTCAAAGCCGAGCGCCGCCACCTCGGCCTTGCGGGCGATGAAGGCGTCGCGCCAGCGGCGCAGCGTCTCGGCGTAGTCCGCGCCGAAGGCGAATTCGTCCACCACCTCCAGCCCCGCGGCCTGAGCCTGGCAGCGGAACTCCCGCGGGCAAGGCAGGCAGCCGCCGGGAAAGATGTACTGCTGGATGAAGTCGGTCGACCCGACATAGCGGTCGAACAGTGCGTCGTTGATGACGATGCTTTGCACGCAGGCCCGCCCGCCGGGTTTGAGCAGGCGGCTCACGGTGGCGAAGTAGGTGGGCCAATAGGCCTGGCCCACGGCTTCCACCATCTCGATGGAGCAGATCGCGTCGAACGGCGCATCCTGGATGTCGCGGTAGTCCTGCAGGCGCAGGTCGGCCCGCCCGCCCGCGCCGGTGCCGACGTCCAGGCGCTGCATGCGGGCATTGGCATAGGCCAGTTGCTCGGTGCTCAGCGTCACGCCCACCACGGCCGCGCCGCGTTCGACGGCGGCCTGCTCGGCAAGCGCGCCCCAGCCGCAGCCGATTTCCAGCACGCGGTCGCCGGACTTCACATTGGCCATTTCCAGCGCGCGGCGCACCTTGGCGTTCTGCGCCTCGGGCAAGGAGCGGGACAGGTCGCCGTCAAACCAGGCGCCGGAGTAGTTCATGGTCTCGTCCAGCCACAGGCGGTAAAACGGGTTGCCCAGATCGTAGTGGGCATGGATGTTCTTGCGGCTGTTGGCGCGGCTGTTGTGGTGCAGCAGGTGCTTGACGCGGTACAGCAGCAGCCCGAACCATGTGCCGAAGATCATGGCGTCGACCTCCCGGCGGTTGGCGGAGAACAGCTTGAGCAGTTGGGTCAGGTCGGGCGTACTCCAGTCCCCGGCGATGTAGCTCTCGGCAAAGCCAATGTCGCCGGACTTGAGCGCGGCGCCGAACACCTTCCAGTTGTGCAAGGTGATGCTGGCGCTGGGGTGTCCGGGCATATGCATGTCGTGCTGCTGCGGGTGCTCGCCAAAGCGGCGCTGCGAGCCGTCGGGCAGGTGCAGGGTCAGCGCGCCGTGGCGCAGGTTTTGCAGCAGGCGCAGCGCGCTTCGGGCGGCGGCCGGCGCATCATTTGGAAACGCAAGGCCTTGGACGGTGCGGGTAACGGCGTTCATGTCGGACTCCTGGAATGGGGCTTATGCATTGCGCGTGCGCCTCTAGCGCGAGACAAGGCTTTGCGGCGGCGAGGGTTTGCGAAAGAAAGGCACTTTTTTCAGCCACAGGCGCAACGCCTGGACGTGGATGTGCAGCACCACGCCCAGCGTCATCGCGGGATAGCGCCACAAGGCGCCGCGCAGGACGGCGGGCGTGATGGCCTGCAGCGTGCCGCTCACGCTGGTCTGCAGCACGGCGTCGTCTGCAACGACTTCGTCGTAGAAATCCACGCGGGCCACCGTACGCGCCTGTCCGTCCTGTTCGCCGTGTTCGCTGCGCATGAAGCGAAAGCGGTAGTGGCCCTGCACCGGGTTGAAGGGGGAGACGTGAAACACCTTGTCCGCGCGCTGCTCCACGCCATAGCGCGGGGCGTCCAGCACATAGCAGTGACGCTCGCCGAAGGTGTTGTTGACTTCCACCACGATGGCGCGCAGACCGCCCTCGTGGTCGCCCGCCGCGCGGTGGCAATACCAGAAGCTCACCGGCTTGAAGGTGTAGCCCAGCACGCGCGGATAGGTGTGCAGCCAGGCCTCGCCGGTCGCGTCATGGATGCCCTCGCGCCGCAACACTTCGTCCAGCCAGGCGATGGCGCCGCCCTGCTCCGGCGCGCGCCCGTCGCCGTGGTCGGCCTCGAAAAAGCTCAGCGCGCCCCCGCGATTGATGCGCCACTGGCCCGGTTGCGGCGCCTGCTTTTGCAGGCTGCGCAGCGGCAGCATCAGGAAGTACGTGGGGTAAACAAACGCGTGGCGCCGCGGGCGCAGGCGGGTGTGGCGCACCTGGCCGAAACCGATGAGCGGCACGGGCTGGCTCATGCGTCCGCCAACAGCTGCGCGGCGGCAGCCAGCCCGGCCTTGAGGCCGTCTTCATGAAAGCCGTAGCCCATCCACGCGCCCGCAAAGTAGCGATGGTTTTTGCCCTGCAGCGCCGGCATGCGGGTTTGCGCCGCCACGGCGGCCAGATCGAAAACCGGGTGGGTGTAGTCGTACTCGCCGATGATTTTTTCCTGTGCGATGGGGCGTACCGGGTTCAGGGATACGACCACCGGCTGCTCCCAGGGCAGAGGCTGCAGGCGGTTGATCAGGTAGTGCAGGCACACCCGCGCGCCCTCCTGTTCGGCTCCGCCTGCACGCTCGTAGTTCCAGGCCGCCCATGCGGCCCTGCGCGTCGGCAGGGCGGAGGCATCCGTGTGCAACACGGCCTTGTTGGACTGGTAGTGAATGGCTCCCAGGGTTTCACGCTCCTGCGCCGTCGGCGCGGTCAGCATGCGCAGGGCCTGGTCGGAGTGGGTGGCGATGATGACCTTGTCAAACAGCTCGGCGCCCGCGTCGGTGTGAATGCGCATGCTGGCTTTGCCGTCCGGCGTGTTGCCAACGTGTTCGATACGGCGCACCGGGGTGTTCAGCCGCTTGTCCGCAATGCCCTCGATGATTTTTTCGACATAGCGCCTGGCACCGCCCTGCACGGTCCACCACTGGGGGCGGTTGGTGATTTGCAGCAAGCCGTGGTTGTGGCAAAAGCGCACCATGGTCGACACCGGGAACTGCAGCATCTGCGCGGTGGGGCAGCTCCAGATGCAGGCCATCATGGGCAGGAAGTACCAGTCGCAAAACGCGGCACCGAAGCCGTGCTCGTCCAGGAACTTTCCGAGGGGTTGGCCCAGTTGCGCATCGGTTCCGCTTTGGGCCATGCGACTGGTCAGGGCGTTAAAGCGCAGCAGGTCGCGTAGCATGCCCCAAAAGCGCGGGTTGGCCAGATTGCCGCGTTGCGCAAACACGGTGTTCAGGCTGGAGCCGCTCCATTCCATGGCGCGGCCGTTGGCAAAATCGTCGGTCTGCACCGAAAACGACATCTCTGACTTGACGCTTGCCACGTCCAGCTCCGCCAGGAGCTTGATCAGTTGCGGGTAAGTGCGCTCGTTAAGGACCAGAAATCCTGTATCCACCCCATGGGTGACCTCACCGCGCGGTGTGGGAAGCGTCACGTCGACGGTGTGGGTATGCCCGCCAAACCAGGCGCCCGCCTCCAGCAGCGTGATGTCTGCCTTGCCCCTGAGGGCGTGGGCGGCCGCCAAGCCTGAAATACCCGAACCGACGATGGCTACTTTGATTGACACCCGCACTCCTTGAATTGCTCAGGTCAATTCTATACTACTCAGTATTTATTAAAACTATTCAGTATTAATATTTCCTCATAATTCTTTTTTCAAACTAAACTGGCTAAAATCACAGCATGACGAGCCCCCTCCCCCCCAAGGCCTCCTTCAAGGCACAAATGCTGCTGGCGCGTGAAGACGCCATCATCCAGTCGGTGAACCGTTTGCTGGCTGAAAAAGGGTTTGAAGCCATGACGGTGGACGAAGTGGCGGCCGACGTGGGCATTGCCAAAGCCAGCCTTTACAAGCACTTCCCCAGCAAGGAAGACCTCGCCGCGGCGGCCATGGTGTCCGTCATGCGCCGGGCGCAGGCCTTTCTGGACGACTTGCAGCCCGAGTTGTCCGCCGTGGACAAGCTGCGCAAAGTGGTGGCTTGGACCATGGGCCTGAAGCTGGCGGGTGAAATGCCCTCGCTACCCAGCCAGAACTCCAGCCTGCGCACCGCGCTGATCGCCAACAAGGACTACATGGACGGGCTCATGGACGTGAGTGACCGGCTGGGAGCCTGGATTGAGGCGGCGCAGGCAAAAGGCGCCCTCAACCCCAAGCTCCCGCCCATTGCGGTGCTGTATACCCTGTATGCCCGCGCCTGCGATCCCGTGCTGGAATTTTTGAAAATGGGAGAGCTGTACACCGACGATGAAATTGTCGCCCTGGTGCTGAGCACGTGCTTTGAAGGCCTTGAAGCCCGCTGATTGCCGGCGCACAGGGGGCCGACCTTAGGGACCGGCATAACTGCTTCGGAGCCTTCCAGGATATCTGTGCCTTGAGTTCCTTCGTAACCGCGTACCCCAATCATCGGGGCTGTGCCGGCTGGGTGCCTTTTTGGCACTGCGGTATTGAGTTTCCGGGTCAGGGTCGGTGCGTTAACGCATCACGATGATCACGATACCGAGCAAAGTCAAGCCACTGCCCGCCAGCGTGGTGGCCTTGATGGCGTCCTGGTCCTTGAACAGCAGATGGCTGAGCGGAAACACCAGGACCGGCGTGCACAACGTCACCAGCGTGGCAACGGACAGCGGGATGTAGCGCATGGCGCCGATCACGCACATCTGCGCTGAAATGGTGGTCACGCCGATCAGGGCGTAGAGCGCCATGCCACTGCGGCTGGCTGAGCGCAGGCGGGCCGCCATCGCACCCTTGTCGGCGCTGAAAACCAGGAGCAGCGCCAGGCCGCTGGCGGCGCCTATCAGCGCGCCCACGACGGGTTCATTCCAGCTGCGCACAGCTGACCCCCTGAGCACATTGCCGATCGCATACGCCAGCGAGCTACCCATGCCCAACAAAAAGGCGGACTGCAACGCCCGCTGAAGCGCCGTGGGCCGCGTGGCTGCGGGTGCGGGGCCTCCGTCGGGCGCCAGCGCTGGCGTGGAACCGCGGCGTGAAAAAAATCCGGGCTTGTAGCTGACCAGCATCAGGCCGCCAATCGTCATGACCATGCCCAGCGCCACCAGCAAGCTCAGGCGCTCACCCAGCAGCAGCCAGGCCATCAGTGCGGTGAACAGCGGGCTGCTGATCTGGAAAACACTGGCCTTGGCCGGTCCAAAACGCACCACGGATTCGTAAAAAAACCAGCGCCCCAGGTAAGTGGCAAACGCGCCAGCAGCGGCAAAAAGCCAGAACGCCTGCGCGTTCCACCGCAAGCCATCCGTGCGCAGGCCCATCTGCACCAGCGTGGCCAATGCGGAAAACACCACGTTGGAGGAAGCCGCGATGAGGAAGCCCAGGCCAAGCTCCAGGCGGCTGGACGCCACCTTGGTAACGAGGATGGAGACCGTGAAAAGCAACAGCGCAGCGCTGGCCAGCAGGTAACCGAAAAAGGTATCAGACATCCAGATCAAGCATCAAATCGGCATTCAGCCCTTATAAGACGGGCGCAAGCAGCTATCAAAACAGGAGCATTCATCACCATGTCAGATCTTGAAAGCTTCCAGTGACTCGGGGGCAAAGAGCTCCTGCGGCGTGAGCAACCGCTTTGAAAGGCCCTGCTCAAACGAGTACCGTAAAAAGGTCTGCAGCGTGGCTTCATTCTTCTCAAACCCGTAAGGCCAGAAGTCTTCGCCCATCTCACGCTTGACCTGCTCGACGTGCGAAGTCAGCCAGGGCAGCATGACCTTAAGCGCCGCTGTTTCGTACAGGTCTTCGTAAGTGCGCCGCTGGGACTCCTCCAGCGCTTTCATCAGCGAGCGTGCCACCCAGCGGTTGGCTTCATACACGTCGCGGCGAATCGCCACCGTATGCATGATGGGGAATATTTTCGTTTCCTTGAAGTAATTGCGTTCGACCTGTTCGTAGTCTTCAAAAAGGCGCTTGACCTTGCCGCCCCCCTTCAAAAAGCTCGAAGGCATGCGCGCGGTGTAAAGCGCGTCGATCTCGCCGTCGAGCAGCATCTGCGCCAATGTCTGCCCGGGCCCAATGCGCTCGACCTTGATGTTGGGCGGCAAATCCAGCTTGATCTTTTCGGATCGGCCGGGTTCTTCTTCGCCGCCGGTGAAGTAGGTCACGCTGTCAACAGGCACGCCGTAGTGGTCGGACAGGATACCGCGTATCCACACCGGCGCCGTCATCTGGTACTCGGGGTTGCCGACGCGCTTGCCTATCAAGTCCTTCGCCTCGCGAATGCCGGACCTGGCATTCACGTAGATGCAGGAATGGCGGAAAAATCGCGAGGGAAACACCGGAATCGCCACAAACGGCCGCGACTCGTTGAACAGGGACACGGTGTACGACGAGAGCGACATTTCAGCCGCATCAAATTCCTTGTGCCTGAGCATGCGAAAGAAGGTTTCCTCCACCGGCATGTTGAGGTAGTTCAGGTCGATGCCATCGGGCTGCACGCTCCCGTCCATCAAGGCGCGGGTGCGGTCATAGTTCCAGCAGCCGAAAGTCAGTTTCAGTTTTGACATGTCGCAGTGTGTTCCTTGAGAGATTTGATGGATTGAAGGTTTAGAGACGTTCACAAAACCCAGCGGAGCGGTCCTGGCTAGGCGCGTCGCCGCAGACAGTGCTACAGCACGGCAAGGCGGCGCAACAACGCCAGGAGGGTTTTGTGGGCGGCTCCTTATTCCGGCTTGATGCCGGAGGCCACGATGGCCTTGGCCAGGCGTTCGTTTTCACCGAGGATGGCCTTGTTGTAGTCGGCAGGGCTGCTACCGATGGGCTCGATGCCGGCGTTGTTCAGCGTGGTGATGACTTCCGGCATCCTGGCGATCTGGGCCATCTCGGCGCTGATGCGCTCTATCGCACTCGCCGGCGTGCCCGTAGCGGCCAGCACGCCCACGATGGGCGCGAAGTCAAACCCAGGAATGGTTTCCGCAATCGCCGGCACATTGGGCTCCTGGCTGGAGCGCTGGGCCGCATTGTTGGCCAGCAGCTTGACCTGCCCGCCTTTCACAAAACCGGCCAGGGACGGCAGCGCCGAGAACAACACGTCGACCTGTCCGCCGATCAGCGCCGGAACCGACTGGCCCGTGCCCTTGAACGGCACATGCGTGATTTGCAGGCCGAGCGATGCCTTCAGCGCCTCCATGGTCAGGTGGTGCGTGCTGCCAATGCCCGAAGAGCCGTAGTTCAAGGTTCCCGGTTTGGCCTTGGCGAGCGCGATGAACTCCTGAAATGTATTGACCTGTACTTTGGGATGAACCGCCAGGTACAGCGGCGCGCGAGCCGCGAGCGACACGGGCATGAAATCGCGTTTGAAGTCGTAACCCAGGCTTTTGTAGATGGCGGGATTGATGGAGAACATCGAGCCGTCCGTTACCAGGAAGGTGTAGCCGTCTTTCGGGGCGGTGGCCAGCGCCTGCGCGGCCACGACGCCATTGGCACCCGGACGGTTGTCAACCACCACTGACTGGCCGAGCTTGTCGCCCAGCCGCTGCGCAAAAATGCGGGCCACGGTGTCGGGCAGGCCGCCGGCCGCGTAGGGCACCACGAACTTGATGGGGCGATTGGGGTAGGCACCCTGGGCGGCGGCAAACATCGGCAGCAGAGTGCCGGCTGCCAGGATGGCGCTGGCCCCTAGAAGATGAAGAAGATGACGGCGCTGTTTCATGAAATGTCTCCTGATGATTTTTTAAAGTGTCATGGCGGAAAAGAAGCACAGAGGCAGAAAAAATGCCCTATGTGGCGCCCTAGGTGGAATAGGACGGTTCCAGCGCTGGCTCGCGGGAATCCCACACATAGGACGCCTGGTAGGCACGCCAGTCCGTCGTTTTCGGAACAATAGCCTGAAAAGCGACCACACTGGGCGGAATACGGAGCTCGCCTGTGCCGATGGCGGCTTCCCCCGCCTGGAACGCGCTCACCGCCTCCAGCATCTGCCTGCGAAACTCCACCACCGCCATGTCGCTGGCGCCCAGACGTTCATGCGTTCTGTCGGCAATCGGGCCCATGGTCACCCACATGGCGATGTCCTGATTGGGGAAACCGGTGATACCGGTGAAGTTACCGGCTTTCATGGCTTCGCGGTCCTGCCAGAAGTGGTTGGCACGGTTGCGCAGTGGCTGGTATTTTTCGTCCAGGTCGGCGCCCAGCTGCTGGCCAAGAAACTTTCGCCAGGTGCCGGTGTCGGGCGTCTGCGACGGATGGCCCCACGCAATGAAATAGAACGCGGTGTTGGTATCGTCCATCGGCACGTTGATATTGGCGACGTTGTACAGGTTGTTGGGCGGGATCAACGCGGTGGCAGGCGCCACAAATACGGTCGAACGGATGTAGTCATTGGCCGCCGCATTCTTGATGGGACGGCGTATGGCCGCGTAACGGAAACCGTAGGAGCCGCGCTCCACCTGCATGCGCGGCGCCTTGTCGGTTGAGGGCCGCAGCCAGTTGGTATCCGTGGCCTCGGCACCTTCCACGCGCGCCGGCACCATGTCGGAGGAATGCAGGCTGGAGCTGTGGGCCGAGTCGATCGCGCCTTCCAGGATTTGCGCCCAGTTGCAGGGAATCAGGGCCTTGGCAATCGTCACCTTCGTGTCGGCAGTGGGCGCCCAGGCCGGTGGCACGAACTCGGGCTGCGTTTCTTTCGGCCCCATGTAAGCCCAGACAAAACCGCCCCACTCCTTCACCGGATAAGCCAGGTGCTTGACCTTTTGCGCCATGCCGCTGGCGGCGGGTTCTGAAACCATCTCCAGCACATTACCCTCCACGTCCATCTTCCAGCCGTGATAGAGGCAACGCAGGCCGCAGTCTTCATTCCGGCCAAACACCAGCGACACGCGCCGGTGCGGGCAATATTCGTCCATCACGCCGACCCGGCCTTTGGTGTCGCGAAACACCACCAGGTCTTCCCCAAACACCCGTGCCTTGACCGGCGTGCCGTCAGGCTCACTGACTTCTTCGATCAGGCAGACCGGTGTCCAGTGACGGCGCATCAACTGGCCCATGGGAGCCTGACCCTCCACGCGGCACAACAGGTCATTTTCTTCAGCGGTCAACATCGCAAATATCCTTCACATCGGTTGCAAATTCATGGGCTCGGCATGAAATCAAAAGCAGCTTGCAAATCCGGGGCAAGCAGATTATTCTTAGCACACTAAGAATATCGGGCTTTTGACATTTGTCAATCACCATACGGAGACAACGATGAGCGTTAACCCTAGCGTCGCGGCAGGCAGCCCCACCGCGGCCGCCATTGAGCCGGATTTTTTTAAACTGCGGGTGGTCAGGAAGGAAGCGGTTGCACAAGGCATTTACCTGTTCGAGTTGCGTCATCCGGACGGCGATCCCCTGCCCGCCTTCACGCCCGGTTCGCACCTGACGGTTGAAGTGCCGAGCGGCGTGCGGCGCAACTATTCCCTGTGCAGCGACCCGGCCGACAACGGCGCCTGGCAGATCGCCGTCAAGCGTGATGAGCGCGGCCGTGGCGGATCCATCAGCATGGCGGATGACGTGCATGCGGGGCAGTTGCTGTCGGTCAGCGCGCCGCGCAACAACTTCGAACTGGCAAGCCACGCCGCGGAGTCGATCTTCGTGGCGGGCGGTATCGGCATCACGCCGGTGCTATCGATGATGCGCCACCTCAAGCGCACGAACGCCGGCTTCAAGCTCTACTACTGCACGCGCGACGCGGGCAGTACAGCGTTCATCCACGAGCTGCAATCGGAGTTTGCGGGCCAGGTGCAGATTCACCACGACAACGGCGACATCGACCAGGCGCTGGACCTGTGGCCGGTGTTTGAAAACCCCACCGCCGCGCACATTTACTGCTGCGGCCCCAAAGGCCTGATGGACAGCGTGGCCGACATGTCGGGCCACTGGCCTTCGGGTTCGGTGCATTTTGAAAGCTTCGGCGTCGACGCCAAGGTGTACGCCGAAAACACGCCCTTTACCGTGCGGCTTCAAAAGAGCGGGAGGACCGTCGAGGTTAGTGCAGAACAAACCATTCTGGAGGCCTTGCGCGGCACAGGCCTGCGCGTGGCCAGCTCTTGCGAAAGCGGCACCTGCGGAACCTGCAAGACACGCCTGCTGGCAGGCGAGGCCGAGCACCGCGACATGGTGCTGACCGACGAGGAAAAGGCCGACCACATCATGGTGTGCGTCTCGCGGGCAAAATCGCCTGAACTGGTACTGGACTTATGACAAACCGCACACTGAAGATGGGCGTGGTGGGCCTGGGACGGGCGTTCACGCTCATGCTGCCCACCTTTGTGCATGACAGCCGCGTCACGCTGGTGGGCGCGACCGACCCGATTGCCCAGGCCCGCGCGCAGTTTGAAAGAGACTTTGCCGCACCCAGCTACGAATCCATTGAAGCGCTGTGCGCCAACCCGGCTGTGGAAGTGCTTTACATCGCATCGCCCCACCAGTTCCATGCGGAGCACGTCCGCCTGGCCGCCTCTTTCGGCAAACATGTGCTGGTGGAAAAACCGATGGCCCTGACGGTGGACGAATGCACCAGCATGATTGAAGCGGCCCGCAGCGCAGGCGTTCACCTGATCGTGGGCCACAGCCACAGCTTCAACATGCCGATACGGCGCACGCGCGAACTCATCGACAGCGGCCGGTATGGTTCGGTGAAGATGATCCACGCCATGAACTACACCGACTTTCTCTATCGCCCGCGCAGGCCGGAAGAACTCGACACTGCGGCCGGTGGCGGCGTGATCCATAGCCAGGCTACACACCAGATGGACATCGTGCGGCTGCTGGGCGGAGGCCTGGTACGCAGCGTGCGGGCCCACAGCGGCGCCTGGGATACCGCTCGCCCCACTGAAGGTGCCTACAGCGCATTGATCGAATTTGAAGGCGGTGCGTTCGCCTCTGCCACCTACAGCGGCTATGGTCACTATGACTCGGATGAGCTGCTGGGCAACATCGGCGAAATGGGCCAGGCCAAAAACCCGAATGACTATGGCGCCGCCCGCAAACGGCTGCAGGTTGCGTCCACCCCGGCTGAAGAAGCCGCGCTGAAAGCGGCGCGCAACTACGGCGGTAGCCTGTACATGGCCGGCACCGCCCTGCCGCAAGGCCTGCAGCACCAGCACTTCGGCCAGTTCATCGTCAGCTGCGAAAAAGCGGATCTTCGCCCCGGTCCGGCAGGCATCGCCATCTACGCTGACGGCGAAAAAACCTTCGACCCCCTTCCAGCCCCGCCGGTTCCGCGCCAGGAAGTGATCGATGAGCTCTTTGCCGCAGTGGTGAACGGCGACTCACCGGTTCACAGCGGTGAATGGGCCCGGGCCACCACGGCGGTGTGCCTGGCGCTGCTGGAGTCTGCCCGCACCGGGCGGGATTGCCGGCCGGGGTATCAAGTGCGTCACAATGCCGGTTCATGACCAACGACACCCAAAACATCATCCGGCACTGGCGTGAAGCCGTTCCCAATGACCGCCTCGCGCACCTGATCCGTGATGCCTCACGGGCCTTTCACCGCGCGCTGCAGGTGCGGCTGGCAGAGCATGGTGTTCCCTTTGGTCACTGGACCTTCCTGCGCATTCTCTGGGAGTCGGACGGGCTGACGCAAAAGGAGCTCAGCGCGCGCGCAGGCGTGATGGAACCCACCACGTTCATTGCGATGAAGGCCATGGAGTCGCTGGGCTACATCGTGCGCAAGCAGCTGCCCACCAACAAGAAAAATATGTACGTGCACCTGAGCGACAAAGGCCGGGCGCTCAAGAAGCTGCTGGTGCCTTTGGCCGAAGAAACCAACAACGTCAGCATCGAAGGCATTGCACCCGAAGACATCAAAACCACGCGCGCGGTGCTGCTGGCGATGATTGAAAACCTCGCAAAAGACGAGCTGCTGCAAACACCACCCGCAACGAAGCGCAAGGCTGCCGCAAAACCGGCCGCCCAGGCCACCCAGTCACCCTCGGCCACGCGCAGCAAGCGTGGCAAAAAAGCCGCGTCCTGAACCCCGCGCAGCGTCTCTTCATGAGCCCATCGCTCCCGCCGCCGTTTCACCGGGTATAGTCTGCCCATGTACACGCCTTTTTCAAGCCATGCCACTGCGCCAGCCCTGCTGGCCGATGACATGCGCCTGACAGGCGGCTTTACCGCTCCCCCACCTGCCGCACCTCCGCGCAACGTGGTCGCTTCCGGCGCTTACCCGCCGGCCGCGCGCGCTCCCGGCTGAGTCCCAGCCGGTCCAGCTCTCCAGCCTCGTTTGATTCAGCCACTGGCGCAGCCGCGCCACGTGCGCTCGCTGGAGCTTGTCCTTCTTTCGGCAGGTAATTTCATGATTTCAAAAAACACGGCCTGGGCCACCTTCGGCCCGACTTCCCTTTTCGTCCTGATCTGGAGCAGCGGCGCGCTTTTCTCCAAACTCGGGCTGCAGCACGCCAGCCCTTTCGCCTTTCTGGGTTTACGGTTTGCCCTTGCGCTCAGCATTCTGCTGGCACTCGGGTTGGCCAGACGGCGTTGGCTGCCGGCGCCCGGCACGCGCCTGCGCGTCGCGCTGACGGGGCTTTTGATGATCGGCAGCTATTCCATCTGCCATTTGCTGGCGCTGGACCACGGCCTCACGCCCGGCGTGCTGGCCACCGTGCTGGGCGTGCAGCCCATCCTGACGCTGGCATTGACAGAGCGCCAGGCCTTTTCGCGGCGGCGGCTGGCAGGCCTTGGCCTGGCCCTGGGCGGACTGGTGCTGGTGGTGTATGAAAGCATTGCGCGTGCGCACTTCACCACCACCGGGATGCTGTTTGCTTTTGGCGCTTTGGCTTGCATGACAGTGGGCGCCATCCTGCAAAAGTCAGTCAGGCAAGCGCCGCGCGAAGTGCTGCCGCTGCAGCTGGCCTGCAGCCTGTTGCTGTGCCTGCTCTTTGCGCCGTTTCAGCCGATGTCTGTTGATCTGGGCACCGGCTTCTGGGTGGCACTGGTGTGGATGGGGGTTGTCATGTCGGTGGTAGCCACACTGCTGCTGTACCGCCTGATTCACGCGGGCAATCTGGTCAACGTCACCAGCTTGTTCTACCTGGTGCCTGCAGGCACGGCTGCCCTCGACTACCTGGTGCTGGGCAACCGCCTGGCGCCCTGGAGCCTGGCGGGCATGCTGGCGATCCTGCTGGGCCTGGTGCAGGTCTTCCGCAACCCTGTGCAGCCGTTAGCCGCACGCTGAAAGTTGCCGGGCGGCAGTGCAAAACCACCGCCCGGCTGCAGATCAAATCAGCTGGACACCCGTCTTGGCCTGCAAGACCTCGCGGGTGACGCCGGGTGCAAGCTCCACCAGCTTGAGGCCTTCGGGCACCACGTCCATCACGGCGAGGTCTGTGATGATGCGGTCCACCACGCCCACGCCCGTCAACGGCAGCGTGCATTTCGGCAGTATCTTCATGTCTTCGGTGCCGTCTTTCTTTTTGGCAACGTGCTCCATCAGGACGATCACGCGCTTGACGCCGGCAACAAGGTCCATCGCGCCGCCCATGCCTTTGACCATCTTGCCCGGGATCATCCAGTTGGCAAGGTCGCCTTTTTCGCTGACCTGCATGGCGCCCAGAATCGACAAATTGATCTTGCCGCCGCGAATCATCGCGAAGCTTTCATGGCTGCCAAAGATGGATGAGCCCTTGATCGTCGTCACGGTCTGTTTGCCGGCGTTGATCAGGTCGGCGTCCACCTGGTCTTCGGTCGGAAACGGGCCAATGCCCAGCATGCCGTTTTCCGACTGCAGCCACACTTCCTTGTCACCCGTGAAGTTGGCCACCAGCGTCGGGATGCCGATGCCGAGGTTCACATAGAAACCGTCTTCGAGTTCCTGGGCGGCGCGTGCCGCCATTTGGTCTTGGGTCCAGGGCATATCAAACTCCCGCTTTCTCGGTGATGGTTCGCTTTTCGATGCGCTTTTCGGGGTTCGCATTGAGCACAATGCGATGCACATAAATACCGGGCAGATGGATGTCGTCCGGCGCCAGCTCGCCGACCTCAACGATCTTCTCCACCTCGACAATGCAAATCTTGCCGGCCATTGCGGCGGCCGGGTTGAAATTGCGGGCCGTGAGGTTAAAGCGCAGGTTGCCGGACTTGTCGGCCGTGTGCGCCTTGACCAGCGACACATCAGGCACCAGTGAACGTTCCATCACATAGGTCTCGCCGTCAAACTCGCGCAGCTCCTTGCCGTCTGCCACTTGCGTGCCCACGCCGGTCTTGGTGAAGAAGGCCGGAATGCCGGCACCGCCTGCGCGCAGCTTTTCTGCCAGCGTGCCTTGCGGCGTGAAGTCCAGCTCCAGCTCGCCCGCCAGGTACTGGCGCTCAAACTCCTTGTTCTCGCCGACGTAGCTCGAAATCATTTTTTTGATCTGCCGCGTTTCCAGCAGCTTGCCCAGGCCGAAGCCGTCAACACCGGCGTTGTTGGAAATCACGGTGAGGTTCTTCACCTGGCTGTCGCGCAGGGCTTCGATCAGCGCCTCGGGGATACCGCACAGGCCGAAACCGCCAACGGCCATCAGCTGGCCGTCCTTGACGACGCCCTTGAGGGCTTCTGCGGCGGAAGGGAAAAGTTTTTTCACAAATAATCTCCTTGTGTCGTGACGCTGGCAGGTGCCATCAGCAATCCATTACGATACTACTTATCAAGTTAGGTAGTTTTCCGTAAAGGTAAGTACTGTGGAAGTCGATTACCAACTCGCATTCGATCTGGCACCGGTGGGACTGGTGCTGTCCCGCAACCGCTCCATTGTGGACTGCAACCAGCATTTGTGCGAGATGTTTGGCGCCACGCGCGAACAGCTCGCCGGCCAGTCATTCATGATTCTTTATCCCAGTGCGGACGAGTACGAGCGCATAGGCGCACGCATGATTCCCATCCTGAACGCCAAGGGCCTGTATTCCGACGACCGCATCATGAAGCGCGTGGACGGCCGCAACAAAGGTGAAACCTTCTGGTGCCACGTCACGGGGCGGGCACTCAACCGCAGCGCACCGCACGAAGCCGGCATCTGGACTTTCGAGGACCTGAGTTCGCGCCGCCCCGTCACGGCCGAGCTCACCGCGCGTGAACGTGAAGTGGCCGCGCACCTGATGGACGGCATGACCTCCAAGGAAATCGGCCGCGCGCTGGTGATCAGCCACCGCACCGTCGAAATTTACCGCGCCCGCCTGATGCGAAAGTACAAGGCGTCCACCACGGCCGACCTGGTACACCGGCTCATGGCCGGCTCGTGAACGGGCCATTTTCAATTTTTTAATTTGCTACGTTTTATATAGCGCCTTGCGCTCGTCCACAAAGGGATGGGGGCGCTTTCCGCTTAAACCATTGGCGTGTTGATGCCGGCGAGCGTCGGTGGATCCGCCTCATTCCCCAGCTGGTCAAACGGCAATTCCTGCTTCACCAGAATCACCGTACAGGGCGCCGCCATGGCGACCTTGATCGGCACCGTCGCCAGCAGGCGCTGCATCTGCAGGCCATGCGTCGCAGCGCCCATCACGATCATGCTGACATGATTGCCCTGGGCATAGTGCAGCAGTGCCTGCGCAACATCGCCCGATTCGATGACGTGGAAAGACACCGTCTGGCTGCTCAGGTGCAAAGGCTGAGCCCACTGGCGAAGCATGCCCAGGTAGCGCCGGTGCACGGTGGTTTCACTCGTCTGAGTGTCGTGGCCCGGGGTTGCCGCAGGATCAATCACCGTCACGCAGGCCAGCCGTGCGCGTGGTGTCGTGCCCAGCACCCGCATCACGGCGCGCCGCAATGAATACAGCGTGGCGTCGCTCACGTCCAGGCAAGGCACGGCCACCAGGATGATGGGCGCCGCATCAATTTGCCGGGAAGGCAGCGGGCTGGGTTGGTAATCTTTGCCCGCTGCGCGCAACCACCGCTTGAAATGCATCCAGAAGCCCGTGGGTTGCAGGCGCTGGCCCAGCCTCGTCACGGCGATCTGCGCTGGGTCAGAGAGATCCAGCGCCAGGTGTGCAGCCGACGCATAACGCCGGTCAGCTTCGTTCTGCAGGCAGTGCAGGATCACTTCCTGCAGCCATTCGGGCAGGTCGGGCCGCAGCGTGCGCGGCGGCACCGGGTCCATCCACAGGCGCTGCCGCAGGCCGCCGCGGGTCTGCGGGCTGCCAAAAGGCAGCGCCCGTGTGGCCAGTTCGTACAACATCACGCCGATGGCAAAGATGTCGCTGCGCGGATCGCCACGCACGCCCACCACCTGTTCGGGCGCCATCCAGGTGGGGGAACCAACGGCGGGGCGCAGCTCTTCGGCCAGCAGGTCCGGGTAATGCGCATGGCAGGATAAACCGAAGTCGAGCAGCACGGCATTGCCACCGGGGCGTATCAGCACGTTCGCCGGTTTCAGGTCCAGGTGGCAGGCATCCTGCAGATGCAGGCTGTGCACCGCCTGGGCCACTGCCACACCCAGCCGGGCAATTTCTTCCGCGGGCAGCGGCGCTGCGGCCTCGTCCAGCAGTTGTTGCAGGGTGCGGCCGGGGATGTATTCCATCACCAGGTAGGGCAGTTTTTCGAGGTCTCCCGCAGCCACCAGCCGCGGCACATGCGGCCCGGTCAGCACGGAAAGCAGCTGCAGCTCGACCTCAAAACCCACAATGTTTTCCGCGCCGTCGCCGGGCGTCATGCGCGGCACCTTCATCACCAACGGAAAAGGTACGGCGTGCGTTGCGTCGGCATACCCCACCTGGTAGATGTGCGCCATGCCGCCGGCATGCAGGCATTCGCCAACCACAAATCCATCTACCACGGTGCCGGGTGCCATCAACCTCACAGGCCCGCCTCCAGCCGCTGCGCAAAGTATGCGGGCAGGCCGGCAGCGCGCACATCGGCTGCGGCAGCCAGGTGGTCATAAGCCACGCGGTGGAAAGTCAGCTCGGCCAGCTCCGGGTCAAACAGTGCATACATGGCTTTGGTATTGCCGTCGCGCGGCTGGCCCACCGAACCCACGGTGGCGAGCCAGTAACGGTGCGCCGGCACCGGAATGAGCACGCCCGGGGTAGGCTGAAAGCGCATCAGCCCCTGCCCCGCACCGTGGAAATACAGCGTCTGCTGGTGTACGTGGCCGCAAAACACATAGCGCACGTCCGGATCGAGCGACGCAGCGTCAAGGCTGGCTTCGGCGCGGCGTTCATTGTCCACATAGTGCCAGCGCCCCGGCGAATCGGCACTGGCGTGTACCAGCAGCGCGGTGCCAATGGTGGCCGTCAGTGGCAGTCTCTCCAGGAAATCCAGCGCCTCCTTGTCCAGCCGTTCGTGCGTCCAGGCTGCGCCGCTCTGGTCGACCGAACGGGCCTGTACGGGCGGCGTCACCGTGTGCTGGTCATGGTTGCCCCTGAGCACGACGGCGCCCTCCTCAGCCAGGTCGCGAATCCGTTGCACCACCTCGGCCGGCTGCGCGCCATAGCCCACCAGGTCTCCCAGTATGGCCAGTCGGCCGGCGCCCTGCTCTGCAGCGTGGGCAAGGCAGGCCTCCAGCGCACGCAGGTTGGCATGCACATCGGACAGCAGGGCTATTTTCATAAGGTGAGGCGCAGTTTTATTTCACAGCAGCCAATCCCAGGCAGCTGATGTCCTGTCATTCGGGAGCAGGACATTACAGTTTGCCGTAAAAGGAAGAGGCCGTGGCTGTTTTTATCCGCGTCAGCGCAACTGCCATGCGCCAATGACCAAGATGGCGGCCATTGGCATGCTACTGAATTAATAGCTGCTTGCGCCCGCCCTGAATGGGCTGCAGGCCAAAATCACCTTTATCATCGCCTGCTTTATCGCTGTTGATCCCATCATGCATATCCGCCCTTACCAGGATTCAGACCTCGCCGCAGTCGCCCAGCTGTTCACCGATGCGGTTCATGGCCTGGCGGGAAGCCACTACAACGCCGCGCAGCGCGAGGCCTGGGCGCCCCGCCCACCCGATCTGGGCCCATGGAAAGCACGGCTCAGGCCATTACAAATTTTGCTGGCGCAAGACGCGGAAGGCGGCGGTCTGCTGGGCTTTATTGCCTACGAAAAAAATGGCCATATTGACCTCCTGTTTACGTCGCCCGCTGCCGCGCGCCGCGGTGTGGCTTCGAAGCTTTATGGCCATGCCGAAACTGCGCTGCGCGGTCTCGGCATCGTGGAGCTTTTTACCGAGGCCAGCCTGGTGAGCCGGCCATTTTTCGAGCGCCAGGGATTCGCGGTGAGGGAAGAGCAATGCGTTGAACGGCGCGGGGCCATGCTCCGCCCCTTTGCGATGGCCAAGACCGTCCCCCTGGGCGACCAGGGTTAGTCAACGGTTCAGATGGCGTCCGGCTCGTGCCGGATGGTCTCACGCGTGCGGTGGTGGTCGCGCAATTTTCCCAGCGTGTGGTCAAGCACCCGTTTGAGCTTGTCGCTTGCGCCGCGAAAGGCTTCGTCCTGGCTGGGCGCGTGGTGGTTGACGGCCAGTGGCTCATGATGCGCCAGCCGCGCCTCCATCACGCAGCGTTTCTGGTCGGGGCTGATCTTGTCGCTGTTTTCATCGCTCATATGAACCTCAATGCGCGTGATGTCACCCTTGAAGCGGCTCAGTGAGGTGTTGAGTTCGGTGCTGGCCCAGCGCTCGAACGATTCGCCGGTGTGCATGGTGTGATTGGAATTGACTTGGACTTGCATGGGTATTGTTTTCCTTTCAGGACGGTTGCAGCGAAGAGGCCTGCCGGCCGGGCTGTCTCGCAGCTACCAGGGAGGCAACTGGAAAATTCATTGTGCGCCCCGCACGACCGCGAGCGTGTAGTCCTGATCCCCACCCTGAAGTAAGGGTGGTTTTCCACACCGCACACGGACCTACGGTTTCCTCATGTGGCGAGTGCTTCACCGGGCTTCGGAAAGCGCCAGGCAGCGTGCGCCGATAAATTCCCTGAGCAGGCGCAGGCCGGGCGTCAGTTGCCGCCGCCCCGGTAACACCATGTACAGCGGCACAGCCTCGGTTTGCCATTCTGTGCACAGAGCGACCAGCCGCCCCGCAGCCAGGTCGCCCGCCACATCCAGCCGCGACTTGTAAGTGATGCCGCGGCCGGCCAGGGCCCATCGGCGAACCGCGTCGCCATCGTTGGCAACATTGCCGCCAGTGGCACGCACCGTGAGCTCTTCGCCATTTCTCCAGAACTTCCAACGGTCATACACGTCTTCACCCAGCATGAAGCACAGGCAAATATGCTTTGTCAGTGCCTGCGGCGTGTCAGGCGTGCCGTGCGACGCGAGGTAGGCAGGTGACGCACACAGCACGCGCCGATTCGTCAAATCCACCGGCAACGCCAGCATGCTGGAATCGGGCGGCTCGCCTTGCCGAAAAGCCGCATCCACCAGGTCGCTGTAGACATTGGTCACGCGATCCGACAGGTGCAGCCGGTATTGAATGCCGGGATGCAACAGCTGAAACGCTTCCAGCCAGGGCAGCAGCACATTGCGGCCAAAATCTGATGGCGCGGCCAGCTGCAGCACACCGCGCACCTGCTGCAGGCCACTGGCGAGCTCCAGCTGGGCATCGCGCAATGCCGCCAGCGCGGGTCGGCAATGCGCCAGAAACACCTCGCCCTCGCGCGTGAGGCGCAGGCTGCGGGTCGAGCGCACAAAGAGCTGCGCTTGCAGTTCCTCCTCCAGCCGCTTGAGCGCGGCGCTGGCCGCGGCGGGTGTCAGGTCCAAGCCGCGGGCGGTGGCAGACAGGCTGCCGGTTTCGACTGTGCGAACAAAGATTTCCAGGTCTTGCAGGGCTTTCATTTACAAATTTTATTTGTAAATAGCTTCAATTGAAAGCTTGTTTATCTTCATTTTCAAATCCAATACAGTCCAAGAATCAGTTTTGAGCACTGCTGAACACAACACCACCCAACATCACACGCAAAGGAAATCACCATGAAAGCTATCGGCTACACACACGCCCATGCACTCAACCAGACCGGTCAAACCGGTTTGACCGACATCACCCTGCCCGACCCAACGCCCACCGGCCACGACCTGCTGGTCGAGGTGAAAGCCGTGTCAGTGAACCCGGTGGACACCAAAGTACGCGCCAGCGCGGCGCGCAGCGCTGGCTCGGATTACAAGGTGTTGGGCTATGACGCCAGCGGCATCGTGCGCGCCGTCGGCCCCGAGGTCACACTGTTCAAGGCCGGTGACAAGGTCTGGTATGCGGGGTCCATCGCCCGGCCCGGGACCAACAGCGAACTCCACCTGGTCGATGAACGCATCGTCGGCCGCATGCCGCAAACGCTGGGGTTTGCCGAAGCGGCCGCCCTGCCGCTGACCAGCATCACCGCCTGGGAAATGCTGTTCGACCGTCTCGGCATCGTGCCGGGCAAAACACCCAACAACAAAACACTGCTCATCATCGGCGCCTCGGGCGGCGTGGGCTCGATCATGACGCAGCTGGCCACGCGCCTGACCTCGCTCACCGTGATAGGCACCGCGTCACGGCCCGAAACCCAAGCCTGGGTGAAGGAACTCGGCGCCCATCATGTCATCGACCACAGCCGGCCGATTGCCGAAGAGCTCAAGCGTATCGGCATCCCCGCGGTGGACTACATCGTGGGCCTCACGCAAACCGACAGCCACCTGGCACAAATCGCCGAAGCCATCGCACCACAAGGCAAGTTCGGCCTGATTGACGACCCGGTGAAGTTCGACATCACGCTGTTCAAACGCAAGAGCGCATCCATCCACTGGGAACTGATGTTCACACGCCCCCTCTTCGGCACACCCGACATGGTGGCGCAGCACCGCCTGCTCAATGAGGTCGCCCAACTTGTCGATTCCGGCTTGATCCGCACGACGCTGACGGAAACGTTTGGTTCGATCAATGCCGCCAATTTGCGGCGGGCGCATGAGTTGGTGGAGTCTGGGAAGGCGCGGGGGAAGGTTGTGCTTGAAGGATGGGTTTGAGTTTTTCTTGTTGAGGCCGGGGCTTGTCCCGGCCTCAACGCCGCAAAGTCTTGAACATCACAAACGCATCCACCAACCCCAACCTCACATGCCGAAAAGCCCCCGGCAAGGTCCCCACAATCTCAAACCCCAATCTTTGCCATAACCGAACAGCACGCTCATTCGTCGACACCACCAGGTTGAACTGCATCGCCAGAAAACCCATGGCCAGCGCTTCCTGCTGGGAGTGCTCGCACATCGCCGACGCCAGGCCTTTGCCCTGCGCTTCGGGCGCGACCACATAGCCGCAGTTGCAGACATGCGCACCCAGCCCCGGCTGGTTGAGTTTGATGAAGTAGGTGCCTAGCACTCGGCCGTCGTCGCTGTTCCCCTCACGCACTACATACGTCGCCCGGGGCGCGTCCATCCACACCGCGTGTATTTCAGCTTCTGTGCTGTGGGGCGAAAAGGCATAGGTGTCGCCTGCTTCAAAGGTGGCGCGCAGCAGCGGCCAAACGGCGGGCCAGTCGGCCTCGGTGCAGCGGCGGATCAAGGGCTTGGGTTCATTCATGGCGGATAAGGATAAAAGTTATTTGCTATCTTTTTAGTAGCCACACATCCATGTATTGGAAGGGCTACAACCTCAAATCGCTTACAGACCTCAAGCCTTTGGAGGCGCATCAACAACCTCGGCCGCCGTGCGAAATGCCTCGACCGCGGCGGGCAGGCCGCAATAAATGCTCGCGTGCAGCAGCACTTCCTGAAGCTGCTCCGGCGTCACGCCGTTGTTGAGTGCGGCACGCACATGACCCTTGAGTTCATGCTGTTTGCCGAGGGCCGTCAGCATGGCCACCGTGATCAGGCTACGCGTCTTGAGATCCAGCCCCGGCCGCTGCCATACATCGCCCCAGGCGTTGCGGGTAATGAAATGCTGGATCGGCAGGGAAAAATCGGTGGCCTTGTCGAAAGCATTGGCCACAAAATCCTCGCCCATCACCTGCTTGCGGGTGGCGAGGCCTTTGTCGAAATCCTTGTCTGCGGGCTGCGTCATGAAGGCTCCTAAAAGACGAAGCGTAATGGAAAGCAAAAAAGCCCGCTCCGGTCTTCACCGGGGCGGGCTTGGCCTCAATCAGCGCCTATGAGGGTCTGCTCAATCAGGCAAGGTCGTAGCGGTCCAGGTTCATCACCTTGTTCCAGGCCGCCACAAAGTCACGCACGAAGACCTGCTGCGAATCGCTGCACGCATAGACCTCCGCAATGGCCCGCAGCTGCGAGTTCGAACCGAAGACGAGGTCTATCACCGTACCCGTCCATTTGAGTTCGCCCGTCGTGCGGTCGCGGCCCTCCAGCACACCTTCAGCGTCGGCAGATTTCTGCCACTTCGTGCGCATCTCGAGCAGGTTCACAAAGAAGTCGTTGCTCAAGGTTCCGGGCCGCTTGGTGAAAACGCCATGCTGTGCCTGCCCGACATTGGCATTCAGGGCGCGCATGCCGCCGACCAGAACCGTCATCTCGGGAGCGCTCAGCGTCATCAGGTTCGCGCGATCCACCAGCTGCTCGGCTGCCCGCTGCGCCTGCCCCTTGCGGGTGTAGTTTCGGAAACCGTCTGCGGCCGGTTCCAGCACGGCAAACGACGCCACATCGGTTTGCGCTTGCGAAGCGTCCGTACGGCCCGGTGAAAAAGGCACCTTCACGTCGTGGCCAGCCTTCCTGGCAGCTGCCTCGACGGCCGCGCAGCCACCGAGAACGATCAGGTCAGCCAGCGAAATCTTCTTGCGGCCAGACTGCGCGCCATTGAACTCGCCCTGGATGGCCTCCAGCACTTTCAGGACTTTCGCCAGCTCGGCCGGTTGATTGACTTCCCAATCCTTTTGCGGTGCCAGGCGTATGCGCGCACCGTTTGCGCCGCCGCGCTTGTCGCTACCACGGAAGGTGGAAGCAGACGCCCAGGCCGTTGTGACGAGCTGGGAGATGGAGAGCCCGGACGCGAGGACCTTGGCCTTGAGGCCCTCAGTATCCTGCTCATTGACCAGCGGATGATCGACGGCGGGAACCGGGTCCTGCCAGATCAGTGCCTCCTTCGGCACCAGCGGGCCGAGGTAGCGCGCAGCCGGGCCCATGTCACGGTGCGTCAGCTTGTACCAGGCCCGGGCGAAGGCGTCGGCAAACTCCTGCGGGTTCGCCATGAAGCGCCGCGAGATTTTTTCGTAAGCCGGATCCATGCGCATAGCCATGTCGGCGGTCGTCATCATCGGGGCATGGCGCAGCGCGGAGTCATGGGCATCCGGCACGGTGGTCGACGCGGCAGGGTCTTTGGGCTTCCACTGGTGGGCACCGGCGGGGCTCTTGGTCAATTCCCACTCGTAGCCGAACAGGTTTTCGAAGTAGCCGTTGTCCCACTTGGTGGGGTTCTTGGTCCAGGCACCTTCGATACCGCTGGTGACGGTGTGCACGCCGTGGCCGCCGCCGAACTTGTTGATCCAGCCAAACCCCTGGTCTTCAATGGTGGCGCCCTCAGGCTCGGGACCCACGTACTGGCCCGGATCGGCTGCGCCGTGGGCCTTGCCGAAGGTGTGCCCGCCGGCGGTGAGCGCAACAGTTTCTTCGTCGTTCATCGCCATGCGGGCGAAGGTCTCGCGGATGTCCCGCGCCGAACCCAGCGGGTCCGGTCTGCCGTTCGGGCCCTCGGGGTTCACATAGATCAGCCCCATCTGCACAGCACCGAGCGGGTTTTCGAGTTCGCGGTCGCCGGTGTAGCGCTTGTCGCCCATCCACTCGGCTTCAGGGCCCCAGTAAATCTCTTCCGGCTCCCAGACGTCCGGGCGCCCGCCGGCAAAGCCGAAGGTCTTGAATCCCATGGAGTCCATGGCCACGGTGCCGGCCAGAACCATCAGGTCGGCCCAGGAGATTTTTCGGCCGTATTTCTGCTTGATCGGCCACAACAGGCGGCGTGCCTTGTCGAGGTTTCCGTTGTCCGGCCAGCTGTTGAGCGGTGCGAATCGCTGTGTGCCGGAGCCGGCGCCGCCGCGCCCGTCGGCGATCCGGTAGGTGCCTGCGCTGTGCCACGCCATGCGAACGAAGAATGGGCCATAGTGGCCGTAGTCCGCAGGCCACCACTCCTGCGAATCCGTCATGAGCTCATGGAGGTCTTTCACCACGGCATGCAGGTCCAGGGTCTTGAATTCCTCGGCATAGTTGAACGCCTCGCCCATGGGATCGGACAGCGACGAGTTCTGGTGAAGGATCTTGAGGTTCAGCTGGTTGGGCCACCAATCGGCGTTCGTTGCGGCACCAGCCAGAGCATGTTTGCGGGCGCCACCCGAGAATGGGCAGCCGCCTTCGCTTTGCGTGTTGTGATCAGCCATGATGAGTTACCTTTGATGATTAAGTGGTGCCGAATGACGGCATGGAATTGCACTGCGGGACAGCCGGGACGCTTTGGCCAAGGCCGTGTGGGTGGGGCTGCTAATGGGGTCTCCTTTGACGGGCTTGCCAGGTGATGGCCTGTGAAGCACAGTCTAGGTTTCCCTGCAAAATAATCAAAGGCAATTAAAGATATTTACCTAATAGTTTTTATCAATTGCATCTGTTTTGGCTTCAATTCCCCAGCGCGACCTGACGGGTAATCTTGCAGTTACGCTTGGGTCCGAGTCACTTATCGAGTCACTTATAAAGCCTTTGAAGGAACCCTCATGACCAGCCCCAAAACCGCCGGCACAGCACCCCGGTACCCTGCTCCCGAACTGAAGGACCTGCCGGAAGACATCAAAGCCAAAGTCCTGGAGGTGCAGGAAAAAGCCGGCTTCGTGCCCAACGTATTCCTGGCCCTCGCGCGCCGCCCTGCCGAATGGCGTGCCTTCTTCGCTTATCACGATGCGCTGATGCTCAAGGAAGAGGGCTCTAACCCCAACGGCAGCCTGACCAAGGGCGAGCGCGAGATGATCGTCACCACGACGAGCGCCGCCAACAAATGCCTGTATTGCGTGGTGGCGCACGGCGCCATCCTGCGCATTTATGAAAAGAAACCCCTGGTGGCCGACCAGGTGGCGGTGAACCACCGCAAGGCTGACATCACACCACGCCAGCGCGCCATGCTCGACTTCGCGATGAAGGTATGCCTGCAGGCGGACCAGATTGAAGACAGCGACTTTGAAGCGCTGTACGGCCACGGCTTTGACGATGAAGACGCCTGGGATATCGCGGCCATCACGGCTTTTTTTGGCCTCTCCAACCGCATGGCGAGCTTCAGCAACATGCAGCCCAACCCCGAGTTTTACCTGATGGGCCGTGTGCCCAAGCCGTCCAAGGCCGCCTGAAACCGCTCAGGCGCGAATCACGCCCAGAACCCTGCGCACCCGCTATGCTCATGAATCAGCCTTCTCACAAGACTTAAAACCATGGCACCAGACGCCACATCCACCGCCTCGACATCTTCTACCCCATCAGCCGGCGCTTACGGCCTGACCGTGCGCAAGCTGGAGATCGACCTGAGCGATGGCTTTGACCGCCACTGGTTTGGCGGCGATGCCTTCCTGAGCCAGTACCACAACGCCTTGTCGATGAGTTTTCCGGTCGGAGAGCAGTCGTTCATCGAGGCCGTGCGCGACTGCGCCAAATTGCTGCCTCGCACGCCAGAGCACGCGCTGCTGCATGAAGCCACTGCGCAGTTCATCGGCCAGGAGGCTACCCACCGCCACATCCATGGTCTGTACAACGCACAGTTGGAGAGGCAGGGCCTGGTTAACCGCTGGCAACACTGGGCCACGGCCCGCATTGATTTTGCCAAAAAACGCGGTGTGGCGCCCCACCACTTCCTTGCGGTCACGGCAGCCTACGAACACCTCACGGCCGTGCTGGCCGACTACATGCTTCGCCACGGCGACGCGCTGGATCAGGCAGACCCGAAGATGCAGACCCTCTGGCGCTGGCATGCAGCCGAAGAGACCGAGCATCGCGCGGTAGCCTATGACCTGTACCAAGCGCTTGGCGGAAACCACGCATGGCGCGTGCGCTGGTATGTCTACGCGCTGCTGCTGTTTTCGTGGGACTCGGGCCGTCAAACGGTGCTGAACCTCTGGCATGACGGCACGCTGTTCAAACCAGGCACATGGTGGAGTGCGATGAAATTTTTCTGGGGAAAAAATGGCGTTGTGTGGCGCTGCACGGCCCCGTTGCTGGCCTACTTCAGGCGGGACTTCCACCCCGACCAGGAAACTGTTGCCGAACCCGGCCAGCAAACCCGCGCCATTGCCCAGCGCTGGTTGAAAGAACACGCGGACAGCTTTCGCACAGTTCGCTGAAGCTTTTCTGCGATACCGCAGCACCCATACGCCACCAGTATTGCTACTTTATTGATAGCTGCTTGCGCACGGCCTGATTAGGCCTGCGGGCTTTTTCTTTCAGGATTACGCTTCAACCAGCTTGCGCATCCACTCGGGCAGGGCTTTGGCCTTTTGCGCCGGGAAGTCCACCCAGATGGTGGTGGCGCCGCCCGCGGCGCAGATCACGCCCGGCGTATCCGCGCGCTCCATCGTGGCCCAGCTTTCAAACGTGGTGCGCCCCGGGTCGCTCACGTACATCTTCATCAGCACGTCGCCCGGGTATTCCAGCTGCTTGTAGAAATTGCAAAAAGCGTTGACGATGACCGGGCCTTCGCCCGACGGATCGGGCTTGCAGCCAATGCCATACATCCAGTCAATGCGGATAGTTTCGAGATAACGGAAGTAAGTGCCGTTGTTGAGGTGGCCCATCGCGTCCATGTCACCCCAGCGGATGGGGATATGCATCTCGTGGACCAGCTTTTTCTTTTCGGGAATTTCAATTTTCATGATGCCAATTGCCTCTATCGATGGGCCCTGATGGAGGCCAGAATTCCCAGCGTGAACAACACGCACGCAGACAGTTGTACCAGTGTGGGCCAGTGGCCATCCCAGGCAAACGAATACAGCAGCGCAAAAATGGTTTCGCTCACGATGAGCTGCCCGCACAGGCTGGCACTGAGCCGCTGGCTGGCCATGTTCCACAAAATCGTCGCCAGCCAGGTGGAGCCCAGACCGGCCAGCACGCAGAGCAACACGAACACACCGCGGTCTTCGCGGCCGGCCAGCACGCTTGCGTCCGAACCCGCAAGCAGCCACATCAGCAATGCCCCGAGGCCAGTCGCCACACCCAGCCAGTTGGCCCAGTCGGTGGCATTGACTTCAGGATGCCGCTTGAGCCAGGCAGAATTCAGGATCGCAAACGCCGTCCAGCACACCAGTGAGGCCGACACAAACAGCATGCCACGCCAGAAATTCGTGGCGGTTCCCTGACCGGCCTCGTGGGTGGAACCCATCATGAGCGCCAGCCCCGCCAGGGTGAGCGCCAGGCCGGGCAGCAGGGAAGCCCAACGCAGGCCTTGCGGCTTGCCCAGCAACATGACCCAAATGGGAATGGTGCCGATTACCAGCGAAGGCACTTCGGTGCCGGCGTCGCGTATGGCCAGCACCAACAGCAGGTAGTAGCCGCTGAACCCGAGAATGCTCATGACCAGAGCGGCCCACGCCTGCCGCACCGTGGGCAGGCGGCGAGTGCGCCATCCCGCCAGCATCACCAGCACAGCCACCACGCCGTATACCGCAAAGCGCCCGGCCGTCAGGTCAATGGACGAATAGCCACCCGCACCCATGTCGAGCATGCGCGGCGCCACAAACACCAGGCCCCACAGCGCGCCCGCCGCGAGCCCGGCCAGAATGCCCGTCAGCATCCGTCAGACAGTGTGCGCAGTGGCTACCAGGCGCAAACCTAGCAGCCCCATCGCACCGGCGGCGGTGCGGTCTACCGCAGCCTTGCTGCGCAGGTAGGCTGCGCGCGGTACAGCGGAAGACAAAACCACCGCCACCACGGCATACCAGCCGGTTTCCATCACGAGCACGCCCACAAGCACCAGCAGGGCTGCGGGCAAGGGAAACTGTGCGGGCAACAGTGCCGCGAACACGCTGCTGTAAACCACCACGATCTTCGGGTTGCTCAGCTGCGTCACCAGCCCCTGGCGAAACGATTGCAGCACCGTGCGGCGCGAAGCGCCCGTGTCACCGCCGCCCATTTCCAGCGGCTGGCGCGCGCCGCGCCAGATATTAAAGGCGATCCACATCAGGTACAGGCCGCCCACGACCTTGAGCGCCATGTAGACACCAGGCAAGGCGGCCAGCAGGGCCTGCAGCCCGGCCAGCGCCAACGCGGCAAACACCAGCGCCCCCAGGCCCATACCCACCGCGGCAGCCAGGCCGTCAGCGCGTGAACGCGAAACCGCGATGCGCGCAACCTGCACAAAACTGGGGCCCGGGCTGACCACGCCCGCCAGCAAGGCCAGGAAGATCAGGCCTATCGGGCCGAGGTAGGGCACTACGGAATCCATCATGTTCTTCTCCGAAAATTAATCTTTGTTATGCCGATCGATCAAACGCCAAACCCGTCGTCGGCTGCAATCACTGCACCATTGACGAAATGGCTCTCGCCACTGGCCAGCATCACCAGCAGTGCATCCAGGTCTTGCGGTTTGCCGATGCGCTTGCGCGGCAACATCTGCACCAGCCTCTTGCCCTGCTCGGTTTCCCAATGGTGGTGGTTGATCTCGGTGTCAATATAGCCGGGGCAGATGGCGTTGACGTTGATGCCGAACTTGCCCCACTCCAGCGCCATGGCTTTGGTCATCTGCACCACGGCGGCCTTGCTCATGCAGTACACGCCGATCTGCGGCAGTACGCGCAAGCCGGCCATGGAGGCGATGTTGATGATGCGGCCGCCGGCATAGTTGCCGGGCCCGGCACCGCGCGAACGGGCCAGCATGCGCTTGCCGACTTCCTGCGCCACGAAGAAGGCGCCCTTCACATTGGTGTTGAAGATGAAGTCGTAGTCTTCCTCGCCGACGTCCTGGATGCGCTGTGTGGTGCTCACGCCGGAGTTGTTGACCAGAATGTCGATGGGCCCGACTTCCGTTTCAGCATGGGCCACACCGGCCTTGATGCTGGCGTGGTCGGTCACGTCGAGCTCAACCACATGCGCATCGCCACCCGCAGCCTCAATCTGCGCGCGCAGGTCCTTGAGCTTGTCGAGCCTGCGGCTGGCCAGCACCACGGCCGCGCCGGCACGGCTCAGTGTTTTGGCGAACTGCGCACCCAGCCCGCCGGATGCACCGGTCACGAGAGCGACACGCCCCGACAGATCAATGCTGTAAGCCATTAGAGGCTCCTCTCTCAATTTAAACCGTACAAAAGAGAACGACCGTTCGCATCGCCGCATTCGCGGCATAAAATCCAACGCGAGACCGACAATCCTTCCTGAAAATCATTATCAGCGAGTCCCCGATGAATACCCAAGAAATTCTGGCCCAGTTCGGCCCGCGCGAAGCAATGGAATATGACGTGGTCGTGGTGGGCGGCGGACCCGGCGGGCTTGCTACCGCCATTCGCCTGAAACAACTGGCCGCAGAAAAAGGCACGGACATCTCCGTGGTGGTTCTCGAAAAGGGTTCCGAACCCGGTGCCCACATTCTTTCGGGCGCGGTGATGGACCCCAAGGCATTGACCGAACTGATTCCGGACTGGAAAGCGCAAGGCGCGCCATTGAACCAGCCTGTCACCGCCGACGAGGTTCTTTTTCTCAGCGAGAAAAGCGCGATCAGGACGCCCGCCTTTTTTGTGCCCGACTGCTTTCACAACGAAGGCAACTACGTCATCAGCCTGGGCAATGTGGTGCGCTGGCTGGCGCAGCAGGCCGAAGGCCTGGGCGTTGAAATCTTCCCGGGCTTCGCGGCGGCCGAAGTGCTCTACAACGACGACGGCTCCGTCAAGGGCGTGGCCACCGGCAACCTCGGAATCGGCAAGGATGGCCAGCCGACCGACAACTTCCAGCTCGGCATGGAACTGCACGGCAAGTACACCGTATTTGCCGAAGGCGCGCGCGGCCACCTGGGCCGCCAGCTGATCAACCGCTTCAAACTCGACGAAGGCCGCGACCCGCAAGGCTACGCACTGGGTGTGAAAGAGCTCTGGGAAATCGACCCGGCCAAACACAAGCCGGGCCTCGTGATTCACACCGCCGGCTGGCCCATGGACAGCCAGACCTACGGCGGCGGCTTCATGTACCACCTGGAAGACAACAAGGTCACGCTGGGCATGGTCACCGGCCTGGACTACACCAACCCTTACCTCAGCCCGTTTGAAGAGATGCAGCGCTGGAAGACCCATCCCAGCATCAAGCAGTATCTCGAAGACGCTAAGCGCATCAGCTACGGCGCGCGTGCCATCACCGCAGGCGGCGCATTAAGCCTGCCCAAAACCGTGTTCCCCGGTGGCGCGCTGATCGGCTGCGAAGCCGGCTACCTCAATGCCGCCCGCATCAAGGGCAGCCACGCGGCCATCAAGAGCGGTATGCTGGCCGCTGAGGCCGCCTATGGAGCGGTCACCGCCGGCCGCCAGCACGATGAACTGGCCGCTTACCCTGAAGCCTATGCCAAGAGCTGGCTCGCGCAGGAGCTCAACCAGTCGCGCAATTTCAAGTCCTGGTTCAAGAAGGGCCTCTACGTCGGCGCCTTCATGACCGGCATCGAGCACTGGCTGCTGCCCAAGCTGGGCTTCAAGTCGCCGCCCTGGACCATCCACAACAGCATTCCGGACTACGCCAAGCTCAAGCCGGCGGCCGAGTGCACGCCCATCGTGTATCCCAAGCCCGACAACAAGATCACCTTCGACCGCCTTAGTTCGGTTTTCGTCTCCAACACCAACCACGAAGAGCACCAGCCCGCGCACCTGACGCTCAAGGACGCGAGCGTGCCGGTGAGCATCAACCTGGCCAAGTACGCCGGCCCCGAAAGCCGCTACTGCCCGGCCGGTGTCTACGAGTTCGTAAAGAACCCCGACAATACCGACCGCCTGCAGATCAACGCGCAGAACTGCGTGCACTGCAAAACCTGTGACATCAAAGACCCAACACAAAACATCGTGTGGGTCACGCCCGAAGGCGGTGGCGGACCCAACTACAGCGGCATGTAAGCAAAGCATCTCCATCAACAAAAGCCCGGCCTCCCCCGGGCTTTTTTCATGCGATTTGCTACGCCGGGTTAATTCCCGGGAATTCAGCGCACTGTGCGAGCAGTCGCAGCAGCCCCTGATCTTTGTGACTTTTTGTCGTTTGCCGTTGGGATGCCAACTGCTCACGAACAGTTCAGCTGCCCGCCAGCTGGCGATTTGCAACCGTCATTCACAAGTGCTTACCGAACGATTCGAAACGCTTTGAGGCCAGCGTGACAGCTTCCCACGCACATATGCGGCTTACGCTGACATCCTTTCTCCACGCGTCAAAGACACTCGTACCTAGCCCCTGAAAGGGAATGGTCTGGTGATGTCTGGATGCTGCCTGTCCATGCAATCCCTCACGCGAACATGTTTCAGCAGTGTTACGCCGGCGCCGTGACCCGTATCAAATCAACCCGCTGCCATGCAGCCTTTTGCAATGACCCTGAACAAACCCAGTGTGCTATTAACCGGTGGGGCCGGATACATCGGAAGCCATACTTTTGTGGCGCTGGTGAATGCCGGCTACCAGCCTGTCATCCTCGACGACTTTTCCAACAGCCATCCTGCCGTGCTGCACCGGCTGCAGCAGCTGACGGGTCAGCCCGTACCCTGCGAACGCGGCAACGTACTGGACACCGATTTTGTGGCCGGAGTCCTGCAACGCTACCACTGCGTTGCGGCCGTCCACTTTGCCGGGTTCAAGGCCGTAGGGGAAAGCGTGCAACGCCCTCTCATGTACTACCAGAACAATGTTGGCGGCCTCCTGAGTTTGTTGCGGGCGATGGAAACGACGGACTGCCGGGCCGTAGTCTTCTCTTCAAGCGCCACGGTCTATGGGGACCCCGCCACCGTGCCCATCAACGAGCAGTTTCCATGCATGCCGGAGAGCCCGTATGCCCACACCAAACTGATGTGTGAAAACATCCTGGCATCGCTGCGTATTTCAGATGCGGCGTGGCGGGTCGGGGTGCTGCGCTACTTCAACCCGGTGGGCGCGCACCCCAGTGGACTGATCGGCGAAGACCCCAACGGAATCCCCAACAACCTGATGCCCTACGTCACCCAGGTGGCCGTGGGCAAACGGGCCACGCTCAATGTGTTCGGCAATGACTACCCCACACCCGACGGCACCGGGGTGCGCGACTACCTGCACGTCACCGACCTTGCAGCAGGCCATGTCGCCGCAGTCGATGCTTTGCTGGCAAGCGGCAAGAGCTTTACGGTCAATCTGGGCACCGGCGAGGGCACCAGTGTTCTCGGTGTGGTCCAGGCGTTTGAGCGGGCAAGCGGACGGCCGATTCCTTATGAATTTGCACCTCGACGAGCCGGGGATGTCGCACAGTACTTTGCAGATGTTTCCCTGGCCGGCAGCCTGCTGGGCTGGCGTGCCACATGCACGATCAATGACATGTGCCGCGACTCCTGGCACTGGCAGCAGCGCAATCCCGAAGGCTACAGGAACACCTCTGAAACCGATATGGACATATCTGCATCTGAGCCCATGCGCAATAGCCCGAACGGACTCATCCAGCCGGCAGTCAGCATGTGAGCAATTCAAGTCTTGCCCCAAGAATGCGCCACGCTTTTTTGAACTCAATAAATAGCATAAAGCGCGCCATGAGCCATTCGGACTATTGTCAATTGCTGCACTGCACAACAAACTCTTTTCCTGCTTTGACAGAAGGAAAACCCTATGTTTCGAACCCTGTTTACCGCCATTTTGGCCACCTGGATTGCTTCAGCAACGGCGTCTACCAACCCGCCTGCAGCGCCCGCAGCGGTGACGCCAACGGGAGCTACCGCCAAAGCGACACGTATGAAACTGCAGCCCGGCACTGAGCCCGTCAAGGTCAACACAGTCCACAGTGTGGACGCGGTGCGCAGTGGCCAATCCGGCCTGGGTGTCACGGCGGCGGGCGAGGCAGATACGGACGAATCCGGATGGCACCCTTACGGCACGCTGCTGGCCACATTGGCGTTGATGGGCGTGATTGCCGTTCGCCGCCATAAAGCAGAGAGGTCTTGAGGATGAGTGGCCTCGGCCGTCCGGGTGTTGCAGCGGTCAAATGGAGCGCCGTTTCCACAGCGGCACGCTTTGGGCTGCAGCTGGTGGCCCAGGTGATTCTGGCCCGCACCCTGGGGCCGGAGATTTTTGGCGTTTTTGCCATCGGCATGGTGGTACTGACATTCGCCACATTTGTCTCCGGTTTTGGCTTCAGCTGGAGCCTGTTGCAACGCACCACACTGAGTGACGAAGATGTCCGGTTTGCCTGGACATGGCAACTGATCGTGGGTATTGCCACCATGCTTGCCCTGTATTTTCTGGCGCCGCTGCTGTCGGCTTATTTTCGGGAGCCGCGCTCGCAATTCGTCATTGAATGGTTATCGGTGGCGTGCCTGCTGGGTGCTGCGGCAGCACCGGCTACCTACCTGCTGCAGCGTGACTTGAATTTCCGAGCAGTGGGACTGATTCAGGTCGGCAGCTATGCCGCTGGGTATGTGGCTGTTGGGGTGCCGATGGCACTGCTTGGCCAGGGTGAGGCTTCGCTGGTAGCGGCCTGGCTGGTTCAGGCGGCTGTCGTGTTTGTTGCAAGTTATGCCCTCAAGCCGCATGCGCTTCGCCCGCTGTTCTGGTATGCCGATGCAAAGTCCGCTGTCGGCACGGGGCACACGGTCTTTTTGACCAATATCGTCAACTGGGTGCTCAACAACCTTGATCGGGTGTTGATAGGCCGGTTGCTCAACGCGCAATCGCTGGGTCTCTATAACGTGGCTTACAACCTGGCCACGATGCCCAACACCTTGCTGCTGGGCGCACTTCAGCCCGCGTTCCTGGCGGCGGGCGCACGCCTGCAAAACGACCGGCCACGACTGGGCCGCGCTTATCTGCAGATGCTGGCCACCATTGTGGTGTTGGGACTCCCCGCCTTTGCGACGCTTGCCTTTCTGTCGCCCGACATCGTGCGTGTGCTTTATGGGCCCGCATGGAGTGGGGCAGCCTGGGTGCTGGGAATTTTGTTCCTCTGCATGCCGGCGTACGTCATCTGGGGACTGTCGACACCCGTGCTGTGGAACACCGGACGCAAGTACTACGAATTTGCGCTGCAGCTCCCGCTGATCGTTTTGGGCATCCTCGGTTTTTACCTGTTTGCAGGCCAGGGAATCCACATGGCTGCAGTCGTGGCGGGTCTGTTGCTGGTACTGCGCGCAGCCGTTACGGCTACGGCTGCATTCCGTGCACTGGAGCTTGGCTGGATGTCCCTGCTACCGGATGCCCTGCGCGGGTTTCTTCTTTGTGCCGCTTGCGTTTTAGGTGTGATGGCAGGTCAGCACGCGGTGGCACGGTTTGATATTCCCCTGCTCTCGCTGCTTGCCGGAAGCCTGTCCGCAGTAGTCCTGCCGGCATTGCTGCTTGCCCTGAGGCCGCAAATGCTGGGGCGGGAAACATCCGAAATGGTCATCCGGTTTGTCCCCGGACTGGCGAAGTTTTTGCGCCGCGGTGTTTCGGCACCACGTACCGATCTTTCCAATTCCCTTGAGCAGCCACTCTAAGGAGCTATCCTGGATCAACCCATCGTTATTTCGGTTCTGGTTGCCGGTGCCATTTTGGCGGCGCTTTTGGCGACGCTGGGCATGGCGGGTGCAGTTCATGTCACGTCACGCCGTGCGCACGGGTACATGCATGTCATTTTCTACGCCATCCTGGCAATGGTGGCCCTGAACAATTTCCTCTCGGGGCGCGACCTCTCCAGCAGTGCGTTTAAATTGGACGAAGTTGCGGTGGTGGTGCGCCACCCGCTGGTGGCTTTGGCGCAGCCGCTGGTTTCCCTCTTGCTGCTCACGCTGGCGGGGGAACGCATCATCACGCACTGGCTTCAACGCGACAAGACGGTGCAGGCCCCCCCGGTGATGTTGATCACCTTTGTTCTTTTCTGGGCAGGCACGGTGGCCTCACCGGCTCTTCTGGGCCTGCATCCGCATGTGTCACACGATTACGTGTACCCGCTGCTCATCGGCATCGCGGCAGTGCTTGCCACCAGCATGGAAAGAGACCTCGCATTCAAGGCGGCTCGCAACGCCCTGCTGCTCTTTATGGCAGCGGGCTTGCTGCTGATCCCTTTCAAGCCAACGCTGGTGCTGGACCTCTCCTATACACAGGGCTTGCTGCCTGGTGTACCGCGGCTGGCAGGGCTGGCTGCACATGCCGTGTCACTCGGCATGCTGGCTCAGCTGGGCTTGCTGTGTCTTCTCGCGCGTCCTCTGCAGAGCGTCTGGCTGAATCGCCTGGCGTGGGGAATGGGGCTCCTTGTCCTTTTTCTCGCTCAATCCAAAACAGCCTGGATTTCTTTTACCCTGTGCTCCGCCTGCATTCTTGCTGTACGCCAGGGGCCCGCGTTTCTGCGCCGCGCCACTGACCCGGTGCGGCCGGAATTCGGCATCGTCTCGTTGGTGGGGTTCATGGTTGCGGTGGCCGGCGTCACGTTGGTGCTGATGTTTGGCGATATCGATGCGCGTCTGTCCAGCTTCTTTGACAGCGCCCAGGGCGCGCAACTCGCGTCCATGACCGGCCGTGATCAGATCTGGGCAATTGCCTACGACGAATGGCAGCGCAACCCTGCGTTCGGCTACGGACCCACCCTGTGGGATGTCAGTTTCCGTGAAAGCATCGGTATGCCCAATGCGACCCACGCGCACAACCAGTTTATGGACACGTTATCGCGCTCCGGCACGGTGGGTGCCGCTGCATTGGTGTTGTACGCACTGGTGCTGCTGGTCCTGTCCATCCGCTATGCACGTGCCAGCGGCGGCCTTTCACTGGCGTTGTTCGTGGCGCTGGCACTGCGCGCCATCAGTGAAGTGCCGCTGCTGCTCTTCGGTTACGGCCCCGAGCTCACTACCCACGTGCTTTTGCTGATGACACTGGCCGCTGCAGCGCGCGAAGCCCATGCCCGCAGAGCGCAGCCGGCAAGCTTGCCGGAAGGCGCCATGCCCCGCTTCGCCGGGAACTTCCATCCGTCCCCGGCTACCTCTCGAGCCCGACCATGAAATTTTCGATTGTCATTCCGCTTTACAACAAGGCACCGTACATCAACGACACCATCGCGTCGGTGCTGGCACAAACCTTCTCGGATTTTGAGGTCATTGTGGTGGACGACGGTTCCACCGACGGCGGTGCGGAACTGGTAACGTTCATACCTGACCCGCGGTTGCGCCTGGTGCGCCAGGCCAATGCCGGTGTTTCCGCCGCCCGGAACCTGGGAATTTCGCTGGCAAAAGGCGAATGGGTTTCCTTTCTCGACGCCGATGACTGGCACCATCCCCAGTACCTGGAAACCCTTCTGTGGACGCAGGCGCGTTACCCGCAGGTCGACACGGTGGCCACCGACTTCCTGCCGGTTCCCGATACCCACACCATGTGGCCGCCGAACTGGCCAGTGCTGGCAGATCAACCGGAAGTGGAACTCATCACCGATCTGCCGCGGCGCTGGATGAGCGCGCCGTCGCTGTGCACCAGCGCGGTGTCCGTGCGAAGCACGCGCTTGCGGCAAATGCAGCCATGCTTTCCTTCGGGAGAGTCGCACGGCGAAGACCTGGATCTATGGTTCCGTCTGGCTGAGAAGACCCCCGTTGCGCTAGTCCGGTCGCCCTTGATGGCGTATCGGCTGGCGGTGGAAGGCGGCCTGACAACATATCACCCCGACCTGGCCATGCCACCGTTTCTGGAACGCATGCGGGAACGTGCACTTTCAGGGACCATGACCATCATGCAACGCCGGTCTGCACTGTGGCTTGTGGCGCAACACGAGTTGACGCTGGCACGGCAGGCACTGGCATCCGGAAGCCGCCGTGAGGGCTTCGACTGGCTGGTGCGCGCCCACCGCGCGGCTACCGGAAGACGGTGGTGGCTGACGGCGGCCATGCTTTTCATGCCGGGCCAGGTGGTAAAAAACTGGCAGCTTTGGCGCACGCGCCGGACGGTTCACACCGGCAGTCCGGCCGAAGCAGGATAAAAAATGAACCCCAAATCACCCCGCAAAATCATCCCTCTCTGGCATTCCTGCCGGGTCTCCGTGGTCATCAAGGCACTGAATGAGGAAAAACGCATCCGGGCGACCATCGAGAGTGCGCTGCGCGCTGTTTCCGCCGTGGGCGGAGAGGTCATTCTTGCGGACTCCTGCTCGACCGACAGCACAGTGGAACTGGCATGTACTTACCCCATCCGTATCGTCCAGCTGGCCAATCCCAACGAGCGCTGCTGCGGCGTGGGCCCGCAACTGGGCTACCAGCATTCGCATGGCGACTTTATTTATATCCTCGATGGCGACATGCAGATGCAGGAAGGCTTTCTTGAGAAAGCACTCGATTTTCTGGATGCCCATGAGGACGTCGCAGGCGTCGGCGGACGCGTGGTGGAGCAAAACACCGAGAGCCTGGAATACCTGTCGCGTGGAGAACGCGCCTCGCCGCACCTGCTGCCTGGCAAGGTCGACCGGCTCGACGGCGGAGGCCTTTACCGTCGCACAGCCATTGAGGCCGCGGGCTATCTTTCCGACCGTAACCTGCACAGCTATGAAGAGTTTGACCTGGCCATCAGGCTGCGCGCTCTCGGCTGGCACCTGTGGCGCCTGCCGGTGGATGCCGCCAATCACTTTGGCCACGATGCACCACCCTATCGCTTGTTGATGCGGCGCTGGAGCACCCGCTATATCTGCGGGCTGGGCGAACTGGTCCGCGCTGCCGCCGGCCAGCCCCGACTGCATCTGGCGCTGCAGGGCCTGCGGGAACTGCGCCTGTACCTGGCCGTCCTGGGCTGGTGGGCGGTCATGGCCAGCCTGGTATTCTGGCCGGTGTCGGCTCCCCTGCGCATGGCATTCTTTTGCATCATCGTCACGGCGCCGGTGTTGCTGATGACCTGGCGAAAACGGTCTGTCACCAAGGCGCTGTATTCGGTGATCTCATGGTGCTTCAATGCCGCAGGCCTCATACGCGGCCTGCTTCGCCGGCAACGCCCGGCTGGCGAGGCCATCGCGAGCCGGGTACTCAAGGACTTCTCAATGGCGCCTCGCCAGGTAATTCAGGGGAGCGCGCATTGAGCGGCCCAGATGGAAGCCTGCAGAAGCAACGGGCGACGCAGCAATTCACGGGCATACAGATTCTGAGATTTGCCGCGGCCATGCTTGTCGTGGTCATGCACATTACCCAGGCGATCTCCATCCACATCGGCGGAACCGGGCCAACCCACTATTGGGCAGACGGCTCCGCAGGAGTGGACATCTTCTTCGTCATCAGCGGTTTTGTCATGGCCATGTCAACGTCGGCATTGCCTTCCGACGCTGCGTCCCGGGTCAATGCCGCCTGGGTGTTCATGCGAAGGCGCTTGCTGAGGATCGCGCCGCTCTACTGGTTCTATACCTTGTTGAAGGTCGTCCTCTTGCTGGCTTTGCCGACCCTCGCGTCCCGCGCGTCCGTCGAGCCCGGGCATCTGGCCGCCTCCCTTTTGTTCATCCCTGCCGTGAGCCCGTGGGGCCTCGTATTGCCCGCGCTGCCCGTCGGCTGGACATTGAATTTTGAAATGCTTTTTTATGCGGTTTTTGCGGCAGCCATTGCGCTGGGCGCACCACGCATCCGGTTTTGTTTGCTGGTTTTTCTGCTGATTTTCACGGCTGGGCGGTATGTACCGGACTCGGTGGTGCTGGGTTTCTACGCCCAGAGCATTGTTTTTGAGTTCATTCTTGGGGTCTGCATTGCCTATGCCTTTTTGCATTTCCGGCATGCATCGCCAGGAGTCGGCCTGATCGTCATCGCCGCTGGCGTGATGTTCATGTTTATCCCTGACTGGGGGCACTCGGCCGACCGTTTCGCCACATGGGGCTGCGGTGCTGCGCTGGTCGTCCTCGGGTCAATCTGGCTCGAGCCATGGACCTTGCGTGCGCCACTGGCTTCCCGCCTGTCTTTCCTGGGTGACGCTTCCTATTCCATCTATCTCTCGCACACCTTCGTGGTACCGGCCGGTGTGCTGGCGCTGAAAAAACTGGGCGTGCAGGACAGCTTGGCCATCGTGCTTGCTGTGGGCACGGCCGTGGTGGTTGCAGGCTGCATCTCGTACGTGTGGCTGGAGCGTCCCATGACCACCTTCTTCAAGCGCGCACTCTTTAGAAAGCCCGGTCTTTCTTATCAAGGTACAGGAAAGTAATTATGAGAAGTGAATCGCTGCCGCATTCGGCCGCACGAGAACGCGAAGGGCGCTATATCTACCTTGCGTGTCCCTGGACGCCCAAAGGCGGCGGCATGTTCAAGGTCGCGGACTACCTGATTCAGGCCCAGGCGTTTTCCGCCCCTGCCGATGCGGCGGAACTCCGTCCGCTTGACACCCGCGGCGGCGCCAACGCGCTGTATTCACTTTGGGTGCTGGCAACTGCCATGGCCAGAATAGTGCGCGGAAAACTCAACGGCCGGCTGGCGGGTGTCCATGTGAACATGGCCGAGCGGTTGAGCCTCTTTCGCAAGAGCGTGATCATCATTGTCTGCCGCGCCCTCGGTATTCCGGTGGTGCTTCATTTGCACGCTGCGCAGCTGCATCATTTCTACCGGTCGTTGCCCCGTCCGCTGCAGATGCTGACGCGCTGGGTATTTTCGCTGCCGGCCAGTTGTGTGGTGCTGGGATCATCCGCACGGCGTTTTGTGGTCGAAGAACTCGGCGTGCCGGCCAATCGCGTGGAGATCGTTATCAACGGTGTTCCCGAACCTACCCATGCACGGCGCATAGCCTCGGAACAAATCGTGCAGCGCGTGCTCTTTTTGGGAAACCTGTCGGAGCGCAAGGGGGTATCGGATCTTTTGCAGGCGCTGGCGCTCCCGGGATTTGATGCCTCACGAACCGAAGTGATTCTGGCCGGCGGCGGCGATATCGAAGCCTACCGGATAAAGGCAAAGCAACTGGGCATCGAAGCACTGCTTGATTTTGCCGGCTGGTCCGACCAGCAGCAGGTCGCACGCCTGATGGCTCGCGCCGATGTCCTGGTATTGCCTTCTTACGACGAGGGCCTGCCACTGGTCATCCTGGAGGCCATGGCCAACGGCGTTGCGGTGGTCTGCAGCCCGGTAGGCGAAATACCTTCCGTGTTGACCGATGGGGTCAATGCGTGCTTTGTGCAGGCTGGCGACGCAGCCGGTATTGCCAGGGGCCTGCAGCGGGTGCTGAACGAGCCTGCGCTGAGGACTTCACTGGAGCGCAACGGCCGGGCACTTTACGAACAGAACTTTTCCCTTGCCCGTTTCTTTGCCAGCGTTGCGCGCATCCACCAGCGCAATTTCGGCGTAGCAGCCCAACCGCTGCGCACCACCGCCAAATCTGTCCCGGACACCCACCTATGATCACGCAGGCCAATGACATTCAGGCCGGCAGCCGCCTTCAGGCGGACGTCTGCGTAGTGGGTGGCGGCCCTGCGGGCATTGCATTGGCGCTCACCTTGTCGGAGCAAGGGCATTCCGTGCTTCTGCTGGAGTCGGGGCAGCTGCAGGCGCACGCTCCCACCCAGTCGCTCTGCGAGGGAGAAGTCGCGGATGAGCGGCTGCACAGCCCACCCGGCAAATATCGCCAGCGGCGCCTGGGGGGATCCACCGCGATCTGGGGCGGACGCTGCATGCCCTTCGATCCCATTGACTTCGAGACCCGCAGCTACATTCCGCACAGCGGTTGGCCACTGTCTTACGAAGACCTGCTGCCCTACTACCCGCGTGCCAATGCCCTCGCGGAAGCCGGGCGGTTCATTTATGACGCGGGTGAAGCCCTGGAGCCGGAAATCGGTCCGATGATTGCAGGGTTCGACAGTTCGCGCGTGCTGACCAATGGGCTGGAGCGGTTTTCCTGTCCCACGCATTTCGGCAATCGCTATGCACGGCGGCTTGAGCTGGCGCCCAATATCCAGGTGCTGCTGGGAGCCAACTGCACCGCAGTGCGGCTGCACGCCGACGGAAGGGCCATCCGGGAACTCGAGGTACGCACCCTGGCAGGAACACACTTTTGGGTGACTCCGAATACCACGGTACTGGCCATGGGCGGGCTCGAAACGGCGCGTTTGTTACTGGCGTCGCGGGATGTCGTTCCGCAAGGCGTCGGCAACCAGCATGATGTGGTGGGACGCTACTACATGTGCCACATCGCCGGGAATGTCGGCACCCTGACCGTTCATGGGCCCGTCAGCAATGTGCGGCACGGCTATGAAATTTCCCCGGAAGGCATCTATTGCAGGCGCAGGCTGTCTGTGGCCGCCCACGAGCAAAGGCGCCTGGGCCTTGCCAACGCAGTCGCCCGCCTGCATTTCCCGCGCATCACCGATCCGGTGCATCGCAACGGGGTGTTGTCGGGGCTGTTCCTGGCCCGCAAGCTGATCAGCTACGAATACGGAAAGCGGCTCAACGATGGCCATGCCCCCACGGCAGGGACTTACGCCCGCCATCTCCTCAATGTGGTGGCCGACCCTCTGGACACCACGGCTTTCCTGGCCCATTGGTTGGCCAGGCGCTCCTTCGCTGAACGCAAATTCCCGTCAGTGATTCTGCGCAACCGCACCAACCGCTTCAGCCTTGAAGTTCATGGTGAGCAAATACCCCAGGCCCACAGCCGCGTCACACTTGCCGGCGCTGTCGATGCGCTGGGCATGCCTCGCCTGAAGGTGGATTGGCGCTACAGCCAGGCTGATATCGACTCCGTCCGCAAAACCCTGGACGTGATGGCTGAAGAATTCGCGCGCAGCGGAAAGGCCCACTTCGACTACAACCGCCAGACCCTTGAGGACGACCTCGTGCGCTTCGGTGCCTACGGGGGACACCACATCGGCACCGCACGAATGGGCAATGACGTGCGCACCAGCGTGGTCAATGCCGACTGCCAGGTTCACTCGGTGCACAACCTGTTTGTAGCCGGAAGCGCCGTTTTCCCTACGTCAAGCCAGGCCAATCCGACTTTGACCCTGATTGCCATGTCGCTCCGGCTGGGCGACACGCTGTCGCATCGCTTGCGTGCAGAGCGGGCACCGATCCAGTTGAAGGAGGCCGCATGAAGGTACTGGTATTGGGAGGGTCAGGCCACATCGGCAGGCGCCTGCTGGAAATGCTGCACAGCACTTCGTGGGCGATCCCCACGGGCGCGTCCAGACAGAAGAATCTTTCGAACGGCACGGAAAAGTTGCGGGCCGAATGGCTGGAACTAGATACCCGAGACGCCGGGCAACTTGCGGTGGCACTAAAAAACTTCGATGCGGTTGTTAACTGCGTGGCGGGCGATGCAGCGTCGATTTCTGAAGGCATGCACGTCCTGGTCGACGCCGCGCTCAAGGCAAACTGTCCGCGCATTGTTCATTTGAGCACCATGTCGATTTATGGCCCTGCAGAAGGCCTTATCCGTGAGGGTGCGCCACGTGATCCCAGCCTGGGTTGGTACGGCCGTGCCAAGTGCGAAGCGGAAACCAGTCTGGAGGAATTTGCTCGTCGCGGCGGTACAGCCGTGATGCTGCGGCCAGGCTGTGTTTTTGGTCCTGGCAGTGAACTCTGGGTCGGACGCATCGGCCGATGGCTTCAGTCCGGGCGTCTTGGCGACCTTGGCATCGCAGGCGATGGTTGGTCCAATCTTGTCCACGTGGACGACGTTTGCCAGGCTCTGCTGGTTGCACTGCAGCTGCCGGTGGCTCCAGGCGAGTTGCCGGCTTTCAATCTGGCTGCGCCGGACAGTCCTCGCTGGAACGACTACTTTGTCGACCTGGCTATCGAAATCAGGGCAACGCCGGTGAAACGCATCGGCGGGCGCCAGCTGAGCGTGGACTCCTGGGTAGGTGGCCCGCCACTCAAGGCAGCTGAGCGGGCTTTGAAATTGCTTGGCATCACCGGCTGGCGGCTACCCGATGCGTTGCCACCGGGATTACTCCGTCTGTGGTCACAGCACATTCAACTCGACTCGCAGGCAGCAACGGAACAATTGGGATTGGCGTGGACACCTTATCGCACCGGCGTGCATGACTCGGCCCGGTGGTTCTGTACCGGGGCATCAACCAGCAGCCAAACCATGGAAAAAATAGCATGCCTTCCCTGAAAGCCGATATTCACCGGAAATTTGGACGATCCGACAGGCATCTGGCATTGAAAGGCGCCCTTCTGGATCCGGCATTTCGTGTGGTGGTCACCTTGCGTCTTTGCCAGACAGCCCAGCAACTTCCGCCTGCATGGCGCTGGCTCGCGATGATTCCCGCAAAACTGCTGTACCGCCTGACGAGCCAGCTGGCAGGAATCGAAATACCCTGGCGAACCGCCATTGCGCCCGGGCTTGCACTCACCCATGGCCGCGGCATCGTCGTCAATGCGAACGCACGTATCGGCAGCAACGTCACGCTGTTTCATGGCGTAACGATCGGGCAGCGGGATTACATTGACAGTGAGGGCCGGCGGAACACCGTTTACCCGGTCATTGAAGACGATGTGTGGATCGGTCCGCACGCGATTGTGGTGGGCGGTGTGACCGTGGGGAAAGGCAGCAGGATTGCCGGCGGAGCGTATGTCTTTGAGAACGTTCCCCCCTACAGCGTAGTGATGGGCAACCCCGGTCAGATTGTTAAAGCCAACTGCACACCGGATGTAGACAACCGTTACGCACCGGTAGCCGTAGACGAAGAAAGCCAGCACTTGCGGCCGCAACGTCAATCGCTCGCAGTGAATGCCGCATCAGCGTCGGTTCAGCGAGGCCAGGCGCAAGGCCCGCGTTAAGAATAGCGGATTGCCTATCACGTAGCGCTGAAACAACCGGCGCGGCTCCAGCGCCAGGCGAAACAACCACTCCAGACCGGCCCTTTGCATCCACATCGGTGCGCGCGGTGTTTTTCCACCCAGAAAGTCAATGATGGCTCCGCCGCAAACGATAAGGCAGGGGAAATCCAGCAAAGCGCGCAGCCTGGCCGCCACTTCCTCCTGCCGGGGCATACCCATGCCGAGCACGATCAGCGCCGGTTGATGCTGAACTGCCAGCAGCGCGTATGCCTCTACATCCAGGAAACCATCGGCGGCAATGAGCTGGCTGTGGGGAGCCAGTTCTTGCTGCACACGCAGCCGGCCCTTGGCCAGATAGGGATCACGTGTCCCGAACAACGCAATGCGGCGGCCGTCAAACGCCCGGATCAATTGCGGAATGAAGTCCGTCCCATTGAGATTGAGACCGGGCTGCATCCGTAGCAATTTAAACAGCGTTGCCATGCCGGAGCCGTCCCTGAGCACCAGGTCGGCCGACCGCATTGCCTCAAAAAAAGGAACCGATGCCACCATGGAATTCATCGCATGAGCATTGGCAAAAGCCAGTACCAGCGGCCTGGCAGGATGGCTAAGGGATGCCAGCAGCACCTGGCTGTCGACAGGGCTTTGCACCCGCTCAATCTTTTCCACCAGCAGCGACCAGCGCTGGCGCCAGTCAGCGGGGCCGTCAAAGGAAGAACTCAGCACGGCCTCACCCATTCAGCCTGCGGCATGACAAAATCGTGGTCATGTTGAACACCGTAACCACCGGCAGTCCCCTGCGTACCCTTCGCATCCTGGCGGGCATTACCGTCGTCCTGACGGCCACAGCGCTTTACATTCTTGGCGCACAGCCCGTTGCCGTTGGGCTGTTCCCTTCGCCTTGGGACAAACTGGCGCATCTGCTTGTCTTTGGCATGGTGGGCGTGGCTGCCGGTATTGCAAGCGGCACGCGCGGCTGGCGCATGGCGCTTTGCTGCGTAGCCAGCGCCATCATGGTAGGTGCCATGGATGAGTTGCATCAGGCTTTCCTGCCGGGCCGGACAGCCAGCTGGTCTGACCTGGCAGCAGACGCCGCAGGCGGGCTTCTGGGAGCCGCCGCACATGAGGCCGCCTACAGGCTGGGGGCTGGCCGATTCTTCAAGCATCGTTAAGCACGGAGCCTACCAAAGCCACCCCGAACTCCCGCAGGCTGTGGGTGAAGCGGGTCATTTGCGGCATGGAACTCATGTTCTGCCTCGCCACAACCAGAGCAGCTCCTGCGCGTACGGCCACCGTATGCGCATCGGCGCATTCGCTGGCCGGCGGTGTATCGATGATGATGACGTCAAAGTCTTCGCCCAATGATTGCAACAGTTTGGAAAACTCCTGCCGCCCGAGCAGCTCCTGTGGATTAGGCGGAATGACCCCCGCAGGCAGCACCGACAGATCCTGCAGGGCCGGTATGCTGATGACCGCTTCCGGCCCGGCGCGGCCAGCGAGCATGTCAGACAGGCCCGCAGTCGCCCCAAGGTTAAAAAGCTGGTGCTGCCGTGGCGTCCGCATGTCCGCGTCGACCAGCAAAGTACGTTCCCCCAGCTGTGAAAACACGATAGCCAGGTTAGCCGCGATATAGCTGCGTCCTTCTTTCGCTCCGGCGCTGACAATCGCCAATCCCCGGCGCTCGGCCCCGGTGTCAAACCAGCGCAGCATCAACTGGCTGCGCAGCGCACGCAACTGTTCAACCGGCTGGCTACCCGGCTGGTAAGCCGCCACAAGCTCCCGGCTGAGCTTGGTTTCATTGGCAAGGTAGGGGTAATCAAACTGGACCGAGAGGGCAAAACGCACATCGTCGTCATTCAACAGGCCCAAGGCTTTGCCGGAATCGCCAAAGCGCAAGCCACGGTCCCGCTGAAAATGGAGAATACGTTCGGCATCCGGCGGCGACAGCCGACCTGCGTCCACCAGGATTGTCCCCATGGAGCGGCCGGCACCCGTGGCCGGTTTGCTGGGAACTGTCAGGGGAACCGATCGTATCGTCGGAGCGTTGTTTCTATTCATGCTGTCCCTCCATTGCCTAGCATCAGGCGACGCGAACCGGGAAGCCTGCCGCTTCCTCCATCCGAAGAAATGCTTGCCAGCACAGGCAGGCCCAATATCTGCACCAGGTCTTCGGCAGAGCGTACCCGGCGGTTGGCCAGTTCCAGCAGCAATCCGCATGCAATGCCGAACAAAGTCCCGCCAAAAGCAGCGACCAGCAGATTCACCAACAGTTTCGGGCTCGAAGGATTGACGGGAGGCGTTGCCATGTTCAGCCGCACAACATTGGTCTGATTGCTCAGGCTCTGGAGGCGTGTCTGCGATGCACTTTGGCTGACGGCCTCAAAAGCACGTTGCGCTGACTCCACATCACGGCGATACACATTAAGCTCATCCCGCTGCTTGTTCAGTTCGAGGACACGCGCTTTCTGTGCGCCCACCGCGGCCTGCAGTTCACGCTCCCGGTCTTTGCCCACACGGTAGGTTGTTTCGATAGACGCCGTGATGCGCGCTGTCTCGGTTGCCAGCCGGCTTTTCACGGCGGCCAGTTCGGATTCAGCGCGTTGCCGCTCAGGGTGGTTAGCCCCGAGGCGCACGCTGATTTCCTGTACCTTGGCCTCCAGCCGCGAAAGATCGGCCTTCAGGCCATTGATCAGCGGACTCTGCATGACTTCAGCGACGGTATCTCCACGGGAGCTGCGTTTGCTCTGGCTGTCGGTAGTCTCGCCCTGCACAGTCGTCAGCTGGGAGGAAATTTCCCCAAGCTTCGCGGTCTCGTAGTCCACACGCTCGTCGCTGCTGACAATACCGGCCTTCTGCTGGTACTCCGACAGGCGCGCCTGGGCCTCTTCGAGCTTCGCGCGAGATGCCTTGGTCTGGTCATCAAACCATTCGGCGTAGATCTTGGCAGGTTCCGTCTTTAGCGACAGGTTGGTATCGAGATAGGCCTGGGCAAAAGTATTGGCCGTAGTGGCGGCGACATCCGGATCGCTGCCCTTGTAGGTGATGTTGATCACGTTGCTTTCGCGCGCGGGCCGCACATCCAGGCCCTTCTGCAGGGACTCGGCCAGCCAGCTCTCAAGCGACCCGCGTCCGTCGGTGGCCTCAAGCCAACGGGCTTTGGTGCGTGGGTCTTCATCCAGCTTGAGCATTTTCACCACGCGCTGGGCCACACGGTCACCACCGATGATGTCCACCTGGGTCGCCATATAGCTGGGTGCGACCAGGCCGGGCAAGGCCGCGCCGCCGGCAACCGGATCAGGTGAGCGCACGTCAACCAGTACGGCGGCCTGGGCGGTGTACTTGCGGGGAAGCGCGAGGCTGACGGCCAGCGCGGCCAATATGGCCACCAGCATGACGAGCACAACAACCCGATAACGGGCCCGCAGGATCAGCAGGAATTGATGGAGTGTCATGATTTAAAAGAGGCTTTCACGAACATAGATCACATCCTCGGCGCGAACGGGGTCGGTGAGCCGGGGGGTTGTTTCCACGACCTTCCCCGCCGCGTCGCGGCGATGCAGGCGCAGCCGGTTTTCGCTGCCGCGCACCGTGGGTCCGCCGCCCTGGGCAAGCGCTTGCATCACGGTCATGCCCCGCTCAATGCGATACGGTCCGGGGCGCTGTGCCTCGCCGTAGATATAAAACATCGGCGCCTTGTTGACATACAGCGTGTCTCCGCCCGCCAGCACAATATCTTCATCTGATTTCTCGTTCAGAAAGAGTGCCGGGATATCAATCACTTTCCGAAACGGCTTGCCTTCACGCTGGCCGGTCAGGATCAGTACATCGTCACCCGTAGGGGTCACACCGCCGGCAGCAGCCAGCATGTCGCTGACACGGGTGTTGAATGTTTCCAGGGGGAAACGGCCTGGGCGGCTTACCTGCCCCAGCACGGCGACCTGATTGCCCCGTACCTGCCGCAGGACGATGTTGACCTGCGGTACCTTGACGAAACCGCCGGTGCGCAAGGCATCTGCAATTTTCTTCTCGGCCTCTCCAATCGTCAGGCCACCCAGCTGAACGCTGCCAATCAGGGGATAGCTGATCACGCCGCTTTCAGATACCCGTGCGTCGACCGAGAGATCCGGACTCTGGTACACCTGCACGCCAATGGAATCGCCGGCGCCCAGGCGATAGTCCTGGTTGGTCGGCACAGCCGCAGCACCGGCAGCAGCCGGTGCAACAGGCGCAACCGGAGCCGTCACTGCAGCAGACTGACTTGGTGCGGCCGGCTGGGCGAACGCGGGAACCGTCATCGCCAGAAGCAAGGCCAATAAGACCGGAGGAAAGTTACGAATCATGAATTTCATCTTGTTGTCGCCTTTTCGGAAAGCAAAATGTCTGTAAAGGACGCCGCAGGCTGGGGCCACGCCGGCGCCTGAAAGCGGGGTTGGTTGAAGGATTCCATCAAAAGCTCGCTTGTGCTGAAAGACCAAAGGCATTGCTGGTGTAGTCAAAACCCGGCTCAGTGGATTTGCGCCTGTCGCGCTGCACTGAAGCTATCAACTTGAGGGCACGCAGCGCCTGCCACTCAAGTGCCAGGGAAACCAGATTGCTGGTGTCGTGGCGATCCGTTGCGGCAAAGCCCGGCAAAGGCCCCCGGAAGTCGCGTGCGCCGTGGTCGTAGCGCAGGCGAACTGCCGTCTTCTCGCTGGGCTTCCAGGTCGGCGCGATAAAGAAGCGATAGCCTTCGTAATAGCTGGCTGTAGAAGTCTGATAGCTGCCCAGTTCCCGCACCAGGCCTCCGGCAAGACTTGTCTTTGCCGTGATGTTCCAGGTCGCATCAAGCTGGCCGGTAAAACCCGAAAAATCCCGCGCAGCCAATCCGTCGTGCTCGCGGTCGAGGTGGGACAAGCGTGCCCGCAGGGTGGTTTTTCCGGTCGGCGCCCAGTCCAGCCGAACCTCGTGCTCAGTATCCGTAAAGCTCCCCGCAAACGTTGGCGACGGCACCCGGCCCGGATAGTCGCCGTTGCCCCGCTTATAGCGATAAGCCATGGAAGTGTTCGAGGGGAAGACATAGCGTACGCCGCCCTCGGCTCCCCGAATTCGTGAGTCGCCTTCAAAGGTGAAGGGCTGGCTGCTGGTGCTGGTGCGTTCGAAAAGTCCGCCAACCAGCCGCCACGCACCATCGAGCTCGTATTCCGCATCAAACACGGTCGAGCGGTTGGTCCGGCGATTGAGTTGACCTGAATTCTGGACGTCGGCCGTGTTGTCGACAAATTCCCGCCGATCGGAGGTCAGGTTGCCATGCAAGGCCGGCGTAAAACTCCAGCGCCAGGCGGCCGCATAGTTCACCGCGGTGAAATCAAGATTGGAAAAGCGGCTGTAATGATGGTCTTCGACCCCAGCGTCGAGCTCAAATCTCTGAAGCCCGAAAGGCTTGTTTATCTTAAAACCTGCTGTCGTCACCGAAACTGTGTCCGCGCGGTCCGTGGTTCCTATCAATGCCTGGGCATTCGCTGTATCGGACAACCGGAAGACATTGCTGTCGTGCGTGACGGACTGCCCAGCCTTGAACTGAAGGGTGTCAAGCTCATCGGCACGCACCGCCAGGGGAATCAGGCTCAGCAACAAGAGCGGAATGGGAAGGAGGTCGCGGTGAGGCATCAGCTGTCCTTTTTTTGCTTTTAGTAAGCCGCACTGTCCTTGAAGACCAGGCGGATCGTTTTCAGAATGATGAAAAAATCGAGCTGCAGCGACCAGTTGCGCAGGTAATCCAGGTCGCAATCGATACGCGACTGCATCTTGTCGAGCGTGTCGGTTTCGCCGCGCTGCCCATTCACCTGAGCCCAGCCGGTAATGCCGGGCCTGACCTTGTGGCGAACCATGTAGCCCTTGATGAGAGAGCGATACATTTCGTTGTGTGCCACGGCGTGCGGGCGCGGCCCGACGATGCTCATGCGCCCTTGCAATACGTTGATGAATTGCGGTAATTCGTCGAGTGAGGTTTTGCGCAGGAAAGCGCCCAGGCGGGTGATCCGCATGTCATTCTTGCGAGCCTGTTGAATCGTGCCACCGTCTTCGGTAACAGCCATGGACCGGAACTTGTAGACCAGAATCTGCTCACCGTCCAGGCCATAGCGCCGCTGCTTGAAAATAACCGGCCCGGGAGAGTCAAGCTTGACCATGATCCCGATCACCAGCATGACCGGAAAAATCAGGAACAGGATCAGCAGTGACAGCGCGACGTCGCTGGCCCGCTTCAGTACGCCGCTGACACCCCGGAACGGCGTATCACAGACAGATATCACCGTGACCCCGCAGACCGAATCGCTGCGGCCCTGTATCAGGTCGGTAATGAACATGTCGGGGACAAAATAAATCGACGCTGTGGTGTCCTTCAGGCCATCAAGCACCTGCAGGATGCGCGGCCGCGATGCCATGGGCAAGGACAGATAAATAAACTGGATACGGTGCTGCTTGACGTAAGCCGGAAGGTCGTCAATTTTTCCCACCAGTTGGTAGTCATCCTGTGACTCCCTGCGGTCCTCCCCGCGGTCGTCGAAAAAACCCTTCAAATCAATGCCCGAATACGCCGAGCCTGTGATGTGCCGGGCCAGAGAAACGCCTTGCTCGTTCATACCGACGATGACAGCACCCCGAACCGCCCCCTGCAATTTCAGCAACTGCGGAGCGGCAGCACGCAGAGCCACATGCGCACCCGCCTGGGCAACCGGCGCGACCCATAGCCAGTTAACCAATACCGTCATGGAAAATTTATAGAAATATTCGGTGGCAAAACCCGTCAGCAACAACAAGCCGGCAATCCATATCCAGTGAAATGCAATCTTCGAGAACACCTTCCACACGGGCAAACGCAATTGGGAGGTACCGGGAAACGTCAGCGAAAACACGATGACCGACAAAATTAGATAGGCAGGACGCACCGACCCTTCAAAGAACAAAGCCAGTCCCCAGAGCGAGAACACCAGAACCAGAGGGTCCAGCGCGGCCTCCACTGCGGTGAAAAGATGACTTCGACCCAACCCCATGGAGCGGGGTTCGCGCCGGTTAAGCCATGCCGAGGCTGAATTGAGCGGGTTGACATCATCCATGCAAGCTCACCCGCGTAATCCTGGAGACAGCCTGGGCCCGGTTAAATACGTTGAGCTTCTGGAATATGCGCTGCATGTGATTCTTCACCGTATAGCCACTGATGTTGAGGATGGTTCCAATCTCGGCATTGGTTTTTCCCATGGCGACCCAGGCCATGATTTGCGTTTCACGTTCGCTCAGGCCGGACGCGTCGTCGGCTCCGTTGCGCACCGTAACGACAGCTTGCGGGTGCTGCTGTGGCAACAGCGCCATCTGCCGCAGCGCGTTATCAATGGCAGGCATCAGCATCCTCATGGCCTTCAGCCCAGACTCCCTGGGAATCTCATCTGCACGGAAAAACGCATACAGACAGTCCTGGTGCGCCCTTTCGTCATGCATCGCGTGAACGAGCACCGAGCGCATCCCCGCCAGGGTACGGGTGAAGGAGCCCGGCAAGCTCGCATTGCCGAGCAAATATTCGAACTGGCTGAAATTGAGGAGGCAGGGCTGCCCACCGGCCGCCACCCAGTGGTCATGAAGCCGGCCAAGCAAAAAGGGCACGCCGTCTGTACCGTCTGCATAAGAACGTACGCCAGGCAATTCAGAAAGAATGTCGTGCTGGATAGCACCTTCCTGAAAGTCGCCCCAGCCCACCATCAGGATGTCATGTGGAAGGGAATACTGGACGTCACCGCGCAACCATTCGAGCAGGTCGGCGTGCCGGGTGATGGCCGTAGCCTGCGTTATCAGCGCCGTATAGTGCGCAGGATCTTCGCTAAAAAGCGGAGCGTGAGATTTCATGCCTTGATATCACTTCCTGTGTTTTGTTCTGCCCCCTGCCTGCGTGTGCAGGCGTGGCAGAAGGGGCCCACTGAGAATCGTCTAGCTTGGTATAAGTCGCAATACCAAAGACGGCACAGTTGATGTAGGAACAAGACGACTCAGTGTAGGGTGGCAGGCATGCAATTGAGGTGTCAGACCCCGCGCGTATTGGTTGCAACTACGTAACAGCTGTGCGCTTGATGGCAGTTGCTTCGCAAAACGATACGGCTTGCAACAGTTTGCTTTCTTTTGGCGCACAGCCGTGGCAGCTATTGGCTACGCTGCGCACATAATTTGTGCACGCAGTTGCAGTGAGCAAGACAGCAAAGAAACAAGAAGAGGAACGCAAGGCTGATGACCGGTAAGAAAATGAAGCGCAGCATGGAAGTGGATACGGTAAGAGGCATCGCCTGCATCTTGCTGGTTCTGTTTCATGTAGTAGGGGATACGCCCTCAGTGGGCCTGAAGGTTCCGGAGGGGCACTGGTTGCAGATGTTCAATGAAGGGCTGGCCTATATCCGCATGCCGCTCTTCTCTTTCATCTCAGGCTATGTGTATGCATTTCGCCCCTATGAAGGCAATGCTGCTGAATTCATTAAAGGCAAGGTCCGGCGGCTGCTGCTCCCCCTGATTACGGTGGGAACTATTTTTGCCGTCGTGCAGGCCTTCACGCCAGGCGCCAACTCATCGGTCAACCAGTGGTGGCTGTTGCACATTGAGCCCGTGGGGCACTTCTGGTTTCTTGAAGCGCTTTTTATTGTCTTCCTGGTCGTTCTGCTGCTGGAACACCTCAACGCACTTTCTACTGCGGCCGGATTTGCGGTCGCCTGGGCGCTCAGCGCGGTACTGTTTGACTACTTCAGTCCTCCCAACTATTTCGCCGCCCGCGGCGCTGTTTACCTTCTGCCTTTTTTCCTGGCCGGACTTGCCTGCAAACGATTTGACATCGGAACGCCAAAGGCCCGGCTTGTAGCAGCGGCCGTATTTATTTGCGCCGCTACCGGGGCCATGCTTTTTCCGCAATTTTCCGAGCAGGGAAGTTCTGTCGCCGCACTGGCGCTCGGTGTCTCAAGTGCCTTTCTTCTTTTGCGGAGTGGCTGGAGTTTCGCGCCCCTGGCCTACATTGGATCCTTCTCATTTGCGATTTACCTGCTGCATGTTTTTTTTACGGCTGCGAGCCGTATCGCCTTCAGGAAACTGGGTATCACGGACACCTATGTCCTGATGACGCTGGGACTCGTCGCCGGGATTGCTGGTCCTGTCGTATCCGCGCTGCTCATCAGCCGGCACGCAGGCCTGAATCTGTGGCTGCTGGGAACTGTGCCGGGCAAGCCGAAAACCAATCCGAAGCCCGTGGTAGCAGCCTGAAGGATCGGGGCTCGAGCCAGCGGCCCATTTCATTCTGGCGCCAAGCCGCTCATCACTGGCGGCGTCCTGGCGCCCCAATCAGTGACTGTGCCGCCGCGGCGAATCCTGAACGGCTCGAATGTCGGAGCAGGAGCCGTGCCCCCCGGGAGTTGCACGATGTCTTTTTCTCCAAGCACCATCCAAACCGGCACCATCTGTCGGCTGCATGGAACGACTCCTCCTTCGAACTAAACTGCCTGACATACCGCAGGCAACCGGATCGGTGCGGGCATGCAGGCGAGTAACCTACAAAAAATGGAGACAACATACCCATGAATATCGTCATCACCGGTGGCGCCGGATTTCTCGGGGCCAGGCTGGCCCGGCAACTTCTGGACGCGGGGCAATTGGCTCTTGCGGGCAGCGCACCGCAAACCATCCGGACAGTGACACTGGTTGACAGGGTGGCGCCCCCGGCCGCGCTGGCCGCGGACAACCGCATTCGAACCATCACCGGCGATCTGAACCGGCTGCTGGAAGACGGTCATCCGCAAGCACTCGTGGTGACAGAAAAAGACACGCTGATATTCCATCTGGCGGCGGCGGTCAGCGGTGAATGCGAAGCGGATTTCGACCTTGGGATGCGCAGCAATGTCGACGCCACGCGTGCGCTGCTGCAGGCGTGCCGTGCCCTGAATACATCGCCCACCGTCGTATTCGCCAGTTCGCTTGCAGTGTTTGGCAATTCACCCGAGCAACCACTCCCGGCGGTCATCGATGACAGAACGCTGCCCACACCACAGAACAGCTACGGCATCCAGAAATTTATCGGCGAGCAACTGGTGGCTGATTACGCGCGCAAGGGTTTCATACGCGGGCGCAACGTACGCCTGATGACCGTGAGCGTACGGCCCGGAAAACCCAACGGTGCGGCATCGAGCTTTCTCAGCGGCATGATCCGGGAACCCCTGGCGGGGATCAGGGCGCAGTGTCCTGTGCCGCCCGAAACGGCGGTGGCTCTTGCGTCGCCCGGCCGTACGGTTGAGGGATTGATTCGCGCTGCGCAAGCCAGCGACACCGAATGGGGTGCCCGCACAGCCGTCAATCTGCCGGCCCTCAAGACCACGGTCGGCGAAATGGCGCAAGCCCTGGCACGGGTGGCAGGAAAGAACGTGGCGGATTTGATCGACTGGGTGTACGACCCCGTCATCGCAGGAATCGTGGGCAACTGGCCGGCCAATATCGACGCAGCACGCGCGCGGTCGCTGGGCCTGCTGCCTGACAGTGATTTTGAAAGCATCATCGCGGCGTACTTAAGCGAAAACCCGCGCACAACCGCTGGTGCATCGCGGCAATAATGCGTGTGCTTATGGTCGGAAAATCCTGATGCGGGACCGGCCCCAGTCGTCCACAGGATTCCCGGCCCGATCACCCAACGGAGACAAACAACATGAAGCTTTCAAAACTGATTATCGGTATGACGCTCGCAGCGGGATTCATGGCGTCTGCAAATGCACAGACCACCATGAAGATCAGCATTTCCACGGCCCAGAATTCGCATCAGGGCATTGCCATCGACACCTTTGCCAAAGAAGTCGAGAAACGCACAGCAGGCCGCTACAGAGTCCAGACCTTCTACAACGGAGCCCTGGGCGGCGAACGCGAATCCATCGAGGCCGTGCAGCTGGGCACCCAGGAGCTGGCCCTCTCCTCCACCGGCCCCGTACCCAACTTTGTCCCCGAGACCAAGATCCTCGACGTTCCCTTCCTGTTCCGGGACAAGGCGCACGCACGCGCCGTGCTGGACGGCCCCATCGGCCAGAATCTCCTGACCAAATTCGATGCCAAGGGCTTTAAGGCGCTGGCCTGGGCCGAGAACGGCTTTCGCCACATGACCAACAGCAAGCGGGATGTGAAAGTTCCGGAGGACCTGAAGGGACTGAAGATGCGCACCATGGAAAATCCGGTGCACATCGCCGCCTACAAAGGCCTTGGCATCATCACCACGCCCATGGCCTTTCCCGAAGTGTTCACGGCGCTGCAGCAAGGCACGGTCGACGGCCAGGAAAATCCCCTGTCTGTGATCATGTCCGCCAAGTTCGACCAGGTGCAAAAGCACCTTTCACTGACCGGTCACGTTTATTCACCCTGTATTTTTGTCATGAACAAGGCAGCTTTCGACAAGCTCAGTGCTGGCGACAAGACGGCATTCATTGACGCTGCCAAGGAAGCGACCAAGGCGAACCGGGCCCGCGTGGACCAGGACGATGCCAACGGTGTAGCCGAGCTGCGCAGCAAAGGCATGACCGTGATCGAAAACGTCGACAAGGCGAAGTTCGTGGCAACGCTGGCGCCAGTCAACGCCGAATTTGAAAAGCAGTTCGGCAAAGCCAACATCGACGCGATCAGGAACTACAAGTAAACCGTACCGCAGCTATTTTGCTACTTTTTTTGTAGCTACTTGCGCCCGCCACCATTGGTCTGCGGGCGTTTTCATTGAAATTTTCAATTCTCCTCATGTATCGGCGCATCCATGAAACAAGTATTTCTCCAACTTGAACGGTGGACCACCGGCTTCTCCATGCTGGTGGCCTGCGTGATGCTGGTCATCGCATCGGGGCTCGGCGTGTTCCAGATCCTGACGCGTTTTGTCTTCGAGCAGCCTGCAGAGTGGAGTGAAATTCTGATCCGCCTCAGCCTGATCTGGATGGTCTTTATGGGAATTCCCACGGCTTTCCGCCAGGGCGCCATGGTCAGCGTGGATGTGCTCTATCGCTGGAGCCCACCTCGCATCCGGCGGGTGCTGGACTGGCTGGTCTGCCTCGCCGCCCTGTTCCTCGTCGCAGTCATCGTCTGGTGGGGCTGGGACTATTCCCTTCGCGGGCGTGTGCAGTCCATGGCCGGCCTTGAATCCATTTCCATGTTTTGGGGCTATGTGGCCATGCCTGTCGGCGGCATGTTCTGCGTGATCGGCATCATCGGCAACCTGATCGACCCACAGCGGAATGAATTGGAAACCGCACAATGAGAACAAAAACTGGATTTCACCTTCAAGCAGGGGCCGCGGAACCGGCTTTGCCGGGCCGCAGGCGCGGCCCCAGAGGGGCTGGAGCCCGCGGCTCCAAGCCTGCCTGCGCAGGCTTGGACGGGCGACAGAGGCGAAGCGTCTCGCGAGCCGCGGCCTGCAAGGCCTCGCGCATTACACGAAGTGAAAAGCGTGGGGGCCAAGTATGACCGCGGTAATGATTTCCACCATGGTGCTGTGCTTTGCACTCACCGTTTCCGTGGCCGTTTCCATCGGCCTGGCGTCCATCTTCGGTATCCAGGCGTCCAACGCCAACATGCTGATTTCAGTCAAGGAGATGTTCTCCTCGATCAACAAGTTTCCGCTGGCCGCGATCCCCTTCTTCATCCTGGCCGGCAACCTGATGGAAACCGGCGGCATCTCGCGCCGCCTGGTCGAGTTCGCCAAAAGCATTGTGGGCGGCGTCCAGGGCGGCCTGCCCATGACCTGCGTGCTGACCTGCATGATTTTTGCGGCCGTGTCGGGCTCTTCTGTGGCCACTACTTTCGCCATAGGCGCCATCCTGATCCCGGCGCTCATCAAGCACGGCTACCCCACCGCCTACGCCGCAGCCCTGCAGGCCACCAGCGCAGAACTGGGCGTGATCATTCCGCCATCCATCCCCATGATTCTTTACGGCGTGAGCGCCGAGGTCTCGATCGGAGAACTCTTCATCGCCGGCTTCGGCCCGGGGCTTTTGATCGGCTGCGCGCTGATGCTGTTCGTGCACCTGTACTGCCGCTGGAAGGGCTGGGGCAAGCACGACGGCGACGGCCGCCTGAGCTTTGGCAAGGCGACCTGGCAGGCCAGCTGGGCGCTGCTGATGCCGGTGATTATTCTGGGCGGCATTTACGGCGGGATTTTCACGCCGACCGAGGCGTCGGCGGTGGCGGTGTTTTATGCGCTGGTCGTCGGCACCGTGATCTACCGCGAAATCAAGCCGGCCGACCTGTACGTCATCCTGCGCAAATCGGTGCTCTCCAGCGCCGTGATCATGTTCATCATCGCCAATGCCGGGTTGTTCGCCTTTCTGATCACCCGGGCCGGCGTGCCGGACGCCATAGGCCATTGGCTGGAAGCAGTGCTGCAATCGCCCGCCCTCTTCCTGCTCGGCGTTAACGCGGCGCTGTTCATCATCGGCATGTTCATTGAAACCAGCGCCGCCATCATTGTTCTGGCACCCATCCTGGCGCCAGTGGCTGTGCATTTCGGCATCGATCCGGTGCACTTCGGGCTGGTGATGGTGGTCAATCTTGCCCTGGGCATGATCACACCGCCTTTCGGCGTGAACCTGTTCGCGGCCTGCACCGTCGCCAGGATATCGCTGGACCGCATCGTGACCCACCTGATCCCCTTTGTGCTCGTCATCCTGGCTTGCCTGATGGTGGTCACTTACGTCCCGCAGCTGTCGCTGGCTCTGCGGGATCTCGTCTACGCAAAATAGCTTTTCGGACGGGATTCACGAGGCTGTCATTTTCAGCAGCCATGCTCGGGGTTTCATTTCAGGATGAAATCCATGCAGCTCCACAAAACCGACCGCGCCCGTGCCGAGCTCAAGCCCGGCGTGAGAACGCTAGGCCAGCGCGAGCGCACCCTGCTGCTGATGGCCGACGGCAGCAAGTCGGCCCAGGACTTCCGCCCGCTGTTTGAGGGCGACGGCGAAGCCATTGCCCTGCGCCTTTTGCGCGACGGCTTTCTGGAAGCCCATCCCGGCAAGACGTCCGCGCCGGCAAAAAACCCTGCGCCTGCACCCGCCCAAACACTCACGCCGGCGCAGTTACAGAACTTTCCCAGCCCCGAAACCACCCAGGCCATTCAGGTCTCTGCCGATCAATTTGAAGGCAAGCGCTCGCTTGCCACAACCCGGATGTTCCTGTTCGACATCTGCGAACGCATGTTCGCCCGGCGCAACCCGGAGATGGCCGAGCGCTTTCGCGAAGCGCTGCGCAATGCCAAAGACCGCGAGACCATGCTCAGCGCCTCGCGCGAAATGATCGAGGAAATCGAAAAAATCGCGGGCCACGAGCGCGCCGACTCCATCAGCGAGCGCATCGCCATGCTGCTGCCGCAGCACCAGGCCGCCTGATCGAGCCGACAGCGGCTTCCGTTACACTCAGCGGTGTCAGGAGAGAGTTTTCCTCGCGAAAACCGCCGAAGGCGCACGAGCACCCTGGGGGCACCCCCCTTGAGTAGCACTGAACGCTCAGGCAAAAGGACTGGCAACCGCCCTGCGGCGCACCACGCGGCAAGGCGTTCCCTACTGGAGAGAGGCCGCCTTTCACGGGCAGCCCACCGAAGGAGCAAGCCTGCATCGCCGGGTGAATCTCTCAGGTAAAGTGGACAGCAGGGGCAGCCCATGGATTGAGAACAAGTTCTTGCCATGACCGTGTTTGCCCCCTGGAGAATGCCTTGTCCGATTCGTCCACCTCTTCCGCCGCCCCCGAAACCTTGTTGAAAACGCCCCTGCATGACCTGCATGTGGAGCTTGGCGCGCGCATGGTGCCTTTTGCGGGCTATTCGATGCCGGTGCAGTACCCCGCGGGCCTGATGGCGGAACACCACCACACACGCCAGGCTGCCGGCCTTTTTGACGTGTCCCACATGGGCCAGCTACGCCTGGTGGGTGCTGATGCCGCAGTCGCGCTGGAATCCCTGATACCCGTTGATGTGATCGACCTGCCCGCCGGCAAGCAGCGCTACGGCCTGCTGTTGAACGACGACGGCGGCATCATCGACGACCTGATGTTCTTCAACCGCGACTACGCCAACGGCGGCGACCTCTTTGTCATCGTCAACGGCGCCTGCAAGGTCGGCGACATTGCACACATCCAGGCAAAGATCGGCTCGCGCTGCGAAGTCATCCCCATGCCGGAAATGGCGCTGATGGCGCTGCAGGGCCCACAGGCCGTCACTGCCTTGCAGCGCCTGGCGCCCGGTGTCGAAAAACTCGTATTCATGACCGGCGGCCGCTTCAGCGTGGCCGGCTGCGACTGCTTCATCACCCGCAGCGGCTACACCGGTGAAGATGGCTTTGAAGTCTCGGTGCCTGCTTCGCAAGCTGACGCACTCGCACGCGCGCTGCTCGCGCAACCTGAAGTCAAACCCATCGGCCTGGGCGCGCGCAATTCGCTGCGGCTGGAAGCGGGCCTGTGCCTCTATGGCAACGACATTGACACCACCACCACGCCGGTGGAGGCCAACCTCAACTGGGCCATGCAAAAGATCCGCCGCACCGGCGGCGCACGTGCCGGCGGCTTTCCGGGTGCGGACAAAATCCTGGCCCAACTGGCAGACCCCGCCCTACTCACCCGCAAGCGTATCGGCCTGGTGGCGCTGGAGCGCGTCCCTGTACGCGACCACACCGAACTGCAAAGCACCGACGGCATGGCTATCGGCGAAGTCACCAGCGGTTTGTTGGGCCCCACCATCAACCAGCCCGTCGCCATGGGTTACATCAAACCTGAGTTCGCTGCGCTGGGCACACGCGTGAACGCCATCGTGCGCGGCAAGCCGGTGCCCATGGAAGTGGCCGCCATGCCTTTCGTTCCCGCCCGCTACTACCGCGGTTAAGCACCAGATCAAGCTCCCCGTTTTATTCACCCCACTCAACCCCTGGAGAACCTCATGACCGTCAAATACACCGAAGACCACGAATGGGTCAAGATTGAAGGCAACGTCGCCACCGTCGGCATCACCGTGCATGCGCAGGATGCGCTGGGCGATGTGGTGTTTGTGGACCTGCCGGCTGTCGGCACCACCTTCGCCCAGAAAGAAACCGCCGGTGTTGTCGAATCCGTCAAGGCCGCGGCCGACGTGTATATGCCCTTGAGTGGCGAAGTCACCGAAATCAACGAAGCCCTAAGAGACGACCCATCTCTCGCTAACAGCGACCCGATGGGCGCCGGCTGGTTTTTCAAAGTCAAGCTGTCCGACCCAACGCAGCTTGACGCGCTGATGGACGAAACCCGCTACACCGCCTTCGCTGCCTGATTTTCTGACCGATTCTTTTTTCTGACTCCTGGCTGCCAAGCCTGACACGGGACCCGACATGTTGATGCAATCCGCCAAGCCCTTGGGCGATCTTGAAAACCCTGCCGAATTCATCGCCCGCCACATCGGCATCGATGACGCCGACGAAGTCCACATGCTCAGCATCGTGGGCTCAGCCTCGCGCCGCGCGCTGGTGGAAGGCATTGTTCCACGCTCGATTGCACGCAGCACCGCCATGGCCATCCCGGCCCCCGTCACGGAGGCGGCCGCGCTCAAGCAGCTCAAAGCCATCGCGGCCAAGAACCAGGTGTTCAAGAACTTCATTGGCCAAGGCTACTACGGCACCTACACGCCGGGCGTGATCCTGCGCAACATCCTCGAGAACCCCGCCTGGTACACGGCCTACACGCCCTACCAGGCTGAGATTTCGCAGGGCCGCATGGAAGCGCTGATCAACTTCCAGACCATGGTCTGCGACCTGACCGGCATGCCGATCGCCAACGCCTCCATGCTCGACGAAGCCACCGCCGCCGCCGAAGCCATGACCCTGGCCAAGCGCAGCGTGAAAAGCAAAAGCAATGTCTTCATCGTCGCAGGCGACTGCCACCCGCAAACAATTGAGGTGATCCAGACCCGCGCAAAGCCCTTGGGCATCGAGGTGAAGGTCAGCACGGCAGCCGTCACGGTGCCGCAACTGATGGCCGAAGGCAATTACTTCGGCGTGCTGGCGCAATACCCCGCCACCACAGGTAGCATCCATGACCTGCGCCCGCTGGCCGGCCAGGCGCATGTCGATGGCGCAGCCCTCTGCGTTGCGGCCGACCTGCTGGCGCTCACGCTGCTGGCCCCGCCCGGTGAATGGGATGCCGACATCGTGCTCGGCAACACCCAGCGCTTCGGCATGCCCATGGGCAACGGGGGGCCGCACGCGGCTTACCTTGCCTGCCGCGACGAATTCAAGCGCTCGCTGCCCGGCCGCCTGGTCGGCGTGACCATCGACAGCCACGGCAACCCGACCTACCGCCTGGCGCTGCAAACCCGTGAGCAACACATCCGCCGCGAGAAAGCCACCTCCAACATCTGCACCGCGCAGGTGCTGCCAGCCGTCATCGCCAGCATGTACGCGGTCTACCACGGCCCGCAAGGCCTCAAGCGCATCGCCGAGCGTGTGGCGGCCTATACGGCCATCTTCGTGCAGGGTCTCAAAGAGCTGGGCTATGAAATCACCAACACAGGCGCCTTCGATTCCGTCACGGTGAAGACGGGTGACGCTACCAATTTGATAGCTGACCGCGCACGTTCGGCGGGCGCCAACCTGCGTTTTCGCTTGAATAATCACCTGGGCGTGTCGCTGGACGAGACCACCAGCCGCAAGGACATCGAACTGCTCTGGTCCTTCTTCGCCAGGCCCGGCCAGACCGTACCCGTGGTCAGCGCTTTCGAAAAGGGCATCGAGTCGCTGATCCCCGCCGGCCTGCGCCGCACCAGCGCCTTCCTGTCGCACCCGGTGTTCAACACCCACCACTCCGAAACCGGCATGCTGCGCTACATCCGCATGCTGAGCGACAAAGATCTCGCACTGGATCGCAGCATGATTCCGCTGGGCAGCTGCACCATGAAGCTCAACGCGACCAGCGAGATGATCCCCATCACCTGGCCGGAGTTCGCCAACATCCACCCGTTTGCGCCTGCCGAGCAACTGCTGGGCTATGCCGAACTCGACAAGCAGCTGCGCGACTGGCTGTGCCAGGCCACGGGCTACGCCGGCATCAGCCTGCAGCCCAATGCCGGCTCGCAAGGCGAATATGCCGGCCTGCTGGTCATCAAGGCCTTTCATGAGGCCAAAGGCCAGGGCCACCGCAACATCTGCCTGATTCCTTCGTCGGCCCACGGCACCAACCCCGCCAGCGCCCAGATGGTCGGCATGACCGTCGTGGTCACCGCCTGTGATGCGCAGGGCAATGTCGATATGGCCGATCTCAAGGCCAAGTGCGAGCAGCACAGCGCCAACCTGGCCTGCGTGATGATCACCTACCCCAGCACACACGGCGTGTTTGAAACGCAGGTGAAAGAACTCTGCGCGATGGTGCACAGCCACGGCGGCCGTGTTTACGTGGACGGCGCCAACATGAACGCACTGGTGGGCGTGGCCGCACCGGGCGAATTCGGCGGCGACGTGAGCCACCTGAATCTGCACAAGACCTTCTGCATCCCGCACGGCGGCGGTGGCCCGGGTGTTGGCCCGGTCTGCGTCGTGGCCGACCTGGTGCCTTACCTGCCCGGCCATGCGACGGCGGGCATTCCCGTCAACGGCGTGGGCGCCGTCTCGGCTGCGCCGCTGGGCAATGCAGCCGTACTGCCTATCAGCTGGATGTACTGCCGCATGATGGGCCCTGAAGGGCTCACACAAGCAACCGAAGTCGCCATCCTCAGCGCCAACTACATCAGCTCGCGCCTGAAAGACCACTTCCCCACGCTCTACGCCAGCGAGAACGGCCATGTCGCGCATGAATGCATTCTCGACTTGCGCCCGCTGAAAGAAACCAGCGGCGTCACCGCCGAAGACGTGGCCAAGCGCCTGATGGACTACGGTTTTCACGCGCCCACGCTGAGCTTCCCCGTGCCCGGCACCTTGATGGTCGAGCCGACAGAAAGCGAAACCCTGGCCGAGCTGGACCGCTTCATCGACGCGATGATCGCCATCCGCGAAGAGATCCGAAAAATCGAAGCTGGCCAATGGCCGCAAGACAACAACCCGCTCAAGCATGCGCCGCACACCGCGGCCAGCCTGATGGGCGCTGACTGGGACCGCCCTTACTCCCGCGAAACCGGCGCCTTCCCATTGGCCTCGCTCAAGCAGGTCAAATACTGGCCGCCGGTGGGCCGCGTCGACAACGTTTACGGCGACCGCAACCTTTTTTGCAGCTGCGTGCCCGTGAGTGATTACGCCTGAGTTGGACGCTCACATCATCCTGATCGTCGCGGGGGCGGCGGCAGCGGGGTTTGTCCAGGGCCTGTCGGGTTTTGGCTTCAGCCTTGTCGCCATGTCTTTCTGGGCCTGGGCTATAGACCCGACGCTGGCGGCTGTCATGGCGGTGTTCGGCGGCCTGACGGGCCAGGTCATGGCGGCCTTTACGGTCAGCCGCACAACTGACTGGAAGCGCCTGCTGCCGTTTCTGGCCGGCGGCCTGCTGGGGCTCCCGCTGGGTTTGCTGTTGTTGCCGCAACTTGACGTCCAGCTCTTCAAGCTGTTTCTCGGCATGCTGCTGGCGCTATGGTGCCCGGCCATGCTTTTTTCGGGCAAGCTCCCGCGCATTCACCATGGGGGCCGCGTCGCCGACGGCACGATTGGCGTTGCCGGTGGTTTCATGGGGGCCTTGGGTGGTTTCAGCGGTGTGATTCCGACACTGTGGTGCACCCTGCGCGGCTACGAAAAGAGTGCCCAGCGCGCCGTCATCCAGAACTTCAATCTGGCCGTGCTGACCGTCACCATGGCCAGCTATGTTGCCGCCGGCCTGGTCACGCGCGAAACGCTGCCCATGCTGGCCATCGTGGCGCCTGCTGCGCTCATTTGCGCCTGGCTGGGCGGGCGTGTTTACACGGGCATCAGCGACCTGGCCTTTCGCAGACTGGTGCTGAGCCTGCTGACCTGCTCCGGCGTGGCGATGCTGGTGTCATCCGTGCCGGAGTTGCTGCGGCGGATGGGCTAGGGCCTGTCATTTCAATAAAAACGCGAGCCGGCCCGCAGCTCACGAATGGCCCGAATCATGGTCGGAGCCAGCGCATTCCATTGCAAGGCCCGCAGTGATCGACGGTAACGCAGCCCGCTGCCCCCGAGGGATGCCGACACCAGTTCCAGAGGATCGCTCACCACGCACAGAAGCCGCGTGAGCATGGGGTCCTGCTCGGTAGGCACACCGCCGAGGAAGGCGTCGTTCTTTCCGTCCCACAGAAGCTGGGCATTGATGTGGATACCCCAGCCGCACTCCCAGCCGTTCGCTTTCAGGCGTTCGAGCGCCGCAGCCACGTATTCGGCATCGAAGATGTAGGTGTCGGTGCGCACCCAACGGCCCAGCCAGAACTCCGCCAGCGGCCGCGCCGCCGGCGTGGCCCGCGGGATCAGGCCGCGAAGCATCTCGCCGCGCATCTCCATGTAGCGCACACGGGCCGGGATGCCGGCGGAGCGCATCAGCGCGATCAGCAGCGTCACCTTGTCGTCACCGTCGCCTCCGCGCGCCTCAAGTACGTCGCGGGCGGTCGGGTACTGCAGCTTGATCCGCTTGGTATAAGGCAGGCGCTTGACGAAGCGATAGATAGCCAGTGCCTTGTCCCGGTCGGTGCGGCACAGCTGGACAATCGAGCGAGCCTTCAGGCGCAGCTTGGTGTCGTCCAGGTCCAGCAGGGGCGTTGTGCCAAGCCAGTCCTGCGGCCGGTCGCTGGCTCTTTGATGCAGCCGGCGGGGCGAATCGAATTGTGCGGCAAGTGCCACCATGGAACCACCGACGGAGTGAATGGTTTACGCATCGTAACCCCGGAGGCGCAATTGCGGCGAATTTCCGTTCCACGCCCGGGCGCTGAGGGACTGGCCCCTGGCATGAGGGCTCGCGGCGTCGGATGTTGCGCCGCAGCATGTCATCAAACGCAGGTGACCAGCCGGTGGTTCAGGCACCAGTGCCCAGGGTGCTTCCGGTTTCAGCTAACGCATTGCGCAGCTGGGTCTGTGCGATGGGCAGTTGCAGCGCCACGGCGCGCTCTAGCACGGGTGCCAGGCGGCGCAGCTTCTTCTGCGCGTGGTCCTTGGCAATGTCGGCCAGACGGTGTTCCAGAAACGGGTTGAGCAGGCGGTCGCGCAATTCCACCAGGTAGGCGTGGGCCTCGGGGCCTGTGCCCTCGGCGTCAAATACCGGCAGCACCTCGTCGGCCCACACGGCCTCCAGCGGGGTGCGCAGCGCCGGGGTGTGCATGGCCTGCATCACGGTCATGTCAGCAGCACCGCCCAGCAGCTGCCAGCGTTCGGCCAATATCGTGTGGCCCAGGTTCAGCAGCCAGAGCTTGCGTTGCTCGAAGGGGGCCAGTGCATCCGTCACCACCATGGCCGGGTGGCTGCAAGGAAGCACCATGCGCGGCTGGCGTTCGATGGCCCACAGCGCATAGGGCTCGGCCACTGCACCGGCGGGTTCCAGCGGAGACGACACGATGCGGTCCACCAGTGAATTGACCCACACGCAGTGCTCCCGCACATAGCGAAGGAAGGCGGGCGTAACGCCCCAGCTCTGTGCCAGCGTGGATACCAGGTTGCGCAGCGTGTCCCCGTTGCGGTTGACCAGTTCGCAGGGGTACAGCGTCAGGGGAGCCTCCGGCTGCTGCTGCCAGCGGTGGTGCAGAAGCGCCACCAGCTTGGCCGGGTAGCTGCGCGGCGGCGGCGTCGTCGTCGGGCTACGCAGCAGCGCCGCGGTGTCGGAGTCGTCCAGTGCATAGCCCATGTCCGCGGTGTTGGAGATGATGACCTGCACGGTGGTAGCCATGGCATCGCGCAACAGTGTCCAGTCGCGGCGGGCATGCCAGACGGCCTGTACTGCGTTCACTTGCACGGTTTCCTCGATACGCCGGCCATGTTGCATGCCGCGCAATTCGACGCGGTAGCCATGTGCCAGTGCCGCGGCGCGCGCGCTGCTCTGCGGGCTGTCTGTGCTCTGCACCACGGTTATGCCGCCCAGCGCCTGGCCCTGGGCCAGGGCCTCGGACACAAACAGGTCCGCATGCGCCTGCAGAAAGCGCCCGGTGCCAAACTGGAGGATGGGCGTGCTCACGTGGAGACTCCGGTCAGCATTCGATCAGCGCCTTGACGACGCCCTGCGTGGGGTCCAGCAGGGTGGCGAACTGGGCGGGTACATCGGCCAGGGCCATGCGATGAGTGTTGAGTGCTGCGGTGGGGATTTTGCCGCCCCGCATCGCCTCAAGCACCGTTTCGAAGTCTTCCATGGTGGCATTGCGGCTGCCCAGCAGCGTCGCTTCGCGTTTATGAAACTCCGGATCGGCGAACGTAATATTGTCCAGCACTATCGACACCAACACATACTTGCCGCCATGGGCAATGAACTGGAAGCCGCGCTCCATGGCCCTTGCGTTGCCCGTGGCGTCAAAAACGACATCGTAAAAATCTCCATCGGTCAGTGCGCGCAGCTCGTCCAGGTCGTTGTCACCTATCACAACACCCGCATGCGCCCCCAGGTGTTGTTTGCAGAATTCCACCCGCTCCTTTCGCGTGTCCAGCGCTGTGACCTGACCACCACGCAGGCCGGCGAATAGCAAGGCAGCCATGCCGATGGGGCCCGTCCCTACCACCAGTACACGCTGGCCGGGCTGCACGTCGGCGCGACGTACAGCGTGGGCACCAATAGCCAGAAATTCCAGCATGGCGGCCTGGTCCAGTGAGACACCCTCTGCCTTGCGCACAAACTGCGCGGGTACGTTGAGATACTCTGTGAAGGCGCCGTCGCGGTGCACGCCCAGCACCTGGATGTGGACGCAGCAGTTGGTCTTGCCCTGGCGGCAGGCTACACACCGGCCGCACGACAGGTAAGGCATGACGAAGACGCTGTCGCCGGCCTGAAGGGGGCCGTCCGCTGGAGCTTCCTCTACGGTACCCGCGATCTCGTGGCCCATGACGCGTGGATAGGCCAGGAAGGGTTGCTTGCCGGTGAAGATGTGCAGATCTGTGCCGCACACCCCCACGCGGCGGATGCGCAGCAGCACATCGCCTTCATTGCGGATGGGCATGGCCCCTTCGACCGTGCGCAGCACGCCGGGAGTTTCGCAAATGACTGTCAGCATAGATGTCCTTGGGTGGAAGTGGTTAGTCAATGTGGAATACGGATTCCATGGCGGCCCAGTGCTCGCCTGGGCCGCGGGTTTGAAGGGGGCGTTGGCAGGGGCCGCAGAGGGTCCACCAACGCTGCGTCTCAGCATCAGCGGCGATAGCGGCCATGTCCGCGTCAAAGTCCCGGCCGTGGTATTCCCAGTAGCCGAACAGCAGGTTTTCCGGCTCTCGCAGAAAAATGCTGTAGTTGCGCACCTGCGATTGGTGAATGCGCTGCAGCACAGCGGGCCAGACGGCCGCGTGCAGCCGCTTGTACTCGGCGATGTGCCGGGGGTCGATACCAATGACCCATCCCATTCGTTGCATGTCAATTTCCGTCTATATGTTGGCCAAGGTGGTAAAGGCGGCGCGCATTGCCGCCAAAGATGACGGCCAGTGGCCAGTGCGGTTTGCCAGATTCCAGAAATGCGGGTGAGCGTCGATCAGCATGGGGCTTCCTCAGACTGGTACCGGCGCATCGGGATGCAGCAGGCCGCGGCTGCGCAGGGCCTGCCACAGCGTGGCGGGAATGGGCGTCTCCAGCCAGGCGACGTTCTGTTGCAGCTGGGTTGCGGTGCGGGTGCCGGTGACGCAGCTCACCACCGCAGGGTGCGCCAGTGGAAACTGCAGTGCGGCGGCCTGCAGGGGCACGCCGAATTCCTCGCAAGCCAGCGCCAAGGCTTGCACGCGCGCCACCACGGCGGGCGGGGCTTCCGCATAATTGAATTTGGTGTTGCCCGCCAGGACGCCGGAGTTGAACGGCGCGGCCACCACGATGGCGTTGCCGCGGCGCATGCAGTCGCCCAGAAAGGGGGTGATGCAGTCCTGCTCCAGCAGGGTGTAGCGCCCGGCCAGCATGGTGCAGTCCAGGTCGAACTCCTGCATGCTGTCCATCACCACCTGCCATTCGTTCACGCCCAGGCCCACTGCCTTGGTGGCACCGCTTGCGCGCAATTCGTCCAGCGCGCGGAAGCCGCCCCCCGTGGTCAATTGTTGCCAGTAATGCGCATGCTGTTCGCCGTGGGTGTCGCGGCCGATGTCGTGTACGTACAGGATGTCGATGTGGGCCAGACCCAACCGTTGCTGGCTGTCCTCGAATGAGCGCATCACGCCGCTGTAGCTGTAGTCATACTGCGGGCGAAACGGGTAGGGGTTGGCCCATCCGCCATCGCCAGCAGTCACACTGGCATCAGGACGCAGCAGGCGGCCCACTTTGGTGCTGACTACATATTCGTGCCGGGGGCAGTCGGCCAGCTGGGCGCCCAGGCGGTGCTCGGAGCGGGTGTAGCCGTAGTAGGGTGCCGTGTCGAAATAGCGCACGCCGGCCGCCCAGGCGTTCGCAAAGACCTCCTCTACCTCGCGGGCGCTGGTGGCACGGTACAGGCCCCCCATTTGCGAACAGCCGAGGCCCAGGGCTGTCAGCCGCAGGTCCACGCGGGGAAGGAGTTTCAGATCCGTGGTGTGCATATGCCCATCCTCCGGCAGCCGGTGCCGGAGGGTCCTTGGGTTGGAACGGTTTAGTAGAGAACGTTCTTGGCTGCGGGCGTGTCGATGTTTTTCTTGGTCACCATCAACACACCGGTATCGCGGAAGGCGGGCACTTTCTTGCCTGCCACGATTTCCGCCACCGTCTTTACGCCGAGGTTGCCCATCTCAAAGGCGCTTTGCACGGCAATCGCCTCGATGGTGCCGTCTTTCACAAAGCCTTGCAGGTCGGAGTTTCCGTCAAAGCCAATGGCGACCACCTTGCCGGCTTTGCCCGACTGAACCAGTGCGCGGCCCATGCCGATAGCGGTGGGTTCGTTAGCGCCGAAGATGCCCTTGAGGTCGGGGTTGGCGGCCAGCACGTCGGTGGTCTGGTTCAGTGCGGTACCCATCTGCGAGTTGGAGTAGAAGGGGCCCACGATCTGCAGCTTGGAATGCTTCTTGATGTAGTCGGTGAAACCTCCCACGCGGCCGATTTCGGAGCCCGAGCCCGCGGTGTAGGACATGACGGCAATTTTGCCGGTGGTACCGACTTTCTCGATCAGCGTCTTGGCGGACATTTCTCCGGCAGTCTTGTTGTCGGTGGCCAGGAAGGACTGGTAGTAAGCCTTGCCGGAATCCGATGCGGCGGAGTCAATCAACACCACAGGAATCTTGGCTTCCCAGGCTTTTTTCATGGCGGGGATCAAGGCATCCGGATCCGACGGGGCCAGCACGATGCCGGCGACCTTGCGGTTCACGGCGTTTTCCACCAGGGCCACCTGCCCGGCCAGGTCGGTGTCGGATGCTGCGCCCTGGAAGGTGGCGGTGTAGCCCTTGAGATTTCCCACGGCAGCGTTGGCACCCTTCTTCACGTTTTGCCAGAAGTCCGAGTTGGCGGTCTTCACGATGACGGCAATTTCCTTGTCGGCGGCCATAGCCATCGACGACGCAGCCACCAGGGCGGCTGCGATCAGTGTGTGGACAAATTTTTTCATTTCTTTCCTCATGGGTAGTGGTTGTGGAGGTTGTCTCTCGAAGTCCCGGTAAGCCCTGCCGGTAGGGATCACTTGCGATGGCGCATCTGGTCGATCCATACGGCCAGCAGGATGACGACGCCAATCAGAATTTGTTGAGTGAAAGCGGACACGCCGCTCATGTTCAAACCGTTGCGCAGGATGCCAATCACGAACGCGCCAATGACGGTGCCCGACACCGTGCCCACACCACCCGTGAGCGAGGTCCCGCCTATCACCGCGGCGGCAATGGCATCAAGTTCGTACATCAGGCCCTCGCTGGGCTGGGCCGTGACCAGGCGTGACATCAGCACGCAACCGGTCAGCCCGGCCAGCAAACCGGAAAGCACATAGGCAAACAGCGTCACGCCGTTGACGTTCACGCCCGAGAGCCGGGCGGCTTCCAGGTTGGAGCCGATGGCGTACAGATGGCGGCCCAGCGTGGCACGGTTAAGCAGGACGGAGACGGCCAGCGCCAGCACGATCATGAGCACCACGGGATAGGGAATGCCGACGAACACCACATCGGGGAAGCCGTCCGCACCGATATTGACGATGCGGAACAAGGCTCCGTTGCCCAGTTCTGCGAAGCTGTCGCCCAGGCCGCTGATGGCGCGGGCATCGGTCAGCTGCAAGGCCACGCCGCGTGCCACCAGCATCATTCCCAGGGTGGCAATAAAGGGCGGCAGTTTGAGCACCGTCACACACAGGCCGTTGATCAGCCCGCACAGGGCACCGACCAGCAGGCCGGCAAACATGCCCAGCGGCACGGGCGCGCCCGCCTTGACCAGCATGGCGGCCACGACGCCGGACAGTGCCAGGATGGCACCTACCGAGAGATCAATACCCCCCGTGATGATCACGCAGGTTGCTGCGATGCCGAGGTAGGCAATGGATGTCACCTGCAGCGCCACGGTCATGCCATTGCCCACGCTGAAGAAGGCGTTGCTGGTGAACGAGAAGATGGCGATGAGTCCCAGCAGGCTGGCCAGCGCGGCAAATTTCTGAAACAGGTCTTGTTGTTGTTCGGTCATGGTGTGGTTCGGGAAAGAAGTCCTGGAGGGTTCAGTGGGTCAGCTGGTCGGCTTGCAGGGGCGGCACGCTGCGGCCGGAGGCGTAGTGCATGACCTCCTCCTGGTGGGTCTCGCGGGTGGGGAGGATGGTGACCAGGCGGCCTTCATGGAAGATCGCGACACGGTCGGTCATCCCCATGATTTCGGGCAGCTCGGAGCTGATCATCACGACGCCAATACCCTGGCCTGCGAGCTGGTCCAGCAACTGGTAGATCGCGTACTTGGCGCCCACATCAATGCCGCGTGTGGGCTCGTCAAAGAACAGCACGCGTGATTGACGGAACAGCCATTTGCTGATCACGAGCTTCTGCTGGTTGCCCCCCGAGAGCAGGCGCACGATCTGGCTGCTGCTGGGCGTGCGAATGTCGAGAGCGCCGATGTAATGGCGTGCGGCATCCTGCTCCTTCGCAAACTGGATCATGCCCGCACGGTTGGACACGGCTTCCATGTTGGCCAGCGTGATGTTCTGTGCCACATTCATCTTCAATGCCAGTCCGTCGTGCTTGCGGTCCTCTGACAGGTAGGCCAGCCCCTGGCGTACGGCATCCCGTGGCGAGTGAATGGTGAGTCGCTCCCCGGCCAGGAACACCTCGCCGGCGTCGATAGAGTCGGCACCAAAAATGGCGCGGGCCACTTCAGTGCGGCCGGCCCCCATGAGCCCTGCAAAGCCCAGAATTTCGCCGCGGCGCAGCTCAAAGTTCACGTCGTGAAACACACCCTGGCGTGTCAGGCCCTGTACGCGCAACAACACGTCGGCAGTGGGCACGGAGGTTCTCTTGGGGAATACATCATCCAGCGAGCGCCCCACCATCCTTGCCACGATCTCTTCCACGCTGGTGTCGGCCAGGCGTTCGGTTGACACGTAGCGTCCGTCGCGCAAGACGGTGACCCGGTCCACGATGAGCGCCAGTTCGTCGAGGCGGTGGGAGATGTAGACAATGCCCACCCCCGTACGCTTGAGCTCGTGGATGATGGCAAACAGCTTCTCGGTCTCCGACTCCGTGAGGGACGAGGTGGGCTCGTCCATGATGAGCACCTGGGCGTTGAGCGACAGCGCCTTGGCAATTTCCACCATCTGCTGTTGGGCGACCGAGAGGGTTTTGACCAGGGCGTCCGGTGAGATGTCCTGCCCCAAGCGGTCCAGGCATTGCTTTGCCTGGCGGCGCAGTGCCGCCCGGTCGATCAGCCAGCCTTTGCGTGGCTCGCGGGCCAGGTAAATGTTTTCGGCCACCGTGAGGTGCGGAGCCAGGTTCAGCTCCTGGTGAATGATGGCAATGCCGACAGCCTGGGATTCGGCGGTGGATTGGAACTGACAGACCTCGCCGCGGTAGTACAGGGCCCCCGCATCGGGCTGGTACTGGCCGCTGATCACCTTCATCAGCGTCGATTTGCCTGCGCCGTTTTCGCCGCACACCGCGTGTACCTCGCCGCTTCGCACCTCAAAGCTCACACCATCCAGCGCCAGCACCCCCGGGAAGCGTTTGGTAATCCCTTCCAGGCGCAACAGTACGCCGGCCTCGGCGGGGCTGGGCGCGTCGGGACGAACCGGATCGGACACGGAAGACAGCAATGCGAACTCCTCTTGGTAGGTCAGGGGACCGGGAGGGATGAATCTGCCGTCCTGCAAATTGGTAAGGCCACCTGACACGATGTGGCGTATTTGGCCTTACCGGGAAGTGCGTGTGTATTGGTGCTTACCCGTGATCCGGGATCAAAATCGGGGTGAAAAAAACGGGAAAAAGCCTGCGCAATTGCACAGGCCTGACCACGGATACAGGGGGTAAAGGTTAACAGGCCCTAGCTCATGACCATTCACGGCGGTTCTCGACCCAGCGCTGTTCGGAGGCTTGCAGATGCATGCGCATGGCGTTCTGTGCGGCCAGTACGTCCCGGTTCTCCAGGGCGCGCAAGATGGCTTCATGCTCCTGCAGCGCAATCGCCCAGCTTTGGCCCGATTCGGAATGCGCGCTCAGGCGCGCGGCAATCGGGCTGTGGCGCTCGTCAAACAGCTCGCCCACCAGCCGCTCCAGCACGGAGTTGCCTGTCATGGCTGCAATCGTTTGGTGAAACTGCCGGTCAAAGGCCAGGGGCGAGCGGTTTTGCGCCATGGCGGACAGCATGTTGTCCAGAATCTGGCGCAGTGCCAACAGTGCTTCGGGCGTGGCCCTGGCGCAGGCCTGCAGCACGATGGTGCCCTCAAGGGCGGCGCGTGCCTGCATCAGTTCGATCGGGCTTTCGCCCATGGTGGCCAGGGACTGCGGCTTGCGCTGGGCCGCGCTGCAGACGTACACGCCAGCGCCCATGCGCACTTCCACGCTGCCCTCAATTTCCAGTGCAATCAGTGCCTCGCGCACCGAGGGGCGTGAGACGCCCAGCTGCAGGGCCAGATCGCGCTCCGGCGGCAACCGCGCACCCGCGGTGTAGTTGCCCTTGTCAATGAAGGCGCGAATCTGCTCGGCAATTTGTTGGTAGAGCCGACGGTTGTCGACCTGTTTGAGTTGGTCCAGCATGAATCCTCCGCGTGAAGTGCAGTTTATGCGACGGCGGTTTTTGCTATGGGGTTATGGTTCGAACTGGTAAGGCCAATGCAAAATTTTTCACGCTGACGTTACCAATTTGAGCCAATTTTGATTGGCTGGAGTACCACTCATACCTTCCGCCCCCTCAGGATCCAGCTCAGCGACCTGACAACCTGAGATAGGCGAGCCGGCACCACTGAGGCAAGGCGAGAGCCAGGACGATAATCCAGGTCACCCTCTCCGATTACCCCATAGCCACGAAAGCATGACCTCCATGAAGACATTGACCGCCGCGCTCATCGCCCTGGCCTCCATTGCCCTGTCCAGCACCGCCCTTGCCGCCGCCCCGGCCGAGACCCTGCCCAGCGGCGTGAAGATCGTGCACAGCACCGACGGCACCGGCGCGCAGCCCAAAGCGACGGACACCGTCAAGGTGCACTACCGCGGCACGCTGGCCGACGGCAAGGAATTTGACAGCTCTTACAAGCGCGGCGCGCCCGCCACCTTCCCGCTGAACCGCGTGGTGCCATGCTGGACCGAAGGCGTGCAGAAGATCAAGGTCGGCGGCAAGGCCACACTGACCTGTCCACCCGCCACGGCCTATGGCGACCGCGGCGCCGGCGGCGTGGTGCCACCCAATGCCACGCTGACCTTCGACATCGAACTGCTCGCGATTGAAAAGTAAAAGCTAAAGAGGCGCTTCGAGCGTCGTGAGGAGGGCTTTGTCGAAGGCCTCCGCGCGCTCGAACTGCAGCCAGTGGCCGGCGCCTTCGACCAGGGCCAGGCCCCTGAAGTCCGCAGCTCGCTCCAGGGCTGCCCGCAGCCCATCAAGCTTGCCGCGGTACAGCGCATCCTCTTCCCCGTAAATCGCCCACACCGGGCAGCGCAGCCGCGCCAGTGACTGAGCCAGCGCGCCGGTGCGCGCCAGGCTGCGGCCCTTCATGCGGTCGCGCAGCACGTTGGCGATGTGCAGGCGCAAGGCCAGTTCGTTGATCGCGTCCGCGCGGTACAGCATCAGCGCCGCGAGGTTGTGGCGATGGATCTCGTCGCGCTGGCCCGCATCGGTGATATGCCGCCATGCGCGCAGGCGTATGGCTTTTTCGGGCGCGACACCCAGGCCGGGCGCACCCACCAGCACCACACGCGCCGCCCGGGCGGGGAAGCGCTCCGCCACAAAGCCGGCCACCATGCCGCCAAAGGAAAATCCCACGAGGTCGCAGGCCGCCTCGCCCGCCAGCAGGGCCAGCCCTTGCTCGACCGGTTCGGGCAGCACGTCGGCATCGGTGCCCCGTAAAGGCGCGGCCGAATCGCCAAAACCGGGAAGGTCGGGCACCAGCACCCAGCGGCCCGACGCGGCCAGCGCGGGGATGTTGCGCAGCCAGTGCATCCAGCTGCCGCTGCCGCCGTGCAGCAGCACCAGGGGCGCGAGCCCGGGCCGGCGCGTGGCCTGGCCCCACGTGTGCCAGACCATGGTGCCGTCGCCGCAAGGGGTTTCAAAACGGCTGGCCGTGCGCAGCATCGCAAGCGCTTCGGAGGGCAGCTCAATGTTTGCCGAATCTGTCATGGGAGATAGAACCTATTTACGGTCTAAACGGAGCCGCGTTGGGGTGCAATCGGGATGAGTGGGCCGACCGGGACCGCCGCATGGGCTAATGCCCATGCAAGGGCCTGGGTGGCTCAATCGCCCGACCGCCCAGCCGGCCGGCTGGGCGTCGTGCAGCTGCCCCAATGGGGATGCAAACGCGACCGCGTTTGCGTCACCCCAACCCGAAGGGCAAGCCCCTTCTCGGGCAGTCTGCGGCGTTGCGATGCTAACCCATAGCTGTGCTATGGGTGTCGCACCGCGCCTTGCATCCCATCCCGAGAAGGGGCTTGCGCGGCCTCGTTTAGACCGTAAACAGGTTCTTATACCCTGCCCCTCATGCGGCCATCGCCAAGCTCCTAAACTGGCCCGGCACCCTTACAACAACATCCATGAATTCAGGCTGGCTCGCTTCCTCTTCACTCCCACTCCTTCGGGGAGAGGGCGCAAAAACATGATCCCCTTTTCAGTCCTCGATCTATCCCCCATCGTCACGGGCGCCACTGCCGCCGATGCCTTTCGCAACACCCTGGCCCTGGCCCGGCATGCCGAACAACTGGGTTTCAAGCGCTTCTGGCTGGCCGAGCATCACAACAACCCCGGCATCGCCAGCGCCGCCACCGCGGTGGTCATCGGCCACGTGGCGGGCGGCACGCAAACCATCCGCGTGGGATCCGGCGGGGTGATGCTGCCCAACCATTCGCCGCTGGTGATCGCCGAGCAGTTCGGCACGCTGGCTTCGCTGTACCCTGGCCGTATCGACCTCGGGCTGGGACGCGCACCGGGCACCGACCAGCTCACCGCACGCGCGCTGCGGCGTGACAACCAGAACAACGCCGACACCTTTGCGCAGGACGTCGAGGAACTGCAGGCCTATTTTGAACCGCTAGAGCCCGGCCAGAAAATCCGCGCCGTGCCGGGCGCGGGCCTCAAGGTACCACTGTGGCTGCTGGGCTCCAGCCTCTTCGGTGCCCAGCTCGCTGCCATGCTGGGTCTGCCCTTTGCCTTCGCATCGCATTTCGCACCCGACATGCTTATGCAGGCGCTGGACCTGTACCGCAGCGGCTTCAGGCCTTCCGCGCAGCTCGCCAAACCTTATGCCATGGTGGTGGCCAATGTCGTCGCGGCCGAAACGGACGAAGCGGCACACTACCAGCTCACCTCCGTGCAGCAGGCCATGACCAACCTGTTGCGCGGCACGCCGGGGCCGATGCCGCCGCCTATCGACAACATCGAAAGCTACTGGTCACCGGCCGAGAAAGCCGGCGCGCAGCGTATGCTGCGCTATGCCGTCGCAGGTTCGGCGGCAACGGTTGAAAACCAGCTTCAGCGCTTCATCGAGGACACCCGGGCCGATGAACTGATGGTGACCACTCACATTTACGACCCCGCCATCGCCCGGCACTCCCTGGAAATCACCGCGCAGGTGCGAGACAGGCTGCAGCAAGGAAACCAGCGCCGCGCATAGCGCTACTGTTTTGATAGCTGCTCGCGCATACTCCTATTGGCCTGGAGCCCTAAATCATGCATATTTAGCGCCTGGAAAGCGCAATCCTGGCTTGCGGGGAACACGGGCGCATCGCCTTTTGCGCGGACGAGCGTGCCGCCAGCACTGGCACAAATCATGCACAGCTGCTGCAACCTGCCCGCAGCCAAATATCCCAGCGTCCCCATGGCCCCATTTCCTCCCCCCGAGCGCCACACCCTTTTTGACGATGCGCAAGGCATCTTCACGGGCACGCTGTTTGTGTCGCTGGCGATGGTGATCTTCAACCAGGCAGGCCTGTTGACGGGCGGTACGGCCGGCGTGGCCTTTGTGCTGCACTACGCCACGGGCATGAGTTTCGGCAAGCTGTTCTTTCTGGTCAATCTGCCCTTTTACTGGTTCTCCTGGAGCCGCATGGGCCGCGAGTTCACCATCAAGACCTTCCTGTCCATTGCATTGCTGTCGCTGCTGGCGGACTGGTCGCCCCGAGTGCTCGACATCGCAGACATCCACCCGCTGTACGCCGCGCTGGTGGGCGGCCTGCTGCTGGGGACCGGCTGCCTCTTCCTGGCCCGGCACCGGGCCAGCCTGGGCGGCGCCACCATCGTGACCCTCTATCTTCAGGAAAAGCACGGCTGGCGCGCCGGCAAGATACAGATGGCCATTGATTCGGCCGTGGTGTTGATGGCGCTGGCAGTCGTGCCCCCTGAGCGCGTGGCGTATTCCGTCATGGCCGCCGTACTGATGAGCCTTTTCCTCTGGGTCAACCACAAACCCGGGCGCTATATGGTGACCTGAACGGTACCTGGTGGACTGCCGGCAGGACTCAGTCGCCGCCCACCTTGCCCCGCGACGACTTGATTTCCGAGCGCTGGCTTTTGCCGGCCAGCCGGCGCTGCTTCGAGCCGTAGGTGGGTTTCGTCGCGCGCCGCGCCCGGGGCGGTGTGGAGACGCTGTCAACAATCTCCTGCAGGCGCGCCATGGCATCGCTGCGGTTCATTTCCTGGGTGCGGTGCTGCTGGGCCTTGAGCACCAGCACGCCCTCCTGCGTGATGCGATTGTCACTGGTTGCCAGCAGCCGCTCCTTGACGGCATCAGGCAGTGACGAGGCCGCAATGTCAAAGCGCAGGTGAATCGCGCTGGAGACCTTGTTGACGTTTTGCCCGCCCGCACCCTGAGCGCGGATGGCACTGAACTCCACCTCACGTTCGTCAACGGGAAATTTCGGTGGCGCAGCCATGGGTCAGCCGCAACCGGATCAGGCCGCCAGCTCGGCCAGGCCCGCGATGGCCAGGGCGTAGCCCTTGACGCCGAAGCCGGCCATCACCGCCTTGGCAGCCGGTGAAATATAAGAGTGATGCCGGAAAGCCTCGCGTGCATGCACATTGCTGATGTGCAGCTCGATCACCGTGACGCCCGCGCCCTTGATGGCATCGTGCAGGGCCACGCTGGTGTGGGTGTAAGCACCGGCATTCAGCACGATGCCTGCCAGCGTGCCAGCCGCCTGGGCGCGCCCGGCTTCATGGATGGCGTCAATCATCACGCCTTCGTGGTTGCTTTGGCGAAAGTCGAGCCTGAAACCGTGGGTTGCGCAGGCCTTGGTGCACAGCGCTTCCACATCGGCCAGGGTCTGAGAGCCGTACACGGCCGGCTCACGCGTTCCCAGCAAGTTGAGGTTGGGGCCATTCAGGACAAGGATTGTTTTCATGAAGCGGGGCTTTCCGGATGTTCGGGTGGGTGGGGCTTGGCTATTAGCCTGGGCCGATTATCGACGCCGCCGCCCCATCACCGAAGCACCCTGCCCCCCCGCTCCCGCACCTGCCCGATCAGGCCGCCGGCAGCGCCCTAGCGCAGGCTTTCGAAAAAGCGTTCCAGCAAGTCGGCAAATGCATCTGGTTGCTCCACCGCGCTCAAATGAGCCGCTGGCAAGGTGCGCAATTGCGCGCCCTTGATGCTGGCGCAAATCGCTTCAGACATGGCCACGGGCGTTGCCTCGTCGCGCGTGCCGGCAATCACCAGGGCCGGGCACTGGATCGCGCCGTTACTGATTCGGAAGTCGATGCGGGAAACCGCCTCGCAGCTGGCCGCATAAGCGGTGGCATCGGTGGTTTCAAGCACCTTGCGTAGCGCGGCTACCTTGCGCGCACCGCCGCCCGCCTCGTCCGCCCTGAATTCCGGCGTAAACCAGCGCTGCATCGCACCGTCTGATATCGCCGCCACGCCCTGGGCCTGTACGGTGTGAACGCGCGCCTGCCACATGGCACGCGCCGCGTCGTCGTAAAACATGGCGGCGTTGGCAATGACGATGCTTTTGAGCAGCTGCGGATGCCGCGCTGCCAGCGCCTGCGCCGTCATGCCGCCCATGCTGAGCCCGACAAAATGCACCGGGCCACCGCCCTGCCCATTAATAAGGCCCACCACATCATCGGCCAGCAGGTCGAGTGTGTAAGGGCCTGGTACCGCTTCCGATTGGCCGTGGCCGCGGTGGTCATAGCGCAGCACGGTGTAACGATTCTTCAGGATGGCCGTCACGCCGTCCCACATCGTGAGGTCACAGCCCAATGCATGGCTGAGCACGACGACAGGCCCCTGGCCTTCACTGATCCAGTGCAGATGAGGTTCTTTCATGCGTCTTTCAATGATGTATTGCTTGGGAGCCGCAGATGCGTGCCCTGTCAGTCGGCGAGCAGGCCTTTTTCGCGAAGGATGTCACCCGCCACAGAGAACGCATGGTTGGCGGCGGGAACACCGCAGTAAATGGCGGCCTGCAGAATCACTTCCTTGATATCGTCTGGCGTGAGCCGCGACTCCGGCGGGCCGTCGAGTGCGGCGCGTACATGCATGGCAAATTCTTCGTACGCCTTGAGCGCAATCATGGTCGACAGGACCATCAGGCGGCGCGTCTTGTCGCCGAACGCCGGCCGGCCCCAGACTTCATTCCACGCATAACGCGTGATCAGGTCCTGGAACTCGCCGTTGAAGGCATTGCTTTTGGCGATGGAACGGTCCACCCAGGCATCACCGAGCACGCGCCTGCGGTTGATCATTCCCTTGTCATGGTCGTTCATGTTTTACCTTTTTGCGGTCTTGGTGCGATGGCTGTCAGTGTGCGTTTGCCCCACCAGTGCTTCAACAGCGTCGGCTTGGGCATGCGCGAGTGTTGACGCATGCCGCACCAGCGCCGGGTTAAACCACTCGTCGGCGGCATCAGCGGGCAGCACGGAACGCAGCGCCTCCAGGTTGGCACTCATGCGCTGGGTGTCCACCTGCAGGCCCGGCAGGGCCTGGGCCATGGCGCGGACGGATCCGTGCGCCGACATCAGAAGCCCCGGCCATTCGGCCAATTCGGCCTGCCAGTTCCCCAGGGCGCGCTCATGCTCCTGCGCCATGGCCGCCAACAGGGCGGCCACGCGCTGCGGCGCGCGCTGCGCTGCAGCCAGTCCCACCATGCAGGCGACCGGATTGCGCTTGTGCGGCATGGCGGATGAACCGCCGCGGCCCGGCTCGGTCGGCTCCGCCAGTTCGCCCACTTCGTACTGGCCCATCAGCGAGATATCTTTGGCGATCTTCCCGAGGCTGCCTACCAGCAGGCCCAGCTCGCAGCCCAGCGCCACCCACTCATCGCGCTGGGTGTGCCAGGCAAATGCAGCGGGCTTGAGCTTCAGGTCGGCCGCCATATGCGCCATGATTTGCGGGCCCTTGCCGTTCATCTGCGCCAGTGTTCCCACGGCCCCGCCCAGCTGCACGGCCAGCGCATTGTGGCGGGCCACCTGCAGGCGCTGCAGGCTGCGCGCCAGCGGCGCGGCCCAACCCGCGCATTTGAAACCAAAGCTGGTGACCGATGCCGGCTGCATCAGCGTGCGGGCCAGCACAGGGGCTGCGGCATGGCGGCGGGCCAGCACCAGCAACGCCGCCACTGCCTTGCGGATGTCGGCCTCAATCAGGTCCAACGCATTGCGGGTCACCAGCGCCAGCGCGGTGTCGATCACGTCCTGGGAGGTCGAGCCGAAATGGACAAAACCGGCAGCCTCCTTGTTGAAGAGTCCTACGGTTTCCTTGAGGGCTTTGACCAGTGGAATGGCGATGCTGCCGGCGCGCCCGCTTTCGCGAACGATCTTGGCCACATCAAACAGCTCGACCTTGCAGGTGCCGGCGATGGAACGGGCCGCCGCCTCGGGAATCAGACCGGCCTCGGCCTGCGCCTGTGCCAGCGAAGCCTCAAAGCGCAACATGGCATCCAGGAAGTTACGCTCGCTGAAGGCCTCCAGAATTTCCGGCGTGGACAAAAAACCTTCAAAAATACTGCTCATGCCGTGAACTCTCAAAAAACAATGGCTGATGTTTTTCCACCGGGCCGCGCCAAGGGGAAATGCGCCCCATACGCGGAAGAATGGGGCAGCGCACCGCAGGCACGAAGTGACGAGCGTGGGAGCTTCATTTTCTCAAGCGGATCTGGTTAGGCAGCGGCACGGAACGACGCAGCACATCCTCCCCCAGCCACAGTGCAGAGCGCCATGCGCGCTGGGCTACTGTGGGCAAAGGCATTTGCTGGTAGTCGTCGTTGAACACTTCAAAGCTGTAATCGCCACGGTAGCCCAGGCCATGCAGCTTGGTGACCAGTGTGGCCAGCGCTTCGCTGTGCACACCCTCACCTGGAAACACGCGGAAATGCCGGGCGGTGGCAATACGTTCCTCGACCGACTTGATTTCCGTCCACATGAAGTCGGCCAGCTGCACCAGAAAAATTTTGTCCGGATCCAGTATGTCCAGCTCATCCAGCGAGGTCTTTGTCGCAAACATATGAAAGGAGTCAAAGCCCAAACCCAGGTTGGGCATGTCGGCTTCACAAATAATGTCCCAGGCCTGCGGGAACTCATTGACGGTGCGGCCCCACGACAAGGCTTCGTAGGCGATCTTGATATTCATCGGAATCGCCAGCATGGCCAGCTTGCGCAAGTCCCTGACCAGCGCCTGGGTTTCACCCGTGGCGTGCACCGAGGTTGACGAACAGATCAGCAGCAGGCGGCAGCCCAGCGCATGGCACATTTCCAGCATCGATTTGGCGATGTCCATCTTGTAGTCGTGCAGGTGCCCGGACAGCCCCTCAAAATCACGCAACACCTGGAACCCGGTGACGCGCAAACCGCTTGCACGCACCGCAGCGACGGCGGCTTCCATGCCGTCTGGGTGGCCTACCAGGTCTTTGGCCGCGAGCATGATCTGCGTAAAGCCAGCCTCGCGCACGGCTTTGAGCTTGGCTTCCAGCGGACCTGCCAGCGAGATGGTGTCCATCCCGAAATCGTCGATGTTGCCGCTGTAGTGGCTCATGCCTGGCGCCTGTTTAGCGTACGTCATGGACCAGCTCAAAACTCACGCTGCCCATCCAGCTCTTGGTCAGCGCGCCGCGGTCCTCGGTATGGACCCCGGGTGACTCGAGGAATTCCACGCCGCGCTTGCGCAGCTCGGCAACGGTGACCAGCACGTCTGCGCTGCCCAGGCCAATGCGCTGCAGGCTTTCATCCCCTTCCACGTCGAGCACGCTGGCTTCAGGTTCGATCAGCTGAAGGTAAAAGCGCGACGAAGGCGGGCACGGGCTGCGAAGGATGCGTCCCTTGGGCAGGATGCCGAAGCGCTGTTCGTCGGGCAGGTCGGTAAAGCCAAACAGCTCGCGGTAAAACTCGGCCCAGTCTTCAGTACGGTCATTGCCGATGTATTGCACGACACCAAAGAAATGCAGTCCCGCCACCGCCGGCGGATGCTGCTCCACCGTGGGAATGGGGACAAAGTCAACGTCATAGATCGAAAACTTGTCGTAACGGTCTACAAAATAAATGCGGCTCTTTCCCACGCCATGGATGGCCGGGATGTTCAGCTCCATCACCTCGACGCGCGACGGCACGGCCCAGGCGCCCCGCTCCAGCGCACGGTGGTAAGCGTCTGCCGCGTCCCGCACGCGCAAGGCCACAGCGGCAATCACCGGCTTGTCGGTTGGCGCGGCGCCATCCGGCATGGCGGGAATGTGGGCATTGACAATCACGTTCATGCTGCCTTGCCGGTACAGCAATACCTCGCGCGAGCGGTGGCGGGCAACCGGACGGAAACCCATCGTTTCCAGCACCTGTCCCAACGCCTGCGGCTTGGCAGTGGTGTATTCAATGAACTCAATGCCGTCCAGCCCCAGGGGGTTGGCAACTTCGGGAATGGCTTCCCGGTCTGCGGTTGGTGCCTGTGCAAAGGTGCTCATGGTGTGTCTCCGGTGAGAGGTTGCAGCAGATTCAGGAAGTTGCCATGGCGGGCGCCACGGTTGCGCCCGGCACATGGCCGCCGCCGAGGAAAAGGCGTTCGATGTTGGGGTCTGCCAGCAGCTCGGCCGCCGGCTTGTGCAGCACCAGTTGCCCCGACTCAAGCGCGATGGCGTCATCGGAAATTTTCAGCGCACTTTTGACGTTTTGCTCAACCATCAATACCGTGGTGCCCTGCGCCGCCAGCTTCTGCAACAGCTTGAACACGTCCTGCACCACCATGGGTGATAGCCCGATCGAGGGTTCGTCAATCAGGATAACCTTGGGGCGCAGCAGCAAAGCCCGGCCGATTTCAAGTTGCTTCTGTTCACCACCCGAAAGCGCTGACGCCTGGGAATGCAGGCGTTCCTTGACGCGCGGGAAAAACTCCAGCACCTCGGGAATACGCTCGTGTGTGGTTTTCGTACCCAACGTGATGCCGCCCAGCTCCAGGTTCTGCCACACGGTGAGCTGGCCAAACAGGTTGCGCCCCTGGGGCACAAACACGATTCCTTTGGCCAGCAATTCTTTCTGGCTGACGCCCGAAATGTCCTCGCCGTTCAACAGGATGCGGCCCTGGCGCGGTTTGAGCAGGCCAAACAGCGCTTTCAAAACCGTGGACTTGCCCGCACCATTGGGGCCCAACAGCAGCGTGATGGAACCCGTACGCACCTTGAATGACAGGTTGTTCAGGATCATGAAGTCCTTGTAACCCGCCACCACATCGTCAAATTCAATACAGATGTCACTTGTCATATCAATCTCCATGAAGCCTCAGTTGACCTCTTTCCAAGCAACGGCGCGGAACCGGCTCCGCCGGGCCGCAGCGGTTGTCCCCCTGAGGGGGATTCCGGCTACACAAAGTGAGCCGAGACAGGGGGCTCTAATTACCAAGATATGCGTCCAATACCTCTTTATTGGCCCGAATTTCCGCCGGCGTTCCAATGGCCAGCACCTTGCCTTCGACCATCACCATGATGCGGTGGCACAGGCCCATCACAAAATCCATGTTGTGCTCGATCACCACAAACGACGCCTTGCGGCCAAATTTGGGGTTTTGGTTCAGATCCCGGAGCAGCGACGAAATGCCGCCCACCAGGCTGGGATTGACGCCGGCACACGGCTCATCAAGCAGCACCAGATCCGGTTCGGCCATGAAAGCCATGGCGATGTCCACCAGCTTTTGCTGGCCGTAGCTCAAGGTGCCGGCGAGCTTGTCAGCCACATGGCGGATGCGGAACTGGTCGATGAGCGCATCGGCCTTGTCGCCCAGCCCCGAGTCGCCGGGCGCAAACATGCGGCCGAGCAGGCTGCCCTTGTGCTCCTGGGCTGCCACGATCAGGTTGTCGCGCACCGTCATCTTTCCAAACACCTGCAGCGTCTGGAAGGTGCGGCCCACGCCGCGCCGGCTGAGCTCCAGCGGTGACAGGCCGGTAATGGTTTTGCCGTTGAGTTCGATCGTGCCGGCATCGGGGCTGATCTGGCCCAACACGCTGTTGAACATGGTGGTTTTACCCGAGCCATTGGGTCCGATGACACCAAAGATTTCCCCCGGCATGACTTCAAAGGAGACCCCGCCCACAGCCTGAATGGCGCCATAGGCCTTCTTGAGCCCGGCAACTTTTAACAATGCGTTTGTCATGATGCCGCTCCGATCCGGCTGGCTGCAGCCGCACGTGCCTGGGACGCCTCACGCGCTGCGCGCTTGGCACGGATACGGTCAGGAATGCTGAGCAACCCATCGGGCAGCCACACCATCAACAGCACCACCGCAGCGCCGAACATCGGCAAATACCAGTTGGACACCAGCGGCACATCGCGCAGCCATTCCGGCAGCACCACCCCCACCGCGGCGCCCACGATGGGGCCCAGGAAATAGCCCGCACCGCCGACCACCACCATCAGATACATCATGATGGACGCGGCCACGGTGAAGGGCCCCGGCTCAATAAACTGCACCAGCGATGCAAACAGCGCACCGGCGATGCCGGCGTAAGCCGCGCCAATGGCAAAACTCAGCAGCGTGTAATTGCGGATATCCACCCCCAGGCTCTCGGCCCGTATCGGGTTGTCGCGCAAGGCCGTGAAAGCTTTGCCCCAGGGTGAGCGCAGCAACCCCCACAGCAGGCCCGAAAGGATGACCGTCACGGCCAGTACAAAGTAGTAGTAAGGCAGGTTGCCTTCGAGCGAATAACCGAAGAGGGACGGCCGTGCAATGTTGTTGATGCCGAAGGTGCCTCCGGTGAGCCACTCTTCATTGCGCATGACCAGCCAGATGGCGGTGTTAAAACCCAGCGTTGCGAATGCCAGGTAAATGGCTTGCACGCGCAGCGCCGGGAAGCCCAGGATCAGCCCGACGGCAAAACAGATCAGTGCGGCAGCCGGCAAACCAAGCCAGAAGCTGACACCCGCCTTCATCAGGATGGCGACGGTGTAGGCGCCAATACCGAAGAAGGCCGCGTGGCCCAGCGATTTCTGGCCCGCGTAGCCAATGGTCAGGTTCAGTCCCATGGTGGCAATGATAAAAACCAGCCAGTAGGTCAGCAGGTAGATGCCGTAGCTCTTCAGGAACTGCGGCACTGCCAGTACCAGCAAAGCGGCCAGAACCGTCAATACCAGGGCAAATTTGTTGTTGGCGAGCTTCATACCTTGCGCTCCTCTTTTTTACCCAGCAGGCCTTGTGGCTTGAAGAGAATCACCACCATAAAAATAACCAGCGCCACGGCGTCCTTGTAGGCCGGTGAAATATAGGCGGCAGCCAGGTTCTCGCATACCCCTACGATCAGCCCGCCCAGCAAGGCGCCGCGCGAGTTGTTGAAGCCGCCGATGATGGCGGCGAAAAAAGCCTTCGTACCCAGGCCTTCGCCCATGTCGAACTTGGCAAGGTAAGTGGGCGTGACCAGCAGGGCCGCCGCCACCGCCAGCACGGCATTGATGGCGAAGGTGTAGAAAATCATGCGCGGCACATTGATGCCCAGTACCGAAGCACTTTCGGTGTTTTGTGCCACGGCCTGCATGGCACGGCCCGTGACGGTTTTGGCCAGGAAAGCCTGTGTCGCCATCACGATGATCAGGGCCAGCGCAAAAGTGCCGATGTCCTGCAGCGTTATCGTGACGCCGGCGATGTTGAACAACTTGTCGGCAAACAGGCTCGGAAAAGGATGGGCTTCGGCGCTGTAGCCGGCGCGCACGCCATTGCGCAGGGCAATGGAAAGCCCGATGGTCGCCACGACGATGGGCATCATGCCGTACTTGAAGAGCGGATCCACCACCCCCCGCTTGAAGACCCAGCCCAGCAGCAGCACGGCCAGCAGCACCGCCAGCACAAAGCTCACCAGCATGGGTGCGCCCAGCGAAATGAAGGCCAGCATCATGAAGGCCGGCAGCATGACAAATTCACCCTGCGCAAAGTTGATCGTTCCCGAGGCCTGCCACAGCAAGGTAAAGCCCAGGGCTGCCAGCGCATAAATGCTGCCGGTGGCCAGGCCCGAGAAAAAGAGTTGGAGAAAGTCTGTCATGGGAAGGTCCGATGGAGAAAGTCGGTTGCATTCAGCGGAGTTCTCAATGGGAAGGGCTTGCGCCCTGCCCCATGAGCGGCCGGCCCCGCATGGCCGGCCGAGGTTGCAGTTACTCAGTTACTTCTTCGCGGCCGGCTTGGCCGCAGCAGGTGCCAAAGGAAGGGTCTTGCTCACGTCCCGGGTGGCCAGGCCAAGCGGGGGAACCATGTCAATGACTTCCTGCTTGCCGTTTTTGACTTCCACCATGAAGCTCATGCGGTCGAGGTCGCCCTTGTTGTCGAACTCGGTGTACATCAGCGCGCCGGGGTATTTGTCGGTGTTGACCTTCAAGCCCTTCATGGCCGCAGCCACGGCCTTGCGATCCAGCTTGCCGGCTTTTTCGATGGCGGCCTTGAGCACGTAGACACCGGAGTAGCCCTTCATGCCGTTGTGGTCGGAGATGTACTTGTAGTCTTTTTCGAACTTGGCCTTGAAGGCGCGGATGGCGGGCACCGGCGCATCCACCGTCAAGCCTACGTGGGCAATCGCGCCGTTGGCAGCCTCACCGGCCAGCTCAATGACCTTCTGGCCCGTCAGGGTGGTTTCACCGATGATGGGTTTGTTCCAGCCCTGCTTGCGCAGCTCGCGCAGCAAGCGTGCCGACTCTTCTTCGTTCGAATAGGCGAACACGCCGTCTGCATTGCTTTGCTTGGCACGCAGCACCGCGGCGGAGAAGTCGACCTGGCCGGGTTCGGTGGAGATCTCGCTCAGGATTTTGGTCGGCGAATTGGCGAGGGCTTTTCTGATCGAGTCCATGCCACCCTTGCCGAAATCGTTGTTCACATAAATGACGGCAATGCTTTTGAGCTTGGCCTGGTCACTGATGTAGCGTGCCACCTTGGGCATGGCAGTGGCTTGCGTGAAACTGGTGCGAAACACGTAAGGGTTGCCCTGCTCAGTGATGCTGGCTGCCTCGCCCCCGGTGAAGTTGGGCACCTCGGCGCGTCGTGATTCGGCCATGCTGACCATGATGGAGCCGGAGAACACCGGGCCGAAGATGGCAAACGCGTCATCATCGATGGCCTTTTGCGTCAGCCCCTTGGCCACGCCCGCATTGCTTTGCGTATCAGCGGTGGTTGTCTGGATTTTCTTCCCCAGGATGCCGCCGTTGGCATTGATTTCCCTGACGGCCAGCTCAACGCCGTTCTTGAAGTTGGTGCCTGCCGTGGCGCCGCCGCCGGACAGCTCGACAATGTTGGCGATTTTGATGACGTCTTGCGCAAAACCGGCGCTAGCGCTTACTGTGAGCGCGCAAGCAGCTATCAATTTGAGAGCGAATCGTTTTTTCATGGTTGTCTCCTCTGGGGGGTTAAAAAATCAAGATGATGCGAGTCGTGCTTCCCCGACTCCTGGGATGGGAACACTGTCAGATGGGGTGGTTTGGAAGGGGCGCCTGATTTCACCGGCCATCGTGGCGGGGTACAAATGCCCACGGATAAAGGTGGCATCGCGGCGAACGGCCTGCGCCGCTGCGGCATGCCCAAAAAAATCCAGGTAGTCCGGCACCTGCTGGATCAGCATCTCAAATCCGGGCTGCGCGGCCAGACCGCGCTCGCGGGCAGCCCGAACCAGCGGCGTCGGCTGGTTCTTCATGAGGATGTCCATGACGGCCGCGTGCGGCGCCATACGGGACACATCGCACGGCAGGGGATCATCGGCCCTGAGCCCCAGCGGTGAGGCATTCACCACCACGTCATGGCCCGACGGGTCGCCGCTGCTCACAGCCGCGATGCTTGCGTTTGACAGCGGCATAGCGGCGGCAATCTGGTCGGCCAGCACCTGCGCCTTGCCGGGCGCCGGGTCATAGAGCGAAATGGCGGCTGGCGCCTGGCTGCCCGCCATTGCGAGTGAAGCGGTAATCGCGGCAGCCGCGCCGCCTGCGCCCAGTATCAACACGCGCTTGCCGGCGTAGGCCACACCGAAATAGTCCAGCGACAGGACAAAACCTTTGCCGTCAAACAAGGCGCCTTCCAGTTCACCGGCTGCGTTACGGCGAATGCCATTCACCGCGCCGGCTACCCGGCCCGCGTCATTGCAATGCGAGAGCAGGCTCATCACTTCGGCCTTGTGCGGAATGGTCAGCAGCATGCCTTTGACGTTCCTGGCCAGGAAAGCGGCCTTCACAAAAGCCTGGATGTCCCCGGCAGCCACATGCACCGGGACAAGGACAGCATCAATACCCAGCGTCTTGAAGATCAGGTTGAACACCTCCGGCGCACGCACCTGCCCGACCGGATCGCCGGGGATCAGATACACATCGGTATTGCCCTGAATGGTGGAAAACATGCTGGATTGCCTGAAACGTTCGATAATCGATTGAAATTGCCAGATTCGGTGTGAACTTTAGTAGCTAGCCCCAGGAACCCCAACAGGTTTATTACCCGATTGATCGTTTATCGCTCATTTAAGATCGATGATCGAACGAAACAAGGGTTTGACCTACGCCTACGTTGACACCGTGTTGTGAATACTTCAGCAAATGACCGCGGCCAAACTCCCCATTTCACCCTCTACATTGCAGGGCCCCAGCCCTTCCACGCTGGACAAGCGGGACTGGATTGCCGGGCTGGAAAAAGGCCTGTCCGTCATCGAATGTTTTGACGACGCCAACCCACGCCTGACCGCCAGCCAGGCCGGGGCGCGCTGCGGCATGACACGGACGGCCGCCCGCCGCTATTTGCTGACGCTGGAACACCTGGGGTATGTCGCCGGCGACGGCAAGCTCTTCTGGCTGACACCGCGTGTGCTCAGGCTGGGCCAGTCCTACCTGGAGTCGGCACGCCTGCCGCGCATCGTGCAGCCCTTTTTGCAGCGCGTGACCGCCGGAACGCAGGAGAGCGCGTACGTCAGCGTGATGGACGGCGACGACATCGTCTACATCGCCCGCAACGGCTCCAGCCGCGCCATGAACACCGGCTACGTGCTGGGCTCGCGCGTGCAGGCCCAGGTCACTGCTGCAGGCCTTTTAATGCTGTCGATGCGCGACCCCGCCTGGCTGGAAACCTGGCTGGCCAGTCACGAACTCAAGGCCTATACCTCGTACACAATCGCCAGCAAGGACCGCCTGCGGATAGAACTGGCGCGCGTGCGGGCGCAAGGATGGGCAATTTCCGAGCAGCAGCTGGAACTCAATTACCGCGGTATTGCCGTACCGCTGCGGGACCGGCACGGGGAAGTGGCAGGCGCGCTCAGCGTGACCATGCCCATGGGGCATGAGTCGAGTGAGGATGCGGGGGGACGGGTTTTATCGGTGTTGCGGGAGACGGCGCAGGCGATGAGAAACCTGATTTGAGTGCATCTGCCAGGGCGGTTCTTGCTCTGGCGATGCGCGCTTTGCTGAGGGTGGCTGGCCGGGGGTTGCCCGGCATGCAAGTAACTTTCTTTTGCTTACTTTTCTTTTGGCGAAGCAAAAGAAAAGTGAGTAGCCGCCGGGCTACCCCCGGCCAGCAGATCTCAGAAGAAGGCACATAGCCGGAGCAACATCCGGCCTCAAAGAGGCGCTATCAATTCAATAGCTGCTCGCGCCCACTCCCATTAGTCAAAAGCCTTTTTTTACGAAAAAATCAAACCGCCCCAACACTCCCCGTCACCGGTAAAACAATCCCCGTGACATAACTGGAACAAACAGGAGAAGCCAAAAATACATAAGCAGGTGACAACTCCTCAGGTTGCGCCGGCCGCCTCATGTCGGTCTTCCTGCCGAAGTCCTTGATGACATCGGGCGGTGAATCCGCCGGATTGAGCGGTGTCCACACCGGGCCGGGCGCCACGGCATTCACGCGAATGCCTTTGTCCAGGAGGTTGCTGGCCAGCGCCTTGGTGAAGGCGTGAATGGCCCCTTTGGTCGCAGAATAATCCAGCAGCCTGGCGCTGCCTTCCAGACCTGTGACCGAGCCGGTGTTAATGATGCATGAGCCCTGCTTCAGGTACGGCAATGCCGCTTTGGCCATATGGAAGTAGCCGTACACATTGGTGCGCAGGGTTTCGTCGAAGCGTTCTTCCGTGAGGTCTTCCAGCGAATCGGCATGCTCCTGGAAGGCCGCGTTGTTCACCAGGATGTCGAGCTTGCCCAACGATTTGACGGTTTTCTTCACCGCCTCACGGCAGAACCCGGCATCTTTCACGTCACCGGCAACCAGCACGCAACGGCGGCCTTCCGCTTCAACACAGCGCTTTGTTTCTTTGGCATCCTGGTCGGAATCAAGATACGCAACGGCCACGTCGGCGCCTTCGCGCGCAAACAGCACCGCGACGGCGCGGCCAATGCCGGAATCTGCACCGGTGATCAATGCCGTCAGCCCTTCCAGCTTGCCGCTGCCCTTGTAGTTGGGCGCCATGAATTGCGGTTTGAGTTCCATTTCGGCTTCCAGGCCGGGCTTGCGCAGGTGCTGCTTCGGCAACGGCGGCTCCGGGTAATCCTGCAGGCCGGCCTGCACGGCTTTTTTCTGCTTGCCGGCAGTGGTTTCGCGCTCGGCACGCTTGGCCTCGTCCTTGCTGTCCTGCTCTCGCTGGATCTTTTGCTGTTTGGCGGTGACGGGCTCCGCGCGTGCGGATGGGCGCGTGGAGGACGTCCGTGAAGAGGGAGTGATTTTGGGCATGGCGCTTCCTCGAAAGTGAAAGTGGATGGGTGAAAACCTCCATTTAGAGTGGCCCGAGCCCGGCGCGGTGTAGGAAAAATCCGCGCCTTCACCCCGGCCATGCCTTGCGGGCCGCTGCAGCGTCGGGCCGAATCTTGCACAATCAAGGCAGCCACCTTTTCCATTGCCGCTTTTGTTGCCGCCCGAGCGGCGTTTGATGCAAACCCGACACTTCCTCCAGCTCATCGCGATGTCCGCCCTCTGGGGCGCATCATTTCCCCTGCTGCGTATCGCCAGCCCCGCCCTGGGGCCGTGGGTGGTAGCGGCCACCCGCTGCGTCCTGGCCTCGATCGTGCTGGGCCTGCTGATGAGCAGGCTGCGCGGCCAATGGCCGCCGCGCGAGGCGTGGCCCCGGCTGGCGCTGCTGAGCATGCTGTCGGTGGTGGTTCCCTTTGTGCTGTACAACTGGGCCGCGCTGGTCATCCCGTCGGGCTATTCGGCGGTGCTCAATGCCACGGTGCCGCTCTTCGGCGTGATGGCCGCCGCGCTGGCAGGTGAGGAAAAACTCACCCGCATCCGCCTGCTCGGCTGCGCGGTCGGCTTTGCCGGCGTCGCGCTGCTGGTGCAACTGGGGCCCGTCGCCGTCACGCCCCGGGTCGTGCTGGCGGCGTTGGCCTGTGTGGCCGCGTCGGCCAGCTACGGCTTCGGTGCCATCCTCATGAAACGCGCCACCATGGCCTATTCGCCGCTGCCCTCGTCAGCGGTGGTGCATGTGGCCGCGGCCCTGATCCTGCTCATACCGGGCGGGATCGCCGCACCCTCGGCTGTCCTGACGCCGGGCGCCGTGGCTGCCGTTACGGTGCTGGGCACGTTTACCTCCGGGTTTATGTACTGGATCAGCATGCGGCTGATGCGCGAGATTCCGGCCAGCGCCACCACGTCGGCGGCCTTCATGATTCCGCTGTTCGGCGTGACCTGGGGCGGGCTGTTTCTGGGGGAGCCGGTGACGATCAGCATGTTGCCCGGTTGCGTGCTGGTGCTGTCGGCCACCGCGCTGATCACGGGCTTTAACCCGTTTCGGGCTGCGCCACCTGAGCCATAAAGCTTAAGGCACGCACCGGCGCGAAGTCGTAAAGAAATCGTGGCGAGCGGCCCGAAGTCGCGTCGAAGACCGGGGCCGTACACACCGTACGGTGAGGACCGCAGATGCGAGATCGGGCCGCGCAGCAGATTTATTTGCGGCTTCGCATGATGTTGGGCGTGGCGACCACCACATCCGCATTCTGCGCACGCTGACGCAGCGCATGCTCCATCACCACCAGGGCCAGCATGGCCTCGGCAATCGGCGTGGCGCGAATGCCGACACAAGGGTCATGCCGGCCCTTCGTCACCACTTCGGAGGGGTTGCCCGCGGTGTCGATCGACTGGCGCGGTGTGATGATCGAGCTCGTCGGCTTGATGGCGATGGACACCTCCAGGTCTTGCCCCGTGCTGATGCCACCCAGCACACCGCCGGCGTTGTTCGACTGAAAGCCCTCTGGCGACAGACCGTCGCCGTGCGTGGTGCCGCGCTGCGTGACGCTGGCAAAGCCGGCGCCGATTTCAACGCCCTTGACGGCGTTGATGCCCATCATGGCAAAAGCAATGTCGGCATCCAGCTTGTCAAAGAGCGGATCACCCAGGCCCACCGGCACTTTGGACGCCGTGACACGAATGCGCGCGCCGCAGGAGTCGCCGGCCTTGCGCAGCGCGTCCATGTAGTCTTCCAGTTTCGAAACGTCAGCCACCGGCGCGAAGAACGGATTGCCCGGCACGTGTTCCCACGATTCAAACGGAATCGCGATGTCGCCAATCTGCGTCATGCAGCCGCGAAAGGTGGTGCCGTATTTTTCAGCCAGCCACTTCTTGGCCACCGCGCCGGCAGCCACCATGGGGGCCGTCAGACGGGCGGAGGCACGGCCGCCGCCACGCGGGTCGCGCCGGCCGTATTTGTGCAGATAGGTGTAGTCGGCATGGCCTGGGCGGAAGGTTTCCAGGATGTTGCCGTAGTCCTTGCTGCGCTGGTCGGTGTTCCTGATCAGGAGGCAGATGGGGGTCCCCGTGGTCTTGCCCTCATACACGCCGGAGAGGATCTCGACAGCATCGGGCTCATTGCGCTGGGTCACATGCCGGCTGGTGCCTGGCCGGCGGCGGTCCAGGTCGCCCTGAATGTCGGCCTCACTCAAGTCCATGCCGGGCGGGCAGCCGTCAATCACGCAGCCAATGGCCGGGCCGTGGGATTCACCGAAGTTGGTGACTGCGAATAGGGTTCCGAAGGTATTTCCGCTCATGGGGGGATTATCCCAGAGGGGGCTGAGGGGGCGCGGACAGCCTGATTCAGGCCCGCCGTTGACACGCCCGGACAAACCCGGAGTGTGGGTAGCGCTGGTTTCTCGTGGTCATGTCAGAGCAATGCCGAAGGGGCCGGCCCTTTCGGCAAGAAGGTAACAGCGGAAAAGTCGCTGCGCCAGAACATTGCCGATGTTATTGGGGCTCCCCAGGATTCAATGTAGGCAAGCACATCGCCTCGCTGCAATCGTTTCCGCTTTAATCGCTGCTGATACTTTTCCAGGTTTTCGAAGGACAAAGGATCTCCCTTTTGATAGAAGTCCCAACCCGGGTTGTCACTCATAACGCGTACAAAGCGCAACAAAGCGCCTTGGGAATAAGCCGAGAACTCATTGAGCGCGTCCTTCTTGCAATCATCAGCCGTACTTCGAACGGAAATTACATCAAAGCGAAACGTCGACTGCGCATAGGCTGGCACGTAACCATCTCCCGCAGACAGGTGAGGCATAAAAACCGTTAGCCCAGGGGCGTTAGCCGGTGACCACAGAATGAGCGGCGACGCGTCTTTGTCTTCCGTGTACGGCTGTTCTGGCAAGACAAACGGGGTTGGGCTGCTATGAACCCGCATTGGCGGATAGCGATCAAACGCCTGGGCAACCTCGGCGACCGGTGCCCTGATCACAGACAGATTGAAGAATGGTCGATCCAGAACAGACATGATGCGAGCGTTTGGTTGCTTGCCGGCACTGCGACTACGCGAACTCTCCGTGGCGCGGTGCAACTTCGCCCTGCAGAAGAACACGTAATGTGAACTTGAGCGGGAAGACCTGAGACTCTTTCATGCGCAGCGCGGCCGCAACCGCCTTGCGTTCTTTTTTTGCTTGCGGGTACTCGGCCGAGGGAACGAAGATGTGGTCGTTTTCGTGCAGCAGCACCCCATGCCCAAACTCGAGATCGCCAGCTGTGGTCAAGCCAACAAAGCCGGTGAACGTCTGGCCTGAGGAAGCAAGGAAATCAGCAGCAACGGACAGGGCGTAAAGGTCTGGACCCATCATCTTCGCCGGATGGGGACGAACCCAGGTTTCGTCCTGCTCTTCATCCCCTTCCTCGTCGCTTGCGAACTCCCAGATGGGAAAAGCGATGAGGTCTTCCGGCTTGAGTTGGTCAATGGGCTTTCGGGTCTTCAACGATGGACGCATGGACAGTGTCTTCTAAGGTGAAAGTGTCAACAAAACCGATCAAGCCCGGCCCTCGCTTGAAGAAAGGGTCAGGCCTCTGCTCCCCCTTGAGGAAACGAATGAGCTTGAGCCACATGTCAAACGCCTTGGAGTCGGATGGGTGGTGGATTTAGACGCTCCTGAACTATAGCTTTGCAACCGGCCGCTCTCCCTGTCGCCCTGGCTGTGCAGCCAGCGGTGTAGCGCCTGCCGTACACACTCTGGAACACTTCATGCTTGCTGCACCGCACCAATCCTGAATTGGATGTCTTGATTGAACAGGAGCACCCCATGCTGGACCGCACCGCGACCAAGTTTTCCCATGTCAAGCCTGGCGACACGCAGTTTGTCTCCGGTGGTTTGCGCGATTTTTTCCTGTACCGTGACCTTGGCATTGCCGACGCGACCAACGGCAAAGTCATCGCGCACCTTGTGAAGGCGAATATGGCACCAGAAACAGGCACGGGATGGCACCGTCATGAGGCAGATTTCCAGATCGTCATCATGACCAAGGGCTGGGCCCGCTTTATGTACGAAGACAAGGAGACCCTGGTCGAGGCCGGCGACGTGGTGCACCAGCGACCAGGCATCAAGCATTTCCTGTTCGACTACTCCCCCGACATGGAATACCTGGAAATCGTCGGGCCAGCGGACTTCAAATCTATAGACGTAGACCCGGTCTGCGAAATTCCACCACCCACCCCCTGGAAATAGCGCCCCCACGGTCGCTCACTTCGTGTAGCTCCCTGCCCCCCGAGGGGGCCGCCCGCCTGCGGTCTGGCAAAGCCAGTCCCGCGGCTCATGCTGGCTTGAAGATTTCAGGGCGTATATAGCGGGGGTATTTCATCAGTGGGGGCCGCGGGTCCGGCTTCGCCGGCCCCAGGCGCCGCCCCCTGCAAGGGGGGAACAGGCTACACGCAGTGAGCCTGGACGGGGGTGTTCAAAATTCCGCATCCAACTCATCAATGTCATCCGGCTCCTTCTTCGCCTCAGCCACCCACTCCTTCATCGCCGGCAACTCCATGATGCGCTTGCAATACGCGGTACAAGCCTTGTCCAGCGGCACGTCGTAAGTGAGAAATCGGGTCACCACCGGCGCATACATGGCGTCGGCCACCGACAGCTGCTTGCCGAACAGGTAGGGGCCGCCATAGGTGGCCAGGCATTCCTTCCAGATTTCCAGGACACGGTCAATGTCGGCCTGCGCGCGGGACCAGACCTTGAAGTTCGAGAAATGGGCCTTGATGTTCATCGGCAGCGCAGCGCGCATGGAGGCAAAGCCTGAATGCATTTCGCCGCACACCGCCCGGCAGTGCGCCCGCACCTTGATGTCCGCGGGCAGCAACTGGGCTTTGGGCTTGATTTCATTGAGGTATTCGGCAATCGCCAGGGTGTCCCACACCTTGACGTTGCCGTGCTGCAGCGAAGGCACCAGCATGCTGGACGAGAGCAGCAGCATTTCGGCCTTCATCGCCGGGTCGTCCGGTGAAATCACTTTTTCGGTGAATTCCAGACCCGCGAACTTCGCCAGCAGCCAGCCGCGCAGGGCCCACGCTCCGTAGTTCTTGCTGCTGATCGTCAGGATGGCTTTGGCCATACACATGCTCCTTGAACCGGAAAGGCCCTGCTGGCTAGCAGGATGGATGCATGAACTCCCGCAAGGCTTATGCCAGCCTGCGCTTTTCGGCTCCGACTGGCCCGTAACTTGCCTGCATGGACTGGCAGAGACAAAGAGACAACGAATTCCGATTCATGTCAGGACAACCATGCTTTACCAGGCCTACCAAACCCAGTCCGACCTGCTGTCGCCGTTTCGCCTGTTCGCCCAAAGCGGTAGCGCGGCATTCTGGCTGGGTAAAACCGAAGGCAGCCTGCTCCGCAAGATTTCGGCGTCGATGGAGGTGTTTTCACGCCTGCGGCTGACGCATACACGGCCGGCCTACGGCATCAGTTCAGTGAAGGTGGGCGAGCGCGAACTTGCCGTGACGGAAGAAACCGTTCTGTCCATGCCCTTTGGCACCCTGCTGCGCTTTCGCAAGGAAACACCCGCGGGCCTGCCCTTCCAGCCGCCGGTGCTGCTGGTGGCGCCGCTGTCGGGCCACTTTGCCACGCTGCTGCGCGAAACCGTGCGCACCCTGCTGCAAGACCACGACGTGTACATCACCGACTGGCACAACGCGCGCGATGTGTCCCTGAGCCACGGCCCGTTTGCGCTGGACGACTATATCGACCATATGATCCGCTTCACCCAGGCCATTGGCCCGGGCACACATGTGGTGGCGGTTTGCCAGCCTTGCGTGGCGGCGCTGGCGGCCACCGCCATCATGGCTGAAGACGACGACCCGGCCCAGCCTCGCAGCCTGACCCTGATGGCCGGCCCGGTGGACTGCCGCGTGAACCCCACCGGCGTCAACACCCTGGCTACCAGCCAGCCGATTGAGTGGTTCGAGAAAAACCTGATCAGCCATGTGCCGCTTCCGCACACCGGCTACATGCGCCGCGTGTATCCCGGTTTTGTGCAGTTGAGCGCTTTTCTGAGCATGAACCTGGACCGGCACAAAAAATCCTTCCAGGACATGTACCAGCACCTGGTGGACGGCGATGTGGAAAAGGCCAACATCATCCGTGTGTTTTATGACGAGTACCTGGCCGTGAACGATTTACCAGCCGAGTTCTATCTCGAAACGGTCGAAAAAGTCTTCCAGACCTACGACCTGCCGCTCGGCAAGCTCAGCTATCGCGGCCGCCTCGTCAAACCTGCCGCCATTCGCCGTACGGCGCTCATGACGGTTGAGGGGGAACGCGACGACATCTGCGCCGTAGGGCAAACGGTAGCGGCGCAGGATCTGTGCACCGGCATCCGACCCTACATGAAAACTCACCATGTGCAGACCGGCGTGGGGCACTATGGGGTGTTCAGCGGGCGCAAGTGGAACCAGCAGATTTATCCGCGGGTTCGGGAGATGATTCACTCGAGCATGGGCTGAAATTCATACGAAATCGGCCTCCAGGCCAATGGAATCGGGCGCAAGCAGCTCCTGAATTAATAGCGCCAAGTCGAACCGTGAGCGAGCGCTTGCCGGCAGAGTCCGATGCCCTGCCTAGACGTCATCGTGCCCATTCAACACAACTCTGCGCAGCATCGATCGGTACTTGAGCGCCATGAGCACGGCAAGCGGATAGCCCAGACATCGCATCGGGTTCAGAAAGTGAATCCAATATGGCCGGGCGTACCAGCGCTCCATGCGCTTCTTGAGGTACTTCTCTTCGTATCCCCAGTCCGGCATGATCATCCACAGCATGAGCGGAAAAATCAGGAACGTGTCAAAGGCAAACGACGCGCAGACATCCCTGAAGATGATTCGATCGACGAGCTTGAGGTCATCCGCCGAGATATTGCCTTTCAGCACAAGTTGCCGGCATTCGGTGTCCTCGATTCCGATCTCGGTCCATGCATACGAGATGATTTCCCAGACATAGTATTTCTCACCCATGTCGGCGACACCTAGTGTCGGAGTCATCCGACCAGGCTCCTGAGCGCAAAGAACAAGGCAATTCCCGCCAGCACAAAACTTAAACGCCAGCTCGTGCGGCCCACCACCACAGCGGTACTGAGAAAACCGTCATCAAGCTCCCGGTGGCGTGAACTGCGCAAGAATTTTTTGAATCGGCCAAAAGCGTCACCAATGCCCCACGACAAGTCTTCATGGTTAGCGCCGATCTCGTTGTAGATATCGCGATGACCGGCACTTAGGCGATGAAGGATGAATGAGACAGACACAGAACCGGCAATCCCAAGCGCAACAGCGCCGCCCAGGAATATCTTGTCGAATGTCTCCGGCCATCCCGTCTCGGCCACAAACACGCCGACAACCATGCCGGATAGCGCGAAGAAGAATTCTGTACGGTCCATGACTGCTGTTTGAGGTGAAATGCTAGATGCGGCTTTGCGGCACACGTTTGTTCGATACTGTAGTCAGGTCATTTCTCAACATGGCACTGCCTGCAAGCTGGACCCAACAGCACTGAATATGGCGTTGATTAGCCGCGTCGTAAGGCGCGCCCTGTTGAACACAATGTCCGTGAGCAAGGCGATTGCAAGCCCCAAATAGATGAAGTACCCCAAGCCAACATAGTCCGAGAAGAGAACAGTGTGCAGCCAGTTCTGATGGAAGAGGTACAGATACCCAACCAATCCTGCGGCCCCAAGCAGCACCACCGTCGGCAGCACAAGTTGCAGCCCGGCGCGCTTGCGAAGAGCTGCGGCAATGGCGAGCAGCGAGAAGACGAGCGCGTTTGCGCCGGTAAAGATGCGGAACTCTCGCGTCAGTGATTCCGCCACACCCATGTACTGGGTGCGAATCAGAAGTTCGAGCCGCTCGTTGATGCGCGACAGATCGGCGGTTCTGCGCTCAAGAATCCCGGTCATGGATTTTTCGATCGCCTTGCGGCACTCGCAATCGATATTTCTCATTTGCGCAGCGACAGCGGCAACCTTTTGAGGAAGACCTTCAGCCAGCTTGCGTTTGAGTTCGGCGATCTCCGATGAATTCCTGCCAGAAAGGCCTTTTGCCATTTCCGCGAGCTTGCCGCCGTCCAGTGCTTCGATTCGTTCGCTCACTCTGCGCTCCACTTCCATTCGGATCGCATCACGCGCCAAGGTCTCGACAAGGCCTGGATTGACATAGGAGGCAACAAAGGCGACCCCAAACAGGACAAGCCCTGCGAAGGCGACGATGGTGACAAAGAGACGCATTGACGCTACTTTCAGGTCGTTAAGGTTTGACGGTGGCGTAGGGCCAGAAATTGCACATGGATTGCAATCTAATCGCCTCGCCTCATCCAGGCAACCAAAATCCCAATCAAGCCCATCACCCCCACCAATCCCAAAATCACCCCACGCCCCTCCATCACCCCTGCAAACACCCCCACCAGCATCCCCGCCAGCGGCTGCGACAAATTGTTGAGCATCACGATCACGCCAGTAGTCTTGCCCAGGTCGCGCGGTGGAATCAGTTTCTGGCGCAGGCTGCGGATATAGACGTTGAACATCTTGTCAAAGCCGATCACCAGCAAGAAACCGGCGGTGTACACCCAGAAGCTGCCGGCCAGCCCCGTCAGCAAACCGCCGGCCAACATCACGCTGTATGACACCAGGCCCAGGGTGCGCAAGGGCAGCACAGTGCGGGCGATGAACAGCAGGATGATGACGGTGGCAATGGCGCCGGCCGTTTGCAGCAACGCGTAATCGCCCGCAGAGCGCTGCAGCAGCCCGGTCACCATCGCGGCCGAGGTGGCGAGCGTCACGCCGATCACCAGGTTGATGCCGGCCGCCAGCGCAATCACTTTTTTCAGGCCCGGCAGGTGCAGCACCTGCAAAAACGCGGTGCGGATGGGCAGCAGCCAATGGTCCGGGGCGGTCTCGGGCGCGGCCAGCTCAACCGGGTTCTTCCGGTGCCACAAGGTCACGGCGCCATCGGCCAGCAAAAAGAGCGCCGCGGTGGCCGCCACCACCGCGGGCCACGGCATCCAGCGCAGCAGCAGTGACGCCAGCACGGGGCCCAGGACCATGCCGAGCTGGTCGGCAATCTGCGCATGGGCCAGCACTTTTTCAAAGCGGTGCTGCCTGAATATCTGCGGCAGCATGACCTCGCGGGCCATCAGGCCCTGCGTGGTCAGCACACCGCAGACCGCCGACAGGGCAATCAACCAGCCAATGCCGCCCAGCCACTGAAAAGCGGCCGCCCCGCCGATGCACACGAGCGCGCGGTAGAGCTGGCTGATGCGCAAAAGCTTGAGAGGCGAAACCCGGTCGCACAGCGCGCCGCACACGGGAAAAGCCAGGAAGCGGGGGAGCGTTTCTACCGTGAAGGCGATACCTGACCAGGCCACACTTCCCGTGATTTCGAAAACCACCAGAGGAACCAGGAACAGCAGTATCTGGTCGGCAAGCCTGGAAAGGAACAGGGAGCTATAAAACAGCTGGCCGTTGGCGTTGTTGGCGTTGTCGCGCACCCCTGCTCCCATCGCCTTGCCCCGCAAAGCAGGCCAGATACCTAGCGCACCTGGCTATTATTTTGATAGCGCCTTGCGCTCTTCCTGATTGGGCTGATTGGGCTGGCGGCATCTTTTATGCAAAGAACACCATCAGGCCCGTACCACTCGTGTCAGCTGCGGTCGGCGCCGTCTTCTTCCGGCCAGTCGCGGATGTAGGCCTTGAGCATCTTGTTTTCGAAGTTCTGGCTGTCCACCACGGCCTTGGCCACGTCGTAAAGGCTGATCACGCCCATCATGACTTTCTGGTTCATCACGGGCATGTAGCGCGCGTGGCGTTCCAGCATCATGCGGCGGACTTCGTCGAGTTCGGTCTCCGACGTGCAGGTGAGCGGGTGGTCGTCCATGGCGGTGCGCACCAGCGTGCTGCCGATCTCGCCGCCGTTTTTGACGATGCAGACAATCACTTCGCGAAATGTCAGCATGCCGACCAGGTCACCATGCTCCATGACGACCAGTGAGCCGATGTCTTTTTCGGCCATGATCTGGGCCGCCTTGGCAAGGGGTTCGTCAGGCTGGACGGTGTAAAGCGTGTTGCCCTTCACGCGCAGTATGTCTAGAACCTTCATGGCCATCTCCTCGGTTGTGCTGCTTGCCGGCCCTCATTGTCCCACCACAGCGCGGCAACAGGGAATTCAGTTTAAATATAGCCCACAATCAAACGGCAGGTTGCAAGAATCTGTTCGGGCTCCTGCGATTGCCCGGCGCACCGCCACTTTTTTCTGACTGGAGACAAACCCATGCCCGGTTACTCAGACCCCGGCTTCGACACCCTGGCGTTGCACGCCGGCGCCGCGCCCGACCCATCCACCGGCGCGCGTGCCGTGCCGATTCACCTGACGACTTCTTTCGTCTTCGAATCCAGCGACCACGCGGCCAGCCTCTTTAACCTCGAACGCGCGGGCCATGTCTATTCACGCATCAGCAACCCGACCAATGCGGTGCTGGAGCAGCGCGTGTCGGCCCTGGAAGGCGGCATAGGCGCGATTGCTACGTCGAGCGGGCAGGCTGCGCTGCACCTGGCAATTGCCACCTTGATGGGCGCCGGCTCGCACATCGTCGCCAGCACCGCGTTGTACGGCGGCAGCCAGAACCTGCTGCACTACACCTTGCGCCGTTTCGGCATAGCCACCACCTTCGTCAAGCCCGGCGACCTGGACGGCTGGCGCGCCGCCGTGCGGCCCAACACCAAACTTTTCTTCGGGGAAACCGTGGGCAACCCGGGCCTCGATGTGCTGGACATCGAAGCGGTGTCGAGCATTGCCCATGAAGCCGGCGTGCCTCTGCTGGTGGACTCCACCCTCACCTCACCCTGGCTCATCAAGCCCTTTGACCACGGCGCCGACCTGGTCTACCACTCGGCCACCAAGTTCCTGAGCGGCCATGGCACGGTCATTGGCGGCGTGGTGGTGGACGGCGGCAGTTTCGACTGGGAAAAGTCCGGCAAATTTTCCGAGCTGACCGAGGCCTACGAAGGCTTTCACAACATGGTGTTCAGCGAGGAAAGCACCGTGGGCGCCTTCCTGCTTCGCGCGCGGCGTGAAGGCCTGCGCGACTTCGGCGCCTGCATGAGCCCGCACACGGCATGGCTGATTCTGCAAGGCATTGAAACCCTGCCGCTTCGCATGGCGCGGCACATGGGCAATACCGAAAAAGTGGTGCAGTTTCTCGCCGCCCACCCGCTGGTCTCGCGCGTGGGCCATCCGATGCTCGAATCGCACCCCAGCCACGCACTGGCCAAAAAACTGCTGCCGCGCGGCGCCGGCTCGGTGTTCAGCTTCGACATCAAGGGCAACCGTGAACAGGGCAAGGCCTTCATCGAAGCGCTGAAAGTCTTCAGCCACCTGGCCAACGTAGGCGACTGCCGCAGCCTGGTGATCCACCCTGCCAGCACCACGCACTTCCGCATGAGCGACGAAGCGCTGGCGGCCGGCGGCATCACACAAGGCACGATTCGCCTGTCGATTGGCCTGGAAGACCCGGACGACCTGCTGGACGACCTCAAGCGCGCCCTCAAGGCGGCAGAAAAAGCCGCCGTGAAAGCGGGGACCTGAAGCATGTACCTCGACGTCAACGGCCATAAAACGTATTGCTACACCGGCGGCAAACCTTTTGATGCGGCCAAACCCACGGCTGTGTTTATCCACGGCGTTCTGAACGACCACAGCATCTGGATACTGCAGACCCGCTACTTCGCGCACCACGGCTTCAACGTGCTGGCACCCGACTTGCCCGGCCATTGCAAAAGCGAAGGTGAGCCGCCGCAATCAGTCGAAGAAGCGGCGGCCTTCATCATCGCGCTCCTCGATGCGGCCGGCATCAAGACCGCCGCACTGGTGGGCCACAGCTTCGGCTCCCTCACGGCGCTGCATGCGGCGTCCACTGCACCGCAAAGGGTGACGCACCTGGCGCTACTGGGAACCGCCGCACCGATGACGGTTTCCCCCGCGCTGCTGGACAACGCGCTGAACCAGCCCATGAAGGCGATTGATATGGTCAACACCTTCTCACACTCCATGCTGGCGCCGCCACCCTCATCGCTGGGCCCGGGCACCTGGCTGTACGGAGGGTCGAAGGCGCTCATGAAACGGGTGCTGGCCAGCAATACCAAAATCAACCTGTTCCACCGCGGCTTCAAGGCCTGCGACGACTACACCGGCGGTGAAGCGGCCATCGAAAAAGTACAGTGCCCGGTGCTGTTCATCCTGGGCAAGAACGATTCCATGACCTTGCCCAAAATGGCGGCGCCGCTGCAGGCCAAAGCAAAAAATGCCAGGACGTTGATGCTGCAGGCCGGCCACCAGATGATGACCGAAGCACCCGAAGGGGTTTTGTTTGCACTGAAGGATTTCATCAAGCCATGAGCGTGCTGACGGCCACGCCGGCGATGACGCAGCAGCGTGCGCAGGAAATCGCCGCCAGCTTCGACCTGCGCGCCTTGCCGCCGGATTTTTACGCCAACCCCTATCCGGTGTACGCACTGCTGCGCGAAACCGAGCCGGTCAAGCGCATGCCGGATGGCTCCTGGTTTCTCACGCGTTACGCCGACCTGGTGGCGGTGTACCGCGATGCGCAAACCTTCAGCTCGGACAAGAAGGTGGAGTTCGAGCCCAAGTACGGAGCGGGCTCGGCCCTGTTTGAACACCACACCACCAGCCTGGTGTTCAACGACCCGCCGCTTCACACGCGCGTTCGCAAACTGATCATGGGCGCCCTTACGCGGCGCGCCATTGCCGATATGGAGCCCGGGCTCATCACGCTGGTCGATAGCCTGTTGGATGCGATCGAAAGCCGGGGCGGCGGTGATTTGATTGAGGATTTCGCTTCGGCGATCCCGGTGGAGATCATCGGCAACCTGCTGGGCGTGCCGCATGCCGACCGGTCGCCGCTGCGCGGCTGGTCGCTGGCCATACTCGGCGCGCTGGAACCCAAACCGACGCCCGAACAGGAAGCCCTGGGCAATAGCAGCGTGCGGGACTTCACCGGCTACCTCAAGGACCTGGTGGCCGACCGGCGCAAACACCCTGGCGACCCGGAACACGATGTGCTGACACGGCTGATCGGCGAAGAAGCGTCGGGTGAAAGACTCAGCGAAACCGAACTGCTGCAAAACTGCGTGTTCATCCTCAACGCCGGCCACGAAACCACGACCAACCTCATCGGCAACGCACTGGTTTTACTGCAGGAATGGCCGGACGCGAAGCAGATGTTGCTATCAAAATTAGAGCTGCTCGCGCAAGTAAATAAAGGGTCGCAGGCCGATTTGACTGTTGAAATCGATGAATTTCTACGTTTTGAGTCATCCAACCAGCTGGGCAATCGGCGTGCGCTCAAGGCCTGCCAGGTGGGCGGTGTGGACTTGCCCGAAGGCGCGTTGCTGACGCTGTGCATTGGAGCCGCAAACCGCGACCCGGCGCAGTTTGCCCAGCCCGAACACCTGGACCTGGCACGCCAGGACAACCGCCACCTGGCCTTCGGCTTCGGCATTCACCAGTGTGCCGGACTCAGCCTGGCCCGGCTTGAAGGCCGCGTTGCCATCGGCCGCTTTCTGCAGCGCTTTCCGCACTACCGCCTGACCACCAGCCCCACTCGCGGCGGCCGTGCGCGCTTCAGGGGTTTTCTGAAGGCGCCGTTTTCAACGACGGCTACCTGACCTGGCGTTGCGTGCCCACGCGGTGCGGCGCCGTTTCCAGCGCCCGCAACAGTGCCTGCGTGGATGGCAAATGAGGCACTGCCCTGATGTTGGTCTGCTCCAGCGAGTCCAGCAGGCGTGCAAGGGTTTGCGCATGCGGCGTCAAGGGGCCCAGAAAGTGCGTGCCGCCCGCATCGGCAATCAGCAGCGTGGGAAAGGTTTCCACTTCCAGGTCTCCGACCAGCTCGGCTTCGTCTTCAATGTCCAGCCAGACAAACCGGCTTTCCGGATAGCGCAAGGCCATTTCCGAGAAGACGACACCGTAGTCGCGGCAAAGGCCGCACCAGTCCGCGCAGAGGCAAATTACCCATCGCGCGGGGGGCGTCGTCACAGGCGGTTCACCATGGGGAGTTTCTGGAAGCAGATCGGTTGGCATGCAGGCAGGAGCGCGGAAAGGGTGTGACGAGGGCTGGCGGCCATGGATTGACTATTATGGCCAGCGTCGCAAAATGAGGCGCACCACCGGATATCCGGCGCAGGAGACAAACCCATGAATGCCATCAGCCCCGATTCGGCGGAAACCGGCGCCACGACACCCGTTGATCCCCGCAGCTTTGCGTCTTTCGCGGATTTTTACCCCTTCTACCTGGGCGAGCATCGCAACCCGACCTGCCGCCGCCTGCACTTTGCAGGCTCAAGCCTCACGCTGCTCTGCCTGGCGGCGCTGCTGATGACCCGCAACCCGTGGTGGCTGCTGGCCGGCCTGCTGTGCGGCTACGGCTTCGCCTGGATCGGGCATTTTGGGTTCGAAAAGAACCGGCCCGCCTCGTTCAAGCGGCCACTCTACAGCTTCATGGGAGACTGGGTCATGTACCGCGACATGTGGGTTCAGGCCTTGCGGCGCATCAAAGGCAACTGAGCCCGTTTCCAGGCGTGGCCTTAGCCTCCCACAACGGGCTCTAACGGACCTTATCGGGCTTTATCAGGAGTCCAGTGACTGCAAAGGGCCGGTTTTTAACGCCTTGAGGCATGCCGCACCTGCCTGCAACGCCGCCTCATGCGTGGGGTACGGGTGGTCGGAGCCTTCAATGCGCAGGTCCGCCATGTGCTCTTGGGCTGACAGCTGCGTGACCACCCAGTAAAAAAGACCTGCTGACGGCTCCTTCACCCGCACCGCGAGCGGCCCGGGCGCATCGGGAATGGCGGCACTCATAAAGACCGCCCGAGCTCAGTGCTCACGTCTTTGGCGGCAGGGCCTACTTCCGCCACGGCAACACGCAGTTCAAGCTCGCTGCAATCGAGTGCGCTGACCCAGTATTTCAGGGAGGCTTCCTCGTTGATGTTGATGGGCTCGTTTGTCAGGGCCGGGTCGGCGATCAGGTTCGATGGTGATGTCACGGTTCTCTCCAGCTTGGTTGTCAATTGAGGGGATTGCAGCAGATGGAGAGAATCGTGGCGTAAGCATAAAGATGGTCTTGTAAGAATTCCTCCCGCGCGCCTGAAGGCCTAACGGGCGAAAATTTGTGCGGTGCAGCATAAAAATTCTTACAAGGCTTACGTCCCCCGAACGGCTTTTGCAGGATGAGGCAATCAGGCTTGAAAACGGGCTCAAACCTGCCTCCTGGCACGCATTTGGGCTGAAGCGGAGTCTTGCCAAATCGCAAGGAGGCCACGTCAGGAGGGCAAAACGACGCGGGTATGCGCTTGACCCGCCGCGAAGGCGCGACGCAAAAAAATTAAAGGCCGGACTCGCCGTCTACCCGGATGCCCAACTGCTTGACCTTGACGCGCTGCTCCACGGCCTGACTCCACATTTCGAAGTCTTTATTGGTGGGCGCCGGGCCCTTGCCGGTCTGGTAGGCCCACATTTTCGCCGTCAGCTCTTCGTAGATCTGTCGGGCTTCCTGGTGCGCCTGCCGTTCATGGGCAATGGCGCCGTCCAATTTTTCCCTGGCTGGTGTTTTTGATGGCATTGTCAGTGCGTGAAAAAATCAAAAATCAGATTTTGTTACAACACGCCGGCAGGCACAAATATCCCCAAACAGCGACTGGTTTTTAGTCCGGATGGACTAGCCCCGAAACCTGCTGTGCGGGGATTGGCGGGTCGGAGTTGGCGGTTTACAGCGCGTCGCGCAGCCGTATGGCCGGCCACCGGGCCTTTTCCCAGAGGCCCTGGACCGCTTCGGCTTTGTCCAGCAGAAGTTGCTGTATCAGCGGCTCCAGCGGCGTGGCGTCGGGATCGGCCAGCAGCAGGTAACGGGCTTCTACCTCGCCCTCGGCTTCATTGAGCTGGCCTACCCAGTCCAGGGCAACCAGTGTTTCCAGTACCGGCTCCAGCTGCAGCCCGTCCACCTGAAGCAGCTCGGCCAGCTGCGAAGCGCTGACGCCCTTGCGCGGGGTAGCCAGTGCCCGGTGCAACTGCTGGAGCACTTCAATGGCCAGCTGGAAATGCCAGCCATGCGCGCTGCCGCGACGGGCCACTCCGGCCAGGAGACTGGGCAGGTACGCGGCAATCACAGCGCCCATCAGCACGATGACCCAGGACACATAAATCCATACAAGGAGGATGGGCAAGGTAGCGAACGCGCCATACACCAGCGAATAGGTCGGCACGGCGCCCAGATACAGGCTCAGCACGCGTTTGGCCACCTCGATGCCCGCAGCCACAAACAGGCCCCCTACCCAGGCATGCGACCACTTCACGTAGGTATTGGGCACATAGCGGTACATCGCCGCCATGCCCCCCGCCACCAGGAAAAACTGCAGAACGCTGAGCAGAAAACGCAGGCTGACGGGCAAAGCGCCCACCAGGCCGCCCGAGGCCGACAGCACATAAGAAGTGACCGCCAGGCTGGCCGCCAGCAGCAGCGGCCCCAAGGTAATGGCAGCCCAATAAATGAGCACACGCTGCGTCAGTGGCCGCGCCTTTTTGACGCGCCAGATACCGTTGAGCGTTCGGTCAATGGTCAGGATGAGCGCGATGGCCGTGACCAGAAGCACGGCCAGGCCCGCGATGCCCAGCTTATTGGCCTGGCGGCTGAATTGCGTCAGGTAACCCAGCACCTGGCGGGCGATGTTGTCGGGGATCAGGCTCTGAATCAGCCAGGCCTGCAGGGCGCCCTGCAACTTCGAGAACATCGGGAAGGCCGTAAAGATGGCCAGCGCCACCGTAAAAAACGGCACCAGCGCGATCGAGGTGGTGAAGGTCAGGCTGCTGGCGGTCAGGCCCATGTGGTCTTCCCGGAAACGGTCACGCAGCGTGAGCGCTGTGCCACGCCATGGAAAGCGCGACAGGTCGCTCAAGAGGTCCTCGAGATATTGCTGAAATTTCATCCCCGGTATCATGCCACTGACCTTGAACCTGTTGACGGTCCAGCGGGTTCCCATGACCATGAACAAAACAACGCAAATTGACATCACCCGCCGGCTCGCGCTGGCCAGCCTGCTGGGCCTTATCGTGCTGGGCCTGGCCTGGGAAATGTGGCTGGCGCCCATACGCCCGGGCGGCTCATTACTGGCGCTCAAAGTGCTGCCGCTGTGCATCCCGCTGGCCGGCATCATGAAAAACCGCATGTACACCTACCGCTGGGTCAGCCTGCTGGTGTGGCTTTATTTCACCGAAGGCGTGGTGCGGGCCTGGAGCGACCGCGCCCCCGGCAACTACCTGGCCTTCATCGAGGTACTGCTGTGCCTCACGCTGTTTGTCGCCTGCGCGATGCATGTGCGGGTGCGGCTGAAAAACGCCTCCACCGCTTCCAGCGCCTCAAATCCATCAACCCCTTAACCTGAAGCCGAACATCGTGAGCACACACACCCAACTGATTGAGTCCCTGCGCCAGATCGTCGGCGCACCCAATGTCCTGATTGATGGCGACCTGACGCCCTGGGTACAGGACTGGCGCAGGCGCGAAACCGGCAAGGCCCTGGCCGTGGTGCGTCCTGGCTCCACGCCTGAAGTCGCGGCCGTGGTGAAAGCCTGCGCCGCAGCACGCGTGAGCATCGTGCCGCAAGGCGGCAATACCGGCATGGTGGTAGGGTCGACACCCGACGACACCGGCACGCAGGTCGTGCTCAGCCTGACACGCATGAACAAGGTGCGCACGCTGGACGCCGGCAACCTGACCATCACGGTCGATGCCGGCTGCGTGCTGCAAAACCTGCAGGAAGCCTGCGAAAAAGCCGGTTTCCTGTTTCCCCTGAGTCTGGCCTCGGAAGGAAGCTGCACCATTGGCGGCAACCTCGGCACCAACGCCGGCGGCACCCAGGTCGTGCGCTACGGCAATACGCGCGACCTCTGCTTGGGCCTGGAAGTCGTCAACGCGCAGGGCGAAATCTGGGACGGCCTCTCTGGCCTGCGAAAAGACAACACCGGCTACGACCTGCGCCACCTGTTCATCGGCAGCGAAGGCACGCTGGGCGTGATCACCGGCGCCATCATGAAGCTGTATCCCATGCCCAAATCCCAGCTCACCGCCTTTGCGGCCGTGCCGTCGCTTGAGGCCGCCGTACAGCTGCTGGGCCTGGCGCATGAGCACCTGGGCTCCGGCCTGACCGGTTTCGAAGTCATGGGCCAGTTCGCACTGGGCCTGGTGGCCAGGCACTTCCCGCAACAACGCGTGCCTTTCTGGCAAGAGCACGCCTGGTGCGTGGTTCTGGAGAACTCGGACAACGAATCCGAAGCCCATGCGCGTGAATGCTTCGAACGCTTGCTGGAAGCCGCCATGGAAGCCGGTTGCGTTGCCGACGCCGTGGTCGCCGAGAGCATGGCGCAGGCGCACGCACTGTGGCACATCCGTGAAAGCATCCCGATGGCGCAGGCCGAAGAAGGCCTGAACATCAAGCACGACATCTCGATCAACGTGTCGCGCATCCCCGAATTCGTGACTGAAACCAATGCCCTGCTGCTCGCGCGTTTTCCCGGCGCGCGCATGGTCGTCTACGGCCACCTGGGCGACGGCAACCTGCACTACAACGTGCAGGCGCCGGAGAATGAAGACCAGGCACGTTTCCTGAACGAGCAGGAGACGCCCATGAATGCCCTGGTCTACGAAGCGGTGGACCGCTACCGGGGCTCGATCTCGGCCGAACACGGTGTGGGGAGCCTCAAGGTCAACACGCTGCCCAAGCACAAATCACCTGTGGCTCTGGACATGATGCGCGCCATCAAACAGGGCCTGGACCCTCATAACCTGATGAACCCGGGACGGGTGCTAAAGGCATAATTAAACCTTTGGCCGCACGCCGCCCCGCCGGCCCCCGCCCCCCTCCTGACCCCAAGCCGACTGGTTGTAAATGACCCGCTCCATCCGCTCTCAATATGAAGATTTCATGCGCCATGTGGACACCCACGGCGCCTTCAAGGCCGACCGCACCGGCACCGGCACGAAAAGCGTGTTCGGCTACCAGATGCGCTTTGACCTGAATGAGGGCTTTCCGCTGGTGACCACCAAAAAGGTTCACCTCAAATCCATCGTGCATGAGCTGCTGTGGTTTCTGCAGGGATCGAGCGACAACAACTGGCTCAAGGAACGCGGCGTCACGATCTGGGACGAATGGGCGCGCGAAGACGGTGACCTGGGCCCGGTTTATGGCGTGCAATGGCGCAGCTGGCCAACGCCGGATGGCGGCCACATCGACCAGATCAGCGAAGTCATCAAGACGCTGAAGACCAACCCTGATTCGCGCCGCATCATCGTGAGCGCCTGGAACGTGGCCGACCTCTCCAAGATGGCGCTCATGCCCTGCCACGCGTTTTTCCAGTTCTATGTGGCGCCATCTGAAGTCCAGGGTCAGCCCGGCAACCTGAGTTGCCAGCTCTACCAGCGCAGCGCTGACATTTTCCTGGGCGTGCCATTCAACATTGCCAGCTACGCTCTCCTCACCCACATGGTGGCGCAGCAATGCGGCCTGGGTGTGGGTGATTTCATCTGGACCGGTGGCGACTGCCACATCTACAGCAACCACCATGAGCAGGTGGCCTTGCAGCTGAGCCGCAAGCCTTTTGCCTACCCCACGCTGCAGATCAAGCGCAAACCCGAATCGATCTTTGACTATCAGTTTGAAGATTTTGAGTTTCTCGAGTATCAGCATCACGACGCCATCAAGGCGCCGGTAGCGGTGTGACATCCGTGCAGGCAGGCGCTCCCTCCGCAGCGCCGGCTTCCACGTTCAATTCGCGGCAACGGTTTTCACTCACACTGCTGGCTCTGGCCTCGGAGCTGATCTTTGTGACGGTGGTCATCTTGCCGATCGCGCCCTTCGTGATGCTTCAGGCCGCCATTTGGGGACCCGGTTTTGCCGCGGTGTTTGGCCTCGCGGCCTTTCTCTTCCTGTGGTGGCTGGTCCAGCCCTCGCCCGGCACGGTTGGCCGGCACACCATTCGCCGTGAAGAAGCACCCGCGCTCTTTGAGATGGTGGACGGCTTGTGTACCAGCGCCGCGGCGCCGCGCATCCACCGCATCGTGCTGGACAACGAACTGAACGCGGCGGCTTATCAAACCGGCGGCTTCCTGTCGTTGTTTGGCAGCCGCCGCACTCTCATACTGGGTGTCCCCTTGCTGAAGATGCTGAACAAGGACGAAGTGAAAGCCGTCATCGCGCACGAGCTGGGGCACTTTTCCCGCAACCACGGGCGTCTGGGTCACTGGATCTACAGGGTGCGGGCCAAATGGGACCACTACCTTCACATGCAAGGCAACGACAGCTTCGTGGATGGGGGGCTGAAGGCCATCGCGTCCTGGTTTGTTCCCTACTTTGTCTCGCGATCATCCAGCTGGTCCCGTCAGTGTGAATTCGAGGCCGACGCCGTCGCAGCGCGGACTTCCTCAGCGCGCCACCTCACCGACGCTCTTGCCAGGCTGGAATTTATTTCTTTTCTTCTGGCCCGGAAACTGCCCACGCAATTGAGCAACCTGCGCATGCAATCGGCGCAAGCGCCCGGCAACTTCTGGGGGCTGACATCCGATCTTGTCGAGGCCCATGGCAGCTTCATGCCGCAGGCGCTCGCGGAGGGAGCCAGCCGCCCACGGCGTGCGCAAGACACCCACCCGCCGCTGCATGAACGTGCGGCGGCGCTCGGCCTGCAGGTCGAGCCGCCGCCGGTTGAAAGCTCGCCCTGCGCCGGAGACATGCTTCTCGGCAAGGAATGGGCCCGGGTTTTGTCGGCCTGCAATGAGGATTGGCAGAAAAACACGCAGGCCGACTGGCGATTCGACCACCTGCGGATGCGGTGGCTGGTTGCCGGTGGGGTGCATGTGCTCTTCTCCGAACAAACGCCCGCCCAGACCGAACTGGCGACGGCGATTGTGCAAGAGCAGTTGCAGAGCGACGACTCAAGCCTGGCCCTGCTGTCTGCAGCGGCCGCCCGCCATCCCGAAATGGCCATGGCCCGGTTCTACTTCGGCCTGGCGTTGCTCGAAAGAGGCGACAACGCCGGCGTCGAGGAATTGCGGCAATCGATCCGGCTGGACAAACGCATCGCCCTCGGGGCGCAGAACGTTATTTGCGGCTATCTCGCATCGCATGGCGACCCGAAGGCCGCACGTGAAGCCGTCATACGCCGCCGCTACACGCACAGGAGGCTGACGCCGCTGTACGAGCAGTTGTGGGAGGCCCTCCTGTGCCGCCCTGTACGCGCCATCGCACCCGGTGCGGCGCCGCTTCTGGCGGAGGTGCTGGCGGGTGAATCACTGACCGACGGCTGCTGGGCCGTGCAGCTGGACCTGCCCGACGCGGCAGGCCTGTCTCATACCGTGAATATCCTCGTGGTGCGGATTGACCATGAGCAAGCCCACACAACCGGCCTTGGCGAAGACGCGCTTCGCTCGCGTTACCAGGACTACCTTCAGGCCGTCACACCGCCCGACCAACTGGCGATGGTGCACACTGTCTATACCTCCGAGGCGCTCAATCCACGCCTGCTCAAGCAACTGCAAGCAGTTCCCGGCAGCGCGATCATCGCGCCGGCCAGGCCCCTGAATCTGGATATCATCCGGATCGATTCCCTCTGAACACCATGAAAATCCACATGATCTTCGCCCGCGCCGCCAACGGCGTGATTGGCCGCGACAACACCATCCCCTGGCGCCTGCCGGAAGACATGGCGCGCTTAAAGCGCCTGACGACCGGCTGGCCGGTCATCATGGGCCGCAAGACCTGGGATTCATTGCCGGTGAAATTCCGCCCGCTGCCCGGCCGCACCAACATCGTCATCACGCGGCAGCCTGACTGGAAAGACACCGGCGCCGAAACGGCCGCGAGCCTGGCCGACGCGCTGGCGCTGTGCGCATCTTCAGCCGAGGTGTGGATCTTGGGCGGCGCGCAGATTTACGCGCAGGCGATGCCGCTGGCAGAGCGCATTGAAGTCACCGAGATTGCCGAAACGATTGAAGGCGACGCCTATGCGCCGACACTGGGGCCCGAATGGCGGGAGGCCGCGCGTGAAGACCACGTGTCGGCGAACGGGATGAAGTTCAGCTTCATCACCTACCGAAAATAGGCCCTGCTCCCATCGCAACACACACCACAACGCATAACAACACACAAGGAAAAGATATGTCAGGAGGCGGATTTCACGTACACGGGCCCCACGACCATGAGCTCGAGCATGCGGCTCAAGGCGGCCACGGCGGCCACGACAACGGCGGCATGATCGCGCAAATCGCGGTCATCACGGCCATCATTGCCACCATAGGCGCCATCTTTGCCTACATGGGCGGTGCCACGCAGGCCAATGCGGGCTTGTATAAAAACAACGCGGCCATCAAGAAGACGGAAGCTTCCAACCAGTGGAATTACTTTCAGTCGAAAAGCACCAAGCAGTCGCTGGCCGAACTCGCCCGCGACCTGGCGCCTGAGGACAAAAAAGCCGGCTACCAGGGCAAGGTAGACCGCTACGAAAAGGAAAAGAATGAGATCAAGGCCGGCGCCGAGAAGCTAGAAGCCGAAGCCACCACCTGGGACAAGTCGTCCGATGAGCAGATGCACCAGCACCACCGCTGGGCGCAGGCCACCACGGTGCTGCAGGTGGCCATTGCCCTTGCGGCCATTGCGCTGCTGACCCGCAAGAAGTGGCTTGAATACGGCATGTTCGTCGTGGCCGGGGTGGGTTTGGTCATCGGCGTACTGGCTCTGCTACATATTTGATAGCTGCTTGCGCATGTTCTTATTGGGCCGGAGCACTAAATCATGAAAATTTCCACCTGGAACGTCAACTCCCTCACTGCGCGGCTCGCGCATGTGCTGAACTGGCTTGCGGCCAATCCGGTCGATGTGTTGTGCCTGCAAGAGCTCAAGATGACGGACGACAAGTTCCCGCTGGAAGCGCTCAAGGCCGCCGGCTATGAAGCCGCCGCTTTCGGCCAGAAAACTTACAACGGCGTGGCCATCCTGTCGCGCACGCCGCTGCGTGATGTCGTGAAAAACATTGTCGGTTTTGAAGACGAGCATTCACGCGTCATTGCCGCCACGGTGGATGGCCCTGCGGGACCCGTCCGGGTGCTGAACGGCTATTTCGTCAATGGGCAGGAGCCCGGCAGCGAAAAGTTCGCCTACAAGATGCGCTGGCTGGGAGGTCTGCAGGCTTATGTACGCGCGGAGATGGCAGCCCACCCACAACTGGTGTTGCTGGGCGACTTCAACATCACACCGGAAGATCAGGATTCGTTCGACCCGGAGGGCTTGCGCGACACCATTCACCACACGAAGGAAGAGCGTGAGCATTTCCGCCAGCTGGTGGCGCTGGGCCTGACCGACAGTTTCCGCATGTTCGAGCAGCCGCCCAAAAGCTTTTCGTGGTGGGACTACCGCATGCTGGGCTACCAGAAGAACCGCGGCCTGCGCATCGACCACATCCTGGTCAGCGACGCCCTGAAGCCGCAAGTCAAAGGCTGCACCATAGACCGCGTGCCCCGCAAATGGGAAAAGCCCAGCGACCATGCGCCGGTGACCGTGGAGATTGGTTGACCCCCGTCCAGGCTCACTTCGTGTAGCCCGTTCCCCCCTTCCAGGGGGCGAGGCCAGCGGTCTGGCAAAGCCAGTCCCGCGGCCTCTGCTGGTGAAAACCCCCGCTGGTTACGCCACTGAATTCTTCAAGCCAGCATGAGCCCCGGAACCGGCTTTGCCGGGCCGGAGGGCGGGCGGCCCCCTCGGGGGGCAGGGAGCTACACGAAGTGAGCGACCGTGGGGGCCACATTCACTCCAGATTGAGTTCCTGAATCTTGCGCGTGATGGTATTGCGGCCTATGCCTAACTTTTGAGCGGCCTCAATGCGGCGCCCGCGTGTATTGACCAGTGCGGTCTGAATCAGCTTGGATTCAAAACGCCGGGTCAGCACATCCCACACATCGCTGCGACCGGTCGCCAGCAACGCCAGGGCTTCTGCTTCAAGACCACTTTCCCAGCTTTGTTCAGGGCCAGAGACCGGCGGAACCGGTACGGCCGCTTCAGCCCCATGGCTGGCAGGAGTTTTCTCCGCGGCGCCTGCCGACCACTCCGCTTTGGCCGCCCCAACCTTCTCTGCGAAAACGGGGTTTCTGCCCGATTCGGGAACAATGCCCAGCACTTCGGGCGGAAGATCCTTGGGCTCAATCACCTGCGCCGGCGCCATGACGGTGAGCCAGTGGCAAATGTTTTCGAGCTGGCGCACATTGCCGGGAAAACCAAAGTTGCTGAGCTGCTGCAGCGCTGTATCGGAAATCCGCTTGGGCTCCACACCGAGCTGCTTGGCGCTTTGTTGCAGGAAGTGGCGTGTCAGCATGAAGACATCCTCGCGCCGCTCGCGCAGTGCGGGCAGGCGCAGGCGGATCACATTGAGTCGGTGGAACAGATCTTCGCGGAAGCCGCCCTCCTTGACGCGTTGCTCCAGGTCCTGGTGGGTGGCAGCGATCACGCGCACATTGGCCTTGACGGCGTTGTGCCCGCCGACGCGGTAGAAATGGCCGTCACTCAGCACACGCAAAAGGCGCGTCTGCAAGTCAAACGGCATGTCGCCGATTTCATCGAGAAAGAGCGTACCGCCCTCAGCTTGTTCAAAGCGGCCGCGCCGCATGGTCTGCGCGCCGGTGAACGCGCCGCGCTCATGACCGAACAGTTCGCTTTCCAACAAATCCTTGGGGATGGCCGCGGTATTGATGGCCACAAAGGGCCCGTTGGCGCGCGGCGAATGCTTGTGCAGCGCACGCGCCACCAGTTCCTTGCCTGAACCGGACTCACCGGTGATCATCACGGTCACCATGCTCTGGCTCAGCCGTCCGATGGCGCGGAAAACGTCCTGCATGGCCGGCGCCTGGCCAAGCATTTCGGGCGCGGAGGCCATGCGCTCTTCAGCCACCTCTTCGCGCTGGCTTTCTTCCACTGCGCGGCGAATGAGTTCTACCGCCTTTGGCAAGTCAAACGGCTTGGGCAGGTATTCGAAAGCGCCGCCCTGGAAGGCGGACACCGCGCTGTCGAGGTCGGAGAATGCGGTCATGATGATGACCGGCAGGCCGGGGAGTTTTTCCTTGACCTTTTCGAGCAGATCCAGACCAGAGCCGCCCGGCATGCGTATGTCGCTCACAAGAATTTGCGGCCCTTCATCCTCCGTCGCGCTTTCCAGTGCGGCAAGAACTTCGCGGGGATTGGTGAAACTGCGCGTAGGAAGGTCCTCGCGGAGCAGGGCCTTTTCCAGAACAAACCGGATGGACTGGTCATCATCAACGATCCAGATCGGTTTCATGTAGTGCAGTCCCTTTTTTCGTGCTTTCAATGCAGGGCTTTCTGGAACCCTCTGCACGATCGCGTTATGTATCAATCATGGCTGAGAACACATTTCAAGGCAGCGGTATAAGCAGCTTGAAATCTGTACGGCCCGGCACACTGTCGCACTCAATCAAACCGTGGTGTTGCTGGACAAAGGTTTGCGCCAATGTCAGCCCCAGCCCCGAACCACCTTCCCGCCCGGATACCAGCGGATAGAAGATGCGGTCTTTGATGGAGTCCGGCACACCCGGTCCATTGTCGATAACATGCAATTCCAATGCCAAGCGATAGCGCTGCTTGCCAAAAGTTACCTGCCTGGCGATTCTTGTCCTGAAAGTGATGTGCGCATTGCCTGCCGCCACCCGTTCCGCCAAAGCCTGCGCGGCGTTGTGTGCGATGTTCAACACCGCCTGAATGAGCTGTTCGCGGTCTCCGCGGAAATCAGGAATCGAGATGTCGTAGTCGCGTGTAACCCTCAAACCTTTTGGGAACTCCGCCAGGATCAGGGAGCGCACGCGCTCACACACTTCGTGAATATTGACATCGCCCACCAAGTGCGGGCGGCGGTGCGGGGCCAGCAGGCGATCTACCAGCGTCTGCAGGCGGTCTGCCTCATGGATGATGACCTGGGTGTACTCGGTCAGGTCCTTGCCGATTTCCATCTGCAGCAACTGCGCCGCGCCGCGAATACCGCCCAAGGGGTTTTTGATCTCGTGGGCCAGGTTGCGGATCAACTCCTTGTTGGCCTGCGCCTGGTCGATCAGGCGCTCTTCGCGCTCCTGCTTGGCCTGCTGCTCCAGCGGCAGCAGCTCCACAATCGCCTCACCCGGGGTGTCGGTTTGCGCCACCACCACATGCACGGGCAGCGGTTCGTGGTTCAGGCGCCTGAGCCACGCGTCGTAACGCAGGGCGGCAAATTCATTGCTGCCCGCGCCCTCCAGCGCATTTTGCAAAATGAGCGGCTCGGTAAAGCAATCGGGGAGCTGCGAGCCTTCAATGGTCCGCCGCGAGGTGCCCAGCGCGTCTTCCAGCGCGGCATTGGCAAACACCACAGTGCCGTCGGTACGCACCACAGCCACCAGCGTGGCCAGCAGGTCAAACGCCTGAAAGCGGGGGGGAAGTCCGGTGACCGGGACGGACGATAAAGCGGCACGGATGGAGGGCTTGTTCAAGCCATCCATTTTCCTCCAGAAGCCGGCTCGCCGCGGCTTATCGCCTTGGTTTAATTGACGACGGCGGCTGAGGCCGGGGCAGGCAGGCGGGAAATTTCGCGCTTCAGGCCGGCAATGTCACTCTGGTTACGGGTGATGCTGTCCTTGAGCTCGGCCACGCGGTCCAGGTAGCGCTGGTAATTACGGCTCTCAATGCCCTGTTTTTCAGGTTCACCGTTGTTGAATTCTTTTTGCTGCTCGGCCAGCTTGGCTTCGGCCTTTTTCAACTCGGCCTCAAGGATGGCGCGCGAATCGTTGTCGCGGGTCCGCTGTTCGGGGCTACCATCGGTGCGCGGGCCACTGGAGCCTGCGGCCGCAGCCACGCGAACCGCGGCTTTGGGCACCGGCGTGCTCTGCATCACCGTCACATTGCCGCCGGACAGCAGTTTGCAGCTCCGGGTTTGGGCGTCTTTTGTGTTGTTGATGTATTCAGGGGCCGCACCCCCGACTCCTGCGCAGCGGTATACCTGCTGCGCCCATGCAGCATTCCCCGCGCCAGCCAGCAGCAACGACAAGGTAGAAAGCAATAAGGTGTGTTTCATAGGTACTCCCGATGCCCAATAAGGGCGAGGACGGTCTATCAGTATGCGGCAAAGGCGCCGAAATACAAAGCCAGCAAACCCACAACCGGCTTGGGCAATAAAAAAGGACGGCATATGCCGTCCTTTTTTGACCACAAACTGTGTAAATAAACAGTAGGCGGTTGGGCTTTCGCCCCCCTGATTACAGGGAGTAGTACATCTCGAATTCGATAGGGTGGGTCGCCTGGCGCAGGCGGGTCACTTCACCCATCTTCAGTTCAATGTAGGCGTCGATCATGCTGTCGGTGAACACACCGCCCTTGGTCAGGAAGCTGCGGCCCACGTCGAGTGCGTCCAGCGCCTGGTCCAGGCTGTGGCACACGGTTGGTACTTTTGCATCTTCCTCGGGTGGCAGATGGTACAGATCCTTGGTGGCGGCTTCGCCGGGATGGATCTTGTTTTCCACGCCGTCCAGACCCGCCATCATCAGGGCCGAGAAGCCCAGGTAAGGGTTCATCAGTGGATCGGGGAAACGCGCTTCGATACGGCGGCCCTTTGGATTGGCAACGTAAGGAATGCGGATCGATGCCGAACGGTTTTTGGCCGAGTAAGCCAGCTTGACCGGCGCCTCATAGCCAGGAACCAGACGCTTGTAGCTGTTGGTGCCTGGGTTGGTGATGGCGTTCAGGGCGCGTGCATGCTTGATGATGCCGCCGATGTAGTACAGGGCGAAATCAGACAGGCCTGCATAGCCGTCACCGGCAAACAGGTTTTTGCCGTCTTTCCAGATGGACTGGTGAACGTGCATGCCGGAGCCGTTGTCGCCGACAACAGGCTTGGGCATGAAGGTGGCGGTTTTGCCGTAGGCGTTGGCCACGTTCTGCACGACGTATTTCAGGACCTGGGTCCAGTCGGCGCGCTGAACCAGCGTGCTGAAACGGGTACCGATTTCGTTCTGGCCGGCACCGGCCACTTCGTGGTGGAACACTTCGACGGGGATGCCCAGCGACTCGAGGATCAGGGCCATTTCGGCGCGCATGTCTTGCGTGCTGTCGACAGGAGGCACGGGAAAGTAGCCGCCCTTGACGGTAGGACGGTGGCCGCGGTTGCCGCCTTCGAGCTTGGCACCAGAATTCCAGGGCGCTTCGTATTCTTCGATCTTGAAGAAGGTGCCCGACATGTCGGTGTTCCAGCGCACGTCGTCAAAGATGAAGAATTCTGGCTCGGGGCCGAAGTAAGCAGTGTCGCCCAGGCCGGAAGCCTTGAGGTAAGCCTCTGCGCGCTGCGCGATGGAGCGCGGGTCGCGGTCATAGGCCTTGCCGTCGGCGGGCTCAAGCACGTCGCAGCTCATGAACAGCGTGGTTTCTTCAAAGAACGGATCGATGTTGGCCGTCTTTGGGTCAGGCATCAGTTGCATGTCGGAGGCTTCAATGCCCTTCCAGCCGGCAATTGAGGAGCCGTCGAATGCATGGCCCGACGTGAATTTGTCTTCGTCAAAGTGGGACACGGGCACGGTCACGTGCTGTTCTTTGCCCCGGGTATCGGTAAAACGAAAGTCAACAAACTTGACTTCGTTTTCCTTGACCATTTTCATGACGTCTGCGACGGTCTTTGCCATCAAAATCTCCTGTTGCTGGATGGGTGGTTGAAAAATCTATTCGGGCTGTCGAATGCACTTTTTGTGCCACAGACATTGGCGGTTGAGTTTCCCGCCAAGCCCCGGATTGTGCCGTGATCTGGCTTCAGTTCCAGCCTTTGGCAGGCTGAAAATGCAAAAAACACCGGCCAGCACCGAATGCACCATGATCGTGCATCAACATACACGCACAAGCTTGGTGCAAAAAATTAACGCACCAACTCGGGGCCTAACTTCAGGTCAAATTTGTGCAGCCCGGCCAGCATGGCTGGATAGGCCAAATTGACCGCCTCGGGCGCGCCTTTGACGCCCAGTTCAATATGGCGGCCATATTCCGGGTGGTCCACGCTGGGCAGGCTAAACACTTTCACTCCCGCATGGGCCGCTTCAATATCGAGCATCAGGGGCGTGAGCATGGCCTCCATGGACCCAAAAATGATCACCGACTTCTCGGTGTAAGGCGATTTTTGGTGCAGGTGGGCGTACTGGTTGTCGAGCACCCATTCAATCATCGGCCAAGCCATCACCGGGAAGCCGGGAACGAAGTGAACCGCCCCCTGCCCCGCCCGGCAGGTAAAGCCCGGTATCTTGTTATAGGGGTTCGGAATAATCTCCGCGCCGACCGGAAACACGCCCATGTTCAACCGGTGGATGTTGTCGTCGCGGTCAGGCTCGTAGGGTGTCCCCTGCTCTTTCGCCACATCCGCCATGCGCTCAAGGATCAGGGTTTTGGCCGTGGGGTGCAGCGCGAGCTCAAGGCCCAGCGCCTTGGCCGCGCACTGCCGCGTATGGTCGTCCGGTGTGGCCCCTATACCGCCGCAGGAAAAGACCACGTCGCCGTGTTCACGCGCGGCGGCAAACGCCCGCGCCAGCGTGGCCGTGATGCGGGCGGGGTCGTCGCCCACGTAGTCGGCATAGGCCAGCTGCAAGCCGCGCGCGCCCAGCAGTTCGATGGCTTTGGGCAGGTGCTTGTCGGCACGTTTGCCGGAAAGGATTTCGTCGCCGACGATGATGAGGCCGAATTGTGGGGTCATGTTCAGGCTTGTCAGGTAACGGGTTCAGGGTTGTGATTCGGGCTTGCCGCCCAGTGAGCCGAAGCTGGGCGCCGGCCCGGGGAGGGCATCGGGGGCCAGCTCATTTGCTATCGATTCAATAGCTGCTTGCGCAAGCGGGTCGGGCGCCAGGGCATTATTCTTCTTGCGAAGTTGTTCCAGGGCCGACAGCGTATAGTGCGCAAACCAGAGCGAGGAAAACGCAAACACCAGGGTGTAGATCCAGATGGCCACCGGCACCAGGATGGGCGCCATTGCCACAAACATCGCGCCCGAGGCCCACAGCAGGCTGGGGGCCGCACCCAGGTAACCGCTGAACACACCGATCGCCAGCAGCGGCAGGCGATGCTCCTTGAATATCTGGCGCCGCTCTTCACTGCTGGCGTGGTCCACCATGGCGTCATAAGACATGACACGGTAAGTCAGCCAGCCCCAGATCAGCGGCGGCAGCACCAGGATCAGCGGTGGAATCAGCCAAAGCGGAATCGAAACGACCAGCGCCACCACGGCCAGCAAAGTGGAGCCCAGCGACCAGAACAGGCTGGTAAACAGGGAGCCTCCACGCTTGCGCTCCATCTGGGGAAAGCGCCGTTCAGCCACCAAGGCCACCATGGCCGGCGTCATGAGCAATGCCACGAAGAGCAGTGAGACGATGATGATCACGGGGATGATCAAAAGCAGGAGCAGCACCTTGGGCAGTACAGACTGCAGCTGGCCCAGGCCCAATCCCTCCAGCCAGCGAACCATGGCATCAACCAGCTCGAAGCTCCCAAGTTGCACGCGGATGGCTTCCGCAGCACTGTCCCAGAAGAAGTAGCCCAGGGTCAGCGAAACCCCCCCCATGATCACCAGCGGCAGGATCGACAGCACAATGACCCGCGGGTGCAGGCAATACATCGCGGCGCGCCAGAAGGCGTCAAGGAGTTTGCTCATGCTGAAAGTGTAGCCCCCACAGTCGTTCACTGCGTGTAACTCCTTGCCCCCGAGGGGGCCGCCCGCCTGCGGTCTGGCAAAGCCAGTCCCGCGGCTCATGCTGGGTTAAGAACTCAGCAAGTTCAGGCTTTGCCAACGAGGCGTTTCAGGCCCAGCCACTGCTGCGACCAGAAACCTTTGCCGTAGTCGCGGTTGGCTTCGACCTGGTCGCGAATGCCCGTCGGGTCATAACGCTGCTCAAAATTGACAGTGCGGAACAGCATGTCCCACCAGGGGAGCAGCACGCCGAAGTTGTGGCCCCCCAGTGTTTTGGGTCCGTGGCTTTCGTGGCCAATGCCAATGCTGTGGTGCAAGCGGTGAAAGCGCGGGCTGATCCACAGGCGCTCGCCCACATGCCCGAACCACATCCGCACATTGGCATGCTGAAAGCTCTCGCTGAGCTGGGTAAAGGCCACGATGGCAATGAACTGCCCCGGCGCCACGCCGATGAGCTGGGCCACCAGCACGACGATGGAATCAACCAGGATGTCGTCCAGCAGGTGGTTGCGGTTGTCGCTCCACATCGTCATCTGCCGCTGCGCATGGTGCAGCGAATGCAGGCGCCACCACCACTCGATCTGGTGCTGGCCGCGATGCGTCCAGTACGCCACAAAGTCAAACACCACGAGGTAAATCGCGAAGCTGACGAGGGCGTTGTCCGTCACACCTGGCCAGAGCTGGTCCAGGTGGAAAGTGCCATAGCCGGCCGTGCGCAGCGCGCCAAAAGCCTCGTCAAACCACGGGTCCAGCGTGAAAAACAGCGCGATGCGAAACAGGCCCAACCGGTGGATCAGGGTGTAGAGCACATCGGTGCGTATGGTGGCCCGGTCCAGCACGGGTTCTACCGGCCGCCAGCGCTGCAGCGGGCCGACGATGGCCAGCAATATCAGCACCTGGATCACGCCCACCATGAACCAGGCAGTGGCGTCGTAGCCGTCTTCCAGCAGATTGCCCATGCCCAGCGCAAACATGGCCGGCTGTACGGCCGACTCAAACAGCCACTGCTGCGCCATTGAAAAGAGATCGCTGAACCAGTCCATGTGGCTTATTTTGAAGGCCTGGCAGGCACCGGGGCGGCCTGCGACGCAATCCAGTCTTTGTACTGGGGATGTTCAGCCAGGGTCTTGAAGCAAAAGCCCCGCGACTGCAGGCCGGTGATGAGCGGCTCCAGCACGGCAGGCGCCCAGGGGTCCTTGCGCGACCAGATGCCCAGGTGGGCCAGCAGGATGTCGCCGGAGCGGATGTCGCGCAGCGCCTTCTTCAGCAGCAAATCATTGCCGAATTTTTCGCTGGACAGCTCGTCGCCCAGAAAACCAGCGGGCGACCAGCCCACATGCTCAAAGCCGCAGGACTTGGCCGCCGCCAGCAACGCGGGCGAGGTTTTACCGCCCGGCGCACGAAAGAGCGGCAGTGTTTTTTTTCCGGTGATTTCTTCGAGGCGTTTGCTGGACTTGCCGATTTCCTCGCAGTACTGCTTCGCCGTCCAGGTGAAGTCCTTGCCTTCCAGCGGGCCCGCAGAAGGCCGCATCTTGAACTGCACCGGTGCACCGGGTGCGCCGGGTACATCGCCCCGCCAATAAACGTGGTCCCAGGTGTGCGAGGCAAATTCGTGGCCTTCGCCCGCCCGCGCCTTCCACCAGCCAGCCCACTGTGTGCCCAGGCTGCCATCGCCGGTTTGCGTGCGCTCATTGGCGGCAAAAAAGGTGACCTTGACCTTGTGTCTGTTCAACACCTCAGCCATCAGCGGCGCAACAGCCATGTGGCCGGTGTCCAGCGTCAGGTAGACGGGTTTGCAGGCCGCTTCGGCCGGCTGCGGTGCATTTTGTGCGGCTTTTTGTGCATTGTTTTTGCCTGCAGCCCAAGCAGGATGAGCGCAAGCAGCTGCAAAAATGATAGCAAGTAACGCCCGCAGCGGACCCGGTGCAGCGGCGGTCCACTGGGACTCTTCAAGCAAGCAGGGGCCGCGGAACCGGCTTTGCCGGGCCGCAGGCGCAGCGGCCCCCCCGGGGGGCAGCGACCCACACAAAGTGGGGGAGCGTGGGGGCCTATCTAGGTGCGTGGTCAAGCGTCCAGACGCCATGGGGGCTCTTTCCAACATTGACCTGCCGGACGATCTTGTGGCTTGCCACGTCGATCACCGTGAGCTTGCGCGCCCAGCGCGATGTGACCAGTATCTGCTTGCCGTCACGGCTCACGTCGATACAGTCAGGGCCGCCCGGCGCGGGGTAGTTGTCCACCACTTCCAGGGTCTGCAGGTCGATCTTGCTGATGCTGTTGGCCACGCGGTTGCTGACCAGCACATGCCGTTTATCGCCGAAGGCGCGGAACGCGTGCGCGCCGGCGCCGGTCTTGATGACCTTGGTGCGCTGCGGCTGCGCGCCGCTCACGTCATACACCTCGACGGCGTCGCCGCCGGTCAGGCCCACCAGCAGGTGCTTGTCGTCGGCAGTGCCGTACACGTCAGCCGGGATGGAACCGGTCTTGACACGCCACTTGATGGACTGGCTGGGCAGGTCGATGGCGATCAGCTCGTCGCTGTCCTGCATGGTCGAATAAATCGTGGTGCTTTTGGTGTCGATCCACAAATGGCTCGGTGTCCGGCCGGTGGCCACCCGCCTGGCCAGCGTGATGTCCTTGCCGTCCCACTTGTAGATGTCGATGTGGTTGAGGCGGTTGGCGGCCGTCACAAACCATTTCATGTCGGGAGAAAAGCGCAGCTGGTACGGGTCGATGATGCCGCGCACCGTGCGCTGCACTTCAGCGGTTTTCGGGTCGATGAAGGTGAGCGAGTCCGACAGCGCGTTGGCAACAATCACCGACTTTTCATCGGGCGTGAGGTACAGGTGATGCGGCTGCTTGCCGGTGGCAATGCGTCTGGTTTCCGTCCAGGTGGCCGGGTTGATCACGCTGACACTGTCTTCGAGCGAGTTCAGCACAAAAACAGGCGTTGTGATTCCCGAAAGTGCGGCACCAGCGGCGGCCGTCTGGGCAAAGGCGGTGGAGCATGCCAAACCGGCAAGGGCAAGCAGCCAGGCGGCGGCAAAACGGACGAAAACATTCACAAAAACGGTCTTTCTACGTGCAACCGGCTAGTGTACCGGGCGTCAGCCATGGCAAATGCCTGAAGGTGCCCAAAAGTCCTCTGCGGCCCCTTTTTCCAACGCCAGATTCGCCCAATCGTTTACATCCTTTACGATGCAGCGATGAATTTGATGGAGATCAACGGCGCGCGCCTGGAGGTCAGGCACATCGCCGGGCGCGCCGACCTCGCTCCGGTGGTTTTCCTGCATGAAGGCCTGGGCTCGGTCAGCCTCTGGACGCAACGCGGCCTGGACTGGCCCCAGGCGGTATGCACGGCAACCGGACGGGCGGGTATGGTGTATTCGCGACGCGGCTATGGGCAGTCAGAGCCCGTACCAAACGTACGCGGTGAACCGGCAAAGCAGAACGGCCAGCGCACCGGCCGCCTGCTACCCGACTACATGCACCGCGAGGCCTGGGAGGTGTTGCCCGCGCTGCTGGATACGCTGCGGGTTGAAAACCCCGTGTTGCTCGGCCATTCCGACGGCGCCAGCATCGCCCTGCTCCACGCCAGCCGGCACCCGGTTTCGGCCTGCATCGCGATGGCACCGCACGTGCTGGTCGAAGACATCGCAGTTCAGGCAATTGCCCAGGCGACCACTGCATTCGAGTCTGGCGGCCTGCGCGAACGCCTGGCTCGTTACCACGCTGATGTGGACGTCGCTTTCTGGCAATGGAACGATGTCTGGCTGTCGCCGGACTTTCGCAACTTTGACATCCGGCCGGACTGCACGCGCATTGCGGCGCCGCTGCTGCTCATCCAGGGGTTTGATGACGAGTACGGCACGATGCGGCAACTGGACGAGATTGCGCTGGCCGTACCCCATGCCCGTCAACTGAGGCTGGCCGCCTGCGGACACTCACCCCAGCGCGACCAGCCTGAAAAAATGGTTGAAGCGATCACTGACTTTCTCAAAGACATCGATTGAACCGCTTGACGGGTGCTACGTTTTTTATAGCTTCTTGCGCCCGTCCCTATTGGCTAAAAGACCGATTTCATCTGGAAAAAGAAGGCCTGGACCGTCATTTCAACGGGAGCAGGCGCCGCTCAAGCCTCTTTGACTTCGATGTGGTACATCGCCCACGGGCAGGATGCAAAGCGCGCCGGCAGCGGCTTGGCAGCCATGTCGGAAAAACGGTCGGCATCGTACACCGCCCAAAGCGGACCCAACCCACCCAGCGTCATGGGCTGGCCGTCCAGGTGGGTGGCAACGATGAAGCGGTATTTGCTGGCTTCGGCGGCGGTGACCTGGGCTGCATAGCCGTCCACGGCGCGCAGGAAAAGCGTCGTCTTGTCCGTCAACTTCACACCGGCAGCTTTCATAACATCGGCCAGCAAAGGGCCTTTCAGGGTGTGCGGCTTGCTGTCGTATTCCAGCGTCGGCTTGATAGTGACAGCCGGCAGCGCGGTGAGCGCGGCAAAGTCAAAGGCATGGGCCTTGTCGAACTGGATTTTCTGCTTGCCCATCATCTGGTCGAACGCCGGATCGAAGGCGCCGCGGTTGCCCGCGCCGATCCGCCCGCTGACGGTTAACAGGACTGGGCCTCGCGACGCTTTTGGCGCGTGCTGCGCCAGGGCCAGCGACGGCGCGGCCACGGCACCGATTGCGGCGGCATTCAGGAATTGACGGCGTGGGTTCATGTTTCCTCCAGGTTTGCTTTTTGCGAAGCTGGCAGCGTAACCGCTTGCCGCCGCGTCTGGGTCAGGTTTTTTACCGGTTTCAGGGGGTTTTGGCCGAAGGCACTGAAATGCTCGCCATGTCTTGCGGCGTCAGCCAGCGCCATTCGCCGGGTTTCAGGTCAGGCGGCAAATCCAGCGAACCGATGCGTGAACGGTGCAAGCCGCCCACTTCCTCGACCCGGTTGCCCACCGCGGCAATCATGCGCTTGACCTGGTGGTATTTGCCTTCGGTGAGGGTCAGGCTGAGCTGGTTTTCACCAGTTTTTTCACACGCGGCGGCTCGCACGGGTTTCGGGTCGTCGTCCAGCACCACGCCAGCCAGCAGTTTCTGGATTTGCTTGTCGTCGACCGGGTGCTTGGCCCGCACCTCGTACACCTTGGGCACATGGTGCTTGGGCGAACTCATGCGGTGGATGAACTTGCCGTCATCCGACAGCAGCAAAAGACCCGTCGTGTCCTGATCCAGCCGCCCTACCGCCTGCACGCCGGCAGCCGCGCCACCGCCGCGCTGGCGAATCGGCGCCGGCAGCAGGGTGTAAATACTGGGATAGGTGCTGGGCTTTTGCGAGCATTCGTAGCCGGCCGGTTTGTGCAGCATCAGGTAGGCTTTCTCGTGGTACTCCCAGGCCACGCCCTGCACCGTGAAGTGCAGGCCTTCTGCTATGAATTCCATAGCTGGTTCCGCACAAAGGACGCCCGCTACAGCCACAAAACCCTGTTGAATAAGCCCCGCGCACACGCGCCGCGTGCCAAAGCCCTGAGAGAAAAGAATTTCTTGAAGTTGCATGCTTGCCATGGGGCTATTGTCGCCCGGTACCAGGGCGGCGGGCATGAGCAGGGAGCAGACAGGCACCCCGAAAATACGCGCCCAATGAAAAAGCCCAACCGGTAAAGGCTGGGCTTTCGTGAAGTGGTGGAGCTGGGGGGATTTGAACCCCCGTCCGCAAGCCTTGTTCGGGCAGATCTACATGTTTAGCGGTCTGATTTGAGTCTCGCCACCTGTGTCGCGCAGTCGCACGCTACACAGGACGCCAGCACCCTATTATCTTGCCCCGGGTTAAGGTACCCAGCCCGGAGCCAGCCGATGAAATTATCTTTACAGCCGGGAGCATTTAACTTGCGCTAAACACCCCTTGCCCAGCCCATCGGCCTGCTGTTGTAAAGCTCACTGGCAATTAAGCAGCGAGTGCGAAACGTTCGTCGTTTGCAGTTAGTTTGTTTGAATCAGTTTTACGAGCACACTCAGCTCGACATGCACCACACCGCGTCCGAACCCACGTCGAAACCAATGCAGCCCCAGGAAGCCTAGTTTACGCCATTCGCAGCAAATTCAAGAGCGCGCCGGGCGCCGCGATAGTGGCATCGGCCTTCCAGCCCTCGGTATCGGCGGCTTTGCCGAGGTAGCCGTAGGCTGCGGCCACCGTGGGCATGCCCGCGGCCCGGCCTGCGAGGATGTCGCGCTCGTCATCGCCGACATAAATGCAGCGCCCGGGGGCAAGCTCGAGCTGGCGTGCCGCTTCCAGCAAGGGAGCCGGATGGGGTTTGGCATGCGGCGTGGTGTCGCCACTGATGATGGTTTTCGCTGTATTGAACAAAGGCATGGCCTTGGTCAGCGGAATGGTGAAGCGGGCGGACTTGTTGGTCACCACGCCCCACTTCAGCCCCATCTGGTCGATGCGCGCGATCAGATCCGCCACCCCCTCAAACACTGAGGTGTTTTCGGTCATGCGCGATTCGTAATTGCTGAAAAACTCTTCCCGGAGCACGCCAAAGCCGGTGTCTTCGGGCGTCAACCCAAAAGCCACGGCAATCATGCCGCGCGCACCCGCGCCGGCCATGGGACGGTAAAGCGCAAGGGGCAGCGATTCCAGGCCACGGTCCGTGCGCATTTTGTCGGCCGCTGCGCCCAGATCAGGGGCACTGTCAATCAGGGTGCCGTCGAGGTCGAACAGCACGGCATCGGTGTCTTTGAACATGTAGCGCGAATGTGGGTAAAAACGAGACTCAGCTCTTTTGCGTGGCCAGCAGGTAATTCACGCTGGTGTCCGCACTGAGCCAATAGTGACGTGTCAGGGGGTTGTATTCCATGCCCCGGGTTTGCTCAAGCGAGAGACCGGAGACGCGGCAGTATCCGGCCAGTTCACTGGGTTTGATCAGTTTGGCGTACTCGTGGGTGCCGCGTGGCAACATATTCAGTACGTATTCCGCCCCAACGATGGCAAACAGAAAGGCCTTGGCATTGCGATTGATGGTCGAAAAAAACACATACCCCCCAGGCTTGACCAGCGCGGCGCAGGCTTTGACGATGGAAGACGGGTCGGGCACGTGCTCCAGCATTTCCATGCAGGTGACAACGTCAAAACGGCCAGGCTGCTCGGCTGCCAGCGCTTCGGCGCTGATTTCACGGTATTGGACACCCTCGGTCTGTGCCTCCAGCGCGTGAAGCTGGGCGACTTTCAGCGCTTTGGTCGCCAAATCGATGCCCAGGACATCGGCGCCTCGGCGCGCCATCGAGTCGGCCAGGATGCCGCCGCCGCAGCCGACGTCGAGTACACGCAGCCCTTTAAGTGGGACCAAACTCTCGATCCAGCCCAGGCGGAGCGGATTGATCTGGTGCAAGGGGCGGAATTCACTTTCGGTGTCCCACCAGCGGTGGGCCAGGTCTGAGAATTTCGCCAGTTCGGCGGGGTCGAAGTTATCGCTGATAGACATGACGCATTATCGTTGAGGCATAAAAAAACCGCGCCGTAGCGCGGTTTTTTAAGCGATCCGAAAGGATTACTTGTTGGCGCGGGTGCCAACCACTTCGATTTCCACGCGGCGATTCTTCGCGCGGCCTTCGGCGGTCTTATTGTCAGCAACTGGCTGTTTCTCGCCCTTGCCTTCAGTGTAGACGCGGTTTTTCTCGATGCCCTTGGACACGAGATATGCCTTGACGGCTTCCGAACGGCGAACCGACAGCTTCTGGTTGTAAGCATCGCTACCCACGGAGTCAGTGTGACCCACGGCAATGATGACTTCCAGGTTGATGTCCTTGATCTTGCCGACCAGGTCATCCAGCTTGGCTTTGCCTTCTGGCTTGATCACTGACTTGTTGAAGTCAAAGAAAGCGTCAGCAGCGTACGTAACTTTCGTTGCGGCAGGAGGAGGAGGAGTGGCAGGAGTAGGGGCAGGCTTCGCAGCTTGACCAGCAACCGGAGGAGCAACAGGAGCCATTGCAGGGGCAATTGCGCCATCGCAACCAGGCGCTGCAGTAGCAGGCGTCCAATAAGCGTCACGCCAGCACAGTTCGTTGGTACCGTTTTTCCAGACCAGTTCGTTGGAACCGTTTTTCCAGTTGTCGATAGTTTGTGCACCAGCGGCGGTAACAAGCGCTGCGGAAGCAAACAACATTGCCACTTTGTTGAGTTTCTTCATGGTTCTCCTCTAGAGAAAAGCCGCAGACTGGCTGCGATTAGTAATTTACACGCCGTGAGTGACCATCACTCAAAGCGTTACATCGATTGTGCCACACCTGCCTGAACCTTCAAGCACGCTATCGGCTTCGTCTGACACAGACTTAAGATTCTTCAGCATTTGTTGCTGTCCCGCCACAGGCCATCGCTTTAAACTCCGGCCTTAAAATCAGCGGTTTCCTTCAAGATCTCGAAATCCCAACCAGGCCGCTCATGACCCAGTTCGCTAAAGAAACCCTGCCCATCAGTCTTGAAGAGGAAATGCGGCGAAGCTACCTCGATTACGCGATGAGCGTGATCGTGGGGCGGGCTCTGCCCGATGCAAGGGACGGCCTCAAGCCGGTACACCGGCGCGTGCTTTTTGCCATGCACGAACTGAACAACGACTGGAACCGTCCTTACAAAAAGTCAGCGCGTATCGTCGGCGACGTGATCGGCAAGTACCATCCGCACGGCGACCAGTCAGTCTACGACACCATTGTGCGGATGGCCCAGGATTTTTCCCTGCGCCACCTGCTGGTTGACGGTCAGGGGAATTTCGGCTCTGTCGATGGCGACAACGCCGCGGCCATGCGCTACACCGAAATCCGCCTGTCAAAAATTGCCCATGAGCTGCTCGCCGACCTTGACAAGGAAACTGTCGATTTCGGCCCCAACTACGACGGCAGCGAGCAGGAGCCGCTGGTCATGCCGACCCGCTTGCCGAACCTGCTGGTCAACGGATCGGGCGGTATTGCGGTGGGCATGGCGACCAACATTCCGCCCCACAACCTCAACGAAGTGGTCGATGCATGCCTTCACATGCTGAAAAACCCGGGGGCCTCCATTGACGAATTGATGGAGATCGTGCCCGCACCGGACTTCCCCACGGGCGGCATTATTTACGGCATCAATGGCGTCAAGGACGGCTATCGCACCGGCCGCGGCAAGGTGGTCATGCGTGCCAAGTGCCATTTCGAGGACATCGACAAGGGCCAGCGCCAGTCCATCATCGTCGACGAGCTCCCCTACCAGGTCAACAAAAAGACGCTTCAGGAGCGCATGGCCGAGCTGGTGCACGAGAAGAAAATCGAAGGCATCAGCCATATTCAGGATGAGAGCGACAAGTCGGGCATGCGCTTGGTGATCGAACTCAAGCGTGGCGAAGTGCCCGAAGTAGTGCTGAACAATCTGTACAAGCAGACCCAGCTGCAGGACACCTTCGGCATCAATATGGTGGCACTGGTCAATGGCCAGCCCAAGCTTTGCAACCTGAAGGACCTGATCCAGGTCTTCCTGTCGCACCGCCGTGAAGTCGTGACGCGCCGTACCGTGTTCACGCTGCGCAAGGCACGGGAGCGGGGACACGTGCTGGAAGGCCTCGCAGTGGCCCTGGCCAATATTGACGACTTCATCGCCATCATCCGAAATGCCCCCACGCCTCCCGTCGCCAAGGCCGAGCTGATGCTGCGCCCCTGGGACAGCAGCCTGGTGCGCGAAATGCTGACCCGCACGCGTGCCGATGGCGGCGTGGTGAACGCCGATGACTACCGCCCCGACGGTCTCGAGAAGATGTTTGGCATGGGCAACGACGGGTTGTACCGCCTCTCGGAAACACAGGCACAGGAAATCCTGCAGATGCGCCTGCAACGCCTGACCGGCCTGGAGCAGGACAAGATCGTGGCGGAGTACAAGGAAGTCATGGCCGAGATCGACGACCTGCTCGACATCCTGGCCAAGCCTGAGCGAGTGTCCATCATCATTGGCGAAGAACTGACAGCCATCAAGCTGGAATTCGGCCAGACAAAGCTCGGCGCTCGCCGCAGCCAGATCGAGCACAGCTCGTTCGATCTCAGCACCGAAGACCTGATCACCCCCACTGACATGGTGGTGACGCTTTCACACACCGGCTATATCAAGAGCCAGCCGCTGTCGGAATACCGGGCACAAAAACGCGGTGGCCGCGGCAAGCTGGCCACCGCCACCAAGGAAGACGACTGGGTCGACCAGCTCTTCATCGCCAACACGCACGATTACATCCTGTGCTTTTCCAATCGCGGCCGGCTCTACTGGCTCAAGGTCTGGGAAGTACCCGCCGGTTCTCGCGGTTCTCGCGGTCGGCCCATCGTCAACATGTTCCCCCTGCAGGAAGGTGAAAAAATCACCGTCGTCCTTCCTCTCACGGGCGAAAAGCGCAGCTTCCCGGCTGATCAATACGTCTTCATGGCCACCTCCATGGGCACCGTGAAGAAAACCGCTCTCGACGAATTTAACAATCCGCGTAAGGCCGGCATCATCGCGGTCGATCTTGACGCAGGCGACTACCTGATTGGTGCGTCGCTGACCGACGGCAAGCACGACGTGATGCTGTTCAGTGACGGTGGCAAGGCCGTGCGCTTCGATGAGAACGACGTGCGCCCCATGGGCCGCAATGCACGCGGCGTGCGCGGCATGATGCTCGAAGACGGCCAGGGCGTGATCGCCATGCTGGTCGCCGAAGACGAGCAGCAAAGTGTGCTGACAGCCACCCAGAACGGATATGGCAAACGCACGTCCATCACCGAATACACACGTCACGGCCGCGGCACCAAGGGCATGATCGCCATTCAGCAGAGCGAGCGCAACGGCAAGGTGGTTGCGGCCACACTGGTTCACGTGGACGACGAGATCATGCTGATCACCGACAAGGGCGTGCTGGTCCGCACGCGCGTCAGCGAAATCCGCGAAATGGGAAGGGCTACACAGGGTGTTACGCTCATCGGCCTTGATGAAGGTTCACAATTAAGCGGCCTTCAGCGCATCGTTGAAAACGATGCCACGCTGGATGAACCCGATACTGAAACCGGTACCGGCACAGACACCCCCAACATCGAAAGTACCTGATGAAAAACTTCCTTACCGCTATCACGATCGCTGCCATGGCCTGCGGCGCCACGGCTGTTCACGCGCAAGCAGCAGATCCGAAAACAGAGCTGGCCAAAAAAGTGGTCGCGCTGCAGCAAGGGCCGGAGCTTGACCGGCTGGTGAACCAGCTTGCGGGCACCACGGCGCAGGAACTCATTGTTAAATGGGCTCCAAAAATGGAGGCAAATGTTCCCAAAGCCAAGCAGCCAAAAGCGTCTGAAGAACTTAACGCCGAACTCAAGAAATATGCCGATGATGCGAGCCAGCTGATCAGCAAGCAGGTTAGCAAAGTCAGCGCCGAATCGCTGGTACCTGCGTATGCAGAGCGGTTCACACAGGAAGAACTCCAGCAGCTTGCTGCTTTTTTTGAATCACCTGCCGTCAAGAAATACCAGGCTACGGCGCCCGAGCTGGGCAATGTCTTTGTACAAAAGCTGGTAGAAGCCTCGCGTGCCGACGTCCTCGCACGTGCCAAGCAGTTCGACGACGTGGCGCTGAAGATCATTGGCACCGGCCCCGCGCCGGGAGCAGGCAAGCCGCCCGCCAAGAAATGACCCGTCCTTTCAATTTTTCCGCTGGCCCGGCGAACCTGCCCGAAGAGGTCTTGCGGCAGGCGGCGGGCGAAATGCTGGACTGGCACGGCAGCGGCATGAGCGTGATGGAGATGAGTCACCGTGGAAAGGAGTTCATTTCCATTTATGAAAACGCGGAGGCCGATTTCCGCGAGCTGATGGCCATTCCGGCCCACTTCAAGATCCTGTTCATGCAGGGCGGCGGACTTGCCGAAAATGCCATTGTTCCCCTCAATGTCTCGCAGGGTCGTTCGGCCGATTTCGTGGTAACAGGCAGCTGGAGTGAAAAATCGCAAAAAGAGGCACGCAAGTATTGCGATGTCCAGGTCGCTGCGAGCAATGCAGACAACGGGCACACGCTGCTACCACCTCCGTCCGGCTGGAAGCTGCGGCCGGACGCAAGCTACGTCCACCTGTGCACCAATGAAACCATCCACGGTGTGGAGTTTCAAAGCCTTCCAGACCTTAAGGCCTTGGGAAGCGATGCGCCACTGGTCATCGATTTTTCCTCTCATGTAGCATCGCGGCCGGTTGACTGGTCTCTCGTTGGCCTGGCATTTGGTGGTGCACAAAAAAACCTGGGGCCTGCAGGTGTCACGCTGGTGGTCATCCGGGAAGACCTGCTTGGCCGTGCGCTGGCGATTTGCCCCAGCGCCTTTGACTACAAGACCGTAGCGGACAACCAGTCCATGTACAACACGCCCCCCACGTACGCAATCTACATTGCAGGCCTTACCTTCGCGTGGCTCAAGCGCCAGCAAGAAGGCGGCGCTACCGGCATTGCCGCAATGGAAGCGCGCAACAAAACCAAGGCGCAGTTTCTGTATGACGCCATTGACGGCTCGCAGTTTTATCTCAACAAGGTCGACAAAAACTGCCGGTCCCGGATGAACGTTCCATTTTTCTTGCGGGACGAGTCACGGAACGACGCGTTTCTCTCAGGTGCCAAGGCACGGGGCTTGCTTCAGCTCAAGGGTCACAAGTCAGTGGGAGGGCTGCGCGCCAGCATTTACAACGCCATGCCACTGGCCGGTGTCCAGGCACTGGTGGAGTACATGCGAGAATTCGAACAAAAACACGCCTAGGATGAAATGTTTTTTCGCCCTCATTATGGTTCGCCTTTCCGGCAGGTCTGCAGCGCCCGCCGCATGGCCGGGTGGTCTCTGACATGACCACCCATCTTGCAGATTTACGCGTACAGATTGATGCACTGGACCGAGAACTGCTCGCCCTGCTGAATCGCCGCGCCCAAGTCGCGGAGCAGGTCGGCGAAGTCAAGAAGCGCGAGGGTACGCCCTTCTTCCGCCCGGACCGCGTCGCCCAGGTTATTGAGCAGATCCAGCAAGCCAATCAAGGGCCGCTCAAAAACGAACATGTTGCTGCCGTATGGCGTGAAATCATGTCGGCTTGCCTGGCACTGGAATCTCCGGTGCGTGTGGCATACCTCGGTCCCGCCGGCACTTTCAGCGAGCAGGCAGCGCTGCAGTTTTTTGGCGCCAGCATCGAGCATGTTCCCTGTGTCAGCATCGACGAGGTTTTTCGTGCAACGGCTGCCGGCAGCGCCAGCTACGGGGTTGTGCCGGTCGAAAACTCGACCGAGGGCGTCGTGTCCCGATCTCTCGACCTGTTCCTGAACTCTCCCCTGCACATCGTTGGCGAGATCAGCCTGATGGTGCGCCACAACCTCCTGCGGCTTTCCGAGTCCCTGGAAGGTATCGAAGCCGTGTATGCACACCCCCAGGCCCTGGCCCAATGCCAGGGCTGGTTGACCACGCACCTGCCCAATGTGGAGCGCCGGGCAGCCTCCAGCAATGCGGAAGGTGCACGCCTTGCCTCCACCAACCCTGCATGGGCCGGCATTGCCAGTGATCGGGCCGCCACCCAGTTTGGCCTGTATACGGCCGCCCACGCCATTCAGGACGACGCGTTTAACCGCACGCGCTTTGCCGTAGTGTGCCTGCCGCAAACACTACCCTCCCCGCCCCTCTCCGGCAAAGACTGTGTCAGCCTGGTGGTCTCCGTACCCAACCGCCCCGGCGCCGTCCATGACATCCTGATGCCGTTGAAAGCTCACGGCGTCTCCATGACCCGCTTTGAATCGCGCCCGGCACGCTCCGGCCAGTGGGAATATTATTTTTATATCGATTTGCAAGGCCATCCGTCGCAGGACCACGTCAAGGCGGCACTGGCTGACCTGCAACAAATGTGCGCCTTTTACAAGGTTCTCGGAACCTATCCTGTCAGCGATTAATGCACGAACTCACAAAACTCCTGGTACCACGACATGTTTGAACAATTAGGTCTCATTGGATGCGGCCTGATGGGCGGTTCTTTTGCGCTGGCTCTCAAGCGCGCCGGTCTGGTCAAACGCGTGGTGGGCTACAGCAAGTCGCCTTCGACGACCGAGCGCGCACGCCAGATGGGTGTCATTGACGTAGAGGCACCTTCCGCCCTGCTGGCGGTCTCCGGAGCTGACATTGTCCTGCTGGCGGTGCCGGTTTCTGCAACCGAAGCCACCTTCAAGGCGATCCGGCATCTTGTTGGCCCAAACACCCTGATCATGGATGTCGGCTCCACCAAGCGCGACGTGGTCGATGCCGCACGGCGGGTCCTGCAGGGTAACGTCGGCTCTTTCGTTCCCTGCCATCCCATTACCGGCAAAGAGGTGTCGGGTGTCGAACACGCCGATGTCGACCTCTACAACGGAAAGCAGGTCATCCTGACCCCCATAGAGCGGACTTTCACGGTCCAGCTGCAAAAAGCCACCGACGTATGGACCGCCATGGGCTGCCATGTCCTCAAGATGTCGCCGCAGGCACATGACGCTGCGTACGCCGCAGTCAGCCATCTGCCCCACCTGATCGCCTTTGCACTGATCAACGGCATTACCGGACAGGAGCACGGGAAGGACTACATGTCCCTGGCCGGGCCCGGCTTTCGCGACTTCACACGCATCGCTGCCAGCGATCCGAAAATGTGGCGCGACATCCTGATTGCCAACCGCGAAGAGTTGCTGGCGCAGTCCAAGATCTTTCAGCAGACCCTGCAGTCCCTCGAAGTACTCATTTCGAGCAGCAACGGCGACGGCCTGGAAGCGCTCATTGAGCAAGCCAGCGAGACGCGCGCCAACTGGCGCATCTCTTCTCAAAAATCGCATAAATAAACCTGCGATTCATGTTCGACATCGAGTTCCTGGACATTCCGCCCCTCAGTGGAGCGGGAGGCACTGTCCGCCTGCCCGGATCCAAAAGCATTTCCAATCGCGTCTTGTTGCTGGCCGCCCTGAGTCACGGGGAAACCACAGTTCACGATCTCCTGGCGTCTGACGACACCGCCGTGATGCTGACGGCGCTCAGGCTGCTTGGCTGCGAAGTAAAACAAGAGGGCAGCACCGCGATGATCACCGGCCTTGGCGGCCGCAACGTTCACACACCGGTCAAGCTGTTTCTGGGCAATGCCGGTACTGCCATGCGTCCATTGACGGCCGCTCTGGCCTTGCTGGGCGGAGAATTTGAGCTGTCGGGCGTGGCCCGTATGCACGAAAGGCCTATCGGCGACCTGGTTGATGCCCTCCGGCAGCTGGGCTGCTCCATCGACTACCTGGGAAATGAAGGTTTTCCGCCCCTGCGCCTGCGTTCCGGCCAATTGAACCTGAAAGAGCCCATCCGGGTGCGCGGAGATGTTTCCAGTCAGTTCCTGACCGCCCTGCTGATGGCTCTGCCCATTGTGGCTGTCGACGACATCTGCATTGAGGTCGTGGGGGAGCTGATTTCACGGCCTTACATTGAAATCACGCTCAAGCTGCTCGAACGTTTCGGCATTGACGTGCAGCGTAAAGGCTGGGAGCAGTTCATCATCCCCGCCGGCAGCCGCTACCAGTCGCCCGGAGAAATCCATGTTGAAGGCGACGCTTCCTCTGCTAGCTATTTCATAGCGCTTGGCGCAATAGCATCGGGCTCTGCAGGCCAAAATGGCATAGAAGTTTTGGGGGTCGGGGCCGACTCCATCCAGGGCGACATTCGTTTCGTGGAGGCCGCACGAATGATGGGCGCGCAAATCGACAGCACGCCCAATTCATTGCGCATCTCGCGCGGTGCTTGGCCGCTCAAGGCGATTGATCTGGACTGCAACCATATTCCCGATGCCGCGATGACGCTGGCCGTGATGGCGCTGTATGCCGAGGGATGCACCACCTTGCGCAACATCGCCAGCTGGCGCGTCAAGGAAACCGACCGCATCGCCGCGATGGCCTGCGAGTTGCAAAAGCTCGGCGCCACGGTGGAGGAAGGGGCGGACTATCTCAAAATTACGCCGCCCCGGCCCGGCGAATGGAAAACCGCGCCCATTCACACCTATGACGATCACCGCGTAGCCATGTGTTTTTCGCTGGCCGCTTTCAATCCGGCCCGGTTGCCCATCCGGATTCTTGACCCCAAATGTGTCGGCAAAACATTTCCGGACTACTTCGAGGCCCTGTTCACGGTGGCCAGAGCAGATGTCAACCATATTCCGGTGATTTGCGTCGATGGCCCCACTGCCTCGGGCAAGGGTACCCTGGCAGCTCTGACGGCCCAACGGCTCGGCTACCACTATCTTGACTCCGGCGCCCTGTATCGCTTGAGCGCATTTGCCGCCTTGCGTGCCGACGTTTCGCTCGACGACGGGGCGGCTGTTGCGCAAATCGCCCGCACCATGCCGGTTCGCTTTCAGGGCGACCGGATTTTCCTCGGGGCGGAAGATGTGTCAGAAGCCATCCGCTCCGAAGCTGCCGGAATGGCCGCTTCCCGGGTCTCGGCCCATCCCCAGGTTCGCGCTGCGCTGCTGACCCTGCAACACAGTTTCCGGCAGTTGCCCGGGCTGGTAGCAGACGGGCGGGACATGGGAACCGTCATTTTTCCCGATGCACCGCTCAAAATCTACCTGACGGCCAGCGCCCGGCACCGCGCTGAACGACGGCATAAGCAGTTGATTTCAAAGGGAAATTCAGCTATAATCAGCGAGATTCAGCAAGATTTAGAGGCACGTGACGCCCGCGATTCATCGCGAAAAGCCGCCCCTTTGAAGCCTGCTGATGACGCCCGTCCCCTGGACAATTCCTATCTGTCGATTGAAAAATCGGTTGATCAGGTGATTGACTGGTGGCAAGGCACCCGGCCCTTCTGACCCCCGACGCGCACCCTGCGCTTGGTCAGCAGGTTCATTAACGTAACCCGCAGCCTTATTCAACGTCTGGCCGCAAGCAACCGCCGCAAGCAGCTATAAAAACAATAGCAATTCCGCTATTGGAACCCTGTTGTGTGGATGAGGAAAATCATGTCTGAATCTTTTGCCGATCTATTTAACGAATCGCTCCAGCGCTCTGAAATGCGCACCGGTGAAGTCATCACCGCTGAAGTCGTTCGCATCGACCACAACCACGTCGTCGTCAACGCCGGACTGAAGTCCGAGGCCTATGTGCCGCTCGAAGAATTCAAAAACGACCAGGGCGAACTCGAAGTCCAGGTCGGCGACTTTGTCTCCGTGGCCATCGACTCCGTCGAAAACGGCTATGGCGACACCCTGCTGTCCCGCGACAAGGCCAAGCGCCTGGCCTCGTGGATGAGCCTGGAAAAAGCCCTGGAGTCCGGCGAATTCGTCACCGGCCAGACCAGCGGCAAGGTCAAGGGCGGTCTCACCGTCCTCGTCAACGGCATCCGCGCCTTCCTGCCCGGCTCGCTCATCGACACCCGCCCCATCAAGGACTTGTCTCCGTACGAGAACAAGACCATGGAATTCAAGGTCATCAAGCTGGACCGCAAGCGCAACAACGTCGTGTTGTCACGCCGTGCCGTGGTCGAAGCCAGCATGGGCGAAGAACGCGCCAAGCTGATGGAAACCCTGAAGGAAGGCTCCTCCGTCAAGGGCGTCGTCAAGAACATCACCGAATACGGTGCGTTCGTTGACCTGGGCGGCATTGACGGCCTGCTGCACATCACCGACATGGCATGGCGCCGCGTGCGTCACCCAAGCGAAGTGGTGACGGCTGGCCAGGAAATCGTGGCCAAGATCCTGAAGTTCGACACCGAAAAGAACCGTGTCTCGCTGGGTCTGAAACAGATGGGCGACGACCCATGGATGGGCGTGAACCGCCGCTATCCACAAGGCACGCGCCTGTTCGGCAAGATCACCAACATCGCCGACTACGGTGCATTTGTTGAACTCGAGCCAGGTATCGAAGGCCTGGTCCACGTGTCCGAAATGGACTGGACCAACAAGAATGTGGCACCGAGCAAGCTCGTGGCACTGGGCGACGAAGTCGAAGTCATGGTCCTCGAGATCGACGAAGACAAGCGCCGTATCAGCCTGGGCATGAAGCAGTGCAAGGCCAATCCATGGCAAGAATTCGCACAGGAAACCAAGCGCGGCGACCGCGTCAAGGGCCCGATCAAGTCGATCACCGACTTCGGCGTCTTTGTGGGTCTGGCTGCCGGCATCGACGGCCTCGTGCACCTGTCCGACCTCTCGTGGAACGAACCCGGTGAAGCCGCCGTTCGCAACTACAAAAAGGGCCAGGAAGTCGAAGCGATCGTTCTGGCAGTCGACGTCGACCGCGAGCGCATCTCCCTGGGTATCAAGCAGCTGGATTCCGATCCGTTCACCACGTTCGTGTCGATCAACGACAAGGGCGCGATTGTGACCGGCAAGGTCAAGACTGTTGATGCCAAGGGCGCTGAAATCGATCTCGGCGAAGACATCATCGGCTACCTGCGCGCCAGCGAAATCAGCCGTGACCGCGTCGAAGACGCGCGCAACGTGCTGAAAGAAGGCGACGAAGTGTCCGCAGTCGTGGTGAACGTGGATCGCAAGACCCGCAACATCCAGCTGTCGGTCAAAGCCAAGGACAACGCCGACCAGCAGGAAGCCATGGCAACCCTGAGCCAGCAGTCTTCGCGTGAAAGCGCTGGCCTGACCAACCTTGGCGCCCTGTTGCGCGCCAAGCTGGACAACAACGAAAAGTAAGGCGACCGTGCAGCGGTGTGATGCGCCCCTGGCGGATTGCATCGCTGTACAGCTACTTTATCCATGACCCGAAGCGATCTTGTCGAAGAACTGGCAGCCCGATTCAGCCAGCTGACGCACCGCGACGCCGAATATGCCGTCAAGACGATTCTTGATGCCATGAGCGACGCCCTGGTGCGCGGCCACCGCATTGAAATCAGGGGATTTGGCAGTTTTTCCATCAACCGCCGCCCGCCTCGCATGGGCCGCAATCCGCGTTCCGGTGAAAGCGTGGCCATCCCTGAAAAACGGGTGCCCCATTTCAAGCCGGGCAAGGCGTTGCGGGAAGCAGTGGATGCCCGTACCCAGGAGCTCCTGGCGGTCACGGATCCGAAGTAAGGTCTTGCTGTTTTCCCCCGGTGGTCTGGCTACAATCGCGAGACCACCACGGGGGACGACCAAGTGAAATACCTCATGTGGCTGCTCAAGGCAGCCATTTTTTTTACGCTGTTTGCTTTTGCACTGAATAACCAGCAAACGGTTTCGGTGAATTTTTTCTTTGGCACGATGTGGCGAGCACCTCTGGTGCTGGTTGTCCTGAGTGTCTTCGCCTGCGGGCTGGCGCTCGGTATTCTTGTCATGATGCCGCGCTGGTGGAAAAAGCGCAGATCGGCGAAATATGCCTCCTCCACCATGGGCCCCCATACCGTGACCGAAGACCCCTCCACCCTCCACCATGGAATTTGATTTCACCTGGGTCCTGCTCGGGTTTCCGATCGCCTTTACCTTGGGCTGGCTGGCTTCGCGACTGGATTTGCGGCAACTGCGCATCGAAAACCGCCAGGCGCCCAAAGCCTACTTCAAAGGCCTGAATTTTCTGCTCAATGAGCAGCAGGACCAGGCCATTGACGCCTTTATCGAAGCCGTACAGAACGACCCCGACACGTCCGAGCTTCACTTCGCCCTGGGTAACCTGTTCCGCCGCCGCGGCGAATACGAGCGCGCCGTGCGGGTGCACGAACACCTGATGTCGCGCGGCGACCTGACGCAACCGGAGCGCGACCGCGCCCAGCATGCACTGGCCCTGGATTTCCTCAAAGCCGGCCTGCTCGACCGTGCCGAAATCGCGCTGCGCAAACTGGAGGGAACGCCGTTCGAGGAAGAGGCCCGGCTTGCGTTGCTGTCCATTTATGAACGCTCGCGGGATTGGCCTAACGCAACCGAAATCGCCGCCAGGCTGGGTACCTCCAGCCATGGCAGCTTCAGTGCCCGGCAGGCGCATTACCTTTGCGAGCAGGCCATTGCGTCCGCAGCGGCAGGCGACACAAGCCAGGCCCTGGAGACATTGCAGCAGGCTGTCGCCATGGCCCCGGTGTCGGCCCGCCCACTGATTGACCTGGCCAAACTGCAGCACCAGCTCGGCAAGTCCCAGGATGCCTTGCGCACATTGCAGAAGCTGGAAGACCTGGCACCGCAAGGCCTGCCACTTGCCGCCGGCCTGCTTGCCAATATCGCCCAGGCAAGCGGCCAGGAAGCCGCCGCACTGGAGTTGCTGAAGACCAGTTACGCCAACACGCCGTCCATTGACGTGGTTGAAGCCATCGTCAAACTGGAAAAAGACCCTGCGTCGGCACGCCAGTGGTATGCCAGGCATATGGAACGCCAGGCGTCCCTGGTGGCCGCCGGCAAGTGGATAGAAGGGGAACAACTCCAGGATGCGCATCATCACGCACTGGTGCAGCGCTCGCTGGGTCAGGCAACCAAGCCGTTGATGCGCTATCGTTGTGCCGCGTGCGGCTTTGAAGCCACGCAGCACTTCTGGCACTGCCCTGGCTGCCAGGCCTGGGACAGCTACCCGACCCGCCGAATAGAAGAATTATGAACACCCCCGTGGAGGCTTCGCCTCCTCCCCCCTTGCAGGGGGCAACAGCTGTGGCCCGGCGAAGCCGGTTCCACGCTGTTCTGGTTTGAATACAGACAGACATGACCACTACTCTCACACTATCCGCTGAACGAATCGCCAAAGCCCGTGTCCTTGTGGTGGGCGATGCCATGCTCGACCGGTACTGGTACGGCGCGGTAGACCGCATCTCGCCTGAGGCCCCGGTGCCCGTGGTACGTGTCACGCGCACCGAGGAACGCATAGGCGCCGCGGCCAACGTGGCCTACAACATCGTCACGCTGGGCGCGCAAGCCTCGCTGCTGACCGTGGTGGGCGATGATGAGGCCAGCCACCAATTGGAGGCGCTGGTCGAAAAAACCGGCATCGCCCCTTACTTCGGCCGCGATGCACGGCTCAAAACAACGGTCAAGCTGCGCGTCATTGGCCGCCAGCAGCAGCTGATCCGGCTCGACTTCGAGAACACGCCGGAAAACGAGGTGCTCGCCTCCCAGTCCGCCACCTTTGAAAAACTGCACACGCAGCACGACGCCGTGCTTTTTTCCGACTACGGCAAGGGTGGCCTCGCGCATATCGTGCTGATGATCGCCCAGGCGCGCGCTGCCGGCAAGGTGGTGCTGGTCGACCCCAAGGGGGCGGACTACGCACGCTACAAAAACGCCAGCATCATTACGCCGAATCGCGCCGAGCTCGAGCACGTGATCGGCACCTGGAGCGACGAAGCCGAGCTGCGCACCAAAGCCCACAACCTGCGCACCGCACTCAATCTTGATGCCCTGCTGCTGACACGTAGCGAAGAAGGCATGACCCTGTTTGACGCCCAGGGTGAGCTGAATGTACCGGCCGTGGCACGTGAGGTGTTCGACGTCACCGGCGCCGGCGATACGGTGATCGCCACACTGGCTGCCATGGCGGCCACGGGCATGAGCCTTCGTGATGCGGTGCCCATCGCCAACCGTGCCGGCGGCATTGTGGTCGGCAAGTTCGGTACCGCAACGGTCAGTTACGACGAACTGTTTGCCGCGCATTAAATTGCGCCTCAGGTTAAAGGAATCATCATGAAAGTAGTAGTCACGGGTGCTGCGGGTTTTATCGGCAGCAATATCATCAAGGGCCTCAATGCCCGCGGCATCGACGACATCATCGCGGTCGACGACCTGACCGAAGGCGACAAATTTCGCAACCTGGCCGGCCTGCAGATCGCCGACTACGTGGATGCCGACGACTTCTACGACCTCTTTGCCGAAGGCGCTTATGGTCAGGTCGAGGCAGTGTTCCACGAAGGCGCCTGCAGCGACACGATGGAGCCCGATGGCAAGTACATGATGGACAACAACTACACGCTTTCGTGCGAGTTGTTTCATGCCTGCCAGGACCAGGGAACACGCCTGCTGTATGCCTCGTCGGCCGCCACCTACGGCGGATCCGACACGTTCAGGGAATCGCCCGAATTCGAACGACCACTCAACGTCTACGGCTACTCCAAGCTGCTCTTTGACCAGCGCCTGCGGCGTGAACTCGGCAACCGGTTTGAAGGCGCAGCCACCCAGGTTGCGGGCTTTCGCTACTTCAATGTCTACGGCCCCCACGAACAGCACAAGGGCCGTATGGCCAGCGTGGCCTTTCACCAGTTCAACCAGTTCCAGGCCGAAGGCAAGGTCAAGCTGTTTGGCGAATACGGCGGCTACGGCGCCGGCGGCCAGATGCGCGACTTCGTCTTCATCGACGATGTGGTGGCCGTGAACCTCTGGTTTTTTGACCATCCAGAACAATCCGGCATTTTCAATCTTGGCACCGGAAAGGCCCAGCCCTTCAACGATGTCGCGCTCGCCGTCGTGAACACCTTGCGCAAAGGGCAGGATGCTGCGGCGCTGAGCCTGGAAGATGCCGTGCGCGGCGGGCTCATCGACTACATCACCTTCCCGCCAGCCTTGGTGGGTAAATATCAAAGCTACACGCAGGCCGACCTCGGCGCCCTGCGTGCCGCTGGGTGTGACCATGTGTTTGCTGATGTGAAAGCGGGTGTAACTGCTTACATGCAGTGGCTGGGCAAGAATCGCTGAGGCTTGGGGTTCCCCAACCCAATCGCACCAGGCAGGTCAACCCCGTGTGAAACCGGGCCGTTATAAACACAGCATTCTTATTCACAGGATGCATAACGCGCTTCGCCACTCACCACTGAGGAGATTTCCATGTTCAAGAAAGTACTGGCGTTTTTCGCCGCCATGTCTCTCGTTGCAGCCTTTGCTGCGGTCGACGTCAACAAAGCCACAGAGGCCGAACTCGACGGCATCAAACACATCGGCCCCGTCACCTCCAAGCTGATCATCTCCGAGCGCAAGAAAAGCGAGTTCAAAAACTGGGATGACTTCATCACCCGCGTCAAAGGCGTGGGAGAAAAACGCGCAGCCGAGTTCTCCGCCGCAGGGCTGACCGTTGGCGGTGCCGCCTATACCGGCCCGGCCGCCGCAGATGCGAAGGCAAAAACCAAGGCCGAAGCCAAAGCGGACGCCAAAACCAGCAAGAAGGCCGACAAGCCGGTCACCGAAAAGGCCAAAGACGCAGCCATCGCCACCAAGGATGCAGTCAAGGGTGCGGCTATCGCGACCAAAGACGCCGTGGTGGAATCGGCCAAAGATGCCAAAGAGGCGGTAACGTCCAAAAAAGACGCCAAGAAGGACACCAAAAAAGAAACCAAAACCGAAGTCAAGGTTGAAGCGGCCAAGCCTGCTGCAAGCGCTGCCAAGAAGTAATTGGCCCGCATCCATAAAAAAACCCGCCTGGAGCGGGTTTTTTATTGCCAACTTTTGCCTCCAGCCCTTTAGGGGCGAGCGCAAGCAGCTATCTATTTCATAGCACCTTAAAGACCTCTACACCAGCGCAATCAGGTCCGTCACGCCCACCGCTGCCCCAGCCTGCGTGACCAGTGTCGTCACTTGCCCTCTATGGTGTGTCTGGTGATTGAAAAAATGCGTGAGGGCCTTCCAGACCACGTGCTCGCGCTGCACCCCTTTCGAGTTGGCGTACCGCATGGTCATGGCCGGGTAAGCCTCAGGCATGTCGGCAGCCCACTGCTCGATGGCGCCATCGAGCTGCTGCCGTTTGGCTTTCAGTCCGGCCCAGTCTTCGTAGAGCACCATGTCCAGCGTGTAGGCCTGCGGCATGTCCAGCACTTCAGCGCCCAGCGACGTGAAATGGATTCCGTTCTCATTACCGCACTGCGCAAAGCGCCTGAGCCAGACCTGGTCGGCCAGGACAAGATGGCCCAGCGTGTGATGGATCGAGCCGAAAAAGGCACCACGGTCACGCTTGCGCTCCTCATCTGACAGGGTTTCACACGCGCCATACAGCCGTTCATTGATCCAGCGGTTGTACTGGGCCAGAAGTCGGTAGTTGTCGGAAAATGCACCGGTCATACATGCTCCTGAATTGATAGCTTCTCGCGCTCGTGCTGATTGGCCCAGGGCCGGATTTCATATGAAATTACGGCATTCCGCACCCCTAAAAGCCTGCCTGCCCCCGTCACAAGGTGCGCTGGCTCCACTGCAGATTTTCCACTGTCCTGGCGATGGCCGATCGTTGCCGTGCAAAAAAAGATAGTGCTAAACGGGAGGGAGGTCCGGTTTACGGCGCGTCCGCGATGCACAGCGTCGAGCCGTTTGCAGGTACTAAAGCCAGCCCCAAGTGTTACGGGCGGCTGAGCAGATGACTTTGCGAATGACGATCAGGCGCACGCGTGAACGGGCAGGCGCTTTACCCACCCGTCACAGCTGCGCGGTCGCTCCGCTTGGGAAGCAGGCCGGCATACACCGGCCCGTGATTGGCATCAAGCTTTCCCGAAGCCACCGCCGCCCGGCGTATGGATTTCAAAAATATCACCGGGCTGCATCTCGGCCTGGCCGATATGGCCCAGTGTTTCGATCTGGCCTTGCGCCCGGACCACAACGTTTTGCCCGACCTGCCCGGCCTGGCCCCCGGCCATGCCGAAGGCGCCGTGTTTGCGCCCGTTCGACAGGATGCTGGCCGTCATGGTTTCCAGGAAGCGCACACGGCGCACCCCGCCGTTGCCGCCCTGCCATCGGCCCGCGCCACCGGAGCCCTGACGAATCTCGTAGCTTTCCAGCCGTACCGGGAAGCGGAATTCCAGCACCTCCGGGTCGGTCAGCCGCGAATTGGTCATATGCGCCTGCACAACAGAGGTGCCGTCAAAACCCGACACCAGCTTGCCGGCATCATCCAGCTTGCCACCCGCACCGGAGCCACCTGAAATGGTTTCGTAGTACTGGTGGCGTGCATTGCCGAACGTGAAGTTGTTCATCGTGCACTGGCCGGCGGCCATTACACCCAGCGCGCCATAAAGCGCATTGGTGATGCAGGTGGAGGTTTCCACATTACCCGCCACCACCGAAGCCGGCGGGTTCGGGTTGAGCATGGAGCCCGGCGGGATGATGACCTTGAGCGGCTTCAGGCAGCCCGCGTTCAGCGGGATGTCGTCGTCAACCAGGGTGCGGAACACATACAACACTGCGGCCATGCACACCGCCGTCGGCGCGTTGAAGTTATTGGTCTGCTGCGGCGATGTGCCGGTGAAGTCGATCTCGGCGCTGCGTCCTTTGACGTCAACACGGATGGACACCTTGATTTGGGCTCCGTTGTCCAGCGGCAAGGTGAACTCGCCATTTTTGAGGCGCGTGATCACGCGGCGCACCGACTCCTCGGCGTTGTCCTGCACGTGGCGCATATAAGCCAGCACCACCTCCAGGCTGAAGGTGTCCACCATCTTGCGCAGCTCCTGCACGCCCTTTTCATTGGCGGCGATCTGCGCTTTCAGGTCGGCCATGTTCTGCTGCGGGTTACGGCTGGGGTATTTGCCGCTTTTGAGCAGCGCAATCATTTCCGCCTCGCGCAGCACACCGCGCTCTACCAGCTTGACGTTGTTGATCTGCACGCCCTCTTCTTCAATCAATGTCGAGAACGGCGGCATGGAGCCCGGCGTGGTGCCGCCGATGTCGGCATGGTGTCCGCGCGAACCGACATAAAACGTCGGCTGTGTCGCCGCACCAAGGTAGACCGGCGTAATGACGGTGATGTCGGGCAGATGCGTGCCGCCATGGTAGGGGTCGTTCAGCACATACACATCACCAGGCTGCATCTTTCCGGCGTTCTCGCGAATCACCGTCTTGATGCTTTCGCCCATGGAACCCAGGTGCACCGGCATATGCGGCGCATTGGCGATCAGGTTGCCTTCGGTGTCAAACAGTGCACAGCTGAAGTCCAGGCGCTCCTTGATGTTGACGGAGTAAGCGGTGTTCTGCAGCTGCAGGCCCATCTGCTCGGCAATGTTCATGAAGAGGTTGTTGAAGACCTCCAGCAGCACAGGGTCTACCGTGGTGCCCGCCGCAAACTTCACGGCGCGTTCGGCCCGGCGGTCCAGCACCAGGTGGTCCAGCGCCGTCAGCGCGGCTTCCCAACCCGGTTCCACGACCGTGGTGGCGTTCTTCTCGGCAATGATGGCCGGCCCCGAGATGATGTCGCCCGGCCGCAGATCTTCACGCACCACCAGCGCGGCGTCATGCCACTGGCCGCCGGAGTACATGCGCACGGTTTCGCGGCGAGGTACTTCGCGCGGCTCATGCGTGGTGTGGCGCGGCTCGGCAGGCGCGTCGCCTGCCACCACGGACTCTACCGACACGGCCTCAACCACCAGGCCCTTGCCCTGCATCAGGAAGGCAAAGCGCTGGCGGTAAGCGGCTTCGAACCCGGACTCGATCTCGTCCAGCGTACCGAAGGGCACGATGAGCGCGGAGTCACTGCCTTCATAACGCACATGCACGCGGTGATGCGTGGTGATGCTGCCGGTGCTGACCTGCTGGCGCTGCAGCTCGGCCTCTGCCGTCGCAGCGAGCGCGTTGAGCTTGTCGGCAATTTCCGGAAGCACGGCGGCCGAGAGCTTGAGCTCCACCGCCTGCTCACGAATCACATTCTGGTCGGCCAGGCCCATGCCATAAGCGCTCAGCACCCCCGCCAGCGGGTGCACAAACACCTTGGTCATGCCCAGCGCATCGGCCACCAGGCAGGCGTGCTGCCCGCCCGCACCGCCAAAGCATTGCAGCGTGTAGCGTGTCACGTCATAGCCGCGTGCCACTGAAATTTTCTTGATGGCGTTGGCCATCTGCTGGACCGCGATGTTGATGAAGCCTTCAGCCACCACCTCGGCACTGCGCCCGGTCTGCCCGGCCAGTTCGTTGAACTGGGCCTCTACCGCCTCGTAACTCAACGGCTCATCGGCATTGGGACCAAATACCTTCGGAAAGTAGCGCGGCTGCACCTTGCCGACCATCACGTTGGCATCGGTCACCGCCAGGCGGCCACCGCGCCGGTAACTGGCGGGGCCTGGGTTGGCGCCTGCGCTCTGTGGACCAACCCGGAAGCGCTCGCCGTCAAATTTGAGGATGGAGCCGCCGCCCGCCGCCACGGTGTGGATACTCATCATGGGTGCCCGCATGCGCACACCGGCGACCTGGGTTTCGAATTCGCGCTCGAACTCCCCGGCGTAATGCGACACGTCCGTCGAGGTGCCGCCCATGTCAAAGCCTATGACCTTGGCATGGCCGGCGATTGCGGCCGTGCGGGCCATGCCCACAATGCCGCCCGCCGGGCCGCTCAGGATGGCGTCCTTGCCCTGAAATACATGCGCATCGGTCAACCCACCGGAAGACTGCATGAAAAAGAGCCGTACCCCCGGCATCTCACTGGCGACCTGTTCCACATAACGTCGCAGGATGGGGGAGAGGTAGGCGTCCACCACCGTGGTGTCGCCGCGGCTCACAAACTTCATCATCGGGCTGGTTTCATGCGAGGTGCTGATCTGGGTAAAACCCACCTCGGTCGCGATGCGCTTGGCGGCCTTTTCATGCTCCGTGAACCGGTAACCATGCATAAAAACAATTGCAAGGCTTCGCAGCCCTTTCTGGTACTGCGCAAGCAGCTCCTTTTTTAATAGCACTTCGTCGAGCGCCTGAAGCACCTCGCCTTGCGCGCCCACACGCTCCTGGGCCTCCACCACCGCGCTGTAAAGCAACTCGGGCAGCACGATGTGGCGGTCAAACAGACGGGGGCGGTTCTGGTAGGCAATGCGCAGGGCATCCCGAAAGCCGCGCGTGGTCACCAGCAAGGTCGGCTCACCCTTGCGCTCCAGCAACGCATTGGTCGCCACGGTCGTTCCCATCTTCACGCAGTCCACCACGTCGGCGCGTATCGGCTCGCCCGCTTTCAGGCCCAGCAGGTGGCGGATGCCGGCGACCGCCGCATCGCGGTACTGCTCCGGATTTTCCGACAGCAGCTTGTGCGTGACCAGCGAACCATTGGGCTTCTTGGCCACGATGTCCGTGAAGGTGCCGCCGCGGTCTATCCAGAATTGCCAACGGTCGCCGCCCGGTTTTGAAGTGGTGTCTTGCATAATTTTTTTGATTTCAGAGTTAACGTGTTCTTTGCTGATCTCTATGGATCTTATTGATCTTGCTGCTGTCAGACCTGGCTTGGCACGACGCTGTGAGGCGTTGCCGGCCGGGATCTCTTGTCCGGAAAATTGGCCATCTGCGCCCTGCCAATGTACCCAAGTACCGGCGCCAGGTGCTGGATGTCCGGCGCGCCCCGCAGGGCCGTTGAAGCCGGGCACCAGGGATAGGGAAGACCGGCGACCCAATCCATGACCTCGTCAGTGTGCGAGGCCGGCAGGGTCTGCATGCTCGCGATGGTGATTGAAAGGCTTTCCGCCAGACATGAAGGCGGCGAAAAACACCAATCGTAGCGACCACACCCGACCCGCACGGCGCGGCTGTCCTTTTCCGTCATGGCAACCAGCCAGTCACAGCAAAACACCTGCGCGTCGGCCTCCGGCGGCGAGCTCAGGCAGAAGGTGTAGACATTCTCGTAGGACTGGCCAAAACGGCGCACCAGCACCTCGCCGATGGCGTCCCTTCCCCGTGACACCGGAGGAAACGAGATCGCACCGGTGTGGACGGTGACCTGCAGCAGGGCATCGTCCGTAAAGGCTTGCGCCAGCAGGTGAGGCCGGTTGCCATCCTTGGCATGAAGGTAGGCGGCGATGGATGCAGAAGGAGTTTTCATGCGATTCGAAGCCTGTGCTTATTGCGGCATGTAGTACGGCACGAAAATATCATTGGCTTCATTGCCCACCGATCGTATCCACTCGCGCGAGAACTTCTCGCCCATGCGCTTGATCTCAGTGTCCAGTTCGGGGGGAATGCGTTCTATCTTCACGCCGTTGGCGCGCAATTCCTCGGTCGCGCTGGTCGCCAGCGCCTGGCTGGCCTGCCAGCCGCGGACTTCCGCCTCGCCTGCCGCCTTGAGCACGGCAGCGCGCGCCTCGGGCTTCAGTGCATCAAAGACCTTGCTGTTCACAAACACCGCGTTTTTGGGGAACCAGGCATTGATCTCGTAGTAATACTTGATCGGGCCCCAAACCTTGTTCTCCACGCCGGTCAGCGCCGACGTGATCATGTTGTCCATCCGGCCTTCGGCCAATGCCTTGCCCACATCGACCATGGCCACATCCACCGGCTTGGCACCCAGCATTTCGGCGATGCGCATGGTGGTCTGGTTGTAGGTGCGCATCTGGGTGCCCCGAAAATCCGTCGGGCCCCGCACCGGCTTGTTCGAATGCAGGCCTTGCGGCGGCCACGGCACTGCGTACAGGAGCTTCATGCCATGCTCGGTGAAATGCTTTTCAAGGCCTGGCCGCTGTAGTTTCCAGAGGCGTTGTGCGTCCTTGTAGGAGGCCACGACGAAGGGAATGGAGTCCGCGCCAGCCAGCGGAATTTCCTTGACCATGCTCGCCAGGATGGTCTCGCCCGCTTCGGCCTTTCCCTGCTGCACGGCCGCGCTGATGTCCGCCAGCTTGGCCAGGGTGTTGTTGGGGTACACCTGTATGACCAGCTGTCCGCGCGTGGCCAGATCCACATCGCGCCCAAATTGCAGGAGGTTCTGCGTATGGAAGGACTCTGCCCGGTAGCCCGTGGCCAGCTTCCAGGTTGTCTGGGCGTGCGCTGCCCCCGCCGTGACGAGCACGGCTATTAAAACTGCTTTCATGGGAACTCCTTGGGAGTTGAGAATTAGCCCGGCGGCGGGTGCATGGAACTCACCCTTTCAGGTCCGTCACAAACATCTTGCCCGGCGCATGGGTGATGCACATCGACAGTCGGCTCTTCTGGGCAACCCATTGCGGCGTGACGCCGCAACCCCAAAACACCGGGATTTCATCATCCTTGATGTCGACTGCATCGCCGTAATCCGGTCGCGACAGGTCGGTGATGCCGATCGCCTCCGGATTGCCGATGTGAACGGGCGCACCATGCGCAACGTCAAACCGGCCAGAAATCTCCACCACCTTTGCCACATCGCGGCTCTTGATGGGCCGCATGGTGACGACCATTTCACCGCTGAACACACCAGCGGGCTGGCACTGGAGACTGGTACGGAACATCGAGACATTGCGGCCCTGCTCGACATGCCTCAGGGGAATGCCGGCCTGGGTGACCGCGGCCTCGAAAGAAAAACTGCAGCCGATCAGGAAGGCCACATAGTCGTCCTTCCAGATCGAACGGATCTCGTCCCGCTCCTCGACAAACTCGCCGTCACGGTAAACGCGATAGCCCGGAATGTCGGTCGTGATGTCCGCCCCCGGTGCACACAAAGGCTCCGTGGCGCCCGGCTTCAGAACCTCCACCAATGGGCAGGGCTTGGGATTGCGCTGGCAGAACAACAGGAAGTCAAAGGCCTGGGCCTGGGGGACGATCATGAGGTTGGCCTGGATATGGCCGTTCGCGTGTCCCGCGGTGGGCAGGGCAAACTCGCCGCAACGGCTGGCCATCCGGAGGTCTGCGGGACGATCAAAAATCTTGTTCATGGCAGGGTAAAGCTTGATTGGAAAAAATAGGGTGATACAGCGGCTTTTCCGTCAAAGGCCCAGGTAGGCCTTTTTGATCCGGTCATCATTGAGGAGCTCATGACCCTTGCCCTGCATCACGATACGGCCAGTCTGGATGACATAGCCGTAATGCGCGATGCCCAGGGCCTTTTGCAGGTTCTGTTCCACCAGCAATATCGAGACACCTGTGGCATTGACCTGCTGGATAACCTCCAGCACCTTGGTCACAAACTTGGGCGCGATGCCCCACGAAGGCTCATCCAGCATCAGCAGCTTGGGCCGGGCCATCAGCCCGCGGGCGATGGCCAGCATTTGCTGCTCGCCCCCACTCATGGTACCGGCCAGTTGTGTGGCGCGCTCCTTGAGGATGGGGAACAGCTGCAGCATCTCTTCAATGCCCCGCGCCACCTCGTGCTTGTCCGTGCGCGTAAAGGCACCGAGCTCCAGGTTGCGAAGCACTGTCAGCCGGGGAAACAGGCGCCGGCCTTCCGGCACCAGCGACAGACCTAACGGGACGCGTTTGTGCGCCGGCATGCGGTGAACCGGCTCACCGTTGAAGGTAATACTGCCCGCTGCGGCGGCATTGAGGCCTGCCACGGCGCGCAAGGTGGTGGACTTGCCGTTGCCGTTGCCGCCTACCAGCGCGACGATCTTGCCGGGCTCGACCTGGAGGCTGACGTCGGAGATGGCCAGCACGTCGTCGTAGCAGACCTTGAGGTTTTTGATTTCAAGCATCTTCAGTCCCCGAGGTAGGCGGTAATCACGGCAGCGTCGTTCGACACCTGCTGCGGCGTGCCTTCGGCGATCTTCACGCCGCGGTCCAGCACGACGATCTTGTCGGCGATCGGCATGATGCCTTCCAGCACATGCTCGACGATCAGGCACGCAATGCCCTTGTCCCGGATCTTGAGAACGACGTCGACCGCTTCGCGAACTTCCGACGGGTTGAGACCCGCCATCACTTCATCCATCAGCAGGATGCGCGGCTGTATGGCCAGCGCACGCGCCACGGCCAGGCGCCGCTGCTCGCTGATGGTCATGCTGGCGGCAGGCCGGTCGGCAAAGCGTTCAAGCCCGGCAAAAGCCAGCCAGTCCATGGCAGCCTGGCGTGCCTTCGCAACGTTGTGCTGCAGCAGCATGGCCGCGGTCATCACGTTCTCGCAGGCCGTCATGCTGGTGAAGGTGCGCGCAATCTGAAAAGTCCGTGCCACACCGGCACGGGCGCATGTTTCAGGCGGCAGTCCTGCGATGTCGCGGCCGCCCAGCATGATGCTGCCCGATGTGGGAGCGAAAAACCCCGCCACGCAATTGAACATGGTGGTCTTGCCGGCGCCGTTGGGGCCGATCAGGCCCACCACCTGTCCGGTGTCCACGCTAAAGGACACATCCTGGTTGGCGACCAGCCCGCCGAAACGCTTGCTGACCTGTTTGACTTCCAGCAACTTCATACGGCCTCCTCGCCGGCGTTCTGCACGGTGGCGGTGGGCACCGCCATCTGCCGCGATGCATCGGCGCGTGCCTCGCGGCGCTCCCGGAAGCTGCGCAGCCAGCCAATGAGGCCCGTGGGATAAAAGACCGCGATCACGATGATGAGGCTCGCATAAATGATGACGTCAGTGCCGCGGCCCGTACCGCCGAAGGCAATGCGCGTGAATTCCTCGATGCTGGTCAGCACCACGGCACCCACAACCGGACCGAACAAGGTGCCCACACCTCCAAGAATGGATACCAGCGCCATCTTGATGGAGAGCGCCGTCGAGAGCACCGAATTCGGATCGATATAAAGTTCTTTCTGTGCGTACAAGCTGCCGCCGACTGCCGTGAGGAAAGCACTGACCGACAGTGCCACCTGCTTGTAGCGGGCGATGTTCACGCCGATGCTGCGGGCCGCGTCGGGTTCATCCTTGATGGCCCTGAAGTAGTAGCCGAGGTAGCTGCGCTCTATCCACCAGTTCGCGCCCAAGGTGATGATCAGCAGTCCCAGTGCCAGCCAGTAGTACGGCAATTTGGTAGCGAAGTTCAGCCAGAGCCAGCCTTGTTTGTCCATCGGCACGTAAAGCCCGACCGCCGCACCGCCGTAATCCCACTCAGTGAAGAAAATCTGCACCAGTTCGGCCACCGCGATGGTGGCCATCGCAAAGTAGTGGCCCTTGAGCCGGAAGCAGGACCAGCCAAACCCCAGGCTGAGCAAGGCTGCCACCAAACCGCCGGCGAGCACGCCTATCCAGGGATTGATGCCGAACTTGATCAGCAGCAGTGTCGAGACATAGGCGCCAAGTCCGTAGAAAGCCGCATGGCCGAGGGACACCTGTCCCGCATAGCCACCCACGATGTTCCAGGCTACACCCACCTGGGCCGCCATGAGGATGAGGATCGCCATGTTCAGGTGCGAGGCATCCGTGACCGCGGGGACGGCCAAGGCAAGCGCCAGAGCGGCGATAACAAAAAAGAGTTGCTTCATGATCATGCCTTGCCCATCAAACCCTGCGGGCGGAACATCAGCACGCCGAGGAACAGCACGAGCACGATGGCCGTCTTGTACTGCGGTCCGAGCAGCAGGCCGCCCATGACCTCGATCACGCCGACCAGGATGCCGGCCCAGAAGGCGCCCGAGACGCTGCCGAAGCCGCCCAGGTTGACCACCACAAAAGCCAGCAGGATGAAGCTAGCGCCAACGTCCGGAAAAATCGGGAAGAAGGTTGACAGCAGCACCCCGGCTGCGCCGGCGCAGGCCGCGCCTATGCCCCAGGCTAGCGAGAACATCTTGTGCGAATCAATGCCCATGAGACGGGCCGCTTCCTTGTCAGAGGCGGTGGCTTCCAGCGCCGCACCGAGCCGGGTCTTGTTCAGGAAGAAGTAAATCAGGCCGGTGACCACGACGGCCCCTACACCGGCGACCAGCTGCGGCTTGCCCAGTTGCACGCCCAACAGCTTGACCGTTCCGCTGACCGCCGAATTCTCGATGGAGCGGAAATCCGGTTTCCAGAGGAACTGGGCCACGCCGCGCAGCAGGATCATGATGCCGAAGGTCGTGAAGATCTGCGACAGCATGGGCGCGTTGATGATGCGCACGATCACCAGTTTGTACAGCAGCACGCCGAAGCCGAACAGCATGATCACTGTCAGCGGCAAGGTGAGCATGGGGTCCAGCGCATACAGGGAAAACAGCCAGAAGGCCGAGTACATGCCCAGCATGAGGAATTCCCCGTGCGCGAAGTTCACGATGTCCATGACGCCGAAAATCATGGTCAGGCCGATAGCCACCAGCGCGTAAATCAGCCCGATCAGCACGCCGGAGGCCAGCGTCTGAAGCAATATTTCCGTAGTCATGGTTGTCTCTTGGCTTTCAGGTCAAAACTCGCGGCTTATTTGCGCTGGTCCCACTTGGGCATGGGCCAGGTCACTTCACGCGAGGCCATGTCGAACGGCCAGACCGTGTTGTATTTGCCGCCGATGATCTGCACCAGGATGCCCTGGCCCAGGGTGTTCTGGCCGGTCGCATCGAACTTCACACCCTTCCACGGCATGATCAGCTTGCTGCCGGGCATGTCGGTGGCGGCCAGCGCCTTGCGGATGGCTTCGGGTTCGGTGGAACCGGCGCGGTTGATGGCGTCCGCCATCACCATCAGGCCGGTGAAAGTGCGCGAGGAATTGCCGGTGAAGTTGATCTTGTAGCGACTGTTGAACAGGTCGTTGACCTGCTTGATCAGAGGATTGCGGTTGGCCAGGTCCAGCGCCCAGACTTCACGCGTGATGATGTAGTCGGCGTCCTTGCCGAGTGTCCTGATGAAATCGGTATCGGTGAAGCCCGCGTTGTTCGCCAGGATCATGTCCGGCGAAAAGCCGAGTTCCTTGTAGGTCTTGATCGACAGGATGGCATCGGCCGTGTAGGACGACTGCAGCACCAGGTTGGGATTGGCGGCCTTGAGCGTCTGCACTTCCGAAGTCAGCTGCGTGGTCTTGGCCGGGTACATCACCTGCTTGACCAGGTTCTGCTTGAACTCGGGCGCGAGTTTGGTCTGCAGCTTGGTGGTTTCCGTACCCCACAAGCCGTTTTCGTTGAGGCTGGCGACCACGCCCGCCTTGATGCCTTTTTTGGCTTCGAGTTCTTTCAGGAAATCAAAGGCGTTGTGCACAAACAGGTCGTCATGCGGCGTGGTGCGAAAGAACCACTTGAAGTTGCGCTGCGTGAGCGATGCCGACGACGATTCAGGGTTCAGGAAAGGGATGCCGGCGCGCTCGGCGATCTGGCTGGCCGTGGCGGTGACGGCGCTGTTATAGGCGCCCACGAGTGCCACGACTTTTTCCTGCGTGATCAGACGCTCGGCTTCCGTAGCGCCAGTCTGCGGGTTGGCCTGGTGGTCGGCAAATACCAGCTTGATTTTTGCGCCCTTGAGGTTGGGCAAGCCCTTGCCGGCAGACAGCGGCAGCTCGGAAACACCGGGCGCACCGTTATTGATGATGTCGGCGGCGAGTTCCAGCGCGCTGCGCAGCTCGGCCCCCACGGATGCGGCAGGCCCGGTGAGCGGATAAAGCACACCGATTTTTATCTCTTGCTGTGCATGCACGCCAAAGGCCATGCCGGTTGACAACAACACTGCGGCCACTTTGGCCCACCAAGATTTCTTCATGACGCACTCCTCGTAAAAACATGACGGTTGGATGACATGTGACGAAGTGTGCGATTAGCAAATGACGAAATCAAACAAGTAATTTTTTGCTTACGTCATCGATTTTTTCGATGATTGGTATTTACCCTGACGCACCTTTTTTGCCTGTTTTTGCAACCCTGGCCGCCGGCTTGCGACCCGTTTTGGTGCCGGCTCCCGTGCTCTCCGCGGCAAACTGCACGGCCGACCTGACCACTGTCTCGACCACCGATGAAGTCGGGTCGGTGCGGTAGCTCGCGTGGATCGGCAACGACTTCACACGGGTGTCGCAGGTGAGCAATTTCAGGCTGGCGAACCCCGTCAGGCGCTGCACTGCGATGCGCGGCAGAAGGGCCACGCCAAAGCCGCCCTGCACCAGCTGGACCATCGCGGAAATGGATGAAATGGCATGCACCTTTTTGGGCTCCATGCGGTTCTGCTTGAACAGGTCGACCAGCGTGACGTGCGGCTGCGAGCCTTTCTGGAACGTCAGCAATTCCATTTCCGCGAGTTCATCCAGCCGGTAATTTCTTTTTTTATGCAGCGCCGGATTTCCCACAAAAGCCATATCCATGGGCGGCAAAGCCTGGTTGCGCACACCGTCCGCCGAAGCGGGCAACGCGGCGAAGACCAGGTCCAGCGTGCCGCGCTGCACCTGGTCCATCAGGATGGGCGTGGTTTCCACCGTCAGCTCCAGCTCCAGCCCGGGGTGGTCTACGCGGAGCTTTTCGAGCCAGGGAATCAGCCAGGAGTGCAACACCGATTCGATGGCGCCTATGCGCATCGATACCGCCATGGCCGCACCCGAACCCATCTCGTGTTTGACCTCGCGCTGCAGCTCCAGCAGCTTTTGCGCATAGACCAGGAAACGCGCGCCCGCGACGGTGAGCTTGAACTGCTTGTCGCGCCGGTCCAGCAGCAGGATGCCCAGCTCTTCTTCCAGTGTGGCGATCCGGCTGGACATGGCAGACTGCGTCAGGTAGAGCTTCTCCGCGGCGCGCGAGATACTTTTGAGCGAGGCAACCCAATAGAAAGCTTCAACAAAACGCAGGTTCATGGCGGGGCCTCAAGGTCGCAAAACAGGTAGGCGCCGGCTTTTCGGGGTATGCCCGGTGAACTGGCGCGGGATTTGCGTCTATCCTATTACTACTTACTAATTCCTTGTCCTGGAGCTTTTCATGAAATTCAAAGTCACCCTGGTGGCCGCCGCTCTCGCCTTCGGCGCCAACGCCTTCGCCCAGACCAAGTGGGATTTGCCCGCGGCCTACCCGGCCAGCAACTTCCACACGGAAACGCTGACGCAGTTCGCGGCAGACGTCGACAAGGCCAGCGGCGGCAAACTCAAGATCACGGTGCACGCCAACGCCTCACTCTTCAAGGCCAACGAAATCAAGCGTGCGGTGCAAGGCGGACAGGCCCAGATCGGTGAGATCCTGTTAGTCAACTTCGAGAACGAGAACGCAATATTTGGTGCAGACGGCCTGCCCTTTGTGGCCTCCAGCTACGCCTCGGCACACAAGCTGGCCGAAGCGCAAAAGCCGGCGCTTGAAAAACTGCTGGGCGCGCAAGGCATGAAGCTGCTCTACACCGTGGCCTGGCCTCCCCAGGGCATCTACGTCAACAAGGAAATCACCGCCGTCGCCGACATGAAAGGCCTCAAGTGGCGCGCTTACAGCCCGGCCACCAGCAAGATTGCCGAGCTGGTCGGCGCGCAACCCGTGACCGTTCAGGCCGCGGAGCTGAGCCAGGCGATGGCAACCGGCGTCGTCAACAGCTACATGAGTTCGGGCTCCACCGGCTACGACACCAAGACCTACGAAAGCATCAAGTACTGGTATGACGTGCAGGCCTGGCTGCCCAAGAACGCCGTCATCGTGAACAAAAAATCCTTTGAGGCGCTGGACGCACCTACCCAGGCTGCCGTTTTGAAGGCCGCCGCGGATGCCGAGACCCGTGGCTGGAAAGTCAGCGAGGAGAAGAACGACTTCTACAAAAAAGCCCTGGCCGAAAAAGGCATGAAGATCATGACGCCCTCGCCCAAGCTGGTGGCCGACCTGCGCCAGGTGGGCAGCATCATGAAGGCAGACTGGATCAAACGCGCCGGCCCCGAGGGTGAAGCCCTGCTGTCTGCATTCGAAAAATCCAACGCAGCGAAGAAATAGCCATGCGCCGCATGCTCGATGCGCTGTATGACGGTGCGGCATGGCTGGGCGCCCTGTTCATGATCGGTACGCTGGTGTCGGTACTGGCCGGCGTCCTCGACCGCCAGTTCGCCTGGTCGCTGCGCGGGACCGACATGTATGCCGGTTACTGCATGGCTGCCAGCGGTTTTCTGGCGCTGGCCCACACCCTCAAGAAGGGTGAGCACATCCGCGTCACGCTGATCCTCAACGGCCTTCGTGGCAGCGCCCGGCGCGCGCTGGAAATCTGGGCCCTGGCCGCGGCTAGCGCCCTTTCGATGCTGTTCGCTTGGTACAGCGTCATGCTGTCGGTCAACTCCTATGCCTACCACGACATTTCCACCGGAAATGACGCTACGCCGCTATGGATTCCCCAGATCACCATGGGCGTAGGTGCCGTCATCCTGATGATCGCATTCATCGATGAACTGGTGCTGGAAATCAGAGGCCGGCGCACCCAGGCCAGCAGCGACGAAGCGCTGCATCACGAATAAGCAAGAACAAAAGAGCTTCAATGTCCGATCTCGCCATCACCTCGCTGCTGATACTTTCGCTTTTCCTGATTCTGGGCTCCGGTGTCTGGATAGGCCTCACGCTGTCGGGTGTGGCCTGGATAGGCATGCAGCTTTTCTCTTCGCGAGCCGCGGGCGACGCCATGGCGGTGACCATCTGGGGGTCTTCCTCAAGCTGGACACTGACGGCCCTGCCCCTTTTTGTATGGATGGGAGAAATCCTGTTTCGTACCAAGCTCAGCGAAAGCATGTTCAAGGGCCTCGCCCCCTGGGTCAGCCGGCTACCGGGTGGACTGCTGCACACCAACGTCATCGGCTGCACCATTTTTGCCGCGGTCTCTGGCTCCTCAGCGGCAACCTGCGCCACCATTGGCAAGATGACTCTGCCGGAGCTGGCCAAACGCGGTTACCCGGAAGACATCACGATAGGCTCCCTCGCGGGCGCCGGCACGCTGGGCCTTCTGATCCCGCCATCCATCATCATGATCGTCTATGGCGTCAGCGCCGACGTGTCGATTGCCCGCCTGTTCATAGCGGGTGTTTTTCCCGGCCTGTTGCTGGCTTCTCTTTTCTCAGGCTACCTGGTCGTCTGGGCCTTGCTCAACAAAGGCAAGATCCCGCCGCCCGATGCCGCGATGAGTTTTGGCGAAAAAATCTACGAGTCACGCCACCTGATTCCGGTCGTACTCCTGATCGGCGCCGTGTTGGGTTCCATCTATACCGGTGTGGCCACCGCGACCGAAGCCGCAGCCATCGGCGTCGTCGGCTCGCTCGTGCTGGCCGTCGTGCAGAGATCCATGAGCTGGAACACCTTCAAGGAATCCTTGCTGGGTGCGACGCGGTTGTACTGCATGATCGCGCTGATCCTGGCCGGCGCCGCGTTCCTGACGCTGAGCATGGGTTACATCGGGCTGCCGCGCCACCTGGCCGAATTCGTCTCCAGCCTCGGTCTTAGCCCCTTCATGCTCATCATCGTGCTGAGCATCTTCTACGTCGTCCTGGGCTGCTTCCTGGACGGCATTTCGATGGTGGTGCTGACCATGGGCGTCATCCTGCCCACGGTACAGGCAGCCGGACTGGATCTGATCTGGTTCGGTATCTTCATCGTCATCGTGGTCGAGATGGCGCAGATCACGCCGCCCGTGGGATTCAACCTGTTTGTGCTCCAGGGCATGACCAAAAAGGAAATCACCTACATCGCGCGAGTGACCTTGCCGTTTTTCTTCCTCATGTGCGGCATGGTATTGCTGCTCTGGTTCTTCCCGCAGATCGCCACCTGGCTGCCGGGCAAGATGTGAGGCCAGCGGCGCTCATCTCCACGGGCGCAGCAGCCGTTCATCGTCGGTCAGCGCCCAGGTCTTAAAGCCGGTGGCCTCTTCAATCGCTTGGCGATACGGCGGCAAGTTGGTGCATTCAAGCACTACCGCCTGGAGGGTAGGCTCACGCTGACGGAGAGCGATTGCCGCTGCCACCACGTCACCGCACGCCTTCTCCATGACCATGATTTGGCGATTCCCCAAAATAGCGGTGGCGAATTCACCGTCAGGATTGACCCCCTGCACCACCACATCCGCCAAGCGTTCATGAGTCACACCCGCTGCACGCAAATGCTCTGCGCCCAACGCCGCTGAACTGATGGTCAGTACGCCCACCCTGGCGTGGCGTGCAAGCAGCGTCGGCAATTGAAGCAGGCTGGACGTGACAACAGGAACCGGCACGGCCGCCTGCAGCTCGTCCTGCAGCAGCACGAGGAAACCGCAGCTGGTGGTGATGGCCAGCGCACCCTCGCTCGCCAGGGCCTGCACCGCCTGCACAAAAGCCGGCAGCACACCCGCAGCACGCAGGCCGGCGGCGGTCTGCACAATCTTGCCGGGCCCGGCTCCCGGCACCACCCGCTGGCGAACGGGCACGCCAAAAGCGTCGGGGTGGCCGATGTCACCCGGTAGCCGCGGAAAGCGCGTGTCGAGCATTACCACCCCCAGGAAGCCCGAAGGCTCGCTGAAAGCGGGTGCTGAGGTTAAAGTCATGGCTCTATTCTCCCGCCAAACAACCAACTCACCGCCGCCACTACCGTCATGCTGAACGTCATCGCGATTTCCATTGGAGCTTCAATCGGTGCGCTGGCGCGCTGGGGCCTCGGCCTGTGGCTGACGCCGGGCGGCCTCATTCCCTGGGGCACCCTTGCGGCCAATCTTATTGGTGGCTACCTGATTGGTATCTGCATCGCCGGTTTCCAGTCCATGCCGCAGCTGGACCCAGTGTGGCGGCTGGCGCTGGTGACCGGATTCCTGGGCGGCCTCACCACGTTTTCCTCGTTTTCGGCCGAAGTGGTGATCTTCCTGATGGAAGCGCGCTATGGGCTGGCCGCGCTTACGGCCACCGTACACGTGCTGGGATCCCTGCTGATGACCGTGGCCGGCCTCAAAACCGCTATGTTTTTTATAGCTACTAGCGCACGCTAAGAGTCGATTCCGGCCACTTTCCACCCAGAAAAAAAGTAATCACTCCGGTTTGCCTGTCCTATATTGCAGGAGCACGGCCATCCGCATCGCACGCTGCACGTGCCGCAGGAATTGGCCACAATGCACCATGGCATCCATGACCCCTTTTCACTCCGCCCCGGCGACGGGCGGGCAAGACAGGCTGGCGCGCATCGGACACGCTCGCCAGGCAGTTCTTCACGGCGATCCACTGCCAGCAGGCACCGCGCCGCTGGTTGAGAACTGGATAGAACGGTCCTGGATGCGCTGCCTGGCCCAGGGCCATCGGCCGGAGCAGGCTCCCTCCTTCGACATGGTTTCTGCCACCGCACTGCGGCGCACCCTGGAAGCCAACCACCGGCTGGTGCAGGCTGCGGCGCCTGTGCTGGAAAAGCTGGGCCAGGCCATTGCCGACACGCGCTACTTCGCCATCCTGACCAACCAGGCCGGCGTGGTCATCAATGTGAATGGCCCCATCGACCGGCGCGACCGCCGCGCCGACATGATCACACGCATCGGCACGGACCTTTCGGAACAACAAGTGGGCACTACCGCCATCGGCGCAGCGCTGACCGAACTGCAACCGGTGTGGCTGCATCGGGGTGAGCATTTTTTTGATGCCACCTCGGTCTACAGCTGTGCCGGCGCGCCCTTGTTCGGCCCCGACGGCCGCTGCGCCGGCATGCTGGACCTGACGGGCATCGAAGTGGTCGAGAGGCCCGAGCTCAAACACCTCGTCGCACAATCCGCGCGCAGCATAGAGAACGCGCTCACTTTGGGCAAGCCCCATGCATTGCTGATCCGGCTGAATTGGCCGGGCCGCACGCTGGGAGATGAAACCGATGGGCTGGTGTGCGTGGATACCGATGGTTGCGTCACTGGCGCCAACCAGGCGGCGCGGCAGATGATTTCGCAGCTGGGCTTCACCGCAGGCATGGCGCCGCATTGCAACGATCTCTTTGCCATGCCCTTCGAAATGCTGTTTGACGCGGCGCAGCGCCAGGCGCCAGTGAATGGCGGCATCCTGGAGGTGCCGCTCTGGACGGGCCTGCGCCTGCATGCGCTGCCGCAGTTGCCCGGCCGAGACTCGCCGCCCCCTGCAACCAGCCTGCCGCCTTCAGGCGCCGCGTCGCGAACGCTGAAGGAACTCGAAACCGCCTTGATCCGCAAGGCAGTGACCGATTCACGCGGCAATGTGCTGCAGGCCGCAAAAGCGCTCGGCGTCAGCCGGGCCACGGTTTACCGCCGCCTGGGCTCGGGCAAGCGCAGCTAGCACCCGGCACGCACAAATCAGTGCTTGTGCTCAGCCGCGGCACCGGCTGCTCCCGGTGCGGCGGTGGCAACCGGCAGCTTCAGCTCGAGCTTGCTTTCCACACCTTTGGCGTCCTTGAACAGCAGGGTCACGGGGATTGTGCTGTCTTTGGCCAACGGTGCCTTGAGGTCCATCAGCATGACGTGGTAACCCCCTGGCTTGAGCTCGACCTTTTTGCCGGCAGGCAAATCAAGCGATGGCACGGCCCGCATTTTCATGACGTCGCCGTCCATTTTCATTTCATGCACTTCAGCCACGCCCGCCACCGGCGACGACACGCCGATCAGCTGGGCCCCATCTTTGGCGGTGAGGCTCATAAAAGCCCCCGTGCCTTTTTGCCCTTGCACAGTAGCGCGCGCCCACGCCCCATCGACCTTGACTGCGGCCGTCTGGGCCAGGGCGAGCATGCTGGCCAGTGCCATCGAAAATGCCAACACGGCTTTTGAGAATTTTGCGGATGTCATGTGTAAATGCTCCTTGAAGCAGTGAATTGAATCTGAAACCAAGACTACAGGGCTCGCTCAGTGATTGTGCTCACCACCACCCGCCGACATCAGCTCCAGCGCGGCAGCAGGGTTTTTGAGATCGGACAATTTTTTTCCCGGTTGAGGCACTTCGGCCCAGTCAACCTTGCCGGTCTCGCAAACCTGGCTTACCGGCCAATACAACATGCCCGCTTGTGCAGGCAGTTTGGCCTGCAGCACAAATTCGTCGTACCAGTCGTTCTGCAGATAGTCAGCGGGGGTTTTAGCCGTCCAGCTGATTCGCGACACGTCTTCGGTGACGGTTTTGCCGTGGTCCAGCAGCGGCTGCGCCAGCTTCTCGCGTGTAACCTCCAGCGTCCAGCCTGCTTTGGGCATGGGCTTGGCACCCTGCACACCCGCGGGGATGGTGACCACGATCTGTTTGACGGGTGAATTCCCGCAGCCATGCCCGACCTTGAATGTGCCCTTGTAGTAGCTGCCTGCATTGGCGACCTGGTATTCCAGGGTGACGTGTGCGGTGGCAGGCAGGGATACAGCAATAAAGATAGCTCCAGCCCAATAGGGACGAGCGCAAGCAGCTATGGTTTTAATAGCATTTGGGTATTTCATGATTGATTCTTACAGGATTGAAAATTAAAGGCAGCAGGATTTGCGGCTGAAATTAGGGCCAGCCAGCGCAGCGAGCGCCATGCCGAACGGAGCGCACGGGTGCGCAGAAATGGCTCGTGAAAGTGCACGCTGAAATGAACGATGGCACGGCGCCGGCCGCAAGGCCCGTGCGCGGGATGCCTGAGGCCTCCAGCGAGAGGCGGTTCAGTTCAAAGTGCGGGAGGTGCGCGGCTGAAAGGCAGCCCGGAGATGGCAGTGCCGGTGGTTGCCGGAATATCCGCCACCGCAACCGTGGTACCGGTGACACAGGAAACGCTTGCTACCGGTAGAGGTGGCAGCACCAGCCCTGCTGAGCCGCACAGGTCGCAGCGCTGGCCTGGGGAGGCTGCATTGCCATCGGTGGAGTCCATGCCGGCATCAGACGAAGCGGTGTTGACGCTGCAAATGCCGCTCAGCTTGCCGCTGCGCACGTCCTGGGCGAGCATGGACACCGGTGCCCACAACGCCGCCGCCACGGCCAGGAAAGCCAGCCAGGCGGCAAGGCGTTCCCATACGGGAAGGGTCGAGCGGGATACGGGGTGGTGGGGCACGGGGTGATTATATGTAGCCCCCACGCTCCCCCACTTCGTGTGGGTCGCTGCCCCCCGAGGGGGCCGCCCGCCCTGCGACCCGGCAAAGCCGGTTCCGCGGCTCATGCTGGATTAATGAGTGCAAGCGGGCAGCCGCGGGACTGGCTTTGCCAGACCGCAGGCGCCGCCCCCTCGAGGAGGGAACAGGCTACACGCAGTGAGACTGGACGGGGGTGGGTGTCTTGCTAGGGCGCCCCAAAACCAAACCGCCGAAACACCTCCTGCGCTTCCGGCGTCAACAAGTAGGCAGCAAACTGCCCAGCAGCAGCATCCCCGCTTCGCGCAGTCAAACCGTAGGCCGCACTCACCTGTAGAGCCGCCGGCATCTGCACCACATTCATCCGCGGCAGGTCCTTGCGAACCGCCACAGCATTGGTGCAATAAGTCAGGAACAGATCAGCACGCCCTTCCGAAACCAGCCACTCATAAACCCCCCGGCCTGCTGGAGGCTGGGGCGCTTCGGGCGAACCGGTGAGCTTGAGTGCCTTGGCGTCCAGTGCCGTGTAAGCACCGGGCTTGAGTGCTTCCGCCTTGCGGAACGCTTCCCATGCATAGTCGCCCGACGGGTCCGCCCTGGGCGTGGAGGTGCCGAGCTTGACGGCGGGATCCAGCATCAGGTCGAGCAACTTTCCCGAATCGGCATTGAGCTGCGGCACGGCCAACGCGCACAGCTGGTTGCGCACGAAGAGCGTGGGTTGCGCCCATGAACTTCCCGCTGCGGCATACAGGCGCTGGGGATGCTGCGTGTCGGCCGAGGCAAACACCTGCGCCGGCTCACCCTTCTCGATGCGTTCGCGCAGCAGGCCAGAGGCGCCAAAGGTCAGCTGGGTTTTCACGCCCGTGCGGGTTTCATACGCGCGCGCGGCTTCAGTGAGCGCTTCGCGCAGGCTGCCCGCCGCATACACGCGCAGCGGCGCGGCGCCTTCAGCAGATGCTGCGGGCGATTGGGCATGCGCCATAGTCAAGCCTCCTGAAAAAACAACCGCAGCAGCAATCCATACCAGCAGGCGCCGCGGAACCGGCTTCGCCGGGCCGCAGGCGCCGCCCCCTGGAGGGGAGGACAGGCTACACGCAGTGAGCCTGGACAGGGGGGAACTCATTTTGCGTTTGGAAAGAACAGCTGCTCGCCATTGATCTTGTAGCCGGCAATCACGTTCTGGCCAGCTGGTGAAATCACCCAGTCCACAAACTTCTGCGCTTCCACCACTTTGGTCTGCGGATGCTTGGCGGGGTTCACCACCATCACGCCGTACTGGTTAAACAGCTTGGTATCGCCTTCGACCAGCACGACCAGGTCGCCGCGGTTTTTGAAGGACAGCCAGGTGCCGCGGTCGGCCAACACATAGCCGCCGCTGCTGGCCGCGATGTTGAGCGCCGGGCCCATGCCGCAGCCGCAAGCCTTGTAGTTGGCAAACGCAGGCTTGTCGCCCGGCGTCTCGACGCCCGCGGCTTTCCAGTAGCGAAGTTCGGCGGCGTGCGTGCCGCTCTTGTCACCGCGAGAGATAAAACCGGCATTGGCGGCGCTGAGTTTTTTCAGCGCTTCGACAATGTCCCTGCCCCTGGTTTTGGCTGGATCAGCTGCGGGGCCGATCAGCACGAAGTCGTTGTACATCACGGGAAAACGCTTGATGGCAAAGCCCTCAGCCACGACTTTTTCTTCCGCCACCTGGTCGTGCACAAAGAGCACGTCAGCATCACCCCGGCGGCCCATATCGATAGCCTGGCCGGTGCCGACAGCGACTACTTTCACGTCAATGCCCGTGGCTTTTTTGAACTCGGGCAGCAGGTAGGGAAACAGGCCTGACTGCTCGGTCGAGGTGGTTGACGCCATCACGATAGTGCTGGTTTGTGCTATCGAAACAGTAGCTGCCAGCGCAAGCGGGACAAGCGCCAAAGCCCTGATCGACCCGAAAATTCCCGACACCATGCTCAAGCTGTTCATGCAAGTTCTCCTTTTAAAAATGCTTCTGCCGCTGCGGGGACAGGACCGGTGAAAAAGGCCGCAGTCGGCAAGTCGGCTACCAGCCGGCCGTGCTCAAGGTAAATCACCCGGCTGGCCAGCCGCTTGACCTGCCCCAGGTTGTGGCTGCTGAAAATGAGTGTCATGCCGGCATCGGCAAATTCCGCCATCAGGCGCTCGACCTCGCGCTTGGCCGTGGGGTCCAGGCTGGCCGTGGGCTCGTCGAGCAACAGGACCTGCGGCTTGAGCGCCCAGGCACGCGCCAGCGCCACACGCTGCTGCTGCCCGCCCGACAGCGCCTTGGCATTGCGTGTAGCCAGGTCTTCCAGCCCCACGCGCTCCAGGGCAGCCAATGCCTGGACTTTGGCCTCTTTCCAGCGCACACCACCCAGCCACAGTCCGAGTGCCACGTTGTTCAGCACGCTGGCGCGCAGCATGTAAGGCCGCTGGAACAGCATGGCCTGCCGCAATTGCACGTCGTGTTGAAAGCTGCCGGCAGAAGGCCGTACCAGGCCGTTGAGGGTCCGAAGCAGCGTGCTCTTTCCGCTGCCGTTGGCGCCCACCAGTGCCAGCCTTTCGCCGGCCTTGATACGCAGGCTGCAGCCGCTGAGCGCATGGACCTGGCCGAACTGCACACCGATGGCGTGCAGGTTGAAAACCTGCGTCATGGCTGTGCGCCCCCGGTGGCCAGGGCCACATCCGGCAGGCGGTCGTCGAACTGCTCGCGCCAGCGCCGCACCAAGGCTATCAGGATGTTGAGCAGCAGCACCACACCCAGCAGCACGATGCCCAGCGCAAGCGCCAGCGGCAAATCGCCCTTGCTGGTTTCCAGCGCGATCGAGGTGGTCATCACGCGCGTGAAGCCGTCGATGTTGCCGCCCACCACCATCACCGCGCCGACCTCCGAGATCGCCCGGCCGAACGCGGCGATCAGCACCGTCAGCAACGCATAACGCTCGTCCCACAGAAGGATGAGGCCTCGCACGAAGCGGCCCGCACCCAGCGACTGGAATTGCTCGCCATGAGAACGGTCGGCATCTTCAATCGTCTGGCGAACCAGCGCGGTGACGACCGGCAGCACCAGCACAGCCTGCGCCAGCACCATGGCCTTGAAGGAAAACAGCCAGCCCAGGAAGCCGAGGGGGCCGGTTCGGGAGAGCAACAGGTACACCACCAGCCCGACCACCACCGAGGGCAGGGCCAGCGCGGTGTTGAGCACAGCCAGAACCGCACCGCGGCCGCGAAAACGCGACACACCCAGCCACGCACCGAGCAGCAGGCCAGCGCTGCAGGCAATGAGACAGGCGCAGGCACTCACGGCCAATGAACGGGCCACGATGCTGGCCAGCATGGGATCGAGCGAGGTGATGAGCGTGAATGCCGTGGCGGCGCTGTCTGAGAAGGTGTTCATGTGGGAGATCTGCGGGGCACTGGTACTGCAATCCGGAAGTAGCGAAACACAATGAAAGTGATGGATTCGTGCCCAGGGCGAGGCGCAAGCCGCAGCGAAGGCTATACGCCTTCGCAAGGATTGCAACGCTGCCATGGGTTACGAATACGCGCTTTCATGTTTCGATCCTTCCGGATCGCAGTACCAATCGTAGCGCCCAAGTCCTTGATTTATATCGGGAATCATCGCTATGAATTGATTTGCATAGGCTGATCCCCGCTTCGCAGCGCGGCCCGCCCTTCGCCCGTCGCTGCTGACCTGTGCACTCATAATCAGTGCACTTACCGCCTCGCCATGCATAAAGTCGAACTCTCTTACCTGCTCACGCCACAGCGGGGCAAAAACGCCCTGATACGCAATCCGCTGATGGACATGCTCCATGCGGTGCGTGAACAAGGCTCCATCTCCAAAGCCGCCAAGGCGCTCGACCTGTCGTACCGCCACGTGTGGGGTGCACTCAAAGACTGGGAGCAGACCCTGGGACGAACACTGATCGTCTGGGACAAGGGCCAGCGGGCACGGCTCACGGAATTCGGAGAGAAACTGCTCTGGGCCGAGCGGCAGGCACAGGCTCGGCTGGCGCCCCAGATCGAAGCATTGCGGGGCGACATCGAACGGGCTTTTTCCACCGCCTTTGACGACAACGCCCATGTGCTCACGCTCTATGCCAGCCACGACGCAGCGCTTTCTGCGTTGCGCGAACAGGCGAGCCCGCGCGGGCTGCACCTGGACATCCGCTTCATGGGCAGCGTGGACGCCATTGCCGCCCTGAACGCGGGGCGCTGCATGATGGCCGGATTTCACACGCTGGACCAGCCTGGCAGTCAGTCCGTGACGGCCCTGACCTACCGCAACCTGCTCAAGCCCGGACTGCACAAGCTGATCGGTTTCGCCCATCGCATGCAGGGCCTGATCGTGGCCAAAAACAACCCGCTGCAGATTGCCGGCATCACCGACCTGGCAAGGCCGGGCGTGCGTTACGTGAACCGGGCGGAAGGCACCGGCACACGCGTGTTGCTGGACGAACTGCTGGGCAAAGCCGGTGTGGCGACTTCAGATATCCAGGGCTACCAGAGCCAGGAGCCATCCCATACGGCCGTGGCCCAGGCGATTGCCAGCAATGTCGCCGATGCCGGCCTTGGCATTGAAACGGCAGCGCGCGAGAAAGGCCTGGGCTTCATCCCGCTGGCGCAGGAGTGCTACCACCTGGTGTGCCTGAAGTCCGAACTGCCCACGCCGCAGGTGCAGGCACTGCTCAAGGAGCTCCAGAGCCGCGACTGGCAGGCCACGCTGGAAGAGTTGCCCGGCTACAGCGGCGAAACGGCCCAGAGCGGCAAGGTGCTGTCCCTGCGCGCCACCTTGCCCTGGTGGACATACCGCAAGGAAAAATTGGCGAAAAGTGCCTGAAACCCTTTCAGGACTAGCGCTACCAGCTATTCTTTTTATAGCGCGCAGGACCTGAATCCACAGAAAATATCGTCCCGCCCGGGCAGGCAGAAGTTGCGGTAGCGGGGATGCTTCAGGCGCGCACGCGTGGCGAACGAACCGCCGCGCAGCACCTTGTGGCTGCCGAACCAGGGTTCGGAATAGGCGGCGAAAGGACCGGGCACAAAACCCGGGTAAGCACGAAAGGTCGTGCCCGTCCACTCCCACACGTCGCCCCAGCGAAAGCCCCTGCGGGCGGCCGTGCACGCAGCGGTTTCCCATTCCACTTCTGCGGGCAGGCGGCGCCCGGCCCAGCGGCACCAGGCGTCAGCTTCCCACCAGCTCATGTGCATGGCCGGCTGGTTGCCGAGCATGCGCATGGCCTTGCCAAAGCGGGTCAGCATTACGGCGCCGCTGGCCACACCAATCTGTTCAACGTAACGCGGACCGCGCCTGCCTTCGCTTTTGACGATGGCCTGCAACCACTCCCATCCCTCGGGCTGCCAGAACTCGGGCCGGTCATAGCCGCCGTCATCGACAAACTCCACGAACTGCGCCCAGCTCACCGGCTGCGCGTCGATCTCGAACTCGGGCACGCTGATGTCGTGCTGTGCCAGCTCGTTGTCAAAAACAAAACCTGCAGTGCCCGATGGTGCGGCAGAGCCCATTTTCCAGGTGGTAGCCGGGATCAACAGCGCGCCCCGCAGTGCCATGGGCGGGGGTGTGAAGGCTTGCAACAAATCCTTCTCAATAGGCACACCCAGCATCTGCGCGGCGTGGGTCAAGGCTTCGGCCTGCATGTCCTCATAAAAGAGGCACAGGCGGTAGAAGTAGAGCGCGTCGCCGTCCTCCCCGGCTTTGCCCAGTAATTCCAGCGTGCTTTCCAGCGTGTCGAGCAGATAGGCACGGCAAACTTCCACATCGGGCAGGTCAAGCGACCAGCGCTGGCTGTGCGGAACACTCGCAGGGTCCCACCAGCGGTCGGCATTGGGTTCCATCGAAGCGAGGCGGGTGTGCCCCGGTGCGCAGCGTATTCCCTGTGCACGCTGCACATTGCGGCCGATCCACCATTCCTGGAACCAGCCGACGTGGCCGAGCATCCACAGCGGAGGGCTCAGCAGCGGGGAGGCCGGCACGGCAAAACCAACGGATTCCAGCGCCTGCTGGTACTGGCCAAAAATCCGCAAGGTGTGATTGCGGGCATCCATCAGCGCCAGCGACAGGACGTCACGGCCGGCGCTGCGCATGAGGGGCGAATCGATCTGGCGGTCCATCGCGAAAAAAATGATTGCTGGCGGGAGTAATGAAAAGGTGTAGCGTCTTGAACCCGCACAAAGTCTGGCAAGCACTGACACGAATGGACACAAACAAGACACCATCAAAGCCGCGCGCCGATTGAGACCAGAATAGCAGACGGACGACCGGCTAGCGCGCATAAGTGTTTAGGTTGCATACTGGGCTCGAGGACAAACAAGGGGGCCTGCCAACCCGACGAAATATTGATGGCAAGGTGTCGCGCCACGGCGACTTACCCCCTTTTGTAACAACAAGTACACGGATAGACTCCGGCCAGTCGCCCCGTATCTTGAGAATGCCTGCGGGTGTCTGGAGGACGCATCGACTGCCCCTTGACCCCGCCCCTTGACTCACTCACCAGCACGCCACTTATGCAACCACACGATCTGAACTCATCGCCCGCCGAGCTCGACATGACGCTCCTGGACCTCGGGCCCCTGGCGTGGGTGCTGGAAGAACTCCGCAAGTCGCTGGAAGGTTCCAACAAAGCCCTGAAACGCTTTTTGCGGGAGGCTGAAGGCGTCAGCAACTCCGATCTCGCCGCACTGGATGCCGGTCAGTTACGTACTGCCCGCCAGCAGTTGCACCAGGCGGTCGGCGCGCTGGAGATGGTCGGCATGAGCGCGCCTGCGCTGGTGCTGCGGGCCATGGAAACGGCGGTGCAAAAATTCATCCAGACACCGGGGCAATGCACACAGGACGCTGCGACCAAAATCGAACTGGCCGGTTTTTCCCTGACGCATTACCTCGAAGACGTGCTGGCCGGCAAACCGGTGTCTGCGGTGTCACTTTTCCCCCAGTACCGCGACATCCAGGGCCTGGTTGGCGCCGACCGCGTCCATCCGGCGGATCTCTGGGTGTTCCAGTGGCGCTGGATAGAGCCGGTCCTCAATATCACTGTCGATGCCAGGGCGTACGGCGGGGAATCCAGGCAGCTGCTGGACCGGTTGATGCTGACCCTCATCCGGACCGGTGACGCGGAAGCCGCGCAAAGCCTCAGCGATGTCTGCCTGGGGTTCGCCCAGGGCCAGACCGGCATTGAGCCCAGGACCTTCTGGAAAATTGCAGCGGCGTATTTCGAAGCACTGGCAAAAGGCCTGCTGAAGATCGATCTCTATGTAAAGCGTGCAACCCTGCGCATCCTGCTGCAGTATGTCTGGCTGGCCAAGGGTACGGAGGCGTCGGCCCGGCTTGCGGAAGATCTGCTTTTCCTGTGTTCCCAGGCGAAAGTCCCACGCTCCAGCGACGCGCCGGTGCTGTCGGCGGTTCGTTCAAGTTATGGCTTGACACGGTTCAAGCCGGTGGACTATGAGTCGGTCCAGTTCGGCCGCTTCGCCCCGGCCCTGATCGCGCAGGCCCGCAAGCGCATCAGCTCGGCAAAGGAAACATGGTCTGCAGCCACCGCCGGAGACCTGAGCAAGTTCAAATCCTTGAACGACCAGTTCAGCCTGGTGACGGATTCACTGGTCAAACTGCATCCACCGAGCGAGCCGATGGCGCGGTCGCTGACGCGCGTGATCGCCTCGACGGTCAGTTCGGGTCAGGCCCCCAGCCCCGAACTGGCGCTGGAGGTGGCAACCGCGGTGCTGTACCTGGAAGCCGTGTTTGACGATTTCGACCCCAACGACCCGCGCCTGTGGGCCCGGACAGCCCGGCTTGCGGAGCGGCTTGAAAGCGCCAGGACGGGCGGACAGCCACAACCACCGGAATCGTGGATGGAGGAGCTGTACCAACGCGTCAACGACAAACAGACCATGGGAAGCGTGGTGGGTGAACTGCGCGTGGCCCTGGGTGTGCTGGAAAAATCCCTCGACAGCTTTTTCCGCACGCCGGAGGACAAAAAACCCCTGGCCGTGGTACCAGGGCAGCTCGCGCAGATGCAGGGCGTGCTGTCCATGCTGGGGGTAGACCAGGCAGCCCTGGCGGTAATGCATATGCGCGAACTCGTGGAACAGATGCTCAAACCTGGTGCCAATGAGCAGCAGGCCCACATGGCGGGATCGGTCGATCGCCTCGGCAATAACCTCGGAGCCTTGAGCTTCCTGATTGACATGCTCAATTACCAGCCCGGTCTGGCCAAAAAGCTGTTTGTGTATGACGCGGTGAAAGGCGAACTGAAGGCCGACAAGGACAACTGAAGCGCCAGGAGCGCGGCCGGGGTTGCGCCTGAGGGCAGCAGGTGAAATGCTCGAGAAAACCCCCTTGTTTTAAACTGGCTGCCCCGCGCACCGCCGGTACCGCGGGAACGCCATTGAAAGCACGCCATGAACGCCCCTGAAACACTTCCGGGCACCCCACCCCGGCTCACCAGCCTGTCGCATGGCGGCGGTTGCGGCTGCAAGATTGCGCCTGGCGTGCTGAGTGAAATTCTCAAAAACTCCAGCAACCTCCCGATTCCGCCGCAGCTGCTGGTAGGCATTGAAACCGCCGACGACGCGGCTGTTTACCTGCTCAATGACGAGCAGGCGCTGATCGCGACGACCGATTTCTTCATGCCCATCGTCGATGATCCCTACGACTTCGGCCGCATCGCCGCCACCAATGCAATCAGCGACGTCTATGCCATGGGCGGCACGCCCATCATGGCGCTCGGGCTGGTGGGCATGCCCATCAATGTGCTGCCGCTGGAGACCATAGGCGCGATCCTGCGCGGCGGGCAGGACGTCTGCCGCGATGCGGGCATCCCGATCGCGGGGGGGCACACCATCGACTCGGTCGAGCCGATTTATGGCCTGGTGGTGCTGGGCCTGGTGCACCCTTCGCGGGTCAAGAAGAATTCCGGTGCCAAGGCCGGGGACGTGCTGGTGCTGGGAAAACCGCTGGGCATCGGCATTCTTTCTGCGGCACTGAAGAAGGAACAGCTCGACGCCGCAGGCTATGCCCGCATGATCGCGCTCACCACACAGCTCAACAAGCCGGGTATCGAGCTGGCACGCATGGAAGGCGTACATGCGCTCACCGACATCACCGGCTTTGGCCTGGCAGGCCACGGCCTGGAACTGGCCCGCGGGGCCGGCGTCCAGTTGCGCATCGACTGGCAGCGCGTGCCGCTGGTCAGTGGCACGCGCGAACTCGCAGCACAAGGTTGTGTGACGGGCGCCTCGGGGCGCAACTGGGCCAGTTATGGAAATGAAGTGAGTTTGCCCGCAACCTTTGCCGAAGCTGACAAAGCCCTGCTCAGTGACCCGCAAACCTCCGGAGGCCTGCTGGTGTCCTGCAATGCAGACAGCGCCGCCGAGGTTCTGGCAATTTTCCACGCCCAGGGCTTTGCCGAGGCAGCGGTCATCGGGGACGTCACCGCCGGCCACGGGCTGGCCGTACGCTGAAAAAATGCGCGAGAGTCTGGCACAAGCCGTAAAACCCTAGGGTAAACCCGGAAATTTTTTGTCAGTCTTTATTCAGTGCTGCGGGTGGCATCCGTCGTACCATTCATGCCTCGACGTACCCGGGTGGGTACTTTCTCATTCAAAAGAACTTATCGGAGACATCCCGTGTCCGCACTCCTCAAACTCGCACTGGCCTACGACTGGCTGACCACGCGACTGGGCAAGATCGCCGCCTGGACGGTATTGCTCGCCGCGATGATTTCCGCCGGCAACGCCTTTGTGCGCTACGGCCTGGACATCAGCTCCAACGGCTGGCTTGAAATCCAGTGGTACCTGTTCGCCGCCACCGTGATGCTGGGCGCACCTGTGGTCCTCAAACTCAACGAGCACGTGCGGGTCGACATCATTTACGGCAAGCTCAAGGGCAACGGGCCGGTGTATGTAGACATCTTCGGCCTGGCCATCTTCCTGCTTCCCGTGATGGGCCTGCTGGCCTACCTGAGCTGGCCGCTGTTCGTGAGCATGCTGCGCTCAGGTGAAGTCTCAGGCAACGCCGGCGGCCTGATCCGCTGGCCCGCGATGCTGCTGCTGCCGCTGGGCTTCGGTCTGATGTTCGTACAGGGCCTCTCGGAAATCATCAAGCGCATCTGCTATCTCCAGGGCAAATTCGAGATGGATACGCACTACGAAAAACCGGTTCAGTGATCCGTTTGCATCGCTCGTTCCCATAAAAATACTTTCAGGACTACCCCATGCAGATGGAAAATTTTGCCCCGATCATGTTCGCGGGCCTCGTGCTGATCATGCTGATCGGCTTTCCCGTCGCCTTCTCGCTGGCCGCCCTCGGGCTGGCCTCGGGCTTCCTGGCTATCGAGATGGGCTGGTTTCCGGCCAGCTTCATGTCCAACCTGCCGCTCAACATGTTCGGCATTTTGTCGAACGAGCTGCTGCTGGCCATTCCCTTCTTCACCTTCATGGGCGCCATCCTTGAAAAGTGCGGCCTGGCCGAAGACATGCTGGACTCCATGGGCCAGCTGTTCGGCCCCGCCAAGGGCGGCCTCGGCTACTCGGTGATCATCGTCGGCTTCATCCTGGGCGCGATCACCGGCACTGTGGCTGGCCAGGTGATCGCCATGGCGCTGATCTCGCTGCCCGTGATGATCCGCTATGGCTACAACATGCGCTACGCCACCGGCGTGCTGGCGGCCTCCGGCACCATCACCCAGCTGGTGCCGCCGTCACTCGTGCTGATCGTCATGGCTGACCAGCTGGGCCGCTCCGTCGGTGACATGTACAAGGGCGCCTGGGGCCCCTCCATCCTGCAGGTGCTGATCTTCGCGGGCTACACCTTCATGCTTGGCGTGTTCAAGCCGCACCATGTTCCCGGCGTTCCGAAAACCGCGCGCACGCTCAACGGCTGGGCGCTGTGGGGCAAATGCCTGCGCGGCATCATCCCGTCGGCCATCCTGATTTTTGCCGTGCTCGGCTCCATGGGTGGCCTGCCCGGCATCAACACCGCCATTGCCACGCCAACCGAAGCCGGCGCCATGGGTGTGGTGGGTGCGCTGATCCTGGCGGCCATGCACAAACGCCTGACCCCGGCGTTGATCTGGGAAGCCATGAGCGGCACGATGCGCCTGACAGCCATGGTGGTCTTCATCCTGATAGGTGCACGCGTCTTCTCGATGGTGTTCCAGGGCGTGGACGGCGCCAAGTGGGTCGAGCACATGCTCAGCGGCCTGCCTGGCGGCCAGACCGGCTTCCTGATCGCCGTCAACCTGTTCATCTTCTTCCTGGCTTTTTTCCTCGACTTCTTCGAGATTGCTTTCATCATCCTGCCCATGCTGGGCCCCGTCGCCGACAAGCTGGGCATCGACCTGATCTGGTTCGGCGTGCTGCTGTGCGTGAACATGCAGACCAGCTTCATGCACCCGCCCTTCGGCTTTGCGCTGTTCTACCTGCGAGGGATCGCCGACACCCTGTTCAAGGAAGGACGCATTCCCAAGCCGATCAAGTCCAATGACATTTACCTGGGCGCTATTCCCTGGGTGGCGATGCAGCTGATTCTGGTGGCGATCGTCATCTTCGTGCCGCAAACGGTGACGATCTTCCTCGACAAACCCGAGGTGGTCGACCTGGACAAGGTCAAGATCGAGATCCCCGTCGACGAGAGCGCGACCCCGCCCGCGGGCGGGGCCAGCGGTGCAGCAGGCACAGACCCGCTGGCCCCGCCGGCGGAGCCGAATGCCGATGACGAACAGAAAAAACTCGACGAACTGTTCAAGACCAAATAACCGATCGCAGCCTTCCAGGCCAGCGTCCAACGCCCCTTTCGCGAGGGGCGTTTTTATTGGCAGCCCATACTGTCAGTTTTTCCTTTCCATACCGCGAGCACTCCATGGACCCCGTACCCGCCCCCAGCACCTATTTCGGCCCACCGCCCTTCAAGTTCACCCCGACAGGTGGGAGCATCTCGGGGCAGGCGTTTTCCGTGCCCTTCAAGGTGTTGGCCACCGCCATCGTGCTGGCCCTGGCCGCGGCTTTTGTCCAGGCCTGGCTGGCTGGGAGGGCCTCAGGCGCGGCTGCCGGCGGGGGGTGGTTCATCGCCGGGCTGCTGATGGTGGGCTACACGTGGTGGCACATCCTGCGCAGCGTCACGCGCCTCGACGAACAAGGCCTCTACCAGAGCTGGGTCTGGGACAAGCACATGGAGCTGCGCGAACTCGCCTACGGCAAGCTGATCCGCGTGCGCGGACTCGAATGGCTGATCGCACCACGTCTGTATGTGCGTACCTTGATGGGGAAGTTCGCGGTGTTCTACGCCGCATCGCCCGAGATGGTCGCGGAATTTGAACGGCTGGTAAGCGAGTTGAAGACCTTTCGCAGCCAACGCTGAGGGCACGGCTCACTGCCGCCGGAAAGGCAGGCGAAAAAAAACCGCGACATGTCGCGGTTTTTTATTTCCCGGGAAAACGGGGAACCACTGATTTCCCTTTCAAGCAGGGGCCGCGGAACCGGCTTCGCCGGGCCGCAGGCGCAGCGGCCCCCTCGGGGGGCAGCGCATTACACGAAGTCGAAGACGCAGTGAAAAGCGTGGGGGCTTATAAGGTGACACCCTGCATGTACGTGTCGAAGCGCGACTCGGCGAAGCGGAACCAGAGGATCTGGTCCTTCTGGAAAGCACGGTAGTCGGTGTATATCTTTTTCCAGTCAGGGTTCTTCTCGGCCAGCTCGGCATACAACTCCATCGACGCCTTGAACGAGGCATCGAGCACGGGCTTGGGAAAGGGCAAGACCTTGGTCTTGGCGCCCACCAGCTGTTTCAGTGCGGTCGGGTTGCGTGCATCGTACTTGGCCTGCATGTCGATGTGCGCATGTGAAGCGGCGGCATCGATGATCGCGCGGTACTCTGCGGGCAGGGCTTCCAGCGCCTTGTTGTTGACGAAAAAATCAATCTCAGGGCCACCTTCCCACCAGCCGGGGTAGTAGTAAAACGGAGCCACCTTGTTGAAGCCCAGTTTCTGGTCGTCGTAAGGGCCCACCCACTCTGCGGCATCTAGCGTGCCTTTTTCGAGTGCCTGGTAGATTTCACCGCCAGGCAGGTTCTGCGGAACCACGCCGAGACGCTCCACCACCTTGCCGGCAAAGCCGCCAATACGGAACTTCAGGCCTTTCAGGTCAGCCACGGTCTTGATTTCCTTGCGGAACCAGCCACCCATCTGGGTGCCCGTGTTGCCGCCAGGAAAGCTCACCAGGTTGTATTTGGCGTAGAACTCATTCATGAGCTTGCGGCCATTGCCTTCGTACATCCAGGCCGACATCTGGCGCGAGTTCATGCCGAATGGAATCGCTGCGCCGATGGCAAACGCTTCGTTCTTGCCGAAGTAGTAGTAAGGCACGGTGTGGCACATTTCCACGGAACCCTGGCCGACACCATCGACCACACCAAAAGCAGGCATCAATTCGCCGGCGGCGTGGACGCTGATCTGGAATTTGCCGCCAGTCATTTCGCTGACCTTCTTGGCGAACACTTCGGCACCGCCGTAAATGGTGTCAAGCGGCTTGGGGAAACTGGAAGCCAGGCGCCAGCGGATGGCCGCTTGCGCGTGAACAGCAGGTGCCACACCGGCGGCCAGTACACCGGCAATGCCGGCGTTTTTGATAAGTGAACGACGATCCATTAAATGCTATCTCCTGAAGGGTGGTCGGGTTTGCGGTCCGAATGGACGTGCGGGGCGCCCAGCTGGCAATCGACGGCTATGCAAGCCGCGCTTTTGAGCAAGAGGGCGGAGATCTATTTTGTCAGCATTTCACACCACTTGCCCAACCCGGTTTTACAGTATCGGGACAGACGTAAAAAAACCGCCTGCAAGAGGCGGCTTTCGGGATGACCGATGGGCCGGGTTCAGAGTTTCTGGGCTTGCATGAAGCGGTCAAACGTGGCTTCCGTGAAGCGGAACCACAGGTTCTGCTCGGCGCGGAACTTGGAGTAGTCGGCGTAGATCTTCTTCCAGTTTTCGTTCCTCGCGCTGATCTCTTCGTAAAGCGCCATGGACTCCTTGAAAGCAGCGTTCATCACGTCGGTCGGGAATGGACGGAGCTTGGTACCCGCACCCACGAGCTGCTTGAGCGCACCCGGGTTTTTTGCGTCGTATTTGGCCTGCATATCGCCATGGGCCTGGGCTGCAGCTGCTTCCACAATGGCCTTGTTCTCAGGGGTGAGGGCGTCAAAAGCCTTGTTGTTGATGAAGAAGTCCAGCTCGGGGCCGCCTTCCCACCAGCCGGGGTAGTAGTAAAACGGAGCGACTTTGTTGAAGCCCAGTTTCAGGTCGTCGTAAGGTCCCACCCATTCGGCGGCGTCAATCGTGCCTTTTTCGAGGGCCTGGTAAATCTCGCCACCGGGAATGTTCTGCGGCACACCGCCGATGCGCTCCAGGACCTTGCCGCCGAATCCGCCGATGCGCATTTTCAGGCCCTTGATGTCTTTCAGCGACTTGATTTCCTTGCGGTACCAGCCACCCATCTGCGCGCCGGTGTTACCGCCGGGGAAATTGACGATGTTGTATTTTCCATAGAACTCGCGCATCAGCTTCAGGCCGTTGCCTTCGTACATCCATGCGCTCATCTGACGGCTGTTCAGACCGAAGGGAATGGCACAGCCAAGGGCAAAGGTCTCATCCTTGCCGAAGAAATAGTAGGGGGCCGTGTGGCACGCCTCGACAGAGCCTTGCTGTACGCCGTCGACCACGCCAAAAGCGGGCATCAATTCCCCAGCGGCATGAACCGACACTTCGAACTTGCCGCCCGACATGGCCTTGACGGCTTTGGCAAATACTTCGGCGGCACCAAAAATGGTGTCAAGGGACTTGGGGAAGCTGGAGGCCAGGCGCCAACGAACGGCAGCCTGCGCATGAACAGCAGGTGCTACACCTGCCGCCAGCACACCGGCAATACCGGCGTTTTTGATAAGTGAGCGACGATCCATAAAACTCTCTCCTGAAGTTATCGAATTTTGCGTTGATCTGCCAGATCGGTTCGGCCTGCTACAACTGTTGAATTGCATTGCCTTGATTGAATCGGCGGAGCATGGATACTTTGTCACTCTTTTGCATAAAAACACCCCGTTTTTACCCGTAGATCGCGCACAAAAAAGCCGCCTGGGCAGGCGGCTTTTTGACGAAAACGTTTCAGCGAGCGGCTTGCCAGTTGCAAGCCGCTCGCCCCCTATCTGATCAAGTTGATGGCTTTACAGCTTCTGGCTCTGCATGAAACGGTCGAAGGTCGCCTCGGTAAAACGGAACCACAGGTTCTGGTCGCCGCGGAATTTCGAATAGTCCGCATAGACCTTGCGCCAGTTTTCATTTTTGGCCGACAGCTCTTCATACAGCTTCATCGACTCCTTGAAAGCGGCGTTCATGACATCGGCGGGGAACGGCCGGAGCTTGGCGCCAGCACCCACCAGCTGCTTCAGGGCCGTCGGATTCTTGGTGTCGTATTTGGCCTGCATGTCGACGTGTGCGGCGGCGCTGGCCGCTTCCACAATCGCCTTGTATTCGGGCGACAACGCGTCGTAGGCTTTCTGGTTGATGTACAGGTCCAGCTGCAGGCCGCCTTCCCACCAGCCGGGGTAGTAGTAGTTGGGTGCCACCTTGTTGAAGCCCAGCTTCTGGTCATCGTAGGGACCGATCCATTCGGCAGCGTCGATGGTGCCTTTTTCCAGCGCCTGGTAAATCTCGCCGCCGGGAATGTTCTGCGGCACGCCGCCCAGGCGCTCGATGACCTTGCCGGCAAAACCGCCGACGCGGAATTTGAGGCCCTTCATGTCGGCAATGGACTTGATTTCCTTGCGGAACCAGCCACCCATTTGCGCGCCGGTATTGCCGCACGGAAAGCTGATCATGTTGTATTTGGCGTAGAACTCGCGCATCAGTTTCAAGCCGTTGCCCTCAAAGGTCCAGGCGCTCATCTGGCGGCTGTTCAGGCCAAAAGGAATGGCGCCGCCGATGGCAAAGGTTTCGTCCTTGCCGAAGAAATAGTAAGGCGCCGTATGGGCTGCCTCGATGGAGCCTTGCTGCACGCCGTCGACCACACCAAACGCGGGCATCAGTTCGCCTGCAGCATGGACGGAGATTTCAAACTTGCCGCCTGAAATCGCCTTGACATGCTTGGCAAACGTTTCAGCACCTCCATAGATCGTGTCCAGCGATTTGGGGAAGCTGGATGCCAGGCGCCAGCGAACAGCGGCCTGTGCGTGAACAGCCGGCGCAACGCCTGCTGCCAAAACACCGGCAACGCCGGCGTGTTTGATGAGTGAACGACGATCCATCAGGTTGACTCCGAAAGGTAAAAATGAAAATTCCACTGGGCTCAGGCACCAGTCAGACCGTTTTGCAGGTCTTTGGGAATTCTAAAAATGAGGGGGTCTCGACCCGGCCGGGTTTACCCTTGAAGAGCTGACGGGAAGCTGAACAGATGTGGCCCCCACGGTCGTTCGCTTCGCGTAACTCCCTGCCCCCCGAGGGGGCCGCCCGCCTGTGGCCCGGCAAAGCCGGTTCCACGGCTCATGCTGGCTTTAAGAGTCTTGCCTAAGCTACCGACTTTAGGGTGGGCTTGCCGGTTCCCAGCAGAGCAGAAAACCGCGCCCTCACGGACGCTTCGATGCCTGCGGCATCGAGGCCTTGGAGGGCGAGCAGTTTTGCGGGATCGCCGTGTTCGATGAACTCGTCTTTCAGGCCCAAATGCAGCACCTGTTTGTTGACACCTGCGGCTTGCAGGGCTTCGCTGACTGCGCTGCCGGCGCCACCCATGATGGCACCCTCTTCCACTGTCACCAGGGCTTGGTGGGTGGCTGCGACCTTGAGCAGCAACTCGACATCCAGCGGTTTGGCCCAGCGCATGTTGACCACTGTGGCGCCTAGTTTTTCTGCGGCTTGCAGGGCCGGGTATAGCAAGGTGCCGAAAGCCAGGATGGCAACACCCGAGCCTTCGCGGCGGACTTCGCCTTTGCCGAAGGGCAGCGCCTCAAGGCCGGTTCCCGGCTTGATGCCGGCGCCGGCGCCGCGCGGGTAGCGTACAGCCACCGGATGGTTTTGCTCGAAAGCCGAGCTCAGCAGCATGCGGCATTCATTTTCATCGGCGGGGCATGCCACACTCATGTTGGGAATGCAGCGCAGGTAAGGAATGTCATAGGCGCCCGCATGCGTGGCGCCATCGGCGCCAACCAGGCCGGCGCGGTCCAGCGCGAACACGACAGGCAGGTTTTGCAGGGCCACATCGTGGATCAGCTGGTCGTAGCCGCGCTGCAGAAAGGTGGAGTAAATCGCGACCACGGGCTTGAGCCCTTCGCAGGCCATGCCCGCGGCAAAGGTCACCGCATGCTGTTCCGCAATACCGACGTCATGGTAGCGTTCAGGAAAGCGCCTGTGGAACTCAACCATGCCCGAGCCTTCTCGCATGGCCGGCGTGATGCCGACGAGCCGGCTGTCGTGCTCGGCCATATCGCACAGCCACTGGCCGAACACCTGGGTGAAGGTCTGCTTGGCCGGTGCGGTGGATTTTTGCAGCCCCATGGCCGGATCGAACTTGCCGGGGCCGTGGTAGGCGATGGGGTCGGCTTCGGCGAGCTTGTAGCCCTGGCCTTTTTTGGTGACCACATGCAGGAACTGCGGGCCGCCCTTGGTGTCCATCAGGTGCTTGATGTTCTCCAGCGTGGGGACCAGCGACTCCAGGTCATGACCGTCGATGGGGCCGATGTAATTAAAGCCGAAGTTTTCAAATAGCGTGGCAGGCACGACCATGCCCTTGGCGTGCGACTCCAGGCGTTTGGCCAGTTCCAGCAGCGGCGGCGCCACGCGCAGCACCTGCTTGCCCATGTGCCTGGCGGATGCATAAAAACGCCCGCTCATCAGCTGGGCCAGGTAACGGTTCAGCGCGCCCACCGGCGGGCTGATGCTCATGTCGTTGTCGTTGAGCACCACCAGCAGCTTGCAATGGTCATGCACACCCGCATTGTTCAGGGCCTCGAAGGCCATGCCGGCGCTCATGGCACCGTCTCCAATGATGGCCACCGCATGGCGGTCTTCGCCTTTTTGCTGAGCGGCCAGCGCCATGCCCAGTGCGGCGGAAATCGAGGTCGATGAGTGGGCCGTGCCAAAGGTGTCGTAGGGGCTTTCGTCGCGGCGCGGAAAACCCGACAGGCCGCCAAACTGCCGCAGGCTGTCCATGCGCTCGCGCCGGCCCGTGAGGATTTTGTGCGGATAGGTCTGGTGACCCACGTCCCACACCAGGCGGTCTTCGGGGGTGTTAAAGACGTAATGCAGAGCCACCGTCAGCTCCACGGTGCCCAGGTTCGAGCTCAGATGGCCGCCGGTTTTTGAAACGCTGTCAAGCACGTAGGCACGCAGTTCGTCGGCCAGGGGTTTCAGGTCAACGCGGGGCAGGCTCCGCAGGTCGGCGGGGCTGTTGATGGTTTCAAGCAATGGGTACATCGTGGTGTCGCTGTTTATGGCAAGGCCGGTTTCCCGGTCCGCGGTATTCAATCCTGATGACGGCTTCAATGATGACGGTTCACAAGCATGTCCGCCAGTGCGCGCAGAGCATCGGTGTGACCCAGCCCGCTGGCGTCCAGGCTGCGCAGTGCCTTGCCCAGCAGTTGCTGCGCATAGGCTTTGGAGTCTTCCAGCCCCATCAGCGATACAAAGGTGGGTTTGTCCTGGGCGGCGTCCTTGCCGGCCGTCTTGCCCAGTGTGGCGGAATCAGCGGTGACGTCGAGGATGTCGTCAACGACCTGGAAAGCCAGGCCGACGGCGGCGCCGTAATCGTGCAAGGCGTCTTGAGCGGCCGGTGTCGCAGCACCACAGGCCGCGCCCATCATCACGCTGGCCTGCAGCAGCGCACCGGTCTTCAGCCGGTGCATTTCATGCAGCTGGACGGACGTCAGCGGCAGGCCCACGCTGGCAAGGTCAATGGCCTGGCCGCCGGCCATGCCCTGAAAACCGGCCGCCTGGGCCAGCATGCGGCACAGGCGCGCCTGTGTGGCCGCATCGACTGAGTCATCGGGAGGCGTGAGGAATTCAAATGCCAGCGCCTGCAGGGCGTCGCCGGCCAGTAGTGCCTGGGCCTGGCCGAACTTGACATGCACCGTGGGCTTGCCACGGCGCAGCACATCGTTGTCCATGCAAGGCATGTCGTCGTGTACCAGCGAATAGGCGTGGATCAGCTCTACCGCGCAGGCGGCCCGCAGGGCGGCTTGCGCATTGCCCTGCACGGCCTCGCAGGCCGCCATGACCAGCAGCGGCCGCAGGCGTTTTCCACCGTCGAGCACGGCATAACGCATGGCGTCGCCAAGGCCCGCAGGCGCAGGCGCATCGCTGGGACAGGCAACCCAGCGCGACAAGGCGCTCTCGACATTGGCAAGCTGCCCGGCACTCCAGGCGCTCAAGGTAAACAGGGGCAGTTTTTCAGGGGCGTTCAATCGTGGGTCTCTTTTTTAGGGGGTGAAGGAATGTTCTGCCTGCAATGCGCCGTGGCGCCGGCTGCGCCGGTTATTCCTGCACCCACGGTTTGAGTTCCGTGCCTTCCAGCACCTTGATCTGGGTTTCCACGGCCTCGAGCTTGTCCCTGCAGAACTTCAGCAGCTGCGCACCGCGCTGGTAACCGGTGAGCAACTGGTCCAGCGGCAGCTGCCCGGATTCCAGGCTGTCAACCAACCCTTCGAGTTCCTGCAATGCGGCCTCATAGCTGGCGGGCAATGCCGGAACAGCGGTAGCGGAAGCAGCAGCGGTGGACGAAGGACTTTTGGCCATGGTGATTTGGATGAAGGCTGATTTTAGGCCGTTGCAGGCAGGTTGCGGCCCCGGCGCCCGAGGCTACGAATCCATACATCTCTATTATCCGGTGGCGGCGCGCGAAGACCCGCAAAAAAGCCCGCGCGGGTACAATTGATAACAGTTCTCGATAACGGCAGTACCCCTGCTGCGGGATATCCGGCCTTGTTTTCTCCGTGGGCTGTCGCTCAGCCTGCCTACCCGCTTGTCAACAGCCTCCACCGCCTTGGCGCGGAGGCATGTTCACCGAAATTTGCATGTCTGATCTCAGCCTCCGTCTCCTGCAGGCCACCAGCCAGCTCCCCATTTCCAGCTATTTTGATGCGGGCCTGTACCAGCGGGAGCAGCAAAAGCTGTTTGCCCGCGGGCCGCGCTACCTGGGCCATGAACTGGCCGTGCCCCACCTGGGCGACTATTACGCCCTGCCGCATGAGGGCGAAGGCCGGGCGCTGGTGCGCAACGCTTCGGGCATCGAACTGATCTCCAACGTCTGCCGGCATCGCCAATCCACCATGCTGCAGGGCCGCGGCAATACCGGCAGCAACATCGTCTGCCCGCTGCACCGCTGGACCTACAACACCTCCGGTGAGCTCATAGGCGCACCGCACTTCGAGATCGACCCCTGCCTGAACCTGAACCGCTACAAGACCACGACCTGGAATGGCCTGGTGTTCGAGGACACCGGCCGCGACGTGGCGGCCGAGATGTCGCAGCTGGCCACCTACGCCGACCTCGACTTTTCCGGCTACCAGCTCGACAAGGTGCACCTGCACGAGTGCAACTACAACTGGAAGACCTTCATCGAGGTCTACCTGGAGGACTACCACGTCGGCCCCTTCCACCCCGGGCTGGGCGGCTTTGTGACCACCGACGACCTGCGCTGGCAACTTGAACCAAACTATTCAGTGCAGACCGTGGGCGTGTCAGACAAGCTGGGCAAGCCCGGCACCGACACCTACAAGAAATGGCATGACGTGGTGCTGCAGTACCGCAAGGGCGTACCGCCCAAATACGGCGCCATCTGGCTCACCTACTACCCGCACGTGATGGTTGAGTGGTACCCGCATGTGCTGGTGGTCAGCACGCTGCATCCACAGGGCCCCGACAAGACGCTCAATGTGGTCGAGTTTTTTTACCCCGAAGAAATCTGCGCTTTCGAGCGCGAATTCATCGAAGCGCAACAAGCCGCCTACATGGAAACCTGCGTGGAAGACGACGAAATCGCCCTGCGCATGGACGCCGGCCGCAAGGCCTTGATGGTTCGCGGCGACAACGAGTTCGGGCCTTACCAAAGCCCCATGGAAGACGGCATGCAGCACTTTCACGAGTGGTACCGCCGCGAAATGGGCGCCAGCAAAACCACGCAGATGATCTGACGGCACCGGAACTGCTATTTATTTGATAGCTGCTTGCGCAATACCATTGCGGATCCCAGCCACTTTTACCACTCATAACTCCTTACCCTGAAATCGATGCAAGCCGTCTGGATGATTCTTTCCTCCTTCCTGTTTGCCACGATGGGGGTCTGCGTCAAGTACGCGTCGGAACACTTCAACAGCGCCGAACTGGTGTTCTATCGCGGCACCCTGGGCATCGTCTTCATGGCCGCCTACGCCCGCGCGCGCGGCATCACCCTGGCCACCCGCTACCCGTCCATGCATGCCTGGCGCAGCGTGATTGGCGTGATGTCGCTGTCGGCCTGGTTTTACGCCATTGCCCATCTGCCGCTGGCGACCGCCATGACGCTCAACTACATGAGCAGCGTGTGGATTGCGGCCTTCCTGGTCGGCGGCGCTTTGATGGCCTGGGCGCCGCCGAAGGCAAATGACACGCTGAGCGCCGCCGGGCCGCCCCAAGGCGCGAGCGCCCCCTCGGGGGGCAGCGCAGCACGCGAAGCGGCAAGCGTGGGGGCTCTATTTTCCAGCCAGGGGCCTCTCGTCATGGCCATCCTCGCCAGCTTTGCCGGCGTCGTCATGTTGCTGCGCCCTGCCATCGACCAGAACCAGACCTTCGCCGGGCTGGTGGGCCTGATGTCCGGCCTGGGCGCCGCCTTTGCCTACATGCAGGTGATGGCGATTTCGCGCATGGGTGAGCCCGAAACGCGCACCGTGTTTTATTTTGCCGTGGGCACGGCGGTTGCCGGCGCGCTCGGCATGTGCGTCATGGGCATCACACCCTGGAATTGGGAACACGCGCTGTGGCTGCCGCCCATCGGCATCCTGGCTTCGCTGGGCCAGCTGTCCATGACCAAGGCTTATTCCATGTCAGAAAACCATGGCGGCACGCTGATGGTGGCCAACCTGCAGTACTCGGGCATTGTGTTCGCGGCTATCTACAGCCTGATCCTGTTTGGCGACAATATCCCCCTGATCGGCTGGGCCGGCATGGGCCTCATCATCGTCAGCGCGATTGCCGCAACTGTTTTGCGCGCCCGCGCTGCGCCCAATGCCCCGGCTGAAGAGCATTAAGGAGTTTTCCATGAGCTACACCACCCTGATTTCCGCCGAACAACTGCAAGCCCTGATGGCATCGGCCAAGCCCCTGCGTATCTTCGACTGCACCTTCGACCTGATGAAGCCGCACGCCGGCCAGGAGCAGTACCTGGCCTCGCACATTCCCGGCGCCGTGTATGCCAACCTGGACACCGCATTGAGCGCCAAGCACGGCGTGGCGGGCGCCCATGGCGTGATCACGGCCAGCGGCGCTGATGCACCGGCATCAGGTGGACGCCACCCGCTGCCAAACCGCGAGAAGTTCGCCACCTGGCTTTCCAGCGTCGGTTTTGCCAACAACATGCAGGCGGTGGTGTATGACCGCAACGGCGCCAACTACTGCGGGCGCCTGTGGTGGATGCTCAAGTGGGCCGGTCATGAAAACGTGGCGGTGCTCGACGGTGGGCTGCAAGCATGGCAGGCCGCCGGCGGCGCCGTCAACAGCGGCGAAGAACCTGCGCATTTCCAGGCCAGCTTCCTCCTGGCGCCGGAAAAAGCCACATTGGTATCGGCCCAGACCGTGGCGAGCCAGTTGGGCCGCCCGGCACAAACACTGGTTGACGCGCGCGCCACGCCACGCTTCAAGGGCGAGGTGGAGCCGCTGGATCCGGTGGCCGGCCACATCCCCGGCGCATTGAACCGCCCCTTCGGCCAGAACCTGGGGCCCGACGGAAAGTTCAAGCCGGCAGTCCAGCTCAAGGCCGAGTTTGAAGCCCTGCTGGCCGGCCGCGACCCGGCCACCGTGGTACACCATTGCGGCAGCGGCGTCAGCGCCGTTCCCAACATCATTGCCATGGAGTTGGCCGGCCTCGGAAGAAGCGGGCTCTACGCCGGCAGCTGGAGCGACTGGTGCAGCGACCCGGCGCATCCGGTCGCACAGGGCTGAGGCCGCCCCGCTTCGCGGCGCCGCCAGAAACACAAAAACCTGCACGCTGGAAAGCGTGCAGGTTTTTTTCATGTTGAAGCGGCCGCGCAGGACCCGCTCAAAAAGTACCGGTCAATGCCGGATTTTCATATCCGATTACTTGGCCGGAGCGCTGGCTGCCGTACCAGGCGTCGCTGCGTCACCTGTCATCGGAGACGTGCTGGTTCCCATTGGGGTGCTACCGGTTGTGGACGTACCCATCGAAGAGCTGCTGCCTGTTGGGGATGGCGTGGTCGACGGCGAAGGTGTGGTCGAGGGTGAAGCGGCAGGTGTCGAAGGCGACGCGCCGGTGTCTTCCACCTTTTTGCCACAGGCTCCCAGTGCCAGCAAAGCGGCCAGGGCAACGGCGGTAAGGGCAGCAGGTTTGAATTTGGATGCGTGCATGTCGGTTTCCTTTTTTGAAGATGAAATGGCTGAACGGTGAGTGGCTGAACGTCAGCCGGAATTCAATTTAGCCCGCTACATCGGGCTTACCCCATGAGACGGTGTCCCACAGGGCTGTAAGCGTTTTTCGCCTGATGCGCACGCGAACGTTTGATGAAAAAGCACCCGCATCAATGCGCGCGTGCGTGGCCGGACAGCCGGATGCGCTTGTGCGGGTTGTCAAGGCGTGACCCCGACGAAGGGCCGGCACCACGACTGCTCCGCGAGCCGTTGTCCGGCCGGTCACCCAGGCGTCCTTTCGAAGGGCTGGGTTCGGGCCTGTGGGAGTGAATTGTCTCTGCGGCGGTTTTCATGACGGTCTCCTTGAAGGTCACCTCTGCTTGCGGCAGAAAGCCGCAGCGAGGTGCAGACTGTTGAGTGGGATTGGGGGGTGGGTTGCGGCGCTTGCACACCTGCTACGCACCTGTGCCTGCCTTATTCACTGTAGGCATCGTTGCGGCCGAGGAATGTAGGCAATGCCTGTGGATTGCGTAGGAACAAGCCTACAAACCCTCTTCTTTCGTCTTTTTCCTTCGGACGCCAGCGTTCAAATCCCACTGGAAAAGAAAGCCACGCAGGTCAGTACCGGCCACCAAAAATATTCAAAAATCGAAACAAAAAACGGTCGTTTGCCATTATGGGAAAAGCGCAATCAGCTATCAAATCAATAGCATTCACGACCATTCAGCCGGTATCGGAAGTCACCGGCTGCGCTGGTGAGCGCACATGCTCCGGCCGCACGCCCACGCCGACCGCATAGGCCGGCAGCGCCTGCAGCAGGGGCCAGCGCCGCATCAACTTCAGTGGCCAGGGCAGTGCCATGGGCGGGCCGTCGCGCCCCCGCGCCGCCAGTACCGGGCTGAGCAGGCGGTTCTGGATGGCGACCTGCACCGCCTGCGTGACGCGTGTGGGAAACAACCGCCGTCTTTGCACCTGCGCCAGAAAGGGCGTCAGGGCGGCCCGGTCCACCTGCGGGTTCGCCAGCGGCGCAGCCAGAATATTGGCCGCCGCCACGGCATCCTGTACCGCCAGGTTGATGCCCACGCCGCCCACAGGCGACATCGCATGTGCAGCGTCGCCGATGCACAGCAGGCCGGGCTTGTACCAGTGCTCCAGCCGGTCCACCGTCACACTCAGCAGCTTGATGTCGTCCCAACTGGCCAGGGTGGCGATACGGTCGGCAAAGAGCGGTGCTACCTTCACCACATCAGCCCTGAAAGCCTCCAGCCCCTGCGAGCGAACGGCCTCGATGCCGCCCTTGGGAATCACATAGGCGCACTGCCAGTAGGTACGGCGGTCAATCATGGCCAGGAAGATGCCGTTGGTAATGCGCCCGCCCGTCGTGGAAGGATCGCCCGGCATCTTGGGCAGGCGCATCCACAGCACATCAATAGGCGCACCCAGATCGCGCACGACCAGCCCCGCCGAACTGCGCACCGTGGACCGCCTGCCATCGGCGCCGATCAGGAGGTCCGCCATCACCTGCAAGGCGCCCCCGGGCGTGGCGACCTCCACGCCCGTCACCACGCCGCCCTGCTGGATCACGCCGGTCACTTCGGCGTTCTGGATAAGGCGAAAACCGGGATACAGCTCCGCTTCATCGCGCACAAAATCCAGGAACTCCCACTGGGGGATCATCGCGATGAATTTGCAGCGCAGGCGCAAATGCCTGAAGCTGGCCAGCACGAGTTCGGTGTTGCCGACCACGGCGCGCAACTCGCTCACTTCATCGTGCGGGCGCGCCAGAAATTTCTCCAGCAGGCCCAGCTCGTGAATCACTTCGAGGGTGGAGGGATGCACGGTGTCGCCGCGAAAGTCACGCAGGAAATCGGCGTGCTTTTCCAGCACAAGCACCTGCACCCCGGCGCGTGCCAGCAACAGGCCTAGCATCATGCCGGCCGGGCCGCCTCCTGCGATGCAGCAGCGCACATTCAGAACGTCGGCCATCGTGTCTCCCGGGAATGAAATCCCCCGACCATATCCAGACTTGATGGCCCTTGCAAGCTCCAGGCGGGCAGCCACCGCCCAGACCCGTCAACATTTCTTGCGGAGCTGTTTTCGCCTATTTCAGCGTCATTGGCATGGGGGTGGTCTGCACTTCGCCCGGGTCCGGCGGGGTGTCCAGGGGCGGCAGCGGCTCGGGTGGCGGAACGTTCGGGTTGGTGGCCATGGCTACTTCCTGCCTCCCTTTCCGGCGTCGTTGTGCAACTTGCCAGGCGACTGCAGAGACTGCGGCGGCTCCACCCGTCTGGGCAAGTCGCGGATCATCGCTTCACCTTTCTCGTCCCGGCCGTCGGACGGCAGGTCCGCCTCCGATGTCGGTTCGGGCTCTTCATTGCCCGGCCGCTTGCGCGTGCCGCTCATCACAGGCCCACCACCATCAAAGGCATGTCATGGATTGCCAGCGCAGCAGCGGCTGCCATGCTGGCGAAAACGGTAATGAAAAAAGCGATGTACGCGGCTGCGCGCGGGCGATGAAAACTACGCGGCTTGCGCTGTGGCGCTTCTTGAGCCAACTCGCCGCTGACATCGTAGGCCGAGGGGCGGAAAGCGCTGGAAACCGTGGTGGAGTCTGAATGGAAGTTCATGGCGGGCCTGCCTTTTGCACAGTGTTTTGCACAACGCAACGGGGCATCAGGAAGATGCTTGGCCTTATCTTCCCGCTCCGCCCGAAACCCGCCTATAGGTCGCCAGGCCTTGTACTTGTCAGGCGCCGTCTGACAGCAACCGCAGTTGCGCCTTGCCGCTCAATGGTGGTGCGCAAGGCCGCTGATCAGCGTGACCAGGCCGATGCCGATGCCCAGCCAGGCGATTTGCGCCATGGTTTCCCGGGCAGTGACGCGTTTTTGCAACTGGGGAATCAGGTCGGCCAACGCGACATAGATAAAGCTGCTGGACGCCATGATCAGGAAAAACGGCAGGTAGTCGTACAGCTGGTCGACCAGCGCATAGCCGACCACGCCGCCCAGCGCGGTGACGGCACCGGCCAGCGACACCTTGATGAAGGCGGCGCGGCGGTTGTTGGATGTCTGGCGCAGCACCACCAGGTCACCCATGTGGTGAGGCACTTCATGCACCAGCACCGCCAGCGCGGCGACCACGCCCAGCCGCAAATCGGCCATGAAGGCCGAGGCGATGAGGATGCCGTCGCCGAAAGCGTGCACGCTGTCGCCGGCCAGCACAGCCCAGCTGCCGCTTTTGGCTTCGCCATGCGTATGGCCGTGGTGGCCGTGGTGGCTGTGCGCGGCATGGACATGCTCTGTATGGTCATGCTGCGCATGCGCCGCCACCTCGGGGCCATGGTGTTCGCCGCCATGGTGCTCATGGCCGTGATGCCACAGCTCGGCCTTGTCCAGCAGAAAAAAGAAGACCAGCCCGACCAGCAAGGTGGCAAACAGTTCCTTGGCCCCGGCCTGGCTTTCAAAAGCCTCGGGCAGCAAATGCATGAAGGCCGTGGCCAGTAGCGCGCCGGCCGCCAGGCTGAGCATGTGCTGGGTGTACCGGGCCAGTACGCCAAAGCTGAGCAGCGCCGCCAGCCACACGCTGCCAATGCCTGCAGCCAGGGTTCCCACCAGGATTGCTATCAAAGTCATAGCTGCTTGCGCTCGTATTTATTGGGCTAAGGCCCGAAATCACTCAAAATTATCCGCAGAGGTTACACCACAGACGACAAAACCCCGGGCGGGCATCCAATGCCTGCGGCCGGGGTTGCTTCAATCTTATCAAGCCTGTCAAGTGGTTAGCCCCCACGGTCGCTCACTGCGTGTAGCTCCCTGCCCCCCGAGGGGGCCGCCCGCCTGCGGTCTGGCAAAGCCAGTCCCGCGGCTCATGCTGGCTTGAAGAGTTCAGGGCGCAATCAGTGTGGGGTATTTCACCAGCAGGGGCCGCGGAACCGGCTTTGCCGGGCCGCTGGCGCCGCCCCCTCGAGGGGGGAACAGGCTACACGAAGTGAGCCTGGACGGGGGTGCTTTTTAATTCACGCCGTGGGTTTTGAACCACTCAACAGCGCGCTTGAATCCGTCATCTGCCGCATCCTTGCGGTAGCTCGGGCGGTAATCAGCATGGAAGGCGTGGGGAGCTTGCGGATAGACCACAAACTCGGAAGCTGCTGCGGCCTTGTTGCCCTTGGCGCCGGCCTCGGCCAGCGCGTCCTTCATCTGGTTGACGGTGGTCAGCGGGATGCCGCCGTCCTGCCCGCCATACAGACCCAGCACCGGCGCCTTGAGGTTGGCGGCCAGGTCCAGCGGATGCTTGGGCGTCAACGCCGACGGCTGGCCGACCAGGCGGCCGTACCAGGCCACGCCGGCCTTGACGTTCTTGCTTTGCTCGGCATACAGCCAGGTGATGCGGCCGCCCCAGCAAAAACCGGTGATGCCCACCTTTTTGGCATTTCCGCCGTTAGCGGCTGCCCACTTCACGGCGCCGTCCAGGTCGGCCATGACCTGTTCGTCAGGCACTTTGGACACCACTTCGGCCAGGAGCTTGGCCATTTCGTTGTACTTGCTGGGGTCGCCCTGGCGCGCATAGAGCTCGGGGGCAATCGCCAGGTAGCCGGCTTTGGCAAAGCGCCGGGCCGTGTCGGCGATGTATTCGTGCACGCCAAAAATTTCCTGGATCACCAGCACCACCGGCAGGTTGGTCTTGCCGGCCGGCGCCGCGAAAAACGCGGGCACCTTGAAGCCATTGACTTCATAGGTGGTTTCGCCGGTCTTCAGGCCTTCTGAGGAAGTTTTGATGGCTGTCTGCGCCATGATGGGCATGGCGGTGGCGGCATACCCGACCCCCAGGGCCGTTTTGAGCGCGGTGCGGCGGCTGGCGCCGGCTTCGGTGGACCGCCCGGGCAGCAGGGCGTCGAAGTCTTTCTTCTGGTCGTGTTCAAGCATGGCGGTTTCCTCGGTAGATTGTGGGAGGTTGTCAAAAGGCAAACAGTCGGAGTCTATGCGGCCCCGGAAGTTCTTGCCACCGCGAGGCAATGACGCTGGTGTTTTCCCTTGCCCACCGCCCTGCCCCACACTCAAACTCAAACTATCTTGACACTGAGCTCCGGCAGGCCGTCGATATGGCATTCGATGACATCGCCCTTGACCACCGGGCCGACGTTTTCAGGCGTGCCCGAGTAAATGATGTCGCCGGGAAAGAGCTCAAACGCTTCGGACAGTTTGGAGATCTGCTCGGCCACCGACCAGATCATGTGGTTCAGCGTGGCCTGCTGCTTGACCTGGCCGTTGACCTTGAGCCAGATCGCGCCTTTGGTGTAGTGGCCAGTCTGCGCAACTTTGTGGATGGGACCGATGGGAGCCGACATGTCAAAGCTCTTGCCGATTTCCCAGGGCTTTTTCTGGTCGCCCATACCGCGCTGCAGGTCGCGGCGTGTCATGTCCAGGCCGAGAGCGTAACCATAGACACGATCCAGCGCCTCGCTCATCGGGATGTTGCGCCCACCTTTGGCCAGCGCCGCCACGAGTTCGACTTCGTAGTGGTAGTTTTTGGTCAGTGTGGGGTACGGGTGGTCTGCGATCTTGCCGGGCGGCACCACCTGAATGGCGTCCGTCGGCTTCTGAAAGAAGAACGGCGGTTCACGGCTCGGATCCGAACCCATCTCGATCGCATGTGCTGCGTAGTTGCGGCCTATGCAGTAAATGCGGCGCACCGGAAACATTTCGGCGCTACCCGCGATGGGAATGTAGGTCTCAGCCACCGTGAAAGGCGTGGCCGGCGCATTGGCCGCCGTGCCCGGCGTGGCGCAGCCGACGACGGCGCCTGTCGCCATCAGGGCGCCTGTTTGCAGAATTCCGCGTTTGCTCATGTCTGGGTGTGTCATGTGTGTCTCCTGGGATTGATGAAAGCTGGAGCTTGTTGTCGGGTGTTTTTCTCCAGCTATCGAGCTTAGGGTGCGCAGGCCGCGCGCAGGCGGACGCAATTACGCATTAACCGGACGATTCAATGCAACGCTGCTGCGCTGCAGCGGCAGCGGCAGCGGCTTCAGGTTGAACCGGAAATTTTGGCGCGTACCGAGTCGCGAAAAGCCTTGGGCGTCTGGCCGAAGCGCTGCCTGAAACGCCGCGCGAAGTAGGCCTCGTCAGCAAAGCCCGAGGCATGGGCGATGCTGGCGATGCGCTGGCTGCTGTGCGCCAGCTGTTCCTGCGCAAACTCCAGGCGCCGCTCTGTCACCAGGTCGGTGAAAGTCTTGCCGGTTTCTTTCTTCAGAAGGTGCGCAAGGTAGTTGGGCGAGAGGAAAGCGGCCGCTGCCGCGTCGGCCAGCGTGACCTCGCCGGCCAGGTGCTCACGGATGTAGCGCACCGCGCGCTGCAGGCTGGCGCGCCGGCTGCCCTGCTGCGCCTGGCTGGCCGAAAAACGCAGCAGGTCGGCTTCGTACTTGCGGCAGACCATGCCTATCAGCTGCAGCATCAGGCCGCGAATCATCTCGATGGAGCCGAAGCGGCGATGCGCGTTCTCCAACGCGAGTTTTTCCAGCAGCGCTTCGATCTCGGGAAACTCTTCCTCGGAAAAATAGAAGTCAGCGTACTCCTGGAACAGGAAGGGCGCGAGTTCGGGCGCGCGGCTCAAGGGCACGTCTTCCAGATCCAGCGGATCCACATCGAGGCCGGGGCGCAGGAACTGCTGCGACATGTTGATGATGACGTAGCGCGAACCCTCGGGATGCGGGATCACATGCACGCGGTAAGGCAGGATAAAACTCAAATAGCCGCGCCGGAAAGGCCGCACCGTGCCGGCCACATTCTGTTCGGTGTCGCCCTGCAGACTGATCTGGATCTGGAAATACTCGTGCCGGTGCGGGCGTACCAGCGGCGGCCGCACCAGCTGGGACCGGATGTCGAAGTCGAGGTGGTCGGCCCGCTCGGACATGCCGTAGGTCTTGATGTCTGTCATGCGCCGTATTCTCGGGCTTGGGCCTTTGCTGTTGTTTCTTTTCAGAATCTTTTATTTCTGTATTGACAGAAATTTCAGACGGCGTATATTCAAAGCCATGGAACTCAGCCCCGTCGCCCGCAAATTCGTCGTCCACTGGGGAGAAATGGGCACCGCCTGGGGCGTGAACCGCACCGTTTCACAAATCCACGCCCTGCTTTTCTTCCACGGCCGCCCGCTGCATGCCGAAGACATCGCCGATACGCTGGAAGTGGCGCGCTCCAATGTCAGCACCAGCCTCAAGGAGCTGCTGAACTGGAACCTGATCCGTGCGACCCATTTGCTGGGCGACAGGCGCGACTATTACGAAACCTCGCTCGACGTCTGGGAACTCTTTCGCACCGTGGTGCGCGAACGCAAGGAGCGCGAGTTTGACCCGACCGTGCGCATGCTGCGCGAGTTGGTGAAGGAAGACGGCTTTGAGGCCGAGTCCGCCGATGCCCAGGACCGGGTACGGGAAACGCTGCGCCTGATGGAATCCCTGGGCTCGTGGGCCGACGAGATGCTGCGGCTGTCACCCACCACGCTGGAGAAAGTGCTGCGCATGGGCGCCAGCGTGCAGAAGTTCGTGCGAGGCGACAGCGACGCGAAACTCATGGACCCCTCCGAACTTTTACCGCCCACTTTTTGATTTAGAGGACCTGGCCAGCTTTGGCCCTTTTTTTGACTATTGATTTCTGTTTGTACTGAAATTTCTAAAGGAGAGAAATATGACAAGCGCCCGCATAACCACCCGCAGCGTTCCCGACCTGGGCAACACCCGTTACGACAGCTTCAAGGCCGGGCTGGATCCCACGATTTATCCGCTGACCCTGTTCTACGAATCCGCCTGCCCGCTCTGCAATGCAGAAATGAGCAACCTCATGCTGCGCGACACCGAAGGCCATCTGCGCTTTGCCGATGTCTCGGCGCCGGACTTCGCCGATGTGCCTGCCGGCGCCACGATGCAAGACCTGCTGGACCTCATCCATGCACGCACTGCGGACGGCCGCGTGCTCAAGGGCGTCGAGGTGTTCCGGCTGGCTTACGAAGCCGTCGGCCTGGGCTGGGTCAGCTCGGCCATGCGCATGCCCTTGCTGCGCCCGCTGGCCGAATGGGGCTACCCGGTGCTGGCACGCAACCGCCACCGCATCCCGCGCGGCTTCGTTCGCCTGCTGTTTGAAGGCGCTGTGCGGCGCGCGGCCGAGCGCTCGGTCCTGGCGCGCTGCGACGCCGGAAGCTGCTCACGCTAAGCCGTTCCATCACCACTCACCCAACCATCCGAGCAAACGAAAGGAAATCATCATGAGTGCCAACCTGTTTTTTGTCTCCCTGCTGATCGCGCTGGTCGGCCCGGTCGTTGCGATCACTTACCTCAAGCCCATCCTCTACAAGGTGCTGCGCATGCTGTGCGACGCCGACGGCGGGGCCGAGTTCTGGATACGCTGCGCCTACCTGCTGGCGGTGTCCGGCACCTTGCTGCTGATGCTGACCTTCGGCGAATTCAATGACCGCAGCAGCGTCATCGACACCGTGCGGCGTTCGCTGTGGCTGGTGCTGGCGGGCGTGTTTGTCACCGTGGCGATCATTTCGCGCAATGTGTGGATGCAGGTGCGGCAATGGCTGGCTGCGAAAGAGCTGGCCACCCATGTGCAGGGCGCCCGGATCGCCAAGCCCGCCGAATCCGCTGTATCCGATGAATCCTCCACGGCCGGCTGGCCCGCCTGAAGAGGCTCATGAACGGAGAATCAAAATGATCACCGCAACGCCTGCCACCAGTCGCGTCATCACCCAGCCGGCCAAAGAAGGCGAAGCACGGCTGGCGGACATCAGGTCTTACTACAACGCCGTGGCCGACGACTACCGCGCCTGGAGCCCCGGCATGAACATGCACTTCGGCTACTGGTCCTGGAAGGTCAACCCCTTGGGCCGCGAAGCCATGCTGGAGCGCATGAACCTGGAAGTACTGCACCGGCTGGCCCTGCCAGCCAATGGCGCCGTCCGGCTGGCCGACCTGGGCTGCGGCGCCGGTGCCACGGCGAGGTCCATCGTCAAAGCCCGTAAGCACAGCACGGTAGACGCCGTCACGCTGGTGGCGCGGCAAATCGTGCAGGGAGCCGAACTCAACCAGGCCGCGGCCTTGCCCAACCAGGTCCGCTTTCACCTGGCCGACTATGTGGACACCGGCTTGCGCACGGGTGCCTACGACGGGGTCTACGCACTGGAAAGCGCCTGCCACGCGCCCGGCGCCGACAAGCGCGCGCTGGTGCGTGAGGCGGCTCGCTTGTTGCGTCCCGGCGGCACATTGGTGATTGCCGACGCCTTACGGCGCAACAACAAACCCCTGCCCGGATTCATGGAACGAATCTACAGGCTGTGGTGCCATCACTGGGCTGTGAACGAGCTGGCCGAGAAAGACGCGCTGCACACTGCGCTTGCAAGCCAGGGTTTCACCGACATCCGGTTTCAGGACATCAGCCTGCGCCTGGCGCCGAGTGCATTGCAGATTCCGCTGTTCGCCACGCGCTTTGCCTTGCGTGAACTCTGGCGCGCCCGCTTTCGCCTGTCGCCGCTGCGCCGCGGTCACATCGTCGCATCGTATGCAGCCTTCCTGCTGGGCGTGTGGTTGCCGGGGTTCGGCTACTACATGGTTACCGCGCGCAAAACTGCCGATGACCAAGCATCGCACTAAACCTGTCACAACACCCATCATTGCGTAACAAAACAAGGTGCAGGGGGCAATAAACCTAACGTGCCGACCCCGCGACTGCAGCGTGCTGCATGACCACCGCGCGCACTCCATCGACGACTTTCGCCATGCGCCGGTAATCCAGCCTGTCTGCGGTGTCCTGCGGCGTGTGATACGCCTTGTTCCGGTAGAAAGCCGTGTCGGTGACCATCATTCCCACATAGCCTTCGTTCCAGTAATTGAGGTGGTCTGAAAAATCGACACCCACCACGAAACCCGGCGCGTTGATGGAATACACCGGCAGGTCGGAGGCCGACTTCATCGCCGCCTTGACCTGGCGTGCGATGTCGCCGTCCTGGTAGAAACCCACCAGTGAAATGAAATTTCCGGTAGTGGGGTAGATCGCATTGAGAAGCCGCACGGGATGGTCCTGGCTTCCCGGCTCATCACTGAAGTAGCCGATGCACTCGAGCGACAACATGAGGTATGCGCGCTTGCCGGACTCTGCGAGAGACCGGGCGTGAATGGCGCTGCCCATGTAAGGTGTGCGGAAAAAAGGAGGCTCTTCATTCGTGTAGATCACCAGTTCTACCCGCTGGCGGAAAGATTGGCCCTTGAGCAAGCGTGCCAGCTCAACGAGGCCCGCCACGCCGCTGGCATTGTCGTCCGCGCCGGGCTGCTCACCAGCCACGTCATAGTGCGCGCCCACCACCATCACCTCAGGTGTATCAGGACCCAGCTTCACGACCAGGTTGCGGTATGGCCTGCCTTTGGCCGTGAAGCGTTGGCTCTCCACCTGAAGACCCAGTCCGGAAAGCTGTGACTCCAGATAGACGGCAGCACCTTCAAGCCGGGTTCCGTTATCGAACGTGCGGTTCGGAAAATCGGTGGAGAGTTTGTAGACCAGTTGCTTCAGTCTCGCGGCGGATGCCGTTTGCGAAGCAGGTGCTGGCGTCTCGCCAGCCGGCACAAACGGCTGGGTCAACCGGTACCAGGCATAGCCTGCCGCGGCGCCAGCCATCAGCAAGGGCAGGACAACACCAGCGACGAGGATTTTCCAGCCCCGCCTCACACACAGCCCCATCGCAGGGAAAATGGAGCCGGCTTAATGTGCCTTGTCCCAGTTGGGCCCAACGCCAATCTCCGCCAGCAACGGCACTTTCAGCTCAGCGACGCTGGCCATCAGGCGCGGGATCTCGGTACGCAGCCACTCGACCTCTGCCTCCGGCACTTCAAACACCAGTTCGTCGTGCACCTGCATGATCATTTTGGTGGCGCGCTTTTCTTCGTCAAGCACCTGCTGCACCTTGTTCATGCTGAGCTTGATCAGGTCGGCCGCCGTGCCCTGCATGGGCGCGTTGATGGCCTGCCTTTCCGCGGCCTTCTTGCGTGGCCCGTTGCCGCCGGTGATTTCCGCCAGGTACAGCTGCCGGCCAAATACGGTTTCGACGTAGTGGTGTTCCTGGGCAAACGCCACGGTCTGGTCCATGTAGTTCTTGACGCCGGGATAGCGCTGAAAATACTTGTCGATGTAGGCCGCCGCGGCCTTGGTTTCGATGCCAAGGTTGCGCGCCAGCCCGAAACTGCTCATGCCGTAAATCAGGCCGAAGTTAATGACCTTGGCGTAGCGGCGCTGCTCGCTGCTGACCTGGTCGACCGCCACCCCGAACACCTCGGCGGCCGTGGCACGGTGCACGTCCAGGCCGTCGGTGAAGGCGCGCAGCAGTGCTTCATCGCCGCTCAGATGCGCCATGATGCGCAGCTCGATCTGCGAATAGTCAGCGCTGGCGATCACGCTGCCTGCAGGCGCGATAAAGGCCTCACGTACGCGCCGGCCTTCTGCCGTGCGAATGGGAATGTTCTGCAGGTTGGGGTCGTTGCTGGAAAGCCGCCCCGTGACCGCGACGGCCTGCGCGTAATGCGTGTGCACGCGGCCGGTACGGGGCAACGCCAGCTGCGCGAGCTTGTCGGTGTAGGTACCCTTGAGTTTGCTCAGCGAGCGGTGCTCCAGCAGCTTGGCAGGTAGCGGGTAGTCTTCGGCCAGCTTTTCCAGCACCTCCTCGTCGGTGCTGCGTGCGCCACTGGGGGTTTTCTTGATGACCGGCATGCCGAGCTTGTCGAAAAAAATCTCGCCGAGCTGCTTGGGACTGCCCAGGTTGAAGGGCTGACCGGCGATCTCATAGGCCTCGGCTTCCAGCTGAATGATGCGCTGGCCCAGCTCGTGGCTCTGCGCGGCCAGCGTGGGCGCATCGATCATCACGCCGTTGCGCTCAATGCGGTACAGCGTTTCGCTGCTCTGCATCTCCAGCTCATAGATAAAACGCAGTTTCTCGTCGGCCTCCAGCCGCGGCCACAGCACACGGTGCACGTCCAGCGTCTGGTCGGAGTCTTCACAGGAGTATTCGGCGGCCTTGGCGATGTCGACCTGGTTGAACTTGATCTGGTGCGCGCCCTTGCCGCACAGGTCTTCATAGTTGATGCCGCTGCGGCCCACATGCCGCTCGGCCAGGCTGGCCAGGCCGTGCGGCTTGGTCACTTCCAGCACATAGCTTTGCAGCATGGTGTCGTGCGCATAGCCCTGCACTTCCACGCCGTGGTTGGCAAACACATGGCGGTCATATTTGACGTGCTGGCCCAGCTTGGCTTTGCTCGGGTTTTCCAGCCAGGGTTTCAGGCGCGCCAGCACATCGTCGCGCGGCAGCTGGGCGGGTGCATCAGGGTAATCGTGTGTGAGCGGGATGTAGGCCGCCTCGCCGGGCGTGACACTGAAACTCAGGCCGACGATTTCCGCCAGCATTTCGTCGAGTGAGGTGGTTTCGGTGTCCAGCGCCACCAATTCTGCCGCTTCGATCTTTGCCAGCCAGCGATCAAACGCTTCCCAGGTCAGCACCGTGTCGTAGTTCAGGTTGCTGGCGCGTTCGGCCGGTGGCGTATCGGTCAGGGGCGCTTCGTCAAACAGGCCCGGCGAATCCGAACGGCCGCCTGGACCGCCGGCGGGCACGGGCTTGTGCCTGCCTTCAGGTCCGCCAATCAATTCCGGCGGCGTGCTTTCGATTTCGATCTGCTTGACCAGGCCTTTGAAACCATACTTTTCATAAAAGGCTTTCAGGGGTTCCGTCTGCTGGCCGCCGATGGTGATGGCATCCAGGGCGGGCAGGCCGGGGATGTAGCCGTCCAGTTCGCAGTCCTTCTTGATGGTCAGCAGCTCACGGCCTTTGGGCAGCCAATCGAGTGACTGGCGCAGGTTCTCACCCACCACGCCCTTGATCTCGCCGGCGCGTGCCACCAGCGCATCAAGCGAGCCGTATTCGAGCAGCCACTTCACGGCCGTCTTGGGGCCGACCTTGGGCACGCCGGGCACGTTGTCGACCGCGTCGCCGACCAGGGCCTGGTAATCCACCATGAGCCGCGGCGGTACGCCGAATTCAGCCTCCACCCCGGCCAGGTCGCGCCGGCGGTCGTTCATGGTGTCGATGACGGTGATGTTTTCGTCGACCAGCTGGCTCAAGTCCTTGTCGCCGCTGGAGATGATGACTTCGATCCCCTGAGTTGAAGCCATGCAGGCGAGCGTTCCGATCACGTCGTCGGCCTCCACGCCGGGCACGTCCAGCACTTTCCAGCCCAGCAGGCGCACTACTTCGTGGATGGGTTCGACCTGGCTACGCAGGTCGTCGGGCATGGGTGAGCGCTGGGCCTTGTATTCAGGGTACAGCGCATCGCGAAATGTCGGCCCTTTGGCATCGAACACGCAGGCAGCGAAGTCAGCGCGCACGTCCTTGCGCAGCTTTTGCATCATGTTGACCATGCCGCGTATGGCGCCCGTGGCCGGGCTGGCCGGGTCGCCCGGGTTGGCGCGCAGGTCGGGCATGGCATGAAAGGCGCGGTACAGGTAGCTGGAGCCGTCCACCAGCAGCAGTGTTTTTTTGTCGGTACTCATGAAGCCGATTGTCGGGGATATCGGCCCGCCGCTGCCCGCGGCGCCGATAGCGCCCCGCGCTGGCCTGTGGGGAAGCTTTCCGCCTACAGCCGCAGCCCCCTTATTACGACATGCCGGGCTTGTCGGCCGGGCCCTGCGGCCTACAATGCAGGCATGAACCACGCTTTCCGCCCTCTTCTTGCCGCCGCGTTTGCGGTGCTGCCGCTGGCTGCGGCCATGGCTCAAGCGCCTGCACAAAACGCAGTGCCGCCCGTGACCGCGGAGGCCCCGGCGCCTGCAGGCCGGCCGGACAAGGCGATCCAGCGCATTCGCACTGAAGACGCGGGCAGCCGGATCGACGAACTCCGTGTGGGCGGCGAAACGCAGCAAATCCTGGTCCAGCCCAAAGTCGGCGGTGCGGCTTACGAAATCAAGCCCGCAGAAGGCGCCCGGGGCACCGCCCCCGCGTCGACCAACAACGACACCAACGGCTCACGCGTCTGGAACGTGCTGAAGTTCTGATTTTCGCAGCTCCACGTACTCCAAGAACTCCAGGATCCAGTTTCAGGCATGGCCGTATATACCGAAGTCTCGTTTGACGAGGCTGCAGCGTTCTTGAACGCCCTGAATCTGGGGCAGCTGCAAAATATCAAAGGTGCCGCAGGCGGCATCGAAAACACCAACTACTTTGTCGACACCGACCAGGGCCAGTATGTACTGACCCTGTTTGAGCGCCTGACATTCGAGCAGTTGCCGTTTTACCTGCACTTGATGAAGCACCTGGCGGCGCACGGTATTCCGGTGCCAGATCCGGCAGCCGACCCCAAAGGGAACATTCTTCACCGCCTGAAGGACAAACCGGCCTCCGTCGTCAACAAGCTGCGCGGCCACAGTGAGCTGGCACCTACTGCCGGCCACTGCGCAGGCGTCGGGGAAACACTGGCACGCATGCACCTCGCAGGCCTCGAATACCCGCGGCGCCAGCCCAACCTGCGGGGCCTGGCCTGGTGGAACGAGACCGTTCCGGTCGTGCTGCCCTACATAACACCCGAGCAGCGCAGCCTTATTTTGGGCGAGCTGGCCTACCAGAACCATGTAGCGGCTTCATCCGCCTTTGGCAGCCTGCCGCGCGGCGCCATACACGCCGACCTCTTTCGCGACAACGTGATGTTCGAAGACGGCAGGCTCACCGGTTTTTTTGATTTTTACTTCGCCGGCTGCGACACCTTCCTGTTCGACATTGGTGTATGCCTCAACGATTGGTGCATAGACCTGGAAACCGGTGCGCAGGACGAAACCCGTTCGGCGGCCTTCATGAAGGCTTACGAAAGCGTGCGTCACCTGACGCCGCAGGAGCGCAGGCTCCTGCCAGCCATGCAGCGCGCCGGAGCCCTGCGCTTTTGGCTATCGCGGCTGTGGGACTGGCATTTGCCCCGTGAAGCCGCAGTGCTCAAGCCGCACGACCCCAGCCATTTCGAGCGTGTCCTGCGCGAGCGGCTCACGCACCCATACGTCCTCTAGCCCAAGCCACCCCGCGGGCCTGATTGCCCTTCGGCCAAGGCCTGTGTGAGGGCCAGCGCCAAGCATCGCTGCTTTCAGGCAAACTGCCCTTCTGCAATCGCCCGGTTTCGTCCGGCTCTCTTTTCCCGCTGAAGACCATGAAACTTAATATTGTTCCCGCAAGCACCGGCATGACCTGGGTCAGGTTGGGCATCAAGACTTTCATGCAGCAGCCGCTGGCCATGTCGGGCCTGTTTTTCCTGTACCTGGCCGCAGTCACGGTGCTTTCCTTGCTGCCGTTTTTCGGACTGATCCTGGCGCTGATGATTGTTCCCGCTGCCATGCTGGGCCTGATGGCCGCCACACAGGAAGCCGTGAAGGGAAAATTTCCCATGCCCACGGTGCTCCTCAGCGCTTTTCGCGCGGGACGCGAGCGCTTGGGCGCGATGCTTGTCCTTGGCGCGATCTATGCGGCGTTCTGCGTGCTGATCAACTGGATCGTACCGATGCTGGTGGATCCCCCGGTTGCCGCCGACGCGAGCCGCGAGGCGATGATGACGCCGCAGTTCCAGCTGGCCATGGCCAAGAACATGTCGGTGTCCCTGCTGCTGTACCTGCCGGTGCTGCTGCTGTTCTGGCACGCACCCGCCCTGGTTCACTGGCACGGCATTTCTCCGGTCAAAAGCCTCTTTTTCAGCGTTGTCGCCTGCGTTCGCAACGCGGGAGCCTTCCTCATGTTCGGGCTGGGCTGGCTCGGCGTATCCATGGGCATGGCCATCGTGCTGAGCGTGCTTGCCGGCCTGACAGGCAGCGCCGAGTTCATGGCCGCGGCAATGATGCCCCTGGGCTTGCTCATTGCAGCCATGTTTTCCACCTCGATTTACTTCACGTTTCGTGATAGCTTCGTGGCCACGCTACCCGGTGACTCGCCGGACGGCGCCAATAACCCGGAAAACACCAACAACGACCCCGCTACCCCAGGAGATTCTTCATGACCCAGCACCAGCTGCAAGGCCGTACCGAACAGGAAATTTTGTGGTTTCAACGGCGTGACACGCTCAAGGCGGCAGCCGCCTGGGTGGCAATGGGGGGATTGCCGGCCGCTATGGCCCAGCAGCGAAGCAACATCGTCGAGCTCCGGGGCGATGCCCTGCTCAACGGCAACCGGCTGCAGACCGGCCAAACCATCCTCACCGGCGACCAGATACAGACGGGCCCGGGTTCCAACCTGATGTTTGTCATCGGCAACTCGGCATTCCAGGTGCGTGAGAACTCCATGATGAAGGTGGAACGCGGCAGCTCGCTCAGTACCGTGAGCCTGCTGCGCCTGCTCACGGGCGCCGTGGTCAGCGTCTGGGGCAAGGGCAGCAGCCGCGCCATTGTCCTGCCCACGCTGACGGCCGGCATACGCGGCACGGGCGTCTATGCCGAGGTCTTCGCCGACCAGGGCAACCGCAGCTATTTCTGCAACTGCTATGGTACGGTTGACATGGAGTCGAACGGGGAAAAGACCGTGTCACAGTCAAGTTACCACCAGTCATTCTGGGGCGAAGTGGAGCCCAAAAACGGCCGCCGCCTCACCCCCGCCAACGCGATCAATCACAGTGACGAGGAACTGGAATTCCTCGCCGGCCTGATCGATCAGCGGACCTCCTGGCAAATTGCAGGCAGGAAAGGCATCAAGGACGGTAGCGGAAAAATGACCTACTGATTCCGGCCGCGCCAGCGCTGCCTACAAGGCATCGCCGGATGCGTCTTGCAGCCGCCTGACCAATGCCACCAGTTGCGGCTGCACCTGCGTCATCAGGAAATGCGGCGAAAGATTGAACCCCGGGCCACCGCAGCTCACCACCATGACGGAGCGTCTGCCCGCAGGCCGGAATGCAGCAGCAATAGCGTTAACGTCCTTCTGCCAATCACCAAAAGAGGCGCAGCAGCCGTGATCGCGGTAATGCGCCAGCGCCAGCGCCATCACCTCGCGGGTTTTAGGCCACGCTTCCTCGTCCTGGACCCGAATACGCTCAAGCAGGGTCTCACGCTCCTTATCCGAACAGCCGCACAGGTAGGCTCGCCCCATCGCAGTGCTGGCCAGTGGAATGCGCGAACCCACGTCCAGGCTGAGCGTGAGCGCAGATTCGCTGCGGCAGTTTTCCACATAAATCATGCTCAGGCGATCGCGTATCCCCAACGACACCATGGCCTGCGAACTGTCGGCGAGATCCTGCATCAACGGCCTGGCGAGCTGCCGCATGTCCATGCGCGCCAGCATGGCGCTTCCCAGCGCCAGTACCGCACTACCCAGCCGATAACCGGCGCGGCCGCTGGCGTCCTGCGCATGCTCCAGGTAGCCGTGCTTGGTCAGCGTATAGGTCAAACGCGAAATCGTTGACTTGGGCAGGCCGCAACGGCGTGCCAGTTCCGTGTTGCCCAAGGACCGGTCTCGCGAGCGAAAAGCACTGAGCACATCCAGGCCGCGTGCCAATGCCGTCACAAAGTGCCGATCTTCCTTGGCATGAACAGGGCTGACCGCTCCGGGAGCCGGCCTGCCGGGAACAGGAGATTGAGACATTGCTAGTTCTGCATTGCGGAATAAAAAGTCCAGGGATTGTGGCACCCAGACAGCATTGCACTCATCACCCGAGGGAAATCCACTATCAAAAATGTATCTTAATGTTTCACAATTTGGATGAATGATCAAGCAAACAGTTCTGCAATGCAGAACAAGTAAGTAATCTTAATTAACCAGGAAGACTGATGGAAAACAAAAAAATACATCTCATGGCCAAAGCCATGAGCTTGGCCGCCCTGCTGTCGGTTGTCCTGTCCGGGCAGGCGGCGCCGGCACGCGAAGATCTGGTGATCGGGCAGGTGGCACCGCTGACGGGCACCATAGCCGGAACCGGTAACGAATACGTAGCCGGCGGTGCTGCATATTTCGCCTATGTCAACGACAACGGCGGCATTTATGGCCGCAAGATACGCGTCGCACTGAAGGATGACAGCTACAAACCGGACCAGACCTTGGCCCTGACGCGTCAACTTCTGGCAGAGGAAAAGCCTTTGGCCCTGTTCGGTTTTGTCGGAACCGGCAACGTGCTGGCCCTGAACAAGAACAAGGTGCTTGAGGAAGCGGGCATTGCCCTGCTGGCGCCCTACACGGGTGCTCAAGAGTTGCGCGACCCGGTGAACCCCCTGATTTTTCACATCCGGGCCAGCTACGCCGACGAAACTGCCCGCATGGTGGAACACCTGCACACCATTGGCCTGCGCCGCTTCGCGGTGATGTACCAAGACGACCCCTTCGGTAAAAGCGGCCTGGCAGGTGCGGAAAGCGCGCTGAAAAAACTGGGTATGACGGCCGTGGCCACGGGCAACTATGACCGCACCAAGCCCGAGGAAGTTGATGCAGCGGTCTCGGCCATCACCCCTGCCAATCCGGACGCCATCATCATGGTTTCAGTCAACCGTGCCTCCGCCGCTTTCATCAAGAAGATGCGGGCGCAAGGCAGCAAGGCTCGCCTGTTCAGTATCTCGGTGGTGAATTTCAAGGAACTGCTGAAAAATGCCGGAGAGGACAACGCCCGCGGTATCGGCATTTCCCAGGTCATGCCCTACCCTTATTCCACCCTGGCGCCGGTGGCCCGCGAGTTCCAGACCCTGATGGCCAAATACCAGCCGGACAAGGTGGTTTCTTATGCCAGCATGGAGTCCTTCATTGCAGCCAAAATTCTTGTTGAAGCCATGCGCCGCAGCGGCGCCGATCCAACGCGCCAGAAAATCATCACCCAGCTGGAGAAGATGAACAGCTACGACGCAGGAGGTTTCAAGGTCAGCTTTTCGCCGGAGAACCGTGTCGGCTCGAAGTTTGTTGAAGTGACCGTGATCGGCCGCGACGGCAGGTTGCTCAAGTAGCGCGGCGCACTTCGAGTATTTCGTACTCCATCGCTTCTTCGTAGGTCTTGGCGTCACTGAGCGCCAGGTGCAGCAATATCTTGGGCGCATGGGCCTTGATAACCCTGTGCATCAACACGCCGACGACGACCATCGGCAGGCCCACCCAGAGGTAGCCGTACATGGAAAGCACCACACCGATGCCCAGGAGGGGCAAGGAAATGCCGACCACAAAGAGCCGGTGCTTGACGTATTTTTGTGCACGCTCCGGATTCACGATCACGCGGAACCGGCCGTGCGGCAGGCCGGTGCGGAATTCCTGGTGCGGAACGTAAATCGCTGACGAGCCTTCAGGATTTTCAGTGCCTTCATTTTTTCCGGTCTCGATTCCGGTTTCGGAATTTGTCTCTGTCATTTTTTCCCGTCAGTTTGAATTCAACAAAATGCCGCGCGCGGCGCGGCAACTACACCACCGTCAATTTGGCCACGCTCAGGGCCAGCCACTTCACACCGTGCCGCGTGAAGTTGATCTGTGCGCGCGCATCGTCGCCGCTGCCCTCCAGCATCAGCACTTTTCCTTCGCCGAACTTGGCATGGAACACTTCCATGCCGCTTTTGAGCCCATGCGAAGGCGCATTCTTCTGAGGCGGCACCGGCGGGTTGGCAAAACGCTCTGCGCTGCCGGATTTTGAAGAAAAAACGCCGCTAGCCCAATCTCCACGTGCGCTACCAGCTCCTGAATTGCTAGCACCAGCCCATCCGCCGGAGCCCATGCCCGACGCAAAACCGGGGTTCTTCGGCGTGATCCACTTGAGTGCGGCTTCGGGCAACTCGTCAAAAAACCGGCTCTTGAGGTTGTAGCGCGTCTGGCCGTGCAGCATGCGGGTTTGCGAATGACTGAGATACAGGCGCTTGCGCGCGCGCGTGATCGCGACATACATCAGGCGGCGTTCCTCTTCCAGACCGTCGCGGTCGCTCATCGAGTTCTCGTGCGGAAAGATGCCGTCTTCCAGGCCGGTGATGAAGACGCAGTCAAACTCCAGCCCTTTGGATGAATGCACGGTCATGAGCTGCACCGCATCCTGCCCGGCCTGGGCCTGGTTGTCGCCCGACTCCAACGCGGCGTGCGTAAGAAAGGCCGCCAGGGGCGACAACGTCTCGCCGGTCTCGGTGTCAGGCGCCAGGGCCTCGGGCAAAGGCTCGCTGACAAGCGGCGCGGATGGGTCCAGCCCCTGGCTGGCCGGTGACTGCGTGAGCCGCGCGCCCAGTTCGTCGACCGGCAGCGCCACTGCGTCACGGCCAAAACCTTCCTGGCTGACGAAAGACTCGGCAGCATTGACCAGTTCGGCCAGATTCTCCAGCCGGTCCTGGCCTTCCTTTTCGGTTTTGTAGTGTTCTTCGAGGCCGCTGTGCTGCAGCACCAGCTCGATGATCTCCCGCAGCGTCAGCCCCGTGGTCTGCTCGCTCAGCACCTGGATCTTGGCGGCAAAGGCGCCGAGGTTCGCACCCGCCTTGCCCGGCACAGCGCTCACGCCGTCGTACAGCGAACAGCCGGCCGCACGCGAGATGTCCTGCAACTGCTCAATGCTGCGCGCGCCAATCCCGCGCGGCGGAAAATTGACGATACGCATGAAGCTGGTGTCGTCGTGTGGATTCTCCAGCAGGCGCAAGTAAGCCAGCGCATGCTTGATTTCAGCGCGCTCGAAAAAGCGCAGGCCGCCATAGACGCGGTAAGGCACACCGGCGTTGAAGAGCGCGGTTTCCATCACCCGGCTTTGCGCATTGCTGCGGTAAAGCAGCGCGATCTCCTTGCGCTCGGTGCCGTCACGTACCAGTTGCTTCACTTCATCCACAAACCACTGGGCCTCGGCAAAATCACTGGTCGACTCGTACACCCGCACCGGTTCACCCGGACCCGCTTCGGTGCGCAGGTTTTTGCCCAGGCGTTTGCTGTTGTGGCTGATCAGCTCGTTTGCTGAATCAAGAATATTGCCGAAGCTGCGGTAGTTGCGCTCGAGTTTGATCTGATGTGTCACCTCGAACTCGCGCACAAAGTCAGCCATGTTGCCCACACGCGCGCCGCGAAAGGCATAGATGCTCTGGTCGTCATCACCCACCGCCACCACTGAGCCGCCCGGCATCGCGCCGGTGCCCTGGATCGCATCGGGCCCTTGCCCTGCCAGCATCTTGATCCACGCGTATTGCAGCTTGTTGGTATCCTGAAACTCGTCGATCAGGATGTGGCGAAAGCGCCGCTGGTAGTGCTCGCGCACCGGCGCGTTGTCACGCAGCAGTTCGTAGCTGCGCAACATGAGTTCGCCGAAATCCACCACGCCTTCGCGCTGGCACTGCTCTTCATACAGGGCATAAATTTCGACCTTCTTGCGGCCTTCTTCGTCGCGCACCTGCACGTCCTTGGCGCGCAGGCCGTCTTCCTTGTTGCCAGCAATAAACCACATCAGCTGCTTGGGCGGAAAACGTTCGTCGTCCACATTGAACTGCTTGCACAGGCGCTTGATGGCTGAGAGCTGGTCCTGTGTATCGAGGATCTGGAAACTCTGCGGCAGGTTGGCCAGCTTGTAGTGCGCGCGCAAAAAGCGGTTGCACAGGCCGTGGAAGGTGCCTATCCACATGCCGCGCACATTCACCGGCAGCATGGCCGACAGCCGCGCCATCATTTCCTTGGCAGCTTTATTGGTGAAGGTGACAGCCAGAATGCCGCCGGGCGACACCTGGCCGGTTTGCAGCAGCCAGGCGATGCGTGTGGTCAGCACACGGGTCTTGCCGGACCCGGCACCGGCCAGGATCAGCGCATGCGTATTGGGCAGCGTGACCGCTGCGAGTTGCTCCGGGTTAAGGTTTTGCAGCAGAGGGGAACTGGAGACTTCTGTGGGGACTTCTGGGAACATCCCCCATTGTAGAAAGAACACCGGCTCCGGCACTGTGCCGGGATGCTCCCCGTCCGCCCGAGGCAGATTTTTCTTCACCAGCCGGGGCCGCGGGTCTGGCTTTGCCAGCCCTCGGGGGCAGGGAGCTTGCGCGTTGTGAGCGACCGTGGGGGCTCTAGCTCCCGTCCGTCTTCAGGATGGTCTCGCCCTTGAGCGCTCCTACGTCGCGGATGGCCATGCGGTGGCGCTTCCAGCCGTCCCAGGTACGGCGGAAATTCGCCAGCGAAATACCGTAATAGATCGCCTTGAACATGCGCAGCCGTCCCCAGAACGGCGTCTTGCCGAAAATATCTCCCGCCAGAAGTGACAGCAGGGCTTCCTTGACGCGCAGCGGGTTGGCCGGGTGCATGAACATGTGCCGGATGGTCGGGTTGGTCACGCGGTAGATGAACCACGAATACTCGCTCGGGCCCTTGCGCATCATGGCTTCGAAGCTTTTGCGCACAGCGGGCAGGTCGGCCGGCTGGTCAAGCGCCGTTGCCACCAGCTCGGCACCGTCAAAAGCGCTGTGCATCGCAAGGTAAACACCTGACGAGAACATCGGGTCGATGAACGTGAATGCATCGCCCAGCATCAGGTAGCGGTCGCCGGTAGCGTGGGTGCTGCTGTACGAAAAATTACCGGTGGCATGCACGGCGTCATCGACCAGCGTGGCATTGGCAAGACGCCGTTTCAGCTCCGGAGCCAAGGCAATGGTGTCCATGAAGAACTCGCGCAGCGGCTTTTCGCGCGACTTCAGGTAATACGGCCAGCACACCGCGCCGACACTGGTGGTGCCGTCGGCCAACGGAATAAACCAGAACCAGCCGTGCGGAAACCAGCAGATGCTGATATTGCCTTCGCGCTTTCCCTGCAGCCGCTCGACATTCGTGAAATGGCCAAACAGCGCCGTACTGTTGTGTTCCTTGCTCTTGGCTTTGGAGCGTAGCTTGTTCGCCAGCAGCGTGTCACGCCCGGAAGCGTCCACCACGAAGCGGGCCCGCCAGCTGCGCTTCGCGCCGCCCTCCAGCTCCGCCTGAACGGTGGCGCCTTCCGCGTCAAACACCACATCGCGCACGGTGCAGCCTTCGAGCGTTTTTGCCCCACGCGTCGCCGCGTTGCGAAACAACAGTTCGTCGAGATCAGAGCGCCGCACCTGCCAGGCCGAAGGCATCGATTTGTCCCAGGCGTCGGCGAATTCGATGTAACTGCAGTGCGCGTGTTCGGGTGAAACAAACTCGATGCCCCATTTGGGCATGCCGATGCGGTCAACCTGGTCGCGCACCCCCAGGCGTTCGAAAAGCTCCACATTGGCCGGAAGCAGCGATTCACCGATGTGGAACCGCGGGTGGTGCGCTTTTTCGAGCAGCACCACGTCGCGCCCCTGGGCGGCCAGCAAGGCTGCAATGGTGGAGCCGGCCGGGCCGCCGCCCACAATCAGTACGTCACAGGTGGAAGTAGAAGCAGAAGCGGGGATTTCGTTCATGGCAGGCATTGGCTATGGGTTCGCGCAACGGAATGTCAGGCACGCCGCTGCAATTGTGAAAGACTGCGCGCAGGGTAACACCGCTCGCGCCGCGCGTTCAACTTTGCCTCTTTTGAAATTGTATGGTTCAGTTTCTTCTGCACCCGCCGGGTATACGCCGGACTGCGACCGGGAAACCCGTAAATCCCCGCCCGGCCGCAGCTTCTGCGAACATAGCCGTATTTGGGGTTTTCATGACTACAGGTTTGGGCCAATCAGGGCCGGCTTGGCTGGCGGCCTGCTTTCTGGCGGCGGGTCTCGGGTTTGCCGGCACGGCGCGTGCGCAGTCGTCCTGCTCGAGCGACGGCCAGGGCCGCCCGGTGATGCTGCTTGAGCGTTTTATCAATGCCAACTGCGACACCTGCTGGGCCGACCCGGCCACTCCGCAAGCCACGGCCGGCCAGGTTGCGCTGGATTGGGTAGTTCCGGGCGACAAGGGCAGCGACGCCCCGCTGTCCGCCGTCGCCGCAAGCGAAGGATTGCAACGGCTGGAGGCGCTGCGCCAGGCCGTGCCCGCACAGAGCCTGGCCACCACCTCGCCCATCAAAGCCATCAAGGGCGCCACCCTGCGTGTCGCGCATGGTCTGCCGCTCAGCGGCTACCTGGGCGCTTCCATCGAGCTCAAGCCCATCCCGGCCGCCGCAAAGGGCCGCCAATGGACAGCCTGGCTTGCCCTGGTCGAAACCTTGCCGGCCGGCACCGAAGGTTCCCCGGTCGAGCGGAATTTGATTCGAAACGTGCTCCAGACCAATTGGAACGGGCGCAAGCAGCTATCAAAAACAGAGCAAAACCGGTTCTTTGATGCACGCTCCATGAGCATTGCAGAGGGCGCCAACCCGGACCGTATGCGCGTGGTGGGCTGGGTGGAAAACGAAAAAGGCCTGGTGGTGGCCGCGGCGCAGTCGCGCTGCGTGCCTTAAAAATATTTGGCGTCATTTAACCCCTTTGTGTTGCGCGCGCCGTTTCACGGTGCATCGCCAACAACAAAAGGGGTTTTCATGCCAAACGGCTTTCACGTCTTTCGCGGGTTCACCCGGCTGACTGCCGCCCGCATCCTTCAGGCCGCCGCCGCAGCCTGCTTCAGCCTGCAGGCGCTGGCGCTCAGCCCGATGCCGCAGCCTTTCCCCAACGGAAAGTTCGCGCCGCCGCCCGACTGGCGGCCGCCGGTCATCGCTGTGAACCATGCGGGCCAGCCCATCCAGCTGCGGGCCGTTTCCATCGAAGTCGATCTGTTCGGCGACCAGGCCCGCACCAGCGTCGAGCTGCGCCTTTTCAACCCCAACCCCCGCGTGCTCGAAGGCGAGCTGCAGTTCCCACTGCAGGAGGGCCAGGTCGTGACCGGCTTCGCGCTGGATATCAACGGCCAATTGCGCGACGCAGTACCTGTACCCAAGGCCAAAGGACAGGAGATCTTTGAAGACATACGCCGCCGGCGCGTAGACCCGGGCCTGCTGGAAGCCGCCGCCGGCAACCAGTACAAGCTGCGCGTTTATCCCATCCCGGCCCAGGGAGAGCGCCGCGTGCTCATCACATTCAACGAGACCCTGCCGCGCCAGCGCGATGCGGGTGTACTGAGGGTGCCGCTGGTGTTCGCGTCAAGCGTGGGCCAATTGCAGGTGAAGGTGCGCGCCCATGGCGCAGCCCACCGGGACGTGGAACTGCTGCAGGCGCCCGCCGGCACCGAGCTGAACGCCAGCGCCACCGGCACAGAACTGGCCCTGCAAAAAACGCACTGGCAGGCGCCCCAGGGCCCTGCGGGCTGGCTTCAGGTGGCGCTGCGCCGCACCGGCAAGCCGCAGGTCATGGTCGGTGAATCTGCCGGCAAGCCGTTCTTTGCCGGGCAACTCGACGTGCGCGATGAGCTGGTGAGACGGCCCGCCCCTGCACACATCGCACTGGTGTGGGACGCATCGGCTTCGGCCGCCGCGCAGGCCCGGGTGCTGCCGGTGCTGGAGGCCTACTTCCGCAAGCTGGGCAAGCCCGTCAAGCTCAGCCTGCTCGTGGTGCGTAACAAGGCCGAGGCTGTGCGCAGCTTCACCGTTACGCCGGGCCGCTTCGGTGATCTAGCCGATGCATTGCGCGCAGAGCCCTTCGACGGCTCCAGCAATTTTGACGACCTGCCCATTCCCGCCGACGTGGACACCACCCTGATGGTGACCGACGGCCTGATGACGGACGGTAAAAAACTCATTCGCTACACCCACACGGCACCGGTGATGGTGATCAACGGCGCAGCCTCCGCCGACATGGCGCGCCTGGCCAGGCTGGCCGACCGCACCGGCGGTGCGCTGGTCGATGCTGCGCTGCAATCGCCCGAAGAGGGCGCGCAAGCCATGCTGATGCACGGCTGGCGCATTGAGAAGCTGGACAGCCTGTCCGCGCGGCAACTCGTGACGCCGACAACGCGGATCAGCCAGGGCCGCGTCTCGGTGGCAGGCGAGCTGCTGGACAGCACCGCCCGCATCGACATCACGCTGGCGCACCCGGACGGCCGCAAGCGCACACTGGCGCTGCAGGTCAGCGCCAAGCCGGTCAGCGGCCACTGGCCCGGCCAGCAGTGGGCCCAATGGCGCAGCGCCGAGCTGGCTGAAAATGCCGGCCTGCACAGCGCAGAACTTCAGCGCATCGCGGCGGCGCACGGCGTCGTGGGCCCCAACAGCTCGCTGATCGTGCTGGAGCTGGCCACCGACTATGCACGCTACAACCTCCCGGCCCCGCCCGAGCTGGCGGATGAAGTGGCGCGGCTGGGCCAGCAACAACTCGCACAGGCCGCGCAGACGCGGCAGTCACACATTGAGGCCATGGTGAGGCAGTTTGACGAGAAGCAGCGCTGGTGGGGCAGGGACTTTCCCAAGGAAGCACCCAAACATGCGGAGCCCAAGGCCGAGAAGCACATCAGCCAGGGCGGCCTCGGCAGTCTGGCCGGCACAGCACGGTCGCGCGAGCAAGCCCAGGGCGCACCCGCAGCACCACTTTCCTTCGCCCCTGCTGCCCCTGCCGCTGCAGCCCCCGCAGCCGCACCGGCCGTAATGGCCGAAGCACGCTCCGACGTCATGGACAAACGCAGTGCCAAGGCGGTTGCCGCCGCGCCCGTAGCCACCATCGCGCTGCAGGCCTGGGTGCCCGACGCGCCCTACATGAAGCGCCTGCAGAATGCCGGCAAGGACGAGCTCTACCGCGTCTATCTCGACGAACGCGCCGCCTACCTCAGCAGCAGCTCTTTCTACATGGATGCAGCGGGCGTGTTCTTTGACCGCGGCCTGCCCGAGCTGGGGCTGCGCGTGCTCTCCAACCTCGCGGAGATGAACCTGGAGAACCGCCAGCTGCTACGCCTTTACGCCTACCGCCTGGTGCAGGCGCGCCGCAACGACCTGGCCGTGCCGGTGTTCGAACGCATCAGCGAACTGGCGCCCAATGAGCCGCAGTCCTGGCGCGACCTGGGCCTGGCGCTGGCCGAGAGCGGCCAGCCGCAGCGCGCCGTCAACGCCTTGTGGGAAGTGGTGTCGCAGCCCTGGAACGGCCGCTTCGCCGGCATCAACATGATTGCGCTGGCTGAACTCAACGCGATTGCCGCCCAGCCCGTCGCCAGCGGCCAGCCGGCGCTGGACATGAGCCTTGTGGACACGCGCCTTCGCCGCAACCTGCCGCTGGCCTTGCGTGTGGTCATGGCCTGGGATACCGACGACACGGACATCGACATGTGGGTGAGCGACCCGAACGGTGAAAGGGCCAGCTATGCGAATCGGCTGACCCATCAGGGCGGCGCGATGAGCCCCGACGCCAGGGGTGGCTACGGGCCGGAGGAGTTTTCGCTAAAGACCGCCAAAGCCGGCAAGTACAGCGTGGAGGCGCAGTTCTACGGTCACCGCCAGCAGGTGCTGTCGGCTGGCACCACGGTGATGGTGCGCGTTACCACCGGGTTCGGCACGCCGCAGGCACGTGATGAGTGGACGACCTTGCGCCTGGCGCGCGGCCAGGAAACCGTGCGCGTGGCCGAGGTCGAAGTGCGCTGACGCCTCGCTTCAAACACAAGATGCCACTATGCATATAAAGGCTATACCGCTTTGCAGGGTAACGCCCGCTTGAGAGGCGCATAAAATCAATCACCGGGCCCAAGCAATTGCGCCCGGTTTTTTGTTTCAGCCTTGCCCACGCAAGCGCCTGCCAGCAAGCCGGTCCAGTCCAAGCGCCTTCTGTTCTTCAACAGTTTTTTCAAAGGCTTGGGAATCATGGAAATCTTCGACTACGACAACATTCTGCTGCTGCCGCGCAAATGCCGCGTGGAAAGCCGTTCTGAGTGCGACGCCAGCGCGACGCTGGGCGGCCGCAGCTTTCGCATCCCGGTGGTGCCGGCCAACATGAAGACGGTCATCAATGAGGAGATCTGCGCCTGGATGGCAAAGAATGGCTACTTCTACGTGATGCACCGCTTCGACCTGGACAACGTGCAGTTCGTGAAAGACATGAAAGCCCGCGACGCCTACGCCTCGATATCCCTGGGCGTGAAAAAACCAGACTACGACACGGTGGACCGCCTGGCCGCCGAGGGCCTGGTGCCCGACTACATCACCATCGACATCGCGCACGGCCATGCCGACACGGTGCAGAAGATGATCGCCTACCTCAAGCAGAAGCTGCCGGCATCCTTCGTGATCGCCGGCAACGTGGGCACGCCCGAAGCGGTGATCGATCTGGAAAACTGGGGCGCCGACGCGACCAAGGTCGGCATCGGCCCCGGCAAGGTCTGCATCACCAAGATGAAAACCGGTTTCGGCACCGGCGGCTGGCAACTGTCGGCGCTCAAGTGGTGTGCTCGCGTGGCGACCAAACCCATCATTGCCGACGGTGGCATTCGCGAGCACGGCGACATCGCCAAGTCGGTGCGCTTTGGCGCGACCATGGTGATGATCGGCTCCATGCTGGCGGGCCTGGAAGAAAGCCCGGGCAAGACCGTCGAAGTGGACGGCAAGCTCTTCAAGGAATACTACGGCAGCGCCTCGGACTTCAACAAGGGCGAGTACAAGCACGTCGAAGGCAAGCGCATCCTGGAGCCGGTCAAGGGCACGCTGGCCGATACCTTGCGCGAGATGGAAGAAGACATCCAGAGCTCCATCAGTTACGCCGGCGGCACGAAGCTGCTGGACATCCGCAAGGTCAACTATGTGACCCTGGGCGGCGACAACGCGGGTGAACACCTGCTGATGTAGGCCGGCGGTAACAAATAGTAGCGAGGCCGGCTCCGGCGACAATAAGCCTTGTTCCTGAAGAGACCCACTCCCCTTGCCCACCGCAGCCATTGAAGTACGCCGGCCCTGTTCCGGCGAAGAAGAAGCAGCCCTCATGGACGCCGTCCAGGAGGCGTTGACCTCTGCGCTGAAGGTGCCGCTCTGGACGACCTCCATCCGGCTGGTTGTCCATGAGCCGCAGCGCTTTCGTGCGCCGCCCGACAAAGGCGACCGCTACACGCTGGTGACGATCGACTGTTTCGTCGGGCGATCCCTGGAAACAAAACGCGCCCTGTACCAGGCCATCGTGCAAAAACTCGGGCTGTGCGGCATTCCCGCAGACCACGTGAAAGTGCTGCTGCGTGAGGCGTCACGCGAAAACTGGGCGATCCGGGGCGGCCTGCCGGCGTCCGACGTGGTGCTGGAGTACGACGTCGATATCTAGGACCGGCTACCCGCCAGCAGTTGCAATGCAAGCTGGTGCAGGCGGTGAGACGGCTCCGTCAGCGCCTCCAGGATGCTGAAATGGTTTCGCCCCAGATGGGACTCGCAAACCGGCACCACCCCGGCGCCCCAGGCTTGCTGGATCGACACGTTCTGGCGCAGAAACTCCGCGCTTTCGTCGGCACCCGCCACGCTGTACAAGGTACCGCGGCCCGGCGCCGGCAGCAGGGCCGGGCTGGCCTTGAGCACCTGTTCAGGCGTGAGTTTCAGCGAATCCTTCAGGAAAGGCGTGTGGCGCATGGGTTCAAGGTCGTACAGGCCTGAAATCGACAGGGCATTTTTCAAAAGGTCTGCCGGCAGGTCGCGGGCATAGGCCTGCCAGTCGCACGCCATCAACATGGCAGCCAGGTGTCCGCCGGCTGAATGGCCTACCACCGTGATGCGGGACGGATCCCCGCCGTAGCGGGCAATGTGGCGCCAGGTCCAGGCCAGCGCCGCCACCATCTGCATCGTGATCTGGGGAATGGTCACCGCGGGGCACAGCGCATAGTTCGGCACCACGACGCAGGTGCCGGCCTGCGTAAAGGCCGGCGCCACAAAGGAATGGTCGGCCTTGTCGAGAGACCGCCAGTACCCGCCGTGAATGAACACCAGCACCGGCGCACCGGCCTGGCCCTGGGTGCCGCCATGGGTGGCGAAATCACCCGCCGGAAACACGTCGAGCATTTCACCCGCATGGTTGCCATAGGGAATATCGATCTGGCAGGGCACGCGCTTGCGAATGGCTTGCGAGCTGTCAGCCCAGCGCGTGAAATACACCCCGTGGTCCGACACGAGAGCCCGGTTGTTGTACATGCGGTCAAGCCAGGCGGGATCGGGCTGGGTCATTGTTCTTCTCCTCAAAGTGTCAAAACGGCTTCAATGGGTGCCATCTTGGCACAGCCCGGCCGCCCGCAGCCATTTACGGGTAAACCCGAAATTTCAGGTCTTCGATCACAGTGTATTCTGTATACAGAGTACGAATATGACGCAACAACTGATCAAAATCGAATCCACGCCCGACCTCGTCGACCAGGTCTACCGCAGCCTGCTGGACGCCATCAGCGAAGGCTCGCTGGCACCGGGTGCGCGCATCATGCAGGAAGACATTGCCGAGCAACTCGCGGTGTCGCGACAACCGGTACTGCAGGCTTTGCGCCTTTTGAAGAAGGACGGCTTTGTACTGGACGCCCCGGGGCGCGGCGTGCTGGTGGCGCCACTGGACGTGGCCTGGCTGGTACAGATCTACCAGGTGCGCAGTGCACTCGATGCGCTGGCCGCCCGGCTGGCCGCGCAAGGCCGCTGCCGGCTCGACCCGCAACTGATCAGCCAGGGCCGCAAGGCCGCGCGGGGCGGCGACGTCAAGGCCATGATGGCGGCCGACGCGCAATTTCACGCGGCCATTTACGCCGCCTCGGGCAACCCGTTGATCGCCCAGAGCGCGCAGCTGCACTGGCACCACATCCGCCGCGCCATGGGTGCTGTGCTGCAGGTATCAACCATGCGCGAATCGATCTGGGATGAGCACGAAGCCATTGCCGAGGCCATCGCGGCCGGTGATGAAACCCAGGCCGAAGCGCTGATCCGCGAGCATGGCGAGGAAGCGGGCCACAACCTGGCAAACCTGCTGTCCAGCGCACTCAGCCAAACCGGCGCTCGCGCAGCGCCCTGACACCCGACAACACACACCAGGAGACATGCGATGAAACTGACCCCGGAGCAACTTGCGCAATTCGACCGCGACGGCTACCTGTTTTTCCCCGGTCTCTTCACACCCGAAGAAACCCGGGCGCTCAACGATGCCGTGCCCGAGCTCTACAGCCGGCGCGAAGACTACAACGTGCGCGAAAAGGGCAAGGACGCGGTGCGCACCAACTTCGCCGCGCACATGTACAGCGAACCTTTCGCGCGGCTGGCGCGGCACCCGCGCATGATCGAGCCGGTGGAAGACCTGCTGGGCGAGAAGCTCTACATGCACCAGTTCAAGATCAACGGCAAGATGGCGTTTGAAGGCGACGTGTGGCAGTGGCACCAGGACTACGGCACCTGGCTCAACGACGACATGATGCCGACCGAGCGCGCGATGAATGTGGCCATCTTCATGGACGACGTGACCGAGCACAACGGCCCGCTGATGTTCATCCCCGGTAGCCACAAGAAAGGCGTGGTCGATGCGAAACACGACCTGACCACCACCAGCTACCCGCTCTGGACGGTGGACAACGATTTGATCCGCCAGCTGGTGCAGCGCGCCGGCGGCAAAGGCACTTACGACGCGGCGGGCCGCCACGTCGGGGGCGGCATCGTCAGCCCCAAGGGCCCGGCCGGCTCGATGATCCTCTTTCACTCCTGCCTGGTGCACGCCTCAGGCAGCAACCTTTCGCCCTTCAACCGGGTAAGCGTTTACCTGAGCCTGTGCGCCATCAGCAACCACATCCGCCGCCACAAGCGCCCCGAATACATCGCGCACCGCGACTTCACGCCGATCGAATGCCTGCCCGACGACTGCCTGCTCAAAGACTACCCGGTGGATCTGCCGTGGAAGGACGGCGTGCCGGCGAGCGCGCTGCAAACCTCGATGGAAGAACTGAAATTGGCTGCGTAACCATTGGCAGAACTGATGATGAATATGAATCGCTTGGCTTGTATCGCTTTCGGAATTGGCCAATTTATTGCGTCACCCGCAACTGCCGAGGAGGAACTCGGTGGTCCAGGCACTCATTGCGAAACGCATGAACTGGTCGTGTTGTCGTGCCCAATCGCGGGGAAAAGCGATAAACACATGTCGATCTGCCGCACATCTGCCCAGACATCCGCGAATGCCTACATGCAATACCGTTTTGGCAAACTAGGTCAGACTCCCGAGCTGACATATCCAGCTACGACCCAAATGCACGCCAGGGAAGCGTTTCAGTTTTCCGTACGTAGCCCGAATGGTTGGACAGGTGCAGATAACCTTCATTTCAAAATCGGCCAAGCGTCGTACACCGTGTACCAATTTTCCTCTGCGCGATTCCCTGAAAAAGAAGCAGGCGTCGTAGTACGCGTGGGAGAAAAAAAACCCATATACATCGAATGCACGGAATCCAGCACGAGTCATTACAGAGACCTTAACGAACTGCGCAAGTTGGAATTACCTGAGATGACAACCCCCGTCGTCTTCGGTCCAAAAGCAAACAAGATTTATCGAAATTAATCAGCAAGACCGCTCATCCATGAACCTTTACTCCAAACTCCAGCAGCGCGCGGCCGAAGGCAAACCGGTGCGCATCGGCCTTATAGGCGCCGGCAAATTCGGCTCCATGTACCTGGCGCAAGTTCCACGGACGCCTGGCGTACACCTGGTGGCGATTGCCGACCTGTCGCCTGACGCGGCGCGCACCAACCTCGCCCGTGTGGGTTGGAATCCGGCTCTAGCCCAGGCAAAATCTGCGCAAGCAGCTATCAAAACAGGAGCAACCTGGATCACCGACGACTGGCAGGCAGTGGTGACGCATCCGCAGATCGACATCATTGTGGAATGCACCGGCAATCCGATCGCGGCGGTAGAGCATTGCCTGAAAGCCTTTGCACACGGCAAGCATGTGGTCAACGTCACGGTAGAAGCCGATGCCTTTTGCGGCCCGCTGCTGGCGCGCAAGGCCGCAGAATCCGGCGTGGTGTATTCGCTGGCTTTCGGTGACCAGCCGGCGCTGATCTGCGACCTGGTGGACTGGGCGCGCACCTGCGGCTTTCCGGTGGTGGCGGCAGGACGCGGCCACAAATGGCTGCCGCATTTTTGCGAATCAACACCCGAAACCGTGTGGGGCAACTACGGCCTCACGCCCGAACAGGCCGCGCGCGGAGGGCTCAACCCAAAGATGTTCAACAGTTTTCTCGACGGCTCCAAGCCCTCCATCGAATCGACTGCTGTGGCCAACGCCACGGGCCTGACCGTGCCCAGCAATGGCCTGCTTTACCCGCCGGCCAGCGTGGAAGACATTCCCTACGTGACACGCCCCATCAGCGAAGGTGGCGTGCTCGAGCGCAAGGGTATGGTCGAAGTGATCTCGTCACTCGAAGCCAATGGCCGAAAAATTCCCTATGACATCCGCATGGGCGTCTGGGTCACGGTAGAGGCCGAAACGGACTACATCAAGAACTGCTTTGAGGAATACAACGCGCACACCGACCCGAGCGGGCGCTACTTCACCTTGTACAAACGCTGGCACCTGATCGGGCTGGAAGTCGGCGTGTCGGTCGCCAGCGTCGCGCTGCGCGGCGAGCCCACCGGCGTGGCGACCTGCTGGAACGCCGACGTGGTGGCCACCGCCAAACGCGACCTGAAGCCCGGTGACATGCTGGACGGCGAAGGCGGCTACACCGTGTGGGGCAAGCTGCTGCCGGCCGATACTTCCATGAAGATGGGCGGGCTGCCGCTGGGCCTGGCGCATAACGTCAAGGTCGTGCGTGCGGTCAAGAAAGGCCAGAGTCTGAGCTGGGCCGATGTGGCGATGGACACATCGACCCACGCCTGGAAAGTGCGCCAGGAGATGGAAAGCATGTTTGCGCCGGCGCTGAAAAAAGCCGCCTAGAAAGCTGCCTGACAGCCTTCTCCCCGCCGGTTCCTTCATGATGGTTCAACGCCATTCCGAGGACATGAATTGACCATCACAAGTGACACGCCCCTGCCCCGTATCGCATTTTTGGGCATGGGCATCATGGGCCTGCCCATGGCCAGGCGCCTGTGCGAAGCGGGCTACACACTGCAGGCATGGAACCGCACGCCGGGCAAGGCCGACTCGCTGGCGGCGCTAGGCGCCACGCCACATACACAAACCAGTGCCGCGGTGGCCGCAGCCGACATCGTCATCAGCATGCTCGAAAGCGGCCCGGTCGTGGAAGACGTGCTGTTCACGCAGGGCGTGGCCGCCGCGATGAAACCGGGCGCGCTCTTTTTAGACATGGCGTCCATCCAGCCGCGCGAAGCGCGCGACCATGCGGCGCGCCTGGGCGCATTGGGCATTGCCCATGTGGACGCACCGGTGTCGGGCGGCCCCGGCGGCGCACAAAGCGGCACGCTGGCCATCATGGCCGGAGGCAAGGCGGAAGATTTTGCGCGGGCCCTGCCTGTACTCAAGCACCTCGGCCACGCCGTGCATGTGGGCCCGCACGGCAGCGGCCAGCTCACCAAGCTGGCCAACCAGATGATTGTGGGCATCACCATAGGCGCGGTGGCCGAGGCGCTGCTGTTCACCGCGCGCGGCGGGGCCGACATGGCGAAAGTCAAGGAAGCGATTACCGGCGGCTTTGCCGACAGCCGCATTTTGCAGGTGCACGGCCAGCGCATGGTAGAGCGGGATTTTTCGGCACGCGCCCGGCTGTCGATACAGCTGAAAGACCTGCGCAATGTGTTGGCCACCGCACAGGAAATCGGCTTTGAAGCGCCGGTCACCGCCCTGTTCGAGCAACTTTACGCGGAGGGCATGGAGCATGGCCTGAGCGATCTGGACCATTCGGGCTTGTTTGTCGAGCTGGCCAGCCGCAACGGAATGAACTGACAGCGGCCGGGCCTGCTCGGAAGCTCAGCAGATTGACGTGCGGCAACAGAGCTGGCGAAGTTTCATGTTTCTCCCTGGGCGCCATCGATACGTACGGCGGCTCCTTGATGCCTGCCTGATGGCTGCCCGAGGTTTACTTGATGGCGACCGCATCGGGTGCGCGGGGCAGAAGGTCTCCTCGATAAACGAGATGAATCTTGTTCCCGTCTGGGTCGCGTATGTACGCACCGTAGTAGCCTGCGCCGTACCTGTCTCTAGGGCCTGGCTTGCCATCGTCAGTCCCGCCTTCCTTGATCCCGTTCTCGTAGGCGGCATCGACAGATTCGGGATTCGGAGCGACGAATGCGACCATGCTTCCGTTGCCGGAGGTACAAGGCCTACCGTCGTAGGGAAGATATATATAGAAGCGCGGTAGCTCCGCCCCGGGCATAATCCAGCACGACCAGAGTCGCCCAGGACGGGGCGGGACCAGACGCCTGACGAGGCCCAACGGCAGCAAAATCGCGTCGTAGAAGCGACTGGATATGTCAAGATCGCTGCAGCCGACGGTGATGTGACTGAACATCGGTGTTCCAAAGCAGTTGAAAGTTGGAGCATAGCTGGGCATGTCAGAATATTCAAATAAGTGTTCTAAGCACATGCCAAGCCCCTCTGTTCGATACTCGCAACTGGTTGACTGTGTGGATCTGCCTCAAAATGCGCCGCTCGCCACAGATTCCGGTTTGCCGGGTTGCCAGCCGCCGCCTAGCGCCTTGAAAGCAGCCACCGCTGCGCGTGCTGATTCCGTTTGCGCATGTGCCCGCGTATCGGAGGCACGCAGCAGGTTTTCATCGGCCTGCAAGACTCGATCAAACGGCTTCCAGAATCCCGGCCTACGACCAAGAGCGCAGCGTCGTTGCCCAGGCCATTCAAAGAAAAAGTCCATCAAGCGCCGGAGCCCGACGGGGTGGCCACCACGATTGTCGATGCCGCTTTGCGTACATGGAAAATGCGGCGTACGCCCAAAGGCGAGGCCCTCTCTTCTGGCCAGGTTGCGCCGTTTCATGCCAGCTGGCCCTGTCGAAGCAGGCCTGAGGAAAACGTTCGGCCTGGCCTGAACACCTCGCTGCGAAAGCAGGTGCGCCTGTTCTGGGCCATGCGGGCATGAAAAAGGCCGCTGCAGACAGTGTCTGCAGCGGCCTTTGTTTGCCGCAGCGAGGGCGCTAAAGATTAGTCACGCGCTGGCTTGGAAAACTTGCCGGACTTCTTGGCCGCATCACGGGGCACAAATACCTTGCCAGCTGGCTTGGCAAAGCCGCCGGGCTTGCGGTTGGCAAAGTCAGGGCGCGGTGCAAAGCCTTCGTTGCGGGAAGCAAAGCCTTCGTTGCGCGGAGCGAAGTTGCGGTCTTCACGCGGGGCGAAACCGGTGTTGTTGCCGCCGCCGAAGCCGCGGTCATCCTGGCGGCGCGGGCCGCGGTCATTGAAACCGGAACGGTCGCCATAGCCACCCTGTGGTCCAGGAGCGCGGCCCTGGAAGGGAGCGCGGTCGTCACGGTCGTTGTGGCGAGGAGCGCCGAAGCCGCCACCGCCAGCGCCACCACCAAAGCCACCTGCGGGCTTGCGGCCGGCATAGCCGCCACGATCACCACCGCCGCCGCCGAAGCTGCGGCCACCGCGGTCGCCGCGATCACCACCGAAGTTGCCGCGGGGGCGGTCGGAGGTCGGGGCAAAGCGCTGCTGCGGCTCCAGACCGGCGATCACACTGGGCTTGAGGTTCTGCTGCATGTAGTGCTCGATGTCCTGGATCTTGCGGCGATCGCGGAATTCGGCAATCGTGATCGCCTGGCCTTCGCGGCCGGCACGGCCGGTGCGGCCAATGCGGTGCACATAGTCTTCGGCTTTCATCGGCAGGCCGTAGTTGATCACGTGGGTGATCGACGGAACGTCCAGGCCGCGGGCAGCCACGTCGGTCGCGACCAGGATCTGGACGCGGCCATCGCGGAAAGCCATCAGGCGGCGGTTGCGCAGGCCCTGGCCCAGCGCGCCGTGCAGCGCCACAGCGCTGAAACCTTCCTGTACCAGGTCGTTGGCCAGGCCGTCGCATTCAACCTGGGTGCAGGCAAACACGATCGACTGGTTCATGGTGGTGTCGCGCAGCGAATGATCCAGCAGCTTGCGCTTGTGGGTCATGTTGTCGGCCCACAGCAGCGACTGGGTGATCGACGCATGTTTTTCATGCGGCGAGTCGATCTCAACACGCTGCGGCTGGCGCATGACGCGCGTGGCCAGTTGCATGATGCGCGGCGCAAACGTGGCGCTGAACATCATGGTCTGCTTGCGCTCGATCGTGAGCTGGTTGACTTCGGTCAAGTCATCGGCAAAGCCGAGGTCCAGCATGCGGTCGGCTTCGTCGACGACCAGGAACTGCACCTGGTCCAGCTTGATCTGCATGCTGCGCTGCAGGTCGAGCAGGCGGCCGGGGGTGGCCACCACGAGGTCGGCATTTTGCAGCTTGGCAATTTGCAGCTGGTAAGGAATGCCGCCCACCACGTTGGCAATGCGCAGGCCGCGGCAATGGCGAACCAGGTCGATCGCGTCGGCGCAAACCTGCTGGGCCAATTCACGCGTCGGGCACAGGATCAGCGCGCCGGGCGTGGCAGCCTTGAAGTTGCGCGGGCTGGTCGGGTCCTTGCGCTTGGGCTTTTTCAGCGGTGCTTCGCCGCGGGCGACGGCTTCTGCGCTCAGGCGTTCAAATTCGGAACGCTCAAAGCGCTCGGCTTCTTCCTGCTGTTTCAGCAGGGTGTGCAGCACGGGCAACAGAAAGGCTGCGGTCTTGCCGCTACCGGTCTGGCTGGAAACCAGCAGGTCGGTGAATTTGGCTTTGGGGTCGCTTTTGGCGTCGTGGTCCAGGGCCTGCATGGCCTTGGGGATGGTGGCCATCTGCACGGACGTCGGCTGGGTAAAACCCATGTCGGCGACAGCTTGCAGGAGTTCCTTGGCCAGGCCCAGCTTCACGAAACCATTGGGTTCGGCTACTACGGCTTCCAGGGAGGTGGGAGCCATCGAGGGCTCGTCCGAAGAAAAATCCGGAATCACGTGGATCACGGCTTCAGCGGTGGTATCAATATTTGTGTCGGGCAAAACGTCGCCACGAGCCTCAAAAGAGTCAGTCATGTTTTTTCTCACTAATCACCTGTGCGCAACGCTTTTGGCGAGGGAACAGGAAACTTCACCCCCGCGATGCGGAGGATTCGTTCATGGTTAATAAAACATCAACCATCAAACGAATATGCGGTCCAGGCAGCAGAAATGTGCCCGAAGCGGTGACTCCGTTATTGGAGTCAAAAGTGTGAGGTAGATGTACAAATGCAGGGCACCCAGTGCACTGCAAGCCCACGATTATAGCGTGCTTTGCGGGTTTCTACCAGTCCCCCTGACCAAACGAGTCCATTGCGGCTTCCTGCCGCAGCCGCACGCACGCTGATTTGCTATCATTTCAATAGCTTCTTGCGCCCGTCCTGCCTCGCCAAATCCCAAAAAAGGCTTAAGCCACGTTCACTTCAGAAAGTGTTGCCGGTAGTGCTCAAGCTCGTCAATCGACTCATGCACATCGGCCAGGGCGGTATGGCTCTGGCGCTTTTTGAAGGCGCTGTAAACCTCGGGACTCCAGCGCTTGGCCAGTTCCTTGAAGGTGCTGACGTCAACGTTGCGGTAGTGCAGGAAGGCTTCGAGTTTGGGCATGTACTTGACCAGGAAGCGCCTGTCCTGGCTGATGGTGTTGCCGCACAGCGGCGAAACACCCTTGGGAACGTATCGGGCCAAAAAAGCCAGAATCTGCGCTTCGGCATCTGCCTCGTCCACGGTGCTGGCCTTGACCTTGTCGATCAGGCCGCTGCGCCCGTGGGTGCCCTTGTTCCAGTTGTCCATCTGGTCCAGCAACTCGTCGGTCTGGTGGATCGCCAGAACCGGGCCTTCGATGCGCGGCGTGAGTTGTGGGCCCGTGACGATGACGGCGATTTCGATCAGGCGCTCTTTTTCCGGGTCGAGGCCGGTCATTTCGCAGTCCAGCCAGACGAGGTTCTGGTCTGATTTTTTGAGTAGGGGTTCAGTTTCAGGCATCTTGCGATTCTCGCTGATCGCCTAAACTGCCAGCCATGACCGACTATTCGCTTGTTTTCACCGGGGTGTTTTCTGCCTTTCTGGTGCTGGGGCTGCTCACGAAGTTCTACCTGGCTTCGCGGCAGATCCGCCATGTGGCACGAAACCGGGATACGGTGCCCACCGCCTTTGCGGCCACGATTTCGCTGCAGGCGCACCAGAAGGCAGCCGACTACACCATCGCCAAGGCACGCTTCGGCATGCTGGAGATGGCCTTCGCCGCCGCCGTGCTGCTGGGCTGGACGCTGCTGGGCGGCATCGATGCGCTGAACCAGGCGATCGCCGGTTCGGGCCTGGCCGCCTGGGGCGCGCTGGTGCCGCAGCTGATCCTGCTGGCCGCTTTTGGCCTCATCAGCGGTTTGCTCGACCTGCCCTTCACCCTTTACAGCACCTTCCGCATTGAAGAGCGTTTCGGCTTCAACAAGATGACCTTGGAGCTCTGGCTGGCCGACCTGGTGAAATCGACGCTGGTCGGCATCGTCATCGGCCTGCCCATCGTGGCGCTCATCCTGTGGCTGATGGGCAGCGCGGGAAGCCTGTGGTGGCTGTGGGCCTGGGGCGCCTGGATGGGCTTTAACCTGCTGGTGCTGGTGCTCTACCCCACCGTCGTCGCGCCGATGTTCAACAAGTTCAAACCGCTCGAAGACGAAACGCTGAAGGCGCGCGTGACAGCCTTGATGCAGCGCTGCGGCTTTGCGGCGAAAGGCCTCTTCGTGATGGACGGCAGCAAACGCTCGGCCCACGCCAATGCCTATTTCACCGGCTTCGGCGCGGCCAAGCGCGTGGTGTTTTACGACACCCTGCTCAAGCAGCTCAACCCCGGTGAAGTTGACGCCGTGCTCGCGCACGAGCTGGGCCATTTCAAGCACAAGCACATCATCAAACGCATCGTTTCGATGTTTGCCATGAGCCTGGCCGGGTTTGCCTTGCTGGGCTGGTTGTCGTCGCAGGTGTGGTTCTACACGGGCCTGGGCGTGCGGCCCAACCTCACCGGCGCCAACGACGCGCTGGCACTGCTGCTCTTTTTGCTGGTAGTGCCGCTCTTCAGCTTCTTTGTCTCCCCGGTGTTCGCCCAGTTCTCGCGCAAGCATGAGTTCGAGGCCGACGCCTACGCCGTGGCGCAAACGGATGGCAAGGATTTGCAAAGCGCTTTGCTCAAGCTCTACCAGGACAATGCCAGCACCCTCACGCCCGACCCGGTATTTGTGAAGTTTTACTATTCGCATCCGCCCGCCTCCGAACGGCTGGGCCGCATGATTCCTTCTGTTGAAAGCACCGCGACATGAGCAACCCGATCCACCAAAACCGCCGTGCCCTGAGCGCCACGGAAATCGTCACCCAGCTGAGCAAGCTCAATGGCGAGCAGGCCCTGGGCTGGCGCCTGATCGACGGGTCGCTGGAAAAAACCTACACCTTCAAGAACTACTACGAGACCATCGCCTTCGTGAACGCGCTGGCTTTCATTGCCAATGCCGAAGACCATCACCCCGACCTGGCCGTGAGCTACGGCAAATGCACCGTGCGCTTCAACACGCACGATGTCGAGGGTGTCTCTGTCAGTGATTTTTTCTGCGCGTCGAAGGTTGACGCCTTGCTGGCTTGAGCAAACCGGCACGTCCAGCCGCCGCTCCCGTCGCGGGCACGCGGCCCGGGCTGGTGGTGGCGGGTTTTGGCCGGCACGTGCTGGTGGAGACCGATACCGGCGAGCGTGTGATCTGCCACCCGCGCGGCAAGAAAAGCCAGGCCGTGGTGGGTGACCGCATTCGCTGGCTGCCTTCCGAAGACGAAGGCACCATCGAGAAAATTGAAGAGCGCCGCAACCTGTTTTACCGGCAGGACGAGATGCGCACCAAATCCTTCGCCGCCAACCTCGACCAGGTGCTGATCCTCATCGCAGCCGAGCCCGAGTTTTCGGAAAGCCAGCTGACCCGCGCGTTGATTGCCGCTGAGGCCGAGGGCATCACCCCCATCATCGCCTTGAACAAAAGCGACCTCACCGAGCCTTTCGGGCGCGCCTGGGCCAAGCTGGCGCCCTACCGGGCCATGGGCTACAGAATGCTCTCGCTGGCCATCAAACCCAAAACAGCGACAAGCGGGCCGGCCGATGCCCCGCACCCGGAACTGCAGGAACTGACAGACTTGCTGCGGGACAAAAAAACGCTGGTACTGGGACCTTCAGGCGCCGGTAAAAGCAGCCTGACCAACCTGCTGGTGCCCGATGCACGGGTGCTGACGGCGGAAATATCGCAGGCCCTCAATTCAGGCAAACACACCACCACCAGTACCACCCTGTACTGGGTAAATACCGGCACGGGCGGCCAGAGGAGTACCGCGCTGATCGACTCGCCGGGCTTTCAGGAGTTCGGGCTGCACCACATTGACCCAATGCAGCTGGCCAACTACATGCCCGACCTCAAGGCACACGCCCAGGACTGCAAGTTCTACAACTGCACCCACCTGCATGAGCCGGGTTGTGGCGTTATTTCAGTGGTCAAATCGGGGCCCAGCCCAGATGGAATCAGCGCGAGTCGCTATCGTTTGTATAGCGAACTTTTTGCCGAGCTGTCGCAACCCCGCTATTGACGGGAATTGACGGGCAGCGCCCGGCCGGGCAACAACGTCAGGCCTTGAGCAGCTCGCGGCAGGCCTGCACCAGCGCCTCACATTGCGCCGGCGTGCCCACGCTGATGCGCAAATGCTGGTCGATGCGCGGCTGCCTGAAATGGCGCACCAGGATGTTTTTTTCGCGCAAGCCGATCGCGAGGGCCGCTGCGTCGTGGTCAGGATGGCGAGCCAGCACGAAGTTGGCTTGCGAAGGCAGGACCTCAAAGCCCAGTCCTTGCAGCTGCCGGCTTAACAGATCGCGGCTCTGGATCACGGCCGTGCAGGTCGCTTCAAAATAAGCACGGTCCTCGTAAGCGGCCACGGCGCCGGCGATGGCCAGACGATCCAGCGGATAGGAATTGAAGCTGTCTTTCACCCGCTCAAGGGCTTCGATCAGGTGGCGCTGGCCGGCCGCAAAACCAACACGCAATCCGGCCAGCGAGCGCGACTTGGACAGCGTGTGCACCACCAGCAAATTGGGATAGCGCGCAATCAGACTGATGGCGGTCTCACCGCCGAAATCGACATAGGCCTCGTCCACCAATACCACCCGCTCGGGGTGCCGCAGCAACAGCTGCTCGATGTGCGCCAGCGGCAGGCCGGTGCCGGTGGGTGCGTTCGGGTTGGCAATCACCACGCCTGCGCATGGCGCGGTGTAATCCGCCACATTGATGCGCAGGGACGCATCCAGCGGCACGAGCCCAACCTCAATGCCATAGAGCCCGCAGTACACCTTGTAAAAGCTGTAGCTGACATCCGGCATCAGCAGCGGCTGGCCGTGGCGGAAAAATGCGCAGAAAGCGTGCGCGAGCACTTCATCCGAACCATTGCCGGCAAACACCTGGCCCGCGTCTATGCCGTGGCAGCCGGCAATCGCCCGCCTGAGTGCGTTGGCCTGCGGGTCGGGATAAAGCTGCAGGCCGTTTTGAGCCGCTGCCGTGATGGCGGCAACGACACGGGGCGACGGCGGGTAAGGGTTCTCGTTGGTGTTGAGCTTGACCAGGTCCGCAACGCCGGGCTGCTCTCCCGGCACATACGGCACAAGACCGCGCACCGCAGGGCTCCAGAAGGATTGCCCGAAGGGCAAAGCGGAAGGCGTGCTACCGCTCATCCGAGCAGGCGTGCCAGGGTCAGCAGCGCCAGCAAGACCATCCACAGCACCACGGAACGCCACACCAGCCCCACGATGCTTCGCAGGTGCGCCACTTCGGGCTCCCGGCCAGGCGTGGCTTCTGTGGCGATGCCGTCTTCCGCGTCCAGGCCACCCGCCTGGAAACTTTGCGAGGTGTCCGCCGAAAACGTGGTCTTGAGCGCTTCGCCGCCCAGGCGCACGTTCACGGCACCGGACGTAGCAGCCAGGATGATCCCGTCGTTGCGGTTTTCAGAGGCCGAAGGTGTGCCAACCGGAAACCGATGCGTGTAGTTGCGCCAGGCATCAATGGCGTCTTCAAAACTGCCGACCACCGCGAAGCCCAGCGAGGTGACACGGGCGGGCACAAAATCAATCACGCCCCAGGCTCGGCTTGCGGCGAGCTGCAACGCCGTGCTGGCGCCCTCGCCTGCCGCGGCGGCGGTCCTTCTTTTATAGGCCCAGTAGCGTGAAACGAACTCGCTCATGCGGTAGAGCACGGCGCCTGCGGGCCCCAGCCCCAGCGCAGCGAGCACCGAAAACCAGCCCAGCACGCCGAACACATGGCGGTGCGCGGCCAGCACCGAATATTCAATCACGTGGCGGACGATTTCGCTGCGTGGAAGCTCGCTCGCATCGACCTGGCGCCACTGCGCCAGCAATTCGCGCGCTGTCGTTTCGTCGCCGTCATCCAGCGCATCGCGTATGTCCGTGAAGTAGTGGCTGAACTGCCGGAAGCCCAGCGTGACATAGAGGATTGCCACGTTCCACGCAAAAGCCAGCACGGGATTGATGGTCCACAGCAGCCAGTGAATCAGGAAGGTGACCAGCGCCGGCACCAGCACGGCGACCGTCCATGCGATCCAGCCATGGTGCGGTTTGCCGGCATCCAGGCTGCGGTTGGTCCAGCGGGCCCAGCCCCGAAATCCCGCATGAATCCAGTTGCCGCGGGCCAGCGGACGGGCCTGTTCGATGATGAGTGCAAACAAAACGGCAAAAAAGCTCATGAGGAATCATAACTTGGCCCCCACGGTCGCTCACTTCGTGTAGCTCCCTGCCCCCCGAGGGGGCCGCCCGCCTGTGGCCCGGCAAAGCCGGTTCCACGGCTCATGCTGGTTTGAAGAATTCGATGGGTGCGACCAGTGGTGGAGGTATTTCACCAGTGGGGCCGCGGGACTGGCTTTGCCAGACCGCAGGCGCCGCCCCCTCGAGGGGGGAACAAGCTACACGTAGTGAGCTTGGACAGGGGTGTACCAATTTTTGGGGGAACGGGCTACACGAAGTGAGCCCGGACGGGGGTGTTACGCAACTAGAAAACGATAGAGATTACGCAGCATGCCAGCCGTCGCGCCCCAGATATAGCGCTCCCTGGCCTCGTTGCCATCACCTTCCATGGAGGGGTCTGAGTACGGCATGGAAAGCCATTGGCGTAGGGCGCCGTCGAATTCCATCTCGTGGCGGCGATGGTTGGCCGGGTTCATCAGGTAGCCCAACGGCACCTCGAAGACATCTGCGACTTCACCGGGGTTGGGCTGCAGCACGAAGCCGGGCCTCACCAGCGCCACGACCGGCGTGATGATGAAAGCGGTGCCGGTGACGTAGGTCGGCAAGGTGCCCAGCACCTCCACATGGTCGCGCGGCAAGCCCACCTCCTCGTGCGCTTCCCGCAGCGCGGTGTCCACTGCATCGCGGTCGGTCTCGTCCGTGCGGCCGCCCGGCAAGGCGACCTGGCCCGAGTGCGTGGACAGGTTGGTGGTCCGCTCCGTCAGCAGCAGCGTCAGCTCGTCCCGCATGACCAGCGGAATCAGCACCGCAGCCAGTGCGGGCGTGCGATCGGTAAATTTCTTTTCGACGCTGTGTTCGGGAGTCCACACAGGCGGATGCCGAAAACGCTGGCGCAGGGCCTCCGGTGAAAGGTGCGCCGAAGGGACCCCCGCCAGATGGTCATCAATGCCCAGCACCGGGATGCTGCGCGGGTCAAACTTCGGCAGGGGCCGGGTGTTGTTCATGGGGTGAGAGGTTAGCAGGCAAAAAAAAGCCGCTCGACAGAGCGGCTTTTCAGGGCGGAGGTGCTTTTAGGCAGCCTTGGCGCCCAGCTTTTCCTTGATACGTGCGGATTTGCCGCTGCGGCTACGCAGGTAGTACAGCTTGGCACGGCGCACATCACCACGGCGCTTGACTTCAATCTTCGCGATCAGCGGGCTGTAAACCTGGAACGTACGTTCCACGCCTTCGCCGTTGGAGATCTTGCGAACGATAAAGCTGGAATTGAGGCCGCGATTGCGCTTGGCAATCACCACACCTTCAAAAGCCTGCACACGTTTACGCGTACCTTCCACCACATTGACGCTGACGATCACGGTGTCGCCGGGAGCGTAAACGGGAATGGTCTTGTTCAAGCGGGCGATTTCTTCCTGCTCAAGGGTCTGGATCAGATTCATGATTTTTCCATCTAACTTCTTCGCTCATACACGCGCTACGCTAAAGACCGCAAATCCATGGATTCACCCGAAGATGATTCAGATGGTTGCAGTGGCCGCCAGAGGATCGAAAAGCCTTTGATTATAGCAAGTCAGTGCTTTTTTAAGCGTCTTTGTCCGGGTTTTCGACCAAATCGGCCAGAAAAGCCTCGTCACTTTCGCTCAAATTCCCACTCTGCCGTGCCATTTGCACCAATTCTGGGCGCTGGCGCTGCGTCAGCGCCAGGCGCTGTTCGCGCCGCCACCGCTCAATGTGGGCGTGGTTTCCAGACATCAGGGTGGTCGGAACAGGCTGGCCGCGCCAGCTTTCGGGCCGCGTGTAATGGGGGCAATCCAGCAAGCCGTCGAGTGCAGGATTAAAGCTGTCCAGCTGATGGCTGCCCTCGTCATTAAGCACCCCGGGCTGGAGCCGGGCCACCGCATCCAGCAAGGCCATGGCGGCAATTTCCCCACCCGACAGCACAAAATCGCCCAGGCTGATCTGCAAGTCAACATGGGCCTGGATGAAGCGCTGGTCCAGCCCTTCGTAGCGGCCACAGATCAACACCGCACCGGCGCCGGCCGACCAGCCTTCAACGCCGGCATGGTCCAAAGCCTTGCCCACGGGAGAAAAAAGCACCGTGGGAACTTTGGGCGCACCACTCACAGCACGGTCAGCCTGTATTTTTTCAAGGCACAGCGCCAGCGGCTCAGCCATCATCACCATGCCGGGGCCGCCGCCGAAAGGCCGGTCGTCCACGCGGCGGTAGTTGCCGTCGGCAAAGTCCCGCAGGTTCCAGAGCTTCACCTCGACGAGGCCAGATTCGTAGGCGCGGCGGGTCACGCCGCTGACCAGGAAGGGCGCAAAAAGCTCGGGAAAAAGTGTGATGATGTCGAAGCGCATGGGGCTATTGTGTGCGAGCCCGGCGCTTCGGGGCAACAGCCCCTTTGGGCCATAAAAATCAGTAGTCCGGCTGCCAGTCAACCGTGATGCATTTGCCGGCGATATCCACCGTGTCGACATACACGGAGACAAACGGAATCATGCGTTCGGCGGTCACGCTCGTGCCGTCTTCCTGCTGGACGGTGTACTCCACACACAGGACAGAGTGCGGGCCGGTGGCCATCAGGTCACGCACCAGGCCCAATGGCACGCCTTCGCGGTTGACCACGTTCAGGCCGATCAGGTCGACCCAGTAGTACTCATCCTTGGAGGCGGCGGGAAAGCTGCTGCGTGGCAGGAAGATGCGTGCGCCACGCAAGGCCTCGGCCGCATTGCGGTCATCAAGGCCCATGAACTTGGCGACGACGGAATCGGAGTGGACTTTGGCTTCGTCGACGCTGAGCGTGACTGTGCCGGAGAACACGGTAAACCCCGGGCGGAATTTGGCGTCAGGCGCCTGCAAAAACCAGGATTTGGCCGCGAAAAGCGCTTCTGGATCGGTGCTGTGCGGCAGGATTTTCACCCAGCCCTTGACGCCCCATGCATCCAGGATGCGCCCGACTTCGATGGCGTCGTGCGGAAGGCTTGAGGGTGTCAAGCCTGCCGACGACTGAAGGCCGGGAAGAGCGTTAGCCCCCACGCTCTTCACTCCGTGTAATACGCTGCCCCCCGCGGGGGCTAATTTTCCTTGGGGCGGCCCGGCGGAAAATTTTCACTCCAATCAGGCGGTGGCTGGAGCAGCCGTAGCACCTTGCTTGACCAGGCGCAGAACGGTAGGAGACGGCTGTGCGCCCACACCGATCCAGTGGGTCAGGCGGTCTTGCGCAATGCGCAGGCCTTCTTCGCCACCTTTGGCAATCGGGTTGTAAAACCCGATGCGCTCGATGAAACGGCCGTCGCGGCGAACGCGTTTGTCAGCCACAACAATATTGAAAAAAGGACGGTGCTTGGAACCGCCGCGTGCAAGTCGAATGACGACCATGATTTATCCTTCGGGTGGTGGGGCTTACCGGTAAGGTAGATACCCCAATGTTCTGCAGCGCTTGAGACACACGACATGGCCACCCGGCCAGCGAATTGCTGCAAAGCCTGAGATTATAGCCTGCCGAACGGTTTTTGCCCAAATTCACCCCTACCCCGCTCCTGAAGCCCCCCGCACACCCATTCTCCTGTCTCCGAAACCACCACCGACATGCCCCTCATCCGCCCCAGCCGCGAAGAAGACATTTCCGCCATCACGGCCATATACAGCCACCACGTATTGCACAGCACAGGCACCTTCGAAACCGAGCCTCCCAGCGTGGCCGACATGACCGCCCGCCGGGCCGACGTGCTGTCCAAGGGCCTGCCTTACCTGGTCGCCGAAGAGGATGGAAAAATCGCCGGCTTTGCCTACGGCAACTGGTTCAAGCCCCGCCCGGCCTACCGATTTTCAGTGGAAGACTCGATCTACCTCGCGCCTGACCTGCACCGCAAGGGCCTGGGCCGTGCGTTGCTGGCCGAGTTGCTGGCACGGCTTGAAGCGGTGGGCGTACGCAAGGCCATGGCCGTGATCGGTGATTCGGCCAACGCCGGCTCGGTGGGCGTACACCGCTCGCTTGGCTTCAAAGAGGTCGGCACCATTGCCTCCTGCGGCTGGAAGTTCGGCGCCTGGCGCGACATCGTGATCATGGAAAAGACCCTGGGCGCAGGTGACACGCAGCCGCCGGTGGATGCACCCGCCGCATAATCGCCGCATGCAAGCAACCGCCTCCACAGCCCCTAAAGCGCCCAAAAACAAAACCCTCGCCGCCTGGCTCGCCTTCGTAGCCGGCCAGCTCGGCGTGCACCGCCTCTACCTGTTCGGCCTGGGCGACATCTGGGCCTGGCTGCACCCCATCGCCGCCGCGCTGGGCTGGTGGGGCGTGGAACGTGTGCGGCTTTATGGGCAGGACGATCACCTCGCCTGGGTGCTGATTCCGCTGCTGGGCTTTACGCTGGCCGGTACGGCGCTCACCGCGATTTACTACGGCCTGATGTCGACCGACAAATGGAACGCGCTGCACAACACGGCTACGCCCGATACCCAGGCGGGCAACACCAACTGGCTGACCATAGGCGCGGTGGTGTTTGCCCTGTTGTTCGGCACCATCTCACTGATGTCCAGCATCGTCTTCAGCTTCCAGCGCTACTTTGAATACCAAGTCGAAGAGGCCAAAAAGATATCGCAGTGAATATGGCCCCCACGGTCGCTCACTTCGTGTAGCTCTCTGCCCCCCTAGGGGGCCGCTGCGCCTGCGGCCTGGCAAAGCCAGTTCCGCGGCCCCGGCTTGATTAAAGAGAGGCCACGACGCATGCTCAGTGCGTGGCGCGATCAGAAAACCTGAAGACTGACCCAGTACGCGATTGCTGCCACGAATGCGGAAGCCGGGATCGTGAAAATCCAGGCCCAGACGATATTGCCGGCCACGCCCCAGCGCACGGCTGAAGCGCGCTGCGTGGAGCCTACGCCCACGATGGCGCCGGTGATGGTGTGCGTGGTGGAAACAGGAATACCCAGCCCGGTCGCCAGGAACAGCGTCAGTGCGCCGCCAGTCTCGGCGCAGAAGCCGCCCACGGGCTTGAGCTTGGTGATCTTCTGGCCCATGGTTTTCACGATACGCCAGCCGCCGAACATGGTGCCAAAGCCGATGGCGATGTAGCAGACGATGACCACCCAGATCGGCAGGTGTTCCGTGGTCGCCATCATCCAGACCGGCAAACCCTGCACGTTGCTGGTCGTCGCGGCGATCAACAGCAGCCAGATGATGCCGGCGGTCTTTTGCGCGTCGTTGCCGCCGTGCCCCAGGCTGTAAGCGCCGGCGGAGACCAGCTGAAGCCGGCGAAACCATCGGTCGGCCTTCGACGGGGTCGTCCTGCGACACACCCAGGCCACCGCCACCATCATCAGCGAGCCCAGCAAAAAGCCGAGCAACGGCGACACGAAAATGAAGGCCACCACCTTGAACACGCCCGAGGCGATCAGCGCGCTGGCGCCGGCCTTGGCGATGACGGCCCCCACGATGCCGCCTATCAGCGCATGCGAAGAGCTGCTGGGAATGCCGTAGAACCAGGTGAGGATGTTCCAGGTGATGGCGCCCATCAGCGCGCCAAACACCACATGCGTGTCCACCACGCCCGGCATCACGATGCCCTTGCCGATGGTCGCCGCCACGCTCAGGTGGAAGATGAAATACGCCAGGAAGTTGAAGAAAGCGGCGAACAGCACCGCCTGCCCCGGCTTGAGCACGCCCGTCGACACCACCGTGGCGATCGAGTTGGCCGCGTCATGAAAGCCGTTCATGAAGTCGAACGCAATGGCCAGGAAGACCAGCAGGAACACCACCCACAGGGCGGCCTGTACGGTTTGCATATTTATCCCAATGAGGTAGCTAGGGAAACGAACGCGCCGGGACGCAGCGCAGGGCCGCCCCAAGCAAGGCCAGCCCCCTCGGGGGGCAGCGAACTACGCGAAGCGAGGAGCGTGGGGGCTGCCATCTTCAGGAGTTCTCGAGGACGATGCCCTCGATCAGGTTGGCCACATCCTCACACTTGTCGGTGATGGTTTCGAGCAGTTCGTACACCGCCTTGAGCTTGATCACTTCCCGTACATCGGGCTCTTCGCGGAACAGCCGGCTCATGGCCGAGCGCATGACGCGGTCGGCGTCGGACTCGAGCTTGTCGATTTCCTCGCAGGTTTTCAGGGCGGCTTCAGCCGTCGCGGCATCGCTGACTTTTTCGATCAGCGCCACGGCGTCCTGCAGGCGTTCGCAGCATTTGACGCTCAGGTCGGTCAGCCGCACGATGTCGTCGGTCATGTGGCGCACGTCGTAAAGCGCCATGGTTTCGGCCGAATCCTGGATCAGGTCGGCCACGTCGTCCATGGTGTTGATCAGCTTGTGGATCTGCTCGCGGTCGATGGGCGTGATGAAAGTCTTGTGCAGCGCCCGGTTGACTTCATGCGTGATGCGGTCGGCGGCACGCTCGGCGTGGTCGACTTCGCGGTTGAAAGCTTCGCGCTTTTGCACGTCCGCGTAGTTCGCAACCAGGTTCGAAAACGCGTGGGCGGCCTCGACGATGCGTTCGGCATGCTGGTTGAACATCTCGAAAAAATTGCCTTCGCGCGGCAGCAATTTGCCAAACAGCATGTCAGTTCCTCAGGAAATATGTCAAAAGTATGACGTTTTTGTGACTGCCGGAAGTTTAACCGCCTCGGATTTCGGAGCGATTTGGGTGTTTGGGCACTGGATTTTCTGCTTAGGCCGCTGGCCGGGGGTTGCCCGGCGGCAACTCACTTTTCTTTTGCTTCGCCAAAAGCAAAGTAAGCAAAAGAAAAGGCGACCCTGCTGTCTGCGTCCCTGCGCTTCGCTACGGGCAACCTGCGGTGCTCGGTCCAGACGGGGTCTCGCTCGAACTCGCTACGTTGCACTTCGCTCAGACAATCGCGATCCCTGATCCGTCTGGCCCTGCGCTCCTCGGCGCATCCAGAAGGGGTGGGACAGGAATACCAAACAGCCGAATACCAATACCGAAGATTCAAGCGCTGCGGAAGATGAAGTAGACGGCGCCTACCATGCACAGCGCCGCCCACAGGTAGTCAAGCTTCAACGGCTCGTTCAAATAGAACACTGCAAAAGGCACGAACACGCTCAGCGTGATGACCTCCTGCATGATCTTGAGCTGCCCGACGCTGAACTGGGTAAAGCCGATACGGTTGCCGGGCACCTGCAGCAGGTATTCGAACAGCGCAATGCCCCAGCTGATCAGCGCTGCGATATACCAGGGCGAGGTGGCCAGGTTTTTCAGGTGTCCGTACCAGGCAAAGGTCATGAACACGTTGGACAGCAGGAGCAGGCCGATGGTTTGCGCCGATACCGGCAGGGACTGGAGGAACTGCATCAATGGCTCCGTAAATGATATTTAGACAAACCGCCCGACCAGCAGCAGCACAACGGTCAGCGTCACCAGCGCCAGCGCGGTAGACACCACGACACTGGCAGTAATCAGGTCTTCCGCCACCTTGTAGCGCTGGGAAAACAAAAACACATTGGCGCCGATCGGAAGGGCCGATGCCACCACCATGACGGCCATCGGCACGCCGCCCACACCCAGCAGGCGGCACAGGCCGAACACCAGCAAGGGGTGCAGCAGGTTTTTCACGCCGGCCAGTGCCAGCGCCGGCCGCCAGTGCTCACCCACACGCGTATTGGCCAATGTCACGCCCACCAGCACCAGCGCCAGCGGACCGAAGGCATTGGCCAGCAGTTCCAGCGGCTTGTCGATCACCACGGGAATCGCAAGGCCGGTTTGCGCAAACAGCAGGCCGGCAATGATGGGCAACGGCACCGGGTGCAGCAACGCGTTTTTCACGGCCATCAACACCGTGGCCACCGGGTGGCGCGGCGCAGTGGTGACTTCATCAGACGTGCCCAGCTTCTGTTCATGCGCCACCGCCAGCTCCAGCACCACCGTGGCGCTGGTCAGCAGCACCAGCGAATGCACCGAGACCAACGTGAACAGCGTAATCAGACCTTGCGGTCCATACATCAGCCCGATCAGCGCAATGCCGATCATCACGGTGTTCGAAAAAGTATTGGCCAGCGCCAGCACCGCTGCGCGGCGGTTAAAGCCCTGCAGCAGCAAGGTGCCGCCAAATAGCACCACGACCGCCAGAAAGTAAGCCAGCACCGGCTTGAAGTCCAGTTCCTCCACATGCACCCGGCTCATGGTGCGAAACAACAAAGCCGGCGTAAGCAGCAGGAAGATCAGGTTTGAAAGGTCTTTTATCGCTTCGGGCCTTATCCACTGTGCGCGACCAGCTATGAAACCTGTAGCAATCAACAACACGACGGGAAGCAGGGACACGAAGACAAGCTGGTTCATCCGCACAATCTTAGCGCGCGGGCGGCCAGCGAGTCTGCGTGTTTTACGTAGTGGCCCCGCTTAAAAAGCGAGCTGCATGCCCACCTTCAGGCTGCGCCCCGGCAGCGGCGCCTTGGGAAACGCCGTGGTCGTCAGTACCGAGGCCGCGCTGTAGGCCAGCTGGTTGGTCAGGTTGTCCACCTTCGCATACCAGAGGATGTTGCTCACGCCTGCCTTCATGCGATAGGTGGCCGCCAGGTTCCACAGCGTGTAGGCCGACGTGGCACGCTGGCCGGCGGCCACACGGTTTTGCGCCATCGAATGGTCAAAGCCGATGCTGCTGCCCCACGGCCCGTGGGCCCACACCAGGCTTGCCCCCATGCGTGCCGGCGCAATGCGCGGCAACGGCTGGCCGTTGCTGAGGTTGGTGGCGCGCACCACATCGCCGCGCAAGGCCAGGTCCAGACTGGACGCTCCTTCGATCAGGCGGATGTTGCCGCTGGCTTCCAGGCCCACAAAACGGGCGCGCACGCCGGTGTAGGCAAACTCCGGCAGCAGCTTGTTGTCCGGGTCGTTGTCGTCCACGCCGTCACCGTCCAGGTCGGCCGGGTTCAGCGCGCCGTCTTCCTGCCCATAGTTGTTGCCCGTGGCCAGCAACCCGATGTAGTTTTTGAAACGGTGCACATAGGCATTGGCCGCAAAGCTGTTGGCGCCGGACTTCCAGGCCGCGCCAACATCCAGGCTGGTCGACTTTTCCTTGCCCAGGGTGGCGTCGCCGCTTTCCCAGGCTTTGGTCGCTACGTGCGGGCCCTGGGCGAAGAGTTCGTAGTCCTTGGGTGCGCGTTCGGTATAGGCCAGGTTGCTGGTGAGCTGCCAGCCCGGCGCCGCGTTCCACAAGGCGCCCAGCGCATAGCTGTGCGGCGTAAAGTCGCGCGTCAATGGTGCGAAGCGCGCCACCAGCGGGTTGCCCAGCGACTCCACCTTGACCGACTCCAGGCGCCCGCCAAAGCTGAGCTTGCCCCATCCGGTGGTGTATTCCTCATACGCAAACAAGGCGTTCTGCGAGGTCTTGCTGTAAGGCGCGAAAGCCTCGGCGCCGTCGGCCGAAAACTTGTTGTTCTCGGCCTGAAAGCCGATCACGCCGTCCAGGTTGCCGATGCGCGCATGGCGCGCCTCCAGCCGGAAATCACTGCCCTTGTTCTTGAACACCGTGCCGGGGTTGGGCCCTTCAAATTCGGTGTGTTCGTAGTCGGTGTGGCTCAGCTGGCCCTTTACGCTCTGGATAAACCCACCCAGGTTGCGCACCTCGCCTTCCAGCGCCACGCGGTTGGACTTCATGTCAATCGTCACGTCGTCTTCAGCCACCGTGCCGTAGTTGCTGCGGTAGGTGCTGACGGACGCGCCCAGGTAGCCGTGGTCAAAAAACACCGAGCCGCCCGCCGCACCACCGCGCACTTTGCTGTCCGAATTGCAGATGCGGTGGGTGAGGGTGTTCACGCCGCCCTTGCTGCAAGCCAGGTCGGTGGGCACCTTCACGTCGCCGGTTTCGCGGCTGAACACGTCAACATGCAGGGCGTAGCGATTGTTGCCGCCTTCGAGCAACACGCCGCTGCTTTTCTCGCGGTTGCCGGTGGCCAGGCCCAGGTCGACCTTGCCGCCGACACCGCCCTTCTCATCAAACAGCGGCTCGCGCGGAATGCGGTTGTCGATCACGTTGACCACGCCGCCCACCGCACTGCCGCCATACAGCAATGCGCCGGGGCCGCGCAGCACCTCCACGCGTTCGATGCTGATCGGGTCGGACGTCACCGCGTGGTCATAGCTCAGGCTGGAGGCGTCCAGCGTCGCGCCGCCGTTGCCCAGGATGCGGATGCGGTCGCCGTCCAGGCCGCGGATGATGGGGCGGCTGGCGTTCGGGCCGAAGTAGGTGCTGCTCACACCGGGCACGCCGTCCAGCGTTTCGCCGAGTGTGGTTTTGGATCGCAATAGCAGCCCGGCGCCCGAGTACTGTGCGGCAGGTGCTATCAAATCAGTAGCGCCCAGCGGGTTACCGGTGACGGTGACTTCTTTCAGGCTGGGGGCAGATGCTGGCGAGGCGGTCTGGGCAGTCGCCAGGCCGCAGGAGAGCGTCGCCGCGAAGCAGAGCGCGCGGCTGATAAAAGGTGGGTTCATGATGACTCGCTGAATCGAAAAACAAGAGGGCAAAGCTGCGCCCTGGCCAGGTGGCCGGCGCACAGAAAAACGGGGAGATTCAGCGAGTGGAAGGCGGGCCGCGCGCGTCGAACAGCGCCGCCCAGCGGGCGAGTGCTTCGCCGCGGGAGATGTCAAATGCCACGCTGGAGAGCACCAGCGGCAAACTCAGCAGGGGAAGCGTGGGCGCCGCCTGGCCGTGGCTGGCCTGGTCAAACAGGCGGCAGTCCGGATCGCCGTCATGCGAGGAAAACAGCGAGGCCAGCCAGCCGCCCTCACCCTTTTCTTCGGCATGCGCGAGAGCGGCGTGCTCCTGATGGTGGCCGTCACGATGCACATTCGAATTTGAATGCGGATGTGAATGCGGATGGATGTGTGCCTGCGGGCTGTGCACCACGCCGTGCATCAGCCCCAGCAGTTGTGCAAGCAGGAGCGCGGAGGCCAGCAGCCAAATCAAGGCACCGGCGCGACTCAGACCCCGACGCTCACTTGACGCTGGTGGCATCCGTGATGCGGTAGTAAAGGCCGTAAGAGTCGTCATTGAGGACGAGGAAGCGCCCCTCCACCACCACCGGCTCCATGCTGTATTTCACCGGCGTTTTGGTTTTGACTTCGACCATGCTCTCGGGCCCGCCGGGCAGGCAGAAGGCGCAGGTCAGCGGCACCGAGGACAGCAAAAAATGCTTTTGCTTTTCACCCGGGTCCAGCGGCATCATGAAACCCTGGATACGCTGGGTTTTCTGGTTCAGTGCCATCTGGTCGAGGGTGAAGACCGGCAGGATGCGGTTTTTCTCGTTTTTGGTTTTCACCGCCGTCAGCACCGACCAGGGCACCACGTCCGTGCGGGCCGCAAGCGGTGGAAACGGGCTGTTGGCGCCATGCACGCCCGCACCCTGCCCGACCGGTATGTCAAACGCCGGCCCTGCAGCGGCAGGCTTGCCGCCACTTGCCAGGGGGGAAGACAGCGTTTGCGCCGAAAGGCCCGCCGCGGCCAGCAGCGTGCTGCAGGCCAATGCCCACCTCAGTCCGTAAAGGCTTGGAGTGCGAGGGCGAAAAGAGGCAGTCATGCAGTACTCCAGAAAATCCAGAAAAAAGGTGAGGCCACTTCAGGGGCGTCGCGGTGACGTCAGTGGACGTCAATGAACGTGTTTCATCCCGCAGTATTTGCCGACAGCCAGGCCTTTGCAAGCGGCCTGCAGCTCTTTTTCACAAACTTCGTCTTTCTTGCCCGATTCCAGGCATTTGGCGGCGTTTTCGTGGGCGGCGGCCATGGCGCGGTGGCGCTGGATGTCTTCCTTGGTTTCCTTGTCGTTGTGCTGCGCATGGGCCAGCGAAAACGTGGCGCTCAGGGCCACCGCCGCAAACGTGGCCGCAACAGGAGACAGGGTGAGGAATTTTTTGATGGAAGAGAGGTTTGTCATAAGAAGGTTACCTTGATTGGAGAAGTTCAAACACACTGACCCGGTAGGCTTCCCAGGCGGGCAGCAACGCAGACGCCAGCGCCACCCCCAAAGCCAGTACCGGCACACTGACCAGCTCGACCGGCCATGACAGCGCACCGATCAGGACAGATTTTTCAAGTTGCAACGCCCAGGCCAGCAGTGCCGTCAGCCCCTGCCCCGCAAGCACCCCCAGCATGGTTGCCAGCAACGCCAGCCACAGCGCTTCGCACAGCAGCAGGCCGGCCACGCGGGCCGGCGGCGCGCCCAGCATGCGCAGCAGCGCCAGGTCGGCCCGGCGCTCACGCACGGCACCCCACAGCGCAATGAAGACGCTCAGGCCCGCCGTCAGCAGCAGCACGCCGGCCAGCGCCCGCAGCACGTCGGTGCCCACACCCACCATGCTCAGCAGGCGCGTGATTTCCAGCGCCGGCGCGGCAGCCTGCATCTCGGTGCTGCTGTTGATGTAGCGCGGAAAGGTCACGGCCGCCAGCGGCGTCTTGTACTGGATCAGTGCCAGCGTGATTTCGCGCTCTTCTTCCAGCACCTTGCGGTCGTCGTCGTCCAGTGCCGTGTCGGTTTCATGCACCTGCCAGACGGACTCGGTGGCCGTCAGCACCAGGCGGTCCAGCACGGTGTGGCTGGCGGCCAGGATGCCCGACACCACATAGGGGCTCAGCTTGTGCTCTTCACCGCCGCCGCCCAGGCCGTGCGTGCCGGTAAAGCTGTCGCCCACTTTCAGGCCGGTCTGCTGCGCCACCTGCGCGCCAATGACGGCCTGCATCGGCCTGGACCACAGCGCGCCCTGCGCCAGCTGCGCGTCGTAATGGTGGATGTAGTCGGGCGTGGTGCCCACGATGCGAAAGCCGCGAAAACTGTCGCCCAGGCTGATGGGGATGATCCTGGCCACCTGCGGATGCTTTTCCAGCTCCTTCACCGCCGCCAGCGGCACATTGCCCGTCGGCACGTCGAGGTGAAACACGCCCGACAAAATCAGCTGCATCGGGCTGCCCTTGGCGCCCACCACCACATCAATGCCGGCCACGTCACGGTCAAACGCCTGGCTGATCTGGTGGCTGACCAGCAGCAGAAAAGTGATGGAAGCCAGCCCCAGGGTGAGCAGCAGCAGGTTGAGCGCTGCCGCCAGCGGCCGCGACCACAGGTAGCGCCATGAAAACACAACGGTTTTGAATGCTATCGTTTTCATAGCTGCTTGCGCTCGACCAATAAGGACTGCAGGCCTTTTTCGTCTTTAAAAAAGGCCTGGACACGCGCATCGTGCGTGGCAATCACCAGCGTGGCGCCCTGCTGCTGCGCCGCGCTTTGCAGCAAGGCCAGCGACGCCGCGGCCGCGTCGTCGTCCAGGCTGGCGGTGGGTTCATCGGCCAGGATCACGCACGGCTTGAGCAACACCGCGCGCGCCAGCGCCACACGCTGCGCCTGCCCGCCAGATAGTTGGGGCGGCTTGCGACCAGCCAACGCGCGCACGTCCAGCGCGTCCAACGCTTCGGCAATGCGGCCTTCGTCATCCGGCTGGCCGGCGGCCCACTGCGCCATGGCCAGGTTGCCCTGCACCGTCAGCGCTGCGCTCAGGTGAAGCTTCTGCGGCAAAAAGCCAATGGTTTTTGCCCGCCACGCGTCGCCGGCACGTCCGCCCAATGCCTTGATGGACTGGCCGGCCACTGTGATGTCGCCCTCACTGGGCGCCAGCAAACCTGCCGCCAGCGCCAGCCAGGTTGATTTGCCCGAGCCCGACGCACCGCGCAGCAGCAAGGTGCCGCCCTGCGCGACGTCCAAGTCCGCAAAGCGCAGCTCGGGACCATTGGTGTAGCGGTAAGCCAGCTGGCGGGTGCTGATCATGAAGAAGCCGTGCCGTTGGCGCAGTCGGCGCACACGCCCCGCACGGCAAAGTCCATGCTCATGCCCTGGTAACCCAGCGCCTTCAATGCTTCCAGCGCGGTTTGCGCGGCGCGTTCCAGGTCTTTGGTGCTGGCCTTGAGCGCACCCGAACGCTTGCCCGACAACGCGCCCGACAAGGGGCTGTCGCGGTGGCAGCTCTGGCATTCAAAGTGGGGAATGGCGTGCACGCTGCTCGGCATGGCCTGGTAGCGCCGCACGCGGTTGGCGTCCACGCGGCACAGCAGCAAACCCACCTGCGTGAGCCGGTCGATCAGCCGGTACAGCGTGACGCGATCCAGTGTCACGCCTTCGCCGGCATCATCGTCGCCGCCCAACGCGGCCTGTAGTTGCGCGTGCGTGTAGCTGGTGTCCGGGTGGGCCAGCAGCCAGCCCAGCACCAGACGCGCAGCGCTGGTGCGGCGCAGGCCGTGGGCTGACAACAGCACATCAATCGGGTCCGCGTCGGCGGTGATACCGGGCTCGGTTTTGGAACGCCTGACAGGGTGGACGGATGCCATGGGATGAAGCCGTTCGGAAAGAGTTTGGCAAAAGAGCGCGCGGTGTATTTTCGCAATGCGCGCACATAACGCAACAATGTTGCATTAGACTATACAGCAATTCAGTTGCATTATTACCGCAACCGAGTGGCTTTTGATGACTTCCCGGCCCGCTTGTTTGTAAAGACGACTCCCTTGCCAGCTTCACCTCCTCCCTTCCCCCCACAGCCTCCGCGCCGCCGCAGCATCCTCACCTGGCCGGCCTGGCGCCGGGTGCTCGCGGTGTTGCCAGCCGTGGCGCTGCTCTGGATGGCGGTCGCCTGGGCTTCGGCGGAAATAGCGCCATGGTGAGCGCCATGGTCGCGCTGGACAACCTCACCGTCAGCTACCGGCAGCATCCGGCGCTGCACCACGTCAGCGGTCACTTCGCGGCGGGTTCGCTGACTGCGGTTGTTGGCCCCAACGGCGCCGGCAAAAGCACGCTGTGCAAAAGCATCATGGGTTTGCTGCCCCGTTCGGGCGGACAGGTCACCACGGCAACGCCGCGCGCGCGCATTGCCTACCTGCCGCAACAGGCTGAGCTGGACCGGAGCTTTCCGATGGACGTGTGCGACGCCGTGCTGCTCGGCTGCTGGCCTTCGCAGGGCGCGTGGGGCGGCGTCAGTGAGGCGCAGTGGGCCGCCGTCGGCGCGGCCTTGCGCACCGTTGGCCTGGAGGGTTTTGAAGCGCGGCCCATTGGCACGCTTTCCAGCGGGCAGTTCCAGCGCGTGCTGTTTGCCCGCCTGCTGGTGCAGGACGCCCGCCTGATCCTGCTGGACGAGCCCTTTAACGCAATAGACAGCAAGACCACCGCCGCCTTGCTGGCGTTGATTCGCCAGTGGCATGCCCAGGGGCGCACCGTGATTGCCGTGCTGCACGACGATGCCCAGGTGCGGGCGCATTTTCCGCAAACACTCCTGCTGGCGCGCGAAGCCGTCGCCTGGGGGCCCACCGCACAGGTCATGACCGAAGGCAACCTGGCGCGCGCCCGCGCGATGGCAGAAGCATGGGACGAAAGCGCCGAAGCCTGCCGCATCGACGACAAGGCAGTAGCCACACCAGTGGCATTGCACGAGCCCCTGCTGCACAAGGCTGCGGCGTGATGGAAGCCGCGCAGCACGCCCTTCACGGTGCCTGGGCCATTCTGTTTGCGCCGTTCGCCGAATATGCGTTCATGCGCCGCGCGCTGGTGGCCACGATGGCGCTATCGCTCAGCGCCGCACCACTGGGCGTTTTCCTGACCTTGCGGCGCATGAGCCTGCTGGGTGACGCGCTCAGCCACGCCATATTGCCGGGTGTCGCCATCGGGTTCATGCTGTGCGGCCTGTCGCTCACGGCCATGGCAGCAGGCGGCGTACTGGCCGGCATGCTGGTGGCCGCGCTGGCCGGCTTCATCAGCCGCGCCACCACGCTGAAAGAAGACGCCAGCCTGGCTGCCGTTTACCTGGTGGCGCTGGCGCTGGGCGTGACGCTCATTTCCGGCCACGGCACGCAGCTTGACCTGCTGCACATCCTGTTCGGCAGCGCGCTGGGCGTCGACACGCCGGGCCTGCTGCTGGTGGCCGGCGTGGCCAGCATCAGCCTGGTCGCGCTGGCAGCGGCTTACAGGGGCCTAGTGCTGGAGAGTCTTGACCCGGTATTCCTGAACGCAACGGGCCGCAGCGCCTCTTTCAAGTGGGCGTGGCAGCAGGGCTTTTTGATGCTGGTCGTCATCAACCTCGTGGCCGGCTTCCAGACGCTGGGCACGCTGATGGCTGTCGGCCTGATGATGCTGCCCGCGGTGTCGGCGCGCCTCTGGCATGACACCCTGCCCGCGCAGCTCGCCAATGCCGGCGCACAGGCCATGGCGGCAGGCTATGCCGGGCTGCTGCTGTCTTACCACTTCGATACACCTTCGGGCCCGACCATCATCGGCTGCGCCGGCGCGCTGTACTTTGCCTCGCTGCTGCTGGCGCCCGGCGGCTGGCTGCCGCGCACGTTCGCGCGCGCGCACCGCACCGCCTGAAGCTGCGCATCTTTCCTTTCTTTACCAACCCGGAGCCCTTCCATGACTTTCATGAAACACCTGGCGCGCAAACTGCTGACACCCCTGGTCGGGGCCGCGCTGCTGTCCGCCGCCACCGCCGGCATGGCCGCCGACAAGATCCCTGTGGTCGCCAGCTTCAGCATCCTCGGCGACCTCGTCCGTGTGGTCGGCGGTGAACGCGTGGCTGTCACCACCCTGGTCGGCCCCGATGAAGACGCGCATGTGTTCGAACCCAAACCCGCTGACGCCAAAAACCTGTTGCAAAGCAAACTGCTGGTCAGCAACGGCCTGGGCTTTGAACCGTGGGCGCAAAAACTCGTCAAGTCCGCCGGCTACAAGGGCCCGGTGGCGGTGGCTTCGCAAGGCGTGAAGGCCCGCACCATGCCCGGTGAAAAAGGCGGAAAAGAAACCGACCCGCACGCCTGGCAGGATCCAACCAACGTCGTGATCTACGTGCGCAACATCGCCGCAGCCCTCGCCCGGCTCGACCCCGCAGGTGCAGCCACCTACAAAGACAACAGCGAAACCTACGTGAAGGAGTTGCAGGCGCTGGACGCCTGGGCCAAAGAACAGCTCAGCGCCGTCCCAGCCGCCAAACGCAAGGTCATCACCTCACACGACGCCTTCGGTTATTTCGGCGCGCACTACCAGGTCAGCTTCCTGGCGCCACAAGGAATCTCCACCGAAGCCGAACCCAGCGCAAAGGAAGTTGCCCAACTGATCCGGCAGATCCAGCGCGAAAAAATCAAGGCCGTGTTTTTTGAAAACATGAGCAACCCCAAGCTGCTCGCCCAACTGAGCAAGGACGCGGGTGTGACACCCGGCCCCGCGCTGTATGTCGATGCCCTGTCAAAAGCTGGTGGCCCAGCTGACAGCTACCTCACGCTGATGCGGCACAACGTGACACAACTGGTGGCGGGGATCAGGCAGAACTGAGTTGGAATGAACCGGCATCGTGGAACGGCTCGTTGGCCGCGCTGGCCTCCGGGCAAAGCTGTGAAGCGTTCAGTCGCGATAGGGTTGATTGCTTCGGGGCGCATCCGGCAACTGTTCATCAAGCGACTGGCGGTAACGGATACAGCCGCGAAAGAACTGCGGCCAGTCGGGTACAACGGGCACCGGGTCGCTCTTCTCCGGCAGCAGCGCCCACAGCGCCGGGTGGTGCCAGCACAGCTCATGGCCTGTGCTGTCGCGGTGCTCGCGAATGCCCTGGCGGAGCTTTTTGACTTCCACAATGAGTTGTTCACGCGACAAGCCTTCAAGGTCGGCGTCCATGTTGCCTCCGTAGCGATATGGGTTGAGCAAGGTCTGGAAACGCCGCCATCATAGGCAGGAAGCTTCGCCGCACGGCATGCCCATTGGCAACAAATAGCAACGCCCCCGGATGCTTCACCTTCCCTTCCAAACCGCTGTATAACCAAGCCATGAACGCCACACCTGCAGCGGTGCATTACCCATGACTTCCATTCCTGCCCAACACCCCACCCACCTGCGTGCCCACACCTACCATGGCCTCGCCCCCGGTCCGCGCCTTCTGGTCACCGGCGCCGTGCACGGCAATGAGACCTGCGGCACGCGTGCCATCACGCAGCTGCTGGAAGAAATCGACAGCGGCCAGCTCGGCATTGAACGCGGCACCGTGACTTTTGTGCCGGTGACCAACCCGTTGGCCTACCGGCTCAAGCAGCGCATGGGTGAGCGCAACCTCAACCGCAACATGGCGCCGAGTGCGATTCCCCAGGACTTTGAGGACCGCATCGCGAACGTGCTGTGCCCGCTGCTGGATGCGCATGACGTGCTGCTGGACCTGCACTCTTTTCACACGGGCGGCGCGCCGTTTGTGATGATTGGCCCGCAGAACAACTCCGGCGCGCTGGAGCCTTTTGACCATGCCGCGGAAGAAATGCAACTGGCGCTGCACACCGGGCCGCACCGGATCGTGGAAGGCTGGCTGGAGACGTACGCCCGGGGCGTGCAGCGGCGCGCGGCAACGGCTGCGGGCGCTGCGGGGGGCGCCCGCGCGCAGACATTGGTGACCGACCCGAACTACGGCGTAGGCACGACCGAATACATGCGTTCACGCGGCGGCTACGGCGTGACGCTGGAATGCGGCCAGCATGACGACCCGCAGGCGGTGCAGGTGGCGCGGCATGCAATTCAGCAGACGCTGGGCCTGCTGGGGCTGATTACGCAGAAGCCCGCACCGGTGCCGATGACGCGCGAGATCCTGCGGCTCGTTGACGTGGTGGACCGCGAGCATGCGGGCGACACCTTCACGCGCAAGTGGCGCAGCTTCGACGCCGTGAAAGCCGGCGAGGCGATTGGCACGCGAAATGGCGGCGCACCTGTTGCCGCACCGGCGGACGGCTTTGTGGTGTTTCCGAATCCACGAGGCGAAGTGGGCCAGGAGTGGTTCTATTTCGCGCAGCGGCGGGTTTGAGCGCGGATGGGCCGGGCCAGCGCCGTTGCGGGGTGGCTACGGCTTGCCGCAAGGTGCCGACATTGCTATCTATTTAATAGCTGCTAGCGCCTACCCCTATTGGCTTGCAGGCCAATTTGATGGTTAAACGAAGGGCTTTTTTGCGTCAAAACGGGCTAAAACCCGTTTGAAAACCCGAAAAGGTTGGTTTCAGACGGCCAAAGCCGCCAAAAACACGATTTCTCAGTATCAAAAGTGGCCGCAGCCCAATACTGAACTGCGCCAGCAGCTATTTATTTGATAGCGACCGCAACCATCCATTCAATCCTTCACACGTGACGCAAAGGTCTTGCGGAATTTGTCGACTTTGGGGCCGACCACAAACGCGCAGTAACCCTGGTTGGGGTTGTTTTCGAAATAGTCCTGGTGGTAGGACTCGGCGGGCCAGTAGTTTTCGAGCGGCAGCACTTCGGTGACGATGGGTTTGCCGAAGGTCTTGTCCTGGCTGACCTGACGGATGAAGTCGTCGATCTCCGCCTTCTGCTCCGGCGTTGAGTAATAGATGCCGCTGCGGTATTGCGTGCCGGCGTCGTTGCCCTGGCGGTTCAGGCTCGTCGGGTCGTGGATGACGAAGAAAATTTCGAGGATCTCGCGCAGCGTGATGTCGGCCGGGTCGTAGGTGAGCTTGACGACCTCGTTGCTGCCGGTGCGGCCCGTGCAGACCTCTTCGTAGCTGGGCCGTGCGGCCTGGCCGTTGCTGTAGCCCGACTCCACGTCGGTAACACCGCGCACCTTGACGTACACCGCCTCGGTGCACCAGAAGCAGCCGCCGCCGAGCGTGATGGTTTGGGGGGAAGAAGGCATGGAAATCTCCGCTGAAATCCGTTGGTCGTACGGGGAGCGGCAATCTTACGCCGCGACCCGCGGGCCTGCGCAGAGGCCTGCACATGGCCCCCTGAAACGAAGCGGAAACGCGCCCGGTTCAGTCGCGCCGGCGCGGGCCTTTGGTGACGTGCTGGGGGCCGATTGCACGGCGCATCAGCCGCAGCAAGGCCAGCGCCACAAGCCCGCCGGCCACAGCCAGGCCGAGCGAACCCATGCTGAAGACCTTGTCGTTGGTGGCGCCCTTGCTGAGCAGGGCAGCCACGAAGTCGCCGCCGATGAAAGCGCCGAACATGCCGACGCCGATACTTTCGAGGATGAGGATTTTTTCGCGGGTGCCCGCGAGCAGGCAGGCAGCTCCGCCGAGAAGGGCACCCACCGCACACCAGATATACGGGTTGATGCCGTTCTCCTGAAGACTATGAACTGCCCCATGGTGACAGCTTTACGTCCCCAGCGGTGGACATACTTTTACCAAGGTCATTCGCCAGGGCACCTGGGCGGGATGGAATCTTCATGCCTTCGCCGCCGGGGCGATTGCGCGCACCGCCTTCACAAACGCGGCCAGCGCCTGGTGGTCGCGTGCGGTTTTCCAGAGGCAATGCGTTTCATAAGGTGTGGTGGCGGCATCCAGCGGCACAAAGGCCGCCCCCGCCATGGCCGACTGCCTGAGCGCAGCCGGCACCAGCGCCACGCCCATACCCTGCGACACCAGCGACACCACACTGAGCCAATGCCGCAGTTCGTAGCGGATCTCCGGGTAAAAACCGGCTTCAGTACAGATTGCCAGGATGCGTTCGTGGTAGTCGGGCGAGACGGTGCGCGACACCACGGCAAAGGGTTCGCCCTGTAACTGCTGCAGCGATATCGAACGCTTTCGCGCCAGCGCGTGCCCCGCGGGCAGGCAACCGACAAAGGCCTGGCTGGACACCAGCACCTGCGACAACTCGGGCGGCACGCGTGTGGTGTGCACAAAGCCGAGGTCCAGCCGGTCATGCGCCAGCTCGATCAACTGCTCGCTGGAGTTGAGTTCCTTCAGCGTGAGGCGCAGCAGCGGGTGTTCGGCCTGGAAGCGCTCCAGGATCTTGGGTAGGCCGCTGTACAACATGGTTCCTGAAAAGCCGATGGCCAGACTGCCGGCCATGCCCTGCCCCACGTCGCGTGCATGGCCAGCCGCCTGCGCGGCCTGATCCAGCAAGGCGCGCGCCGCCGGCACAAAGGCCTGCCCGGCGGCGGTGAGTTGCACCGATTTGCTGTTGCGCGTGAGCAGCTTGGCGCCGACCGAGGCTTCAAGCTGCTGGATGTTCAGCGACAGCGGCGGCTGGGAAATCGACAGGCGCCGGGCCGCCCGGCCGAAATGCAGCTCTTCGGCCAGGACAAGGAAATAGCGGAGGTGACGAAATTCCATGAATATGTTTTTTATATCGTTGGATCGATATTTGATATTAGACAACTATTCATGCTTGTCAAACAATCGAGCTGCCCGCGGGCATCCCAGCCACGCGCCCTACACTGCAAACCAAGCCACCTTTTTCGGAGACAACCCATGAAAACCCAATTCAACTGGCAAGACCCGTTTTTCTTTATGGAGCAGCTGAGCGAAGACGAGCGCGCCATTGCCGACGCCGCCCACGCTTTCTGCCAGGAAAAACTGCAGCCCCGCGTGCTGATGGCCGCACGCCACGAGAAGTTCGACCGCGAAATCATGAACGAAGCCGGCGCCATGGGTTTCCTGGGCTCCACCATTGAAGGCTATGGCTGCGCCGGCCTCAATTACGTGAGCTACGGCCTGGTCGCGCGTGAGGTGGAACGCGTCGACAGCGGCTACCGCAGCGCCATCAGCGTGCAGAGCTCGCTCGTCATGCACCCGATCAACGCCTATGGCAGCGAAGCGCAAAAACAAAAATACCTGCCCAAGCTGGCCACCGGTGAATGGGTCGGCTGCTTTGGCCTGACCGAGCCCAATCACGGATCCGACCCCGCCAGCATGCTGACGCGCGCCAAGCCTGTCGACGGCGGCTTCATCGTCAAGGGCGCCAAGATGTGGATCACCAACAGCCCGATCGCCGACGTGTTCATCGTCTGGGCCAAGCTGGAAGACCCCGACGGCAAGGTCGGCGGCCAGGAAAGCATCCGCGGCTTCGTGCTTGAGAAGGGCATGAAGGGCCTCAGCGCCCCCAAGATCGAAGGCAAGATGAGCTTGCGCGCCTCGATCACCGGCGAGATCGTGATGGACGACGTGTTTGTGCCCGAGGCCAACCTGCTGCCCAACGTGAGCGGCCTGAAGGGCCCCTTCGGCTGCCTGAACAAGGCGCGCTATGGCATAGCCTGGGGCGCTCTGGGCGCGGCGGAAGACTGCTGGTTCCGCGCCCGCCAGTACACCATGGACCGCCAGCAGTTCGGCCGTCCGCTGGCGCAGAACCAGCTGATTCAAAAGAAGCTCGCCGACATGCAGACCGAGATCACGCTGGGCCTGCAGGGCTGCCTGCGCGTGGGCCGGCTGATGGACGAAGACAAGTCCGTGCCGGAAATGATTTCGCTGATCAAACGCAACAGCTGCGGCAAGGCGCTGGACATCGCCCGCCTGGCGCGCGACATGCACGGCGGCAACGGCATCCATGACGAATACCATGTGATCCGCCACATGATCAACCTCGAAACGGTGAACACCTACGAAGGCACGCACGACGTGCATGCGCTGATCCTGGGCCGTGCCCAGACCGGCCTGCAAGCCTTTTATTGATGACCTTTCAGGGCTCCAGCCCAATCAGGACGTGCGCAAGCAGCTATATTTTTCATAGCAAATAAATACAACGCATGGAATTCGGCGCGCTCAAGCCTTTGCTCACCAGCCTGGCGCTCCCGCCAGCCTTGCTGCTGTTGCTGGCCTTGCTGGGCCTGGTGCTGGCCTGGCGTAATAAAAAAGCCGGGCTGGCGCTGGCAACCTTTTCGGTGCTGCTGCTGGCGCTGCTCAGCAGCCACGGCACGGCCGTATGGCTGGCGCGCACCGTGCTGCCGCAGTTTGCCGCCATGCCGGTGGCCAGCCTCAAGGCCCACAAGGTGCAGGCCATCGTGGTGCTGGGCGGCGGCGTGCTGCCTGAAGCAGCTGAATACGGCAGTAGCCAGCCAGGCGCGCACACAGCGGCGCGGTTGCGCTACGGTGTGTGGCTGGCGCGGCAGTCGGGCTTGCCGCTGGCCTTTACCGGCGGCATGGGTTGGGCGGCCAGCAGCGCACAGACCGATTCCGAAGCCGTGGTGGCCGCACGCATGGTGCAGCAGGACTACGGCATGACGCTGCGCTGGAACGAAGCCCAGTCGCGCGACACAGCGGGCAATGCCCGCCTGCTGGCGCCACTGCTGCAGCAAAGCGGTGTGCAGCGCATCGCGCTGGTCACCGACGCCTGGCACATGCCGCGCGCTGTCCGGGCTTTTGAGCGTGCCGGCCTGACGGTAACGCCCGCCCCCATGGGTCAGGTACAGCCGGCACAGCACGACCTGATGGAATGGGTACCTTCCGCATCGGGCCTTATGGTGTCGCAGCAGGTACTGCGCGAATGGCTGGCGCTGATGGTTGGTCGGTTCACGCCCGTTTAGACAGCCGGCCTCTCGCGGTCCCTTTCGCCTGGGCCCGCGGCAGACCCGGCTGCTTTACCGCGGGTTTACCTTTCAGGGCACTACCGGCTCCCCCGCCTCGGTGTAGCCTAGGCGGTTTTGGTTGACGGTCGGAAAGTAAGCAGATATATTACTAACCAGTCAGTCAGTAACTATGTCACTTTCCAAATTATTTTGCGACAAAACCTCCGCGGTCGCCGCCAAACGCGAGCGCCGCAAGGAAGCACGCCCCGGCGAACTGCTGGACGCCGCGCTTGACCTGTTTGTGGAAAAAGGCTTTGCCGCCACCCGCGCCGAAGAAGTGGCCGCCCGCGCAGGGGTATCGAAAGGCACATTGTTCCTTTACTTCCAGAGCAAGGAAGAACTGTTCAAGGCCGTGGTGCGCGAAAACATCTCGGGCCGCTTCACGGAATGGCGCGCCGAGCTGGACACCTTTGAAGGCACCACCCCTGAATTGCTGGCTTACTGCATGAACAGCTGGTGGGAGCGCGTGGGCCTGACGCGCGCCTCGGGCCTGACCAAGCTGATGATGAGCGAGGCCAAGAACTTCCCCGACATCGCGGCCTTCTACCAGCAAGAAGTCATCATGCCGGGCCACGGGCTGATCCGCAGCATCCTGCAACGCGGCATGGACCGCGGCGAGTTCCGGCCCATGGACCTGGACTATGCGGTTTACCTGGTGGTCGCTCCGATGATTTTCCTGATCCTGTCCAGGCACACCGCCGGCATCTGCATCAGCAGCGACGCAGACCTGGATCCGCAAAAATACATCGCCTTCCAGGTGGAAACCATCCTGAACGGCATCTCCGCACCGGCCGGCGCCGCCGCACAGTCCAACAGGAAAGCCGCAGCATGAAGCGATGGGTCAAGTGGGGGGTCGCCGGACTCATCGTGCTGCTCATCGCGGGCGGCGTGCTGCGTGCATTGTCCGCACGCAAGGCCCAGCAACAGGCGCTTGCCGCAAGCACCGCCGTCAAGGACATGGGACAGGTCGAACTGGCCGCCACCGATGTGGTCAAGGCGCAAACGCGCGACGTGGTTCAGGGGCTGCCGGTGTCGGGCTCGCTCAAGGCCGTCAACTCCGCCGTCATCAAGGCACGCGTGGCCGGCGAGCTGCAGGGCCTCACGGTTCGCGAAGGCGACGTGGTCAAGGCCGGCCAGGTGATTGCGCGCATCGACGCCACCGAATACCAGTCACGCGTGCGCCAGGCCCGCGAGCAGGCCGAGTCGGCCAAGGCGCAGGTGGATGTGGTGCAGCGCCAGTACGACAACAACAAGGCGCTGGTTGACCAGGGTTTCATCTCGAAGACCGCGCTCGATACCTCGCTGGCCAACCTCAACGCCGCGCAATCCACCTACAAGGCGGCGATGGCTGCCACCGAGGTCGCGGCCAAATCGGTGGACGACACAATCCTGAAAGCCCCCATCTCCGGCCAGGTGTCGCAGCGCCTTGCCCAACCCGGTGAGCGCGTGGGCATCGACACCAAAATCGTCGAGGTGGTGGACCTGAGCCGGCTCGAGCTGGAAGCCACCTTGAGCGCCACCGACTCCATGGACGTGCGTGTGGGCCAGACCGCACAGCTGCAGATTGAAGGCAGCCGCCAGCCCGTCACGGCCAAAGTGGTGCGCATCAATCCCACGGCGCAGGCCGGCAGCCGCAGCGTGATGGCTTACCTCAGCATCGACAACCCGGGCGCAGCAGGCGACGCCGGCGCGCCACCCTTGCGCCAGGGGCTGTTTGCGCAGGGCACGCTGGGCACGGCCAGTGCTTCGCTGCTGTCGGTGCCGGTCAGCGCCGTGCGCACCGACAAACCCACGCCTTATGTGCAAGCGGTGGAAAACGACCTGGTGGTGCACAAGAGCGTCGAGTTGGGCGCTCGCGGCACCGCCGGCAAAGACAGCGTGGTCGCCGTCAAGGGCCTGGCCGACGGCGCGGTGGTGATTCGCGGCGAGATCGGCGCATTGCGCGAGGGCACCAAGGTGCGCTTCACACAACTTCCGGCTGCGGCGCAAGCAGCCAGTGCACCGGCCAAGCCGGCGCCCTGAGGACTCGCGCGCATGTGGTTCACGCAGGTCAGCCTCAAGAACCCGGTGTTCGCCACCATGGTCATGCTGGCCATCGTGGTGCTGGGGCTGTTTTCGTACCAGCGCATGCGCGTCGACCAGTTCCCCAACATCGACTTTCCGGTGGTCGTCATCACCGCCGAATACCCGGGCGCTTCGCCCGAGATCGTTGAAAGCGAAGTCACCAAAAAAATTGAAGAAGGCGTCAACTCGATCGCCGGCATCAACGCGCTGACCTCGCGCAGCTACGAAGGCCAGTCGGTCGTCATCATGGAGTTCCAGCTCTACGTCGACGGGCGCCGCGCCGCCGAAGATGTGCGCGAAAAAATCGCCGCCATACGCCCCAACTTTCGGGACGAAGTGAAAGAGCCGCGCGTGCTGCGCTTCGACCCGGCAAGCCGGGCGATCTGGTCCGTTGCGGTGTTGCCCAATGCCCAAAGCGGCAATGCCATGTCGGCCGTGGAGCTGACCAACTGGGCCGACCAGGTCTTGAAAAAGCGCCTGGAGAACGTACGCGGTGCAGGTTCCGTTACGTTGGTGGGCGGCACCAAGCGCGAAATCAACGTCTACCTGAATCCGCAGGCCATGGAGTCGCTGGGCATCACGGCCGACCAGGTGGTCAATGCCGTGCGCAACGAAAACCAGGATTTGCCGGTGGGCGCCATCCGCTCGCTGCAGCAGGAGCGGGTCGTCAAGATCGATGCACGCATGAAGCGCCCCGAAGACTTCGGCAAGATCATCGTGGCGCGCAAGGGCGCCGCGCCGGTCACGGTGGACCAGGTGGCGCGCATTGCCGACGGCGCGCAGGAGATCGACAGCCTGGCGCTGTACAACGGCCAGCGCACGCTGCTGCTGTCGGTGCAAAAAGCGCAGGACGAAAACACCATTGCCGTGGTGGATGGCCTGAACCAGGCCATCAAGGACATCCAGCCGCAACTGCCGCCCGGCGCCCGGCTGGAGCTGATCACCGACGGCTCGCGGCCGATTCGCGTGGCGGTGGAAAACGTGCGCCGCACGCTGATTGAAGGCGCGCTGCTGACGGTGCTGATTGTTTTCCTCTTCCTGAACTCGTGGCGCTCCACGGTGATCACCGGGCTCACGCTGCCGATCTCCATCATCGGCACCTTTTTGTTCATGAACCTGTTCGGCTTCACCATCAACATGATCACGCTGATGGCGTTGTCGCTGTGTGTGGGCCTGCTGATCGACGACGCGATTGTGGTGCGCGAGAACATCGTGCGCCATGTGCAGATGGGCAAGGCACCCTACCAGGCCTCGCTGGACGGCACACAGGAAATCGGCCTGGCGGTGCTGGCCACCACGTTCTCCATCGTCGCCGTGTTCCTGCCTATCGGCTTCATGGGCGGCATCATCGGCAAGTTCTTCCACGAGTTCGGCGTGACCATCGTGGCGGCGGTGCTGATCTCGATGTTCGTGAGTTTCACGCTGGACCCGATGCTCTCCAGCATCTGGCACGACCCTTCCATCGAAGCGCACGGCAAACGCCATGCGCCCGTCACTTTCTACGACAAGACCATAGGCCGCGTCACCGGCTGGTTCGACCACGCCACCGACTCGCTGAGCAACAGTTACCAGGGCATCCTGCGCTGGTCGCTGGGACACAAGCTGGCCACCCTGGCACTGGCACTGGTGATTTTTATCACCAGCATTTTCATGGTGCCGTTGCTGGGCACCGAGTTCGTGCCCAAGGCCGACTTCTCGGAAACCTCACTCAACTTCTACACGCCGGTGGGCTCGTCGCTGGAAACCACCGAAGCCAAGGCGCGGCAGGTGGAAGCCATCATCCGCGAATTCCCCGAAGTGAAGTACACGCTGGCCACCCTGAACACCGGCAACGCCCAGGGCAAGATGTACGCCAGCATTTACGTGCGCCTGGTGGACCGCAAGGCACGCACCCGCAGCGTCGACGAAATGTCGGGCGTGTTGCGCGAACGCCTCAAGCAGGTGCCAGGCATCACCGTGACGCACGTCGGGCTGCTCGACGCGGTGGGCGGCAACAAGCAGGTGGAGTTCTCGCTGCAGGGGACGGATTTGAAAGAGCTGGAACGCCTCACGCGCGCCATCAACGACAAGATCCGCGGCATCCCCGGCCTGGTGGACCTGGACTCCAGCGTCAAGGCCGACAAGCCGGTGATTGAAATTGATGTGCGGCGCGACGCAGCCTCCGACCTGGGCCTGTCGGTGTCGCAGATCGCTGCCTCATTGCGCACACTGGTGGCCGGGCAGACGGTGGGCAACTGGCGCGCGCCCGACGACCAGACCTACGACGTGAACGTGCGCCTGGCACCCGATGCGCGCAACGCGCCGCAAGACCTGGAGCGCCTGCCTTTCATGAGCACGCCCGGCAGCAGTGCCGACGGCGCCGCGCACATGGTCCGGCTCAACCAGGTGGCCACCGTGAAGGAATCCACCGGGCCCAACCAGATCAACCGGCGCGACATGGCACGCGAAGTCGCCATCAACGCCAACGTCTACAACCGCTCGGCCGGCGAGGTGTCGAACGACATCAAGGCCGCGCTGGAAAACTTCAGCTTTCCGCCCGGCTATCGCTATCAGTTCAGCGGCTCCACCAAGAACATGGCCGAATCCTTTGGCTACGCGGTGTCGGCACTGGTGATGGCCATTTTGTTCATCTACATGATCCTGGCCAGCCAGTTCAAGAGTTTTTTGCAGCCGATGGCGCTGATGACCTCGCTGCCGCTGACCCTGATCGGTGTGGTGCTGGCCCTGCTGCTGTTCCGCTCCACGCTCTCGATGTTTTCCATCATCGGCGTGGTGATGCTGATGGGGCTGGTGACCAAGAACGCCATTTTGCTGGTGGACTTTGCCATTCGTATGCGTGCCGACCAGGTCGACGTGGATGGCCACCGCGTTCCGGGCATGAACCGCAGCGATGCGCTGCTGCACGCCGCCAAGGTGCGGCTGCGCCCCATCCTGATGACCACGCTGGCGATGATTTTCGGCATGGTGCCGCTGGCTTTTGCCCTGACCGAGGGCTCGGAGCAGCGTGCGCCCATGGGCCAGGCCGTGATCGGCGGTGTCATCACCTCTTCGCTGCTGACCCTGGTGGTGGTGCCGGTGACGTATTGCTACCTGGACGACCTGGGCCAGTGGTTCAAGCGCAAATTCGGCCCCAAAACACCGCCGCAAGACCCCGCGGACATGCCTGCTGCAACGCCGGCCGCCGTCATGGGCGACCGTTAAAATCAAAGGTTTATCTCGTGTACAGCTCACCCTCCCCCATTTCGCCAACTTACAGGTCCGCCATGAACTACGAACAAGCCCGATTCAACATGATTGAGCAGCAAATCCGCCCCTGGGAAGTGCTGGACAACCAGGTCCTTTCCCTGCTGGCCGTGGTCAAGCGCGAAGACTTTGTGCCGGCCGCCCAAAAGGCACTGGCCTTTGTCGACATGGAAATCCCGCTGGGCAGCGGGCTCGGCCAGTGCATGCTGGCGCCCAAGGTGGAAGCCCGCATCCTGCAGGAACTGGCCGTGCAAAAGCATGAAAAGGTGTTGGAAATCGGCGCCGGCTCCGGCTACATGGCCGCACTGCTGGCCCACCGCGCGCAGCAGGTGATCACGCTGGAGATCGACCCCAAGCTGGCGCAGACCGCACGCGACAACCTGCAAAGGGCGGGCCTTTATAACGCCGAAGTGCGCACCGGCGACGGCGCCGCAAAAATCGCCCAGGCCGTTTCCAGCAACGACCCGCTTCGTGGACCGTTTGACGTGATCGTGCTCAGCGGCTCGGTCGCCGAAGTACCGGCTTCGCTGCTGTCCCTGCTCAAGGTGGGCGGCCGCCTGAGCGCCATCGTGGGCTTTGAGCCGATGATGCGCGCCACCCTGGTCACACGCGTGGCCGAAGACGCCTGGCGCACCACCCAGGCCTGGGACACCGTGGCGCCACGCCTGCTGAATTTCCCTGAACCTTCGAAATTCAGCTTCTGAGCCTGGGCGCCGTACACGACTTCACCAACGCCAAGCACGCATTCCAACGCAGGACAGCCGACCATGATTCCCCAACTGAGCCCCGCCAACTTCGCCGAGTGGCGCAACAACGCCGGGGAAGGCGCGCCCGCCCTGCCTGTGGTGCTGGACGTGCGCGAGCCCTGGGAACTGCAGACGGCCTCGGTCAAGGAGGACGGCTTCAGGCTGGTGCACATCCCGATGCGGGAAATACCCACGCGCCTGGCTGAGCTGCAGGAAATCGGAGCCGGCACCGGCCAGCCGATCGCCTGCCTCTGCCACCACGGCATGCGCAGCCTGCAGGTGGCCAACTTTTTGACGCAAAGCGGCTTCACCGAGGTCGTCAATCTGCAGGGCGGCATTGACGCCTGGTCGCAGCAGGTGGACCCGTCGGTCCCTGTGTACTGACCTTTGCCGCCGCTGCACACCGTATTCACCTCCACATCGCCGATTCACTCATTCCTCAGGACCTTTATGACCACGCCCAAGAAACCGCCGGCGCTACGCCTGTCGATGTTGCCCCTGTCGATCGCCGTCACTGCGGCGCTGATGATGGCGGCCCCGGCCGCGCAGGCCCAGAGCCTGGTGGAGCTGTATGATTCGGCCCGCGCCTTCGACGCTGCCTACCAGTCCGCCAAACTCCAGTACGACGCCAACCTCGCCAGGGCCGCCCAGGCCAAGGCCGGCATCTTGCCGACAGCCGGCATCTCGGCGGGCGCGTCGCGTACCAGTTTTGAAAACACCGCACCGGTGATAGACCGCAGCTTCAATACGCAAAACGCCACGCTCAACCTTTCGCAGCCGCTGTACCGCCCGGCCAACTGGGCCACCTACCAGCAGGCATCCCGGCAGGTCGAGCAGTCCCAGGCGCAACTCGAAACCGCCAACCAGGACCTGATCGTGCGCACCAGTCAGGCGTACTTCGACGTGCTGGCCGCGCAGGACACGCTGACGTTTGTCCGGGCGCAAAAAGCCGCAGTGGCCGAGCAACTGGCGTCGGCCAAGCGCAACTTTGAAGTGGGTACCTCCACCATCACCGACACCCGCGAGGCGCAGGCACGCTACGACCTGGTCATCGCCCAGGAGATCGCCGCCGAAAACGATTTGCGCGTCAAGAAAATCGCGCTGGACACGCTGGTCGGGAAAACCGAAACGCAACCCAAACCCTTGCTCGCGCCCGTCAATTTGCCGGCCGTAGAACCCGCCGATGTGAATACCTGGGTGCAGCAATCCGAAGCAGTGCACCCGAATATCCGCCTGGCCCAAAGCGGGCTGGAGATCGCCGATCTGGAAGTCCAAAAAGCCGAAGCCGGCCACAAGCCGACGCTGGACGCGACGGCCAGCTATAACGTGACGCGCAACCCGTCGGGCACGGCCACCACCATCCCGCCGTTTGCCTTTCGCACCAACACAACCACCATCGGTGTGGTGCTGAACGTGCCGCTGTTCGCCGGTTTTGCGACGCAAAACCGCGTGCGCGAAACACTCTCGCTGAAAGACAAGGCGCAAAGCGACCTTGAAGGTGCGCGCCGCACCGTGGCCCAGGCCACGCGCACCGCGTTTTTCGGCGTGCAGTCGGGCCAGGGCCAGGTGAAAGCGCTGGAAGCCGCCGAGCTGTCAAGCCAGAGCGCACTGGATGCGAACAAGCTGGGTTACCAGGTCGGCGTTCGCATCAACATCGACGTGCTCAACTCGCAGAGCCAGCTGTTCCAGACCAAACGCGACCTGGCCAAAGCGCGCTACGACGTGCTGCTGGGCGACCTGAAACTGCGCCAGGCCAATGGCACGCTGACACCGGAAGACCTGCAAAAAATCAACGCACTGCTGGCCAGGTAAATCGCGGTACGCTTCACAACACTCCAACAAAGGCCCGGCCCGGGGCCAGAATTTCCATGTTGATGCCCGCACACAATCCCCTGCCCTTGCCGATAGAGGCTGAACGCGTGACCGATGCGCCGGTACACATCCCCAAAGGCCCCAGCTTCGAGCTGATCGAGGAAACCACCTGGGAAGAACTCAAGCGCGCGGGCCGCCAGCAACCGTTTGACAAACCCGTGCTGGTCAAGGGCGGCATCCATCACTGGCCGGCCTGGAAAAAATGGTCGTTTGAATTCCTCGCCGACGTCTGTGCCGGCAAGGGCGCCGAGGTGCCGGTCAAGTTCACCGATGGCCTGGTCGAACAGGGCGTGACCAAGGGCCGCCCCTTCCTTCCGGTCGCGCCCTACCTGCGGGAACTCGGCAAGTCGGCGCAACGCACGCCGGACCCCATGGCCGGCCTGCTGCCCAAGCCGGTGCGGGACAGCTACAAACCCGGCGAGCGCTTTCACCTGAACTGGGCCCACATGCAGTCGTTCAAGCCGACGACCTTGTACCTGGCGCAGTGGGACATTCTCGAAAAATACCCCGAGCTGCGGCGCGACCTGCTCATCAAGAGCCTGTGGCCCGGCCGCATGACCTGGGAATATGTGTTCATGGGCCCGGCCAATACCGTGACCGGACTGCACAACGACTTCCCGCACAACTGGTTTGTGCAGCTCCAGGGCGTCAAGGAGTTCATCCTTTTCTCACCCGACCAGCGCCAGCACATGTGCCCGGCCGCCAAATACGACTGGGGTGCCACGCTGAGCGACGTCAACGTCTCGCGCCTGCCTGAGCAAGTCCGCGAACTCGCCTCCTTCGAAAAAGCCCATGGCTACCACGCCCGCGTTGAAGCCGGCGATGCCCTGTTCATCCCCAAGCGAACCTGGCACTCGGTGGTGTCAGTGGAGCCCTCCATCAGCCTGGGCATGTTTGGCCTGACGCCGTATGAAGTGGCGACCGGCGGCGCCTGGGCCACGCTGCGCGACTGGGCGCATCACCTGCGCCTTTATGCGTGGGGAAATTGCACTTGTCATCAGGTGCTGGGCAAGCGCTAGGCCATCGAACGAACGCCTTTCAGCAAAACGTCACTTGCCCCCGTGTTGATGTCAATCGCTGGACCACCAAAACAGCCATGAAGCCGCTCGATCTCGATCACTTTCCCCAGCCGGACTCCAACGCTGCCGGTAGCGTGGAAGCCGCGCTCGACGCGCTCTGGAATGCATACGACGAATCGACCGCAAATGACGCCTACGATGCGCTTCTCTGGGCAACTGGAAACAACCACAGGGGTACGTACTATCCGGTCGTCTTGGGTGTCCTTCCGGAGATTGAACAGATTCTCATGAAGGGGAAAGAGTGGGCGCAGCGAGCAGTTATGGAGTCATTAATAGATCTTGGTGGCTCATTCGTCCCTGAAAAAGGTTACGACACATATCTTGGAGCCTCGGTCAAAGCAACACTCAATGCGTTCATCCACTCAATGCGCCACCGCATTGCACCACTCGCTAACGGCACGGATGCGCGCGCCAAAAGTGCAATTGAGCTGTTGGAGCTCATTGACGACCAGGCGGCCTAGGTGCCGTTAAAGCCACTTAAATAGGTCTGGAGCGCATCCACCGTCTTCACCGTCGCACCGCGGTTGCTGTCGGCGAAAGCCAGCCCGGCGGCCACCGCGGCAGCGCGTGCTTCGGGTTTATCGATGAGCTTTCTCGCGGCGCGCACGCCTTGCTCCATGTCCACCACGCGCCGGGCTGCACCGGCCTCGATGGCCAGCTCGGCGGCTTCGGTGAAGTTGAAGGTATGGGGGCCCATCACGACCGGGCAGCCGCAGGCAGCCGCCTCGATCAGGTTTTGCCCGCCCAGCGGCGCGAAGCTGCCGCCCAGCAGCGCGACATCGCTCATCGCGTAATACAGCGCCATTTCACCCAGTGAGTCGCCCAGCCATACATCCGCCTGCAAGGCATCGTCGTTCACGGCCGGGCCGCTTGCCGCCTCGGGCCAGTGCGAGCGGCGCGAGACACGCAGGCCGTGCTGCTGCACCAGCGCCTCCACCTCGTTGACCCGTTGCGGGTGGCGCGGCACCAGCAACACCCTGAACTGGCTTCCCGGCCCCTCCTTGTGCGCTTCTTCCCGCGATTCATTCGCTACAGAATTGATAGCTGTCTGCGCTTGTTCAGATTGGGCTGTAGCACTTAATTGCTTTAAAAACTCCTGCTCTTCGCCTTCACGCGAGCTGGCAAACATGAGCACCGGCAGCCCGAGCGCCCGGCGCCAGACCTTGCCTTTTTCCAGCTGGGCGTCGTCAGGAGAGGCATCAAACTTCAGGTTGCCAAACACGCCACTCACCGCAGCGCCGGCCTGGCGAAAGCGCCGCGCGTCGTCATCGGTCTGGGCATACACCGCAGACAACGCCGCGTAAGCCGGAAACGACAGCGGCGACATTTTCAACGCCTGCTGCAGGGACTTTTCAGACAGCCTGCCATTGACCAGCACCAGCGGCATGGCACGCGTCTGGGCTGCGGCCACCATGTTGGGCCAGATCTCGGTTTCCATCAGCAAGCCCAGGCGTGGTTTGAAGTGATCAAAAAACCGCGCCACTGCGCCTGGGCTGTCCCAGGGCTGCCACACCTGCACGTCGCCGGGCTGCAGCAGGGCCACGCCCTCGGCGCGCCCCGTGGCCGTACCGTGCGTCAGCAAAATACGCAAGCCGGGGTGTTGCGCGCGCAGCGCCTTGAGCAGCATGGCCGCAGTGCGTGTTTCGCCGAGCGAAACGGCATGCAGCCAGACCAGCTCAGAGGCGGTTTCCACCGGCTGGGTGTAGTGGCCAAACCGTTCCTGCACCGCCTGAAGGTAGCCGGGCTCCTGCCTGCCGCGGCGCGCCAGCTTGCGGCGCAGCAGCGGCTGGCCCAGCCACATCAGCAGCGAATAAAGTTTCAGGGCCAGCGCGCTCATTTCGCCCCGCCGGCGCTTGCGGGGCTGCTCACCGCCCAGCAAGCCAGCCAGGCCTGCCAGACGGTTTCCACCGTGGGTACCGGGCGCGCAAACACGCTGACCTGCCGCCCCCCGTGGCCGAGGGTGCCGGGGCCGGTGCGCCACGCCGTGTCGAAGTTGTAGATCTGCACATGCGGCAAATCCAGTGCCACGGCAATGTGGCTGACACCGCTATCGACACCAATGACACCGGCGCACTGCGCCAGCGCTTCAGTGAGCGCGTCAAGCGGCAGCAGCGGCAGCACCAGGGCGATGTCCGCGGCGGTTTTGGCCAGCGCCTGCGCAATGGCCTGGCTGGTGGCCAGCTCGTGTGCGTTGCCGTGCGCCAGTGCCACCGGGTAGCCGGCCGCATGGAGGCGCCGCCCCAGAGTGATCCAGTGATCCAGCGGCCACTCCTTGTCGGCGCGCGAGGTGCCGTGGACCAGCACCACCCGGCCTTTCGACGCTGCAGGTGCTATCTTTTCAGGAGCTGCTTGCGCCCGTCCCTCATGGGCTGCAGGCATTTTTAATCCAAAATCCGGTGCGCCTTTCAGGGTGTAGCCCAGCGCACGCGCCGCCAGCTCGCGCGAGCGCTGCACCGCGTGAATATGCGGTGGGAGGGTGATGGCCACGTCGGCCATCCAGCGGGTAGGCGCCTCATAGCCCGAGCCCTCGGTCTGGTTGGCCAGGGCATAGCGCTTGCCGCCGGGCGCCACCGTGGCAAGCCGCGCCACCAGCGCCGACTTGGTCAAGCCCTGCAGGTCGATGACGGCGTCATAGGCTTCACGTTGAAGGTCGCGCTGGAAGGCACGCCATTCGTTTCGCGTGGCCAGTGTCCAGAATGATTTGCGCCAGCGCCGGATCTCACAGGGAATCACCCGGTGCAGACCTTTGTGGCGCGCCAGCAAGGGGGAAAAGGCCTTTTCCACTACCCAGTCAATCTGCGCGTCCGGGAGCGCGGCATGGATGTCCCGCACCACCGGCAGGGTGTGCACCACATCGCCGAGGGAGGACAGCTTGACCAGCAAAATTTTCATGAAGCATTTTAGACCCCCACGCTCCCCCACTTCGTGTGGGTCGCTGCCCCCCGAGGGGGCCGCCCGCCTGTGGCCCGGCAAAGCCGAAAAATTGGCACACCCCTATCGGGCTCACTGCGTGTAGCCCTTTTCCCCTTGCAGGGGACTGCGCCTGCGGCCCGGCAAAGCCGGTTCCGCGGCACCCGCTGGCTTGAAGAGTCCGATGGGCGTAACTAACGGGGGGTATTTCACCAGTGGGGGCCGAGGGTCCGGCTTTGCCGGCCCCAGGCGCCGCCCCCTTGAGGGGGGAACAAGCTACACGTAGTGAGCTTGGACGGGGGTGGGCCTAGTGAGCGGCGGCAGCGAAGCTGGCGCCGGGCTTCACGCTCCGTAACAAGGTCAGCATGTCGGCCTCGATGCGCTCCAGTGCCTGCTGGGTGTGGCCCTCAAAGCGCAGCACCAGCACCGGCGTGGTGTTGGACGCACGGATCAATCCAAAGCCGTCGGGCCAGTCAACGCGTACGCCATCGATGGTCGAGATTTTTGCGGGCGCCGCGAATTTCGCGGATTTGATCAAGGCCTCCACCACCGTGTGCGGCTCGCCTTCCTTGCAGGCCACGTTAAGTTCGGGCGTGCTGAAGCTGGTAGGCAGGGCATTGAGCACAATGCCGGCGTCGGGCACGCGGCTCAAAATTTCCAGCAGGCGCGCGCCGGCGTAAGTGCCGTCGTCAAAGCCGTACCAGCGTTCCTTGAAGAAGATATGGCCGCTCATTTCGCCGCCCAGCGGCGAATCGACTTCTTTCATCTTCGCCTTGATCAGCGAATGGCCGGTCTTGTACATCAGCGGCACACCGCCGGCTGCCTCGATCTCGGGCGCCAGGCGCTGCGAGCATTTCACGTCGAACAAGATGGTGCCGCCCGGCACGCGCGAGAGCACGTCGCGGGCAAACAGCATCATCTGCCGGTCGGGGTAAATGTTCTGGCCGTCTTTGGTCACGATGCCGAGGCGGTCGCCGTCACCGTCAAAGGCCAGGCCCAGTTCGGCCTTGCCGCTTTGCAGGGCCTTGATCAAATCCTGCAGGTTTTCGGGCTTGCTGGGGTCGGGGTGGTGGTTGGGGAAATTGCCGTCCACCTCGCTGAAGAGTTCGGTCACCTCGCAGCCGAGCGCACGAAAGATCGCAGGCGCCGAAGCGCCGGCTATGCCGTTGCCAGAGTCGATAACGATTTTGAGCGGACGCTCGAGCTTGATGCCGGACACGATGCGGTCGCGGTAGGCCGTTTCGACATCGACCTGGCGAATGGCACCGGCCTGGGACGGCAACACCCATGTCTCGCCTTCCATCGCGCGGCGCAGCGCCTGGATTTCTTCGCCATAAATGGCGCGGCCTGCCAGCACCATCTTGAAGCCGTTGTAGTCCTTGGGGTTGTGGCTGCCTGTGACCTGGATACCGGAAGCCGTGAGGGTGCTGGCCGCAAAGTACAGCATGGGGGTGGTCACCATGCCGACGTCGATCACTTCCAGCCCCACCGCGGCCAGGCCGCGCATCAGCGCCGCACTGAGCGATGGCCCGCTGAGGCGCCCGTCACGGCCTACCGCCACGGATTTCTCACCTTCGGCCAGCGCCGCCATGCCAAAAGCCTTGCCCAGCGCCTCGGCCATTTCCTCATGGATGGTGGAGGGCACGACACCGCGGATGTCGTAGGCCTTGAAGATGGACGGGTTGATTTGCATCGGCGAGATCCTTCAATTTGATGGGTTTGATTGTAGGGGGCGGTCCTTTCGCGAACTGTAGGCCGCCACCGTTTCCAGGGGGCCCGTTCAGACTATGGAAAGCTTCGGCAAAGTGGTATCTAACCGGTCTCCAACGAGGCGAAAAACGGCTAGCCTGGACAGGAATTTTGAAGGCTTTTTCGGCCAAAGAGACATGTCCGGAAACGGCTAGTCAACAGCCTGCTGCGGCGTATCATTTCCCTCATGAACCGCGAAACCACCCCTCTTGCCGACAACGACTGCTACCTCGCCCTCAAGGCGCGGGACGCCCGGTTTGACGGCAGTTTTTTCACCGGTGTGACCTCCACCGGCATCTATTGCCGTCCGGTCTGCAGCGTGAAAACCCCCAAACGCGAAAACTGCCGCTTCTTTCACCACGCGGCCCAGGCCGAGAGCGCGGGCTTTCGTCCCTGCCTGCGCTGCCGGCCCGAGCTGGCGCCGCATTCCGTGGTGTGGTCAATACAGGATGCGTCATACATCCTGGCGCACCAGGCGGCGCGCCTGCTGGATGAGCCCGAGGTGTGGACCGAGGAAGCACCTTCTGTAGAAAAGCTGGCTGCCAAGCTGGGCGTGAGCGACCGTCACGTACGGCGGATTTTCGAGGCACAGTTCGGGGTCTCGCCCATGCAATACCTGCAGACGCACCGGCTGCACACCGCCAAACAATTGCTGGCCGACACCAATCTGCCCATCACGCAGATTGCGCTGATCAGCGGTTTTGCCAGCGTGCGGCGCTTTAATGCTGCCTTTGTGGAGCACTACAAACTCAACCCCACGCAGTTGCGACGCCAGGGCCCGGCCCGGGTCGGCGAGGTGGGTGAAGGCGTCATCGTGCGGCTGGGCTACCGCCCGCCCTATGACGTGCAGGCCATGCTGGCCTTCTTCAGCAAGCGCTGCATCAGCGCCATTGAATTCATTGACGCGGACGCTGCGCAGCCCGCTCTGCGCCGGACTTTCAGCATCGAGTCGGGCGGCAAGCTGCATGCCGGCTGGCTGCTCGCAAGCTTTGACGAAAGCCGTTCGCAGCTGGTGCTGCGCGTCAGCGATTCGCTGCGCGAAGTGTTGCCGCTGGTGATACGCCGCGTGCGCACCACCTTTGACCTGGACGCTGATCCGGCCACCATCAACAGCGTACTGCACGATAGTTTCCCCGAAGGCGACGGCCTGCGAGTGCCAGGCGCGCTGGATGGCTACGAGCTGGCGGTGCGCGCCGTGCTGGGCCAGCAGATCACCGTGGCCGCCGCACGCACGCTGGCGCAGCGCATGGTGGACCGTTTTGGCGAACGGGTGGAAACACCGTGGCCGCAGCTAACGCGCCTTTTCCCCGCACCGGCCGTGCTGGCCGCGGTCAGCGGCGACGCGCTCGGGCAACTGGGCATCGTCAGGCAGCGCCAGGCCGCCATCGTGGGAATCGCGCAAGCAGTGGCAGAAAAACGCCTTCAATTGCACAGTGGCGCCGACATCAACACGACGGTGACTACGCTGAAAGGGTTGCCCGGCATCGGTGACTGGACGGCGCAATACATTGCCATGCGGGCATTGCGCTGGCCCGATGCGTTTCCTTCAGGCGATGTGGCGCTGCACAAGGCACTGGGTGTGCAGGAAAAAAAGAACCCGGCACGGGAGGCTGAACTGGCCTCGGATGCATGGAAACCCTGGCGCAGCTACGCGGTGATCCGCGCCTGGAGCGGCACGCTGGAGCGTCCCGGCTGACGGCGCAACAGCGACGACATGGCGATTCATGCGTTCGGGGAATGAATGCAGCGCCTCGATTTCATTGGACGGTCCAGCGCCTTGGCGCGAACATCGCCGGTGAATGATCGAGCCAGTCTTTGCCCGCAAAAGAGACAAGTCAGCTTAAGCCGCCTATTCAGGCCCAAAAAGGACCTCATAAGGCAGAAACTCGAAACCATTCAAAGGTGAACAAGATGAAATTCGACAACTCCATCGTCCAGACGACCTTCCACAGCCCCTTGGGGGAAATGATCATTGCCGCGACTGACAAAGGCCTGGCCGGCACCTGGTTTGCCGGCCAGCGTCACCTGCCGCCGCAACTCGTGAAACCTTATGTGTGGCGCGAAGACCCGGACCACCCGGTGCTCAAGCAGACCATCAAGCAACTCACGGAATACTATGCCGGCACACGCACCGAATTTGACCTGCCGTTGGACCTGGGGCACGGAACGGCCTTCCAGCAGTCGGTGTGGCAAGCGCTGCTGGCCATCCCGCAGGGCGGCACCCTCAGCTACGGCCAGGTGAGCCAGCGTATCGGCAAGCCGGAAGCCGTGCGCGCCGTGGGCGCAGCAGTCGGGCGCAACCCGGTCAGCGTGATCGTGCCCTGCCACCGGGTGCTGGGCTCCGATGGCTCACTCACAGGCTACGCAGGCGGCCTGCACCGCAAAACCGCCTTGCTTAAACTCGAAGGCGCACTTCAGGAGAGCACGCTGTGAGTTCCAGTCCCTCCGTTATCGCCGCGCCGGTGGGTGCGGCCCTCACCAAGCCCAAAAACTGGGCTGCCGATTTTGTGATGCTGGCGGCCATCTGGGGCTCTTCCTTTCTCTTCATGCGCATCAGCACGGTGGAGTTCGGTCCCCTGCCCACCGCCGCAGTGCGCGTGGGCATTGCGGCGCTGTTCCTGCTGCCCATCGTATGGTTGCGCGGCCTGTTGCCTGACCTGAAGAAAAACTGGAAACGGATTTTCTTCATCGGCATACTGAATTCGGGCATCCCGTTTGCGTGCTTTTCGTTTGCCCTGCTGTCCATCACCACCGGCTTGTCGGCCATCCTCAATGCCACGGTGCCGATGTTCGGCGCCCTGGTGGCCTGGCTCTGGCTGAAAGACAAACCCAATGCCTCACGCGTGCTGGGCCTCTTCGTGGGTTTTGCCGGCGTAGCCATGCTGGCCTGGGACAAAGCCACCTTCAAGCCCGATGCTTCAGGCGTAGCGCCAGGGTGGGCCGTGCTGGCCTGCCTCTTTGCCTGCATTTGCTACGGCATATCCGCCAGCTACACCAAGCGTTATCTGTCAGGCATGCCGCCGCTGGTCACCGCGGCGGGCAGCCAGATTGGCGCAACCCTCGGCCTGGCCCTGCCCGCCGCCTGGCTGTGGCCGGCGCAGATGCCGGGCGCGCATGCCTGGCTGGCGCTGCTGGCCGTAGGCGTGGTCTGCACCGGGCTGGCCTACATCCTGTTTTTTCGCCTGATCGAAAACGCCGGCCCGCCGCGCGCGCTGTCGGTCACCTTCCTGGTGCCGGTGTTTGCGGTGATCTACGGCGTGATCTTCCTCGGTGAGCATGTGACGGCGTGGATGGTGATCTGCGCCGTGGTGATTGTGATCGGCACCGCGCTGTCAACCGGCTTGCTCAAGCTGGGCCGCAAACCTGAACAGCAGAAGGCATGACGTCGGCCCGCAAGACCAAGCTGAAGATCAAGCTGACCGCGCCCAAGCCGCGCAACCCGCTGGTTGCCCCGGCGGCGCAGCGTAAGGCCGGCTCACACCGCAAGTCTGAAGCGAGCCTTCGCAAGAAGGAAAAGATGGCGCTGAAGAAGCAGTTGCTTCGAATATAGGAAGCCAGGAACCTGTGCGCCGGGCCTGAGTACATGGGCGTTGCGGCCGCTTATTGCAGCGCGCCCGCCACCACATTGATGCTGAGCGCCAGGATCAGCATGTTGAAGCCGAACGACAGCACGCTGTGCACCAGCGTCAGCCGGCGCATCTCGCGCGAGGTGACCTGCACGTCGGAGACCTGTGAGGTCATGCCGACCACATGGGCGTAGTACAAAAAATCGAAATAATCCGGGTCCAGCCCGCCGGGAAAACACAGACCGGGCCCATCGGGCTCCCCGAGTTTTTCTTCGTGGTAATAGCGATGGGCATAGCGAAACGCGTAAATCGTCTGCATGAACAGCCAGGAGGCAGCCAGCGCCGCAACGGAGAGCACGATGTGCAGCGTGCGCTCCATACCCGACAGGTTTTTTGCCTGTTGCATCATCAACGTAATGGCGGCGACGCAGGCCATGGTGGCCAGCAGCATCAGTAAAAACAGCACCACGCTGGGTTCGTCCTGAGCCTGTGCACGTTCGCGCGTTCGTTTGGCGTCAAAGCGCACGCACAGCCACCAGGCCAGCCACAGATAAACGCCGACGCCGGCACACCAGCCCAGCAAGCCGCAAAACTGCCAGCCCAGGGGCAGCGGCAGCGCCGCCACAATCAGCCCGGCCACCAGGCCCAGGGTGAGCCGCTGCGGGCCCGTGGTTTCGGAGAAATGTTTGCGCATGGCTGCATTGTGAGGCTAGCGGCATCCCGGCTTCAAGGGGGAGATGAGGCACCCATGGTCCGCCGGTACCACTCGTGGAAATGCTGCATGCCCTCTTCCAGCGGCGACTGGTAGGGCCCGGTGTCCGAGACGCCGCGCGCCAGCAGCGCGCGCCGGCCCGCATCCATGCGCTCGCCGATCTCGTCGTCTTCCCGGGCGGTTTCCATGTAGGCGGCGCGATGCGCTTCGATGAACTCCCGCTCGAAGGCGGCGATCTCTTCGGGGTAGTAAAACTCCACCACGTTGACCGTGTCCTGCGGTCCCTTGGGGTAGAGCGTGGACAGCACCAGCACGTGCGGGTACAGCTCGATCATGTGGGTCGGAAAGTAGGTCACCCACACTGCTCCGAAATCAGGCGGCGTGCCGGTGCGGTAGTTCAGCAGGCGGTCATGCCAGATGCTGTAAATGTCCGAGCCCGGTTCGTTCAGCGACTCGTGCACGCCGACACGTTGCATGCTGTACCAGTTGGCAAACTCCCAGCTGAGGTCGTCACAACTGACGAAGCTGCCCAAACCCGGGTGAAACGGGGCGACATGGTAGTCCTCCAGGTAGACCTCAATGAAGGTCTTCCAGTTGTAGTTGCACTGATGAACCTCCACGTGGTCAAGCACAAAGTCCGAGAAATCGAACTCTGGCCGTTTGAACAGCGGCGCCATATCCTGAGCCGGGTCGCGCGGACCTTCGAACAGCTGGCCGTGACAGTTGCGCAAGGAAAACCGCTGCAAGTTCTTGCAAGGTTTTTGCTCGAACTGCGGCGCGCCCAGCAACTCGCCGCTACTGCTATACGTCCAGCGGTGCAGCGGGCAGACGATGTTCCCGCCCGCCGCCGCCAGGTTTCCTTTCGGGTTTGCGGGCCCGCTCACGTCGCCGGTTTCACCGCCCAGGATCAGCGCCTGCCGGTGCCGGCAGACGTTGGACAACAGCTCCACGCCCTGCGGGTTGCGCACCAGCACGCGGCCTCCGCCTTCCTGCGCGAGCCGGTGCCAGTCGCCGACCTGCGGCACGGCTTTTTCATGGCCGAGGTAGCGGGCGGACTGGTTGAAGATCAATGCCTGCTCACGTGCGAACAAGGCCTCGTCAAAGTACGCGCCTACGGGCAATTGCGGGTCCGCCGGCATGACATGCACCAGGCGTGCGATATCGTTCATGGAACTCTCCAGGGCGTGGCGAAGCATACCGGCCTTGAGAAAGGCACAGCCGCATCGCGGAATCAATGGCCCGGACTACGAAGGATCAGCCAGCAATCGGGCGATACGCTTGTCGAGCGGGAGCTTGGGGCAGGTGCTGCATTTCTCGCCGTCATGGCGGCGAAAGTAGTGGCAGCACACCTTGCGGTCGAGGGCGAGCGCGGGCGTCCCGTCACGCGCCCGGTAGGCAAAAAAGCCGCAGCCGCCGGCAATACCCAGCTGCACCAGCCATTCCTCTCCGAGCGCCGCAACTTCGGCATCCCCCAAGGCGGGGGTGCTGCGATGGACCAGCAGCAGCGCGCCCAACACACACTCGGCCTGCAACCGGTCAGCGGCGCGGGCATGCAGGGTCACCAACGGCATCAGTGCCGCGCGCGTGGATTGGCACAGTTCGCGCAGCTCGCCTGATGCCAGGTGGATGCGTGAAGGCAGCGTCGCGGCCTTCATGGGCGCGTGCACCGGCAATTGAAAGCCGCTGGGAAACCCGTCCACCACGGGTTGTGCCAGGCCAGCCAGCCGCGGGACATGCGTATCAAGATGCGCGGCGATCACGCTCAAGTAGACCGGCTGCCAGATCGCCAGGCCCCCACAACGCAGCGCCACATAGTGCGCGCCGGCTTCGGGGTAGGCCTCTGCCCAGTGCCCGCACAGCGCCCGCAACGGACCCGGCCTGGCCGCTGCGTCGTCGCCATGACGCAGTGCGCTGGGCAGCGGTGCATCGCCCTGCTCGCCGCGCAGCGAGGGTGCGATGCGCCCGGCCAGTTGCAACACGCGGGCGAGGTCAGCGTTGGGCGCGGACGCCCACGCCTGCAGCGGCGCGCCGTCGCGCACCGTGTCCTCCGCCCGCATGTCAAAGCTCATGCAACGCTTTCCGCAACCGGTTCTGCCTCGGCCCGGTGCGCGGCGCGGCGGCGGAGCCCGGCAATCGGGTTCACGAGATTGCCGGCCATCTTCAGGCTGGAAGCGGGATCGGCCAGGTTGACCATCTGCACGTTGTTGCCGAGTTGCAGGCGGTTCAGGCAGGAATGCAGGAACTCGGGCACAAACATGTCATAGTGCGCGAACTTTTCGGCCATCCCGGGATGGGCGTCTTCGTAGTCAGACACGCAGTCGGCCACCGATTGCCAGAAGTCGTCCTCGTTGCAGCAGGCGTTTTCCACCAGCACCTGGTTGATATGGCGCAGCACGCCGTCGAACACGTCGATAAAGATACCCAGCAGCTTGAAGTGGTCGGGCACATCGACCGCCAGTCGGTTGACGCGCTCCGGCAGCAGCGCCTTCGCTTCGATATTGAGGATGGCGCATTCCTCGGCAATGTCTTTCATGATGGCGCGCACCGGCACATGCTTGTCGAGCACCAGGATCAGGTTCTCGCCGTGCGGCATGAAGGTCAGGTCGTGCTTGTAGAAACAATGCAGCAGCGGCGTCAGGTAAGCCTTCAGATAGCTTTTCAGCCAGGCTTTCGTGCTCAGGCCGGAACGGCGAATCAGCTCGGGCAGCAGGGCATGGCCGTCTTTGTCGACATGCAGCAGCGCGGCCATGGTCATCAGGCGTTCGCCCGGTTTGAGCAAAGGCAGCGGGCTCTCGCGCCACAGCGCCGAGAACATCTTCTTGTAGGGGGTGTCGACCGGTATCGCGGCTTCGTAATAGTGGTTGCGAAAGCCGATTGACGCGACCTCTCGCAGGATGGTGAAGCCGTTCGCGCGCAGGAAGGCATCGCCCGACACCAGGTCCTTGATGAACTCATTGATAGCCGGTGTGCCCGACATGTAATAAGGCGACAAGCCGCGCATAAAGCCCATGTTCAGGATGGAGAGCGAAGTCTTCACATAACGCTTGCTGCGGTCGCTGGTGTTGAAGAAGGTGCGGATCGACTGCTGGGCGATGTAGTTGTCGCGGCCATAAGCCAGGCAGATGATCTTGCGCTGGGCAACATAGCCGGCGAAGGCGATCGACAGCTTGTTGAACCACTGCCACGGGTGGGCCGGCATAAAGTTGTAGTCGACTGGATCGACGCCCAGCGCTGCCACTTCACGGGTAAAGCCGTCCACGGTCTCCTGCCCCAGCTCTTCGGCCAGCAGCTGTTCGTAGCTGAGCGTGGAGATGCTGGAGAAAGCCGCATGGTCCTTGTGCACGGCCAGCCAGATGACTCGAATCTCCGAGCCGGCCTCAGGCGCGTAGGCCTGATAGTCGGCCGCGGTGAAGCCCAGCCGCCCGTTGTTGGCGACAAAACCCGGATGGCCTTCGGTCATGGCGACCTCAATGGTCTGGAAGTCGGTGGCGTCGGCCAGCTGGGCGCTGCTGGGTGCGTCTGCCTTCATGCGCTTGTAGGCACTACCGAAGAGCGTGCTGCTGATCTCGTCGAGGTAGATGGGCAGCAGCTCATCACGTATGCCCAGACGTTGGCGGCATTCGATGATGAACTGGAGCGCGTCCAGCGACTGGTCTGCGCCGTTCACCAGCTTGCGGATGGATTCCGGTTTGATGTACCAATGGCGCAAGGCCAGGCGCTGGGCCTCGAACTGGTAGCACACGGCGCCGTCGTCGGAGCACACCTGGTACAACGCGAAGCCACCCTTCCCTGCACGCAGTTGCTCCGGTTCAATGATGATCTCATGGGCATATTCGGCAATGGCTTTGCGCAACAGCAGGCGGTTGGCCTGAGCCCAGACCTCCGGCGTCAGGTGGGCGGCGAACTGGGCCGGGTCGTGCGCGATCTGGTGGGCGATGGTGACGTTCATGAATGGACTTCCTCTAAGGTGGCGGCCGTAGCCTGTTCAAAATCCCGCCGTGTGCAAAAGGCGAGGCTGGCGATCTTCTCGGGGAAGACCACATCACGGTCGTAGGCAAAGCCTGCCGACCGGTTCAAGGCATGGACCTTGTGATTGGTGGCGTCGGGCTCCACGACGATGCGCTGCGCACCCAGGTGCTCGAACATGAAGCGCATCAGCGCGTAAAACACAGTGCGCGAGTGCCCGGCGATGCGCTGCTGGGGCGGGCCGATAAAGATGTGCATGCCCAGGTCGCCGGGCCGCACCGTGTAGAAGGCCTTGATGCGGTCCTGCGCGGGGTCGTAGCACTCAGCCAGGAAAGCCGGTCGCCCTTCGTGCCAGCCGATGTAGGGTGTGGCGGTGCCGGAATCCATCATGCGCTGGTAGGCCTCACGAACTTCGTCCTCGGTCTTGTCCTGCATCAGCCAGAAGGCGGCACGCTCCTGGATGAACCAGCGGTGCAAAGTCGGGATGTCCTCCGGTATCCGCAACGGGCGGAACACAAAACCCGTCTCGTCGCAGTACGGCCTTTGCACGGCGTCGGCGCGGCGGTGCAGCGTGTCAGTTGGCATGGGCGGGCTCCTTTAAAGATGAAGAATTTGTGACGCTTCCGGTTTCATCCAGATGTCCGGCGCTGGGCACTTTGAGGATCAGGCGATCCAGTAGTGCGGTGAGGACAAAGCCGCCGGCCGCCAGCAGAAAGGGCACATGCAGCCCATAGCGATTGACGATCGCGCCCGCCGCAAACGAGGACAGCAACACGCCCATGTTCTGGAAGAAATTGGTGATGCTGTAGTCCTGCGCATAGCGCTGCGGCGTGGACAGGCGGAACAGGTTGACCTCCAGCTTGACGATGATCTGGAAGAAGGCCCAGCCATACAGCACGCGCCCCAGCACGACCAGAAAAGGATCGGGCGCAGCATGCAGCAACAGACCGGCCGCGCCCAGCAGCAGGTTGCCTACCGTGTGGTCGGGCAGGTCGCCGCCGCGCGCCCTTATCCAGGCGTGCAGCCGCAGCGCGACGATGGCCACCACACCCGGGATGGCGAAGGCCATGCCGGACAGCAGTTCGCTGTCGTTGCCAGTGATCTTCTGCCAGTACAGCGCGAAGAAGGGGCGGATCAGGTAGGCGCTGAAGTCGAACATCAGCATCACCAGCGCCAGCTTCAGGATGGGCAGGCGGGCCAGCAGCCCGACGCGGCGCGCTTCGGTGGCTTCGGCCATTGCCTGCTCCCCGGTGTTGACGCGAATGATCTTTCCGCTGCGGATCAGGTAGAAGCAGACGGCCATCTGAAAATAGTCGCCGGCCGCCATGGCAAAAATGCTGGCGCGCGGCCCCCAGGTCTGTAGCACAAAGCCGCCCACCACCGCGCCGAAGATGGCGCCGAAGTGGACTACCACCGACAGAATGCCAATGGTGGCCGCATGCTGCTCTTTGGGGGTCAGGCGCATCATGTACGGGTACATCAGCAGGTAGCTGCTCTTGCACATGAACATCAGCATCGACAGTATCCAGTAGATCTCCACGGTAGGCGCCCAGTCGCTCAGCAGGCTGAAGGTGCCGGCGGCAAACTGCGTGTAGACCAGCAGGTGCAGCGGTTCGACGCGGCGTGCCACGCGTGCCCACAATGGCAGGGTGCACATCACGGCGATGGAGATCGCCGCCACGTAGGCGCCCACGTGCACAGGGCTGTCGATACCGTAGCGCGCGCTGAAAAACTGCGGGTAGAAGGGAATCAGGATGGCGTCGCTGATAACGGCCAGTACCGTCATCGTAATGATGTGAAATCTCAGGTTCATGTTTGTTGTGCGCCTCAGGCCTCAGAGCAGGACGAAGTCCGCTGTGGACGGAATAGTGAAATCCTGGATCGCGACGCGACGCTCAATCTTGTAGTGCTCCACGCCCGTGAGTTCGCGCAGGATGTAGGAGTTGCGGTAGCAGCTCATGCCCAGGTCCTGGTTGGTCATGCCGTGGGTGTGCTGGCCGGCGTTCTGCACGAATATCTCGTTGCCGTTGAAATCGGCGGCGTAATTGCGCGCGAGGCGATAGCGGCCTTGTTCGTCCCAGCGCAGGCGGTGGCGGATGCCATCAACGAAAGGCGGGATGTTCTCGCGGTAGCCCGTGGCGAAGACCAGCCCCTCGCTGCGATGCGCATAACGTGCGTCGCAGTCAAGCTGGCGGAATTCGATCTCGTAGCTGTCGCTTCCGGCGTCGTAGCGACACCCCTGCAACTCGCAATTGGTAATGAGGTGCGTGCGCAGCGGCCCCTGCTTTCGCCTGTCGTCCAGCAGGTCATAGATCTGGTTGATCAGGCTGGCATTGACGCCCTTGTACAGGCTGTCCTGCGCGCGCACGATGCGCTCCTTCTTCCCATCGGCCAGGTTGTAGAAGTAATCGATGTAGTCCGGGGAGAACATCTCCAGCGTGAGCTTGGTGGTCTCCATCTGGAAGAAGCGCGAAGAGCGGGTGATCCAGGTCAGGCTGTAGTCGTGCCCGTCGGCGTCCTTGAGCAGGTCGTGGTAGACCTCGGCCGCGCTCTGGCCGCTGCCGACGATGGTGATGGAGCGCTTCTTCTGCAGCTCGGCCTTGCGGGTGATGTAGTCGGCGGTATGCAGGTAGCGATGCCCGCCCGGCGCGCAACATTGTGGGAAACGGGGCTTGGAGCCAACGCCCAGCACCAGCTTGCGGCAGCGCATGACAAAAGGCTCGCGCTGCGGGCCTTGCACACCGGTCACGACATAGCAGCCGTTCTCGATGTCGTGGACGATCTCCTGCACGTCATATTCGAAGCGCGCGTTGGACAGGCGCGCCGCCGCCCAGCGGCAGTAGGCGTTGTACTCAGCCCGCGTCAGGTAGAAGCTCTCGCGGAAGTAGTACGAATAGATTTTCCCTTCTTCCTTGCAGTAGTTGAGAAAGCTGAAGCAGCTGGTGGGGTCCGCCAGGCTCACCAGGTCGGCCAGGAAGGGGTTTTGCAGTGTGGTGTTGTCAATCAGCATCCCGGGGTGCCAGTTGAACTCCGCATTGCGCTCCAGAAAAACCGCGTTCACCCCGGTGATCGGCTCCGCCAGACAGGCCAGACTCAGATTGAAGGGTCCAAGCCCGATCGCAATAAAGTCATAGACATCATTTTTCATTGCACTGAACTCCCTGATTTCTGGTGCGCCATCCGGTGGCGCATGGTGATCAAAAGAATGCCCGCCGCTGACTACCGCACCGGGCCGCGTTCCTACCACTGATACGTCACGGTCGCGTTGACGCTGCGCGCGTCGCCCCAGTAGCAGTACTGCTGGCTCAGGCACGACGCCACATAGGTCTTGTCGAGGAGGTTATTGACGCTCAGGCGAAGGTTGGCGCCCTTGAGCGACGGATTCAGCTGGGCCAGATCGACGCGCAGCATCAGGTCCACCAGCGTGTAGGGCGGCACCTTCATGCTGTTGGCGTTGTCGACCCAGCTCGAGCCCACATGGCGCACGCCCGCACCCATGGTGTAGCCCTGCGAGAAGTTCCAGTCGCCCCAGACCGAGGCCATATGGCGCGGCGCCTGGTACGGCGTGTTGCCGGTGAAGCCATCCGACGATTCGGTGAACTTCATGTCGGTATAGGTGTAGCTCGCCATCACCGAGACCTTGCGGCTCAGCTGCGAACGGGCTTCCAGCTCCAGGCCGCGCGAGCGCACCTTCCCGGTAGGTTCAAAGTAGGTGGCGCCTACCGGGCGTGTGGCGACATTTTTCAGCGACAGGTCGTACACCGCCGCCGACAGCAAGGTGTTGGAGTCCTTGGGCTGGTAGCGTATGCCGACTTCCAGCTGTTTGGTCTCCGCGGGCGGCAGGTTGTTGCCTTGCCGGTCATTGCGCAGGCTGGGATTAAAGCCGTCCGAATAACCCACGTAGGGCGCAACGCCGTTGTCAAACAGATAGACAATGCCGGCCCGCTTGGTGAATTTGGAGCCGCTCCACTGCGCCGGATTTCCCGAGCCATACTGGTTGGAGGCCTTGGCCCAGTCCATGCGGCCGCCCAGCGTGAAGCGCCAGCGGTCCAGCTCCGTCTGGTTTTGCAGGTAGAGGCCGGTTTGCTCGAGCTGGCGATCGATAGGGTCGCTGGTCACGCCGGTCAGGCCCGGTGCGCCGTAGCCTGGATTGAACACGTTGATCGGCAGCGCGCTGCCCGACTCCCAGCTCCCGCTGACGCGGCGCTTCTGGTAGTCCAGCCCGGTCAGCAGGGTGTGCTTGAGCGCGCCCGTCTGGAAGTGGCCTTCAAGCTGGTTGTCGATGGTGTTGCCGCGTGTCGACTCCGTGGCGCCGGAATAGTAGCGCGTCAACTCGTTGGCGCTGGCCCAGCCATAACCGTAGATCTGGCGCAGCGTGGTATTCGCCGTCACGTGGCGGAAGTTCTGCCGGAACTTCCACGCATCGTTAAAGGCATGCTCGAACTGGTAGCCGAGGAAGCGTTGCTTGCGCTGGTATTTCTCGACACTGGAATCTCCATCGAAGAAATAACGCGAAATCAGGCGGCCGTTGTGATTGGCATTGAGACTGGCGTCCGCCGGAACCCCGCTGTGATAGCTGCCCTCCGGGTCATCCTGGAGATAAGCCTGCAGCAACAGGCGCGTGTCGTTTGACGGGTTGATCGCCAGGGATGCAGCAATCGCCTGGCGCTCTTCCTTGACTGTGCTGAACTGCGAGTCGAGCGAGCGCGTCAGTGCCGACAGGCGAAAGGCCATCACACCGTCTTTGTCGATGGGCCCCGAAAGATCGACAGCCGCTTCCCGGCGGTTGCGGTTACCGATGGTGACTTGTACTTCCCGGTAAGGCTGGTACTGCGGTGTCATGCTGGTCAGCGCCACCAGGCCGCCCGGCGACGCGCGTCCGTACAGCACAGACGCAGGGCCCCGCACCACGTCAATGCGCTCCAGGAAATAAGGATCCACCTGCATCGAGGTATAGCTGCCCTGGTCACTCAACATACGCAGCCCGTCAAGCAGGGTGCTGTCTACGCTGCTGTCCTTGAAGCCGCGCAGCGCCACGTAGTCGTAGCGATTGGACGCGCCCACCAGCCCTGTGAAGGCGCCCGGCGAGTAATTCAAGGCCTCGGAAACGCTGCGCGGTTTCTGGTCTTCCAGCTGCTGCTTGGTCACCACCGAGATCGACTGCGGCGTCTCGATGATGGGCGTGTCGGTCTTGGAACCCGAGGCACTGCGCTTGGCGACGTAGCCATTGCCGCCGCTGGTGGCCGTTTCCTGCTCCGCGCCGGCCGTCACGGTCACCAGCGGCAAGGTTGCCGCGCCCGATGACGTTGAAACAGGCTTGACCACAAACACATTGCCGTCGATGGTCGCCGCCAGGCCGCTGCCGGCCAACAGCCTGTCCAGCGCCTGTTGCGGCGTCAAACGGCCAGACACAGCCGGCGCCGTCTTGCCCGCCACCAATGCGGGCTGCACCATCAACTCAAGCCGGGCCTGCTGCGCCAGGTCGTTCAGCGCCTGGGCCAGGGGCTGCACCGCAATGCTGACCTGTACCGGTATGGCGGCACGCGTGCTGCCGGTGTTTTGGGAAAAAGCCACCGTACTTCCGAGGGCCAAAGCCAGGGCCAACGGGGGTAGATGGAAGCGGGAACGAGGCATGCGTGCAATCTCCGGGAGAAGGTTTAAATAAGAATCCTTCTCATGTAGACGCGTGGGCTCTGGGAAACCCTAGGTCGGGCACAAAAGTTTTTTTGTGTCCTGATGTCACCTGCTTCGGCCAGCAGGCCAGGCAGCTCAAGCCGATAACTAATAGTTAGTGGCTAACGGCGAATGACTAATGACCGGCAGAGACGATCTCGGCCTCGCCGCCCTGCTCGCGCAGCTTCACGGGCAAGACCTGCTGCAGGATGCGGGCGAAGTTGCCCGGCCGCCGCGGGTCGAACGTGCCCGTCACGCGCAGCGCGGCCACGGCCGGCTCCCGCACCGTCAGATGCACCGGGCCGTAACGCTCGAACTCGGCCAGAGCCTGGTTCAGAGGCGTGTTGTCAAAACTGACGCGGCTTTCACGCCAGGGCGCAATCCCGGCTGCGGGCAAGGCAGACACCGCGCCCAGCAATCCCGACATGTCGCTCGCGATCTGCTGGCCGGCGACCAGCTCAACCGCCGCATCGGTAGCGGACCGTTCGACGCGCGCCACGCGCACACGCCCTTCTTCCACCGCAACCTGCACACCCGCACGGCCCGGCACACCGGGCGTGTAGCGCACAGAAAACCGCGTGCCGACCACCGTGATGCGCAAAGGCCCGGCCAGCACATCGAAAGGACGCGCCGGGTCACCCTTGACCTGGAACATTGCCTCTCCCTGCGGCAGGCGCACTTCACGGCGCTCACGGTAAAGCGTGACGTCGGCGGTGGTCAGGGTGTCCAGCCTCAGGCGGCTGCCTTCCGGCAAGACCACCTCCAGCTGCTGGCCTCGCGTGGTGGAAAAACTCTGCTCGAACACCGGTTGCTGCCGCCAGAGGCTCCAGGCCATATAGCCCCCGCAGGAAACCATCAATGCCACGGCGGCCAGTGCGCCCTGCGGCACCCAGGCAGACAGCCCCTGCCACCAGGCGCGCCGGCGTGGCGCGGTACGGACGGCGGCAGCGGCTTTGTCGTCGGCGAGGTTCTGCCTCAGCGTGCGCAAGCCATCTGCCGGCAGCGCGTCGAGCAAACGCCAGTCACGCTGGTGGCGCGCAAAGGACGCGCCGTGGGCGCTGTCCGCCGCCAGCCAGGCCAGGAACGCAGCCTCGTCCGCCGCCCCAAGCTGCCCACCGGTATGCCGCACGAACCAGTCCAGCGCCGCTTCGTCGGGCTCTGTGGACGGTGCGGCTGGCGGGTGGGCTGGCGGCGGGATGTTCATGGTGTGCTTATCGGCTCTTGGATGTAGACGCACGAACAAGCCGAAACCCTATGCCGGGAAAGCAAGAATACAAATAAAAATTCATTCGAAAGCCGAAAGTCATTCGCGGGCGGGTTTTCTTCGTCGGAGCACCGGGGTAGAGATGGGGGTAGAAGTTGGGCCGGCGGTGGCGGGTGCCCCGTCGAGCGCGTCTTTGCAACGCCTGCAGGCGTCCATGGCCAGCTTGATGTGCTGCTCGACCATCTTGCGCGAGATGCCCATCTGCTCGGCCACCTCCGCATGCGGCAGGCCGTCAAACTTGTGCAGGATAAAAGCCTCGCGGCAGCGCAAAGGCAGGGCATCAATCGTGGCCAGCAGGGCGTTCACCCCCTGCGCGGAAGACGCCGCAGCATCGGGCTCGCAGGCCAGCGGCGCCGCGAGATTCTCGAGCTCGGCGGCCGAGGCCTCGGCATCGGGATGCAGCGCATCGCCGCGCACTTCACTGCGGCGGTGCTGGTCGATCTGCAGGTTGCGTGCTGTGCGGTAGAGCAGTGCGCGCGGCTCGGGCACCGCCTGGCCGGAATGCTGCACCGCCAGGACGCGCGCATAGCTCTCCTGCACGACATCAGCCGCAGCATCGCGGTTTCGCACCGTGCGGGAACAGAAGTTCAGCAGTTCTTGGTAATAGCGCTCAAGCACAGGTCGGTCATTGCCATGGAGGTGACGGATCCCTTCAAGCGGCAGACGAGATGTGGCGGTGGCTGACCAGGCGCGCGTCGTAGATGGGAATTATTCTCATTATGACCGAAGCGCGCTACCGGCTTCATCGTGGAGCACCATTACCTTGATGCCACACGGCCTTATTGAACAGCAGCTCTTGAATCACATGCGAGTCTCAAGGAACCGAGACATCGCAAGAAGGAAGCGAGGAAATGCGCGTTGTCTATGGTCGGGTGTGCTTCAACCTTCATCGGGATTGTCAACACCCCGAAAACTACATAACTGGCAGTTCCGTCGTTGAGAGCACCTGCTTCAGCACGACGAAGGTGCGGATCTGCCGCACCCCCGGGAGGTAGAGCAGCTCCGCGGCATGCAGGCGGTTAAACGATTCGTTGTCCTGCGTGCGGACGGTGACGAAGTAGTCGAACTCGCCCGTCACCACCACGCATTCCAGGCAACCCGGCACCTTCTGCACCGCTTTTTCGAAGTCGGCGAAGGACTGCGGTGTGGACCGGTCCAACACCACGCCGATCACGACCAGCATGCCAAGGTTCAGCGAAGCAGGATTGAGCAGCGCGACGATGCGCTGTACCAGGCCCATCGATTTCAGGCGCTCCACCCGACGCAGGCAGGCTGCGGGGCTCAGGTGCACCTTGGCCGCCAGTGCCACATTGGAGATCGATGCATCGCGCTGGAGCAGGCGCAGGATCACGCGATCAACCCGGTCCAGGTCAGGCCGCGGGGCAGTTGTTTCATTCTGTAAACGCACTTTTATTTCTCTTTTTTCTTTAATCACACACTTCTCCAAGTTTTCAAATCTAATTATTCGAATAACTGATCTTAAAAGTCAATTATGTTGCAACCCTGTTGCGCGGCCTCGGCGATAGACTTTCCTTGACTCCTCAAGCGGATTTCCGACATGCCCTCCAACTTTGCCGCTTGGGATTCTGGATACGTCGAAACGCAATGCCTGCAGTTTCCTGTTTCGCAACGGTTGATCAACGCGGCCCATGCCGTATCAAAGAGGAGCAATACGATGATGAACCCAAGGTATGAGAAGCGCTTCTTCCTGGCCATGGCGCTGGTCTTGCTGGCCCCATGGGCCAGCGTTCACGCGCAGGGCTATCCGTCCAAGCCGGTCCAACTGGTCATTCCTTTTCCGCCGGGCGGCGCCACCGACATCGCCGGACGGCTGGTCGCCAAGAAGCTGGGTGAGCGCCTGGGGCAACCTGTGGTCATCGACAACCGGCCGGGCGCCGGCACCATCGTCGGTGCCGCATTCGTCGCCAAGGCGGCGCCGGACGGCTACACGCTGCTTATCAGCTCGGGATCCACTTTCACGGTCAACCCGGCACTCATGCCCAAGCTGCCTTACGACCCGATCAAGAGTTTCGAGCCTGTCGGGATGGTGGCGCGCGTTCCCCTTGTTCTTCTGGCCAACTCCGATGTCCCGGTCAACGACCTGAAGCAGCTGATCGCAGCGGTGCAACGCGCACCGGACAAGTACGTGTACGGCTCGTTCGGCAACGGCACCACAGGGCACTTCGCCGGTGAAATGCTCTGGAGCGCCGCTGGCATCAAGCTGCAGCACATCGCTTACAAAGGCAGCGCACCAGCGATGACCGACCTGATGGCCGGCCAAATCCCCTTCTCGATTGACACCGTCGCGGCGGCGCTGCCGCAACTGAAGGCGGCGAAGCCGAGGATCAAAGCCATCGCCGTCACCGGCGAAAGCCGCGCGACGCAAATGCCCACGGTGGCGACTGTGGCGGAGAGCGGTTTCAAAGGTTTCTCGGCCGATTCCTGGCTGGCCATTGCCACGCCCAAGGGGGTGCCGGCGGATGTAAAAGCCAAGCTGCAGAAGGCGCTGGCCGAGACGATGAAGGATCCCGAGCTTCGCGAAAAACTCGTCGCGAACGGACTCGAATACGCCTGGGAGCCCGCTGCCACGGTTGCTGCGCGCATCGAAAACGAGCTGCCCCGCATGCGCGTGATCGCCCTGCGTTCCAACATCCGGATCGATTGAAAGTGGCGGCCGGCAAGGACCTCGTGGCCTTCTCCGATTGATTGTTACCCATGGGGCTGGACTCACTATCTACAGCCTCAGGCTTGACAGGTGAAAGCGTTGCACGTGCGAGTTGGACCGCGTTAAGGAAACTGGAAATGAGAACTGGTCAGTTGATTGCCCGCCTGGCGGGCCTGGTTATCGCAAGCGGTATAGCGTCGTCCGTGCTGGCCGCTCAGCTTGTAGTCGGTCAGGTGGCGCCGTTGACCGGCATTGACGCGAGCCAGGGCCGCGCCTACGCGGCTGGAATGCAGTTGCATTTCAACGCCGTGAACAAGGCGGGCGGGGTCAACGGAAACACCTTCATCCTGGCGCGCCGCGACGACGCTGGACGCCCCGATGAAACACTCACCCAAACGCGCGCGCTTCTGGCCGAGGACAAGCCAGTGGTGCTTGCCGGCTACTTTGGAAGCCGCAACATCGCCCAGCTGGTCAGCGCGGGCATATTTGAGCGCGAGCGCATCGTGCTGGTCGGCTTCCGCGCGACCGAACTGAATCTGGACGTTCCGCAACTTTATGGCGTGCGCGCCACATTGCGAGACGAACTTGCGAGAATCACGGCGCACCTGGCGACAGTCGGAATCACCAGGCTTGGCTTGTTTTACGAAAACGGCCCCGGTGCTGCGCCACTCGTCGCCGCCGCACAGGAAGCAGCGGCGAATGCCAAGGCCAGGATCGTGCAAACGGCGGGTTATGACGCCGGGACCAGCCGCGTGACTGCCGCCGCTGACGCCATGCTGCAAGCCTCGCCGCAGGCGATCATCATGATTGCAAGTGGAGGTGCAGCTTCCGGTTTTATTGAAAAATACCGCTCGGCCGGAGGAACGGCCCAGCTGTTTGCACACTCGGGCGCGGACATTGAGCAGATGGCGAAACGGCTTTCTGACGAGCAGATGCAAGGCATCGCGATCGCTCAGGTTACGCCCAGCCCCTACAAACTGACAAATCGGCTTTCCAAGGAGTTCAACGACATCGCGGCAACAGCCGGAGCGCAGGATGTTCCGATCAGCTACGCAATGATGGAAGGCTTCATCGCGGCCAAGGTGATTGTTGAAGCGGCCCGGCGGCAAGGCTTGCGTGTGACCCGTGAAGGTTTTGCTTCCGCTCTGGATGGACTGGACAGCTTTGACCTGGGAGGATATGTCATCGGATTTCGCCCGGGGATGCGCAATGGTTCGCGCTTCGTGGAGATGACGATCGTCAGTGGAAACGGAAGAATCCGGCAATAGAAAAAGCAGGGCCGATACCGCTGCTTTGCGCCACTCACCCAATCTTGAGGACGCAGTCAGGAAACAAGGGCCGGAAAAGAGAAAAGGGTTAGCAGATACTTACCTGCTAACCCTCATCAATATTGGCGGAGTGGACGGGACTCGAACCCGCGACCCCCGGCGTGACAGGCCGGTATTCTAACCAACTGAACTACCACTCCTGGTAGTGACAACATTCGCTCTTTCGAGCCAAGTCGCTTGGCCCTTGCAGGCCGGCGGTTGTCAACTTGCGCCTTGGACATCACACACAAGGTGCGATGAATGCTGGCGACCCTAAGGGGATTCGAACCCCTGTAGCCACCGTGAAAGGGTGGTGTCCTAGGCCTCTAGACGATAGGGTCAAAACCTTGGAACTTCCGGATGAGCCCCTGCTTTCACACGGACCCACAAAACTTCAAATTCTTCCCGACTAACTTTTAACTTTTGGTGGAGGTAAGCGGGATCGAACCGCTGACCTCTTGCATGCCATGCAAGCGCTCTCCCAGCTGAGCTATACCCCCGTCAAGTTATTGAGGTTTCCCTGCAATTGTCGAGCCTTGAATTATAGCCCGAAAAATTGGCCTATTTCAAATCCTCAAACAAGCTTCAACCGGGAGACCACATCTTCGCGCTTCATGAGCTCCAGAATCGCATCGAGGGACGGGGTTTGCGGCGTGCCCATGACCAGCACGCGCACGGGCATTGCCAGCTGCGGCATCTTGAGGCCCGTGTCGGCCAGCACCTGTTTGATGGCGGCCGAGATCGCGGCCTTGCTCCACTCGCAGGCCACCAGCGAACTGCTCAGTTTTGCAATGGCCGGGCGCACCGCCTCCGTGACGTGCGTGCTGATGTCTTCAGCGCTGGGCTTGCCCCCGGTCACCAGCAGTTGCAGCCAGCCGGCCAGCTCTACGAGTGTGCTGCAGCGGTCTTTAAAAAGCCCGCAGCCGCGCGCCACCCATACCGGGTCCACGCCGGTAATGCCCTGGGCAGCCAGGAAAGGCTGCACCAGCGTTGCCAGCGTGTCATCTGCAGTAGCCTTCAGGTGCTGGGCATTGACCCAGCGCAGCTTGGTTTCGTCGAACTGCGCGGCGCTCTTGCCCAGGTGATCAAGGTTGAACCATTCAATGAACTGCTCGCGGCTGAAGATTTCGTCGTCGCCGTGGCTCCAGCCCAGGCGCGCCAGGTAATTGACCATGGCGTCCGGCAAATAGCCTTCGGCGGCGTACTGCGTCACTGGCTTGGCGCCATTGCGTTTGCTGAGCTTTTCGCCCTGCTCGTTGAGCACGGTCGGCAGGTGGGCGTACACCGGAGGCTCTTTACCCAGGGCCTTGAAGATGTTGATCTGCCGCGGCGTGTTGTTCACGTGGTCGTCGCCGCGAATCACGTGGGTCATGGCCATGTCGATGTCGTCGACCACCACGCAGAAGTTGTAGGTCGGCGTGCCGTCAGGCCGGGCGATCACCAGGTCGTCGAGTTCGTCGTTGCTGATCTCGATGCGGCCCTTGACCTTGTCGTCCCAGACCACGCTGCCGCCCTGCGGGTTCTTGAAGCGCAGCACGGGCTGCACGCCTTCGGGCACGGGCGGCAGGGTCTTGCCGGGGGCCGGGCGCCAGGTGCCGTCGTAGCGTGGTTTCTCTTTGGCGGCCATCTGCTTTTCGCGCAGGGCGTCGAGCTCCGCCACGCTCATGTAGCAGGGGTAGACCAGGCCATCAACCTGCATCTGGGCAAGCACAGCCTTGTAGCGGTCCATGCGCTGCATCTGGAAGAAGGGGCCTTCATCGTGGTTCAGGCCCAGCCAGCGCATGCCTTCGATGATCACATCGACGGCTTCCTGGCTGGAGCGCTCGACGTCAGTGTCTTCGATGCGCAGGATGAAATCGCCGCCGGTAGCGCGGGCAAACGCCCAGGGGTAAAGCGCCGAGCGGATATTGCCGAGATGGATAAAGCCAGTCGGTGAAGGGGCGAAACGGGTTCTGGTTTTTTGGGTCATTACTTCAGTCATGCAGTCATACGATAAGGCTCAGGCCGCGGGACAGGTCGGCCTTGATGTCGTCCACGTGGTCCAGCCCGACGGCCAGGCGGACCAGGCTCTGACCAATGCCGGCGGCCTGACGCTGCTCTTCGCTGAGGCGCCCGTGCGAGGTGGTGGCTGAATGGCTGATGATGGTCTTGGTGTCACCGAGGTTGGTCGCGATGCTCAGCACCTGCGTGCTGTTGATCACCTTGAAAGCGTTGGCACGTGCCGCTTCCGGCGTGTCGCCGCGTACGTCAAACGACAGCACCGCGCCACCCAGTCCAGATTGCTGGCGCATGGCCAGCTCATGCTGGGGATGCGATTCGAGACCAGGGTAATAAACGCGCGCAACCGCAGGCTGCGTTTCAAGCCACCTGGCAACGGCCAAGGCGTTGGCGCTCTGTGCCTGCATGCGGATGTTCAATGTCTCCAGGCCCTTGAGCACGACCCAGGCGTTGAAGGGCGCGAGCGTCATGCCGGCGGTGCGCACGATCGGGCCAAACACATCAACGATGAGTTTGGACGAGCCGCAGAGCGCACCCGCCATCACACGGCCCTGGCCGTCCAGGTATTTGGTGCCCGAATGCATGATGAGGTCAGCGCCGAATTCCACCGGGCGTTGCAGGGCCGGTGAGCAAAAGCAGTTGTCCACCGCGAGCAAGGCGCCCACGCTGTGCGCCAGATCAGCCAGCGCCCGGATGTCGCAGACTTCGGTCAGCGGATTGGTCGGGGTTTCAGCAAACAGCAGCTTGGTGCCGGGTCGCAATGCAGCCTTCCACTCGCTCACGTCGGTCTGCGACACAAACGTGGTTTCAACGCCGAACTTCCCGAACTCGCGGCCTATCAGGGCGATCGTCGAGCCAAACATCGAACGCGAGCAAATGACGTGGTCGCCGGACTTCAACAGCCCCATGCACATCATCAGGATCGCGCCCATGCCGGTCGAGGCACCGATGGCGGCTTCGGTGCCCTCCATCGCGGCCAGGCGGCGTTCAAAACTGGTGACCGTCGGGTTAGACGTGCGGCCGTAGGTGTAGCCTTCTGTCGGGTCGGCAAAACGCCGCGCTGAGGTCTCGGCATCAGGCTGCACAAAGCCGCTGGTCAGGTACAGCGCTTCGGAGTTTTCGCCGTGCTGGCTGGGCTCCAACGCCACGCGCACGGCCAGCGTATCGCGGTGCAGGTTGTCAGGCAGTTTTCTTTTCGTCATGCTCAGGCTTCTTGCGGATTGGGCAATGCCAGGCGGGACACGTCCACGTCGCCTTCTTCGCCGGCGGTGTCGGCGCGCTGGGAATTCATCGCGGCGATGGTCTCTGCAGTCACGTCGCCCGTGATGTAAACGCCGTCAAAGCACGAGGCGTCAAAGCCGTCGAGCTTGCCGTTGAGTGAGCCAATGGCGCGCTTCATGCCTTCCACGTCCTGGTAAATCAGCGCGTCGCAGCCGATCACTTCGCGGATTTCTTCAATCGTGCGGCCGTGGGCCACCAGCTCATCAGGTGTGGGCATGTCAATGCCGTACACGTTGGGAAAGCGCACCGGCGGCGCAGCGCTGGCAAGGTAGACCTTGCGCGCACCGGCGTCACGCGCCATTTGCACGATCTCGCGGCTGGTGGTGCCGCGCACGATGGAATCGTCGACCAGCAGCACGTTACGGCCCTTGAACTCGCTGGCAATCACGTTGAGCTTCTGGCGCACGGACTTCTTGCGCACGCCCTGCCCCGGCATGATGAAGGTGCGGCCCACGTAACGGTTCTTGACGAAACCTTCGCGGTAAGGAATGCCCAGCAAGTGTGCGAGCTGCGTGGCACTCGGTCGGCTGGATTCGGGGATCGGGATGATCACATCGATCTCGCTGGGTGGCACGGTAGAGACCACGCGTTTGGCCAGCGTCTCGCCCAGGTTCAGGCGGGCCTGATAGACCGAAATACCGTCCAGCACGGAGTCAGGACGCGCCAGGTACACAAATTCGAAGATGCAGGGGTTGAGTTTGGCGTTGGGTGCGCACTGCTCGGCGTGCACCACGCCTTCCATGTCTACATACACGGCTTCGCCCGGGGCGATGTCGCGCTCGAACTGGTGCGAAGTGCCTTCGAGCGCCACCGATTCGCTGGCCACCATGACGGTCGTGCCGTTTTCATTCTCGCCGCGGCCGATGCACAGCGGTCGGATGCCAAAGGGATCACGGAAAGCCAGCAAGCCGTGACCGGCGATCAGCGCGACGACGGCATAAGAGCCCTTCACACGCTTGTGCACACCGCGCACAGCGGCGAACACATCAACCGGCTTGAGCGGCAGGCCGCGTGTGGTTTTTTCGAGTTCGTGCGCCAGCACATTGAGCAGCACTTCAGAGTCGCTGTCGGTGTTGATGTGGCGGTGGTCGGTGTTGAAGAGCTCTGCCTTGAGCTCGGCCGCATTGGTCAGGTTGCCGTTGTGCGACAGCACAAGGCCGAACGGCGCGTTGACATAAAACGGCTGGGCCTCGTCTTCGCTGTAGGCGTTGCCTGCTGTAGGGTAGCGCACCTGGCCCAGGCCCACCGTGCCCGGCAGCGCGCGCATGTTGCGGGTGCGGAACACGTCGCGCACCATGCCCTTGGCCTTGTGCATGTAGAACTTGCGCCCCTGCTGCGTGACGATGCCCGCGGCATCCTGGCCGCGATGCTGCAAAAGCAGCAGTCCGTCATAAATCAGCTGATTGACCGGGGCTTTGCTGACGACGCCGACTATCCCGCACATGGTGTTCCGATCATGATGAGTTGACTCTTCAAAGTTAAATTAAATACTTGGCAAACTGTTCGGGCAATACCGGCTTCAGGGCCTTGAGCGTGGCCGTCAACACCGGCGCGCCCTTTGATTCCCGCCACCAACTGCTGGACTTCAGCGCCGTCATGTCGATCACAACGGTCGCCGCCAGCAGCAAAACAATTCCGCGCAACACACCAAAAGCGGCTCCGAATACTCTGTCCACAGGCGCCAGGCCGACGGCAGCTACCAGCTTCTTCACCACAAAGGCCAGCAGCCCTGCCGCGAACACGGCGGCGATAAAGATCAGCACAAACGCCGCCGCATAACGCACCGGGTCAGAAGCAGACTGCACCGGCAAGCGGGTGGCCAGGTCGGGCGCAAACCATTGCGCCACAAAAAACGACACCACCCAGCCCAGCACCGACAACACCTCATACACCAGCCCGCGCCATGCGCCCAACAGCATGGAAAAAACCAGCACCCCCAGCAAAATCCAGTCAACAGCCGTCACGACACCACCGGGGCAGTACCCATTACAAGGTCAGGATGGCAGCGGGTAAATCAAGGCCCTTGATCTTGGTCGCCGCCTTGTCGGCCTCGGCCTTGGTGGCAAACGGGCCCACGCGGACCCGGATGCGCTTGCCGTCTTTGGTTTCCGCCACTTGTGTATAGGTTTTGAGGCCCGCCTTTTCCACCTTCAGGCGCGCTTCGCGGGCCTTGGCCACATCGGCAAACGCGCCGACCTGAACCACAAAACGGCCATCCGCCTCGCTGGCAGACGGTTTGGCGGCCGGCGCGGCGGTGCCGTTCAGCAGTGCGGCGGCACGTGTGGCGTCGTCGTTCGCAGCGGGCTTGGCCGGCTTGGGTTCCGGTTTGACCGGGGGCTTCACCTCAGGTTTGGCTTCCGGTTTTGCTTCATTTTTGATAGCTGCTGGCGCAGATGCAGCAAGGGCTGGGGCCGGTTTTGATGAAAGAATTTCTTCCTTGGGCGCCAGGCTGGCGTCAGCGGTCACTTTTTCGGCGGGCTTGTCGGCCACCTTGGGGGCAGATGCGGAAGTGGCTGCCGGGGCACCGGGCCCGGGAATCACCAGGGGCTTGACCGTGCCTTTGCCGGGAATTTCAATCGGGATATCGACCGGAATGGGCCTGGGCTGGGTGTCAAACAGCAGCGGGAAACCCAACACGCCGATCAGCACCAGCACGGCAGAGCCGATCAGCCGGTGTTTGGCGCGCTTGCGAATCACTTCCACGCTTTCCGTTTGAGCGGCTGACCCGGCATTGGAGGCAGCGTTGGAGCCGCCCCGGCGGAAGTTGAAAAACGGCATGGTGTGGCTTGGATCCGATAAGGGGTGACGTTAACGGTGAACGCGGGCTGACGGCCCTTTTTTGAACGCGTTGCGGGCCGCTTGTCAGGTCTCAGGCGGCCAGGTGCGGGGCCGAAAGACGCGGCACACCGTCCTTCAAAATGCCGCCCACCGTGTAGAAGGAGCCGAACACGACAATTCTATCAGCGGGGGTTGCGGCCCCGACCGCCGCCTGCAGCGCCGCTTCGGGGGATTTGTAAGTGCCGGCGCTTGCATCAGGCCGGGTATTGGCCGCCGTCCACCTGGCCTGCAAATCCTCGGCAGAAGCGGCCCGGGGCGTCGGCAAATCGGTGAAATACCACTTGTCGATAAGCGGCGCCACCCGTGCCAGCATGGGCGCGAGGTCCTTGTCGGCCATGGCACCGAACACCGCGTGTGTGCAGGGGTAAAAGCCCATGGCATCGAGGTTTTCGGCCAGCGCGGCCACCGAATGGGGGTTGTGCGCCACATCCAGCACCAGCGTGGGCTGGCCGGGCACGATCTGAAAGCGCCCCGGCAGTTCGACCATTGACAAGCCGTTGCGCACCGCCTGGGCCGTCACCGGCAGGCGCTCACGCAAGGCCGTCAGCGCTGCCAGCACACCCGAGGCATTGACCAGCTGGTTGGCGCCGCGCAGCGCCGGGTACGCCAGCCCGGCATACCTGCGCCCGCGCCCTGCCCAGCCCCATTGCTGTTTGTCGCCCGAGAAATTGAAGTCGGTGCCGAAACGCCACAAGTCAGCACCCACTGCGGCGGCGTAATCAATGATGCTTTGCGGCGGCACCGGGTCACTCACGATGACCGGTTTGCCGGCGCGCATGATGCCGGCTTTTTCGCGGCCAATGCTTTCGCGGTCGGGGCCCAGGTATTCCATGTGGTCCAGGTCGATGCTGGTGATCACCGCGCAGTCTGCGTCCAGCATGTTGACGGCGTCCAGCCGACCACCCAGGCCGACTTCAAGGATGACGACATCAAGCTTCGCATCGGCCAGCAGTTGCAGGATGGCCAGGGTGGTGAACTCAAAGTAGGTGAGCGAAATCGCGTCACCGCCCTGCGTGCGCGCCGCCTCGACGCGCGCGAACTGCGCAACCAACTCGTCAGCCTTCACGATGTCGCCGCGCACCCGGCAGCGCTCTTCAAAATGCACCAGGTGCGGCGAAGTGAAGACGCCGGTGCGGTAGCCGGCCTCAAGCAGGATGGCTTCGAGCATGGCGCAGGTCGAGCCCTTACCGTTGGTGCCCGCCACCGTGATGATGGGGCAGTCAAAGGCCAGGCCCATGCGCTTGGCCACAGCGCTGATGCGCGTCAGGCCCATGTCGATGCCGACAGGGTGCAGGTGCTCGCAGTAGGCGAGCCAGTCGTCGAGAGTGTTCGGTTTGTCCATACAGTCCAGCATTGTCGCGCAGGGCATAAAACCCCGGCGTCAGACAGACTCAGCCAGCGAAGCGGTCTGTGGCGGCTATCAGCTGGCGCAGGATGCCGGGCTCGTTAAAGGCGTGGCCGGCGTTGTCAATCATGTGGAATTCAGCCTCGGGCCAGGCGCGGTGCAGGTCCCACGCGGTTTTGGCTGGCGTGGCGACGTCGTAGCGGCCTTGCACGATGACACCGGGAATCCCGGCCAGCTTGTGCGCGTCGCGGATCAGCTGGCCTTCCTCGAGCCAGCCAGCATGCACAAAATAATGGTTTTCGATGCGCGCGAATGCCAGGGCGAAAGCGTCGTCCCCATGCTGGGCGGTAAAAGACGGGTCGGGCAACAACGTAATCGTCTGGCCTTCCCACAGGCTCCAGGCGCGGGCAGCCGCCAGTTGCGCAGCACGGTCAGCACCCACCAGGCGTTTGCGGTAGGCGGCAATCAGGTCGCCGCGCTCTGCCTGGGGAATGGGTTTGATGAACTCTTCCCACAAATCAGGGAACAACCAGGACGCCCCTTCCTGGTAGTACCAGAGCAGTTCGGCACGCCGCAGCGCAAAAATACCCCTGACGACGAGCGCCGACACGCGGGCCGGATGGGCCTGGGCATACGCCAATGCCAGCGCACTGCCCCAGGAACCGCCGAACACCAGCCAGCGCTCCACACCCAGCAGGGTGCGCAACCGTTCGATATCGGCCACCAGATGCCAGGTCGTGTTGTTGTCCAGCGAGGCGCTGGGGCGGGAACGGCCGCAGCCGCGCTGGTCGAACAGCAGCACGCAATAGCGTTCGGGATCAAACAGGCGGCGATGCTCCGGCGAGCAGCCCGCGCCCGGACCACCATGCAAAAACACCGCCGGCTTTCCTTTGGGGTTGCCGCATAACTCCCAATACACCGAATGGCCGTCACCCGTTTCAAGAATGCCCGTGCGGAAAGGTTCGAGAGGCGGGTAAAGAACGGCGGGGGCAGTGCGCGTGGCTGAAGCAGCGGTCATGAGGCAAGGCATCCATACAAAAAGGTCACAAAGGGTTGGGCCGGTCGGCGTTCTTCATTATTCCAGCCTTGCCAAAGGCTCGCCCACGCGTCCAGGCCCTTGCCTGCCTTCGCAGAAACGCTACCAATTTGATAGCTGCTTGCGCAAGTACCGCTTGGCCGGAAGGCCTATTTCCCTTAAATCTGCGAAAATCAGGCCATGATCATTCTTTACGGCATCCCCAACTGCGACACCGTCAAAAAGGCCCGCGCATGGCTCGGCGAACAAGGTGTTGACTACCAGTTCCACGATTTCAAGAAGCAGGGCGTGCCGCCCGACCAGCTGGCGCGATGGGCCCAGGCGGCAGGCTGGGAAAAGCTGCTGAACCGCCAGGGCACCACCTGGCGAAAGCTGGACCCGGCGCTGCAGGCCGGTGTGCATGACAGCGCCAGCGCGCAAACACTGATGCTGGCCAACCCCAGCGTCATCAAGCGGCCCGTGGTGGACTGGGGCAAGGACATCACAGTGGGTTTTGACGCCCTGGGCTGGGCTGCGAGGGTTTGAACGCACGGCAGGCCGACCGGTTACGTTTTGCAGCCTGTTTTGCCTCCAACGGGATTAAAAGGGCAGCTTTACCGTCGATTTACCGAACTCCGCGCCCCAAAATGACTCTGACTTACTAAAATTACGTTTGCCATCCGAGCCATCACCCGACCAGGGTGACCCCTTCCGGCGGCGCAACTTCAGCCACGTGCTGAAAAGGGTTGAATCATGAAAAAAGCGCTTGTTCTCTCTGCTCTTGCCGCCGCCTCCGGGTTGGCTGCTGTACCCGCCTCCGCCATGGACATCCTGGCCCGGGTGATTTCAAGCACGCCGGTGGTGCAGCAAGTGGCCGTACCGCGCCAGGTCTGCAGCAACCAACCCGTCGTCGTCCAGCAACCGAACTCGGGCGCAGGCGCGCTGATGGGCGCCCTTGCGGGCGGTGCAGCCGGTAACGCCATCGGCAATGGCGGCGGCCGTGCGGTTGCCACCATGATCGGGCTGGTGGGCGGCGCCATCGTTGGCGACCGCATCGAAGGCTCAAACAACCAGGTTCAAAACGTGCAGCAGTGCACAACGCAAACCTATTACGAAAACCGCCCCAGCCACTACAACGTGGTGTACGAATACCAGGGCACGCAGTACAGCACGCAGATGGCCACCGACCCCGGCCAGTATGTGCGCCTGCAGGTCACGCCGGTCGGCGCCATGGCCCCCGCGCCGCAGACCTTCCAGTCTGCGCCCCAGCAGCCCCAGACCTATGTGCAACCGGCACCCCAGCCCGTGTACGTGCAGCCTGCTGTGACATATGTAGAGCAGCCGGTGGTTTACCCGGCTTACTACCCCCGTCCCTATTACCAGCCGTACTACGCACCTATCGGCCTGTCGCTGAACTTCGGTTACAGCCGGGGCTACGGTGGCCACCGTCACTGGCGTTAAATCGCGGTCCGGCAGAACCAAAAAAAGGGGCGTTTGCAACGCCCCTTTTTGCTGTCCGCGAATATTCGACTGTTGCTATTTGGGCGTTTCAATCAGCGCGCCCTTGAACAGCACCGGCCCGGTCGGCCCGCTGCCAGGCGGCACACCACCCTTGGGCTCCAGGGTGATCGCCAGCGTCGGTACCTGGCGCATGTCGGTGCCCGCGGCGGTCAGGCGCACCACCGGGTCTGCACTCATCACACCCAGTGATTTGGGCGCCGCGCCGGGCGGCAAAGCCCAGAGTTCCAGGGACTTGTCGGGCTGCTCCCTGAAGCTGCCCACTCGCTTGAGCGACAGTGTTTTGTTCTTCGGGTCAAACGTCACCAGCAGCGACGCCGAAGCCTTGTCATCGGTCAGTACTGCCACGTATTCGATCTCGGGCGTGGCTGTCAGTTTGGCGGTCAGCTCGCTGACCTGCCCGCTCAGCCGGCCGTTCACGTTCAGCCCCACGACAACCGCCGCCGCAGTCGCGAGTGCGCCCGCCACGGCCCCGCCACGCCACAGGCCCAGGCTGGACCACCAACCCATGGCACTCGGAGCGGCCCGCGCCGCCTGCATGGCCCGCGCCTCCTTGTCGGCCCGCACCAGGTTTTCAATGCGTTTCCAAACCACCGGGCTGGGCGCCTCTTGCGGCTGCAATTCGGCGACGGACGACAGCCGGCTTTGCCAGACCAGCGCCGCCGCGCGCAAAGTGGCGTTGTCGCGTGCCAACGTCTCAAACCGGCGACGCGCGCCGCCGCGCAAGGTGCCCAGCGCGTAGCTGGCCGCCAGTTGCTCCATCAGGGCGGGATTACTTTGTAAATTCATCAGGCAAACCTCGCCATGCAACCGCGAAGCTGCTCCAGCCCGCGCCGGATCCATGTTTTGACAGTACCCAAAGGCAGTTTGAGCTGCTCGGCCAGCTCGCCATGGCTCAAATCCCGCAAATACGCCAGGCTCACCACCTCGCGCTGTTTGTGCTCCAGCTGGCCCAGGCACTGATGCAAAGCCCAGGCCTGCTCGCTGGCCTGGGTCGTGTCCATCGGGTTGGGCGAGTCGCCGGCCACGGTGTCGGAAATCACATCGTCGAGTTCCTGCATCAGGTCGGCCCGGTCCGAAGCCCGGCGCCGCAAAAAATCCAGGCCGCGGCTGCGCACCACCAGCGCCATCCAGGCCATGGGCGGCGACAGGGTCGCCTTGTAGTCGCCTGCAATGCGCCAGATGTTGAAGAAGGCCTCCTGCAACACGTCCTCAGCCCATTCACGGTTGGTCACCACACGAATCGCGACACCGTAGAGCTTGGACGAAGTCAGCTCATACAGCTCCCGCAGGGCCGACTCATCGGCCTGGGCCACGCGGTCAATCAGCGCGATCAATTGTCTGTCCGGGCTTTCTGGCTTCATGAAGAACATTGTCAGGTATTGGTGGCTATCGGGAAACACCGGCAGGCGGCGGGTACTGGGGATACGCCACAAAGGGCCAACCGGATTCACCGCGGGCCCGGCGAAGGGCTCCGGGTGACCTAAAATCAACGGTTTGGGCGCCACGCGGTGCTTTCCCGCAGCCCGGAACGGCCCCTTTCGTCCTTTTCTGTCTCTTCCCGCCTCTTTCAGTCTCTTTTCAGCACCTTCCCATGCCTACCGAACAAATCGACAACATCAGCGTGATCACCAAGGCCAACGTCTACTTTGACGGCAAATGTGTGAGCCACGGCATCACGCTGGCCGACGGCACCAAAAAATCGGTCGGCGTGATCCTGCCGGCCACCCTGACCTTCAACACCGGCGCGCCCGAAATCATGGAATGCGTGGCCGGCGCCTGCGAATACAAGCTGGCCGGCAGCGACAACTGGGTGAAGTCTTCAGCCGGCGAAAAATTCAGCGTGCCCGGCAATGCCAAATTCGAGATCCGCGTGGCCGACGGTGAAGCCGCCTACCACTACATCTGCCACTTCGGTTAAAAAGCGTCCAAGTCCACCCCCAACCGATCTTTCGCTCCTTTTTTCATAGCTGCTCGCGCAATCTCTACGCGGCTTTCAGCGATATTCAGGCCTAAAACATGTCCAACACCATTCTGCAAAACATCCCCGCCAACCAAAAGGTCGGCATCGCGTTCTCTGGCGGCCTGGACACCAGCGCCGCGCTGTTGTGGATGAAACAGAAGGGCGCCCTGCCCTACGCCTATACCGCCAACCTGGGCCAGCCCGACGAAGCGGACTACGACGAGATCCCGCGCAAGGCCATGGAATACGGCGCCATCAAGGCCCGCCTGGTCGACTGCCGCCCACAGCTCGCCGCTGAAGGCATTGCCGCGCTGCAATCCGGCGCCTTCCACATCACCACCGCCGGCGTGACCTACTTCAACACCACGCCGCTGGGCCGCGCCGTGACTGGCACGATGCTGGTAAGCGCGATGAAGCAGGACGACGTGAACATCTGGGGCGATGGCTCCACGTTCAAGGGCAACGACATCGAGCGCTTCTACCGCTACGGCCTGCTGACCAACCCCGCGCTGAAGATCTACAAGCCCTGGCTGGACCAGCAGTTCATTGACGAACTGGGCGGCCGCGCCGAGATGAGCGCCTTCATGACGGCCAACGGCTTTGGCTACAAGATGAGCGCCGAAAAGGCCTACAGCACCGACAGCAACATGCTGGGCGCCACGCACGAAGCCAAAGACCTGGAAAACCTCAACAGCGGCATCAAGATCGTCAACCCCATCATGGGCGTGCCGTTCTGGAAAGACGACTGCGTCGTCAAGGCCGAAGAAGTGAGCGTGACCTTTGAAGAAGGCCGCCCCGTCGCGCTCAACGGCGTGCAATACCCCGACCTGGTGAGCCTGATCCTCAAGGCCAACGAAATCGGCGGCCGCCACGGCCTGGGCATGAGCGACCAGATCGAAAACCGCATCATCGAAGCCAAGAGCCGCGGCATCTACGAAGCCCCGGGCCTGGCACTGCTGTTCATCGCCTACGAGCGCCTGGTCACCGGCATCCACAACGAAGACACCATCGAGCAATACCGCGACAACGGCCGCAAGCTAGGCCGCCTGCTGTACCAGGGCCGCTGGTTCGACAGCCAGGCCATCATGCTGCGCGAAACCGCCCAACGCTGGATCGCCAGCGCGATCACCGGCACCGTGACACTGGAACTGCGCCGCGGCAACGATTACTCGCTGCTCAACACCGAATCACCCAACCTGACCTACGCGCCTGAGCGCCTGAGTATGGAGAAGGTGGAAGATGCGCCGTTTTCGCCGCTGGACCGGATTGGGCAGTTGACCATGCGGAATCTGGACATTACCGACACCCGCGCCAAGTTGGGGATTTATTCCAATGCCGGGATGCTGGAGCTGGGCAAGGGGGATGACTTTTTGAAGCTGGGTAAGTAAGTCAGAACTGACTTATCACCAATAAAAAGAAACGCCCGCCAAGTTAAAGCTTGGCGGGCGTTGTCGTTAACCGGGGTTCCGCCCCTCGTAGGCAGCAGCAATGAAAGGCTTAGCTGCCTCCAAGTCCGCCAATGAAGATAAGACCACCTCCAAGTTCCCTGTGCCCCAGTGGCCAATGTTGGTCACGTCACGTGCGTTGGATAGCACCGGCACCGCGGTTGCCGGGTCTAGGTGCAGGAACAAGAACAAGCAATTTTTACGGTGCAGCACTACTGTGGCGAAATTCTTCAGGCGCTTGAAGGCCACGTACAAACGTAGCTCCTTGCGCTGAACATCGTCCCCTAGCGACAAGGTGTAATCCTCCAGAGAGGCTAGCAACACTTGCATTGGCTCGGATAGAGTCGGCAGCAGCTCGGCAAACGACTTGTCTGGTCCTGTACTTTTGGTGCCTACGGCTTCAGAAGGCATAGACACCGCGTTACTTAGAGCCTCCGCCTTGCCGCCAGAGGCTTTGGCGCTCTTGGGTGCGCCGGTTTTGCTAGCGGTGTCGCTCCCCACGTTGACAGACTCCAACAGGAGCAAATCCTCTCCAAACCGACGGTAGCGAATCAGGTCGATATTTCGCCCAATCTGCTGCACTGCATGGTTATCGTATTTGGTGAAGTCCGCCGCGATGCACACCACGCGCGGCGCGCTCCAGTCGATGGTGTCCGCCGCCGCGGTACCCAGCTTGTCCAAGACCAGGAGCTTGAATTCGGCCTTGTGGTCCATCAACCAATCCAGATAGAACAAGCCCTGATTAATGACGTTCTCCCCCACCGAGCGCTTGTATTCCAGAATCACCGGGCAATGGTTCTCATCAAGCCCCAGCGAATCAATGCGCCCGCCATGTGTTTTCCCCGTTGAATGCTCGCTGGCAACGAAGCGAATATTTAGTAGGGGCTGTAAGTTGGCTTCAATTAGCGTTTGAAGAGGCTTCTCCAGATCGGATGCACTGCCTTGCAATTCGTTGGCGTTGCCGCCGGAGAGCCGGAAAATTTTGATGTCGCTCATATGGTCAAGCTCCAGTTGCAATTGCAGCAGCCCAACTAACGCCACTCTTTCTAAGGCATGCCGCCGCAGTCATAGAAAACGGAGCCTCAGGCTGAACCATCGCACGCAATTCATTCCTTTTACCTTCAACTAACACTCTCTCCGCCGGCCCCATATTTCCTGCGGCAGCAATATCGCGACACTCCTGAATCAAAAGCCGACATTTCATCCAAATTTTCGCTCTCGCCTCTTCAAGTTTCTCAAAATCCAACTTTAAGTGCACTACAGTTTTCTCCACACGTTCGCGATCATTTGCATCCGCGTCCTGGTGGGGAACAGCCTTTCCCGTTTCGATGAAATCAAGCAATGGAGGGTCAGCGGGACAGGCCGGGTCAAGAAGCATGTGGTTTTCGTTCAAATACGAGTGCCCACCAAAAGTTGCAACCAAGCTGCCGAGTTGCAAGGGAAACATGATTCCCTTCTTTGAATTGCCAACATTTCCGCAAATACGGTAATTCTTCCAGTCGTATGCCAACCACCAATAGCCGTCTTCATAGGTAGTCTTTCGTTGGCCCATCAATCTCTTACAGGCTTTTTTTGGCCGAAAATGCTCTACATCTCTATTCGAAAAATGATCCTCGGCCTCAGAAAACCAGCATTTGTTGTGCGATAACGATAGCAACCAATCTTTCACCTCGCCCCAAATCTCGTTGGCTTTCGTGTCAAGGATTGCATCCCTTGCCGCCTTATTCGGGGCCGCACTGAGCAGCTTCGTTAAGTTGCTCGCTGCGGTGAGCCAAGCGGCATCTGCCTGACCATTTTTGATTGGCCCATTGCTTTCGAGCAGTGGTATGTACCTCATGGTTTTGAAATAAATATCTCTTCGAGCAATGCATCTGCACGTGCGTTTCGCTCTGCGATTTCGGTCTCTGTCATTCCAATAGTTGATCGCAGCTCCCTTCGACGCATTGCTTCGATGAATTCTTTCTCTTCAGGCAAGCGATACGTTCGCATCAATCCGACTTCCTCCAATTGGCTGGAAAGTTTTGTCAACTCTTCATCTTCTTCATGTGTACGTTCGGGCTTTGAAGCGAGCTCCTCGCGCCTCGACAAACGATTTAGCACACTCTCAGGCATTGCCGACTCAAGCCCGAAGACATCGCTGGTCAGCAACCTGTCAATACTCATCCCTGGAGGCTCATCTTCCGGTGGCAGTGCCGTTGTGCCATCAGGAGTTCTATTGAGGATCCGAACATGAGTTCTAGGGTGGGCACTGATCATCAATGGGTTATGTGTGGCGATCAATACTTGGCTATTTCCCGCCGTCGCGGGGGGGGCGCTGGTGTCGATAGGGTTTTCATCTGGTTCGGACTCCGCGCGATCGTCGTCCCACGCAGGGAACAATGCCTTCTTTAGCATTGCGCGATACTCATAAGTCCAACGCGGATTCAAATGGGAATCGGGCTCATCCAGCAAGTACAACGACTCATCAGACTGTGTGAACAGCAGCAACCCAAACACAGCCACCAGTTGCTGCTCACCCTCGCTTAGTTGATCGAACCTAACAAGGCTGCCGTCTTCGCGACGTCCAACTACTCTAATCTCTCCAATCAAATCGCTGAGATACATGCTCTCCAGGTGGTTGAACAGCAGCTTTGGTGTCTCGTATGGCAGCCGAATTTTGTCCAGACTCTCTCTGTCCTTCAAATACAAATACAAACGTTCGCTACTTTGGTTTCTGCCGCGTACATCGGGCTCTGTCAGTTCAAGATTTCGGATAGGTGCCAGCGATGCCGCCCTCAGTCTCTCCATAAAATCGCTGAAGTTCCCCTTTGCTCCCCAAAAAAAATCATTCCCTTCCGGCCGAGAGTGCGCACTTGATTTTGACCAGTAGGGCGCTTTCAGAACAAATAATGCCGAATCGAAAGATTCGATTCCAAGCAATTCTTTTCGAATGTAATTTGCCAACGGGTGCTCTTCAAAGAAGAGCGCCAAAAGCGCCAAGTTCGCGTAGTCCTTTCTACAAAAGAAAAACCGCCGCACACCCTCCGAATCTTTGCTGTCCAAATTGGATTGATAGTACTTCCGTGTTGGTGCTGTGAATTTTTTTTCCAGTCGGTCATTCCAACCGGAGTAGTACGCAAATACGTACTTTGGAAGGTATTGCCGAATACCACGCTTGAAGGCCGCTTGCGTGATGGAAGCATCGTCCACAGAAAACTTGATTCGATCTCTCTGGCGATTTGGATCAGCATCAACAAAGATTCGATGCCCGTGGCAAAAATATTGCATTTCGTAGGCAAAGCGCGCAGCCGGTTCAGCATTTTCCAATGCAAGAAAAATCTCGACAATGTTTTCAATTAGGTTCGACTTACCTGAGCCGTTACGTCCTAACAGAACGGCAATCGGAACAGTCTCGTCAAAGTCAATATGCAGATTCTTTAAATTTCGGTCCGCCGGGATTTTTAGCCAATCGATTCTCATGCCTGACCTCTTTGGCTGGCGGAACTTCGATGAATTCTTGACTCGTCGTGCGGATCAATTTCTAACAAACCTCGGTCAATTTCCTTGCTAAGTTGAACGTAAAAATCATCAATGCTAAGTTTCGATTTTCGCCACAGTTCTTTGGCATTCACGCCTACCACAACAGGGACTAGGTTTTCCAAGTATTTGGAAGGTACGGAATCTAGTTTCATGGGTTCGTCCAAGGGCTCATCACCCGTATCAACAGGATTTACATCTTGCAGTTTCACTTTTCGCGTTTGTTGCACTCCCTTTTTTGCAATGCGCGTTTTCGGTTTCTGAGATTGAGCAACTGCGATCCGATTGAGTAAATCACTTGCGGACTCATCGTCTGGGTCTTGCGGTACCAGCTCCCCGCGAAAGGCTTTGGCTAGCGTCAGTGGGGCTAGGCGCCGAGTTTGGAAGCGGGCAGCGCTAGCGCGAGCTTCAATTCGATCGGCTAGAGCAAACATTGCTTTTACGCGGCGGATGATTTCTGCTTGTTCTTTGACAGTAGGAACTGGAATCAAAATACTCTTCAAATTCGCTTGTGAAAGATTACGCATAGAGAGTTGATTGCCACTCGCCAATGACTCTATTTGTTGCCGCCCAGCGCGCGAGCGCAAACAAAAAAGTAGCCAAGGCTTTAGCTCCTCGGCAACTAAAAGCCTCAAAACTTTGTCAGACAGATACAGATTTCTGCTAATTTCCTCGACGATCACACAAGCACCGACTAGTTCCAAAGTATTGGCTCTGGAAATTAGGAAATCACCACTTTGTATTCGTACACGTTCAGATACAGCAGAATCTGCGGGCAACGTTTTGCTTTCGTCTTCATCAAACCTACCCCACGTGACCGCACTGATTTTCACAAGCCCTTTTTCAGTGCTTAACGGCGGACGCTCTTCGCAAGTGACGTTTAGACCAGCCTGTATGCCGGTGATCAGATCCCCAACTGGGACAGTATTCCAAGAGTCCAAAGTGGAGCCAGCAAGCTCTCTCCATTCCTCTGTCAATCGCCCACTTGTCGCCGCATCCAAAACCGCTTGCCGAAACCGCTTGAGCAAGGCGGGAATGGCGTCGAAGCGGTTGTTGCAGCACTGGATGCGGGTAAGCAGGGTGTGGAGCTGGTTGACGATTCGGATTTGCTCGGACCTGGGGGGAACAGGCACTTTGAAATCAAGTATTTGCTGCTTTGTTAGTGCCTGCCTGGTGACTCCAAAGTTGTCATTCCAAATTTGACGCTGCAGCGCAGGACTGGATAAATAGGCATTCAAAAACCGGGCATCAAGAGCTTCATTCGGTCGAATGATGCAGACGTGTTGATTCACTCTTGCCCCCTCAAACTCGTCGGGTGCCAACGTCACTCGCCCTATCGACGCACCTGTGATGTTGAGCAAGACATCCCCCGCCTTCACAGTGGCATTGTCAAGCTGCGCTGCTTGATTTGCGTCGATGTAAGCCAGACCCGCCCGTTTGAATCCGAAAAATACGACGTTCATCGAGCGAATTAACGGTACGCCAGCTTTTTTATAAGCTTCAGAGCCACCTTTGGGCGTAGATCCACTTCCCACCTTGATGACTAGAGACTGCAGAGGGTAGCTTTCCCACACCCCACTCACGTGTTTGCTCCAATGTCACTGTCTTCAACACCAATCAAAAAGTCTTCCAACGCCGCGTCAGGATCTTCACCCAACTCATCCAGTAGGCTGCGCAGGTCGGCCATGGTATCAGTCAACTCGCGCAGAATCAGGCGGGCAACCAGTGCGGGTTCATCCCGCTGGGCTTCGACAGTCTCCGCGTTGTCGTCTTTGAGCCAGCTGATGTCTAGGTTGTCGCCGCGGGCTTTGATTTGCTCGCGCGAGTATTTGCGCCAGCGGCCAGCTTCGCCAGCGTCCACCCGCTGGGCCAGGGCAGCGGGACCGCCGCACGGGTCGGTGCCAAACACGTCTTCAAACTTGTCGCGCGGCACGTCCGGTGCGGCGTCCGGAACGGTGCGAAAGTAGTCGCGGGTGAACGGCGTCCGTTTGCCAAACTGAGGCATGTTGGCGCGCATGTCGTACACCCATACTTCTTTGGTGTTGCCAGTGTCTTTCTTCCCGCGCGTGAAAAACAGCACGTTTGTTTTAACCCCTTGGGCGTAGAAGATACCCGTGGGCAGGCGCAGGATAGTGTGCAGGTTGCACTTCTCCATCAAATCACGGCGTATGTCTGCGCCGATATTGCTCTCAAACAGCACGTTGTCTGGCAACACTACCGCCGCGCGGCCACCCGGCGCCAAGTTGCGGTAAATGTGCTGCAAGAAGCAAAACTGCTTATTGGTGGTGGGGTAAGTAAAGTCTGTGCGGGTGGGCAGGCCCCCGCCTTTTTTGGTGCCAAAGGGTGGGTTGCTGAGATTGAGGGTAGCTGCGGGCAAGTGAGCGCCTTCTTCGGCAAGTGTGTCGCCGAACTGAATGCCACCCTCAATGCCGTGCAGCAGCATGTTCATAAGCGCCAGACGGTGGGTGTCTTGCACCAGCTCCATGCCATAAAACGTGCTGGTGCGGTACTTTCGCTGCTGCGCTTCGGTGCGCTCGTCAGGCGGGTATTTGGCACGCAGGTAGTTGTTGGCTGCGATCAAAAAGCCACCAGTGCCAGAGGCCGGGTCTTGGATCACATCTTTCAGCGTGGGCTGCATGACGGAAACGATGCTGTCAATCAGATCGCGCGGAGTGAAGTATTGGCCGGCCCCGCTCTTCTTCTCACTGGCGTTACGCTCCAGCAAACCTTCATACAGGTCGCCCAGGTCGTCGCGCTGCACGCTATACCAATCCAGCTTATCAATCTCTACCACCAGCTTGGACAGCGTGGCCGGTTTGGTGATGAACGTGCTGGCGTTGGCATATATCTGCTGCACACTCCCTTTGCCGTGTAGGCCGTAGTCCAATAAAAGCTCTTTGTACAGGTCCAGGCGCTCAGGAGCAGAGGCAGCCATCAAATCTGCCCAGCGGGTGCCGTCCATCTTTTCAACCGGTTCGCCCTTCTTGGGTGCTTTAAAGATGACCAGGCTGTCTTCTTGGTCGGTCTCTTTCATCATGCGCAAGAACAGCAAATAGGTGAGCTCGCTCACGTATTGGTGGTAAGTCACGCCGTCGTCGCGCAACAGGTTGCACAGGTTCCAGAGCTTGGCGGCAATGTCTGACGCCGCGGGGTTGATTTGAGTCATGTTGTCTTAAGTCGTCAGGCAAACTTTTGATCGTCTGCCCATAGTGCATCGTTAAAGGCCGCCAGTACCGGCTGGAGCTGGCCGTTGAATAATTTGTCCAGGCGGGCAAAGCCGCCACCGTCGCGCTTGAATATAAGGTCTGGATCGTCCAATGCGTCCCGGTCTACCAACATATTTGCTTTGGTCTGCGCGGCAATGCGCTTGAGCCAGTCTCGCTGCGGCTGCGTCCAGGGCTTTCCAGCCAAGGGCTTGGACAACAGGTCTTGCAAGGCGTGGTCTACACGCTCGGTATAAGGTAGCAAAGCGTCGCCAATGGCGGCCTGGCGTATGTAGCCAATGATGCGAGCGGCAATGTCTTGGTTGCTGAGCTCGCGCCAAGCGGCTGCAAGGCGCATCTCAGTAAAACCAGCCTGATCCAGCGCTAGCACCAGTTCTTTGAGTTGCTTACGCGTCAGGTCGCGCGGACGAGTTAGCACGGTGATGAGTGCGGGCAGCTCGTTGCCATGGCTGGCAATAAAGTCCTTGAATTCTTTCAAATAGTCTTCAGGCTTGCTGGCGTTGCCGTAGCCTCGCTCTATGCCCGCAAGTGCATCCGGGTGGTCTGAGATGAATACGGGTTGGCCGCTGCCCTGACGCTTACGGTCCAACAGTTCACCAAGGTTGGGATTTTGTATGAACCAGTTGGCGACTTCATCCACCGACAGCGCGCGCAGTTTCTTGATGAAAGCATCTGGGCTCATGCCCGCTTTAGTTTCAAAATCTTGGGCGGCTTTGTCGTCCAAGTGGCGTTTTTTGACTTGAAGTTTGGCCAAGAATTGCTCGCGTACCAGCTCGCGCGCCGCTACGTCTTGCACGCTTACCATTTCTTGTTCTAACTGGGCAAAGGTGATGCTGGGGTTGACTACCACGGGGCGCATGGCGGTCATGCTGCCAATAGCCTCAAAGATACGCACAGCATCAAACACGCGGAAGCTGTCTTTGGCATCGCCATCAAAGTCGCATAGGCGGGTGGCACGACCCAGCATTTGATCAAACAATATGCGGCTATTGACCTGGCGCAGGAATACCAGGTTGCAGATTTCTGGCACGTCCACGCCAGTGGTCAGCAAGTCCACGGTTACCGCGACGTTGGGCAGGCGCTCATTTTTGAAGCGCCGGATGAGCTCCAGCGGCTTGTCGGCGTTGCCCGTGATTTTGATGACAGCGTCGTCCTCCACGCTGCCGTATTGGGCTTCAAACGCATCCTTGAGAATTTCTACTACCAAATCTGCATGGTCAGTGTTTACGCAGAAGATGAGCGTTTTGCGTTTGCCGGTAGGGTCTATTTCTTGGGCCAGGTATTGGCAAATCGCTTGATTGAAAGATCGGGTTATGACCTTTCGGTTGAAGTCTTCAACGTTGAGATCAATGTTATCCGGCGCCTTGAACAGGTCAACCTGGTTACGGCCCGTGTCGTACACCTTCACCTCTTCACCTACCTTCCAGTGCATACCGTTCTTCGAAAGTTCGGTGTAGATCTGAATAGGCGGTTCGTAGTCCACCAAATATCCATCGACCACGGCCTCACGGTAGCTATAGGTAAACACGGGTAGACCAAAAATCTCGGTAGTGTGCAGCGCGGGTGTGGCCGTTAGGCCGATTTTCACGGCGTCAAAATAGTCCAGCACGCGGCGGTATTTTGAGATGTAGTCGTCAAACCCGCGGAAGCTGAGCTCGGTATCGGACATTTCGCGGTCCAACGTGTAGCCGCGGTGGCATTCATCGATAACAACGCAATCGTACTGGTCAACGGTGGGCGGAGCCACGCCGTCGGCGGAGAAAAGCACGCGGCGCATCATGCCTTGCACCGTAGCGATGTGGACGGCGGTATCGTCATCTGGCGACTGCGCCTCCAGCTCTTTAATGCCGAATATGTCCGCAAAGGTTTGAAGTCGCTCCATGCGGGTGTCTTTGAAAGAGTTGGCGGCTTGTTCACCCAGTGCTGAGCGGTCTACTAAAAACAAAATGCGGCGAAAACGTTTAGCCTTGAGCAGACGGTAGATCAGCGCAATGCAGGTTTTGGTTTTTCCGGTACCGGTGGCCATAGCCAACAGAATTTCGCGCTGGCCTTTACTGATAGTGACTTCCGTCTCGCGGATAGCTTTCTGTTGATAAGGACGTAAAGGGAAACCAAAGTTGAACTCGGTGTTGTCCAGCTGCGCATGGGCCTTCACTTCGTCAACACCCAGCAGGCTTTTCAGCCCTTCCGGGCTGTACCAACCATCTAGCGCTTGGCTACGGTTCTCTGGGTGGCGCAGGTCACAAAACCAGATGCCGCTCTTGGTGGCCAGTTGCCGCAGATACGGGCGGCCATTGGCGGAGAAGACAAATGGGATGCGGTATTCAGATTCCGTGCCCCAATTGCGTTCATGAAGCAGTGTTTCTTTGCTGACAGAAAAGGTACGGCTGTAGCGCTTGGCTTGTTGCAACGCGCCGGATACATCGACGTTTTTTCGTTTTGCCTCTACCACTGCCGTAGGCGTAAGGCCCTGAAAAAGCACATAGTCAGCGGAATAGCCATCGCAAGGCCACTCGGCAATTGCCATATTGCGGCCACGCTGTGGTCGGATACCCTTGCTGTAGCGTAGGACTTGAGTGTCTGCCTCCCAGCCTGCTTGGCGCAATTGTTCGTCGATGATGCGGCGGGTCTCGGCCTCATCCAACTGAACCAACGTTGCCGCCGTGGCAGCGGACTGCAAGAAGGATTTGAACTGAACGGCTGGAGCGACTTGGGCGGCACTTTGCAGTGCAGCCAATTGCTCTGCAAGCCGCGCTTTATCCCTATCGGCCTCTGTAGCCAATTGTTCCCAGATGCTGCGCTCTTCGCTAATTGACGACAACTGCGTTTTGGCTGATTGCAGCTCGTTGCTTACCTGCTCCTGCTGCGAGTGAAAAGTTGAGACGGCCTGCCGCAGTTGAGCTAACTCGGCGCGCAACTCAGTACTTTCGTCTGCTGGCGGCTTGGGAGGAACAAATGGGCCAGAGCGAAAATTCGCATCTCTGAATGTGCGATGAAACCATAGGCAGAGTTGCCAGCACAGCTTGAGAGTGGAGAGCGCGGCGGCGTGATCGCCCCGCAGTGCGTGGTTTGCCGCGTTGCCGGTAACGCGAATTTGATCGAAGACCTGCTTAACCTCCTTGGGCAACACTCCTTCGCCTTGCAACCGACGGATGAGCTCGTACTGCGTCTCTTCCGGATTCGTATAAAGGCCAGTGCGCGCTGCCAATGACTGAGCCAGCAACTCCGAAAACTGGCGCAGTTTGAGCAAACAGGTGTTTGGGTCTTCAGCAAAGTACCGCTCGGCCAAGGCACTCAGGCGCCAGAGCTGCTCCTCGTAAGAGCGCAGCACATCGAAGTTAGATTGAATACTCTGCTGCATTTCGTCCCACTCCCTGGTCCCCCCACATTGGCCTTGAATGCTGAGCTAATCAAGCAAGCAATCCCTGATGCTCTCGCCAATACTGCAACCCGCCGAACCGCTTGGCGTTATTCCAGCAGAATTTGCCTTCGGGGAAGCTGATCTTCTCACGGCATTGGGCGCAAATCAGCTTTTTGGCCAATGAGGCGTCGGGTTCTGAAATTGCGGCGTGGCGGGTGCTTCTGCGGGAGCCGGCACTGGATTTCTTCGGCGAGAACCCTCTTTTTTCGGTATAAAAAATGCTCGGGGCTCCCATCTGACGGGCGCAAGCAGCTATTAAAAGCATAGCAACCGTCAAAAACCGCCTTCAGGCGGATTTTTTGTTGCTCTTTCGTCCCTCCGCCACGCGCTAATCGCCACCCCCGCCACAACCTCCGCCGCATCCACCACCGTCGCTACCGCCATCACTGCCTGCGTCACTGGAGTTACTGCTACTGCTGTCGGAGCCGCCGAACCCATCCGCATCGCCGCTGTAGCTGCCGTCGGAAAAGCTTTCGCCGCAATAAGCGCCCGCTGAACCGCCTGTTCCGTCGTCGCGCTGAGGCTGGCTGCAGTCGGGCAAGTAATGAAAGCCGTTGGGAATCGCCAGCTTCGCATCCAGGGCAAAGAGCAGCGGCAGGCGGCTGGGGGAGCGCGGTTTGATGGCCTCGTCGCGGCAGGCCCAGTACCACGCGCGCCGCAGGCCGTCGTTGCTGGCAGCCCGGCGGCCCAGCACTTCAGCCGGTACATGGTCCATGAAACGGCCCAGCACGAGGTCGCACCATTCACGGTAGGCGCGCGTGTGCAGGATGAATTCGTGCCACATGCTGTCGACCACGCGCGACGGCATGGCCACAAACTTGCCCTTGCTGCGCACGCAGGCCAGGAAGAACTGCCGCAGCCCGCGCTCGACCAGTTCGGTGTCTTTGGCGCTCAGGTGCGGATAGGTGTCGCGCAGCTTGCGCTTGAGGAACTGCGGCAGCGGCGCCTCGCGCACCAGGCGTTCACGTTCGCGGCCTGCCCACACCGCCAACACCACCATGGCGGCGACCAGCCCGAATATTCCGGTTGCCAGCCCCGTCGGCTTGCGCCAGCCGGCCTCGCCGGCCATCATCAGCACCACCCAGAGGATGACCAGCACGACCGCAAGCTGCCGCGCATGGCGCAGCACCAGGCGGCGCCAGAGCGCGATGTCGGGCCCGGTGTAGACCTTTGCGGCGGTCGCCATCAGACCACCACCGGTTCAGGCTCCAGCAGGATGCCAAAGCGTTCGTACACACTGGTCTGGATGGCCTTGGCCAGCGTCATGACCTCGCCGCCCGTGACGGGGTCGGCCGTGCCGCCGCGGTTGACCAGCACCAGTGCCTGTTTTTCGTAGACACCGGCATTGCCGATGGTCTTGCCCTTCCAGCCGCAGGCGTCAATGAGCCATCCGGCGGCCAGCTTGACCGTGCCGTCGGCGAGGTGGTAGTGAACGATTTTGGGCTCCCGCTGGATGATGTCGGCGCACTGCTCGGGCGAGACGGTCGGGTTCTTGAAAAAGCTGCCGGCGTTGCCGATCACCTGCGGATCAGGCAGCTTGGCTTTGCGGATTTCGCAGATCCAGTCGTAAATTTGCTGGGCGTCGGGCGCCTGGATGCCGGACTGCGCCATTTTTTTGTCAATGTCGGCGTAGCCCAGCACCGGTTTCCACGCCTTGGGAAGGGCAAACCGTACCCGCGTGATGAACGCCTTGCCTTCCAGCCCAAAACCATGGGCGGCCGACTCCGGCGCCGAACTGCTGTGCTTGAACACCGAATCACGGTAGCCAAACGCGCATTGCGCGGCATTGAGGGTAAATGGCTGGCCGGTCGTCAAGTCGATGGCGTCGAGCGACTCAAAGCGGTCTTGCAGTTCCACGCCATAGGCGCCGATGTTCTGTACTGGTGATGCACCGACCGTTCCGGGAATTAATGCCAGGTTTTCCAGGCCCGGGTAGCCGTTTTGCAGCGTCCAGGTGACAAGGTCGTGCCAGTTTTCACCGGCGCCTGCCTCAATGATCCAGGCCTTGGCGTCTTCCCTGAGCAGCCGTTTACCCATGATTTCGACCTTGAGCACCAGCGGCTTGACGTCCCCGGTCAGCACGATGTTGCTTCCGCCGCCCAGCACAAACTTGGGGGCAGCATTCAGGGCCGGGTCTTGCAAAGCCGCGGCAATATCGGCCTCCTTTGTCACCCGCACCAGGCTGAGCGCCTTGGCGACGATGCCAAAGGTGTTGGAATGCTGGAGTGGAACGTTTTTCTCGACTAACATCCGGGTGATTGTCTCACTCCAACCCCCGTAAAAAAGACTTGCACCATGCCCTCTTTCGACACCGTTCTTGAAGCCGATCTGGTCAAGGTCAAAAACGCCGTGGAAAACACCTCCAAGGAAGTCGGCAATCGCTTTGACTTCAAGGGCACCTCGGCCTCCATCGAGCTGAAGGACAAGGACATCATTCTCGTCGGCGACGGCGACTTCCAGATCGACCAGATCAATGACATCCTGCGCTCCAAGCTCGCCAAGGCAGGCGTTGACGTGCGCTTTCTGGACACCGGCAAGATCGAGAAAATCGGCGGCGACAAGGTCAAGCAGACCAACAAGGTCCGCAATGGCATCGACACCGAAACCGCCAAGAAGATCCAGGCCGCCATCAAGGCCAGCAAACTCAAGGTGCAGGCCGCCATCCAGGAAGAAAAAGTCCGCGTCACGGGCGCCAAGCGCGACGACCTGCAGGCCGCCATGGCGCTGATCCTGTCGGAGATGAAGGACTTTCCGCTGAGTTTTGACAACCGTCGCGATTAGGATTGCCATGAATCTTCTGCCCGCCCTCACCCAAGCAGCATTTTTGCTGTCCGCGTCTTTGCTGCTGCACGGCGCGGCACAGGCGCAGAACGAAGTCCAGTCGGTGGCACTGGCCGGCATGATGGGCACCAAGGCCCTGCTGGTGGTCAACGGCGGTTCACCCAAGAGTGTCGCGCCCGGTGAAACACACCAGGGCATAAAGATTATTTCCACCACCAGCGATCAGGCTGTCATTGAGCAGTCCGGCAAGCGGCACACGCTGCGGGTGGGCGATGCGCCGGTGAACTCCGGCGGCAGCACCGCCTCAGCAGGACGAGGCACCCGTATCACCATTACCGAGAGCGGTGGCGGCCACTTCATGACGGCCGGGCAAATCAACGGAAAAGCCGTGCAGTTCATGGTTGACACCGGTGCGACCAGCATTGCCATGAGCGCGTCAGATGCGGAGCGCTCTGGCATTAACTACAAAGACGGGCAGCCCGTGCGCATGTCCACAGCCAACGGCACCACGCAAGGCTACCGGGTCAAGCTCAACTCGGTACGTGTGGGTGACGTGGAGGTCTTTGACGTGGATGCGGTCGTCATACCGCAACCGATGCCTTTTCTGCTGCTGGGCAACAGTTTTCTATCGCGTTTTCAGATGAAACGCGACAACAACCTCATGACGCTGGACAAGCGTTATTAGCCCTTCGCGGTGCGTTGCCGGCCGGGCTATTTGGTGGCCTGTTTTGAACCACCCAGCTTCGACTCCGTTCCCTTGATCAGCTTATTGATGTTCTCGCGGTGGCGATAGATCAGGAGCGCACTGACAACGACCATCATGGCCAGCAGGTTCTTGTCGACATACCAGGCGGCCCGGTCGCCAAACAGGTAATACAGCGGCGAAAAAACGGCCGCCACCAGTGATGCCAGTGAGGAATAGCGCGAAAAGAAGGCGACGATCACCCAGGTTGCCAGCGTGGCAACACCCAACACCCAGCTGACGCCCAGCAACACCCCGGCCGCCGTCGCGACACCCTTGCCACCCTTGAACTGGAAAAACACCGGATAGAGGTGACCCAGGAAAGCCGCCAGCCCGACGGCGGCCATCGTGCCTTCGCCGAGGCCATAGTCACCGCCAAACCATTTGACAAGCACCACCGGCACCCAACCCTTGAGGCCGTCCAGCAGTAACGTGATTGCCGCCGCGGCCTTGCTGCCGGAACGCAGCACGTTGGTGGCGCCGGGGTTCTTGCTGCCGTAGCTGCGGGGGTCACTCAAACCCATCACCCGGCTGACGATGACAGCAAACGACAGCGAGCCGATCAGGTAAGCCAGCAAAGTCGCGCCGGCTGAATACACGTAGTCCAAATTCATCTCCCTTGTTATGTGGTGGCCACCGGCATTTCAGCCGTGGCCCGTTGCGTTGTCCATACTGAGAACCTGTTTAATGTCTTTTTGGAGTCGCACAAGTACCTTTTCGGGATGGGATGCAAGGCGCGGTGTGCAGCCCATAGCCCAGCTATGGGCAAGCGCCGCAACGCCGCAGATCGCCCGAAAAGGCACTTGCCCGAAGGGTTGGCGTGAAATCGGGCGATTGGACGCCCCGGCAGCTTGCATGGGCTCCAGCCCATGCGGCGCATCCGAAGCATCCACTCATCCCGATTGCACGCCAATGCGATCTCCAAAAAGACATTAAACAGGTTCTAAGGCGCAGTTGACTGATTTTGCACCCAGCAAGGTGACACAAACCTGCGGGTCAATACCAATCAGGTAGCCCCGCCGCCCGCCGTTGATGGCGATTTTGGGCAGGGCCAGGATGCTTTCCTCGATATACACCGGCATCGCCCTGCGCGTGCCGAAAGGCGATGTGCCGCCGACCAGGTAGCCGCTGTGGCGGTTGGCGACTTCGGGCTTGCACGGTTCGACCGACTTGGCCCCGATCTGCCGCGCCAGGTTTTTGGTGGAAACCTTGCGGTTGCCGTGCATCAGCACCAGCAAGGGTTTGGCATCCTGGTCCTGCATGACCAGTGTCTTGACGACGGTAAAAGGATCGAAGCCAAGTACTTCGGCGCTGTGCTGGGCGCCGCCGTGTTCGAGGTATTCGTAGGGGTGCTCGGTGAAGTCGACCTTGTTGGCCTTCAACAACTGCGTAGCCGGCGTTTCGCTGACGTGGTTTTTCTTACTCACTGCGGTGCCTCCGTTCAAGTGCCATCGCGGAACCGGCTTTGCCGGGCCGCAGGTGGCGCCCCCTGGGGGGAGGCGCCGAAGGCGCTTCGGGGGAGAGTCATTTCTAGAGCGCGGGGTCCCGCAGCTCCCAGCGAATCTTGTCGATCTCGGCCAGCACTTCCGGCGTGAGCTTGGTGCCCCAGGCATCCAGGTCTTCGTCCAGCTGCGCGACCGAGGTCACGCCGATGATGGTACTGGCCACATGCCACTTGGTGTAGCAGAACGCCAGCGCCAGTTGGGTCGGGGTCAGCTTGTTGTCACGCGCCAGCGTGTTGTAGCGCCGTGCGGCGGCCAGTGCCTCGGGGCGACCCCAACGCTGTTTGCGCACCGACTCGAATTTGGCGATGCGCGCATCCTTGGGCGCGGCCGGGCCTTCAGTGCCCGACTGGTCGTATTTGCCTGTGAGCAAACCGAAGCCCAAGGGCGAATAAGCCAGCAGCGAGACACCCAGGCGGTGCATGGTTTCGTCCAGGCCGTTTTCCACCGTGCGGTTGACGAGGCAGTATGGGTTCTGCACGGTGGCCACACGCGGCAAACCGTGCTGCTCGGCCAGGCGCACAAACTCGTGCACGCCATACGGGGTTTCGTTGGAAAGCCCGATAAAACGCACCTTCCCGGCTTTCACCAAAGCACCGAGTGCCTCGAGCTGCTCATGGATCGACGTGGCAGAGCGCTCTTGCGCAGGGTTGTAATACAGCGCGCCAAACGCCGGCACGTGGCGTTCAGGCCAGTGAATCTGGTAGAGGTCGATGACGTCGGTCTTCAGCCGCTTCAGGCTGGCATCGCACGAAGCCAGAATGTCTTGAGCCGTCATGCCGCTGCCTTCACGCACCCAGGGCATGCCGCGCGAAGGTCCGGCTACCTTGGTGGCAAGCACCAGCTTGTTGCGTGCCGAAGGATTTTTGGCGAACCAGTTGCCGATGATGGTTTCGGTCGAACCGCAGGTCTCGGCGCGCGCCGGCACCGAATACATTTCGGCGGTGTCGAGAAAGTTGACGCCGCGCTCCAGTGAGCGGTCCAGGATGGCATGAGACGTGGGCTCATCCACCTGCTCGCCGAATGTCATGGTACCCAGGCAAATGGGGGTCACGTGAAGGTCGCTGGAGCCGAGTTGAACTTTATTCATGGAGGAGTCACATGTGAGATTGAAGAGGCCGTACGACAGCAAAAACGCTGTGACGGAATTCACGGAATTGACAAAACGACTAGTTTAAGGTCTCCGTAAACGGCGTGCAGGCGCGCCTATATCGCGCCCTTGTCTTACAACTGCTCACTTTTTGCATGCCTAGTATTCACACACCCGCGCTTTAATGCGCTGCTGATTGAAGTAAGACCGACAACCGTTCTCCTTCACTCCGATACCTAGATTAACGACATTAACTTTCCGAGGAACATTTCATGAACAAGCTGACCATCACATCCATTACCTGCGCGGCGCTGGCTGCGTTGACACTCTCCGGCTGCGCCAACATGAGCGAAACACAGCAGGGCACCGCCAAGGGCGCCGGCATTGGCGCTGTTGCAGGTGCCGTGCTGGGTGCGGCAACTGGCGGATCCAAAGGCGCAGCCACCGGTGCTGTTCTGGGTGGCGCTGTAGGCGCCGGCGGCGGTTATATCTGGTCCAAGAAAATGCAGGACCAGAAAGCCGCCATGGAAAAAGCGACCGTCGGTACCGGTGTGGCCGTCAGCCAGACCACTGACAACCGCCTGAAGCTCGACATCCCGAGCGACGTTTCCTTTGACGTGGGCCGTTCCGCCATCAAGCCGAACTTCGCCCCCATCCTGAACCAGTTCGCCACCAGCCTGAACCAGAACCCGGTAACGACAGTGACCATCATCGGCCACACCGACAACACCGGCTCTGACGCCATCAACAACCCGCTGTCCATTGACCGTGCCGATTCGGCCCGCGACTACCTGGTCAGCCGCGGCGTGGCGCGCACCCGCATCGTGACGGACGGCCGCGGTTCGCGCGAGCCGGTGGCTGACAACAACTCACAGCAGGGCCGTGACAAGAACCGCCGCGTTGAAATCTACGTGGCTGAGCAGGTCGCAACTAGGTAACTGGCACACCCCTGCCGGCGCTCACTTCGTGTAGCGCCACCTCCCCTTGCAGGGGACAGGCGCCTTGGGACTGGCAAAGCCAGATCCCGGCCCCTACTGGAAGGAAAAAAAGCACCCTGCGGGGTGCTTTTTTTATGGCGGTTCGCTACTACGTTTTTGATGCTTTAAAACGCTCTTCTTCCTGCAGGCGCAGCACGCGCCTTTGCACCTTACCCGTCGTGGTCATGGGCAGCGCGTCTATGAATTCAATCTCCTTGGGGTATTCGTAAGGCGCGAGCATGGTTTTGACGTGGGCTTGCAGCTGCAGCGTCAGTTCATCATCAAATCGGGCTGTACCGCCCTGGTGGCCTGCGCGAGCGGCTATCAAATCAGGAGCAAGTACGACATACGCCTTGACGACTGCACCGCGCTCGCGGTCGGGCTTGGGCACCACGGCGGCGTTGGCGACGGCTGCGTGCTTGACCAGGCAGTTCTCGATTTCGCCGGGGCCGATGCGGTAGCCGGCGGCCTTGAAGACGTCGTCTGCGCGGCCTTCGTACCAGAGGTAGCCATCGGCATCGCGCCTTGCCAGGTCGCCGGTGCGGCACCAGTCGCCGGTGAACTTTCCGCGGGTGGACTCCTCTTTCTTCCAGTAACCCAGAAAGAAGATTGGGTCGGGGTCGCCGTGAATGTCGTAGCGGTTGACCGATACATCGCCGGGCACGCCCACCGCGCATTCCTTGCCTTCGTCGTCAATCACCGCCACGCGGTGCCCCGGGTAGCCTTTGCCCATGCTGCCCGGCCGGGCGGGCCAACCTGCAAACGCCCCCACGCTTTTCACTTCGTGTAATGCGCTGCCCCCCGAGGGGGCTGAGCTTGCTTGGGGCGGCCCGGCGCTGCGCTCGCCATGAACCCTGTTCATGCTGCAGTTGCCCACCACGTAATTGATTTCAGTCTGGCCAAACATCTCGTTGACGATCACACCCAGCTGATCCTTGCAGTACGCAAACACCGCATCGCCCACGGCTTCGCCGGCGCTCATCATGGCCTGCAGTTTCAGCTTGAAGTGCTGCCTGGGCCGAGGGTAGGCCTTCATCATGGCCTTGAGCGCCGTCGGGAACAGAAAGGTGTGCGTGACGCCCTGTTCCGCCATCAGGCTGAACGCCAGCTCGGGGCTGAAGCGGCCGTTGAAGGCAACGATGGGCCGGCCGAAGTAGAGGCTGGGCAGCAAGGCGTCCATCAGCCCACCGGTCCACGCCCAGTCTGCCGGGGACCAGAAAACAGCGTCGGACTTTTTATTGGTTTTGCCGTCAAAGCCAAACCAGTTCTGGCTGCAGACGAAACCCGGCAGGTTGCCGATCAGCGCCCGGTGCGGCAGCAGTGCGCCCTTGGGCGGGCCGGTGGTCCCGCTGGTGTAGATCAGGATCGCCCCTTCGTCGGCCTTGGTCTTGACGGCGGTGAAGGCGCTCCTGTGTTTCGCTAACGCAGTTTCGTAGTCCACGTCACCCTTGCCCTGCGCCGCACCTGCAGCCACCACCGTGCGCAATGCCGGACAGTTGCCGCGGATGGCATTCAGGCTGTCAATCGAGCTCTCGTCGCAAATGGCCAGCACCGCATCGCTGTCTTGCAGGCGGTATTCGAGCGCATCAGGGCCGAACAGCATGGACAGCGGCATGGCGACCGCCCCCATCTGGAAGACCGCCATGTAAGCCACAGCGGTTTCAAAACGTTGCGGCATCACGATGGCGACGCGGTCGCCGCGCTGAACGCCCAGGCCGGCCAGTACATGGCTCAAGGCATCGGCAGCGCCCTTCAGTTCCGAATAGGTATAAGAAACGGCTGCAGCGCCCGGCTGGTGAGCGCGAACAGCTATTCTTTTAGTAGCACCCGCCGTTGCACCTTCACCCCTGGCCCAGCGGGTGCAACATACTTCGGCGATGTTGAAGTGCTCGTCGACCTGCCAGCGGAAGCCGGAATGAAGCGCCGCGTACTGGTCGGCTTGCCCGACGGCGGGGGATTTGGGACCGGCCGGCTTGTCCCTGTTTTGACTGCGCGTCAACTCGTGTCTCTTTATCATGGGAACCAATGTACAAAGAAAAACGATCATCACGCAGCGAGTTTGTCCCTATACGTGGCTTGAGTTACCACGTGTGGCTCTGGGAAAGCGCGGCAGGCGCGAACCCGGCATTGCCGCCGCTGGTTCTGGTGCACGGCTGGATGGATGTGGCAGCCTCTTACCAGTTCATGGTTGACGCACTGTCGGACGCCTTCGTGCAAGGCCGGACCATCATCGCGCCCGACTGGCGCGGTTTCGGGTTGACTGGTTCCGGCCCCGCAGGCAACCCTGCCGACAATTATTGGTTTCCCGATTACCTGGCAGACCTGGACTTTCTGCTTGACCATTACGCGGGCGACAAACCCGTTGATTTGGTAGGCCACAGCATGGGCGGCAATGTCGCCATGCTGTACGCAGGCGTGCGGCCGGCGCGCATCCGCAGGCTGGTCAACCTGGAAGGCTTTGGCCTGCCGTCCAGCAAAGCCGAGCAGGCGCCGGGGCGTTATGCCAAGTGGATAGACGAACTCAAAAGCCTGCATCGGGGCGAGCTGGAACTCAAAGCCTATGCCGACGTGGCCGGTGTGGCACGCCGCCTGATGAGAACCAACCCGCGCCTGTCCGCCGACAAGGCCGCCTGGCTGGCCAGCCATTGGTCCCGGCCAAATGCCGAAGGCAAATGGGAGATTCTGGGAGAAGCTGCCCACAAGATCACCAGCGCGCAGCTCTACCGCGTCGACGAGGCCCTCGAGGTCTACCGCTGCATCAGTGCTCCGGTGCTGGCCGTCGAAGCATCCGACGACTCCCTGGCCCTGTGGTGGAAGGAAAAATACACCCTGGCCGAGTACCACGAACGGCTCAAACAGGTCCGCCAGGCGCAGGTCGCGGTGATCCAGGATGCCGGCCACATGCTGCACCACGACCAGCCGGAACAGCTGGCAACACTGATTGAGGGGTTCTTGGCCTGAAAGGCCCTGCATCATGAGAAAATGTCGGGTTACGCCGCCCAATGCGGCTCCCACCATTTAGGACAGAAAAATCATGGACGCAGAACGCATCAACCTCATCAGCAACCAGCTCGTGGACCTCAGCAACCGGGTCAATGAACTTCGGGGGTATCTTTGACTACCCTGCCAAAGAACGTAAGCTGAACGAAGTCAACGCCGCACTGGAAGACCCGAAGGTCTGGGACAACCCCAAGCGCGCGCAGGAGCTCGGCAGGGAAAAGAAATCGCTGGAAGACGTGGTCCATGTGATCGACCGCCTGAGCGCCGAGCTGGCCGACAACACCGAACTCTTCGAGATGTCCAAGGCCGAAGGCGACGACGCCGGCATGCAGACGATTGAAGGCGAAGCCGCCAAGGTGGCTACGGAAGTCGAAAAGATGGAATTCCGCCGGATGTTCAACAACCCGGCTGACCCCCTGCCCTGCTTCCTCGACATCCAGGCCGGCGCCGGCGGCACCGAAGCCTGCGACTGGGCCAGCATGCTGCTGCGCCAGTACCTCAAATACGCGGAGCGCAAGGGTTTCAAGACCACGGTTGAAGACGAATCGCCCGGCGACACGGCCGGCATCAAGGGTGCGACCATCAAGATCGAGGGCGAGTACGCTTTCGGCCTGCTGCGCACCGAAACCGGCGTACACCGTCTGGTGCGCAAGTCGCCGTTCGACTCCTCCGGCGGGCGCCACACCTCGTTCGCTTCGGTGTTTGTCTACCCCGAGATCGATGACTCGATTGAAATCGAGATCAACCCTTCAGACGTGCGCACCGACACCTTCCGCGCCAGCGGCGCCGGCGGCCAGCACATCAACAAGACCGACTCGGCCGTGCGCCTGACGCACATTCCGACCGGCATCGTGGTGCAGTGCCAGGACGGCCGCAGCCAGCACAGCAACCGTGACGTGGCCTGGAAGCGCCTGCGTTCGCGTCTGTATGACTTCGAATTGCGCAAGCAGCAGGAAGCGCAGCAAAAACTCGAAGACACAAAAACTGACGTGGGTTGGGGCCACCAGATCCGCAGCTATGTGCTGGACAACAGCCGCATCAAGGACCTGCGCACCAATGTGGAAGTCTCGGCCACGCAGAAAGTGCTGGACGGCGACCTGGACGTGTTTATTGAAGCCTCCCTCAAACAGGGTGTGTGAGGGCGTGTGAGCGCGTGCCTTTCGACGCGCTCGGGAAGTTGTGAAATTTTGATTTTCAGGAATTAACCATGCTGCATATGCTTGACGGAGCGAGCCCCGGCGCCGCGGTGGTCATCAACCGCGCCGACTACGTCGCGCCCGCCTACTGGATCGATACGGTCGACCTGTGCTTTGACCTGGACCCGCAGAAAACACGCGTGCTCAACAAGATGAGCCTGCGCCGCAACCCGGACGTGCCGGCACAAGCCCTGAAGCTGGACGGCGAAGAGCTCAATCTTTCGCGCGTGCTGGTGAACGGCCAGGGCACCTCCTTCAAGATGGAAGGCAACCAGCTGGTGCTGGAAAACCTGCCAGATGGCACCGAGCCCTTTGAGCTGGAAATCTTCACCACGACCTGCCCCGCCAAAAACACCAAGCTGATGGGCCTGTACGTCAGCAACAACTCGTTCTTCACGCAGTGCGAGGCCGAAGGTTTCAGGCGCATCACCTACTTCCTGGACCGCCCGGACGTGATGGCCAGCTACACCGTGACCCTGCGCGCCGACAAGGCGCAGTACCCGGTGCTGCTGTCCAACGGAAACCTGGTCAGCCAGGGCCCGCTGGAGCCCGGCCCCAACGGCGCGCGGCATTTCGCCAAGTGGGTAGACCCGCACAAAAAGCCGAGCTACCTCTTTGCCCTGGTGGCCGGCCAGCTGGTGGCCCGCGAGCAGCGCGTCACCTCCCGCGCAGGCAAGGAGCACGTGCTGCAGGTTTATGTGCGCCCCGGCGACCTCGACAAAACCGAGCACGCGATGACATCGCTGATGCATTCGGTGGCATGGGACGAAGCCCGCTTCGGCCTGCCGCTGGACCTGGAACGCTTCATGATCGTCGCCACCAGCGACTTCAACATGGGCGCCATGGAAAACAAGGGCCTGAACATCTTCAACACCAAGTACGTGCTGGCCAACCAGGCCACCGCCACCGACGTTGATTTCTCCAACATTGAAAGCGTGGTCGGCCACGAGTACTTCCACAACTGGACGGGCAACCGCGTGACCTGCCGCGACTGGTTCCAGCTCAGCCTGAAGGAAGGCCTGACGGTGTTCCGCGACCAGGAGTTCAGCCAGGATCTGTGCGGCGAGGCCTCGGCCCGCGCCGTCAAGCGCATTGAAGACGTGCGCGTGCTGCGCACCGCCCAGTTCCCCGAAGACGCCGGCCCCATGGCCCACCCGGTGCGGCCCGACAGCTACGTCGAGATCAGCAACTTCTACACCGTCACCATTTATGAAAAGGGCGCTGAAGTCGTCCGCATGATGCAGACCCTGGTGGGCCGTGAGGGCTTTGCCCGCGGCATGACGCTTTACTTTGAGCGCCACGACGGCCACGCCGTGACCTGCGACGACTTCGCGCAGGCGATTGCCGACGCCAACCCGATGTCGGACCTGGCGCGCCTCTTGCCGCAGTTCAAGCGCTGGTACAGCCAGGCCGGCACGCCGCGTGTGCACGCGCAGGGTGCTTATGACGCGGCGGCGCGCACCTACACCCTGACCTTGTCGCAAAGCTGCATGCCCACGGCAGGGCAAGCCGTGAAGGAGCCGTTTGTCATACCGGTCGGCCTGGGCCTGCTGGGCGCAGACGGCCAGGACTTGCCGCTGCAGCTGGCCGGTGAGAGCCAGGCACCTGCCCGCACCCGCACCGTGGTGCTGACGCAGGCCAGCGAAACGCTGACCTTCGTCAACATCGATGCCGAGCCGGTTCCCTCCATCCTGCGCGGCTTCACCGCCCCGGTGGTGCTGGAGTTTGACTACACCGACGCCCAGCTGCTGCATTTGCTGGCGCATGACAGCGACCCTTTCAACCGCTGGGAAGCCGGGCAACGCCTGGCCGTCAACCGCGCTATCAAATCAATAGCTAGTGGCGCAGGCCCCGTAACGGCTGCAGTGCTCGATGATGCCTATCTTGACGCGATGCGCCAGGTGCTGCGCCACCCCGCGCTGGACTCGGCCTTCAAGGAGCTGGTGCTGACCCTGCCATCCGAAACCTACCTGGCCGAACAGCTGGACGTGGTGGACCCGCAGCGTATTCATGCGGTGCGCGAAGCCATGCGGCAGCAGCTGGCCACAGCCCTGGCAGCCGACTGGCAAGCCGTGTACGAGGCCAACCACGACACCGGCGCTTACACGCCTGACCCGGCCTCCTCGGGCCGCCGCGCGCTCGCGGGAATGGCACTCACGCATCTGTGCCTGGCGGCGCAGGCTTCCGGCGATACCGTCTGGCCGGGCAAGACCCTGCAGCGCTTCAAGGACGCCGGCAACATGACAGACCGCTTCAACGCGCTGGCCGCCCTGGTCTCCAGCGGCCACGCGCTGGCCGCCGAGGCGCTGCCACTGTTCCACGCCATGTTCAAGGACGAAGCCCTGGTCATCGACAAATGGTTCGGCCTGCAAGCCGGCGCGCCTGACCGCGGCGGCAACATCCTGCCCGCGGTCAAGCAGCTCATGAAGCACACCGACTTCAGCCTGCGCAACCCCAACCGCGCCCGCAGCGTGGTCAGCACCTACTGCCAGGGCAACCCGGCCGCGTTCCATCGCGCCGATGCCGCCGGCTACGTGTTCTGGAGCGACCGCGTGATGGAGCTCGACGCCATCAACCCGCAAGTGGCGGCCCGCCTGGCGCGCGCGCTGGACCGCTGGAGCAAGCTGGCCGAGCCCTACCGCAGCGCGGCGCGCGAGGCGATTGCGCGCGTCGCGGCCAAGACTGATTTGAGCAAAGACACACACGAAGTCGTCTCTCGCGCACTGGCCGACTGAACGCGGACGACACCCGCCATGGCATTCTTCACATTCACCACCCCCGCACAGCGGTTTGCGAAGAAGTTCAACCCGCTGCGCGACACGGTGTACGACGCCAGCGGCATGTTCAGCGGTTCGCGCATGTCAGCCGACCTGGCCGCGCTGGAGCCCCTGGCCGAGGCCCTGGGCGCCGACTCCGCCGAGCTGGCTGACTTGCTGTGGTTGCAGTTCGTGGTGTTCCGCAAACGCCAGCTGGATGCCGAGGGCCTGCCCCTGGGCCTGCGCGCCCTGGCCATCCGCGCTGCCAAGGGCAGCCTCACGCCCACCGAGCGCTACGAACAGCATTACGCCATCGGCGAGTCGGCCCTGGAAGCCGAGGAGTACGACACCGCCGTCGAGCACCTTCAGCAGTCGGCCCATTGGGCTGCGCACGAAGGCGCCACGCTAGGCGTCGACCAGAAGCTGGGCATTCGCGAAGAGATCGGCTATGCCCTGCACGAGGCCGGCCGCTTCGCCGAGGCTGTGGCGCACAACCGGCAACTGCTGGCAGATGCACAAAGCGCCTTCGGCTCCGGCACGGACAAGCGCCTTTCCGGCCTCATCAACAACCTGGCGCAAAATACCTACGAGCTGGGCGAGCATGCGCAGGCTCAGGCCTGGCTGCAACAGCGCCTGGCGCTGGGCCAGGCCTTGCAGGACACGGACATCGTGCTGGACACCTTGTTCCAGCTTGGCGTTCTCGCGCACGAAACGGACCAGCCCGCCGAAGCGCGCGCCCTCTTCCAGCAACGCGTGGACATTGCCCGAGCGACGGACGACGAGGACCTGCTGGACGACACCCTGGCCACGCTTGCCGAATTTGAAGAACGCGAACAGCAAGGCGAGCCTGGCTAAGCGCCCGCCCAGCCATACGCCGCCCAAACGAACTATCCCTCAACCGAATGGAGCCCTCATGTCCCAAAAAATCTCCTTGACCCGCTACCTGATCGAGCAACAGCGCATCGACGGTCACATTCCCTCGCAGCTTCGCTTGCTGCTCGAAGTGGTCGCCCGCGCCTGCAAGAGCATCAGCCAGGCCGTCAACAAGGGTGCGCTCGGCAGCGGCATGGGCAGCGCCGAAAGTGAGAACGTGCAGGGTGAGATCCAGAAGAAGCTGGACATCATTGCCAACGAAGTGCTGATTGAGGCCAATGAATGGGGCGGCCACCTGGCTGGCATGGCCAGCGAGGAAATGGAAGGCATTTACGTGGTGCCGAATCGCTACCCCCAGGGTGAATACCTGCTGCTGTTCGACCCGCTCGACGGCTCCAGCAATATCGACATCAACGTCAGCATTGGCACCATTTTCAGCGTGCTGAAAATGCCCGAGGGCGACCGCGGTGTGGATGAAGGCGACTTCCTGCAGGCCGGCCACAAGCAGGTAGCGGCGGGTTACTGCATCTACGGCCCGCAGACCACGCTGGTCCTGACGGTTGGCGACGGCGTCGCCATGTTCACGCTGGACCGTGAACAGGGCTCCTTCGTGCTGATCGAGGAAAACGTGCAGATCCCTGAAGACACCAAAGAGTTCGCCATCAACATGAGCAACATGCGCCACTGGGACGAGCCGGTCAAGCGCTACGTGGACGAGCTGCTGGCCGGCAAGGACGGTCCGCGCGGCAAGGACTTCAACATGCGCTGGATCGCCGCCATGGTGGCCGACGTGCACCGCATCCTGTGCCGCGGCGGCATCTTCCTCTACCCCTGGGACAAACGCGAGCCCGAAAAGGCCGGAAAACTGCGCCTGATGTACGAAGCCAACCCCATGAGCTGGCTCATCGAACAGGCCGGCGGCGCCGCCACCAACGGCAAACAACGCATCCTGGATTTGCAGCCCACCAAGCTGCACGAGCGGGTCAGCGTGATCCTCGGCTCCAAAAATGAGGTCGAACGGGTGACCTCTTACCACTCCGGGCTATAATTGAAGGCTGTATTTGATACAAAGCCGGTGTAGCTCAGTCGGTAGAGCAGCTCATTCGTAATGAGAAGGTCGGGTGTTCGATTCATCTCTCCGGCACCAATTGAAGCCCCTGTTTCGCAAGGAACAGGGGCTTTTTCATATGGCGAGAATGCACTTGAAAAAGTCCGACTCAACTAAAGCGGCCTACGAGTTGCGCACTCGTCTTGTCCGACTGCAAAGTGTGCGTGTACTCACCCAGTAATTGCGTGAATGTCCGAGGGGCTCGGAGGCCTGAAGCCCTGGTCTCAGCGGCATCTGTTTACGCACGAAGGGCATGCGAAGATATAGACCTCCCGGAACCAAAAAAATCAAAATGCTGGAGCAGCTTCTTTCCAACTACATCGGCAATGCCGGCGCCGCCAACGCTCGCGGTGAATACGCCGCCGCCGCCGAGTGGTGCCAACGAAGCCTTCAACTCGCCCCTGACCTGCCTGAAGCCTGGTATCACCTGGGAAACGCATTCGGTGGGATGGGCAGAAAACCAGAGGCGGTAGACGCCCTTGAAAAAGCCCGGGTTCGAACGCTCAATTCGGCGGACGCGCAAAACAGCATCGGCCTGCAGCTGACCGAATTGGGCGCATACCTTAAGGCGGAGCAATGTCTGAATCAAGCGCTGGCATTGGCGCCGGACTATGCTTTTGCCCACTCCAACCTGGGCAAACTCCGGAGCAACCAGAGACGACTGGACGATGCCGAAACAGCCTTCAGGAAGGCAATTGCATTGAATCCGGATCTGGCTCCCGCCTATGTCAATCTAGGCGGCGTATTGAGTGACCAGAAAAATTACGGGGCCGCCGAAGCCGCCTGCCGCAAGGCAACCGAACTGGCGCCAGATTCAGCCGAGGCCTGGCTCAACCTGGGGGTCGCGTTGAACGGACTGAAGCAGCATGAGGCAGCCGAATCTTCTTACGCGAAAGCGTTGGCGCTTGCGCCAAATCTATCGGATGTGTGGGTCAATTTAGGGATCGCTCTCGATGAGATGAAGCGCTATGAAGCGGCCGCCGATTGTTACAAGCGAGGTATTGAACTGAATGCCAATGCCGAGTTCGTATTTGGTTCGCTGTTGCACGCAAAAATGAAAATTTGCGACTGGCGTTCGCTTGCAAATGATTTGCCAAAGTTTTTTCAGGACATTGAGGCCGGAAGGAAAGTCGCCATACCGTTTGGCATGTTGGGATTTACAGCGGATTTGTCATTGCAGTGCAAAGCGGCCACCTTATGGGTCAAAGACAAAGGCCTGGATTCAGCAACCGCCAGCAGCATCCCCAAACACCAGCGGCGCGACAAGATTCGGGTGGGATACTTTTCCGCGGACTTTCACGATCATGCAACCATGCGTCTGATGGCCGAGTTGTTTGAGAAACACAATCGATCCAGGTTTGAGCTGTACGCTTTCTCATTTGGACCCGACAGGAAGGACGCAATGAGGGACAGGGCTTTGGCAACTTTCGACAAGTTTCTTGATGTTCGACTCCAATCCGACAAAGCAGTCGTACAACTGTCAAGAGACCTGGAAATAGACATTGCCATCGACCTGAGTGGTTTCACACTTGGAAGCCGGCCAGATATTTTTAGCCTGAGAGCTGCACCTGTTCAGGTGAACTATCTCGTCTATCCGGCGACCATGGGCGCCGATTTCATGGACTATCTGATCGCAGACAAAACAGTTATTCCCGAAGAAAGCCGGCGGCAATACAGCGAAAACATCGTCTATCTTCCCAATAGCTATCAGCCAAACGACAGCAAGCGTCTTATTGCAGACAAGGTACCGAGCCGCGAAGAAGCTGGTTTACCCGCAATCGGTTTTGTTTTCTGCTGCTTCAACAACAGTTTCAAAATTACACCCGAGGTTTTTGATTGCTGGATGCGAATATTGAAGGCGGTGGAAGGAAGCGTGCTTTGGCTCCTTGAGGACAACCCAAAAGCAGCGATCAATCTGCATAAGGAAGCACTGCAAAGAGGCGTTGACCCGAAGCGGCTGATTTTTGCAAAGCGGCTACCTTCGGCCGACCATCTTGCAAGGCACCGCTTGGCCGACCTGTTTCTGGATACGCTGCCTTATAACGCCCACACAACAGCCAGTGATGCCTTGTGGGCCGGACTACCTGTATTGACATGCATGAGCGAATCTTTCGCCAGCCGGGTGGCCGCAAGCCTGCTTCATACGGTTGGCTTGACCGAGCTGATTACCTTGAACATGACGGACTATGAGGCCTCTGCGATTGAGCTGGCGACCGTCCCCCGGCGCCTCGCACAGATCAGGGAGAAACTGGCCCGAAACAGGCTGACAACACCGCTGTTTGACACGCCTTTGTTCGTCAGTCACATCGAGGCGGCTTACACGGCAATGTATGAGCGCTATCAAAGCGACCTGCCGCCTGCATGCATTTACGTTCAACAATAGTTCTACAGCGGTCATTGCCGAACTGAAGGCATCTTGGAATCAACAGTGGGTACGATCCTGGGCCTTTTTCATTCATAGCTGCCGATGATTGCAGCGCGATGAGTACCTTGGCTGTATCGGGAAAGCCATCACCCCGCATTGTTTGCGAACCTGGCCCTTTTCCATAAGAATCTAACCCAGCAACAGGGGGATTCGTATGGGGATATTTCCGCTTCGTCCTTTTCGACAACGGCTGTTTCCGGCCGTCCTGGCTATAGCAGCGATTGCCGTACCGCAGTGGGCTCAAGCGCAGGCCACACTGGAGAAAATCAAGAGCCGCGGGCAGATCAATGTGGGCTACCGCGCAAACTCCGCGCCTTTCTCGTTTCACCAGACGGCGGAAAAGCCTCTGGGCTATAGCATCGAATTCTGCAAGCCCATCATCGAGCGGCTCCGCCAGGCTGCCGGCAAGCCGAACCTGCCGGTACGGTATATCGAAACGTACGTGGACGCCCGCACACGCTTGCTGTCTGAAGGCAGTGTCGATTTGCTGTGCGAGAACGTAACCGACACACCGGAGCGCCGGGCGCGAATGGATTTCTCGACACCGATTTTTATCGAAGCCGTCCAGGTGGCGGTGCGCACCAAGGACAAACTCAGCGCGCTCGACCAACTGCAAGGCAAAAGCATTGTGGGCATTGCCGGCACCACCGTGGTTCCCGCGCTGGATCTCTACGCGCAGCAGCATTCATTGAAGTGGCAACACGCCAAGGCAGTCAACGCGGATGCCGCCCTCGGACAGTTGCAACTGGGCTGGGCGGCAGGGTACGCCCGCGACGGTGTGGCGCTCGCCGCGCAATTGGCGAGCCTGCCCAATGCAGGCGACTACCTGATCCTGCCGGAACGCCTGTCGGTAGAACCTATTGCCATTGCCTACCGCAAGGGGGACGCCGCCATGGGTGACCTGGTCAACGCCTCTATCAAGGAATCCATGCGCAGCGGCGCAGCGCAGGGCTGGTATGAACAATGGTTTTTAAAACCCATGAAACCGGGCGGCAAACCGCTGACAACCGTGATGCCGGCGGAAACGAAGGCATTGTTTGACACCGCGAAAGCAAATTGAATAAAGCCCGCAGACCCGCAACACCGCTGCGGCTTTAAACGCTCAGGCGTTGGTGCCGTTCGGCGTATCCGGCTCTTCCGGTGTGATGAAAGAGTCTTCCCACTGCACAGCAAAATTGTGGTCGGCGTTGTCATGAACAATGCCGGACCCTGTGCTGAGCGGGTCGAAATTGGTGAACCGTATCCTGCGGTTGCGTTCCAGCTTGGCTTGCAGGCTGCTTCGGGCTGCCGCAATGTCCATGCTGGCGACTTTTGGCGCCTCCTCCAGGAGGGTTCCGTTGGCAGCGCGCATGGTATCGGGCACGGTGGCCATGGCATCGGCGTCGGCATCCACCTCAACCGGCAAGGCCAAGGGGGGCTCGCCGAGCACATCGGGTTCGTCGTCGGACAGGTCGATTTCTCCGAGGAATGCCGCGCGAACATCTTCCAGGGAGGGAAGGTTGCTCGCACGCACGACGGCGTAGGCAATCCCGCATTCTTCAAACAGCTTGCGCTTGAGGTCACGGTTGCTGGCCTTGAGCCCACGGGGACCGGGAACATCCAGGCAACCAATGACGGTTCCATCCGCGGCGCATACAGTGAAAGTGCAGTAAACGGTTTTCAGCAATTCAAAGGAACGCTGCCCTTCGGCTTCGGTTCGCGGCGAAACAAAGCGGATGACAGGGACTTTGATCAGGACATGGTGGTCAAAAAAGGCCCGCTGAAGCCAATGCCATACGTCCTGTTCGGCCTCCAGTAGCAGTGGCCTTGGCTGCAGGTGCCAATGCGTGGGAAGGCGCCTTTTTTTGCGCGCGGAACGCGCCAGCCAGCCATGATGGCAGGCTGCTCCCGTCGCCATTGCAGACACCGCCGTCGCAGTGAGCGCCAACACAAAAACATCAAACATGAGTGCCTTAACTTTTTTTCAGTTTAAACACAGCCCCGTTAAGTTACAACTATTTACGTATGAAGGTGTTGTGAACGCGACTCATATTGAATCCAATCTACCTAAAAGTGGCCTTTTTTCACATATATGTTCCGCCAATACAACCCAAGTGGTCTACTGGTAGAAACAAATATTTACATATTGAGATCGACCGGAATGGGGCTGGCCAGGATTTTGTCGATCCGCTTGCCATCAAGGTCAAGGACTTCGAAGCGCCAGCCCGCGCATTCCACCCGCTCGGCCGTTTTCAGCAGCCGCCCCGAAACGCTTTGAAGCAGGCCGGCCACCGTGTTGTAGCGGCCCCGGCCTTCCTCGGGCAGTTCCCTGATATCCAGACGGGCTTTGAGTTCAGAGACAGGCATGACACCGTCAATGAGCCAGCTGCCGTCCTCTCTTTCGGTCGCCCACGCGTCCATCTGCGCGCCGGGCTGCAACTCACCGGTGATGGCTTCCAGCATGTCCATGGGCGTCATGAGACCCTGCACTACCCCGTATTCATCGACCACAAACACAATGCGGGTGGAACGGGCCCGGAACTGCTCCAGCAACTCCATGCCCGTGAGCGTTTCCGGCACGAAGACCGCCGGCACGGCATAAGCACCGATGCGGTCGGTCACCGAGGGTACCGCGCCCGAGCTTTGGCCGGAAGCGGCGGGCTGGATCTGGCCGCGCAGCGCGAGCAGCTTGGCCACATTGACCACGCCCACCACGTCATCAAGGCTGCCGCGGCAGACGGGATACCACGAGTGGCCGGTGGCGCCGGCCTTGTCGATGGCCTGGGCAATGGTGTCGGAAGCGTCGAGCCACTCAATGTCGGAACGCGGCAGCATCAGTGAAGTGAGCAGGCGGTCATCCAGCAGAAACACGTTCTGCACCATCTGGTGTTCATGCTCCTCAATCAGGCCGGCGTCCACCCCCTCCTCCAGGCTGGCCGCGATTTCTTCTTCGGTGACGGCCCGGCCGGCGCTGTTGTCGATACGCAGCAGCTTGAGTACCGCCTGCGTGCTGATGGACAGCAGCCTGACAAAGGGTTTGAAGCCCGTCGCCACCCACATCATGGGCCTTGAAACCAGACGTGCGACGGTTTCCGGGTACAGCTGCCCGATGCGTTTGGGCACCAGCTCGCCAAAGACGATGGTGATGAAGGTGATGACTGTCACCACCAGCGCGGTGGCGGTGATCTCGGAGACGCGCGGCCGCACGCCGAAGGTCTGGATCCACGCCGCCAAACCGCTGCTGAAAGCCGCCTCGCCAATAATGCCGTTGAGCATGCCGATAGAGGTGATGCCGACCTGCACCGACGAAAGAAACTGCGTAGGGTTGTCCAGCAGCCCCAGCGCCGCCTGCGCGCCCTTGTCGCCGGATTCGCCCATGGCCGAGAGCCGGGCTTTGCGGCTCGAAGCCAGTGCCATCTCCGACATGGCAAACACACCGTTGAGCAAGGTCAGAAAAGCAATCAGGAAAAAGTCCATGGGGCCTGGCGCAAAATAAACACATGTCACTTTACTGTATCGGCGACCTGCAGGGCTGCCACGCACCTTTTCAGCGCTTGCTGGACAAGATCGATTTCTCGCCAAGCCGCGACACTCTCTACATCCTTGGCGACCTGGTCAACCGCGGCCCCGGCTCCCTGAAGGTGCTGCGCAGCCTCTCGGCATTGGGCGACGCTGCGCAATGCCTGCTCGGTAACCACGACCTGCACCTGCTGGCTGTGTGGCAAGGCGTGCGCAAGCCGGGCCGCAGCGACACCGTACAGGACATTCTGGAGGCCAAGGACAGCGAGGAACTGCTCGACTGGCTGCGCCACCGCGCCATGGCCATCCATCGCCACGGCTGGCTGATGGTGCATGCGGGCGTGCTGCCGCAATGGAATGCGGCGCAAACCGTGGCGCTGGGCTCAGAGGTGGAGCAGGTGCTGCGCGGCGGCCATCTCAAGGACTTTCTGCAGGCCATGTACGGCAACACGCCTGATCACTGGAGCGACAGCCTCAAGGGCGCCGACAGGCTGCGGGTCATCGTGAACGCACTCACGCGCCTGCGGTTTTGCACACCCGAAGGCGTGATGGACTTCAGCAGTACCGACGGCCCCGGCAGCGCGCCAGAAGGCCACCTGCCCTGGTTTGATGTTCCCGGCCGGGCCACAGCAGATACGCCGGTGGCGTTTGGCCATTGGTCTACGCTGGCCAGCGGCAAGAACAGCACACCCGCCCTGCGCAACAACACCTTGCCACTCGACACCGGCTGCGTGTGGGGCGGCTGCCTGACGGCGGCCAGATTGGGGACGGCGCCCGGCGAGTTTGAACTGGTCAGTGTGCAATGCGAAGAAGCGCAAAAACCTGGCAAGGCCGGCAAGCCGGCTTAAACCGGTTGCCGCGCGGCACTTGCCTCATCCGCCCAGGCCCGGGCCATGCTTGCAGCCAGCAACAGCACAGCCGACGAAAAGTAAATCCACATCAGGATCACCACCAGTGAGCCCGCCGCGCCATAGGCCGACACAATCGCAGCGGTCGAAAGATAAAAAGCCATCAGGTGCTTGCCGACCGCAAACAGGATGGCCCCCGCCGCGGAACCCATCACCAGATAGCGTAAAGCGGGCTTGGGGCCTACGCTCATTTTCATGAGCGCCACAAAGAGCACCACGCAAAAGCAGAAAGACACAACCTCATTGAGGACCCAGGCGATCTTCTCAATCGGCAAATAGCCGCCTGCCCAGCCTGAGAGAAGGCTCAGAAAAGTCGAGATCGCCAGCGAAACCAGCAAGAGAAAACCGAAGGCCAGGATGTAGGCCACACCTCGCAGCCGCAAAGAAGCGCTGTGCCACCATTTCTGCTGCGGCAGCTCACCACTGCCTTGCCGCCACAGGCGCTCAAACGCATCCTGCAGTTCGGCAAAGACGCCGGTCGCACCCGACAACAGCAGCGCAAAAGCAAACAGCGAAGCCGTGATGCCCTCTGAAGGAGCCTGGGCACTTGAAAGTGCCTGCTGTACCACCTGTGCGCCCTGCGCGCCGATGACGCTGCGGATCTGATCCACCAGGCTGGTTTCGATATACCGGCGGTCCAGCCACCAGCCGAGCACTGCCACCAGCAGCACCAGCAGCGGCGCCAGGCTGAGGATGCCGTAGAACGACATGGCCGCGCTCATGCGCATGCCGCCTGCATCAATCCAGTGGTCGATGGCCTGCCACAGGGGCCGGTAAAGAGGCCTGAAAATCTTCTGAAGGGAAGAAAGCGCGAAGGCCGGCGGGGCCTGAACATGCGGATCGGGTTTCTCCATCATCCCGAAAGCTTAGGAAACCCGCAGCAAAGACCCAACCGGACAGCAGCTCCCTGCACCGTAGGCGTGAACCGACGGGAGTATGGAAACTGGTGGAGGAAATCGGGTAGAGGCGCTGCTCAGCGCCCCGCAATGAACCGGTGCTGGACGGGCGCGCCCTAACCGGTTGTCTTAACCGGTTGTCTTAACCGGCTGTCTTGAACAGCGCTGCGACTTTTTTCTTCGGCTTGATATTGGCCGACACACTGCTGCGCGCAGGGGCGGCCTTGGCGGCAGCCTCCCAGGCGGGCGTGGCATCGGGCGCAGCGGTTGCTTCGTAGGGCTGGTCGAAGAACGGGTCACGCGGCGCCGCCGGCTGGCGATGCGGCGTGTACTCGCGCCGCTCCCGCGGCTGGCGCGCTTCACGCGCATGGCCGCCCTCTTCACCTTCACGGTACATGCGGCGGCCGTCATTGATACGGCCCTGCTCGCTGATCCGGGGCTGGTCTTCCTCGAACTCGATGGGCTCCAGCTCGATCTTGGTCTTGATCAGCTTCTCAATATCAGCCACAAGGCGCTGGTCGCTGCTGGCAACAAAACTCACAGCCAGGCCCGATGCGCCGGCCCGGCCGGTACGGCCGATGCGGTGCACGTAATCTTCGGCATTGAAGGGCACATCGAAGTTGAACACCGCGGGCACATCCTTGATGTCCAGGCCGCGCGCCGCCACGTCGGTGCACACCAGCAGGTCGACTTCGCCCTTCTTGAAGGCTTCCAGCGCCTTGAGGCGTTCGTCCTGGCTCTTGTCGCCGTGCAGCGCCGTGGTCTTGAGGCCTTCACGTTCCAGGGAACGCGCCAGCCGCGCGCAACCGAGCTTGCTGTTGACGAACACAAAAGCCTGCTTCATGCCGCGCTGTTTCAGTATCTGGTGCAGGGCACGGCGCTTGTCGTCAGCGCCCACGCTGTAGAAATGCTGCTCGACGGTAGAAGCCGTCGCGTTGGAGCGCGCCACTTCAATCGTGACCGGATCCTGCAGGTAACTGGAAGCCAGGCGCTTGATTTCAGGCGAAAAAGTCGCCGAGAACAGCAAGGTGATGCGCTGCTTGGGCAGGTAGCTCAGGATGCGCTGCAGGTCGGGCAAGAAACCGATGTCCAGCATGCGGTCGGCTTCGTCGAGCACCACGTATTCGACCTGGTTGAGTACGGCGTTCTTGGCTTCAATGTGGTCAAGCAGACGACCCGGCGTAGCCACCAGCACTTCAACGCCTTTTTTGAGCTCGGCCGTCTGCGGCTTCATGTCCATGCCGCCAAACACCACGGTGCTGCGCAGATTGGTGTATTTGGCGTACAGCTCGACCTGCTGGGCCACCTGCACGGCGAGTTCGCGCGTGGGTAGCAGCACCAGCGCGCGCACCGGGTGGCGGGCTGGCGACGTCGAGGCGTTCTCGTGCTTCATCATGCGCTGCAGCAGGGGCAGCGCGAAAGCCGCGGTCTTGCCGGTGCCGGTTTGCGCGGCGCCCATGACGTCTTTACCCTGCAGGACGACCGGGATGGCCTGTTCCTGGATGGGCGTCATGGTTTCGTAGCCCATTTCGGCCACGGCGCGGGCCAGCGGTTCTGCCAGCGAAAGATTGGAAAAAGAGGATGTCATAAAAAGGCTTGGCGGTACTCTGCGGGTTGTCTTGCGAAGGGCGCGCGGACCGGCGCGCTGGCAGCCAACGGCACCGCTGCACCATTGGCAAGAAAGGGAGCGCGGCGGGCCGCCCGGCGTGGCACGGTCAGCGACCATGATGGGGCTGTTGCAGCGCTTCCTCAGCCTTCTATTGTCGCACTTTAGGCCCCGATGCCGGTTTTGCCGGCCCACTGCGCCTTCAGGGCCATTTGGGCCAGGGCAGCCACTGGGGCAATGCCCCTTTATTGCTATCTATTTTATAGCTACTTGCGCACGTCAGTAAAGGGCTACGGCCCGATTTCACTCTAAATTGTTGACTGCCGGCTAAATACTGCGGGCACTAAAGGTGTCGCAGGCCTTCATGCTGCCGGTTTTCAGGCCGGTGTCGAACCAGCGCTGGCGCTGGGCGCTGGTGCCGTGGGTGAAGCTTTCAGGCACCACCGCGCCGCCACCGGCCCGCTGCAGGGCATCGTCGCCGATTTTGGCGGCGGCGTTCATGGCCTCCTCCACGTCGCCCTGCTCCAGTATCTGGCGCGCGTTCTGTGCGTTGTGCGCCCAGACGCCGGCAAAACAGTCGGCCTGGAGCTCAAGGCGAACGCTCAGGGCGTTGTATTCGGCCTTGCTGACCCGCCCGCGCATCTGGTCCATCTTGCCGCTGATGCCGAGCAGGTTCTGCACATGGTGGCCCACCTCATGCGCGATCACATAAGCCTGGGCGAAGTCGCCGGGTGCTCCCAACCGGCTACGGAGGGTTTCGTAAAAACCCAGGTCGATGTAGACCTTCTGGTCGCCCGGACAGTAAAACGGCCCCATGGCGGCCTGGCCCTGCCCGCAGGCCGTTTGCGTGGCGCCACGAAAGAGCACCAGCCGCGGTTTCTGGTAAGTGCCGCCGCCCTTGGCAAACACATCGGTCCAGACATCTTCGGTGTCCGCCAGCACGGTGGAGACGAATTTCGCCATGCGGTCATCGGCCGGCGGCTTGGGAGCCGGGCCCTGTTGTACCTGTGCCGGCGGTCCGCCGCCGCTGAGCAGGCTCAGAATGGTCATCGGGTTGATGCCGAAGATCCAGCCGCCGACCAGCGCCACCACGATGGTGCCGATGCCGACGCTGCGGCCCCCAAAGCCGAAGCCGCCTCCCCCGCCACCGCCGTCGCGCCGGTCTTCAACGTTGTCGGATTCGCGATTGCCTTCCCACTTCATGGTGTCTCCCTGTCTGTCATCCGTGCATACTGGCCTTTCCGGCCCGCTGCGGCACCTGCCCCAAAGCCCGGTCCGCTGTCAGCGCATGCGCCGACTTTACTTGAGCAGCACCCCTGCCGTGGAACAAAATTGCACCCTCATGTATCCATTCCTCATGAATACTTTTGCCCATCCCGCGCCTGAAGGCGCCGGCATGCCACGCAGCGCCATTTCCGTGTTTTTCCCGCTACGCCTGGCGCTTGCGGTGCTGCTGGCTGCGCTGCTGACGGCCTGCGCCAGCCCCATCACCACCCGCGTGACCAGCTTCAACCAGTGGCCGGCCGATACGGCAGGCGCGACCTTCAGCTACATCACGCCGGTGGACTCGACACGGCAGCTGGAACAAGCCACCTATGAGGGCTATGTGCAGGCCGAACTGGAAAAGCGCGGCCTCAAACGCGCACCTGAAGGACAGACCGGGCGCCTGCACGTCGACGTGGCGGCCAGCAGCCGCAGCGAGGAGAAAACCTTTCTGCAGCCGATTTACCAGGACAACTTTGTCTTCCTGCCGCCTTACCGCGACGCCGCGGGCCGCGTATACGCGGGAGGCTGGGTGCCCGACCCTTTCGGGCCGCGCTATGTCGGCGACAGGCCGCTCAACATGACGATTTACACCAACAGCCTGCGCGTGCGGTTACTTGACACCCAGGGCACGCCCCCCGGCAAGCCGCCGCGCACGGTGTTTGAATCGCGCGCCGTGTACGAAGGCGGCAGCGGCGACCTTCCGCTGGTCGTGCCTTACCTGGTTCGCGCGGTGTTTGACAACTTCCCCGGTCAGAACGGCCAGGTGCGCGTCGTGAAGTTCGACAGCGAAACCGGCGCGGTGATCAAAAAGTAAGCTCAACCGCCGAGCAATCGAGTGGGGCCCGGTCTCCCGTTTCACCCCACCTCGGAAGGCTGGTACCTTTTCCGGGGGGCGGCAACCAGCGCGGAAATGTCCGGATGGTTGGGGTAGCCAAAACACTGCCGTCCTTCACAATGGCGGCATGCGCACAGCCCTTTCTGCTTCTTCGCTCCCCCGTGTCCTGCTCACCGGCTTCGACCCCTTCGGCGACACCGGGCACAGCAGCCTGCCCCTCAACCCCAGCTGGCTGGCGGTGCAGGCACTGGGTGGCAAGCGCATAGGCGGCCACCTCCTGGTGGCGGCGCAATTGCCCACCGTGTTTCAGGGCTCCATCGCAGAACTCATCCGGCTGCTCGCGCTGCATAAGCCGGTACTGGTGATCTGCGTCGGCCAGGCGGGCGGGCGCAGCGCGATTTCGCTGGAGCGCATTGCCATCAACGTCAACGATGCCCGTATTCCCGACAATATCGGCGGCCAGCCCGTCGACACGCCGGTAGTGGCGGGCGGGCCTGCGGCCTATTTCAGCAGCCTGCCCATCAAGGCCATGCTGCAGGCGCTGCAAGAGGCGGGCGTGGCTGCCGAGGTATCGCAAACCGCGGGCACCTTTGTCTGCAACCACGTGTTTTATGCACTCATGCATGCCCTGGCCACAAAGCGCGGTTTCAGGCGCACGCGCGGCGGCTTTATCCATGTGCCCTATGTGCCCGAACAGGGCGCGCCCAGCTTGCCGCTCGGTGAGATCGTGCGCGGATTGCGGCTGGCCATAGCGGCGGCGCTGGCCACACCGCACGACATCGTCAAAGGCGCCGGGGCCGTCAATTAACGTCAGGGTTAGCGTCTTGCGCGCCGGCATTCTGCGTGGGCACGGCAGGCTCATCGCGCAGCAGGCGCCACAGCAGGAACGTGCCAATCACGGCGTTACCCAACGCAAAACAGGTGACCAGCACCGTGGCCCAGGCATTCAAGGGACGGGTATGCACCACCCAGGCCAGCGCGGGCGACAGGGCATTGAGCGTGAGCATCAGCCAGAACAGGGGGTTTCGCGGCTGGTAAAGACGCAACAGGCGTGACAGATCCATCGTGGCCACATGCTAACCGCACCGGCCGGAAAACCTTCCGATGATTGCTGAATCAGCGGATGGCGAAGGACGCCGGCATAAAGCCCTGTGCAGGCTGCATTGGCAGCATGCTGCTGACAGTGGCGCCTGCTGCGTTGCTGGCCATCACACCGCTGGATTCCCCCGATGAATCGGCCACAGCCTGACCCTTTTGCGCGCTGGTGATGACGGGCGGCAAGGCTGAGGCGGCCGCGACGCGGGCCTGCTGGATACAGCCCTGGCGGGCGGCACCGGCGGTGTTTTCGATGCACTGCGCAATCGCCTGCACTTCAGCCTGGCGCTGATAGTCGCGGATCCTGGCTTTGGTGACTTGCCCGTCCGCCACAAACGCGAAGGCTGCCAGCTGGCAAACAAACACCAGCCCAGCCGCTACCCAGAGCAGCGTCTTGTAAGGCATTTTGTCGAATTTTTGCAAGTGGTCAGAAAACATGGCAGGCCTCCCTGTGAACCTGTTTTCATCCTAGGGAAGCGTTTGCGGTTTCCATCCAGCACTTTTCCCGGGAATATGTAGGATAAAAACCTTTCATTTTTTTACGCGACGTAACGCGGGGCACTGACACCCTCTCGTCCCGCCCTTCCACTTCCCTGCTCGCTTTACCATCGCCCCATGACGCCCACCCTGCTTAACCCCGCCCAGACCGCCGCCCGCCTGCCTTACCCATTGCTGGTCAGCGAGCTGACGCACCTGCTCAAGGACAGTTCCGTCCAGGTGCCGCCGCGCGTGGTGCAACCCCTGCCCGGGGGCGGCAGCCTGTTTGTGATGCCGGCGCTGGACGACCGCACCGCGATCACCAAACTGATCACCTTCACGCCTGGCAATGCCGGCACCGGCCGACCCACTATCCAGGGCGACGTTGTGGTGTTTGACGTGGCCACCGGCAGTCGCCGGCTGATGCTCGACGGGCCCACCGTCACCGCCCGGCGCACGGCAGCCGTCTCACTGCTGGCCGCGCAGCGGCTGGCGCCCAACACGCACGGCCCCATGCTCATCGTCGGTGCCGGTGTCCAGGGACTTGCGCATCTGGAGGCTTATGCCGAAGGCCTGGGCGTGCACGAATTTCGCATCGCTTCGCGCAGCTACGCCAGCGCCCAGGCCCTGGTGCAGCATGCAGAGGCGCTGGGCGTGAACGCCCGCGTGGTGCACGACGCCGATGCTGCGCTGGCCGACTGCCCGCTGGCCGTTACCTGCACGCCGGCTGCCGCCGTAGTCCTCAGCGCGCTACCCCGGCCTGACGGCTTCATCAGCGCCGTTGGGGCTTTCACCCCTGCCATGATGGAACTGAGCGCCGCGTTATGCCAATACTTCGCGGCGAAGGGTTCGGTGTTTGTCGACACGGCTGATGCCATCCACGAGGCAGGGGACCTGCTGCAGGCCGGACTGGACGTGGCCCGCTTCGCCAGCCTAGGCGATGTGATACGCCAGGACACCAAAAAGCCCGCCGGGCCGGTGCTGTTTAAAAGCTGCGGCTGGGCAGGCTGGGACTTGGCCGCGGCACGGACAGCGCTGGCTTGAACGGCGCCAAGTCGGCACCTGGAGCCAAGCCATTTTCCCCGGACTGCAAGACGAAAACAGGCGCTCACCTACAGCAGTACGAGGGCGCTGGTGTTAAGCTGATCCGATCACACCGGAGAAAAACCATGAAGATTCTGTTCGCCGCCGATGGCAGCAAATACACCAAAAAGGCCCTGGCCTTTCTGGTCAACCACGATGAACTCGCCGGTACCGAAGGCGAAGTGGTGGTGATCAATGTGCAGGCTCCCGTGCCGGGGCGCGTCAAGACCATGCTGGGTTCGGCCAACGTCACCGCCTACCACGCCGAAGAATCGCAAAAGGTGCTGGCGCCGATCGAGCGTTTCCTCCAGCGCCACAAGATGGCGTTTAGAACTCTCGCCGTGGTTGGCTCGCCCACCGCTGAAATACTGCGTGCCGCCAAGCGCGAAAAAGTGCACCTTATCGTGATGGGCACACACGGCCAGGGCCTGCTCAGCCGCGCGCTGATCGGCAGCGTGGCCCAGCGCGTGGTCGCCGAGTGCGAGATTCCGGTGTTGCTGGTCAAGTAGCAAGGTTCACCGAGGCCCAGTCCCGCCCCCGGGGCATCCGTTGAGCCGCTGCGTGAGAGCGCTTTCATGCGTCCGGGATTTACCGGATACTTGCCCTCACACAACAAGGAGCTCAAGATGGAGACAGGCATGGGGTTCAAGTCGATTCGCAAACTGCTGGGCTGGTTTTTACTGGCGCTTGTTGCGGCTGGCGCACCGCTGTCGTTTGCCAGCGAGGTCACCGTCAGGTCCTTCAACTCAAAGGCCTTGAGCGCAGACTACCGCTACACCATTTACCTGCCGGACGGCTATGAGAGCGGCCGGCTGCGCTACCCGGTGCTGTTTCTGCTGCACGGCAACGGCGGCGACCACAATGACTGGCCGGTCAAAGGCCAGGTGCAGGCGACCATGGACACGCTGGTCAGGGAAGGCCGCGTCCAGCCGGCCATCATCGTGATGCCGGGCGGCGGCTCCACCTGGTGGGTGGACGGCAACAAGGACAAGGCCGAGACCGCGCTCATCAAGGAGCTCATCCCGCACATCGACACCAACTTCAGGACCATCACCGCGCGTGAAGGCCGCATGATCGCAGGGCTGTCCGCCGGCGGTTTCGGCACGGTGAACGCCGTTTTCAAGTACCCCGAGCTGTTTGTTTCCGCCGCGGCGTTGAGCCCGGCGATCTATTCACCGACACCCCCGGGCCACTCTTCGGCCATGCAGGTGGCGCCGTTCCAGGCAGGCGGCAAATTTGACCAGGCCTCGTGGGACCGCCTGAACTACACCGCCAGCTGGGAAGCCTACAAAAGCAAAAAAATCGTGGTACCCCTGTACATCAACAGCGGCGACCACGACACCTTTTCCATTGCCTACCACTCGGCCGGCCTGTTCCAGAAATTGTTTGAATACCAGCCCAAGCTGGTGGAGTACCGCGTCGTCGACGGCGACCATGAATGGCCGGTGTGGCGCGACACCATTGGCGACGCCATCAAATACATGAGCGGCTTTGCCAGCCGCCCCCAGGTCGCCAAACCCTGAGGCTGTAGAGGGCAGAAACGAAAACGGACGCCCTTTGCAGGCGTCCGTCCAAATCAGTCGTGTAGATGTCCGTTACGCCTTCGGCAAGGTCACCCCAACCTGCCCCTGGTACTTGCCGCCGCGGTCCTTGTAGCTGACCTCGCAGACGTCGTCCTTGTCGCTCTCGAAGAACAGCACCTGCGCGCAGCCCTCACCCGCGTAAATCTTGGCGGGCAGCGGCGTGGTGTTGGAGAACTCCAGCGTTACATAACCTTCCCATTCGGGCTCAAACGGCGTGACGTTGACAATGATGCCGCAGCGCGCATAGGTGCTTTTTCCCAGGCAGATGGTCAGCACATTGCGCGGGATGCGGAAGTACTCCATGGTGCGGGCCAACGCAAAGCTGTTGGGCGGGATGATGCAGCTGTCACCGTGGAAGTCGACAAAACTTTTTTCGTCGAAGTTTTTCGGATCCACCACCGTGCTATGGATGTTGGTGAAAACCTTGAATTCAGGCGCGCAGCGGATGTCATAGCCGTAGCTGCTGGTGCCGTAGCTGATGATCTTCTGGCCGTCCCGCTGGCGGATCTGGCCGGGTTCAAAAGGCTCGATCATGCCGTGCTGTTCGGACATGCGGCGTATCCATTTATCGCTCTTGATGCTCATGGGATGGGGCTCCTGTTGTGGCTGTGATTGTAAGTTGGGGTTGGAGTGCCATCCCCATTGACCGCCAGTCCGGAAGCAGTCAGCCCTTCCTCACCAAGGGGCCAGTTGGCAAAAGGCACGGGCTGAGGACTATCGCTGCCCCACAATCCGATAAAAGCGCCGCGGACGCATGGACGGGGAAAGTGCCGCTGGTCAAGACACCGCATTCCGCGTAACGTTGCCCCTATAACAGGCACAAGCTCAAGCGGAAGTGCCGTTGTCCCATATCTAAAGCCGGTTCAGGCGAGGCGCCCCACTATGAAAACAAGATCTACCCACAACAAGGACCGCATTCTTGTCGTGGACAGCAGCCCCGGCATTCACGATGCCTTCCACAACATGCTTGTTGAAGATGAGAATGTGCAAGGGAAATTCGAACTGGATGGTGCCCGCGACGCGCGCGAGGCGCTGGCCCTGGTACAACAGTCGCTTCTGGCTTCGCGCCCCTACACCGTGGCATTTATCGGTGTTTCTGGTACGGCTGGAGGAAATGCGCTCGAAATAGCACCTCAAATATGGGCGCTTGATCCGGGAGTCCAGATAGTGCTTTGCGCGGAGCGACTGGATTTTTCTTCTGATGCACTGTTCGCAGCCATGGGAGCCATGAATAGCAGGTGGCTGGTGCTCAAGACGCCGCATGATCCCGTAGAAGTCATCCAATCGGCATACTCCCTGGCAGAGAAGTGGCATTTGCAACAACTCGCCGGGTCTCATCCAGGCGGGCACCCAGAGGCGGATGCCACGGAGAAGGGGAGCGCGGCGGCTGCCTCCCAGATCAACGAGCAGGATTTGTTGCGCACGCTTCTGGACAACGCTCCCGATCACATTTATTTCAAGGATGCGCAGTCCCGCTTTCTCAAATGCAGCAAGGCACAGGCGCTGCAGTTTGGGGCATCACCGGAGGAGCTGGTGGGCAAGACGGATCACGATTTTTTTTCCGAAGAGCATGCGCGCCCCGCCTACGAGGATGAACAGGAAATCCTGCGCACAGGTCAGCCGATCATCGGCAAAGTGGAGAAGGAAACCTGGAAAGACGGACGCGATGAATCCTGGAAGCTGAGTACAAAGATGCCGCTGCGCAACAAAGCCGGAGCCATCATTGGTACCTTCGGTATTTCCAAGGACATTACTGCCCTGAAGCAGACTGAAGCAGCGCTGGCGCATCACCGTGATTTGCTGGCTACGCTGATGGAGAGCTCACCAGATTCCATCTTCTTCAAAGATCTGAAATCACGTTTGGTAAAAGTCAGCCGCTCGGAGGTTCACAACCTCCTGCGGCTATCGATCAGCCGCTATCGCGCAGCACATCCGGACATGGGTGAGGAGACACTTCCACCGCATTTGGCCAGTGTGGAGGAGTTTGAAAAGTATGTGATTGGTAAAACCGATGCAGACATTTACGGCCAGGACAGGGCGAGTGAATTTAGCCACGACGAGGAAGAGATTATCCGGACGGGGAAGCCCATCCTCGAAAAGAGCGAAAAAACCGTTCATCCTGATGGGCGTGTCGTCTGGTACCTCACCACCAAAGGCCCCTGGAGAGACAGGAACGGCACACTGATCGGGACCTTCGGGACTTCGAAAAACATATCCGAATTGAAGGAAGCGGAACGAAAAATTGAAGAGGTTCAAGCCCAGCTGCTCACCACGGCGCGCCTGGCGGGCATGGCAGAGATCGCAACCAACGTGTTGCACAACGTGGGGAACGTTCTCAACAGCGTCAACGTGTCGGCCGAATTGATTGGCAGCCAGTTGCGGACGTCCAAGCTCAAGGGGCTCGCCCGCTCTGTGGGTTTGATGGACGCCCACATCGGGGATTTGGGGGAGTTTTTGACGCGGGACAGCAAGGGCAAGCTGTTACCCGCCTATCTGCGCGAGTTGGCGCGGACACTGGAGGCAGAGCATGAATCCATCGCGAAAGAACTCGACGCACTTTGCAGCAGTGTGGACCACATCAAACAGGTCATCGCGACCCAGCAATCATACGCAGGCACCCCGCGTGTCGTCGAATCCGCCAAGGTGGATGAGTTGCTGGACGACGCGCTGCGCATGAATGCGGATGCACTGACGCGCCACAAAGTGGATGTTGAAAAAAAATACGCAACGTTGCCCACCCTTTTGCTGGATCGGCAACGCGTTTTGCAGGTTCTGGTGAACCTGATCAGCAACGCCAAGCAGGCTTTTGGCACGATTACAGACAGGCGCCCGTTCATTACGCTCAATGCTGTTTTGCTGGAAGGGCCCGTTCTGCGCATCACGGTGACGGACAACGGGGAAGGCATTGCACCGGAGAACCTGACGCGCGTTTTCTCCCACGGCTTTACCACTCGCAAAAACGGGCATGGCTTTGGTCTGCACAGCTGCGTTCTGGCCGCGCAGGAAATGGGCGGTAGCTTGCAAGTCCACAGCGACGGCCCCGGGCAGGGCGCATCGTTCATCCTGGAGATTCCCGTCGCAACCGCGCAGGTTCATTGAACGCGCCAAAAAAAAGTTTTTTTCGCCCAGGCAGGGCTTGGGCCGGCTTAAAAGACATGCCCGGTCGCCAGTGCCGCGGCTGCTGCCCGTGTTTCCACGCCCAGCTTTTCAAAAATGTGCTCCAGGTGCTTGTTCACCGTGCGATGGCTCATGCCCAGGATGTCGCCGATGTCGCGGTTGGTCTTGCCCTTGGCCAGCCATGAGAGGACCTCGGTTTCCCGCGGCGTCAACGCGGCATTGGCCAGGCGCGAGGGCGAGGCGACATTCGCACCGCGCTGCTCCAGCAACAGCATGGTTTCGCCTATGCCGACCCGGCCCATGTTGCGCACCGACAGCTGCACGCCGGCCAGGGCCAGCAGCACCTCATCGGTGTCGCCTTCCAGCGCCGCATGGACCGCATCGGGCAACCGCCCCGGCTGCACACCGCCTCCGGCGCCTTGCAGCCACAGGGCCGCCTGGGGCGATCGCCAAGCGATGCGCCCGCGCGCATCGACCAGCACCACGCCGAAGCCGGCCACGTCCACGGCCTCACGCGCCAGCCGCGTAATGCGCGCATTGCGCGTATGGGTGTGCAGGCGCGCCACCACTTCCTGCGCGCGCAGCGGCTTGACGACGTAGTCGACACCGCCGCAGGCAAAACCTTCCAGCACGTGCGGCGTCTCCGACAAGCCTGTCATGAAGATCACCGGGATGTGCGCCATGGCGGGGTTGGCCTTGATCTGCCGGCAGGTGTCAAAGCCCGAGAGGCCGGGCATGACGGCGTCCAGCAGGATGGCGTCAGGCGCGACCAGCTCCAGGCGCTGCAGCGCCGAATCGCCGTCGCGCGCCACCAGCACGGTGTAGCCCTCGCCTTCCAGCGTGTCGCAGAGCATGCCCAGGCTGCTGGGAGCGTCGTCCACCACCAGCACGACAGGGCGTTGTTCTTCAGCGGCTTCAAGCATCGACGCCCTCCGTCAAATGATCGAGCAGCAACTCAAGCTCGCAGCGGCTCACAAAGCCGCGCAGCCGCGCGCAACTGGCGGCCAGCGTGGGGTCTTCGGTCGCGACGCGGTCCAGCAGGCGGTGCAGGCCGTGCACGTGGCCCAGCTTCACCAGCCGTATTAACCCCGCGCGGGCCTCCTCGGGCAGGCCCAGCGAACTCTCCCCAGCCGGGCTCGCCAGCGGCGCCGGGGAGACCACGGAGGTCACCCACTCCAGCCCCAGGTGGCGCTGCAGCGCGTCCATCAACTCGGATTCGAGCACCGGCTTGCCGACAAAGGCCTGGCAACCCGATGCCTTCAGGCGCGAGGCCTGGTTCTCGAACACATTGGCCGACACCACGATGATGGGCACCCCGGCATAACCCCGGCCGCGTATCTGCAGCGCGGTTTCCCAGCCATCCAGGTCGTCCATACTGATGTCCAGCAGGATGGCGTCGGGCACGCCGTCCTTGAGGCTGTCTATGCATTCCAGCCCGCTGGCCGCCTCTTTCACATCAAAGCCCAGCGGCGTGAGCATGCCGGCCAGCATCTGACGCTGCACTGGCTGGTCGTCCACCACCAGTAGCGTCCTGCGCTTGCCGAAGAAGCCGGCGATCTGGTGCGGCGGGTCGGCCAGTGGGCCGGGATCGTCGATCTCGCGCAGGTACAGGCGCACGCTGAAGGTGCTGCCCTTGTCAGGCTCGCTCTTCAGGCTCAGGTCGCCACCCATCAGCGCGGTCAGCAGCCCGGTGATGGTCAAGCCCAGGCCTGTGCCCGGCTCGCCGCGGCGGCGGCCCGCGGCGCCGCGTTCAAAAGGCAGGAAGATGCGCTGCTGGTCCTGCGGCGCGATGCCTATACCGGTGTCCACCACGTCGAATCGGATCACCTCGCGCCGACAGTCCACATGCAGCTTCACGCTCCCCGTGTCGGTGAACATCACCGCATTGCTCAGCAGGTTGATGATGATCTGGCGCAGCCGCTTGGCGTCGGCTTGCACCCAGGCCGGCATACGGCCGCTGTGGGTATAGAAAAAATCCACGCCCTTGGCTTCGGCCTGCGGCCGCACCATGCTGACCAGGCCTTCGAGGAAGTCGGGCAGTGGCACGGGGATCGGCTCCAGCCGCAACCGGCCGGCCTCGATGCGCGCCAGGTCGAGCAAACCGTCGACCAGTTGCAGCAGGTGCTCGCCACTGCGCTGTATGGTCTGCACGGCTTCGCGCGGCGTGCTGGCCAGCGCCTCGCTTTTGAGCAAAATCTGCGAATAACCCAGGATGCTGTTGAGCGGTGTGCGCAGCTCGTGCGTCATGCCGGCCACATAGCGCGTCTTGGCCTGGTTGGCCGACTCGGCCACTTCCTTGGCGGTCTGCAGCGCCGCGTCGGTGCGCTGGTGCGCCTCGATCTCGCGCGACAGCAGCTGGTTCTGCCGGTTCGACTCGTCCTGCGCCATGCGCCGGCTTTCGCTGCCGAGCACCACCCACCAGCTGCAGACAGCGACGATCAACAGCAACATGGCGAACACCTTCACGAAGGCCGAGCGCAGCAGGCCGGAGAGATCGCCCGACAGCGGGAAAGCCGTTTCCTGCGTGTACACCATGCCCATTACGGTGGCCAGCAGCGCGCACAGCGACAGCATCACCACCATGTAGTGGCCGACGCGAAAGTTGACCCGGCCCGACAGCGCGCCGGGCAGCAGCGTGCTTAAAAACTGTTCGGCCTGCTCGGCCGCGCGTGAGCGCGTCTTGCAGCGATCGTGGCAGCGCGACTCCAGCGTGCAGCACAGCGAGCAGATGGGCGCACCGTAGGCGGGGCAGCTGGCCATGTCCTCGGCCTCAAAGGCGTTCTCGCACACATGGCAATGCACCATCTGGCCCGGCGCGCCCATGGCCTGCGGCTTGCGCGCGATGTAATAACGCCCGCCGGTGAGCCAGGCCAGCAGCGGCGACAGCACCAGCGCCAGGCCCAGCGCGATAAAGGGCGAGAAGGCCTCGGCCTGCGGGCCCATGGCGCCGGTGTAGGCAAACACACCGGCCGTGGCGGCCAGCAGCATGGAGCCCAGGCCTACCGGGTTGATGTCGTAGAGGTGCGCGCGCTTGAACTCGATGCCCTTGGGACTCAGGCCCAGCGGTTTGTTGATCATCAGGTCGGCCACCAGCGCGCCGACCCAGGCGATGGCCACGTTGCCGTAAAGCCCCAGCACCTTTTCCAGCGCCGAGAACACATCCAGCGTCATCAGCAGCAAGGCGATAGTCACGTTAAAGACCAGCCACACGACGCGGCCCGGATGGCTGTGCGTGAGGCGCGCAAAAAAGTTGGACCATGCGAGCGAGCCCGCATAGGCGTTGGTCAGGTTGATCTTGAGCTGCGACACCACCACAAACAACACGGTGGCCGCCAGCACCCAGGCCGGGTTGCTGAAGACATACGCAAAACCTGCCAGGTACATCTGCGTCGGCTCCATGGCCCTGGCCGCCGGCAACTCATGCTGCAGCACCAGAAAAGCCAAAAAGGCGCCGCCCAGCATTTTCAGCATGCCCAGCACGATCCAGCCCGGCCCCGCCATCAGCACCGCGCCCCACCAGCGCACGCGGTTGACGTGGGTCTTTTCGGGCAGGAAACGCAAAAAGTCCACCTGCTCGCCGATCTGCACCACAAGCGAGAACGCCACCGTGGCGGCAGCACCAAACATGAGCGGATCGAACTCGCTGCTGCCCGACGTGCGCCCGGCCAAGCCGGTGAAGTCGAAAAAAGCCTGCGGGTTCTTCCACAGCACGGCCAGGTAAGGCAACAGCAGCAGCACGCCCCACAGCGGCTGTGTCCACATCTGTAGGCGCGAGATGAGCGTGATGCCGCGCACCACCAGGGGCACGATGACCACCGCGCTGATGACGTAACACCAGGCAATGGGAATATCGAGGTACATCTGCAGCGCCAGCGCCATGATGGCCGCCTCCAGCGCGAAGAAGATGAAAGTGAAGCTCGCGTAGATCAGCGATGTGATGGTGGAGCCCAGGTAACCGAAGCCCGCGCCGCGCGTGAGCAGGTCCATGTCCACGCCGTAACGCGCCGCGTAGTAGCTGATGGGCAGGCCGGTGAAAAAGGTGATCAGCCCCACCACCAGGATGGCCCACAACGCATTGGTAAAGCCGTAGTTCAGCGCAATGGCCGCGCCTATGGCCTCCAGTGCCAGAAACGACACCGCACCAAAAGCCGTGTTGCCCACGCGCCATTCCGACCACTTGCGAAAGCCGCGCGGCGTGTAGCGCAGCGCGTAGTCCTCGATGGATTCGTCGGCCACCCACGCGTTGTACTCGCGTCGAATACGAAAAATTTTCTGGGTGGCGATAGTCAAGAGAGATCTCCGTCGAACGGCCGGTTGGCTGCAACAGGTTCCGCAAGAAGTGTGCCCGCATCTGGTGCAACGCACCAAGACAGGTGGCTACGTTGATTGACGTATAGGGATGCGCAGCCCTTGTGAACATGATTCACCTGACCAGAACGTAAGCCTTCCTCTTTTTATTGCGTCAGTTTTCTCCCCTTCAACTTTTCACGTTTTCACTTTTCACCAACCGCAGGAGCCCAGCATGTCCAACGACGATCGCGATCCATCTTCCTTCATCAACCGCCGCCGCCTCATGCAGGGCGTCGCCGCGGCCCTGCCGCTGGCCGGCTTGCCAGGCTGGGCGCAAGCCCAGCAATTTCCCACAGCCAAGGTCAACACCACAAAGCTGGCCGTCACCGACACCGAAGTGACCGTGGGCCAGTTGCACTCGGCCACCGGCACCATGGCGATTTCCGAAACGGGCTCCATCCAGGCCGAGCAGCTCGCCATCGACCAGATCAACGCCATGGGCGGCGTGCTGGGCCGCAAGATCAAGGTCATCAAGGAAGACGGCGCCTCCGACTGGCCGACCTTCGCCGAAAAATCCAAGAAACTGCTGGTCAACGACAAGGTCGCCGCCGTGTTCGGCTGCTGGACCTCGGCCTCACGCAAGGCCGTGCTGCCCATCTTCGAAAAAGAAAACGGCATGCTCTACTACCCGACCTTTTACGAAGGCCTGGAGCAGAGCAAGAACGTGATCTACACCGGACAGGAAGCCACGCAGCAAATTCTCTACGGCCTGGACTGGGCTTCCAAAGAAAAGAAGGCCAAGACCTTCTTCCTGGTCGGATCCGATTACATCTGGCCGCGCACCTCGATGAAGATAGGCCGCAAGCACATTGAAAGCCACCTCACCGGCAGCAAGGTCGTCGGCGAAGAATACTACCCGCTGGGCCACACCAACTTCAACTCGCTGATCAACAAGATCAAGGTCGCCAAGCCCGACTGCATCTTCATCGCGGTGGTGGGAGGCTCCAACGTGGCTTTCTACAAGCAGCTCAAGGCCGCGGGCGTGACGGCAGACAAGCAGTTCCTGCTCACCATCTCGGTCACCGAAGACGAGGTGCTGGGCATAGGCGGCGAGAACATGAAGGGCTTCTACGCTTCGATGAAGTACTTCCAGTCGCTGGACAACCCCAACAACAAGGCTTTTGTGACGGCCTTCAAAGCCAAGTACGGCAAGGATGCGGTGATCGGCGACGTGACACAGGCCGGCTACCTCGGCCCCTGGCTGTGGAAAGCGACGGTTGAAAAAGCCGGCAGCTTCGACGTGGACAAGATCGCCGCGGCCTCCACCGGCATCGAGCTCAAGACCGCACCCGAAGGTTACGTGAAGTTGCACGAAAACCATCACCTGTGGAGCAAGGCCCGCATCGGCCAGGCGCAACCGGACGGCCAGTTCAAGGTGGTGGCCGAATCAACGGCACTGATCGAACCCAATCCCTTCCCCAAGGGCTACCAGTAAGCGTTGACGCTGGCTCCTACCGGTTCACTCCGCCCTATGGCTGGGTGAGCCGGCAGGGGCTTCTTCTTTTCTTCCTCACAGACACCTGCCTTTTTGGCATTCGACCCACCCGCCGCACCGGAGCCCCGCCATGAATCTTTCCGAAATGCTCAACATCGGCCTGATGCAAGGCTTTGCCGGGCTCAGCCTGTTTTCCGTGCTGCTGCTCATGGGCCTGGGACTGGCCATCATCTTCGGCCAGATGGGCGTCATCAACATGGCGCATGGCGAGTTCATGACCATAGGCGCTTACACCATCTACCTGTTTTCACACCTGTCCGAAACCTACGCACCGGGTTTCGTGCAGGCCTACTTTCCCTTCGCCATCGCGGCGGCCTTCATCTTCGCCTTCGCCGTCGGCTGGCTGGCCGAATGGGCTTTCATACGCCACCTCTACAAACGCCCGCTCGATACCCTGCTAGCCACCTGGGGCCTGTCGCTGGGCATGCAGCAGATCTTCCGCACTACCTTCGGTGCCAAGGAAGTCAGCCCCACCCTGCCCGACTGGCTCATGGGCTCCTGGGCGCCGGCGCCCGGCCTGGACATCCCAATCAACGGCCTGTTCGTGATGGCGCTCACGCTGGTGGTGACCTGCGGGGTGCTGATCGCGCTGCACAAGTCGCGCTGGGGCCTGCGTGTGCGCGCCACCGTCGCCAACCGCGTGATGGCCAACGCCACCGGCATCAACACCAAGAAGACCGACCGCCTGACCTTTGCCATCGGCTGCGGCATCGCCGGCGTGGCCGGCGCGGCCTTCACCACGATTGGCTCCACCGGCCCGACCAGCGGCTCGCTTTACATCGTCGACGCCTTCCTGGTCGTCACCTTCGGCGGCGCGGCCAGCCTGCTGGGCACCGTGGTCTCGGCCTTCGGCATCGCGCAGACCCAGTCCATCGCCGAGTTCTTCATGACCGGCTCCATGGCCAAGGTGCTGACGCTGATGACCATCGTGACGATTTTGATGCTGCGCCCGCAGGGCTTGTTCGCCTCCAAGGTGCGGCGCTGAGTTTTCATTCCATTCCCACGGCAACCTAGACAACCGGAGTTTTTCATGAACAGCCTCAAGCAATGGATAGTGCGCAACGGCCTGGGCAACGTCGCCCTGCTGGCCCTGGTGCTGCTGGTGGCCTTTCCGCTGGCGCTGGATCTGTTCCGCCTCAACCTCGTGGGTAAATACCTCAGTTATTCCTTCGTCGCGCTGGGCCTGGTGATGCTGTGGGGCTACGGCGGCGTGCTGAGCCTGGGCCAGGGTGTGTTCTTCGGCCTGGGCGGCTACGGCATGGCGATGTTTTTGAAGCTTGAAGCCAGCGACCCCATCACCACCAAGATCCAGTCCACACCCGGCATTCCCGACTTCATGGACTGGAACCAGATCACCGCGCTGCCGATCTGGTGGAAGCCTTTCCAGTCATTCCCACTGACGCTGCTGCTGATCCTGGTCGTGCCCACGCTGCTGGCCTTCATCATCGGCTACGCCATGTTCAAGCGGCGTGTCGGCGGCGTCTACTTCGCCATCATTACGCAAGCCGTGGCGCTGATCCTCACGGTGCTCATCATCGGCCAGCAGGGCTACACCGGCGGCGTCAACGGCATGACCGACCTCAAGACCATCCTGGGCTGGGACACACGTACCGACAGCGCCAAGTACATCCTCTACTTCCTCACCGCCGGCCTGCTGCTGGGCGCCATCGTGCTGTGTACCTGGATCCAGAAGAGCAAACTGGGCACACTGCTGCTGGCCATGCGTGACAAGGAAGACCGCGTGCGCTTTTCGGGCTACGACGTGGCCATGTTCCGGGTTTTCGCCTTCTGCTTTGCGGCCATGCTGTCGGCGGTGGGCGGTGCCATGTTCACCCTGCAGGTGGGCTTTATGTCGCCCTCTCTGGTCGGCATCGTGCCGTCGATCGAGATGGTGATCTTCGCCGCCGTGGGCGGGCGCATGTCGCTGGTGGGCGCGGTTTACGGCGCGCTGCTGGTGAACTTCGGCAAAACCTATTTCTCCGAGAGTTTTCCCGACCTCTGGCTGTTCCTGATGGCCGCCATGTTCCTGGGCGTGGTGCTGGCCTTCCCCGACGGCCTGGCCGGCGTCTACACGCAGCGCGTCAAACCCTGGCTGACCAAGCGCTTCACGCGCCGCGAGAAAGTCGCCCCGCCTGCCGCCCCGCCCATGGCGCCCCCGCCGGTTGCGGCCCAAGCAACGCCCCCGCTGCCCGCTGGCTTGACCGGCCAGCAGACCTGAACACCCAAGGAAGCCACCATGATCGCTCCTGCCATGACCCCCAACGACTTCGTGCTGTCGGTCGAAGACCTGACCGTGTCTTTCGACGGCTTCAAGGCCATCGACAGCCTGAACCTCTACGTCGACCAGAACGAGCTGCGCGTGATCATCGGCCCCAACGGCGCAGGCAAGACCACGCTGCTGGACCTGATCTGCGGCAAGACCCGCGCCAGCCACGGTCGCATCAAGTTCAAGAACGCCGAGATGACGAAACTGCCCGAATACCAGATCGTGCGCTCCGGCATAGGCCGCAAGTTCCAGACACCGTCCATCTACGAAAACCTGAGCGTGTTCCAGAACCTGGAAGTGTCTTTCCCGCGCGGGCGCGGTGTGTTCGGTGCGCTGTTCTTCAAACGCAGCGAGGAAGTCAAGGCCCGCGTGCAGGCCGTGGCGGCCGAGATCGGACTGGACGGACAGGTGGATACCGAAGCCGGCCTGCTCTCGCACGGGCAAAAGCAGTGGCTGGAGATCGGCATGCTGCTGATGCAGGACCCTGAGCTGTTGATGCTGGACGAGCCGATCGCCGGCATGAGCGTGCGTGAGCGCGAGCTCACGGCCGAGCTGCTCAAGCGCATCTGCAAGGGCCGCGCCATGATCGTCATCGAGCACGACATGGAGTTCGTCAAGCGCATCGCCGACAAGGTGACCGTCATGCACCAGGGAAAGATTCTGGCCGAAGGGTCGATGGAAAAAGTACAGGCTGATCCCCGCGTGATCGACGTGTACCTGGGCCACTAAGCACCAAAGCATCAAGGGAACCACCATGCTCAACGTCAACAACCTTCACGTCAGCTACGGCCAGAGCGAGGCGCTGCACGGCATCACCTTCTCCGCTAAGAAAAACGAAACCGTGGCCATCATGGGCCGCAACGGCATGGGCAAGACCACGCTGTTCAAGTCGCTGATCGGCATCCTGCCGCTCAAGTCCGGAACGATTGAAGTCGACGGCCTGGACATCTCGAAAGACGAAAGCTATCAGCGCGTCGCAAAGGGCGTGGCCTACGTGCCGCAAGGCCGCATGATCTTCCCGACGCTGACGGTGCAGGAAAACATTCTGACGGGCCTGGAGAACGCCAAACACAAGCAGATCCCGGACGAGATCTACGCGCTGTTCCCGGTGCTCTTCGACATGCGCGGCCGCAAGGGCGGCAACCTCTCGGGCGGCCAGCAGCAGCAGCTGGCGATTGCCCGCGCGCTGGTGACCAACCCCAAGGTGCTGCTACTCGATGAGCCGACCGAGGGCATACAGCCTTCCATCATCAAGGACATCGCGCGTGCGCTCAACGAGATCCGCAAGATGCGCGAAATCACGATTGTGGTGTCGGAGCAGGTGCTGAGCTTCGCGATGGACGTGGCCGACCGGCTCTTCGTCATCGAGGGCGGACAGCTGGTGCACGAGAGCACACGCGCCGGCACCGACACGGCGCGCATCAAGCAGTTTCTTTCCGTCTGATTTTCCTTTCCTTCCTTTATTCATCACCACCAGGAGATATGGCATGACCGACACGCTGATCAAGGTTGACCTGACGAAGTCGCCCACCCTCAACGAGAACATCCACAACCGCTGGCACCCGGACATCCCCATGGCCTGCTGGGTCAACCCGGGCGATGATTTCATCCTGGAGACCTTCGACTGGACCGGCGGCTTCATCAAGAACAACGACAGCGCCGACGATGTGCGCGACATCGACCTTTCCACGGTGCATTACCTGTCAGGCCCGGTCGGGGTCAAGGGCGCGGAACCCGGTGACCTGCTGGTGGTCGACCTGCTGGACATAGGCGCCAAGCAGGACAGCCTCTGGGGTTTTAATGGTTTCTTCAGCAAGAAGAACGGCGGCGGCTTCCTGACCGACCATTTCCCCGAAGCGCAGAAATCGATCTGGGACTTCAAGGGCATGTTCACGAGTTCGCGCCACGTGCCGGGCGTGAACTTTGCCGGGCTGATCCACCCCGGCCTGATAGGCTGCCTGCCCGACAAAGCCATGCTGGAGATGTGGAACACGCGCGAACAGGCGCTGATCGACAGCGAGCCGACGCGCACGGGTCTCGCCAACCCGCCTTCGGCTGGCACCGCCCACATGGGCAAGATGACGGGCGCGGCGCGCGACAAGGCCGCGGCCGAGGGCGCGCGCACCGTGCCGCCGCGCGAGCACGGCGGCAACTGCGACATCAAGGATTTGTCGCGCGGTTCCAAGGTCTACTTCCCGGTCTACGTCGACGGCGCGGGCCTGTCTGTGGGCGACCTGCACTTCAGCCAGGGCGACGGCGAGATCACCTTCTGCGGCGCCATCGAGATGGCCGGCTGGGTGCACATGAAGGTCACTCTGATCAAGGGCGGAATGGCCAAGTACGGCATCAAGAACCCTATCTTCAAGCCCAGCGTGATCACGCCGCGCTACGACGACTATTTGATCTTTGAAGGCATCTCGGTCGACGAGGCCGGCAAGCAGTACTACCTGGACGTCAACGTCGCCTACCGCCAGGCCTGCCTTAACGCCATCGAATACCTGAAGAAATTCGGCTACTCGGGCGCGCAGGCGTATTCCATCCTGGGCACGGCGCCGGTACAAGGCCACATCAGCGGCGTGGTCGACGTGCCGAATTCCTGCGCCACGCTGTGGCTGCCGACCGGCATCTTCGACTTCGACATCAACCCGAACGCATCGGGACCGGTCAAGCACATCGACGGCAAGATCAGCATGCCGCTGTCGCCCGACCTGCGTTAAAACCCCAGGGGAAGCACCATGCCCACCTACGACTACGACTGCCCGCAGTGCGGCAGCTTCGACGCGCTGCGCTCGGTTTCCATGCGCAACCAGGCGGCGGCCTGCCCGGTGTGCGGCGGCCCAGCCGCGCGCATTTTGTCCGTCGCGCCCTCGCTGGCGCTGATGGAAGACGACGCGCGGCGCGCGATGGACACCAACGAGCGGGCCCGCCATGAGCCCAAGCGCTCGGGCGACTACGCGCGGCTCAAGCATCCGGCCGGATGCGGCTGCTGCTCCAGCGGCAAGCGCGGAGCCACGATGACCGCACCCAATGGCAATAAAGCTTTTCCGAGCAAACGCCCCTGGATGATCAGCCACTGAGGACACCCTTCACAAGGAGCACGACATGATTCACGGCGATATTTCAAGCGGCAAGGTCACCGTCGGCGCGGCGTATCCATTTGTCGCTTTTGATGCTGATTGCGTTCTTTTCCCATAACCCTGTGTGATGCTCCTCTTATAGAAGTCTGCCTGCCCACAGTCCCGAAAACCCGAAATCCTGGCCAAAGCGGGCCGTGGACACCCTCTGGCGGTGTGCTTAAATGGCACATCACTACACAACAGGGGGAGCGGCAATGAACTGCAAAACTTGGATGGGGATCGCCGCAGGGACCGTGCTGATGCTGCTTGGCGCCGGGGCACAGGCGCAGAAGATGCATCGCTGCGGCAACGTCTACCAGGACCGCCCCTGCGACACGGTGCAACCGGGCACTGAAGTGCGCAATTTCGACAATGCCCCCCGACCCGTCGCCAGCGCGGGCACGGACACACAGTGCCGGCAACGCGGCATCGACTCCCAGAAAATTGTCTGGTCTCGCGAAGCGGGAGCGCAGGCGGAAAAACTCAGGGCCGCCGCCTATTCGGAAGAAGAGAAAACCCTGATCACCGAGGTCTACGGCAAACGCGGCACCGCACCGGAAGTTCGTGCCAGCATCGAAGCCGACTGCATCGCGGCCAAGAAACATGCCCAGGAGGTTGCGGCGGCGCTGGCCGCCGTGGGAAAACTGCCCGGCAGTCCGGCGCCAGGCGTCGCGCCTGCGCGGCCTCAGGCCATGGAATCCAGGGCCGTCGAGGCTGCGCAGGGCGGCGATGCCTCCGCGCTGCGATCCGCCGAATCGCAAAAGAGGCGTTGCAGCAGCATCAACACCAAAATTGAGGGCATCCAGAAGAGCCAGCGCAGCGGCGGCAGTGTGGCTGCCATGGAAAGCCTGAACCAGCGCCGGCGCGACGCGGAAGCCGAACGCGACCGGGCCGGCTGCTAGGCTGCGCCGCCCGCCTGGGAAATCACGGCCTTTTCAATCACCCGGTCGTCACCCAGCACAATCAGTGCGAACAGCAGCTCGTCCAGGCTGGCGGCTTGCGCCGTCTTGCGCGCCAGCAGCGGCGTGGCCTGGAGGTTGAGCACGACAAAATCTGCTTCGCAACCGGGCTGCAGGTTACCGACAACGCCTTCCAGGCCCAGTGCACGCGCCGCACCCGCCGTGTGCTGCCACCACAGGTGCTGCGGCTTGAGCGACAGGCCGGTTTTGGTCTGCCCCTCTCTTCCCACGTAGTAGGCCGCCAGCATGGTGTGGAAAGGGCTGAACGAGGTGCCGCCACCCACGTCGCTGGCCAGGCCATAGGGGAAACCGATGCGGTCTGCACCCTCGTAGTCAAAAAAACCGCTGCCCAGAAACAGGTTGCTGGTCGGGCTCACGGCTGCCGCCGTGCCGGTGCCGCGCATCAGGGCGCGGTCTTCGTCGTCGATGTGGATGCAATGCGCATATACGGCGCGCGGGCGCAGCAGTCCGAACTGTTCATAGACGCTGAGGTAGCTGCGCGCCTCCGGATAGAGTTGCCGCACCCAGGCGATCTCGTCCTTGTTCTCGGCCACGTGCGACTGGATCCACACGTCCGGGTATTTCGCGGCCAGCTCGCCGGCACCGCGCAGCTGTGCTTCGCTGCAGCTGGGCACAAAACGCGGCGTGATGGCGTAGCCCAGCCGGTCTACGCCATGCCAGCGCTGGATCAGCGCTTCGGTGTCCTGCAAGCTTTGCACCGCTTCGTCGCGCACGCCGTCCGGGGCATTCTGGTCCATCAGGCATTTTCCGGTCATGAGGCGCAACTGGTTTTTCTGTGCCTCGGCGAACAGCGCGTTGACGGATTCCACATGCGAGGTCGCGAAGGCCAGTGCCGTGGTGACCCCGTTGCGAAGCAGTTCTGCTATGAAAAACGTAGCTGCTTGCGCACAGTGGTCCTTGCTTGCGAAGCGTTTTTCTTCTGGAAAAGTATAGTTTTCAAGCCAGGGCAGCAGCCCTTCGGCAGGCGAGCCGATCACGTCCAGCTGCGGATAGTGAACGTGCATGTCGACAAAACCCGGCGCGATGAGGCGGCCCGGCAGGTGTTCGGTGGGCACCTCGGCAAACCCGGAAACCAGCGCGTGGTAGCTGCCGACGGCTTGCACCACCTGGCGGCCTTCGGCATCGGGTCCGGTCACCAGCAGGCCATCAGCCTCATAAACGGCCTGCGCAGGCGCGGCAAAGTACAGGAGGGCGGCGCGATAGGCTTTCATGGCTGCAAGATTAACCCAGTCACCGGCGGGCTGAATATTCAAAACCCGATAAGGCCTATTGGGCTTGTTGCCAGCCGGACAGCCGGGTTCAGCGGCTCACACGGCAGCCGTCGCCCAGCGAGGCGCGCCAGACCCGTACCGAAGTCAAGCCCGGCAGGCGTGCGTCCAGCTTGCGGAAGATGAACTGGCACAGGTTTTCCAGCGTGGGCGGGCCCAGATCTTTCACGTCGTCGAGCAGGTGGTGGTCCAGTTCCTCGCGCAGCACCTCAATCTCGCGCCGCACCAGGCCCAGGTCCATCACCATGCCGGTGGCCGCATCGGGCTCGCCAGCGACAAAAACCTCGGCGTTGTAGGTATGGCCATGCACGCGCTTGCTGCTGTCGGCCTCGATGACGCGCTTCAGGGTGTGCGCCGCGTCAAAGTAGAAAGTCTGGCTGATCTCGCAGCGCATGGGTTCTGGCGTGGGGAGCTTTTTCATCGGATGCCCGTGATTTTGTGGGTCTGCAGGCTCAGGCGCCAGGCCGGGCGTGCCATGCACAGCTGGATGCAGGTTTCGGTGTTCTGCTGGCGCTGGGGGTTGTCCATGGGCTGCAGGTAGCGGTGAGTGAAGTCGGCAGCCTCAAGTTCGGCCAGGTCGAAACTTGGCTGTGGCCAGACGACCTTGAGCTCCTGACCCGCGCGTTGCACCCAGGGTGCGCCGGCCTTGGGACTCACGCAGATCCAGTCAATGCCCTGGGGCGCGGCAATGGTGCCGTTGGTTTCCACCGCAATCTGGAAGCCGCGCGCATGCAACGCGGCGATCAGTTCGGCATCGACCTGCAGCAAGGGCTCGCCGCCCGTCATCACCACAAAGCGGTGGGCACTGTCGCCCGCCGGCCACTGCGCTTCAATTTTTTGGGCCAGCGCATCGGCATCGGCAAACTTGCCGCCCAATGTGCCGTTGGTACCTACAAAGTCAGTGTCGCAAAACTGGCAGACGGCCGTGGCACGGTCCTGCTCGCGGCCTGTCCACAGGTTGCAGCCAGCAAAACGGCAGAACACCGCCGGCCGCCCGGCATTGGCGCCCTCGCCCTGCAGCGTGTAGAAAATTTCCTTGACCTGGTAGCTCATGGCGCGGCTTTCGCAGCGCCATAGCCGCGGCGCGCCACAGGCAGTTGTCGGGGCGAAGGGAGACATTGAGCGGGAGAAATAAAACAGGCGCCCACTGAGGCCGAAAGACCGGGGGTCGCGAGGTTTTTATACATGGTAGTCCTCTACATGGCCCCGGAAACAAAGCAAATGCCGGCGCGCCGAGGCAGCACGCAAGCCCTGATTTTAACGGCCAGCGGCCAATAGCGGGATTTCGGGGGATTTACCGGCCAATAGCGGCTTCAGGGCGCGGGAGCTTCGTGTGCCTGTTTTTCCAGCCAATCGCAGAATTTGTCCAGCCGCACATTCGCCCGGGCCCGGCGCCTGGCCACGTACTGGTAGCTGCTTTCCTCAAAGCCCAGCGGCGCCACCAGCCGTCCCGCGCGGATATCGTCCATCACCAGGTGCCAGGGCGCAATGCAAACGCCCAGGCCAGCCACTGCCGCCTCCAGCGTGAAGTAATAGTGCTCAAACTCAGGACCGTCCTGAATAGGAAGGGCAAGGCCGCGCGACTCACACCACATCTGCCAGGCATCCCGCCGCGTTCGGGTGTGCAGCAGCGGCAAGCGGGCCAGGTCGATCGCTTCACGCACATTCGCCTGATTGGCGAGCGCAGGCGCCATGACAGGTCCCAGGCGCTCCACAAACAGCGGCAGCAGCGTGCCCGATTTTTCGCTGCCCCGCCCGTCTACCGTGATGACGAGGTCGTAACCGTCACGGTCCACATCGACCACACGCTCGGCGGCGCTGAGCCGGACGTCGATATCGGGATGGCGCGCATTAAAGTCATAGAGACGCGGAATCAGCCATTTGACGGTGAAGGTGCTGAAGCAGGAAACGTCCAGCGTTCCGGCCTCGCTGCTGCGCACTTCACGCACGGCGGCTTCCATCTGGTCCAGCCCAGCGGCAAGGGCCGGCCACAGCGCGGCGCCGGCAGCGGTCAGTTGTGGCTTGTTTTTGGCACCTTCGAAGAGCGGCACGCCCAGGGACTGCTCCAGCTGGCGCACCTGCCGGCTGATGGCGCCGGGGGTCACCGACAGCTCCTCGGCCGCAGCTGTCATGCGACCCAGCCGGGCAGCGGCTTCAAAGGCACGCAGGGCATTCAAAGGTGGGAGATGGCGCTTCATCATTATGTGAGTTTATGGCACATATGACTTGCGAACAAATCGCTTTTCCTGACGGTCATTGATTGTCAGAATTCGAGCAACCTCGGTGAAAGCTTCAATTCACCACCATCTATTTAAATTGAGGAAAAATCACATGCCTTTTGTCCGCACCAGCGTCCACCACAGCACCAGCCTCGAACAACGGCAAGGCATCGTCGACGGGATTCACCAGGCGCTGGTCGACAGCATTGGCATGCCTGAAGACGAGCTTTTTAATTCGGTCAGCAGCTACGATGCGCAGCAGTTCTTCTTCAACCGAAGCTTCAACGGCATGGCACGTTCAGAGCAGCCGGTGGTCGTCGAGATCACGATGCGGCGCGGCCGCAGCGACGCGATGAAGCGAGCACTCTATGCGGCCATCGCGCGCAATTTAAAGACCAACGCCGGTGTTGCCGCCGATGACGTTTTCATCTTCATGCATGAAAACGACTATTCGGACTGGTCGGTGGGCGGCGGCAAGTTTGCCATGGCGCTGGTGCAACAGCCCGGTCCTGACTGATGAGCGAAGCGCTTACTTCTGCGCCGCTACGCCGCCAGACGGTAAAGCCGGCAGTACCGGATAAGCCTTCGCCATCCACCCATACACCACAGCGCCCACCAGCAGCGAGGCCGCCGCAATTTCCAGCGACATCGTGAAACCCACACCCGCGTTGGGTGTTCGCCGCAGCAGCACGGCCACCAGCGGCGGGCCGAGGATCTGGCCGACACCGTAGGTGGCTGTCAGAAGGCCCATGAAACTGGCGGCTGTGGCGGGCTTCAGGCGGCGCACTTCCTGCATCGCAAAAAAAGTGATGGCGGTAAACGGTATGCCCAGCATCAGGCTACCGATGGCAAAGCCCGCGAGGCTGGGGCTCCAGAGGCTGGCGGCAATACCCAGCGCCTGCAAAAAGTAGCAGCCGGCCAGCAGCAGGCGGAAATCTTTGCCCGGCGGCAGGCGTGTGGCCAGCAGCGCACCCACCATGACGCCCAGGCCGAAGATGGGCCAGAACATGTCCAGCCAGGCCGATCCCGGCAAGGCCGCACGCGCGATCACCGGCAAAAAAGTGGCGGTAATGATGTAGCCAAAACCGGCCAGGCCATAGGCCAGCGTGAGCAGGGTCATCTCGGCATTGCCGTGGTGCTGCGGCGCATCACCCGGCCGGGCAGCAGCGCGCGGCGCCAGTGCAATCAGGCGTTCATCGCCGCCGCGCAAGACATGCCACACCGAGGCTGTCAGCGCAAACGCCAGCACGCCGAAAATCATCCAGCCCGTGGCGGCCGTCCAGTGCCAGGCGACCATGCCAGTGGCAAACAGGCCACTCACCAAAATGCCGGCGCCCGGCCCGACGTAGATGATGCCGCCCATCGCGGGAACGCCACGCTTGGCCAGCTGCGAGAGGCACCAGCCCGAAGTAAACACAAACACCACCGCGCTGGTCACGCCCGCGGCAAAGCGCAGCAGCGGCCATGCAGCCGGAAAATGCCAGCCCATGGCCAACGTCAGCACGCCTGTGGCAACCAGACCGGCGCGCACCAGGGACGAGTACGCCAGGTGCGGCAGCCACTTGAAGCGCGCCCACAGCCAGGGCTGCAGCGTGCAGAGAATCGCACCCAGCATGTAGCCAAAGTAGTTGGCGCTGGCCAGCCAGCTGGCCGTCGGCAAATCGACCACGCCGTCGTTGAGCATCATCGGCAGCAGCGGCGTGAAGGCAAAGCGCCCTAGACCCATGGCCACCGCCAATGCTACCAGCCCCGCCAGCGCGATGGGCCAGGGGTTTTGGGCGACAGGGGTTTGCCCTTCTTTTGGCGTCAACGCCATACACAGTTCTCCGTCATGTTGAATTCAGGCCGTGCCTTGGGGGCAACGCGCTGATAGGCTTATTGAAATGTTTCGAAGGCCTGATGGAGGCGGTCGACATAGCGGGACTTTGCCGAGGCTTCGATGAAACTTGCCTCAAAGCTGTTGCGCGCCAGCACATAGGCATGCTGCGCATTCAGCCCCGTCGCAGCAAAAGTCTGCGTGAAGTTCTCATTCATGTAGCCGCCGAAATAGGCTGGGTCGTCTGAATTGACGGTGGCCACCAGCCCGGCATCGAGCAGCTCGCGCAGGTTGTGGCTGGCAAGGTCCGGGAATACGCAGAGTTTGAGGTTGGAGAGTGGGCACACGGTCAGCGGAATGCGGTCTTTCGCCAGACGTTGCATTAGCGACGCATCGCGGCTGGAGCGCACACCGTGGTCCACGCGCTCGACCTTGAGCACGTCAAGCGCCGTCCAGACGTATTCGGGCGGGCCTTCCTCCCCGGCGTGGGCCACCAGGTGAAAGCCCAGCTCGCGGCAGCGCGCAAACACACGGGCGAATTTTTCAGGCGGGTTGCCCACCTCGCCCGAATCAAGCCCAATACCGATGAATTTGTCGCGGAACGGCAAGGCCTGCTCCAGCGTTTTAAACGCGTCCTCCTCGCTGAGGTGGCGCAAAAAGCACAGGATCAGCGAGGCGCTGACGCCCAGCCCGGCCTGTGCATCCACGCAGGCGCGGTGCAGGCCGTTGACGACCGTTTCCATGCTGACGCCGCGCGCCGTATGCGTTTGCGGGTCGAAGAACATTTCGGTGTGCACCACGTTGTCAGCGGCAGCTTTGCGCAAGTAGGCATAGGCCATATCGTAAAAATCCTGCTCGGTGATGAGCACGCTGGCACCTGCGTAGTAGATGTCGAGAAAGCTCTGCAGGTTGGTGAAGGCATACGCGCTGCGCAATTCTTCAACGCTGGCGTAGGGAATGCTCACGCCGTTGCGGCGGGCCAGTGCAAAGATCAGTTCGGGCTCAAGCGAGCCCTCGATGTGCATATGCAGCTCGGCTTTGGGCATGCTTTTGAGCAGCTCAGGCAGGCGGTCCGCGGACACGGGTTTTACATTGAATGGTGCGGGCGTCATTTCAACTCCAGAAACAAAAAAAGCTGCCCGAAGGCAGCTTTGAAACTACGTTGCGAGCGCTCCGGCCCGGGAACTGTTGCCCCAGGCACGGCGCTGCGTCCATTATCCTCAGTTGCCGGGAACCTTGCCTTCGACACCCTTGACATACGTCTTCAGGCCGCCGAGAAATTTGTCGTCCGCCACCACATCCTTGGCCAGCAGCTCCTTGCCGGTGTTGTCGGTGATGGGGCCTTTCCAGATCGAGAAGCTGCCGTCCTTCAGGCCCGCCTTGACTTCGTCGATGCGCTTTTTGGTGTCGTCCGGCACATCGGCGGCAATTGACACGATGTCAATCGCGCCTTCCTTGACGCCCCACCAGGCAGCGGTGTTGCCCGTCCATTTGCCTTCAAGGGCCTCACCCACGGATTTCACGTAGTACGGGCCCCAGTTGATGATGGCCGATGCCAGGTGGGCCTTGGGGCCGTAAGCGGTCATGTCCGAATCCCAGCCGAAGGCGCGTTTGCCCATTTTTTCGGCGGTCTGCAGCACGGCGGACGAATCAGTGTTCTGGAACAGCACGTCGGCCCCACCATTGATGAGAGCGGTGGCAGCCTCGGTTTCCTTGGGTGGGTTGAACCATTCATTGACCCACACCACCTTGGTCTTGACCTTGGGATTGACCGACTGCGCGCCCAGCGTGAAGCTGTTGATGTTGCGCACTACTTCAGGAATCGGCACCGAGCCAACCACGCCCAGCGTGCCGGTCTTGCTCATCTTGCCCGCGATCACGCCGGCCATGTAGGCGCCTTCGTAAGTGCGGCTGTCATAGGTGCGCATGTTGGCGGCCTGCTTGTAGCCGGTGGCGTGCTCGAACTTCACGTCTTTGGTGTCGCCTGCTACCTTGAGCATGGGCTCCATGTAGCCGAAGGTGGTGCCGAAGATCAGCTTGTTGCCCTGGGCTGCCATGTCGCGGATCACACGCTCGGCGTCGGCTGACTCGGGTACTTTTTCGACGAAGCTGGTGACAACCTTGTCGCCATAGGCTTTCTCCACGGCCTTGCGGCCGTTGTCGTGCGCGAAGGTCCAGCCGCCGTCGCCCACAGGGCCCACATAGGCAAAGGCAATTTTCAGAGGCTCGACCTTGGCAGGCGCTGCCGCCGCTGGTGCGGCAGGCGCCGCTGCCGGCTCTTCCTTCTTGCCGCAGCCCATCAGGGCTGCCCCCGCCACGGCCGACAGGGCCGCCAGCTTGAGCAGGGAACGTTTTTGCAGGTCAGTCATGTGAACTCGCTTTCGTTGTAGGAAATGACATTGAAATGAAAAGTGGAACGGGAAGGCGAAAAAAAGCAATTATGCGGCGGATCGGCCGTCAATACACCATCAGGCCCCCGGGTAAAAAGGCTTGCCGATGGAGCTGGGCATGTTGACGCGAATCCATAGCGGGTTGCGCGAGATCAGGACCAGCACCACGATGGTGGACAGGTAGGGCAGCATGCTCAGGAATTGCGTGGGCATGTTGACGCCCAGGCTTTGCAGGTGAAACTGCAGCATGGTCACGCCACCGAACAGGTAAGCACCCAGCAAAACCCGTGCCGGGCGCCAGGTGGCAAAGGTGGTGAGCGCCAGCGCGATCCAGCCTTTGCCGGCGATCATGCCCTCCACCCACAGCGGCGTATAGACCACCGACACATAGGCGCCCGCCAGCCCGCACAGCGCACCGCCGGCCACCACGGCCGCCAGCCGGATGCGCCGCACCGGGTAGCCCAGCGCATGCGCCGACTCGGGGCTTTCACCCACCGAGCGCAACACCAGGCCAGCGCGCGTGCGGTACAAAAACCAGATCAACCCGGCCGTCAGCGCCATCGCGATGTAAACCATGGGGTGCTGGCGGAACAGCGCCGGGCCCACGAGCGGAATATCAGCCAGGAAGGGAATCGGGTACTGCGACTGTTCGGGCAGCTTCTCTTGCACGTATTTGATGCCGGCAAAGGCCGAAAAACCCGCGCCGAACAGGCTGAGCGCCAGGCCTGTGGCGTACTGGTTGGTGTTGAGCCAGATCACCAGCACACCGAAAACCGCGGCCAGGAACGCGCCCGCCGCCATACCGGCCACAAAGCCCAGCCAGCTGTTGCCGGTGTGCACCACGGTGGCAAAGCCGGCAATGGCGGCGCACAGCATCATGCCTTCGGCGCCCAGATTGACGATGCCGGCCTTCTCGTTGATCAGCAGGCCGAGCGCGGCAATGGCCAGCACGGTGCCCGCGCTGAGTGTGGCCGCGATGAGCAATGCGGTGGAGTCCATCAACCGGCTCCTTTCACAAGGTCGGTGGAAGGAAGCGTGGCCACCTGCACGGGGATGGGCCTGGACAGCCTGAGCCTGTAGGCGATCAAGGTATCGCAAGCCAGCAGGCTGAAGAGTAGCAAGCCCTGGAACACGCCGGTGATCGACTTGGGCAGCCCCAGGCGCGACTGCGCGAGCTCGCCGCCAATGTAGAACATGCTCATCAGGATGGCCGAGAACACCACGCCGACCGGGTGCAGGCGCCCGACGAAGGCGACGATGATCGCGGCAAAACCATACCCCGCCGGCACATAAGGCGTGAGCTGGCCGATGGGGCCGGCCACCTCCAGCGCGCCTGCCAGGCCCGCCGCGGCACCCGATGTCAGCAGCGCCAGCCACAACGCCCGGCGCGACGAGAAGCCGGCATAGCGCGCAGCAGCAGGCGCCAGGCCGCTGACTTCATGCCGGAAACCCGCGTGTGTGCGGAACATGAACAGCCACAGCCCGGCCACACCCAGCAGCGCGAGGATGATGCCGATGTTCACGCGCGAGCCCTGCATGAGCCGCGGAATCTGTGTCACGGCCTCGAAAGTTTTGGTTTGCGGGAAGTTGTAGCCGTTGGGGTCTTTCCAGGGGCCGAAGACGAGGTAGTTCAGCACCATCTCCGCCACATAGACCAGCATCAGGCTGACCAGGATTTCATTGGCGTTGAAACGGTCTCGCAGCAAGGCGGTGATGCCGGCCCACACCATGCCGCCCGCAAGGCCTGCCAGCAGAATGGCCGGAACGATCCAGGGGCCGGTGGTTTTTTCAGCCAGCAGCGCCACGCCGCCTGCGGCGATCGCACCCATGACGAACTGGCCTTCGGCGCCGATGTTCCAGACATTGGAGCGAAAACACACGGCCAGCCCCAGCGCGATGATGAGCAGCGGCGTGGCCTTGACCAGCAGTTCGCCGATGGCATACGGCGACTTGATGGGTTCCCAGAAAAACACCTGCAACCCCTTGACGGGGTCTTTGCCCAGTGCCACGAAGAGCGCCACGCCGATCAGCACGGTAATCAGCAGGGCCAGCACCGGGGAGGCATAGCTCCAGAAGGAAGACGGCTGGGGACGGATTTCGAGCTTCATGCCGAGGCCTCCGCCGTGGTTTGTGTTGTTTCTGTTGGGTGCGTGCCGGGCGCCCAGAGCCCGCTCATCCACTGCCCCACCAGTTCCACCGTGGCGTCGACGCGAGGCAGCGAAGGCGAGAGCTGACCCTTGGCCATCACGTACAGCCGGTCGCAGATGTCGAACAGTTCTTCGAGTTCCTCGCTCACCACCAGCACCGCGCAGCCGGCATCGCGCAACTTGAGCAGCTCGCCGCGGATCTGCGTGGCCGCGCCCACGTCAACACCCCAGGTCGGCTGCGAGACGATCAGGAGTTCAGGCCGGGCATCAATCTCGCGGCCCATGATGAACTTCTGCAGGTTGCCGCCCGAAAGGGATTTGGCCACTGCCTGCGGCCCGCCCGACTTCACCTTGTACTCGGCAATGATGCGGTCGGCCTGCGCCTGCAACGCGCCGCGGTCGAGCCAGCCGCTTTTGCCGACGGCCTCCTTGCGCGTGAGCAACAGGTTGCGCGCCAGCGAAAGCGACGGTACGGCGCCGCGGCCCAGGCGTTCTTCAGGCACAAAGTGCAGGCCCAGTGCGCGCCGGCCACCCGGCCCGAGCTTGCCCACCGGCTGGCCTTTCACCGCAACCGCATCGGCCGCAGCGCGGGTATCTTCGCCCGACAGCGCATAGAGCAGTTCCTTCTGGCCGTTGCCCGACACTCCGGCGATACCGACGACCTCGCCGGCGCGCACCTGCAACGCGACCTGGTGCAGGTCGACGCCGAACTGTTCTTCTTTGGACAAGTCGAGCTGTTTCACCTCTAACACCACGGCGCCGGTGCGCACCGCCCGGTGTTCCAGCGCGGGCGGCTCGGCGCCAATCATCAAACGGCTCAGCGAGGCGTTGGACTCCTGCCGTGGATCGCAGAAACCGGAAACCTTGCCGCCGCGCAACACCGTACAGGCGGTGCACAGCGCGCGGATTTCATGCAGCTTGTGGCTGATGTACAAAATACTGCAGCCCTGCGCGGCCAGTGTCCTCAGCGTGACAAAGAGGTTCTCGACCGCCTGGGGCGTCAGCACCGACGTGGGTTCGTCCAGGATCAGCAGCCGCGGATGCGTGAGCAGCGCCCTGACAATCTCCACCCGCTGGCGCTCGCCGACGCTCAGGGTATGCACGGGACGTGTCGGGTCCAGCTGCAGGCCATAGGCTTGCGTCGTCTGCATGATGCGCTGCGAGACCTCGGCCAGCGTGAGGTGTTTGTCCAGCCCCAGCCAGACGTTTTCGGCCACCGTCAGCGTGTCGAACAGGCTGAAGTGCTGGAAGACCATGCTGATGCCCAGCGCCCGCGCTTCGTGCGGGTTGCGCACCACGACCGGTTTGCCGTCCATCGCCACGCTGCCGGCGTCGGGCTTGACCGAACCGTAGATGATCTTCATCAGGGTGGATTTGCCCGCGCCGTTTTCACCGAGCACGGCGTGGATCTCACCGGGCTGAACCGTCAGCGAAATGCCGCTGTTGGCCACCACGCCGGGGTAGCTTTTGGTGATGCCGGAAAGCTGCAGCCGCGGCGGCTGGCCGGGCGGGCTGTCAGTCTGGGGCGGGGCTGCGGTCATTGTCTCTGGGGTATCCGGTTTTGTCGTCGGTTTATAGGTAATTCCGGCTGCAGCCCATACAAGACGGGCGCAAGCAGCTATTCTTTTCGTAGCGTTGAGGCCACGGACTTGACACGTTCGCGCAGCCAGCGGGCCGAGTTGGAGGCGTGCGTGCGTTCGTGCCAGAGCTGGTAATACATCATGCGGGGAAAGGCGATCGGGGTGGGCAGTATTTTCACCGGCAGCAGGCTGGCAAAGCGTTCGCAGTACTGGCGCCCGGTGGTCATCACCAGCAAGCTTGATGCCACCATGGACGGCATAAGGCTGAAGTGCGGGCAGCGCACCGTGATGTTGCGCACCATGCCCAGGGTGTCGAGATGCTCGTCGATCACACCCTTGGCGCCGGGGTGCGTGGCGGTAGGGGCGATGTGTTCGGCTTCCAGCCAGGTCGCGGCATCCCAGCCGCGGCGCACCGCCGGGTGGTCTTTGGCGACCAGGCACACCACTTCGTCGCCGAAAAGCCGCGCCATGTGCAGGTCGTCGGGCGGTGCGGCCCAGTTGCCTATGACGATGTCGGCCTGGCCTTGCGCCAGGTGCATGCGGTAGTCGGATTCAGCGGACAGCGGGTGGATTTCAATATGGCAGAGCGGCGCCTGGGATTTGATCTGTGCCACCAGTTGCGGCAGGAAAGACGGGTCCAGGTAGTCGCTCGCCGCCAGGCGAAAGGTGGTTTCTGCCGTGGCAGGGTCAAACCCCCGCGCGTCACTGAACAGCATGCCGGCCGCGCGCAAAATGCTGGCCGAGGGCTCGATCATGCGCAGGCCCGCATCCGTAGGCACCATGCCGGAGCCGGACCGCACCAGGATAGGGTCACCCGCCAGCGTGCGCAGGCGCTTGAGCGCCGCGCTGACGGCGGGCTGGTACATACCCAGGCGGAGGGCGGCGCGTGATACGCTGCGTTCAGTAAGCACGGTATTCAAGACCCTGATGAGATGGAGGTCTATCTTGTCGAAAAGCGCCTGGTCTTTCATACCTTTTCACCCATGCGGTTGATATGCACTTTTGTATGCTGGCCGCGGCGCGACTGTTTTAACCTGAAGCATGGCTGTCCCATCTTTTTCCAGACCCATCCGCTTCGTCAGGCGGGGTGAAGTTGTTTCCGTCAGCAATGTACCACCCAGCCGCACCCTGCTGGAGCTGCTGCGCGAGGACCTGGCCTGCACCGGCACCAAGGAGGGCTGCGGCGAAGGCGACTGCGGCGCCTGCACCGTGGTGCTGGGCGAGGCGGCCGGCGGCAAGCTCGAATACCGCGCCATTAACAGCTGCATTCGCCTGGCGCATTCCATTGACGGATTGGCCGTCTGGACCGTGGAAGATATTGCCCCCACGCTTTTCACTTCGCCTTCGGCTTCGTGTAATGCGCTGCCCCCCGAGGGGGCGCTGCGCCTGCGGCCCGGCAAAGCCGGTTCCGCGGCCCCTGCTGGCGAGGGAGAAGGGGTTGAACCAGCGCTACATCCTGCCCAGCAAGCCATGGTCGACAAGCACGGCTCCCAATGCGGCTTCTGCACCCCCGGCTTCGTGATGAGCCTGTTCGGCATGTACCAAAACCACATCTGCAAGGGCGAGCCTGTCACGCGGGAGCTCGCGCAGGAAGAACTTTCGGGCAACCTCTGCCGCTGCACCGGCTACCGGCCCATCCTGGAGGCCGCGCAAACGATGGGCAGCCTGCATCCCGTTCGGATCGACGAAGCCGGTTTGCTACAAAAACTGGAGCTGCTTGCGCCCGTCCCTATTGGGCTGCAGGCCGATTTGGCTTACAAATCGCCGAAAACACTGGCAGCCCTGCTGCAGGCCCGCGCCGCCCACCCTGGCGCCCAGCTGGTGGCCGGCTGCACCGACGTGGGCTTGTGGGTGACCAAGCAGCATATGCAGTTTGGCGAAGTGCTTGACGTCACCCGGGTGCGGGAGCTGCGCCGCATTGAAGACTACCCGCGGCACATCGCCATTGGCGCCGCAGTGACACTGGCCGACGCCTATGCGGCGCTGGTCAAAGACCGGCCGCAGTTGCACAACTTCGCGGCCCGCTTTGCCGGGCTGCCGGTGCGCAATTCCGGCACGCTGGGCGGCAACATTGCCAACGGCTCGCCGATTGGCGACTCCATGCCCTTGCTGATTGCGCTGGGGGCCAACATCGTCCTGATGAGCGTGCGCGGCCACCGCGAAATGCCGCTGGAAGCGCTTTACACCGGCTACCGCAAGAACCTGATGGCGCCCGACGAAGTGCTGGCCTGGATCAAGGTGCCCAAGGCGCAGCCCCGGGAGGCGATGAAGGCTTACAAAATCTCCAAGCGCTACGACGACGATATTTCCGCCGTCTGTCTGGCGATCAATCTGCAGATTGAAAACAACACCGTGGTCACTGCGTCCATCGGTGCGGGCGGCGTCGCCGCCACGCCGGTGCGTGCCATCCAGACCGAGGCGGCGCTGACGGAGAAACCCTGGACGCAGACCACTGTGCAGCACGCCATCGCTACGTTACGCGCCGAGTTCTCGCCCATCTCGGACATGCGCGCCTCTGCGGCCTACCGCAGTCAGGTGCTGGGCAACCTGCTCCAGCGTTACTGGCTTGAAAGCCAGGGACTGCAGCAGATCAACCTGGCGAGCTTCCGGCTGGAGGAAGCCGCATGAACGCCGCGAAAGACATCTCCGTCAGCCGCGATGCGGTGGCCGACCCGGACGTACGCGCAGCCAACGCCCGCGCTGGTGATATGCCCGCTGCGGACCTGGCGGAAAAAACGTCGCTGGCCAAAAAACCTGCAGGCACGCAGGCGGCGGGCCGCTCGACGCCCCATGAAAGCGCTCGCGCGCAAGTCGCCGGCGCCGCCACCTATGTCGATGACATTCCCGAGGTGCGCGGCACGCTGCATGCCGCGCCCATTTTGTCGACCGTGGCACACGGAAAGCTGCTGGGCGTCGACACCACTGCGGCGCTGGCCATGCCGGGCGTGCGCGATGTGATCCTGGCGCGCGACATTCCGGGCGACCCGGTGCTGGGCAATTTCTCGCACGACGAACCGGTATTTGCGCAGGGCACGGTGCAGCACATCGGCCAGGTGATCGGCGTGGTGGTGGCCGACACCGTCATGCAGGCCCGCCGCGCCGCACGCAAGGTGGTGTGCAACATCGAACCCCTGCCTGCATTGTTGACCGTGCGTGATGCACTCAAAGCTGAGAGTTATGTATTGCCGCCAGTCTTCGTCAAACGCGGCGATGCGGCAGCTGCACACAAAAAAGCTCCGCACACGCTGCACGGCACACTCGAAGTCGGCGGCCAGGAGCACTTTTACCTCGAAGGCCAGGTTGCCTACGTTGTGCCGCAGGAGCAGCAGCAATGGCTGGTGTATTCGAGCACCCAGCACCCCGGCGAAATCCAGCATTGGGTGTCGCACGCACTGGGCATTGCCAACCACGCAGTGCGCGTTGAATGCCGGCGCATGGGCGGCGGCTTTGGCGGCAAGGAAACGCAGTCAGGCCAGATGGCCGTCTGGGCCGCCATCGCTGCCCACAAACTGCATTGCCCCGTCAAGCTGCGGCTGGACCGCGACGACGACTTCATGGTCACCGGAAAACGCCACCCGTTTGCATATGAATACGACGTGGGTTTTGACGAGACCGGCCGGCTCAGCGGCCTCAAGCTCATGATGGCGGTGAATTGCGGCTTCAGCGCCGACCTGTCGGGCCCGGTGGCCGACCGCGCGGTCTTCCACGCCGACAACGCTTACTTTCTGGAGGACGTGGAGATAGCGTCCTACCGCTGCAAGACCAACACGCAAAGCAACACCGCCTTCCGCGGCTTCGGCGGGCCGCAGGGCATGATCGTGATTGAAGCCATCATGGGCGACATCGCACGCACGCTCGGGCTGGACCCGCTGGAGGTTCGCAAACGCAACCTCTACGGCATCGGTGAGCGCGACGTCACCCACTACCAGATGAAGGTCGAGGACAACATCCTCGACCCGCTGCTATCAAAGCTGGCGCTGTCTGCGCTTTATTCACAACGCCGTCAGAAAATTTCTGCCTGGAACACCCAAAGCCCGGTCATCAAGCGCGGCATCGCCATCACACCCGTCAAGTTCGGCATTTCGTTTACCGCCACCCTCTTCAACCAGGCCGGGGCACTGGTGCATGTGTACACCGACGGCAGCGTACAAGTGAACCACGGCGGCACCGAAATGGGCCAGGGCCTGAACACCAAGGTCGCGCAAATCGTGGCCGACGAACTGGGCGTGCCCTTTGCACAGGTGCTGGCCACCGCCAGCGACACCAGCAAAGTGCCGAATGCGTCGGCCACCGCTGCATCGGCCGGCACCGACCTGAACGGCCGCGCCGCGCAATACGCCGCGCGCAATGTGCGCGACAACCTGGCGCAGTTTGTCGCGGGGCTGGACCGCTGCGGCGCGGGCGCTGTTCGTTTTGAGGGGGGCGAAGTCATCACGCCCGAAGGCGCGCGGCCTTTCACAGAAGTCGTGAAGCTGGCCTACGCCAACCGCATCCAGCTGTGGAGCGACGGCTTTTACCGCACACCCAAAATCCATTACGACAAGACCACCCTCACCGGCCGGCCGTTCTACTACTTCGCTTACGGCGCAGCCTGCACGGAAGTGGCCATCGACACCCTGACGGGCGAAAGCCGTGTACTGAAAGTCGACATCCTGCATGACGTAGGCACCAGCATCAACCCGGCCATCGACATCGGCCAGATCGAAGGCGGCTTTGTGCAGGGCATGGGCTGGCTCACCACCGAGCAGCTGGTGTGGAACGACAAGGGCCTTTTGACCACGCACGCGCCCAGCACCTACAAGATTCCTGCAACCGGCGATGTACCCGAGCATTTCAAGATCGATCTGTGGCCCGAGCCCAACCGCGAAGACAACGTCTTCGGCAGCAAGGCCGTGGGCGAACCGCCGCTGATGCTGGCGATCAGTGTGTACGAGGCACTACGGGATGCGGTGGGGGCTGGAAAGCCAGGGGATCAACTTGTGGTGATGGATGCGCCGGCTACGGCGGAGAATGTGCTGAGGGCCGTCGGCTATGGTGATTCGCCAAAATTATTGACGTAGGCTCATGCCCCTGGACAGATCAACATCAAGCCGTGCAAGGGAGCAACGCATGTGGCAATCCGCTTTATTAATATTCGTTCTGGGATTCACCATTTCAGGCGCAGAGGCGCAAGGCTCCCCTTCTCTCTGCTGGGTTCGTAGCACCTCGCTGTCCGACACAGGCGAAGCAATTGTGAAATTCGATCCTGCTGCCCGTGGGTTTATGGGCATCACGTCTCCCGGCGCCCAACAGCCGGATACGACCTTCTCCCTGGTACCCGAAAGCAGCAACGAGAACGGGAGCGACTCTACGGTGCGTATCCCAAAAAACAAGGAGGCCTGGTTGCGCCAAGGCCATGAAGGCTGTGAGTTTCGATGGGCCCAGGAAGGCGGCAGCTCAGGCATACGCATCAGTGCGACCAGTTCCTACGTCCCGCCAGGAGCCGCACCAGCGACTGCGCATGCATTTGTTCCTTTCTCGAAAAAATGACTGTGCCTGGATTCCTCGCGCGCCGTTGCCAATACTTCACGACAACAGGCGGGTCCACGCTTCGCCCAGGCGTGGTCAAACACAGCGGTAGCCTGCGACCCCGCAGCTACGGCAGCGTTTGAGCGCCTGATCCGAGACGGAAAATCAAGCCTCGCGGTACATCCCCGAGTCGCCCCGTACGCCCAGCTTTTTCCGGAAAGCCTGAATATCAAAGCCCTCGCTGGCGAGCTGCTTTTGCATGACGGTCTGGGCGGCGGCCACCGCATCGGCATTGGCCCACTCGACCACGGTCACCACATCGAACTCGCTGCTGTCGCCCGTCTGGGTCAGCACATGTTTTTGCAGGCAGCCGGGCTGCTCGCCCAGCATGCGCTGGACCTGGTGAATGCGCTCGACAAAAGCGGAGATCGATTGCGAGGGCACGACGAATTTGTCGACGCGGAACACGGAGGCGGAAGCGGGGCTTGATAAATCGCTGGACATGAAAACAACTCCTTTGAAATAAGCGGGCCGGATTGGCCTGAAAAATGAGGAGTCTGAAACCTCAAGTAAAGTTTAGGTCAAGCATTTTTTTCAAGGAAATCCATGGGCACGGAACTGGAACAGGCCGGCATCTTTCCCACACTCTCGGTCGGCGACATGGCACGCCGCAGCGGCGTGGCGGTGTCCACCCTGCACTTTTATGAGAAAAAAGGGCTGATCAGCAGCACCCGCACCGAAGGCAACCAGCGTCGCTACGCACGTGAGATGCTGCGTCGCGTGGCTTTTGTGCGTGTGGCGCAGCGGGTGGGCATTGCGCTGGCCGACATCGAGGCAGCCCTGGCCACCCTGCCCGCGAAGGCGGCCCCCAGCCGCGCGGACTGGGCCCGACTGTCGGCAGCCTGGCGCGCCGACCTGGACGAGCGCATGGCCCAGCTCAAAAAACTGCGCGACACCCTGGACGACTGCATAGGCTGCGGCTGCCTGTCGATTGACAAATGCCGGCTGCGCAACCCGTATGACCAGCTCGCCGGGCAGGGCGCGGGGCCGCAGCGTTTGTGGGTTCGTCGCCGGGAAGCCTAGAACAAGGGGCGGATCAGATCCAGCAACATCATCGCCACCGCAAAGCCCATCACCACCACACCGCCCCAGCCGAACCACGTGGTCTTCAGGCCCGAGGTGAAATTGCCCATGACCGATTTCCGGCCGGCCAGCAGCATCAGGCCGGCCATGATGGGCACGGCCACCACGCCGTTGATCACGGCACTCCAGTAAAGCGCTTTCATCGGGTCTATGCTGGTGAAGTCCATGCCCGTGCCTACGATGGTGGCGATGACAATGATGGCGTAAAAGCGTTTGGCCTCGTACCAGTGGCGCTCCAGGCCTTCGGGCCAGCCGAAGGCCTCGGCCACGGCGTAGGCGGCCGACGAGGCCAGCACCGGCACGGCCAGCAGGCCGGTGGCGATGATGCCGCCGGCGAACAGCGCAAAGGCAAAATCGCCGGCCAGTGGCCGCAAAGCCTGCGCCGCCTGCGCGGCTGATGTCACATCATGGATACCGGCCGCATACAGCACCGCACCGCCCAACACCATGATGAAAAAGGCGATGGCATTAGAGAAAAACATGCCGATGTAGGTGTCGCGCTTGACGCGGCGAAGGTCGCGGCGGATCTTCTTTTCAGCGCCCAGCACGCCGCCCTTCAGGCGCAGCTCTTCGACCTCTTGCGAGGCCTGCCAGAAAAACAGGTAAGGCGAAATCGTGGTGCCCAGCAGCGCGACGATCATCATCCAGTAGCCCGAGGTCCATTGCAGTTTGGGAACGACCAGGTCATGCAGCACCTGGGCCCACTGCACCTGCACCAGGAACACGGCGATCACATAGGCAAAGAGAAAGAGCGTGAGCCATTTCAAAATGGGTGCGAGCTTGCGGTAAGGCACAAACACCTGCAGCAGCACGGTAATGATGCCGAAGGCCACCGCATGAAAGTGGTCGCCGCCGCCCACAGCCAGCTGCAGCGCCTCGCCCATGGCGGCAATGTCGGCGGCGATGTTGATGGTGTTGGCAATGACCAGCAAAAACACCATGCTCATCAGGAAGGCGCGCGGCGTGTGCTCGCGCAGGTTGGCCGCCACACCCTTGCCGGTGACGCGACCTATGCGGGCGCTGACCAGCTGGATGGCGATCATGAAGGGCAGTGACAAAAACACCGTCCACAGCAGCCCGGTGCCGAACTGCGCCCCCGCCTGCGTGTAGGTGGCGATACCGGAAGGGTCGTCATCGGCAGCGCCGGTGACTACACCTGGGCCGACATGGCGCAGGAAAGAGGGGATGCGGTTCAACATGGCCGCGAGGCTAACACGGCTTGATGAGGCCTGGCTTAAGCCAGATCAACATATCGATTCAGGCTACAGACCAATGCAGGCGAGCGCCAGCAGCTATAAAAACAGTAGCAGATGACTGGAATACAGCCTGGCGTCCAGGCTGGCAGCCATCAAAGGCGTAGTATGGAACACCTGCGGCAAGTTCTCGCGGCCCCACCCGACCGGCGCCAGGCAGCAGATGGCGTCTGCGGGTTTTCACACCGGAGAAATCATGACAGTTGCACCATGCACAAGCGGCGGACCGGCTCAGTCGTTCAGATGGCTGACACCGCTTTTTCTGGAAACCCGGAGCGCGGGCAATGAGAACCCGACGATGCCGCGCGCGTTGCCTGCGGGAGCTGCATGATGGACAGCGCCGCCCTCAGCCTTCTGGGTGCTTTCCTGTTGTCCATCATCGGACTCTTTGTCTTCATCTGGTCGCTGCGCAAAGGTCTGCTGCAAGAAAACCCTGTCGCGGCTTCCGTCATCTTCGCGCACGGCGAGATCGGCCAGGTCGACGACCCCGCGCTACAGGACGCGGCACAGGCGTCAATGCAGAAGGTAGTGAAGGAAGGCGGCATCAAGACGCACGCGGCCGACGCCGCCGAACTGCTGGACCGCATCACGTCCGACCGCTCCACCGCGTTTCCGGTGTTCATGTTCATCACCTTTGCCTGCCTGTGGCTCATCGTGGGCTCGATGGCGGGGCTGGTGTCGTCCATCAAGCTGCATGAGCCCGACTGGCTCACCGACTATGCCTGGCTGACCTTCGGCCGGATACGCACCGTGCACCTGACCGGCGTGCTCTACGGCTGGATCACCAATGCGGCGCTGGGAATGATCGTGTGGCTGCTGCCGCGGCTGCTGCGCACCCGGCTCTACGGCGCCATCTGGGTCATGCTGGGCGGGGCGCTCATCAACATGGGCATCGCCGGCGGCATAGGCGCCATCGCGACCGGCTGGAACGACGGCATGGAATACCTGGAAATTCCATGGCAGATCGCGATCTTCATGTTCGCCGGCTTTGCCCTCGTCATCCTGCCGGTGCTGTTCACGCTGGTCAACCGCAAGGTCTCGCACCTGTACGTCAGCGTCTGGTACATGACGGCGGCGCTGCTGTGGATTGCCCTGCTCTTCCTGGTCGGCAAGATGCCCGGCGTGCACACCGGCGTGCAGCAGGCCACCACCAACTGGTGGTATGGGCACAACGTGCTGGGCCTGTGGTTCACGCCCGTGAGCGTGGGCGCCATCTATTACTTCCTGCCCAAAATCATCGGCCGGCCGATACGCTCCTACAACCTCTCGCTGCTGGGCTTCTGGACGCTGGCGTTTTTCTACGGCCAGGTCGGCGGCCACCACCTCATCGGCGGCCCGGTGCCCGGCTGGCTCATCACGCTGTCGATCGTGCAGAGCGTCATGATGGTGATTCCGGTGATCGCCTTCAGCATCAACATGGGCGCCACGCTGCAGGGGCGCATGCACCTGGCGCGTTATTCGCCGACGCTGCGCTTCATGATGTTCGGCGGGCTGATGTACCTTGCCTCATCGCTGCAGGGCTCGCTGGAGGCGCTGCGCAGCGTCAACCAGATCACCCACTTCACCCATTTCACGGTGGCCCATGCGCACCTGGGCGCCTATGCCTTCGTCACCATGGTGCTGTTCGGCGCCATCTATTTCATGATGCCCCGGGTGCTGAACTGGGAGTGGCCGTACCCGAAACTGATCACCCTGCATTTCTGGCTGGCGGCTGTCGGGGTGACGATATATTTTGTCGGGCTCACCATCGGCGGCTGGCTTCAAGGTGTGGCGATGCTGGATGCCGCCCAGCCCTTCATGGCTTCCGTCGAGCTGACCCTGCCCTACCTGAAATGGCGATCCGTGGGCGGCGGCCTGATGGTACTCAGCCATCTGGTGTTCGTCGGCCATTTCCTGGCCATGGCGCTTCGCTTCGGGCCGGGCCGCGCGGGCGCCGCCCTCTTCTGGCCCAACGACGCACGCAGCGCTGAAATGGGAGCCGCTCATGGAAAATGAAGTCAAGCTGGCATCGGGCGCCATGGTGGCCCTGGGCATCGCCACGGCGGCCCTGGTGGTGATGCCCTACATGCAGGTACGCGACATCAAACCGCCGCCGGAGCTGAAAAACTACACCAGCGCCCAACTCCGCGGGCGCGAGGTCTACATTGCCAATGGCTGCGTTTATTGCCACAGCCAGCAGCCGCGTGACCGGAACTTCGGCCCCGACGCGGAGCGCGGCTGGGGCCGGGCCTCGGTGCCGGGCGATTACTTCTATGACAGGCCGCATTTGCTGGGCAGCATGCGCACCGGGCCGGACCTCTTCAACATCGGGGCGCGCCAGCCGAGCAAGGACTGGCACCTGGGCCACCTGTACCAGCCGCGCGCCTATGTGCCCGGCTCCATCATGCCGTCCTACCCCTATCTTTTCACGGTGAAGGACGCCAAAGACGCCGAAAGCGAGGGCGAGCAGCCGCTGGCCCTGCCACCCGCCTACGGGCCGAACATCGGCCAGGTGGTCGTGCCTTCGCCCCAGGCGCTGGACCTGGTCAAGTACCTGCAGGGCCTGAACCACACCTACCCGGTGCTGCCACCCGCCCCCAAGCCCTGAGCCACACAAGGTCATCCCATGCTGAACGACAAGACATCTGAAAGCCGGGCCCAGGAGCGGGAACAGGCCGAGCCTTCCGAAAAAAGCCAGCCCATCCCGCTGATCTTCCTGGTCGGGGCATTGGCCCTGGTGCTGTGGGGCGCGGGCTACATCGTGCTGTCCGGCTCCTTCGGCCGCGCCGACCTGGGTGACAAGCGCACCCTGGCGGACCTCTCGGGCCCCGCGCCGGGCGCTGCGGCCAACGGCAAACAGCTGTTCACCGCCAACTGCGTGGCCTGCCACCAGGCCACCGGCAAAGGGCTGCCCGGGGTGTTTCCACCGCTGGACGGCTCCGAATGGGTCACCGGCGACGAGCGCACCGTGGCCAACATCCTGCTGCACGGCGTCACGGGCGAGATCACCGTCATGGGCAACACCTTCAAGGGCGCCATGCCGGCCTTCGCGCAGCTCAGCGATGCCGAACTGGCCGCGGTGGCGAGCTACGTCCGCGCCGAATGGTCCAACAAGGCGGGGGCCGTCAAGCCCGAGCTGTTTGAAGCCGAACGCAAGGCCGGCACGCGCACCACACCGTTCAACGGCGCTGCCGAGCTCAAGGCGCTGGCGGCCAAAAGCTCCTGAGCTGAAGGGGCAGCAAGCGTGGTGGGCCAGCCCTGATGCTTCGCACCGCCTTGCTCAGCGTCATGCTGGCCCTGGCGGGTTACGCCGCCGCCGCGTGGCTGACGCACGACTTTCAGGTCTGGACCGCCGAGGGCGCCCGTCGGCTCGAAGTTGCACTGCGACCTGTCGCAACCCCCGCAGTCAGCGTCGACGGGCCCGGCATCGCCTCTCAGGCACTGTCGCAGCATCTCGCCGACGGGCAGTCCGTCACGCTGGTGGATTTCATCTACACACGTTGCCAGACCGTCTGCCTGGCGATGGGCAGCAGCTTCCAGCAAATGCAGCAGATATTGCAGGCGAGGCAGGAGCGCGGCGGCAGGGTCAAGCTGCTGTCGATCAGCTTCGATGGGCGTCACGACAGCCCCGCCGTGCTGCAGGCCTATGCAGCACGATTGAGCGCTGACCCGGCGCTGTGGCGCTTTGTGCGTGTGCAGGACCCGCGGGACACCCAGCGCCTGCTGGCGGGTTTCCAGGTCGTGGTGGTTCCTGATGGCCGCGGCGATTTTGAACACAACGCGGCGCTGCTGGTCATCGACCAGAAAGGCCGGCTGGTTCGCATTTTTGACTACGCGGAACAGCAGCTCGCGCTCGACTATGCGCAGCACCTTGCGCAGGCTGCCCCGCCATGAAGAGGCTGGCGCCTCCCTCGCGCGGCACCCTGGCGGTTATGGCCGTCGCCCTGCTTTGCCTGCTGGCCTTGCCCGGCCTGCGGCATGGACTGGAAGCCAGCATGACACTTCATATGCTGGTGCAGTATCCCCTGCTGGCGCTGGCCGGCTATCTGCTCGCCACTGCACTGCCGGGGCGCTGGCTGGCTCGCCTGGGGCTCTGGAATGCCCACGGCATCAGCGGTTTGTTCGCTGCCGCGGTGGTGCTCGCGATCCTGATGATCCCCCGCGTACTAGACCTTGCGCTGGTGGACGGCCGCATCGAAATCCTGAAATGCCTGGCCCTGCTGGCCTGCGGCGCCGCCGTGCGCCTGTCCTGGCAAGCGGCGGGCCTGCTGGTGCAGGGTTTCTTTCTGGGCAATGTGCTGCCGATGATGGCAGTCGTGGGCAACCTGTATGAAACTTCGCCGGTACGCGTCTGCAACGCCTACCTGCTGGACGATCAGGCGCGCCTGGGGCAGATGCTGGTTTGGATTGCAGCAGCGATTGCCGCTGCGTGGTTTACCTGGCTGGTCCGTGCCTTGATGCAAAGAGACACTGCCATGCTGCCTGACGATGCAGTAACGAAACCCACGGCACGCTGACACCACTCATGCCGCCGGGGCGCCACTCACATGGCAAGGTTCAGATCCACTTCCAGGCCTGCCCGCTTCATTTCACGTGCCAGCAGCAGCCGCCACAATCCGGCCTCGTCGACCGAAATGCTTGTAGCGCCTTTCAGGACATCCGGCAAGGCGTCGTCTTCGGACAGCAGGCAGGCAATGCGGTTACGGCCGAGCGCGGCCAGCATGAACCCGATGGCCAGCATGGCCGCTGGCGCATCGGATTTGTTGCCCGGCAGGAGCAGCAAAAACGCCACATTGCGCAGCCCCTCCAGCTGGTCGATGGTGACGGCGTCGAGTATCGCCGCCTCCAGCCCCAGCTGCTCCATGAACTGGCACGCGTCGCCCACGGCATCTCCGCCCAGGCCCAGGATGGCCACGCGAGAACCGGACACGGCTTGCGGCGCGGTGGCGGAAGAGAGATCGGTCTTGGACATGGGCATCCTCGTTGGAATGGAAGGTGAAGGTGTGGAGATCTGCTCCGGTTCCGGCTCCGGTTCCGGTTCCGGTGCTGGTTCCGGTGCTGGTGCTGGTGCTGGTGGGGGCGGTGGTGGGGGCGGTGGCACCGGTTTCGCCTCCGCAACCGGCTCCACTATCGGCGCTGCAGTGCCATCGAGGTAGTCGCTCAGCAGCTTCTTGGCCGCATTCACGCGCATGATGGCCAGATCGATCCCTTGCCTGACTTTTTGCTGGCGTTCGTCGTCCGTGAAGCGGTCGCCGAAAGTCTTGTCCAGCAGAAAATCCTGTATCGCGACGGCAAACTGCCGGTATTCGGGCGTGCCCACGCCAAAGCTGTCGGCCAGGGTGGTGTTGACTTTCTTTTGCAGGGACTCCACGCTCGAATCCCAGCCGGTTTGCGTCACCGATATTTTGAAGGCCCGCAGAATCTTGATCTGCCGATTGACCTTTTCGATCGCGTTCTCGATCTGGGCTTTATCGGGGGCGCCGGATGGTAGTGTATTTTTGCCGTTGGACATGCAGGTTCCTCATGCGACCAGCCCATACTGTAAGGCTTCTCTGGTTCCGGACTCAACACCAGCAACGTCCCGCAGTTTTCATATTGGCATGCATCGGCCAGGAATGACCCAGCCATTCATCACATCTGCAGCGAAATCACCGTTCCGCCACCGCATGGCTCGCATGAGAACTTCACAGGCAGGAAGGCTTCGATGGTCCGCGCATTGGTGCGGGTGTGCTCGGTCAGCTCCGTCGCCCAATAGCGACCCATCCGACCCTGCAGGCCCGCCAGTGCCATGGGAATCATCAGCTGGTCTGCCAGGTGCGGGCCTACCGGCGCCTCGTGTGCCTGGTAATCCTTCACTTCCTGCAGCACACGGCGGGCAACCTGCTCGGCACTCACGCTCTTTTCGCCATAGGCAGCAAAGACCTCGGTGATGTTTTCATAGCGCAGGACAGCCAGCAGCGCATTGCCCGGCCCTTCGTTGCTGCGCAGCCCGCGGTCGCGCAGGCAGTCTTCCTGCCAGCCAAGCCCCTTGCGCAACACGTCCAGCTCACGCTCGGCCACACCTCTCGGCAGGCCGGCGTGCAGACATTCGGCGTATGCCTCTACCAACGCGCCACGTTCCATGAGGTGAATGGCCGAAAAGCCGTGCGCGGGCGGGTTCAGGCGCACGCGCGCCTCCCCGCCTCCCGCCGGGTAGAAACCGTGGCGGCGCAGTTCAATGTCAAACAGTGCCTCGCCGCTGCCGGCGAAATAAGGCGCCAGCGCGGTCAGAAAGGAACACGACGGCGCCATCGGGTTGTGCGTGCCGCCGCTGAGCAGCAGCGTCGAAGCCGCCTCGGCCTGCAGTAGCGGCCACAGCACGGTCTGCAGCACCAGCATGCAGCTGCCTGCCGAGCCGACCGCAAATTCGTAGTCGCCCGCGCGCACCTCACCTGGCGTGAACAGCAACGTGGTTTCGCCAATCTGCACGGCCTGACCGGTGGCATTGACGGCAGAAGTCTCATCGCCGCCGCCGCCCACAGCCACAGCCGCGTTCACGCAGGCCAGGTGCTGGCGCATCAGGCCGGGCTTGGGCCGCTTCGCACGGATGTTGTTCATGCGAAACGGCTTGCCCGTGACCAAGCTGAGCGCCAGAGCCGTGCGCAGAATCTGCCCGCCGCCTTCGCCTTGCGAGCCATCGAGTTCAATCATTGTTTTTCTTCTTTCATCATCAGTCAGTTGCGCTGGCGGCAAGCACGCTCAAGGTCCGGTTAACAGGGTTCCACACCGTCAGGCACCAAATGCCCCACCACTCTTTTCCCGCTTCAAAATAGTTACTCCATTGGCTGCGCGATGGTTCAAGATCAGGATCACCAACCCAGTCGATCACCTCAGGAAGATGGCCCGGGATCAAACCTAAAATTTGACACCACCGATCAAACAGCGCCTTCGCGTCAGCATCTTTCATGAAACCGTAAGGTGGGTCACTAAAACTCAAAAACAAACAAGGCGCACCGGCTGGATGCGCCGCGCAGGAAAAGAGGTCCTGTACTTTTTCCACCGGCAAAATTTCCGGACTCGCAGCGGCACAGTCGTAGTCGAGCTGATGAAAATTCGACGCACTAAATTGCGGAAATTTTTTGATGGCCTCCTGGTGGTTTACCAACCATCGCTCCCGTACGTCCGCGAACAGCAGCTCCAGCGCGCACCGATGCAGCGCCGCAGAAGGATCAATGCCTTTCTCCAGCGTGTAAACAGCAAAATCAAATACGCAGCCTGCTTCGGCAAGTTTTGCCCGAAGAGCCGTCAGGGCAGGACCGGACAATGCCTGCAGAGCGTTGTCCTTTTGCCCCCCTCCCTCAACCTTTGACACACACCACCTGCTTGAGCGTGTAAACCACTTCCACCAGATCACTCTGGGCCAGCATCACGGCGTCAATGTCCTTGTAGGCCATCGGGATCTCGTCGATCACCTCCGCGTCCTTGCGGCATTCCACGCCTTCGGTAGCCTTGATCTGGTCGTCCACCGTAAACAGCTTTTTGGCCTGCGTACGGCTCATGGTGCGACCTGCTCCGTGGCTGCAGCTCATGAAGCTGTCCGGGTTACCCTTGCCGCGCACGATGAAACTCTTGGCGCCCATGCTGCCTGGAATGATCCCGAGCTCTCCCGCCTTGGCGCTCACGGCACCCTTGCGGGTCACAAACACCTCTTGCCCAAAGTGCGTTTCCTTCTGCACATAGTTGTGGTGGCAGTTCACCGCCTCCAGGTGCGTCTCGAAGGGCTTGCTGATCACTTTGCGCAGCGCGCCAATGGCGGCCTGCATCATCACCTCGCGGTTCAGGCGCGCAAATTTTTGCGCCCAGCCCACACCGCGCACATAGTCGCCAAAGTACTGCGAACCTTCTTCGAGGTAGGCCAGGTCCTTGTCGGGCAGGTTGCGCTGGTGCAGCTCGGCGTCTTTCTTCGCGAGCTCGATGAAGTGCGTACCGATGGCGTTACCCACCCCGCGCGAACCACTGTGCAGCATGATCCACACCCCGCCGCCTTCGTCGAGGCACACCTCGACAAAGTGGTTGCCGCCACCCAGCGTTCCCATGTGGCGGTGGTTGTTGGTGTTCTTCAGGCGTGGGTAGTCCAGGCAGATTGCCTCGAACTCTTCGACCAGCTGGCCCCAGGCCGCATCTGCCGCGCTGGGCGGATTCGTCCAGGCGCCGACTTCTCGCACTGAACCATTCCTGCGATAGGTCTTGGGCGCCGAGCCGTGCGGCACGGCTTTTTCGATCTCCGAGCGCAGCGGACCCAGGTTGTCAGGCAGGTCTTCGGCGCGCAGCGTGGTTTTGCAGGCCATCATGCCGCAGCCGATATCCACGCCCACCGCAGCTGGAATGATCGCCTTGAAGGTCGGGATCACGCTGCCGATGGTCGCGCCCAGGCCGTAATGCACGTCGGGCATCACGGCCACGTGCTTGAACACAATGGGCAGGCGGGCGGAGTTTTCCAACTGCTTCAGGGCCTGGGCTTCCACCGGTACGCCGTTGGTCCACATCTTGACCGGCACACCGCCGGTGACTTCATGTTGTTGGTAGTTCATTGTTTTTCTTCCTTTTTCAATAAAAACGGATGACTAGAGCTTGTGAAATGAAATTCCGCCACTTGTTGCCAAGCTGGGGCTTGAACCCAGACCCCGCGCCTTTCAGCGCGAGAGCGTTTGCACGCCGCGTCTACCTGTAATTTCACGGGCATTCATCCAAAACCTTTTGATCACCAGCAGCAACAAAATTGTTGAAATGGATACGTGCTCTACCAGACTGAGCTACGGTGCTGCAATGGGCTCGGGCACAAGCCCATTGCAGCACCGGCGGGATTCGAACCCGCGACCTCGGCATTAACAGTGCTGTAATTCCAACCGCATTTGCCGCCGGCAATCAAAACTTTTTGCTCTCTCTTCAAGAACTTTCAAAAACACGACAAGGATCGGTGAGATTTTCATGTGCATTCAGTTTCCTGTGATGCACATGGCCAGAGTCGAACCGGCTATATCCAATGTAATCCCGCCAGCATTCGTGCTTTTGAAAACCCTCTTGCCAATCTTTAAAAAAGGCCCCCGCCTGAGGACTAACAGTTGTGTGATAGAAACAGTTTGGATGTAATCACACCGGCATTCCTCAGGCGACGACGCTCAACACATCGAGTCATGGCTTACAAAGCCAGCTCGTCTATCAATCCGACCCAGTGGTCGGCTCCCAACGCCCCCGCGGCAAACAAAGCCAGTACCTTGAACACTTCATCGGTAAAACCGCCGATGTTCAGGATGTCAGGCCGTTCAAGCGCCTGCGTATGGGCGTAAGGCTGGATGTCGATACACACCAACCTGGCTTGCGGGTTGCGCTGCTTGAACACTTCCCATTCACGCAAGGTTTGCGTCGCACCGGCACGCTTGCTATCCACCCATGACTCGTTGTCCGACACCAGCACCACCAGGTCTGCCTTGGCCTTACCGGCGTTCAACAGGGCCAACGGCGCCGAGCAGTTGGTTCCGCCACCGCCCACGGCAGCCAGTTTCTCCGCATTGGTCATCACCGAGTCACGCGGGTTCAACGACAAGTTGACGACTTTCTGCTCAAACGGCAGCACCATGGTTGCCGGGTTCTTGCGCAGCAGAGCCGCAGCCACCAGGGCCGCCACGTCAATACAACGCACCGCACTGGTTGCAGAACCACGGTGTCCAGACACCGCCGAGCTCATGGAGCCCGACACATCAGGACACACCACCACCTTACCCACCAGAGCGGGCACGTTCTTCAACGCGATTTCCATCGCGTCTTGCAATGCTTCACGTACCTGCAGAGGAACGGTTTCATCCGTCGCTTTGTAGGCAGCCATCAACTGGTAGGGCAACACGCGGGCCTTCTCAATGCTCTGCACATCACGCAGTTTGGCGGCAATGGCCTTTTCAGCCTTGGTCGTACCAAACACACCGTGGCGCGCAAAGGTGTTGAGGTTCTGTCGAACCATCTGCCACGAGCCGTTCTTGGCAATCTGGGTCCACTGGTTGGTGGTCAGGTTCAACGCGGTCAGCATCTGAAAAGGCACATCGGGTGCCGCACCGCAGCGGTCCTTTTTGTAGGCTTCAAAAGCACGCGTCGCCTCGGGCAACTGGCTCACGTCAAAGTCACGGCCAATCAACCAGGCAAACCACGCGGCGCGCCAGGCCTCAGCCGGTTTTGGGTGAACCATCTTCACGACGTCGGCCAATGACGGGCTGTTACCCACGCTGGCGTTCAGCAGCTGCTTCTCGCTTGCATTGCACAACCAGGCCTGCACCAACTTCTTGGGACGCGAACCCATTGACTTACGGCCCACACGGCCGCTACGCAGAATTTGCACCACGTTACGCAGCATCTTGCCGTTGTCCACGACGCGAGGAAACGCCTTGGCAAACAGTGCCACATCGCGGGTCGCCAGCGAGGCCAACAGCAGCGCCGGCATGTCTTTCATATGGCCGCGCTCACGGGCATAGATGGCGGTTTTGGCCACGAAGCCCGCATCCACCTGCGCAGCCAGCTCCAGCACTTTGTCCAGTTGCTCGGCAGCACCGGCGTAGTAAACATTGTTCAGGCAACCGGTGACGGCCAACTGCACCAGCGCATGCCGAGGTGCCAGAGCATAAGCCACACCACCCGCCTCGTTGACAGTGGTGGAAGCAGACGGGAAAGCGCCTTTGCTGTTTTGAAATAGTTGAGTGTTTGCCATGTTCTTGTTCCTTGTTTGCATTCACCGTTGTGGTGACGAACTATGTATTGCAGGCAGCGTGCCAACTCTTCAAAACTTTTTCTCCATCACCGTAGATCATTGATTTAATTGAGTATTTTTCATAAAAATCAAAAAATAACCGGTTCATCTTCACTCATCTCTCCTATTTTTTTAGCTTTAAAGCTAGTACATTAGAAATATGAAGAAGAAAGTGGTGATGGGTTTCCTGGGTACCCAACTGGATTCGGGCCTGAGTGCTTCCCGTTGGGAGAAATGGCGGCCGACGGTGTCGATCGCACAGCATGAGGACCTGATCGTCGACCGGCTGGAGCTGATGCACGACGTGCGCAACAAGGCGCTGGCCGAAAGGGTGCGCGAAGACGTGGTTCAGCTCTCGCCCGGCACCGAGGTTCGCCTGGTCGAGATGAACCTGGCCAACCCCTGGGATTTCGGCGAGGTCTATGGCGCGCTGTATGACTGGATGCGTGCCTACGCCTTCGACACCGAGCGCGAAGAGTACTGGGCGCACATCACCACCGGCACCCATGTAGCGCAGATCTGCCTGTTCCTGCTGGTCGAGGCGCGCTTCATTCCCGGCGTTCTGTTGCAGACGGCGCCGCCCAGGGGCCGGCAAGGCCAGGGTGTGGGCAGCTATGAACTGATTGACTTGGACCTCTCGCGGTATGACGCGATCAACACGCGGCTTGCGGTGGCGCAGCAAGATGCAGTGTCCTTCCTCAAAAGCGGCATCGCCACACGCAACCCCCGCTTCAACAAGTTGATCGAGGAAATCGAACACATCGCCGTCCAGAGCAAGGCGCCCATCCTGCTGACCGGACCGACCGGCGCGGGCAAGTCGATGCTGGCGCGGCGCATCTTCGAGCTCAAAAAGTCACGCCACCAGGTCAGCGGCAGCTTTGTCGACGTGAACTGCGCGACGCTGCACGGCGACGGTGCAGGCTCCACGCTGTTCGGCCACAAGAAGGGAGCGTTCACCGGGGCGGCCAATGACCGTCCCGGCCTGCTGCGCACCGCCGACAAGGGCGTGCTGTTTCTCGACGAGATTGGCGAGCTGGGCCTGGACGAGCAGGCCATGCTGCTCAAGGCCGTGGAAGAAAAGCGCTTCCTGCCCGTAGGCGCCGACAAAGAAGTCGAAAGCAGCTTCCAGCTGATCGCCGGCACCAACAAGGACTTGCGTCTGGAAGTCGCCCGCGGGCGCTTCCGCGAGGACCTTTTTGCACGTATCAATCTGTGGACTTACACCCTGCCCGGCCTCAGCCAGCGCCGGGAGGATATCGAGCCCAACATGGACCACCAGCTCATGCTCGCATCCGAAGATCTGGGCAGAAAAACCCGCATGACCGCCGAAGCCCGCGCAGCCTACCTGCGATTTACACAATCGGGCGAGGCCATCTGGGCTGGCAATTTTCGGGACTTGAGCGCATCCATCACCCGCCTTGCCACGCTGGGCGACAACGGCCGCATCGGCGCGAGCCTGGTGGAGGCCGAGATCGCGCGGCTACGCTGGCAATGGCAGGCCACAGAACAGGAAGCCAGCGGCGGCGCTGCCTCACTCGCCGAATTAATGGGAGGCGCCGCGGACACACTCGATTACTTTGAACAGCTACAGCTTCAAGCCGTGATTGAGGTTTGCCGCAAAAGCGCTTCCCTCAGCGACGCCGGGCGGGTGCTCTTCAATGTCTCACGTACCCAGCGCAGCGTGGTGAACGATGCGGACCGGTTGCGCAAATATCTGCTGAAATTTGACCTGACCTGGGAGAAGCTGTCGACCTGAACCTGGGTACAAACCCGAGACACAAGGCCAGGCAGCCCTATTCGCTCATCACCACCAGCACCTGCGCATCGCTGCGGCCCAGCGAAAGGTAGATGTGGCCCACGCCACTGTCGAAATAGGCCGACTCATGGCGCCCCACTTCGATGATTTCGCCGGTCTCGAACTCGATGCGCACACGGCCCGACAGCACGATTACGAACTCCTGCCCTGCGTGGCGAATGAAGTCGGGGAACTGGCTGCGGCTGCGCGCCACGATGCGGCCGTGCATCGGCGTCATGCGCTTGCCCGGAAAGCCGGCGGCCAGCGCGCCGTAGTCATAGTTGCCAGAGCTGTAGGCTGGCGCACCGCCCGCCTCGGACCAGACCACCACCGGCTTTGCAGCGCCGGGGGCCGGCGCCGCGGCCCGCGCGTCCAGCAGTTGCCCCACGTCCAGCGACAGCGCCCGCGCCACGGCGGCCAGCTTTTCATAGCTGACCGAAATCTGGCCCAACTCCATCTTGGACAGCGTGGACAGCGCGACGCCGGAACGGCCGGACAGGTCCTTGAGCGTCAGCCGCCGCACCTTGCGGTGCCCGCGCAGGCTCAGACCGAGCCGCACCCGGTCCGCCTCGGGGGCGGCGGCAGGGTTGCGGGCGGGGCGTGCAGGCATGGTGTTTTCCCTTTTTTCGAAAAATCCCGGTAAATGGGCTGGACAGGCACGATTCTCGCATGTGAGAATTCTCAAATGAGAGAATTTGACATCCTGATCTTCGGCGCCGGCATTGCGGGCGCATCTTTGGCCTGGCGCCTGGCCGGGCAACGCAGCGTTGCGCTCGTCGAACGTGAATCCCAGCCGGGGTTTCACTCCACCGGCCGGTCGGCGGCCATGTTCATGGAAACCTATGGCCCGCCCATGGTGCGGGCACTGACGCGTGCCAGCCGCGGGTTTTACGAACGGCCGCCGGAAGGGTTTCACCCGGCGCTGATACAGCCCCGGGGCGTGCTTTACCTTGCCACGCACGGCCAGGAAAAAGAACTGGCGCACACCCGCCAGGAACTGTCCGCAAGCTGCCCCGGCCTGGTGACGCTGGACGCCGACACCACGCTGGCCCATGTGCCCTGCCTGCGGCCCGATGTGGTGCACGGCGCGCTGTACGACGCAGGCGCGCAGGACATGGATGTGCATGAACTGCATCAGGGCTTTCTGCGCGGCTTTCGCCAGAAGGCAGGCGCCGACGGAGAGCTGCGCACCGCCGCCACACTGACACAGGCCACGCATGACGGACAGCGCTGGGCCCTGCAATTCAGCGACGGCGAGACGCTGCGCGCCAAAACCGTGGTGAATGCCGCAGGCGCCTGGGCTGACGAGCTGGCCGCCATGTTTGGCGCGCAGCCCATCGGCCTGGTGCCGCACCGGCGCAGCGCCTTTACCTTCAAGGCGCCCGAGGGCATGGACGCCTCACACTGGCCCGCCGTGGTGGGTGTGGACGAAAGCTATTACTTCAAGCCCGATGCCGGGCAGCTGCTGGGCTCACCCGCCAATGCGGACCCGACGGTTCCGCACGACGTGGCTCCTGAAGAGCTGGACATTGCCATGGGTATCCACCAGATCGAAAGCGTGTCGACACTGACGATCCGCCGCCCTTCCAGCACCTGGGCCGGCCTGCGCTCTTTTGTACCCGACGGGGAAATGGTGATTGGCCACGACAACGCCTGCCCCGGTTTTTTCTGGCTCGCGGCGCAGGGCGGCTACGGCATCCAGAGCGCGGCCGGTGCAAGTGCGCTGGCCGATGCGCTGATCCGCCAGGCGGCGCTGCCTGAAGAGCTGCGCCAGCAAGGCGTTGAAGCCTCCAGGCTCGCACCGGCCCGTTTGCGTTAACTCTTGAGCCCGCCCCTTCGAATCACCCCCTTCCGATTGATCAAATTTTCAACGAGGCCTACCATGCAACACATGTCTTTCAAAGCAATGCGCCGCACGCTGGCCGCCAGCGCTGTCTTTTTTTGTGGACTTGCCGCCGTGGGCGGGCCCGCCCATGCGGCCGAGTTTCCTGAGCGGCCCGTCACACTGGTCGCACCCTTCCCAGCTGGCGGTGCGGCTGACGTGCTGGCGCGCATCCTTGGCAAAGCCCTGGGTGACCAGCTGGGCCAGCCCGTGGTGGTCGAAAACAAGCCGGGCGCCGGCACCGCCATAGGCGCCGCCGCAGTGGCCAACGCCAAGCCCGACGGCTATACCCTGCTCGTGAGCTCCAACTCCACCTTCACACTGAACCCGGCGCTGCAACCCAAGCTGTCTTATGACCCGGCCAAGGGCTTTGAGGCGATAGGCATGGTGGGCTCAGTGGCGCTGGCCATGCTGGTGAACCCGTCGGTCACGGCCGCCGACGTGCACCAGTTCGTGGCGGCGGCCAAGGCCAATCCGGACAAATACCTGTACGGCAGTTTCGGAAACGGCACCAGCTCCAACTTCGCCGGCGCGATGTTCAATACGGCCACGGGCCTGAAGATGACGCATGTGCCCTACAAAGGCTCCGGCCCCCTGATGACCGATCTGATCGGCGGCCAAATCCCGGTGTCTTTCGACACCGTGGTCGCCGCATCGCAGCAACTCAAGTCCGGAAAGATCCGCGTGCTGGCCGTGGCCATGAACAAGCGCTCGGCCCTGCTGCCGAATGTGCCGACCATGGCCGAGGCCGGCTACCCAGCCGTCGACATGAACGCCTGGCTGGCCGTGGTGGCGCCCAAGGGCCTGCCGGCGCCCGTCAAGGCACGGCTGGAAAAGGCCCTGGCCACGGTGATGGCCAGCACCGAAACACTGGACAAGCTCAAGGCCGCCGGCTTCGAACCCGGCTATACCGCGGTTCCCGACTGGTCCGGCTTGGTGACGGCCGAGATCGCGCGCATGAAGGCGCTGGCCGAACGCTCCCAGATCAAAACAGATTAGTCATGACGGCCCCCACGCTCGCCACTTCGTGTGCTTCGCTGCCCCCCCCGAGGGGGCGCGTTCCGCCTTGGGGCGGCCCGGCGGCGAGACCTGGCCCCCACGCTCGCCACTTCGTGTGCTTCGCTGCCCCCCCCCGAGGGGGCGCGTTCCGCCTTGGGGCGGCCCGGCGGCGAGACCTGGCCCCCACGCTCGCCACTTCGTGTGCTTCGCTGCCCCCCCGAGGGGGCGCGTTCCGCCTTGGGGCGGCCCGGCGGCGAGACCTGGCCCCCACGCTCGCCACTTCGTGTGCTTCGCTGCCCCCCCGAGGGGGCGCGTTCCGCCTTGGGGCGGCCCGGCGGCGGAACATGACCATTTCCTTCGACACAAGACATTGATATGCACTCCACCCTTCCAGACATCTCCGCCGTCGAACTCCGCAGCCTGATCGCCAGCCGCGAGGTATCGCCGGTGGAGCTGATGGACGCCTGCATAGACCGCATCGAACGCCTCAACCCCGCCATCAACGCGATCTGCGCGACCGACTTCACGCGTGCGCGCGAGGGTGCACGCGAAGCCGAAGCGCAAGTGATGCGCGGGGGGGCGCTGGGCCCTTTGCACGGACTGCCGCTGGGGGTGAAGGATCTGCAGGACACCGCGGGCCTGCTCACCACCTACGGCAACATAGGACTTCGCGGCAACGTGCCGGCCAAAGACAACGCACTGGTGGCCAAACTGCGCGCGGCCGGCGCCATCGTCACGGCCAAGACCAATGTGCCCGACATGGGCGCCGGCGCCAACTCGCGCAACCCGGTGTGGGGCGCGACGGGCAACCCGTTCAACCCCACGCTCAACGCGGGCGGTTCTTCCGGCGGCTCGGCGGCGGCGCTGGCAGCCGGCATGCTGCCGATCTGCACCGGCTCCGACACCGGCGGCTCGCTGCGTATTCCGGCTTCGCTCTGTGGCGTGGTCGGCCTGCGGCCTTCGCCCGGGCTGGTGGCCAACGACGCCCGGCCCCTGGGCTGGTCTGTCATCTCCGTGCTGGGGCCGATGGGGCGCAACGTGGCCGATACGGCGCTGCTCTTTGCCGCCAGCGTGGGCGCGAACGCACGCGACCCGCTTTCCTACCCGGTGGATGCCTCCACGTTCTGGCCCTTGAAGCAGGTGGACCTTTCCACCTTGCGTGTGGGCACCACGGAAGACTTTGGCATGTGCATCGTGGACCCGGAAATCCGGCGCGTGTTCCGCCAGCGCGTGGAAGCCGTCCGGCCGCTGGTAGCGAGCTGCGAGCCGATAGACCTTGAATTGGGCGATGCCGACCGCGCCTTTGACACGCTGCGCGCAGAAAGTTTTGTAGCGGCATTCGCCGATACCTATCGCAACGCCCCCGAGACCCTGGGCCCGAATGTACGCGCCAACATGGAAATCGCGGCTGCCATCACGCTGGCGGACCGCGCCTGGGCGCACCTGGAACAAACACGCATTTCACGCCGCTTTGCCAAGGCTTTCGAGCAATACGACATCATCCTGGCGCCCGTCACGCCGGTCACACCCTTTCCCTGGACGGAGCTGTATGCCGGCAACATCGACGGCCAGGCCATGCGCAACTACTACCACTGGCTGGGCCTGACCTATGTGGTGACCCTGGCCACCAACCCGGCGCTCGCGCTGCCCTGCGGCAAAGACGAACACGGCATGCCCTTCGGACTGCAGGTGATTGGACGGCTGCACGCCGATGCGCAACTGCTGGCTGCATGCCAGGCGCTGGAACAGGTCTTTGAGGCCAGCGACACGCTGCGCAGGCCGCAACCCGATTTGCAAACTTTGCAGACGGCACGGCCGGAACTCAAATCCATCGTCACGCATCCGCCCGAAATCAGCGCGGCGCCCGGCACAGGTGGTTTGACAGCCGTGTGAGGCTTTTTTTCGCCTGTTTTATGTATCAAACAGGCCCGCAGCGCAGGTAGAACCTGCGCGAGCAGCTACAAAATCAATAGCACCCGGAAGTCATTGACGTTGGTATGTGTGGGCCCCGGAATGACCAGGCCACCCAGCGGCTCGAAGTAGCCGTAGGCGTCGTTGCGGTCCAGGTACTGGTCCAGCTTCATGCCTTTGGCCAGTGCGCACTGCAGTGTGTCGGGCGCTACATAGGCACCCGCGTTGTCTTCCACACCGTCGATGCCGTCGGTGTCTGCTGCCAGCGCATACACGCCCGGCTGGCCTTGCAGGGCCAGGGCCAGGCCCATGCAGAATTCGCCGGCACGGCCTCCGCGGCCGCGCGGCGTGCCTTCTGCTTGCTTGCGAACGGTCACTGTGGTTTCCCCGCCGCTCAGGATCACGCAGGGCTTGCTGAAGGGCTGCCCCTTGAGCGCCACGGCACGGGCCAGCGCCGCATGCACCTTGCCGACCTCGCGGGATTCACCTTCCATCTCGTCGCTCAGGATGTGCGCCTGCAAGCCGGCTGCGCGCGCCACTGCGGCGGCAGCCTCCAGGCTTTGCTGCGGCGTGGCGATCATGTGCACCTCATGGCCTTTGAAGACCGCGTCGCCCGGCTTGGGGGTTTCGAGTGCGCCCTGCTCCAGCAGGCTCATGATGGCGCCCGGCACTTCAATGCCGTAGCGCTGCAGGATGGCCACCGCCTCGGCGCAACTGGTGGCGTCGGGCACCGTCGGGCCGCTGGCGATGATGGACGGATCGTCTCCCGGCACATCGCTGATGGTCAGCGTCACCACACGCGCCGGCGCGCAGGCTGCGGCCAGGCGGCCGCCCTTGATGCGCGAGAGATGTTTGCGCACGCAGTTCATCTCGGAAATATTGGCGCCACTGTTGAGCAGCGCCTTGTTAATGCGCTGCTTGTCTTCCAGCGTCAGGCCTTCAGCCGGCAAGGTCAGCAACGCCGAGCCGCCCCCCGAGATCAGGCACAGCACCAGGTCGTTTTTACCCAGCCCCTGCACCATGGCCAGGATGCGCTGTGCAGCTTCCAGCCCTGCCGCATCCGGCACCGGGTGCGCGGCTTCGACAATCGCGATGCGCTGTTTCAGTCCCTCGGGGCGCGGCGGGATGTGGTGGTAGCGGGTCACGACCAGGCCTTCAAGCGGTGCGTCGGCGGGCCAAAGTGCCTCCACCGCCTGCGCCATGGAACCGCCGGCCTTGCCCGCACCGATCACGATGGTGCGTCCGCCGCTTTCGGGGGTGGGCGGTTTGGGCAGGTAGCGTGCGGTGTTCTCAAGCGGCAGCGCGCGCGCAACGGCGGCGGCGTACAGGTGCTCGAGGAACTGGCGCGGCTGGGTGGCGGCGTCCGGGATGGGCGTGCCGGGGGTAGGTGTCTTGGCTGCAGTCATTGAAATGTCTCCACCCCGGATTGTGCCGTGGTAACCGGGCAGTAACCCGGCAACGCGGGAGGGTTTGGGATTTCGCCGGAAAGGCAGCTTCCTAGAATGAGCCATCATCCACCGAAGCAGAAAGAAGAGCCTCATGAACGCTTACCTGGCCCTGGGCATTGCCATCGTTGCCGAAGTCATTGCCACCACGGCACTCAAGTCCAGCGACAGTTTCACGCGCCTGGTGCCCTCGTTGATCAGCATCGCGGGTTATGGCACCGCGCTGTATCTCCTCACGGTGACGATGAAGTCCATCCCCACCGGCGTGACCTACGCAATCTGGTCGGGCCTGGGCATTGTGCTGATCAGCATCACCAGTTTCTTCGTTCACCAGCAGAAGATTGACCTCTGGGGCATGGTGGGGATGGCGCTCATCATTGCCGGCGTGGTGGTGTTGAACCTTCTTTCCAACACCACCAGCCTCCACTGACGCCCCGGTCTTGCGGCCCTGACAGGACTTTCATCTCACGGCAAAGATCCGACATTGAAGTTGAAGCCATAACCGACCGGCGCCGGGAGCTACTTTTTCCCCAGGCCCAGGCGCTTCGCACCTTCGGTGTAGATACGGATGCGCTCCTTCATGAAGCCGTCCATCTGGTCCAGGCCCACGCTGACGAGTTCAAAGCCATTTTTGGCGGCGAGTTCCTTCATCTCGGGGTCGTTGTTCAGCACGGCCCACATGTCGGACAAGCGCCTGCGCGCCTCCAGCGGGGTGGATTTGGGCACGCCAATGCCGCGGTAGGCGCCGTCCACCCAGTCCACACCGAGCTCCCTGAAGGTGGGCACGTCGGGCATCATCGGGTGGCGTTTTTCCATGGCGACTGCCAGCGGGCGCACCCTGCCCTTGTTGCCGATGGCAAACGGCGTGTAGGTCATCGCACCGTCGACCTGCGAGCCGATCACGGCCATCGACATGTCGCCCGTACCCTTGTAGGGCACGTAGGTGCTCTTGACGCCGAAGGCAGCGTTGAGCCGCTCATGCGCCGCATGGTTGGCGGAGTTCAGCCCCGAGCCGCCCAGGTTCAGCTTGCCGGGGTCTTTTTTGGCTGCGGCGATGAAGTCTGCAAACGTTTTGATCGGGCTTTTCTCGGGCACCACCAGCACGTCGGGGGTGTAGTGAAACCAGAACACCGGCACGATGTCGGCAGTCTTGTACTGCACCTCGCCCTCGATGGGCTGGAACACGATGTGCGGCAGGTTGATGCCCACTACATTGAGGCCGTCGCCCGGCAGGCTGTTCATCTGGCCCCACATCAGGCCGCCGCCGGCGCCCGCCTTGTACTGGATGATGGTGTCGACGGCCGGGCATTTTTTCTTGAGCACGACCTGCTGGTGGCGCGCCGACAGGTCCGACTCACCACCCGGTGGAAAGGCCTGCCAGTACAGCACGTTCCTGTCGGGGCACACCACACCCGCTGCGGGCGCGGCAGTCTGCGCCATCGCGGCGGGCACTGCGACCATGCAGAAAATGCCTATCCACTTTTTCACTTCAACTTTCATGGTGTGTCTCCTGAATGTTTCTGAAGCGGAAAACTCGCCGTCATGCGTAGCCTGGTTGCACCGGCTTTCACTGAAAGGCTCAAGCGGCCTGCAGTAGTCGCTGCCTGCCGACCTCTGCACAGACGGCCTCGGTGACCTGCGCCGTGGTAGCGCTTCCGCCCAGGTCGCGCGTATGCAGGGCGACGTTCGCGGTCGCCTTTTCAATCGCCGCCATCAACACCGCGGCCGCACCGGTTTCGCCCAGGTGCTCCAGCAGCATGACACAACTCCAGAAAGTGCCAATAGGGTTCGCCAGGCCTTTTCCCATGATGTCGAAGGCCGAGCCGTGAATCGGCTCGAACATGCTCGGAAAGCGGCGCTCGGGGTCGATGTTGCCGGTCGGTGCAATGCCCAGGCTGCCAGCCAGTGCAGCGGCCAGGTCGCTCAGGATATCGGCGTGCAGGTTGGTGGCGACCACGGTGTCGAGCGATGCGGGGCGATTGACCATGCGGGCAGTGCAGGCGTCGACCAGTTCCTTGTCCCAGGTCACGTCCGGAAACTCCCGGCTGATCTGCAGCGCGATCTCGTCCCACATCACCATGGCATGGCGCTGGGCGTTGGACTTGGTGACCACGGTCAGCAGCTTGCGCGGGCGGGACTGGGCGAGCCTGAAGGCAAAGCGCATGATGCGTTCAACACCGGCGCGGGTCATCATCGACACATCGGTGGCCACTTCGATCGGGTGGCCCTGGTGGGCGCGCCCGCCTACGCCTGAGTACTCGCCTTCGGAGTTCTCGCGCACGATCACCCAATTGAGCTGCTCCGGTGTGCAGCGCTTGAGCGGCGCGTCGATGCCGGGCAGGATGCGCGTGGGCCGCACATTGGCGTACTGGTCAAAGCCCTGGCAGATTTTGAGGCGCAAGCCCCAGAGCGTGATGTGATCGGGGATGTGCGGGTCGCCGGCCGAGCCAAACAGGATGGCGTCTTTGTCGCGCAGCGCGTCCAGGCCATCCTCCGGCATCATCATGCCGTGCCGGCGATAGTAGTCGCCGCCCCAATCGAAAGCACTGAAGCTGAAGGCGAAACTCTTTTGTGCCGCGGCCAGGGCCTGCAGCACCTGCTGGCCGGCCGGTATGACTTCCTTGCCAATGCCGTCGCCGGGGATGCAGGCGATCTTGTAGGTCTTCATGTTGGTTCCTCTGTTTTCTCGGTTGTGATCTGCTCACTGTAGCGATTGGCACAGGCAATAAAACCTCTTAAAGTAAGATCACTGTTAACTACAGGTTATGAATGAATCCGGTCAATACAGCCCCCTCGGAGATGGCTTTTTTCAGCCTGCTGGCGCGCTACGGCAGCCTGTCGGCCACGGCGCGCGAGCTCGGCGTCAGCACAGCAGCCATCAGCAAACGGCTCTCACAGATGGAGGCCAGGCTGGGGGTGCAGTTGCTGAGCCGCACCACGCGGCGCGCCAGCCTCACGCAGGAAGGCGAGATTTACCTCACGCACGCGCGCCGCATCCTCGCCGACATTGACGACATGGAGCAGCAGGTGTCCAGTGCCGTGGCGGCGCCCAAGGGCCTGCTGCGCGTGAACGCCACCATAGGCTTCGGCCGCAGCCATGTGGCGCCGCTGATCTCGCGTTTCGTGAAAGCCCATCCTGAGGTGGAAGTGCAGTTGCAGCTCACGGTCAATCCGCCGCCGCTGACTGAAGACGCCTTCGATGTTTGTGTCCGTTTCGGTGAACCGCCGGACGCCCGCGTGATTGCGCGGCTGATCGCGCCAAATCGCCGCCTGCTCTGCGCTTCACCGGCCTATCTGGCCCGCCACGGCACGCCCAGGGTGCCGCACGACCTGGCGCAGCACAACTGCATCGGCATACGCCAGGGCGACGAGGCCTACGGCATGTGGCGCCTGGCGTCCGGCAAGCACACGCAGGCCATCAAGGTGCACGGCAACCTCAGCACCAGCGACGGCGAGATTGCGGTGAACTGGGCGCTCGATGGCCACGGTATTTTGATGCGCGCCGAATGGGACATCGCCAAATACCTGCGCAGCGGCAGGCTGGTGCAGGTGCTCGAGAACTACCGCACACCGGCAGCCGACATCCATGCGGTGTACCCGGCCCGCCACCAGCATTCGGTGCGGGTCAGGGCTTTTGTGGATTTCCTGGCCCAGCACTTCGGCAAGCCGTCCACACGCGCTGCGGGGCTGGCGGGCAACTGGTAAGGCTTGCCCGGCTTACTGTGTTTTGGCGCCCGCATCGAACCACTGCCTGATCGCCTGCCGCTCGGCCTCGGTGATGCCCGTGGCATTGTTCATGGGCATCAGCCGCGTGACCACCGCCTGCTGGTAGACCTGCGTCGCGTGGCGCGCCAATGCCTCGGGCGAATCAAGCCGCACGTTTTTCATCTGCACCTGCGCACCGTGGCACAGGTAGCAGCGCTGGGCCATGATGGCCTGCACTTGTTGAAAGCTGTTTTGGCTTGCAGCGCCCACTGGTTGTGCGCCACCAGCTACTGAATTGATAGCACCCACAGCGACAGGAGGTTTCATCCAGACGATCACGGCGGCGATGACAGCCACGCCCACCAGCGCATACGGCAACGGGTGTCGGTTGCGGCCCAGCTTGTAGCCGTGGCGCAGCACAAAGAACTGGCGGATGGCCGCACCGGCCAGCATCATCAAAATCAGCACCAGCCAGTTCTGCGGGTGGCTCCAGGTGAAGCTGTAGTGGTTGCTGAGCATGGCGAACAGCACCGGCAGCGTGAAGTAGGTGTTGTGCACGCTGCGCTGTTTGCCGCGCTGGCCGTGCACCGCATCGACCGGCTCGCCGGCCTTGATGGCGGCCACCACCTTGCGCTGGCCGGGGATGATCCAGAAGAACACATTGGCGCTCATGGCGGTGGCCATCATGGCGCCCACCAGCAGGAAGGCAGCGCGCCCGGCGAACCAGTGGCAGGCCAGCCACGAGGCTGCGCACACCAGCACCGCGACCAACGCGCCGACGATGGCGTCTCCGTTTTTCTTGCGCCCGAACAGCTGGCAGATGCCGTCGTACAGCATCCAGAAAATTACAAAGAAGGACAGCGCCACCGCACCGGCCGCACCGGGCGACCAGTTCATCAGCGATTTGTCGACGAGGTAGGTGCCGGCGTTCCACAGATAGGAAATCGTGAACAGCGCAAAGCCCGACAGCCAGGTGCTGTAGCTTTCCCAGTAAAACCAGTGCAGGTGGGCCGGCAGCTGCGGCGGCTTGACGGCAAATTTGACGGGGTGGTAAAAACCGCCGCCGTGCACCGCCCAGAGCTCGCCGCTCACGCCCTGCTTTTTGAGGTCTTCATCCTCGGGCGGCGTGAGGCTGCTGTCGAGAAAGACAAAATAAAACGAGGAACCCACCCAGGCGATGGCGGTGATGACATGGACCCAGCGCAGCAGCAGGTTGGCCCAGTCGAGAAGGTAGTTTTCCATATCTCTCAACCTATGCAGCACGCGAGGGCGCTGCCTTGTGCAACCTGCTCACCACTGCGGGCGCTGTAAGCAGAAAACGTGGCCGCGAACAAAAGAAGCTGGCGCCAACTTGAAGTTAGCTCCGGCTTCCCGGCTCCGCTGCGGCCTGACGCGCCAAGTTTATAGAGTTTGGCTTCAGCTCCGAAAAATTTCTGCGCCGCGCTCAACCCGCGTTGATGGTTTGCAACAGCTGGGCCGCTACCGCCACGGCGATGACTTCTGGCTCCTTGCCGGTAATGCCGGGCACGCCGATGGGGCACGTCACTTGCGCCAGCTCGCCCGCGGCGAAGCCTCGAGCTTCCAGGCGGTGGCGGAATACCGCCCATTTGGTCTTGCTCCCGATCAAGCCGATGTAGGGTAAATCGGATTTCTCTCGCTGGCGCAGCAGGCAGGCGGCCACGATGTCCAGGTCTTCCGCGTGGCTGAAGCTCATGATGAGCACACGGGACTGCGGCGCCAGGCCAGGCACGGCGGCTTGTACGGGATCGGAATGTTCGGCCATCACGCGCGGCGGCACGCTGGCGGGAAACACGCCATCGCGGCTGTCTATCCAGGTGAGTGAAAACGGCAAGGGCGCGAGCACCCGCACCAGCGCGTGGCCGACGTGGCCGCCGCCGAACAGCGCCACCGGCGTCAGCGCGGCCTGGCCCAGCCGCAAGGCGAGCGCCTGTATGTCACCCACGCTGACGCACTCAAAGCGAAGCTCCACCACGCCGCCGCAGCATTGGCCCAGCGACGGGCCCAGCGCTACGCGCAGTGTTGTCGCCTGACGCCCGGCGGCATCACCCGCGAGCAACGCACGCGCCTTGGCGATGGCGTCGTATTCCAGGTGGCCGCCGCCTATCGTGCCCACCAGCGCATCGGGAAAGACGGCCATCCAGGTTCCCGCCTCGCGAGGCACCGAGCCCTGCGCCTCTGCCACCTCCACCAGCACCGCCGGCGCCGAGGCCAGGCGGGCCAGGAAGTCTTCAAGTTGCAGACTGGAGACACTGGAAACCATTGGTGACGACTTGACAGGTGGGTGGACAAAATATTGGGCAAAATGCCTTGAACGCCACCTTAGCACCACCTTGGCCCCTGGCAGCTACGGGGCGTGATAGCAGGTATACACAGAATTCAATGAGCCGGCCGCTCAAAAACCCGGCAAAGGCAAGCACGATGAGACAAGACATGTCCGACTCCACACCGCGCCGCTTCTGGCTGGTGGCCCTGCTTTCTGCAGCCGGTGCAGCAGTGGTGAGCGCCTGCAAGACCGCGCCGGAACCCGCAGCACCGACATCGAAGGCCCCGGAACCCTCTTCCCCGGTGATCGGGCCGATCGCGGGGCCGCAAGGTTCCGCCAGAAGTTCGGGGGCGTCCACACCGCGCGCCTACCGGGAAGACGGCGCCACGCACATCTACGGCCTCAATTCCGACCGTATCTACAAAGGCCGCATGCCACCGCTGCTGTATGCCGTGGGTGTGCTGAATGTGGAAATCGACAGGGTCGGCCGCGTCACCCGCCTGGACTGGATGCGCGCACCGCGCCATGCACCCGAAGTGATAGCGGAGATCGAACGCACCATCCAGCAGGCGTCCCCCTTCCCGGCGCCTACGCGCATGGGCAAGGTGGTCTACACCGACACCTGGCTTTGGCACAAGAGCGGCAAATTCCAGCTCGACACCCTTACTGAGGGACAGGACTAGAACTCCGCCGACAAAGGGCAGAAGCACGAGAAGAAGGCGATGCGAAGCGAGCCGGCCATGCCAGCATGAGCCGCGGAACCGGCTTTGCCGGGCCGCAGGCGAGCGGCCCCCTCGGGGGGCAGGAAGCTACACGAAGTGAGCGACCGTGGGGGCCTATTCAATCTTCAGATTCTGCGTTTTAACGACGTTGCGCCAGGCGCGGTAGTCGGCTTCGATGAAGTGGCCGAGCAATGCGGGCGAGCCGGGTGCGGCCTCCACGGCGTCGGCCTTGAACCGCGCCACCACCTCGGGCAAAGCCACGACCTTGTTGATGGCCGCGTTCAGTGCATTGACGATGGTTGGCGGTGTACCGGTGGGTGCCATCAATGCGAAGTAATTGACAACGTCAATGCCCGCCAGGCCGGCTTCCGTCATGCTGGGCACGTCGGGCAAGGCACTTGAACGTTTGGCGCTTGTTACCGCCAGTGGCTTGATGCTGCCGTTTTTGATGAAAGGCAGCAGGGCCGGGATGGTGCCTGTGATCAGCTGGATCTGCCCGCCGATCATGTCCATGGTGGCGGGCGCCACACCGCGGTAAGGAATGTGCGTGATGAAGGTACCAGTACGGGCTTTCAGCAACTCAAGCACGAGGTGGTTGACACCGCCCGCCCCGGCCGAGCCGTAGTTCAGCGCGCCGGGCTTTTGCCGGGCCAGCGTGACCAGCTCTTTCATGGTGTTGGCCGGCAGCTTGGTGTTGGCCGCCCAAACCAGCGGTCCGCTGGCGATCATGCCCACCGGCGTGAACTGGCGCAGCGGGTCGTAATTGGCGCTGGGCAGGGAGGCCGCCACGGTGGTGAAGGGTGAGGCCACCAGCAGCAGCGTGTAGCCGTCGGCCGGGGACTGCGCCACATACTGCGTGCCTATAGCGCCGGAAGCGCCCGCACGGTTGTCCACCACAAAGGTGGCATTCATGGTTTCGCCGAGTTTTTGCGCAATCAGTCGTGCCATGGCGTCGGTGCCGGCGCCGGGGGCAAAAGGCACGACGATCTTGACGGCGCGCTCAGGATAGATGCCGGCGGGAACGGATGCGGCCGAGGCCGGTGAGCCGGCAGAACCCGCTGAAGGGCCTTGGGCCAATACGGCTGGAGCCACGAGGCTGGCGGCGGTGCCTGCGGACAGCAGCAGGGCCTGGCGGCGGCTCAGGGTCATTGGCTTGACATTCATGGAGGAGGAAGAAAGTTGCACAAACCGCTGATTGTCGCCGCCCCGGATGACGGCGCCATGACACGGGTCTGGCCTGGCACCCGCTCAGCTGCCGCGATAGGTGGAATAACTCCAGGGGCTGACCAGCAGGGGCACGTGGTAATGAAGGTGCGGATCGGCCACACCGAAGTCCAGCGTCACCTGGTCCAGGAAAGCCGGCTCGGGCAGTTTCACGCCGCGCGCCTTGAAGTAGGCCGCCACCTCGAACACGAGCCGGTAGGTGCCGGCTTTCAGATTAGCGCTGTCGTATAGCAGTCCATCGGGATTGCGCCCATCTTCATTGAGGATGAACTGCTTCACCAGCGTCGCCTGACCCGCATGCGTGGTGTAGAGCGACGCCTTCATGCCGCCTGCCGGCGTGCCGTGCATGGTGTCCAGTACATGTGTGCTCAAGCCCATGGTATTCCTTGGTAGTAGTTGAGGGAGCTGCTCAAAAAACCCTCCTGGCGTTGTTGCGCCACCTTGCCGTGCTGATAGCACTGTCTGCGGCGACGCGCCTGGCCAGGACCGCTTCGCTGGGTTTTTGAGCAGCTCTTGTTTTGATCCGGTTTACCAAAAGTGTATACACTTTTCAGCATTCCGGCTATTATCGACCGATGGAATCGTCAACCACCCACACCATCGTCGAAGCCCTGACCAAGGCTATTGTGGAGCACAGGCTGCATCCGGGCACCAAGCTGGCCGAGCAAAAACTGGCCGACCATTTCGGCGTCTCGCGCACACTGGTGCGGCAGGCACTGTTCCAGCTTTCGCAAAACCGCCTGATCCGCCTGGAACCGGCCCGCGGCGCTTTCGTGGCCGCGCCGTCCGTGATGGAAGCGCGGCAGGTGTTTGCCGTGCGCCGCATGCTCGAAGCCGAAATGACACGGGCCTTTGTGCGCGAAGTCACCCCCGCCAAAATCAAGGCACTGAAGGAACACGTCGCACGCGAAAAATCCGCGGTGGACCTCGGCGACGTTTCGGGCCGGACGGAGTTGCTGGGCGACTTTCATGTGCGCATGGCCGAGCTCATGGGCAATGAAGTGCTGGCCCAGATGCTGGGCGAGCTGACCTCGCGCTGCGCCCTCATTACCCTGATGTACCAGACAGCCAGTGCTGCTGAACACTCCAATGACGAGCACGCCGAAATCGTCAAGGCGCTGGCCGCCAGGAACGAAGCGCTGGCCGTACGCCTCATGAATGACCACCTGCTGCACGTCGAGAAGAGCCTCGCCTTTGACCGCAAGGTACCGACGAACGATATTTCCATGGCGCTGTCATGAGTACTGATATGAACACTGGCTACCCTAGAAATTTGGTCGGCTACGGCCGCAACCCGCCACAAGCCAACTGGCCGGGGCGGGCACGCATCGCCGTGCAGTTCGTCCTCAACTATGAAGAAGGCGGCGAAAACTCGGTGCTGCACGGCGACGCCGGCTCCGAACAGTTTTTGTCCGAGATGGCCAATCCACCCAGCTTTGCCGACCGGCACCTCAGCATGGAAGGCATCTACGAATACGGCTCGCGCGTGGGCGTATGGCGCATCCTGCGCGAGTTTGAAAAACGCAAGCTGCCGCTCACCGTTTTCGGCGTCGGCATGGCGCTGCAACGCCACCCCGAAGTCGCCGCGGCTTTCACCGAACTCGGCCACGAAATCGCCTGCCACGGCTGGCGCTGGATCAACTACCAGCAGATCGACGAGGCCACCGAGCGCGAACACATGCGCCTGGGCCTGGACGCCATTGAAAAACTCACCGGCACACGCCCGCTGGGCTGGTACACCGGACGCGACAGCCCCAACACGCGCCGGCTGGTGGCCGATGACGGCCGGCTCGAATACGACAGCGACTACTACGGCGACGACCTGCCCTTCTGGACTGAGGTGAAACGCACCGACGGTCAGGTCGTGCCGCGCCTGGTGGTGCCCTACACGCTGGACACCAACGACATGCGCTTTGCCCTCCCGCAGGGCTTCTCGCAGGCCGATGATTTTTTCATCTACCTGCGCGACAGCTTTGATGCGCTGTATGCCGAAGGCAGTGCGTCGCCCAAGATGCTGAGCGTCGGCATGCATTGCCGCCTGCTGGGTCGGCCGGGCCGCATCGTGGCGCTGCAGCGTTTTCTTGACCACGTGCAAAAGCATGAGCGCGTCTGGGTCTGCCGCCGCATCGATATTGCGCGCCACTGGCAGGCCAACCATCCTTACATGCCCCGGCAGGAAAGCTGAACATGGCCATCACGCTGGAACAAGTCAATGCCGTACCGCGCGCAGAAGCGCTGCAACTGCTCGACGGCCTCTATGAGCATTCCCCCTGGATTGCCGAAAAGGCGCTGGACGCCCGCCCTTTCCAGTCCCTCGCCCACCTGAAGCACACCATGGCGCAAGTACTGCGCGAGGCCGGCAAGGACGCGCAGGTCAAGCTCATCCAGGCCCACCCCGAACTGGCCGGCAAAGCCATGGTCAGTAAAAGCCTGACGGCGGAATCGACCAACGAGCAAGGCAAGGCCGGCCTCACGGACTGCACGCCCGAAGAGTTCGCCACCCTGCAAAAGCTCAATGCCGACTACAACGCGAAGTTCGGCTTTCCTTTTATCCTGGCGGTGCGCGGCCCGCGCGGCGACGGTTTGAGCAAGCAGCAGATCATCGAGACCTTCGCTCGGCGCCTGCAAAATCACCCTGACTTCGAGCTGCAGGAAAACCTGCGCAACATCCACCGCGTGGTGGAGCTACGGCTCAACGACAAGTTCGCCGCCACGCCCGCGCTGGGCAACGACGTGTGGGACTGGCAGGAAACGATGTCGCAGTACAGCGATCCGGGCTATCTTGAAAAGGGCCAGCTCACGGTGACCTACCTCACTGATGCGCACCGTGCCTGCGCGGCTTTCATCAGCAACACCATGCGGGACTGCGGCTTTGACGAGGTGAAGATCGACGCGGTCGGCAATGTGGTGGGTATCTACAAGGCCGCCACCCCCAACGCCAAGACCCTGCTGACCGGCAGCCACTACGACACCGTGCGCAACGGCGGCAAATACGACGGCCGGCTCGGCATTTTTGTGCCCATGGCCTGCGTACGCGAGCTGCACCGCCAGGGCAAGCGCCTGCCCTTTAATTTTGAGGTGGTCGGCTTTGCCGAAGAAGAAGGCCAGCGCTACAAAGCCACCTTTTTGGGTTCAGGCGCGCTGATCGGTGACTTCAAGCCCGAGTGGCTGGAACAGAAAGACGCTGACGGCATCACCATGCGCGAGGCCATGCACAACGCTGGCCTCAAGCCCGAAGACATCACGAAGATCAAACGTGACGCGGACAACTACCTCGGCTTTATCGAGGTGCATATCGAGCAAGGCCCGGTACTCAACGAGCTCGACCTGCCGCTGGGCATCGTGACCTCCATCAACGGCAATGTCCGCTACCTGTGCGAGATCACCGGCATGGCCAGCCACGCCGGCACCACGCCCATGAACCGCCGCCGTGACGCCGCAGCAGCCGCGGCCGAATTACTGCTGTATGTGGAACGGCGCGCGGCGCAAGACGGAAATTCCGTCGGCACGGTCGGCATGCTGCAGGTGCCCAGCGGCTCCATCAATGTGGTGCCCGGGCGCTGCCTCTTTTCGCTCGACCTGCGCGCGCCCATCGATGCGCAGCGCGACGCGCTGGTGGCCGACGTGCTGGCCGAACTCAAAAGCATTTGCGAGCGCCGCGGTATGCACTTCACGACCGAATTGACCGAGCGCGCCGCCGCTGCCCCCAGCGCACCTGCCTGGCAACTGCGCTGGGAAGCCGCAGTGCAAAGCCTGGGCGTGCCTCTGTACCGCATGCCCAGCGGCGCCGGCCATGACGCGATGAAACTGCACAAGGTGATGCCGCAGGCCATGCTTTTTGTACGCGGCCAGAACTCGGGCATCAGCCACAACCCGCTGGAAAGCACCACCAGCGACGACATCGAACTTGCGATCCATGCCCTGGCGCATCTGCTTACCCATCTTTCTCCTGAACAACAATGACCCTCACTACAGATTACGCCCGGCTTGACAGCTGGATCGATGCCCATTTCGACGAAGAAACGGTATTCCTGCAGCAGCTCATCCGCGTGCCCACCGACACGCCACCGGGCAACAACGCGCCACATGCCGAGCGCACGGCAGAGCTCATCAAGGCCTTCGGTTTTGACGCTGAGAAATACCCCGTGCCCGAAGCCGAAGTGCGTGGCTACGGCATGGAGTCCATCACCAACCTGATCGTGCGCCGCCATTACGGCAACAAAGGCGAAGGCAAAACCATTGCCCTCAACGCCCACGGCGACGTGGTGCCGCCAGGCGAAGGCTGGACCAAAGATCCCTATGGCGGCGAGATTGAAGGCGGCAAGATTTACGGACGCGCATCAGCCGTCAGCAAGTGCGACTTCGCCAGCTTCACCTTTGCAGTGCGTGCGCTCGAATCACTGGACGCACCACTCAAAGGCAGCGTTGAGCTGCATTTCACCTACGACGAAGAGTTCGGCGGCGAGATGGGCCCGGGCTGGCTGCTCAAAAAGGGCCTGACAAAACCCGACCTGCTGATCGCGGCGGGTTTCTCATACGAAGTCGTCACCGCGCACAACGGCTGCCTGCAGATGGAAGTCACGGTGCACGGCAAGATGGCGCACGCCGCCATTCCCGACACCGGCATCGACGCCTTGCAGGGCGCGGTGCACATTCTCAATGCGCTCTATGCGCAGAATGCGCTGTACCAGCAGGTGACTTCAAAGGTCGAGGGCATCCAGCACCCTTACCTGAACGTGGGCCGCATCGAAGGCGGCACCAACACCAACGTGGTGCCGGGCAAGGTGATGTTCAAGCTGGACCGCCGCATGATCCCCGAGGAGAATCCCGCCGAGGTCGAGGCCAACATCCGCAAAGTGATTGCCGACGCGGCCGCCGGCTGCAAGGGCATCTCGGTCGACATCAAGCGCCTGCTGCTGGCCAACTCGATGCGGCCGCTGGCGGGCAACAAGCCCCTGGTGGAGGCCATCCAGAAGCACGGCGAAGCGCTGTTCGGCCAGGCCATCCCGGCCATGGGCACGCCGCTGTACACCGACGTACGGCTGTACGCTGAGGCCGGCATTCCCGGCGTCATTTACGGCGCCGGACCGCGCACCGTGCTGGAGTCGCATGCCAAGCGGGCCGATGAGCGCCTGGAACTCGAAGACCTGCGCCGCGCTACCAAGGTGATTGCGCGGACGCTACTCGATCTGCTGCTGCCCGGCCCGGTCTGATGGCAGGTTACTCGCGGGTGTAGTCCAGCAGCGCGAGATATTCCTTGCGCTCGGCCTTGACCCACTGCTTGACGCCGATCTCGGACATGATGCCGGCCGACTGGCTGTTCATGGCCAGCAGGGAATCCTGCAGGCGGCTGATCATGTCCGCCGGCACGCCGGGGGCGGCCAGCACCGACCAGTTCACCACGGGCTGGGTTTCACCAATGATGCGGCCTCCGCCTTCCTGCCATTTCCTGGCGATGGTCGGATTCACCGCACCCACCTCGGCAAGGCCTGCCGCCACCTGTGCCGACACGGAATCCTGGTAGCGTGTGTAGGAAATATAGGGTTCGCGCACATTCAGGCGGCGCATCTCGGCACGCGCGACCGCCACCGTGGCGGACGATTCGTCAGGCATCAGGATCTTCTTGCCGCTCAGTTGCCCGATGTTGTTGATGGGCGAGCTGTTCTTCACGATAAAGGCGGCCTGGTAGGGCTCGGGCCGGCGCACCAGGGGTTGGTAACCTCCATCGCGAACCAGCTTGGACAGCTGGTTGACGGATTTTCCGAACACCATCAGGGGCTTTTGCTCTGACGATGCCTGCCGCACGAAGTTCTGGATGTCGATGACGGGGTCAACCACCACCTGCTTGTTGCGGATCTGCCCTCCCAGGTAGTCGGCCAGCCCCCGGTAACGCAGGGCCAGCATCGAAATGCTGAGGTCTGCCGTAACCGCCTCATTGATCAGCAGCCTCCAGCGATCAACACCCGCCAGCTGGCCCGCCGCCTGCTGGCTCCAGCTGACCATGGGAAAGCCCTGCCAGGCCACGGCAACCGCGGTGCCCACCACACCGCGAAGAACCGCGCGGCGACCGGTAACTTGTGACAGCAACGGAGTATTCATTTGATCACCTTCAAAGGGTTAATTGCAGATTGCACGGTCTTCTTCGCTGCCTCGTCTTCCCATTGCCTGGCAGCTGTCAAGGTTGCCTTGAATGCCAGCGCACTCTCAAGCAGCCATTTCTTGTTGTCTTCCGAGAGCGCGTAGCTCAACCTGAACTCGTCCATCGGCATGCGGTCTTCCCGCACGGCCTTGATCAACCGGTCCACCTCTGCCGCGGCATGCGCGGGTGTAGACAGCAGCACCAGGCGGCTCATCTTGTCGGGGTTGTTGGGTACATGGCAGTTCACACACTGCGACTCGCGCATCTGCAGCGCCAGGTCACGGTAGCGTTTGTCGACGTTGCCCAGATGCGGGTTTTCCGGCCGGTACAAGCCGTCGAACAGCGTCACCGCCGGTTGGGTGTGGCCCTTGTCGTCAGTCCAGAGCCATGGGCCCTGGTATTTTTCATGCTGCACCGTCTGCACCGGTTGCAACAGCGGCGTGGGCGCCACGTCGGTGAACTGCGCTACCTTGATGGTTCCCGTTTCGGGGCTGATCCAGAGCATCATGCTGCGGGCGTTTTCGTACATCGACCACTTGGCCTCGTCGTGCCAGAACGGATAAGGAAACTGGCCCGGCGGCAGGCGGTTGCGAAAGGCCGCCTCAAGCCGCACCAGGAACATCTTCTCGTCGGCCACCCACTCCACGGTATGCCGGCCGTTGAACATGAAGAGCGGCGCATACATGCCGGTCCAGGCGTCAGGGGCGAACTGGGTCAGGTTGGTCTGGCGCAGGGTGGCGTTGTCCTTTTTGTTTTGCCGACCCCACAGCATGATGGGCGCCACATGTGCACGCAGCTGGCTCGGGCCGAACAGGGTTTGCCGGCACTGCGTGTAGGCATTGACGTCACCGGCCGGCGCCAGCGGGCAACTGCTGGCGAGCTCCGCGGCAATTTCAGCCGCTGCCTGTGCGATGTTGGGCGGTATCGCCCTTTTTTCCTGGGCTTGTACGCCGCAGGAAAATGCCAATATGGCTGCCAGCAGTCCGGCCCGCCATGGCGAAAGTGAAAGTGAAAACAGACGTGCTTGAATCAACGTACCCATTTTTTACTCCCTCGTGTAGTCCAACAAATCCAGGTAGTCCTTCCGTTCCGCTTTAGCCCAGGCCTTCACGCCCATCGAAGCCATCACTGCGGCGCTTTCCGAATTGGTGGCCAGCAGCGCGTCGCGCAGCTGCTGCACCATGTCCGCCGCCAGGCTGGGACTGGCGAGCACCGACCAGTTCACCACCGGCTGGGTTTCAGCCACCACGCGCCCGCCCTCTTCCACCCACTTTTTGGCAATGGTGGGATTGACCACGCCGATCTGGCCCATTCCGGACTTCACAAACTGCGCGACTTCCTCCTGGAAGCGAACGTGTGTCACGCGGACCCGGCCGAGTTTTTGCCGCCGCAGTTCCGCCAGGGCCACCGCACTGGTGGCGGCAGACTCGTCGGGCATGATGACCTTTGCATCAGCCGCATCCGCCAGGGTTTTAATGGGCGAATCCTTGGCCACGATGAAGGCCGCCTTGTAGGGATCGGCGCGCCGCACCACCGGCTGGTAGCCGTTGTCGCGCACCAGCTTGGCCAGCTGGTTGACGGACTTCCCGAAGACAAACTCCGGCTTGCTGGCGCCTTGGGCCACCGCCATGAAGCGCTTGATATCCACCATGGGCTCCACGACGATGGGCCGCCCCTTGAGCTGGGTGCTGATGAAGTCGGCGGCAGGGCGATAACGGTTGGTCAGCAAAAATGAGTTGGTGTCGCCCCCCACCGCTTCATTGATCAGCAACCGCCAGTTCGCGCCACCTGCGGGTTTTTTAGCAGCAGAGGCAGCGGCAGCAGCCGAAACCTGGGCCCAGGCGTTACCCGGCCCACCCATACCCCCTGCGAGGGCGCCCAGGCCCAGGATTGACAACATCTGACGGCGAAGCTGCGAGGAAGGTGTTTTCATGAAAGCCTTGTTTTGGAAAGCCCGCTAACCCAGTACATCGTTGCTGGATGACTTCGGCTACTGCCCCAAGGCTTTGTCAAGGCTTCGGAACTGCATGGCCTTGCGGCTTAATCCTTGTCACCTACGCAAATACACTCTATGGACGGGCCGCAAAAATAGTCAAAGCCTGTTCATGGCGTCCGCCCTGTCAGGACTGACAGGTGAAACCTGCCATGGGCATGGGCGCGGCGGTGCCCGGCCCAAATCACCGGCAGCTGCTCCGCTCAAACGTAAACAGCTGTAACAGCCTCAGCCTTCCTCCAGAACTTCCTGGCGGCCAGGAACAGGAGGTGCCAGCGGCCACCTTTTTAATAGCTGCCTTTGGGCATCCTCCCGGCCAGGGCCGCTCAATGTGCGGAAAGCAGGCCAGCCGTACATCCAAAAATACGGATGCCGATACATCACAAAATGCATCCTGTGAGTAATCCCAGTGTGCGAAAACTGACAGCACCTGAACGCGGCAGGTGTTGCTCTTAGGCCAATCCGCATCGCCCAGCGGCAAGACCCACCAGACACCTGAACTGCCGGGGCAATGCCAAAGTTCTACTCCGCAGCGTGGCAGGCATTGTTTTTGCTGTATCGTTTTGAGGTTCGCTTCGATTTCACGGCCACCGCGTTCTTATGCTGATTGCTGGCCTGCCGGTTTCCCCTTTTGCAACCCCTTCAAGAAAATCCCGCCATGAAAAATCGTGCACCTGCCGCATCTGCCTTTCCCAGCCTTGTAGCCAGGATGACCGGGGCGGTGATCGCCCTGGCAGCCCTGAACGCCCATGCGCAAAACACGCCGATCAAGTTCCAGCTCGACTGGCGCTTCGAAGGCCCGTCCGCCCTCTTCCTCACGCCGGTGGCCAAGGGGTACTTCAAGGCCAACAAGCTCGACGTGACGGTGGACGCCGGCAATGGCTCAGGCGGGGCGGTGACCCGTGTGGCCTCGGGCACCTACGACATGGGTTTTGCCGACATGGCCTCGGTGATGGAGTTTCACGCCAACAACCCGGACGCACCCAACAAGCCGGTAGGCGTGATGATGGTCTACAACAACACGCCGGCCTCCGTCATGGCGCTCAAAAAATCAGGCATCAAGACGCCCTCCGACCTGAACGGCAAAAAAATGGGCGCGCCGGTGTTTGACGCCGGCCGCCGCGCCTTCCCGATTTTTGCCAAGGCCAACAACATCACCGGCTTCCAGTGGACAGCCATGGACCCGCCGCTGCGCGAAACCATGCTGGCCCGCGGCGACGTGGACGCCATCACCGGCTTTACCTTCACCTCGCTGCTCAACCTGGAGGCGCGCGGCGTGAAGGCTGAAGACGTGGTGGTGCTGCCCTATGCCGACTTCGGCGTGAAGCACTACGGCAACGTGGTGATCGTCTCGCCCAAACTCATCAAGGAAAACCCGGCCGCCATCAAGGCGTTTTTGCAGGCCTTTACCAAGGGCGTGAAAGACGTGGTGGCCGACCCGGCCGCCGCCATCGAATTCGTGAAAGCGCGCGACGGCATCATCAATGTGCCGCTGGAAGTGCGCCGCCTGCGCCTGGCCATCGACACCGTCGTCAACAGCCCCGACGCACGTGCCGAAGGCTTCGGCCAGGTCAAAGCGCCGCGCCTCTCGCTGATGGCCTCGCAGGTGTCGGACGCTTTCGGGACCAAGACCCGTGTCAACCCCGACGCAGTGTGGAACGGCTCCTTCCTGCCCACGGCAGCCGAGCTCAATGTGCTGCCGAAGAAATAAGTCCTGGCCTCAGGCTCTGTGCCTGGCGCCATGCCTGCCCGGATTGCTACACTTTTAATAGCTGCTTGCGCACATCCCGATTGGGCCAGCAGCCGTTTTCCTACCTAAAACATGCCCCTCGCCACCGCTGACAGCCCTTTTGTTGACTTCCGGGACGTCTGGCTTGCCTACAACGACGAGCTGTTGGCGCGCAAACAGTTTTCCGTTGAAGCCATCGATCTGCAGGTGCGCCAGGGCGAGTTCATTGCCATCGTCGGGCCCTCGGGCTGCGGCAAGTCCACTTTCATGAAGCTGGCCACCGGGCTGAAGATGCCGTCGGCCGGGAGCATCCTGATTGACGGACGGCCAGTGACAGGGCCCCTGAAGATTTCCGGTATGGCCTTCCAGGCGCCATCGCTGCTGCCCTGGCGCACCACCGTCGACAACGTGTTGCTGCCGCTTGAGATTGTCGAGCCTTATCGCAGCCAGTTCAAGGCCAGGCGCAAGGAGTTTGAAGAGCGGGCGCGCAAGCTGCTGCAGAAGGTGGGCCTGGCAGGCTATGAAGACAAATTCCCCTGGCAGCTGTCTGGGGGCATGCAGCAGCGCGCCAGCATCTGCCGCGCGCTGATCCACGAGCCCAAAATGCTGCTGCTCGACGAGCCCTTCGGCGCGCTCGATGCCTTCACGCGTGAAGAGCTCTGGTGCATCCTGCGCGACCTCTGGACCGAGCAGCGCTTCAACGTGATCCTGGTCACGCATGATTTGCGCGAGTCGGTGTTCCTGGCCGACACCGTCTATGTGATGAGCAAAAGCCCGGGACGCTTTGTCGTGCGGCGCGAGATTGAACTGCCGCGTCCGCGCGACCTGGAAGTCACTTACACCCGCGAGTTCAGCGACATCGTGCATGAGCTGCGCGGCCACATCGGCGCGGTGCGCGGCGGAGCCGCCGTATGAACATGAACAACAAACAGCTCGAACGCTGGGCGCCATGGGTGTTACTGGCAGCCGTGGTGGCGCTGTGGCAGGCGGTGTGCGCCGGTTTCTCGGTGCCGGAGTTCATCTTTCCCGCGCCGCTGGCCATTGCCCAGGCCATGCACGAATTCGCGGGCCCGATTGCCGAAGCCGCCTGGAAAACCTTCTGGGTCACGATGGTGGGTTTCGGCCTGTCCATCGTGGTCGGCGTATTGCTGGGCTTTCTGGTGGGCTCGTCGCGGCTGGCCTATGCCGCGGTCTATCCGCTGCTGGTGGCTTTCAACGCGGTGCCCAAGGCCGCGATTGTTCCCATCCTCATCGTCTGGTTCGGCATCGGCGTGGGCCCCGGCATCCTCACGGCTTTCCTGATCTCGTTTTTCCCCATCACCGTGAACATGGCCACGGGCCTGGCCACGCTGGAGCCAGAGCTGGAAGACGTGCTGCGCGTGCTGGGCGCCAAACGCTGGGACGTGCTGGTCAAGGTCGGCCTGCCGCGCTCCATGCCCTTCTTCTTTGCCTCGCTCAAGGTCGCCATCACGCTGGCTTTTGTCGGCACGGTACTGGCTGAAATGACTGCGGGTGATTCAGGCATTGGCTACCTCATGCAAAGTGCCGGGTCGCAGCAACGGCTGGCGTTGGCTTTTGCCGGGTTGGTGGTGATTGGGGCGATGGCTATGGCGATGTATGAGTTGTTTAGCTATGTCGAGAAGCACACTACGGCGTGGGCGCATCGGGGGTCGCAGAACGGCTAAGGTATTGGTCGGGTCTTGCTCCGGCCTTTGCGCTCTTTGCTGAGGGCTGTTGGCCGGGGGTTGCCCGGCATGCAAGTAACTTTCTTTTGCTTCGCCAAAAGAAAGTCACCAAAGAAAAGGCGACCCTGGTTCCTGCGTTCCTTCGCTTCGCTGCGGGCAGCCTGGTGCTCGGTCCAGCCGGGGTCAAAAACAACTCGCTTCGCTCAAACGAGTTTTTGCCCCGATCCGTCTGGACCTCCGCTCCTCGGCGCATCCACAAGGGCCAATCGGGAACGGGGACCGAATACCAAAGACAAATACCAACCAGGACTCGCCAGGGCGAGTCCTGGTTTCTTCTGGTATTCCGGGTTTTGTCTTCGGTTGTTTGGTATTCCTGCCTCCACCCCCTTCTGTCTGCGCCGAGGAGCGCAGGTTCAGGCGGATCAGGGATCGCGATTGTCTGAGCCGAAGGCGAGTTCGAGCGAGACCCCGCCTGGACCGAGCACCACAGGTTGCCCGTAGCGAAGCGCAGGGACGCAGACAGCAGGGTCGCCTTTTCTTTTGCTTACTTTTCTTTTGGCGAAGCAAAAGAAAAGTGAGTAGCTGCCGGGCTACCCCCGGCCAACAGCCCTCAGCAAAACGCACAAAGGCCGGAGCAAGACCCGGCCTAAAGAAACCGCTCCAACAACCGCCGCGACCCCCGGTCCAGCGCCGTCATATCCCGCACGCTGTACTGCACCCCCTGGCTGCCTGCAATCAGCAGCCCCGTGCGCCCCAAACGGCGAATATCTTCTTCGCCCTTGAGCACAAAAGACGTCTCACCCCGGTCGGTCTCCACCGTCCACACACTGGGGGTGGCAAAGGTCGAAACGCTTTTCAGCCGCGTCACCTCGGGCACAAAGTCGCGCAGCGCCAGCTCTTCTTCCAGCAAGGTGCGTGCATCCGCCGGCAATGCCTGCAGGTTTTCCACCCAGGCAACCTCGTGCCCTTCGGTGTTGACCAGTGAAATGCCTTCATCGGGCGCGGCCAGGGGAAAGGCCCGCACCGGCACGACGCCAGCATGCTGCTGGCCACCGGCATCGACGAACACCAGCCGGCCCGACGCCGTGCGTTCCAGGGAAAATGAAGTGGAAGAGAAATGAGAAGAAGTTGTCATGTGCAATCCTTGGCTCACCGGTTGCCGGTGTGCTGCGCGGTGTGGGCCAGTTGCGAGGTGGCCAGTGCGATGCGGCTTTGCTCGACTTCCTCGCCGCCCTCTTCGCTGTCGACCTGCCGCGCCTGGGCTTCGTACAGCCGCCAGTAAGCACCCTGCTTCGCCATCAATTCGTCGTGCGGCCCCACTTCCACCACCTGGCCGCGGTCCATCACCACCAGGCGGTCGGCCTTGCGCAGCGTTGAAAGGCGGTGGGCAATGGCAATCGTGGTGCGGCCCTGCACCAGGTTGTCGAGGGCACGCTGGATTTCTTTTTCCGTTTCGGTGTCTACCGACGAGGTCGCTTCGTCGAGGATCAGAATGCGTGGGTTGATCAGCAAGGCACGCGCAATCGAGATGCGCTGGCGCTCACCGCCCGACAGCCCCTGGCCGCGCTCACCCACCAGCGAGTCGTAGCCCTGGGCCAGCCGCAAAATGAATTCATGCGCATGGGCGGCACGCGCGGCCGCGACGATTTCAGCGCGCGTGGCGCCCGGCTTGCCGTAGGCAATGTTTTCGGCAATCGTGCCGAAGAAAAGAAACGGTTCCTGCAGCACCAGGCCGATGTTGCGGCGGTAGTCGGCCACACCGAAGCGGCGGATGTCGGTGCCGTCCACGCTGATGGAGCCGTCGCTCACGTCGTAAAACCGGCAGATCAGGTTGACCAGCGTGCTTTTGCCCGAACCGCTGTGGCCCACCAGGCCGATCATTTCGCCGGGACGGATCTGCAGATCGAGCCCGCGAATGACCGAGCGGTTGCCGTAACGGAACCCGAGGTTCTTCATGTCGATGCGGCCTTCGAGCGCGCCAATCTTCACCGGGCTGGCCGTTTCGGGCACGTTGGAGACATGATCGAGGATGTCGAAAATGCGCTTGGCGCCGGCGGCGGCCTTTTGCGTGACGGAAACGATGCGGCTCATCGAATCGAGCCGGCCGTAAAAGCGGCCGATGTAGGCGATAAAAGCCGTCAGCACGCCGACCGTGATCTGCTGGCGCGACACCAGCCAGATGCCAAAAGCCCAGACCACCAGCAGGCCGACTTCTGTGAGCAATGAGACGGTGGGCGTGAACAGCGACCAGGTCTTGTTGAGCTTGTCGTTGACCGCCAGGTTGTGCTGGTTGACCTCACGAAAACGCTGGGCCTCACGCTTTTCCTGGGCAAAGGCCTTGACCACGCGGATGCCCGGAATCGTATCGGCCAGCACGTTGGTCACGTCCGACCAGACGCGGTCGATTTTTTCAAAACCGGTGCGCAGCTTGTCGCGCACCACATGGATCATCCAGCCGATAAACGGCAGCGGCAGCAGGGTCACCACGGCCAGCCAGGGGTTGATGGAAATGAGGATCACCGCGGTCATCACGATCATGAGCACATCGGTCGCGAAATCCAGCGCATGCAGCGACAAAAATACGCAGATGCGGTCGGTTTCCGAGCCGATGCGGGACATCAGGTCGCCGGTGCGCTTGCCGCCAAAGTAGTCCAGCGAGAGCTCCAGCAAGTGGTCGAAGGTGGCGGTGCGCAGGTCAGCGCCTATGCGCTCGGACACCAGTGCCAGCAAATAGGTACGCGCCCAGTTCAGCGCCCAGCCCAGCACGGCCGCGCCCAGCAGGCCACCCAGCAGCAATCCCACCTTCCAGGGCTCAATCTTCTGGCCGTTCTGGAACGGTATCAGGATGTCGTCCATCAACGGAATCGTGAGGTAAGGCGGCACCAGCGTGGCGGCGGTGGAGGCCAAAGTCAGCAAAAAACCGGCCAGTAGCTGGTAGCGGTACGGATCGGCAAACCGCCACAGGCGCAGCAGCACCCAGGTGGAAGGCGGCGTGTGCAACTCGCGTGCGCAGGCCGGGCACTCTTCGCTGTCAGGCGGCAGCGGCAGGTCGCACTCGGGGCACAGGGCTGTGTCCTCGGCCAGTGCCGTGGCATCGCCCGCCGCCGGGGCCTGCTGCTGGGCAAACAGGCGCACCAGGCGCAGGGCCTGCACATTGGCACCCAGGGTAAACCGCCAGCTGGCCAGCCGCCGGCCCGCTTCATGCAGCTCCAGCGTACCCACGCCGGCATGGTCGAAATGGCGCAGTGAAAGCCCTTGCAATACGGTGCCGGCGGCGTCCGCCGTGGGCCAGCTGGCCCATACGCCTTCGGGGTTGCAGGCCAGCAGCCGGCGGTCCGTCAGGGCCAGCAGGCCCCGGGCGAAATGAAGTTGGTTATCCAGGTCAACCACCAGCGTGCACAAAACGTTCTCTTGGGTTGCAAGTTGTGAGCGAAGCCCTGCCAGAACAGGGTCGGTAGGGCTGGAGTCGTCTGCCGGGTGGTTGTGTTGCATTGTGTTGTGGAAAATCTTGGCGTCCCGCATCTGGCGCGGCAGGGTATTCGCAGGTTCTTCGTAGTTGTGCGAATAGGCCCGAAACAGGGATTTTCGCCGAATGCGGCCTGAAGCGACCGGTTTGACCATATCAACCCCCTGAAAATGACGGAACCATCAAAATCGACCCCTGGCGGCCATCGCCGAGACAAAAACAACAACATAACGAGACACAGGGACCCACCGAGACCTTGACAGGCCTCACACTGAAATCCATCGGCCAGGGCCGAGGCTTGCCCCCGGGGGTACCAAGGCCTAACCCTGCCGACAATTTTGCGAAAAATGAGCCCACAGGACGACATCAAGCTGCTGCGCATCAATTACCTGCGCGGCCCCAACATCTGGACCTATCGGCCCGTGCTGGAAGTCTGGCTGGACCTCGGCAGCCTCGAAGACTTCCCCTCCAACCTGTTACCGGGCTTCAATGACCGCCTGGTCGCCCTGCTGCCGGCCCTCGTCGAACACCACTGCGGCGTGGGCGAGCGCGGCGGCTTCATCCAGCGCCTGCTGGAAGGCACCTGGTCCGGCCATGTGCTGGAGCATGTGGTCATCGAGCTGCTGAACCTTTCCGACATGCCGACCGGCTTCGGCCAGACGCGCAGCACCTCCCAGCGCGGCGTTTACCGCATGGTGTTCCGCGCCCGCGACGAGCAGGTGGCCCGCACCGCGCTGGCCGAAGGCCACCGCCTGCTGATGGCCGCCATCAACGGCACAGACTACGGCCAGGCCGGCGTGCAGTCCGCCGTCGAGAAAATCCGGACCAAGGTGGACGACTGCTACCTCGGCCCCAGCACGGCCTCCATCGTGGCCGCGGCCACCGACCGCCGCATTCCCCATATCCGGCTGAACGACGGCAACCTGGTGCAACTGGGTTACGGCGCCAGCCAGCGCCGCATCTGGACGGCCGAAACCGACCTCACCAGCGCGATCGCCGAAGGCATCGCCCACGACAAGGACCTCACCAAAAGCCTGCTGGCCACCTGCGGCGTGCCGGTGCCTGAAGGCCAGATCGTCGGCACAGCCGAAGAAGCCTGGGAAGCGGCCGAAGACATCGGCCTGCCGGTGGTCGTCAAGCCGTCCGACGGCAACCATGGCCGGGGCGTGTCGCTGGACCTCAAAACGCGGGCCGAAGTCGAAGGTGCGTTCGAGGTTGCGGCCCGGCATGGCAGCGAAGTCATGGTCGAGCGCTTTGTACGCGGCAATGAGCACCGCCTGCTGGTGGTAGGCGGCCGTGTGGTCGCCGCCGCGCGCGGCGAGGCGGCCTGGGTCACCGGCGACGGCAGCTCGACCGTCTCGCAGCTGGTGGACGCACAGCTCAACACCGACCCGCGCCGCGGCGTCGGTGAAGACTTCCCGCTGGGCCGCATCAACACGGCGAGTGACGGCGCCATCATTCTTGATCTGCAGCGCCAAGGGCTGAGCCCCGAAGCCATACCGGCCGTGGGCCGCGAGGTGCTGATCCAGCGCAACGGCAATGTGGCCATCGACTGCACCGACCAGGTTCACCCTGACGTTGACCACATCGTGTCGCTGGCCGCCCGCGTGGTGGGCCTGGACATCGCCGGGGTCGATGTGGTGGCGCAAGACATCTCGCGCCCGCTGCACGAGCAAGGCGGCGCCATCGTTGAAGTGAACGCCGGCCCAGGCCTCCTCATGCACCTCAAGCCGGCCGAAGGCGCGCCGCGCCCGGTGGGCCGTGCCATCTGCGACCACCTTTTCCCCGCCACCGACTCCGACAGCCCTGACGGCCGCATTCCCATCGTCGGCATTGCCGGCTCCAGCGACAACCAGCGCGTGGCGCGTCTGGTGGCCTGGCTGCTGCACCTGTCGGGCCGGCACACCGGCCTGGCCTGCCAGGGTGGGTTGTTCCTGGACCAACGCTGTGTGGACGCATCCAACTGCGCCAACTGGGAAGCCGGCCAGCGCCTGCTGATCAACCGCGCCGTGCAGGCGGCCGTGTTTGAAAACGGCGCCGACACCATCTTGCGCACCGGCCTGCCCTATGACAAATGCCAGGTGGGTGTTGTTACCGACCTGGGCGGCGCCGAAGGCCTGGCCGAATTCGACATCACCGAAGCCGACCAGATGTACAAGGTCATGCGCTCGCAGGTCGATGTGGTGCTGCCCGGCGGCGCCGCCGTGCTCAATGCCGCAGATCCCCGCATCGCCGAAATGCAGGAGCTCTGCGACGGCGAAGTCATTTTCTACAGCACCGACCCCAAGGCCGAGGCCATTGCGGCGCATTGCGCCAAAGGCGGCCGTGCGCTCTACCTGCGCCAGGACCAGGTCGTGCTGGCCACCGGTGCCAGCGAGGCTTTTTTGCCGGGCCTCGGCAAGCTTGCCGCCTGGCGCGAACGCCGCGGACTGTCCGAGGGTGGACTGCTGGCCGCCGTGGGCGCCGCCTGGGCGCTGGGCATCCCCCTCAATTTGATAGGCGCCGGCATGGAAGCCTTTGAAACCACCCCTAAAACCGCCGGGAGTGCCGAGTAATGGAAGTGTCCCGTATCCGGGCCCTGCGCGGGCCCAACCTCTGGAGCCGCCACACGGCGCTCGAAGCCATCGTTGCCTGCACTGCGGTGGAGTGCAATATCACTGGTCTGCCAGGCTTTGAGCCGCGCGTGCGCTCGCTGTTCCCCGAGATGGGCGCCTTCCGGCAGACCGGCCACGCAGGCCCCGTCTCACTGGCCCATGTGCTTGAAGCCGCCGCGCTGGCGCTGCAGACGGCTGCCGGTTGCCCCCTCACTTTCAGCCATACCGCCTCTACTGTTGAAGCGGGCACCTACCAGGTCGTGGTCGAGTACAGCGAAGAAACCGTCGGCCGGCTAGCGTTTGAGCTGGCGCAAGCATTGATCCACGCCGCCCTGCGCGACACCGCCTTCGACCTGGACGCCGCGATTGCCCAACTGCGCGAACTCGACGAAGACGAGCGCCTCGGCCCCAGCACCGGCGCGATTGTCGACGCCGCCGTGGCACGCGGCATTCCCTACCGGCGCCTCACCAAAGGCAGCATGGTGCAGTTCGGCTGGGGCTCCAAACAGCGGCGCATCCAGGCCGCGGAAATCGACGCCACCAGCGCCGTGGCCGAATCCATCGCGCAAGACAAAGACCTCACAAAAAAACTGCTGCGCGCGGCCGGCGTTCCCGTGCCGCTGGGCCGCCCGGTCACCGATACGGACGATGCCTGGGCCGCGGCCCTGGAAGTGGGTTTGCCGGCAGTCGTGAAACCGCTGGACGGCAACCAGGGCAAGGGCGTCACCGTCAACATCACCACGCGCGAACACCTGGACACCGCCTGGAAGGCCGCCGCCGAATACGGCGAAGTCATGGTCGAAAAATTCCTGCCCGGCAGCGACTTCCGCCTGCTGGTGGTGGGGAACAAGCTGGTGGCCGCCTCGCGGCGTGAGCCGCCACAGGTCGTGGGCGACGGCCTGCACACCGTGCGTGAGCTGGTCGACATCGTCAACCAGGACCCCAAACGCGGCGAAGGCCATTCCACCTCGCTCACCAAAATCCGCTTCGACGACATCGCGGTGGCCCGCCTGGAAGCACAGGAGCTCACGCCCGAATCCATCCCCGCCAAAGGCCGGCGCGTCATCCTGCGCAACAACGCCAACCTGAGCACGGGCGGCACGGCGACCGACGTGACCGACGACGTACACCCGGCTGTAGCCGCCCGCGCCGTGGCTGCGGCGCAAATGGTCGGCCTGCACATCTGCGGCGTCGACGTGGTGTGCGAAAGCATGCTGCGCCCGCTGGAGACACAAAACGGCGGCGTCGTGGAAGTCAATGCCGCGCCAGGCCTGCGCATGCACCTGTCGCCCTCGTACGGCAAGGGCCGCGCCGTGGGCGCGGCCATGATCGACGAACTTTTTACCCCAGGCGACAACGGCCGCGTGCCGGTGATTGCCGTCACCGGCACCAACGGCAAGACCACTACCACACGCCTGATTGCCCACCTGCTGGCCGCCGACGGCCTGCGCACCGGCATGACCAACACCGACGGCGTTTACATCAACGGGCGGCAAACCGACAGCGGCGACTGCAGCGGCCCCAAGAGTGCGCGCAACGTGCTGATGCACCCTGACGTCGACGCGGCCGTGTTCGAGATCGCCCGCGGCGGCGTGCTGCGCGAAGGCCTGGGCTTTGACCGTTGCGAAGTCGCCGTTGTCACCAACATCGGCAGCGGCGACCACCTGGGCCTGAACTACATCACCACGGTGGAAGACCTGGCCGTGCTCAAGCGCGTGATCGTGCAGAACGTCTCGACCACCGGCTACGCAGTGCTCAATGCCGCCGACCCCATAGTCGCCGACATGGCCGCCACCTGCCCCGGCAAGGTGATCTTTTTCGCCGCCGACCGCCACCACCCGCTGATGGCCACGCACCGCGCGCAGGGCAAGCGCACCGTGTACGTCGACGGCGCCATGCTGGTCGCCGCCGAAGGCGCCTGGGTCGAGCGCATCGCGCTGCAGGGCGTGCCCGTCACACGCGGCGGCACCATCAGTTTCCAGGTCGAGAACGTCATGGCCGCCGTCGCGGCCGCGTGGGGCGCCGGCATCAACTGGGACACCATCAAGCGCGGGCTTTCCAGCTTTGTGAACGACGCGCACAACGCGCCCGGCCGTTTCAACGTCATGGACTACAAAGGCGCCACGGTGATCGCCGACTACGGCCACAACCCTGACGCCATGCGCGCCCTGGTGGCGGCTGTTGACGCCATGCCGGCCACGCCAGGGCAGCGCCGCAGCGTGGTGATCAGCGGCGCCGGCGACCGCCGCGACAGCGACATCCGCGACCAGACCATCATCCTGGGCAGCGCGTTCGACGACGTCATCCTCTACCAGGACGCCGCTCAGCGCGGCCGCGCAGACGGTGAAGTTATGGGTCTGCTGCGCCAAGGCCTCGACAAAGCCCGCCGCACCAAACAGATTGACGAGATACGCGGCGAGTTTCTGGCCATCGACACCGCACTTTCGCGCCTGTCACCCGGTGACCTCTGCCTGATCCTGGTCGACCAGGTGCAGGAAGCGCTGGACCACCTGGCCGCGCGGGTGAAGGAAGCTAAAGAGAAAGTCACAAGCTGATCCCCCAGGCCAGCAGTCGGCAAAAGAGGAGCGAAAGGCGCAAGGGGCATCACCCTGCTGCCTTTCGCCGACTCCGAAGCCTTCCAAGCCTCCGAGAAGCCTGATAAACGAAAAAAACGCTTCTCGAGCCCAAAATTTAAGCAAAAAGAGGCTGCGGCGCATACAGAACCTGCGCGAGCAGCTCCTGAATTGATAGCAAAGCCAGGCTGCCTGCCCGCGTTAAACTTGCCCCATGACCTGGAACGCGACCCTCGCACTCGACTACACCCACCAGGCCGGCAAGACCCTTGCCCACTTTCGCCATAGCGGCCCCCTGCGCATCCTGCAAAGTCTTTACCCCGAAGGCGACGCGATTTGCCACAACGTCATCGTGCACCCGCCCGGCGGCCTGGTCGGCGGCGACACGCTGGACCTGGCCTTCAGCGCAGCACCCGGCACACACGGCCTCATCACCACGCCCGGCGCCACGCGCTTTTACCGCTCCGCCGGCGAGCCCGCCCTGCAGCGCACCCGCCTTGACCTGCAGGCCGGCGCCCGCATGGAATGGCTGCCGCTGGAGGCTATTTGCTACAACGGCTGCCTTGCCGAAAACCACCTGACCATGACGCTGGCGCCCGGTGCCGAACTGATCGGCTGGGACGTCACCGCCCTGGGCCTGCCCGCCGCCAGCCTGCCGTTCGAGAGCGGCAGCTTTCGCCAGCACATCGAAATGCCCGGCGTCTGGCTCGAGCGCGCACGCATGGATGCCGCAGACACCTTGCTGATGAACAGCCCGCTCGGCATGGCCGGCAACCGCTGCCTCGCGTCACTTTTTTTTGTGGCGGGCAGCAAGCTCGAGCGCCATCGCCGCCAGCTGGCGCTGGACTGCGCACGTGAGGTGATGCAGGCCCACGCGCTGAGTGCCAGCGCCGGTGCAACCAGCCCCGACGGGCAGGTCGTCGTCGTCCGTGTGCTGTCGCCAGTGGTTGAACCTGCCATGGCCTTGCTCAAGCAGGTCTGGCAAGCCTGGCGCACACAGCTCTGGCAGCTGGCGCCCTCCACCCCGCGCATCTGGTCGATGTAGTTCTGCAGCTGCTCACGCAGGCTGTACAAAAAAACATCTTCAGAAAATTCGTTACGCCGGCCCCGCAGCTCAACGGGTTTTGTAGTCTTTAGTTAGCCGCGCGAGCCCCGGCCTCAACAGCCGCTGAAAGACCTGTCCTACAGGCGAATGGGCTTAGGGCACGGCTTACCCGGACCTTTTCCTTTCATGGCCGTTTCAGGTAGCGGCCCAGACTCCATTTATCGATATCCATCGAGTTTCGAACAAGGAGTTTGACCATGACCTCATCCCTGAATTTCCGCCTTGCGCGCACTGCTGCCTGTTTCGGCGCTGCCGCCCTGCTTTCCCTGGGTGCCGCGGCCCAGATTGCTTCCGGCACCACCGGGATCGACGCCACGGGTGACGCCAGGAGCGAAATGGCCGCCTGTAACAACGGCAAGACCCAGCAAGACCGGGCAACCTGTATCACTGAAGTCAAGAACGCCAACGCCGCCAAACGCGCCGGCAAGGTCGACAACGCCAATGGACAGTTTTCCGCCAATGCCTTGAAGCGCTGCGATGTCTTCAAGGGCGAAGACCAGGTCGCCTGCCAGGCCCGTATCGTGGGCTACGGCAAGGCTGATGGCAGCGTCGCCGGCGGCGGTGTCGTGCGCCAGGTAGAAACCGTTGTAGTGCCCCCGGGCGCCACCAACGTTCGCGTGCAGCCGCAGACCTCGACAGACATTGTGGTGATCCCGGCGCCCGTCGCCTCACCGCCGCAATAACCAGTTGCCACTCGCTCCGCCGGGGTTTGATGAATTCACCGGATGGAGCAGAAGCAAAGGTGGGCCGCTTGCGGCCCACTTCTTTTTTGTGTGCGTTTTATGGGCAGGTTTTCCACATCGCCGGTTTCTCCAGGCGACGCATATTTCATTCGCCGCCAAACACAGGTAATCCTCCCGTAAAGTCCACCCGGTCAACGGATTTCGCGTGCATGATGAGGGGGACTATCGCGCGTCCACTGCGGGACGCCGTCTCCATGCTCCCCCGGCCATTACCCGCCACGTCACCCGCCACGAAAGCATCCATGCAAAAACCCCAGAACACCTCGCCCGAGAAGCCACAACTGGCGCGAGCGCTCGAAAAAAACGATGCCGTGCAGGACACAGTGGAAAGATCCGCACAAGAACTGCTGCTGATCAACAAGGTCCTCGAAAAAGAAATTCCACCCGCGGTCAAAACAGGCGACGTTGCGATGGCGCTGGTAAAAACCGCGGAACTCGAAGACAAAATCCAGAGCTCCGCGGAAGAGCTGGCACACGTCAACGACCTGCTGGAACGGGAGATTGCGGAGCGTGCCGAACTGGAGAAAAAACTGCTGGCAGCCACAGCCGGTATCGCAGAAAAAGACACGCCCAACGCCACCGGCAGTTGAAAAAAACAGCGCCGACACCTTTGGTGCCGGTCTTGAGTCATGTCAAAGTGGACCGCTTGCGGCCCACTTTTTTTTAGCCTTCCTGCTTATCGGTTTGTGCGGATTTCAGCACCCCATCCGCCTTGAACATGGCCTTGATGCCGCGCACCGCCTGGCGGATGCGGGCCTCGTTCTCGATCAAGGCAAAGCGCACATGGTCGTCACCGTGGTCGCCAAAGCCGATGCCGGGTGACACGCACACCTTTGCCTTCTCCAGCAGCTGCTTGGCAAACTCCAGCGACCCCAGCTTGCGGTAAGCCTCGGGAATGCGCGCCCAGATATACATCGACGCCTTGGGGCAGTCCACCGGCCAGCCCGCTTCGGTCAGGCCCTTGTAGAGCACGTCGCGCCGCGCCTGGTATTGCGCGGCGATGTCCTTTACGCATTGCTGGTCGCCTTCCAGCGCGGCAATCGCCGCCACCTGCAGCGGGGTGAAGGTGCCGTAGTCGTGATAGCTCTTGATGCGCGCCAGCGCCGCCACCAGGTCGGGGTTGCCCACCATGAAGCCGACGCGCCAGCCCGCCATGTTGTAGCTTTTGGAGAGCGTGAAAAACTCCACCGCGATGTCCTTGGCGCCCGGCACCTGCATGATGGACGGCGCCTTCCAGCCGTCGAACACGATGTCGGCATAGGCCAGGTCGTGCACCACAAAAATGTCGTGCTTGCGCGCCAGTGCAATCACCTTCTCGAAAAACTCCAGCTCCACGCATTGCGCGGTGGGGTTGGACGGAAACCCCAGCACCATCATCTTGGGCTTGGGGTAGCTGCCGCGAATGGCTTTTTCCAGCTCGGCAAAAAAATCCGTGTCGGGTGTCAGCGGCACCGAGCGAATGTCGGCCCCCGCGATCACCGCGCCGTAAATGTGGATGGGATAGCTCGGGTCCGGGACCAGCACGGTGTCGCCGCGGTCCAGCGTGGCCAGCATCAGGTGGGCCAAACCCTCTTTGGAGCCGATGGTGACGATGGCCTCGGTGTCAGGGTCAATCGCCACCTGGTAGCGGCTCTGGTACCAGTGCGCAATGGCGCGCCGCAGCCGCGGAATGCCCTTGCTGGCCGAATAGCCGTGCGTGTCGGGCCGCTGCGCGACCTCTGTGAGCTTGGCCACGATGTGCGCGGGCGTGGCGCCATCGGGGTTGCCCATACTCATGTCGATGATGTCCTCGCCACGCCGGCGCGCCGCGATTCTCAGCTCGGCCGTGATGTTAAAAACGTAGGGGGGAAGCCGGTCAATGCGCGCAAAGCGGCGCTTGCCTGAAGAAGAGGCGGACATAAGAAACTTTCACGTAAGCGCCCGGAACCGTCCGAGCGACGTGGCTGGCAATGGGGCCAGCCGACGCCATGGTAACCGACAGGCAGGCCGCTTACAACCGGCGCCACCGCCATGGTCTACCATGCGGGGCTTGGCCGCCGGCACGGAGCCGGAAGGCATAAAAACAAAGGGAACCATGGACTCCGCAATGACCACCACCGAAACCTATTTGATCGCCATGGCGCTCATCTTCGCGGCGCCCTACCTGATCTGGCGGGTTCTCGGAACCGACTACTACGCGCCACTGGTGGTGGTGCAGATGATCGCCGGCATTTTGCTGGGCCCGGGCATCCTGGGCAAGGTCTACCCTGACTACTACGCCTTTGTCTTCAGCGCGCCGGTGGTGCAGTCGCTCAACGGCATTGCCTGGTGGGCCGTCATGGTGTTTGTCTGGATCGCCGGCATCGAGCTGGACCTCAAAAAGACCTGGGAACACCGGCGCGAAAGCGGCATCACCGCCGGCCTGGCGCTAAGCACACCGCTGGTGTTGGGCTGCGTCGTGGCCGCAGGCATGCTGATGTACCCAGGGTGGCTGGGCACGCAAGGCATGCCCTGGCAGTTTGTGGTGGGTGTCGGCATGGCCTGCGCCGTGACGGCGCTTCCCGTGCTGATCCTGCTGATGGACAAGCTCGCCATCCTGCGCCAACCGGTTGGCCAGCGCCTGATACGTTACGCCAGCCTGGACGACATCGCGATCTGGGGCGTTCTGGCGCTCATCCTGATGGACTGGAAACGCGTGGGCACCCAGGTCGGTTTCCTCGTGGCGTTCGGCGTCGTGAGCTACGCCTTCCGCAAGCTCATGGTGTGGCTGCCCGAGCGTGACCGCTGGTACGTCGGCTTGATCTGGCTGATCATCTGCGCCTTCGGCGCGGAATGGGCCGGGCTGGACTACATGATCGGGGCTTTCCTGGCCGGCGCCGTCATCGACGGTGAGTGGTTCGACCAGGAACACATGGACCTGCTGCGCCATCACGTGCTGCTGGTGATGATGCCGGTGTTTTTCCTCAGTGCGGGGCTGCGCACCAACTGGTCCGTCGGCGGAGAAGCCGTTTTTATCGCCGCGGCGGTGCTGCTTGTGGCTTCAGTCGGCGGCAAGTTGATGGGCACTTACATCGCAGGCAAAGTGCTGAAATGGGCGCCCGGTGAAGGCTCCATCATCGGCTGGCTGCTGCAGACCAAGGGCCTGATCATGATCATCTTTGTCAACATCCTGCTGGGCAAGAAAATCATCACCAACGAGACCTTCACCGCCCTGTTGCTGATGGCCATTGCCAGCACCATGCTGACGGTGCCGATGACGGCACCCCGGCTTCAGCGCATGAAAGAGATCATCTCTCGCTCGAAGTAACCGGCGCAATCGGAGTAATCGGCCTTCTGGCAGCCTTCCAGCGGGCCAGCAGAAACTCCAGCGCCAAAATCAGCAGAAATCCGCAGGCATAGGCCAGCACGTCCATCCAGTCAGCCACCGAACCCAGCAGAATCTTCAGCACCCGGTTCTGCACGTGCCAGCCGTTGACGCTGGCCACATACTGGGCCAGCTCCACCAGGCAACCCACCGCAAACGCCACCAGCGCCAGGTTGCGGGTGTTGGCCTTGATCACGGTCTTGAGCAAAAGGTACACCCACACCACAGCCAGCACGTCGCCGACAAAACCCCGCAGCCAGCGGTGGTGTGACCACACAGTCGCGATCAGCACTTCAATGATGAAGATGAAGACCGCCCAGAGTGCAGCCTCGCGGTCAAAGCGCAGCTTCACGCGGGAAGCGCCTGTCTCAGTCGGGGACATGGATGCGCGCCTTCACATGCTTCAGGTTGGCCACGATGGTGAAGGTCATGACCACCAGCAGTGACCAGGAACTCCATTTGCCCACATGAACAAGGGACCAGGCGCCCAGCTGGTTGGGGTAGTGCCACAGGCTGAAGAACGTGCTGATGTTTTCAGCCACCCAGATAAAGAAGCCGATCAGCAAAAAAGCCAGCAGCAAGGGCATACTCCGGTCCCGGTCATAGGGCCGGAAGATCACCGTGGACCTGGCATACAGACCGCCCAGGCAGGCGGCGATGTACCAGCGGTAGTCGCCCCAAAAGTGGTGCGCGAAAAAGTTGCCATAGATCAGCAATGCAATCACCACGCCCATCCAGTAAGGCGGGTGATGCCGGATGCGCAGGTCAAACAATCGCCACGCCTGGATGATGTAGCTGCCCACCGCCGCATACATGAAGCCGGAAAACAGCGGCACGCCAAACACCTTGGTATAGGCAAAGTCCGGGTAGCTCCAGGACTGGATGGACCCGGAAGTCTTGAAGACCTCCAGCGCAAACCCCACCACGTGAAAGAGGCAGATGGCCTTCAGCTCATCCAGGGTTTCCAGCTTGGCCAGCACCATCCAGCCTTGAATCAGCAGCGCTATCAAAAGCAGCAGGTCGTAGCGTGGAACACCGGCCACGCCTGCCCGCGGCACAAGGAACACCGCTGCAAAGAACAGCCCGGCAAAGAGGCAGGCCCTGGCTTCCTTGAGGCCGAAGCAGCCAAACTCCACCAAAAAGCGGCGAAAGCCCGACAGGCCCGCATGAGATTTCGTCTGGATCAGCCAGTTGTCCAACGCAAGCAACGCCATCGGCATCTACCTTTTTTTGATTGTTTTTTGCCGGTTTGTTTCGGCGACCGCTGCGATTCTACGTTCGCGGAACTGATACGAATATCGGCATGCCTGCAGGCACAAAAAAGCCCGGACAAACCGGGCTTTGACGCAAGGCGACGACAGGCACCCTGCTTAAATCGCCACCAGCTGCCGCACGCCGTTGGTTTCCATGTCCTTGCCCTGGCCGCGCGCAATGAATTCGCCGCGCTCCATCACCAGGTAGTCGTCGGCCAGTTCCTGCGCGAAGTCGTAGTACTGCTCCACCAGCAAGATGGCCATGTCACCGCGATCGGCCAGCATGCGGATCACGCGGCCGATGTCCTTGATGATGCTGGGCTGAATGCCTTCGGTGGGCTCGTCAAGAATCAACAGCTTGGGCTTGGCCGCCAGTGCACGCGCAATGGCCAGCTGTTGCTGCTGCCCACCCGACAAGTCACCACCGCGCCGGTTCAGCATTTGCTTGAGCACCGGAAACAGCTCATACAGCTCGGCAGGAATCGGCGTGCTCGCGCTTTTGTAGGCCAGACCCATGCGCAGGTTTTCTTCCACCGTGAGGCGTGCGAAGATTTCACGGCCTTGCGGCACAAAGCCGATGCCTGCGCGGGCGCGCTCATACGGCGTGTTGCCCTGGACAGGTTTGCCGTTGAATTCAATCGTGCCGGTCTTGATGGGGATCAGGCCCATCAGTGATTTGAGCAGCGTGGTCTTGCCCACACCGTTGCGGCCCAGCAGCACCGTAACCTTGCCCAGGTGAGCGTCCAGGCTCACGTCCCGCAGGATGTGGGAGCCGCCGTAGTACTGGTTGATGTTTTTGACGTTCAGCATGGTGTGTCCTCAACGTCCCAAGTAGACTTCGATGACCCGCTCATCCGCCTGCACCTGGTCCAGCGTCCCCTGCGCCAACACAGCCCCATCACACAGCACAGTCACGATCTCCGAAATCGTCTTGATAAAGCTCATGTCATGCTCCACCACCATCAGCGAATGCTTGCCCTTGAGTGTCAAGAACAGCTCTGCCGTGCGTGCCGTTTCTTCATCGGTCATGCCAGCCACCGGCTCGTCAAGCAACAGCAGCTTCGGGTCCTGCATCAACAGCATGCCGATCTCCAGCCACTGCTTTTGCCCATGGCTCAGGTTTCCCGCCATGCGGCCCACACTGTCTGCCAGGTGAATCGTCACCAGGATCTCGGCCAGCCTGTCGCTTTGTGTTGAATCGAGCTTGAAGAACATCGAATGCTTCACGCCCTTGTTGGTCTTGAGCGCGAGTTCCAGGTTTTCAAACACGGTGAGCTGCTCAAACACCGTGGGCTTCTGGAACTTGCGGCCTATCCCCAGCTGGGCGATTTCGGCTTCCTTGTGGCGCAGCAGGTCAATCGTGCTGCCGAAAAACACCGTGCCTTCATCGGGCCGGGTCTTGCCGGTGATGATGTCCATCATGGTGGTCTTGCCGGCGCCATTGGGGCCAATGATGCAGCGCAGCTCGCCGGGTGCAATGTCCAGGCTCAGCTTGTTGATGGCCTTGAAGCCGTCGAAGCTGACGCTCACATCTTCCAGGTACAGGATACGGCCGTGGGTAACGTCTACCTCACCGCTGGCGTGGGCAATGCGGCGGCCACTGGCGCTGCGGCCACCGGACTCGGTGTTGCTCTTTCCAGCTTCGAGTGCAGCCAGGCGTTCTTCAATGCGGCGCGCGCCCTGTTCAAGAAGGTCGGGGGTCATTTCGCACCGCCTTTGCGTAGCTTCTTGACCAGGCCCACCACCCCATCGGGCAGGAACAGCGTGACGCTGATGAACAGTGCCCCCAGAAAGTACAGCCAGAATTCGGGATACGCCACCGTGAGCCAGCTCTTGGCGCCGTTGACAATAAAGGCACCCACAATCGGCCCGATCAGGCTGGCGCGCCCGCCCACTGCGGCCCAGATGGCAATTTCAATCGAATTGGCCGGGCTCATCTCGCTCGGGTTGATGATGCCGACCTGCGGCACATACAGCGCACCGGCCACACCGCACATGATGGCCGAAATCACCCAGATGGTGAGCTTGTAGCCCAGCGGGCTGTAGCCCGAGAACATCACACGCGTTTCAGCATCGCGAATAGCCTGCAGCACGCGGCCAAACTTGCTGCCCACCAGCCATTTGGCAAACAAAAAGAAGCCCAGCAGCGTGAGGCCCGTCATGATGAACAGCGTCATGCGCATCGACGGCGTGGCAATCGGGATGTTGAGAATACGCTTGAAGTCGGTAAAGCCGTTGTTGCCGCCAAAACCGGTTTCATTGCGAAAGAACAGCAGCATGGCCGCAAACGTCATGGCCTGGGTAATGATGGAAAAATACACACCCTTGATGCGCGAGCGAAACGCAAAGAAGCCAAACACAAACGCAATGATGCCCGGCACCGCCACAATCAGAAACAGGGTGGCGGCAAAGCTGTCGCTGAAAGTCCAGTGCCAGGGCAAGGTCTTCCAGTCAAGGAACACCATGAAGTCGGGCAGGTCGCTTTTGTAATTGCCGTCGCGGCCAATCTGGCGCATGAGGTACATGCCCATGGCGTAGCCGCCCAGTGCAAAGAACACACCGTGCCCCAGCGAGAGGATGCCGGTGTAGCCCCATATCAAGTCCATGGCCAGCGCGCAGATGGCGTAGCACATGATCTTGCCGAGCAGCGCCACGGCGTAGGTGCTCATGTGGAACACGCTGCCCTCGGGCACCCACAGGTTGAGCATGGGCGCAATGGCGCAGACGGCGATCAGCGCCATCATGAAGGCGCTCCAGCCGGTGCGTGTCAGCAGCGGGCCTTTGACTGGGAGATTGACGATGGGAGGCATGGGGGTCATGGAAGTCATCGTCTTTACGCTTCAGCCGAACGGCCCTTCATCGCGAAGATGCCCTGAGGCCGCTTCTGGATGAAGATGATGATGAACACCAGCACGGCAATCTTGGCCAGCACGGCGCCCGTCCAGCCTTCCAGGAATTTGTTGAGGATGCCTAGGCCCATCGCGGCATACACCGTGCCCGCCAGCTGGCCCACGCCGCCCAGCACCACGACCATGAACGAATCCACGATGTAGCCCTGGCCCAGGTCCGGCCCCACATTGCCCACCTGGCTCAGTGCGCAGCCCGCCAGGCCGGCAATGCCCGAGCCTAGCGCGAAGGCGTAAGTATCAACGCGGGCGGTGTTCACACCCATGCAAGAGGCAATCGGCCGGTTCTGCGTCACGCCGCGCACAAACAGGCCCAGCCGCGTGCGGCTGATCAGCCAGGCCACGCCCAGCAGCACCGCCACCGCAAACACAATGATGACCAGCCGGTTGTAAGGCAGCGACAAATTGCCCAGCACCTGCACACCGCCGCTCATCCACACCGGGTTTTCAACACCCACGTTTTGCGCGCCAAAAATCGAGCGCACCAGCTGCTGCAGCATCAGGCTGATACCCCAGGTGGCCAGCAATGTCTCCAGCGGGCGGCCATACAGGAAGCGAATCACGCTGCGCTCCAGCGCCGCACCCATCAGCGCCGAAGCCATAAAGGCTACCGGTACCGCAGCCAGCAGATACCAGTCAAATGCGCCCGGGAAGTATTTCTGGAACACGCCCTGCACCACGTAGGTAGCGTAGGCGCCAATCATCATCAGCTCGCCGTGCGCCATATTGATGACGCCCATCAGCCCGTAAGTGATGGCCAACCCCAGCGCCACAAGCAGCAAGATGCTGCCCAGGCTGATGCCGCTGAAAATCGCGCCCAGCTTGTTGCCCCACTCCAGTGATGCCTCTACCTTTGCCAGCGCAGCCTGCAGGGCTACCTTCACGTCGGCGTCCGCCTCAGTGCCCAGGCGCTCTATCAGCACCGTCTTGGTATTGGGGTTCTTGCTGCCGGCCAGCTGCGCGGCGGCTTCCAGGCGCTTGGCTTTGTCGGTGCTGCCCAGCATGATGGCGGCGCGCATCAGCTCAAGCTGGTTCTTCAGCTCGGGCACGGTTTCAGCCGCGTAGGCTTTTTCAATCAGCGGCAGCCGCGCTTCGTCGTTGTCACCGCCCAGCGTCTTGATCGCATCGCGCCGCTGCTTCTCGTCTTTGGAAAACAGCTTCAACGCGGCCAGCGCGTTGTCGATCTCGCTGCGCATCAGGTTGGGGTTGATCACGTCTTCGGCATCAGCCGGCAGCGGCACCTCAGCGCCGGTGATCGGGTCAAAGGCTTTGTCGTCTTTCACGACGAAGACCTTGTCGCCCTTGGTTTTCACCGCGTCGTCAGACAGCGCCTGGATGAACGCAGCCGTCTTCTCGTCCGCCTTGGCGGCGGCTTTACCCAAGGCCTCCACACGCGCCTCCGTCTCGCCAATTGACATGCCTTTTACCTCCTCAGGGCTTAAGGCATGGGCGCGAGCAGCTATCAAAAGCGTAGCAAGAAGGAGTAAGCGGAGAAGTGGGTAACGGAGCATAGGGGAAGAACCTGTAGGTTGGGCACAGCACGCAACCGCGTTGCGCCCAGACTGCAACTTCCTGAGGGGGCACCGGTCTTACTCACCAAGAGCAAGAACCGGACCGTAGACGCCCAATGGCGTCAAGACTGGAAGAACCAGAACCACGCCATTGAAGAAGTGGTCCAGAGAGCGTAGCGAGCAGCCCGAGGTGGGTTTTGCAGCGCGGAGCCGTACAGAGGTACGGCGAGCACTGCAAGGCCCAGATCGGGTTGCGCAGTAGCTCTATGGCTTACTTCTTGACGGGTTCGTCTGGTTTTTTGTCATTGCCTTCAATGTATGGGCTCCATGGCTTGGCCTTCACAGGGCCAGGCGTCTTCCACACCACATTGAACTGGCCGTCGGCCTTGATTTCGCCGATGAAGACCGACTTGTGCAGGTGATGGTTCTTCTCATCCATCTTGCTCACGATGCCGGAAGGCGCGTTGAAGGTCTGGCCAGCCATGGCGGCGATGACCTTGTCGGTGTCGGTGGACTTGGCTTTTTCAACAGCCTGCTTCCACATGTTGATGCCGATGTAGGTGGCTTCCATCGGGTCGTTCGTCAAAGGCTTGTCAGAGCCAGGGAGCTTCTTGGCTTTGGCATAGGCAGACCACTTCTTGATGAACTCGGTGTTGGCCGGGCTCTTGATCGACTGGAAATAGTTCCACGCAGCCAGGTGGCCGACCAGGGGCTTCGTGTCCACGCCGCGCAGTTCTTCTTCACCCACGCTGAACGCAACCACTGGCACGTCTTTGGCCTTCAGGCCGGCATTGCCCAGCTCTTTGTAGAAAGGCACGTTGGAGTCACCGTTGATGGTGGACACCACAGCCGTCTTGCCGCCTTGCGAGAACTTCTTCACGTCAGCCACGATGGTCTGGTAGTCGCTGTGGCCGAAGGGGGTGTATTTCTCGTCGATGTCGGTGTCTTTGACACCCTTGCTCTTGAGGTAGGCGCGCAGAATCTTGTTGGTGGTGCGTGGGTACACATAGTCAGTGCCCAGCAGAACCCAACGCTTGGCGCCGCCGCCGGCCTTGCTCATCAAATAATCGACCGCAGGAATAGCCTGCTGGTTGGGTGCCGCACCCGTGTAGAACACGTTCTTGGAGAGTTCTTCACCTTCGTACTGCACAGGGTAGAACAGCAGGCCGTTCATTTCTTCAACCACCGGCAGCACCGACTTGCGGGACACAGACGTCCAGCAACCGAAGATGACCGAGACTTTGTCCTGGCCGAGCAGCTGCTTGGTCTTTTCAGCAAACAGGGGCCAGTTGGAAGCCGGGTCAACCACCACAGGCTCGAGCTTCTTGCCCATCACGCCGCCCTTGGCATTGATCTCTTCGATCGCCATCAGCACGGTGTCTTTCAGTGTGGTTTCAGAAATTGCCATGGTGCCCGACAGGCTGTGCAAGATGCCAACCTTGATGGTGCCGCCCGCCTGGGCAAAAGCGGCAGGCATGGCGCCAAGGCCTGCCAGTGCGACTGCGGCGGTCATCGCCTTGAGGGTAAATCGACGTTGTTGCATGTGAATCCTCGCTCCGGTAGATAGGTGTGTGAATCGCGTTTCGCTGCGCCAAAACCCGGGGAAACCAGGGCTTTTACACAGCGATGAACCGATTCTGGGGACCGGAGGGGGATTGGGGAATACGCCGGGTGGCGTATGCGGGGTGGCCGGTATGCTGTGGGTTGCCGGTGAGGGCCGGCATTACAGGGAGGCCGCTGCGTCTGCTGACCTCTCTCCTATATCAAACTAAAAAAGAGGACTCTCTTCTATGAACGCGCTGGTTTCCCGCTCTTCACACCTGGTCGCTCTTGCCTTGACCGCCACAATCCTCGCAGGGTGCCAGACCACCCAACCCGGCCCAGGCGCAAGCAACCCCGAGCCCAGGATTCTTTCCGTCACCCGCGTAGGAGGAAAAGGCATCCCCAACGGCCGATCAGATTCAACGGCGCCCTATTTACGCGTCATCAAGTTGCAAACCGCCACCGACCCTGGCTACGGTTACTCCGCCGCAAACGCCATCAGAACAGGCCCCTACGACACCCGGCTTCATCTTCTGTACCTCAACTCATTGCGAGGACCAAAAGGCGAACCCATCACCTACGAGCGCCGGGGCGCCTGCTGCGAGTACGAAGACAAGTCGCTCCCCAGAGGTGGTGGGCTGCTGGATGTGTACGACATTCAGGTTGACGGAGGCAGCAAGACGATCACGATTTACGTGGATATGTACCGGACGGGGCCGCCGTTGTTGCCGGTTGGGTTTACGGCTCGGTAGTGAGGCCGCATTCTTGAGCCTCGAGGTCTGGCAAACCAAACTCCGGTCACGCAGAAGCGTTGCACTAACTTAGCCGTTTAACGATACTGCGGCATGGCCCTCCTCAATCTGCACCCCGATATAAAAGTGGCGTTAACGCAGCATGTGAGCACTGCGCTCCAACGACTTGAACCGTCTCGATACCAACAGGAGCCAAACTACATAGCGGCACTTCTCGGAAAACTGGATGCGGTCGTATACAACGGGCCGCATGGCTATCTTGAACTTAAGAGTACGTCCGTGAATGGCATCGGTAGAGGCTCCGCCGAAAAGTGGTGTGGCGCCGATTTCGCACTTATTGCTGTAGTTAGGATTGGTGGAAATGAAGTAACGAAGTCTGTTCTGGGTCAAGCTAAAAGGGGACCTATTGACGCACTAAGCGCTTCCGAGACCGCTCGCCTAGAAAATCAGATTATCAGAATGTCGATGTCCACGGACCATTACATAGTTACCTCTACACCTGTGGGTCAGGGAGAAACGGTCTCAGTAATCAGGTCGAAGCCATCAAACTCAATCATGCTTTATCCTGCACAGACATTACCGGACTACCTCGAAACATTTGTTCGCTGCAGCCATGGCGACAGGCGAAAAGGCTTTACTCATGCTGTGCAGGATTCGCAACTTCCTCAGTTAAAAATCGTCCTTGATTCCGCTCAGCGCGATGCATCTCGATAAAACGTCGAACCTGAAGCAGGGAGATTTTCGGCAAATGTCATTCTGCGCTGAGTGCCTTGGTACATTCACAGGCGGTGCTATCCCAGTCACTTCTATTCTCAGACTTCGTGCGCAGCGTGAGAATGGTCTGTAACGCCGGAGCAAGCGATGCTCACCACTGAATTGCACCAAGACCAAATACCCACAGTTTTCACAAAACTTTGTGAGTTGATCGGAGAAAGAGCATGGCTCGATCCTGCCCAAGACGTGAGGTCTCAGATTGTTCAGTGGCCCTACATGCGAGACCACTACTTGGACCAGTATCGGGTGGTGATGGCTTTGAGCGAGTGTTCCATCGCGACGGAGAACAACGGAGGGATCCTGCCGTGGGAAGTCACTAAGGGCTCGGTGTTTGTAGAGACATTCATTTTCGCGTTCCAAGTGCTACAACTCATTGAAGCCGCGCGGAAGATATCGCCCAAGCGGACTCGCGTGCTAGTCTCGCGCGTACGGGAGGCGCTGCGCAGCCCGAGAATGCTACAAGCGATGCAGCTTGAAGCGCGTGTGGCGACTCACTTCGTCATCGCAGGTCGTCGCGTCGTTTTCCCAGAGCTGGGGAGCAATACTGAAAATTTTGACGTTCTCATCGAGGACCTTGGTCCGACGGGTCTGGAGATCGAATGTAAGGTGGTGACGCACGACAAAGGGCGAAAAATTCACCGAGCCGAAGCACGTCACTTTCTCGGTCGCTTGCAAAGCTCGCCATTTATGCAATCAGTTGCCGAGAGCCTGAAGCACGGACTCGCCGTGCGCATTACCGTGCGCGAGCGCATGCCATCAGCGGAAAAATGGGAGAAATTGAGTTCCACCATTGAGCAGCTAATTCTGACCGCCAAGAGTGCGGCTTTAGAAGACGGCACGCATGTCAATCTGATTCAATTCGAATTGACCGAACTGGGAAGCCTCGAACATCCGGTCTCGCAATTTACGAGAGACGCCGTTGAGAGAATTACGGGTGCCAAGAACTCCCATTTCTCTATTCATCGTGCCGAAGGTAACTTCGGTGGCGTTCTTTTGGTGATCGTTGACAGCGCTCAGCCTGACTCCATGCTGCACGAGATGTTCACTACCTTTGCCGAATCGGCAGGCCGCCAATTAACAGGCAGCCGTGCCGGCGCGCTGATGGCAACATTCGAAGGATTGGGAAGTGATGCACTTCTGAACATCGCTACCAACGAAGGTGACGGTAGCATTTACTCCTCGCTAGCCTGGGAAGCCAGCTCGTTTTTGGAGCGTTCAGATTACCCACATGTAGTGGGCGTCGGTTTCCTGAGCGAGCCGGACTTTAACACCGCGGATGGGTCGAAGGGAGGCGTAACCTACTGGATTCCAAAGCCGATTAGTCCTTTATGGAATCCTGCGTTTTCCGGCTTATTCGGCAAAATTCCACGGCGACCCCTTGTCATCTCGCAAAGTCGAACAAGCTAGGTCGCTGAGCTCGTTTCGTAAAGTCCATCCACCGTGCCAATTCCGGACTGCGTGTACGAGCGATGTTCGCACCGCGTCGGCGAAAGTCAATATGAGAAGAAATGATTGGATTGTGGAGTGAGCCCCTCGGACTGGACCACAGAATTCAACAGTCTTTTTCAGGGAAATCAATAGGGTTGCATGACTCAAATGAGACGCCCCGTATCAATTGGGGCGTTCACGTTCGCCGGGGTTCTCCTCAGCGGGGGTGAAAATTACCGTATAGGTAAATGGACAAGTGAACATCAGATAGTGACATTTAAAAACTATTCAAATGGGGGACGCGGCATGACTCAGGCGCAACTTGTTCAGTCAATCGCAAATGTGATCTCGACCTATCGTGCAGGTGAACTGCCAGCCCCTGACGCCGCGCATGTTGAGAGGTGGGCCTCACAATTTACTCCGGAAAATCGAGTTGAATTTCTTCGCGCATTTGACCACGTCATTAAACAGACCTTTATAACGAAGGCGCATGTCGTCGCTTTCATAGATCGTCTCACGACCAACGCCGCACTGACAGGGGCTAACCCGGCGGACTATTGGTCCAAGGCCACGGTCCTCAGTTTGCAGAAGGTTGGTTTTAGCCAAAAGTCAATGATTGAACTGTTGGATGAAGTCCTGTTGAAACGATTCGGATTTAAGTCAAATCACGATTCAAGCAAGGGTGGAGATTTCATCTATCTCGACGACATCATTTTTACAGGGACGCGAGTTGGAAATGATGTGGAGGAGTGGATTCTGAATGCAGCTCCCGTGACGGGGAAACTCCAGATCGTGGTTGCGGGCTGGCATACTTTTGCGCGATTTAAATTGGAGCAGAAGTTGAACGCGGCAAAGTTCACCGCAAAAAAAACCATCGACATTAACTACTGGTCAATACCAAGCTACAGGTTCGAGAATACTGTCTACAGGAGTGAGCACTCCCAAGTGTTGGCCCCTTCAGTGATTCCGATTTATAAAGAGGTACAGGACTATTTCGCTGAACCGACTCGCTATCCGATTAAATTGAGAACGGTTGGTGGCAACCTGGGAATTTTTCCGTCAGAGGCGGCACGAACTATCCTCGAGTCTGAATTCCTGATTGCTGGGGCCAAAATTCGCGCAAAAGGTAATACGAAGCCGATAATTCGCCCCTTAGGTTTTGGCTATTTTGGGGCGGGTTTTGGGGGACTGGTGGTCACTTACCGGAATTGCCCTAATAATTGTCCTCTGGCTATGTGGTGGGGTGATCCAGCGCAGCACACCGGGCCGTTGGCGTGGTATCCGCTCCTAAGCCGCGACGGAAATTCATCGGCAAGAAATGTCTTTAGTAAATTCTTCTAACCAAATTGAACCCAGCATAAGAGATCTTCGGCGGTACCGACGAGCCGATTGCGTTGTCGTCTATAAAACAAAGGAAGACTGGGGCGGACTTTCCAACATGGCGGGAGGATTCCCTCTCCTTGTCAATGATGTGCGGATTCTTACCAGTGAGGCGCTGTACCAGGCTTGCCGCTACCCCCATCTTCCTGACGTGCAAAGAATGATCATTCAGCAAACGAGTCCCATGACCGCAAAGATGAAGGGAAAGCCTTATCAGAGCGAGACTCGACCTGATTGGGAAGAGGTTAAGTTCAAAATCATGCGATGGTGTCTTAGGGTAAAGCTTGCGCAGAACTATCAAGAGTTCTCACGCCTTCTGTTAGCTACACGACAACGAGACATCGTGGAGCAATCCAGGAAGGATGACTACTGGGGTGCCAAAGTTACTGAAGACGGTGAGGAGTTGGTTGGAGAAAACGTCCTGGGCCGATTACTAATGGCTTTGCGTCAGCGCCTGAATGACGACACACCCGAGTCCTTGCAGTCGGTAGAGGCACTGCCTATTCCAGACTTCACGCTTTTTGACAGACCTATCTCCACTGTCATGCCGCAAATGCGCAAACTTGACCCCGAGCCTCCGCCTGACAGTAATCGGTCACTATTCTGATAGTGTCAGTTTCCATTGACTGCTGCTGGATTGAGTGAAGCACAACAACAAGCACCAGGCAGATCAAACGGATGGCATCTTATCGTTGTACTCAGGCGCTACGCTTGGGATCAATGCGACTGCCCCGCCTCTACACACCCAGCACCAGCTTGCCGCCTTCTGAAACCACATGCGGGCAGCAGATCAAACATGAGCCTATTTAGTACAGCGGCCCTACCGGGGTAAGGTTGTCTTCTATCTTGTCGTTGGCGAACGGCTCTGCCGGCATGATGGTGCTGCTGCGGCGAGCGCCTCAGTCGTCCCACGCTGAGCCCGCACGCACGCATGAATAAAAAGGTACACGTTCCACCCGTGTAACCACCGCACAAAGACAACCAAAGACGGCTCGCCCAACGCCGCCAACACTGGCAAGATCAGCACAAGGCTGGCGGGACAACAAAAACCAGACTTTCATGCCCCGGCTGCCGTGAAGCCAATGGAACACGGCGCAACGCCAAACGGCCGCGCCGCAATCCCGATACCTCGCAAAGAAGGTCTTCATGAAGATCTCCCCAAGCGAAGGCGGGGCAGATTCCGTAAGCCAAATGATAGGTAGAAGCCCCACTCCCGCCCTCTTCTTCCCACCCGGTACCCAAGGGAAATCACTGATATTGTTGTTGCCCACGCCCCGCCCCGCTCACAGAAGAATCCGCTCTCAATGACGCCCACCACGCCAGCAGCCCCCGAAGGCGCCGTTCGATGACCCCACGCGAGACCTGGATCAGCGTGCAGCTGGCCCGCACGTTTATGCAAAATGCGCGGCCTACGCTGCATGCGGCCGTGCTGATCATTCTGGTGGTGGTGGCAATGCTGCATGGGCGTGTGGCGCCATGGGACTTGTGGGTATGGACCCTGGCCACCGGCTCCATGACGCTGCTGCGTTATGCCATCCTGCATGCTTACCGCCACCGCCTGGCGGAGGCCGACGGGGTGGCGCTGCGGGAGTTCATGTCGCTCCTTGGATGGGCCTGGCCCTTGAGCGCGGTGGTCTGGGGCTCGCTGATGTTTGTGGTGTACCGCCAGGCCCCCATTGAAGATCAACTGGTGTGCATCATGATCCTGGGGGGCATCGCGGTGGTCGCGGTGGCTTCGGGCCCGCCGAGCTTGCGTACCGTCTCGGCGTACTGCAACGGCTTGAGTGCCTCGGTGCTGGCGGCCCTGGCCTGGCGAATAGACCTGACGGGGGGTGTTCCTTCGGTGCTCGACACCGGCGCCGAGATGGGGGTGGTGCTGGTCTTCCTGTGGGTGGCCCATGTGACGGGCCGGCGCATGTACCGGGCCCAGCGCATAAGCCTGGAGCGGCAGTTCGACCGCCAGGAACTGATCAAGGCCCTGGAGGAGCGCAAACAGGCCCTGGCGGAGGCGGAGGCCGTGCGGAGCAGCTTTATTGCCAGCGCCGCGCATGAGCTGCGCCACCCCGTGCATGCGCTGGGCCCGTATGCCGAATGGTTGACGGCGGAGCCGGAGTTTGCGGCGCAGATTGCGCGCAAGATTGGCGATTCGACACGCAAGATTGACGAGCTGTTTGAATCGCTGTTCAGCCTGGCAGGGCTGGAACCGGCTTCGCTGAGCGTGCACCTGCAGCCGGTAGACCTGGCCGCGCTGGTCCACACGCTGGCCGAAGAGCACACGCCGCAGGCGCGCGAAAAAGGCTTGCGCCTGCGCACCCGAACCGCCGCGGGACGGGCGGTGTCAGACCCGGTGCTGCTCACGCGGCTGGTGGGCTGCCTGCTGTCGAACGCCTTGCGCAACACGCATGGCGGCGGTGTGTTGCTGGCCGCGCGGCCACGCCGGGGCAAGTGGCGCATAGAGCTGTGGGACACGGGCACGGGCGTTGCGCGTGAACGCCAGCAGACTTTCTCTGAAGGCATCCCGCAGCAGGGCATGGCCGAGGGCTTTGGGCTGGAGCTGGCGGTCGTCTACCGCCTGAGCCAGCTGCTGCGGCACCCCGTGGGCATGACGGACCGCCGGGGACGTGGCAGTGTCTTCTGGGTGGAGCTGCCCCGATACGAAGAGGTTGAGAAAAGCGCAAATACCCCCCACGGGCCTGTACCTGGGCCTGTAATTGAGCCTACACCTCCACCGCAGGCAACGCCTTCCGCAACCGTCCGGGCGAAACACCATACAGCTGTTGAAAGTGCCGGATGAAGTGCGAGGCATCGGCAAAGCCGCATTCGTAGGCGATGGTGCTCACCGGTGAATCGGTTGAGGTCAGCAGCCACCGGCCGTACTTGAGCCGCGAGTTGCGGTAAAACCCCGAAGGGGAAGCGCCCGTTTCTGCCAGAAAAACCCGTTCAAGTTGCCGGCTGCTGGAATCCACAATTTTGGCGATGACGGAAATTTCAAGCGGCGTGGTGATGTTCTTTTCCATCAGCACAATCGCCTGCCGTAGCTTGTCGTTGTCGGCACAGACATAACCCAGGGCGCGCCGGCGTGCGACGTGCGAGGTGGCGGACTTGCGGGTTACCGTCATCTGGTGCACAACCTTGGCGGCGCGGTCCGGCCCGCAGTGCAGGCGAATCAGCTCGGTGGCCAGCTCGATGATGGAGATACCACCCGCGCAGGTGATCCGGTCACCATCAAAGATGTAGTCGCAGTTGGTGGTGAAGGGTAGATCGGGAAAGGCTTCCTTCCAGTCATTGACATGGAAGGGATGAACACAGGCCATGCGGCCTTGCATAAACCCATGCCGCGCAAGCGCAAAGCTGCCGGTGCAAATGCCGATCAACGGCACACCGGCTTTTGCGGCGTGGTTCAGAAACTTCACACCTCGAGGGTCGGCCGTTTTCATGAAGGGCAGCAAGCCCCCGATCACAGCCACGTAATCAAAGTTGCAGTCTGACGAAGCCGCGGGCAGCGTGGCCACTTCGACGCCGCAGCTGGAGGCCACGGTCTCGCCGGCGGCGCTGAGCACCGCCCACGTGCAGCGAAGCTGCCGGCTCTGGTCGCCCAGGTCTGCGGCGTGGCGCAGCGCATCGCATAGCCCCGCCAGCGACAACAGGGGAAAACGCGGGCACAGAAAAATACCGACCCGCAGTTCCACACCGGTTTTGGGAGGCGTTTTGGCCTTGGCCGCGTCAAGCCGGTCCACCAGCTGGTTGCCCTCATCCTGTACACCGACCGCCCTGTTGGCCTTCGCGGGTGCACGCTTTGCGCGCTTTGCCGCCGCAGCTTTGGGCGCAGAAGCGCCCTTCGTAGGTAATTTTCCCGAATGTCGCATACGTTCAATTTACACGCCAAAGCTTCCTATGACAAGTTGACGGCGCTTCATACCATCCACCCCGTCAGTGAGAGTTTCGTTAAACCACCATCAGGAGTTTTCATGAAAAAAACATTCGCCGCACGCCTCTTGTGCATGCTTCTCGCCGCGGGGGCGGTACTGCCGGCTGCCAATGCCCAGGCCTTGCAAACCGTTGAAAAAGACGCGTTGACGATCGCCTTCACCGGCGACATGCCGGGCACCGGCTACCAGGACGGCGCCATGATTGGCTACGACGGCGAGATCCTGCAGCGCGTGGCCGAGGCCGTGAAGCTCAAGGTCAAGCCCGCCCTCATGGAATGGTCGGGCACCATTGCTTCGGTGCAGGCCAAACGTGTCGACGTGATGGCCGGCACCATGGGCTGGACCGAGCAGCGCTCGAAGATCATGACCTTGAGCGACCCGATCCATTACTTCAAGAACGGCATCACCCAGTCGAGCAAGACCAACTGGTCGCACCTCAAGGACCTGGAAGGCAAAAAGGTCGGCACGATCACCGGTTTTTCGTTCATTCCGGAGCTTCGCAAAATCACCGGCCTGCAACTGACGATGTATGACACATCCGACGCGGCAGTGCGCGACCTGCTGGCCGGCCGTATTGACGCCGTCATCGGCGACCCGCCCGTGATGCAGTACGCCATTTCGCGCAACCCGCAATGGAAGCTCAAGTTCAACGCCTTCGTTGACAACAACCCTGACTACCCGCTGCTCACCGGGCTGGGCCAGGTGGTGTTTGGCCTGAACAAGGACAACCCGGAACTCGCCAAGGCCGTGAACGCGGAAATCGCCAAGCTCTGGCAGAGCTGTGAGCTCAAGAAGATCGGCGGCAAATACGGCCTGGTGCAAGACGTCTGGTATGTGCCTGTGGGCCAGAACTACCGTGCCGGCGTAGACCGCCCCGCCGACTGGAAACTGCCGGCCTGCAAGTAAGCCCTTCGAAGCATGGATACAGGCGAACGCGTGTTTTTCTCATGCGTTCGTCTGCGTCAAAAAACTGAATCCAATGAACAACACACTGTTAAGAGTCGACGGGCTGAAAAAAAGCTACGGCCCGCTCGAAGTGCTCAAGGGAATTTCCTTTGACCTGCGTAAAGGCGAAACCCTTTCGCTGATCGGGCCCAGCGGCTCCGGAAAGTCGACCTGCCTGCGCTGCCTGAATTTTCTGGAACAACCAGGCGAAGGCGCCATCGTGCTTGACGGCGAACGGATAGGCCAGGTGCCAACCCGGCACGGCGGGTTCCGCTTCATGAATGACCGTGAACTCGCACCGCAGCGCCGCGAGATCGGCATGGTGTTCCAGTTGTTTTATTTGTGGCCGCACCTGAACGTTCGCGACAACGTGGCCCTGGGCTCCATCAAGGCCGGCGGCATGTCGAAACCCGAAGCCTATGAGCTCGCTGACGCCATGCTGGAGAAGGTTCACCTTTCCAGCAAGGCCGATGAATACCCGGAGCGTTTGTCCGGGGGGCAACAGCAGCGCGTGGCCATTGCCAGGGCCTTGGCCCAGCAACCCAAGCTCATTCTTTTTGACGAGCCAACCTCTGCGCTTGACCCGGAGCTGGTCGGCGAGGTGCTCACCGTGATTCGTGAGTTGGCCGAAGAGGGCCGCTCGATGATTCTGGTCACACACGAAATCCGCTTTGCCAGGGACGTGGCAGACCGCGTGATCTTCATGGACGGCGGCCACATTGTTGAGCAGGGCCCCGCTGTCGATGTCATCAACAACCCGCAGCTGGAACGCACCCGCAGCTTTCTCGGCCAGGTGGCTGACAACCCGGGGCTGGCCAGGTGATGGAACAGCTGGGAATTTTCGGGGGCATCCTCGCCGTGCTGATGGGTGGCGCGGTTACCGCCGCGGTGGTAGCCCTGGGTGCTTTCGTCATTGCGCTGGCGGGCGGAATGCTGCTGGCGGTGACAGTCACTTTCGCGCGCTTTCGTTTGCTGAAGCTGGTCATTGCCACCTACATCGAATGGATGCGCAACGTTCCGGCATTGGCCCACCTCTTCGTGATCTATTTCGGGCTGGCGGCTGTGGGCATACGGCTCTCGCCGCTGGTGGCGGCGATTTTGGGCCTGGGGCTGGTTGGCGCAGCGGTGTTGTGCGATGTATTTGTCGCCGGGCTCAAGTGCCTTCATGCCGGGCAGCGCGAGGCCGCCCTTTCCGTCGGAATGACACCGCGGCAGGCGCTGATTCACATTCTTCTTCCACAAATGCTGCGGGTGACGTGGCCATCCCTCGGCAACTACACCAGCCAGCTGCTCAAAGACACGTCCATTGCGTCGGCAATTGCCGCGCCGGAAATCATGTTTTTTGCCAGGAACCTGGTGACCTCTACCTTTGAAACCACTTTGATCTATCTTGCCGCCATGCTGTTGTATGCGGCCATGGTGTTGCCGGTCAGTTGGGGATTTGCCAAGGCCGAAAGCCGCATGGAGAACAAGCGATGAACAGCTTTTTTGCAGTCTTCCTGCAATACTGGCCCGACTGGGCTCCCCGCCTTGCAGAGGCGGCCAAGGTAACGGCAAAGCTGTCATCTGCGGGCTTTGTGATGGCGCTGCTTCTGGGTGCGGCCCTGGCGGCCATGATCCGCAGCGGCCGGCCGGCCCTGCGCTTTGCCGCCAACTTTTTCATCCAGTTCGTGCGCACCGTGCCCTTGCTCGCGCTGCTGCTGGCGCTCTACTTTGCGCTGCCGCCGCTCGGGCTTACGCTGCCGGGCTTCTGGGCCGGGGTGATCGGGCTGGGCCTGCACGGCGCGGCCTATGTTGCCGAGATTTTGCGCGGAGGCCTGCAGTCAATTCATCGCGGGCAGCGCGAAGCAGCCCTGGCCGTCGGCCTGGCGCCGCACCAGGTGTTCATGCATGTGGTGTTTCCCCAGGCGCTGCGCGTTATGCTGCCACCGCTGCTGAACACCTATGTGGCGCTGTTAAAAGACAGCTCGCTGTGCGCATTGATCGCCACGGACGAGCTGATGCTGACGGCGCGGGCCATGTCCAGCGAGTTCTTCCTGCCCCTGCACATCTTCCTGCTGGTGGGCGCCTTCTACTTTGCCATTGCTTTCCCCTTGTCAATGCTTTCGCGCGCGCTTGAAAAGCGCCTCTCGCGCGGCCGGCGGGTCATGGGTGCTGCATGACCGACACCGCCCATACCTCCCATATCTCCAACACCCCGCTTGCCTACGCTTCCATGGAGCAGACGCTCGAGGCTCTGGCCAGCGGAGAGACCAACAGCGAAACACTGGTCGAAAACCAGCTCTCACGCATAGACGCCTTTGACGCCAAGCTGCACGCCTATGTAGACCTCTATGCAGATGAAGCCTTGCAGGCCGCCCGCGGCCTGGACAAGCTCAGGCAGGCCGGCTTCACGGTCGGCCCGCTGCATGGTGTGACCATTGCCGTCAAAGACCTGTTTGAAATTAAAGGCCATGCCATCACCGCGGGCTCCAGATCGCTTCCGCCGCGCACCTCCACCATCACGGCGACGGTGGTCGACCGATTGAGGGCAGCCGGCGCCATCGTGCTGGGGAAAACACACACGGTGGAATTTGCCTTTGGCGGCTGGGGAACCAATACCTCCATGGGCACACCCTGGAACCCCTGGGACCTTGAAACCCACCGTGTGCCCGGCGGCTCCAGCAGCGGCTCGGCCGTGGCGGTTTCGGCGGGCATGGCCAGCGCAGCGCTGGGTACGGACACCGGCGGCTCCGTTCGCATTCCGGCCGGGCTCTGCGGGCTGGTGGGGCTGAAAACGACGCATGGCCTGATCAGCCGTTACGGCCTGATTGACCTGTGCCCCACGCATGACACAGTGGGCCCCATCACACGAACGGTGAAGGATTGCGCGACGCTGCTGGACGTGCTGGCGGGGCCTGACCCGCAGGACGCGGCATCCCGCTTTTCGCCCTCGCGTTCGGTTTCAAAAGAGATTGAAAAAGATGTCAGGGGAATGCGGGTCTGGACCCTGCCAAAAGCTGAACGCGAAGACGTGGACCCGGAAGTGCTGAAAGCTTACGACAGGTCGCTTTCCGTGTTCACCGGGCTTGGCATGACCCTGGTGGACAAGCCGCTTCCGCAAAGCCTGGCGCAATCCATGCGCATTGCGGGCAGCCTGATGAGCGCCGAAGGCTATGCCAATCTCGGCACGCTTTTCGAGCGCAATGAGCTGGAGTTTGACCCGAACATCAAGCGGCGGATCATGCTGGGCCGGGACATCGGGGCCGCCCAGTACATCACCCTGCTGCGCGACCGCGAGTCTGCGAAAGCCGCGATGCTGGACGCCATGGACGGCGTGGATGTTTGTGTATTTCCGACCAACGCCATTACCGCCATTCCCGTCAGCGAGGTCGATGAACTGGCCACGCCGCTGTCAAGGTTCGGCCGCTTTGTGAACCTGCTGGATCTGTGCTCGGTCGCCATACCGGCAGGGCTGTCTGACGGCGGACTTCCGGTTTCGATTCAAGTGATCGGGCGGCCCTTCGCCGAGCCCACGATATTGCGCGCAGCGTTTGCGTTTGAGAAGGCAACGCCGTGGAGCCGCCTGCATCCCGCAGGCCTTGAGCTGGAGCGCTGAAAGGGCGGCGCTGCAGCGTGGTGGGCCGCCGTCGGTTTTCGCCTACAAAAATCAGCGCCAGCCTGGCTGGAGTTCGCTTTGCGCCTTGCTGAAAATGCACTGATCATGCCCAGCACTGCGGCTCACCTTTCCGACAGCACGTCCCCGGCAGCCGCAACGTCGCTGTGGCCGCGCATCCGCCGCTGGGTGTTTCCTGCGCTGGGCATCGTCGTCCTGGGTTTGCTGATTTCCCATGCCCACAAGGTGGACTGGGAAGGCGCCTGGCAGACGCTGCGGCGCTACTCGCCTCTTTTGCTGCTTGCCGTGCTGGGCCTGGCCACGGCCAGCCATGCGCTGTATGGCTGCTTTGACCTGATAGGCCGGCAGCACACGCGCCACAAGCTGCCGCGCCTGCAGACCTGGGCCATTGCGGTCACCAGCTATGCCTTTAACCTGAACCTGGGCTCGCTGGTCGGCGGGGTGGCGCTGCGGGCGCGGCTGTATGCGCGGGCCGGGCTGGACGAGGCCACCATTGCGCAGATCGTGGGCTTGAGCCTTGCGACCAACTGGCTAGGCTATGGGCTGGTGGCGGGGAGCCTCTTTGCCGCCGGCGCCATTGCGCCGCCCAGCCAGGCACACATTGGCGCCGCGGCGCTGCGCCTGCTGGGCGTGGTGATGGTGCTGATTGCACTGGGCTACGTGGTGGCGTGCGCGTTGGCGCGCGGGCACGTGTGGCGGGTGCGCGGGCGGCGGCTGAAGCTGCCTTCTGCGCAGCTGGCCCTGGTGCAGCTGGGTATTTCAGCCAGCAACTGGGCACTGATGGGAGCGGCCATGTATTTGCTGCTGGGCCAGCAAGTGCCCTACACCACTGTGCTGGGCGTGCTGATGGCGGCGTCCATCGTGGGGGTGATCATGCCGATCCCCGGCGGGCTGGGTGTGCTGGAGGCGGTCTACCTGGCGCTGCTGTCGGGCAGCGTGCGTCAGGGGGCGCTGATGGGTGCGGTGCTGGCCTACCGCGCGCTTTACTACCTGTTGCCGCTGGCGGGCGGGCTGGTGCTGTATGCGCTGCTGGAGCGTTATGCGTCAACCCATGCGGATGCCCATTCGCCATGAGTTGCTATCAATAACGTAGCTGCTCGCGCAATACCAGAAATGGCTGGAGGCCAAATTTATGCCAAATCAACCCGGCGAGGCCACCGTGCGGCAGACCCGGCCAGGCACCACACGCACTACCTGAATATGCGCGAGCCAATCAGCACGCCCAGCTTTCGGTAGCTTTCCCACTGCGCTTCGTCAAAGAACTGGTCAAACGTGGTTTGCTGCGGGAACGATGGTTTTTTGGTCTGGTATTCAAACAGGTCAAGGGGCGCGCCCTTGATCAAACGCGGCTTGAGCACCAGCAAAATACTTTCAGAGGGTTTGCCCGGCTGGCTGCTGGCATAGCGCACGCGGTAGAGCAGTGCGCACTTTTCGTCGAGTGGCGCCAGCGGGTCGGTTGCCGGGCGCAGTTCAGATTCGTCGCGGGCGAAATAGGGCGCGAGTGTGGCGGCATTGGGTGCAAGCCGTGGCACCGCGCTCGGCCCGACACATTCGAACTCGGCACCGAAATCAATGCGTGCCAGGCGCATGAGATTGGCAAGGTCTTCAAAGCTGTAGTTCGGGTCTGCGCCGCAATCGCAGCAGACGATGAATTCCACCCGCCTGCGCAACAGCTCGAAGACACCGGTGTTCTCAAAGTGCCCGCCGTCGCTCAGGTACCAGTGCGAGCCGTCCGTGCCCAGGAAGCGGGCCCGCAATTCGCACTGCAGATAGCTCTGGTTGCGCCATAGAAAAAAAGGTGTTTTGGTGTCCTTTTTGCCGGAGTCCCACCACCAGCCCAGGCGTATGTTGGTGATGGTGAAAAGCATGGCCTGCCCCAGCGAGGTGCCGCGGCCCAGCCCTGTCGAAAATGCCGCGCCCGACACGCCCACCCATTGGCCGATGGACAGCTCGGGCGGCACCCGCCTGGCGGCTTTGGCCTGCGTGCCTGCAAAATTGCCGGTCTTTGCATTCCAGAGCCTGCCGTCCACGGTAATGCCCGCAGGCGTGACCGCCAGCGGCAAGCCCTGCCTGTCCCGCTGTGTCAGCTGGTCGCCGGTGCCCGTGGTGGCATTGATGGTCACGTTGATGAGGTGGGCCGGACCCAGGTGGTCGTTCCGGTAGTAGGCCTCGCGCGTGAAGTCGTCGCTTGCATCGGCCTCGGTCACGTCCATCTTGGGCCGTTCCGATTCAAACCGTGCCTTGTTGGACGCACCCAGGTAGGCACGCGTGAGGCGCGCGCCGTACATCACCTGCAGGCTCGACAAATTGATGAACCCCAGAAAGTAGCCCGCCACCGCCACAGCCGTCAGGCAAAACACAATGGAGATGACGGGGTAGAAGTATTGCCAGACCCATGATGAGTCCGCGCCAAAACGGACCGTGGTGAACATGGATTCGATCATCAGCTGCCCGAGCCCCGGCAGCGGCGGCTGCATGCCAAACAGCAGGGCCGCGGCCGCGCAGTTCCAGGCCACGGCCAGCAGCAGGGCCAGCGCCAGCCCGACCGCGCCAAGCAGGGTGTTGAGCGGCAGCCTGCTGAGCAGGCCGTCTTTTCCGGGCTGGGCCAGCACCGGCGCAAACTGCTTCACGGCCGCCACAAGGGCCGCGACCACGCCGGCCACGCTGAAAACGGTCAGCGGTGTTGACTGGCTTGTCGCCAGCCAGAGATACAGCGTCTGCCCCGCGGTTTCAATCAGCGCCAGCACGGCAATGATGAATGAGTACGTCAACACCCTGGAGAGCCACCGTGTGATGCGGTTGCGAAACAGCCCGGGTGATTGCTGCGGAAGGTACTTCGCCACAAAAAACACGCCCAGGGAAAAAGCCAGGATGACATCGATCAGCACCAGCAGCAAAACAGGTACCGGAACAGCCTCAAGCAGTGACCCGGCGCCGGCGGCCGGCGGCGCTACCCGGCTCCAGATGACGCAGGCAGCCAGCACACCCGCGGCCAGCAAGCCGGCAGCCGCCAGCGCCGGTGCGGGAATGGCCGACAGCAGCGCTTTTTTTGTGTTGCTGCCGGAAGGCGAGGTGTCCTGGTCGAGCCAGTAGGCCGCGCCACACGGTATGACCGCAAGCACGAGCCAGATGCCCAGCACACCGAACCACGGGCTGAACCAGATGTCTCCGCCCTTCAGCGGAGGCCTGGGCTGCATCATGGATTCCAGCGTAAGCCCCAGCGCATGAAACCCCTCCCATGGAATCTGCAGGCTGCCGTAACGCAGGGCAAACATCAAAAGGAAAATGGTCAGCAAGGTCACGCCGATCACGTAATGCACCGCACAGAGGTTGCGGATGGCAATGGCGATGTCGTAGAGAAAGTCACCGGTGTTGTTCGGTGCCAGGTAACGCCCGTTTTCACGCAGCCAGCGCAAGGGGCGGTCGGGCATCTGGGTGAGCGCGGTCTGGACCTTGCTCAGCCTGCCGGGCGGGTCGGTCGCGAGTGCTTCGTAGGCTTCGGTGGCCAGCACTTCGGGTGCGGGCGGCGCAGGGGGTGTATGGGGCGCCGCAGGCGTGAGGGGATCGCGGGGGCGAAACAGGGCCGAGAAAAAACTGCCGGTATACCCGCCCCCGCTGACGGTGGAGAGGAAGTCAAAGCGGGCGAGCAGCGGCCAGGGCTTTTGCCTGTCTTTGGGGCTGCTTTCGGGCCCGCTTTCTCCCGGGAGGTTGAACCCGGCTTTTGCCAGTGCCTGCAACACGCCAAGGCAAAAGGTGGCGCTGCGGATGCCGCCGCCCGACAAGGCCAGGCCCCACAACTCCTGGGGCGCCGTGCCGCTGGCGTAAACAAAACCTCGCCGGAAATCAATGGCCTGGCGCTCTTCTTCTTGCGCCCGCTCCTGCGCTTGTTCTTGCGCCTGTTCCGGTGTGACGGGGTTTCCAGTGCCTGGCTCGGTCATATCTCGCCTCCTTGGGCAAACAACACAGCTACCACATGGGCTTTGAAGACGGCTCCGGCGTTGTCATGAAACGCGACGCCCTGCAAAGACTCAGGCGAGCTTAGGCAGGCGGTGCGGGAAAGACAAGGCTCTTATTCCCACAAATCGTATCGAAGCAACGCGCAGGCGGTGGCGCCATCCGGCAGACGGGGTGGCAGTGGCGCCAGTGATACTTGACAGGTGCCCATCTTGCTATCAATAGCATAGCTTGTCGCGCAATACCATCAAGGGCTGCAGGCCAAAAGGATGCGTAAACTGTTGCTGTGGAGGCCGCAGGAATGCGTGGGGGACCCTGCCCCGCGCACTTCATGTCCAATACAGGCATGGAACCGACGAACGACACACCCCAAACCGACCAGCGCCTGACGGCGCTGGAGATCAAGGCCAGCTTTACCGAAGACCTGCTGGACCAGCTCGACAAGGTCATCGTGCGGCAGCAGCAGCAAATTGATGCGCTGGTGCGCGAGGTGGCAGAACTGAAAGCCGGCCCGGTGCGCGACGGCGATGTGACGGTGGGCCGCAGCCTGCGCGACGAGTTGCCGCCGCACTTCTAGGCCTGCCCGCTGCTCAGACGCCGAGATGCGCGGCGAGCTGGTCGAGGGTGCCGCCGTAGCCTTGCGTGAGCGACGGCTTCAACTCTTCAAAGTACTGGCGTTCAGCCGCAAGCTCACCAAAGGGTTGCGCGCGCAGTGCCACGATGGTGCTTCCGTTTTTCTCGGTGAAGGTCACGGTGTTTTCAATTTCCAGGGGGCAGGCTTCGCTGAACGGTGCGCGGGCAATGCCGCAGTTTTCGTTGGCAAACGAGTTGAGCCACACGATGCGTTCACCCGCGGCTATTTCACGGTAATTGAACCGGCCCCACATCGTGGGTGCGCCCGGAAACTTCATGGCGTAGTGAAAAAACCCGCCGGGCCTGAACTCGAAACGCAGCAGGTCGATGGAGCAGCCCTTGGGCCCCCACCATTGCTGGATGCTGCCGGCCTCGCTCCACGCTTTCCAGACGCGGTCACGCGGGGCCTTGAACACGCGGTCGATCAGGAAGGGGGAAGCCATGGCTGCCTTGCTGTCATTTGCGGGCATGTTTCTTTCCTTTTGCAGAGGTTGATTGAGTTGACTGGGCTGATGACGTGGATGTGTCCGGCTGCAAAAACGCGTCGAGCCTGTCGAAGCTGTCTTCCCAGACATTGCGGTACAGCGCCATCCAGCTGGCGACTTCTTTCAGGGGCGCGGCCTCCAGGCGGCACGGCCTGGTTTGCGCCGCACGTCCGCGCGAAATCAGGCCTGCCCGTTCCAGCACCTTCAGGTGTTTCGAAATGGAGGGCTGCGTCATGTCGAAGGGGGCCGCGAGTTCATTGACCGTGGCTTCGCCGGAAGCAAGCCGGGCGACGATGGCGCGGCGGGTCGGGTCCGCGAGGGCGGCGAACGCCTTGTTGAGGGTGTCTGGGGTCATTACATGGCCAATCGTTTATATAGCTGTTTGGCTATATTAAGGCGGTCAAAACGGGATGTCAACCGCCTGCCTTGGGGCTCAACTACCAGAGGTTCTTGCCGTCGATCACTGTCACGGGTGCTTCGGCCGCGTCGAACCCGTCAAAGAGGCGGGCGTTGACGCCGATGCGGCGGGTGGTGCCGTCCCAGCTGCCGTCCATCTCGAATGCCGGGCTGTCTGAATAGGTGGACACGCCGCATTCGGCGCAGAAGTGGTGGTCTACCAGCTTGGTCTGCCAGCGGTAGATGGCATCGCCATCCGTGGGGGTGGTGACGTGGAACTGATCGGGCGTGTAGTACGCCAGCAGCGCACCGCGCCTGGCGCAAAACGAGCAGGTGCAGCGCGTCAGCTGCGCGGGGATTTCGCCGTCAATGCGAAAGGCGTTTTTGCCGCAGTGGCAGCTTCCTGTGATCGTCATGCGCCACCTCCACGAACTGTTGCATCGCCGTCTTCAACTTCCCCGTATTCGTCGTCTTCTTCATTCGTTTCATCTTCTTCATCTTCATCGGCCAGGACGCCGGCAATTTCCTCTGCACCGCCTGCGGCCCAGGTAGCTTCGCCCTCCTCGCCCCTTGCTTCCGGGTCTTCATCACGGGCGCCTTCCCCTTCTTCCAGGAAGTCGGCCTCGTCCATTGTCCGGTCGGGCAGGATGTCGGCATCAGGTCGCTCATCGCCGATGACACCGGCACGCTCGCCGGTACCGGCAGCGTCGCTGTCGCTGGCCAGTTCCTCTTCGCTGTAGGCACCTAGCGTGTCGCTGCCGGTGTCTGAACTGTCGCCCGGGCCGAGTGACTGTGTGTCTTTTCCGCGCATCCACTGTTCGGGCGGAATGCTGCCACCCGCAATGCTGCTTTTTGCCATGCTGTGCCTTCTTTCATGCTTGTACCGGCGCGAACCACGCGCAATGACGATGGGAAAGGCGCCAACCGCCGCCCCTTGAGATGGCGCTATTTTTTACCCAGGTACTGACGCACGGCGGAGGCTGAATTACCGACAGCCTTGACAGCGTCGCGCAGCTGCTGCTCGGTGCAACCCAGGGTTTTGGTCCAGTCGCGAACTTCATAGTCCTGCCCCAAGGCGATGAACCTGCGGTCCACACCGGTTTTAGTTGTGTCGTCTGCCATGACGCATCTCCTAGGGAAAAAACGAATGCTAGGACGAAATGTCTGGGGTACCCTGTAGGACAAAACCCGTCACGCAGGCAGTCCACTTTCTGACACCGGCTGACATCTCCAGCTCCAGGTGCACGCCATGTCACTTCCACCGGATTTCAAGCCTTCAGACTTTTCCATCGGCTCCATCAGCGACCGCCAGCTCGTGAACCTGGCCAAACTGGCCGGCGCCATGACGCAAGGCGACGCGCTGACGCCGGAGCTGCAGGAGTTCACCCTGCTGATCATGGAAAAGTGCGCAGACATCGGCGACAAGTACAAAAGCCAGAAACACGGTCGCACCGCCGGCGATGAGATTCGCGCCCTGTTCGGGGTTTACTGACCACCTGTGGGCGGCGGACCCACGCCGCCATCCCTGTCAATCCGCTACCAAATTAATAGCTGCTTGCGCCCGTCCCTATTGGGCTTAAGGCCAGTTTGATGCATAAACCAGCCGTGGCTAGCCGCCGGCTTCCGTCGCCGGGTGCGCACCCGGCACTGCAGCGCCCGTGCGAAGCAGCACGGCGCCCAGCAATGCGGCGCAGGCCGCAAACACCGCACCGATGACAAACGCCAGCTGGTAGCCGCCGTTGAGCGCCACCACGGCATCGGCACCCGCACCGGCCAGCGAACCGGTGCGCGCCGCCGCCAGGCTGGCCAGCACCGCCAGCCCCAGCGCGCCGCCCATCATGAAAGAGGTATTGACCACACCCGAGGCAATGCCCGACTCGGCCGGGTCCACGTCGCTCATGGCGGCCAGCAACACGGGGTTGAAGGCCATGCCGGCCCCCAGCCCCAGTAGCAGCATGCCGGGCAACACGTCGAGCACAAAGCCGCCGCCCACCGGCGCACGCGCGAACAAGGCCAGGCCCAGGGCGGCCAGCAGCAGGCCGGCCGACAGCGGCGCGCGTATGCCGAAGCGCATGACGATTTTGGCCGACAGGCCCAGCGAGAACGCGGCCATGATCAGGTTGGCGGGCAAAAAACCCAGGCCGACCTGCAGGGCGCTGTAGCCCAGCACCAGTTGCATATACAACGCCGAAATAAAGAACCAGGCAAACATGGCCGCGGCCCACAGTACGCCGACCACGTTGGCGGTGGCGACGTTGCGCAGGCGGAAAAGGCCCAGCGGCACCAGCGGTGTCGTGACCCTGGCCTCGATGGCCAGGAAGATCGCCATCAGCACCGCGGCAACGCCCAGCAAACCGAGCGTCTGGCCTGACAGCCACCCGGCTTCGTTGCCGTTGACGATGCCGTAGACCGCCAGCATCAGCGCGGTGGTGACGGTGACGGCGCCCCACACGTCAAGCCGCGCGCCGGTGGCCTGCCCCTTGCCGCCGGGCAGCAGGAACAGGCACAGCGCAAACACGGCGCCGCCTATGGGCAGGTTGACCAAAAAGATCCAGTGCCAGTTGAGCGAATCGGTCAGCACGCCGCCCAGCAGCACACCAATGCTGCCGCCGCCGGCACAGACAAAGCCGTAGACCCCCATGGCCTTGGCGCGCTCGGCCGGTTCAGTGAAGAGGTTCATGATGAGCGACAGCGAAATCGCCGACACCACCGCGCCGCCCAAGCCCTGCACCGCGCGGGCTACCACGAGCAGCACCTGCGAATTGGCCAGGCCGCAGGCCAGCGAGGCCACGGTGAACAGCGTGAGCCCCGCCAGGAACAGCCGGCGCTGACCGTACAGATCGCCCAGCCGGCCGCCCAGCAGCAAAAAGCCGCCGAAGGTCAGCATGTAGGCGTTCACCACCCAGACGAGCGAGGTTTCGGTGAAACCGAGGTCGGTGCGGATGGACGGCAGCGCCACATTCACGATGGTGGTGTCGAGCACGATCATCAGCACACCCAGGCAGAGCACCACCAGTGCCCACCAGCGCTTTTGGGTTTCCATGTTGTGTGTCATCTGCAGTTTCTCCCCGGTTCAATGAAGGTTGATCGGTGTGATCAGCGGAATCAATTCATGAGGCTCGTCTGGTTCGCAAACCCGGATGCTATCAAATCAATAGCTGGTCGCGCGCGTTCATATTGTTCTGGAGATCATTTTTATGATGAACACGCCGCAGGAGCGGTGCGGGGTGCCCGTGTCCTACAAACGCAGCGGGATTTGGCGGATAGAAACCGGGAATTCGGTTGGCTAATTTAGCTGTCAGGAAACGGGAGCACCGCGGCCCTCCCGGCACCCTGGCACCCCACACAGGCCGCTGACCTTTCCCATGGAACCCCTCATGCTTTTGACCCCACCCTCCGGCCGGGCAACCCGCGCCGCCAGACTTACGGGCCTCGCCGTGCTGGGCGGCGCCAGCCTTGTTGCGTTGCCGGCGCAGGCAGACCCTTCGCCCGCACTGGACCGCGCCAGCCTTTCCATCGGCGCCTTTCATGCAGACCCGACCTTCAACGCGGCAGTGGACACCCGTTTCGGCCGGCTGGATTCCGGCGACGTGAACCGCAGCAGTGTGACCATGCCGCGCATCAAGGCCGACGTGCTGCTGTTTGACAGCCAGGGGCTGTCGCTCGACTACTACCAGTTCAAGCGCGGCTACTCGGATTCGCTGGTCAGCAACACCAATGTGGGCAGCGGCACCGTGACCACCACGGGCACCGCCAACCTGGACGTGAAGCTGGACTTTGCCAAGCTGGCCTACAAGTGGTGGCTGGGTTCGGGCAACACCGTGCTGGGCCTGGGCGCAGGCGCTGCCTACTACCGCGCCAGCCTGGACTTGCGCGCCACGGCAGCCATCGGCGGAACCACCGGCGCCATCGCAGAAACCTACAGCGACGACGCCGTGGCGCCGCTGCTGGAAGTCGGCCTTCGCCACGCCATCAGCCCTGACCTGCGGCTGTTTGCCGACGCCTCCGGTGTGAAGAAAACCGGCGGCAGCGTACGCGGGGAGATCTACAACGCCGCGGTGGGTGTGGAATGGTTTCCCCTGAAGAATGTGGGCGTGGTGCTGGACTATGGCCTGACCGATATCGACCTGCACCGCGACAGCAGCAACGCCCGCTTTCGCGTCAAGCTCAAGGGTCCCTCGGCTTTCCTGAAAGTGCGCTTCTGAGGTTTCCAACACGGGCTGGCTCCGAGGCTGGTCAAGCGGCTGAACCGGTGCGGGCCGGCCGCAGCATGACAGCGGCCAGGATGGCCGTGCCCAGCACCAGTGCGGCGCTGATGCCGGCGGTGACCTGAAAGGCCTGGGCGTACGCATCGCGTGAAGTGCTGAGCAAGGCCGCACCGCTGGCGCCGGGCAATTCAGCCGCCACGGCCACCGCGCCGCCCAGCGTGCTGCGGGCTGCCTCTGCGGCTACGGCCGGCACACCGCTGAGCACAGTGCCCTCCATTGCATGGCGGTAGACCCCCGTCACCACGCTGCCCAGCACAGCAATGCCGAGTGCGCCGCCAAACTCCGAGCTGGTTTCTGAAATCGCCGCAGCCGCACCGGCGCGCTCGGGCGGCGCGGAGCCGACGATGAGGTCGGTACCCAAGGTCACGACCGGGGCCAGGCCCAGCGAAAAAATCACGCTGCCGGTGACCAGCGTGGCCAGGCCCGAGGCGCCACTCACCTGCGTGAGCACGCCAAAGCCCACAAACGCCAGCGCCAGCCCGCCCGTGACGGCCAGGCCGGCGCGGATGCGCCGCGCAATAACAGGTGCCAGCATGGAGCCCACCACAAAACCCAAGGCCGACGGCACGGACCACAGGCCGGCTTCCAGCGGCGACAGGCCAATCACCAGCTGCAAATACTGCGCGATGAAAAGAAAAGCGCCAAACGCGCCGAAAAAGCAGAAGGTGTTGATGGCCAGGGCCGCGCTGAATGCCGGCACACGAAACAAGGCCAGGTCAATCAGCGGGCTGGCCAGCCGGCACTGCCTGCGCAGAAAGGCCGCGCCTATCGCCAGACCCGCGAGGATGCAGCCGACGGCCAGCCAGCCCAGGCCGCCCTCCGCAATGCGCTTGAGGCCGTAGATGACGGCCAGCACCGCCGCCAGCGACTGCGCCGCGCTCAGCAGGTCAAGCCGGCCGGCGTCGGGGTCGCGGTATTCCGGCAGTAGCACCGGGCCCAACACCAGCAGCAAGACCATCACCGGCACGCTGACCAGGAACACTGAGCCCCACCAGAAATGCTCAAGCAGCACACCGCCGATCAGCGGGCCTATCGCGCCCCCCACCGAATAGCTGGTGATCCATACGCCAATGGCCACAGTGCGCTCGCCGGCGTCGAGGAACATATTGCGTATCAGCGAAAGTGTGGAAGGTGCCAGCGTCGCCCCGGCAATGCCCAGCAGCGCGCGCGTAGCGATCAGCATTTCAGCCGTGGTGGAAAACGCCGCCAGCACCGACGCAGCGCCAAACGCGGCAGCCCCCATGAGCAGCAGCCTGCGCCGGCCAATGCGGTCGCCCAGCGTGCCCATGGTGATGAGCGAGCCGGCAATCATGAAGCCGTAAATGTCGACCATCCACAGCAGTTGCGCGCCCGTGGGTTTGAGGTCGGCGCTCAGGTGCGGCACCGCCAGGTTCATCACGGTGAGATCCATCGAATACAGGAGGCACGGCAACGCGATGACGGCCAGCCCGATCCAGTCGCGCCGCGTGGCTTTGGGCGACACCGTCATGCGGCGCCGGCCTCGGCGTGACAGCACGCGGCCGCGGGCTGGCTGGCCGGTGCGCCGTGGCCCGCGTGACCAGTGCCGTATTTGTCATGGTGACGCACCCAGGCCATGGGGAAAGGCAAGCCGCCTTCATCGCGCCCTTTGGGGGTGAGGTCCATATAGCTGTAGGCGCCCACCAGCGTGTCCGCCCCGCGGGCGTAGCTGGAATAGGTGTGAAAGATGTTGCCCTGGCCATCCTGGTAAAACACACTGACCCCGTGCAGCTCTTGCATGCCAGCGCCGTCGACATCGTTCATGCGGTAGTTGTAGTCAAACTTTCCGCTGGCCAGCTCTTCGGGCGTGAAGGAGACGTGGTAGTCGTGGTTGAAGTCGTTGCCGAAGGACGACACCCACTTGAAGCGCCAGCCCATGCGCCGGCGGAACGCAGCCAGGTGGGGTTGCGGCGCGTGCGACACCACAGCCAGCGTGATGTCGCGCTCTGCCAGGTGCGGCAAGGCGCCGTCGATGTGGTCCGAAAGGAAGGAGCAACTGGGGCAGCCTTCCTTCCAGCCGGGACCGAACATGAAGTGATAGACCACGAGCTGGCTGCGCCCCTCGAACAAACCAGCAAGGGTTTCCTTGCCCGCGGGGCCGTCGAACACATAGGGCTTGTCGACCTTGAGCCAGGGCAAGCGGCGCCGCTCGGCGCTCACCAGATCCCGGTGGGCGGTGAGTTCTTTTTCACGGGCCAGCAACAGCTGGCGGGCGGCAAGCCATTCGTCTTTGGATACCACGGAGTGAAAAACGGCGTTGGCAGCGTTTGCGGGGGTTGAAGTCACGGCGGGCTCCCTGGATACGGTCAGTTCAGTGAAGGGTCGAGTTGCTGGAACGGTGGCCTATTGGTTCAGGATGTGAAGGATGTTGCCGTCCGGGTCCTTGAACCAGGCGCCTTTGAAGTCGCCCGCTACGTGCGCATCGCCCTGCCGCGTCATGCCGGGCATGTCGTAGTGCTCAAACACAACGCCTTTGGCCTTCAGCGCTTTCAGGATGTTGTCGAACTCGTCGCCCACACCCCAGGTGGCGGACGTGGCCTTGTTGGTTCCGGCGAAAGACGAGACATACACCACCACAGTGGCGGTGCCGCTCTGGTAGGTGAGCACGCCCTCCTCGGCGGTCTCAAGCGGGGTGAGGCCGAGTGTGCCTCCATAAAATTTCTTCGCCGCCGCAAGGTCCTTGACGGCGATGGTGGCCATGGCGTTTCGGTTGGCAAGCATGGTGCGTCTCTCCTGGGGTTGGGGCTGAACAGAGGTGGTGGTTTGGGGTGACTTTCAGGTCACAGCCGATGAAACAAACAGTTTGTCGAGCTTGAGGAAAGCGCCGGCCCAGCCCTCGTTGTGGCTGTCGCGTGCGGCCAGGTCGTAGAAGCGCTCATGCTTGAACACCAGCTCGGTGCCGGCCCCGGAAGGTTTGAGCGAGACCGTGACCCGCGACACGCGTTCCGGTGTGCTCTTCCAGCCCCAGTCAAACACCAGCTTGCGGTGTGGTTCGACTTCGAGGTAAGTGCCGCTCACGTTGTGTGTTTCCCCGCCCGGCACGCCGAACTGGATGTGGTAGCGGCCGCCCACACGCACATCCATGTCGGCAATGGTCACCACGCCGGCCGGGTCGGGGCCGAACCACTGCGCTAGTGCTTGCGGGTCGGTCCACGCGCGCCAGACTTTTTCGGGAGCGACGGGGTAGTGGCGGGTGATGTCGACGGACGGGCCGGCGGACGGTTTGCCTTGCGCTGTGCTTCTTTCCATGGCGGGTTCAACTCCTCTTGCTGGTAAAGGTAGCGGCCCAGCGCGTCAAGGCGCTCGGACCAGAATTTCTCGTAACGGGATAGCCACATGGCGGCCTCCTGCATGGGCTCGGGTGAAATCGCCAGGTTGACGACGCGGCCATCCTTGGCGCGGCTGACCAGGCCGGCGTCTTCCAGCACCCGCAGGTGCTTCATGAAACCGGGCAGGGACATGCCGTGCGGCTGGGCCAGCTCGCCGACGGACAGGTTGCCCTGTTCCAGGGCCTGCAACACCTTGCGCCGCGTCGGGTCTGCCAGTGCGGCAAATACGGCGTTCAGGGTCTCTTCTTGCGCATCATTTTTATACTTAACCATTTGGCTTAGTATTTGATAAATGATGGGGCTTGTCAACCCGGTTGGCCCGGGAAATCTGTTTCTTTATGTACGCACGATTTGTGGACAGGCCGCCGGGGTGAAGCGCTTTTTTTTGAGCGTGCAAATAAATGTGTCGGCTTGCACCTACCCTGTAAAGCGGCGAAACACCCTGCAAGTTGGCTGGCACTGAAACGTGAATTGACATCCAATCAGGGTATGAACCATTCACCTCATTCACCTTTCACGACCCCGTTCACGACCCCGATGATTTTGTCCAGCCCGCAACAAACCTTCCCTACGCCCGGCCGCCGTGTGGCAGTCCGCTACGTGGGTGCAGTGGCACTGGCCCTGGCCGCAGCAGCCATGCTGTACACCCCACGTGGGCATGCGCAGGCTACAGACCCGGCCGCCGCTGCGTCGGCGCCTGCGGCCGGTGCATCGCAACCCTCCGCTGCCGCGGCTTCCCCCACTCCCAAATACGCGGCCAGAGACCTTGAGCGCGCGTTCAGTTTCATGGACAAGGACAACAACGGCAAAGTCAGCCGCGATGAGGCGTCCAACTTTCGCGGTGTCTCCAAACACTTTGACGAAGCCGACACCAACAAGGACAACATGCTGTCGCGCGAAGAATTTGAACGTGCCATGAACGGGCCGAAACCCCAGTAAACGACGCGCCGGCTTGCGCAAATGGTGATGCGGGAAATGGCTTGTGAAAGCTATTTTTTCCGGTAAACATACCAGGCCGCGAAGGCGGTGAAAACGCCAATGATCCCCACGATCACCATGAAGCCGTGGGGATGCTCGGCCAGGGGGATGCCGCCCACATTCATCCCCAGCAGGCCGGCAACAATGTTGATGGGCAGCGCCAGTACCGTGACCATCGTCAGGATGAAGACGCTGCGGTTGGTCTCCTCGCTGACCTGTGCGGCAATTTCTTCTTGCAGGAGCTTGATGCGCTCCTTCAGCTCGGACATGTCCCGGATGGTCAATGAGAATTCTTCCGTCGCCTGGCGGAGCTCCTCCAGGTCGTGCTCGCTGACCCATGGCGGCGGCAGCCGCAGCAGGCGGAAAAGCGCACCGGGCTCCGGCGCGAGCAGCCTTTGCAGCCGCACCAGCACCCGCCGCAGCTTGCCCAGGTCAGCCCGGCGGTTGTGCAGCCGGCCGATCAGGAATTTGTCTTCCACCACATCCACCTGGACAGTGGCGTCACGCACGATGCGCACCAGCACATCGCCCTGCTCGCGCAGCAGCTGGTTCAGAAATGACACCGATGACGCCAGCGGCTTGCCGTTCTTGATGGCGTCACGCATGCGGTCGATGGAACGCAGGGGATGGGAGCGCGCGCTCAGCGCCATATGGGGCGCCACGTTCAGCCACAGGCTGGACATCTCAGCCGGGTCAAACGCGAATTCATACGCCACGTCGTTAACGACAGCAATCAGTGTGTCGTGCGCATCTTCTATGCGGGTGGATCTTGAACCCGCATGCAGAGCCTCGAAAAACTCGGGTACCGCGTGCAGATGCTTGCGGATGCTCGCCTCCGCCGCGGCGTCACTCAGGTTGAAGTGCAGCCAGACGAAATCTGATTTTCCCTTGGGGCTTTCGTCCTGCAGCCAGGCGGCCGCCTCCAGGAGATCTACCGGGATGCCGGGCGCGCCGTTTTCAAACCTGTAACCGCAGAGCAGGCCGGTTCTGTCGGCGCCGTAAGTGATGTCCATTCAGAAGTGGCGTGAAGTAGTCGAGAAATGGGGTGAATCGGACACGACAGGCACCGGCAGCCGGTATCCGGCGACCTGCCCCGGGCAGTGGCGGTCATACAGTGTGTTGCCTTTGCATGACGGTTCGGTGACAGCGGCGTGACCGCGTTCTTCAGGCGCCTGGCCGGGCGGTGCATGCCCGCAGCACGCCGGGTTGTCACTGAGCTCCAATGCGCCTCATAATTTCAGGACCGGCTGGCAGCACCTCAGGCCTCGCCTGGTTCCTTCACATCACCGACGGAGACGATATGGCCACCCACGAATTGTTTGCCTACCTTCATGTCAAAAATGCTGCAAAGGCCATGGCGTTTTACATCTCGGTTTTTGGTGCCACGGAAAAATTCCGGCTCACAGAACCCGATGGCCGCATCGGCCATGCCGAACTGGACTTTGACGGCGCCACGCTGATGGTGTCGGAAGAATTCCCGGAGTACGGCACCCGGGCGCCGGATGCCGGCGCGCCGGCCACCGTCACGCTGCATCTGCATGTGGACAACTGCGATGAGGTGATTGCGCGTGCGCTGAAAGCCGGCGCCACGCTGGAAATGGCGGCGCAAGACCAGTTTTATGGTGAGCGCTCGGGCAGCTTTCGCGATCCGGCAGGCTACCGCTGGAGTGTGGGGCACAGCATTGAAACCGTGTCGCCAGAGGAAATGCAGCGCCGCTATACCGCGTTGATGACCACGCCTTCTGCGTGAATTTGCTATGAAAAATATAGCTGCTTGCGCCCGCCAGTAAAGGCTAGATCCCGGATTTATTCACTAGCGCGCCAGGAACCCCGTAGCCTGCCGCGGGCCCGGTACAGGTTCAGGCTTCGTCCGTCGGCGATCCCGCAGAATTGCTTTGCCCGAGCACGCGCCGCAAGGTTTCGAGGAGCTCGGTGTTGGAGGTTTTGGCCTTGACCAGCACGGCGGCTGCCCGTGTGGCCTGAAGCCTGTCCACCTCCAGCGCCGAGAAAATCACCACCGGCGGCGGACCGTCCATGGCCTCGACGTCCTTGAGCAAATCCCAGCCGGAGCCGCCCGGCAGGCTGAGGTCCAGCAGGATCAGGTCGAAGCGCTGTTCCTTCAGCCTGTCGCGTGCTTCCTGCACCGTGTCGGCAAAGACGAAGGTCGCAAACCCCTGGGCAATGGTCGCTGCGATGCGCTGGATGTCCGGATCGTCTTCAACATGCAGGATGACGGCGCGGGCTTCGACCGAACCGGCAATGGCGCGCCGCACGCCCAGCACGAGCATGTTCTCGTCGATGGGTTTTTCCAGCCAGTCCGATACGGTCAGGGACTGCTCGTTGAACTGGATCCGCCCCTCGGCCGCCGAGGCCGACACCACCACGATCGGCACGTCGCGTGTATGCAGCTGGGCGCGCAGCGCCCTGATCAGCGCAATGCCGTCCTGGTCGGGCAGCTTCAGGTCTATCGTGACGGCGGCATACCGCCTTTTTGCCAGCTCCGCGACGGCCTGCCTGGCTGTGTACACCATTTCGGTGTCAAAACCGCCCTTGTCGAGCATCATGCTGATCAGGCGGGAGATGTCCGGGTCGTCCTCGCAAATCAGGACACGCGGCCGCTGTTCGACCAGTGCCGAGAAACCGGAAGTACGCTCCGGCGAATCCACCCATTCGGGCAGTTCAAAGAAGAAGGTGGTGCCGACGCCGGCGTCGGTATTAAAACCGATGCTGCCGCCCAGGCGCTCGATGATGGCCCGTGAAATATTGAGGCCCAGACCCGTGCCGCCCTTTTGCCGTGTATCGGAGGAGTCGGCCTGGGAGAATTTCTGGAAGATACGGTTGCGGAATTCCTCCGGAATACCGGGCCCGTGATCCCGTACCTCGACGCGTATGCCCGTCTCGCTGCGTGCCACGTGAATGTCCACCGTGCCGCCTTCGGGGGAGAACTTCATCGCGTTGGACAGCAGGTTGGTCACCACCTGCGTCAGCCGGTCGCTGTCGACCCTGACCTGCAGGTCTTCATCGGGAAATTCGAGCTGCAGATGCACATTCTTCGCCGCGCCGTAGCCTTCGTTGGCGGCCAGCGCCTGCTCCAGCAAAGGCCTGAGTTCGATGGCCTGAAAATCCAGGGTCATCTTGCCGGACTCGATCTTCTCGATGTCCAGGATGTCATTGATCAGCCGGATCAGGCGCTCACAGTTGGTCTTCGCGATGCCCACCAGCGTCTTGACGGCGTCGGGCAGCTGGCCGGCAACACCACCGGAGATCAGGCCCAGCGAGCCCCGGATCGAGGTAAGCGGCGTGCGCAGCTCATGACTGACCGTCGAGACAAATTCACTCTTCATGCGGTCAATGCGCTTGAGTTCAGTGACGTCATTGGCCAGCGTGTAGAAACCGATCACCTTGCCTTCGTCGTCGCCGTCGCCGTAGCGCGGGAAATAATTGATCACGTAGTCGCGCGTGCCGCCGCGGGCGGTTTTCTGCGATCGCTCGTAGACCACCGGGTAGCCCTGCAGCACCTCTTCCACCCGGGGCTTGATCAGGGCGTACATCTCATCGCCCACGATGTCCCGGATGGTCTTGCCTTCGAGCTGCGCTTGCGTCATGCCGAAGACTTCCTCGTAGGCCCGGTTATGGAAGCGCAAGCGCTGATCGGCGTCGGCGTAAGTGATCCAGGCCGGCACGGTGTCGGTGATTTCGCGCAGCTGCGCTTCGCTGGTGCGCAGGGCCTCGGTGACACGACGGATTTCGGTGGTTTCGCGTCCCGTGCCGCGGTAACCGGTGAATTTTCCGTTGGCGTCGAATTTGGGCACGCCGCTGATGCTGAAGTAGTGCAGCCGACCCTTGGAGTCGCGCCGGGTACTTTCAAGGTCGCGGAAAACCTCGTGCCGGGCTATCGTGGCCTTGTACTCGGCCAACGCACCGGCTTCGATGTTGATGTAGTCGAGCTCCCAGGCAGTCTTGCCATGGGCCGCTTTCGGAATGCCCGAGGTGCTTGGGGCTTCGCCGGGAACTTCGACGAAGCGGAAGTTTTCGTCCTGCTCCCAGAACCAGTCGGAGGCCAGCGAGGTGAGCGCGCGAAAGCGCTCCTCGCTTTCACGCAGAACCTGCTCGGTCTGCTTGCGCTCGGTGATGTCCTGGATCTGCGCGATGAATTGAAGCGGCTTTCTGTCCGCATCGCGCACGAGGGAGCAGCTCATGTAGCCCCAGACAGTGCGGCCGGACTTGTGGATGTAGCGCTTTTCGACGTGGAACGATTCGATTTCACCGGCCAATGCCCTGCGGCGCTGCTCCAGGTCCCAGGCAATGTCGTCGGGATGGGTCAGGTCATGGATGGTGCGCGACAGCATTTCCGCTTCTGAATACCCCAGCATCTGGCAAAAAGCGGTATTGACCTTCAGCCGGCGCGAGTCGATGCCGATCAGCGTCATCCCGATGGCCGCATGTTCAAACGCATTGCTGAACTGTTGGTCACTGACCGTGAAGACATCGTTGTCCGTGCTGATGGGGCCGGCCCCCTTGGGACTTACTTCTCCGGCGTCCTCGAACGCACTGGCGCCGCCGTCCGTCAGCGCAACGCCTGAGTCGTCAAACACGTCCCCCTCAGCCGGCATGGCCCCGGCCTGCTCGCCTCCGAGCGTGAAATAAAAGGTACTGCCCTCACCCACCGCCGACCTGGCCCAGATTTTTCCGCCGTGACGGGTAATGATGCGTTTGACCGTGGCCAGCCCGATGCCGCTGCCGGCGAACTCTTCCGGTGAATGCAGCCGCTCAAAAGTGCCGAAGAGCTTGTCGGCATACGCCATGTCGAAGCCGGCGCCGTTGTCCCGCACAAAGTACACCACCTGGTCCTCAGGCCCGGCTTCTTTTCCGACCAGGATTTCGGTGTGCGGTTTTTTCGAGGTGAACTTCCATGCATTGGCGATCAGGTTCTCCAGCACCTGACGCAGCAAGGCAACGTCCGCCCGGCCCCACAGGTTGGGCTCGACGGTGATCCGCACCCGCCGGTCTGGATCGTTTTCCGTCCATTGCTTGATGATCTTGGCCGCCTCGGTGCTGATGTCGACAGACTCCCAGTTCAGGCTGGTCCGCGACAACTGGGCCAGGGACAGCAAACCGTCGGTCAGCTCACCCATGCGGCGCACACTGCTGCGTATGCGGCCCATGAAGTGATGCGCGCGCTCCCCCGACTCAGGTGGAACCGCTTTTTCAAGCAGCGCACAAAATCCGTCGATGGTGCTCAACGGTGTCCGCAAGTCATGCGCCACAGAATATGAGAAGGCCTCGATCTCCCGGGTAGCGACTTCCAGCTGGGCGGTCCTGCGCAGCACGCGCTTTTCCAGGTTGACGTTCAGCCGGACGATTTCCTGCTCAGCCTGCCGGCGTTTGCTGATGTCGGTAATGGTGCTGACATACCCCGACGGAGCGCCGTTCCCGTCCACCAGGGGCTGCACGTTGATCAGTGCCCAGAACTCGCTGCCGTCGGGCCTGCGATGGCACACCACACGGTTCAGTTGTGGCTGGCCGGTACGCACGGCGACAACACTGGGCCACTCTTCCCTGGGCATTGGCGTGCCGTCTTCGCGGAATCTTTGCCATTCCGGCTCGACCGAAGTCTGGCCTTTGAGCTGGGCCAGGGCCAGGCCGAGGATGCGCTCTGCACTGGCATTGCAATCAACGATATGCCCTTGGGCGTCCCGCAGGATCACACCTTCGGCCAGCGCACCCACAACCGCCCGGAAGCGGGCCTCGCCGACCCGCAGCGCCATCTCCACTTCCTTGCGCGACGTGATGTCGGCGCCCACACCCCGATAACCCGCAAAGGTTCCTTCGTCGCCAAACACCGGTTCCCCGCTGACGCTGCGGTAAACGACGCTGCCATCTTCCTTGGTCAGCCGGTATTCAAAATTGCGGAACGGCAAATGCGCCTGTAACACCGCCTTGTGCTCGTCCCATGTACCGACAAGCGGCGCAGCATTGGGGAGGTCCCATCGGCATTGCCCCTCTCCAATGACCTGGGTTCCCAGGGAGAAGCGTTGCGGATCATTGGAGACAAAGACGTTGCGGAAATTTGTATCCTGTTCCCAGTACCAGTCGGACGAAAGACCGGTGAGGCTGCGAAAGCGCTCTTCGCTGCGACGCAGTTTGGCCTCGGCCTCAAGCCGCGCGGTAATGTCGGTGCCCACGCCGTGATAGCCGGTGAAGCGGCCGTTGGCATCCACCATGGGCTCCCCGCTGATACACAAGGTCACACGCCTGCCGTCTTTTTCTTCGCGTTCGTATTCAAAGTTGCGGAAGACTTCGTGGCGTTCCAGCAGGGCCCGGTGGTTGGCCCAGAGCTCCTTGTTGACCGGGCTGTGGTCGATCTCCCAGCGTGTCTTGCCAAGATGCTCATTGATCGCGCGCTTCGCTTCGTCCGTGTTGCCACCGGACAACTTGGTGAACCGGAATTTTTCATCCGTCTCCCAATACCAGTCGGACGAAAGGCTGGTCAGGCTGCGGAATTGGCGCTCGCTGCTGCGCAGGCGCGCTTCGTCGGCCAGCTGCTGGGTGATGTCTTCAGCGATGACCAGGACATGCGTCACCGCACCGCTGGAATCCTTCAGCGGGACCTTGCGCATGTGGACATGAATAGCGCCCCTGTGTCTTGTGTAGGTAAGCCGGTCAGGGAACTCCTGCTTCTCGCCTGAAGCAATCAGGCTCAGATCCGCCGCGTACATATTGTGAGCATGGGCCTTTGGCCAGAGATCATGAACCGTGCGGCCCAGCGCTTCTGCGCTGGTGACACCGTACAGCTCTTCTGCGGCCCGGTTCCAGGCCAGGAAGCGGTGGTCCGTGGCGGATTTCAGGTGAAGAGCGACCGGGAGGTTCTCAACGATGTCATCGAGCAGGCGGGCGACCTTGCGTTCTTTTTCTTCAGCACGCCTGCTCGCCGTGACATCGCGTGTGATGCCCCGGTACCCCACGAACTCCTGATGTTTGTTGAACACCGGCACACCGCTGATGGAAAAATAATGCGCGACGCCGTCGTCCAGAACGCGGATGTATTCGAAATCGCGGAAGGGCTTGCGTGCAGCCAGCACGGCGCGGTGGTCTTCCCATGACATGGTGACCGGCAGGGCGCCAGGCAGTTCCCAGCGGCATTTGCCGACGGAACTGTCGAGATCCTCATCTTGTGACTTGTTGCTGTACTCGGCAGTGAAGTCGGTAAAACGATACTCCGCGTCCTGCTCCCAGTACCAGTCCGCCGAGATGGTGGCCAGGCTGCGCAGCCCGCTGATGTCGTCCTTCAGCGCCTGGACCAGGCGCTGCTGTTCCACGATTTCAAGCTTCAGCGCATCATTGGCGGCCGCCAGCGCAAGCGCTTCGGCCTGTATGCGCTGCTGGGACTGCTCTGCCGTCTCGTCGCGTTTCATCGCGGCACCTGACCTGTAACCGTGCCGGGCCGACGCGGCAGGGGCACGGGCGCCCCCATCAGGCCAGGCTCACGGTGGACTGCGGTGAATGCGCTTGGCAAACTGGGGTTCATCCGCCGGTGGTGACTTTCTTTGCAAAGGTGAGCGGCTCCATCAAGACCCGCTTTCCGTAGCTGCCGCCCTGCAAGTGTGTAATGCTGCATTTAATTGCACTATAGGACAACACCCTGATTTCTTTTGGCCGTGCCTTCGATTAGATTGGCCTGGTTTTTGCATACTTAAGACCTCCTATGACGGCAGTTAATAGGTCCTCGGAATTACATGAATTGCCGGTTCGGTATTTGGCAATTATTACCACCACTCCACTCAGGCAGTCTGGGGGTATTCCAGCGCCAGCCCCGCCGCCTGCCAGGCATCAATCCCGCCGTGCAACGGCCTGACATTGCTGAACCCGGCCGCCATCAGGCGCTTGGCCACCAGGGCTGCAGAAGCATCGTTGGGACAAGCGCAATAAACGACCACGGCGACATCGTGCGGGATGTCAAGCGATGCCCGGGTTCGGTCCAGGTCCGACCAGACCAGCGCGCCGGGAATGATGCCGCCGCCGGCGCGCGCCAGTTCCGTGCGCACGTCCAGGATGACGGCAGGCTTGTTCTGCTGTGTGAGCTGCAGCAGCTCCTGCGGTGAAATGCGGGCCATGCGCAGCTGCCGGTAAAAGCGCTGCCGCTGCCACCATTTGTGCGCCAGGAAGAGCGCAAACGCAGCCAGCAGCACCATCAGCCCGATGCGTCCCATCTGCTCGAAAATGGCCAGCACGTCGGCCACCGCGTCATGAAAAATCATGCCGATCCCCACACCGGCACCGGCGTAAAGCGTTGCGCCCAGCGCATCAAAAACCAGAAAGCGGCCGAAGGGAATGCCGGTGCGTCCGGCCAGCGCTGTGGCGAGCGAAGCAAACCCGGGAATGAACTTTGCCAGGATGAGCGACTTGACACCCCAGCGCGTGAAGATGGATTCGGTTTGCCGCACGCAGGAGTCGGGCGACAGCGAAATGCGGCACAGCGTTTTCAGCACACGGCTGCCGTAGCGGTGGCCGGCCCAGTACCAGACGCTGTCCGCGGCCAGGCAAGCCAGCACGGCGGTGAAGATAAGGCCTGCTGCGGAGTATTGGCCGTTAAAGCTCAACGCGCCGGTGAGGATCAGCACCGGATAGGCCGGAATCGGCAAGCCGAGCTGTTCCAGCCCGACATTCAGGAAAACGGCGGCGAGCCCGTAGTGCTCGAGCCACACAATGATCTGTTCCATGGAGTCGCGTTACTTTCTGCGGGGGTCGTTGCGGGCTGCAAAGCCGTTCAGCTCCGCTTTTGTTGCCCATTGATGCAATGTAGACGGCTACAGCGCAGCAGTAAATGGTGGCCCGGTGAATGTTCTTTTTCCATGGGGAGAACAATTCGGGCAATTCGGGTTATTTGGGCTGATTTTGGGAGGCGGCGCCCGGCGCCTGCGCTACCATGAACCCTTCCCCTGTTCATGTGACTCAGAGAGCGACTACCGATTGAAATACCTTGTGGCTGTCCGGGCCCTGTGCGAGTTCACCGCCAAGCATGGCGACCTGGACCTGCGCTTTACGCCATCACCTTCCGCACAGGAAGGCATGGCCGGGCACGCCATGGTGGCGTCGCGCCGTGCAGAGTCTTCAGAGTCCTATCAGGCCGAAGTCAGCCTGGAGGGCGAGTACAAGACCCTGAAGGTGCGCGGCCGTGCCGATGGCTACGACCCTGAACGCAACCAGCTTGAAGAGGTCAAGACTTTCCGGGGCGACCTGCACGCCATGGCCGACAACCGCCGGCACCTGCACTGGGCACAGCTGAAGATTTACGGCTGGCTGCTTTGCGAAGCCAAAAAGCTGCAGGACGTCAACCTGACACTGGTGTACCTTGACGTGGCCAGCACGCAGGAAACACCGCTGACCGAACATTTTTCCGCCGCGTCGCTCAAAGAATACTTTGAAACGCAGTGCGAGCGCTTTCTGGCCTGGGCCAACCAGGAACTGGCACACCGCCAGGCGCGTGATGCTGCGCTGGCCACGCTGGCATTTCCGCACCCTGCATTCAGGCCGGGTCAGCGTGAACTGGCCGAAGCGGTTTACAAGACAGCCCAGGCCGGCACCTGCCTGATGGCACAGGCGCCCACGGGCATCGGCAAAACCATTGGCACGGTGTTTCCGCTGCTCAAGGCTGTGCCGAAAAAGCAACTCGACAAGCTGTTTTTCCTGGCGGCCAAAACGCCGGGCCGCAGGCTGGCGCTCGATGCGCTGGACCGCATCAAAGGCAGCACGGCGGCCCTGCCGCTACGCGTGCTGGAGCTGGTGGCGCGTGACAAGGCGTGTGAACACCCGGACAAGGCCTGCCACGGCGACGCCTGTCCGCTGGCCAAGGGCTTTTACGACCGGCTACCCCAGGCGCGCAGCGCTGCGGTGCAGCATGCCGCCGCACAAGGCCCGCTCGATAAAGCAGCACTGCGTGAACTGGCGCTGGCCCATCATGTGTGCCCTTACTACCTGAGCCAGGAACTGGTCACCTGGGCAGACGTGGTGGTGGGCGACTACAACTATTACTTCGACACCAGCGCGCTGCTGCACGGCCAGGCCGTGGGCAACCAGTGGCGCGTAGGCGTGCTGGTGGACGAAGCGCACAACCTGGTGGAGCGCGCGCGCAAGATGTACTCAGCCACGCTGAGTCAGGCGCAGCTGCAACAGGTGCACGCTACCGCGCCCCGCGCCGTTCGCGGCGCACTGGAGCGGCTCAACCGCAGCCTGCTGGAATTGCAGGAGGCGCAGCAGGCGCGGGGCGAGGCCTACCAGGTCCATCCCGAGCTACCCGTACCTTTTCTGAAAACCCTGGCGCAGGCGCTGACCCAGATCACCGACTTCCTGCTGGCCAACCCGACCCGCATGGACGGCGAACTGCAGGATTTTTATTTCGAGGCACTGCACTTTTCGCGTATGGCTGAAGACTTTGGCGAACACTCGCTGTTTGACGTGACGCTGCAGCAGGAAGCCGGCCGCGACGCGCTGGGCCAGGTACTCGGCCAGCAGCTCGCGGTGCTCAACATCCGCAACGTGGTGCCTGCGCCCTTCCTGGCGCCGCGTTTTGCCGCCGCGCAGTCGACGGCACTCTTCTCCGCCACGCTGAGCCCGCAAAACTACTACGCCGACACGCTGGGCCTGCCGGCCGGCACGGTCTGGACAGAGGTGGAGTCGCCCTTCCTGGCCGAGCAATTGCAGGTCTCGGTGGTAAGCGACGTCTCCACACGCTTTCAACACCGTGACGATTCGCTTTCGCCCATCGTCGACCTGATGGCTCGGCAGTATGAGGGCCGGCCCGGCAATTACCTGACGTTCCTTAGCAGCTATGACTACCTGCAAAAGCTGGTCACGCTGTTCCGGCGGCGCTACCCGCATATTCCCGTGTGGGAACAGACGCGCGGCATGGAAGAAGCCGCGCGCGACGCCTTTTTGGCACGCTTCACGCCAGCCTCGCAAGGCATCGGCTTTGCGGTGCTGGGCGGCTCGTTCGCCGAAGGCATAGACCTGCCGGGCGACCGGCTGATAGGCGCGTTCATCGCCACACTGGGTTTGCCGCAGGTCAATGCAGTGAACGAGCAGATCCGCGAACGCATGGGCATCAACTTCGGCGCGGCCCAGAGCTACGACTACACCTATCTCTATCCCGGCCTGCAGAAAGTCGTGCAGGCGGCCGGACGGGTCATACGCACCACCTCGGACCGCGGCGTGGTCTATCTCATGGACGACCGCTTCACCCGGCCCGAAGTACAAAGCCTGCTGCCGGGCTGGTGGAAGGTGGCGCGGCTACGCGCCAGGCGGCGGGAACCGGCCGCGGCGTTGTCGGAGCCCCACCCACTGAATCACTAAAGCAAAAGCCCGCGTCCGCGGGCTTTTGCCTGCACGGCCATGAAGGCCGCTCACCATGCGGGGCCTAAAACACGCCCAGCAGCATGAGGATAAGAACCACACTAAGGGGGACACCCAGTAACCAGGCAATGAGAGGCATTTGATTCTCCTGAAAGTTGTCAAATTGAAGACAACTTCAATGTAGATTGCGTCCGGGGGCGGCCATGCCAGCCTGAAGGCTTGCTGCAAGTAAGGAATCGCTGACGCGCGTGTAGTTGTGCGGCTCGGCCGCCTGAAGTCCAGCAGGGAAACACCCGGAACTCAAGGAAAATCGGCCTGCAGGTCAATCGGGACGGGCGCAAGAAGCTCCGAAAATGATAGCAACCCTACCACCTCAATCAGCAAGGAATACGGTCCGCCATTTTGGCGGTTGCCACAACTCACAGGCCAGGTGCCAGCAGCATCCACGCGCGCAGAGGCGTCAGCGAAGCTGTTTATAAGGATTTAGCGCTGGCTGAATTGCAGCGCGCCCAGCATGCGCTGCACGGGCTGGGTTTCAGGCAGGACATACACCACGCCATGGCTTTTTCCCAGCACGGGATTCACGACGGTTTCGTAGAAATTGACGGGCACTACGACACATCCCAGCGAAATGCGGTTGTCGTCAGGTGTTTCAGAAGCCAGCCGCTCGGCGCGGCGTTCTGCCGGAGCCGCAGGGCGAAGACGGTGGATTGCCAGCTTGGCCGTGTAGTCGATCCACACAATAGCCTCGCCGTGAAGGTTGTGGCCGGGTTCGGAAACAAACCGGCCTGCCGGCGTGGTGCGTTCGTCTGCGCGCAGGCTGGCAACGTTGCGCTGCTCCATGCCCGGCACCGTGTGGTCGCCGGCTGTCAGGCCGGTCAATGCCGGCGATGCACCGCGCAATTGCCCCGTGGCGTCAAACACAAAAATGCGCCCACCCTTTTTATCGACCACCACAAATGGCAGGCCCTGGTTATCGCGCGCGTTCATGATCCAGCGCAGGGCGTAGCGTGCATCGGCCGATGCCGCGACCAGTGTCATGTCGGCGGAACTGCCGGCGCCCGGCACCGCCATCACGGGTTCCGGGCCGCGTACCAAGGGCGGATCTACGGGAATGGCAGATGCCCACAGAGGGATCGCAGCGAGAAAGGCAAGGGCCGCCGTGCAGACGGTTTTTGCGCGCAGTGCCTTTCCTTTGAACAACATCCTGATCCTGGGTTGAATTCATTGCCATGTGCGGAGCACATGAAAAAGCCGGCCTCGAACCTTTGGGGTAGGAGCCCGGCTGTGGTTGCACCATGTTAGCGATGCAAGCAAATGTTCACAACGGAAAAACCCTGAAATCCTCTGGATTTTTGCTATGCTTTTAATAGCAATAAATCGTTTGCCGTATTGTCATTCATGCTTTTTTTGCATCCAGATTTAGCTACTCAGGAATTTGGTAACAGCGGCCACATGCGGGCATTTTTCGCATTGAAGATGCGAGCGCGCAACAGTACGCAGGGGGTTGTTACAACTCACTCTTCGCGAGAGGTGATCGAAGGAGCGAACAGGCGGGTGTCAGGCGGCGGGGCGAAGCCCCTGTTTTGCGGCAAGCGCATGGGCGGCAGGAAAAACCTCAGCCAGTGGTTTGATTTCCGGCAAAACGTAAATCACGCCATAGCTCGCATTGAACGCGGGCTTGAGTACATCTTCGAAAAATGCCACCGGCATGTTGATGCACCCGTAGGAAATACGGTTGTCCTCGGTACCGGGAGACGCAAGCCTTTCCAGCCGGCGCTCTTTGGGCTCCAGTGTTCGCACGCGGTGCATGGAAACAGCTGCTTCGTAATCCACCCAGACAACATCTTCGCCCAAGGTGTTGCGGCCAGGCTCCCCCATAAACCGGCCCGCCGGTGTGGTGCGTTCGTGGGGCTGCACCTGCGCAATGGGCCGCCCGCCGATACCGGTCACGGAATCATCGCCGACCGCCGCACCGATCAGCACGGGCGTGGCGCTGCGCAACTTGCCGGAGGGTTCGAAAACAAAAACCTTGGTATTTATCTTGTCGAGGATGACAAAGAAAAGCCTGCGGTTGTCCCCCGAGGCAACCACCCAATTGGCAACCTGCCGCGCCTCATCCGACGCAGGCTCTTCACCAAAATCGGCAAAGCGCAAAGACGGCGCCAGCTGCAAGGCGCTGGAAGGGATGGGGTTCAGGGCCGGAGAAGAAACCGGACGGGCATGAAAAAGCGGCAATGTCAGGACAAGCAGTGCCGAGCCCAGCAAGATGCCTTGCTTGATGCCGTCAAGAACGTCTGCGCGGCTGGTGCCGGGCCCATCGCCGGCCGAGGGCGTGGGCGACGCAAACATGTTCATGAAAATACGACGCATGGCCTGCGCTAAAACAATGACGATCCGGCAGCCATGTGAAAACGCTCCGGAAGCCGCGCCTTAAAAGACATGGCAAACCGGAGCGGTGTCACACCAAGGTGCATGACGGTCTGGGTTTAGTTGCGGTCAGCTTGTGCTGGGCGCTCGGTCTGGAAGCCAGCCGTGTTGCTTTCAGTCGTGGTGGCAGGTGCCGCACTGCTAGGGGTGGTGGTGTCCTGGTTTTGCATGGTCTGGCCGGACGACTCTGCAGGCGCAGCTGGTGCCGTTGGGGTTTCGGTCTGGGCGTATGCCAGGCCAATGGTGCTCACAACAGCGGCGGCGGCTACGGCAGAGGCCAGGGATTTGGAAAACTTCATGTCTTGCTCCTTAAGTCATGCCCATCACAGGCAATCAGGGTTGGTAAATGGCTGGCCGTATTGCCAGCTAATTCCAATTTACGAGGGGAGACTGGGACACGGCGTCGGTCCGGTACGGCCTGTCGTGTAGGACAAGCGAGGTCACAAAATGCTACGCACCGAACCAATATAAACACCTGGGCCTGATTCAGAATCGCCCATGCTCCCTGCGCGTTCTGCGCTGAGTGGGGCCGCACTTGCCATGCTGCGGTGCTGCCGTTCCTGCATATCTATCCGGCGGACTATTCGTTGGGATTGTTGCCCTTGAGGCCGTGTTCGGCCTTGATGGCCAGCTGAATTTTCTCAAGCTCATCGATGAGCTGATCCATGCGTGGAAAATCTTTTACCGGCGCCGCCTCCAGGGCCTCAAGCTGTGCGCGGAGCCGCACGTACTCCGCTTGCAGATCGGGTTTCACGCAGGTACCGCACCCGGTTTGATGCCGGTGTCTCTCGCCGCACGGATTTCCGGGCTGCCCGCCGCCGTATTTTTCTTCGCAGAACTGGCAGCACCGAAAAGATCGACCTGCTGAGGCTCATCGCTGCGCGGGCCGTATTGCAGGTCGGGACCGATCAGGCGCTGCAACTCGCCGTAACCGGTGGCCAATGCAGTGTCATATGCGGCAAAACTGATATCGGAGCAGGACACCGATTCAAACACCCGAGGATCCGCGTGGCTCTCCAGGATGCGCCAGCAAAATTCGCCTGGCGCGGGTTCTTCGACTGTCAGGGCAAGGGAACGCAAGGGGACATTGAGTTGCGCATTGACCAGCGTGGATTGGCTCATAAATATCCTAGAAAAAGGCCGTGATGGCCGGGCATGACGTTGTTGCGCAGTTGATAGCGCAGCCGAAAAATATCAAGGGAATGAAAGGTAACTTTCAGCATCGGCGCTTGCTCAGGTGCAAGCACGATGTGAGCGGGAAGAAGACCTGGGTCCGGGTTCATGTCAGCGCTGGGCTTGGGGCCGTGGGTTGATTGATTTTGTTATCGCGTCAAAGCAGCTGCGGGTAATTTGGCGAATGTTGGGCATTGGCTGCACTGCGACAGTTTAAGCAAGAGACTGTGACACCCGGCAGTGATTAGTACCGTGAAAATGTAGGAGAAAGCCGACACCCTCCCTGGCGAGGTGTGTCATGCGAAATGGTTATATTGCAGGCTAGCCAGAAAAATGCACCATGCGCAGCGCGCCTTAACGAAAAGCCAACGAAAAGCCCATGAAAAGCCTCTATAAATATTTCTTTCGTGGCCTCATCACCATCCTGCCGGTGGCACTGACGGTATACCTCCTCTATATCTTCCTGGCATGGATGGAAACTGCCGCCCTGTGGATCCTGCGCCCTCTTATCGGCAGTTTTTACCTGCCCGGCATGGGCTTGGCGTTCGGCATCCTGACCATCCTGGCGATTGGCTTCCTGGTATCCCAGCAAAGTGTGCGCAAAGTGCTGTCTTTTGCGGAATTGCCGTTTACCAATTTGCCGGTGGTCAAAAGCATCTACTCGTCGCTCAAGAGTTTTGCCGACTACTTTTCACCTTCGGGCAAGCAGGGCGAGCAAAGCGTGGTGATACTGCGCATGCCTGGGCACGCGATGGAAATCGTGGGCCTGATCACCCGCCGCAGCTTTGCCGACCTGCCCTCCGGATTCCTTCCGGGTGAGCGTGTCGCGGTTTATTTACCCATGGGCTACATGATCGGTGGCTACACGGTGTTTGTGCCGACGGAGTGGGTGCAGCCTATCGACATGTCGGTGGAAGAAGCCATGCGCTCGTCACTGATTGCGTGGATGGCCCGCCCGCCGGCCGCGGGTAGTGGCAGCGGCAGCCCGGCCGGCTGAGCTTGCGCCGGGGCGGCGTAAAGATTTGTTATCTGTGGTTTCCCACATGGACAAATCGCGTGGCGGGGCTATATTGAATCCGTCCCCCACAACCCGCGCATTCGCTGATGCGACCCGGCCATGACAAGCACAACGACAACGAAGACAAGCCGCAAGCCACCCCTTTACAAATCGCTCTACTTCCAGGTGATCTGCGCCGTGATCGCCGGTGTGCTGCTGGGGCATTTTTACCCTGAGGCCGGAAAGCTCATGAAGCCGCTGGGCGACGGCTTCATCAAGCTCATCAAGATGATGATCGCACCCATCATCTTCTGCACCGTCGTGATCGGCATCGCCGGCATGGAGGACATGAAGAAGGTCGGCAAGACCGGCGGCCTGGCGCTGCTGTACTTTGAAGTCGTCAGCACCTTCGCGCTGATCATCGGGCTGGTCCTGGTCAACGTGTTCAAGCCGGGCGAAGGCATGAATGTCGACGTGTCCACGCTGGACACCAAGGCCATCGCGGCCTATACCGGCCCCGGGAAAATGGTCGGCACGACCGACTTCATCATGAACATCATTCCGTCCACCGTGGTGGATGCCTTCGCCAAGGGTGAAATTCTGCAGGTGCTGCTGATCGCGGTGATGTTCGGCTTCGCGTTGCACCGTTTCGGCGGGCGCGGTACGCTGGTGTTCGACTTCGTCGAAAAAGCCTCGCATGTGCTGTTCACCATTGTCGGCTTCATCATGAAGGTGGCGCCCATAGGCGCTTTCGGCGCAATGGCCTTCACCATAGGCGCTTATGGCGTGGACAGCCTGGTGTCGCTCGGCAAGCTGATGGCCGCTTTTTATGCGACCTGCCTGATCTTCATCTTCGTAGTGTTGGGCACCATTGCGCGCCTGCACGGGTTCAGTATCTGGAAGTTCATCAAATACATCAAGGAAGAGCTGCTGATCGTGCTGGGCACCTCGTCCTCCGAGTCCGTGCTGCCGCGCATGATGGAAAAGATGGAGAACCTGGGCGCAAAGAAAACCACCGTCGGCCTGGTGATCCCGACCGGTTATTCGTTCAACCTGGACGGCACCTCGATCTATCTCACGATGGCGGCGGTGTTCATCGCGCAGGCCACCAATACGCCCATGACCCTCACGCAGGAACTCACGCTGCTGGCGGTGCTGTTGCTGACTTCGAAAGGCGCGGCAGGCATCACCGGCAGCGGATTCATTGTGCTGGCCGCCACGTTGTCGGCGGTGGGTACCGTGCCTGTGGCCGGGCTGGCGCTGATTCTGGGGATTGACCGCTTTATGTCGGAAGCGCGGGCGCTGACCAACCTGATCGGCAATGGCGTGGCCACGATAGTGGTCGCCAAATGGACGAATGATCTGGACACTGAGCGGCTCCAGGCCGGGCTCAACCATGAAACCTGGGTCGAGGCCCAGGAGCCCGAAGTGCTGATCAACAAGAAGACCGAGCACATGGCGACCGGCCGGCGCTAGGGCCTGTTCACAGTTCAGGGGAAAACAACAAAGCCCGGCAAACGGAGGATTCTCCGCCTGCCGGGCTTTGTGCTTTTTTGGGGCGCGACGAGCCGCCGGTTTAGCGAGCCTGGCGCGGCGCCGGGCCTGGGCCACGGCCAGCGATATGGCGGAAGGTGATGCGGCCCTTGCTCAAGTCATAGGGCGAGAGTTCCAGCGACACCTGGTCGCCGGCAAGGATACGAATATGGTTTTTCCGCATCTTGCCGGAGGTATAGGCCACGAGCTTGTGGCCGTTGTCGAGCGTGACGCGAAAGCGCGAATCAGGCAACACTTCGTCTACCAGCCCATGCATTTCAATCAGTTCTTCTTTGGCCATGATGTAACTCCTAGGGAATTGGAAAAATTGTCAGTGATGTCTGTTGTAAGGGCTGGCAAGGCTTATGCGCAGGCCGGCGCCGAACGCTCGTGGATCCAGCCGAGGGCATGTTCCGTCGCGTAATGCACGGCCGCGGCCGCACTGTCGAAAAGGCCGCTGAAGCGCATCACGCGGTCGTGCGTGGCGCTGCCGCTGCCTGAGCGGATGGAGACCGATGCAGCGTAGCGTTCGCCTTGCTGCTTGGCCAGTGGTGAGACAAGGTACTTGCCCACCGCGATTTTGGTGTGATCTACGTTCATAAAAAGTCCGTGCCGGGTATGTGTCCCGGCTTGATAAATAAGGAGTAATCGGCTTGCGAGCAAGCCGGCGGGTGTTCGGTGTCCACCCACCTGGCCCTTGTCAGGGGCTGGGCTGGTTGAGCCATGCGTGGCACTGTCGGGAATAGTGCTCGCCGGAAAAACGGAACAGTGTTGAGAGGGTTCAGGGCTGTATGGGCACTGAAAACACTGTGGATTCGGGCTCTGGGAAGCGCCGCAATTGAGAAGGAAGCCTGTTGGGAAAAGGCCTCGATGAAAAAAGCTGATGCTTTACCGAAGCTCTTATTGTAACCGCCCAGCGGAAATCACGCTTTTTACCTGATACGGCCATCGCAAACCGCTCATTCTTAGCAACCAGGGGCCGCGGAGCCGGCTTTGCCGGGCCGCAGGCGCAGCGGCCCCCTCGGGGGGCAACGCAGTACGCGAAGCGACAAGCGTGGGGGCTCTATCTCTAGCCCTCAAACTGGGGATGCAGCTGCCGTATGCGGTTCATGGCCATACCTGCGGCAGCGGTGCGGGTTTCCACACCCAGCTTGGCATACACCCGTTCCAGATGCTTTTTGACCGTGGCTGGGCTAGAGCCCAGGATGTCTCCAATGTCGCGATTGGTCTTGCCCTTGACCACCCAATACAGCACTTCAGCTTCTCGGGCGGTGAGCTTGAAGCTCAGGCTCATGGCTTCCACCACTGCGTCGTCGGAAATTTCGCGCATGACGATCAACCAGTCACCGCCGCCGTCGCCGTCGCCGGTCTGCTGGTGCAGCCGGAAGGTCAGGCGCCGCGGACCAAGCTCCACCGCCAGGCGCGGCGGCTCAACCTGGCGCTCGGCCTCCGCCATGTGGCGGCGCAGCCAGTTGAGTACAGGTTCGGGTGTTTGCGGCGCGGACGTACCGTAATAGCGCATGAGCAGGTCGCGCGCCAGCGGCGTTTGCCAGATCAATTTCCCGTCTGCCTCACCGCCCATGCGCACCGTGATGCTGGCGTAGCCGAAAGCGTCCAGCGCATTGCGTGCTTGCCCTGCCTGCCGCGCTTCCTGCCTGGCACGGCGGGCGCCTTGCAAATGCACGCCCATGCGTGCCATCACTTCCTTGGGCTTGATCGGTTTGGTAACGTAGTCCACTCCACCGGCTTCCAGGGCCGCCACGAGGTACTCGGTTTCCGTGAGACCGGTCATGAAAATAATGGGAATGTGCGCCGTTTCAGCCATGGCCTTCAGGCGCTTGGCAACTTCGAAGCCGTCCATCCCGGGCATCATGGCGTCTAACAAAACGATGTCGGGCAAAGCCTGCAGCGCACGCTGCAGCGCTGCCTCGCCACTGGTGGCCACAAGGACGGTATAGCCCGATTCATCGAGCGCATCGTGCAGGACCGACAGGTTGTCGGGCACGTCGTCCACAATCAGCACGATATCGCTGTTGGCCCGGTCCAGTGTGCGGTCCAGCTTTCGATCCAGCGTTGGTCCGTCGTCAAGCACGCTGCTCATGGCCCGTCTCCTTGTTGGCTAGCTGGCGGCCCATGGCTTCAAACTGAAATTGCCGCGCCAGCACGCGCATTTCGTCCACAAAGGCCGCGGCCTCCGGCCGCTGCCGTTCAATTTCTGCCAGGTTGTTCATGATGCCCCGGTAAAACCCGAGATTGACGACCTCGAGCAGGGCCGCGAGTTGAGACGCATCGGGCAGTACACGCGGTGGCACGGCCTGGACCACAGGGTCGCCGTCATCCGCAGCAAGGTCATAGCGCCACTTGAGGGCCAGCCGCCGTTCAAGCCAGTCGATCAGTTCGGTATGGCGCACCGGTTTGAGGATGAAATCCTCGGGAAGGATGCCGGCATCGTTCTCGGCGCCCTTGTCGAATGCGTTGGCGGAAACAATGGCGAGATGAATGTCCTCGTGCCCTGACGCACGCACACGGCGCAGGGTTTCCCAGCCATCGATCCCCGGCATGGCCAGGTCCATGAAGATCACGTCGGGCCGGTACCCGCTGGCCAGCAGATCCATGCAATCGTGACCGCTGGCGGCGGTACGCAATTCAAATCCCATGGGCTCAAGCAGTTGCACCAGCAGTTCACGGTCGGGCTCTTCGTTGTCGACCACCAGCAGCTTGCGGCGAACCCCTTCATAGCCGCGCGGCTGGCGCCTGGCTGGTTTGGTGGCGGCATCCTTGACGGCTCCTGCGGCCATGTGCACTTCGGGCAAAAACAGCCGGATACGGAAAATCGAGCCTTCGCCCGGGGTGCTGACCACCGTCATCTCGCCACCCATCAGGTCGGTCAGCATCTTGGCAATCGTCAAGCCCAAACCGGCGCCCGGTGTGCCTTCCGCGCTTTGGCCGGCTGTAGCCCCTCGCGCAAAAGGCTCAAAAATCCGGGACAGCTCCGCCTCACCCATGCCCGGGCCGGTATCTTCAATGTCGATGTAGGCCATCTCGCGCGCATGGCGCAACCTGAAAATCACCTGGCCCTGCGCCGTGAACTTGATGGCGTTGCCCAGCAAATTGATGAGAATCTGCCGAACGCGTTTCTCATCGGCTCGCACCAGCTCCGGCAGATGACCGCTGGTCTCAAAGCGGAACCCGAGACCCTTCGCGGCGGCCTGCAGCTCGAACATGCCGGCCATCTCGTGCACACAGTCGGCGAAATGCATGGGCTTGACATTCAACGTGAGCTTGCCCGCCTCGATGCGGGCAATATCGAGCGTTCCCTCGATCAGCGAAAGCAGGTGTTCGCCCCCGCGCTTGATGACGCTGACAGCCTGTTTGCGGTGCGGCGGTATGGCGTTGTCTTCACCCATCAGCTGCGCGTAACCCAGGATGCTGTTGAGCGGCGTGCGCAATTCGTGGCTGATGGCGCTGATATAGCGGCTTTTCGCCTGGTTGGCCTGGTCGGCATGGCGGCGGGCCTCTTCTGCCACCAGCTTGGCCTGTTGCAGCGCCTCGTCTGTTTGCCGGTGCGACTCGATCTCGCGCATCAACAAATGGGTCTGGCGGTTCGATTCTTCCTGGGCCACCTGGCGGCTTTTATGCGCCAGCACCAGCCACCAGGCCACAAGGCCGGCAATGACCAGCAAGGCCATGTACGCCTTCATGAAACCTGAACGCAAAGCCGGCTCGGAAGGCTCGATGTCCGCCAGCGCGCTGATTTCCTGGTGGTACAGCAGGCCGAACACGCTGGCCAGCAGCGGCACGATAATGAGCATGAGCAGCAGGAAATGGCCCAGGCCCGTATCAAGGTAAGGCCAGGTGCGGCGCGGCAGCAGCCAGCGCAGCGCACCCGACCACTGCGCCGACAGGCTGGCGTGCGGCTTGCACAGGTCGCCGCAGCGCGCGTCCAGCGTGCAGCACAGCGAGCAGATGGGCCCCTGGTAGGCGGGACAGTGCGCCATGTCCGGGCCTTCGTAGGCGCGTTCGCAAATGACACACTGCTGCGTCGCATAGCGCTTGTAAGAACCGTCGGAAGCAGTCGCTCCGGAGCTGCGCGCAATGTAGTAACGGCCCTGGGTCGCCCACGCGATCAGGGGCGCGGTCACAAATGCGGTGCCCATGGCGATCACCGCGGAAAAAGCCCGCGCCGTTTCGCCGTAAAGCCCCAGATGCGCTGTGACCGACAAGAGCGAAGCCAGCGCCATGGCGCCCACGCCGACCGGGTTGATGTCGTACAGGTGGGCCCGTTTGAATTCAATGCCTTTGGGAGAAAGGCCCAGCGGTTTGTTGACGACCAGGTCGGCGACGACAGCCATCACCCATGCGATGGCGATGTTCGAATACAGCCCCAACACGTCGCCCAGCGCCTGGAACACATTCATCTCCATCAGCATGAAGGCAATGAGCGTGTTGAACACCACCCACACCACCCGCCCGGGGTGGCTGTGCGTGATGCGCGAGAAAAAATTCGACCACGCGAGGGAACCGGCGTACGCGTTGGTCACATTGATCTTCAGTTGCGACACCACCACGAACAGCGCCGTGGCCGCCACCGCCATGCCGTAATTCGGAAAGACATACTCGTAGGCCGCAAGATACATCTGGTTGGGGTCTACCGCCCGGTCCAGCGGCACCATGTTGGAGATGGCCAGATAGGCCAGGAAAGCGCCGCCCAGCATCTTCACCACGCCGAGTAGCACCCAGCCGGGCCCGCCCGCCAGCACACCGGCCCACCACCGCCAGCGGTTGGCGTCAGTCTGCACCGGCATGAAGCGCAAATAGTCGGCCTGCTCACCCATCTGGGTGATCAGCGCGATTCCGACTGTTAAAGCGGCACCAAACAGGTGCAAATTAAATTCACCGTTCGTTCCAGTCTCCCCTCCGTAGTGCAAAACGCCCGAAAACGCACCGGGATCGCGCAGGAAGACATAAACAAAAGGCACCACCAGCATGACCAGCCATAAAGGCTGTGTCCAGACCTGCAGGCGGGAGATCGCGGAGACGCCATGGGTTACCAGCGGAATGACCACCAGCGCGCAGATCAGGTAACCCCAGCTGGGCGGGATACCCAGGGCGAGGTCCAGGGCGTAAGCCATGACCGCCGCTTCCAACGCGAAAAAGATAAAGGTAAACGAGGCGTAGATGAGCGAGGTCAGCGTGGAGCCGATATAGCCAAAACCGGCGCCGCGCGTCAGCAAGTCCATGTCGACGCCATAACGCGCTGCGTAAATGCTGATGGGCAGGCCCGCCATGAAAATGATGAGCCCGGTGGCCATGATCGCCCAGAAGGCGTTGGTAAACCCGTACTTCACCAGCAGCGTGGCACCCACAGCTTCCAGAATCAGGAAAGAAGCCGCGCCGAACGCGGTGTTGGCCACCCGCCATTCAGACCACTTGCGAAAGCGCTGCGGCGTGAAACGCAGCGCATAGTCTTCCATGGTTTCGCTTGCCACCCAGCTGTTGTAGTCGCGCCTGACCTTGATGATGCGCTGCAGCGGCGGCGCTTCGGCCGCCAAAGGCGCGGCCCCGGCCGCTTCGGGCGGCAGTGGCGGCAGCTGGGGCGTGAGCGGGGCGTCCATGGAGTGGGCAGATGCGCCGGGCGCGGAGTGATTGACCGTCTCCAGGTGCATGTTCTGTGCCATGCGTTCTACCCCGGGGCGGCCTTGGTGGCTCACGTTTCTTATGGCACCATTCTTGCACCCCGGCAAGCATCCCCAAGCCGGCAGCCTGCCCTGAGAGAGCCCCATGGAATTGACGCCCAGAGAAAAAGACAAGCTCCTTATTTTTACCGCTGCCCTGCTCGCCGAAAGGCGCCGCGCCCGCGGCCTCAAGCTCAACTACCCCGAGTCCGTCGCCCTCATCAGCGCCGCCGTCATGGAAGGTGCGCGCGACGGCAAATCCGTCGCCCAGCTGATGAGCGAGGGCCGCACGGTGCTGACCCGCGCCGACGTGATGGACGGCATCCCCGAGCTGATCCCCGACATCCAGGTCGAAGCGACTTTTCCCGACGGTACCAAGCTGGTCACCGTGCACCAGCCGATTGTTTAAGCATTACCCGAGATCGCCACCATGCAAATCAAAACCAAAAACGCTCTCTTTTTGATAGCTGCTTGCGCAGTATCGACGGGTGCTAGCGCCCATATTGACCATCAATCCGGCGCTGCGGTGCACGACCACGCCAGCGCCTTCCTCAGCGGCTTTTTCCACCCGCTGACGGGTATGGACCACCTGGCGGCCATGGTGGCCGTGGGCCTGTGGAGCGCGCTGGCCGCGCGGCGCGCCGGGCCTGAACTGTTGTGGGGCCCGCTGGGCTTTGCCGGCATGCTGCTGGCAGGCGCCCTGCTGGGCCTGCAGGGTCTGCAGATTCCCGCCGTCGAGCCCATGATCGCGGCTTCGCTGCTGGTCACCGGCCTGCTGGTCGTGACGCGCTGGCATGTACCCGGCATTGCGGCGGCGCTCATCGCCGGTGTGTTCGCCGTTTTCCATGGCCTGGCCCACGGCTATGAACTGGCCGGAGCGCCCGGCGCCTGGGCCACCCTGTCGGGCATGCTGGCCGCTACGCTGCTGCTGCACCTGGCGGGCCTGGGTGCGGGTTGGGCGCTGCGCAGCGCCAGCGTCTGGCTGCCTCGCATAGCTGGCGCCGCCGTCGCCCTCTTCGGCGTGACCCTGCTCGCCCAACTGGCCTGAGGCGCACCATGATTCCCGGCGAACTCATCACCGACGGCCCCGACCACGTACTCAACGCAGGCCGCCGCACGCTGACCGTCGTTGTGCAGAACACGGCCGACCGGCCCATACAGGTCGGCTCGCATTACCACTTCGCCGAAACCAACGGCGCGCTTGGCTTTGACCGCGAGGCCGCGCGCGGCATGCGCCTGAACATCGCGTCGGGCACGGCCGTGCGCTTCGAGCCGGGGCAGCAGCGCACGGTGGAATTGGTGGAATTTTCCGGCGACCGAAAAGTGTTCGGCTTTCGCGGACTCGTGCAGGGAGCACTTTGATGGCAACAATTGGACGCCGCGCCTATGCGGAAATGTTCGGCCCCACCGTCGGTGACCGGCTGCGGCTGGCCGATACGGATTTGGTGGTCGAAGTCGAAGCCGATTACACCCTGCGCGCCGGCAGCTACGGTGAGGAAGTCAAATTCGGCGGCGGCAAGACCATACGCGACGGCATGGCCCAGTCGCAAAAAACCCGGGCCGAAGGCGCGATGGATTGCGTGATGACGAATGCGCTCATCATCGACCACTGGGGTATCGTGAAGGCCGACATCGGCCTGAAGGGCGGGCGCATCGCCGCCATCGGCAAGGCCGGCAACCCCGACACCCAGCCCGGCGTCGACATGATCATCGGCCCCGGCACCGAGATCATCAGCTGCGAAGGCATGATCGTCACGGCCGGCGGCATCGACTCGCACATCCACTTCATCTGCCCGCAGCAGATCGAGGAAGCGCTGACGGCCGGTATCACCACCATGCTGGGCGGCGGCACCGGCCCGGCCACAGGCACCTTTGCCACCACCTGCACGCCCGGCCCCTGGAACATTGAGCGCATGCTGCAGGCAGCCGACGCCTTCCCCATGAACCTCGGCTTCCTCGGCAAGGGCAATGCCAGCCTGCCCGCCGCGCTGCACGAGCAGATCAACGCCGGTGTCATCGGCCTGAAGCTGCACGAAGACTGGGGTACCACGCCCGCGGCCATCAGCAATTGCCTGGATGTGGCGGAAGAAACCGACACACAGGTCGCCATCCACAGCGACACACTCAACGAGTCGGGTTTTGTCGAGAACACGATTGCCGCCACCAAAGGCCGCAGCCTCTGCGCCTTCCACACCGAAGGCGCTGGCGGCGGCCATGCACCCGACATCCTGCGTGTGGTGGGCGAAGAGAACTTCCTACCCTCCTCCACCAACCCGACCATGCCCTACACCGTCAACACGCTTGACGAGCACGTCGACATGCTGATGGTGTGCCACCACCTGGACGCCGGCATCGCCGAAGACCTGGCTTTTGCGGAAAGCCGCATCCGCAAGGAAACCATCGCAGCCGAAGACGTGCTGCACGACCTGGGCGCGATCAGCATGATGAGCAGTGACAGCCAGGCCATGGGCCGCGTCGGCGAAGTGATCATCCGCACCTGGCAGACCGCGCACAAGATGAAACAGCAGCGCGGCAAGCTGCCCGGCGACACGGACCGCCACGACAACTTCCGCGCCAAGCGCTACATCAGCAAATACACCATCAACCCGGCGATTGCCCATGGCATCTCGCACGAAGTCGGCTCAGTCGAGTTAGGCAAATGGGCCGACCTCGTGGTGTGGAAACCGGCCTTCTTCGGCATCAAACCCTCGGTCATCCTCAAGGGCGGCTTTATCGCCATGGCGGCCATGGGCGACCCGAACGCCTCCATCCCCACGCCGCAGCCAGTGCACTACCGCCCCATGTTCGGCGGCTTCGGCGGCGCGATTGCCAAAGGTTCGCTGACCTTTGTCTCGCAAGCCGGGCTGAACGCCGGCGTCAAGGAGCGCTTTGGCCTGGCCAAAAACCTGAGTGCGGTGAAGAACGTGCGCGGCGTGCGCAAGCAGCACATGGTCCACAATGCCTATCTGCCCAGGATGGAGGTTGACGCCCAGACCTACCTGGTGCGCGCAGACGGCCAGCTGCTGACCTGCGAGCCAGCCACCAGCCTGCCGATGACGCAACGCTATTTCCTGTTTTAAGGTTCCATGCTCCAGGTTTCCAAAGTCATTTCGCAGGGCGCCGGCCTTGCGCCTGTTCTCGTCAAGCGCGCCTCCAGCATCGAGCTTGACTGGGATGTTCGCCAGAAAAGCCGGTTTGACGGTACCGATTCGCTGGGCCGGCAGCTCGGTATTTTTTTGCCGCGCGGCACGCTGGTGCGTGGCGGCGACGTGCTGGTGGCGGAAGACGGCTCCATGGTCAAAGTGATCGCCGCCCCGCAGGCCGTGCTCCGCATCACCGCGTGCCCGTCGCACGGCTCCCCTTTCGACCTGACGCGCGCCGCCTACCACCTGGGCAACCGGCATGTGCCGATTGAACTCAAGCCCGACCACCTGAAAATTGAACCCGACCATGTGCTGGCCGACATGCTGCGTGCCATGCACCTGATCGTGAACGAAGTTGAAGAAGCTTTCGAGCCCGAAGGCGGGGCCTACAGCGCTGGCGGACACAGCCATGGGCATGACCATTCCTCTGACCATTCTCATGGCCATGCGCAGCCCGCCCCCGCGCCACACGTGCATGGCCCGGACTGCAACCATGGGCATGACGACCACACCCACGAAGCCCAGCCGGTCGCCATCCAGATCCACAGGCACAAGCCGCACTAGGGCGTTGATGGACATGTCCGCCGCGCCTGCAGGGCAGCTACCGGCCGCCAGCCTGCTCCAGCTCATCTGGCTGGCCTCCCCGGCCTTGCCTGTAGGCGGATTTTCATACTCGGAAGGGCTTGAAACAGCCATGGAACGGGCGCAACCGGCTACAGAAATGATAGCAAGCAACTGGTTGACCGACCAGCTTCAGCTGAGCCTGGCGCGCGGTGACCTGGCGGTGATTGCCCAGGCTATTCCCGCCTGGCGCTCGGGCGACCTGCAGCGCGTGCAGCAACTCAATGCCTGGGTGCTGCAAACCCGGGAAACCAGCGAGCTGCGCGCCCAGGCCGAGCAAATGGGCAGATCCCTGCTGGACTGGCTGCGCAACCATGACGATGCCAACGCAGTGCACATTGAGGCCTGTGCGCAGATGCAGCCGACCTTCCCCGTTGCCTTTGCGTTGGCCGTTTCACAAACCGAGGCGGGCGTGCGCGACTGCCTGCTGGCCTATGCTTTCGGCTGGGCCGAAAACATGACACAAGCCGCCATCAAATCCGTGCCTTTGGGGCAAAGCGCCGGCCAGCGCATGCTGGCGCGCCTTGCCGGCGGCATACCTGCAGCGGTCGAGGCCGCCATGCAGTTGCCGGATGAGGAACGCCAGGCCTTTTCCCCCATGCTGGCCATTCTTTCGTCACAGCATGAAACCCAGTATTCGCGGCTGTTCCGCTCCTGACTTCTCACCGCAAATTCAACAAAGCCCCCCATGAGCCTGCATCACATCGCCAACCGTACCAAAAAACTTCCCCCCTTGCGCGTCGGCATTGGGGGCCCCGTCGGTTCCGGCAAAACCACATTGCTTGAAATGCTGTGCAAAGGCATGAAGGCCAAATACGACCTGGTCGCCATCACCAACGACATTTACACCAAGGAAGACCAGCGCATCCTGACCGTCAGCGGCGCGCTGGACGCCGAACGCATCATGGGCGTGGAAACCGGCGGCTGCCCGCACACCGCCATACGCGAAGACGCCTCGATCAACCTCGAAGCCATAGACCGCATGCTGGTGGATTTCCCCAATGCCGACATCGTGTTCGTCGAATCTGGTGGCGACAACCTGGCCGCCACTTTCAGCCCCGAGCTGAGCGACCTCACCATCTACGTGATCGACGTGGCTGCCGGCGAGAAGATTCCGCGCAAAGGCGGGCCCGGCATCACCAAAAGCGATCTGTTCGTCATCAACAAAACCGACCTGGCTCCCCACGTCGGCGCCGACCTGGGCGTGATGAAGGCGGACACCATACGCATGCGCACCACGGCCAAGGGCCTGAAGCCTTTTGTCATGACCAATCTCAAGACCAATGCCGGCCTTGCGGAAGTCATTGCGTTTATCGAGACAAAAGGAATGCTGCTGGCCCAACCTGAAGCCGCATAGCGGCGAGCAGGCAAAAAAAAGCCCGGAAGACCGGGCAGTAAAACTGGCTTCGCCAGTGGAGGGAGGTGCGACCCGGGACGGGCCGCAAGGAAAGTTTAGCCAGCGGCTGGCTGGCGGTGTGTAGGACAAGGTCGTGAATGCCGCCTGCGGACAGCGTTCCGGCGACAAGCCCTGGCCACGACGGGCTGCTGACTCATATATATAGCAGGCACATAGCAGACCACTCTGACGCCCTTACAGCTCAAACTCGCTGGGGTGAACAGTTTCGAACATCCTTCCGTCCCGGAAGAAAACAACCATCCAGTTACCAAACCGTTGCGTAGGGTGCGCCGGAATGACCTGGTTCAAGGCATGTGCAATGGATTTCTTGACGGGTAACTCAATTTCCCGGATTTCCGGGGAAAGTGAGTCCACGCTGATCAACATGAAGGTTCCGCGGTCCTGGACTTCGACCCGCGGAAACGACCAGCGGGCGCCGGTGGCATGCACAAATGCCGTAGTAACCTTTTCTGCCGCCTCGGGGGGGAATGCTGGAGCAGTCATATTTGTGTCCTCTAAAAGTGCTGTAACTGAATGTTTCAATCATGGCTGCGCCAGCGCCTTTAGTCACCGTTCCAAAAAACGTTTGGGAAGCGGAGAGGAAATAGTTCCAGGAAATAAGTCCGTTTTTTTGGCTCTATTTGCTTGACAGTCACAAAGTGACCAATGACGAACCAAAAGAGGGGGACTTCAGCCCTCTATTTTTGGCAGTGCCCTGCCCTCGTGAGTAATTCAACATATGGAAGGCAGCCGATGCGCCCGGCGCGCCTGTTGTCCAGGCTGCGAGACCGCATTTATCGACAGCGACCCGCCAACGCGCCAGATGACCGCCGACTAGCGGTTAAACTATGCGGCTCGGAAGCGTGGCAGAGCGGTTGAATGCAGCAGTCTTGAAAACTGCCGAGGATGCAAGTCCTCCGTGAGTTCGAATCTCACCGCTTCCGCCACTTGTTGGCACTGGCTTTTAGCTGCTCCAAAAGCCGTACGATCCGACTCTGCCTCAAGAGTCGCAGCTGACCTGTGACAGTCCGCAGATCACGATGGCGCTACAGAAAACGGCCGCTGCACCGTGAAACTGAACTGATAGCGATCAGCCTTGACGTGTGAAAGACCACGCAGCTCTTGCAAGACACCGATTCCGGCACAAAAAGGGTTTGGGAAGTTTCAATCCAGCGATTCTCGCAGGTGATTGCTGTCTTCAAGCCCATACATTTCCTCGCGCTGACCTGCAAGTTCGGGAGGAAAGATAGTCCTTTCATTGAGGTAAATTTAACTGCGCGTGGCTTGGTACGGCGGAAGAAACCTGCGAATCACCAAGCAGACCAACGTTACCGCCCCCTGCAGCACGCTAGCTTGAACAAGTGGCCAAAAACCATTGGCGTCATAACGCACGCCTCTGTTCACAAAATCTGCGTCGAAATAAATTGCAGCCGCACCAAGTAAAGTAGCGAAGCCCATCATCCACAAGAACTCAATCGACGTTTTCACAAATTCGTCTTTTGTCGATTCGAATACTGAAAATACAAGATGGGCTGCGGTCAAGAGAACCGGCAAGCTCAAGGCCAAATACAGTGACAGGGGATATGAATCTTCTCGGTACATGCGAAACATAACGAGGCAGAGTCCCCAGCTAATCCACCTAATGTTAAAAAGATTACTGATATTCATCTAATCCCCTAGGCCAGAGCTGCCATTAAAACTGCTCGATCAGTTCGCTCATCGCGACCATGCTGACGGTTAAGGCGCCAAAAGCGAATAGCCTGAGTGCCGCGATGAAGCCGTCTTTGCGCCAGGCGGAGATCGGCCAGTACATTTGCAAAATGCAGAGCACGAGCGCGACGATGAGCAGGTATAGCTTTGTCATCGCGGCATCGTAGCAATAAAAAGCCCCCTCAGGACCTCTCCTTGTTTCGCTTGCGAGGCGGCCCTCTGCTCGGAGCCTTAAAGGCTCAAAGGTCTGCATGTGGTTGGGCGGATGACGATGCAGGCAGAACCGTGTATGTGATCACGGTGAGTCAGACCAGGATGCCGGTGAAGACTGTCGCCAGTCTGGAGCTGTAGGAGGTTGGCTATAAGTGAAAAGCTCTCAAGGATTGCGCGGCGTCAGTGCAATGGAAAGAGAAAGTTAGAGCGCTGACGTGTGACAGCCTGCAGATCACGATGGCATTGCAGAACACTGCAACGTCGAACCAGCCGCGAGCACTGTAAAAAGTATCCCCTGGGGTTTGTTTTCGTTTCGCATGCGAAACCAATGACCTTAAACTCCATCCAACAAAACGGGAGGAATTTATGAGAACCTGGATTCGAACTCTTGGTGTGATTCTGTTGGCAATTTTCACGAACACATACACCAATGCGGAAAATTTTTACGGGCCCAACGAGTTAAACGAAATCGTTACCAAGGCTTATAAGGCAGATGATTTTGTTGCGCTTGATAAGTTGGCTACCAAGCTTCGTACAGAAAGAAGTCGAACCCCCAGTGGAGTTTGGAATCTCACCGTTTTCTATGGCAACCTAGGCTACGCTATTGTTGGGGAAAAGGAAAAGAACTCGGAGGCGCAATGGGCGGCCATAGAAAGCAAACTGAATCGTTGGGTCGCAGCTTTTCCTCAATCGGCTATGGCGCCAATAGCACTGGCTACCGCACAGAAGCAGCATGCCTGGGCTCTTCGCGGTTCTGGCTATGCAAGTACCGTCACCCCTGAAGGCTGGAAAGGCTTCGCGAGCTACATGGCGATTGCTCGCAACACCCTCGATGTGAACAAAAAAATCAGCAGTGATGATCCGCAGTGGTATATCGTGATGCTGGATGTGGCGCTTGCGCAGAACTGGACAAGAGACCAACATTGGGCGTTGTACGAAGAAGCAGTGTCGAAAGAGCCTCTTCATTACCAGACATATTTTGTGGCGGCAGAGCGTTTTCTCCCAATGTGGGGAGGGAGCATGCGGCAAATCCAGGATTTTGCTGCGGATGCCGTGAGACGAACGACCTCAACAGAAGGCCAGGGAATGTATGCACGTATCTATTGGGTCGCAGCAGGGCGCATGGGAGGGGAAGCTTTCTTTGCAGAGTCGCATCGGAGCGCAGTTTGGTCGCAGATGAAAGCCGGCTTTGAAGACGTGCTCAAAAAATACCCAGCCGATTGGAATAGGAATGCGTACGCGAAATTCGCATGCCAAGCCGGTGATGTGGATACGTTTATAGCCATGACCCGCAGCTTTAATGGCACGCCCATGAAAGACGCATGGCCCGGCGACTACTTCCAGAAATGCAAAGAATACGCCGGAAAGCTGCGACCAAATAGCCTACTTTGAGTCTTTCCCAGCGTTTCCGGCACATTAAGTCGCATCAGCCAGCATGTATCTCGACAGAGTACTCGCCCCCAGCTTCCAATGACTACTTCATCTCTTCGCCAATTCTTTATGTCTTTGCTCTTGCTCGCACTTGTGGGGTGCAATCAAGCGGACATGATTCAAAAATTTGCTTCGCCTGCCGATCAGACGCTGGCCAAAAGTTACATTGATCTTCTGCGACAGCAGCGCTTTGAGGATATTGAGAAGGCGGCTGACCCAAGCATAGCTGGGCCGGCACTTCATGACGCGCTTGTTCAAATGGCGGCATTGATCCCCGCTGGAGAGCCCTCAACAATTATGCTGGTTGGCGCTCATCGGATGAACAGGGATGACTCTTCGACCGTCAATCTCACGTTTGAATATGGCTTTTCAGGCAAATGGATTTTGACGAGCGTCGCCGTAAGGAATCATGGTGGTAAGGCCACCATAGTTGGCCTGAGTGTCGCTCCCCAGCCAGCTTCACTTGAACAACAGAATCGGTTCACGTTAGCAAAAAAAACGCCAATTCAATACCTTGTTTTTGCGTTGGCCATAGTCTTTCCGTTGCTTACCCTCTGGGCGCTTGTTGTTTGCGGCAGGTCTAAACTCAAAGGCCGAAAGTGGCCGTGGGTACTGTTCGTTATGCTTGGGTTTGGAAAGTTTGCAGTGAACTGGACAACTGGCGAATGGAGTTTCGCGCCCTTGTCCTTACAGCTATTTAGTGCGGGAGCGTTTGCCCCCTTGTACGGGCAATGGACCGTTGCGATTGCTCTTCCGATCGGCGCAATTACTTTTTTGATACTCAGGAAAAAGCTAAGTGTTGCAGCAATTAAAAGCTAACTGGTCGGCCCACTCGGACACACAGCAGCAGATTCCTGCTGCGCGGCGCTTGCTACGTGCCGGTGGTCTCAAACGATAGACCCCGAGGAAACACAATGCGAGTGCTCCGTGAGAAGTCCGCTTTGTGAATGGGTGGGCGCATCGCCGTTGCCACCTGTAGCCGGTTCAAAAGTAGGCATCGCGTTGTCGACGATCGGAACTGAACCAATCCACGGCCTTCGCCACAAGCCCACGACAAGTACTAACGGTTGGTACTTCTGGTCCGGAGGTGAACCGTCAGAAGCCAGCGACTTCTTTGCCCTCCTGCATGTGGAGAATCTGGCAGAGACCCTACCATGGGTTGTCGAGTATCTTGAGTTGCCGCCAGGGTATCGCTTGCTGATAGATGGCTCCAACCATGAAGATGTGTGGTTCGATAAACGCTGCTTGTGGCCCAACCCCTCAGTCAATGAGACGTCTTGCGCATCGCACAAGCCGCCCCTTACCTCCACCGTTAGACCTCTTTTGACACCATGAACGTCCTCTTGTATCCCTTCATGCTGCTATCGGCAGTTGGTCTGCTTCTCAGCGTAGGAAGTCACCTGGCAGCCCTGATTGGCCTGCCAATTCCAGGTGGACATCTGGTTTGGGGTTTGCACGCCGGCATCTTCGTAGTGTGGCTTCCGACGGTCTTGGTCGCCAATCGTATGTCGCGCCACGGAAGACGCGCTGATTTTTGGAAGCTGGCCCTATCGGGCTGCCCAACTTGGGCACGCTATGCGATCTACGGGCTCTTCGGATACGCGATGCTCAATTTCATTCTGGGTATGAGCGACGTACCCAGCCATAGAGACGGGAGCAATGCTGCCAATTCCGGCGCCGAAGTGCGTCTCTTCTCTGGGCATTGGATGGTTTTCTACGGCGCGGCGTTTGCAACGCTCTACTCCGCGATCAACAACTCCAGGTTGCTGAAAGGCCGAAAATGCATTCGAGGCCATGAGGTCGCACCACTCGATAAGTTCTGTCCCGAATGTGGGGCAGCTATAGAGCATGGGCACATCTAACCTGTCTCTCCAGCGGACTAATTCTGAGGGGCTTCGGCTCCCGCCGCGATCCGCTGAGCTCAAACGTTGGGCGTCATGACCAATCCGCGTTTATGGAAGACCTGGGGTATTGCTGAAGCAAACCTGAAAGATGCTCGTCGCTACCTTGTCGAGGCGGCCACCGATGCGGACTCAGAGAAGTATTCATTGGTTCAGTTCGATGAATACCTTGCCCATAATGAACTTGGCTTGGCACTGCAAGAGATTGCCAGCATTGCGGAAGATTTCACATGCAAGGCGGCATTCTGGAAGCGGCTCGAAGCGGCCGCAGAGGTCATGGAATTGCCAGAGTCTGCCTCGGCGTATAGGGATAAGTTCTTTGCGGAAACTCGTCGTCACTAAGACGCCCAACCCTTCATCGCAGCCGACCCTGGCCAGCTGCGCTGGCCGGTCGGCTGAATTCAAACGCAGGTTGCTCCGTGGCCAACAAAAAACCAGGTTTCAGTCGCACCCTTGCTCTAGCGTGCTGAACTCCGTCGAAATCTGATCTAGTTATGGAGTGAACCCCTCGGGCTGGACCAGGGGATTCACTCCAACACCGGGATGGGGTCTTGTGGGGGGATTCAGCGGCGACCGGGGCAGCGCGGTTTTTTCACCGGTTTATGGGCGAGGATGATCAAACACAACGGAATCGGCTGTTTAGGCTTAGCTCGTCCATATTGAGGAGGCGGTAGCCACACTGCCCGCCTAGAATCGGTTTGCGGGGTTTGGTGTTCTTTTTATCGATCTGAACGAAACTCAAAATGAGCAATAAGTCTTTTAATAACAAGCACTTGGCTGATTTTTTGGTGGCCAGGTTATACCGCAAGCGCGATGTTATACCGCGGACCTTGCGGTATACATTGCGTTAAGAACTCCAAATGCGTGTTCGCCTAGTACTACTGCTAGTCGCAGCTCTTCCTCTATGCAATGCATTTGGGCAGGAACGAGAAGGCCTACGAATTCATGCCCCACCCGCTTGGGCGGGATGGAAGAAGGCAGCGGAAGAAAAGAAAGACGGACTCGAATTTACGGCGTGGGTCCCTCTGGACCAGCAGGGGTCTGCATGGAAAGAATCAATCACTCTAGCCATTCTGGAGCCATCTCCCCCGGAAGATGCTGTAACGAACGCCATCCGCCTCACTCTTGGTGTGACGGCCAAGGCCTGTCCCAACTCCAATGTTGTGCCACCTAAGCCGCGTAGTGAAGGCATCTTTACTGTTGCTTATGCACAGTTCTACTGCTCTAGATTCCAGGACAAGAACGTGGGGGAACTTACCTTCGTCAAAGCCATTTCTTCTGCTCAGCGCACATATGTCATATCAATGATCAAGAGGGTAAGGCCCTTTGACATCCGTGCACCCGGGGCGTTTGTGTTCTCTGCAGAGGAAGAGGACCCGGTTAGCTGGCTTTCAGCGGCAGCAAATTACCTAGGTACCGTGAAAGTCTGTGTCAGTCGGCAAGAAAAGGAAGACGTATGTTCGCCCTAGAGTTCCTAACACGGCAGTCCACACTGACGCCGTGCGGCAAAGCCGCGCAGCGCCGGTGACTTCTACGTTAGATACCATGGAAACACTGCTCGTTCTGGTGCTCGCGCTTTTTGCGGTTGGCTTCGCGGTTGGTGCATTCTTGAATCATCCAGACGAACTCCCGCCGCACCGACTTCGTAGGTTTCTGTGGTCCGGGTGGATTGGATGGACCATCCTCTGCGGTGCACTGCTGCACCTTGCGAACGAAAAGCTTTGTCCCCCCGGCAGTTGCATCGGAGTGGCCTTAGGGCTTGCGTGGTTCGGACTGACGCTAGCGTGGTTAGTTGGCGGGCTGTGCGCGACGGCTGGTATCTATACTGCCCGGAACTATCTGAGGAACCACTAGTGGCAATGGCATCAAACAAGCCGTTCGACACTGACGCCCGAGTGCTTCAATGCGCTCCGTGCACACGCCTCCCGCTCGCCGATCAACTCCAACGTTAGGCCGCACCATGCGAGTCATTGCAATTGTTTCGCTTCTCGTTCTGCCTGGTCCGATATTCCTGGCCTACTCACAATTCATTGGCAACACGGGCTTTGAGTGGAAACACCTTCTAGCGAACTACGCTTGGTGTTCTGCAGTCTTGTATTGCTCCGCGTTGATTTTGATGGGAGCCCGCGCGAGCGTTACGCTATGGCTTGCTACTCTCGCCGCGGGGAATGCAGCTCTTATTGCATTCTGTTTTTGGATGGCCAGTCTCTTGGCGAGAGGCTACAGGGACACCGAAATCGCATGGGTGCTTCTTTTTCCAGCTCAGGCACTGGTCATTGCGCTCGCGGTGTTGGCCTATTGGATTGCGCACCGGAACAAGGAACGGCCTGGCCATGTTGCCTAACAGGCCGATCGAAACCGGCACACAACGCCGCGGCTCCGCGAAGCGCATGATTTTCGGCGCGACTGATAGCGCCAAGCCTCTATGTGCGGCTCACTTTCAACGTTGAGTATCTTGACCATGCGTCTTTTTTATATCTCAATTGCCATTGCACTATTTCAGGTCACATCCAGTCATGCCGCGTGCTCTGACAAAGAAAGTTGGATGGCGGCAAAGTCATTGCGCCTAATCTCATCCAATGGACAAAACCCGAAAGAATCTTTTGAGGTAGAGGTACGCCACTTGGGTAACGCGCAAATGTTTTCGCGCGTCATCCAGGGTGTTGCGGTCGCCGAGTCTTACCGGCTTTCTGGCGGGCGACACCTGTTTCACGGCCTTGATGAAAAAACGTTCAATCACCCTGTTGGCTTTGACCCCAGGCAGTCATTTTTTCTGCCAACCATGATTTTGGAAAAATTTGGGTTTGCCGGATTGTGTGGGATTTCCGGCGAGCAACACTTTCATGGTTCCATCGACCTGGGCGATTACTCGCCTCCTGGTATGCGTAGGCTGATGGTTGAGGGAACGGTGGCCCGTACCTCTGCTTCCGTTGTGACATTTTCACTTCGCCTGCTTGGTGACGCTGCTACGACCATCGACGGGTCGTTCGATTTTGTTCCCCCACCATTTCCAGCCGAGGCCCCGGTTCTCAATTGGTATTACCTCCTTCCCGGCGATCGTATGCTTTCCGCTAAACGTACGAATACCACTATGCCCACGCTGAGTGCTTTCGTTCAAGGTACGGAACAATAACTGTGCGCACAAAAAAGGGGCCTAATTCTGACGGCCGTAGCCCTGACCGAGAACAACAAGCATGTACCCACCGCCAGACGCATCATCGGCACCGTCAGGTTTGAGGGTCGATAGAAATTCTTAACCCCTCAATCAACACAGACTCACAACAGCAAAAAGGCCGCTCCACCGCTACTATCGTGGTTCGGTCATCTCTAACATTAGGCGTCTCATGGCACTACTTTTAAAAATCATCACCGTACTGTTTGGCCTCGCATCGATCGCAGCGGGCGTAAAGAGTGTTCTGCGACGAGAAGCCAAATTCACATGGAATGGAGATAGCGATGAGAAGCGTGTCGTTGAAGGGATTCCGGCAATCCTCATCGGCCTGGGCGAGATCGCTATAGGCCTTTACATCATCTTCGCTCTACGCTTTCCTTTTGCGAACTGAGATATTTACATCGGAGCGAGTCACCATCGCCAATGTTGCCCGCTGCTTGTTGGCTAGAACTGGTTGCCCGGAGAGAATGCCGCCTAACCTTTCCACCGAGGGGACGTTTCAATGGCCGCTTCGCGCCTATTGGCCCGCCCCTCATGTCCAACGTTAGACCGCTTCGCAATATCATGGACCGACCTCCTAAAAACCTAAATGGCTGTCGTGTGCTGGCGTACGTCCGAACCGATGATGCCGTGTTTACCGGGCTCCTGCGGTTGAACGTCGGCGGCGACTGGTTGGGTCGTGTGCCGTGCCTTGCCATCTGTGCCTTTGGCGAAGCGTCGGAGCTGGTAGTCCTCCATTGCGACGAGTCCTGGAATGTGCTTGGGATCCAGGGATGGAATATGGTGGGTACGGATGCACCGTCCTCCCCTTCGGAGGTTGCGTCGATCGTTGCGAAGTACTATCAGGGTCTGGAGGCCCGCTGGACGCACGTTCCGTGAGGCTACGCAAGGCGTTCCGATCTCCTGGAGTATTCAGATGATGCCTGTAACGGGACAGCGGCCTAACTTGTCGATTAACACGAACGCCCAAGGGCGTCAGCGCGCTTCCCGCGCATCTTTACGTTAGCCGTCATGAAGGTCGTAGTCACGCGGAACCCCGGCTGGTATGGCAAGTTTGTATCGATGGATATCCTTTGCAACGGCCGGCGCCTCGCGTACATTCGAGAGAAAGAAACCGTGCACGTTCAACTTGAGCAAGCTGACATACCAGCGAAGTTGGAACTACGAATGCAGCAAATGGTTGGCAGCCCAACAATCGAGATATCTCGTCTGTCTTCCGATTTACACCTTGAATGCGGCGCGAACAACTGGACTCTATTGGATTTTTTTGACCTCTCCCTCCTGTCAGGTCTCAAGAACGAGGTCTTCTACTTCAGGAAGGTGGTGCCCGAGTGAACGCGTGCCACCGTCAATGAGACTTACCTTGCGGCGAGTCGTCATTTCTCAGGCGTCACATCGGGACATTCACACGATGACGGCCAGCCCTTCCTTCAAGCGGACGTGCCTATGGCACGCCGCCAAAGTCACAACCGAGGTGCTCGTCCATATTGGGGAGGCGGTACCCACACTGCCCGCCTAGAAATGGTTTGCGGGGTTTGGTCCCTTTTTTATCGACCTGAGTGAAACTCAAAATGGGCAATAAGTCTTTGAATAACAAGCACTTGGCCGGGTTTTCAGTGGCCAGGATATACGGCAGGGGCGATGTTATACCGCAGACCTTGCGGTATACATTACGTTAGACAGCATCTCAATGGCCCGTATGGAACTCCTGCCCTTCGTTGCATCTGCTGCCGCCATTGCGGGTTTCGCTTTGGTGGGATGGCTTGTCTACCGCTATTTAGCTGAGCTCATGCTAATGCGTCGCGGCACAATTACCCGAGGCAGGGTGGTTAGTGCCGTGGAGTTGGGCAACAGTCACGGCGGCAAGATGTTCGTCGTGTCGTATGAATTTTCGGCCACGAGCTCCGGCGGAAATGCCTTGATGTACCGCGGTAGGCAATTGATGAGTTACGGTTTTCGGCCCAAAGACATAGTGGTTGTTCGCTTTTTGTCAAAGTGGCCTCGGATTAACCTTATCGCAGACCGCACCGTTTGACGGGGCGACAAAACAAGAATGCCAAGTATGCTGTCTAACATTTCGCTCGGCGCGGACACGCGGCAACAGAATGCCGCTGCGCGGCGCTTGCTGCCTGCCGGGCAGCTTTGACGTTAGGCATCACCAATGCTGCTCATCCCAGTTGAGATATTTCGCTTCGTCAACCCGGATTTCCCCGGCTTCGTTGAGTGCGAGTTGGTCGATGCTGAGGGGACACGGCATCTATTCATGGAGAAGGTGCCTGTTGTGACCTTGGAGCACTTGACCGAGCACAGTGTGTACCCGGCAGCGGGCGTGATCGCTTGCGAGGTTGAGGCATCTTGGATGGAGCCGAATGGGAGAGCCCTGGTACGTGTGACCACGGAACGCCCATGGGGTGTCGAATCGGTTGGAGGACGGTCTTTATTCGTGCTCGATCCAGCGACTCTGTCGCATGAAGATGCTGCCTAACATGTTGCTCGACACGGACCCACAACTGCAGAAGGCGGCTTCGCCGCAAGTGTTATGGGCCGGTTACCTTCAACGTTAGGCCCAGAAGGAACAACGTATGCCAAGTATCGCTTCCCTGCTTCTCGCCGCGAGCGCGTTTGTGATCCTCGGCCTCGGTTGTGCTCATCTTCTATTCACCTTTCGCGGGAACAAGTTTTATCCTCGCGACCCCGCGCTAATGGCTCGAATGCAGGAAGTCTCGCCTGTCATCTCGGGCAAGATGTCAATGTGGAAGGCCTGGGTCGGATTCAATGCGAGTCATAGCTTCGGCGCAATGCTGTTCGGCCTTGTCTATGGCTATCTTGCTCTGGCGCAGCCTTCAGTCCTGTTTTCATCGTGGTTCCTGCTAGCTGTCGGCCTTGCCTTACTCGCTGGCTGTCTCTTTCTCGGCTGGCGCTACTGGTTCAGCACCCCGTTTCGAGGCATCGTCTTGTCCACGGCGCTCTATGTCTCTGGTGTACTCGCACACTGGGCCTAACCCTTCCATCGAGGGGGCAGCCAGCAGCCGGCTTCGCCGTCCGTCGGCCGCCCCTCATCTCAAACGTTAGGCCCCGCCACTATGGAGCTAGCCTTCTCGATCGCATATGCCGCGGCAATCTTTGTTGCCTCAAATGTCGTCTCATTCCCCCTGGGCTTTATTAACGGCTTCCTGGAGGTCAGGAAGCAACCGCTAAGTCGGCGGTCTCGGCTCGTCCTCGAGTTCTCAGAAGGAGCCGTCGAAGTTCTTGTCTGGATCGTCATCACAGTTCATCTGTTCCGTCAGCAGTTCGAGACGCCTTATTTGGTTGCCGCTGGAGCATACGGGCTGGCAGGAGTGGTTGGATATCTCATTGATGTTCGAGTCTTCAAGAAGTCACAAATCACCTTTCTCATCCGCATCATCTTCACCTCCGCGTTCTGCGTTGTCGTGGGCGCATATGTTGCATAGACCTGTGCGCGCGAGGCCTAACCCGTCCCTCAACCAGACATGCCTCGGCAAACCAAGTCATGCCGCTTATCTCAACCGTTAGACATCACAAATCAGCACTGGAGGAGTACATGGGAACAGGAGGAAAGGATCAGCCCAAGAAGGCGCCGATAACGGACAACATTCGAAGCATGAGTGTTCATCGTGGTCTCTGTGTTTTTTATGGGCTCTTTGGTGTGGCCCTGTTCGTGCTGCTCTGGGACGGCGTAGACGGCGAGTCAATTATTGGCCCGGGCTTATTGGTCCTGGCCTTTGGCACCGTTCACGGTGTGATCGCATTTGGAGCTGCGCGATCCAGACCTTGGGCGCGCACGTCCTCCATCGTGGTTGCCTGCTTGTTGCTGCTTGGTGTCCCCATTGGCACCCTGATCGGTGTCTATCTTCTCGCGAACTTAAAATGGCCCAAAGCTGGTGATGTCTAACTTGGCGGTCGACACGGAAACCCAACTCCGTACGTGCGCTTCGCGCTCCTGTCGGTCGCCGGTCACCTCTACCTTAGGCGCCTCAAGAAAGGTCTTCATGCAACAAGAATCTGAGGAAGAAGTTCGTCGAATTCTGCAAGCAGCTTTCGGCACACTGGCTCTCCACGGAGAGCTTCCCCCAAGCGAGCACTACGCAACACTGGATGTCCTCTACCATCCCGAGGCATGGGTACAGATCTATGGCGACTACATGGACTTTTCCTACGCTGAGCAGGCCCCGCCGGAAACGCTCTTGGCCGAAGTTCTTGCGTCGCTGCAATCTGCTCAGATTATCGATTGGTGCCCTGGAAGACTGGCGACTGTTCAATACAAGGCGGCAGATGCTGTCACGCTGTCAAAAACCATTGATGCGTTGCTAAAAAAGCTCTATGGATTCACGGACTACAAGCTGGTCGGGACCCTAAAAACCTGGCAGCGCGCATAAAGAAGGCTTTGCTGTGAGAAAGGAAGGCTGGTCTGCATGGAAGCGCCTAACCTTTCAATCGAGAGGACGTGTCCGGGCAAGCCGGGTCACGCGCTCTCATCTCAAACGTTAGAGCGCATATGATGACTGATCACAACTCCACCAAGCTAACCTCTTTATCCGTGCTGCTCCGAGTCGTGATTGCAGCAATCGGAGTTTTTATTGGTCTACTTTTGCTTGTAATCATTGGGCTTACAGGCAGCAGCATCTACGCGCCGCGCCTTGCCATCGAAATATCCAAAGTGGCCATTTTGGTCGCGACAGCTTCCATCGTTGTTTGCTGCATGACACCCCCTAGGATTCTTCGCGGGAGATCTACCCAAGCGAGAGTCTTTAAGTACTTGCTGGTGTTTCTTGCTGCTCAGCCACTAATAGTCATACCAATTGCATACAAGTTCTTTCGACATGCACTCTAACAATTCATTCAAGTCGACGCCGCTTCGCGGGCGGCCTTAACTCAGGCGTTAGGCACCCATGCTTTCGAGCCGCGTTGGCACCTGCACCTGGACTGAAGTGGAGCGCTTCTATGAGCGTCTCGTGAGCGACAGTGCGTGGCCGTTTGTGCCAATGCTTGAACTCGTGCGCTTCATTGCGTCTTCGACTTACGCGAACGGCTTGTTCCCTGCCACGTCGCATGAAGTGTTGCTAATTGGTCGGGTCGCCAACTTTGTGCGCCACGACAATGAACTCCAAGTCGCGTTCAACGCCGCGGCCCAAACATTTTCGTTCACCTACTCACAGCGCCCCGATGAAACCGACCCATGGTCACGCTCGTGCGGCGTAGCAGAAGGCCGTGCCACATTCGAGCGCCTGCTACACAAGCGCTTAAGGTGGTTCCATGAGGGCTGAGGCGCCAACCCTTCCAACGAGCGGACACCTTCCAGCGCTTCGCACGCTTCCAGTCACCGCTCATGTCAAACGTCAGCCCCTCAGATGTTGTTCGAACTTTTCAAGACAGCCGCCCCTCGACGTATAGGGAGAACTTCTTTACGAAAATTCGTCGTCACTAAGACGCCCACCCTTCATTGCAGCCGACCCTAGCCAGCTGCGCTGGCCGGTCGGCTGAATTCAAACGAATATTGCTCCATGGCTAACGAAAAACCAGGCTTCGGGAGCATCCTTGCTCTAGCCTTTTGAATTCCGTCGAAATCTGTTTCCGTTAGCGCGGAATTCAATAGCGTCACCAGTTCGTGCCCGACACGGTATGCTGCAACTCTCGCGGCGTCGTTTTCATTTTTTTTGTCTAGACATATATGAAACCCTGGATCTGCGGGCTGATCTTCGCGGCCCTTATCGTTGTCGGTGCTATCGTGACGCTGGCCATAACGCTTTGGTAGGTTACTTCGTTATCGGCTAAAAACGGACATGGAATCAGCATCGTGAAGCGTTGGTGGCACAGCCCTTATTTTTCCCTGATTGGCAACGTTGCCGGTCTTTGCCTCGGGCTTATTCTGGGATGGGTTTGCCTCAATGCGATGCTCGCGGGCGAAATCAAGTTCAGCAAAGCTAATCGATGGATTCGGTTGGAAAGCGAGCCAACTGTGTTTTGGCTGGCCTTCTGGTTTCAATTTGCCCTGGCGGTTTTCGTTGTTGCGGTGACTCCCAGATCAATACGCAAAGACATTCGTGCCATCCGGGAAAATCGAGCGCAATCCAAGAATTCTTGATGACAGTTTTGGACTCATTGCAGTCTTCTGTAGCCTGTAATGGGCCAACATTTATGAATCGCGTTCTTCACGCTTGATCCGCTGTTTGGACGCCAGCCTGCGCATTTCCCAGCACCAGCCGCGTACTGATGCCGGTAACGACGGCGGGCTAAAAGTGGACAGCACTGCCGGACTACGCGGCTTCCATCCAGTGGAAAGAAAGAGCGCAGAGCCCTGACATGTGACACCCCACAGATCACGATGCGTTGCAATAAACCGCCGTGACCGGAAGCCGACCGCTTCGAATTGTCATCCCGACCAGGATATCGCGTGCGATACCATGCCCTAAGTTATGGGGATGAGCGTTATGCAAATTGTCGGAATCGTGTTGGCGATTGGTATTGGAATCGTGAGTTGGCCGGCAGCGTTAGCACTGGGTGGATGGGGTTCTCCCCTGCGCGCTCTTGATTCACTTTTACTCTGGACTCCCATAGTTGGCACGGCAGCACCAATCGCTTTCCTCCTATTCGTGAAAGGGGCAAAGGTATCCGGGGCATGGGTGGTGGCGTTGGCTCCGCTCCTCGGTGTGCTGAACGTACTTTGGAGTGTCGATTTCTATACGGCTTACCTTGGACCCAGTCTTCCTTCGTCTGACCCAATCCCATGGGCATTCGTGGTTTTTTCTGCAATGTGGCTGCTGCCTTGGTTGTATGTGATCAATGCATTGAGGAAAAGACGTCCTTGAGATTTACATCGGACCGATTCATCATCGCAATGTCGCCTAGCCACCGACGAAATCAAGCTCGCAGCGACGTACAGCTCTCACCAATCAAGGGGATCGCAATGGACACCGAACAATCTGCACAAGCTCCGAAGGCAGAGGCTAATGCATCTACTGCAAAGGCGGAGAAAAGGCGAAAAGACGTAGCCTTTGTGCTAGATCATCCGGTTTTCCTGGAGGTCAACGAGCCAATTCGAAAGATGCGGAGCAATTTGATGATCGCCAGCGTAATTTCTATTTTTTCAATTTCGATGGGATTGGGAATTAGCTCATCCACCTCGGTTTCCGGGGTGCAGTTCACTGGTCTAACTGAATCCAAGATATCAATTGGACTCCTGTGCATCACCAGTTATATGCTCGTTCACTTCGCATGGAGCAGTTGGGACGGGTTTCAAGAGTGGATGATCCGGTGCTCGGGCACCGGACTCGCGTTCATCAAACCGGATAGAGATGTTGATCCGCGCCAGGTTTCATTGATGACTTGGTGGACCATGCAAGTTGACGCAGCAGGCCGACAGCAAGATGCGATGAATCTCAATCTCGCACTTTTTGAGAAAGCCATAGCGCCATTGAATCGGGATCCGGCTTCAAGAGGAAGAGAACTTCAAGACAGGACGGCTCGTCACGAGATGATTCAAAATTTCCAAAACTATAGCTCCGGAATGATGGCGCTCTATAAGTATGGAGTTTCAACCTCCAACGAAAGGACCCTTAAGGATCAACTGGAACGTTTTGAGCTTATCTTTAAGCGTTTCTTAGTCAGTCAAAACCGACGGTGGATCATCGTTGAGTTCCTATTTCCCGTGCTGCTCGGCTTAATAGCAATAGGGCTACTTCTAACGGATTTGAATTTGAATCCGTTTTTCTCCTTCTCGATTATTTGAGGTGCCCATGCACCACTGCAATCGTTTGCAGCTTGCAGGCAGGGGTAGCTAGTTGTTTCGCAAGCAAGCGTCCCGGGGCGTTCCTCATTTCGCTTGCAAAACGAGTTCCGCTATTCACTTGGGTTTGAGTCGTACTTTGAAATCAGGATTTGATCTACGAGTTCTTTCGTCCAAATACTTTTGCCAATTTGCAAAAAAATTCTGGATGTCAGTTTGGGAAATGTAGAGTCGGAAGCTTGTACTTCGGTCGTATTCCACGATGAAATCGAAATCGCCGAATACAGCCAAGAAGTCGAGTGCTGGGATAGGAGGATTAAATTCTGCTACGCCGCTGAGCCAAATTCCGGGTGCCAACCAATCGATATCGGATGCTGGCACGTACCCGCCAGCAGGGCCTTCGATCGAGATTTCAAAAGATCGTCCATTTATCCTGCTGCGGATGAATGCCTTTCTGAGGGTGACGCGGCGCCATCCGTTTACTCGCAAGTGGAATGGGACATTGGCTACAAAGAACTTTCCTTCATAGTCAAAAAAAGTGTTGAACAGTGGTCCAAAGCGCCACGAAATGCGTCTAAGTGGGGCGCGAAAATAGAGAAATTTTCGAGGTATTGATGCGGGGTTGTTAGCATCAATCGGCCTGTTGACAAGCGCAACGAAGAGTGCCGCCAGAACGATAGAGATCGCCGCCCAAAACAGTACTTGGTAAGCGGTCGGTATGTTGCGGAACCATATCCAAATATTTTGAAACCACTCCGAATATACGTACAGCAGAACAGCACTTGCAACGACACTCATTGCCCTCTTGGTGACAAAATGCAAAATAAGATTCGTCCATTTCATACTGTCTCCCCTACCTGGAAATGCACAGCATACCGTCGAGCTGCCAACGTATTCCTAATTTCCACGGACCAGGCTCCTCCTGCCCTGCTGGTCGCTCCTTAACCCGCCTAGCTACTGCTGGTAAGGGCATTCGCTGCACCTCCACATTCAGCGGGATATCGTTAGGTATGTTCCAGCAACTCCATGAAAGGATCTCGCCATGCGCACGCATTTCCCCAACGCTCTTGCACTAGCCCTGTCTATAGCTCTATCCGCCTGCGCAGGGGGCCCCGCTGCATCAACGCCAGCATCTGCGCCGCCAAGCGGTGCTTGCAACGCCGAACCAGCCCAATTTGCCGTGGGCCGCAACACCAACGCGGCACTTGAAGAAGAAGCCCGCACACGCGCCGGCACCAAAACCGTCCGGGTGCTCAAGCCTGGGCAGGTCGTGACGATGGAGTTCAATGCTGATCGGCTAAGCCTGACGGTGGATGCTGCCGGGCGCGTGACACACGTCAGCTGCGGTTAAAAAATAGGCCGGCACGGAAGCCGGCTAGCGTTTGTGGTTTTTGACTTCTTTTGTTTTCAAGTTGCTGCGGCTGCTTGCGCCCGGCCTTGCTGAGCAGACTACGTTCGATGGATTGCCAGGTTTGGCAGGCCGACATATCAACCTGAATGTTGTTGTTGCCTCCCCACGCAAGCCCTTAATTTGAAGGACGCAAAGCGACCCGTTGCTGATATTCTTCCTTCGTTCGGCAGCCTCTGCTGGCCATCTGCTCCACTTATCAAAGGCTGCGAATGTCTATCAACAACTGGAACGCCTTCCTGAAGAAAGTTTGCGCGTTCGTCTTGCTATTTGGCGGGTTTCTGACCGTTGCAGTAGCTGCTTCTGAAACGGCACCAGCCGCTGAATTGGCTGCTTCTGAAGCGGTATCAGCCAGTGGCCCCAGGCCACGGGAATTCAAGAAACTGGGCATGTACCCGTGGAGTTGCTGGGGCTTCCAGGGTGACGTCTGCAAAGGTGAAGATTGGCCAGACCTTGCAACCACCAAAGATCGCCTGAAGCTGCTCTATTACTTGAACCATCAGCTGAAAAATTTCGCCATGCTTGAGCGGGCGCTCAAAGAGCTATCAGGCTCTGACAAAAACTTTCCTACGGGTGAGCCGTTATCAAGTGCGCCCGGTTTTGCGTTTCGCCAAATTTTTTTGACGCCAGGGGCGGGGGAACCTGAGCGTCTGCAACTGGCGCACTGGAAAACCGCGTTTCCGAATTCGCATTTTGTCGTCCTCGCTGAGGCGGCCTACCAGCATGCGGATGCGTGGAATGCACGAGGCGGCGGCTATGCCAACACCGTTTCACCCGAATCCTGGAAGCTGTTCGACAGCAGACTTCGGGCTGCGCAGAAACTTCTCGACAGCGCGCCAGCAGAAGCAAAAAAGACGCCCCTTTGGCATAGCGTGGCCTTTGATGTTGCGCTTGACTCAAGGTCGAACAAGAAAAAGATAGCACCTGTGTTCAAGGCGGCAGTGACGCAGTGGCCGCGGCAATTCGACTTCTACTCAACTGCAGCCTCGCGATTGACCCCAAAGTGGGGTGGCAGCTGGGAGGTCGTTGAGGCCTTTATCGATCACTGGAGCAAGCAACAACAGGCTACCGAAGGATTGTCGATGTATGCACGCCTGTATATTGACTTGAGAGAATACGCACTTCCGAGCGACACAAAGATGAGTTGGCAGAGGATGCGTGCGAGTCTTGAGGATCTGGTTGCGCGCTATCCCGATCCCCAGTTTAAAAACTTTTATGCCGCGTATACCTGTTTCGCCAGGGACAAGCCGGCATATGCCAAGGCCATTAGCCAGCTGCCCAAAGAGCAGCTTCGTGTCAATTTATGGCTGCCGGGCAACTCCTACGATGTCTGTACGTTATGGGCTTCAAAATAGGGCACCACCGCATGCTGAAACTCATCGATTTGAAAATGACCCCGGTTTTCCAGAACTGGCGCAGCCATCTGAAGAAGGGATGCATTCTTGCCGTGCTGGGGGTTGGCTTGGCTGCTACGGCATCTGCTGCATCCGACGATGAAATTCCCTGGCGTTGCCATAGCCCACCTGGAAGCCCGCCATGCAACAACGACTATTGGCCCAATTTTCAGACTGCCGCGTCAAACCTCAAGCTGCTGTACACGCTGGAGAGCTTTAAAGCACTGGAACGGTCGCTTAAGGAGTTGATTGCATCGGGCAAGAATTTCCCCGCAGGTGAGCCCATGGCTACCGCGCCGTATATGGGGTTCCGTTTGGCAATGCCCGCACCTGGAACGTTGCCACTGGAAGAAGACCGAATCAAACGCTGGAAGTCTGCTGTTCCGAATTCTTACTTTGCAGTTTTTGCTGAAGCCCGCTACCAATACGCCAATGCGTGGAACGCGCGCGGCTCGGGAGGACCGAACTCGATATCTCCCGAGGCTTGGGAGCTCTATGACAGCAGGCTAGCTGCCGCACAAAAAATACTTGATGACGCGCCCACCGAGTTGAAAGCTACGCCGATGTGGGACATGCTGACGCTCGCCATTGCTCTTGACTCAAGATCTGCCAATGCCAATATCGCAGCGACCTTAAAGAATGCCGTCAAGCGTTGGCCGAGGGATTTTTATCTTTATAGAAATACGCTGGACAGCATGGCTCAAGCGGAGGACGGGAACTGGGAAGCCATTGATGCTTTTATCAATTACTGGAGTGAGCAGCAACGGGCTACCGAAGGAAGCTCAATGTATGCACGACTTTATATTCACCGGACTCGAGCTTTGCTGCCCGGATCAAAAATGAACTGGCCGCGAATGAAAGCAAGTTTTGAAGACCTGATTGCGCGCTACCCAGATCCGTATTTTAAAAACCTCTATCCGAGCTATGCATGCGCCAAACAAGACAAGCCCACGTTTCTGAAAGCCATGAAGCAATTGCCGAAGGAAGAATTGAACAGCAGCTATTGGCTGGCCGGAAAATCGTATGAAGCTTGCGCGAAATGGATGGCCAGATAAGCCGAACACTTATACGACCCTGGATCTTCTGACGCAATCGCGCCGGAAGATACGGCTTGCGCACCCGGCTTAACGGCTATCACGACCCTTGCTGAGCTTGCTCTGTTGCTGAAGCTGCCGCTTGCGCTTGGCCTTGTTGAGGGACTCGGGTTCTGGGGGGCGGTTGCGCAATGCTTCGGCTTCGCGCGCCTGCAGTTTTTCTTTGCGCTTTTTGTCGCGGAAGTGCACAAACAGCCGGCCCAGCGCGAAGCTGATGGCGCAGCTGATAACCAGAAAAACAACGGCGGATGTTTCCATAGATTTTGTAGACGGGATGTTGCGTTGACGTTGGCGCTGGCGTTGGGCGTTGACGTGGGTGCTAGTCGGCCAAAAACAATGTCTGCAGGTCGTTCAAAAAATCAAAGCCGCGCTCGGTGGGCTTGACGCGTACGAAGTCGCGTTCGATCAGGCCCTTGCGTTCGGCTTCTTCAAGACCGCGCTGGATGGCGGTGACGGGCAGGCCGGTTTTTTCGGTGAAGTCTTGCAGCTTGAAGCCGTCGCGCAGGCGCAGGGCGTTGAGCATGAATTCGAACGGCAGGTCAACGCGGCTGACTTCGGTTTCTTGTGTGACGGCTTCGCCGGCCAGGGCTTTTTCCATATAGAGCTTGGGCTCACGGTAACGCACCTGGCGAACCACGCGGTGCGCAAAGCTGAGCTTGCTGTGGGCGCCGGCGCCTATGCCGAGGTAGTCGCCAAACTGCCAGTAGTTGAGGTTGTGAAAGCAGCGGTGGCCGGGCTTGGCGTAGGCGGACACTTCATAGCGCTGCAACCCGGCGGCTTGCGTGATCTCGGTGATTTTGTCGAGCATGGCGTAGGCGGTGTCTTCCTCAGGCACCACGGGCGGAAATTTGGCGAAGTAGGTGTTGGGCTCGATGGTGAGGTGGTAAATCGAGATGTGGGGCGGCTGCAGGGCCAGCGCCTGCCGCATGTCTTGCTCGAGGCTTTCCATGGTCTGGCCTGGCAGCGCGTACATGATGTCGAGGTTGAAGGTGTCGAAGGCCTGTGCGGCTTCTTCTACCGCGGCGATGGCCTGGGCGCGGTCGTGCACGCGGCCGAGGGCTTTGAGGTGCTTGTCGTCAAAGCTCTGCACGCCGACGGACAGGCGCGTGACGCCGGCGCTGCGAAAGGCCTTGAAGCGGTCTTTCTCAAAGGTGCCGGGGTTGGCTTCGAGCGTGATTTCGCAGTCGGCTTCCAGTCTGAGGCGTGCGCGGATGTCGGCGAGCAGGCGGTCTATGGCCTGGGGTGAAAACAGGCTGGGTGTGCCGCCGCCAATGAAGATGCTGTGCACCATGCGGCCCCAGATCAGGGGCAGCGCGGCCTCCAGGTCGGCCACCACGGCGTCGATGTAGCGCTGCTCTGGCATTTCGCCGGCGACCTCGTGCGAATTGAAGTCGCAGTAAGGGCATTTCTTGAGGCACCAAGGCAGGTGCACGTACAGTGACAGCGGCGGCAACGCGGCCAGCTGCAGCGTGCCGCTGCGCATGTAGTGCTGGATGTCTTTCATGATGGGTTCTGATCGCTGAACGAATATGGCAGGGACGAAGCCTCACATCCGTTGAAGCTCAGGCCAGTGGACACCGCGGGACCGGCTTCGCCGGACCGCAGGTGCCGCCCCTTGAGGGGGAGGCCGCGACACGAAGTGCGCGAAGCCACGGGGTGTTTCATATTCTCCAGCGCTCGCGCAGGAGTTCGATCATTTGCTGTGCGGCTTTGCCTCGGTGGCTGTTGGCGTTTTTGACTTCAACGGGCAACTGTGCAAAGGTTTTGCCGAACTCGGGGATGTACATCACGGGGTCAAAGCCGAAGCCGTTGCTGCCGACGGGCGCGGGTGCGATTTCTCCGGCCACGCGGCCTGAGGCAATCAGTGGCTCCGGGTCTTCTGCAGACCGGACCGCCACCAGGGTGCTGACCAGCGCGGCGCGGCGCTGGGCGGGCTGGGTCAGGCCGGCCATCTGCTCGAGCAAGGCCTTGACGTTGTTGTCGTCGCCCTTGGCGTAACCAAACTGCGTGGCGTAAAACGCGGTGTCCACGCCGGGCAGGCCGCCGAAAGCGTCCACGCACAAACCGGCGTCGTCGGCCAGCGCGGGCAGGCCACTGAGGCGCGACGCCTGGCGGGCTTTGGCAAGTGCGTTTTCCACAAAGGTGCGAAAGGGCTCGTCAGCCTCCGGCAGGCCCAGCTCAGCCTGGCTGACCAGCGTCAGGCCCAGGGGAAGAAGCATGGCCTTGAGCTCGGCGAGTTTGCCCTGGTTGTTCGACGCAAGTACGATCTTCATAACGAAAAAAGGCTCCAGGCCAATAGGGGTCTGCGCGAGCAGCTATTAATTTGATAGCGACTGTTTCTGCATGCCGACCAGTTCGACGATGCCTTTTTCGGCCAGAACCAGCAGCGCGTCCATTTCCTTGCGCGAGAACGCCGCACCTTCGGCAGTGCCCTGCACTTCCACGTAATTGCCGGCGCCGGTCATGACGACGTTCATGTCGGTGTCGCAGGCGGAGTCTTCGGTGTATTCCAGGTCCAGCAGGGGCGTACCTTGCACGATGCCGACCGAGATCGCGGCGACGTGGTCGATGATGGGGGTTTGCTGGAGCTTGCCGCTGGCCAGCAGGGTATTGACGGCGTCCTGCGCAGCCACAAAAGCGCCGGTGATGCTGGCGGTGCGGGTGCCGCCGTCAGCCTGAATCACGTCGCAATCAAGATGGATGGTGCGCTCGCCGAGTTTCTTCAAGTCAAACACCGACCGCATTGACCGGCCGATGAGGCGCTGGATCTCTTGCGTGCGGCCGCTTTGCTTGCCTCGGGCGGCTTCGCGGTCTCCGCGGGTGTGCGTGGCGCGGGGCAGCATGCCGTATTCAGCCGTGACCCAGCCTTCGCCGCTGCCCTTTTTGTGGCCGGGCACTTTTTCTTCAACGGAGGCGGTGCACAGCACCTTGGTGCCGCCGAACTCGATGAGCACCGAGCCTTCGGCGTAGGCCGTGTAGTGGCGGGTGATGCGTACGGGGCGCAGGGCGTCGGCCGCACGCGCGCCGCTTCGTTCAAACTGACTCATGGTGGATGGCTTTCTGGCAAGGCGCCGGATTGAATGGCGGAATTGAGGGGGATGGAACTGGAATGGAGCGGGAACGGGAGAGGCAAGCGGCGCCGAAGGCGCAGCCACCGAAACGGCTAAGCCGGGGTATCAGGCTTTTCTTGCGGCTGAGCGGCGAATGGCTTCGTTGATTTCAGCGATGGAGCGTTCAATGGTCGCTTCGTCAAGGTCGTCCACCACGGTATCCAGCACGCCGGCCTGGATGGTCGAGGCGAAAACGCCGTCCATGATGCTGTCGGTAGACACCCCCCGGGTGGATTCGAAGGCGTCGGGCGTTTCCCACTCCATGGCCAGCACGGTGACGTTGTCGCTGTGTTCGCCGCCGGTACGCAAGGCATTTTCGACCAGGTCGGGGACGGCATCCGAAACCCCTTTGCCGGCCAGCTGGCGGACAATTTCCTCGTCGCTCAGGCTGCCCCAGAGACCGTCGGAGCAGAGCAGCAGTTTGTCGCCCTGCTGCAGGGTCACGGGCCCGGCAACGTCAAAAACAGGTTTTGTCGGAGAACCGAGGCAGGTGAACAGGATGTTGCGGTTGATGCGTTCGAGCTTGATGACGCCGGCGCTCTGCTGCTCCAGGTAGGAGTGGTCGCGGGTGCGTGTCAGCAGTTCGCCGTCTCGCACCACATACAGGCGTGAATCGCCGCAATGGACCCAAGTGGCTCCGGTGCCCTGCAAAATCGCCGCGACCAGCGTGGTGCGGGGCGTGTCCAGCATGCCTTTTTCGCTGGCGTAGCGAATGATCTGGTGGTGCGCCGCCATCAGCGCGGTTGAAAGAAATTCGGTGGTGTCTTCAATGACAGGGCGCGCTTCTTTCTGGTACAGCGCGGAAATGGTCTGCAGCGCAAGCTGCGCCGCCACTTCGCCTTCAGGATGGCCGCCCATGCCGTCTGCCAGCACAAACAGGCCCGACTCTCGCGTGTAGCAATAGCCCATGCGGTCTTCGTTCTTCTCGCGCCCGCCTTTTCGGCTTACCTGAAAGACTGAGAATTTCATTTGAATTTAGTCGCGTAGCCAGTGGCTTTGCGCGCTGTTTTTTTCGTGTCAGACACCATGTTGTCAAACTGAAGGCGAACCTTTTCGCTGACGGTGAGTTTGGTGTAACGACGCTCACCTTCCCTGCTCAATTCTTTTTGTAATGCAAATACCGACTGCGGCCGTGACAAGGGGTCAAGGGACATGCACCACTCTACGACCTCAATCAGGTTGTCGGAATACACGCCACGCAAGCGGGACAGGGCTAGCGACAAACGGTCTTTTTCAAGGCGCTGCGGCGCATCATTGGGGGGATAGCCCTGCATGGTGGCGTAAATGCAGGCGCCGATCGCATAGATATCGGTCCACGGACCCATGGAGGAGTCCCTGCGGTACATCTCGGGGGCAGCAAAGCCCGGGGTGTACATGGGGCGGATGAAGTTGCCTTCCTTGCTCAGCACCTCTCGGGCTGCGCCGAAGTCGATCATGACGGCGCGGTTGTCGTCGGTAATGAAGATGTTGGCGGGCTTGATGTCCAGGTGGAGCATCTTGTGCTGGTGCACGATGCGTAATCCCCGAAGGATTTCGTCGAAAAGCGAACGGATGGTCGACTCGCGGAAGACCTTCTGCTTTTTCAGCTCACGGGCCGTGATGATGAAATCCTGCAGGGTTCCGCCCTCCAGGTAGTTCATGACCATGTAAACGGTCTCGTTTTCACGGAAGAAATTCAGCACACTGACCACGGAGCCGTGTGAAATCTGGGCCAGTGAACGGCCTTCTTCGAAGAAACTTTTGAGTCCCAGGCGGTACAGCGAGAGTTTTTCAGCCTGGACCTGCGGAAGCAATTCCCCCGGGGCCCGGCCAGCCAGGGACGACGGCAGGTACTCCTTGATGGCGACCTGCTGGCCCTCGTTGTCGACGGCCAAGTAAACTACGCCAAAGCCACCGGCTGAAAGCTTTCGCACAACACGATAGCCACCAATCACGGTGTCGGGCGGCAATGGTGCGGGCTTGACCTTTGACATAATTTGGGATGAGCCAGAATGACTTGGTCAGTCTGGGTCTTGTTCTCTCTCTAGTAAAGCGTATTTTTAAATGTCAGTTTACAGCATGACGGGTTATGCAGCCGTGCAATCGAGCATGGCGCAATCCGCCCCGGAAACTGAATCGGGCGCGGATGCCAGCTCCCGTCTGGGCGTCGAAATACGCTCTGTCAACAGCCGGTTTCTTGATTTGGCGTTTCGCCTGCCCGACGAATTGAGGCAGGCCGAGCCCGCATTGCGCGAATTGCTCACCGGCAAGCTCAAGCGCGGCAAGGTGGAAGTGCGGGTTTCGCTGGAAAGTACCTCGGCCAGCACCCTGCGCGCGCCATCTTCGGCAACCTTGCAACGGCTCGGGTCGCTGGAAGACAGTATCAAATCCTGGCTGCCGCAGGCACCCGCACTCAGCGTGGCAGATATTCTGCGGATCGCCACCAATGAGGACAAAAAACCACACGACTACAGCGATGAGCTGCTCAAGCTGGCCAAAAAAGCCTTGAAAGAGCTGATGGCGGCCCGCGAACGCGAAGGCGCCCGGCTGGCCGACATGCTGCTTGACCGCACGGGACAGCTGCGTGCGCTGGCAGCGCTGGCGGTGCCCATGGTGCCCAAACTGGTTGAGCAGCAGAAAACCCGCTTCCTGGAACGCTGGAAAGAAGCCATGGCGCTGTCGGACGGCGCCACGCTGCCGGAAGTTGCACAGGACCGGGCGCTGACAGAGGCCACAGCCTTTGCCATCCGCATTGACGTCGCGGAAGAAATCACCCGCCTCTCCTCGCACCTGGATGAAATTGACCGCCTTCTGGCAAACGGCGGGGAACTGGGCAAGCGCCTGGATTTCCTGATCCAGGAGCTGCACCGCGAAGCCAATACACTGGGCTCCAAATCGGCATCCCTCGAACTGACACGCATTTCCGTCGACATGAAAGTGCTGATAGAGCAGATCCGTGAGCAGGTCCAGAACGTCGAATAGCCCCGCCCCTAGCCTAAAACACCGAAATCACCGCCCAGAACGCATGGACTACCCCGGAAACCTCTTTGTTGTAGCCGCCCCCAGCGGGGCCGGCAAATCCAGCCTGGTCAAGGCCCTTCTGGAACTGGATTCACGCATCCAGCCCGCGGTGTCGCACACCACGCGCCCTCCACGCGGCCAGGAAAAGCACGGCAGGGAGTACTTTTTTCTCTCGCCCGAGGACTTTGACGGCATGGTGCTGCGCGACTCCTTCCTGGAATGGGCACATGTGCACGGCCATCGCTACGGCACCTCGCGGCAGACCATTGAAGAGCGAATAGCCACCGGCGCCGACGTGATTCTGGAAATAGACTTTCAGGGGGCGATCAACATCAAACGGATTTTTTCCAATGCGGTGCTGATTTTCATACTCCCGCCAAGCTGGGAAGAGCTGCGCTCGCGCCTGCAGCGGCGTGGCGAAGACAGTGCCGAAGTCATCGAATTGCGGCTCAAAAACGCGGCCACCGAGATGGCCCAGGCCCGGGAATTCGACTTCGTTATAATTAACGAGTTATTTGAGCGGGCAGTTTTCGACCTGAAAACCATTGTGCATGCCCAAAGGCTCAAGTTTTCGGCCCAGCGGCGAGCCCGCGCCGAAACCTTCCAGGCCCTTCAAATTCCCTGATTTCACCCGCTTTCCCCGTTATCGATCACACCGGAGATCACCATGGCCCGCATTACCGTTGAAGACTGCCTCGAAAAAATCCCGAACCGCTTCCAGCTGGTGTTGGCTGCCACCTATCGTGCACGCATGCTCAGCCAGGGGCACGCCGCCAAGATTGAAAGCAAGAACAAGCCTGGCGTTACCGCTCTGCGCGAGATCGCAGAAGGCAAGATTGGCCTCGAAATGCTGAAAAAAGTGCCATCCTGAGTCAAATCTGGCACCGCAAAAAAGCACCGCAATGCGGTGCTTTTTTCATTTATGGCCTCATAAAGTCCATTTTTTTCATGATTTATTCATGCCGCGATACATTTAAGGCATGAGCGCCATGCTTTCGCCTGTTGTTTCCAGCAAGTCGACCCCCGCCGCCGCCAACGCAGCAGCGGCAAGCTTTGCTGCGCTCACGGCGAAACTCGACTACATGAGCGCTGCCGACATTGACAATGTCCGCCGCGCCTATCGCTTTGCAGATGAGGCCCACTTGGGCCAGCTGCGCAACAGCGGCGAACCCTATATCACCCACCCTATCGCCGTCGCGCAACAATGCGCCGAGTGGAAGCTGGATGCACAGGCGCTCATGGCCGCCCTGCTGCATGACGCCATTGAAGACTGCGGCGTCACCAAGCCCGAGCTGATCGAGCGTTTCGGCGCGCCGGTGGCTGAACTGGTGGACGGGCTGACCAAACTCGAAAAGCTGGAATTCAATACCCGGGAAGAAAACCAGGCTGAGTCTTTCCGCAAGATGCTGCTGGCCATGGCACGCGACGTGCGGGTCATCCTGATCAAGCTGGCTGACCGGACGCATAACATGCGCACGTTGGGCGATGTCCCGCGCGCCAAATGGACCCGAATCTCGCGCGAAACCCTGGACATTTACGCGCCCATCGCCCACCGCCTGGGCCTGAACACGACTTACCGGGAATTGCAGGACCTTTCCTTCCAGCACCTGCACCCCTGGCGCTACGCCACCTTGACCAAGGCGTTGCAGAAGGCCCGCGGCCGCCGACGCGACGTGATCAAGCGGGTGCAGGGAGAGGTCGAATCGGCCTTTACCGGTGCCCATGTGCCGGTGATGATCTCGGGACGAGAAAAGACGCTGTATTCCATCTACCGCAAGATGGATGAAAAGCACCTTTCGTTTGCCCAGGTGACCGATCTCTATGGGTTTCGGGTGATCGTGAAAGACCTGACGGCCTGCTACACGGCCATGGGGGTGTTGCACCAGCTCTACAAACCCCTGCCCGGAAAGTTCAAGGACTACATCGCAATCCCGAAGATCAACGGTTACCAGTCCCTGCACACCACGCTGGTTGGCCCCTTCGGTACCAATATCGAGTTCCAGATGCGCACCGAAGCCATGCATGTGGTGGCGGAATCCGGGGTCGCGGCGCACTGGCTTTACAAGGCCACCGACCCGGATGGCGACGCTTCGCAGCGGCTGGGGACACAGTGGCTGCAATCGCTGCTCGACATCCAGCAGGAAACACGCGATGCGGCCGAGTTCTGGGACCACGTCAAGATTGACCTGTTTCCCGAGGCGGTCTATGTGTTCACGCCGAAAAGCCAGATCATGGCCATGCCGCGTGGCGCGACCATCGTGGATTTTGCTTACGCCATTCACAGTGACGTGGGGCACCGCGCCGTAGCGGCCAAAGTCAACGGCGAACAGGTGCCGCTTCGGTCCGAGCTGCATAACGGCGACGTGATCGAAATCATCACGGCTTCGGTCTCCAGCCCCAACCCCGGCTGGCTGGGATTTGTACGCACGGGGAAAGCCCGCTCCAAAATACGCCACCATCTGAAAACCATGGCGCTGTCCGAGTCGCAAGACCTGGGCGAAAAAATGCTCGCGCAGGCGCTGCGTGCCGAGGGCATCGAACGCGAACGCCTCCCCGACGACGATGAAGCCCACCACGCCACCTGGGAAAAGATTCTGCGTTTTACCGGCAACCGGTCACGTGCCGATCTGCTGACCGACATCGGGCTGGGCAAACGGATCGCCAGCATGGTGGCCAAGCGCATCGTCACCCTGCTTGCCGAAACCGGTGAAAAACCCAATGCCCTGCTCATGAGCCGTGAGCGCTACACCGCCCATGAGTCTGTGTCGCAAGGCGCGCTGGTGATCGATGGGAGTGAAGGCGCCTCCGTACAGTTTGCCCCCTGTTGCCGCCCGATTCCTGGCGACGGCATCGTGGGCTACCTGGGCCGCGGTGAAGGTCTGGTGATACATACTGATGACTGCGCTGTCGCCAAGCGACTGCAGCACCGTGACAGCGAGCGTTTTATCGCCGTGGACTGGTCCGACGAGCCTGTGCGGACGTTTGAAACAAACCTCCTGGTCACCGTCTCCAATGGGAAAGGGGTCCTGGCGCGAGTGGCGGCTGCATTGGCCAGTGCCGAGGCGGACATTACCCATGTCGACATGGGCCAAGAGCCTTCGCATGACGCCACGGACCTGCGCTTCGGCGTGGCCGTGCGCGACCGCATCCACCTGGCTTCCGCCTTGCGCAGCGTGAAACGCACACCTTCCGTACTGCGGGTGCAACGCGCCAAATCGTCCGGCTAATCAGCTGTCGATTTGTCCGGTGCGGGATAGTCCACTTTCAGTACCTCGAGCGCCTGTACACCCTGCGGAGTCACGAGACTGACTTCATCGCCAACACGCGATTTGAGCAGCGCTCTGGCGACAGGTGATATCCAGCTGATTTGTCCTTGGGCGCTGTTGGCTTCGTCAATGCCCAGAATGGTCACGACTCGCTCAACTCCGTCGCCATCGGCATAGGCAACTGTCGCGCCGAAAAAAACCTGGCCGCTGCCATGATGCACCGACGGGTTGCTGATTTCCGCAATTTCCAGTCTCTGCGTCAAAAACCGGATTCGCCGGTCGATTTCCCGCAGCCGCTTTTTACCGTAGTGGTAGTCGCCATTTTCGGAGCGGTCCCCATTGCTGGCAGCCCAATGAACGATTTCCACCATTTTGGGTCGTTCGCTGTCGATCAGGTCCAAAAGTTCGCTGCGCAGATGCTCATAGCCCTGCGGTGTGATGTAATTTTTGCCGCCTGCAGGCAGGGGCACGAGCGTCGGCTCGTCATCCTCCGGCTCGGTTTCTTTGGTAAACGCTTTGTTCATGCTCCGGCCACCATAGCATTCATGGCTGCCGGCCGTGAATGCGCCTAAAAATCTTCCATTTTCAGCACGAGGGGATTTTCAGGCGTGTAGCTCACACCCGCCACGACCAGATCAGCGGCCCGGGCGTGAATCATTTCAGCATCCTGTTCATACGCTTTTTTCAGGGAATCCGGCCCAGGCACGGCGCCGAAGAACTCCTCCATCGCCTCGCGCGAAATCCTGACGGGAATGGTGCTGCCCGCGTACGACAAGCCAAAACTGAGCCACTCGCCGTGGTCCTCGACATTCAGTGATCCCATGTTTCTCCTCCGGAATTAGGCTTCCAGAATAGCGGAGCTCTTGTTGGACGTACAGCCCGTCCGGCGCTGCCGAGTCCCAGGAAAACCACTATCGCGATGGCAACGGTATAAAAAGGACCTCAGAAGCGGCCCCCGGAAAGAAAAATAGCCTAGAGGGATGAGCCTCTAAGCTATTGAAATCACTTAAGAAAGTGGTGCGGCTGGCAGGAATTGAACCCACGACCCCTTGGTTCGTAGCCAAGTACTCTATCCAACTGAGCTACAGCCGCTAAGCCTCAAATTATAGCTTATTTAAATGATAGGGCGCGAGTGACTTGAACACTCGACCAAAGGACTATTAGGACAGGTAGATTCGGCGTCACTTTTTTTAGCTGAAGAAACTTAAAGTACTTTTTGTTAGGTCCGGCCCTGCTGCTCTACAAACCGAGACTATCGAACCGCTGCTTAGGGCTTACTGCTTTCTTTTAAACACGTCCAACAAGTTATGTTGAGCCCGACCGGATCGACACCGAAAGTTCAAGCGACAGTTTTTCTTTACCTAGCCTTGGGGCATCCCGCGCCGTCTCCGATTCGGGCCGTACAGGGTCTACTTGCAGACGACCACGTATTAATCGACATGGAAATCACCTTCCGGCGTCGCATGTCAGACACGGCGAGCCAAAAGACAAGAAGAAGAGCATAGGGGCGACGTCAGTGATGCGTTCGGCTATATCGGTTGCCCTGAGAGAGAGAGTTCCAGTTCCATCGCTCATAGGCTACCCACTCGTCAAGGCGCGGCGGCCTGCGACTCGAATTCATAGTCAGGTAACCGGGTCAATTGTGCGCATTGAGGCCTTGAATTGCGCTGAATCATGGCCCGCACTGTGGGACCGCCGGGGCAGCAGTGTTGCCAAGCGAGACGCCCTGCGCCACGTTGCGTGATTAATGTCACAAAATTATTAGCACACTTAATAATTCCTGCGCGCGGCGCCCAAAGTCATTTACATTTTGAAACATAACTACTATAAAACAAGCAGGATCCTACTAAAACTAATCACAAAGAACCAATCATGATTATCGGCGTCGAGGGTTTGTCAGCAGCGGAAGTCAGTCTGCTGCGGACCATTCTGAAGCTCAGCACGCAGTTGGTGATCGACTGGACCCTGAGTGAGCAAGGCCACTGCGACGTGCTGTTGACGGCGCTTCCCGTCCCGCCCGAGCGCGTTCATGCCGGCCCCGCAGCCCGGATCATGGTGCCCATCGTGCGGMGTGGGGAAAGCACAGGCGGCGAGTGTCTTGAGCGGCCTTTCAGGGCGGAAGATTTTGTGGCCTTGCTGGGACGGCTCGCACCAGCGTTGAAGATCGACACCCTGCCGGCGCACCGGCTTGAAACTTCCCCGGCAGCCGCGGCTCCCACCAACAGGCGAGGCCGCCTGAAGCGCTGGCCGCCTTCCTATCTGATCGGCTCCAGCCGCGAACGCATCCAGCTGGCGACGCTGTTGTCGCGGCGCTCCCGGTCGGCGTGTGAGTTGAGCGCGGTCGCCGGCTATCCCGAATCGGCGTGCGGTGCTTTCATGCTGGAGCTTGAAGAGCATGGCCTGCTGAGCTGGGAACTACCCGGCCAATCCGCCCCCCTCCAGCCAGCAGCAGCCCCCCTGCCCATCCCCGCAGCCGCGGGCCAGATCGACGGCGTGCCGGGCTTCCTGGGCAGCATACGGCGCCGCCTGGGCTTGAGCTGGAACAGCCGGAGCGCCGGATGAGAGAACACAAAATCGTTTTCACCGGCACCATGGGTGCGGGTAAGACCACCGCGATCGCAGCCATCAGCGAGACACCGCCGGTAGTCACTGACGTGGCCAATAACGACGCGTCGCTCGGCAAAGCGAAGACGACGGTCGGGCTGGATTTCGGGCAGCTCACGCTGGACACCGGCGACAGGCTGCGTCTGTTCGGAACGCCAGGCCAGGCGCGCTTTGATTTCATGTGGCGCATCCTGGCGCAGAACGCGCTAGGCATCATCATCCTGATCGATAACTCCCGACCCGATCCCCTGGCCGACCTGGATGCTTATTTGCAGGGCTTTGCAGACGTGCTGGCGCACACCCCCTGCACCGTGGGCGTCGGAAGAATGGACTCGCACACGCAGCCCGACCTGGACGCCTTTTCGGCCCGGCTTGAACAGCACGGGCTGGTGCTGCCGGTTCTGGCCGTGGACGTGCGCCGGCGCGAAGACGTGGTGCTGCTGATCGACACCTTGCTGTCGCAGGTGGAATCCTTCATGACAGGGAATGAAACAACATGACGATGGTGAGCGAGACGGTCCGCAGCGCGGCCCAGGACCAGGCACGCAGGATGCTTGAAGAGGTGAACGGTGTGGTGGCCGTGGTGGTCGCCACGACCGATGGCTTCGACATTGCCAGCGCGGTGACGCGTGACATCGACCCGGTGCGCGTGGCGGCACTGGCGAGTTCGATCTCGGCCATAGGAGCCGTGGTGTCGCAGGAGGCCCGGCTAGGCCGCAGCCGCAGCGTCACCATCAACACGGACGCGGGCTTTGCCTTCCTGAGCGCGATCCACCGCAAGGACGTCGACCTCGTGGTGAACGTCATCGCCAACGAACACGCCATCCTCGGGCAGGTGGCCTACCGCTCGGGCGAGTGCGTCCGGGCACTGGAAGCCGCGTGAACACGCAGCACGTCTCCGCCGAACTGGCATGCATGGCCCTGACGCCGGGCGTGAGCGCCTGCGCGCTGGTGGATTCGGCCACGGGCATGGTGTACCTGTCGGCGGGAAACCATCCCCGGATCGATGCAATCGCCGAGGCGGCCAGCGACTACTGGCGGCTGCACGCACGCAGCGGCATTCCGTTCGCCGATCTGGGGCCGCTCCAGGCCATCTCGATGATCCACAGTGACGGAGTGCTCAGCCTGATGCCGTGCGGCGAGGGCATTGTGATGGCCACCCTGTCCGGGCGCATGGCGCTGGACATGGGCGCCTGGTTCCAGAAGGTCGGCCGCCTGGGCAGACTGATAGGGCAGGGATGAATTCATGGGAAACGGGAATGATGGCGCGCATGCCTTTCCCGTATCCCTTCTCAAAGCATGCGCGCTAGGACTTACCCAACATGACAACCATCAAACAATCTCTCGATGAACTTCTCACCCTGGACGGAGCGCTGTGCGCCGCCGTCGTCGACTCCTCCAGCGGCATGATGCTGGGCTCCGCCGGCACGGGGGTGGACCTGGAAGTGGCCGCCGCCGGCAACACGGAAGTCATGCGCGCAAAGCTCAAGACCATGCGCTCGCTGGGCCTGAACGACGTGATCGAAGACATCCTGATCACACTGGGCAAGCAATACCACCTGATTCGCCCGCTCTCGCGAAAGGAAGGCGTTTTTATCTACTTCGTGCTGGACAAGGCCAAATCCAACCTGGCCATCGCCCGGCGCAAGATGCAGGACATAGAGAAAGACTTGAGCTTTTAAGGCTGCCGTTTAAAGGGCAAGCACCCACGCGGCGGCCTTTGGGCCACGAGCAATGCTTTTTTAGCTCTGTCGGATAATTATTGAAGCCATACTTGGAGTGAACCCCTCCGATCCAGCTCGAGGGGTTCACTCCAAACTCGAGTCAGACTTCAGCGCAATTCAACACAATCTACGTAATTCAGCGCTGAGAGTGCAGCAAAAGTGCGCGCCGGCACTGCTAGAGTGCCCAAGGAGTGACCTGCAAATGCTCTTGTATGGGTGAAAACCAAGGCACGGGCCATCCTGCGGGGCGTTGGTACGTGATTTCAGGCACATGCGCCGTAAGCTGGGGTGAACGCAACTATTTTTCGAGTCTTTTGAAGCCGATGTAAGTCGGCACCGGCAGATATTCCCCCGGCCCTCCTGGATTCCAGTTCTTTAGGATCTCAGATGGGGGAACACCCCAGAGCCCGAAACCGGACGCCGAGGTGCACATGAAGATAAATGGTAGGGCGTGAGTGACTTGAACACTCGACCAAAGGATTATGAGTCCTCTGCTCTAACCAACTGAGCTAACGCCCCACTCAAGGGATCGATTGTAAGGGCCTACTTGCTATGGCTGAGCGCGGTGCTCACCAGCTTGGAGGTGATGTCGACAATCTGGATCATTTTTTCGTAGGGCATACGCATGGGCCCTATCACGCCTAGGGTTCCCACTACCTGTCCGTCGACTTCATAAGGGGCCGTCACCACAGACAGCTCCTGATACGGAATGACCTGGCTTTCGCCGCCGATGTAAATCCGGACTCCCTCGGCGCGGCTCGAAACATCAAGGAGCCGCATCAGCTGCGCCTTTTGCTCGAAGAGATCAAAGAGCTTGCGCAGGTTACCCATATCGCTGGAGAAGTCGCTGACGGCCAGCAAATTGCGTTCGCCGGAAATAACCACCTCGTCGCGCGATTCGATGGCCTCCGAGCTGACCTTCACCGCCGCCTGCATCAACGTAGCGATTTCACCGCGAAGGGCTTCCACCTCGTTCTTCAGGCGCTCCCGCACCTCTTCGATCGCCATGCCGGCGTAATGTGAATTGAGGAAATTGGCCGCTTCAACCAATTGGGACTGCGTGTAGTCCGCCTCGGTGAAGATAACCCGGTTTTGCACATCGCCATCGGGCGAGACGATGATCACCAGAAAACGTTTTTCGGACAAGCGCAGGAACTCGATATGGCGAAATACCGACGTCCGGCGTGGCGCCATGACGACACCCACGAATTGCGACAGGCTCGACAGCATGTGTGCCGCATTGCTGAGTACTTTTTGGGGTTGATCAGGTGCCAGCCGCGGCGCACCGATATGGCCCGACGACGACAAGGAGTCGCGCTGGGTAGTCAACATCGTGTCGACAAAGAGCCGGTAACCCCGCGCTGTGGGAATACGCCCTGCCGAGGTGTGCGGGCTGACAATCAGGCCAAGCTCCTCCAGGTCGCTCATCACATTGCGTATGGTGGCCGGAGACAGTTCAAGGCCGGAAGCTTTGGAGAGCGTACGCGAACCTACCGGCTGTCCATCGGCAATGTAGCGTTCAACGAGTGCTTTCAGCAGCAATCGGGCACGATCATCAAGCATGGTGCCATTCTACGAAGCTTCGGTTGCCATGTTGTGATGTAATTTGCCGATGAAGTCGCAATTTCGCCATGTCGCATTGATCGGCAAGTACCACGCACAAGGTTCCCGGTCAGCACTGGAGGAGATCGCACACTTCCTGGGCACCCAGGGTTGCGAGGTGGCGATCGAGCAGGACACAGCCAGCAACACCGGCCTGACCCGGTTCCCGACTCTTGACGCAGCCGGCATAGGGGCCCAGTGCGACCTCGCCCTCGTCGTAGGGGGAGACGGCACCATGCTGGGTATAGGCCGGCTGCTGGCCCAATTCGGCATCCCCCTGGTGGGCATCAACCAGGGCAGGCTGGGGTTCATCACCGATATCGCCTTTGAGGACTACCAGAACACACTCATCCCCATGTTGCGTGGCGAGTATGAAGAAGATCGACGCTGGATGATGCAGGCCGAGGTCGTGCGTGACGGCAGGTGCGTCTTCAGTGCCACCGCCATGAACGACGTCGTCGTGAACCGTGGAGCGACCGCCGGTATGGTGGAACTCCGCGTGGAAGTGGATGGCCGCTTTGTGGCGAACCAGCGTGCGGACGGCCTGATCATCGCTTCGCCGACCGGCTCCACGGCCTATGCCCTTTCAGCGGGCGGGCCCTTGCTGCACCCATCGATTGCCGGCTGGGTGTTGGCGCCGATTGCACCGCATACCTTGTCCAACAGGCCCATTGTGCTGTCGGACTCGGGCGAAATTACCATTGAAATCGTCTCTGGCCGCGACGCCAGCGCCAACTTCGACATGCAGTCGCTGGCCAGTCTGTTGCATGGCGACCGCATCACTGTCAGGCGCTCCGAACACCAAATGCGTTTCCTGCATCCCAAAGGCTGGAGCTATTTCGACACACTCCGGAGAAAGCTGCACTGGAACGAAGGCGTGGCCTGACCGGCCAGGATTCAAGTTATGAGCCTCAAAACCATATCGCTTCGCGACTTTGTCATCGTCCACAAGCTTGAGCTGGATTTGTCCAGCGGCTTCTCGGTGCTCACCGGTGAAACCGGTGCGGGCAAATCGATCCTGATTGACGCACTGCAGCTGGCGCTGGGCGCCCGAGCCGATGCTGGTGTGGTTCGCGAAGGTGCCGCACGCTGCGAAATCAGCGCAGAGTTTGACAGCCCCGCCGGCCTGGCCCCCTGGCTGGAACAAGCCGGCTTCGACAGCAGCGAAACCCTGCTGCTCAGGCGCACGATAGACGCGCAAGGTAAAAGCCGCGCCTGGATCAATGGCAGCGCGGCAACAGCCACCCAGCTCAAGGACATCGCCGACCAGCTGGTGGACATCCACGGCCAGCATGCGTGGCAAAGCCTGACCCGTCCCGACGCGGTACGCGGTTTGCTCGACTCCTATGCGGAAGTCTCTACCGGCGAGTTGTCACGCCTCTGGCAACAATGGCGGTTAGCCCAAAAAACGTTGAACGAAGCACGCGAAGCGCAAGACAGCCTGCAGCGCGAACGCGAACGGCTGGCATGGCAAATCGGCGAGCTCGACAAGCTGGCGCCCGGGGCCGCCGAATGGGACGAGCTAAATGCCCAGCATGGGCGGTTGTCCAACGCGCAGGCTCTGCGCGATGCCGTACAGGCCGCCGTCGACGCACTGCAGGAGTCTGACGAGAACGCCACCGCACTGCTGGGACGGGCCATTGCATCGTTGCAAGGCCAGGAACACATCGAACCCGAGTTCAAGGGCATCCTTGAGGTGTTAAATGGCGCTCTGGCCCAGATGGAAGATGCGGTGCATTCACTCAACGGCTATGCACGGCATGCCGAGCTGGAACCCCAACGGCTGGCCGAACTCGACGAACGTCTTTCGCTGTGGGTCAGCCTGGCACGGCGCTACAAGCGCACCCCGGCCGAACTGCCCGAACTGCTGGCCTCCTGGCGGGCTGAGCTGCACAAACTCGACGAAGCCGCCGATCTGGTTCAACTGGAAAAAAACGAAAGCCAGGCAAAGTCAGCCTACCTGGACGAAGCCGGGCAGGTGTCGAAGGCGCGCAACAAAGCTGCACCCAAACTCGCCAAAGCCATTACCCAGGCCATGCAGGGCCTCGGCATGCAGGGCGGAAAATTCGACGTGGCACTCAACAAACTTGAGCAACCAGCCCAGCACGGGCTGGAGCAAGCCGAGTTCCTGGTAGCGGGCCATGCCGGCAGCACACCTCGCCCCGTGGGCAAGGTCGCCTCCGGCGGCGAGTTGTCGCGCATCGCGCTGGCCATCGCCGTCACCACCAGCCAGTTGGGGCAGGCGCAAACGCTCATATTTGATGAGGTTGATTCGGGCGTGGGGGGTGCCGTGGCCGAAACCGTCGGACGGCTGATGAAACAACTGGGTAAAGACCGGCAGGTCATGGCTGTCACCCATCTGCCGCAGGTAGCGGCCTGTGCCGACCAGCACCTTGTCGTTGCCAAGCGAGCCGAAAACGGCACCACCCTCAGTACCGTAGACCATGTGAATGGGGAACAGCGCGTGGCTGAAATCGCCCGCATGCTCGGCGGTGAGCGGCTTTCCGGCACCACGCTAGCCCACGCCAAGGAAATGCTGGGACAGTGATGGCAGCACTGGAAATGGTTCTTATCACCGGCATGTCGGGTTCCGGAAAATCGGTTGCCCTGCATGCACTGGAAGACGCCGGTTATTACTGCGTGGACAACCTTCCACCGGAATTGCTGACGCCCTTCGTCGCACTGGAGCAGCAGCACGGCGCCCAGAAAGTTGCCATTGCCATGGACGTGCGAAGCGCAGTCTCGCTTCCCCTGGTACCCCAGCAGCTGCGACAGTTGCGCGCCTCCGGCGTGGCGGTGCAATCACTCTTCCTGGATGCAAACACGGAAACTCTCGTGCGCCGCTTTTCCGAAACGCGCAGGCTTCACCCTCTGTCGCGCATTGACGCTTCCGACCAGCACCGGGCATTGGTAGACGCCATAGAGCTGGAGCGGGAGTTGTTGGGCGAAATGCGCGAGCAGGCCCACGTGCTCGACACCAGCATGATCCGCTCATCACAGCTACAGGGCTATGTAAAGTCGCTGATCTCCGCTCCCAGCACCCAGCTCACGCTGGTGTTCGAGTCGTTTGCCTTCAAGCGGGGCGTGCCGCTGGACGCGGATTACGTGTTTGACGTTCGCATGCTGCCCAACCCGCACTATGAGTCGGGTCTGCGCCACCTGACCGGGCTTGATGAGGCCGTGGCAAGCTATCTCAAGGCCCACACGGAAGTGGACGACATGTTCCGCCATATCGAGCAGTTTCTCAGCCATTGGCTGCATGCACTGGTACGTGACCACCGGAGTTATGTGACCGTGGCCATCGGCTGCACCGGTGGCCAACACCGTTCCGTCTACCTTGTCGAGGAATTGGCCGCAGCTTTCGGCCAACAATGGCGAACGCTGAAGCGGCATCGCGAGCTCGACGCCGTTTGAGTCCAGATAAGGCTGGGCACGGCCTCACCTTCCAGTACAGCGGGCAGGCCTAGGCGTCCCGTTCCAACAGTTTGCGTATGGGCGCGGGCAGCCCCAGTGCAGGCCATTCGGCGGGGCCGAACCACGCACCGGGCCGTTCATCCGAAACCAGAGACCTGGGCATGGTTTGCCCGGCCCGAAAACCTGCGATCCACGGCGACAGGTGCAAGTCCTTGTGTGTCAGCACGTGGACAAAACCTGGCAGTGGATCGAGCCTTTCCCGCAAGGAAGCCGGCAAATCCGCAGTCAGTGCCTCATCACTCTCGAAAACCGGCAGGCAGTAAAGCCCACCCCAGATTCCCCGGCTGGGGCGCTTTTCAAGCCAGACCGAACCATCCGGCTTCTGCGCCCACAACAGACTCAGCGACTGCGCACTGCGCTTGAGCTTTCGTGTCTTCACGGGATATTTGCCGGGATCACCGGCTGCAAAACCGCGGCACAGGTTTTGTACCGGGCATAACAGGCACTGGGGCTGGCGGCCCACGCAAATCGTGGCACCCAGATCCATCAGTCCCTGCGTATAGCGCGGCATGGTTTCGGGCAGGTCCTGCTCAGGCAGCAGCTCTGCAGCCGTGTTCCAAAGCGCCCGTTCATTGGCACTTTGAGCCAGATCGGCGGAAAAACCCAGAACCCGCGTTAGCACCCGTTTGACGTTGCCATCCAGAATCGCAACACGTTCGCCAAAACAAAACGAGGCGATGGCCGCGGCGGTTGAACGGCCTATGCCTGGCAGGGTCTGGAGCTGCTCGGCCGTCTCCGGAAATTGCCCGGCATGCAATGCCACTACATCCTGAGCGCAGCGGTGCAGATTGCGCGCACGGCTGTAATAACCCAGCCCGCTCCATAGACCCAGCACATCGTCTTCGGAAGCCGCAGCCAACTCCTTCACCGTCGGGAAGCGTGAAAGGAATCGCGCGTAATAATCCAGAACCGTTGCGACCTGAGTCTGCTGCAACATGATTTCAGACAGCCACACGCGGTAGGGATCGCGTGTGTTTTGCCAGGGAAGGCTATTGCGTCCGTGCGAAGCCTGCCAGCGCACAATTTCCCCGGAAAATCCGGGCAACTGGCATGAGGCCGTTTGCTTCACAGCAACCGATTTCCGCCCCGAAGGGGTCTTGGTGGGTCGCGACCGCGTCAACGCTCAGGCAGCCTCGGGCACCGCGGCATTTTCTGCAGTAGCGGCACCATCCGGCGTCTTGGACTGCGTTGAAGAGCCCATCAGATGGGAAGTCAGCTCCGTGAGCTTGTTGTCCAGCTCATCGAGTACGCGCTCCTGGATATCGATTTCAGCGATCCGTTCATCCAGACCAGACGCCGCTTGCTGGATGCGCTCGATAGCTTCAAGCCTGCGGCCGAAATTGCGCCGCCGCTCGCGCAACTGCGCATCAAGCTGCGATGCCGCTGACTTGTTCCAGAGCTCCACTTCGCCAAGGGCGGATTCGTAGACCACCCGCAGGCGCGTGGCGAGGGCACGTACCAGCCTCTCGGAAAATTCCGGCTGGGAAAGTTTCAGAACATTGCCCACACCAAGATATTGCAAATGGCTGCGCTCAATTTGCTCCAGGTCGTGTTCATAGCGGATCAGCTCCGGCTCTTTTGGCGCCTGCAGCGAAAAACTGAACTCGGCATTGAGCTGGCGAAAGGAGGCAGTCAACATGGACTGGATTTCACTGCTCATGATCTGCGACTTCTGCAGTCCCTCGCGAAGGCGGGAAAAAGTCTGGCCATAAGCCTTCTTGACGCCCAGCTTGATGCCCGGCTGCTTCAGGGCATGCGTCAGCTCGGCCAGTTCTGCCTTGAGCGTCGGCGTGCTGAGCAGATTGAATACGTCACGGAGCAATTTGAGGTGGACAGAACGTACCGCGTGAATTTTCGAGCCGCTGGTGTCGAACTCAGCCTGCTCCTGCTCGATGCGGCTGCGCATGTGCTTGATGACCGAGACGTTCTTTCCTCTCAGGCCACGCAACTCAATCATCTGTTCGGCCAGATCGCGCCGGCGGATGTGCATGGCCCGCCCCGCTTCGGTCCGGAGTTCGCTGATACCGCCCGACACCGCAGTACGCAGGATTTTTTGGCGCTGTCCCATCACGCCCTGCCCCAATGCCAGCTCGAGGGCCGGCAGGTGGCTGGCTTCCAGCAAGGCCTTGTCTCGCGTGACCTTGGCCACCAGCCCTTTTTGGGCCGATACGGGAATGACCTGGGATTCAGGCAGGCCCAGGATTTCAGCAGATGTTGCACGCTGCTTGTCGATCTGTGCCTGTACTTGTTCGGGCGTGCTTAACGCATCCCAAAGGGTGTCGATCTTGTTGAGCACCACCAGGCGCGCATCGGTGCCGTCACCGTCGGTGATCAAATGCTCGCGCCAGATGGCAAGGTCGGACTTGGTAACACCGGTATCGGCCGCCAGGATGAACACCACGGCATGGGCCTGGGGGATCAGGCTCACCGTCAATTCGGGTTCTGCGCCAATGGCATTGAGACCCGGCGTATCCAGGATGACCAGGCCCTGTTTGAGAAGCGGGTGCGCAATATTGATCAGTGCATGGCGCCACTTGGGCACCTCTATCAGGCCGTCAGCGCCTACGCGCGGGTTGTCTTCCGGGCTGCTGTCATGCCAGAACCCAAGAGAACGGGCTTCGTCCTGGGTGACATGGCGAACTTCGGCCACTTTCTCGAGCGCCTGCGCCAGTTGCGCCGGGTCATTCACGTCCAGATCGATCCGCGTCCATTTTTCGGGTACCGCGCGCCACTCCATGAGGGCCTGCTTCTGCAGGCGCGTTTCGATGGGCAACAGGCGCAGGCAGGGGGGCACATCCGCGTCGTAGCCCAGCTCGGTCGGGCACATGGTGGTGCGGCCAGCGCTCGCCGGCATGATGCGGCGGCCATAACCGGCGAAAAATATCGCATTGATGAGCTCGGACTTGCCGCGCGAGAATTCGGCCACAAAGGCGACCATGACCTTGTCGGAACGTACCTGTGACTCGAGCCGCTGCAGGCGCTCCTCAACCGCTGCATCCAGCAGGTCATGGTCCTTCATCCACTCTGCAAGCAGTTTCAGGCGCAATGCGAATTCGCGCCGCCACGTGCCGTGCTGGTCAAATTGTTCGTTAAAAGACATCGGTCTACCGTAAAGTGTGTCGGTCAATATAGCATCGCAAACCCGAAAGAACCATTGGCGCGTCTACGGACTCAAGGTTTCTGGCAATTCGCACAGTAAAAAGTGGACCTTTGCCCCTGCCGGAGGGTCTTCACGGGTGCTGCGCACACCCGGCAGGGCAGGCCGGCGCGGTCATAAACCATGGCTTCCAGCTGGAAATAGCCCGATTCACCCTGTGCATTCGAAAAGTCTCTCAGGGTGCTCCCCCCCTTTGTAACAGCTTGGGCCAGTACCTGGCGGATCGCCCCGTGAAGCAAGGCCGCGCGGGGCTTGCTGATCCGGTTTGCCCGGGTGGTCGGCCGGATTCCAGCCAGGAAAAGGGCTTCCGACGCATAAATATTGCCGACACCAACCACGGCCTCCCCGCCCAACAGCACCTGCTTGATCGCCGTTTGCCGCAGTTTCAGCGCCTGGTGAAAGCTTTCCGCGTCAAAAGCGTCAGTCAGCGGCTCGACGCCGAGCCGGCCAAGCAGCTTTTGGGCGGCAGCCGCGCCTTCATCGCTGGCATACACCACAGCCCCGAACCGGCGCGGGTCGTTCAAACGCAAAGTCCCCTGGCTGGTGGCCATTTCAAAGTGGTCGTGCTTGCCCAAGGCGGGGAAACCGTCGCCAAAAGCCACACTGCCGGACATTCCGAGGTGGATCAGCAGCAGCCCGTTGCTCAGGTCCACCAAAAGATACTTGCCGCGACGGCGAACTGCCAGCACCTTCTGGCCGGCAAGCTTGTGCGGCGCGCAGCCCAGCGGCCAGCGCAGGGGCTTGCCCATCTGGACGCGCTCAATGACGGCGCCGGCGATACGGTCCGCAAAGCTCAACCGGGTGACTTCAACTTCTGGCAGCTCAGGCATGGTTTTGTAAATAAGGGCGCTGCTGCATGGCGCAAGAAGGCAGCGGTGGGCCAGCCGAAGATCAGGGCCGCGGCGTAAAGCGGCAGCGCAGCCGGGAAGCTTCAATTATCATGGTTCGATGAAGAAAAAAATTGGCCTTGCCATCAGCGGCCTGTGGCTGGCTGTTCCCCTGGTCCTGGCGCAGACCGAAGAACCGCTCCTGGCTGCGCCCTCAACGCTTGTCGAGGCCAAAGCCGCACAGGAAGCGACTCCATCATCGCAGCTGGATGGGGCCCTTTTTTACCAGCTGCTGGTGGGTGAAATGACCCTGCAGGAAGGCGAGCCCGCCGCAGGATTTGCGCTCATGCTGGACGCCGCCCGCAAAACCGGCGATGCGCAGCTCTACCAGCGCGCTACGGACATCGCACTGCAGTCGCGCTCTGGCGATGCCGCACTGCAGGCAGCCCAGGCCTGGAAGGCAGAGCAGCCCGCCTCGCGCGAGGCAAACCGTTATGTCCTGCAGATCCTGGTGGCATTGAACCGGATTGCCGACACGACCGAACCGCTGCAAACCGAAATCCGGCTTGCTCCGGAAATGGAACGCGCTGCGGCATTGACTGCGGTACCCCGGATTTACGCGCGTGTTCCCGACAAAAAGCTGGCCAGCACGGTGGCCGAAGAAGCGTTGGCCACCTACCTGAACAGTCCCGCCACCGCCAGCGCCGCCTGGACCACGGTGGGGCGTATGCGGCTGGCCGCCGGCGACAGCAACGGCGCGCTTGCGGCAGCCAGGCGCGCACAGGCTGCAGGCCCGCTCTCCGAAGGCCCGGCCCTGGTCGGGCTGGAACTGATGGACCCGAAACAGCCTGAAGCAGAAAATCTGGTCCGCAAATACTTTGAAGGCAACGCCAAAGCCCTGCCCGAAGTGCGGATGGCCTATGCGCGCGCGCTGCTGGATGCCCAGCGCTACGCCGAAGCCGCCGCCCAGCTGCAAGTGGTGACCCGCGAAAAACCCGAGCTTCCCGAAGGCTGGCTGGTACTGGGCTCCCTGCAATTGCAGGACAACCAGCTGGCACAGGCACAAACCTCGCTGGAGCGCTACGTCACCCTGGCCCAGCAGCAGACAGCCGAAGGCGAGCGCAACCGCGGCCTGGCCCAGGCCTACCTCTCGCTGTCCCAACTGGCCGAAAAACGCAAGGACTATGCGGCGGCAGAAAGCTGGCTGGCCAGGATTGAAAATTCCGCTGACCTGACCCAGGCCCAAACCCGGCGCGCCTCTATCCTGGCCAGCCAGGGCAAACTGGAAGAAGGACGCCAGCTGATCCGCAAGCTCCCCGAACGCAACGCTGCAGACGCAAGACTGAAATTGAACGCGGAAGTAGGCCTGCTCCGCGAATTCAAGCAGTACCAGCTGGCCCATGATGTGCTGGCGCAAGCCCTGGCCAGGAACCCCGACGAAACCGAACTGCTGTACGACCAGGCCATGATGGCTGAAAAGCTGGGTTCGATGGATGAAATGGAACGTCTGCTGCGGCGCGTCATCCAGCTCAAGCCCGACTACCACCACGCCTACAACGCCCTGGGCTATTCATTTGCGGATCGCAGCGTGCGCCTGCCGGAAGCGCGTGATCTGATTCGCAAAGCGCTCGAATATGCGCCCGCCGATCCATTCATCAAGGACAGCCTGGGCTGGGTCGAATTCCGAATGGGCAACACCTCGGAAGCCATCAAGATCTTTGAAGCCGCTTACAAAGCCAAACCGGACGCCGAAATCGCGGCCCACTTCGGTGAAGTGCTCTGGACAACAGGCCAGCGTGACCGCGCCGTGGCCATCTGGAAAGAAGGCCGGCTGCTGAGTCCCGAAAACGAGACCCTGCTCGAGACGCTCAAGCGCCTGCGCGTGAAGCTGTGACGGGAATTCGCGTCCTGCCGCCTGTACTGCGTATCCACCTGACCCGTCTGGGTCTGGTGTGCGCCTGCGCTATTGCTCCTTTTTTGATAGCTGGTTGCGCTCAACCACAAAGGCTTGCGGGCACAAATGACTCAAAAAATGAGCTTCGGACAGGCCGTATCAGCCTGCAGGTCCAAAGCGAACCTGTGCAGTCTTTTTCGGCGAGCTTCGAGCTCAAGGGCCAACCCGAGCGCGGCGAACTCTCGCTGATCAGTCCTTTGGGCAGCGTGCTGGGTGTGCTCCGCTGGTCGCCCGGTGAAGCCGTACTCGACTCAGGCAATGGCAAGATCCAGCGATTTTCTTCGGTGGATGAGCTGATGGCCCAGGCGACAGGTGCGGCCGTCCCGGTGACCGCGCTCTTTGCCTGGCTGCAGGGCGACAATGCCAGCGTCAGCGGCTGGTCTGCAGACCTTTCCCGTTACGCCGAAGGCCGCATCACGGCCAGGCGGGTGCAGCCAGCGCCCCCAGCCGACCTGCGTGTTGTCCTTGACCAATAATTCCGGGGTGAATGCCCCGGCTTCGCCGCAAGGCCTCCCGTACTTTCACGCTCCCGGTTCCTGTTATTGCTTTGGCGACACCAGTTCATGACGACTCATACCGCCCCCGTCCCACACGCCGCGCAGCCGCTCAAAGCCCTGTATGACGTGCCGGCGCCCGCCAAATTGAACCTTTTCCTGCACATCACCGGACGCAGGCCCGACGGCTACCACCTGTTGCAATCCGCATTCATGCTGATCGACTGGTGCGACACCCTGCACTTTGAACTGCGCGCCGATGGCCAGATCACCCGGGAAGACCTTCGCCAACTCAACGAGGGCAACCCCGGCGAGTCCCAGGCCTTGCCCGCCGAGGACTTGTGTGTACAGGCAGCCAGGGCGCTGCAAGCGGCTTGCGGCACGTCTTTGGGCGTTCACATCGGCCTGCAAAAAAGCGTCCCTTCAGAAGCCGGCATGGGTGGGGGTTCATCCGACGCAGCCAGCTGCCTGCTGGCGCTGCAGCGGCTTTGGGGTGTGCGCCTGCCGACCCCAACACTGCAAGCCATCGCCCTGTCGCTGGGCGCCGATGTCCCCTTTTTCCTGTCCGGTGGCCACGCCTGGGTGGAAGGCATTGGTGAAAAAATCACGCCGCTGGCCTTGCCGCCAGCCCGTTTTGTGGTGGTTAAGCCCCCTGCCGGTGTCTCCACACCAGGAATTTTCGGTGCGCCGGGGCTCAAACGCGACACAGAAACTGCTACAATCCAAGGCTTTGCTGCAAATGCTGAAGGCCCTTTGAGATCGGTTGATTTCGGATTCGGCCGCAACGACTTGCAGCCGGTAGCGCAGGAGATGTGCCCGCAGATTGGCCAGTCGATCAACTGGCTGAAAACGAAACATCTTCAAGGGCGCATGACCGGCTCCGGAAGTGCTGTATTTGCGCAACTGCCGCATGGCACGGATTTGACGGATCTTTCAGGTTTGCCTGATGACTGGATAGTCCGGACATGCAGCAATTTGGAGGCGCATCCTCTGGCTGGTTGGTAAAATAACCGCTCTTTGAAATGCGCTTTCAAGCGACCTAAATGGAAAAGTTTATAGGTCTGTTGTTGGCAACAACAACTGTCCTGTGTAGGGGTGTCGCCAAGCTGGTTAAGGCACCGGATTTTGATTCCGGCATTCGCAGGTTCGAATCCTTCCACCCCTGCCAAATTACTCGCCGTGGGCCGTAGCCCCGGTGTTGCGGTCCCGCCCGGAGCGGGCCCGTGTGACTCCTGACAGACCCGCGTGATGTGTATCAGCGGGTCTGTGTGTTTTTGGAAACACGCCAGGCAAGCGGCGCTCACTGCCAAGCCCGTTGCAACGTGTTGTCCCGTGCGTATTTTGCTTCGATAAAAATTTCAGCCACGTTCAAGTCCTTGTAGCAGCTGGGCCCCACATGCAAACGCACCATCCCGACTTCATGGTTTTCACCGGCAATGCCAATCCGAGCATGGCCTCCGACATCGCCCAGCACCTGGGCATTTCACTGGGTGCAGCCCATGTCGGCCGTTTTTCGGATGGTGAGGTTACCGTCGAGATCCAGCAGAACGTCCGGGCCCGTGATGTGTTTGTGGTGCAGTCGACCTGCGCGCCGACCAACGACAACCTGATGGAACTGCTGATCATGGTTGATGCGTTGAAACGGGCTTCGGCCGAGCGCATCGCCGCGGTGATCCCGTATTTCGGTTATGCCCGGCAAGACCGCCGCCCACGTTCGGCGCGGGTGCCGATTACAGCCAAGGTGGTCGCCAACATGCTGCAGGCCGTGGGCGTGTCGCGTGTTTTGACGATGGATCTGCATGCCGACCAGATCCAGGGCTTTTTTGATATTCCGGTCGACAACATTTATGCGTCGCCGGTGTTGCTGGGCGACTTGCGCCAGAAGAATTACGCCGACCTGATGGTCGTGTCGCCCGATGTGGGCGGCGTGGTGCGCGCCCGGGCGCTGGCCAAGCAGCTGGGCTGCGACATGGCGATCATCGACAAGCGCCGCCCCAAGGCGAACGTGTCTGAAGTGATGCACGTGATCGGCGACATTGAAGGCCGCAACTGCGTCATCATGGACGACATGATCGACACGGCCGGCACGCTGGTGAAGGCGGCTGAAGTGCTGAAAGAGCGCGGCGCCAAGAAGGTTTACGCATATTGCACGCACCCGATTTTTTCGGGCCCGGCCATTGACCGCATCGCCCAGGGCGACGCACTCGATGAAGTGGTGATCACCAACACCATTCCGCTGAGCGCCCATGCAGCAAGCTGCAAGAAGATTCGCCAGCTCTCCGTGGCGCCGCTGATCGCTGAAACCATTCAGCGCATCGCCAAGGGAGAGTCGGTCATGAGTTTGTTTTCGGACCAGGACAACCTGTTCTGATCTGAAACAAAAAGGTAGCTGCCCTCGCCTCACGATGTTCATCGTCAGGAAAAAGCAGCTTTTTAAACCAGAACGAGACTGGTCGCGGTCCGTTCTTTATTGGAGTTGATTATGAAATTCGTCGCTTTTGAGCGCGCAAAGCAGGGCACGGGTGCGAGCCGCCGTCTCCGCATCACCGGCCGTACGCCCGGTATTGTTTACGGTGGCACCGGTGAACCCACGCTGATCGAAATCGATCACAACGCGTTGTTCCACGCCATCAAGAAAGAAGCGTTCCATGCTTCCATCCTCCAGATGGAACTGGCAGGCAAAGAACACAAGGTTCTGCTGCGCGACCTGCAAATGCACCCGTACAAACAGCAGATCCTGCACATCGACTTCCAGCGCGTGGAAGCCAAGACCAAGATGACCGTGAAAGTGCCTGTGCACTACAGCGGTGAAGAAGAGTCTCCAGCCGTCAAGACGGAGAACTGCCTGGTCAACCACGTGATCACCGAGCTGACCGTGTCCTGCTTCCCTGCAGACATCCCCGAATTCATCGCCGTCGACCTGAAGGGCCTGAAGAAGGGCTCGCCGCTGCACATCAAGGACATCACCCTGCCAAAGGGCGTGAAGTTCGTGGCCAAGGGCCAGGACAACCCGGTTCTGGTGTCGGTGTCTGCCGTTTCCGAAGAAGCCGAGGCCGATGCCGCAGCAGCCGCTGCAGCAGCCGCACCGGTGGATCCGAAAGCCGCTAAAGCTGCGGCCGCCAAGGAAGCCAAAGCCGGCGCCAAGGCCGACGCTGCCAAGCCTGCCGCCAAGAAGTAATTAACCCACTTCACGCTCAGGCCTGAAAAGGCTCGCGGCCCTTGTCCTCCCGCAGGACAAGGGCCGTTTTTCTTGACCAGCCTTATCCCTTCAACCCCAGGGATGCGAAGCACGACAGACACGCCCCTAGAATTGGGCGGATGGAAATCTCCAAATGATCAAATTGTTTGTCGGGTTAGGCAACCCTGGCCCTGAATACGAAGCCACCCGCCACAACGCCGGTTTCTGGTTTATCGACGCCCTCTCGCAGGAGCTGAAAGCCCCGCTGAGCCTGGACAAGAGTTACCACGGCCAGGTGGCCCGCATCACGGTGAACGGCCAGAACGTCTGGCTGCTCAAACCACTCACCTTCATGAACGTGTCCGGCAAGTCGGTGGCGGCGCTGGCGCGGTTCTTCAAGGTCGCACCCGAGGAAGTGCTGGTGGCGCACGACGAGATGGACATCGTGCCCGGCCAGGTCAAGCTCAAGTTCAGCGGCAGCCATGCCGGCCACAATGGCCTGCGCGACATCCATGCGCAGCTGGGCACGGCCGACTACTGGCGCCTGCGCATCGGCGTGGGCCACCCGGGCGTGAAGGCCGAGGTGGTCAACTGGGTGCTGAAAAAACCTTCGCAAGAGCACCGCGTGGCGATTGAAGACTGCATTGCCCGCTGCATCAAGGCCGTGCCGGAACTGCTCAAGGGCGAGATGGAAAAAGCCACGATGATGATCCACACCAGCACGCCACCGCGGCCGAAACCGCCGCGCAAAGTGGATATCGAAGACTGAAATTCAGCCGAGCCGGGCACACCACGCAAAAGGTGGAGTGCTACTATTTTTATAGCTGCTTGCGCTCACCCCTGTTAGTCCAGAGGCCTGTTTGGCTATAAATTTGTGCTGCCGGGAAGGTACCAGGCTCGAAAACCCATGTCCCCGACGGAATCAGGTCACCGGGCCGTGACCACCGGAATAATGGTTTGCAGCCGCTGGTATTTTTCAAACAGGGTTTCCCGCGTTTCAATGTGCTGCGGGTTGATGGGAATGCAGGCCACAGGGCAAACCTGCACGCACTGGGGCTCATCGAAATGGCCCACGCATTCCGTGCATTTGTGCGGATCGATCTCGTAAATTTCCTTGCCCAGGTAAATCGCCTGGTTGGGGCATTCGGGTTCGCAGACGTCGCAGTTGATGCACTCGTCGGTGATCATCAGGGCCATGTCAGCGCCCCTTTGCGGCTTCGTGCGCCGCCGCCAGTGCCGACGCCACCGCCGGGCTCACCATCTGGCTGATGTCGCCGCCCAGCTTGCTGATCTCGCGCACCAGCGTGCTGCTGATGCATTGCAGCGGTGCGTCGGGCAACAGAAACACGGTTTCCACCTCGGGGCGCAGTTTGCGGTTCATGGCCGCCATCTGCGCTTCGTAGTCAAAGTCGGTGATGTTGCGGATTCCGCGCACCACGGCTGAGGCCTTTTGCGCCGTGCAAAAATCCATGATCAGGCCGTCAAACGGCAGCACCGTGACGCCAGCGATGCCCTGGGTTGCCGCCTGTACCTGCGCCACACGCGCTTCCAGTGAAAACAGGGTTTTCTTGTGGTGGGCAGTGGCCACGGCAATGACAAGCCGGTCAAACAACCCGGCAGCACGGCGCACGACGTCGTCATGGCCCAAGGTGAACGGGTCAAACGTGCCGGAATAAACAGCGGTGCGGGAGGTGGCCATAGGAGGAATTATGCCCGCCCCACCCTTTTTGCCGCCAATTGCCGCCCTGTAACCACGAGGCAGGCAAGGCCTGGCCGGCGGTTCAGCCCGCTGGCGTACCCAGAGCGGCCAGCAAGTGGAAATGCACGGCGCCTGCCTTGCCGCTGCGGTGCACCTGTAAACCCAGCGGCAGCAGTTCCTCATCCGTCCAGGGTTTGGGCGCCTCCAGATAAACCACGCCGGTCGGACCGATGGCCTGCGCTGCGGCTTTGAGCGTGGATTCGTACAGGGTGGACTCAAAAGGCGGGTCGAGCAGCACCAGTTGCAGGCTGCCCGGCGCAACGCGTTTCAAGGCGCTCAGTCCGTCGCCACGCTCGATACGGCACATGTCGGCCTTGAGCCTGGCCTGCACCGTCTTGAGCTGTTGCGCCAGCGCCGGGTCCTGCTCGCACAGCAGCACGTCGGCCGCGCCGCGCGACGCGGCCTCAAAGCCCAGCGCGCCGGTGCCGGCAAACACGTCGATACAGCGCCAGCCCGTCAGGTCCTGGCCCAGCCAGTTGAAAAGGGTTTCACGCACGCGGTCGGGCGTGGGACGCAGGCCCGGCTTGCTGGGCACCGGCAATTTGGTGCGTTTGTACAAGCCGCCGATGATGCGGATTTCGCCCGGCGGCACGGTTTTGCGGCCCACCACTTTGCCGCTTTTGGCGCGCGGGTTTTTGGGGGTGGCGGGAGCTGGGGTGGGAGCGGGCGTGTACTTCATGGTGCGGCGCCAAGGATAACAGTGACCATTTTTTCAGGCTGCAGCTTGCGTGCAAAAGCCGCCTTGACATCGGCCACCGTGACCTTGTCGACCTGCTGCGTCCAGGTATCCAGGTAGTTCAGGGGCAGGTCGTTCCAGGCAATGCTCGACACGTTGTCAAGGAGCTTGCGGTTGCTGTCAATGCGCAAGGCAAAGCCGCCGACCAGGTTGTCCTTCGCGGCCTTGAGCTCTGTCTCCAGCGGGCCATTGGCGACAAAGTCAGCCACCACTTTGCGCACCAGGTCCACGGCCTGCGCAGCCTGGTCAGGCCGGGTCTGCATGCTGATGGTGAAGGCGCCCGCATGCAAGGCGGGTGAGAAATAACTCGACACGCCATACGTCAGGCCGCGCTTTTCACGCACTTCACTGGCCAGCCGCGAGACAAAACCGCCGCCGCCCAGGATGTAATTGCCCACCGTCAGGGCGAAGTAGTCCGGGTCTGAGCGTTTGTAGCCCGGCTGGCCGATCAGCACCTGCGCCTGCGCTGAAGCAAAGGGGATGCGTTTTTCAACCGGTGCGGCCAGCGGCGCGACCTCGGCCACGGCCGGCAATGGCGGCAGGCTGGCGCAAGCCGTTTTCGGCAGGCGTGACAGCAATTTTGCAGCGATGGCATCAGCCTGCGCGCGCGTCACGGCGCCCACCATGCTGATGCGCGCGCGGCAAGCCGTCACGCCAGTGGCGTGCGCGGCGCGCATGTCGCCCACGCTGATGCGCGTCAGGCTTTCTTCCGTGACTTCATAACCATAGGGATGCGTGCCGTATACCGCCGGTGTGTAGGCGCGGCCGGCAACACTGGCCGGGCGGGTATAGGACTCGCGGATCGAGGCCTGCAGGCGTGCGCGCTCGCGTTGCCACACAGCTTCGGGAAAAGCCGGCTCGGCGATCTCACGTGCGGCCAGCGCTGCGGCTTTGTCCAGCAGCGCCGGGTCGGTCAGGGTGCGCAGTGAAAAGCTCAGGCGGTCGGACGTGGTGCCGGCACCGAACTGCGCGCCCAGATCCGCCCAGGCTTCGCTGAGTGCGTTTTCATCGAGCGCCGGCTCGGGAACACACAGCCCTCCACAAATTCCGTCTGGCCCCAAGCCATTGCTGGCACGCACACCTTTTTCCAGCAGGCCGGCCATCATGCTGGCCAGGCCGGCTTTGTCAGCAGGGTCACGCCGGTTGCCGGCGTCCAGGTCGATCTGCACGTCCAGCATGGCAATCGCCGGGCTTTCGACCAGGTAAACCTTGGCGCCATTGGGCTGCGTCCAGTGCTGGATCGGCAGGGCAGCCAGCGCCAGCGAGTGAAAAAACAAACCAAAAAGGCCTGCGACCCCTACACACCTTGCGCGAGCCGCTATTGTTTTTATAGCAATCATGATGTTGTCAACAATTCTGGATGAGTAGGGCAGCTCAACGCTGCAGGTCGCCGGCAGGCGCAGTGCCCTGGCGCGGCTTGCGGTTCGGATCCAGCGGCTGCGGCAACAGCGTTGCCATCGTCATCTGGTCGTCACCAAAATATTTCGCGGCCACTGCCTGCACCTCGGCGCCCGTGATGCTGCGCAGGGCGGCAATGATGCGTTCGCTGGCATCCAGCGGCAGGCCTTGCACCCAGTGGGAGCCGAGCTCGCGCGCCTGGTTGAAGACCGAGTCGAGCTTGTAGGTCTCGCTGGCCACCCACTGCGTCTTGACGCGGTTCAATTCGGCCTCGCTCACGCCTTCGCGCGCCACCTTGGCCACCTGCTCGCGCAGCGCGTCGGCCACCTGCTGGGCGGTTTTACCGGCAGCGGGCACGCCGTCAAGCGAAAAGAGCTGCGGCCCCCGGCCCATCAGGCCATTGGACGCACCGGCGCTGTCGGCCACACGGGACTGCTGCACCAGCGCGCGGTCAAGCCGGGCGCCGCTGTAGCCGTCCAGCACGGCGGCCAGCACCGTCAGCGCCAGCGCGTCGCGGCTGGCGCCGGCGGCCGGCGCGGCCAGGTCTGCCGGCTCCAGCTTGGGCACCTTGAAAACCATGCTGACATAGGCCTGGCTGGCCGGTGCCTTGAAGTCCATGCGGCGCACACCGGCCTGCACGGGCTCGGTACGCGGCTTGCGCACCGGCACGGCACGCGCCGGAATCCCGCCGTAGTATTTTTCGGTCAGCTTTTTGACCTGCGCGACATCTACATCACCGGCAATGACCACGGCGGCATTGGCAGGCACATACCAGCGGCGGTAAAAGTCGCGCGCATCGTCGGGTGTCATGGCCTCGATGTCGCTCATCCAGCCGACCACCGGGCGCCGGTAAGGCGAGGCAGTAAACGTCATCGCGGTCATCTGCTCATACAGCATGGCGCGCGGCGAATCTTCGGTGCGCAGGCGCCGCTCTTCCTTGACGACCTCGATCTCGCGCTTGAACTCGTCGTCGGCCCACTGGTTTCCGGTGAAACGGTCAGCCTCCAGGCGCATGACGTCCTCCAGCTTGCCGGCCGGAATCTGCTGGTGGTAGGCCGTGTTGTCGCGGCTGGTGAAAGCGTTGTCGCGTCCGCCCAGGGCGGCTACGCGCTTTGAAAACTCACCCGGTTTGACCTTCGCCGTTCCCTTGAACATCATGTGTTCCAGCACATGGGCCACGCCCGATGTGCCGTCGACCTCGTCCATGGAGCCCACGCGCACCCACAGCATGTGGGCCACGGTGGGCGCGCGGTGGTCGGGCTTGACGATGACCGTGAGGCCGTTGGCCAGCGTGAACTGCTCCACTGCCGGTGCGGGCGCGGGCGCCTGCGCAAGGGCCGCCGTGCCCAGGCACAGAGTCAGCACCAAGGCGGGCAGGCGCCAGGCGGCCGACGGGCGAAGTATGGAAGATAGGGGTACTGGGGGTGTCAAAAGGGCTGGCCTGGGGTGTTTCATAGAATAGCTGGGTGGCGCCGCACGGCACTGCAGAGTGCAATTGCCCACTAGGACTCCACAAGCATACCCAATGTTCAGTTTTTTCAAGAAAAAATCCCCTCCCCCTGCCCCACCGGCGTCTTCTGCGCCCGATACGCCCTCCCCGGCCGGCGGATCCACCCCGGACCCGGCAGTACCTGTGCCCGCTGCACCCGTGCCCGCGCCAGCTCCTGCGGGTGGCAGCTTGATTGGCAGCGCGCTTGTAACCCCCATTGCCATTCCGGTTCCCGGCGCTGTGGCCCCCGAGCGGGAACGCTGGCTCGGCAAGCTGCAGGCCGGGCTGCGCAAGACCGGCTCCAGCATCTCGACCGTGTTCACCGGCAGCCGCATCGACGATGCACTCTACGAAGACCTGGAGACCGCGTTATTGATGGCCGACGCCGGCAGCAAGGCCACCGAACACCTGCTGGCCGATGTCAAACGCCGCGTCAAGGAAGGCGGCATGACGCACCCCGTCGCCGTCAAGAATGCCTTGGTGGACTCCATCGCACAACTGCTCAAGCCGCTGGAGCAGCCCCTCGTGATCGGCCAGTACCAGCCCACCGTGATCATGGTGACCGGGGTCAACGGTGCCGGAAAGACCACATCCATCGGCAAGCTCACACGGCACTTGGCCACCGAAGGCGCCTCGGTGCTGCTGGCAGCAGCTGACACCTTTCGCGCCGCGGCGCGCGAGCAGCTCAGCGTCTGGGCCGACCGCAACACCGTCGAGATCGTCAGCCAGGAAGGCGGCGACCCGGCCGCCGTGAGCTTTGACGCCGTGAGCGCAGGCAAGGCGCGCGGCAAAGATGTGGTGCTGGTCGACACGGCCGGCCGCCTGCCGACGCAGTTGCACCTGATGGAAGAGCTGCGCAAGATCAAACGTGTAGTGCAGAAAGCAGACGCCACAGCACCCCACGAGGTACTTCTGGTTATTGACGGCAACACCGGGCAAAACGCATTGGCCCAGGTCAAGGCCTTTGATGACACGCTGCAGCTGACCGGCCTCATCGTGACCAAGCTGGACGGCACAGCCAAGGGCGGCGTTTTGGCGGCCATTGCGCTGTGGGCCCGTGAACGTGCCATTGCCTCACCCACACTGCGTCCGGTGTCGGTGTACTTCATCGGTGTGGGTGAGCAGCTGGAAGACCTGGAAACCTTCAACGCGCGTGAATTCGCGCAGGCTCTTCTGGGCTGAACCGGCAGATTCGCCGCTTGCCGCTCAAGGCACCCCAAGCTTTAGCAGCAGTACCGAGATCACCACGAAGGCCACGATAAAGAATGTCTCGGCCAGCAACAGCGCCACAGGCTTCCAGCCCAGCTTGAGCAAGTCTTCAAAACTGGTCTTCACACCCGCAGCGGCAATGGCCGTTACCAGCATCCAGCGCGATGCATCGCTGGCCAGTTGAACCACCGGCGCCGCGATCAGGCCGGCGCTGGCCAGCATGACCAGCACGACAAAAGCGATCAGGAAGCCCGGTACCAGCGGCACTTCTGTTTCCGGCACCTTGACGGCCGGATGGTTGCGGTACAGCACCGCAATGAACAGTACGATGGGCATCAGCATCATGACGCGAAACAGCTTGACCACGGTGGCCGTGTCACCCGCCTGCGGGCCGAGCATCATGCCGGCCGCTACCACCTGCGCCACGTCGTGAATCGAGCCGCCCAGCACAATACCGGCCTGCCCCGGCAAGAGCCCGATGGCCTGCAGGCTGAATGGGTAGACCACCATCGCCAGCGTCGACAGCACCGTGACGCCCACCACGGCCAGCAGTGTGAAGCGTTCGTTTTCTTTCGTCTGGGGCAGCACGGAAGACACGGCTAGCGCCGCCGATGCACCGCAGATGGCCACCGCGCTGCCCGACAGCAGGCCTTCATCACGCGAACACTTCAGCCAGCGCGCCAGCAGCACGCCCAGCAAAATCGTCAGTACCACCGCCAGCACGATAACCACGGCGGTTCCGGCGCCCAGTTGGGCCACTTGCGCAAACGTAATGCGGGCACCAAGCAGCGCGACCCCCACGCGCAGCACCACGCGGCCGCAAAAACCAATGCCCTTGGCCGCCTTGGGGTGGCTATTGAGAAAGTGGAACGCCAGGCCGATCAGCAAGGCATAGAGCAGTTGGGGACCGCCATAGTGCTCGGAGATGAAAGTCGCGGCCAGTGCAATCACCATGCACACCAGCACACCTGGAAAGTGGGACGCCAGCGCCATGCGCCATTTAAAAATCATGGGATATCAGACAGACTTGTTGGATGAATGGGACGGAGGGTTTGGACCACCGGGGTAATGCGTGAGAACTTTTTCCAGCAGCGCCGCACCGGTAGGGCTTCCCGCCACCAGCATCCGGCTTTGCAGCAGGGGCAAGCCGTCCAGGGACCGCATCGTGGCGCCGGCCTCGCGCAGCAGCACCAACCCGGCCGCAGCGTCCCACGCGCCCATGCCGCGTTCCCAGAAGGCATCAGCCCGCCCGGCCGCCACATAAGCCAGTTCCAGCGCCATGGACCCGCTTCGCCGAACCTGCCCAAACGTTCTCAGTACATCACCAAATTCACGCAGGTAGTCGTCCATGAAAGGCGCACCCGGCTTGGGAAACACCGTCGAAACCAGGCATTGCGCAGCAGGGCGCGCGGCAGCACAGGCCAGGCGCTCCCCATTCAGGTATGCACCAAGGCCCGATGCCGCAGTAAAAATTTCGTGGCGGGACGGATCCACGATCACGCCCAGCACCGGCTGCCGGTCCACACACAGTGCAATCGATACCGCATACTGAGGGTAGCCGCGCGCAAAGTTTGCCGTGCCATCAATCGGGTCGACCAGCCAGGTGGGCTGCTCCGTCAATTCGCCGCCGCTTTCTTCGCCGACAAAACCGCTCTGCGGCAAGACTTGCAGCAATGCGCCGCGCAAGCCCTCTTCCACTTCGCGGTCAAAGCGCGTGACCCAGTCACCCGGCGCTTTCTGACGGACATCCGCCGGCTGCAGTTCAGCCTGCGCTTTCCTGATGCGGGCGGCAGCCTCCATGCCCGCGAGCCGGGTTTTCTCCAGCACCACAACAAGGTCCATGTTCATGCCTTCTTGGACAGCACACTGACATAGTCGTGCGCCTGGGTATTGATGGTAGAGACCCGGTATTCCACGGGCTTGTCGCCGAACGTCAGGGCCAGCCGATGCACTTCCAGCACCGGGGAGCCCACCGCCAGCCCCAGCAGGCGCGCCTGGGTCCGGTCGGCCGCCGCGGCGCGTGCACGTTCCTGTGCCCGCAGCACGGTGATGCCGAAGTCCGTCTGGTACAAGGCATAGATCGTGCCGGGCCTTTCCACAAAACGCTTTTCGGTGAGGTTGCGGAACAGAGCCGCCGCAATGGTCAGCCGGTCATGCATGACCACCCTGCCCTGCAGGGCGAGGCGGTTTTCCGCCCTGAACACGGACTCCCCCGCCTTGATACGCAACGCGGCGGCTTCTTGCTCCGTGGCCCGCTCGCGCCCAAAAGCGATGCAGTCAATTTCCGGGTAGTCGCGGTCCCGCGCCGCATCGTCGTCACCGAAGTTCCAGTGCGGCTCCACGTGAAAAAACTGGAACATGAAGCGGGCATTGTTGTGCGGCGCCACAAAAGTTCCCTTGCCCTGCCGCCGCACCAGCACATGCTCGTGTACCAGCTCGTCAACGGCATGGCGCAGGGTGCCAATGCTCACCTGCAGGCTCGCGGCAATATTCGCCTCGCTGGGCAAGGGTTTACCCGGGCCGCAATGCCCGGCCTCGATGAGTTTTTGCAGCTCGCGCTTGACCTGGCGGTAGAGCGGCATGGCCTCTTCGCTCATCAACGGACGCAATGGAGCCGATGTGTTTTTGACATTCACGGCCGCCATTGAAACACCAACGGGCGAGTCGTACAAGTCATATATATGAGTGAATTGACAAGCGGTTGCCGGCCCATAAAACTGGCAACTCAATTCAACTCAGGCCATTCGGAGACCCCATGATTCATTTTGTATTGCATGACGCCAAAGACACCGTGGCCGTTGTGGTGGTGGAAGGTGTGAAGGCAGGAACCGCCATGACCGGCTGGATCATGGACGAGGACCGCATGATCAATGTGCAGGCCCAACAGGACATCCCGATCGGCCACAAGGTGGCCCTCAAGGACATGGCTGTCGGCGACACCGTGCTGAAGTACGGCATCGACATGGGCAAGGTTGTTGCCAACATCAAGGCCGGCCAGCACGCCCATGTCCATAACATCAAAACCAAGCGCTGGTAGTTGATGGCTTGCCTGGCTACTGCGCGGGCGGGATGCAGCGTTGCAAATCCTCGCCGGGCAGGAGCCCGCCTGCGGTTTGCGCCTTGCCTGCCGCCCGCTCGCTACGCCATCCAAACCATCAACTCAAAAAACTTTAAAAGGATCCCCCATGTCAGTCATCGATAAAAACACCACATTTCTGGGCTACCGCCGTGAAAACGGCCGCGTCGGCGTGCGCAACCACGTCATCATCCTGCCGCTGGACGACCTCTCCAATGCAGCCGCCGAGGCGGTGGCCCACAACATCAAGGGCTGCATGGCGATTCCGCACCCCTATGGGCGGCTGCAATTCGGTGCCGACCTGGAGCTGCACTTTCGCACCCTGATCGGTGCCGGCTGCAACCCCAACGTCGCCGCCGTCGTGGTGATCGGCATTGAAGACAGCTGGACCAAAAAAGTGGTGGACGGCATCGCCAAAACTGGCAAACCGGTCGTGGGCTTCGGCATTGAAGGCCACGGCGACCATGAGACCATCATGAAGGCCTCCAAAGCCGCACGTGAGTATGTGCAGTGGGCCAGCGAAAAGCAGCGCGAGGTCTGCGGCATCTCCGAACTGTGGGTGTCCACCAAGTGCGGCGAATCGGACACCACGTCCGGCTGCGGCGCCAATCCCACCGTCGGCAACGCCTTCGACAAGCTGCACCCGCTCGGCAACTACCTGTGCTTCGGTGAAACCTCCGAGATCACCGGTGGTGAAAAGATCGTCGCCGACCGTTGTGCCACAGATGCCGTGCGCGACCAGTTCATGTTCATGTTCAACCGCTACCAGGACATGATCAACCGCCACAAGACCAGCGACCTGTCGGACTCGCAGCCCACCAAGGGAAACATTGCCGGAGGCCTCACGACCATCGAGGAAAAAGCGCTGGGCAACATTCAGAAGATCGGCAAGGTCTGCACGGTCGACGGCGTCATCGACAAGGCCGAAATGCCCACGCACCCGGGCCTGTGGTTCATGGACTCGTCGAGCGCCGCCGCCGAAATGGTGACCCTGTGCGCCGCCTCCGGTTACGCCGTGCACTTCTTCCCCACCGGCCAGGGCAACGTGATCGGCAATGCGATTGTTCCCGTGATCAAGATCTGCTCGAACCCGCGCACCGTGCGCCTGATGAGCGAACACATCGACGTGGACACCTCCGGGCTGCTGCAGCGCGATATCACGCTCGACCAGGCCGGCGACAAGCTGCTGGAGAACATGCTGCGCACCGCCAACGGCCGCCTGACCGCTGCAGAAGCGCTGGGCCACCGCGAGTTCGTGCTGACGCGCCTCTTTGAATCAGCCTAGAACATGGCCCCCACGCTTTTCACTTCGTGTAATACGCTGCCCCCCGAGGGGGCTAATTTTCCTTGGGGCGGCCCGGCGGAAAATTGTGCTCACATGCTGGTGGCACTGTCATGACGCGGGCGCGCATTGTCATCTGTGAATTCATGGACGAGCGCGCAGTGGCGCAGCTTGAAGCGGCACATGACGTGCTCTATGACCCGCAGCTGGTGGGCGACGCCACCCGCCTGCGGGCCGAGGCGGGCCAAGCCGATGTGTTGATCGTGCGCAACCTGACGCAGGTGCGCGGCGAACTGCTCGCCGCAATGGCCCGCTGCAAGGTGGTGGGCCGGCTCGGCGTGGGGCTGGACAACATCGACGTGCCGGCCTGCGAAGCCCGCGGCATCAAGGTCATTCCCGCCTCGGGCGCCAACGCACTCAGCGTGGCGGAATACGTCGTTGCCAGCACCCTGCTGCTGCTGCGCGGCGCTTTTGCTTCCACCGAAGCCGTGGCGGCCGGCCAATGGCCGCGCGCTGCGCTGAGCAACGGCCGTGAAGCTGCCGGGCAAACGTTGGGCATCATCGGTTTTGGCTCCATAGGCCAGACCACCGCCCGCCTGGCACGTGGCCTGGGCATGCACGTGATTGCCTATGACCCCGCGCTTGCACCCGATGCCCCGGTTTTCGCGCAGACCGGTGTGCAGTACGCCGGCCTTGACGACCTCATCAGCGGCGCAGATGCCGTCACATTGCATGTGCCCCTGGTGGATGCGACGCGCGGGCTGCTCAGCGCGGCACGCATTGGCCAGATGAAAAAAGGCGCAGTCCTGATCAATACCTCGAGGGGCCACATCGTGGACATCGCGGCAGTCAGTGCGGCACTGCGGTCGGGGCAACTGGGCGGTGCGGCCATTGATGTATTCGATGCCGAGCCCCTGCCCGCGAGCGCGGCGTTGCAAGGATGCCCCAACCTGTTGCTTACGCCACACATTTCAGGTCTCAGCATGCAGTCAAATGAACGTGTATCGTTCATGATTGCCGACAAGGTGCTGGAGAGCCTGAAGTAAATGGTCCAACTGTCTATTGAAGAAGCAACACGTCTTGCCACGCAGGCGCTGCGCAAGGCGGGCGCGGCAGAAGCCATGGCGGCCACCACCGCGAGAGCACTGGTTCGCGCCGAAGCGCAAGGACTCGCTTCGCATGGCCTGAGCCGCGTGCCCCAATATGCCACCCATCTTCGCAATGGCCGGGCCGATGGCCATGCCGTCGCCGTCGTGGCGCACAAAAAAGGTGCGGCGGTGCTGGTGGATGCAAAGCAGGGCCTGGCTTTTCCCGCTTGCGACCTGGCGATCTCCACAGCGATTGCAACCGCCCGGGAACTGGGCGTGTGTTTTGTCGGCGTGACCAACAGCCACCATTGCGGGGTATTGGTGGATCATCTGCGCGCCGCAACCGATGCGGGCCTGGTAGGCCTTGGTTTTGCCAACGCACCGGCGGCCATGCCAGCGGCAGGCGGCAAGCACCCGATCTTTGGAACCAACCCGATTGCTGCCGCGTTTCCCCGCAGAAACGCCGATCCACTGCTGATTGACCTGTCTCTGAGCGAAGTTGCGCGCGGCAAGGTGATGGTTGCGGCCAAGGAAGGCAAATCCATTCCGCTGGGCTGGGCGCTGGACACGCAAGGCCGGCCCACAACGGACGCACAGGCGGCTCTGGAAGGCTCCATGCTGCCGCTGGGCGCCGTGAGCAGCCCCAAAGGTTCCATGTTGGCATTGATGGTTGAGCTGCTGGTGACAGCCGTGATTGGCGCGCAGTTTGCTTTTGAGGCATCATCGTTTTTTGTGGATGAGGGCAATCAGCCGCGAATCGGCCAGGCTTTCATCCTGATCGACCCGGGCGCGCTTGCAGGCACAGACACTTACTTTGAACGCATGGAAACCGTGATCGCCGAAATGCTGCTGGACGAAGGTGTACGTCTGGCCGGTACGCGGCGCATCGCACTTGAAACGAAAGCACTACAGACGGGAATCAACATTCCCGACGCACTCAAATCGCAGTTGGATCAGTTAGTGGGTTAACAGTTATTCAATCAAGAGGAGTAGGCATGAAACGTCGTGACATCGTATTGGCATCAACAGGTGCAGCCCTGACGGGCATTCCGGGTCTGGGGCTGGCACAGCAGACCTTTCCCAAACCAGGCAGCACCATCAAGTATGTGGTCCCGTTCACGCCCGGCGGCCTGACCGACATGATGGCCCGCACGGTCGCCCAAAAGCTTTCCGAAGCGTGGAAGACTCCCGTGATTGTCGAAAACAAGGCTGGCGGAAACGCGCAGATCGGCGCCGAGCTGGTCGCCAAATCGGCGCCCGACGGCAATACGCTGCTGGCCATCACGTTGACACATGCCGCGAATGTATCCCTTTATCCGAATGCGGCTTACAGCTTCACCAAAGACCTGCGCCCGGTCGCCCTGATGGCCAATTCGCCGATGCTGGTCGTGGTTCCCGCCGCCAGTCCCATCAAGGACTTCAAGGACCTGATGGCCGTGTCCAAAACCAAGCAGCTGAGCGCGGGCTCGAGTGGCAACGGCACCCCAGCACACCTGACCATGGCTTTGTTCTGCGAGTTGAACAAAACGAAGATGATCCATGTGCCCTACCGCGGCGGCGCGCCCTCGATGGTCGACCTGATCGGTGGCCAGCTGGACGTGATTTTTTCCAACTATCCGGAATCGATCGCTCACGTCAAAGGTGGAAAACTGCGCGCGATCGCGATCTGCAGCCTGGGCCGGCACCCGGGGGTGCCTGATGTCCCGACTGCTTTCGAGGCCGGTATGACTGGCCTCTTTGTCGAGAACTGGACAGGGGCCATGCTCCCGGCCAAGACGCCGGATGACATTGTCGACAGATACTCGCGCGAGATCATCAAGATCATGTACAGCGCTGACGTGGAAGAGCGCGCCAAGCAACAAGGCTTTCGTGTCTCACAAAAGGGTTCAGAAGAGTTCGGTCGCTTCCTGAAAAGCGAAATAGACCGCTGGAGCCGGATTATCAAGACTGCGAAAATCACGCCGACCTGATCGGCAAGCACACCCGGTAAGCACAAAGTCCGCAGGCCGTTCGCGGTCTGCGTTACGTTTTGTAAAACACCGCTCAGGTTCTGGTGGCCTGGCGGAAAATCCGCCCAGAGGCGATCCCCGCCAATGGAGACATACATGAACGACATAGCGGATATTCCCGATACCGTTACCGGGCCGCGCAAGGTTGACCAGCTGTTGGCGCACTACGGCGAAAGCCACCGGAACCCGCGCAACGAACTGATCCACTTCATCGCCATCCCGCTCATCATGCTGAGCCTGGTCGGCATGCTGTTTGCGCTTCACCCCTATATCGCGTATGTGTTCGTCGCGGCCAGCATGGTCTACTACGCGCGCCTGTCGGCGATGTTCTTTATGACCATGGCGGTCTGGTCGGTGCTGTTTCTGGGTCTGGTGTTCGCCATGGGGCCGCTGGTATTGCCGATTTGTATCGGGATTTTTGTGGGCGCCTGGATCCTGCAATTCATCGGCCACAAGATCGAGGGCAAAAAGCCTTCTTTCTTTGAAGATATCCAGTACCTCTGGGTCGGGCCGCTGTTTGTGCTCAGCAAGCTGTTTGGCAAGCTGGGTATACGCTGGTGATCCATCCAGCTTGAAAACACCCGGGCGGCCTCCATCTTGGAGGTTTAAACCTTTTCACAGGTACCTCGCTTGATCAGCAAAATTCTGCGTTTTTTCCTCAAGCTCCTCTTTGGCATCTTCGCGGCTGTGTTTGCCGTCAGCCTGCTGGTCGCAGCCCTGATCGTCGTGGCGCTGAGCCTCCTGAAGTCGCTCGTCACCGGCCGCAAGCCGGCGCCTGCGATGGTGTTTGGCCGCTTCCAGCGCTATTCGCCCCAGGGCATGTGGCCGGGTGGGGCCGCCCAAGGCAACCCGGCCAGCCCCCGTGCCGGCGACGTGGTGGACGTCGAAGTCCGCGAAGTGCGTGACGACAAGCGCCTGCCGTAAATCCATACCTGCAAGCGCCGGTTCAGGTGGCTGGGAACGAAAAGTACGGAACCGCTATTAAATTCGTAGCTGCTTGCGCCCGTCCTACCTGGGTGAAAGGCCAATTTCATTCCATAAAATTGGCCATAAAGCTGATGCACAGCCCACCTGGATTTGGCGTCAAATATGGCTTCAACCCAACAAGAACTTGCGCAGGTAGCTATCAAATAGATAGCAAATCCGCCTTTGGAAGGGCAGCAGCCCCGTACAAATCGATACCGCGCATTTACAAGGCAGAAACCAATCCCCCTGAACCAATGGCCCACAATGCGGCTCATACCAAGGGTTTTCACTTATTAGCCTTGCGCTATCCGAGTCATTGAACCTATTGCTTAGCACTCTCTCCAACAGAGTGCTAATATTTAGCACCAGACGAAAGGAGTCTTGCTGTGTCTTATGCTCTTTCCCCCGCTTCCCTGACCGCTGTCGTGCCGAAATCGGGCGCGTCCACAGCCGTCAACCCCTGGTCGCTGGTGCCCCCGCTGGGCAACCTGGACGCTTATATTTCCGCCGTGAACCGTCTCCCCATGCTCACCCTGGAGCAGGAGCAGGAATTTGCCAAAAATCTCAAGGAAAACAACGATCTCGATTCTGCAGGTAAGTTAGTGCTCTCTCACTTGCGTTTGGTGGTTTCGATTTCGCGCAAATACCTGGGTTATGGCCTGCCGCACGGCGACCTGATCCAGGAAGGCAACATCGGCCTGATGAAGGCGGTCAAGCGCTTCGACCCGGACCAGAACGTGCGCCTGGTGAGCTACGCCATGCACTGGATCAAGGCTGAGATCCATGAGTACATCCTGAAAAACTGGCGCATGGTCAAGGTCGCCACGACCAAGGCCCAGCGCAAGCTGTTTTTCAACCTGCGCTCGATGAAGCAAGGCTACAAGGACGACGCCGACGTGGCGACGCACCGCGACACGCTGACTGAAGGCCAAATTGATTCGATGGCCAAGACGTTGAACGTCAAGCGCGAGGAAGTCATCGAGATGGAGCAGCGCATGTCGGGCGGCGACGTGCTGCTGGACCCAAGCCCGAGTGACGACGGCGAAGACGCCTTTGGCCCGATCGCTTACCTGGCCGACGCCACGCAAGAGCCGACGGCATTGATGGAGTCGCGCCAGCGCGACAACCTGGCTTCAGACGGCATCACTGCTGCGCTGGAAGATCTCGACCCGCGTTCACGCCGCATTGTGGAAGAGCGCTGGCTCAAGGTGAACGACGACGGTTCAGGCGGCATGACGCTGCACGACCTGGCCGACGAGTACAAGGTCAGCGCCGAGCGGATCCGCCAGATTGAGGTGGCGGCCATGAAGAAGATGAAGAAGGTGCTGGCCGCCTACGCGTAAAACCCGCAGGCTTACGCTCTTTCAAAAAGCCCGCGCAGCAATGTGCGGGCTTTTTCCTTTTCCGGTTGCAGCCGTGCGGAACGGATTCGCTCAGGACTTGAGCAACAGGCGGATGTCGGACGCCAGCGCCTCAGCGCCGCTGCCGTAGCGGTTGTAAAGACGGATACGCCCCTGGCCGTCGAAGATATAGCTGCCGGCGGAATGGTCCATGGTGTAGCTGCCCGGCGTTTTGCCGTCGACTTTTTTGTAATACACCTTGAAGTCCTTGGCGACCTGGGGCAATTGGTCGAGCGTGGGCCGCAGCGCCACAAAGGTCGGGTCGAAATTGCCCATGTAGGCCTTGAGCAGTTCGGGCGTATCGCGTTCCGGGTCGACCGTGATGAAGATTGCCTGCAGCTTGTCGCCATCGGTGCCCAGCAGTTTCTTGACCTGCGCCAGCTCGGCCATGGAGGTCGGGCAGACGTCGGGGCACTGCGTGAAGCCGAAGAACACCACCACCACCTTGCCGGCAAAGTCTTTCAGCGTGCGCACCTGGCCATTGTGGTCGGCCAGCGTAAAGCCCTGCGCGTAGTCGGCGCCGGTGAGGTCAATGCTCTTGAACTGAGGTTTGTCCGGTGCGCATGCAGTAAAAATGCCTGCAGCACCCACTGCAAAAGCGCAGACAGCTATTGTTTTAATAGCAGATCGGCGAACGGGTGAGGCAGCCCGGGGCGTGCTGTGGGACTTCATGGTGGGAGCCTAGAGATAGTGGTCAAGCAGCAGCGCTGCGAACAGCACCGAAAGATGAATCAGCGAAAACCGGAAGGTCTTGCGTGCCAGCGCGTCGGAGTAGTTGCGCCACAGGCGAAAGCCATACCAGCTGAAGCCGATGCTGAGCGCGACAGCGGCAACGAGGTAAGGCCAGCCGCTCATCTTGAAGATAAACGGCATCAGGCAGGCGGGGAACAATACCAGCGTGTAGAGGAACACCTGCAGGCGCGTGAACTCATTGCCGTGCGTCACGGGCAGCATGGGCAGGCCTGACTTGCGGTAGTCTTCCACGCGGTAGAGCGCCAGCGCCCAGAAGTGCGGCGGCGTCCAGAGGAAGATGATCAAAAAGAGGATCAACGCCTCCGGGCCGACCGAACCCGTCATGGCAGCCCAGCCCAGCACCGGCGGCATGGCGCCTGAAGCGCCGCCGATCACGATGTTCTGCGGCGTCAACGGCTTCAAGATCACGGTGTAGACCACCGCATAACCGATGAAGGTGGCAAAAGTCAGCCACATGGTGAGCGGGTTCACCCACACATAAAGAATCCACGAACCGAGGGCGCACAGTGCGGCCGAAAAAGACAGCGTGAGCGGATTGCTGAGCTCGCCCTTGGCGGTGGGCCGCCAGGCGGTGCGCCGCATGCGCGAGTCAATCTGCTGCTCGACCAGGCAGTTGAAGGCGGCGGCAGCCCCAGCCACCAGCCAGATGCCGGCGCAGGCGATCAGCGCGAGCCGGACATCCGGCCACGACGGAACACCGGGAACGGCCAGTACCATGCCGATCAAAGCGCAAAACACGATGAGTTGCACCACGCGCGGCTTGGTCAGCGCATAAAACTGCGCGAAACGGGAGGGCGCGCGGGGCAAGGCCGGAGCCGGTGCGGCGGAGGGAGTACTGGGGTTCATGGAAAGTCGCTAGGCATTCAATTTTGACGCATATGGCGTAGGGGGCCGCTGCGGCTGGAAAAGACCACGCCGCTGAGCACAATGACAAGGGCCGCGGCACCGCCGGTATGCATGACCGCGGCGAGCAAAGGCCAGCCCAGCACGGCGTTGCTGATGCCCGTGACGGCCTGCAGCAGTATGAGCCCGGCCAGCCAGCGCGCCGATGTGCGAAACGCGGGCACGCGGTGCAGGCACAAGGCAAGCGCCAGAAACACGGCAAACACGAGATAGGCCACCAGGCGGTGCACATAGTGAATGGCGGTGAGCGCCTCAAAGCTGATATTGGCGCCGTCATGGCCCGCACCGAGTTCGCGCCACAGCGTGAAGCCCTGGCGGAAGTCCATGGCCGGCCACAGCGATCCCTGGCAACCCGGAAAGTCCGTGCAGGCCAATACGGCGTAGTTGGTGCTGACCCAGCCGCCGAGAGCAATCTGCACCCAGAGCAGCACGAAGGCTGCGATCACAGCACGCCGCAGGCCGGCAGAAATATCCGTGGCGCTGACGCCCTGCGCTTGCGCATAACGCACCGCCTGCGCGCGCAACAAGGCCAGCAGAACCAGGCCGCCCAACAGATGCAACGTGACGATGGCCGGAAACAACTTCATGGTCACAGTGAGCGCGCCGAACGCGCCCTGCAGGCACACCCAGATCAGCGTGACAGCAGGCCACCAGAATGAGACCGGTGTGCGCTTGCGCTCCAGCCAGCTTGTCACCGCGAGCGTAAGAATAAGCACGCCAACGCCGGTCGCCAGATAGCGGTGGATCATCTCGATCCAAGCCTTGGAATGCGTGACTGGGCCGGTCGGCATCGCAGTCTGCGCAGCTTCGATGTGCATCTGGGCGCCAACCGGACTCGCGCTGCCGTAGCAACCAGGCCAGTCGGGGCATCCCAAACCGGAGTCAGTGAGCCGCGTGAACGCGCCGAAGATCACCAGATCAAACGTGAGGAACAGCGTCACCAGCGTCAGCACCCGCAAGCGTTGCGCCACCGGGGCATTCTTGTTGTGTACCCACACCCAGGCCAGCGGCCCGAGCGCCACCACCAGCCCCATGATCATCAGGCGCAGGGCAGGACTCAAGTCGTAAAGATTTTGCGCGGCCATGATTGATTAATGAAAACTGGAGCCCGCAACGCCCTGGAGGTATCCAACCAAGCAGGGGCCGCGGGACTGGCTTTGCCAGACCGCAGGCGCAGCGGCCCCCTCGGGGGCAGGGAGCTACACGCAGTGAGCGACCGTGGGGGCTCTTCACACAAGCAGGGGCCGCGGAACCGGCTTTGCCAGACCGCAGGCGCAGCGGCCCCCTCGGGGGGCAGCGCATTACACGAAGTGAAAAGCGTGGGGGCCATATTCACCTTCCCTCTTTGTCCCAGCTGCTGGAGGCACGCAGGAGACGCTCCAGGTCGCGCTTGGCCTTGGCGGCTGCGGGGACGTCCATGTCGGCCGGGAAACGCATCATCCAGTTGCCGATGGGGTCGACCAGATAGAGATGATCCTCCAGCCGCTGGCCCGCAGCGGGCTCCAGCCACTTCGCGAGTTCAGCTGGCGCCACACGCAGCACCGCCGACGAAGCCAGCGCGGGGAGCAAGGCATCACGCACCGGCACTTCGTCCACCACCAGCCAGACACGGTCCAGGCGCTCTTTTTCCTTGCCGAGGGACTCGCGCAGCTGGCGCTGGAAATACAGGTTCTGCTCGCACTGCGCACCGCAGGCGCCGCCGGCCACACTGATGAGCAGCCACTGGTCCTTCAGCGCCTTCAGCGTGCCGGTTCGGCCGTCGAGCGAGCGCGTGGCCAGCGGCGGCAGCGGACGCTGCGGGTCAATCAACTCACCAAAGTTGCGGCGGCCTTCGGGCCGGATCAGGTAGTAGGTGACGTAAGACGCGATGACCGGCGCCGCGCACACCAGCAGCACGGCCAGCATTTTCCAGCGGCCTGCCACGGTGCTGGGTGCGCGCGTACTGGACTGGTCCAGCACGGGCATGGCATGCACGGTCAGGCCCAGGGGCTGGTCTTGCAGTCCGGCTGCAGCAGCGTGGACGGGAGGAGTATCAGGGGTATGAGGGGTAGCAGGCGTATCGTTTGTCACGGCAATTGATCGCGGCGTTTGCCGCGCATGTGGGTACGAAAAGGAAGGACCAGCTGAAACCAGCCATACAAAAGAACCACCAGGCCGCAAAGGCCGAACCACTGGAAGGCATAACCGTAGTGCTTGTCCACGCCCAGGTTGGGCGCAGCCCACTCGCGCAGCAGGCCTTCGCTGGGCGCACCGGTCTGCAGCAATGAGACATCCAGCAGCGGCAGGCCGGTTTGCGCCCGGAAAGCAGGCAAGTCGAGATTTTGCCGTATGCGCCCACTCTCGGTACCCTGGAACTCATAGAGCCTGGAAGGCGGCGGGGCCATACGGCCCTCAACCGTCACGATGCCTGGCGGCGTTGAAACATCCGGCAGGCGTGTGCGGTCGGCAAAGTTGCGCGGCACCCAGCCACGCTGCACCAGAATGGCCTGCTGGCTGCCTTCCAGCAGCAACGGTGTTACCACCAAAAAACCCGTCTTGCCGCTCATGGGCCTGTTGTCGAGATACACGGTGTGCTCGGCGCGCCAGCTTCCCTTGAGCATGGCGGGCCGGTGAATGTCATCAGCGAGGTTTTGGCTGGCAAGCAGTGAACGCACATCCAGCGCGGGAAGCCGTCCTTTGGAATCGACGGCGGCCTGCAGCGCTTCTTTTTGCGCGGCGCGGCGCAGCTGCCATTGCCCCAGCGAAAAAGTCGTGCCGGCAACCACCAGTGCGGCCACCGTGAGAATCCAGAAGCGCGGGGAGTGCAAAGCACGTGTCATGAGCCGATAATCCTGTTCATGACTTACCTGATCGCACTGGCGTTTATCGCCATTTTTGCCAGCCTGGCCTCCGCATTGTTTTTCATGCTCAGGGGCGGCAAGGGCAGTGAAGGCGCCGAAAGCAGCAAACGCAAAAACAGCAACATGGCGCGCGCACTGGCGTTCCGTATCGGGTTTTCGGTTTTGCTGTTTGTCTGCATTCTGATTGCGTGGAAGCTCGGTTATATCCAGCCTACCGGCATCCCCGCTGGTAAATAAAAAACCACTGCGGGTGGCGGAATAAAGAACAAAGGCCGCATCAAGCGGCCTTTGGTTGAGCGGCCTGAGCCGCTGTTGGTTCCCTTACAACCAGTACACCAGGATGTAGAGGCCCAGCCACACCACATCCACAAAGTGCCAGTACCAGGCAGCGCCTTCAAAGCCGAAATGCTTTTCAGGGGTGAAATGGCCTTTGTGCAGGCGCAGCGTGATGAACAGCAGCATCAGCATGCCGACAAACACGTGGAAGCCATGAAAACCCGTGAGCAGGAAGAAGGTCGAGCCGTAGACACCGGACGACAGCTTCAGGTTCATCTCGTGATAGGCATGGAAGTACTCATAGCCCTGCACGAACAGGAAGACCACGCCGAGCGCAACCGTCGCCCACATGAAAGCGATGGTGCGGGCACGCTTGCCTTCAATCAGCGCGTGGTGGGCGATGGTGATGGTGACACCGGAGCTCAGCAGCAGTGCCGTATTGACCGTTGGCAGGGAGCCCATGATGCTGGCCCAGATGCCGCCGCCGATCGCCAGCGGCTTCATGGCGGTAAACGCTTCGACGATGTCGGCGGGCGATGTCGTGGCGCCGGGCACGATAGAGGGCCAGGCCGCCTTGAAATCAGGCCAGAGCAGCGCGTTTTCCAGGCTGCCCAGTGCGGGCAAGGAGTGCGAGCGGGCCCACCACAATGCAGTGAAGAAAGCGCCGAAGAACATCACTTCCGAAAAAATGAACCAGCTCATGCTCCAGCGGAAGGACATGTCGATCTTGCGGCCGTACATGCCGCCTTCGCTTTCGGCGATGGACTGGCTGAACCAGCGGAACAACGTGACCAACCACCACACCATACCGAAGGCCAACGACCATTTGCCCCAGTCGGCGCCATTGATCCACTGGCCGGCGCCCAAGATGACAAAAAACAGGCCAATAGATGCCATCACCGGATGGCTCGATGGGCTGGGGACGAAGTAGTGGGGGGTTGACCCGTGGGTTGCTGATGACATCGCTCGACTCCTGTTTTTCTCTCGAATTTCCAATAATCTTTTAACTTGTACCGTGGGGCATTGTGAGGATGCCGCGCTTTAGCGCGCGACCATCCACTTCGCCAGCAGCACCAGGACTGCGACAAACACGACCACGGCAATCAGCCCCACCACAATGATGTGGAGAGGGCTCAAATTCTTCACGTCTTCTTCGTAGTCGCCGCGTGCACGCAGGCCTACAAAGGACCAGGCCACAGCCTTGACCGTGCGCCAAAAAGAGGGTTTGCGGGGGGTTGCGGCCATGCTCATGCGCCTGCCTGTTTTTCAGGTGGCACGGCGGCAGTCGTTGCCTTGGGCGTGACGGGCGCAGCCGGCGTCTTGCCGCCCACTTCAAAGAAGGTGTAGGACAGCGTGATCGTGCTCACGTCTTTCGACAGTTTCGGGTCGATCACGAAGGCCACGGGCCACTGCTTTTTCTCACCGGGCGCCAGGGTGTACTGGCTGAAGCAGAAGCACTCAAGCTTGTTGAAATGCGCACCGGCCTGCGCGGGAGCGTAGCTGGGGATGGCCTGGGCGGACATGGTCCGGTCCTGCACATTCTGGAATTCGTACATCACAGTGGTCAGCTCGCCCGGGTGAACCTGCAGCGTGTTCTGCGCGGGCTTGAAATGCCAGGGGCCGCGCGTGTTCGCATCAAACTCAACCGTGATGGTGCGCGTGCGGTCTACCTGCGTATTGGCCGGCAAATTGGGCGTCGCACCAGGGATCTGGCGGTCGGACAGGGCCAGCACGTTGATGCCGGTCATCTCGCAAATCGCCTTGTAGATGGGCACCAGCGCATAACCGAAGCCGAACATGCCGAGCACGATCACGGCCAGCTTGCCCATCATGTTGAAGTTTTCGCGCTTGAGCCGCATCACATCGGTACTGGTTTGAGATTGAGGTCGACCTGGCGGCTCAATGGCTCAGGAAAATCATCTTGGCCATGAAGCCGGCAAAAAAGACCAGAGCGACCGAAGCCAGTATCAGGGCCAGCCTCAGGTTGCTCTTCTTTTGTTCGGGTGTCGTCATGGCGATTACCGTTGAGTTCAATCAGCCGATCACGCGGGTTGCCGAGGCATCCAGCTTGGGCGGCGTTTCGAAGGTGTGGAAAGGCGCGGGAGAAGGAACTTCCCACTCGAGGCCTTCGGCGCCCTTGCCGCCTTCGTCCACCCAGGGATTCTGCCTGGCAGGTGCGCCCTTGCCGCGCATCGTGGGGACCACGATGAACAGGAAGAAGTACAGCTGGGCAAATCCGAAGAAGAACGCGCCCACGCTGGCCACGGCATTGAAATCCGCGAACTGCATGGGGTAGTCGGCATAGCGGCGCGGCATGCCGGCCAGGCCCAGGAAGTGCATCGGGAAGAAGGTCACGTTGAAGGAAATCAGCGACCACCAGAAGTGGATCTTGCCGCGGGTTTCGTTGTACATGACGCCGGTCCATTTGGGCGACCAGTAGTAGTAGCCGGCAAACAGGGCGTAGAGCGAACCAGCCACCAGCACGTAGTGGAAGTGAGCCACCACGTAATAAGTGTCCTGCAACTGCGTGTCGATCGGTGCGACCGAAAGGATCACGCCCGTCAGGCCGCCGATGGTGAACACGAAGATGAAGCCCACCGCAAACAGCATGGGGGTTTCAAAGGTCATGGAGCCGCGCCACATCGTGGCGATCCAGTTGAACACCTTCACGCCCGTGGGCACGGCGATCAGCATGGTGGAGTACATGAAGAACAGCTGGCCCGTAACCGGCATGCCGGTGGTGAACATGTGGTGCGCCCACACAACGAAGCTCAGGATGGCGATGGAGCCGGTGGCGTACACCATGGAGGCGTAGCCAAACAGGCGCTTGCGCGAGAAAGCCGGGATGATCTGGCTGATGATGCCGAAGGCCGGCAAGATCATGATGTAAACCTCGGGGTGGCCGAAGAACCAGAAGATGTGCTGGTACATCACCGGGTCGCCGCCGCCGGCGGGGTTGAAGAAGCTGGTGCCGAAGTGGCGGTCAGTCAGCGTCATGGTGATGGCGCCTGCGAGCACCGGCATCACGGCGATCAGCAGGTAGGCGGTGATCAGCCAGGTCCAGCAGAACATCGGCATCTTCATCAGCGTCATGCCGGGAGCGCGCATGTTGAGGATGGTGACGATGATATTGATCGAACCCATGATGGACGAAGCACCCAGGATGTGCATCGCAAAAATACCGGCGTCCATGGACGGGCCCATTTGCAACGTGAGCGGCGCGTAGAGCGTCCAGCCCGCGGCGGGTGCGCCACCAGGCATGAAGAACGACCCCACCAGCATGATGCCGGCCGGGATCAACAGCCAGAAGCTGAAGTTGTTCATGCGGGCAAAAGCCATATCGGCCGCGCCGATCTGCAACGGGATCATCCAGTTGGCGAAACCCACGAAGGCCGGCATGATGGCGCCGAACACCATGATCAGGCCATGCATGGTGGTGAGCTGGTTGAACAGTTCGGGGTTGACCAGTTGCAGGCCGGGCTGGAACAGCTCGGCGCGGATCAGCAGGGCCAGCACGCCACCGAACATCAGCATGAAGAAACTGAACAACAGGTACAGCGTGCCAATATCCTTGTGGTTGGTCGCAAAGACCCAGCGACGCCAGCCCGTCGGGGCATGGTGATCGTGGTCATCATGTGCGTGATCGTGATGGTCTAGAACTGCACTCATCTTGGCTTCCTTTGGTGGCTTGTGCCTGTAGCTTGTCTTTTGCGGCCGGCAAGGTCACGCCGGCGAAATGATGGAATCTGCGGGTAACGCCTGAGGCTTACTTGCGAGCCGCCTGTATTTCAGCGGGCTGGACGATCTGGCCGGTCTGGTTGGACCAGTTGTTCTTGGAGTAGCTGATCACGGCGGCGAGATCGGTGTCGCTCAGCGCCTTCCAGGAAGGCATGGCGCCACCGGCGGCCCCATTGAGCACGGTCTGAATCTGCTTCTTGTGGTCTGCGTCGAGAACAATCGGCGAGCCGTCCAGCGGCTTGATCGGGCCAGCGCCCTTGCCGTTGGCCTGGTGGCAGGCAGCGCAATTGGCAGCGTACACTTTTTCGCCGCGCGCCTTCAGGTCAACCAGCGTCCAGACCTTGGAAGGATCATCCGCCTTGGCTGCGGCTTCCTTGGCCTTGACAGCCACCCATGCGCTGTAATCGGCTGCGGACACAACCTTCACGTGGATAGGCATGTACGCATGCTCCTTGCCGCAAAGCTCCTGGCACTGGCCGTAGAAGTCGCCGACTTGTTCGGCACGGAACCAGGTGTCGCGCACAAAGCCGGGAATCGCATCCTGCTTGATGCCGAATGCCGGCACCGCGAAGGCGTGGATCACGTCGCTGGCGGTAGTGATGATGCGGATTTTCTTGTTGACGGGAACAACCAGCGGGTTGTCGACCTTGAGCAGGTAGTTGTCGGGAGCTTCGCCGGCCTTGGGGCCGCCGTTGTCGGACATTTCGCGGTGCGTGTTGTCGAGTGTGGAGACAAAGCCGATGCCTTCGCCTTCACCCTTGATGTAGTCGTAGCCCCATTTCCACTGGATGCCGGTGGCCTTGATGGTGAGGTCGGCGGCGGTGGTGTCCTTCTGGGCGACCAGCACCTTGGTGGCCGGCAGGGCCATGGCGATCACGATGATGAAGGGGACGATGGTCCAGGCAATTTCAACAGCGGTAGATTCGTGGAAATTGGCCGATTTGTGGCCGACCGACTTGCGGTGTTTCAGGATGGAATAGAACATCACCCCGAAAACAGCCACAAAAATCACGAGGCAGATGGCCATCATGAACCAATGCAGCCACTGCTGCTCTTCGGCAATTTTGGTCACGGCCGGGTGCAAATTCAGCTGATTGACGGCCGGGCCGCCCTTCAGGTCGTTGACGGCGTAAGCGGCGGTGCTGACCCAGGCGGCCGCAGATGCCAGAATTGCGCCTGCATGCTGCATGCCAAGCCGTGTCATTTTGCTCATGGTGTTGCTTACGTTCATCGTGATCACTTTTTCTGCTTCAATTACCGACCAAATTAACCGGCTGATTATAAAGTTAGCGGCAAGCCCTCCTGCCGCACCTGAACTGACACAAGTCTTTCAGGAACTGTCAAACACTCCGCAACGCCATGCGAATCTCTCGGGCCAGCGCGGGCCGCAGCTCTGGCCGCACATGCCGCCCGACCTGGACAGACCGCCCCTGCCCGGACACCTCAATCAGCGACCCATCCCCATCCCTGGGCTCGATCCGGACCCATTCGCGGTTGAATTCAGCCCGCTCCGTGCGCCCTGCCGTTTCCAGCTCCACCACCAGCCGCTCGCCCTGCAGGACGATTTTTTCACCGTCGCCCGCATGCCTGGCATACGCCACAAAAGCAGCCCCCACCGCTATCAGCTCGATCCAGGCAAAAGGCATCACCATGGTGGCACCCTGCAGCCAGAAAAATCCGGCAATACCCAGTGAAACACCGCACAAAGACACATACAGCCAGCCCAACTGGGCCGGTGTGAGTGAACAGTGACGCTTGAGAAGCCACAGCACAGCATCGTGGCTGTAGGCGCCCTGTGCGGGCAAGGTGGCAAAACGAAACGCTGGTGTTGGCTGCAGCATGTGGCAACCCTCAAAAAAACTGCGGTTAACGCTGGGCATTGACCGCATGAGGCTTGGGAACATACCCAAAAATTCAGCTTTGAATTGTAGCCGGGTTTACCTTGCCGCCCCTTCTGAAAACCCGTCAACACCAGGGATTGGGAGCGCCTGCGCAACACCTGCCGGGCACCTAGCCGCCAGAGCGCTGGCCCTGCAGCATGCTGCGCATATCGGCGACCGACACCGCGCTGAGCGGACTGACCTTGATCCGCGGCGGCGCCTTGAGCGCGTGGCCATAAATGATTTCAAAGGTGAGGCAGAGCCGCCCGTCTTCGCCCCTGACGAGATGGCGGGACAGCGCACTTTCAAGCTGCGCCTTCCAGGCCCGGCCCCTCAGGGAAGAAAACCGCGCCGGGTGAAAATTGCGGCCCAGCTCCCTGATGTCTTCCAGCAGCCGCGCCGAGGTCGCATAGGTGAGGGTGATGCGCTCCATGTCCATCACGGGTTCGGCAAACCCCGTCTGCACCAGCATATCGCCCCAGTCATGCATGTCTGTCAGTTCATGCCCGGCCGGCGGCCAGCCCAGTTGCGCATAAACCTCGCGCAACTCCTTCGCGGTATCCGGGCCCAGGCAGGAAAACATCAGGAAACCGTCTACCTTCAGCGTTTGGTGCCAGTGCGCCAGCAGGGCCTGCGGGTCGGCCGATTCGTGCAGCGCCATGTTGGCCCAGAGCATGTCGGCAGTTCCTGCCGGTGGCGCCTCAAAGCGTATGGGAGCCGCCAGCCAACGGCGCGGATTCCACCACGGTTTTGCTATATTTTTGATAGCTTCTTGCGCACGTCCAGAGCTGCTTTCAACCACAAAACACCTTGATTTTGGGTAGGCCTCGGCCAGTTTTTCCTGCGCCTGGATCCCTCCGCGCAATGCTCCCCAGTGCACCCACGCACGCGGCTGCAGCTTGATCCATTGCAACCGGTCCATCATGCGCCGCGCCACTTCTTCATGAAGCCACGGCGAGGCCAGTGGAGCGGTGCGGTCCCAGCGGCTGACGGCAATCGGGTCGAGCGTGGGTGGGCGCTGTGTAGGGGTCATGGAAGGGAGCAAAGAGGGCAAAGGAAGCGCGGGGCCCGCCGAGGCAAGCGGGGAAGGTACGCGAGTATATTGACACGGTGTTCACACGCCTGCTTGCTCCCGCCACATTCCCGTCCCGGCCGACCGGCCGCTTTGGCGGCTTCCCCGGCCTGGCCAGCCAGTGCGCTGTATGCCGCAGCTGGCCGGCGCGCCAGGTGTGCGGCGCCTGCGTGGCCCGGTTTGCCTTGGCCGTCCCGCGTTGCCCCCGCTGCGCTCTCGCCCTGCCCGGCGACCTTTCCATGGGTCTTCGGGTTGGGCCGCAGCCCTGCGGCGCCTGTGTCAGCCATCCGCCGCCTCTGGACGGCGCCTTTGCCGCGGTGCACTATGCCTACCCTTGGTCCGCCCTGATTGCGGGCTACAAATTCGGCGAGCAGCACGGCTGGGCCGCTTTTTTTGCCAACCTGCTGGCCCAGTCGCCGGGCGTAGCCGGGCTCATGGCAGAACTGACCCCCGGCGACTGGATCGTTCCGGTGCCGCTGTCGGCGGAGCGCCTGCAGGTGCGCGGCTTCAACCAGGCCTGGGAGTTGTGTGTGGCACTGGCCCGACGAACACGCACGCAAGGCCAGACCGATGCCAGGCTGCTGCTGCGGGTAAAGCACACGCGCCCGCAAAGCCAGCTCAAACGCAAGGACCGGCTGGCCAACGTCAAGGGCGCTTTCCAGGTGGATCCGCTGCGCACGGGGGAATTGCAGGGACGGCGCGTGGTGCTGGTGGATGACGTAATGACCAGCGGTGCCTCGCTGTATACGGCCGCACAGGCCTTGCGGGATGCGGGCGCCGCACACGTTAGCGCCGTTGTCCTTGCGCGAACCGAGCAATAGCCCCCACGCTCCCCACTGCGTGTGGTTCGCTGCCCCCCGAGGGGGCGCTGCGCCTGCGGTCTGGCAAAGCCAGTCCCGCGGCCCCGGCTGGCCAGGAACCCCATGCGCACCTATAGCTGGAATAACGACAAGGCGGCCATAGGAACCGGGCTCGCGCCGCACGACAATCCAGCCATGTTCAATATTGTTCTGGTCGAGCCTGAGATCCCCCCCAACACCGGCAATGTCATCCGGCTGGCAGCCAATACCGGCTGCCGGCTGCACCTGGTGGAACCGCTGGGGTTTTCGATGGACGACAAACACATGCGCCGGGCGGGGCTCGATTACCACGAGTACGCCCAGGTGCTGCGGCATCTCAGCTGGCAAGCCTTCCTCGAAAGTGAGCAACCACCCTCCGACAGGCTCTTCGCCATGACCACACACGGCTCCGCCAGCGTCTATGACACGCGCTTCCTGCCCGGCGACTGGCTGGTTTTCGGCGCCGAAACCCGCGGCCTGGCGCCAGAGTTACGTGAATCCTTTGCGCCACCGCAGCGCCTCAAAGTGCCCATGCTGCCGGGCCAGCGCAGCCTGAACCTCTCCAACACCGTGGCCGTTACCGTGTTTGAGGCCTGGCGGCAAAACGGGTTTTCAGGGTCGCCCGGCACGCCTGGATGAGACATATGTCCGCTTTTGCCAACCTTTGGACTGGCCCCCCCTTGCCAGGATCTAAGTAAAAACCCTAAACTCCAATCCTTCAAGCCTAAAGTTCTCGCTGCAGGCCCGAACGTGCGGATTGCCACTACCCGGCCCTTCCTGCGTTATCCCTTCCCACCGCCCAGTCCACAAGACTGGAAGGAAAAACACAGTGAATATGGTCATCCAGCGTATTTTCGGCAACAGCACGTCCCGCCTTTCCAGCACCGCCAAAGCAGCCAACCGGCTCTCGGTCGAACAGATCCAGGAAAGCCTGCGCACCCTTTTGCATGATTGCGAAGATCCGCGCACCCCGCGGGTGATCTACAAGATCAACCTGGCCAAAACGCCCTCCGACCTGTGGCTGCTGCGCAGCGACCTGCACCAATGCATCGCACATGCGCACTCCCAGACGGAAGCCGCCGAACGCATCAATGGCCTGATCGGTGTTTTTGAGGGCTGGCTGCCGGCCAGCCAGCTGACGCGCATCTAGCGCCAGCGGCACATTCAGGGGTATCGCCGCACCAGCGATTCCGCCACGCACACCGGCTTGGGCGAGCCTTCGCGTTCCACGGTCACTTCCCAGGTCATTTGCATGCCGGCGTTGTCAATCGCCTCGGCAGCCAGCAGCTTCATGCGTGCCCGCAGACGGCTGCCGACGGGCACCGGCGCGGTAAATCGCACCTTGTTGAGCCCGTAATTCACGCCCATGCGCGAGCCGGTAATCTCAAACGACGACTCGAAAAAACGCGGCAGCAGTGACAAGGTCAGGAACCCATGGGCGATCGGCCCGCCGAACGGGCCGGCCGCCGCCTTTTCAGGGTCCACATGAATCCACTGGTGGTCGCCCGTCGCTTCGGCAAACAGGTTGACCTGTTGCTGCGTGATGGTGATCCAGTCGCTGACGGCGACTTCCTGGCCGGTGCAGGCGGCCAGGTCGGCCAGGGTTTCAAAGGTTTTCATGCCGCCACTGTAGCGACACATAGGGGCACGGCATGTCGGCTCAGCGACAAACCGGCGCGATGCTCAGAGGTTCAGCGGTCAAGCCACCGGCAGATGCCCTGCCACTGTTCCATGTCTTTTTCAACACGGCTGGGTGCCACGTCAAACACCGTGAGCCCCCGCGCGGCCAGGTGAATGTAGTTCTGCGTGTCGCGCAGGTAGCCCAGCACCGGCAAACCCAGCCCCTCAACGAAACTGCGCAGCTTGTCGGCGGCAATCGTGCGTGAATCCACGCGCATGCCGACAATGCCCACCTGCATCTTGCCGGCGTGCTTGTGTTCGGCCAGCTGGTCCAGGAAGGTGCGCGTGGCAAAGATGTCGAAGACGCTGGGCTGCAGCGGCACGATGACCTTGTCGGCCAGCTTCAAGACATCGTTAAAGCGCGAGCCATGCAACCCGCCGGGCGTGTCGAGCACCACATGCGTCGTGCCCTTGGGGGGTTTGACGATCAGGTCTGCATTCACATCCCAGGTGGCAATCGGCCGGGCGGCGGGCGGCCGCAGCCCCAGCCACAACCGTGAAGACTGCTGCCGGTCGGCGTCTCCCAGCATGACCGCATGGCCCTGGCTGGCAAAGTATCCGGCAACGTTGGTGGCCAGCGTCGTTTTGCCGACGCCCCCCTTCGGATTGGCGATCACAACCACGGGCATGCGAATCTCCTCGGTTTGGAACTTGTCGTTCCTGGGAACTCTTGGTCTTGCTTTTCCGCTATGGTAACGGCATGGACACAGTTCTCACAACCACTGATAAATCGGCGGGCAGCACGGCAAATCCAGATATTTATGTCATTGCGGCCCATCCTGCCTGGCGAGAATCACGGGTCAACCGCCCGCTGATGGAGGCCGCGAAGGCCCTGCCGCGTGTCCAGGTGCAGGATCTGTACTCGAGCTATCCCGACTACGCCATCGACGTGCCCAAAGAGCAGGCCGCCCTGGAACGCGCGCAACTGGTGGTACTGCTCCACCCCATGCATTGGTACTCGATGCCCGCGCTGCAAAAGCTCTGGCTGGACGATGTACTCACCTACGGCTGGGCCTACGGCGAAGGTGAGGAGGAAGGCGCAAAAGGCCGGGCACTGCAGGGTAAGGACCTGTGGCTGGTCGCCACCACAGGCGGCCCCGAAACGTCCTATCACCCACAAGGCTACAACCGCTACTTTTTTGATGCCTTCCTGCCGCCGTACGAGCAAAGCGCCGCGCTGTGCGGCATGCGATTTTTGCCGCCTCTGGTGTTGCACGGCGCCCACAGCGTTGACAGGCAAACCGTTGCCGATCACATCGCAACCTTCCGCCAGCGCCTGCAAAGCTACCCCGACTGGCCCGAGCTGGAAGACCTGGAGCAATGCGCCGCCTGCGTGGTTCCGATGAAGGATCGGCCTGCGCCAGAAGCTGCGGCCGACTTGCCGAACGGACACGCTGCGCGGCTGGCCGTCGGGCCGCCCCAAGGCCAGGCAGCCCCTATTGAAAGTGAAAGGGGCAGCGTAACGCCGAAGGCACACGGAGTGAAAAGCGTGGGGGCTAGATAACATGGAGCACGCACCCGCCTGGCTGACCAACAGCTTTATCTACCTGGCCGCCGCCGTCATTGCCGTGCCGCTGGCCAAAAAACTCGGCCTCGGCTCCATCATCGGCTACCTGGCCGCCGGCATCGCCATAGGCCCCTGGGGCCTGGGGCTGGTTACCAATGTGCAGGACATCCTCCACTTCGCCGAGTTTGGCGTGGTGTTGATGCTGTTCCTGGTGGGGCTGGAGCTGGAGCCCAAGCGCCTGTGGAATTTACGCCGGCCCATCTTCGGCTGGGGCAGTGCCCAGGTGCTGGGCTGCGCCGCCCTGCTCATGGGCGTCGCGATGGCATTTGGCGTGAGCTGGCAGATTGCGCTGGTGGCCGGCCTCGGGCTGGCGCTGTCGTCTACCGCCATCGCGCTGCAGGCCATCGGCGAGCGCCACCTGATGCCGACGTCGAGCGGCCAGGCCGGGTTTTCCATCCTGCTGTTCCAGGACGTGGCGGCCATCCCGATTCTCGCGCTGTTGCCCCTGTTGGGCGCAATCGGTGGAGAAAATGAGGCTGTAACGCATACCAGTCGTGCGCTGGAAGCTATCAAAATCGTAGCGGCCATCGTCGGCATTATCCTGGGCGGCCGCCTGCTGCTGCGGCCCCTGCTGCGCTGGATCGCCAACAGCGGTACACCCGAAATTTTCACCGCAGCCTCGCTGCTGCTGGTGGTGGGCATTGCGGCGCTGATGCAGTTCGTCGGCCTGTCGATGGCCCTGGGCGCTTTTCTGGCGGGTGTGCTGTTGGCGGAAAGTGAATACCGCCGCGAACTCGAAACCGATATCGAGCCGTTCAAGGGCCTGCTGCTGGGCCTGTTCTTCATTGCCGTCGGCATGAGCATCGACTTCGGCGTGCTCTGGAAATCGCCCGGACTGATGGCCGCCATCCTGGTGGGCTTCCTCGGCCTGAAACTGGTCGTGATCTACGGCCTGGCGCGCCTCATGAAGCTGCCTTTCCAGGAACGCCCGGTGTTCGCGGTGCTGCTGGCGCAGGGCGGCGAGTTCGCCTTCGTGGTGTTCCAGGCAGCAGCCGGGGCACATGTGTTTTCCGCTGAGATCGCCTCACTGCTGATAGGTGCGGTGGCGCTGTCCATGCTGCTGAGCCCGCTGCTGCTGGTGGCCGTCGACAAGCTGCTGCTGCCGCGCTGGGCCGGCTGCGACACGCCGCAACTCGAAGAAATTTCCGAGCAGCAAGAGGCCCCGATCATCATTGCCGGTTTCGGCCGCTACGGCCAGATCATCGGCCGTATGCTGCTGGCCCAGGGCATTCCGGCCACCGTGCTGGACCACGACGCGGAAATGGTCGAAACCGTGAGGGCGTTCGGCTACCGGGTCTTTTACGGCGATGCGACGCGGCTGGACCTGCTGCGCACTGCCGGCGCGGCCACGGCCAAAATCCTGGTGCTGTCGGTCGACGACATGGAGCAGTCGCTCAAGATCGTTGACCTGGCGCGCGAGCATTTTCCGCAAATGCAGATCGTTGCCCGCGCACGCGACGTGACACACTGGAACGCGCTGCGTGACCGCGGCGTGATGCAGGTGGAACGTGAGGTGTTCGAGTCCAGCCTGCGCAGCGCGCGTACGGTGCTGGAGCTGCTGGGCCAGCCGCCGCACGAAGCGCGCCAGGCGGCGATGCGCTTTCGCCGGCACAACCTGGAGCTGTTCGAACGCATGTACCCGCATCGCAAGGACCGCACCAAGGTCATCGCCGTAGCCACCCAGGGACGCCTGCAGCTGGAAGAACAGCTGGCCCAGGAACGCCAGCAACAGGCGCAGCGCCGGCCAGTTGCCTGGCAGGGCCAGGAATCTGAATAAAATGTCGCGCCAGCCCTTTAACAACGGGCGCCAGCAGCTATCGTTTTTATAGCAAAAAATGAGGCAGTCGGCGGCCTACCGGTTCGACTGATCCTCGCGCCGCCGCTGCTCCATGACCCGCCGTTCCACACACACCGGGTGCTGGGCGAAGCCCGGCTTGGCACACTGCTCAGACATGCAGATCTGGAAACCGAGGAGGATGCGCCCTTCACAGGCCTGCCGCGGATTGCCGGCCGCTGCCTGCGGCGCCGGTGTGGCAGCGTGGTCGGTCGCCGAAGGGGAAGGGGTAGCGGCGGATTTGGGCTGAGCCTGTTTGGCCTGCCGCTCTTTTTCCAATGCAGCCTTTCGGGTGGCGGCCGCAGCCGCAAGCGCCGCCCTGGAGGCTGCAGACAGGGGTGCCTTCGCCACAGAAGAGGAAGCAGCCGAGGCCGCAGGCTGGGCCTGCGCAGCTGGCACTGCGGGTGCAGCTGCAGCAGGCGCCGCAGACACCACGGGCGAAGTGGAAGCTGCTGGTGCCACCCTCGCCGCGCCGGGCGCTGCCTTGGCCGCTATATTGGCCGGTATGGCAGACGGTGTGGCAGGGGCAGCGCGGCCGGAAAGGGATTTCCATCCAAGGCCGATCACGGCCACCGCCACCAGGCCCGCCAGACCCCACACCAGGTAGCGGTAGGGTGCAGGTGAAGCTGCCTTTGCGGGTGCCGTTGCGACCCCGGGCGACGCCAGGGGACTGCGCCGCCGTGCCGATTTTGACTTTATCGGCGGCAGTGCGGCGTCGTTGGTATTCGCGGCTGGGCTCCTGGCGGGAATTGCAGCTGCACCTTGCGTTGGCCGCCCGCTGGCAGGCTCAGGTGCTGCCGGGCTCACGGCTGCCTCGCTAAACACGGTCTCCGGCCAGTCGGTGGATGCGTCATGCGCTTCCTGGTCCGGTTGAGCCGCCGCAACCACCACCGGTGTCCCCAGGCGCGTGGCATCCGGGTCATCGGCGGCGGGTTTCACCGGCACATGAGGCGGCAAAGGCGCCTTGGCTGCCGCCTCTTCAAGGGCCTTCCAGGCCATGTCGGTGTCGGCCGCGGAGGCGGATGCGCTGGCCGGCGCTGGAGGGGCTGGAGGGGCTGGAGGGGCTGGTTGTGTATCGGGACGCGGAACAATCAGCGTTCCGGTACCCAGGCGCCGGCCGATGTCCGAGTCGTCTGCGCCAGGCACGCCGAGTTTTTTGAGGCGGCGGCGCGCCAGGTCGGCATAGATACCCGACGGGAACTTGGCCAGAAAGCCCTGGATGTCTTCCACATCCATGGACTCCTTGATGTCTTTCCAGTAGACGAGCTCGAGCTCCTGCGTCACGACCGAGATGTTGGCGCTGGTGCCCGACGGCTGGTCAACCAGCGCTTCGCCGGACAGCATCGTGGAAGTCCAGGTTGAACTGCTGCCGGGCCCGGGCGGCACGGCGGTCGGAACCACCGAGATATCGGGCGCCTCGCGTGCCGCGGCCTGCAGCGCAGCAAGGAACTCCTGCGCGCTGGCATAACGCTGGTCGCGCGATTTGGCCAGGGCCTTGGCCACCACGGCATCCAGAGCAGCGGGCAATCGGGCATTGAACGCACCCGGCATGACCGGGGTATGCCCGACGATCTGCTGGATGGTGGCGAAGTCGGTGTCACCGTCAAACGGCCGTTTCCCGGTAAGTAACTGATACAGCACGATGCCGGCAGCAAACAGGTCGGCGCGGGCATCAATCGGCCGGCCCTGCACCTGCTCGGGCGACATGTATTTCAGCGTTCCGACCATGGAACCCTGCGTACGGGTGGCTTCGCCGGAATCCTGGATGCGCGCCACACCAAAGTCGGTGAGCTTGACACGCCCGCTCGTCTCGATCAGCAGGTTGGCCGGTTTGATGTCGCGGTGGACGATGCTTTGCCTGTGCGCGTAATCCAGCGCCGAAAGCAGGTCACCCATGATGCCCAGGGTTTGCTCCAGGGTATAGAGGTTGCCCTTGTCCAGGTGGTGCTTGAGGTCGTCGCCGTCGACGAATTCCATGACCAGGAAGGCAATGTCGCCGTCACGGTCGGAGTCATAGACGCTGACAATATGCGGATGCTGCAGGCGCGCCGCAGACCGGGCCTCGGTGCGAAAACGCACTTCGTACTCTGCGGCGGCTTCTTCCGAAAGATTTTCGACCTTGATGGTCTTGATCGCCACGCGACGGTCAAGGTTGGGATCCCGCCCCTCATACACCAGCCCCATCGCCCCCTTGCCGAGGACGCGGATGAGATCGTAACGGCCAAGTTTCTTGAGACTCATGAGGGAATGGAAATGGACGTAACTGGCGGAAACCGTGCTGCGGGCCTGAGGGGGACGCCTACGTCTTGAAACAAAAAACGATTCTAGCCTGCATCATGCAGCGAAAAAGGTCCGGAATCCGCCCTCTTCCGCGGATCAGGTCCTGATGGAAAACGTGACAAGCGGGGCATTTTCGTCGGTACGCTCGCAGCCCGGCACGATCTGGCCGCTGCCAACCAGGTAGCACTCGGTGCGCCGCAGCACCACCGCCTCACTCTGGTTGCCAAGGTACACCCAGGTGCCGTAGCTGGAAGCGTCCGTCAACACAAAATGCCCGCCACGCCATTCGAGGGTGGCATGCATGCGCGAAACACGGGGGTCGTTTAATGTCAGCGCCGCATCGGCGGCCCGGCCCAGCGCCAGCTTGCTGCTTTTCGAATCCAGCCTGACAGTTTGCTCCGCAAAGCTGAGTTCGAGGAAGGCCTGGCTGGGTGAAGAGAACATCGAACGCCCGGCCATCGTGGCATCCTCGTCGCGGCCAGCCTGCCATTCGACCCGGTAGACATGGCTGGCTTCAGCCCTGCCGCGAAGGTACATGGGGCCCATGCTGCGCAGGGATGCCCTCTGGGCGGGCAACAGGGCGGTCCAGACGTTTTCGGTCGTGAGGATCTGGGCGGCACCCGCAAGGTCTGCGAGCCGGGCGGCGGAATTGACGGTGTCACCGAAACAGTCGCCGTCGATTTCAACCACTTCACCCGACTCGATACCCATCTGCATCTGTACCGGGGTGCCGCTGCCGCCCGGCTTGATCGGTTTTTCCTGAAGGCGCTTCTGGATGCTGATGCAGGCGGAAAGCGCGTCGCCCTCGTTGGGAAACACCACAAAGAGGCCGTCACCCAGCAACTTGACCACACGCCCCTGGTGTTGCTGGAAGACCTGGCTCAGGACGCCGATGAGCTGGGTCACGAAGTGCGATGCTGTTTCATCGCCCAGCCGTTCGAACATGCTGGTGCTGCCCACAAGATCCGCAAAAACGACTGTGGTCATGAAGGGCGTTAGCCGCGGTGCGCGCTTCTTGTTCTCATGCCAGCGATTCTCACAGAAATTTGCAGTGAAGAGGCCGGTGAAATTCCCGGGCTCCCCGCAAGAAACCAGCGGACGCGCCGGGTTTCACAAGCCGCAGTAGACGGGAAAGGGAAATACCGGTAAAGCAATTGCAGAGGTTCGCATGGCAATCCGTGCCGGCCACTTCACGCTTCTAGCGGAAAGCGTCCCAGAGCAGCTTGCACCCGGTCAGCAACATGCCGACATACAGCAGACGATAGAAAAGCACCGGGCTGATGCTCCGGGCCATGCGCACGCCTATCCACACGCCCAGTGGCGCCAGCGGCAGCAAAACCAGCGACGTCGCCATATTGCGCAGGTCCAGCAGACCCAGCCAGGCGTATGGAATCCATTTGGAAAGGTTGATGACAAAAAAGAAAGCGGCCATGGTAGCCGTGAACTTCACCGGGCTCAGGCGCATGGGGATCACATAGGCGCTCAGCGGCGGGCCACCTGCGTGAGATACAAAGCTCGTGAAGCCCGAGGTCACCGTCAGAATGGCGCCCAGCCACTTGGGCGGCGGCGGGCTGTCGGGCCGGGGCGGGAACAACAGGCGCTGCGCCAAAAACAACAAGGTGAATATTCCCACCACCCCTGCCACGACTCGGGCGTCCAGCACCTTGAACAACAGCGCCCCCACCACGGTTCCCACCAAACCAAAAGGGATCAGGAATTTCAGAAACTTCACATCGAAGTCCCGGCGAAAAGCCGCCAGCCCCAGCAAGTCCATCAGCAGCAGCACCGGCATCAGGATGGCGGCGGCCTGCGGCACGGTGACCGTCAGCGCCATGACGGGAACCGCAAGAGACCCGAAGCCGGCCCCAAAACCACTTTTGCTGATGCCCAACATCAGCACGGCGGGAATTGCCACGGCATAGAAGAAGGCGTCGGTGATCAGCGGGAAATCCATGGATTTATGTAAAAAACATCGGTTACCCAAAAGGGACGGGCGCAAGCAGCTATTAAAACAATAGCAAACCGGAACCAGGGATGTATTTCACCACAGGCCGTCCATGCAATGGCGATTGCCTCAGGCGCCCCCGCGCGAGGGGATGCCCAGTCACCGGTCTGGGCTAGACACGCTCCAGAATCACCGCGATGCCTTGGCCTACGCCGATGCACATGGTGGCCAGCGCGTAACGGCCACCGCCCTTGTGCAACTGGTTGACGGCCGTGGTGGCCAGCCGCGCTCCCGAAGCCCCCAGCGGATGGCCCAGCGCGATCGCGCCGCCGTTGGGGTTGACGCGCGGATCGTCGTCCCGCACACCCAGCATGCGCAGCACAGCCAGGCCTTGTGCGGCGAAGGCTTCGTTGAGTTCGATCACATCCATCTGCGCTATCGTGAGACCGGTGAGCGCCAGCACTTTTTGTGTGGCCGGGGCAGGGCCGATGCCCATGATGCGCGGCGCCACACCGGCCGTGGCCATACCGACCACGCGCGCCTTGGGCGTAAGGCCGTTTTTTGCGGCGGTGGCTTCGTCGGCCAGCAGCAACGCACAAGCGCCGTCGTTCACGCCACTGGCATTGCCGGCGGTCACCGTGCCGTCGGGCCGCACCACGCCCTTGAGCCTGGCCAGCGCTTCGAGCGAGGTTTCGCGCGGGTGTTCGTCTTTGCTCACCACGATGGGGTCGCCCTTTTTCTGGGCAATCGTCACCGGCGTGATTTCAGCGTCGAAGTAGCCGGCCTTTTGTGCGGCCACGGCTTTGAGCTGGCTGGCCAGCGCCATTTTGTCCTGGTCTTCGCGGCTGATCTTGTAGTCGGTAGCGACGTTCTCGGCCGTCTCGGGCATGGCATCAACGCCGTATTTTTCTTTCATCAGCTTGTTGATGAAACGCCAGCCGATGGTGGTGTCATACACCGCATTAGCGCGGCTGAAGGCGCTCTCGGCCTTGGGCATCACAAAGGGTGCGCGGCTCATGCTCTCGACGCCGCCTGCGATCATCAAGGTGGCCTCGCCCGACTTGATGGCACGTGCGGCACTGCCCAAGGCATCCAGGCCCGAGCCGCACAGGCGGTTGATGGTGGAGCCCGGCACGTCCATGGGCAGGCCGGCCAGCAGCGCCGCCATGCGTGCCACGTTGCGATTGTCTTCCCCGGCCTGGTTGGCGCAGCCGTAGAGCACATCCGTGACTGCCTGCCAATCCACGTTCGGGTTGCGCGCCATCAGCGCCTTGATCGGGATCGCACCCAGGTCGTCGGTGCGCACACTGCTGAGGGCGCCGCCGTAGCGGCCGAAAGGGGTGCGGATGGCGTCGCAGATAAAAGCTTGGGTCATGGTGTGTGCTTTGAAAGAAGTGAGATCAACGATCAGGCGGCCGCAATCGGCAGGCCCACCAGTTTTTCAAGTTCGGCGTGCGTGAGGCCTTCGACGGTGTCGATCAGCTTCAGGCCCTGCGGTGTGCATTCCAGCGTGGCGATGTCGGAGTACACGCGCTTGACGCAGGCGATGCCGGTCAGCGGATAAGTGCATTGCTGCACCAGCTTGCTGGCGCCCTGCTTGGTCAGCAAATCCATCATCACCCAGGTTTGCCGCGCGCCTATGGCCAGGTCCATGGCGCCACCTACTGCGGGAATCGCGCCCGGCTCGCCGGTGCTCCAGTTGGCAAGGTCGCCCGTGGCCGAGACCTGGAAGGCACCCAGCACGCAGATATCGAGGTGCCCCCCGCGCATCATCGCGAAACTGTCAGCGTGGTGAAAAAAGGAGCCGCCCTTGAGCAGCGTCACCGGCTGTTTGCCTGCATTGATCAGGTCGTAGTCTTCCTCGCCCTCGGCAGGTGCGGGGCCCATGCCGAGAATGCCGTTTTCGCTTTGCAGGATGACCTCGCGCCCGGCCGGCAAATGGTTGGCTACCAGCGTGGGCTGGCCGATGCCGAGGTTGACGACGGCCCCGTCAAAAATGTCTTGCGCGACGCGGGCTGCGAGCTGGTCTTTGGTACGGCGTTGGTAGGTCATGGTCATGCCGCCTTTTTAAAACCGCCGGCTTGCGTGGCGGTGCGAGGGATTTTGACGATGTGATGGACAAAGATGCCGGGCGTGACGACGGCTTCAGGGTCCAGGTTGCCGAGCTCAACGATGTCATGCACGGTGGCAATCGTCTTCTTCGACGCGGTCGCCATCACAGGACCGAAATTGCGCGCAGCCATGCGGTAGGTGAGATTGCCCCAGCGGTCGCCTCGCTCGGCCTTGATGAGGGCCACATCGCCATGAATCGGCATTTCCAGCACGTAGTGCTTGCCGTTGATCTCACGGGTTTCCTTGGCAGTGCCGTCGGCGTTGCGCGCCAGTTCGGTGCCGTAGCCCGTGGGGCAGAAGAAGGCGCCTATGCCTGCGCCCGCAGCGCGAATCCGTTCCGCGAGATTGCCTTGGGGCACCAGTTCGAGTTCCAGCTTGCCGCTACGGTACAGGCCGTCAAACACCTGGCTATCGGCCTGACGCGGAAAGCTGCAGATGATCTTGCGCACGCGCCCGGCCTTAAGCAGCGCCGCCAAGCCCGTTTCGGCATTGCCGGCATTGTTGTTGACGACCGTCAGGTCTTTGGCGCCCTGCTCTATCAGGCCGTCGATCAACTCATTGGGGATGCCGGCGGTGCCGAAGCCGCCAATCAGCACGGTTGAGCCGTCTTTCACATCCGCCAGCGCGTCTGCGACGGAGGCGGCAATTTTGTTGATCATTCCAAAGTCTCCAGCTGCGGGCGGCTTGCAGAAATCATCCAGCCACCACTTAAATATTGTTCGACATAAGAACAAGAGTTCGTATAATGAATTCTAGGAGATTTTGATCACCATGGCAAACGCCGCATCCACGCCCATTACCGGCCCCAGGCCCGGAGACGCTTACGTCCAGTCGTTTGCGCGCGGGCTCGAGGTTATACGCTCGTTCAGCACCGAAGCACCGCGGCAAACACTGACTGAAGTGGCCGGTCGCAGTGGCTTGAGCCGTGCGGGCGCGCGCCGCATTTTGCTGACGCTGGAGACGCTGGGCTACGTGCACAACGACGGCAAGCTGTTCAGCCTCACGCCACGCATCCTGGACCTGGGCTTTGCCTATCTGTCCTCCATGCCGATCTGGAACCTGGCTGAGCCGGTGATGGAAGCGCTGGTCGCGGAGGTCAAGGAGTCGTGTTCAGCCGCGGCTCTGGACGGAACGGACATCGTCTACGTGCTGCGTGTGCCGACGCACAAGATCATGAGCATCAGCCTGGGCGTGGGCTCGCGCCTGCCGGCTTACTGCACGTCGATGGGGCGGATGCTGCTGTCGGCCCTGCCTGAGGCCGAAATCATGAAATGCCTGCAGGCCTCAGAGCTGACGGCACGCACCAAGTACACCGTGACCGACATCAAGGAGCTGATGGCCAAGGTCGCGCAAGCCCGCAAGCAGGGGTGGTCGCTGGTGAATCAGGAGCTGGAGGAAGGACTGGTGTCGATGGCCGCACCGATCATCAACCGCGCCGGCCAGACAGTGGCAGCGCTCAACATCAGCGGCCAGGCCAACCGCACCAGCGCCAAAGCCATGCAGGAAACAATGCTGCCGCAACTGCTGGCGGCGGCACAGGCAATATCGCGCATGTTGATCTAGACACACCCCCGTCCGGGCTCACTTCGTGTAGCTTGTTCCCCCCTCGAGGGGGCGGCGCCTGCGGCCCGGCAAAGCCGGTTCCGCGGCCCCTGCTGGTGTGAGACGGGGCCGTCGGTTACGACTTTTTGAAGCCGACGACGAGTACGACGGCGCCCAGCACGATGGCGCCCAGGCTGAGCCATTGGGGAATGTTGACGGACTCTTTTTCTTTCACGGTCAGCTGGATGGGGCCGAGCTTGGCAGCCGTTGTGTCCTTGGTGAAGCTGAAGCCGCCGGTGAAAAAGCCGGCCAGGCCCAAAACGATCAGGATAATGCCTGTGATGCGTGCTGCGTTCATGTGAAATCTCCTCGCCGGGCTTGTGGATGGTTGTGGAATGGCCTTACCCCGGAACTGCGCCACCGTGCCTCGTAATGTAGGCAGCAGCAGGAAAACTGTCTGTAGGACGCAACCAGCGAGCGCTGTGGCCCAAGCGCTGATAAGCAAACCATCACGCCGGCAACGGGAACCGCCTGCGTGATAACCTTTCACCATGTTCACCCCCTCGCAAGCCGACGTACGCCGTTTTTTCTGCTCTGTTTATGCCAAGGCCCGCGCCGGTCAACCGATGGAGGCTATCGAAACCATAGCAAGTCAATGGATTGAAGAGCATCCCGAATACCATGCGGACTTTGCCGACGCCGACAGTGCGCTCGAAAAAATGTACGACGTGGAAGCGGGCAAGACCAACCCCTTTTTGCATCTGTCCATGCATTTATCGATCAGCGAGCAATGCTCCATCGACCAGCCTCGCGGCATTCGCCAGGCCGTCGAGCTGCTGACGGCCAAACGCAACTCACTGCACGATGCGCACCACGAAACCATGGACTGCCTGGGGCAGATGGTCTGGGAGAGCCAACGCGCCGGACGCCCGCCCGACGGCGCGGCCTACATCGACTGCGTGCAGCGCCACGCCACTAGGGATTAGCCCCCACAGTTCCTCATTGCGCGTGTAGCGCCCTGCCCCGAGGGGGTCGCTGCGCCTGCGGGCTGGCAAAGCAGGATCCGCGGCCTCTGCTTGAAAAGAAAAGGATCCCCTTCCCCCCTCCCGATTTCGCGTCTGGTAATTGACCACAAAAAAACGCCGCTTGGTCAGCGGCCTTCTGTTTCAGAGTGCCCTCAAAGGCTGCGCCCGTGGCGCGGACGATACGGGCGCACGCTGCGCTCCGCTGTTGTTCTGCGGCACTGGCCTGGAATGGGTGGGCGCGCTGCGTACCGGCGCTTGCTTGAGAACGCCGGGGTTTTGCAGAATCGGCAACGGCAGGTTGTTGCTGGAATCATTTCTCGGTGCGGGGCTCAAGGGCTTATCCGAATGCGGAATGCCCGGATTCAGAACGGGCTCTTTGCAGGTAATGGTGTAAAACTTCTGCTCTGCCTGGGCGACGACTTTGCCTTCCAGGTTGGTGAGGTTGAAACCGATGCGCACTTTCTGCGTCTTCATGGGTGGCTTGCCTCCCGCAGGCGGTCCCGCCAGCGTATCGGCAAATCCGCCTCCCGTCGGTTTCCAGTCGAGCTCGCGCTTGCCGAACACATGCTTGACCTGATTAGCAGGCACTTCAATATCCTGCAAGGCCGTCAAAAAATGATCGCCAAGAAACAAGCCCTTGCCGTGAAACGCACTGCCCGCATTGATCGTGGTGTGCAGCAGCACAGCACTTGGGCAGATTTGTCCATCGACCATAACAGTGGAGGCGGGTTCGATATTCATGTTGACCTTGGGAACCGTGGCGGCCTGCAAGCCCTGTGGGGCGGGTTTGCTGCACTCCATGTCATAGGTCTTCCAGGCCGACTCGAACTTGGGCGACACGCCGACGATGCGGATGCTGCCTGCTTCGCCGCCATTCGGGTTGTTAGGAACATCGTATTTGTACGAGAAGAAAGCGGTTTTCGAATGGTCGGTCGTCACCGTTTTGATGTCGCTTTTATTCCCGTTGGTATGTTCGTAGCGGAATTTCACCTGCGCGTTCGTGACGTTGGTTTCAATCACACCAGACAGATTCACCTTGCATGCACCGTTGGCAGTCGCTGTTTCAATAATGGTGAGCGACGATTGTGTGACACCAACGCCCGCTTGCAAGTCGCTGATGCCTTGGGGCACCTGCGCACCCGCCCACTGCATGCAGACGACTTTGGCAAACGCTTCCGCATCTGGTGGTGATTCAAAAATTTGTGAGGTGTCGGTGTCGGCAATACTGGTATAGGTGATTTTGTATTTGCTGGTGGTTTTGATGTTCAGCGTGTAAGGCTTGTCGAAGATTGCGGTATTGCCTTTTCCCTGGTTACGCAGGGTACCGGCACGCGCGTTACAGACCTCAACAGCGAAGAGTTCAATGAGATACCGGCCGACGTTCATGGTAATGAACTTGTCGACGTTGGTGGGCCGGTCACCGTATCCATAGCTCTTGCTCACAACGCCCCACTCCGCCCCGGGTGGACGGCCGGGGCCGAACTCCCAGCCCAGGGTTTTGCCAAGGGCGCTGAAGCGCGGCGCAACATTCCAGTTTCTGATGCGATCCTGTCCGGCCGCCATTTGCAAATGCGCATCGAACTGAATCGGCTGGCTCCCGTGTTTCGCAGGGGATAACCGGGTGTAACTCGCACCATTGGACTCAACGTAGATTGTTGGGGCCGAGGTATATCTGACCCAGACATCCACATCTTTGGCCCGCAGCGGTGTACACACGGTGAACAAAATTGCCGCAACCAGCAACAACATGAATGCAGGGTGCCAGGCAGGCGCGTTGCGAATTCCGGCTTGGCTCGAAATGAGGGTTTGCATGATGAACTCCTTAAGGTCTTCGCTCGAATTCTTCGCACCAACGCGAAGTGGCTTGTTTCGAAAGCAGGCTTGACTGCCTTCTGAAACATGAGTCGGGATGTGTACCAAAAGGGTTCAAAAAGTTCTTTTGAACCCCATACCGACGTATTCCGACTCACCTGCATCGGGCGGACGCCGGATACCCCATTCAACCGGGTTGGTTGAAAGCTTCTCTAAAGGAGACGCATCATGAAAAAACAAGCCACAGCTCTATTTGCAGGTCTGGCGCTGACCATCGCAGGCGCTGCCACTTCGGGCTCCTGTTACGCGATGGGCGAAACATCGAACGCCGTTGAGGTACCACCAAGATCTGACATGCCTCGGAAATCAGCAACTCAAAAATCAGCACCATCGCTTGAGATGTCTGACTGCAATCACAACGGCGTCGATGACCTGGACGAGTTCTTTCCGCCAGACTGCTACGGAACGCTCACGAGCAGCGGTGGCAAATAAACACCACACAGACTGCAATCACAACGCCTGGCAAGGTGCGCGTCAAAGAACTTTGAACTCCCCTGCCGTCAAGATCGACTCAGAGAGGGCGCGGGATTTTCCCAGCCCTCTCGCTCACGGTGACGCGGCGAGACAATTTCCTCAAGGAGATCCATCATGAAGAAGCCGTTCTCTGTCTTACTCGCCGGATTACTGTTCGCCTTTTGGGGAGGATCCATCAGCTGCGCAGCAGCAAAAAATCCCAGTCCTCTTATGCCAATCGCAGACAAAGCCCAAATCGGACCTGATCCGCAACGCCGTGCAATCGTCTGCAATACAGCGGCATCGCCACAGTGGTGCTGGGGCGACTTCATCATTCATTGCGGGCACTCCAAGGGCGTCATAAGCACCAATCCTGACGGCACCATCACGTGCACCATCAACTGACTGAAGCAAGTTTCAATCCCCTCATCAAGGATGACCATCATGAAAAAATCCGCTGTATTCCATACCGCGCCCGTGGCGCTGGCATTCCTGTTCGGTGCGGGCTGCCTGCCTGCAGCCTATGCTGCCAATCCGGCCGGCACCCAGCACCTGAAGCCATGCCCACCGGGCACAATTGGCGATTGCGACCGCCGCTATGCCTCACCCGGAGAACCAGCAAGGGCTGTCACATCTCCGGCGACCAATCTGCCACTCAAGACACCGGGGTTACCGCCTCCTCCAACAGTGCACCCAGCCGGCGGAAATAATGCTGCGCCGGTTGATCCGAATGCAGTTGAATCACTGCAGGCAAATGGTTTGCCGGATCTTTTCATTTACCGTTTTTACAAGGCCCCACAAGAGGCAGGTCTGCCGGCAGGTTTTCCGTTCGTCGAGTTTTGCGGCTCCAACGACGGCCAGGGCGGGCCTTCCAGGCGCGTCTATTTTGAAGTGCATAACCGCGGCACCGTGCCCTCTCCGAGTAGCAAGGTCCGCGTGCGGTTTGTGAATCCAAACACGCAACAGGCGCAGACGGTGAATGTGTCGGTTCAGGCTCTGACGGCCCACTCGCATGTGGCAAAGAAGGTGACCATTCCCAAAGGATGTTATTCAGCAGGCTCGAATGCGCAATGCAATTTCACCATCACCGCAGATCCCGACACACAAATAGCAGAGCGCTTTGAAAATAACAATGTGCAAAGTGCATTTTGCGTTGGCCCGACGAATTGAGGCGCGGACATCAAGACAGCGTACGGACACTGGCACCGGCTGGAGGCGGCGAGCCAGGACGCTGAGAAGAACAGGAAAGCGACGGCCCGATTGTCAATGCCAATCGGGCCGCAGTTTAATTTTTGCATCGAGGCATCTACCAGTTTCCCCATCACCAGCCACATTCAGGGTGATGCGCGCTGACAGCGGTCAAGCGAGGCGCTGAGTGCGCCTGCCCTGGCAGTAGGTCAGGAACCTCGGCCAGACGAACCTGAGGAAAGCGCGCGAGGCGTCTTCGCATCGGACTTCACACCAGGCGACGCTGCCTCCGGGGGCGGATTGGTGCAGCCAAAATCCCCCCAGGTGCAATGCTCAAAGTCCTCGATCGACGAGGCGGCCCTAGCCTGAAGATTTACGCTCCCCAAGGTAAGCAGTATGGAGATAGCTATTGACGCAGTAACTTGCGAGGTGATTGGTTTCATATGTCTTCCAATGGTTGGGTTAAGCGCCACCGGGCACATTGCCCGGTGACTCCAGTGAGTCAGACACCGCCGCACAATGGTTCAAAGTATTTGCACTCAGCGCGTGACGCGGCTCTTGCCTTCTGCGGTGCGTACCTGCACACGATCACCTTTTTGGAAAACTTCGTCGCCAGCCTGCACGACGGAAATTCGCTGGCCATCGTCGAGTCGCAGGCTTATCTCGAGTCCTTTGGCTTTCGACATATGGGCCTCTACGGCCTGCCCGGCAAAGCCGCCAGCAACGCCACCCAGGACTGACGCCGCAAGCTGTCCATTTCTATTGGTATTGGTGCTCCCCAGTGCTGCACCAACACTGCCCCCGGCTGCAGCACCAGCGCCACTGACCCCACGTTCAATGGTTACAACGCGTACATCGGTCACCGTGGCCATGACAATGCTGTGGGCCTTTTGGGTATCAGCGTCGGTGTAGACATCATTGGAGTAGCTGCGCCAGGCGCAGCCCTGGGTAGACAGCACACTGGCCAGCACGGCAGTAACCAGAAGGTGGCGTTTCATGGTGTTTTCCTTTCAGGTGATGGGTCACCAATGAGTCGGAGTTGTTGCGCGGTCGGTTCAAACACAAAATTCATTGAACCTTTCACCGCCAACTGCCGACTCATCACACGTTGACTTCTCCATACACAAAATACGCCATGCAGGTTTATACTTCCCAAAATTTCGGCGCCATTGATTTGCTCGCCATACGGACATCAATTCGGGAGGTATTGTGGGAGATCGTTCTGATCCATCGACCGACCCGGAAGCGCAGGCCCTGCAAGCCGACCTTGCCGCCATTGTTCGGCGCGACGAGCAAGCCATGAAGCGCTTTTACCAAGCCCTGGCACCGTCGGTCTACCAGTTCTCCATGCGCCGCTTGAGTGACCCGGTGCAAGCCCAGGAAGTGGTTGTGGAGGCGCTGTATGAAGTGTGGTGCCATGCCGCCAGTTTTGCGGGGCAGTCAAGCATTCGTACATGGGTGTTGGGCATTGCCCGTTACAAGCTGCTCGACAAATTGCGTGAACGCTATCGCCATCAGCATGTCTCATTTGATGAGCAACTGGATTCGCAGTCTGACAACCATGTGGAACCAGAGTCCGATGCCCCCACGGGGTTCGAGCGCGTGGTACAGCGCGAACACCACGACATGATTGCGCACTGTGCGAGCAAGTTACCGCCGGACCAAAGAGAAGCACTTCACCTGGCCTTGTACGAGGACATGCTTTTGGCCGATATCGCCCACGTACAAGCTTGCCCGCAGAACACGGTGAAGACCCGCCTGTTTCATGCGCGCCGCAAAATGAAAGAGTGTTTGCAGCGTTTGTTCAAAGATGTCGAAGGTCCAATGACCGGAGTCCGCCATGACTGAACACGACACTGATGCAGTTAACAAGCAACAGTTGCGCGAACTGTTGCCGTTTCATGCGAACCAGACGCTGGATGAAGCGCAAGCAGAGCAAGTACGTGCCGGATTGCAACGGTATCCCGAATTGGCGGCTGAGCTGGCCTGGCTGCAAGGCATGCGAAGGACTGTTCAAGACCTGCCACTGGACCCTCTGCCCGCCGGCGATCTTGGGTGGTCAACGCTTGCTGCGCGCATCGAGGCGCAACGCCAACCCAAGTTGGCCCGCCCTGGCTCAGCCGACACCGCCTGGCCTGAAATGCTGCGGACATGGCTGCAACGCAACCTCATTCCTATCATGGCAACCGCCTGTGCCGTGCTGGTGGCGCAGGCAGTGGTAATTGCAACACTGGTGCAGCAAGATCCAGGCTATGTCGCGGCAGGCGCGCCTGAGCCGGTATTGAGCACTTCATCGGGCGTTTTGCTGCACGCCACCATTGCTCCAACGGTGACACAAGCACAATTGACCGAGACACTGCACCGCCACAAGGCAACTATCGTGCAAGGCCCCACAGCGCTGGGCATCTACACCCTGCAAATCAAACCCGCTGGCGATGGCGAGCCCGAATCGCGCAATGCGGCGGTTTTGGCACAACGTTTACAACGCGAGGCAGCCACCGTTTTTGAGACTGTCACGCCCGCTGGAGACCGTTGACCATGCTCCGCATTGCGATATTCATCGTGCTGCTGCAAACAGCCTGGGTATCCGGGTCTTTGGCTCAACGCACCCCTGACCCCGGCTCATTCAGGGCAGCTCCAGCAATACCCAACCCCGGTTTGGTGAACCGGGGCTCCATAACTCCACCTCCAAGCTCACCGCCAATAACTACGGCGCCCGGGAACCCCCCAGGCACCGTCACGCCACCTGGGCGTGAAATCAATATTCCAGGATACCCGGCACTACCGTCCCCGCGAGCCACGCCCAGCGTCGCTCCGATATCACCCAGCGACGTTGAGACGGGCCAGGTATTGCTTGTGTCGAAAGACCTGGCGGCCATGCAGAATGTACTGAACGCTCTGGCTAACGAAAATACGCAGCCAATTGCCTCCACCAGGTTGAACACACTGGGATGGAGCCTTGCGCTGTTTCAGTTTGCCGACCATGCCGCGGCTGCACAGCGGGTAACCCAATGGCAACAACGGTTTTCGCAGCTTAGTGTGGACTTCAACTATCTGTACCGTACACAGGCGGGTGCCACCGGCAGGGAATATGCGGTGGGCATGCTGGATTTGCCGCCTCAGCCCGCAAAAACCGGTGCAGCATCCAAAGCCAGCTATCAAGCCCTCCGGTCCGTCCGCGTTGGCATGCTCGACACCGAGGTAATGCCCACCGCGTGGCTGCGTGACGTCACGCTCGCCAACAAGCCCTTCGCAGCAGAAAGTCCAACCGCCGCCCTGGATCTGCCAGCTCATCCCGCCCACGGCACCGCTATCGCAAGCCTTATTGCACGTGTTGCGCCGTCAATACGTCTTTTTAATGCTGTCGTCATGTCGGCAAAAGGGGAACAAACTGTTACCACCAGCTACCGGTTGATTCAAGGGGTCGACTGGCTGCTGGAACAGCGTGTGCAAATCATCAATATGAGCCTGTCTGGCCGGTACGATAAAAACGTCGCAATGACAATCGCCGAACTTATGCAGCGGGATGTTTTGCTGACAGCCGCCGCAGGCAACCACGGCAGCAGTGCACCACCCGCTTACCCCGCGGCCTATGCAAACAGCTACACGGGCATGCTGGCGGTTACTGCGATCGATGTTGAAGGACAGCTTTATAGCCAGGCCAATCACGGCGCTTACATTTCAGTGGCGGCCCCCGGTGTCAATATTTGGGTACCCCTTGCGCCGCCCGCGCCACACCTGCCCTCGGGTGTTGCTGCACGCTATGTCAGCGGTACCTCCTACGCCAGTGCCCATGCCGCAGGCGCCGTTGCGTACTGGTTGAGCAAGAGAAAAGTGAGCGTGACCGCGCCTTACCATTTCTGCGAAACCGCAAAAGACCTGGGCCCCACGGGGCGCGACGATGCATTCGGTTGCGGGCTGCTTCAAGTTAACGCGGCGCTCCGGCGACCCGGCACGTAGCCAAACCGCCAACGGTACTGCCCCCCCCCAAAGCCAACAAAAAAGTCGCTGCTCCCAGTGGCCTTTTTGCAGGAGCGACCCGGTCTAACGGAATTTTCTCTGCGGAACGGTTTTCAGGTCGCCGTCTACCGACGACAGGTAGTTGGCCAACTGCTTCAGCTCAACATTGGTGTACTGCTTGGCCATGCCGGACATGATGGCATTGCCGCGGCCAACCTTGGGGTTGTTTTCTGTCTTGTAGGCCTTGAGCGCCACGAACAGGTAGTCAGCATGCTGACCACCAATCTTGGGATAGGCCGGATCAATCGGTTTGCTGAAGTTGGCGCCATGGCAAGACGCGCAGTTGGCCTTGTTCAACAGGGCCTGGACTTCCGCGCTTGGTTCTTTGGCCGGCTTGGCCGGCAGCTCTGCGGCGCCGGCAACCACACCGTCAGCACTGTAGTGCGCGGCGAGGTCAGCCATGTCCTGGTCGGTCAGCGAATCGGCAATGGCGCGCATGGTGGGATGTTTGCGGTCGCCTTTTTTGTATTCGTTGAGTGCGGCGATGATGTATTTGGCGCCCTGGCCTGAAATCATCGGGACCTTATAAACCTCGGGGAAAGAGGCCTGGTAGCCCTTGATGCCGTGGCAACCGATGCACATGGCATTCTTGGTTTCGCCGGCTTTGGCATCGCCCTTGATCTCCTGGGCAAGGCTTGCAACCGTCACGCAAGAGACAGTTACGGCGAATATCGTGGTGAACAGCTTATTCATTTTGCGCGCACAATCAGGTGGGAATTCATCGTATAAAACAACCTTGGATTATATCTGGGCCTGCCGAGACCGGGCACCCCTTGCCGGCAACCCGCGCAAACGCCCTTTCAATTTTCACCTCCTCTCCCCAAGAACATGAAATTTCTAGGTTCCAAGAACTACGTCGCCACCCAGGACCTGATGCTGGCCGTGAATGCCGCTGCCGCCCTGAAAAAGCCGCTGCTCGTGAAGGGCGAGCCGGGTACCGGCAAGACCATGCTGGCCGAGGAAGTGGCCGAAGCGCTCAACTTGCCGCTGTTGCAATGGCACATCAAATCCACCACCAAGGCGCAGCAGGGCCTGTACGAATACGACGCGGTGTCGCGCCTGCGCGACTCGCAATTGTCGACCGTGGACGGTGGCGAAAAGGTCAAGGACATCCACAACTACATCGTCAAGGGCGTGCTGTGGCAGGCCTTTACCTCGGAAACGCCGGTCGCGCTGCTGATCGACGAGATCGACAAGGCCGACATCGAGTTCCCGAACGACCTGCTGCGTGAAATTGACCGCATGGAGTTCTACGTGTATGAAACGCGTGAGCTCATCAAGGCCAAGCACCGGCCGCTGGTGTTCATCACCTCCAACAACGAAAAAGAGCTGCCCGACGCGTTTTTGCGCCGCTGCTTCTTCCACTACATCAAATTCCCCGACGCCGACACCATGAAGCAGATCGTGGACGTGCACTTCCCCGACCTGAAGAAAGAGTTGCTGACCGCAGCCATGAAGACCTTCTACGACGTGCGCAACCTGCCTGGCCTGAAGAAGAAACCGTCGACCTCCGAATTGCTGGACTGGCTCAAACTGCTGGTCGCCGAAGACATCCCGCTGGACGCCCTGCAAAGCAAGGACGACAAGGTCGCCGTGCCGCCGCTCGTGGGCGCGCTGCTCAAGAACGAGCAGGACGTGACCCTGTTCGAGAAGCTGGTTTTCATGCAGCGCAACAATCGTTGAACAACATGTACATCACAGAACTGCTAGATCCAAAGACTCTGCAGCCAATCCGCAAAATTATTGTTGTCAGTTAGAGCTAACTCATATGAACCAAAAATCACTGTTGATCGAGGGTATTTCAGACGCGGTGGGCTTTGTCGGCGGTGCGCTCCTTGGTTTTTGGGCCGGCCATCTGCTCGGCTTCGATATTTTTGAAGCCGGCTACGGCAACAGCGCCATCGCCGGCATCGTGCTGGTGGGCTTGGGCGGCGGCGGCGGCTTGCAACTTGCGCGGGCCTGGCGCCGCCGTAAGAAAGCCGATTGACCGCAAACACCTGACTGGGATACGCCCATGCAACGCTCAACCGCCCCCTTCCACCGTGCAGCCCTGCACAGCAGTTGCCTGGCCGCATTGCTGGCCCTGACACTGCTCCCCGCCCCGTCATATGCCTTCTGGGGCCTCCTCGGCAAGGTGGGCTCCACTGCAGGCAAAGGCGCTGCCGGTGCGGCAGGTGCTGCGGGTAAAGGCGCCGCTGGCGCAGCGGGCGTGGCTGGCGCAGTCGAGGTAACGCAGGGCGCCAATGCGGCGGCGAAGGCAGCCAAAGCCGCCGGCGCGGCGGAGCTCGGCGCGGGCGACGTCGCTGCCGCAGCCGGTGCCGCTGAACGCAACGCGGCGACCGGCGCGATGAGTGCCGACGAACTGTCGCGCGCATCAGGCCTGGGCAAGGCCGTGCCCGACGACGTCGCCGCTATGCTGACGGCGCCGGGCCGAAAACTCAGCGATGTGCCTGACGCCGGCACACGCTCCTGGCTGTCGCTCCCGCGCAAGCAGCTGACGGCGACGGATGCCGACCTGATGGTCCATGACTACGTGAAGCTGCTGGAAGGCCGGCCCGCCGCCGGGCCGCCGCGTCTGCGCGCCAAGGCCTCGATCGAATCCGAGAAGGCTGCCGCCGCGCGGCCGGTGCCGCCGCACCGCCCTGTTGCAGACGTTCCCTGGCATGCCGTAGAGCTGCTGGTGCGCGCGGCCCATGCCGGCCACGCCGGCGCCAGAAATGAACTGAACAAGCTGTGCCGGGACAATCCGCGCGGCCAGGCCGCCACAGCCTGCGCCACGCTGCGGTCCACGTGAACACGCTAAATATGAAAAGGATTGCCGGATGGCCTTCGTAGAACCCGTCACCCTCACGACGCGCGGCGTCAAGCTAGTTCCGTTCACGCTCGACCATGAAGCAGGCCTGAAGGCCGCAGCCGCCGACGGCGAGCTCTGGAAGCTGCGCATCACCTCGGTGCCCGAGCCTCACGAAACCCGCGGCTACATCGAAACTGCGCTGGCCACCAACAACCGCCTGGCCTTTGCCGTCACCGACGATGGCACCGGCGAGGTGCTCGGCTCCACCAGTTACCACGACATCGTGCCCAACCTCAAGCGCGTCGAGATTGGCTACACCTGGTACGCCGCACGCTGCCAGCGCACCCATGTCAACACCACCTGCAAATTGCTGATGCTCACGCATGCGTTTGAAACCCTGGGCTGCAACATCGTGGGCTGGCGCACCGACAACTTCAACCACGCCTCCCAGCGCGCCATCGAGCGACTGGGCGCCCGCAAAGACGGCGTACTGCGCGGCCATGCCTTGCGTCGCGACGGCACCATACGCGACACGGTGATGTACAGCCTGGCTGCCGGCGAATGGCCCGAGGTGAAAGCACAGCTGCTGTACCTGCTCGACAAGCCAAGAGCCTGAGGCGTGCGTCGCCAAGGAGTTTTTCATGCTGATCGATTTCTTCTACACCCTGCGTTCGGCCAAGTTGCCGGTCTCCGTCAAGGAATACCTGATGCTGCTCGAGGCGCTGCAGGCCGGCGTTGTCGGCCCGAACAGCGACAAACTCGACGCCCATGAGGGCGAAGGCGCCTGGAAGATCGACGACTTCTATTACCTCAGCCGCACGGTGCTGGTGAAAGACGAGAAAAACTATGACAAGTTCGACCGCGCCTTTTCTGCCTACTTCAAGGGCGTGGAGATGCTGGCTGACTTCACGAAAGACATCCCGCTCGAATGGCTGCGCAAAAACCTCGAGCTGGAACTCAGCCCCGAAGAAAAAGCCAAGATTGAGAAGATGGGCTGGGACGAACTCATGGAAACGCTCAAAAAGCGCTTTGAAGAACAGAAAGAACGCCACGAAGGCGGCAGCAAATGGATAGGCACAGGCGGCACCTCGCCCTTTGGCGCCAACGGCTTCAACCCGCAAGGCATACGCATTGGCCAGGAGAAAAGCCGCAACAAAAGCGCCGTGAAAGTCTGGGACCAGCGCGCCTACAAGGACTACGACGACACCCAGGAGCTCGGCACGCGCAACATCAAGGTCGCGCTGCGCCGCTTGCGCAAGTTCGCGCGCCAGGGCAATGTCGAAGAACTGGACCTGGACGACACCATACGTTCCACGGCGGCCAATGCCGGCTGGCTGGACATCAAGATGGTGCCCGAGCGTCACAACAATGTGAAGGTGCTGCTGCTGATGGACGTGGGCGGCACCATGGACGAGCACATCCACCGCGTCGAGGAAATGTTCTCTGCCGTCAAAGCCGAGTTCAAGCATCTGGAGTTTTATTACTTCCACAACTGCGTCTATGACTTCATGTGGAAGAACAACCGCCGCCGCTTCAGCGAGAAATTCCCGACCTGGGACATCATCCGCAAGTACAACAAGGATTACAAACTCATCTTCGTCGGCGACGCGACCATGAGCCCCTACGAAATCCTGCAGCCGGGCGGCAGTGTGGAATACAACAACGAAGAAGCCGGCGCCGAATGGATGCAGCGCCTGACCAACGCCTTCCCCAAGTTCGCCTGGATCAACCCCGAGCCGCAGGGCGTCTGGCAATACCGCCAGAGCATCAGCGTGATCCAGCAACTGGTGAACCAGCGCATGTACCCGCTGACCATCAAGGGTCTGGAAGAGGCCATGCGAATGCTCTCGAAGTAGCGTTCGCCTCCTACGCCTGAGCGCTGGGGCGCTCAAGTAAACTGCCCTCGTGACCCATCCAAGTACCCACAGTACCCACTGCGCACGGACGGCCACCCCGGCAGGATTGCCGACCAGCGCCGGCTTCATCCCTGCTTTCGCCCTCTTTGCGATATTTCTGGCGCCTTTCGCCGCCGCGCAAACAGCTGCGCCTGCACAGTCCGGCAACACAGCGACACCGCCTTCCGGCGTCATACAAACCGCGCCAGCCCCACCTCCGCCCCCTCAGAAAGTCACGCCGGAGCCCACACCGCAGGGCTCCACCGGCCCAACCGGCGCTCAGCCTGAAGTTACGGCCTTTGACATCGCGGTGCGCGCGCCGCAGCCCATCAAGGAGCTGCTCGAAAGACACCTTGAGCTGCAGCGCTACCGCGCCGTGACCGATCTGGACGAAGCCGAGCTGGCGCGCCTGATCGTTCTGGCTGAGCGCAATGTGCGCAATCTGGTAGGCACGCTGGGTTATTTCAGCCCGACCATCGCCATTACGCGAGAAGGCGGCACTGCCGCGGGGTCAGGCCAGCGGCCGACCATTGTGGTCGCGGTGGAGCCGGGCCAGGCTACAACGGTCGGGCCGGTGGCAATCGACTTTGCAGGCGATATTGCCGAATCCCCCGACCCGGATGCGCAGGCCCAGCGCGCGGAAATCCAGCGCGACTGGCGTCTGCCCACGGGCCAACGCTTTACGCAGGACGCCTGGGACAGCGCCAAGACACAGGCCTTGCGCGACCTGGTTGCCCGCCGCTACCCGGCCGGCAAGTTGGCAGGCAGCCTGGCCGATGTGGACGCACCGGAGCACAGCGCAGCCCTGAGCCTCAAGCTCGACTCCGGCCCCCTCTACCGCCTGGGCCCCATGCAGGTCACAGGTGTCGAGCGCTACGACCCGGTGCTGGTGCCGCGCCTGGCACGCCTCAGTGCCGGTGCCGTGTACGACCAGAAGCAGCTGACCGAAGCACAGCAGCGGCTGGCTTCCAGCGGTTATTTCGATTCGGCTTACATCTTTGTCGATCCCGAAAGCGATCCGCAGGCAGCGCCCGTCCAGGTACAGGTGCGCGAAGCCAAACTGCAAAAAATCATCCTGGGCGTGGGCGTTACCACCGACAGCGGGCCGCGCGCCTCGATTGAGCACACACACCTGCGCGTGCCGGGCACCAATTGGCGCGCCGTCACCAAACTGCAACTCGAAAAGAAATCACCTTTCGCCCAGACCGAATGGACCTCGATTCCCGATGAGGCCAGCTGGCGCTGGGTGGCCCTGGCGCGCACCGAACGTGTCGACGACAACGAGCTCGTCACCCGCTCCGGGCGCCTGCGCTTTGGCCGCACGCAGGCCGGCGAACGCATAGACCGCAACATCTATTTGCAATACGACAGGGCGAGCGTGAGCGGCAGCGGCCAGATCAACAGCTCCGCCGCCGACATCGGCGACGGCTCGGCCCTGACGGCCAACTACGTCTGGACCGGGCGTTACTTCGACAGCCTGCCATTCCCAAACAAGGGCTACGGCCTGGGCTTTGAACTCGGCGCCGGCAGCACCATGGGGTCGCAGCACCTGCCCCTCACCCGCGCCGTGGGCCGCTGGCTCGGCATTGTGCCGCTGGAGCGGGGCCGCATCGCCATGCGCGCCGAGGGCGGCGCCGTGCTGGCCAAAGACTCGGCGCGCATTCCCGGCACCCTGCTGTTCCGCACCGGTGGCGACACCACCGTACGCGGCTACGGCTATCGCGACATCGGCATCAAACTGGACAACGGCGTGACTGGGCCGGGCCGCTACATGGCGGTGGGCAGCGTGGAATATCAGCGCCCGATGCTGCGCGACGGCCGGCCCAGCGAATGGGAGAACACTTTCTTCATCGATGCAGGCGCCGTGGCAGACAATCCCAAAGACATGAAACCTTCCGTCGGCATCGGCACCGGCGTGCGCTGGAGAAGCCCCATCGGGCCACTGCAGATTGACCTGGCCTATGGCGAGAAAGTCAAACAGCTGCGCCTGCACGTCAGCGTGGGATTTGTTTTCTGATGGACACGCCTGATACCCCCGTCACGCCTGTTGTCGTGCCCAAACCGGCGCGCCCGCCACGCCGTTGGCTGCGCGCCATTGCATGGGCCGCCGGCAGCATGGTGGTGCTGGCCGTAGCCGCCACGACAGGCGCCTGGTGGTGGGCCGGCACCGACGGTTCACTGGCCACCGCACTGAACTGGATCGCCCGAACCCAGCCGCTGAGCGCCGAACGCGTGACAGGTTCGTTACGCGCGGGCGGGCATGTTGACCAACTGGTGTGGCAGCAAGATGGCCTGCGTGTGGATGTGAGGGATGTCACCCTCGCCTGGCAACCGTGGTCGCTGCTGCACGGCACGCTGGAGGTCAACCGGCTGGCCGCGGCCAGCGTGCAGGTCACCGACCAACGCGCGCCTTCAACAACACCGTCAGTGCCGCCCTCAGCGCTGGGCTTGCCGCTGCCGGTGGTGCTTGACGGGTTTTCAATCGGGCAGTTTCAATGGACGGGCGGCGCGGCATTTTTTGCCTCCGCCATCACGGGCAATTATTCGTTCAAGGGCATAGACCACCAGCTGGAATTGCTCAGCGCGCAGGTAGCGCACGGCCGCTACAACGGGCGCGCGACCTTATCGTCACACAGCCCCCTGAAGCTTGATGCCAGCCTGGCAGGCGCGCTGGATACGCAGATTCCCGGCACAAAAGCGCCCTTGCCGCTGGCTTTCAAAGCCACGGCCCACGGCCCCCTCACCGAACTGCTGGTGAAGGCCGAGCTGCAAATGAGCGCTCAGCCTTCCGCCACATCACCCCCCAAAAACCAGCGGCAACCACAGGCAACTGCCACTGCCCGTGTGATGCCCTGGGCCGCCCAACCCCTGCCGCAAGCGGATGCGAGTTTTCGCGACCTGGATGTAGCGGCCTTCTGGCCCGAAGGCCCACAAACCTTGCTGACGGGCAGCGCCAACGTACGGCCTGCACCCTCTGCAAGTTCACCGGCAAGCGCTTCATCGACATCCGCCTGGCAGTTGCAACTGCAACTGGCCAATTCCCTGCCTGGCCCCTGGGACCAGCAGAAGCTGCCCCTGGATCGGCTGGAAATCCAAGGCGAGTGGCGTAGCGGCATAGCCATGGTGCGCACGCTCAAGGCTCAGTTGGGCGGCGGCGAGCTGCTGGCCAGCGGCGAGTGGGCTGATGCGCCCGCCACATCCCTTGCAGCACCCGCGTGGAAGCTGCAGGCGACGCTCCAACACGTCAACCCGGCCCTCTTGCACAGCCAACTGGCGCCCCTGCCGCTGGACGGCAAAGCCGACATCCGCAGCCAGGGCCCGGCCATAAGCTTTGACGCAAACGTGCAGGCAGCACGCAATGACGCCAGCGCCAGGAACAATCCGCTGGGCCAGCTGCGCCTGCGCGATGCCAGTGCCACCGGCAGCTGGAATGCCGAACAGGCCGGCGGCACGCTGGTGCTGTCGGCTCTGCGCGTACGCACCGACGACGCCGAGCTGGCAGGTCAGCTTGAGGCCCAACCCAGTGCAAAAAGCGGCAAGGGAAAACTCACACTGACAGCCCCCGGACTGGACGCTCAACTGCAAGGGGAACTGCGGCAAACCAGCGGCAAAGGCGACGTGAGCCTGCGCGGCCGCGACATGGCGCAAGCCCTGCGCTGGCTGCAAAGACTCCCGGGCCTGCCCACATCATTGAAGAGCGCATCGGCGAGCGGCAACGCTGAGCTGCTAGCCAGCTGGCAAGGTGGCTGGCAAGACCCGGCCTTGCAGGCACGGCTGGACCTGCCGTCGCTTGACTGGCGTATGGGGACGCCTGCGCCTGCCGCTGCGACGACTTCCAGCACAGCAGGAACAGCACCAGTCGCTACCGCAGAGGCCCTGAAAATCCGCGCCTTCCAGGCCACGCTTTCCGGCCGCCTGAGCCAGGCACAGCTGGCCACGCAAGGCCGCATGGAAGCAGGCCAGCGCCGCTACACCCTGCAGCTGGCGGCAGAAGGCGGGCGACTCAACAACGGCGCCGCGCGCAACGCCCCGCTCGCTGAATCCGCGTGGCAAGGCCTGGTCAAGCAGCTCAGTGTGAGTGTGGAAGACCCCACGCTGGGCAAGGGGACCTGGCAGCTCAAGACCCGCAGCACCGTGCCGCTCAAGTGGACGCCCGCGCGCAATGGCGACCTGTTTGAAAGCGGCGCGGGAGAAGCCCTTCTGGTCGCGCCGCCTTCGGGCGCATCCACCAGTGCACCTTCGCAGGCCACGCTGGCCTGGCAACCGGTTCGCTGGCGGCCAGGCCGTGAGCTCATCACCGCAGGCAAGCTCAGTGGCCTGCCGCTGGCCTGGATAGAACTGCTGGCCGGCCCGCAGATGGCCGGCGCAGGCCTGGGCGGCACCCTGCTGCTGGATGGCGACTGGGACGCCACGCTGGGTGACACGCTGCGCCTGAAAGTCAGCCTCGCACGCAGCAGCGGCGACATCACCGTGCAAGCCGAAACCGTGCAAGGCATGGCGGCGCGCGTGGCGGCCGGCGTGAAGGAAGCTCGCCTCTCGCTGCAAAGCGAAGGCGAGGCCGTCACGCTGGCGCTGCGCTGGGACAGCGAACGCGCGGGCACGGCCGACGGCCAGCTCAGGACCCGTTTGGCCCGCGCGCCAGCCACCGCCGGCGGTGGCTGGCTCTGGCCGGCCGATGCACCGCTGGCCGGCCAGCTGCGCGCCCAGCTGCCGCGCATCGGCGTGTGGTCAGTGCTGGCGCCGCCGGGCTGGCGGCTGCGCGGCTCGCTGGGTGCTGACGTCGCCATCAGCGGCACCCGCGCCGCGCCGCAACTGGCCGGCGACCTGCAGGCCGACGACCTGGCGCTGCGTTCGGTGGTAGACGGCATCGAATTCGGCAACGGCCGCCTGCGCGCCAAACTCGACGGCACGCGCATGCGCATCAACGAGTTCACGCTGCAGGGCGCAGGCGACAAAGGCACGGGCGGCGTTCTCACGGCCCAGGGCGAAGCCGGCTGGGTAGAGGGCAAGCCGCAGGTGCAGCTCACGGCCAGGCTCGAACGCTTGCGGGCCAGCATCCGTACCGACCGGCAATTGACGGTATCGGGCGAGGTGCAGGCCGGCCTCAAGGGACAACAGACTGAACTCACCGGCAAGCTGGTGATCGACCAGGCCCGCATCATCCTGCCCGACGAAGGTACGCCGCAACTTGGCGACGACGTGGTGGTGCGCACCTCCCGCGGCGCGGCGGCGGGCCAAAAGGCGCCCGCGCAGACCAGCGACGAAATCGCCGACCGCGACGCGCGCCCCGTCAAACTGGCGGTGGAGCTCGACCTGGGCCGCGACTTCCGCATCCAGGGCAAGGGCATAGACACGCGTGTGCGCGGCACGCTGGCCCTGAGCGGTGAAACGCTGCGCGAGCCCCGGCTCAACGGCACCATCAACACGGCGGGCGGCCAGTACCGCGCCTACGGCCAGCGCCTGGATGTGGAGCAAGGCATGCTGCGCTTTACCGGCGCCATCGACAACCCTTCGCTCGATATCCTGGCGATTCGCCCCAACCTCACGCAGCGCGTCGGCGTGCAAATTACCGGAACCGCCCTGCTGCCGCGTGTGCGCCTGTATGCGCAACCCGAGCTGCCCGATGCCGAAAAACTCTCGTGGCTGGTGGTGGGCCGCTCGTCGGCTTCGGGCGGCGCCGAAGCCGCGCTGCTGCAGCAGGCTGCCCTGGCCCTGCTGGGTAGCAAAGGCGGCGGCATGTCGGGCGGTCTGGCTGCCTCGCTGGGACTGGACGAGCTGTCCTACCGCGGCGCCTCCAGCAACACGGACGGCACCACGACAGAAGGCGCCGTCACGCTGGGCAAGCGCTTTTCGCGCAATTTCTACGCCGCCTATGAGCGCACCGTGACCGGCGCACTGGGCACGCTCTACGTGTTCTACGACCTCTCGCAACGCTTCACCGTGCGCGCCCAGGCCGGCCAGCAAAGCGCGGTGGACCTGATCTTCACCGTGCCTTACGACTGAGGTGATTCCTGAGGGCGAGGCCGGCGTTCGCCACCGAATACAATTGCAGCTTCTCCAAGAGAAGTGCCGCCATAGTTCAATGGATAGAACGAGTGCCTCCTAAGCGCTAGATACAGGTTCGATTCCTGTTGGTGGTACCACATGCTCCTGTTTTAATAGCTGCTTGCGCCCGTCACTATTGGCCCGGAACGCTATTTCGCACATAACGGTGCACTTGGCGACCTTTGGCCTTTCAACGCCATAGTTCGCGCATGGTCTGGCTGAAGTTTTCTGCGAGCTGCCGCCTTTTCTCTGCACCTGGCCCGCTGGCCAGTACACGCTCCCCGGCTACAAATACCTCGCCAACCACTCCGCCTGGGCTCGAAAACACCAGCGCATCCAGCAGATGGTGAACCGGCACACCCAGCAACGCGGGCGAACCGGGATCCAGCGTCATGAAGTCCGCCCGATGCCCGGGCGCGAAACCACCCTGCATCAGGCCAGTTGCGGGGAAACCGCCCGCCAGTGCGGCTTCGAACAAGCCGGCCGCGCTGCTCTCGTGGCCCAGGATGCGGGCGGCAATGTTGCGCTGGCGCAGCGTGAGGCGTTGCGAATATTCGAGCAGGCGCAGCTCTTCGGGCCAGCTGCGGGTGACGTGGCTGTCGGAGCCTATGGACCACTTGCCGCCTGCGGCTGCGTAGGCCGGCAAATCAAACACGCCGTCGCCCAGATTTGCTTCAGTCGCCGGGCAGATCACGATGGATGCGCCCTTGCCTTGCACGCCTTGCAGCTCGGCCGGCGTGGCATGGGTGGCGTGCACCAGGTTCCAGCAGGCATCGACATCGGCGTTGTTGAGTAGCCATTCAATCGGGCGCTGGCCGGTGTGCTCCATGCAGTCTTCAACTTCCTGCGTCTGCTCGGCGATATGGATGTGCACCGGAAGACCCGCTGCTTTGGCCGCGCCTGTGAGCTCGTGCAGCGCGGCCGGGCTGGCGGCACGCAATGAGTGAACAGCCACACCCGCATTGATGCGCGCATCGCCCTTTGTCTGGCGCTGGATGTCTTCGACCATGCGCATCACGCTCTCGGGCGTGGATGAAAACCGGCGCTGGTCTTCACGCAGGCCGCTAGCCTTGAAGCCCGAACGCATGTAGAGCGTGGGCAGCAAAGTGAGGCCAATACCCGTGCGTTGCGCGGCGCGCACCAGCGCCAGCGACATCTCAATTGGGTTGGCATAGGGCGTTCCGCTGACGTCGTTATGCAGGTAATGGAAGTCACAGACCTGGGTATAGCCGCCGGCCAGCAGCTCGGCATAGAGCTGGCTTGCAATCGCTTCGAGCTGTTCGGGCGTGATGCGGTTGGCTGCGGTATACATGCGGTCGCGCCAGCTCCAGAAATCGTCGGATGCATGGGCGCCCCCGCTGCGGCGCTCCGTCAGGCCCGCCATCGCGCGCTGAAAGGCATGGCTGTGCGCGTTGACCAGACCAGGCAGGACCGGGCCAGACAGACGCGTGGCGCCTTCCTGCTGCTGCGCCGTAGCCCCGGGCTCCACGCTTTGCCAGGTGCCGTTGCCGGCGACCGTCAGTAAAACGTCTTTGGACCACGCACCTTTCACCCAGGCTGCTTCGGCGAAAAAACGCCTTGCTTCACTTTTCATAGCTGCTCACGCATTCCAGCAGCGCGCTGGAGACCATTTTCTCTAACAAGGGCTGAACTTTTGATGCCAGAATTTCGTCGTACGCGTAGGGAGGCACTTCCTGCATATAGAGGCTCTGGCACATCTCAAGCTGCACGGCATGCACATCGCTGGCCGGCTGGCCATAGTGGCGCGTGATGTAGCCACCCTTGAAGCGGCCGTTAACGGCGGTGGTGATGCGGGGCGCCGTGGCGCAGGCTTTCACCACCGCATCGGTGATGGCTGCGTTCGCACTCGCGCCGCTCGCCGTGCCGATGTTGAGGTCAGGCAGCTTGCCTTCAAACAGCCAGGGAATTTGCGAACGGATGCTGTGCGCATCCCACAACAAGGCAAAGCCGTGCTGGGCTTTCAGCCGCGCCAGCTCACCGGCCAGCGCCGAATGGTAGGGCTGCCAGTAGGCCTCGCGACGGCGCGCGCGTTCAGCGGGCGCTGGCTCATAGCCAGGTTTGTAGAGCGGCGCACCGTTGAAAAACCGCGTGGGGCACAGCTCGGTGTTGGATGCACCGGGGTACATGGGCGCATCGTCGGGCGGGCGGTTCAGGTCAATCACATAACGCGAATAACGCGGCCGCAACACGCTGGCGCCCAGCGCCGGCAGAAAGTTGTAAAGCAGATGCAGATGCCAGTCGGTGTCCTCGACCCGGAGGGCTTCATCGGTGTAGGCGCCCTTGAGTTCGGCCGGCATCTCGGTGCCGATGTGCGGCATGCTGACCAGCAGGGGAACCATACCCTGGTGCAATGTAAAAACTTCGCTCGAGCGTTCGTTCATAAGACCTGTCCCTTGAAAACTGTTTGAAGGCGCGGGTTCGCACCAAAGGCGTAGCTCAGCTCCGCCGGCCGCTCAACGCCCCACAGTACAAAATCAGCCCGCACGCCGGCTGCCAGCACGCCCCGATCCCGCAGGCCCAAGGCCGCTGCAGCATGGCGCGTGACGCCAGCCAGCGCTTCTTCAGGCGTCAGGCGGAACAGCGTGCACGCCATGTTGAGCATCAGCAGCAAAGAGGTGCAAGGCGAGCTGCCCGGGTTGCAGTCGGTAGAAATCGCCATCGGTACGCCGTGCTCACGCAGCAAGGCCACGGGCGGCAGCTTGGTTTCACGCAGAAAGTAAAACGCGCCGGGCAGCAGCACTGCCACCGAACTCGCCGCCGCCATGGCTTGCGCGCCCTCGGCCGACAACCATTCCAGGTGATCGCAGCTGAGCGCGCCATAGTGCGCCGCCAGCTGCGCGCCACCACTGTCGCTGAGCTGCTCGGCATGCAGCTTGACAGGAACGCCCAGGGCCTTGGCCGCGGCAAAGACCCGCTCGGTCTGCGCGGGGCTGAAAGCAATGCGCTCGCAAAACGCGTCGACCGCATCAACCAGTCCTTCGGCATGCAGCACTGGCAGCATTTCCAGTACGGCGTCGACATAGGCGTCTGTGCGGCCGGCAAATTCAGCCGGCACCGCATGTGCACCCAGGAAAGTGGTGCGAACATCCACCGCATGGGTCCGGCCCAGCGCGCGCGCCACTGACAGCGTCTTGCGTTCGTGCTCCAACGCCAGGCCGTAGCCGGACTTGATCTCGAGTGTGGTCACGCCTTCGGCGATCAGGCGCTGCAGCCTGGCTGCGCTCTGCGCTTGCAGCTGCTGCGCAGTGGCAGCCCGGGTCGCTTTCACGGTAGAGGCGATGCCGCCGCCGGCGCGAGCAATCTCTTCATAGGTCGCGCCGTTGAGCCGCAACTCAAATTCATGGGCGCGGTCGCCGCCATAAACGAGGTGGGTGTGGCAATCGATAAGGCCGGGCGTGATCAATGCACCGTCGGCATCGTGCTGCGTGGTGCAGCGAGCCAGAAGATCTGGGGGCACATCGGCACGCGGGCCAACCCACGCAAGGGATTCGCCGTCCACCACCAATGCAGCGTCTTCTATCAAACCATAAGCCTGCGCAGCACCGGCTTGCAGCGTGGCCACGCGGCAGTTTGTCCAGAGTTTCAGGCTCATGCGGGGATCTCCATCCAGAGGGCGTGCTGTGCGGAAATTCGCACCGCCGCACTGCCCGTCACCGTGCGCCAGGCCAGGCTGGCGGGCTCCAGCTGCAAAACTTCTTCATCAAATAGCACGGTAGCGCCCAATTGATGAGCGTAGACAGCTATCATTTTCATAGCACGTAACGTTTCCGAGAAACGCCCGGCCACTCGAACCATGCGGGATAGCTCGCTCCCACGGCGCACCATCAGGTTGAAATCCCGCGTCTTGCCGTCTATCAACTCGCAATTCGTTATAGCAGCCCCATCAAAGAAGAGCGGAGCATCCTCGGCCGTCACACGGTGCGGAACACCCGCCACATCCAGCTGCACGCCCGCGCCTTCGAGCACCGCAAACCATCGCTCGATGCCATCGAACTTCGAAAAAGGCCCGCTCTTGTCCACATCGGCCACCGACATGCGCCAGACCCAGTCACCCGCATTGGGCCACATGGCCAGCTCGCGCGTCACACCGCCGCCATTGCGCCACGGCGTCGCCGCAATGTCGGCCAGCCGCACGACGTTCCAGCCGGAACCATTCGAAGATGTCACGCCTGAAACTTTCCCGCAAAGCTGTAGCGCGATCCCGGGTACACCAGGCGCGCCACACTGGCGATGTTGCTGCCGCTCACGGTCCGCCGCATCATGGCGAGGCACGCCTCTGCCGGCTTGATGTCCAGGTGTTTGGCCTCCAACGCCGAGGGCAGGCAGGCCTCAATGGAATAGCTGGCCTCGGTGAGCGGCGCCTGTTCCAGCAAATGATGGGTGGGTGTGGTCTGGGTGAAGTCGGTCTTTAAATAGTCGGGTGCCGCTGCCGGGTTCACATAGCGGTCTTCATACTGAATCGGCACGCCATTCTCCAGGTGAATCAATATGGTGTGAAACACCCGCCCGCCCGCCCGCAGGCCCAGGGTGCGCGCCAGGTCGGCGCTGGCTTTTTCAGATTCAGCGAGCAGCACGCGCGAGGTATGCACATGCCCGCGTTCGACAACCTCCTCGTGAATGTCACGAATGGTCAGGGTGGAAGAAATGCGGTGCAGCTCCGCCACAAAAGTGCCGGAGCCCTGGATGCGCGTAACCATGCCCTCGCCCATCAACTCGCGCAGCGCCCGGTTGACCGTCATGCGGCTCACGCCGAACTGCTCCATCAGTACAGCTTCGCTGGGCACCGGGTCGCCGGGCTTCCAGGTGCCGGTGCTGATGCGTTTTTTGATGAATGCCTTGACCTGACCGTAGGCAGGCAGTGGTGTGGTGGCCATGGTTCAGCGGAATGCTCGCGTGTGTAAAAAAACATTGTCACCGCAAAAGTCCGACCCTTCATCGGCCAGTCAGGGTTGCCGGGCCGGCTTTTGCGCACAAACCATAGATTACCGCAGTTGACACAAGTTGTATAGACAACTACGATTTATCCCATCGCCGGTTGATTCCTGGTTGATTCCTTTTTCTGGCGCTGTGAAATTCCCCTGTTATCCCGTCTTCTCCGGAGCAATCTCATGTCCGATCTTTCCCAAACCCCTTTTCTGGATAGCAAGGCCCGCCCCGTGCGTGCGCCCCGCGGCAGCACCCTTACCTGCGCCAACTGGCAAATCGAGGCGGCCTACCGCATGATCCAGAACAACCTGGACCCGGAAGTCGCCGAAAACCCCGACGAGCTGGTGGTATACGGCGGCATCGGCAAGGCGGCCCGCAACTGGCCGGCCTTTGACGCCATCCTTGATTCCCTGCGCAAACTCAAAGCCGACGAAACCCTGCTGGTGCAGTCGGGCAAGCCGGTTGGCGTGTTCCGCACCCACACGGGCGCGCCGCGCGTGCTGATCGCCAATTCCAACCTGGTACCCAAGTGGGCGACCTGGGAGCATTTCAACGAACTGGACCGCGCGGGCCTGATGATGTACGGCCAGATGACGGCCGGCAGCTGGATCTACATCGGCACCCAGGGCATCGTGCAAGGCACGTATGAAACCTTTGTGGAAGCGGGCCGCCAGCATTTCAACGGCGACCTGGCCGGCCGTTGGGTGCTGACTGCCGGCCTGGGCGGCATGGGTGGCGCGCAGCCGCTGGCTGCTACCTTTGCCGGCGCCTGCTCGCTCAACATCGAGTGCCAGCAGTCCAGCATCGACTTCCGGCTGCGCACACGTTATGTCGACAAGCAGGCCAAAGACCTTGACGAAGCGCTGGAGATGATCAGGTACCACACCTCACGCAAGGAGGCCGTTTCCATCGCCCTGTGCGGTAATGCGGCCGAAATTGTTCCCGAGCTGGTCAAGCGCGCCAAGGCGGGCGGCATTCGCCCCGACATCGTCACCGACCAGACCTCGGCCCACGACATCATCAATGGTTACTTGCCCGCCGGCTGGACGGTGGCGCAATGGCGCGCCGCGCAAAAAGACCCTGCGCAGCATGCCGCACTGACAAAAGCCGCCGGCGAATCCTGCGTGGCGCACGTCAAAGCCATGCTGGCCTTCCACGAAATGGGCATTCCCACGGTGGACTACGGCAACAACCTGCGCCAGGTTGCCAAGGATTTCGGCGTCGACAACGCCTTTGACTACCCCGGCTTTGTGCCCGCCTACATTCGCCCGCTGTTCTGCCGTGGGGTCGGCCCCTTCCGTTGGGTGGCACTCTCAGGCGACCCGGAGGACATCCAGAAAACCGACGCGAAGATGAAAGAGCTCTTCCCCAACAACAAACACCTGCACCGCTGGCTGGACATGGCCGAAGAGCGCATCGCTTTTCAGGGCCTGCCGGCGCGCATCTGCTGGATAGGACTGGGCGAGCGCCACCTGGCGGGCCTGGCCTTTAACGAGATGGTGAAAAACGGTGAGCTCAAAGGCCCCATCGTGATCGGCCGCGACCACCTGGACAGCGGCTCCGTCGCCTCGCCCAACCGCGAGACCGAGGCCATGAAAGACGGCAGCGATGCCGTGAGCGACTGGCCGTTGCTAAACGCGCTCCTCAACACCGCCAGCGGAGCGACCTGGGTCAGCCTGCACCATGGCGGCGGTGTCGGCATGGGCTATTCGCAGCACTCGGGCGTGGTCATCGTGTGCGACGGCACTGCCGAGGCCTCCGAGAAATTAAGCCGCGTGCTGTTCAATGACCCGGCCACCGGTGTGATGCGTCATGCCGATGCAGGCTATGACATCGCCAAACAATGCGCCAAAGACAACGGGCTGAACCTGCCCATGCTGGGCGACTGAACAGATGCGCGATAGCGGTAGTCATATCCATAGCGCCGCCAGGCACCTATGACACCGCAACCTCCTCCTTTTCCAGATACAACACCATGAAGATCACCATCCAACCCGGCCTGCTGACGCTGGCACAGCTGCGGGATATCCATACCAGCCGCCCGCTGCTTGCCATTGATCCAGCCGCCACGACAGGCATTCGCGCCAGCGCCGCGCTGGTGCAAAAGGCCGCGCAGGGCGGCGACGCTGTCTACGGCGTCAACACCGGCTTCGGCAAGCTGGCCAACCAGCGCATCGCTCAGGCTGATCTTGAAACACTGCAGCTCAACCTGCTGCGCTCACATGCCGTGGGTGTGGGCGAGCCCATGCCCGAACGCGTGGTGCGCCTGGTGCTGCTGCTCAAGGCCGCGAGCCTGGCGCGCGGCTTCTCAGGTGTGCGTGAGGTCGTCATCGACACCCTGATGGCGCTCTACAACAAGGGCCTCACACCCGTGATCCCTTGCCAGGGCTCGGTCGGCGCTTCGGGCGACCTCGCGCCACTGGCTCACCTGTGCCTGCCGCTGATTGGCGAAGGCGAAGTCTTCTATCAGGGCCAGCGCATCGCCGCAGCTGAGGCACTCAAGCAAGCCGCCATCACGCCGGTCAAGCTGTCGGCCAAGGAAGGCCTGGCACTGATCAACGGCACGCAGGTCTCGACCGCGCTGGCGCTGGATGCGCTGCTCGCCACCGACCGACTGTTTGAAGCCGCCGTGATCTCGGGCGCTGTCACACTGGACGCCGCCCGCGGCAGCGACGGACCGTTTGATCCGCGCATTCACGCGGTGCGCGGCCAGCCGGGCCAGATCGACTGCGCCGCCGCCTACCGCGCCATCATGGTGGGCAGCGAGATCCGCCGCTCGCACCTTGAGGGCGACGACCGCGTGCAAGACCCTTACTGCCTGCGCTGCCAGCCGCAGGTGATGGGCGCCTGCCTGGACCAGATGCGTTATGCCACGCAGGTGCTGATGCGCGAAGCCAACGCCGTGACCGACAACCCGCTGGTGTTTGCCGATGACGCAACGCTGCTCTCAGGGGGAAACTTCCACGCAGAACCGGTTGCGCTGGCTTGCGACGCACTGGCCGTTGCCATTGCCGAAATCGGCGCGATTACCGAGCGCCGCATCGCCATGCTGGTCGATACCGTGGCCTCGCGCTTGCCGGCCTTCCTCACACCCGAGCCGGGCCTCAACTCTGGCTTCATGATCGTGCATGTCACAGCCGCCGCGCTGGCCTCTGAAAACAAATCACTGGCCCACCCCGCCAGCGTCGACAGCCTGCCGACCTCGGCCAACCAGGAAGACCATGTGAGCATGGCCACCTTCGCGGCGCGCCGGCTTCAGCCCATGTTGCGCAATACCGAATACATCGTCGCCATCGAACTGTTGGCCGCCGCGCAGGGCATTGAATTCTTGCGCCCGCTCAAGAGCTCCGCTGTGCTGGAAGGCGTGCTGCAACTGGTGCGCCAAGCCTCTCCGGCCATGATGCATGACCGCAGCCTTGCACCCGACATGGAGAAGGTGCACCAATTGGTAGCGGGTGGACGTATTGGCCTGGCCGGAGAAGCCCAAATCACCGAGTTGACCGCCTTGCGGCTGGCATGAAGCCTGCATACATTAGCAATACCTCAGTCGATACCCCCAACAGGAGCAACTTCATGAAGAAACAACTCGCCCTTTCGATGCTGGCCGGCGTCGCAGCTCTCGCCATGGGCAGCGCCCACGCGCAAGAAACCAAAGTCGCCGTCGGTATCTCCGGCTGGACAGGTTTTGCCCCGCTGACCCTGGCCAAAGAAGCCGGCATCTTCAAGAAGAACGGGCTTGATGTGTCGATCAAAAAGATTCCACAAAAAGACCGCCACCTGGCGATTGCTTCAGGTGACGTGCAGTGCGCCGCCACCACAGTCGAGACCTGGGTGGTGTGGAACGCCAACGGTGTGGCCACCACGCAGATCTTCCAGCTCGACAAGAGCTACGGCGCAGACGGCATGGTGGTCAAGCCCGCCATCACCAAAATCACTGACCTCAAAGGCAAAACCGTGGCCGCCAGCGCGCCCGGCACCTCGCCCTATTTCGCCCTGGCGTGGATGCTGAAGAAAAACGGCATGAGCACCAAGGACGTGAAGGTAGTCAACCTTGAGCCGCAGGCCGCGGCAAACGCCATGATTGCCGGCACCGACGGCGTGGATGCCGCGATGACTTACGAGCCCTACCTGGGCGCAGTGCGCGCCAAGCCAGAGGCCGGCAAGATCCTCGCCACCACACTTGACTACCCCATGGTGATGGACACCTTCGGTTGCACGCCCAAGTTCCTGTCTGAAAACCCCAAGGCTGCCAAGGCCCTGGCCGACAGCTACTTTGAGGCCGTCGAGATGATCCAGAAAGAACCGAAAAAGAGCTTCGAAATCATGGGCGCCGACGTGAAGCAGACCGGCGAAGCCTTTGAGGCCTCGTCCAAATACCTGCGCTGGCAAGACCGCGCGGCCAACCAGAAATTCTTTGCCGGCGAACATGCCGCCTTCAGCAAGGAAGCGGCTGACCTGCTGCTGGAAGCCGGCATCATCAAGGCGCTGCCTGATATGAGCAAGCTCGCCGACACGCGTTTTCTCAAGTAAGCACGCGAAAGCATGCGGCCACTACAACCCGTCTCGCCCGGCGCGCGCATCGCGCTGGGTGTGAGTTTCTTCGTTCTCTTCTTCGTGGTGTGGGCCATCTTCACGCTGGGCGGCTATGTCTCCAAGACATTTCTGGCCGACCCCATCACCATGGTTAAGTCAGGTTACGACCTGCTGGCCAACCAGGGTTTCGCCAAGGACATTGGCATGACGGTCTGGCGGGTACTGGGCGGCTTTGCGATTGCCGCCTTGCTGGCCGTTCCGCTGGGGGTGATGATGGGCGCCTACAAACCGGTTGAAGCGTTCTTTGAACCCTTTGTGAGCTTTGCGCGTTACCTGCCCGCCTCTGCGTTTATTCCGCTGCTCATCCTCTGGGCAGGTATCGGAGAGGCACAGAAGCTCGCCGTGATTTTTATCGGCTCCTTCTTTCAACTGGTGTTGATGATTGCCGTGAGCGTCGGCAATACCCGGCGCGACCTGGTCGAGGCGGCCTACACGTTGGGCGCGGCCGACCGCGGCATCGTGGTGCGCGTGCTGCTGCCCAGTGCAGCGCCCGAGATTGCCGAGACCTTGCGCATGGTACTGGGCTGGGCCTGGACCTATGTGATCGTCGCGGAGCTGATAGGCGCGTCCAGCGGCATCGGCCACATGATCACTGACAGCCAGGCACTGCTAGCGACAGACCAGATCATCTTCGGCATTATCGTCATTGGTGTATTCGGCCTGGTCACCGACCTGGTATTTAAAGCGCTCAATAGAAAACTTTTCCCGTGGGCTCAGTTAGGCCGATGACTTCTTCCTCCACACCGATCCTGACCGTCAACCAGCTGTCGAAAACCTTTGCCGCCAACAAGGGCCCCGGCACCGTCGCGCTGCAAGCAACTGATCTGGCGGTTGCCGAGAACGACTTCATCACCATCCTCGGCCCTTCAGGCTGCGGCAAGTCCACCCTGCTGCGCATGGTCGCCGGGCTGGACATCCCCACAAGCGGCACCATCGTGCTGGACGGCAAACCCATAGCGGGCCCTGGCGCGGACCGCGGCATGGTGTTCCAGAGCTACACGCTCTTTCCGTGGCTCACGATTTTGCAAAACGTCTGCTTTGGCCTGCGGGAAAAAGGCATGCCACTGGAAAAGCAGCACGATATCGCGCACCAATTCATCAAGAAGGTCGGACTGCAGGGATTTGAGAACCATTTCCCCAAGCAGCTCTCGGGCGGCATGCAACAACGCACAGCACTCGCTCGTGCCCTTGCCAACAACCCGCGCATCCTGCTGATGGACGAGCCCTTCGGCGCACTCGACCATCAGACGCGCGAGCTGATGCAGGAGCTGCTGCAAGGCATCTGGGAGGCCGAGCAGAAAACCGTGCTGTTCGTGACGCATGACATCGATGAGGCCATCTTTATGGGCAGCCGCGTGGTCGTCATGAGCGCAAGACCGGGCCGCATCAAGTGCGACATTGCGGTGCCCCTGGAGCATCCACGGCATTACTCGGTAAAGACGACCCCGGTTTTCACGGATCTCAAGGCAAAACTTACCGAAGAAATCCGCGTCGAGGTGCACCGGGCGGCGGGCCTGCAGGCGCCCGTCGTTTAATCCGTCTGAGTTTTGGTTCGTGCTGCCTGCGTCATGCGCAAGGCGCTGCAAACACCGGCCGTGGCGGCAAAGGCAGCGGCCAGCCAAAGGGCAATCAAGGGACCCTGACCGCCTTCGCCGGGACTGGACACGGCAAAAATCATCGCCAGCAAAACCGCGCCCAATGTCTGTCCCGTCAAACGCGCCGTGCCCAGCATGCCGCTGGCGCCGCCGCTGCGGTGTGCGGGCGCCGAGGTGATGATGGTGTGGTTGTTGGGTGACTGAAAGAGGCCGTAGCCGATGCCGCACAGCGCCATGCGCCAGACGATGTCGGCCTGCGCCGGATGCACGGGCAACACGGCCAGCAACACCAACCCCAGGCAGAGCATGGCCATGCCAACGCCGCCCAGCAGGCCGCCTGGATAGCGCCCTATGAGCCGGCCCACCAGCGGCGAAGTCACCACAATCGCCAGCGGCCAGGCGGTGAGCAGCAAGCCCGCCTCGAGGTGGCTGAAGCCGTAGCTGCCCAGCAGCAAAAAGGGCAGACAGATATAGGCCAGCGTCTGCGCGCAGAAGGCGCCTATCGACGTGCCCATGGACAGCGCGAACACGGGAATGCGCAGCAAATCAAGCGGGAATAGCGGCACGGGCATGGCCAGCTGGCGGCGCACGTAGATCACGCCGATGACGATTCCGGCGGCCAGCTCGGCCAGCGGCAGCCACAAGGATGATGCAGCACCCGGCACAGCTTCCACACGTACACCCAGGCCGTCTACGCCCAGGAACACCAGGCCGAACATCAGGGCGTTGAGCACCACATCGACCAGTGAGAGCTTGAGGCTCTCTGCCTTGGCGGTGTTCTCGGGCAGGGCCTTTCGACCCCACCACAACGACATCAGGCCGAATGGCACATTGAGCGCAAACAGCCACGGCCACGAACCGACGGAAAGAATGCCGGCCGCAATCGACGGGCCGGCCACCGAGGCGGTGGCCACCACCAGCGAGTTAATGGCGATGCCGCGGCCGAGCAGGTGTTTGGGGTAGATGAGCCGAACCAGCGCGGTGTTGACGCTCATGAGGCCAGCCGCGCCCAAGCCCTGCAGCACGCGGGCCAGCGCCAGTGTGGTCAATGAATCAGCCAGCGCACAGAGCAGCGAGGCCAGCGTGAACACGGCCATGCCCGCCAGGTAAACGCGACGGTAACCGATGATGTCGCCTAATGTGGCCAGCGGCAGCAAGAGCGCCAGCGTGGCGACCTGGTAGGCGTTGACGACCCAGATGGACTGGGCGGGCGCGGCGTTCAGTTCTCGGGCGATGTCCGGCAGCGCCAGGTTGACGATGGTCCCGTCGAGCACCGCCATGACAATACCGAGAACGATGACCAGCAACGCACGCAAGCGTTCGCGAGCGGGCAAACCATCCTGAACAATCATGCGTACCTTTGCTGGAACTGATGGGGATCAGGGCAGTCGCCATGAAGGCAGCCGCTGAATCCCAAAGGCCCCGATTTTACGGGCGCAGGATGGGATGCGCAGCGCGGGGGCCGCTGAGGGAAAATGCCGCGCGCGGGCTCAGGCGCATGGCCTGCGGTCGGTGGCTTTTCGCGGTCTTCGTGCCATTTTTTGCACAAATTGCCGACAGATCATTCGCATCGTGCGCAAGCAGCTATTCATTTGATAGCAAGGAATAAAAAATCCCGGGCTGCAAATGCAGGACCGGGATTGGGGTTGCCATTCCGACAGGCCTTGCCGAGGCCAACCGGTGGGCAGCTTACTTCATGCCGTACTTCGCCTTGGCATCGTTCTGGCAGCTGTCCTTGGCGGTTCCGGTGAGGGCATCGCAGCGTTCTTTGGCGGCCTTGTAATTGGCCTCGCGCTTTTCGGCGTTGGCGTCCTTCCTGGCTTCGGTCACTTTTTCAGTCTTGTTCTTGCTGGTGTCGGCTGAGGTCTTGGCGACCTTGGCGTCTTCCTTGGCTTTGACGTGGGCCGCTTTGGCATCTTTCACGCAGACGTCCTTGTCATTGCCTTTCAGGTCGTCGCACTTTTCCTTGGCGGCGTCGTAGGCGGCATCGCCTTTGGCCAGAGCCACCTTTTCGGTGTTGCGCGGGCTGGGCTTGTACTGGGCTTCCAGTTCGGCCTTGGCGACTTTTTCAGCGCCTTTGGCTTCGGCCACGCAGATGTCTTTGGCATTGTCTTTCAAGGTGGCGCACTTGTCGCGACCGGCTTTGTAGTCGGCCGAGATGCGGTCGCTCTGGGCTTTATGTTCCTCTTTGGTCATAGCCAGGGCCTGGCCGGCAAAAGCGCAAGACATCACGGCTGTCAGCATCAGCAATTTGGTTTTCATGGATTTTCCTTTGGATGAGTTGGAGTTATGGATTGGTTGGGGATGGACCCTGGAGCGCTCAACGGCGGATCAATAACGCTCAAAAAAATCGGTCGGGTTGCGGTCCTTCCAGGCGGCGACCTGCTTCTCAGCCTCATCCTTGCTGAGGCCGTGGCGCTCCTGGATGCGGCCCAGCAACTGGTCGCGTTTGCCGGCGATCACATCAAGGTCGTCGTCAGTGAGCTTGCCCCACTGTTCTTTGACCTTGCCTTTGAATTGAAGCCAGTTGCCTTCCACGCGGTCTTTGTTCATGGTGTCCTCCTGAACGTCAATTGATAAATTCGCCCGTGGCACTGATGTCCTATTCGCTGCGTGCTACTTCCCGGGCGGCATATTCACACCATAAGTTCGTTCTTTTTCTCCCACCGTAGGTCCCCGTATTTGATGAGCGTAGGTTCATGCTTACAGGGCTGTGTGCCGCGCTGCGAGAGCGCGCCATTGCGCGAAGGAAAGCAACAAAATTCGCAACGGCTTCCTGGCCGGAACATAGTTGCATAGCACGCTGGCCAGCCAAGGCAAGAACGGTTTTTCTTTCGACATCAAGGGGGTGCGAGGTGCCAACACCAAAGATGAAAAAGCGCAGTACGTCGCGAAGCCTTTTCCTCCTTCTGCAAGCTGCTGGGCAATGTGCACGATGTGCGCGCCGAAGCCTGCGGCTTGGTGGCCCGACACAGGAATACCGCTACATCAAGGCCAAGGCCTGAGTGCGGGTGACGGGGACAGGCTGGTTGCGTTTACTTAGACCGCAGTGTGCGGCTGAGCAGCGCGACGGGCAGCAAACCCACCAGCACCAGCGCCAGCGCGGGCAAGGCGGCCTCACCGAGCCGCTCGTCGCGCGCGAGCTGGTAGGTGATCACGGCCAGGGTGTCGCTGTTGAAGGGCCGCAGCACCAGCGTGGCGGGCAGCTCTTTCATCACATCGACAAACACCAGCAAGCCGGCCGCCGCGACCGAGCGCTTGAGCAGCGGCCAGTGCACGCGGCTGAGGATGCCCATACCGCTGGTGCCCAGCATGCGCGCGCTGTCGTCAAAGCTGGCCGGGATGCGCGAGTAGCCGCTTTGCAGGCTTTGCAGTGCCACGGCGCTGAAGCGCACCAGGTAAGCCCAGACCACGCCGAGGATGGTGGCGGTGACCCAGTAGCCCGCGCTTGTCTGCGGCGCGGCGGATTGCAGCCAGCTCACAGGCAGCAAGAGGCCCACCACAATCACCGCGCCGGGCACGGCATAACCCAGACCCGCCAGGTGCACGGCAGCGCGGGTGAGCAGGCCCGGTTGCCGGCGCACCGCAAAGGCCAAGCCCAAGGCAAGCGCGGTGGCCAACAGCGCGCTCAAGCCTGCGAGGCCAATGCTGCTGAGCGTCCAGCCAATGAATTTGTCCCAAAGCAGGTTGTCCCAGCCCAGCGCCAGCGGGCGCAGCATAAAGAGCACCGGCAGCACAAAGCCCAGCGCGATGGGCACGGCGCACACGAGCCAGGCCGAAACGGCGCGCAGGCCGCGCAACTGCGCGGGGGCCGCGTCTTGCGCGCCCGCGCGTGCACCGCGGCCGGTGGCAAAGCGCATGCGCTTTTGCGCGCTGTGCTCTATCCACAGCAGCAGCGCGACAAAGAAAAGCAGCACGGTCGCCAGCTGCGCCGCAGCGATGCGGTTGTCCATCGAGAGCCACGCCTTGTAGATGCCGGCGGTGAAGGTCTGGATGCCGAAATAGCTGGAGACGCCGAAGTCGGCCAGTGTTTCCATGAGCGCCAGCGCCACACCAGCGGCCACGGCAGGCCGCGCCAGCGGCAGCGCTACACCGCGGATGCGGCGCGACAGCGGTGCGCCCAGCAGGCGCGCCGCTTCCATCAGGTGCACGGCGCGCTCAGACAGGGCCGTGCGCGCAAGCAGGTACACATAGGGGTAGAGCGCGACGGTGAAGACCAGTACGGCACCCCCCAGGCTGCGCACCTCGGGCAGCAGCCGGCCCTGCAGGCCGAAGCTGGCACGCAGCCAGGTCTGCAGCGGGCCGGCGTATTGGAGAAAGTCGGTATACGCATAGGCCAGCACATAGGCCGGCATGGCCAGCGGCAGCAGCAAGGCCCACTCAAACACCCGGCGCCCGGGGAAATCAAACAGCGTGACCATGCTGGCGGTGGCCATTCCCACCACCGCCACGCCAAAGGCCACGCACAGGCACAGCAGCAGTGATGTGCGCGTGTAATCGGGCAACACGGTCTGCAGCATCTGCAGCAGGATGGATTGCGCATCGCTGTTGAACTGCAGCCAGGACAAGGCGACGGCCAGCACCGGCAGCGTCAGCAGCCCAACCAGCAAAAACAGCACAACAGAAGGGAAATATCGGCGAAACATGGAGCCCCGGAAAGCCTCAGCAAAAAGGCCTCTCGCGGGAAGGAGCCCTGCCCCCGCCTGCGTTCGCCACGCTTTTGCAGTCAGTCACTGCAAATGAGAATTGTAAGCATCTACAATTGTCTGCATGTTTCTGGATATCTCCCAGTTGGGCGTGCACTACGCCGGCCGCTCAAAACCCGCCGTGGACGGCGTGTCGTTCAGCCTCCAGGCAGGGGAAATCGGCGTTCTGATCGGGCCTTCAGGTTGCGGCAAAACCACCTTGCTGCGCGCAGTGGCTGGCCTTGAACGGGCCAATGCCGGCAGCATTACGCTGGCAAAGGATGTGGTGAGCACCGCCGCCTTGCATGTGCCGGCCGAATCCCGCCGCATTGGCATGGTGTTTCAGGACTACGCGCTGTTTCCGCATCTGGATGCCGCGCACAACGTGGCCTTCGGGCTCACTCATCTAACACCCGCTCAGCGCAAGCAGCGCGTCGGAGACGTGCTGGAGCTGGTCGGCTTGGGCAATGTGCACAAGCGCTTTCCGCATGAGCTTTCAGGCGGCCAGCAGCAACGCGTGGCACTGGCGCGCGCGCTGGCGCCGCAGCCACGCCTGCTGCTGCTGGATGAGCCTTTTTCCAACCTGGACGTGGACCTGCGCGAGCGCCTGGCGCACGAGGTGCGCGGCATCCTGAAGGCGGCTGGCGCCACAGCGCTGTTCGTCACACATGACCAGCTGGAGGCTTTTGCCATCGGCGACCGCATCGGCGTAATGCACCAGGGCAAACTGCACCAGTGGGATGAGGCTTATGCGCTGTACCACCGCCCTGCCACCCGATTTGTGGCTGACTTCATCGGCCATGGGGTCTTCGCACAAGCCCATATCGAGCAACACGGTGACGACGTGGTGGTGCATACCGCGCTCGGTGACCTGACGGACATGCTGGAGTGCCCGCTGCCCGGGGCGTACGCCGGCGGCTTGTGCGATGTGCTGCTGCGTGCCGACGACATCGTGCATGATGACAACGCCCCGGTGAAGGCGCAGATCGTGCGCAAGGCGTTTCGCGGCTCGGAGTTTTTGTATACGCTCAAGCTGCAGACTGGCGAGACGGTGATGGCGCATGTGCCGTCGCACCACAACCACGCGCTGGGCGAGTGGATAGGCATACGTGCCGAGGTCGACCATGTGGTGACCTTTCCGCGCGAAGTTGGCGCGGCGCCGGCTATAACACCAGCCTGACGTTTCAGCGTCCTTGCGTCTGCCTCAGACGCTCAATGTCCTCGCGCAGCGTCTGTGCCCACACCCGCCGGGTCTGGCCTTGCGGGGCCTGCGCCTGGCCAAAGGTGACGACCGCCTTGAGCGGCGGCGCTGTCAGGGTCCGCCAGATTGATCCGACCAAGGTTTCGTCATCCACATAACTGGGCGCAAAGCTGGTCGCGCCGCTGGCGGCGTCAACGAACTTCAGAGCCACCGGCTGCACCGGCACAGACGCTTCAATGGCCGCCTGGATGAGGTTGGCGTGAAAGTGCTTGAGGGTGATGCCGTCGCCGGTGGTGCCTTCAGGAAACACCGCCAGGATGTCGCCCGCGCGAAGGCGGTCCGCCATTTGCGTGACGACGCGATGGGCGTCGCGCCGGGACTCGCGCTCGATATACAGCGAACCTGCGCCGTCGGACAGCGTACGGACAAAGGGCCAGTCCCGCACGTCCGCTTTGGAGACAAAACGGCAGTGCCGCGAGGCATGCATCACCAGGATGTCCAGCCACGAAATATGGTTGGCCACCAGCAGCACCGGGCCACCTGCCGGGGGCGTACCGTTGACCACCAGCTCAATGCCCACAATGCGCAGCATGGCCCCGGCCCATGCCTGCACGCGGGCCTCCTGCTCAGCCTGGGGCAGCTTGGGGAAAACAGTCTTGATGGTCCAGAACCCCGTTACGGCGTGCACGGCGGCGCGCAGCAAGGTTCCGCAAAAGTGAAGCCATTTCATAAATGAGCAGGCACCTCAGTGCGAGGCTTCGGGGGCTTCATAGGCCAGCTGCCCGCCTACGATGGTCCAGCGCACACGCGCAGGCATCTGGTGACCCGAGAACGGTGTGTGCTTGCCCTGGCTGCGCAAGGCGGCGGGCTCGACTGTCCATTCACCGGTGGGGTCAAACACGCAGATATCGGCCACGCCGCCTTTAACGAGCTGCCCCGCGCTGGCCTGCAGCGTGCCAAGCGCGTTGCCCAGCACTCGCGCGGGTTCACTCGTGAGCACTGCCAGCGCGCGCTGCAGACCAACATCGCTGTCAGTACCCCATTTGCAGGCCAGGCCCAGCAGCAATTCAAGCCCCGTGGCGCCGGGCTCAGCCTCGGCAAAGGGCAGGGTTTTGGCGTCTTCGTCGACGGGCGTGTGGTCTGACACCAGTGCGTCGATAGTACCGTCGGCCAGTCCCTGGCGGATGGCGTCGCGGTCGCGCTGCTGGCGCAGCGGCGGGTCCAGCCGCATCCGGCTGTCGAAGTAGCCGATGTCCACGTCGGTCAAGTGCAGGCTGTTGATGCTGACATCGCAGGTCACGGCCAGGCCTTCTGCCTTGGCCTTGGCCACCAGAGCCACACCCGCGGCGCTGCTGATGCGGCACAGGTGCACGCGCGCGCCGGTGGCCCGCACCAGTTCGAAGATGGTGTGCAGCGCAATGGTCTCAGCGGCAACCGATACGCCGCTCAGGCCCAGGCGTGTGGCCAGTGGGCCGCTGGCGGCGACGCCGCTGCCCAGGTACATCTCCTGCGGGCGCAGCCAGACGGTGTAGCCGAAGGTCGAGGCGTATTGCAGGGCGCGCATCATGACTTGCGTGTTGGCCAGCGGCACCTCTGCCTGGCTGAAGCCCACGCAACCCGATTCCGTCAATTCGACCATCTCGGTCAGCGTCTCACCCTTGAGAGCACGCGTCAGCGCGCCCAGCGGGAACACGCGCGACTGGTGCAGCTTTTCAGCGCGGAACTTGAGCATTTCAACGAGGCCGGGCTCGTCGAGCACCGGATCGGTATCAGGCGGGCAGACAAGGCTGGTCACGCCGCCAGCGACGGCCGCGGCCAGTTCGCTTTCGAGCATGCCTTCGTGCTCGTGCCCAGGTTCTCGCAAGCGGGCGGACAAGTCGATCAGACCGGGGGCGACGATGCAGCCCGTGGCATCAATCGTCTTGTTGGCCGCGAAATCAGCAGGCGTGCCTTTGAGCGAGACGATACGGCCCGCGGCAATTGCCACGTCGCAGATCTCGTCGAACTTGGAAGCCGGGTCGATAACGCGGCCGTTCTTGATGAGTATCTTCATTCTTTTTTTCTCCGCGTTCAGGCTTCATTCCCAGCGACGATGCTCATCACCGCCATTCGGACCGCGATACCAAAAGTCACTTGCGGCAGGATCACACTTTGCGTTCCGTCGACCACGGCGGAATCAATTTCAACACCGCGGTTGATGGGGCCCGGGTGCATGACAATGGCGTCTGACTTGGCCAGTTTCAATTTTTCGGTGGTGAGGCCGAAGCTCTTGAAGAACTCCTGGCTGCTGGGCAATAGCGCGCCGGACATGCGTTCGTTCTGCAGCCTGAGCATGATGATTACGTCGGCGTCCTTGATACCTTCTTCGAGCGTATTGCAGACGCGCACGCCCATCTGCGCCATGTCGGCGGGCACGAGGGTCTTGGGGCCGACCACGCGCACTTCGGGGCAGCCCAGCGTGGTGAGTGCATGGATGTCGGAACGCGCCACGCGCGAGTGCAGCACGTCACCGACGATGGCGACCGTGAGCTTGCTGAAATCTTTCTTGTAGTGCCGGATGGTGTACATGTCGAGCAGGCCCTGCGTGGGGTGCGCGTGGCGACCGTCGCCGGCATTGATGACGTGCACATGCGGTGCGACGTGCTGGGCAATCAGGTAGGGTGCGCCCGATTCGCTGTGACGCACCACAAAAAGATCGGCGGCCATGGCGCTCAGGTTGGCGATGGTGTCGAGCAGCGACTCGCCCTTGGAGGCCGATGAGCGCGCGATGTCCAGGTTGATGACATCGGCCGACAGCCGCGTGGCGGCGATTTCGAAGGTGGTGCGGGTGCGGGTGGAGTTTTCAAAGAAAAGATTGAAGACACTCTTGCCGCGCAGCAGCGGGACTTTTTTGACTTCGCGGTTGTTGACGCTGACGAAGTTGGCGGCGGTGTCGAGTATCTGCGTCAAGGTGGCCTTGGGCAGGCCTTCAATCGACAGCAGGTGGATCAGCTCGCCGTTTTTGTTGAGTTGCGGATTTCGTCGATACAGCATGTGATGGACTCCTTGGGGTCTCTTGGTTTTTTGGGGGTGGCCTGGCAGTAATAGTGATGGTGACGATCAGCCCTGAACCTGGAAGCTGAACTTGCCGTCCTCTGCGCGGGCCAGCTCAAGCGACTGCGAGGCGGGCAAGGCCACGCGCGCCACCGCCAGGTCGGGCTGCACCGGCAGCTCGCGCCCGCCGCGGTCCACCAGTACGACCAGCTTGACACTGGCGGGCCGGCCGTAGTCAAACAACTCATTGAGCACCGCGCGGATGGTGCGGCCGGTGTAGAGCACGTCGTCGACTACCACCAGGTGGGCGCCGTTCACGTCAAAGGGCAGCAGGGTCTGGCCGCTGGAGGCCAAGCCCCGCTGCGAGAAATCGTCGCGGTGCATGGAGGAAGACAGCACGCCGGCTTCGCCCTCCAGACCCAGGTCTTTTTGCAGGCGCTGTGCCAGCCAGGCGCCGCCGGAGGCCACGCCGACCAGCTTGGGCGGCAAGGGATAGGACGCCAGTTGCTGGCGCATGCCGCGCAGCAGGTCGTTGTATAGCGCCTCGGCGTCAAGGGTCAGGCTGCTCATGGGAAACTCCTTAAAAACTGCTCGAGAATGATGCAGGCCGAGGCCGCGTCGGCATCGACTGCGCCGCCGGCGAGTGCCTCGGTGGTGCTGTAGCGCTCATCCACCTCAAAGACCTGCAGACCGAAGCGCCCGCGAAGCTGGCGGGCGAACTTCTGCGCCCGCGCGGTATTGTCGTGGCTGGCACCGTCGGGGTGAAAGGGCACGCCGACGACGAGGGCGTCGGGCTGCCACTCCTTGATGCGCGTCTCGACGGCCTTGAGGCGGGCGTCGCCACCTTCAGCGTTGATGGTGGGCTGGGGGGTGGCGGTACGGGTCAGCACGTTGCCGGTGGCAACGCCGGTGCGCTTGAGACCGAAGTCGAAAGCCAGAAAGGTTTGGAGGCCAGTGGCCCGAGGGGAAGGCATGGCCGCAAGGCTCATGCGTGACCGGCCTCGGGAGAGAGCATCCAGCTTTGCAGGCCCAGCAGCATGAGCGCCTTGTCGTAGCGTTGCTCTACCGGTGTGTCGAAAATCACACCGACGTCGGCAGCGACCGTGAGCCAGCTGTTGTCCGAGATTTCCGATTCCAGCTGGCCTTCACCCCAGGCCGAATATCCGAGGGAGACAAACACCCTGCGCGGGCCGGCGCCCGTGGAGAGCGCTTCCAGCACGTCTTTGGAGGTGGTCATTTCGAGGCCGCCGGGGATCGTCATCGTCGAGGCATAGACCGATTCGTTGCCCGGCATCATGGATTCGTGGAGAACAAAGCCCCGTTCGGTCTGGACCGGGCCGCCCTGGAATACCGGGGACTGGGTCAGGTCGTCGCGCCGCAGAGGCAACTCGACCTTGTCGAACAGGTTCTTGAGATTGATATCGCTGGGCTTGTTGATGACCAGCCCCAGCGCACCCCGGTCGCTATGTTCGCACATGTACACCACGCTCTTGGCAAAAGCTTCATCATCCATCCCCGGCATGGCAATGAGGAAGTGGTGCGTGAGGTTGATCGATGCAGAATCCGTGGCCATGGCGGGATTTTACGCCGGACGGGACGGCGCGGGGAGCCCACCCTGCCAGCCGCCCGCCAATCCGCGGGGGATCTAAGGCCGGATAGCCGCTTTTCGCTACGATGGCCGGATGCACAAGAAGTATGAAACGGGGTTAATGTGGTTCAGGCGCGACCTGCGGGTTCAGGACAACGCCGCTCTGTACCACGCGCTGAAGTCATGTAAGCAGGTGTATTGCGCACTTGTTTTTGACAAAGCCATTCTGGAGGCTTTGCCTCGAACTGACCGCCGCGTGGAATTCATACGGGAATCGGCACTGAGCCTGGATGGTCAACTGGAGAAGCTGGGCGCAGCGGCTGGCAGCCTAGGCGTCGGCCTGTTGACGGCCCATCACGATGCCGTGGACGCGGTGGTGCGGCTGGCGGCAGAGCTGGGCGCCGATGCCGTCTTTGCCAATCACGATGACGAGCCGCGGTCGCTGGCGCGCGACGCCGCAGTACAAGCGGCGCTCGAGGCCGGGGGCAAGGGCTTTTACAGCTTCAAGGACCACGTTATTTTTGAACGCCAGGAGGTGCTGACCCAGGCGGGCAAGCCTTACACCGTGTTCACGCCTTACAAAAATGCCTGGCTGAAGAAGGTGGACGACTTTTATCTCAAGCCTTATCCCGTCGAAAAGTATGCTGCGGCCCTGGCGTCCGTATCGACAAGCCGACGTCCGGTCCCATCACTGGGTGACCTGGGGTTTGAGGTCAACAACCTGACGGCGCTGAAAATTCCCACGGGCAGCGAAGGCGGTGCCCAGCTTTTGGGGGATTTCGTTGGCCGCATGGCGCAGTACAAGGAGGTACGCGACTTCCCTGCCGTCAAGGGCCCGAGCTACCTGGGCGTGCACCTTCGGTTCGGCACAGTGTCGATACGGCACATGGCTGCGTTCGCTTTAAACGCTGCAAAGCGAGGGAATGAAGGTGCCGCCACCTGGCTCAGCGAATTGATCTGGCGTGATTTTTACGCGCAGATCCTTGCCAATTTTCCGCACGCCGTCGGCAACGCGTTCAAGCCGGACTATGACGCGATACAGTGGGAGAGCGGCGATAAAGCCCAAGTGCTTTTCCAGGCCTGGTGCGAAGGCCGGACGGGCTACCCGCTGGTGGACGCGGCAATGGCCCAGATCAACCAGACGGGCTATATGCACAACCGCCTGCGCATGGTGACTGCCAGTTTTCTGGTGAAAGACCTTGGCATCGACTGGCGTTGGGGCGAACGTTACTTTGCCGAAAAGCTCAACGACTTTGACCTGTCGGCCAACAACGGCGGCTGGCAGTGGGCGGCAAGCACTGGTTGTGACGCGCAGCCTTATTTTCGCATCTTCAACCCGGTCAGCCAGAGCGAGAAGTTCGACGCCGCGGGTAAATTTATTCGCAAATACCTGCCGGTGCTGGCACAGCTGCCAGACAAGGCTTTGCACAGCCCTTGGCTAGCGAACCCGCTGGAGCTGGCCGCCGCGGGCGTGGTGTTGGGCCAAAACTACCCGACGCCCATCGTGCAGCACGACGAAGCGCGGGCGCTGACGCTGCAGCGCTATGCGGTCGTAAAAAAGGCCTGAGAGGAACTCTCAGGCCTTGCTATTATTTTAGGAGCTGCTTGCGCACGTTCTGCCTGGACTACAGCCTGATTTGGCTGTTTTTCTCAGGCAGAAGCGGCGGTTTCGGCGGCGCAGTAGTGGCGCACCAGACTCATCAACTCTTCTTCAGAGAACGGTTTGCCCAGATAGTGGTCGACGCCCAGCTCCTTGGCATGTTCACGGTGCTTCTCGGCGATGCGGGACGTGATCATGATGATGGGCAGGTTATTGAGGCGCACGTCAGCCCTGATGTTGCGCGCCAGGTCAAAGCCATCCATACGCGGCATTTCGATATCTGACAGCACCACGGCTGGCCGCTCTTCCTGCAGGCGTTCAAGCGCTTGCAGACCGTCGGCCGCCATGGAGACACGGTAGCCTTCACGCTGAAGCAGGCGTTGCGTAACCCGGCGAACCGTAATGGAGTCATCGACCACAAGAATCAACGGGATCTGCGGGGCGACAGGTGCCGACATCGTCGTTTTCGCGACGCTGCCGCTGCCGCCGTCGGTGGTTGCCGCGGTAGCGCCGGAGCCTTCAAGCATGTGCGGCTCGGCCCGGTCTGAACTCCATGCGCGCGCCTGCTGGCCATACACGGAAGCCAGCGCAACCGGGTTGTAAATCAGCACGACCGCACCGGAAGCCAGCACTGACATACCGGCCAGGCCAGGCAAACGGGACAACTGGGGGCCCAGGTTCTTGACCACAACCTCCTGGTTGCCCAACACTTCATCGACGTGCAGGGCAATGCGCTGTGCGGCGCTTCGGAAGATCACGACCGGTGTGGTTTTGCCCTGGGCTTCGGCGCTGTGGTGCGAGGCCTGCAGCAATGCGCCGGACCAGAAGAAGGGCATCGACTCACCGGCAATCTCCAGTGTGCCGGTGTTATAGGCTTGCTGCAGTTCTTTGGCCGAAGCGCGCCTGACGGTTTCCACAACGTTGGCAGGTACGCCGATTGAGAGATTGCCCGAGCGGATCATCACCACCTGCGTCACAGCAGTAGTCAGCGGGAGTACCAGCTTGAAGTGCGTTCCCTGACCGGCGACGGTGGAGGTTTCGATCCGGCCACCGAGCGCGTTGACTTCAGAGCGGACCACATCCATACCGATGCCGCGTCCTGCCAGCTCGGTCACTTGCGCGGCCGTAGAGAAGCCGGGCATGAAAATCAGGTTCGCGGCGTCGCCGTCTTCCAGCGGTTGATCAGCCGTGATCATCCCGAGGCTGACGGCCTTTTCGCGAATACGTGCCAGGTTCAAGCCGGCGCCGTCATCGCTGAAGTCAACCGAAACGTCGTTACCTTCCTGGCGCAAGTGAACGGTGATCAGGCCGACCGGGTCCTTGCCCGCATCGGTGCGAACCTGCGTACTTTCAATACCGTGGGCCACGCAGTTACGCAGCAAGTGCTCAAAGGCCGGCGTCATACGGTCCAGCATGCCGCGGTCCATTTCCATGGTGCCGCCCAGCAAGTCCAGGCGGACCTGCTTGCCGGTTTCCTTGGAAGCCTGGCGCACCACGCGGTAAAGACGCTCGGAGATGCCTTCGAACTCCACCATGCGGGTACGGAGCAAGTCGCGCTGCAGCTCTCGGGTCTGGCGAGCCTGAGCGATCAAGTCGTCTTCGGTGGCTTCCACCGTGCGCTGCAAGGTGCGCTGCACGGTTGCCACGTCATTCACCGACTCGGCCATCATTCGCGTCAGTTCCTGCACGCGGGTAAAGCGGTCGAACTCCAGCGGGTCGAACCCTGCCTGGGCTTCCTTGGCCTGAGCCAATCGCGACTGCATCTGGGTTTCAGCCTGCAACTCAATGTCCCGCAGCTGCTGGCGCAAGCGGTTCAAGTTACCGCTCATGTCGTTCAGCGAGCCCCGGAGCTGGCTGAGTTCGGCTTCCAGCCGGGAGCGCGTGATCATGACCTCACCAGCCTGATTCACCATGCGGTCAAGCAACTGGGAGCGCACGCGGATCGAGGCGTTGGCCGCCTGTCGCAGCGGCTGCATGGCCATGGTCTGCGGCGCAGGCACCGTGAGCTTGCGGCCCGCACCCACGGCAACCGGAGCGGCGCTCTCGGCTGGAGTTTCCTGCGCATCCACAATTGGAGCGGGCTTGTCCTGCGTGGTCGACTTCAGTACGGGCTCAACGGCCGCAATAGGCGCAACAGGCGTAATAGGCGTAAGCGTGACGGGGGCAGCCGCAGCAGCCGCATCAGCTCGGCGCAAGGCCTCAAATGTCGCTTCCATGGCGTCAAAACGCGTCATCAGGGGTTCGAATTCCTGGGTTGAAGCCGCATCAGAGCCGAGATGTTCGATTTCGGACTCAATCCGGTGAGCCATTTCGCCTAGCCGCAATGCACCTGCCAGCCGGGCGCTGCCTTTGAGCGTGTGAAGTGCGCGCAGGACTTCCATGCGTGCGCCCTGATTATCAGGACGTGAAGACCACTGCCGCAGTGCGCCCCCCAGCTGGGGCATGAGTTCTGCAGCCTCTTCTTCAAAAATCGGGAACAGGTCGGGATCAATCGCATCGACCGCATCGATTTCGTCGTCCTCGTCTTCCTCGAAGTTCGAGTTCACTGGTGCAGCCACGGTCGCTACCAGCCGGGCAGGCGGGGAGACGACAGCCGCAGGGGGAGGCACCGGCGTGACCTGAGCGGGGACCGGCATTTCAATTGCCTGAGCCAGGATCACTTCTGGTTCTGGCTCCGGTGAGCGCACTGGCTCTACAGAGACCGTTTCAACCTCCACCGATTCGGGGGAGAAGTCAAAGTCGGAAAAATCGTTACCCGGGGGCAAAACCGAATCAGAGAAATCGAGTTGCTTTAGCCTGTCAAGGATGGTTGCATCCGCCTCCTTGAGAAACCCGGCGGCAAATTGGTGCAGAAGCCGGCGGATGTCTTCCGCTGCATCAACAAATACCTGGCCATACCTGGCAGCGCCATTGCTGTGATGAACGCTGGACTGCTGCAAAGCCTGTTCAAGCGCCCGAGCCATTCCGGACAGGGCATGGAACCCGACAGTCGCGGAACTTCCCGCGAGGGAATGGGCCAGGGCGACGGTAGAGTCGCTGACCGGCTGGTTCAGCTCGAGCGCCCATTCGGCCACTTCAGTCACAAGCCGGCGTGACCATTCATCAGCTTCATTCAGATAGACGTTGTAAAGCGGAATTCCAATGCGCAAGGCACCGATGACCTTGACCTGTTCGTCACCATTGCCATCCAATGGCAGCACACTGTCAGTTGCATCGACATCATCCGTCTTCAGAACTTCGGCAGCCTGCAGGTGTTGCGGTTGCCCGGCCAGATCGGCGCCTTCGGCCGCTGTCGACAATTGTTGCTGCCCCTCAGGGGTGAAGTCAAAAACCACAGGCGCCGACTGTTCGGCCGCCACAGGCTCAGCCTGAAAGTGCTTGTCGAAATCCGCGTCCGACAGTTCGATCGCTTCTGTTGCATCCATCTCCGGGGACGCGAACGGCTCCGCCGCAGCGGGCTGCGTTGACGCAGGTGTTGTACCAGCCGTCGCAGAAACCGCGGACAGACTGCCGAAATCAATGCCTTCAATTTCTGCCACAGACGGACCTGCAGGCTCCACAGGGCTCGCAATCGCAGCTGTACCTTCCGACTCAAACATGAGGTCAAAATCCAAATCCGTCACGACGGCCGGGTCGGCAACAGGTTCAGCACCAGCAGTCTCGGGAACACCTGAATCCAGCTCCAGCTCAGGTGCCAGCGCTGTTGGCATTGCTGCCGCCACGGCGACCACAGGAACCTCGGCAATATCGACTACGGCAGTCACCAAGGGGCTGTAACGGCCCTCGGTGCGCATTGCATCGGCGCTGGCACGGAAAGTAGACGCCGACCACGAGCCATCGCGATTTCCTGCAATGTCTTCAATCCACTTTGCAAAACCGCCCATGGCTTCCAGCGACAAAGCCCGGAATTCATCCGTAGCAACCTTCTGGTCCGCCAGCCAGCTATTGAGCATCTGCTCAAGCGACCACGCCGCCTCGCCGAACTCGTTGAGCCCCACCATGCGGGAACTGCCCTTGAGCGTATGAAAAGCACGCCGCAAAACCGTGAGTTGAGATACATCGGCCGGATCATTGACCAGTGCAGCCAAAGCTTGCTGGCCGTTGCCGACAACTTCGCGTGCCTCCTCAAGAAAGATGTCACGGAGATCGTCTTCTTCAAAATCATCCGACGCGGCCGGGCTCTCAGGCGCCGCCTGCACCGGCGTTACGGCAAATGCCAAGGTCGTCAGCGCCTCCGCGGCAACACTCGCGTTGCTTCCGGAAACAGCGACGGCGGCTTCGCGCGCACTTTGGGCAAGCGCAGGCTGTTCGGCCAGCGCCGCATGCGTGGCCAGCGTGTCAAGTTTGAGCGTGAGGTTGTGGTCAGTTTCGCCAAGACCCGCATCCTGCACAACAGAAATCACTTCCTGTGACAGCACATCATTGTTGACCGTGACAGAGGTCGCCGCACTGGCGGCGTTCTGGGTACGGCCCATCAAAGGTTTGAGCTCGCCTTTTTCCGCGTCATAAACAAACAGTTTTTTTGCCAGCGCCGGCTGGTAATTCAACATGTCGATAAGGAAACTCAAGGCGCCAAGGTTGTTTCCGAGGTGCTCGAATGTTCCAGCCGCACGCGCGAGCTGTTCATCAATTTCAGTGACCAGCATCTGCTCGACGCTGTCTCGCATGCGCAGCACGGCGTGCGAGGCCTGGTCAAGCCCCAGTACCGACAGCACGCCACGCATTTGTGAAAGCTGGCCGGGCACGGATTGAAGCGCGACTTTGTCCTGCGGGTTGCGAAAAAACACATCAAGTGATTTTTCAAGCTCACCCAGCGACACACGCAACTCACCGACTACGCTGCCCATGGTCTGCTTGTCGCTGACCCGGCGATACAGTTCTTCCATCCAGCCTTCCAGGGGCTGTGGCTCACCGCCTGCACGGACGCCTTCCAGCCGCTCAGCAAGATTGGCTGTTCTCACAGCCAGCTGGGGATCGTTGGGATCCAGGTCATCAAAAGCGGCTTCAAGGTAAAGCACGGAGGTGGCCACTTCCATGGCCAGTTCTATTCCAGGGGCCTGACCAGACCGGACCGTCGTATCCACGGCGCGAGTCAATGCCTGCGCAAGTGGTTCGCTGGGCGGATGAAGCTTGAGCAGAGAATCCGTGACGAGGCTGAACTGGTCCGTCACGGACTTGAATTTATTGGCGTCCCCGGCGGAAAGCGACGACCAGGTTTCTTTCGCAGACGTGATGCGCTTGCGGGCCTGGGCGAGCAGAGCCGGATCAAAACGTCCGAACTGAACGAGCTCATAGTCCACCGGTTTGAAGCGGTTGAGACCATAGGCTGACCGGACTGCCGAAAGCGCAGGCGTGTCGCTGGCACGGGGAGAAACAGCCTGTGAACAGAAGAAGAGCAAATCCTGCGCCAGCCGATCAGATACCCCCGTATCACCCTTGGCAAGCGAGGCATACTGCATCAGGATTCGTGATGCAGCTCGCCGTACATAGATGTCCGACCCGAGCAACTCATGCGCGACCGCTTCGAAATAAGCCGCCGCGATCTTCCAGAATATCCTGGGTTGGCGGTCCGCCTGTCTGGCCGCAAATCCGAGGCTGAGCTCCTTCATTTTTTTGGCTGCCTGCGGTGCCTTACCCTTCATGATTTGAAGCACCGATTGATCCATGACAGCGCGAGCACCATCATCGTAATTGCGGGGCTCCGCTGTCGTCGCCAGTTCCGGCTCCAGCCAGCGCCACTCAAGCGGCCACAAGTCAGCCGGATGAATGCGGTCGGCCCGCACCAATTCCTGCACATCACGGTATTGGGGGAAAAGCGAAACGGGCGACACGGGCTTGTCGGCCAGCACACCTTCCAGATACTCGGTCAGCGCAAAACTGGCGCGTTCGATTTTGCCGGCAGCGTCCTGGCTGCATTGCTCAGGTTGCTGCACAAATTTCTGCACCGCAGCTTCCATCGCCCGCAACACCAACGCTGGCCCGGCAAGGCCCACCATTTCAAGCGCGCCCACGGCCTGATGCAGTTGCTGCCGTGCGATGCGCAACTGGCTGGCATCAAGCGCCGCAAGATCGGACCCACGCGCGGCTTCCGCGTCCCGCACAAAACGCTTCAGCGCTTTGGCAGCACCGTCCAGTGACTTGCGAAGTTCGTCAAGTACCCAGGCCAGGGGGCCCAGGTCATTGACAGCGAGGTCGAGCTCGGCAGCTGTTGAGTTCGGGACGTTGGATTGCATAGATAACGGGCCGGTTCAGGAATCGGTGTCAGGGGCGAAAGCTGCGTTCAGCGCACGACAAGCTGGCATCAGGCGATCTTGAATCGGGACACCGACTGGCGCAGCTCTTCAGCCATGCGGGAAAGGTCTCGCACCTGCTGTGCCGTGGAACGGGTACCTTCTCCCGTTTGCTCCGTCACTGCGAAAATGTGCTGAATGTTGCCGGCCACCACGTTCGCCGATGCGGCTTCGCGGGAGGCGGAGTTTGAAATCTGCTCAATCAGGTCAGCAAGCCGGCGTGACACCTGGTCAATCTCGGTCAGCGCGGTACCCGCGTTATCGGACAGCTTGGCCCCTTCAACCACACCCTGCGTGGAGCGTTCCATAGCGGCCACGGCATCCTGCGTGTCGGTCTGAATGGCTTTCACCAGGGCCGAAATCTGGCGCGTAGCATCTGCGGAACGTTCAGCCAGTCGCTGCACCTCTTCCGCAACCACGGAGAAGCCTCGCCCGGCTTCACCGGCCGACGCGGCTTGAATGGCGGCGTTCAGTGCCAGCACGTTGGTCTGTTCGGTAATGTCTGAAATCAGTTCGGTAATTTCACCAATCTCCTGCGAGGACTCACCGAGTCGCTTGATCCGCTTGGAGGTTTCCTGAATCTGGTCGCGGATGGAGTTCATACCGCCGATGGCGTTCTGCACAGCCTGCAGGCCGGATTCGGCGGCTGTCAGCGATTGGCGCGCCACCTGGGAAGATTCCTGCGCCTGCGTGGACACCTCGTTAATTCGGGATGCCATGTCAAGCACCGACTGGCCGGTTTCACGAATCTCGCGCAGCTGCTCAGTGGACGCTGCCAGCAGTTCGGTCGAGGTACTTTCCACCTGGGCCGTCGTTTGCGCAACGCGGGTCGCCGTGTTCTGTACGTTACCCACCAGCTGCCGCAACTCTTCAACCGTGTAGTTCACCGAGTCGGCGATAGCGCCGGTAATGTCTTCGGTCACGGTCGCTTCCTGCGTCAAGTCACCTTCAGCCACTGTCTGCAACTCATTCATCAAACGCAAAATGGCGGCCTGGTTGGCGTCGTTGACGCGCTTGGCGTCCTGCTCCTGTCCTTTAGCTTCCTGTCGCTGGGTTTCAGCAACCGCCTGGCGCTGCTTGCTGTCCTCCACCTGCAGCTTGGCCAGGCCGGCTGCGCACAATAGCGCAAAGGTAGCAGCACCCGCAAGGATGGCCAGCGACAAAACGCTCAGGCCGGTCTGCAACGACAACTTGCCCTGCAAATCCTCAAGGCCTCGGCGAAGGGGCTCGCTGTCCGCAATAATCGAAGATTGCGCTTCACGAGCAGACACCAGACCCTGCAAGTTACCCAAAATGGCACCGGCTTGCACACGGGTTTGCTCATAGAGCGCCATCAGGGCTTCCAGCCGCTCGCGCGTTTGCGGATCTTTGGAGCCGGCCAGGCGCAACTCGGGGCTGCCTTCTTGCAAACCCTGAGCAATTTCCTTGAACGAGTTCAAATCCTTGCCCAGCAGGAACACGGCTTCAGGGCTCACGCCCTCCATGGTCAGGAACTCATTGGCAGACTTACCAATCCGCTGGGTCAACATCACCAGCTGACCGGATGCCGAAATTTCAGCCGGCGCCGCATTCTGCTGGAGTTTGAGTGATGACACAGTTTCTGCAATTTCCAGCAAATCCGAAGACTGGCGGTTAATGGTGCGCAGGGCGTTGCCCACCTGGGTCAGAATATTTTGCTGGCCCATCACGGTTTTCGCGTTCTTTTCAGCGCGCTCCATGAAAGGCGTGACCTTTTCCACGTCAGATTGCAGATCATCGCTCACAGGCGCCAGACGCAGAGTTTCTTCACCGGATTTCAGGCCACGCACGGTTTTGGCCAGTACATCAGAACTCTCACGCACGTCAGGGAAGGCCTGGGCACTGCCCACCAGCGCCTGAGACACCGATTTCGCCAGACGCTGCGACTGCATCAATGACTGTCCGGTAGCCGCCACCTGTTGGGCTACTTTGTCCGCCTGGCTCAGCGCCAGAAAAGTCACCGTACCCAGGACAGCCACCGCGACGGCAAGGAAAAACACCAGCACCCGCTGATGCTGACCGATGGTCCTGCGGCCCAATAAAGGCAGACGCAGCAGCTCTTGATTTACCGCAGGTGCGCCGTCCTCGGCGGTCGCCATGCGGCTGGGCGCGAAAGCATCGTCACTACCGCCCGGCTGCCGAACCGCCGCGGTCTGAAGCGAAGCCTGATCCATGGCTCCGGTCGCAAGAGGATCTGGCGTACCGACGGAAGCCATGTCCATGCTGTCCTCAGGCTGATCGGGCTTGGTTTTAAATAGCTTCTGGATATTTTCAATAACAGACATGGTGAGCCTTCCGGGAGAGAAACAGTGTGCGCTATGCGCCTATCGTCAAAAAATGCGCTTGCTGGGCAAGCAACTGAAGGTTGATTTCCTGCCAGGTTGCACCATTGAGGTCAACGTACTGGTTGCCAAAGAAATCGGGCGCGTCGGGCGCTTTTTCGGAAAAATCACTGAACGCCTCCTGATTGCGCAGCCCGGACAGCTTGTCGATCAGCAATGCGCAGTTAACTTCCAGGGCGCTGTTGAGTGCAACAAGCCTGGAATCCGTGCGTGCAAGTTCGTTTTTGGGAGGGGGTGCTTTGCCGCTGACGTAACTCGCCAGATCCACGACGCCAAACAGGCCACCGCGCAAATTGGCAACACCGGCGAACCAGGCTTGCGTATACGGAACAGGCTGCGTACTGACCCAAGGGAAAATCTCACCGGATTGGCTCAGGGGAAACAGGTATTTCTTCCCGCCGGCCTCCACGGCCAGCCAGGACGCGGCAACGCCTTGCGTCCGCGCAATCTGCAACCTGTCGGCCAGCCGGGTTTGTAGCTCTCTAAGTGCTTGTCTGTTCGCCATGCTTTGGTTTTACGCCGTAAATCAGCCAAGGGCCTTGATTTTGGCCATCAGCTCATCAGCATCCACCGGCTTGGTGATGTAGTCGCGGGCGCCCTGCCGCATACCCCAGACACGGTCAGTTTCCTGGTTCTTGCTGGTGCACATCATGATGGGGATATCCGAGTACAACGGGTCGCGCGTGATGGCGCGCGTCAGCTGGAACCCGTTTTGCCCCGGCATCACCACATCCATCAGGATCAGTTCGGGCTTGTCTTCCGCCAGGCGGCGAAATGCGTCTTCTGCATTTTCAGCAGTTTTGACGGTGAAACCATTTTTGACCAGCAGATCGGTCAAGAACATCAATTCGGTTTTGGAGTCGTCAACTACCAGTATTTTCTTGATTGCCATCACACTACTCCTTGTTTAGCGCTGCCGAGATCCTGTACGGTCTGCAGCAGCTGATCTTTTGTAAAAGGCTTGGTCAGGTAGTCTTGCGAACCCACCATACGACCCCGCGCCTTGTCGAAAACGCCGTCTTTTGAGGACAGCATGACGATCGGGACACCAGCAAACTTTGCGTTGCGCTTGATAATCGCACAGGTTTGATAGCCATCCAGGCGGGGCATCAAAATGTCGCAGAAAATCAGGTTGGGTTCGTAGTCGTTGACCTTGGACAGGGCATCAAACCCGTCTTCGGCCAGCAATACTTCATGCCCCCCCTGCTTCAGGAATATCTCGGCGCTGCGCCGAATGGTATTGCTGTCATCGATGACCAAAACCTTCAGTCCGGAACTGGGAATACTCACTGCCTATGCTCCTCATGTTGCAGGCCCTCGGCAACTGCCGGCCTGCGATTGTCCAGGCAAGTGCCTAAGACGCTTAAATCTGAACCATTTCAAAGTCTTCCTTGCGGGCTCCGCATTCGGGACAGGTCCAGTTCATGGGCACTTGCGCCCATGGCGTCCCGGCGGCAATCCCGTGTTCGGGCGCACCGGCAGCTTCGTCGTAAATCCACCCACAAATTAAACACATCCACGTCATTGATTGAGTCACAGCTTAAGTTGCCTTCGAATAGAATGCAACAATTGTATCGAGGCGGCGTTGCTTATTCGCGTACAAGGCAAAATCGCAGCCTATGGCAAACCCCAAAAATCCTCAACTGGACAGCCGACAACTCCAAATCGAGGATACCGACGCATCGCCGGCTTGCGTCATGACATTCAACGCCAACGACCCCAGCGGAGCGGGCGGACTGACTGCGGATATTGCATCGATCACCTCTGCCGGAGCCCACGCGCTGGCAGTTGTAACAGGTGCTTATGTGCGCGACACGGCCGAAATTTTCGACCATTTTTCATTCGACGAAGAGGCTGTAACCGACCAGGCCCGCTCGGCGCTGGAAGACATGGCGGTATCCGCCATCAAGGTCGGATTTGTCGGCAGCCCCGAGAACATCAGCACCATTGCCGAGATCGCCTCGGACTATGCCGATGTGCCGCTGATCGCCTATATGCCCAACCTGTCGTGGTGGGAAGAAAGCGAAATCGACAGCTATCTGGACGCCTTTCGCGAGCTGATGCTGCCGCAAACCACAGTGTTGGTCGGCAACCACAGCAGCCTGTGGCGCTGGCTGCTGCCGGACTGGTCCGGGGAGCGCAATCCCTCGGCTCGGGACATTGCCAAGGCCGCCGCCGACCTGGGTGTTCCCTACACGCTGGTCACCGGAATCCCCATGCCCGACCAGTTCATCGACAACGTGCTGGCCACGCCGCAAGCCGTGCTTTACAGCGAGAAATTCGAACGTTTCGAGGCGGTCTTTGCCGGTGCAGGCGATACGCTGTCTGCGGCCCTTTGCGCACTGCTGGCCAACGGCCATGACCTGCAGGCGGCCACCTCCGAGGCACTGACTTACCTGGACCACAGCCTGGATGCCGGCTTTCATCCCGGCATGGGCAATATCGTGCCGGACCGCCTGTTCTGGGCACAGGCTGATGTCGATGAATCCGAAGACGAAGCGGCCGATGCCGAGACTGGCGATGATGCCGCCCTGGTTTTGAAGACTGAAATTGACCTGCCCCCCAATGGAACAACCAAACACTAAGCCCCCTGCCAAACCCCTTTCCGCCGAACTTTCCCGCAACAACGCGCTGTTTGAGCGCGCCAAAAAACTGATCCCCGGCGGCGTCAACTCCCCGGTTCGGGCCTTCAAGGCGGTAGGCGGCACACCCCGTTTTATCCAGCGCGCACAGGGCGCCTACTTCTGGGATGCGGACGGCCAGCGTTATATCGACTACATCGGTTCCTGGGGTCCCATGATCCTGGGCCACGGCCATCCGGCGGTGGTAGAAGCCGTGCAAAAAGCCGTGCTGGAAGGCTTTTCCTACGGCGCACCGACCGAACGCGAAGTCGAGCTCGCCGAAGAAATTGTGCGCCTTGTGCCTTCGCTCGAAATGGTGCGCCTGGTGAGCTCTGGCACCGAGGCGGCCATGAGCGCGATCCGCCTGGCGCGCGGCGCCACGGGCCGCAGCAAGATCATCAAATTTGAAGGCTGCTACCACGGCCATGCCGATGCGTTGCTGGTCAAGGCCGGTTCGGGCCTGGCCACTTTCGGCAATCCGACCAGCGCCGGCGTGCCGCCCGAAGTGGTGCAACACACCCTGGTGCTCGAGTACAACCACCTCACCCAGCTCGAAGAAGCCTTCGCCCTGCACGGCAAGGACATCGCCTGCCTGATGATCGAGCCGATTGCCGGCAACATGAACTTTGTGCGAGCCAGCGTGCCCTTCATGAAACGCTGCCGCGAACTGTGTACGCAGCACGGTGCCCTGCTCGTGTTCGACGAGGTCATGACCGGCTTTCGCGTGGCGCTGGGTGGCGCCCAAAGCGTTTACGCCCGCAGCATTCCCGGCTTCAAGCCCGACATGACGGTCATGGGCAAGGTGATAGGCGGCGGCATGCCGCTGGCCGCCTTTGGCGGCACGCGTGCCGTGATGGAGCAACTGGCACCGCTGGGGCCGGTCTACCAGGCGGGCACGTTGTCAGGCAACCCCGTGGCCACCGCCTGCGGCCTGGCAACCTTGCGCGAGATCGCCAAACCCGGCTTTTACGAAGCCCTGGGCGCCCGAACCCGCAGCCTGGTCACCGGCCTCACGCAGGCTGCCGGCAAGGCCGGTGTGCCGTTTTGCGGTGACAGCGAAGGCGGTATGTTCGGCTTTTTCCTGCTCGGCCAATTGCCGCAGAACTACGCCACGGTCATGACGACCGACAGCCCTGCGTTCAATCGCTTCTTTCATGCGATGCTGGACAGCGGGGTGTATTACGCGCCGGCGCTGTATGAAGCGGGCTTTGTGAGTTCGGCGCATACGGACGCGGATATAGAGGCCACCGTGGCCGCAGCAGCGAAGTTCTTTGCTGCTGGCTGAAGCCGGCTTCACGCCGGCCATTTCTTGCCTACTCGGGCTCTAGGCCAATGGGGACGTGCGCAAGCAGCTATTAAATCAATAGCAAGTATTCATTGACATGAGGGTTGATGGCGCGTGGCAGGTTCTTGCCCCGCCTTTGGTCCGCTCACAAGAACGGGAAAGAAGCACCAATTGCTATCAATTTGATAGCTGCTCGCGCCCATTCCCATTGAGCTATCGATCAAAAACCCTTAAAACGTGACTTAATGCCGGAAGTGCCGGACCCCTGTCAGCACCATCACCACTTCGCGCTCGTCGGCTGCCGCGATAACCTCGTCGTCCCGCATGCTGCCACCGGGCTGGATCACGCAGGTCGCGCCGGCGTCCACCACCACGTCGAGGCCGTCGCGGAAAGGGAAAAAAGCGTCGCTCGCCACTGCTGAGCCCTGCAGCGTCAGCCCGCCGTTGGCGGCCTTGATGGAGGCGATGCGCGCCGAATCGATGCGGCTCATCTGGCCGGCGCCGACGCCCAGTGTCATGCCGTCCTTGCAAAAGATGATGGCGTTGGACTTGACGTACTTCGCGACCTTCCAGGCAAACAGCATGTCATGCAGCTGCTCCTGCGTCGGCTGCAGCTTGCTGACGACTTTCAGGTCGCCGATGGCCAGTTCGTGGTTGTCTGCGGTCTGCATCAACAGGCCCGAGCCAACGCGCTTGACGTCCATCAGGTTGCGGCCCTGCTTCCAGGCCGTGTCGCCGCCGGGCGGCAGGTCAATCTGCAAAATCCGCACGTTGACCTTGGTCTTGAATACTTCCAGCGCTTCGGGTGTGAAGGCGGGCGCCATCAATACTTCAACAAACTGCTTGGAAATCTGCTGCGCGGCGCGCTCGTCGAGCGGGCAATTGAGGGCAATGATGCCGCCGAAGGCCGAAGTCGGATCGGTCTTGAAGGCCTTGCTGTAGGCCTCCAGGCCGTCTTTGCCCACGGCCACGCCACAGGGGTTGGCATGCTTGACGATCACGCAGGCCGCACCGTCCTTGAGCAGGTCAAAACTCTTGACGCATTCCCAGGCGGCGTCGGCGTCGGCGATGTTGTTGTAAGAGAGCTCTTTGCCCTGCAGTTGTTTGGCCGTCACCAGCGAGCCGGGTGCGGGATACAGATCGCGGTACAGCGCAGCTTGCTGGTGCGAGTTTTCGCCGTAGCGCAGGTCCTGCACTTTCACGAAACGCCCGTTGGCCTGGCCGGGGAACATGCCGTGGCTGCCGTCGGCCTGGATGCCCGAGAGATAGTCGCTGATCGCGCCGTCGTACTGGCTGATGCGGTTGAATGCCGCTACCGACAAGGCGAACTTGGTCTTGTCGGTCAGTTTTCCACCGGTTTTCAATTCGGCCAGCACACCTTCATACTGCGAGGCATCGGTCAGCACGCCGACATCCTTCCAGTTCTTGGCCGCCGACCGCACCATCGCGGGGCCGCCGATGTCGATGTTTTCAATCGCATCTTCCAGCGTGCAGCCAGGCTTGGCGACCGTCGACTCAAACGGATAAAGATTGACCACCAGCAAGTCGATGGTGTCAATGCCGTGGGTTTTCAGCGCGGCCATGTGCTCCGGCACATCGCGCCGGGCCAGCAGGCCTCCGTGGATCTTCGGGTGCAGCGTCTTGACACGGCCGTCGAGCATTTCCGGAAACCCGGTGTGGTCGGCGACTTCGGTCACAGGCAGGCCGGCGTCAGCCAGCAGCTTGGCCGTGCCGCCCGTGGACAGCAGCTTGATGCCCAGGGCATGCAGCGCCTGCGCGAATTCGAGGATGCCGGTTTTGTCCGAAACGGAAATCAGTGCGTTCATTTTTGTCTTCTCTAAAGAGGATGGCCGGCGAAAGGGCCGGACCATGGGAGCGTGTTTTTTATTTGATGAGCTTGTGCTCAACCAGCTTCTTGCGCAGGGTGTTGCGGTTCAGGCCCAGCCATTCGGCGGCGCGCGACTGGTTTTGCTCGGCATGTTGCATGACAACTTCCAGCAGCGGTTTTTCCACCACCTTGACCATCATCTCGTACATGCCGTCGGGCTCGGTGCCACGCAGGTCCTTGAAATAGCCTTCCAGGCTGGTGCGTACGCACTCTTCGATATGTTTTTTGCTCATGCAGCAGCTTCTTCCTGATTTTCCTGATTTTTATCTTTGTCCGCCCGTGCCTGCATAGGCGCACCCTCGTCATCCACCTCGGCGGCAGCGGCCGGAATCCGGTCCATCTGCGCGCCCAGCTCCTCAAAAAAAGCACTCACCGCCTTCAGTTGCGCTTCGCAGTCTTCCAGCAGGTTCATCTGCGCGCGAAACCCCTCACCGCCGGGCAAGGTCTTCACATACCAGCCGATGTGTTTGCGCGCCGTGCGCACGCCGGTGTATTCACCGTACAAATCGTAGTGGTCGCGCAAATGGTCCAGCAGCAGGCGTTCGACTTCTGCCACCAGCGGCGGCGCAAGATGCGTGCCGCTTGAAAGGAAATGCGAAATCTCGCGAAAAATCCACGGACGCCCCTGCGCTGCACGGCCGATCATCACGGCGTCAGCGCCGGTGTAAGCCAGCACATCGCGGGCCTTTTCAGGGCTGGTGATGTCACCGTTGGCCACCACCGGAATACGCAGCGCGGTTTTCACGGCGGCAATCGTGTCGTACTCGGCATACCCTTTGTAGCCCTGCTCGCGCGTGCGGCCATGCACGGTGATCATCTGCACGCCGGCGCTTTCGGCGGCGCGGGCAATCGCCAGGGCGTTCTTTTCAGCCTGGCACCAGCCGGTGCGCATCTTGAGCGTGACCGGCACGCCGTGCGGCACGCAGGCGGCGACCACGGCCTCCACGATCTGCAGCGCCAGGGGCTCGTCCTGCATCAGCGCCGAGCCCGCCCACTTGTTGCAAACCTTCTTGGCCGGGCAGCCCATGTTGATGTCGATGATCTGCGCGCCGCGGTCGATGTTGTAGGCGGCGGCCTCGGCCATCATCTGCGCGTCGGTGCCGGCGATCTGCACAGCGATCGGCGCGGCCTCACCCTCGTGGTTGGCTCGACGAGAGGTCTTCAGTGTGTTCCACAGGTCGCGGCGAGAGGTCACCATCTCGCTGACCGCATAGCCCGCACCGAGCTTCTTGCTGAGCTGGCGGAACGGCCTGTCCGTGACACCGGCCATGGGCGCGACAAACAAATTGTTTGCCAAAGCGTAGGGGCCGATGTTCATGGGAAGTGAGCGCTGCGAGGTTGCTGAAAAAGGAGGCACGATTGTACCTGCTCAAAATTTCAGCAATTGAAATTTGCACACGGAGTTGTAAGCGTCTTCCCGACACGGTGGCTGGCCCGTCTTGCCTATACTCAAATAGATATATGGAAGCCTGGATTCACCGCCTGATAGAACTTTTGGCCCTGCCCGAATACGGTTTGAGCACGGTATTTGTGGTTTCCTTCATCTCGGCCACGCTGTTGCCGCTGGGCTCGGAGCCGGTGGTCTTCGGCCTGGTCAAGCTCAACCCCGCCATGTTCTGGCCCGCGGTGCTGGTAGCAACTGCAGGCAACACGCTGGGCGGCGCGCTGGACTGGTGGATGGGTTACGGCGCCCACAAGGTGGTGGACAAATACCAGCATTCATCGCATCACGGCCGTGCAGTGCGATGGCTGGAGAAACTCGGCCCGAAAGCCTGCCTGCTGGCCTGGTTGCCGGTGGTCGGAGATCCGCTGTGCGCGGTCGCGGGTTGGCTCAAGTTTCCGTTCTGGCCCTGCCTGGCTTACATGGCGGTCGGCAAATTTTTGCGCTACTTTTTGATGACCGGCAGCCTGATCTGGGCCTTCCCAGGCGTGGTGACCGGCTAGGCACCAGAAGAAGGATCAGAAGCGCTCATGTGGCAGCAGGTAGCGCCACTGACCGGGTTGCAGCTGGCTCATCGCCACACGGCCGATACGCAGCCGTTTCATGCCTTGCACCTGAAGGCCAACGCTCTCGCACATGTAGGCAATCTGCCCCGGGACTTCACCCTTGAGGGCAAAGCGCAAGCGCTTTTCACTTTGCCAGCTCACCTTGGCCGGCGGCAACAAAACACCCTTGAAGGTAAACCCGTGGTCAACCCGGTTCAGCCGGTCCAGCCCGCCGGGTTTGATGTCACCGCTGACATCGACGATCACTTCATGCTCCATCACGCGCGTATCTTCGCGCAGCTTGCGCACCACGCGCCAGTCCTGCGTCAGCACGACCAATCCGCTGGCAGGTGTTGCCAGCGGCGTCACCAGTTCCGCCGTGGAGAAATGCTTCCTGAGCGGCCGGATGCCGGAGCGGTCGTCGGGCGATTGCGTGGCGGCCGACAGCAACCGGGCCACCTGCGCCGCGCCGCCATCGGAACTCGCGTCCTGACCGGCCGGCTTGTGCAGCAGCAAAGTCACCGGCGTCATCGCCAGCAGGCTCGCATCCTTGTCCAGCACGATGGCCTGGTCCGACACCCGGAACTGGGGCTCTTCGACAGTCACCCCGTCAACAGTAACCCACCCGCCTTCGATGTACTGCTCGGCTTCGCGGCGTGAACAGGACAGCATTTCAGCCAGGCGTTTGGCAAGGCGAACGGGTTCTGTCATCGCGGCGTGGCCTTCATGGCGGGTCAAGCGTGGATGAGAGATCAGCCTTGGGCCGCCACCACACCGATTTCCACGTGGTACTGCGGCGCAGCCAGGCGCGGGCTCATGACCGTGGCACGTGCGGGCGTGGCGCCGGGCACCACCCAGGTTTCCCAGGCACGGTTCATTTCACCGAAGCTGTCCATATCGGTCAACCAGATGGTGGCACTGAGCAGAAGCGACTTGTCGCTGCCGGCTGCTGCCAACAGGCGGTCGATATTGGCCAGGATGCTGAGAGTCTGCTCGTACACGCCGGAGCCGGCATCGTTGCCGGCCACCTGGCCTGCCAGGTAAACGGTTTTGTTATGGATAACGGCTTGGGACATGCGTGGGCCGGTTTCGATGCGCTGGATGGACATGGTGTTCTCTTTCTTTCTCAAAGCGAGGGTTTCGGGGGGGATGGCCTGCTCTGGCAAGCCGGTAACGGGGCCGCCACCCGATGGTGCGGGTCGTCGTGAGGTATTGTGGCGCGACTTCTTCCATGATGCCGCCACCGTGATGTCCAGGCCTCGCAGTAAATCGGCCCCAGGTTACCCGGGGGCCCTGGCAACTCAGCTGCTGAACAGGAAGTTCATCACGTCGCCATCCTTCACAACGTATTCCTTGCCTTCACTGCGCATCTTGCCGGCATCTTTGGCGCCCTGCTCGCCTTTGTAGGCGATGAAATCGGCAAACGCAATCGTCTGGGCGCGGATGTAGCCCTTTTCAAAATCGGTGTGAATGACGCCCGCGGCTTGCGGGCCGGTGTCGCCCACGTGGATGGTCCAGGCGCGCACTTCCTTCACGCCCGCGGTGAAATAGGTCTGCAGGCCTAGCAGCTTGTATGCCGCCAGGATGAGGCGGTTGAGCCCCGGCTCATCCTGGCCGATCTCCGCGAGGAACATCTTTTTGTCCTCTTCCTCCATGTCGGCCATCTCGGCTTCCATCTTGGCGCAGATCGCCACGACCGGCGCCTTTTGCTCTGCCGCGTAAGCCTTGAGGCGGTCCAGGAAGGGGTTGTTCTCAAACCCGTCCTCGGCCACGTTGGCCACAAACATGGCCGGCTTGGCGGTGATCAGGAAAAACTGGCCGAGCAGCGGCAGTTCTTCCTTGCTGAAGTCCACAGTGCGCACCGGCTTGCCTTCATTGAGCGCGGCCTGGCATTTCTCCAGGATGGCAACCAGCTTGACAGACTCCTTGTCGCCCGAGCGAGCCGTCTTGGTCACGCGGTGCAGGGCTTTTTCAACTGCTGCCAGGTCGGCCAGACAAAGCTCCGTCTGGATGACTTCGATGTCGGAAATCGGGTCCACCTTGCCGGCAACGTGGATCACGTTGTCATCTTCAAAGCAACGCACCACATTAACTGTGGCGTCGGTTTCGCGGATATGGGCCAGGAACTTGTTTCCCAGTCCCTCGCCCGTACTGGCGCCCGCCACCAGGCCTGCAATGTCCACAAACTCGACGATCGCCGGAACAATGCGTTCAGGCTTGACGATTTCAGCCAATTGCGCCAACCTCGGGTCGGGCACTTCCACGATGCCAACATTGGGCTCAATGGTGCAAAAGGGGTAGTTTTCAGCCGCGATCCCCGCTTTGGTCAACGCATTGAAAAGGGTGGATTTACCGACGTTAGGCAAGCCTACAATGCCGCACTTCAAACTCATGAGAAACCTTCAAAAACAGGCTGAGAAGTGTATTCGATGCGCGCCCGGCCGGGGTTGGAGCGCTTTGTGGCAGGCATTCGCCATCTTTGTGCTGGCCGGTTTTTTGGGTGTTCTGGCGCATCCTGCGCAGGCCCAGCCCATCGTGGCTTTAAACGACGCCAAGCCGACCCTGGACGTGGCTGCAGCGAGTTTGACATGGATTGACAGCGACGGCCAGGCCGGCATCGACCAATTGGCCGGCGGCCATCCAGGGGCCTTGTTCGTCCCCTCGGTTGCCGATACGGTGCATTCGCTCGGCCCGCACGCGGCGCTCTGGCTGCATTACCGTTTTGCCAGGTCATCCGGCTCGCGCCAGGACTGGTTGCTTGAGTTTCCCCTGCCCCTGCTGGACCTGGCGACGGTGTACCAGCGTGCACCGTCGGGAGGGTGGATTGCCGAAACTGCCGGGGACACCGTGCCTGTCTCCAGCTGGCCGGAACCCGGCCGTTACGGGCATTTCCGCCTGAACCTGCCGGACAACGGCGTGCATGACGTGTATGTGCGTATACAGCACCAGACGGAGGTCAGCATTCCGGTTCGGGTCAGCACGCGAGGCAACCTGACGCAGCGACTTCAGCTGGAATACCTCGCGATTGGCGTGGTATTCGGCGCACTGGTGCTGTTGATCATTGCCTGCGTTGTCCAGAGCTGGGTTTACAGCGACCGGGCCTATGGGTGGTATTCCGTGTACGCCGTCATCATGGCCCTCGTCGTAGCGGCGTGGACGGGAGTGGCAGGCCATTTCCTCTGGGGCAACTTCAGCACCTGGAACAACATGGCGCAGGGCTTCCTCGCCATCCTGGGCGGCGGCTCGGCGCTGCTGGTCGTGCATCACCTGTGCGGCACCGGTTCACGCCACAAGTGGTTTGAGCGGCTGGCCTACTGGACAGGCATGGCCGGAGCGCCGCTGGCGCTGGCCTATCTCGTGCTGGAGCGCGGCCTGGGCATAGGCCTCCTCGCGACTTACCTGGTTGCCGTTGTCGCACTGGGAACAAGCCGGGCCTACATGACGTGGCGGCGCCACGATGTCGTGGGTTTCTGGGTACTGGCGGCTTTTTCCCCGCTGGGGCTGGTAACGCTCCTCACCGTCATCAGCATCCTGGGCCTGTTTTCCCTGTCGTGGCTGTCTCATTACGGCCTGATGGCAGCGCTGACCATTGAGGTGCCCCTGCTGCTGGTGGCGCTGAACACGCGTTCACATGAGCGCCACGCAGTGGAAGCGCGCGAGCAGGCCATGTCCAGCCAGGACGCCCTCACCGGCCTGCTTGCCGCACATCTTTTCCACGACCGCTTCAAACAGGTGGTGGGCCGGGCACAGCGCCACAAGGAGCCGGCGGCCGTGGTGTACATCGAGCTGGTCAATTACCGGTATATCAAGAAAACCTGGGGCACAGCGGTGGCCGAGCAAAGCCTGCTGCGAAGCGTGATCAAGTTGCGCCGGCTTCTGCGCGATGTCAACACCGTGGGGCGCATCGACGAGGCGCGCTTCGGCCTCATTCTTGAAGGCGTCGCATCACGCCCACCAGTCACCGACCTGGCGGCACGCCTGATCGCGGCCGGCCTCATGCCGCTCAAGGGTCTGAAACCGGAGGTCGTTCTGCAATTTCATGTCGCGGGCGTGCTGTTGAGCGAGCGCCTTGGCAGCCACGAGGAAATTTCCACGGCCCTGGCCGACCTGCTGCACAGCATGGCGGCTCGCACCCGCCGCCCCATCCGCTTTCTCGAACCGGAGTTGACACACCCCATGCCGCTGGACGCCGAATCAACGCTGGACAGCCTCTCAAGCGGTCCGCAGGCGCCGGAGGCGCTCCCTGCGTCCACGGCCGCCCACGCCACGCCGCCCCTGCGGGCGGTCAAAAGTCATTCAAACTGATAACTCGCACCCACCGGCTGGCCCACCTTGAGCTGGTGGTCAATGCCCGTCAGCACAATGGCATTCATGCCGAACGTCAGCGCACCGTTCACCCGCGCATCCTGGCGATAGGTTTGCAGCATGTCGCCCACTTCCGGGCTGCTGACAGCCGTCGCGGGATCGATATTCGGAATCGGGCAACGCGGACAGGGCTTGACCGGCTTGAGCTGGACCACGCCTTGCGCCGTGGCAACCTGCAGTACCTCAATACGGTCCTCATCGTGCGGCGCCAGACTGTCGGCACCAGCGGCATCGCCCAGGACGATGTTTGGACGAAAGCGCTCCATGCCCACCGCGGAAGTGCCGGCGGCCACCAGCTTTTCGTTGAAATGCACCAATGAGGCTTCGCTGAGTACCAGCAACGGGTAACCGTCGCTGAACTGGTTAAGCGCTTCCACATCGCCGGTCCACTGCGGACTGCAAACCCGCTTGTGTTCGGGGTCAAACCGCACCAGGCGTGCAGTCTGGCCCAGGAAGTCGGTGAACCATTGCGCCGCGATGGCACCCATGTCATACGCCTGGACTTCGTCTTTCCAGACCTGCACGCGAACGGGCTCTTCCACCTGGTCCAGCGCAATGTGAAGGGCCAGCATGCCGGGCGCACGCAGCACCATGTCGTGGTACCTCAGCTGGGGCCTGATCAATGCCATGCGCGGCAATTCACGCTGGGTCAGAAATTCGCCCTTGCTGTCCACCACCATCCAGGCACGGTCAAATTCCAGCCCGGTTTCAGTCAGCAGGGCTTCCTGCACCTGCACGCCGGCACAGGATTTCACCGGATACACATAAAGGCGCGAAATCACGGCCCTGAGGTCAGAAGGTGCGTCGGCCGGTAATGTTTCGTTCAATGGATCGCTCACTTTTCAAGCCTTTAGGTTCAGATGCACGGCCAGAAACCGCGCAGTAATTGTTTGCCCAAGACGTCAATTTTGCCCTGCCTCCTAAAATGGGCCATGTCCAAGACCTTTGATGTCTGTATTCGCGGCGATGGTGTGGTAGGCCGCACGCTGGCCCTGCTGCTGGCGCGCGAGCGCCTGCGCGTAGCTTTGGTCACCAGGCCTGAAAGGCCGCCGGGGATGCACACCATGCCCGACGTGCGTGCTTACGCCCTCAACAGCGCGTCTCGCAGCGTGCTGGAAACCCTGCGCGCCTGGCCCGACGCGGCCTTTGCCACGCCGGTGGTCGAAATGCAGGTTTGGGGAGACAACGGCGGCAAGCTGGATTTCACGGCGCGCAGTGTCGGCCAGGAAGCGCTGGCCTGGATTGTGGAGGTCCCGGCGCTGGAGCAGCAATTGAGCCAGGCGGTTCGCTACCAGCCGCAAATCGAGACGGTGGACGCGCCTGCCAAGGCCGCGCTCAACGTAATCTGCGAAGGCCAGAAAAGCGCCAGCCGTGATGAGTTCGCCCAGATCCGGCCGGTCAACTGGACCATCAAGCCCTATCCGCAAAAGGCCGTCGCAGCACGGCTTGAGCTGGACAAGCCCCATGGCGGCATTGCCCGCCAGTGGTTTACCCACGGCGACATACTGGCTCTTTTGCCTTTATCGGGTGCCAACGGGAACTTGGCGGCGCTGGTGTGGTCTGTCCCTGTACAGCGGGCCGCCATGCTCGAAAAAATGCCCGCGGAAGAATTTTGTAACACCCTCAAGGCCGTGTGCGGCGAAGAGACAGGCAACCTGCGCCTGACGAGCGAGCGGGCAAGCTGGCAGCTTTCCCTGTCAAGCGCCGGGCACTGGGTCGGCCCCGGCTGGGCTTTGGCGGGCGATGCAGCGCATACGGTGCACCCGCTGGCCGGTCAAGGTTTGAACCTGGGCCTGGCCGATGCGGCTTGCCTGGCCGAGGTGATTTCGCAACGTGAGTATTGGCGCGGATTGGGTGATGAAAAACTGCTGCGGCGCTACGAAAGGGCCCGCAAGGCCGACGTAGCGGCAATGGGCGCGGTCACCGACGGTTTGCACGGCATTTTTGCGCAAACCGATGGGCGCTGGCAGGCCCTGCGCAATTGGGGCATGAAGGGGTTCGAGCGCAGCGGTTTGCTCAAGGCCTGGCTGACGCGGCAAGCAGCGGGTTTATGAACGACTGAGAAACAGACTGGAACTGAAATGAAAATAGTGAAATTGATCGGCCTGCTCAGTCTGGCGGCGTTCAGCCTGGTTCCTGTTTTTGCGCAGGAAGCCGTCATCCGCAAAAACCTGTCCGAGAAATTTCCGGCTTTTGCAAAAATCGATGAAGTCACCAAAACACCGATGAACGGCCTCTATGAGGTACGTATTGGCTTCGAAATTTTCTATACCGACGAGCAAGGTAACTACCTGTTGCAGGGTCAACTTCTCGATGTAAAAAACAAAAAAAACCTGACCGAGGAACGCATCGGGAAACTCAGCGCAGTCGATTTCGACAAACTCCCTTTGAAGGACGCTTTCAAGATTGTCCGCGGTGACGGGAAACGCAAGCTGGCGGTGTTTGAAGACCCAAATTGCGGCTACTGCAAACACTTCGAACGGGACCTGACCAACGTCGACAATGTCACCGTTTATCTCTTCCTGTACCCCGTGCTCGGACCGGACTCCGTCGCCAAGTCGCGCCACATCTGGTGTGCCAAGGACAAGGCAAAGTCATGGAACGACTGGATGCTGCGCAACACCGTGCCTGCGGCTGCCGAATGCGACATCTCGGCCATCAAGCGAAACCGCGAGTTTGGCCAAAAATACAATATCACCGGCACGCCCACCCTGATTTTTGCTGACGGATCCCGCGCGCCAGGCGCGGTCAGCGCCCAGGAAGTCGAAAAAATGCTGCTCAGTGCAAAAACTCCCTGAAAACGGGCCAGAAGGCCCTGTTTAGACACAAAATCGACCTCCAGCCCGCACACCATTTGCGCGAGCAGCTCCTTTTTTCATAGCACCTACAGCCCGATCGACTCGATCCGTCGGGCGCCGCCATGCAGCTGGCGGCAGACGTGGAGTATTCTTTGCGCAAGATGCCAGGCACCCCCAAAAACACTCCCCCCCCCCTTCACTACCGCGTCGAAACAGGCGATCTATACGCCCACCTCTTTCGCGTGACTCTCACGATCGCACAGCCTGACGCCTTGCAAAGGGTCTCGCTGCCTGTGTGGATCCCCGGCAGCTACCTGGTGCGGGAATTCTCCAAAAACCTGCAGAACCTGGAAGCCCGCCAGACAGGCCGCACGCCGCTTAGGGCAGAGCAGCTCGATAAATGCACCTGGCAGATTCAGTGCTCGCCTGCCAGACCGCTGGTACTGCGCTATGAGGTGTACGCCTGCGATAACTCCGTGCGCAGCGCCTGGCTGGACGCCCATCGCGGCTTTTTCAACGGCACCAGCCTGTGCCTGAAAGTGCAGGGCCAGGAAAAAGCCGTGCATGTACTGGAGATCCCTGCGCCGAAAGCCGCCAAGGGCTGGTCACTGGCCACAGGGCTCACGCCGCAGGCAGTCAACAAGCATGGGTTTGGTACCTACCTGGCGGCCGATTACGACGAGCTGGTGGACTGCCCCGTGGAAATGGGCGCTTTCTGGAGCGGTACTTTCACGGCGCGCGGCGTGCCGCACCGCATGGTGGTAGCGGGCGCGGCCCCGAGCTTCGACGGCGCCAGGCTGCTGGCGGACACCCAGAAGATTTGCGAAACGGAGATCCGTTTCTGGCATGGCGCGAAAAAGCCTCCCTTCAAGAGTTACCTCTTCATGCTGAACGCGGTGGACGACGGCTATGGCGGGCTCGAGCACCGCAACTCGACGGCACTCATTTGCAACCGGAAGGACTTGCCGCGCCTGGGTGAATCCCGCACGGCAGAAGGCTACACCACGCTGCGCGGCCTCATCAGCCACGAATATTTCCACACATGGAACGTCAAGCGGCTGCGTCCCGCGGAGTTTGAACACTACGACTACGGCGCCGAGAATTACACCGGGCTGTTGTGGTTTTTTGAGGGCTTCACCAGTTACTACGACGACCTGCTGCTGCGCCGCGCCGGCCTGCTGGACAACGCCGGCTACCTCAAGCTGCTCAACAAGACCATCAACCAGGTCATGCAGACCCCGGGCCGGCTGGTTCAGTCCGTCGCCCAGGCGAGCTTCGATGCCTGGGTGAAGTATTACCGGCAGGATGAAAATACGCCCAACGCCACCGTGAGCTACTACACCAAGGGAGCGCTGGTGGCGCTGTGTTTTGATCTGACGCTTCGGGCAGAAGGCGGAGCTGCCGGGGGCGCGACACTGGACAACGTGATGCGCGCACTCTGGCAGCGCTGTAAAGCCGGCCCCCTGCGCGAGGCAGATTTTGCAGAGGAGCTTGCAGCCGCAGGACACCGCCCGTTTGCCGCCGAGCTGGCCCAATGGGTGCACGGACGCGAAGAACTCCCGCTCAAGGCCTTGCTGGAACAGCATGGCGTGACTGTCGCCGAAGAACCTGCGCAACTGGCCCAGCGGCTGGGATTGCGCGCCAGCGAAAACCAGGGCGTGGTGCAGGTCAAGACCGTGCTGCGCGGCGGCGCTGCCGAGCGTGCCGGGTTTGCGGCGGGAGATGAATGGCTGGCGGTGGAACCCATTGCCGCAGGCGCACGGCAGCCGGAGGGCGGTTGGCGCATGAACCGGCTCGATGACCTGCTGCACTACGCAGGCACGGCCAAAAAAGTCATTGCCCTGGTCGCACGCGACAAACGACTGCTGCGGCTGGAGCTGTCCATGCCGCCCGCACTGACCACCTGGCGCCTGGCGGTACGGGATGCCGCGCTGATGGACCACTGGCTCGGCCAGAAGACCTGACCCGGCCTGGCGCGACTCACTTCTTCAGAAGGTTATTCGCCCTTGAATACCGCGGGACGCTTTTCAAGAAAGGCCGTCACGCCTTCCATGTAATCGTGGCTGCGCCCCAGGGCGGCCTGCATGTCGCGTTCCGCATCGAGTTGCTGATGCAGCGTGCGTGTGGCGCCTTCACGCATCAGCTGACGGGTGGCCACCAGCGCCAGAGTCGGCAGGCTGGCCAGCCGCTGCGCCAAGGCAACAGCCGCCGCCACGGGGTCGTCCGCTACCTGCCAGATCAAGCCCCACTCCAGCGCCTGCGCCGCCGGCAATTTGTCCCCTGTCAACGCCAGCCCCATGGCGCGCGCCAGCCCCAGCTTTTGCACCAGCAGCCAGCTGCTGCCCGCATCGGGCGCCAATCCGATCTTGCTGAATGCCTGAATGAAACTGGCGCCCGGGGCGGCCACGGCCATGTCGCACGTCATGGCCAACGATGCGCCGGCACCTGCGGCCACGCCGTTGACGGCTGCCACCGTCGGCATGCGCAGCCCCAGCAGTTTGCGGGCCGTGGGGTTGAAGGCCTGGTCAATGACGGGACCTGGGTTGGCACGCTCAACCAGGTTGGGGCCGGGCGCGAAATCGAATTCGGACAGGTCGGCACCGGCACAAAACCCGCGGCCGGCGCCAGTGATGACCAGGGCGCGAATCTGTGGATCAGAGTGCGCCTTGTCCAGGGCGACCCACAAGTCCCGGTGCATCTGCCGCGTAAAGCTGTTCAGCGCCTGAGGGCGGTTCAACGTAAGGATGCCCACGGCACCATCGATGGCATACAGCACGGTGGGATCGGCAGCGGGGCCGGGATGGGAAGCAGTCATGGCGGCGGTCTCCTGTTCCCGAATCTAGCATTGCGGCAAGCCATGGGCGGCCACGAGCCCGTGGCATCATTGCCGGACGCATTTCCAGCCAAAGGACCTATTTCATGTCTTCCACGACCTACGAAACCATTGAGACCCGCACCGAAGGCCCGGACTCCCGCAAGGTGGGCATTGTCACGCTGAACCGGCCCAAGCAACTCAATGCATTGAACGACCAGCTCATGGATGAGCTGGGCCGGGCCCTCAAGGCGTTTGATGCCGATGAGACCGTCGGCTGCATCATCCTGACCGGCAGCGAAAAGGCCTTTGCCGCAGGCGCCGACATCGGCGCCATGGCCACCTACAGTTTTGCCGATGTTTACAACAACGACTACATCACCCGCAACTGGGAGCAAATCCGCAGCATCCGCAAGCCAGTGATTGCCGCCGTCAGCGGCTTTGCGCTGGGCGGCGGCTGCGAGCTCGCCATGATGTGCGACTTCATCATTGCTGCCGACAACGCAAAGTTCGGCCAGCCTGAAATCAAGCTGGGCATCATCCCCGGTGCTGGCGGCACACAGCGCCTGCCCCGTGCCGTGGGCAAGGCCAAAGCCATGGACATGACCCTGACGGGCCGCATGATGGATGCCCAGGAGGCAGAGCGTTCAGGCCTGGTCAGCCGTGTGGTGCCGCTGGAAAAGCTCATGGACGAGGCCCTGGGCGCCGCGCTGATGATCTGCAGCTACGGCCAGACCAGCGTCATGGCCGCCAAGGAAGCCCTCAACCGGGCATTTGAAAGCGGCCTCAGCGACGGCGTGATGTTCGAGCGGCGCCTGTTTCATTCGCTGTTCTCCACCGAAGACCAGAAAGAAGGCATGGACGCCTTCGTGAACAAGCGCAAACCGATCTTCAAAAACCGCTAGAAATTGGGCCCAATTGGGCCCAAAACCAAGCAGAAGCCGCGGAACCGGCTTTGCCGGGCCGCAGGCGAACGGCCCCCTCGGGGGGCAGCGAACCACGCGCAGCGGGGAGCGTGGGGGTGTTATATAATCTTGGGTTTCGGTCGTATAGCTCAGTTGGTTAGAGCGCAGCATTCATAATGCTGATGTCGGTGGTTCAAGTCCACCTACGACCACCAAGAATGCGTCAAAGCCTCAGAGGGTCCTTCCCCCTGAGGCTTTGTTCTTTGTTATTCTCCTATTTATTAACAGCCTCTGGACACATACCATGAACCGCTGCACTTCCCGCCTGGCCGCACTCCTGATGATGCTGGCTGCTTTTGCCGGCCTGATGAGCCTGCCAGCCCTGGCCCAGACCGATCCCGCCGAGGCTGTCAAACCCAACATCCGGAAATTCCCTCCCAAGGCCGTCCGCGGCGAAATGGTGGTGGTGGCGCCGCCGGTGATCTCCATGGACGGCAAGCAGGACAGGCTCTCCGTAGGCTCACGCATACGCGACATCAACAACAATTTCGTGTTGTCCGGCGCACTCCTGAACCAGAAGCTGGTGGTGAACTACCTGCGCAGCAACACCGGCGAGGTGCATGAGGTCTGGATCCTCAACGCGGAAGAGGCCAAGGAAAAGCGGGCGGGCGGCACCGGCACGGTGTTCAATTTCAGCAGCGGCACCCCTGCCAAGGCAGTGGACAACGGCAAGACGCCGTACGACCAGTTACCTGCCTACAAGCAGTAACGCTCACAGCCTTAAGCAAAATCAGTCTGATGCCCTTTAAACATGGGCGCAAGCAGCTATTAATTTAATAGCAATCGCCATCAGCCCGCGGACAAACCGCAAATCAGCCAGCATCATGAGCAAAAAAGTCTTCATTAAAACCTTCGGTTGCCAGATGAACGAGTACGACTCGGACAAGATGTCCGACGTGCTCCATGCCGCCGAAGGCTACGAGCCTACCCAGGACATGGAACAGGCCGACCTGATCCTGTTCAATACCTGCTCCGTGCGCGAAAAAGCCCAGGAGAAGGTTTTCAGCGACCTGGGTCGCGTCAAGCACCTGAAAGAAAAAGGCGTACTGATCGGCGTCGGCGGCTGTGTAGCCAGCCAGGAAGGCGCGGCCATCATCCAGCGCGCACCTTATGTCGACGTGGTCTTCGGCCCGCAAACCCTGCACCGCCTGCCGCAGCTGCTGGCCAACCGGACCCGGCTGGGCAAGCCGCAGGTCGACATCAGCTTTCCCGAGATCGAAAAATTCGACCACCTGCCGCCGGCGCGCGTCGAGGGCGCCAGCGCCTTCGTGAGCATCATGGAAGGCTGCTCCAAGTACTGCAGCTACTGTGTGGTGCCCTACACCCGTGGCGAAGAGGTCTCCCGGCCCTTTGAGGACGTGCTGGTCGAAGTCGCCGGTCTGGCCGACCAGGGCGTCAAGGAAGTCACGCTGCTCGGGCAAAACGTCAACGCTTACCGTGGCCCCATGGGTGGCACGGCCGAGATCGCCGACTTCGCGACGCTGCTTGAATACGTGTCCGACATCCCCGGCATCGAACGCATCCGCTATGTCACCAGCCACCCCAACGAGTTCACGCAGCGCCTGATTGACGCCTACGCCAAGCTGCCCAAACTGGTAAACCACCTGCATCTGCCGGTGCAACATGGCTCCGACCGCATCCTCATGGCGATGAAGCGCGGCTACACCGCCATGGAATACAAGAGCACCATCCGCAAGCTGCGCGCCATCCGCCCGGATCTGGCCATGAGCAGCGATTTCATCGTGGGTTTCCCCGGCGAGACCGAAGACGACTTCGGCAAGATGATGAAGCTGATCGACGAGATCGGCTACGACACCTCGTTCAGCTTCATTTACAGCCCGCGCCCCGGCACCCCCGCCGCCGCGTTGCATGACGACACACCGCACGAGGTCAAGCTCAAGCGTCTGCAACACCTGCAGGCCACGATTGACGACAGCGTGCGCGCCATCAGCGCCAGCCGGCAGGGCACGGTGCAGCGCATCCTGGTTGAAGGCGCTTCGCGCAAGGACCCGACCGAACTCATGGGCCGCACGGAGTGCAACCGCGTGGTCAACTTCAAGGGTCAATCGCGCCTCATCGGCCAGATGCTGGACATCACCATCACCCAGGCCACGCAGCGTTCGCTGCGCGGCGAAGTCCTGACGCAGGACGTCGCCGTGGCGGCCTGAGACCGCCCGCGTTGCTCAAGCACTCGACACGCATGCTGCAACGATTTTCGTTCCGGCAACTTCTGGTGATCGCTTTCCTGCTGATTGCTGCCCTGCTGGGCGCCGCCTCGCTGCGGGCGCTGTTTACCCTGGAAGACCTTTCGCTGCAAAGCCGCAGCAATGCCGCACGTGCCCTCGAACTCAGCAGCGCGGCGCAGTCCCTGGCTGAGCGCAGCGTATCGATGGAGCGCACATCCCGCCAGTCGGTCGTCCTCGATGACCGGGTATTGCGTGAGCGCTTCGGTGACGAGGCCCGTGAAGCCGCGAGCATCCTGACCAGTCTGGCGCGAGAAGACGTACCGGTTGCCAAAGCCCGGCAATGGCGCGCGCACATGCAGAGCATCGGCGATCTGCTGACCGGCCCGGCGGGTACCGCGCTGGACCGGGAGCGCCAGCTGGCGCAGGAATTCCGTGAACTGGAAAGTGTCAATGCCGCCATCGCCGTGCAGGTGCAACAGGCGATTCAGCAACGCAACAGGTCGCTGGAAGGCAAACTTGAGGCCAGCCGCCAGCGGCTGACCCAGCAGGTAACCTGGGCCATCGTGCTGGCTATCGCCATGGCGCTGGCATTCGGCGTGTGGTTCACGCTGCCGCTCAGGCGCCTGGAGAACGCCATCGTGGGCCTGGGGGAAAACCGGCTCGACCAGGTCATCACCATCCAGGGACCGGCCGACCTGGCCCTGGTGGGGCAGCGGCTGAATTGGCTGCGCCTGCGGCTGGTGGAGCTGGACGCCGACAAATCGCGTTTCCTGCGCCATATTTCGCACGAACTCAAAACACCGCTGGCATCGCTGCGCGAAGGGGTGTCGCTGCTGGAAGACGGCGTAGCCGGCACGCTGAGCAATGACCAGCGCGAAATAGCGCAAATCCTCAGGCACAACACCGGCGTACTGCAAAGCCAGATTGAAGACCTGCTGCGCTTTAATACGGCCGCGTTCGAGGCGCGCCAGTTGAATCGCCAGAATGTCGACTTGTTGCAACTCCTCGAGGAGCAGGTGTACGCGCAGCGCCTGCAGTGGCGCGCACGGGAACTGACGGTCAGCGTCGTCGGTGAACCCGTTGTGATGGAAATCGATCCCGAAAAAATCGGCACTGCGCTGGCCAACCTGCTGTCCAACGCCATCCGCTATTCACCACCCAAAGGGCAGATCCGGCTGGAACTGAGTCCGCTGCGGGGTTTCGTCCGCATCGACATCCACGATCAGGGCGTCGGTGTGGCGCAGGCCGACCGCGAACGGATTTTCGAGCCCTTTTACCGCGGTGAACGCCAGCCGGTCGACGTGGTTCGGGGCAGCGGTATCGGCCTGTCCATCGTTCACGAATACATTGCCGCACATGGCGGAAACATCGTCCTGATGCCCGATCAACCTGGCGCACACTTCAGAATAGAGCTTCCTCATGTTTCCAAGTACTGATTTTCTTCCCCCTCCGCCTGCGACCCGCCTCTCCGGGCGCGGCCTGCTGCCGGCCCTGGTGACGTCGGCATTGCTGGCCGCGTGCAGCAGCGGTGGCCCCGCCCCCGAGCGTGGCACCAACACCGCAGCCGTCCTGGCAGCCCGGGCTGCGGCCTCTGCTGCCGAAGCCGCGCGGGCCAGCGCCAGCCAACCTGCGCCGCTCCCGGAATCGGTCGTTTTTGCCAGCGGCATGACCTTGCGCATGCTGGCTTACGCCGAGCGCGTACGCCTCATGCAGCCGCCGGAACTCACCCAGGAAACCGGGCGGCTCGGAGACGCCGCCAGCCCCGAGGCCCAACTCCAGCTCTCACTGGTGCTGGCCCAACTGCGGCAGCTGCCCGAACTGATACGTGCGCAGGAGCTGCTGGCCCGCGTATTGGGCAATGCCGATGCCCAGCCGCTGCATCCGCTGGCAAGGCTGCTGGCGTCACGCTATGCCGAACAGCGCCGCCTGGAAGAGCAGCTTGACAAACAAGGCCAGCAACTGCGCGATGCGCAGCGCAGGCTGGACCAGACCAACGAGCGGCTGGAGGCGCTAAAGGCCATTGAGCGCAGCCTCACCAGCCGGCAGCCGGCGGCAACAGCCTCGGCGCCCATCCCCCCTGCCAGCCGGGCCCGCCCCACCGCGCCATGAGCGACTCCGCCCTGACAGCGCCCCACCTGCTCGTCGTTGATGATGACGCCGACATGCTGCGCCTGCTCACCATGCGGCTCACTGCAGCGGGCTATCGCGTCACGGCGGTCACGTCGGCCGAAGCGGCGCTGACGCAGCTTCATATTGAACGGCCGCAGCTGGTACTCAGCGATGTGCGGCTTCCCGGCCGGGACGGCCTGGCGCTGTTCGACGACATACGCCAGCAGCATCCTTCGCTGCCGGTGATTTTGCTGACTGCGCATGGCACCATTCCTGATGCCGTGGAAGCCACCGAACGCGGCGTGTTCACCTATCTCACCAAGCCCTTTGACGGCAAAAGCCTGCTCGACAAGATTGCCCAGGCGCTGGCGCTGAGTGCCCCCGCGAACCCGGCCAAACAGGGCAGCCCCGAAGCCTGGCAAAACCAGATCATCAGCCGCTCAAGCCGCATGGCCGAAGCCCTGGCTGAAGCGCGCATGGTGGCGCAGTCGGACGCCAGCGTGCTGCTGCGCGGTGAAAGCGGCACCGGCAAGGAGCTGCTGGCCCAGGCCATCCACCAGGCAGGCGCACGGGCCAGCAAGCCCTTTATTGCCGTGAACTGTGGCGCCATCCCCGAGGCTTTGCTGGAATCCGAGCTGTTTGGCCACGTCAAGGGCGCCTTCACCGACGCAGTGGCCAATCACAAAGGCCTTTTCCAGGCCGCAGACGGCGGCACTTTGCTGCTCGATGAAATCGGTGACATGCCGCCCGCGCTCCAGGTCAAGCTGCTGCGCGTGTTGCAGGAACGCGTAGTGCGGCCGCTGGGCTCCAGCCAGTCGATTCCGGTGGATGTGCGCATCATCTCGGCCACACATCGCGACCTTGACGCTGCCATGGCTGAGGGCCAGTTCCGCGCCGACCTTTATTACCGGCTCAACGTCGTCACGCTGACCTTGCCCCCGCTGTCGGAGCGCCGCGAAGACATCCCGTTGCTGGCCAACCACTTTCTCCTCAAACTGGCGGCCAAGTACGACAAGCGCCTGAGCGGTTTCGCACCCGAGGCCCTCAAGGCCCTGACCACGGCCGCCTGGCCAGGCAACGTGCGCCAGCTTTACAACGTGGTGGAGCAGGTTTGTGCCCTGTCCACCACCCCGCTGGTGCCGCTGGCGTTGGTGCAGCGGGCCTTGCGCTCACCCAGCGTGCAAGTGCTCACCTATGCGGAAGCCAGGCAACACTTCGAGCGGGATTACCTGGTCGGGCTGCTCAAATTGACGGACGGCAACGTGGCCGATGCGGCCCGGCTGGCCGACCGGAACCGCACGGAGTTTTACCGCCTGATGCAAAAGCACGGGCTCACGCCGGGACACTTCAAGGTTTAGACCGTAAAAAGGTTCCAGGAGCTCCGGTTCGACCTGGGTTTGTCGCTGTGCCGCCGTGGGCCGTCGCTGGTTGGCGACAGGTTTAAGCCTTTGATTTAAAAGGATTTAATCGAGCCATCTGCGGAAGTTGTCGCTCACCGGCGACAAAACCCGCGATTCTGGGCGCTTTTGAGCCGGATTACATTTGGTTAAATCAAGTATCACGCCCAACTTGTTGATTTAAAACAATTTTTCGAAGCTGGCACAGGGTTTGCCCTAGTCATGGCATGCCAGCTTTTTTCCTGCCTTTTTTGGCATCCTCCGGCGGCCCCAAGCGCCGCTTCAATTTTCCCCTGCGGGCCCGTATCGCGGCCTGCGCGAGCCTTGCAGCACTGACGCTCGCGGCGGGCCAGGCGCATGCCTTCGATCTGGACGATGTGGCCGCTATCGCGCGCCAGCGCTCGCAAGCGCCCTGGCGCGAAGCGTCCCACGCGGTGCCCACCGAGCTCGCCAGGATGGCGTACGACGACTACCGCGACATCCGGTTCAACGCCGCCAGCACGCTGTGGCGTACCGACAAACTTCCCTTTGAAGCGAATTTTTTCCATGTCGGCCGGCACGGTGATTCGGTTCGCATTCACGAAATCACGACAGCGGGCGTGAAGCGCCTGTCCTACGACCCCGCCACATTCAATTTCGGAAAAAACAAACTGTCACCCGAGACCTGGGGTGACCTGGGCCACGGCGGCGCGCGCTTTTTCAGCAACCTCAACTCACCCACCTACAAGGATGAACTGGTGGTATTCACCGGTGCCACCTACTTCCGGGCGCTGGGATCGGGTCAGCGCTACGGCCTTTCGGCACGCGGCCTGGCGGTGGACACCGCAGGCGGTGCGGGCGGAGCCAAGGAAGAGTTTCCCCGTTTCACGGATTTCTGGCTTCAAAAACCTGCAGTCGACAGCAAGCAGCTGACCGTCTTTGCCGTGATGGATTCGGAGCGCATGACAGGCGCCTACCGGTTCGACATCCAGGCCGGCGAGCAAACCACCACGAATGTACAGGCGCGCATCTTCATGCGCCCGGCCACAACCTCCGGCAACAGCGCGCCCGTGACCTCGCTGGGCATCGCGCCCCTGACCAGCATGTTTTTCTTTGGCGAAAACCAGCCCCGCCCCGGCGATTTCCGGCCCGAAGTGCACGACTCCGACGGCCTGATGATGGCTACGGGTGACGGTGAATGGCTCTGGCGGCCCCTGCAAAATCCGTCCTCCCCGCTGGTGACGTCTTTCGCCATGAAGTCGCTCAAGGGCTTTGGCCTGATGCAACGCGACCGCGCCTTTGCCAACTACGAAGACACCGAAGCTCGCTATGAGACGCGGCCCAGCGCCTGGGTCACGCCCGTGGGCGACTGGGGCGCCGGCCGGGTCGAGCTGTTTCAATTTGCCACGCCGGATGAGACCCATGACAACGTGGTGGCCTATTGGGTACCCGAAAAAATGCCAGCCCCTGGCCAGTCGCTGGACATCGCCTGGCAAATCAGCTGGCAGGGCAAGAACCAGCAACTGCCGCCCAACAGCTGGGTCACGCAATCACGCCGCGGCACCGGGTACTCGAAGGCCGGAACCGATCTCACGGGCCAGGTCCAGTACGTCATCGACTTTGCCGGCCCGGCGCTGGACGCGCTGCCCGAGGACGCCAAGGTCGAAGCCATCTCCAGCGCCAACGCCAATGGCCGTGTGCTCGAAAGCATGGCCTACAAGAATCCCGCCACCGGCGCATGGCGCATGACGCTGCGCGTGCTGCGGCTGAACCCGGCCCAGCCTGTTGAGCTGCGCGCCTTCCTCAAACATGACAACCACACTGTGAGCGAAACATGGACCAACCTGATCACACTCTGATTCCATCCGCTGCACGCAGCGCCCTGCGCGAGGAACGCCACCCCAATTCGGTGACGGCGCCACCGCTGAATCGCGGCTCCATGGTGCCCCGGCCCTGGCGTGGCTTCTGGAACAGCATGGCCACCGCGCTGCTGCTGCCCATGCTGTCGATATTCCGGGTTTCCGCGCCGGCACCATCCCATCGCCTGCCTGCCCCCCGGCTTGAGCGCTGGCAGCAGGCTGCCCGGCGCCGGCGCACGGTGTTCCTGCTGCTGACCGTCATCAGCACCGTGCTGGCAACCAGCATCTTTGCGGACATGCAGCCCGACTATGACAACGCCTGGCTGCAGTACGGCCAGATCAGCCTGTTTGCCCTTCTGTCAGCCTGGGTAGTGACCGGCTTCATGACGGCGATGATGGGCTTTTACGTCACGATCTTTGGTGACAAACACGCACTGTCCGCGAAAAAGGTTCAGCACTACCCGCTGGATGCGTCCACACGCACCGCGATCATCATGCCGATCTGCAATGAAGACGTACGCACCGTGTTCGCCGGCCTGCGCGCCACCTGCGAGTCGGTCGCGATGACCGGCCATGTACAGAGCTTTGATGTCTTCGTACTGTCGGACAGCAGCAACCCGGCCATCATCCAGGCCGAGCGCGCCGCCTGGGAAGACCTGCGCACCCAGCTGGCCGGACACCCCGACCAGCCGCAGATCGAGGTCTATTACCGCCTGCGCAAACGCCGCACCGACCGCAAGGCCGGCAATGTGGCCGACTTCTGCCGCCGCTGGGGCAAGGATTACCGCTATATGGTGGTGCTGGACGCCGACAGCGTGATGAGCGGCGACTGCCTGGTTTCCATGGTCAAGCTGATGGAAGCCAATCCCAGGGCCGGCATCATCCAGACCGCAACCCAGGCCATCGGCCACGTCACGCTGCACGCACGGGCGCAGCAATTCGCCTCACGCGTGACCGGGCGCCTCTTCACGCTGGGGATGCAGTTCTGGCAGATGGGCGAGTCCCACTACTGGGGCCACAACGCCATCATCCGTATTGAGCCCTTCATGAAGCATTGCGCGCTGGCGCATATCAAGGGCACGGGCGGCATGGCGGGCAGCATCATGTCGCACGATTTTGTCGAGGCCGCGCTGATGCGCCGCGCCGGCTACCACGTCTGGCTGGTGGGTGACCTGGTGGGCAGCTACGAGCAGCAGCCGCCCGATTTGCTGGCCGAGCTGCAGCGCGATCGCCGCTGGTGCCAGGGCAACCTGCAAAACTCGCGCCTGATCGCCGAGCCGGGCATTCACCCGGTACACCGCTCCATGTTCGGCACGGGCGCGATGGCGTATCTGTCGGCGCCGCTGTGGCTGTGCTTTCTCACGCTGGGTACGGCGCTGTGGCTGTCCGGCTCGCCGATGATTGCCGACTGGACGCTGCTTCCCGGCGAGCTGATGTCGCTTTGGGCCTGGACGCTGTGCATGCTGTTCCTGCCGCGCATCCTGGGCATCGTGGCCGTGCTGGTCAACCGCCAGCAGCAATCCTATGGCGGCACCGTCGCCCTGCTGCGCAGCGCTTTGCTTGAAACCCTGATCGCGCTGTTGCAGGCACCCATCCGCATGCTCGCGCATTCGCTGTTTGTGGTGGTGGCCCTCACCGGCCTGAAGCTGGAATGGAAATCGCCCCCGCGCGAAGCGGCCGCTGTGCCCTGGCGCCATGCGCTGGCGCAGTTGGCGCCCATGTCCGGCGTGATCGCGCTGCTGGCTGTCGGCATTGCCGTGATCGATGCACGGGCTTTGATCTGGCTGATCCCGGTCGGCCTGCCGCTGCTGCTGGCGATCCCGATGACGGTGCTCACCAGCAAGGTAGGCGTGGGCACGGCCCTGCGTGCGCAGAACTACCTGCTGATCCCGGAAGAAACCCGTTCGCCGGCGGTGCTGCGACGCGCCTGGCTGCATGCAAGCCGGCTGGCCAAGCCACGGCTGAAGGCGGCCTGAGAATGGCCTGACTTCAGGGCAACCCATGAAAAAAGCCGCTTGAAGCGGCTTTTTTCATGACAGGCAAACGCTATTAATTCAGGAGCTGGTTGCGCCCGTCTTTATTGGGCTGCAGCCATTTTTCACTTAAAGATCGAATCAATCAAAACTTGGGCATGCCTTTCATGCCGCCCATGCGTTTCATCATTTTCATCATCCCGCTGCCTTTCATCTTCTTCATCATGCCCTGCATCTGCTCGAATTCATTGAGCAGGCGGTTGACTTCCTGAACATGCACGCCGGAACCGGCAGCAATGCGGCGCTTGCGGGTGGCCTTGATGAGTTCGGGCTTGCGGCGCTCCAGCGGCGTCATGCTCTGGATGATGCCCTCCTTGCGCTTAATGTCTTTCTCGGCCTTGTCCATGTCGACCTGGCCAGCCTTGGCCGCCATTTGCGCGGGCAGCTTTTCCAGAAGGCTGGAGAGCCCGCCCATGTTCTTCATTTGCTGCAACTGGCTCAGGAAGTCGTTGAGGTCAAAGCCGTCGCCGGACTTGATCTTGGCGGCGAGCTTCTGGGCAGAGGCCATGTCCACCCCGGCGGCCACCTGCTCGACCAGCGCCAGAATATCGCCCATGCCGAGGATGCGGCCGGCGTGGCGCTCGGCGTCGAACACCTCCAGGCCGTCGATTTTCTCGCTGGTACCGGAGAATTTGATGGGGGCGCCGGTGATCTGGCGCACGCTGAGCGCCGCACCGCCGCGCGAATCGCCGTCGGTCTTGGTCAGGATGATGCCGGTGAGCGGCAAGGCTTCCTTGAAGGCCTTGGCGGTGTTGACCGCATCCTGGCCCTGCATCGCATCGACCACAAACAGCGTTTCAACCGGGTTCAGGATCGCATGCAGCTCCTTGATTTCCGCCATCAGGGCCTCGTCGATGGCCAGCCGGCCAGCCGTATCGACCAGCAGCACGTCAAAGAAATGCTTGCGGGCGTAGTCAATGGCGGCTCGCGCGATGTCGGCCGGCTTCTGGTCAGGCGTGCTGGGAAACCATTCGGCGCCGGCCTGTTTGGTTACCGTCTTGAGCTGTTCAATGGCGGCCGGGCGATAGACGTCGCCTGAAACGGTCAGCACCTTTTTCTTGCGCTTTTCGATCAGGTGCTTGGCCAGCTTGGCGGTAGTGGTGGTTTTACCCGCGCCCTGCAGGCCGGCCATCAGGATGACCGCCGGCGGCTGGGCTGCCAGGTTGATATCGCTCACCCCCTCGCCCATGGTAGCGGCGAGCTCCTTGTTAACGATGCCCACCAGCGCCTGGCCCGGCGAGAGAGAACCCATCACTTCCTGGTCCAGCGCTTTTTCTTTGACCCGGGCAATGAAGTCGCGCACCACCGGCAGCGCAACGTCGGCCTCGAGCAAGGCCATGCGTACCTCGCGCAGCATGTCCTGCACGTTGGATTCGGTGATGCGGGCCTGGCCTCGCATTTCCTTGACGAGACGGGATAACTTGTCGGTAAGAGCTGAGGCCATGGGAAGGCGCCACAAACGCGGCGCAGTTAGGTGGAAAAGAAAGGCTGCAGCGGAAGGCTGCCAGAAAGGGGGGAAAGAGGCAGTAAAGGCTAAACTCTAGCCATGATTTTAGCTTTGAGCGACTGGTGGGGTCTTGCAGCGGCAGCCGGTGCTGCCGTCGCCTACGCTGCATTGGCACTGGGCTCCCCGCGCCTCGGCCCCGCCGCCATCCGCGGCCTGCTGCTGGCGGCCTGGCTGCTGCACGCGCTGGCGCTGGCCGATGGCCTGCTGGGCGAGCCCCCGCGTTTCGGCTTTGCACCGGCGCTGTCCATGACGGTCTGGCTGGTGCTGACCGTTTACGCCATCGAAAGCCGCCTGTTTCCACAACTCCAGGCCCACTGGGCGTTGGCAGGGCTGGGCAGCGCAGCTGTCATCCTGACGGTCATTTTCCCCGGTACCACCTATCACGCCATCGCGTCCCCCTGGCTGCCGTTGCACTGGGCCCTGGGCATCGCGTCTTATGGGCTGTTTGCCGCCGCAGTGGTGCACGGCTGGCTGATGACGCGCTCCGAGCGCTCCATCCGGCTGGCCGCACAAACCGATGCGGGTGTGCCGCTGTTGACGCTGGAGCGGCTCACCTTCCGCTTCGTGGAGGCCGGCTTTGTATTGCTGTCGGCCACGCTGTTTGTAGGCTGGCTGTTCGCCGAAACACTCTACGGGCCCGGCCTGGCCTGGAAATGGAACCATAAAACCGTGTTTTCGGTCCTGGCCTGGCTGACGTTTGCCGGCCTGCTGATCGGCCGGGCGCGCCTCGGATGGCGTGGCCGCAAGGCCGTCCGTGTGCTGTACCTGGGCTCCGGCCTGCTGCTGCTGGGCTACGCCGGTTCGCGCTTTGTACTTGAAGTCATTCTGAGGCGGGCATGAAATACCTTCTGGTCCTGGGATTCGTGCTGGTGGTTTTCTGGCTCTGGCGTCACAACCGCGATGCGGAAAGAAACGATGCGGCGGCTGCCCGTCCCCGCCAGGCACCGGGCCGCGAAACGGCCGTTGCGGAGATGATCGCATGCGATGTCTGCCACGTGCATTTGCCGAAGTCCGACGCCCTGACAGGCGGCAAGGGGATTTATTGCAGTGACGCGCATCGCCACCAGGCAGGAGACTAGGGCCTGCTAACACTATGTTTACAAATGCGAATGGGGTGAAAACGGCGCCAATCAAGGCGCGCGACGAATCCCAGACCGGGAGTCTGGGTGAGGAGCGCAACGCCGAGTGGCGCCGTTTTCACCCCATTCCCTCCGGGTTGCGATCAAAAAGGCCTTGCGCGGCGTTGCAAAGCCTTGACGGGGTCTACCCCGCCTGCGTTTTGCGCCTTGCTCAAGGCCTTTTTGAGCGCAGCGCATCTTGCAAACATAGTGTTAGCAGGCCCCAATGAGCACGCCATCCCACTGGTTTGAAACGGGAGGCAAGGCATCAGGCGCGTGGGAGACCGTGCCCGAACTGGGCTCCTTCGGCCGTTTGTGGCGTGTCTTCATGACGGCACGCGTTGCCATCGCCACGGTACTCGTCATCCTTCAGGCGGTTATCTACGCGCTGGGCAACATCACCAACCGCTGGTCGATTGGGGTATGCATCGCCTACCTGTGCGCCACACTGGCCGTGCGCCTGTGGGCCAAACCGCGGCCACCACGAAGCACCTTTGACGCACAGTGGTTACTGACCATCGGCGTGGACGTCATCACGTTCTCCACACTCAATTTCCTGCAATCGAGCGGCATCAACTACACGCCGCTGTTTGCCCTGCCGGTGCTCCTTGCCTCCATCCTTGGACCGATTTTGCTGGCCTTCGGAACCGCAGCCAGCGTGACCTTGCTGCTTCTGGCCGACGCCTGGTGGAGCTCACTTCAGGTATTGGGCGACTTCAATGCCCGATTCCTCCAGTCGGGCTTGAGCGGTTCCGGTTTTTTCCTGGTCGCGCTGCTTGCGAACCACCTCGCCTTGCGGCTGGCCCGTGAAGAGCAGTTGGCAAAACGCAGCCAGTCCGCCGCGCGCATGCAGACGCAGGTGAACGAACTGGTCATTGAAACCTTGGCCGACGGCGTGCTGGTGGTCGATATCAACGGCATCGTCCGGTCGGCCAATCCGGCATCCAGGCGCCTGCTGGGAGCCCGGGATTCAGTTCGCAGCGCGCCTTTCATCCTCGTCATGGAGGCGGCCTGGTTGCCCCTGGCGGAACTGATGCACAGCACGTTCAGCACGCAAACCCCCCAGGAAGCGGACATCAGCCTTGAATACCCGGGCAGCAATACCCGGCGGCTTCATGTACGCACTCGTCTTGCCGCCTCGAAAAATGGCACCCACGAAAGCCTTTGTGTAATGTTCCTGGAGGACCTGCGTGAAATGGAGGCCCGCGTGAGGACCGAGAAGATGGCAGCCATGGGACGCATGTCGGCCGCAGTGGCACACGAAATCAGGAATCCGCTGGCGGCGATCTCTCAAGCCAATGCCTTGCTGGAAGAAGACCTGCAAGACGAGCCGCACCGCCAGCTCACAGGCATGATCCGGCAAAATGCGCAACGTCTCGCCAGAATCGTCGATGAGGTATTGAACATTTCACGTGCCCAGGCGCACCTGCCCTCGCCACAAACCACCACCCTGGCACTGGACGAAACCGCTCACAAGATTACCGCGGACTGGGCAGGGCAGACTGAAGCGTCCCGACGCATGAAGATCACGGCAGATTCGGGTAATGCCGTTGTGTGCTTTGAGCCCGAGCATTTGCGCCGCCTGATGGTCAATCTGCTGGACAACGCCCTGCGTTATGCCAGCACATCTTCTCACGCCATTGAAGTCTCCACCCAGCTCGTTACGCCCGGGCAGGCCCGTCTGTCCGTATGGAGCGATGGCCAACCCATGGAGCAAACCGTGCAAACACACCTGTTCGAACCATTTTTCTCCTCTGAAAGCCGCTCAAGCGGGCTGGGCCTGTACATTTGCCGTGAATTGTGCGAACGCTATGGCGCCCTGATCGGCTACCAGCGCGTGCAGCGCAGCGGCATTGAGGGAAACGAATTTTTTGTCATATTCGCACCCTCCAGTCCGTCTATGACCTTGCCTGCGGCTTCTTTTGCCACAATGCCAACCTGAAAACCATGAGCACCCCCATTCCCGTTCCCCAGCAGGCACGTATCCTCGTCATTGACGATGAACCGGATTTGCGCACCCTGTATGAACTGACGCTGCTCAGGGAAGGGTATCGGGTGGAGGCAGCCGGTGACCTGCTGCAGGCCCGGGAGCAGCTCAAGGCGCATCACTTCGATGCTGTGATCACCGATATGCGCCTGCCAGATGGCCTTGGCCTCGAATTACTGCGAGACATGATAGACCAGCAAAGGCCCGAACGATGCGTGGTGATTACGGCCCACGGCTCGGCCGAAAATGCGGTGGAAGCACTCAAGGCCGGCGCGTTTGACTACCTCACGAAACCGGTCGACCTCAAACAATTCCGCAGTGTCGTGGCATCCGCCGTGCAGGGTGCCAAGCATCCTGCACTACAGGCCAAAAGCGATCGAAGCGCACCGGAACACGGCACCGCCCCCTCCGCCCAGAAAAAAAGCGGGGACGGCACCCAGATTCTGCAAAAACTGGTGGGTGAATCTGCCGTCATGCGCGCCGTCAAGTCGCGCATCGTCAAAGTGGCGGGAAGCATGGCGCCGGTCCTCATTCAGGGGGAATCGGGCACCGGCAAGGAACTGGTTGCACGCGCCGTACACGGCTGCAGCCACCGCGCGACAGGGCCTTTTGTAGCCGTCAATTGCAGCGCCATACCCGAAAACCTCCTCGAAGCGGAGTTCTTCGGTGCACGAAAGGGCGCTTACACCGGATCAGCGCAGGACCGGCAAGGCTACTTCCAGGCAGCCAAGGGCGGCACCTTGTTTCTCGATGAAATCGGCGACCTGCCGCTGGCCATGCAATCCAAACTTCTGCGCGCCATCCAGGAGCGCACCGTCAGGCCGCTGGGTTCGCCGCAGGAGGACACCGTTGACGTGCGCATCGTCAGCGCAACGCACAAAAACCTGGCGGCGGAAGCCCAGGAAGGAACATTCCGCCAGGATCTTTATTACCGGCTCAATGTGATTGAAATTGCCGTGCCGGCCTTGCGCGAACGCCGGGAGGATTTGCCGGCACTCTGCAATGCCCTGCTGTCAAGAATCTGCCAGGAGTCCGGCTTCAAGATGCCCGAGTTGACGGATGCCGTGATGGAGCAGCTGCAGTCCAGGCCCTTTAACGGCAATGTCAGGGAGCTGGAAAACATCCTGCACCGGGCCGTGGCGCTCGGCGAAGGAAGCGTGCTGCATTTTGATGCGCCGGTCGAAGAGCACGTCGCCGTCCCGGAAAACCTGCAGGATTATCTGGACGGGCAGGAGCGAAACATCCTGACCAAGGTTTTGCTGGAGACCGGCTTCAATCGTACCGCCGCCGCCGCGAGGCTGGGTTTGAGCCTGCGGCAGATCCGCTACCGCATTGCACGCCTGAATATCGCCACGCCGGGCAATGACGACCTGGCCGATGGACTTGACCCTGCTGATGACCCCGCCTGAGAGCCCCAATGCCCTTCCCCGGCCTTTGTGGCAAAACGGCTGGTACCGCTGTGCACGCGCACTGGCTTCGCCCAACTTTGGTCCACGCCCTCCCGGCGCGCAAATCGACCTGATCGTCATCCACTCCATCAGCCTGCCGCCAGGTGAGTTCGGCAATGGCAACGTCGAACGCCTTTTCACCAACCAGCTCGACTGGGAGGCACACGCTTACTTTCAGGGCATTCGCGGCCTGCAGGTTTCATCGCACTTTTTCATCGCCCGAACCGGCGCTCTGTGGCAGTTTGTGAGCTGTGACGACCGCGCCTGGCATGCCGGGGAATCCAGCTACCGCGGACGCACCAACTGCAACGACGATTCCATCGGCATCGAACTGGAAGGCCTTGAGGGAGATACCTTTGAAGCATCCCAGTATGAAACCCTGACCGGGCTATGCGCCTCGCTTCTGCAGCGCTACCCCATTGAGCACATCGCCGGGCACGAGCACATTGCACCCGGCCGCAAGCAGGACCCGGGCCCTGGCTTCAACTGGCCTCTGCTGCAAAACTCGCTGTCGTCACCGGCTAGGTGTTTTCCCGAAATCATGTGACTGGTGCACCTGCACGCACTCACCATTGCGGTGCGTCTTGCTGTTGAAATTTCCGGTTATTTTTACCGCGCCAGCAGTGGCCGGCGCTCTCAACCCAAGCCCGCGAAAAGCCGCGCCACAACGCCGCATCAGCTTCACAAGCCTGATGGCATCAGGCTTTCAGCGAAGTTGAACGAGCCACCATCAAGCCCTGATCGAGGCGTCTGGAATGGGGCCTAAAAAGCCACAAAACGTAACGGTGCATTCAGTCAGCGATACACTACCTGTAGTGGCTTGTATTCCCTCCATACCCTAGGTATAGTGTCTAAGCCCTAATTCAGTTTGATGTAATTTGGGTCAGGAAATGAAGGAGCAGGTTGATAGGCCTGTGCAATACCTCAATATATCCAGAGACCCCCGAACAGCACATCAAACCACCCATAAAACAAAGCAAAGAGGAAGTCATGCAAACTGCACAACACGCGGTGCCCGTCACGTCGAGCGTTCTGGCAAGCAACCCAGCAACCGGCGATACCAACGCGCAAAGCAACCCGCTCGCCCATTACCAGATCATTCGCCGCAATGGCGGCGTGGTGCCGTTCGAACCCAACAAGATCGCCGTGGCCATGATGAAGGCTTTCCTGGCCGTGCATGGCACGCAGGGTGCGGCTTCGGCCAGCGTCCGCGAAACCGTTGACGGCCTGACCCAGGCGGTCATCCGCGCCCTGATGCGTTCGCGCCCAGGCGGCGGAACCTTTCATATAGAAGACGTTCAGGATCAGGTCGAGCTGGGCCTGATGCGCGGCGGCCACCACGAGATCGCCCGCGCTTACGTGCTGTACCGCGAAAAGCGCACGCAAGAGCGCGCACGCCAGCCGCAAACCCAGGCGCCCGCAGCGCCGCTGATCCATGTGACCGACCGCGGCAACCGCGTCGCGCTGGACATCCGCAACCTGCAGGCGTTGATTGAAGCCTCCTGCGCCAACCTGGGCGCGGATATCAAGCCCGACCCGATCGTTGCGGAAACCATGCGCAACCTCTATGACGGTGTGCCCATTGACGAGGTCTACAAGGCGTCCATCCTGGCAGCGCGCACCCTGATCGAGAAAGACCCTGACTACACCTACGCCACCGCACGCCTGCTGATGCACACCATCCGCCGCGAAGTGCTGGGTGAAGAAGTCAGTCAGGAAGACATGGCGATTCGCTACGCCGAGTATTTCCCGCAGTTCATCGCCAAGGGCGTACAAAACGAGCTGCTCGACGAAAAGCTCCAGCAGTTCGACCTGGCCCGCCTGGGCGCCGCGCTCAAGCCCGAACGCGACCTGAAATTCGACTACCTCGGCCTGCAAACCCTGTTTGACCGCTACTTCCTGCACGTGCGCAAACAGCGCATCGAGCTACCACAGGCTTTCTTCATGCGCGTGGCCATGGGCCTGTCGCTCAACGAGATCAACCGCGAAGAACGCGCGATCGAGTTCTATGAAATCCTCTCGTCCTTCGACTTCATGTCGAGCACGCCCACCCTGTTCAATGCCGGCACGCTGCGCTCGCAGCTGTCGTCGTGCTACCTGACGACCGTCGCCGACGACCTGGGCGGCATCTACGACGCCATCAAGGAAAACGCGCTGCTGTCCAAATTTGCCGGCGGCCTGGGCAATGACTGGACGCCTGTGCGCGCCCTGGGCGCCCATATCAAGGGCACCAACGGCGAATCGCAAGGCGTCGTGCCTTTCCTCAAAGTCGTCAACGACACCGCCGTGGCGGTCAACCAGGGCGGCAAGCGCAAGGGCGCCGTCTGCGCCTACCTGGAAACCTGGCACCTGGATATTGAAGAGTTCCTGGAACTGCGCAAGAACACCGGTGACGATCGCCGCCGTACGCACGACATGAACACCGCCAACTGGATTCCCGACCTCTTCATGCGCCGCGTGATGGAAAAGGGCAGCTGGACGCTGTTCTCACCGTCGGACACACCCGACCTGCACGACAAGTTCGGCAAGGACTTCGAGAAAATCTACACCGCCTACGAAGCCAAGGCCGAGCGCGGCGAAATCAAGCCATCCCGCAAGCTGCAGGCCACCGACATGTGGCGCAAGATGCTGTCGATGCTGTTTGAAACCGGCCATCCCTGGATCACGTTCAAGGACGCCTGCAATGTGCGCTCGCCGCAGCAACACACCGGCGTCGTGCACTCGTCCAACCTGTGCACCGAAATCACACTCAACACCAGCGACACCGAAACTGCTGTCTGCAACCTCGGCTCGGTCAACCTCGTCCAGCATCTGAAGGACGGCGCAGTCGACCACGAGAAGCTTAAAAAGACCATTACCACGGCCATGCGCATGCTGGACAACGTGATCGACATCAACTATTACGCCGTCAAGAAGGCCCGCGATTCCAACATGCGCCACCGCCCTGTGGGCCTGGGCATCATGGGTTTCCAGGACTGCCTGTACGAGCTGCGCGTGCCTTACGCTTCCCAGGAAGCTGTCGAGTTCGCCGACAAATCCATGGAGGCTGTCTGCTACCACGCTTACTGGGCATCGACCGAACTGGCCAAAGAGCGCGGTAAATATGCCACGTACAAAGGCTCGCTCTGGGACAAGGGCATCCTGCCGCTGGATACGCTGGACATGCTGGCCGAGCAGCGCGGCGGCTATGTGGAAGTCGACCGCTCCGCCAGCCTTGACTGGGACGCTTTGCGCAAGAAGATTGCCAAAGACGGCATGCGCAATTCCAACTGCGTGGCCATTGCGCCCACAGCCACCATCTCCAACATCATTGGGGTGGATGCTTGTATCGAACCCTGCTTTGGCAACCTGTCGGTCAAGTCCAACCTGTCGGGTGAATTTACCGTCATCAACCATTACCTGGTCCGCGACCTGAAGCGCTTGGGCCTATGGGACGACGTGATGGTGGTGGATCTGAAGCACTTTGACGGCTCCCTGCGCCCGATCGATCGCGTACCGCAGGACGTCAAAGCGCTCTACGCCACGGCGTTTGAGATTGAAACTTCCTGGATTGTCGAGGCGGCAGCGCGCCGCCAGAAGTGGATTGATCAGGCACAGTCGCTCAACATCTACATGGCAGGCGCTTCGGGCAAAAAGCTCGACGACACCTACAAGCTGGCCTGGCTGCGCGGCCTCAAGACGACTTACTACCTGCGCACGCAAAGCGCGACGCACGCCGAGAAGTCGACCGTGACCGCGGGCAAGATGAACTCGGTGTCATCGGGTACCGCGACGGCAGGCGGCGGCATGAGCGCGCTCGAAGCGGCAGCCGCCGCAGCGCAGGCGCAGATGAGTGCATCGCCCGCGACCGACATCAAATTCTGTGCAATCGATGACCCAGGTTGCGAGGCCTGCCAATAAAACACCGAATCGTGCGCTGAGCTTCATCGCACGATTCGATGTAATTGAGCAACACAATTTTGTAGCGATGTGAATGAACACTTTTCATTTTGTATCGCTGCTTTCATAATCCCAAAGTATTGGAAACCTCTATGTTGACCTGGGACGAAGAAGTCAAACCATCTTTGCAAACATCTCACAACAGCGGCTTGCCTGAAGGCCGCTCGATGGAACTTCCGCCTCTTTCTTTGAACACTGCCGAGCAGCCCCAGGCGCAAGTGCGCATGCTCAACGACGGCGCGTTCGCACCTGTGCAAGCTGCAGCACCTTCTACGTCTGCCGCCGCACCCGCCAAGGCACAACGCGTCAAGGCCTCCGACAAACGCATCATTAATGGCCAGACCGACGTCAACCAGCTGGTGCCGTTCAAATACAAGTGGGCTTGGGAAAAATACCTCGCCACCTGCGCCAACCACTGGATGCCGCAGGAAGTAAATATGACGCGCGACATCGCGCTCTGGAAAGACCCGAACGGCCTGACCGAAGACGAACGCCGTCTGGTCAAGCGCAACCTGGGTTTCTTCGTGACCGCCGACTCGCTGGCAGCCAACAACATCGTGCTGGGCACCTACCGCCACATCACCGCACCCGAATGCCGCCAGTTCCTGCTGCGCCAGGCTTTTGAAGAAGCCATTCACACCCACGCCTACCAGTACATCACTGAATCACTGGGCCTGGACGAAGCCGAAATCTTCAACGCCTATAACGAAGTGCAATCGATCAAGGACAAGGACCAGTTCCTGATTCCTTTCATTGAAGTGATTTCCGACCCTCACTTCAAAACTGGCACTACCGAAGCTGACCAGACCCTGCTCAAGTCGCTGATCGTGTTTGCTTGTCTGATGGAAGGCCTGTTCTTCTATGTGGGCTTCACGCAGATTCTTGCCCTGGGTCGCCAGAACAAGATGACCGGCGCCGCCGAACAGTACCAGTACATCCTGCGCGACGAGTCCATGCACTGCAACTTCGGCATCGACCTGATCAATCAGCTCAAGCTGGAAAACCCCCATCTCTGGACGGCGGACTTCAAGGCCGAAATCAAGGCATTGTTCATGAAAGCCGTCGAACTGGAGTACCGCTACGCCGAAGACACCATGCCGCGCGGCGTGCTCGGCCTCAATGCGTCCATGTTCAAAGGCTACCTCCGCTACATTGCCAATCGCCGTGCCACGCAGATCGGACTTGAAACTCTCTTCCCCAACGAGGAGAATCCGTTCCCATGGATGAGCGAAATGATCGACCTGAAAAAAGAGCGTAACTTCTTTGAAACCCGTGTGATCGAGTACCAGTCCGGTGGTGCCCTTTCCTGGGATTGATTGACCAGAAAAATACGCGAGACAAGCGAACAATGATTTCAAGAATTGCAATGACCAGTGACAGCACCGAAGAGTGCGCGTTGGGCTTTGCTCCTGTGTTCGCGGCGCTGGGACCGGTTTATCCGGGGCCCAACGCCGTGAATCGCTTTACGTACTCCAACCGTGAAGTGCTCTTTGCAACGTGATCAAGGAGAAAACTATGGCAACTGCGAAAAAAACTGCGGCTAAAAAAGCTGCTCCAAAGAAAGCCCCTGCGAAAAAAGTAGCGGCTAAGAAGGCTCCTGCGAAAAAAGCAGCAGCGAAAAAAGCTCCGGCTAAAAAAGCTCCAGCGAAAAAAGTAGCGGCCAAAAAGCCAGCTGCGAAAAAATCGCCAGCGAAAAAGCCAGCAGCCAAGAAGGTAGCGGCCAAGAAGCCAGCAGCGAAGAAAGCTGCAGCGAAAAAGCCAGCAGCCAAGAAGGCCGCGAAAAAGGTAGCGAAGAAACCAGCGGCGAAGAAAGCCGCTGCGAAAAAGCCTGCCGCCAAGAAAGCAGCGAAAAAGCCCGCTGCGAAGAAAGCCGCGAAAAAACCTGCTGCCAAAGCTGCGAAAGCACCCGCTGCAGCGGCTGCCCCTGCGGCTCAGACTACTCTGAACCCGCAAGCTGCCTGGCCGTTTCCGACAGCCAGCAAGCCGTAAGCAGTAAGGTAATTCTGCTTAGAGCCCGATATCGAAAGATGTCGGGCTTTTTTCATGGCTGGGCCGTTCCTGAGGCCATCCACAATTGACACCCCTGACCCCTGTTTACCGCCGCCGGACCACTCCAGCCATGAAACCGTTCCCCGCGCTGCCCGAACTTCCTTTTCTGCGACGGGAAAAGAATGGGGACGTTCTGATCGACATCCATGTGGTGCCCAACGCCGCCAAAACCGAGATGATGGGCCTGCATGGAGAGGCCGGCCAGCAGGCGCTGCGCCTGCGGCTGCAGGCACCGCCCGTGGACGGCAAAGCCAATCAGGCGCTGGTGAAGTGGCTGGCCGGTTGCCTCGGCGTTCCGCAGCAGGCGGTCACGCTGGCCCGCGGAGAGGCTTCAAGGCGCAAGCAGTTGCGCGTCAGCGCTGCAGCGGCAAGCCAGGCTGCGTGGAATGAATGGCTGAAAGCACTGGACCACCGCGAGCCATAGCCCCGCGTAAAGCGCCGCGAGAAGTAGGCGAAAGGGGGCGTAGCTATTAATTCGATAGCTTCTTGCGCCCGTCCAGTCACGCTCAATCGCCGATTTTCTCTGAATTCAGCGTGTAGTTCTGGCCGCCGCGCGTCGCGATCTTGTGTGCACCTACCCGGTTGCCCAGCGCGGCGCAGCGGTCCAGCGCCCAGCCTTTTTCCAGGCCAAACAGCAAAGCGCCGCGAAAGGCATCGCCGCATCCCGTCGGGTCGACCACAGTTTCGGCTTTCACCGGCGGCACGAGGGTTTTCTCGCCGCCAATCCAGACCTCGCAACCTTCCGCGCCCAACGTCACCACCAGGCCCTGCACCCGGCGGGACAATTCGGCGCATGACAGGCCCGTGCGGTCACACAGCATTTTGGCCTCGTAATCGTTGACGGTCACCCAGGTGGAAAGTTCCACAAAGTGGGAAAGCTCCTTGCCGTCAAACATGGGAAGGCCCTGGCCTGGATCAAAAACGAAGGGGATACCAGCCAGCTTGAACTGCTCGGCATGCTGCAGCATGGCATCGCGCCCGTCAGGCGAGATAATGCCCAGCTTGATGTCATCGCGTGCGTCAATGCGGGTGACATGGGCCTGCATCATGGCACCCGGATGAAAAGCCGTGATCTGGTTGTTGTCCCGGTCGGTCATGATCATCGCCTGGGCGGTGTAGGTGTCGCCCACCTGCCGCACAAATTCCGTGCTGATGCCCAGCGTCTTCATGCGCTCCACGTACTCAGCGCCGTCGCTGCCGACCGTGGCCATGGGTAGCGGCTTGCCGCCAAGCTGCTGCAGGCTGTAGGCGATGTTGCCGGCGCAGCCGCCAAATTCACGGCGCAGCGCCGGCACCAGAAACGACACATTCAGAATATGCAGTTGATCGGGCAGTATCTGCTCCGAAAAGCGCCCCTCAAAGGTCATGATGGTGTCAAACGCCAGGGAGCCACAAATAACAGCAGACATTCAGTTCTCTCGTTTCAATCAGGGGTAAAAAACCAGGACACGATAGCCAGCCACTCGCAAGGGAGCCGCCGGCGCAGAAGACGGCGGCGACGCTGCAGCTGCAGTGTCCGGATCACCGGATATTTTCATGATGACCAGGCCGGGCATTTCGGAGCGGGGGGCCAGGGTCGGCGATTTGGCGCCAAACTGTGCCGGCGTCAGGATGCGGCGCACCACGGCCTGGTCCTGCGAATCGGTCAGGGTCACTTCCAGGGAAGGCATTTCCAGCAGCGTCACACCCGTGTTTTTGAGCGTAAAACTGAGGCGATAGGCATCAGGGCCGATGCGGTTGAAGGTGGAGCTGTCTATGACCAGCGACTCGATATGCCGCGGCGCACGAATGTCACAGTGCAACTGGCCGCAAATACCCTGAAGCGCCGGCACGAGCCGGGGCTCCAGGGCGGCCAGCGTGTCCCTTTGCTGGACAGCCCACTGCAAGACCAGCACGGCCAGCAGCAGCAGGGATAACAAGGCCATAGTCCACCGGGTCAGCGGCCGTTTCCAGAACGCCTTGCGCTTGGCCTCCCGCACAAAAGACACATCGTGCTCCACGCGCGAATCCGGCATGCCGGAGTCCACGTCCGAAAAGGCAAAACTGGAATCATCATCGACCGCCGGACGCACCATCACCGGCCGGCGGGCTGGCGGCTCATCCGGCAACACGCTATCGGGCAGTTCCATCGGATCCTGCTGACGTTCCTGTTGAGCCCGCTTCCAGCGTACAGGGTCAAAATCAGCCGCACTGTCCTGCGCATCGGCAGGGCCAGTGCCGGAAGGCCTTAGCGGCACCCGGTCGGCAAATGACCTGGCCGGCGCCCATTTCTGTGGGTCCGCAGCAGCGGCAACAGCCACGACTGGCGGCGCCGGCGCAGAAGGGACAAATTCCGGCAGCGGCATGGGTTCGGTGTCCGCGACCGCAAACGGTACGGCGGGCACGGGCGATGCCATGTCACGCGGCAGCAGATGCGCGGACGCATCAAAGACTTCAGCGCAATGCCCGCATCGCACCCAGCCCTGTGAGACTTTGAGTTGGTCGGTCACGACTTTGAACATCGTGCCACATGCGGGGCAGCGCGTAATCAGGCTCATTTAGCGCTGTATTGTAGGGGGCTCACCCCCGCTGACGGCCTGAAAACCGCCAGGCACCGGGTTGAGCCGGCTCAGAAGCCGGCGGTCATCAAGATCCAGCCTTCTTGCGCATCGTGCACGGTGAGCTGGCAATAGGGTGCGTAGGCCTCTTTCAGTTCTTCAGCCTGGCGCTCCAGAATGCCGGCCAACACGAGATGGCCGCCCTTTTCGACATGTGCGCACAGCAGCGGTGCCAGCACTTTCAGCGGTGTGGCCAGGATGTTGGCCAGCACGGTCCGGTATTGACCGGACGCCTTGTCGGGCAAGCCAGCGTTGAGCGCCACATGGTTGGCTTCGGCATTGGCGCGCGTCGACTCTACGGCAGCCGGGTCGATATCGACAGCGTCGATGTCCAGCCCGCCGAACTTGGCCGCACCAATGGCCAGGATGCCCGAGCCGCAGCCGTAGTCGAGGACACGACCTAGATCTTTTCCGTCTGAGCCCTGGCTTGCAATCCATCGCAGGCACATGCGCGTAGTGGGATGGGTTCCGGTGCCGAAGGCCAGCCCCGGGTCCAGGCGAATGACTTGTTTGGCCTCGGCAGGCGGCTCATGCCAGGTCGGCACGATCCAGAATTCGGGCGTGATGTCCACCGGGGTGAACTGCGACTGCGTCAGGCGCACCCAGTCTTGTTCCGGCACAGGCTGAACAGCCACCACGCTGCAGCCGGCAAAGAAATCTTGCGCCGCCAGCACACCGGCCGCGTCTCGTGCCAAGGCTTCGGTGGCAAACATTGAAACGATGCGCGAACGCTCCCAACCCGGCTTGGGCGGCGGCATGTCAGGCTCACCAAACAGCGCCTGCTCAGCCGGCGTCTGCGCGTCGGCGTCTTCCACCGACACGCTGAGCGCATCCAGCGCGTCAAGCGCCTCGCTGAGGGTTTCGACTTCATCGACAGGGGCCAGCAGGATCAGTTCAAACATGGTTTAGGCGCACTGGTTGGTTTCGACAATGGCGACCCTTGCAAGCAGGGGCCGCGGAACCGGCTTTGCCGGGCCGCAGGCGCAGCGGCCCCCTCGGGGGGCAGGAAGCTACACGAAGTGAGCGACCGTGGGGGCCACATCCACCGTGGGGGCTAACGCTCTCGCTTTGACAACCACTCTTCAAGGTAGTGAATGTTGGTGCCGCCGTCCATGAACTTGGCATCCACCATCAGCTCGCGGTGCAGCGGGATATTGGTGTTGATGCCTTCCACCACGGTTTCAGCCAGCGCCGTGCTCATGCGGGCCAGCGCCTGCTCGCGCGTATCGCCGTGCACGATGATCTTGCCGATCATCGAGTCATAGTTGGGCGGTACAAAATAGTTGGCGTAAATGTGCGAGTCCACCCGCACACCCGGCCCACCCGGTGTGTGCCAGGTCGTGATACGGCCCGGCGAAGGGACAAACTTGTAGGGATCTTCCGCGTTGATGCGGCATTCGATTGAATGGCCTTTGAGCTGGATATCGCGCTGGGCAAAAGGCAGCTTTTCACCGGCCGCCACCATGATCTGGGTGCGCACGATGTCCACGCCGGTGATCCATTCGGTGACCGGATGCTCGACCTGGACACGTGTGTTCATCTCGATGAAGTAGAACTCGCCGTTTTCGTAGAGGAACTCAAAGGTGCCCGCACCGCGGTAGCCGATTTTCTTGACGGCCGCGACGCAGCGCTCGCCGATGCGCTCAATCAGCTTGCGGGGGATGCCCGGTGCCGGCGCTTCTTCAATGACTTTCTGGTGGCGGCGCTGCATGGAGCAATCGCGCTCACCCAACCAGACCGCGTTTTTGTGCTGGTCGGCCAGGATCTGGATTTCGATGTGCCGCGGGTTCTGCAGGAATTTCTCCATGTAGACCTCGGGATTGCCGAAGGCCGCGCCGGCTTCGGCCTTGGTGGTCTGCACCGCGTGCAGCAAAGCCGCTTCGGTGTGCACCACGCGCATGCCGCGCCCGCCGCCGCCGCCGGCCGCCTTGATGATGACGGGGTAGCCGACCTGCTTGGCAGTGCGCTTGATGACGACCGGGTCATCGGGCAAGGCGCCTTCGGAGCCAGGTACACAGGGCACACCGGCCTTGATCATGGTCTGCTTGGCCGAGACCTTGTCGCCCATGATGCGGATCGACTCCGGCGTGGGGCCGATGAACTTGAAGCCGCTTTTTTCCACGCGCTCGGCGAAGTCGGCGTTTTCACTCAGGAAACCGTATCCGGGGTGGATGGCTTCAGCATCCGTCACCTCGGCGGCCGAGATGATGGCGGGCATGTTGAGGTAGCTGTCTTTGGAAGGCGCCGGGCCGATGCAGACCGACTCGTCGGCCAGCTTGATGTATTTGGCCTCGCGGTCAGCTTCGGAATAGACCATCACGGCCTTCACGCCGAGTTCGCGGCAGGCGCGCTGGATGCGCAGGGCAATCTCACCCCTGTTGGCGATCAGTATTTTCTTGAACATGCGTCGGTAAGCCTGGTTTGGAAAGGAGGCAAGGCGCCCGCTTACTCAATGATGAAGAGGGGTTGGCCGTATTCGACAGCCTGGCCGTTTTCCGAAAGGATCTTGGTGACGGTGCCCGATTTGTCGGCTTCGATCTCGTTGAGAATCTTCATGGCCTCGATGATGCAGATGGTTTCGCCTTCCTTGATGACGCTGCCGAGTTCGACAAAAGGCTTGGCGCCGGGGCTGGCAGAGCGATAAAAAGTGCCCACCATGGGCGACTTGACGGCATGGCCGGCGGGGGCAGCGGGCGCTGCTTCGGCAACCGGTGCGGCAGGCGCGCCGGCCGCGGGCGCCGCTGCGGGAGCTGCTACCATGGCAACCGGCTGCTGCATCACCAGGGGAGCGCCGCTGGATTTGACAATACGCACCTTGCCTTCGGCTTCAGTGATCTCCAGCTCGGAGACGTTGGACTCTGAGACGAGGTCAATCAGGGTCTTGAGTTTTCTTAAATCCATAGGTTCTCTCCAACGACGGTAGATGCTGGCGCGGGATCTCGGCGCAGCTTTTTTGACTGAAAGGCTGGAAACGGAAGGCACTTGACGCGGCCACCGATCTTCCTTCTTTTTTCACTTACTTTCTGCTTTTACGCTTTAAAGCGCTTATCAGTTAATTACTGCGGGGACGAGCCAGGCGGCTTACCCCGGGAAAGCGCAGAGTGTACATCAAGCCGGAGGCCATTCCCCACCGTCTGGCGGCTGGCCGCTCTGCCTCAAAAACCCCGCGGAAGATGCCGTTAGAAGCTGTTCCCGGCTGTTACCGAAGGTTTCGATGCAGCACGGCCCATCAGCAATGTTCTGCCGCTAATTGAGCTTGGCCCAGAGCGCCAGGTCTTCCGGCAGGACTTTGCCGATCTTGCGATGAAGCAGTTCGCCGGAAGCGCTGAACACCGCGGTAAAAGGCAGGCTGCCTGCGAGATTTCCCAGCGATTTGCTGAGATCGGTTCCGCCCAGACCGGCCATGCCGACCGGAAAATGCAGCGGCTTGGTTTGCAGCCAGGTTCGCACCGCGCTGGGCTGGTCGACAGCCAAACCCAGCACTTGCAGGTTTTTATCGCGATTTTCCTGGTAGAAGTAATCCAATAATGGCAACTCCTCCACACAGGGCGGGCACCAGGTGGCCCAGAAATTTACCAACAGCAGCTTGCCGCGAAAGCTGCTCATGGACAGGTTCTTGCCGTCGGGCGTGTCGAAGTTCAGGCTCCAGAATGCGTCGGTCGCGCTGCCAGATGTACTGCCGGGAGTGGGCGCCACCACTTTTTCATCCACCGCGTGAGGCTGGAATTTCCACCAGGCGACGCCTGCGCCGGCGAGGCCAGCCAAGGCGGCGACGCTGCCATAAAGCATGTTTCTGCGATTCACGTGTCTGAAGTTCCGGGTTGGGGGGAGAGCAATTTTTGCACGGCAGCCAAGTCGCCCCGCGGGGTCCGGCCTTTGGCGTCGGGCCGCAGGGCACCGCGCAGGTCGTCGTGGTCGTACACCATCAGGTGCACGCCCACGGTTTCGTTCAGAGGTTTGCACACACTTCGCAAGCTGAGCGCTTCCACGCTGTCACCGGTAAAACCGGTCACGGTACGCGGCTCGTAGTCCACATTGTGCTCAATCAGGGCAATTTCGGCTGATTTGGGGTCATCGCAAAACAGCTGGATATAGATGTCGGACAGCCGCGTGGCCGTACCGTGCCAGACGGCGCCGCCCAGGTAGGGCCGAAATTGCACTAGCCGTTCCATCCAGACCAGCGCCAGTTCACGCAGCGCTGCCAGCTCGGCGGGCTGGGTGTCGGCACAGAAAAGCGCGATGTATTCGCGGACAGCGTCTTCCAGCTCGTCATTGCCCGGCAGTTCGGTACGGGCGGGCAATGCCATCTGTTTGACGGCGCGGCGTTTGGCCGGACCATATTCCAGCCCTTCTTCCACCACCAGCGCGGCGGCCGTGGCGGCGATTTCGGATTTAAGGGTATGAGGTGTCAAGATCGGCTGGCTTCGACCAGGCAAGGCCAAATCGAAGGTCAATGGGTGATGCGGATAAATGATACGGGTGCGGGCGAAGCGATTGTGCCCCGGGTTGGGTTCCCGCCAGACGCTAAAGTTCACCCCGGCCCACGGCACACCCTGTTGCTATGAAATCAATAGCTGGTTGCGCCCGTCCACATTGACCAGGAGGCGCTTTTTCCTTGAATTTCCGCGCAGCCACCGGATCCAGGTCTGTGGGGCCCGCGGATAGCCCTGCCTAGAATACAGGCCATGCACATACATATTCTGGGAATCTGCGGCACCTTCATGGGGGGCCTGGCCGCCCTGGCGCGGGAAGCCGGGCACAAAGTGACAGGCTGCGACACCGGCGTCTATCCGCCCATGAGCGACCAGCTGCGCGGTTTGGGGATTGAGCTGATCGAGGGCTACGGCGCCGACCAGATGGCCTTCGAGCCCGACGTGTTCGTGGTCGGCAACGTGGTGTCCCGTGCCCGGCTTGCCGATGGCAGCGCGAAATATCCGCTCATGGAAGCCATTCTGAACAGCGGCAAACCCTACACCAGCGGCCCGCAATGGCTCTCGGGCCACGTGCTGCACCACCCGACCCACCACCCGACCGGGCCACGCCATGTGCTGGCAGTGGCCGGCACGCACGGGAAGACCACCACCACGGCCATGCTGGCCTGGATTCTCGAAGCTGCCGGGCTGAAACCGGGTTTCCTGGTCGGCGGCGTGCCGCTGAACTTCGGTGTATCCGCCCGGCTGGGCGAAGGCAATACCTTTGTCATTGAAGCCGACGAATACGACACGGCCTTTTTCGACAAACGCAGCAAGTTCGTGCATTACCGCCCACGCACGGCCATCCTGAACAACCTTGAGTTCGACCACGCCGACATTTTTGACGACCTGGCGGCCATCGAACGGCAGTTCCACCATCTGGTGCGTACCGTGCCTTCGCAAGGCCGCGTGGTCGTCAATGCCGCCGAAGCCAGCCTGCAGCGCGTGCTGGCCCAAGGCTGCTGGAGTGAGCAACTGCTCTTCGGCAACGGCCTGCTGAACAAGAGCGGCTTCATGGCCCACGGCGAGCCGCACGATTTTCACGTGCTCAAGGCTGGCGAGGCCGTGGCCCATGTGAAATGGGGCATCAGCGGCGTGCACAACCAGCTCAATGCGCTGGCCGCCATCGCGGCGGCCGAGCATGTGGGCGTGGCGCCCGAGGCCGCGGCCCAGGCACTGGCGGAGTTCCAGAACGTCAAACGCCGCATGGAAGTGCGCGGCGTGATCCCGCGCAAAGGTGGCGACATCACCGTGTACGACGACTTCGCCCACCACCCCACCGCCATCCACACCACGGTAGACGGCCTGCGCCGCCAGCTGCAAAGCGCCGGCCGGGGCAGCGAACGCATCCTCGCCATCTTCGAGCCGCGCAGCAACACCATGAAACTGGGCGCCATGACGGCCCAGCTGCCCTGGAGCCTCGAGCAAGCCGACCTGGCTTTCTGCCACGCCGGCGGACTGGACTGGGATGCGCGCGCCGCGCTGGCCCCCATGGGCGAACGCGCCCAAGTGGCCGGCACCATTGACCAACTGCTCGAGCAGGTGCTGGCCGCAGCGCGGCCGGGCGACCATTTGCTGTGCATGAGCAACGGCGGGTTTGGCGGGATTCACGTAAAACTGCTGCAGGCGCTGAAAGCGTGACGGCGAGAATGCCGTGAACTGAAACTTATCTTGCTATTAATTTAGTAGCAATCAGCGCATGATTGGCACTGGCTAGAGGCCTAAATTGCTTAAGAAAAGCGAGGCGTGGGGACCTAGAAGCTGATGCTTAATGTTGTGACATCTACATGCACAACCGGCTTGCCCAGCGCCGCGCTCGACGCCCGGGCAAATTCCTGAGCCCACTTGGCTTCGGCAAACTTCGCCGGCCCAGCCGCCTGGGCCACCACCACCACCTTGTCGGCGGTCAGCAGCTTGCCCGTGGGCCGAAGCGGCTCACAACCCATTTGCGTGAACTGGTCGTCCAGCCACCCCCTTGCCACATCGTGCGGCATGGGCTGCACTTCGTTGAGGTCCAGGCGGATGGGCGCCACGTCCTTGAAGGTCACACTGACTTCGCTGCGCATGATGGGCTCCTGATCAGGGGTTCATGGTCGGCGACTTGCGGGCCTGGCGGCTATTCGCACAAACCCGCACGGTGGCTTACTTGCCGGGTTACTTGCCGGCGCGGCGCTTGAGGACGGCGGCCGACAGCACTTCCAACACGTCCAGCGAGTCGCTCCAGCCCAGGCAGGCGTCGGTGATGCTTTTACCGTATTCCAGCGCTTTCGAGTCGTCCTTGCCCGGCGTGAACTTTTGCGCGCCGGGGTTGAGGTGGCTTTCCACCATCAGGCCGAACACATGGCGCGAGCCGCCGGCCACCTGGCCTGCGATGTCGCGTGCCACTTCGACCTGCTTTTCATGCTGCTTGGAGCTGTTGGCGTGGCTGCAATCCACCATCAGCGTGGCCGGCAGCTTGGAGGCTTCGAGCTCCTTGCAAGCCGCCGCGACGCTAGCCGCGTCGTAGTTGGGCGCCTTGCCGCCGCGCAAAATCACGTGGCAGTCCTTGTTGCCGTTGGTCTGCACGATGGCGACCTGGCCGTTTTTATGCACCGACAAAAAGTGGTGGCCGCGCGCCGCCGCCTGGATGGCATCGGTGGCGATGCGGATGTTTCCGTCGGTGCCGTTCTTGAAGCCGATGGGCGCCGACAGGCCCGAAGCCAGCTCACGGTGCACCTGGCTTTCGGTGGTGCGCGCACCGATGGCGCCCCAGGAAATCAGGTCACCGATGTATTGCGGCGAGATTACGTCGAGGAATTCGCTGCCGGCAGGCAGGCCGATACGGTTGATGTCGATCAGCAGCTGGCGCGCGATGCGCAGGCCTTCGTCGATGCGGAAGGTTTCGTCGAGGTAGGGGTCGTTGATCAACCCCTTCCAGCCGACGGTGGTGCGCGGCTTTTCGAAGTAGACGCGCATCACGATTTCCAGCGTGCCTTCGTACTTCTTGCGCTGCTCGACGAGTTTGCGGGCATAGTCCAGCGCAGCCATCGGGTCGTGGATGGAGCACGGCCCGACGACGACAAGCAGGCGGTCATCCTTGCCCTGGATGATGTTGTGGATGCTTTTGCGGGTTTTGCTGATCAGCGTCTCGACGGCGGTGCCGCGGATCGGGAAAAAGCGGATGAGATGCTCGGGAGGGGGTAACACGGTGATGTCCTTGATGCGTTCGTCGTCGGTCTGGCTGGTTTTTTCGACGTTCGCATACCAGTTGTCGCTGGTGGAGATGGGCTTGGCATTCATCGCTGTTTTCCTTTTCTTTCGGGATATCAATCAGGTCGTCACAAGTCAGGGCATTTAAAAATTGAACGGGCAAAAAAAAACCGCCGGAGGCCGGCGGTTTTTGGAGAATCGGTGCGTTTTATCGGGTCACGCGTTGATCTCTCTACCGCCGGAAGCGCTTGAGAACCAAAAGTAACCGAAGTAAAACTTGGCCGAATTCATAAGCTGAAATGTAGCACAGGTCAAAAAAGAGGCAATCCGGGCTGGATCAGGCCGTCCCGCCCACTGTCAGGCCGTCGATGCGCAGCGTCGGCTGACCCACGCCCACCGGAACGCTCTGGCCTTCCTTGCCGCAGGTGCCGACGCCGCTGTCCAGCGCCATGTCATTGCCCATCATGGTGACGCGGGTCAACGCGTCCGGGCCGTTGCCGACAATCGTCGCGCCCTTGACGGGATACAGGATCTTGCCGTTTTCGACCCAGAAGGCTTCGCTGGCCGAAAACACGAACTTGCCGGAGGTGATGTCGACCTGGCCGCCGCCGAAGTTGGTGGCGTAGAGGCCTTTTTTGATGCTGGCCACGATTTCTTCGGGCTGCTTGTCGCCGCCCAGCATGTAGGTGTTGGTCATGCGGGGCATGGGCACATGGGCGTAGCTTTCGCGGCGGCCGTTGCCCGTGGGCTTGACCTTCATCAGGCGCGCATTGAGCGAATCCTGGATGTAGCCCTTCAGGATGCCGTCTTCAATCAGCACGTTGCGCTGGCTGGCGTTGCCTTCGTCGTCCACGTTCAGCGAGCCGCGGCGATCCGCAATTGTGCCGTCATCCAGCACCGTCACGCCCTTGGCTGCCACGCGCTGGCCGATCTTGCCAGAAAACGCGCTGGAGCCCTTGCGGTTGAAATCACCTTCCAGACCGTGGCCGATGGCTTCGTGCAGCAGGATGCCGGGCCAGCCGGAACCCAGCACCACCGTCATTTCGCCGGCTGGCGCGGGGCGAGCATCCAGGTTGGTCAGTGCCGCTTTCACAGCGTCGTTCACATATTCGGTAATCTGGGCGTCGTCAAAGTAGGCCAGGCCAAAACGCCCGCCGCCGCCACCCGAGCCGACTTCGCGCCGGCCTTTTTGCTCGGCGATCACCGTCACACTCAGACGCACCAGCGGGCGCACATCGGCGGCCAGCGTGCCGTCGGCGCGCGCCACCATCACCACGTCGTATTCGCTGGCCAGCCCGGCCATCACCTGCACGATGCGCGGATCCTTGGCTTTGGCGAGCTTTTCGACTTTCTCCAGCAACTGAACCTTGGCAGTGCTGTCCAGCGTGGCGATCGGGTCCAGGCCCTGGTAGAGCGAGCGGCTGCCGGCCACCTTGCGGACGGCCGTCTTGACGCGGGCAGCCTTGCCGCCGGCAGAAATGCTGCGCACCGTGCGTGCCGCATCCAGCAGCGACGCCTCGGAAATGTCATCGGAGTAGGCAAAAGCGGTCTTTTCGCCACTGACAGCGCGCACGCCCACGCCCTGGTCAATGCTGAAGGAACCGGTTTTCACGATGCCTTCTTCCAGGCTCCAGCCTTCGCTGCGGGTGTACTGAAAGTAGAGATCGGCATCATCGGCACCGTGGGAGGTGATCTCGCCCAGCGCGCGGCTCAGATGCGCCTGCGTGAGGCCGAAAGGCGCCAGCAGCAGCTTTTCGGCAATCTCCAGCCGTCCGGATGTGGACTCCGTGGTCGGCCGCGCAGCGGACGAGACAGTGGATTTGTTGGCGGTGGAAGCGGGCGTGGAGCGAAGGAAGGTCATGCGGCCATTGTAGGCAGTCTGCCCTGCCCCGTCAGGGCCCGTGCACAGGCCGGTACGAGGCCCAGGGCTTTGCCCGCCGAGTTCCGGCCGTCGCAAGGCAAGTCGCGGTCATGATGCCTTGCGCGGGCCCTCAGTGAGCTCAGGCAATTAGCGGCTGGTAACGCATTGACAGCGCTTCGCGCACCTGCTCCAGGGGTTGACGCCAGTCCCCAGCCGTGGCCTGGCGAAATAACCTTGCACTCGGATACCAGGGGCTATCGCTTCTCTCCAGCAGCCAACGCCAGTCGGGGATGTAGGGAACCAGAATCCATACCGGTTTACCCATAGCACCCGCAAGGTGTGCCACGCTGGTATCCGACGTGACGACCAGATCAAGTGAGTCGATCACCGCCGCCGTATCGGCGAAAGTCTTCAGCGCCTCGCCCGGACGGAGGATGTGAGGTTGCGTCTTCATGACAGGAATGTCCACTTCACGAAGCACGGGTTGAAGGCATATCGCCGGCATTCCGTCGGGCAGGGCTTGCAGAAATTCCGCAAGTCGCAGAGAGCGTAGCCGGTCGCGCTTCTGTTTGGCGTTGCCGGACCAGACAATGCCCACCCGAGGGGTAGCCGATCCAGCCATGGCAGCAAGCCGCTGTTGCCAGGCCGCCTTTTTATCGGGATCGGCTTTCAAATAAGACAAGCTCGCCGGCACAAACCCGGTCCGATGATGCCCCAGGGCCAATGGAAGGCTCATCAAGGGGCAATAGCAATCAAACGGCGGCAAGGGCTCATGCTCCTCCAGAACGCGGGTCACCCCTGGAAGAGTACCCATCAGCTCTTTAAGTCCCGCCTGCACCTGAAGCACCACGTGCGCGCCCAGCGCGGCCACTTCCGTGGCGTATCTGCAAAACTGGATGGTGTCCCCAAACCCCTGTTCACACGAGAGCAGGATCGTTTGACCGGCGATGACCTCTCCACCGAGCCAAAGAGGCTTGGCAAAGACCTTGCGCTCTTTCACATCTTTTTCTTTCGCGCTCCTGAGCCGCCACTCGTATTCCGTCCAGCCCGTTGCATAGTCGCCATGCAGCAGGGCGCCAAAACCGAGATTGAAATGGGCAGCAAAATGCCCGGAGTCCAGCTCAAGGGCTGTCCGGTAGCATTTGATGGAGTCATCATGGAAGCCCTGTTCACCCAAAGAAATACCGAGGTGAACCAGCGTATTTGCGTCCCCTGGATTGAGATCCAGTGCCCGCCGCATCAACGGAATCGCCCGTGCGAAATCTCCCGCGGCCTCGTACGCGGCCCCCAGGTTGCTCATGAATTGGGCGTTCTCCGGCTCCAGCGCAAGGGCTTTTTCGTAGGGCGCTATCGCCTTGAGCGGCAAATTCTGGGCGCTGTACAGGTTTCCCAGATTGCAGAGAAGCCCGACTGATTCGGGAAATCGGCGAATGCCTTCCTGCATGATCTCTTCCGCCTCTGTCATCTGCTCATGTTGAAAGAGTTCATAGCCCAATTCACGATAGGCCGGTTCAAACTCTGGCGCAAGCAGCACAACCTTCTTGAATCGGTGAATGGCCTGAGATACGTTTGCCTCCCGCTGTGCGAGCGTTCCCAACATGAAATGCGCGTCATGCTGTGTGGGATCCAGACTTACGGCCTGTTCAAGTGCCGCCTTGGCTTCCAGAAGGTGACCCTGCTCACTTAATACATATCCGAGATTGATCAATGCGAAGACATCTTCCGGATCGGCCTTCGTTGCCTCGCCGTAGCACAAAGCCGCCTCATAAAGCTTGCCTTCTGCCAACAAGGCATTGCCATTCTTTTTGAGTTCAGCGCAACGATCCTTGTCAGGCGCACCAACGCTGGCTACCGCGCTCGACGAGGTCGGCAGGATTTTTTTCAAAAGTCCGAACATACTGCCCCAAAAACCGAAAAACTACAGCTGCAAGGAAAGCCACCGCGTCAAATCGTCGGCATAGGCATCATTAACGCCGCGGTCTTTCAATGTCCACAAAAAGGCATTACCCAGCTTGGCTTTTTGGTAGGTATTGAGTTTGTTGGCCCGTTTAAAGGCAGCGAGTTCATGCGACATCTTTATCAGCGTTTTTTCTGCTTTTTCCGCAAATTTCTTTTCTTTCACCGACTCTTTGGCCGGCAGCTCGCGGATCACGAGTTCCGCCAGCGAAATGCCGCACTGACTTGCGGCCCGTGTATCAAACCAGTCAAAAAACCCCATATGAACCTCCTTGTTAGCTCTGCACCAAGCGCTTGGCCTTGGCGATCGACATCAGCATGCCGATGGCCAGTCCCAGCGTCACCATGGCCGTGCCGCCATAGCTGATGAAAGGCAGCGGCACGCCCACCACGGGCAGGATGCCGCTGACCATGCCCATATTGACGAAAGCATAGGTGAAAAAGATCATGGTCAGCGCACCGGCCAGCAGGCGCGAAAACAGGGTCGATGCCTCCAGCGCAATGGCCAGTCCGCGCAAAATCAGGAAGATGAATGCAGCAATCAACAACAGATTGCCCAACAGACCGAACTCTTCGGAGTACGCCGCGAAGATGAAGTCGGTGGTGCGCTCGGGAATGAACTCCAGGTGTGTCTGCGTTCCGGCCATAAAGCCCTTGCCGGTGATGCCGCCCGAGCCGATGGCGATCATGCCCTGGATGATGTGAAAGCCCTTGCCCAGCGGATCGCGCGACGGGTCGAGCAGCGTGCAGATGCGCTGCTGCTGGTAGTCGTGCAGGATGGGCCAGCGCACGCCGTCGGCGCAGATTTGCGGCTCGAACCACACCACGAGGAACACGCCAATGAGGCCCAGCAGCACCGGCGGCAGGATCAGCTTCCAGCTCAGCCCGGCAAAAAAGATCACCGCGAGCCCCGCGGCCAGCACCAGCAGGGAGGTTCCCAGATCAGGCTGCTTCATGATGAGCCCGACCGGAACGACCAGCAACAGCCCGGCGGCCAGGAAGTCCAGCGGGCGCAACTGGCCTTCGCGCTTCTGGAACCACCAGGCCAGCATCAGCGGCATGGCAATTTTCAGGATTTCGCTGGGCTGGATCACCACGCCCACATTGAGCCAGCGCCGCGCGCCCTTTTTGGTGACGCCGAAAATCGCCACCGCCACCAGCAAGGCCACGCCGGCGATGTACAGCGGCACGGCAAACGCCATCAGGCGCTGGGGTGGAACCTGGGCCACCACAAACATGATGGCGCCGGCAATCAGCATGTTGCGGCCATGGTCAACAAACCGGGTGCCGTGGTCATACCCTGACGAATACATGATCAGGAGGCCTGCACAGGCCAGCAAAAACACCGCAAACGCCAGCAGGCCGTCAAAGCCCTGGAGCAAAGGCAAGGTTCGCTGATAAAGGGAGGGTTTGTCGAAAACGGCGGCCATGCGCGGATTATCCGTCAGCCTTGAAGCCGAAAACGCGTGGCCGGGCATCCCGCGAAAGCGGGCATTGCTATCAATTACATAGCTGCTTGCGCCCGGCCTGATTGACCAAAAACCCTGTTTCACTTAAAACCGGCATCAAACACCGCGAAACCCGGGAAATCGGCTCCGGCAAAACCTGGGGGTGGCCGGCCCGTCTAACATGCGGCATGCGCACCACCCACCTGCTCTATCTCCACGGATTTCGCTCGTCCCCGCAATCCGTGAAGGCCCGGAAAATGGCCGCTGCTGTGCAGCAGCGCCATCCCGCCGTTCACTGGTGGTGCCCGCAGCTGCCGCCTTCACCGCACGCCGCGCTGCAGATGGTGAAGGACGAAATTGCCGGTTGGCCCGGCAAGTCGGGCTACCAAAGCATGGGCGTGATCGGCTCTTCGCTGGGCGGCTTTTACGCCACTGCGGTGGCCGAACAGGCTGGGTGCAAGGCCGTGCTGCTCAACCCGGCCGTGGAGCCGGCGCGCGACCTCGCCCGCTACATCGGCGAGCAAACGGCCTGGCACAACCCGCAAGAGCACTTTTTCTTCGAGCCCCGCTTTGTGGATGAGCTGAAAGCGCAGCAGGCCGGGCCGCTGAAAGCGCCGCAAAACTACCTCGCCATCATTGCCAAGGGGGATGAAGTGCTGGACTGGCGTGAAATGACGGCCCGTTATGCGGGCGCTCACATCCGGCTGCTGGAAGGCGGTGACCATGCACTGAGCGACTTTGACCGGCATCTGCCGACCATCCTCGACTTCCTGGCATTGGCCTGAAATCTCTCTGAAGCAGCCCTGATTACACTAGTCTCAAGTCATCAAAGACACCAAAGGGATCCCGTTTTGTTTGTATTGTTTGAAGAAGCCGGCAAGTTCCTGGCCGGCCGCATTTTGTCCGAGAGCGATGCGTCGCTGCAGGTTGAGCTCGACTCGGGCAAGCGTGTGAAGGTCAAGGGCGTTAATGCCCTGCTGAAGTTTGAAAAGCCATCCCCTGCCGAGATGGTGGCCGCCGGCCAAAAGCTGAGCCACGATATTGAGCTGGATCTGGCCTGGGAATTCGCCAGCGAAGACGAATTCGGCTTTGCCGACCTGGCGCGCGATTACTTCAGCGCCGACGGCAAAGCCGCCTCGCTGGAGCAACAGGCCGCCGCGCTCTTTCGCCTGTATGACGCGCCGCACTACTTTCGCCGTGCCGGCAAGGGCCGCTTCAAGAAGGCACCGGCGGAAATCCTGCAGCAGGCGTTGGCCGCCATCGAAAAGAAAAAGCAGGTCGCAGCGCAAATCACCGCCTGGGCCGAAGAACTGGGCCGCGGCGAATGCCCGGCGCCGGTGCGCGATCAGCTTTACAAAATCCTCTTCAAGCCCGACAAGAACAGTGCCGAATACAAGGCAGTCGTCGAAGCCTCGCGCGCCACGCACACCGCGCCGCTCGATTTGCTGCAAAAGGCCGGCGCCATCGCTTCGCCTTACCAGTTTCACTGGAAGCGCTTTTTGTTTGAGAACTTCCCCAAGGGCACGGGCTTTCCGGCGCTGCAAGCGCCTGAAGTCAAGGACGAGCTGCCGCTGGCCGATGTGAAGGCTTTCTCCATCGACGACTCAGCCACCACCGAGATCGACGATGCGCTGTCCGTGCAGGGCCTGGGCAGCGGCACTGTCACGCTTGGCATCCACATCGCCGCGCCAGGCCTGGCCGTATTGCCCGGCAGCCCGATCGACACCGTGGGCCGCGCGCGGCTTTCCACCGTGTACATGCCCGGCTACAAGCTGACCATGCTGCCGGATGAAATCGTCAAAAGCTACACGCTGCAGGAAGGCCGCAACTGCCCTGCGCTGTCGCTGTACCTCACGCTGGATGAGGCCACACTCGAAATCAAGGAAAGCGCCACCCGACTGGAGCTGGTGCCCATCGTCAGCAACCTGCGCCACGACGTGCTGGACAGCACCTTCACCGAGGCTTTTTTTGAAACCGCGCAAAGCAATCCGCCTACCGGCGTGCAATGGGGTGTGGAGCTGACCTTTCTGCACCGGTTGGCCAAACATCTGAAGGCGCAGCGCGAAATCGTGCGCGGCAAGCCAGAAAACTTCAACCGGCCAGACTACAACTTCAGGCTGGACAACCCCACAGGCGCCGAGCCCCAGGGCAACGAGACGGTCAGCATCAGTACGCGCCAGCGCGGCGCACCGCTGGATTTGATCGTGGCCGAGGCCATGATCCTGGCGAACAGCACCTGGGGCGAGTGGCTGGCCGCGCACGGCGTGCCTGGCATTTACCGCAGCCAGGCCAGCCTCTTGCCCGGCGTGAAAGTGCGCATGGGCACCAAGGCCCTGCCGCATGCGGGCATCGGCGTCAAAAGCTATGCCTGGAGCACTTCGCCACTGCGCCGCTACACCGACCTGGTCAACCAGTGGCAAATCATTGCCTGCGCACGCCATGGCCGCACGGCGGCACTGGCTGCGCCGTTCAAGCCCAAGGACGCCGAGCTGTTTTCCATCATCTCGGGCTTTGATGCCGCCTACAGCGCCTACAACGGTTTCCAGGCCGGCATCGAGCGCTACTGGACACTCAAATACCTGCAGCAGAACAGCCTCACCGAGCTGACCGCCACCGCCTTCAAGGACAACCTGGTGCGCGCCGACGAGTTGCCGCTGGTGCTGCCGGCCGCCGGTGCGCAGGGCCTGCCGCGTGGCGCGAAAGTGCGTATAAAGCTGGGCGAGATCGACGAGATCACACTGGATATTTCCGGCACAGTGGTCGAGCGGCTGGACGTGGAGATGGATGAGTCTCCTGATCCGCTGGGCGAGGAGGATGGTGAGTCCGAGATGGCCGCCGGCCCGATCTCGATTGCAGTCGATGTCAATGAGCCACAAACCGATGCCGCTGTGGCGGCTCCGGTCGCCGGTTAACACCGCAATACGCTCATAAACACCGATAATCTCTTCCTGTGAAGTCACCAAGCACACTGCAAATCGCCCTGGGCGCCTCCATCGCCTTTCATGCGGTGTTGCTGACGGCGCGTTTTGTTGATCCGGACCGCTTCAACCGCGTCTTTCAGGACACGCCGCTGGAAGTAATCCTGGTCAACGCCAAGTCCAACGAAAAGCCTGACTTTGCCAAAGCCATCGCGCAGGCCTCGCTGGCCGGTGGTGGCGAGATGGAAAAAGGCCGCGCCACCTCCCCCTTGCCGCCTTCGGCCCTGATGGAGCTGGGCGACGCCACCGAAGACGCCCAGCGCAAGGTCGATTCTCTGCAGGAGCAGCAAACCCAGTTGCTCGCGCAAATCAAAAAGCAGCTGGCCTCCATGCCACCGCCCGACCCAACACAGCCCGCCAACAACCCGGCGCAGGCCGAGCGCGAGGAAAAACGCAAGCAGCTCGTCAAGATCCTGGCGGAAATCGAGCGGCGCATCAACGAAGAAAACGCACGGCCGAAAAAGCGCTACATCAGCCCGGCCACACGTGAAGAGGTCTACGCCGTTTATTACGACGAACTGCGCCGCAAGATTGAAGACAAGGGGACGGTGAACTTCCCCGAGCTGGCCGGCAAAAAACTGTACGGTGAACTCACGATGATTGTGACGGTGAATTTTGACGGCAGCGTGATCGACACGGAAGTCGTGCAGACCTCGGGCAACCTGACGCTGGACCGGCGTGCGCAAAGCATCGTGCGCGGCACCGGGCCTTTCGGCAAGTTCAGCGATGCGATGCGCAGCAAGGCGGACCAGATCGTGGTGGTGTCGCGCTTCAAGTTCACGCGCGATGACACGCTTGAAACCAAACTCACCAGCCGCTAGCCCCGACTGCTGCTTTCAGCCCCACGCACATGAACACCCGGCCCCGCCATGGATAAATACTACGTCCTGGGCAACCCGATCGCGCACAGCAAGTCTCCGTTGATTCACGCACGATTTGCCGAGCTCACGGGGCAATCCCTGCAGTACGAACGCCTGCTGGTGCCGCTGGAGGCGTTCGGCGCCACACTGGCTGAACTGGTACGGGGCGGCGTAAAAGGCTGCAACGTCACCGTGCCTTTCAAGCTGCAAGCTTTTGAAGCCGCAAGCACACGGACCGACAGGGCGCAATTGGCCCAGGCCGCCAACACGTTGGTGCTGCAAGGCGGCGCCATCCACGCCGACAACACCGACGGCGTAGGCCTGGTGAACGACATCCAGAACAACGCCGGTGTTTCGCTGGCCGGGCGCGACGTGCTGCTGATCGGAGCGGGGGGTGCCGGTGCCGGCGCGCTGGCCGCCCTGCTGGGGGCCGGGCCACGCCGTCTGGTGCTGGTCAACCGCACGCGGGCGAAAGCCGACGTGCTGGTGGCACGGCACCGGACACACTCGTCCATGCAAGGTTTGCTACAAAAAACGGAGCTGCTCGCGCACGACTTACAAGGGTTGCAGGGCTATTTCGATGTAATTGTCAATGCCAGCGCAAGCAGCCTGGCGGGCGCGGGTGTGCCGGTTCCGGCGAGCGTACTCAAGCCCGGCGCGCTGGCCTGCGACATGATGTACGGCCCCCCAGCTGCGGGCTTCATGGCCTGGGCCCGGGAAAACGGCGCGACGCCGCGCGACGGGCTGGGCATGCTGGTGGAGCAAGCCGCCGAGGCCTTCGCGCTGTGGCGCGGGGTTCGTCCGCCCTCTGCCCAGGTATTGCGGGAAATGCGGGCGCAGCTGGCATGAAGGCACGCACGCCATGAAAGCGCTCTTCAGACTCATCGGCCTCGGGCTGCTGGCAGGTCTGGCGCTGCAACTGTTTTTTGTGGCGCGCATTGCCATGATGGCCGTGGTGGACCCGGAATCCACCGCTTTTCAGCGCTCGGAAGCCTACCTGGTAGTTCGCAACACCGGATCCCTCAAATGGCGGCAGCAATGGGTGCCTTACGACGACCTGCCGGACAACCTCAAGCGTGCGGTAATCGCATCGGAAGACGCCAGCTTCGCCGAGCATGACGGCGTGGACATGGAGGCACTTGAGAAAGCCTGGGACAAAAACGCCAAGGCCGAGCTGCGCGCCGCACAGTCCGCCAGCCGCCTGGCTCCCGCCAAGGCAACGGCGACACCCGCCAGACCGGTGAAAATCATTGGCGGCTCTACCATTACCCAGCAGCTCGCCAAAAATCTTTTCCTGTCGGGTGAGCGCACGCTGCTCCGCAAAGGCCAGGAGCTGGTGCTGACGCTGCTGCTCGAAGCCCTGCTCGGCAAGGAGCGCATTCTGGAGATTTACCTCAACAGCGTGGAGTGGGGCGAAGGCATTTTTGGCGCCGAGGCCGCAGCGCAGCATTACTATCGCAAGCCTGCGTCAAAACTGAGCGCCTATGAATCCGCGCGGCTGGCCGTCATGCTGCCGCGCCCCAAATACTTTGAAACGCGGCCCGGCTCGGGCTACCTGGCTTCGCGCGCCAGCACCATCACGGCCCGCATGGGCGGTGTGGAACTGCCCTGAATGCTGAACAGCAAAAAGGGCCGAACCCCATGAACGACAAATTTTCTCCCATCCTGGCCAAGCTGATGGGGCTTTTCCTGCTGGGGCTGATCCGCACGCTGACCGGTGCACAGGCCCGCTGGCAAGGCTGCCCGCCCAAGGCGGAACAGCGTATTTATTTTGCCAACCACCAGAGCCATGCCGACCTGGTGCTGATGTGGGCGGCGCTGCCGGAAGAGCTTCGCAGCATCACGCGGCCGATCGCCGCGAAAGACTACTGGACCAAAACGCCTTTCAAGAAATGGATCACCACGGCGGTCTTCAATGCGATTTACGTGGACCGTGCCAAGACCGGCGACCAGGACCCGCTGGAGCCGCTGATCGAGGCCCTGACCAGCGGTGACTCGATCATCCTCTTTCCGGAAGGCACACGCGGCAACCACGAAGAGCCGCAAAAATTCAAGGCGGGCCTGTACAACCTGGCACTCAAATTCCCGCAGGTGGTGCTGGTGCCGGCCTGGATCAACAATGTGCAGCGCGTCATGCCCAAGGGGGAAGTCGTGCCGGTGCCCATTCTCTGTTCGGTCACCTTCGGCGCGCCGATTGCGCTGGGTGCCGGGGAAGACCGGGGCGAATTCCTGACGCGTGCGCGCCAGGCCGTCATGGATCTCAGGGAAACCTGACACAAGGCCTGGAATCCTGATGAACACCTTTTTGCGCAACCTTTCTCCCTCACACCAGGTCGGCCTGCTGTTCGTGCTGGTATTCGGCATCCTGACACTCATCAGTGTGGCCGCCTTCGTGATGTCGCTGAAGGACACCCATGAAGACGACCTGCACACCCAGAAGCTGAAAGAATTCAACGGCCTGCTGCGCACCTCGTGGTTCATGTCCACGGTGTTCTGGATCGGCTGGACGCTGGGAGAAACCGTGGCGACCGTGCTGTTCGGCATGGTCGCCTTTTTTGCGCTGCGCGAGTTCATCACGCTTTCACCCACCCGGCAGGGTGACCACCGCAGTCTGGTGCTGGCTTTTTTTGTCGTGCTGCCGGTGCAGTTTGCACTGGTCATCACGCGGCACTTTGACCTGGTGACCGTGTTCATTCCGGTCTACGTGTTCCTGGCGATCCCGGTGGTCAGCGCGCTGGCCGACGACCCGCACCGTTTCCTCGAACGCAACGCCAAGCTGCAATGGGGCATCATGGTCTGCGTCTACGGCATCAGCCATGTGCCTGCCCTGCTGCTGCTGAAGTTTCCCAACTACCAGGGCAAAAACGCCTTTCTGGTGTTCTTCCTGGTGTTTGTAGTGCAAAGCTGCATGATCGTCCAGCACCTGGTGGGCCGCAAACTGCAACGGCCGGGCAGCGCGCCCAATGTCAGCAAGAGCTTTAACTGGACCAGCTGGTTGATCGCCGTCGTTGGGGCCAGCCTGCTGGGCGGCCTGCTCGCGGGCCTCACGCCCTTCAAGCCGGCGCAGGCGGTGGCCATGGCCTTCATTGCCTGCGTATCAGGCTCGCTCGGGCACCTGGTGATGAAAGCCCTCAAGCGTGATCGCGGTATTCCCAACTGGGGGAACCGCGGCGTGGGCGTCACCGGTGCCAGCGGCCTGCTGGACCGCGTGGATGCGCTGTGCTTTGGCGCACCCATATTTTTTCATTCAGTTAGATGGTATTTTGGCCTGTAACCCAATGAAACCATGCGCGAGCAGCTATCAAATGTATAGCATATGAGAATCCTCGGCATCGACCCCGGCCTGCAGGTCGCAGGTTTTGGCGTGATCGACATGGACGGCCAGCATCTGCGTTATGTGGCCAGCGGCACCATCAAGACCACGCATATGGAACGCAGCGATTTGCCGGGCCGGCTGAAGGTGCTGTTCGAGGGCGTGTGCGAAGTGGTGGAGCGCTACCAGCCCGATGCGGCCTCTGTCGAAATCGTGTTTGTGAACGTCAACCCGCAGGCGACGCTGCTGCTGGGCCAGGCGCGCGGGGCCTGCATCACGGCCCTGGTCTCGCGCCAGCTGACAGTGGCCGAATACACGGCGCTACAGCTCAAAAAGGCGGTTGCGGGCTATGGCAAGGCGGGCAAGGCCGAGGTGCAGGAGATGGTGATGCGCCTGCTGAAGCTGCCCTCCCTGCCCCGCAAAGACGCGGCCGATGCGCTGGGGCTGGCGATTACCCACGCCCATGTCGGTACCGCGATGCAGAGGCTGGCTGCGGCGGCGGGAACCGGCGCAAAACCCACGGGGAACTACAGGAACGGACGAAGCCGTTAGATCGCGGTGATCTGCGCCTTAGCGGCCGCGGTATTCAGCGACCACCTCATCCAATGAAGGGTTCGACTTGGCTTTTCCGCGCACCAGCACTATGGGCAGTTCGCCACTCATGATGGACGAGATGCGCTGGGCGTCGGCGGCATCGCCACTTGTCACGGTGAAGCTGATACTGTGGGTGCGGGTAACCGGAATCCCCTTGCCCGAAAGCTGCTCGGCCAGGCTATTTGCGCGCTGGGCCGCCTCTTCCGGGCAATCCTCGGCGGCAATAACCTGTACCGCATTGGAAGCGGTACTGCTCGTTCCGGGCAACGCCACAAATCCATTTGAACCTGAGCTTCCCGCAGAGCCAGTTGAGGCCACCACCGGCTGGCCCTCACGGTGTTTGGTCCAGTATTGATACCCAAAACCAGCAAGGCCGAGCACGATAAGGACTTTGATGAAGCTCATGGGTCATCTCCGGGAGTTATGCCGGGGGGCAGGTCATCGAACACCACAGGCGCATGCACACGGCGCCTCAGCGTTACCGCCCGGTGCAGGGGCAAATCGTTATGAGCGAACTATAGCGGTAAGGACCATAAAACGGACCAGCCGACAATCGCCAACAGGCAGCGGCTGGGCCGCCATCGCAGTCACGATGGCTGACGCTATGCCAGACGCTCAAGTACCAATACGCCGAAAAAGCCAAACGCGGCGATCAGCGTCCACTTGAGAATGGTGAGCCCGAACTGCTTGAACCGTGGCTGCCCAGTACCGGCGTAAAACATGAACGACACCACCGCGGCCAGCAAAAACAGCAGGATGAGCCAGCGAAACAGCAGCATGGCGTGTTCCGCCGGCCCTACCAGGCACGCGCCAGCGTGGCGAAGCCCTGCGGTGCTTTTTTCTCGTCCTCGAAGGTGACGACTTCGTAGGCGTCCTGGTGCGACAGCAGCTCGCGCAGCAGCTTGTTGTTCATTGCGTGGCCGGAGCGAAATGCGCTGTAGGCGGCCAGCAGCGGTTTGCCCAGCAAATAGAGGTCGCCCATGGCATCGAGGATCTTGTGCTTCACGAATTCGTCGTTGTAACGCAGCCCGTCGCTGTTGAGCACCTTGTAGTCGTCCATGACGATGGCATTGTCCAGTCCGCCACCCAGCGCCAGACCATTGGCGCGCATCATTTCCACATCCTTGGTGAAACCGAAGGTACGGGCCCGCGCGATGTCGCGTGTGTAGGCGCCCGAACCCATGTCGAACTCCACGCGCTGACCGGTGGAGTCCACCGCAGGGTGGTCGAAATCAATTTCAAAACTGAGTTTGTAGCCTTCGTAGGGACTCAAACGCGCCCACTTGGCCGTGGCGCCCTCGCCTTCGCGCACTTCCACAGGCTTGATCACGCGGATAAAGCGCTTGGGCGCGGCCTGCAGCGCAATGCCGGCAGATTGCAGCAAAAATACAAAAGAGGAAGCCGAACCATCCAGAATGGGAACCTCTTCCGCCGTGATGTCCACATACAGGTTGTCAATCCCCAGGCCCGCGCAAGCCGACATCAAATGCTCTACCGTGTGCACCTTGGCGTTGCCGCTGGAAATGGTGGAAGCCAGCCGTGTGTCCGTCACGGCCTGCGCGGAGATGGCGATGTCCACCGGCTGCGGCAAATCCACACGGCGAAACACGATGCCCGTGTCCGGCGCGGCGGGGCGCAAGGTAAGTTCCACCCGCTGGCCACTGTGCAGGCCCACGCCCACGGCTTTGGTCAGGGATTTAAGGGTACGTTGCTGAAGCATATGGGTGATTTTAAGTGTTGCAGCCGATTGCCGCAGTTGGAGTCTTTGATGGCCACCATAGCCAAAGTGCTACAAGTCTTGCCCTGCTACAGGTGCTGCCTGAAGAATGCCGTCCAGTGCGGCACCGCGACGAAGCGATTCTTCCAGTAGCCCGTGTGGAAAACCTTGCTGACACATCGGGCCATCACGGCGTTGACGTCGTCGCCGGGCATGGTGATGCCGCTGTTAAGTTCGGTCACGCCCGATTCGTCGACCAAAACATCGCATTTGGCATAGTGCGGCCCAAAGACATTGCGTTGCCGTTTGTAAGGCGCGTCGAAACTGTGGCCCTCGCCTTCCAGTACCACGATCTTCGCGTTGCCGCCGCGCCCGTTCATCCAGCCCACGTGGCGTTCACAGTACCGGCTCGGGGTTTCGTCGTCCACTTCACCCGTGATGAAAAGAAATGGGGAATTCACGTAGGCGTCACGCCGGGCATTGCGGTAACCGCAGTAGCCATACAAACCCACCACCGCATCGACGGGTTTGAGGTTGAAGTCGTCGGCGTACAAGCGCCGCATGTTGCGCTCAATCAGTGCGTGGGCGAATTTCTGCTGCATCATGACTGCGGCACCGCCACCCTGCGACTCACCGATGCTGCCGACCTTCTCGAAACCGCGGCCGCGCAACCAGCCGGCAGCTGCGAGGCTGTCAATGGCCATATTGAATTCGTTACCGCCTTTGCGCGATGCCGCCGGATAGTCGTTGTGCGTCACGTCGATGCCTCGAGGCTTCCAGTGATCGATCACCAGCGCTGCGAAACCCTCCTTCTGAAGGCTGTCCACATAGTCGAACATGCGGCTGTCGATACCCTGCGATCCGTGCGAGATCAGCACAATCTTCGTCTGCCCGGGCTGGCTGAACAGGTAGCCCTGCGCATGGAGCTTGTTGCAGACAAAGGGAGTACCCGCACACACCATGCTGGGCCAACTCACTTTTTCGGCCGCCTCGGGCCTGGCGGTCTGGGCAACCGCAGGTTGTGCGAAAAGAACGACCAGCGCGGCGCAAAGCCCTCGCATGTCCATGGCGACCTCTTTCTTCCTGAGATGCTCCGAATTGGAAAGGCCAGAAAAAAGGGCGGACTGCAACCAGTCCACCCTTTTAATGATCCACTTGCGAGAACCTTAATCGGCCTGCTTGCGCAGAAAGGCAGGAATCTCGAAGTCGTCCATCCCGCCAGAAGCCAGGGCATCGACTTTTGCCGCCGCCTGGGTCCGGTTGGTGCGCCACACGCTGGGCACCGACATGTTGCCGTAGTCAGGCTGTGCCGATCCCATGGCCGTCTGCGCCGTGCCGGCGCCATTGGCCGTTGTGTTCAGCGTCGGGACGTTGAACGGCACGTTGTCAGTACCCGTGCGCAGCACCTGCAGCGGCGGCGCATGGCGGCGCACGCCCTGGCGGGACAAGCCGGTTGCGACCACGGTCACACGGATGTCGTCGCCCAGCTCATCGTCGTAGGCCGTGCCGTAGATCACATGCGCATCGGGGGAAGCGTATGCGCGGATGGTGTTCATCGCCAGCTTGGATTCGCTCAGCTTGAGCGAGCCCTTGGCCGCGGTGATCAGCACCAGAACGCCTTTGGCGCCCGACAGGTCAATGCCTTCCAGAAGCGGGCAAGCTACAGCCTGTTCGGCGGCGATGCGCGCACGATCAGGACCGTTGGCCTTGGCCGTTCCCATCATGGCCTTGCCGGGTTCACCCATCACGGTGCGCACGTCTTCAAAGTCGACGTTGACGTGGCCGGGCACGTTGATGATTTCGGCGATGCCGCCGACGGCGTTTTTCAGCACGTCGTTGGCATGGGCAAAAGCCTCATCCTGCGTCACATCGTCACCCAGCACTTCGAGCAGCTTTTCATTGAGCACCACGATCAGTGAGTCAACGTTGGCTTCGAGTTCGGCCAGGCCGAGGTCGGCATTGGTCATGCGGCGCCCGCCTTCAAAATCAAACGGCTTAGTCACCACGCCGACGGTCAGGATGCCCATCTCCTTGGCCACGCGCGCGATCACAGGAGCCGCACCGGTACCGGTGCCGCCGCCCATGCCCGCGGTGATGAACAACATGTGCGCGCCAGCAATGGCGCTGCGGATATCGTCCACCGCCAGCTCGGCTGCATCGCGCCCTTTGTCGGGCTTGCTGCCCGCGCCCAGGCCGCTGGCACCCAGCTGGATGGTCTTGTGCGCGCTGCCGCGGCTGAGCGCCTGCGCGTCGGTATTGGCGCAGATGAATTCGACGCCTTGTACGCCGCATTCGATCATGTGCCCAACGGCATTGCCGCCACCGCCGCCCACACCGATCACCTTGATCTGTGTGCCCTGGTTAAATTCTTCGATTTCAATCATTTCGATGCTCATTGGGAGCCTCCTAATCAATAAACTGCAGTTGCCAATAATCGGAAATTTGTATTTATGGTTGACATGGCTTCTTCATGCAGGGGGATCCGCCCCGCCGGAATGCATACAACGGGATGGTCTGCCGATAAAAGTGAAGTAGGTTTTCATCAGAAGTTCCCCACAAACCAGTCTTTGACACGGCCGAATGCGTTGTGCACACTGCCTGCCTTTTGCGACACCTTGTAGCCCCGCATGCGCGCAAGCCGGGCTTCTTCGAGCAAGCCCATGACCGTGGCTGCCCGGGCCTGGGCCACCATGTCTGACAGCGCACTGTTGTAGCGCGGTATGCCGCGTCGCACGGGCTTGAGGAAGATGTCCTCGCCGAGCTCCACCATGCCGGGCATGACGGCACTGCCACCGGTAATGACGATGCCCGAAGACAACACCTCTTCGTAGCCCGACTCGCGGATCACCTGCTGGACCAGCGAAAAAATTTCCTCGATGCGCGGCTCGATCACGCCCGCCAGTGCCTGCTTGCTCAGCATGCGCGGCCCCCGGTCTCCCAGACCCGGCACTTCCACCTGCGTGTCGGGGTCGGCCAGCAGCTGCTTGGCGTAACCGCTTTCCACCTTGATGTCTTCTGCGTCCTTGGTGGGCGTACGCAGCGCCATCGCGATGTCGCTGGTGATCAGGTCACCGGCGATCGGGATCACCGCGGTGTGCCGGATGGCGCCACCGGTGAAGATGGCCACGTCGGTGGTGCCGGCACCGATATCGACCATGGCCACACCGAGCTCCTGCTCGTCCTGTGTCAATACCGCCAGGCTCGAAGCCAGCGGATTGAGCATGAGTTGATCGACTTCAAGCCCGCAGCGCCGCACACATTTGATGATGTTTTCAGCAGCACTCTGGGCGCCCGTCACGATGTGCACCTTGGCTTCCAGGCGTATGCCGCTCATGCCGATGGGTTCGCGCACGTCCTGGCCGTCGATCACGAACTCCTGCGGCTCCACCAGCAGCAGGCGCTGGTCGGTCGAGATGTTGATGGCCTTGGCCGTCTCGATCACGCGCGCCACGTCGGCCTGCGTGACTTCCTTGTCCTTGACCGCCACCATGCCGCTGGAGTTGATGCCGCGGATGTGGCTACCGGTAATGCCGGTGTAGACGCGGGCGATCTTGCAATCGGCCATCAGTTCGGCCTCTTTCAGGGCCTGCTGGATGCTTTGCACCGTGGCGTCAATATTGACAACCACCCCGCGTTTGAGCCCGTTGCTCGCCGCGATGCCCAGGCCGGCAAGCTTGAGCTCCCCGCCCGGCATGACCTCGGCCACCACCGCCATGACCTTGCTGGTTCCGATGTCCAGCCCGACCACCAGATCTTTGTATTCCTTGGCCATATGTTTACCTTTTTTTCTTTCCGTCGTCTTTGTCAGCGGGGCTTCCCGTGGTGACACCCCTGAGCCTGATCGCATAACCATTGCCGTAACGCAGGTCGGCGGACTCCAGGTCCCGCCCGTACCGGGATGACACCTGCGTCACCGTGGCAATAAAGCGGCGGGTGCGTGCCTGTATTTCGTCCAGTGACCCGTGCCCGAGCTCGATCACGGCGCCGCTGTCCAGCTGGGCACGCCAGCCACCCTGGCCGGTCATCTGCAATTGCTCCAGCGTGGCATCTGTTTCATCGAACATCGGCGCAAGCGCCTGGTAGGCCTGCAGTACCTGCGCCGCCTGACCCGGCGGCCCATTGAGCACCGGCAGGTCTTCTGCCTCGACGTCGCCCTGGTTGGCCTCAAACACTTCACCAAAGCTGTTGACGAGCCGGGCATCGCCCTCAGCCCCCCAGAACGCCACCGGCTTGTGTTCCTGCAGCACCACCTTCAGCCGGTTGGGAAATTCGCGCTGCACCAGCGCCCTGCGCACCCAGGGAACAGACTCGAACACCGCGCGCGTGGCGCCCAGGTTCACCGTGAAAAAATTGCCGGACAACCTGGGCGCCACATTGGCCCGCAGCGTCACCGCGTTGTTGTGCGCCAGGTCGCCCTCCACACGGATCGCGCTCAGGCTGAACAGGGACTGGCGCATGAGCCACGCCACAGCCAGTGACGCAACCATGGCGGCAAACGCCAGGCCCAGAACCACCGAGAAGGTGTTCATGAGCTTGACGTCCAGCGGCAAGGAAGGCGGCAGTGGCAGGGCTCTGCTCAAGTGGCGGCTCCTCCGTGTTTCTGGTGATCGAGCGAAGCAGTCTTCAGCACTTCGATGCAAAGGTCTTCATACGAGATTCCGGCCGCACGGGCGGACATGGGCACCAGCGAATGCCCGGTCATTCCCGGCGACGTGTTGATCTCCAGCAGGTAGGGCTTGCGCGTGGCCTTGTCTATCATCACGTCGGCGCGGGCCCAGCCGCGGCAATTGAGAATGCGAAAGGTGTCCAGCACAAGCTGCTGGATGACCGCCTCTTCGCCCTCGGGCAGCCCGCAGGGAACCAGGTACTGGGTGCTGTCGGTGAAGTATTTGTTCTGGTAGTCGTAGTTACCGTCGGGCGCTACTATGCGGATGACCGGCAGCGCGCGCGCGCCGGCACCGGTACCCAGCACCGGGCAGGTCACTTCGTCACCGCTGATGAATTGCTCGCACAGGACATCGGCATCGAGTTTTTCGGCCTGTGCCACTGCGCCGGCCATGGCGGAGCGTTCCGTCACCTTGGTCAGCCCGATCGATGAACCTTCGCGTGCCGGTTTGACGATCAACGGCAGGCCGAGCGCATCCGGCAACGCGGCAATGTCGGCAGCGCCATAAGTGCCGCGGCGCAACAGGCGGTATTGAGGTGTCGGCAATCCTTCGGAGATCATCACGCGCTTGGTCATGACCTTGTCGATGGCCATGCTGGAAGCCATGACGCCGGAGCCGGTGTAGGGAATGCCCAGCAATTCGAGCGCGCCTTGCACCGTGCCATCCTCGCCGAAGCGTCCATGCAATGCGATGAAGCAACGCTCGAACCCATCCTCCTTCAGCTCGCTCAGGTCGCGCTCGGCAGGATCGAAGGCGTGGGCATCCACGCCACGCGAGCGAAGCGCTTTCAGTACCCCGTTACCAGACATCAGCGAAACTTCGCGTTCGGCCGATAGCCCGCCCATCAGGACGGCGACTTTTCCAAAATTCAACATGTCTGCTTTCATGTCCGGACCTCCCTGGTGCCGCCATGCCCTGCCGGCTCCAGCATTTCTGCAACCCTTGCGGGCACCATGCCGATGGATCCGGCACCCATGCACATCACGATGTCGCCATCCAGCGTGTTGTCGAGGATGGCCTGCGGCATGGCATCGATCTCGTCCACAAAGACAGGTTCTACCTTGCCGGCCACGCGCAAAGCCCGCGCCAGCGAGCGTCCGTCTGCGGCCACGATGGGTGCTTCACCGGCGGCATATACCTCGGACAGCAGAACCGCATCGGCGTTGCCGATGACCTTGACGAAATCTTCAAAACAGTCACGCGTGCGGGTGTAGCGGTGCGGCTGGAAAGCCAGCACCAGTCGCCGGCCGGGGAAGGCGCCGCGCGCGGCAGCCAGCGTCGCGGCCATTTCCACCGGGTGATGGCCATAGTCTTCTATCACGGTGAAATGCCCGCCGCCCTTGGCCGGCATGTCCCCGTAACTCTGGAAGCGCCGTCCGACGCCCCGGAATTCAGCCAGCGCTTTCTGTACTGCCGCGTCGGGCACGTTGAGCTCAACGGCAATGGCAATGGCCGACAGGGCATTGAGCACGTTGTGCTCGCCGGCCAGGTTGAGCACCACGTCCATGTCGGGCAAGGTCACGCCATTGCGGCGCTGTGCCGTGAAATGCATTTGTGCGCCCACCGGCCGCACATTGACGGCGCGCACCTGCGCATCTTCGCCGAAACCATAGCTGGTAATGGGGCAGGAAACCTGCGACAGGATGTCGCGCACGGCCGGGTCGTCGGTGCACAAGATCGCCGTACCGTAAAAAGGCATGCGGTGCAGGAAGTCGACAAAAGCCTTCTTGAGGTTGCCGAAATCGTGGCCATAGGTTTCCATGTGGTCGGCGTCAATGTTGGTGACGACGGCCATCACGGGCAGCAGGTTCAGGAATGAAGCGTCCGATTCGTCAGCCTCGACCACGATGTAGTCGCCGGAACCAAGTTTGGCGTTGGCGCCGGCGCTGTTGAGGCGCCCGCCGATGACAAAGGTCGGGTCCAGGCCGCCTTCGGCCAGCACGCTGGCGACGAGACTGGTGGTGGTGGTTTTCCCGTGGGTCCCCGCGATCGCGATGCCCTGCTTCAGGCGCATCAGTTCGGCCAGCATCAGCGCGCGCGGCACCACGGGAATGCGTTTTTCACGCGCCGCCAGAACCTCGGGGTTGTCGGCCTGTACGGCGGTGGATGTCACCACGGCGTCGACCATCTCAAGGTTGCCGGCGGTGTGGCCGACGAAGGTCTTGATGCCGAGCTTGCCCAGGCGTCGCAGCGTTGGGCTGTCTGACAGGTCAGACCCCGAAATGACGTATCCCAGGTTGTGCAGCACCTCTGCGATGCCAGACATGCCGGCGCCGCCCAGACCGATGAAGTGAATGTTTTTGATGGCGTGTTTCATGTCGCCAGCTCCTCACAAGCGGCCACCACACGGGCCGTGGCTTCAGTTTTTTGCATCGTTTTGGCCTGTAAGGCTTTCTGGACAAGCGCAAGCCGCTCTGTTTTTTGTAGCATTTCTGCCAGCATTCCGGCGCTGAGGTCGCGCTGCTGGATCAGCCATCCGCCTCCCTGGTCGACCAGGAACTTCGCGTTGACTGTCTGGTGGTCGTCGACCGCAGCGGGAAAAGGCACGAACACTGCCGCAGCGCCCACCGCGGCGATTTCCGTGACCGTACTGGCGCCAGCGCGGCAAATGATCAGGTCGGCATCGGCGAAGGCCTTCGCGGTGTCTTCAATGAAAGGCGTGAGCTCGGCCGATACGCCAGCCGCCGCATAGTTGGCGCGCAATTCTTCAATCTGCAGCGCGCCGCTTTGGTGGAGGACCTGTGGTCGTTCTGCTTCAGGGATCAGTGCGAGGGCTTTGGGTACCAGCTCGTTCAACCCCCGGGCGCCCAGGCTCCCGCCGACCACCAGCAGTTTCAGGGGACCGCTGCGTCCGGCAAAACGCTCTTGCGGGCCGGGCTGCCGGGTAAATGCTGGCCGCAGGGGGTTGCCTACCCATTCGGCTTTGGGCAACACGCCCGGAAATGCGGTGAAGACGCGGTCAGCCACACTCGCCAGCACCTTGTTGACCATACCCGCCACCGAGTTCTGCTCGTGCAAAACCAGGGGCTTACCCAACAGCACGCTCATCATCCCGGCCGGAAAACTGATGTAGCCACCCAGGCCAACCACCACATCGGGCTTGACGCGGCGTACCACCTGGATGCTTTGCCAAAACGCCTTGAGCAGGCGCAGGGGCAAGAATGCCAGCGTGACCGGCCCTTTGCCTCGCACACCGGAAAAATCAATCGATTCGAAAGGGAAGCCGCGGGGCGGCACCAGCTGGCTTTCCATGCTGGGGCGGACTGCGCTGCCACGCCCGCCCAGCCAGTGCACCCGCCAGCCGCGCTCCCGCAGGGCCTCAGCCACTGCCAGGCCCGGAAAAATGTGCCCGCCCGTTCCTCCGGCCATCACCAAAGCACAGTGTTGCTTGCTCATGCGCGGCCTCCTCTCATGAGCAGGCGATTCTCATAGTCAATCCTCAACACCACGGCCAAAGAAATCAGGTTCATCAAAATCGCCGAACCGCCATAACTCATCAGCGGCAGTGTGAGACCCTTGGTAGGCAGCGCACCGAGGTTCACGCCAATGTTGATGAAGGTCTGGAAACCTATCCAGATGCCAACGCCTTGCGCCACCAGACCGGCAAACAGGCGGTCCAGGGCAATCGACTGGCGACCGATGTGCATGATGCGGCGGGTCATCCACATGAACATGCCGATCACAGCCAGCACACCCAACAGGCCAAACTCTTCGCCAATCACGGCCATCAGGAAGTCGGTGTGCGCTTCGGGCAGCCAATGCAGCTTCTCAATGCTGCCGCCCAGACCCACACCGAAAATCTCGCCGCGGCCGAAGGCAATCAGGGAGTGGGAGAGCTGGTAGCCCTTGCCCATGGAGTATTTATCGCTCCACGGGTCGAGGTAGGCAAAGATGCGCTCACGCCGCCATTCGCTGAGCATCACCATCAAGCTGAAGGCAACCACCACCACAGCCGCGATGACAAAGAACATGCGGGCATTGACACCGCCCAGGAAGAGAATACCCATCGCAATGACCGAGATCACCATGAACGCGCCCATGTCGGGTTCGGCCAGCAATAACAATCCGACAATTGCTATGGCCACAGCCATGGGCATCACCGCGCGGAAGAAGCGCTCTTTCACTTCCATCTTGCGAACCATGTAATCGGCCGCATAGAGAAGCACCGCGAATTTCGCGAGCTCTGAAGGCTGAAAGTTCATGATGCCCAGCGAAATCCAGCGGCGGGCGCCGTTCACGCCTTTTCCGATAAAGGGCACCAGGACCAGTATCAGCAGCAACAGGGAGAGGACAAACAGCCAGGGCGCCAGTTTTTCCCATGTGGCCAGCGGCACCTGGAATGCCAGGACGGCAACGATGAGAGCGACCACCAGCGACAACACATGGCGCAGCAGGAAATGGGTATGCGCATAGCGCGCGAATTTGGGGTTGTCGGGCATGGCCACGGAAGCTGAATACACCATCACAAGGCCCCACATCAACAAGGCCACGGTGACCCACAGCAGCGCCTGGTCAAAACCGGCCATGCGAACAGGAGGTGCGGCCAGCGTCTGTGGCCGGCTGTGTCCGCCAAGCCGCACGGGAAGGACTTCCGACGCGGCCTTGCCGAAACCGGAGAACCAGCCGAAAAAGCGTGCGGCAGCCGTCACAGCATTTGCCCCTGTTCTTGCGCCAGCGCCTGCACGGCTTCACAAAAGACCTTGGCCCGGTGCTCGTAGTTGTCGAACATGTCGAAGCTTGCACAGGCCGGCGACATCAGGACGGCGTCACCGGTCTGTGCCTGCTGCGCGGCCAGGGTGACCGCTTCCTCCATGGATACGGCGTCGAACACTGGAATATTGCGGGGCAAGACCTCCTTGATGAGAGGCGCATCGCGCCCTATCAGCACCACGGCCCGGACGTGGCGTTGCACCGGGTCGGCCAGCGGTGAGAAGTCCTGCCCCTTGCCTTCGCCGCCCAGAATGAGCACCAGCTTGCGCTCCAGTCCCAACCCTGTCAGAGCCGCCACGGTGGCGCCCACGTTGGTGCCCTTGCTGTCGTCGAAGTATTCAACGTCATTGACGACAGCCACCGACTCCACGCGATGGGGCTCACCGCGGTATTCGCGCAGGCCGTGCAGCATGGGGGCGAGGTTGCAGCCCGCAGCCACAGCCAGGCCCAGCGCCGCCAGGGCGTTGGTGGCGTTGTGCCGCCCGCGTATGCGCAGGGCTTCGATAGGCATCAGGCGCTGCACGTGCAGCTCTACCTCTTCGTCTTTGCGGCGCTTGATGGTTTCGTCGGCCTCGGCCGCGCGCACCAACCAGGTCATGCCGTTGACGGTTTCAATGCCGTAGTCGCCGGGACGCTGCGGCTCGCCGGCACCGAAGGTCGCATGGGCGCGCACTTGAGGTGGCTTCAGGCGCACCTTGACAGGCGGTGGCAGCATGGCCATCACGCGGGCATCGTCACGGTTGAGCAACATAAAGGTGCTGACACCGAAGACCTTGGCCTTGGCCGCGACGTAGGCGTCCATGTCGCCGTGCCAGTCCAGATGGTCCTGCGTGATGTTGAGCACCACGGCAGCCGTCGGCTCAAAACCTTGCACATCGGCCAGCTGGAAGCTGGACAGCTCCAGCACCCAGACTTGGGGCAGGGTTTCGGCGTCCATATGGGCCGACAGCGTGTCGAGCAGCGTCGGGCCTATGTTGCCGGCCACGGCCACGGTTTTTCCGGCGCGCTGCACCAGTTGGCCCAGCAGCGAGGTCACCGTGGTTTTTCCATTGGTGCCAGTGATGGCCAGCACTGCGGGGCGGTAGCCCGGCACAGGTTCGACTTGCACCAGGGCCAGCAGGGCCGCGGGCAGTGTGGCATCTTCACCGGCTTCATCTGGAACCGGCGCGTCGTCCGCGGCATCCGGTGCGGCAATGACCGTCTCTTGCAGATCGCCTGAAGTGTCGGCCGCCACAGCGGCCTGGTCTTCGGGTGAATCAGCGGCATCGGCTACAGCGGCTTCGTCAACAGCTTCGGGCGCATCGGGCAAGGGCACGTCAGCCATTGGCTCGGGAGCTACAACAGCTTGGTCGGATTCTTCGACTACCTCAATGGTCGGTGGCTCGCGCAGATCCGCCAAAGCCCGCGCGAACAAATCCAGTTCTCCACCCACAGGCAATCCCATGGCGCGCGCGGCATCAGCCACGGACGCGATGGTCTCGGGCGTCAGACCGGGCGAGCGATAGACGGCGCGTACGGACGTGCCCTGCACCAGTTCGGGCGTGAAGACACCGCCCACAAATTTCACACCCGGAAGCTCTTCGCGCAAGGTGGCGAGCAAGGGTGGCGCTTCGCGCGTGTCGGCGACCGTCACGTGCGCCCCATGGCGCGAACACCAGCGCGCCATGGCCAGGCCGGACGCGCCCAGGCCCAGAATCAACACGGTTTGGTCTTGTAAATGCCGCATGCCTGTTACCTGAGCTTCAAGGTGGAAAGGCCGATGAGGCACAGCAGCATGGTGATGATCCAGAAACGCACGACCACCTGCGTTTCTTTCCAGCCGCTTTTCTCGAAGTGATGGTGCAGCGGCGCCATCTTGAGGATGCGGCGGCCTTCGCCGTAGCGCTTCTTGGTGTACTTGAACCAGGTCACCTGCATCATCACGGAGAGCGCCTCGACGACGAAGATGCCGCCCATGATGGCCAGCACGATTTCCTGGCGCACGATGACCGCGATGGTGCCCAGCGCGGCGCCCAGCGCCAGCGCGCCCACGTCGCCCATGAAGACCTGGGCCGGGTGCGTGTTGAACCACAGAAAGGCCAGGCCGGCGCCTGCCATGGCCGAGCAAAAAATCAGCAGCTCACCCGAGCCGGGGATGTGCGGGAAGAACAGGTATTTGGAGTAGACCGAGCTGCCGGTGACGTAGGCAAACACACCGAGCGCCGAGCCCACCATGACGACCGGCATGATGGCCAGGCCGTCCAGGCCGTCAGTCAGGTTGACGGCATTGCTGGAGCCCACGATCACGAGGTAAGTCAGGATCACGAAGCCGAACACGCCCAGCGGGTAGCTGATTTCCTTGACGAAAGGCACCAGCAGGCCAGCTTTGGGCGGCAGGTTCACGTCAAAGCCCGACTGCACCCAGCTGAAGAACAGTTCGAGCACGCGCATGTTGGAGCTCTCGGAGATGCTAAACACCAGGTACAGCGCCGCGATGAGGCCGATGATGGATTGCCACAGATATTTCTCACGTGACCGCATGCCTTCCGGGTCTTTGAGCACGACCTTGCGCCAGTCGTCTGCCCAGCCTATGGCGCCAAAGCCCAACGTGACGATGAGGACGATCCAGACGAAACGGTTGGACAAATCGAACCATAGCAATGTGGAAATTCCGATGGACAGCAGAATCAGCACACCGCCCATGGTGGGTGTGCCGCTCTTGCTCAAATGGGTCTGCATTGCGTATTCCCGAATTGGCTGCCCGATCTTCAGCGAGATCAGCCGCCGGATCACAAAGGGGCCCGCCAGCAGACCGATCAGCAGGGCTGTGAGCGCGGCCATGACTGCACGGAACGTCAGGTACTGGAACACCCTGAAGGACCCGAATTCGGGGGAGATTGACTGGAGCCACTGGGCCAGACTAAGCAGCATGGGGCTCTTCCTTCTGATGTTGTTGATGTTGTGTTTGATCTTGCGCATTGGCCGTGATGGCCTGGACCACACGCTCCATCCTCATGAAGCGAGAACCCTTGACCAGCACGCTGCCGGTGTGGGGCAGCTCGGCCAGCACGGCGGCGGCGAGTTCGTCCATGCCGCCAAAAATCTGCGCACCGCCAAATCCGGCCGCTGCCTGCTTTGACTGCTCGCCCAATGTGAACAATTTTTCAATACCCAGCGCGCGTGCATGGCGGCCGGCTTCATCGTGGAACTGCGGCCCCTGGTTGCCGACCTCGCCCATGTCACCCATCACCATCAGACGCGGGCCGGGCAGTTCGGCGAGGACCTCCAGGGCGGCGCGCATGGAGTCGGGATTGGCGTTGTAGCTGTCGTCGACCAACGTCAACACCCGGCCCGGCAGGGCCACGGCGATGGCACGGGAACGGCCCTTGACCGGCACAAAAGCCGAGAGGCCCACGGAGATGGATGCCAGGGGAACGCCCGCAGCCAGCGCGCAGGCCGCGGCGGCCAAGGCGTTCTTGACGTTGTGCCGGCCGGCGATGTGCAAAGAGAAATCAGTGTTGCCCGCCGGGGTCGTAGCCACCACCTTCCAGCAGCCGTCATCCCATTGCGCGGTAGCTGTGATGTCGGCGGCGCCCGCGAGCGCGAAGGTCAGTACCTTGCGCGTGCCGACCAGTTCACGCCACAGGGGGGTGTAGTCGTCGTCGGCCGGAAAGACCGCCGTGCCGCCCGCATCCAGCGACGCAAATACCGAGCCGTTTTCGCGCGCCACCGCTTCCACCGTGGCCATGAATTCCAGATGTTCGCGCTGCGCATTGTTGACCAGCGCGACGGTGGGCCTGGTAATTTCAGCCAGATAGGCGATCTCGCCCGGGTGGTTCATGCCCAGCTCGACCACCCCTACTTCGTGCTCGGCCGACAGGCGCAGCAGCGTGAGCGGCACACCGATGTCGTTGTTGAGGTTGCCTTCAGTGGCGAAGGCCTTGTTGGCCTTCCAGGCGCGCAAGATGGCCGCGATCATTTGCGTGACGGTGGTTTTCCCGTTGCTGCCCGTCACAGCCACCAGCGGCAGACGGAACTGCGAGCGCCAACCGGCGGCCAGTTGACCCAGCGCCAGGCGCGTGTCGGGCACTTCCAGCCCCGGCAGGCCAGCTTGCACCAGACCATGATGGGCAATCGCCGCGACTGCGCCCTGTGCCTTGGCTTGCGCGAGGAAATCATGAGCATCGAAGCGCTCGCCCTTGAGCGCCACAAAAAGGTCGCCCGCCTGCAGGCTGCGCGTGTCGGTGTTGACCCGCAAGGCCTGCACGCCGCCGTCACCCACAAGGCGAGCAGCGGACAACCAGCCCAGGGCTTGCTGCAGGCGCATCATGGCCGGCCTCCTTGTTTGGGCGAAGCCAGGGCATCGAGCGCCGCCTGCGCATGCTCGCGGTCGGAGAAGGGAAGCTTCACACCGCCCACTTCCTGATAACTTTCGTGGCCCTTGCCGGCCAGCAACACGATGTCTTCGGGGCAAGCCAGGCTCAAGGCGTGCGTGATGGCGGCTGACCGGTCGGCCTGAACGTGCACAGCATCGCGGCGGCTCAGGCCAAGCAAGACCTGGCAAATGATGGCCAGCGGGTTTTCGCTACGCGGGTTGTCGCTGGTCACTACCACCTGGTCGGCATTTTTTTCAGCTACAGCCGCCATCAACGGACGCTTGGTGGTGTCGCGGTCACCACCACAGCCGAACACGCACCAGAGCTGGCCATTGCGGTGTGCCGCAGCCGGCCGCAGCGCGAGCAACACCTTTTCAAGAGCGTCGGGCGTGTGGGCGTAATCAATCACCACCAGCGGCCGGCCCGGGACGGCCAGCGTCTCGGTGCGCCCAGGCACGGGCAGCAGGCCGGCACAGGCCTTGACCGCATCGGCCAGCGACACACCCATGGCGCGCAGGGCTGCGAGCACACCGAGCAGGTTGGACACGTTGTACTGGCCCACCAGCCGGGCAGCCAGCGTATGGCTTTCGGCACCCTCGGTCACCTCAAAACTCAATGCTTCGGTGCCGTGCTCGATCTTGCGCGCCTGCAGGCGTGCCGGTTCCGCGCAGGATACCGTCCAGAGGTCCAGGCCGCTCCCCGCGAGCGACTCCTTCAGTTCTGCACCCTTGGCATCGTCGATATTGATGACCGCCGCCTTCAGACCCGGCCAAGCGAACAGCGCGGCCTTGGCCTCCCAGTAGGCTTGCATGGAAGCGTGGTAGTCGAGGTGGTCCTGCGTGAAGTTGGTAAATATCGCGACCTCAATGGCGGTCGCGTCCAGGCGGTGTTCGACCACGCCGATGGAGGAGGCCTCCAGCGTACAGGCGACAAAGCCCTGGTCGGCGAAGCGCCGAAGTTCCTGTTGCAGCAGCACCGGGTCCGGCGTCGTCAGGCCGTTGGAAACCATGGCACCAGGCTCACCTATGCCCAGCGTGCCAATGACGCCGCATTTGTGACCCAGCCGGCCCAGAGCCTGCGCCAGCCACCAGGCGGTGGAGGTCTTGCCGTTGGTGCCGGTCACAGCGGAAATCCGCAATTGCCGGCTCGGCTGGTTGAAGTAGACGGCGGCGATAGGCCCGGTGGCGGCCTTGAGACCGGCGTATTCGGCGATCTTTTCGTCCTGGAAACCGAAGGCGGCCGCGCCTTCCTGTTCGACCAGACAGGCAGTGGCACCCGCAGTCAACGCACTGCCCACGAACTTGCGCCCGTCGGTCACGGTGCCGGGCCAGGCGACAAAGCCGTCGCCCGGGGTCAGCCTGCGGCTGTCCGTGCACAGGCTGCCGCTCACGCGTTCGCGCAACCAGCCGGCGGCTTGTTCAGGGGTGTGGAGTTGCATGCTCAAAACGACTCCTCCACGGCCTGGGTGGTGATTTGGGGCTTGACGCTCATGTCAGGCTGCACGCCCATCATGCGAAGCGTTTGCTGCACCACCTCGCTGAAGACAGGTGCAGCGGCCACGCCACCAAAGTAATTGCCGTCACTGGGCTCATCGATCATCACGCCAACGATGATGCGCGGGGCCTCGATAGGCGCCATGCCTGTGAACCATGCGCGGTATTTGTTGGTGGCATAACCTTTGCCGACCTGCTTGTGCGCCGTTCCCGATTTTCCGCCTACCGAATAACCCACCGTTTGCGCCAACGGGCCAGTACCACCGGGTGCGGCGGCCATTTGCAGCATCCGGCGAACGGCATGCGCGTTCTCTGCAGAAAAGACCTGTACACCCACGGCGGGCTCGCTGCTTTTGAGCATGGTGGCGGGAATGATCTGACCGTCATGCGCGAAAGCAGTGTAGGAGTGCGCCATCTGGAACAGCGAGGCCGACAACCCATAACCATAGGCCATAGTCGCCTGCTCGACAGGGCGCCAGGTCTTCCAGGGTCGCACACGTCCGGTGACCGCGCCTGGGAACTGGATCTGCGGCTTTTGCCCATAACCCAGTGCCATGTAGGTCTCCCACATTTCCTGCGGACTCATCTTTTGTGCGATCTTCAGCGCGCCGACGTTGCTGGATTTCTGGATGACGCCTTCCACTGTCAGCGTGCCGTAGTTGTGGGTGTCACTGATGGTGAAGCCGCCGATGCTGTAACGGCCGGGTCCGGTTTCGATGACGGTTTGCGGCTTGATGCGACCGGCCTCCAGCGCCATGGCCACCGTGATCGGCTTCATCGTGGAACCCGGCTCGAAGGTATCGGTGAGGGCCCGATTGCGCAACTGCTCGCCGGTCAGATTTTTCCGCCTGTCGGGCACGTAGCTGGGATAGTTCGCCAATGCCAATACCTCGCCGGTGGTGGAGTCCAGCACCACGACGCTGCCGGCCCGGGCTTTGCGCGCAATGACCGCGTCGCGCAGCTTCTGGTAGGCGAAGAACTGCACCTTGCTGTCTATGCTCAGCTGAATGTCCTTGCCTTCGACAGGCGGCATCTGTTCGCCGACATCCTCGACGACACGACCCAGGCGGTCCTTGATCACGCGGCGCGAACCGGCCTTACCGGCCAGGTCCTTGTTGAAGGCCAGCTCAATGCCCTCCTGGCCGCGATCCTCAACGTTGGTGAAGCCCACCACGTGGGCCACGGTTTCGCCCTCGGGATATTGACGCTTGTACTCCTTGCGCTGGTAGATGCCCTTGATGCCCATGGCATGGATTTTTTTTGCCACCGGCTCGTCGACCTGACGCTTGAGCCAGACAAAGGTCTTGTCCTCTTCGCCCAGTTTTCTGTTGAGCTCGACCAGCGGCATTTCCAGCAGCACGGCCAGCTCGGCCAGTTGCGACTTGCTGGCTTCGACGTCTTCGGGAATGGCCCAGATGCTGGATGCCGGTACGCTGGATGCGAGGATCAGCCCATTGCGGTCCAGGATGCGGCCGCGGTTGGCGGGCAGCTCCAGTGTGCGGGCAAAGCGCACCTCACCCTGGCGCTGGAAAAATTCATTGCCAAAAATCTGGATATAGGCCGCACGACCCGCTAGCCCGGCAAAAGCCAACGCGATACCGGCCACGATGAATTTGCTGCGCCAGACGGGAGTCTTGCTGGCCAGCAGGGGGCTGGACGAATAAAGCACGCTGCGGCTCATGGCCTGGGCCCTTCCGGCGCCGAAGCCGCCGTTACCGGAGCGTCCTTGTAGCTCACATATTGCGTGATGGCAGGTGTCACCGTGCGCATCTGCAGCTTGTCCTTCGCAAGCTTCTCGACCTTCAGCGGCGTAGCCTGGGCGCGCTTTTCCACCTGCAAACGCTCGTTGTCCATTTCGATTTTGCGGGCTTCGGCCGTCGCTTTTTCCAGCTCGACATAGAGGCGTCGCGACTCGTACTGAGTGCGCACGAGGTAAAGCGCGCTGGCCAACACGGCGAGAAGCAACACGAGGTTCAGCCTGGCCATGATATGACCCCCACGCTTGTCGCTTCGCGTACTGCGCTGCCCCCCGAGGGGGCCGCCGCGCCTGCGGCCCGGCAAAGCCGGTTCCGCGGCCCCGGCTGGCATGAAATGCCTGTCGCCCTTTGTAGGTCCCCCACGTTTGTCGCTTCGCGTACTACGGGGTTCATGCCGCCACCCCCGTGCGTTCGGCGACGCGCATCACGGCGCTGCGCGAGCGCGGATTGCCTTCGACCTCTTCTGCGCTGGGCTTGGTGCGGCCAAGCGCCTTGAGCTGCATGGCCTTGGGTTCGGCGAAAGGCGCGCGACGGTCGAACACCTCGCGCGAATGTGCGGCGATGAACTGCTTGACGATGCGGTCTTCGAGCGAATGAAAACTGATCACCACCAGACGGCCTCCCGGTTGGAGAACTTTCAGCGACGCAGCTAGCGCCTGTTGCAGCTCTTCAAGCTCGGCGTTGATGAAAATCCGAAGAGCCTGAAATGTGCGCGTTGCAGGGTCCTTGCCCGGCTCGCGGGTTTTGACCGCGCCAGCCACGACTTCGGCCAGCTCAGCGGTGGTTCGAAGAGGGCCCCGTTCCTGTCGGCGACGATCAATCGCCTTTGCAATCTGTTGAGCAAACCGTTCTTCGCCATATTCACGAATCACCTCCGCCATGGTTTCTATGGATGCATCCACCAGCCACTCGGCCACGCTCTGGCCACGCGTGGTGTCCATGCGCATGTCCAAAGGCCCCTCTTGCCGAAAAGAAAAACCGCGCACCGGGTTGTCGATCTGCGGTGAGCTCACACCCAGATCCATCAGGACACCGGCCGCACTGGCGACGGGCAACAGACCCAAATGCATGAAACCCTCGTGACGGATGGAAAACCGCGGGTCGGTGATGGTGTGCGCCTCGGCAATGGCGTCGAGATCCTTGTCGAAGGCGGTAAGCCGCCCTTGGGGTGAGAGCTGCGACAGCAACAACCGCGAATGGCCGCCGCGCCCGAAGGTCGCGTCGACGTAGTGGCCGTCCGGGTTGACAAGAAGCGCCGCTATGGCTTCGTTCAACAAGACGGTGCGGTGTGTCCATGTGCCGTTCACCGTCTTCTTTCAGAACGAGAAGTCTCTGAAGACATCGGGCATCTCGCCCTTCATCTGCTCGGCCTCCTGGGCTGCGTAGGTGGCGGCGTCCCAAAGCTCAAAATAACCACCCATGCCCAGTAGCACCGTGTCTTTGCTGATGCCGGCAGCCGCCCGCAATTCGGGCGACACCAACACACGGCCGGTGGCGTCCATGTCGACGTCCATTGCGTTGCCGAGGAAGATGCGCTTCCACCACTGCGCCTGCATCGGCAACGAAGCGATGCGGTCGCGGAATTTCTCCCACTCGTTGCGGGGAAAAATCATGAGGCAACCGTGCGGGTGCTTGGTGATGGTGAGTTGGCCGGAAGCTGTGGCGCTCAGCACGTCACGATGCCTGGTAGGCACGGAGAGCCTACCCTTGGTATCGAGAACTAACGATGAAGCGCCTTGAAACACTGCTACAAACCCTTGAAAAACACTTTTCACCACTAAATTGCACTTTTCCCCACTTTAGCAGGAAACCATTTGCAAACAAGGGATTTGAAACAAATTTTTTCAATGAAATCAAGGACTTAGGAGTATCTTCGGATCCAGGGCCTATATTAAAAAGTGTTCTAAATTAAGCACTTAGACGGTGCACTGAAAGTATTGCTTTAAGCGCCAGCAACTGAGCACCCGCCAAAATGGAAAAAAGAGGAACTATTTCCATCCATTCAAACGCTCAGCAACCTGTTTTTACACAGTGCAAGCATGGCATAGCTATGAAAAATATAGCAGGTAACGGCCGCCACATAACAAGAATGGGCGTGACCGCAGGGATAGCGTGTTTTTTGAAGGGATACGGTGCAGAAAGCACAGGGCGCCGGAAGACCCTGTCGGACCAATCCGACTAGACGCCGAATGGCATGACAACACTACCCAATTCGGCCAGCAGAAAGGCCGCAAGGTCAGTCGATGCGGACTGTGACCCTTGCGTGCTCAGTGATGCCGATCACATTGAAGAACGCTGCAACGAGGCGATTGACTTCCGTGAATTGCACTGACCGGTTTTCCTCTTCGCGGGCTGACACCCAGTTCAGCAGCGTTCCCGCAGCCGAAAAATCCACGCGAATGAGCTTGGCACAGGAGATCAGCATCATGTCTGCACCCATCAGCTTGACTTCCAGTTTGTCCAGCACCGCTATCGCATCACCCTGGATCTGGCCTGACAGTTCGACCGACAGCACATTGCTCATCTGTGAACTCGGTGCATCCATCTGGGTGTCTCCATCAATGGCGCTCAGACTGGAGGACACGGAATCACGGTACACGTCGCCAATGATGGCCGACCCATCCGTGACGCCGCCCTGCGCATCGATCGGTTTGTATTCGCAACGTGCACTGTCCCAGGCTGGCGGGGAGACCTCGTAGGTAACGCAGAAGTCGAGTGCGGCCAATTCAAAGTCGTCGGGGCGATGCGTTACACGCAGCGCCTCCATGCGCAAAAGCCACCATTGCTGGGCGGTATCGCGGCTGCCTGAAGGGGTGGCGTTCTGCAGTACCTTCTGCAACTGCGCATCACCCATGAAACGCAGCTGAACAGGCTGGGTCGCCCACCCGCTGAAGACCTTGTACAAAGGCTCGACAGCATCAGGTTCGATGGATTTGAGGTTGTTCCAGTTCAGGCGCCACGGCATGGGCGCCTTGGCGGTGGCCGCCTTGAGGGCTGCCACGGTCTGTATACCCAGCACAGAGGGACAGACCCAATCAACAGCAGGACCATTCGGATTGGCGGCAGCCTTGCCCGCCGCCGGAACGCTGAGCATTTTCACCATGTCAGGCATGGAGAACCACTGCGGTGCCGAACGGTCAAACCGCTCGACAAACTGGATGGCTGCCGTTTCAAACTTATCCTGCTGGGCCGTGGCCCGGTACAGGTCAAACAAGGTCAGCCAGGTATCCGGGTGGCCCGCGCGTACGGCACCGGGGGCAAGAATTTCCAGCAGGCCGGCTTCGGCACCCGCATCGTCGCCATTGGCAAACCGGATAGCGGCCTCCTCCAGCTCTGCATCATGGGCAACCACTTCCTCCACATCCACCGCAGTGAGCTTGGAAGGAGAAAAGCTGGAACCGCCGCCGCTGTCGTAACTGCCGCCGATACCCGCCAGGCCGCCGATTGCAGGAGGTTTGGCAGGAGGTTGGGCGGGAGGCGTAGATCGGGCTGCGGCCAGCGCAACAGACAGGGAATCGGGCTGGGTCTGGGAGGGCTCGTGAGCGGCTTCCCGGGCCGCCTGCTGCTCGGCGGCCAACCTGGCTGCGTTCAGCTGCTGCAAACCTGCCGGCGCCGTGGCCCTGTATGCGGTGGGCAATGCATTGTCCAGCATGGGGGGCGCCTGCGTCGATGGGCTATGCAAGGGCGCGTGCACCGAGTTGTCCGGCATGCCGCCATTCTTGGTTTTCCACCACTGCATGGACATCTGCGCTTCGATCTCGTCGATCTTCTTGAGCGTGGTGGCCCTGTCGTCGGGCTTGGAGGGCATGCTGCTCTGGAAGAACGAAGGCCGGCCGCCTGGGTCCTGGCCCACACCTACCATGGCTTCACGCTTGCGCATCTTGCGCAGCATGTCGAATTCGCGCTTGCGCACGAAGTCGTTTTGCCGCTTGCGCTCAATCATTTCCTTGAGCAATTGCTTGCTCATGGCTTCGTCGCGGTCTGTTTGCGCGCCGTCCAGATCCGACCAGTTCGTGGCCGGATTCCGGACGAACTTCACCATCTTGGAGAGCAAGCCTGAAGCGGTATCTTCTTTGGACATGGCAGGACGATTAAATAAACTTCAACCGGTAATCTGGGATCAATCGCCAAACATCTTCTGTTTAAGTTCCCGGCGTTGCTGTGCTTCCAGGGACAAATTGGCCGTGGGACGGGCGATCAGCCGGCCTACGCCGATGGGTTCGCCGGTTTCATCGCAATAACCGTAGTCGCCGGAGTCGATGCGGGCAATCGACTGTTCGATCTTCTTGAGCAGCTTGCGTTCCCGGTCACGGGTGCGCAATTCAAGGGCATGTTCTTCTTCAATCGTAGCGCGGTCCGCCGGGTCGGGCACCACAACGGTGTCTTCCCGCAGATGCTCGGTGGTTTCACCGGCGCTGTTGTGGATGTCCTGCTTGAGCACCGACAGCTTGTGGCGAAAGAAAGCCAGCTGCTTTTCGTTCATGTACTCGGAGTCCGGCATCGCCTTGACTTCGTCGTCGGTCAGCTGCTCGGCGGATTTGGTCTTCCAGTTGTTGGCGAGCTTGGGGTCTTTTTTGGCCGCCGCCTGGGGTGGCGGCGCGATCACGCGTTCGGTCATTGTGGAGTAACTGGCTTTGGCTGCGTCAGGCGCATGGGTTGGCACCATGGGTGCGGGAGGGGGTGACTGGGTGGCTACGCGGGCGGAGCTGCGCCTGCCGGGTTTCAGTGGAGGCGGGGCCATCAGCCCGGCCCTGACCGGTGCCGGGGCGGGTACCACCACGGCGGCGGGGGCCGGCTTGGCGCTGCTTGCAGGTTTTACGGCCGGTTTTGCAACGGGCTTGGCAGCTGATTTTGCAACAGGCTTTGCCGCAGGTTTTGGGGGAGATTTGAGCACGGGCTTGACGGGTTTGGCGACGGCCTTTGCTTTGGGCAAGGGCTTGGCAGCGGTTTTCTTGACAGCTGCGGTGGCAGGCTTTTTCGTGGAAGCAGCCTTGACAGCCGGCTTGGCGGCTTTTTTGGCAACGGGTTTGGGTGCCGGCTTGGCTTTGGCAACAGGTTTGGCCGCTTTCTTCACAGCTTTGGCGGCGGGCTTTGGCGCCGGCTTGGCTTTCGATGCAGGCTTGGCGGCCGGTTTGGCAGGTGTCTTGGTCTTTTTTGCTTGGGCTTTCACAATGTGTCTCCTCTGGGAAGCAGCCCCGGAATGGCCCATGGCCCTCCGCGGCAGCTTCCTGGCCAAACCGCTGCAGCGCAGTTCAACCCTACCTGTTGCCAGATTTCCTGGTTTGTCTGCCGCCTGCCAGCCTCGAAAACCACACCTGGGTGGCTTTCAATCCGCTTTGTAGCCGATTTTGTGCCTGGCTTGCCTCCCGAATTGATTTTCCGGGTATTTTGGTCGGCGCGCGATTGTAGCGGCTGCGCAGCCTGCCGTAGCACCCTTGGAACAAATCGTTGGAGAATCGAGACAAACATGAAGCCCTCCGCCTTTTACAGGCCACAGGCGGACAGCCTACCTCAAACCAGGCATTGCTCCAGGCCCTGCAGAAAAATATCTTTGGGCAAATCGATGCCGATGAAGACCATCTTGCTGTTTTTCTTCTCGCCCTCGGCCCAGGCGGGCCCCAGGTCGCTGCCCATGAGCTGGTGCACCCCCTGGAAAATCACCTTGCGGTCGGTGCCTTCCATATTCAGCACGCCCTTGTAGCGCAACATGCGCGGGCCGTAAATGTTGACGACCGCACCCAGGAAGTCCTCCAGCTTGGCTGGGCTGAAAGCCTTGTCCGACCGGAACACAAAGCTCTTGACGTCATCGTCGTGGTGGTGATGGTGGCCATGGCCCTCATGCCCGTCCTTGGCGTCGTGCGCATGTGAAGGGTGATCACAGTGCTCCCCGTGCTCATGGTCATGATCGTGGTCATGCCCGGCATGGTCGTCTTCCTTGAGGAAGTCGGGGTCGATGTCCAGCTTGGCATTGAGGTTGAAGCCGCGCAGGTCAAACACGTCCTTGATGGCGACTTCCCCGAAATGCACCGCTTTCTGGGGCGCGCGCGGGTTCATGTGCTTCAGGCGGTGCATCAGCGCGTCAACTTCGTCCTTGGCCACCAGGTCCGTTTTGCTGATGAATATCTGGTCGGCAAACCCGACCTGGCGGCGCGCCTCCTGGCGGTCGTTGAGCTGGGTCGCGGCGTGTTTGGCGTCGACCAGGGTCAGGATCGAGTCAAGCAGGTACTGCTCGGCAATTTCTTCGTCCATGAAAAACGTCTGCGCCACCGGCCCCGGGTCGGCCAGCCCGGTGGTTTCAATGACCACGCGCTCAAAGTCGAGCAGGCCCTTGCGCTTTTTGGCGGCAAGCAACTGCAGTGTTTCGCGCAGGTCTTCGCGGATCGAGCAGCAGATGCAGCCGTTGTTCATCTGGATGATGTTTTCTTCGGTGTCATTGACCAGGATTTCGTTGTCGATGTTTTCTTCACCGAACTCGTTCTCGATAACAGCGATTTTCTGGCCGTGCGCCTCGGTCAGCACGCGCTTGAGCAGCGTGGTTTTGCCGGAGCCCAGGAAGCCGGTGAGGATGGTGACGGGGATCAAGCTCATGGTGTTACCTAAAAACAGGAATTGCAGGGGTAGCGCGAAGGGCGAAGCAGGTCGAGGTCGCAGCCACACAGGTGGGGGAGTTTAGCGGCCGGTTCAAGCCAGCCGCGCCGCCGGACTGAATACCACCTTGGCCAGCAGTTACTTTACAGGTCGTGTCAAGCGCAGGGGCCCCAAAAACAGCGCAGGCCGGTAATTTCCGTCCTGCATCCGCTATATTTTTAATAGCTGCTTGCGCCCGTCTTTATTAGCCTGCAGCCACTATTTATATAAAAATCAGCCGCCCACCCGTTTCACCAGTACGAGCCCCTTCAGGTACTCGCCTTCCGGGAAGGCGACCGTCATGGGATGGTCGGGTGCGCCACCCATGCGCTCGGAGATGAAAGCGTCCACCCCCGCATCGATGCCGGCCGAAGCCACGATCTTGTGGAACAGGTCGGCGCTGACCCCGCCCGAACACGAGTAGGTAAACAGCACGCCGCCGGGCGCCAGAATCGACAACGCCAACCGGTTGATGTCCTTGTAGGCACGGGCGGCACGCTCGGCATGCGTCACCGTGGGCGCGAATTTGGGCGGGTCCAGCACGATGGCGTCGAACATCCGGCCTTCCTTCTGGTACTGGCGCAGCGAGGCGTTGACATCGGCATCCAGCAGGGTGGTGCGGCTGGCGTCAAAGCCGTTCAGTGCCACATTGGCCCGGGCCCGTTCGATCGCCGGGCCGGACGAATCGATCGACGTGACGTGCCCGGCGCCGCCGGCCAGCGCAGCCACGGTGAAGCCGCCGGTATAGCAATAACAGTTGAGCACCTGGCCGAACCGCAGGCGGCGCGTGTAGGCGGCAAACTTCTGCCGGCTGTCGCGCTGGTCCAGGTAAAAGCCGGTTTTATGGCCTTCGGCCACGTCCAGGCTGAGCTTCCAGTCGTGTTCGGTAATGGTGATGCCGGTTTCGCCCGAGCCGGCCAGCCAGCCGGTCACTTCGGGCAGGCCTTCCAGGGCACGGGAGCTCGCATCGGAGCGTTCATAAAGGCGCGTCAGGCCGGTTTGGGCAAGCAGGGCTTCGACAATCACACTTTTCCATTTTTCTGCGCCGCAGCTGGAAAACTGCGCCACCAGCGTGTCCGCATAGCGATCCACCACCAGGCCTGGCAGGCCGTCGGATTCGCCGTGAATGAGCCGCCGCCCGTCGCTCTGGATGTCAAACAGCTCCCGTGCCTTCAGGGCCTGGGCGATGCGCGCTGAAAAGAAGGCAGCGTCGATGCGTTGGGCTTCGTCAAAGCTCCAGACCCGGGCCCGGATCCTGGAGGCCGGGCTGAACGCTGCCCAGCCCAAAAATTCGCCGGCGTGGCTTTCCACCCGCACAGTCTCGCCCGCATCACCGCCCCCTTTGGCGATGGCGCCGTCAAAAATCCAGGGATGGCGCCGCAGCAATGAGCGCTCCTTGCCGTCCCGCAGTCGAATTATTTTCATGCGCTATTGTCGCGGCTGATGGCATCGCCCCCTCCCGAGCACGGGGGTATTCACCCTGACAAATGACCCGACTGACAGCGATTTGACAGCTCGGTGTAATTTTCGTGAAAGTTTTGCGACAATCGCAGGTTAATGTTTTTGACCTCATTTTCGCGGCGATGGAAGAAACACGGGCCGCTGGCAAGCCCGGCCATGCGCACGCCCGCCCCCGTCCGCACCCTGTTGCTGGGGCTGGTTATCAGCCTGTTCATGGGCTCGCTGCTGGCGCTGACCAGCCTGGATGCACGGTCGCGCACCATACTGGACCTGGACACCCAGACAGAACCTGTCGCACTGCAGGACTGGGGCGATTACTGGATAGACACAACCGGCCAGTTCACTCCCGAGCAGGTTGCCGCCGCCCCCGACATCCCCTGGAAGCCGACACACGGCAATGCGATCTACCCGGTGACCAGCGGCCAGGCCATGTGGGTGCGCTTTAACGTGCCGCCGGCGCCAGACACAGAGCGCTGGTACCTTGAGGTTCCCTACCCGTCCATCGACCGGGCTTCGCTGTATACCCTGGACGGTGTCGGCCGGTGGAACGAGCAGCGCGCCGGCGACCTGGTGGCGGTAGACAAGTGGCCAGTGCCGCACCGCCATCCCCTGCTGCCCATCGCGCTGTCGGCCGAGGTACCCACCCATTACCTTTTGCGCCTGGAGAACGGCCACGCATTCAGCGCGCCACTGCAGTTCATCAGCGAGGGGCGCCTGAGCCACTCAGAACAGCGTGTTTCCCTGATCCTGGGCATCTTTTTCGGGCTGACGGGGCTGGCGGCGCTGATCTCGGCGCTGGGCGCCATTTCACTGCGCGACACCGCGTACGGTTACTACGCCCTCTGCGTGACCCTGATGGGCCTGACGCAGGCGACCGTCACCGGCATCGCGGGGCTGCACCTGTGGCCGGCGTGGCCGGGGTGGAACGACATTTCGACATCCGTGCTGCCCATGCTGGCGGTGTCGGCCACCCTGTTGTTCATTTCCGCGGTGGTGGCCCTGCCCGAACGCTCATTGCGCCTGCATTGGCTGATGGCGGGCCAGGCCGCGCTGGGCGTGCTGGCGGCCGTGGTGCTGGCGCTGGTTCCATCTGCATCGCGCATGGGCCTGTTCATCCCCATCGTGCTGCTGCTGGAATTCAGCAGCGTGCTGGTCATGGGCTGGGCCTGGCGCCGCGGCGACCGGTTTGCGCCCTGGCTGATGCTGGCGTATGTGCCGGTGCTGGCCGCCGCTGGATGGACCATGGCCCGCAATGCCGAGCTGGTGCCCATCGGTTTCCTGACGCAGCACGGCATGCAGCTGGGTGTGGCGCTGCATTTGCCCATCGCCATGCTGGTATTGATGCTGCGCAGCCAGCACCGGCGCGAAAACATCCGCCGCATCCAGGGCCTGGACCGGGTGGACCCGGCCACGGGTCTCATCAACGGCCACGTGTTTGCCGAGCGCCTGATCCGCATGATTGCGCGTTCCGAACGGCTACGCCACCAAAGCGCGGTGATGATCATCGACCTGGTCAATTCCGAGCAGATCCAGCGCGATTTCGGGCGCAAGGCCGCCGAAGAATTGCCGCTGCATGTGGCCGAACGCCTTTTGTCCACCGCACGCGAGATCGACAGCGCTGCGCGGCTGTCGGAGCGGCGCTTCGGCATGCTGGTCGAAGGCCCCTTCAATGCCGAGGACGCCGGCACGCTCGGGCCGCGCATCGTGGCGCGCTGCCTCATGCCCTACAAAGGCCTGCACGTGGACTGCGTCGCACAGGTTCATGTCGCGTACGCCCTGGTGCCTTACCAGGGCTCCAACGCCCAGGGCCTGCTGGCCCAACTTGAAGAGCGCCTGGCCGCCGCCCCGGCTGACAGCAAGCGGGCGGTGTTCATGCTCGGGGAAATGCCACCGGCACGGCCGGCAAGGCGCGACCGCCCCAGTCCAGCCTGAGCCTGGCACCAGTGCTGGTGCCAGGCTCAGGCTTTGTCTTTAGCGTCTTTGTCGGGCTTCGCCAGGCTTCCTGGTGATGCCGGCGCGCCCGCGCCGGCCTTTCCGGCTTTCGACAGGGCCCGCGGGTGCGCCGCGTCATACACCTTGGCCAGGTGCTGGAAATCCAGCCGGGTATAGACCTGCGTGGTCGTGATGTTGGCATGGCCCAGCAGCTCCTGAACCGCACGCAAATCACCGCTCGACTGCAGCACATGGCTGGCAAAGGAGTGGCGCAGCATGTGCGGGTGCACCGGCGTGGCCAGCCCCGCCTTCAGCGAGCGCTGCTTCAGCCGCACCCGGATGTGCTGCGGCGTCAGGCGGGTGCCGCGCTGGTTGATAAAAAGCGCAGGGTCTTCACGCGCCCAGTTGGCCCGCGCGGCAAGCCACTGCTGCAATGATTGCAGCGCAGCCCGGCCGACCGGCACGCTGCGCCTTTTGGAACCCTTGCCCAGCACATAAGCTTCGGCCGCATCCGTGTCGATCCAGCCGCGCGCCTGCGCACTGGCCTTCACATCCAGGCCCACCAGTTCGCCGATACGCAGCCCGCAGCCGTACAGCAGTTCGGTGATGCATTGGTCGCGCAGCTCCAGCTGCGGGTCGCCATCGGCGGCATCGGCCTGGTAGCCCGCCAGCTGCACGGCTTCGTCCACACTGAGGGCTTTGGGCAAGGGCTTGGGGGCTTTGGGCGCCCGCACGTCCTGCACGGGGTTGCCGCTGATCAGGCCTTCGCGGCCCAGCCAGGTGTAAAAGCCGCGCCAGCCTGAGAGGATCAGTGCAATGCCGCGGCCGCTGCGCCCCGCGCCATGCATTTGCGCCACCCAGCGCCGCATGTGAACGTTTTGTACCGCCACCAGCGCCACCCTGGCCTGGTGCGCATTGGCTTCAAGCTTTTGCAGGTCGAGCGCGTAGAGCTCCACGGTGCGCTGGGCCAGGCGCTTTTCCACACGCACATGCTCCAGGTAACGCTCGACCAGCGGATCGGAAGGCGGCAACGCCAGCTGCCCGCCGCCGGATTCAGAGGCTGAAGGCGGCGTTTGCATCATGGCCGTGGTGCATGGCCCCGGTGCCTATTCGGCAGCAACCGGCTGGGGCCGCAGCCGGGTCAGCGCCGCGCCGGCCAGCTCACCCAGGCGCTCCAGGAAATCCGTGCCCATGCCGCTGTGAAAGCGTTCCGGGTCGGGCGAGGCCAGCACGAGCAGGCCAGAGACTTCCGCCCCCGCCGCAGCGCGCAGCGGTATCAACGCGATCGACAATGCCACCGCGGGCTCGGGCAGCCAGTTGACCGCTTCGAAGCCCGAATTGACGCCGCAGTAGGGTGCGCTCAATGACGATGCAAAGGTTTTGGCGTCCTCGCTCACATCGGTCGCAAAGCTTTCATCCGAAAAAATCCCGTTCACGTCCCAGACCTTGATGGCGGCCTGCGGGATCAGGAATTCGCCGGTGATGCCCTCGACGATGGCGCCCGGCAAGTCGCGCGCCTGCGTCGCCTGCAGCAGCTTGCGTGTCCAGCGCTGCATCTTGTCGGCAATGGCCACGTTGTCCTGCCCGTGACGGATCATGTCGACCATCCGCGTTTCCAGGCCCTTGATCTTTTCGCGCAGCATCAAGGCCTGGCGCTCCTGCAGGCTGACGGCACGGTTGCCGTGTCCGCTGGACAGTTGCACCGAAGCCAGCAGTTCGGCGTGGCGCTCGAAGAAGTCGGGCGTGTTGGCCAGGAAGTTGGCGATGTCGTCTTCGGTGATGGGGTGTTCAGTTGGATTCATCCGGGCATTGTCCTCAGTTTTGCAGCAGGCGCAAAGGCATCCTTTGCCCGCGTTACATCCGCTTTCGTCGAAAGGCAGTTTTCAGATCCCATCGGGGATATTGATCTCGGACTCAAACACCGTAGTAGCCGGCCCGGTCATCATGACAGGCGCGTCGAGTCCGCCGGGCCACTCAATGGTGAGCTGGCCGCCCCGCGTCATCACGTCCACCCGCGCATCCAGCAGGCCCCAGCGTATGCCCGCCACCACCGCCGCGCAGGCGCCTGTGCCGCAGGCCAGCGTCTCGCCCGCGCCGCGTTCGTAGACCCGCAGGCGAATCTGGCTGCGCGAAACCACCTGCATGAAGCCGGCGTTCACACGGCGCGGAAAACGCACGTGGTTTTCAATCAGCGGGCCGGTTTGCAGCACCGGCGCAGCGTCGACGTCATCCACCAGTTGCACCGCGTGCGGGTTGCCCATCGACAAGGCCGCTATCAAAAGAGGAGCTGCTTGCGCTGACCCATCAAGGGCTAGCGGCCATTTTTGCCATGAGCCTTGGGTCACAGGCGTAAGGCCCGAAGCATCAAAAGGAATCCGTACCGGGTCAAACACCGGGGCGCCCATGTCGACCGTGACACGCCCGTCAGCCTGCATGCGCGGCTCGATGATCCCGCCGAGGGTCTTGACCCTCACAACGTCCTTTGTCGTCAGCCCCTGCTCGCGTACAAAGCGCACAAAGCAGCGCGCGCCGTTGCCGCACTGCTCAACCTCGCCGCCGTCGGCGTTGTGGATCACGTACTCGAAGTCGATGCCCTCCCCCGCATCCGCAGGCGGCGGCCGCACCGAGAGAATCTGGTCGGCGCCCACGCCGAAGTGGCGATCGGCCAGGAAGCGGTATTGCGCGGTGGAGAGGCCCAGCGGGGCGCGGGTTTCGTCGAGCATGACAAAGTCATTGCCCGCGCCCTGCATTTTGGTGAATCGGATTCGCATGGGGGAATTATCTGCGGTGCGAAGGCGGCACTTAAAGAGGTGAATCGGCCATTTCGCACCCACCGGCCGTGGTTTTGAAGGAATTCAGGGCGATACGCATGGTTTGCCACGGTTTTGCAGGGCAGAAAAATACGCCCAAACCCGCCGGCAACGCCCGCGCAGCCCCGAAGCCATAATTTGCGGATGCCACGTCCTTCCCAACTGCTCCATCCTTCGCGCGAACCCGCGCCTGTACGTCCGGCGGCCACCGTGCTGTTGCTGCGCGACACCCCGCACGGCGTCGAAGTCCTGATGACGCGGCGATCCATGACCGCCAGCTTCGCCCCGGGGGCTTATGTCTTTCCCGGCGGCGGCATCGACGCGGCGGATGCCGCGGCGCACGCACAGTCCACCCGGCGGGCCACGCAAAGCGACCTGCACCTGACACAGGCCATCGCGGCTATCCGCGAAAGTTTTGAGGAACTCGGCGTGCTGCTGGCGCGCCACGTCGACGGCAGTTATGCCACGACTGCCGACATCGCAGCACTGGACCGCAAGGCGTCCTTCGCCGTGCAATGCCGGGAGCGCGGCTTGACGCTGGCCGGTGACCAGGTATTTGTGCTGGCGCACTGGATCACCGACCGCGACCTGCCGCGCCGCTTTGACGTGCCTTTTCTTGTTGCCCGCATGCCCGAAGGGCAAAACCCGGTGGCCGACGAGGCCGAGCAGTTTGAGCCGGTCTGGGTGCGGCCGGCCGAGGCGCTGGCGCGGCACGCGGCAGGGGGTTTCTTCATCATCTTCCCCACGATACGCACACTGGAAAGACTGCAGCACTACCCCGACGTGGCCTCGGTGCTGGCGGCCTGCGCGTCCGAAGTCCCGCTCTGGACCTCCTGCCCGCGCGCCGGGCTGCTGGCCGGCAAGGAAGCGCGCTATATGGAACACGAAGCGCCCTACGGCGAGCTGGCGCTGACCTGCCCGGACGGGCAGATCGTGCACGCGCTCGACTGGCAGACATCACAGCCCGTGGCGCTGCTCAACAACGTGATGCGCCTGACGGCGCCCAACCCCGGCGTGATGACCGGGCCGGGCACCAACAGCTACCTGGTCGGCGACCCGGGCAGCGGCTACATCGCCATCGACCCCGGCCCGGCCGATCACGACCACCTGCAGCGCCTCTGGCGGGCGGCCGGCGGCGACATCCGCATGATTGTGTGCACCCACTCGCATCCCGACCATTCACCCGGAGCCAAACCGCTGCAGGCCATGTGCAGCGTTGCGCCGCCGATTCTGGGCCTGCCTTCGGCACCCACGGCGCGCGCCGCCAGCGCCTTCTCGCCGGATCGATCGCTATCAAATCAGGAGCTGCTTGCGCTCACCAGCAAAGGGCCGGAAGGCGAAATTACCCATACCCTGAAGGTGCTGCACACACCCGGCCATGCCGCCAACCATGTGTGCCTGGTGCTGGTGGAAGACGGCCTGCTGTTCAGCGGCGACCACATCCTCAACGGCAGCACCACGGTCATTGACCCGCCCGATGGCGACATGAGTGCCTACCTGGATTCCCTGGACGCGCTGAGCGCGGCCTGCGACGAACACCAGATCGGCTTCATCGCCCCGGCGCATGGCTACGTGCTGGCGGACGCAAAGAATGCGATCGCCCGGCTCAAGGCGCATCGCCTGCAGCGCGAAGCCAAGATCATGCGCGTGATGCAGGCCCACCCGGAAGGCACGATCGACGACTGGGTCGCGGGCGCCTACGACGACGTGGACCCGCGTATCTGGCCGGTGGCCAAACGCTCGCTGCTGGCGCACGTGGACCGCGTGCGTGAGCTGGGCCTTGTCCATTAACGATTTCTGCACACGCGCCAGGCATCGCTATTGATTTGCAAGCCGCCACCGAGTACCCACACTACTGTGGCGTGAAAGTTGCTAAACCTTGGACCGTACGTAAGGGTATATACCGGCGTTAAGGCCTTGAACAGTCACCAAGGCTACTGAAAGGGGCTGTTTGACCCAGGGGCTGCGGTTTATACTTTTTGTTCGTATGCCGGAAGCCGTGCCTGACCGCATGGCTTGACGGGCATCACCATCATTTCAACCTTTTTTGAGGGACTTCATGTCTTCCTACTCCATCTCAACGCGACGTTTCCTGCAAACCGCCGGCACCCTGGTCGCCGGTATCGTTCTGGCCGCTTGCAGCAAGACCGAGCCGCCGGCACCCGCAGCCAGCACACCCGCTCCCGCCGCCTCGGCACCCGCACCTGCGGCCAAGGTGTACGTCGTCGGCACGGATGCCGCGTATGTACCTTTTGAGTCCCAGAACGACAAAGGCGAGATCGTCGGTTTCGACATCGAAGTCGTCAAGGCCGTGGCACAGAAGGCCGGCATCGAAGTCAAGTTCCTGAATACGCCATGGGAAGGCATCTTTAACTCCCTGAACCAGGGCGACCGCGACCTGCTGGTCTCGGCCATCACGATCACGGCCGAGCGCAAGCAGACCATGGATTTTTCGTCGCCTTACTTTGACGCGCAGCAACTGATCGCCGTGAAGAAGGATTCGAAGATCGCCAAGTTCAACGACCTCAAGAAACTCAAGGTCGGCGTGCAGAACGGCACCACGGGTGACGAAGTCATCACCAAGCTGCAGGGCAAGGACAGCGCCAACATCAAGCGCTTTGAAGCGACGCCACTGGCACTGAAAGAGCTGGAAGCCGGCGGCGTGGACGCCGTGGTCGCCGACAACGGCGTGGTGGAGCACTACGTCAACAACAACACCGGCTCGAAGTTCAAGACCATCGCCGACGCCAGCTTTGCACCCGAGCAATACGGCCTGGCCGTGAAAAAGGGCAACGCCGAGCTGCTCGCAAAACTGAACAAGGGCCTGGCCGACATCAAGGCCGACGGCACCTACGACAAGATTTTCGCCCAGTACTTCGGTAAAGCGCCAGCCGCCACCGCAGCTGCAGGCGCCGCACCGGCACCGGCTGCCGCCGCCTCTCCCGCCAAATAAGACGCTGCAGGCAGGGCCGGCAAGGCCCAAAAACAAAGCCCCGTTCATTGCTGAACGGGGCTTTTTTATTAGTGTGAAGCCCGCCGATAAGCCGGATTCTGTGCACCGGACCCCCTTGGAGAAAGTCCGGCGTGACCGCCATTAATCTGGGCCGGGGGTCGCCCCCACGGCTCAATGCTACCTACCCGCCAACTCTGCGGAACCACATCAACGTTGGCCTACTTGGTATTGCTGCGCGTAGAGATTGCCCGTTTCACCCGGCCCGGGGTTGCCCCAAGGCCGACTCGTCTCTGTTGCTCTGATCCTCACCTCACGGTGGAGAGGTATTACCTCCTACGCTGTCCTGTGCAGTCCGGACGTTCCTCCAGTGCCTGGTTTCCCAGATTGCACCAGCGGCGGTCTGGCGTGCTTCACGGGGCCCATTATCCGCCAGTCCTTTAAAATGCAGGTTGCTTGATCAACACGAGCCCCTCTCATGATTCGCCTGACCGAACTCAAACTTCCGCTGGACCACGCGGAGGATGCCCTGCCCTCCCTGGTGGCCCAGACACTGGGCGTCGCCGCAGCCGCCCTGCAGAACGTCCACATCCACAAACGCAGCTTTGATGCCCGCAAGGCAGACCTGCTCAAGGTCTACATCGTCGACGTCACGCTCGCCGATGCGGCCCAGGAAGGCGCACTGCTGGCGAAATTTTCCGGCAACCCGCACATCTTTCCCACACCGGACATGGCCTACCGCACGGTGGGCCAGGCGCCCGCCGGCTTGCCGTTGCGACCGGTCGTCGTCGGCTTCGGCCCCTGCGGTATGTTCGCAGCCCTGCTGCTGGCGCAGATGGGCTTCAAGCCCATCGTGCTGGAACGCGGCAAGACGGTGCGCCAGCGCACCCGGGACACCTGGGGCCTGTGGCGCAAGAACGTGCTCAACCCGGAATCGAACGTGCAGTTCGGCGAAGGCGGCGCCGGCACCTTTTCCGACGGCAAGCTCTACAGCCAGATCAAGGACCCGCGTCACCTGGGCCGCAAGGTGATGAACGAGTTCGTGAAGGCCGGCGCGCCCGCCGACATCCTGTTCGAGGCGCACCCGCACATCGGCACCTTCAAGCTGGTGAAGGTGGTCGAAAACATGCGCGCGCAGATCGTCGCCCTGGGCGGCGAGATCCGCTTCGAGCAGCGCGTGACCGACGTGCTGATCGAGGACGGCCCGCAAGGCAAACAGCTGCGCGGCCTCACGGTACTGGACCAGGCCACGGGCCAAAGCCACGAGATGCGTGCCGACCAGGTGGTGATGGCGCTGGGCCACAGCTCGCGCGACACCTTCGCCATGCTGTATGCGCGCGGTGTGTACATCGAGGCAAAACCCTTTTCCATCGGCTTTCGGGTCGAGCATCCGCAGGGCATCATCGACCGCGCGCGCTGGGGCCGCCATGCCGGCCATCCGTCGCTGGGCGCGGCCGAATACAAGCTGGTGCACCACGCCAGCAACGGCCGCTCGGTCTACAGTTTTTGCATGTGCCCGGGCGGCACGGTGGTGGCCGCCACCTCCGAGCCCGGCCGCGTGGTGACCAACGGCATGAGCCAGTATTCGCGCAATGAGCGCAATGCCAATGCCGGCATCGTGGTGGGCATAGACCCGCGCGACTACCCCGGCTTCGAGGCGGGCGACGCGCTGGCCGGCATCGCGCTGCAGCGCCAGCTCGAATCGCACGCGTTTGTATTGGGCGGCAGCAATTACCAGGCGCCGGCGCAGCTGGTGGGTGACTTCGTGGCGGGCCGCCCCTCGACCGCGCTGGGCAGCATCACTCCGTCCTACAAGCCGGGCGTGACCATCGGCGACCTGTCGTCTGCCCTGCCTGCGTACGCGATCGAGGCCATGCGCGAGGCCTTTCCCGTGTTCGGCAAAAAGATCAAGGGCTTTGACACCCATGACGCGGTGCTGACCGGGGTGGAAACGCGCACTTCCTCGCCGATCCGCATCAGCCGCGGAGAAGACCTGCAAAGCGTCAACGTGCGCGGCCTCTACCCGGCCGGCGAAGGCGCCAGCTACGCCGGCGGCATCTTGTCGGCCGGCGTGGATGGCATCAAGGTTGCGGAAGCCCTGGCGCGCAGCGTGCTGCAGGACGCCGAACAACAGCGGATGGCCGCGTGATGGGCCAGGACTTTCACTACTACGAGCCCTCGAAAGGCCACGGCCTGCCGCACGATCCCTTCAACGCCATGGTGGGGCCACGCCCCATTGGCTGGATTTCGTCGCAGGACGCCAGGGGGCAGCTCAACCTGGCACCCTACAGCTTTTTCAACGCCTTCAACTACACGCCTCCCATCATCGGCTTCGCCAGCATTGGCGCCAAGGACAGCCTGCACAACATCCGCGAAACCGGCGAGTTCGGCTGGAACCTGGCGACGCGGCCGCTGGCCGAGGCCATGAACCGTTCCTGCGCGATGGTGCCGCCCGAGGTCAACGAGTTCGAACTCGCGGGCCTCACGCCCGTGGCCTCGCAACGCATTGCCGTGCCGCGCGTGCAGGAAAGCCCGGTATCGTTTGAATGCCGGCTGACGCAAATCCTGCAGCTGCAGGGCGCCGACGGCGTGCCGGTGCCCACCTGGCTGGTCCTGGGCGAGGTCGTCGGCGTGTACATTGCAAGGCATCTGCTCAAAGACGGCATTTACGACACGGCGGCTGCCGAGCCCATTCTTCGCGGCGGCGGCCCGGCTGATTATTTCGCCGTCACCCCCGACAACCTCTTTCGCATGTTCAGGCCCCGCTGAGCTTTCTGAACACCCCGCCACACCATCTTTTTCACCCACACATATGACCGAAACCACCACACCTTCCCCGCGTGCCAAACGCCCCCGCCCCCCGCAGCGCCCCCGGCCGGCCAATCCGCAGCAGCAGCGCACTCGCGAAGTCCACCCCGTGCTGGAAAAGCTGTTTGAGCTCTATCCGAAAATGTTCGGCGCACAGTTCCTGCCGCTCAAGCTGGGCGCTTTCCAGGACCTGCTGGCGGAAAACCCCGAAGCATTCAAGCGCGACGAACTGAAAGTGGCGCTGGGCCTGCATGCCCGTTCCACGCGTTACCTCGAATGCGTGGCGGCTGGCCACCCGCGCCACAACCTGCAGGGCGAGCCCGTCGAGCCGGTAGCGCCCGAGCATGTGCATCACGCGATCATGGAAGTGTTCCGCCGGCGCCAGGCACGTTCAAAGGAAGACCTGCGCCCCAAAGTGCGTATGCGCCTCATCGAGGCCATTGAAGCGTCCGGCTTGAGCCGCGAAGAGTACGCAGAACGCACCCGCACGCAGGATGAGGTGTCGAACACCTTGCTGGACGAGGCTTTTGCGGAGATGGCAGTGCAAACTGCCAAACGCGAAGCACTGATGCGTGCCTTTGAGGCCAGCGGGAAAACGGCTACGGAATTTGCCGAGATGTATGGACTGGACCCCGCGCAAGTGACACACGCCATAGAGCTGGTACAGAGAAGCCGCCAGGCCTGAGGCTTCCACTGTAGCCTCAGTCAATCAGCAGATCGGCTGATCAATAGAGCGAGCGGCCAAAACGCTCAAGGCGGGGTTGCCACTTCTCCAGGATGTCCGCCGACACCAGGATCCGTTCCGCACGCCCAATCAGCAGGTTGCGCGGCACCAGGCCTATGTAGCGCGAATCTGCGCTGTTGTCGCGGTTGTCACCCAGCATCAGGTACTGGTCAGCGGGAATCGTGATCGGCCCCCAGCTGTCCTTGGCCTTCACACCGGCCAGCCACTGGATTTCATGTTGCTCCTGGGCTGTGGCTTCTTTCACGTGCGTGGCCACCAGCACGCCAACCGGCCCGGCCGGCTCCAGCACCGTGTCCAGCGCCTCATAGCGGGCTGACTGCCCGTTGATGATGAGCACCTTGTCGCGCATTTCCACGACGTCGCCCGGCACAGCCACCAGCCGCTTGATCAGGCGGACGCCGTCCACCGGCGAGGAAAAAGTGACGACGTCGCCGCGCTGCGGATCGGTGGTGCGCGCCAGCACGGTATCGGTCAGCGGAATCTTGACGTTGTAGGCCAGCCGGTTGACGAAGACCACGTCACCTTCGAGCAGGTTGGGCCGCATGGAGCCTGAGGGAATGGGGTTCCAGTCCGCGATTGCGGTACGGAACAGCCCGAACAACAACAGCAACACCAGAAAACTGCGGTTCTGCCTGATCCAGCTTTTCATGCCTGCACTCCTGTGAAGAAAACGGGAAGAAAAAAAGGGCGCCCTGTGCGGGGCGCCCTTTGATGGTTCAAGCCTGGCTGTTCTGCAATGCTGCGATGCGCTCTTCAATCGGCGGGTGCGTGGCAAACAGCTTGCCGATGCTGCCGGTGATACCCATGGCTTCCACCGCTTTGGGCAATTCGCCCGGCTGCATGCCGCCCAGGCGGGCCAGCGCGTTCATCATGGGCTGGCGACGGCCCATCAGCTGCGCGGCGCCGGCGTCGGCGCGGAACTCACGCTGGCGCGAGAACCAGGCCACGACGATGGCGGCGGCAAAACCGAGCACGATGTCCAGCACGATGGTGCTGACGTAGTAGCCGATACCGGGGCCGGAATTGTTGTCGCTGCCGCGGCGCAAGAAGCTGTCGACGGCGTAGCCGATCACACGCGAGAGGAAAACCACAAAGGTGTTCATCACGCCCTGGATCAGCGTCATGGTGACCATGTCGCCGTTGGCCACGTGGGCGATCTCATGGCCCAGCACGGCTTCGATTTCTTCCTTGGTCATGCCTTGCAGCAGGCCGGTGGACACGGCCACCAGCGACGAATTCTTGAACGCGCCGGTGGCAAAGGCATTGGGCGCGCCTTCAAAGATGCCGACTTCGGGCATGCCGATCTGGGCCTTGTCGGCCAGCTTGCGCACAGTTTCGACGATCCAGGCCTCGTCGGCATTTTGGGGCGACTCAATCACCCGCACCCCGGCGCTCCATTTGGCGACGGGCTTGCTGATCAGCAGCGAGATAAAGGCGCCGCCGAAGCCCATGATCAGTGCAAAGCCGAGCAGCGCAGTCAGATTCAGCCCGTTGGCCGTGAGAAAGCGGTTGACGCCAAGCAGGCTGGCGACAATGCCCAGCACCACCACGACAGCAAGGTTGGTCAGGACAAACAGAAAAATACGTTTCATGGGTTCTCCGTGGGGTCGGTGAAAAAAGCCCGCCTTGCGCAGGATATGAGGGCTTGCCAGCCCAGTTCAAGCTGCGCCGCAAGCCCGTGGCTGATTTCTATCTGTTGTTGTTCAGCCGTGGCGGTCGGAATACAAGGGAGTCATCATAAAAGGAAAAGTTCTCGTTCCCGGGCCACCAGCCGGGCACGCCCAGCACCGGCAAAGGAAGAAACGGCTTGCCGGCCAGCTTGTCCGCGCTCAGGTCGGCAGCAATCCAGTGGTCCAGATCTGCTATTGAATTGATAGCTGCTTGCGCCCGGTAGACATGGGCTGTGATCGGTTTTCGTGGATAAATCAGTTTTTCCAGCAGCGCATGGCCAAACAGCACCAGCCGGGCCTGCGGCCAGAGTGGGCGCAAACCTACAAAGAGTTGCTGCCAGTCCCGGGCCGCCAACGCGTCCCACAAGGGTTGCGGCGCCGACAGGAAAGCAGCGTTCTCGTCAAAAAGCGTCAGCGCGTCACGGACCGGGCCGCGCACCTTTTGCACACCGGCCTGCGCAATCTCTGCAGCCTGCAATTGGTTGAGCTTCTTTTTGGTTTCGGGGAACTGCATCCAGCACAGGCCATTGAAAAAATCATGGGCACCTTCGCGCGTGGGGCATTCACCTGTCCTGAAAATAAAGCTCTCGTAAGCCTCACCGGCGGGCAATGCACTTTGGGGAACAAAGCGCACCGGGGCACGCTGCTCGGCATTCAGGGCCTGGTGCAGCGCAGTGCCCGCCGCAATGGCCTGGGCGACGCGTTCGCCAGGCTCCTGCCAGGGTTGCAGCCAGGGCTGGTTCCATGCCGGCATCGGCATGGCCGGCGCTGGCTGCAGGGCTGCAGCGACTCGCACCTGCAGGCCCCCTAGGCCCGGGCCGACTTGTTCAGTCGCCTGTCGCGCACTGCGACGGTCGACTTGCCTTCGTCGGCGATGTCAAACAGCTGGGTGGCCACCAGCAGCTTGGTCAGCGTGGCATAGCCGTAGTTGCGATGGTCAAACGAGGCCTGGTTGGCGATTTGTGTCCCCACAGCACCCACGCGCGCCCAACCCTCGTCGTCGGCTGCGGCCTGGACGGCATTGCGCAGCAGCATGACCAGCTTGGCGTCCTGCTTGAGCTGGGCGGGTGTTGCCCTGAGGGGCGCGGCGGCAACCGCCTCGCCATCGTCACGGCTGTCTCCGTGGGCACCGCCCGCCGCATCACTGACGGCGATGGGGCGCAGCTTGTCGAGGAACAGGAATCTCGAACACGCATTGACAAAAGGCTCCGGCGTTTTCTGCGCGCCAAAGCCGTAGACCGCTGCGCCCTTGGCGCGCAGGTGCATGACCAGCGGCGTGAAGTCGGCGTCCGACGAGACGATGCCAAAGGCGTCGGGCCGGTCGGTATAGAGCAGCTCCAGCGCGTCGATCACCATGGCCATGTCGCTGGCGTTCTTGCCTTTGGTGTAGTCGAACTGCTGCATGGGTCGGATGGCATGCTCGTGCAACACCTCTTCCCAGCCCTTGAGTTCATTCTTCTTCCAGTTGCCGTAGGCGCGGCGGATGTTCGTTTCGCCGAAGGTCGACAGCTCGTTGAGGATCAGGTCGATCTTGGACGCCGGCGAGTTGTCGGCATCAATGAGCAGGGCAACACGCGGCTTGTGGTCCATCAGGTGCTTTCTGAAGTGTGCAGTTTCCAGGGCAGGTTTTCACCCGAGCGCAAAGGCTTGAGCTCGGCTTCGCCGAAGGCAAAGCTCTCGGGCGGGTGCCAGCTTTCCTTCTTGAGCGTGATGCGGCCGGTATTGCGCGGCAGGCCGTAAAAATCCGCACCGTTAAAGCTGGCAAAGGCCTCCAGCTTGTCCAGTGCGCCGGCGGTATCAAAAGCTTCGGCGTAGAGCTCCATGGCGGCGTGGGCGGTGTAACAACCTGCGCAGCCCGTTGCGTGCTCCTTGAGGTGCGCGGGATGCGGTGCGCTGTCAGTACCCAGGAAAAACCGGTTGTTGCCGCTGGTGGCGGCTTCTACCAATGCCAGACGATGCGTTTCGCGCTTGAGCACCGGCAAGCAGTAGTAATGCGGGCGAATGCCGCCCGTGAAAATGGCATTGCGGTTGTAGAGCAGGTGGTGCGCGGTGACGGTCGCACCCGTGAACTGGCCGGCATCGCGCACGTAATGGGCGGCTTCGCGGGTGGTGATGTGCTCAAACACGATCTTGAGCTCAGGGAAATCGCGGCGCAGCGGAATCAACTGGGTGTCAATGAATACCGCTTCCCGGTCGAACAGGTCGATGTCGGAGGACGTCACCTCGCCATGCACCAGCAGCAGCAACCCTTCCTTTTGCATGGCCTCGAGTGCCTTGTAAGTCTTGCGCAGGTCGGTCACACCGGCATCGCTGTTGGTGGTGGCGCCGGCCGGGTATAGCTTGAGCGCCACAACACCGGCGTCTTTCGCGCGCTTGATCTCATCGGGTGGCAGGTTGTCGGTGAGGTAGAGCGTCATCAATGGCTCGAACTGCACGCCGGCCGGCACAGCGGCCTGGATGCGCTCCCGATACGCCGCCGCCTGGGCGGCCGTGGTCACCGGCGGGCGCAGGTTGGGCATGATGATGGCGCGGCCAAACTGTGCGGCCGTGTGCGGCACCACGGTGTGCAGGGCCTCGCCGTCGCGCACATGCAGGTGCCAATCGTCGGGCCGGGTGATGGTCAGGGTGGAGGCGGGTGTGCGGGTGGCTGAAGTCATGGCCTGAATTGTCGCACTGGTCACACCACCCGACCATCATGAGCCGCCATGAAAAAAGCCCCGGGGTTCGGGGCTTTTTTTCCGGGGCGCATGGCTTTCAGTGCGCCAGGATCTTGTTGAGGAAATCCTTGGTGCGCGCCTGGCGGTTTTCCGGGTGACTGAAAAACTCGTCCTTCGAGCAGTCTTCCAGAATCTTGCCGCCGACATCCATGAAAATCACGCGACTGCCCACTTTTTTGGCAAAGCCCATTTCGTGGGTCACCACCATCATGGTCATGCCTTCGACAGCCAGGCCCATCATGCAGTCCAGCACCTCGCCCACCATTTCCGGGTCCAGCGCGGAGGTGGGTTCGTCAAACAGCATGGCGATCGGGTCCATGCTGAGCGCGCGGGCAATCGCCACACGCTGCTGCTGGCCGCCGGAGAGCTGGCCGGGGAATTTATCCTTGTGCGCCATCAGGCCCACGCGATCCAGGTATTTGAGGCCGTGCTTTTTGGCCTCGTCGGGCTTGCGGCCCAGTACCTTGACCTGCGCCAGCGTCAGGTTCTCGGTCACGCTCAGGTGCGGGAACAGCTCGAAATTCTGGAACACCATGCCGACGCGGCTGCGCAGCTTGGGCAGGTCGGTCTTGGGGTCATGCACAGCCTTGCCGTCGACAAAGATCTGGCCCTTCTGGAAAGGCTCCAGCGCGTTGATGGTCTTGATGAGGGTGGATTTGCCCGAGCCCGATGGGCCGCAGACCACAACAACTTCACCCTTCTTGATGCTGGTGGTGCAGTTATTGAGAACCTGCACTTCACCGTACCATTTGGAAACTTCTTTCAACTCAATCATCTTCTTCTCCAGTGTGCTCTTTGAGAGATAGGGGGTGTTTTAAGAAACAGCGATCTCAGCGAATGATGGCGATTCTGCTGTTCAGGCGTTTGACCATGAAGGACAGCCCGAAGCAGATCACGAAATAAACCACGGCGGCCAGCAGGTAGGCCTCTTCAGGACGGCCGAAGATCTTGCCGGCGGTGCTGAAGCCCTTGAGCAGGTCGTAGGCGCCGATGGCGTAAACCAGCGAAGTATCCTGGAACAGGATGATGGTCTGGGTCAGCAGGATGGGCACCATGTTGCGGAAAGCCTGCGGCAGGATGATCAGCTTCATGTTCTGCGAATAGGTCATGCCCAGGGCACGGCCCGCATTGACCTGCCCACGCGAGATGGACTGGATGCCCGCACGCATGATTTCGCTGAAGTACGCAGCCTCAAAGGCCACGAAGGTGATGATGGCCGAAATCTCGGCGCGGTAGTTGGCCCCCCAGGCGCCGAAGGTCGTGTAGAACGACGCAGGTACCAGCAGGAAGAACCACAGGATCACCATGACCAGCGGAACGGAACGCATGCCGTTGACGTAGATGGTCGCGGGAACCGTCAGGAATTTTTTGCCCGACAGACGCATCAGCGCAAGCACGGTGCCGAAAATAATGCCGCCTATGGTGGCGATGACGGTCAGCTCGATGCTGAAAATAAAACCCTTGACGACGAACTGGGAAATCATCTCCCAGTTCAGGAAGCTCATGTCGAGTCCAAGCATGTCAGTGCCCTCCGCCCGTTGAGCCGGCTACAACGAAGCCGGGGATCTGGACCTTCTTTTCAACAAAGGCCATGACCCGGTTGACCGCGAAGGCAGAGATTGCATAAAGGGCCGTCACCGCCAGGTAGATCTCAATGCCGCGCGAAGTTTCTTCCTGCGCCTGCATGGCGAACATGGTGAGCTCGGCGATCGACACCGCGAAAGCCACGGAGGAATTTTTCAAGAGGTTCATCGACTCGCTGGTGAGCGGCGGAATGATGATGCGAAAGGCCATGGGCAGGATCACGTAGCGGTACGTCTGCACGGTGGTAAAGCCCATGGCCATGCCGGCATAGCGCTGGCCGCGCGGCAAGGCCTGCACGCCGGCCCTGACCTGCTCGGCAATACGCGCCGAGGTGAAAAATCCGAGAGCGAACACCACCAGGATGAAGCTGGGCAGCTCCTTCATGGCGGGGAAAATTTTGGGAACCACAAAGTACCAGATGAAAATCTGGACCAGCAAGGGAACGTTGCGAAACAGCTCGACCCAGGCATTGGCAAAGCGGACAAGCCACGGGCTGTTGGGCAAGGTGCGCAGTGTGCCGACCAGCGCGCCAAACAGCATGGCGATCACCCAGGATGCACCGGCGACGGACAGCGTCCAGCCCCATGCGTCAAACATCCATTGCAAGTAGGTTCGGCCACTACCGTCGTCATTTAGAAATACCTGCCAATCCCAAGTCATCACGGCTCCAGCAAAGGGTTGTTGTGTTGTTTTTCCATGCCACGGTAAACGAGAAACCCCGCCAGAGCATGATGTCCGGCGGGGTTCTCAATTTACCTGACCCGAATTACTTCTGGGCGTACTCTTCCATGGGCTTGTCGTTCGGATTGTCCCAGGCAGCCTTGGTGCTGGCGCTCAGTGCCAGGCCCACCTTGGTGTTCTTCGGAGGAATCGGCGACAGGAACCATTTGGTCCACAGCTTGTTCATCTCGCCCGACTTGATCATGCCCTTGACCGTGTCGTCGGCCAGGCGCTTGAGCAGCGGGTCATCCTTGCGGATCATGATGGCGATGGGCTCGACGCTCAACACTTCACCAACGATCTTGAAGTCCGAAGGCTTCTTGGCGGTGGCGATGTTGCCGGCCAGGATGGAACCGTCCATGACGAACGCATCGGCGCGGCCCGATTCGAGCAGCAGGAAGCTGTCGGAGTGGTCCTTGCCGAAGATTTCCTTGAACTCGACGCCGGTGGCGCGCTTGTTCTTGCGCAGCGTCTGCACGGAAGTGGTACCCGTGGTGGTGGCCACGGTCTTGCCGCTGAGCTGGGCAACGGAGGTGATGCCGGAGGTGGCTTTCACCGCGATGCGGACTTCTTCGACGAAGGTGGTCACGACGAAGGCCACGTCTTTTTGACGGGTCGCGTTGTTGGTGGTGGAGCCGCACTCGATGTCGACTGTGCCGTTTTGCACGAGGGGAATGCGGTTTTGCGAGGTCACGGGCTGGTATTTGACTTCCAGCTTGCGCTCGGCGGCTTTTTCGAGGCCGGCCAGGATGCGCTGGCAGATTTCGACGTGGTAGCCGGTGTATTTGCCGTCACCGAGGGTATAGGACAGTGCACCGGAGGAGTCACGCACGCCCATGGTCACAACGCCTGAAGCCTTGACTTTGGAAAGGGTGTCGGCAAACGCACCGCCGGTGGCGAGCAATGCAACAGACAGAGCGACTAGCTTGAGTTTCATGGAATCTCCTGTAATGAATGAAACGATTAGCGAACTATTCTAGAGAGTTGGTTCCCGGGCTACGCCTAGGTTTACCCGGCCTCTAAAAATGGGGGAAAGCGGACGGCGTGAAAGGGTTGATGGTTTTGCAAACCCGCAGCATTGACAGCAATTTCTGGGGTTTTCCAAAATGGTGCACGCATTAAAAGTCCGGAACTATACGGCAGATGTAAGCAGTCTTTGTGCCAGCGGACCGTCAGGCCGCCTGCACTCGTGGCCGCACAGGCTGGGCGATCACCCGAATGGCGCCGTGCCTTGCGCAGACCGATGCCGCACAAAGGGCCGTAAGGAAGGCAACGCAGACAGCAAATGAATCAACAAGCACGGGCAAGCACCAAAATTTGAACGTCACGAACTGTAAATTTGGAGATGTCAAAACACCAATGCTGTTTCGACGATCTTCCATGCATTTTTCTTATAACCACTTAGGGTTACTACTAGTCGTCAGTCTGATGCCAGCATTTGACCGCAAGGCCAGCCCGCTTAGGCAACTAGCGGTCGGCTAGCGCGATGCCGGTGCCCCCGCGCCGCGGCCGCCAGCCTTTTCCTTGCCGCCGGTTTGTGCCTGCAGGTAAGTCCACAAGGCCTGGGCATGGGTTTTGGCAGACTCCTTGGAGGTGGGCCGCTCACGGTACACGCGCACGTCCATGGTCATTTCCAGATTACCGCCGGCGCTGACCAGTTTTTTGGCCCTCAATTCCTTCTTGACGGCACTGAGCGGCAAAAATGCGATGCCGTGGCCTTCCAGCGCCATCGCCTTCAGGCCTTCGGCCATATCGGTTTCGTACACCCGGTCCAGGTGGATGGCCGTGCTCGACTGCTTGAGGATCATGTCGACCATGCGGCCCAGGTAGGCGCCCGGCGCATAGCCCAGATAAGGCAAGGGCTGGCCGGCGCGGCCCGGCAGGCTGAACTCGGGCTCACCCGCGGAATTGGCCCTGACAAAAGGTGCCAGCACTTCCTGGCCCAACGACACCATTTCATAGCGGTCCGGGTCCAGCTGGAAAGGCTGGGAATCGTGGTGGTAGGCGATCAACAGGTCGCAGCTGCCTTCAACCAGTCGCAATACGGCATCGTGCACGTTCAGCGCGATCAAGCGGCTCTTGATGGGGCCGAACTTCTCGCGCAAGCTGCTGACCCAGGCCGGAAAGAAGGTAAATGCCAGGGTGTGCGGCACCGCGAACTCGATGACGTCCTGCCCGGCCGAGGTGTGGCCGCGCAGCATGGCGCGGGTCGACTGCAGGCCCTGCAGCATCTCCAGCGACTGGCTGTACAGGGTTTCTCCGGCAGGGGTGAGCCGCGTGGGATATGAGCTGCGGTCCACCAGGTCGGTACCGGCCCAGGCTTCCAGCGCCTGGATACGCCGTGAAAACGCGGGCTGGGTGACATGACGCAATTGGGCGGAGCGGCTGAAACTGCGGGTTTCAGCCAGGCTCACAAAATCTTCCAGCCATTTGGTTTCCATGAACCAATTATGCGAGCTCAGGCAGTCTTTCTACCTACGGGGAATCCCATGGCTACCTGGAAACCGCAAATTCCGGCCAACCGTGCCGGCATCAGCTTGCTATTAATTTTATAGCTGCTTGCGCCCGTCAGTTATGGTTAAAACCTGGATTTCACTTAAATCTCAAGCCTCTGCCGAACTCTGCTGCAGCGCCCACATCCGCGCATACGCGCCTTCCAGCGCCAACAGCTGCGCGTGCGTGCCACGCTCCACAATGCGCCCGGCATCCATCACCAGGATCTCATGCGCATCCACCACGGTAGACAACCGGTGCGCAATCACCAGCGTGGTCTTGTTTTGCGCGGCGGTGCGCAGCTCGGCCTGGATGGCGCGCTCGTTGGCCGAATCCAGCGCCGAGGTGGCTTCATCAAAAATCACCACCGGCGGGTTTTTCAGCAAGGTGCGGGCAATAGCCACGCGCTGCTTTTCACCGCCCGACAGCTTCAGGCCGCGCTCGCCCACCATGGTCTGGTAGCCCAGAGGCGTCGAGGCAATAAAACCGTGGATGCGGGCCGCGCGCGCGGCTTCTTCGACCTCGGCATGGCTGGCGCCCGGCTTGCCGTAGGCGATGTTGTATTCCACCGTGTCGTTGAACAGCACCGTGTCCTGCGGCACGATGCCGATGGACTGGCGCACGCTGGACTGTGTGACCTGCTTGATGTCCTGGCCGGCAATGGTGATGCAGCCCTGCTGAACATCGTAAAAGCGGTAGAGCAGGCGCGCCAGCGTGGACTTGCCGGCGCCCGAAGAGCCCACCACCGCGACGGTCTTGCCCGGCGGAATTTCAAAGCTCACGTTGTGCAGGATGGGCCGTGCCGGGTCGTAAGCGAAGTTCACATTCTCAAAACGTACCGCCGGCGTACCTTCGATGACGATAGGCTGGGCACCCGGCACGTCGGCGATTTCACGCTCCCGCTCCATCAACACAAACATCTTGTCCAGGTCGGTCAGGCTTTGCTTGATCTCGCGGTAGATCACACCCAGGAAACCGAGCGGAATGTAGAGCTGGATCATGAAGGCATTGACCATCACCAGGTCGCCCAGCGTCATGCGCCCGTCCACCACGCCCTGGGTTGCGCGCCAGAGCATGGCCACCAGCCCGATGGCGATGATGAGCTGCTGCCCGGTATTGAGCAGGCTTAGCGTGTTCTGGCTCTTGATGGCGGCGCGCCGGTAACGCTGCAGGTTTTCGTCGTAGCGTGCGGCTTCAAACTCTTCGTTGTTGAAATACTTGACGGTTTCGTAGTTCAGCAGCGAGTCGATGGCGCGGCTGTGGGCCGACGAATCGAGCTCATTCATGGCCTTGCGGAACTGTGTGCGCCATTCGGTCACCGTGACGGTGAAGAAAATGTAGAACACGAGCGCGATGCCCGTGATGCCGGCAAACCAGACGTCGAACTTGACGGCCAGCAGCGTCAGCACCAACGTCACTTCAATCAGCGTGGGGATGATGCTGTAGAGCGAGTACGAGATCAGCGAATGCACGCCGCGCGTGCCGCGCTCGATGTCGCGCGTCATGCCGCCGGTTTGCCGCTCCAGGTGAAAGCGCAGGCTGAGCGCATGCAGGTGCCTGAACACTTCCAGCGAAATCCGCCGCGCCGCGCCTTCGGTGGCTTTGGCAAACACCAGTTCGCGCAGTTCGGTAAAAAGCGTGGTCGACAGGCGCAGCAGGCCGTAGGCCAGCAGCAGCGCCACCGGCACCACCAGCACCGCCTGTGCGTCGCCCGGTTTGAAGTTCATGGCGTCGACCAGGTTCTTCAGCAAGAGCGGCACACCAACGTTGGCCATCTTGGCGCCCACCATGAAGCTCAGGGCCGCCAGCACGCGCCATTTGTAATCCCACAGGTAGGGGAAAAGGCGTTTGAGGGTGCCAAGGTCCGAGCGCTGGAGCGCGAGCGCCTTGCCGGCGCCCGGCGCTGACGCGGCGGCAGGCACGGCCAGGGAAGAATCAACAGCGGAAGCTCGGGAGCGCATGAGGGACAATCGTGTAGGTTGTTGTAATAACTTTTTCAGATTGTGCCTATGTCTACCGAATCAAGCACCCATACGGACATTCACGCCGAGGACGCCCTGAACGTCCAGTTGCCCACCGACAAGGAACTGGTGCTCAAGGTCATTCCCATGCCGGCCGACTGCAATGCCAACGGCGACATCTTCGGCGGCTGGGTCATGGCGCAGGTCGACCTGGCCGGCTCGGTGGTACCGGCCCGCCACGTGGACGGGCGCATGGCAACCGTGGCCGTCAACCAGTTCATCTTCAAGCAGCCGGTGCGGGTCGGCGACATCCTGTCGTTTTTCTCCTGCGTCACGCGTATCGGCACCACGTCCATCACGGTCCAGGTTGAGGTCTACGCCGAGCGCTTTCGCGCCCAGGGCCGCTACATCAAGGTCACGGAAGCCAGCCTGACTTACGTGGCCATTGACGATTTCGGCAAGCCCCGCAAGATTCCCAAGGCCTGACGCCCGGGTGCCAGGTACCTTCGCCGGCCACCTGGATGCTATTTATTTGATAGCTGCTTGCGCCCAATACAAAAGGCGTACAGGCTTTTTTTGCTTAAATTTTTACGCAATCCCCGTCAGGCACCCCACCAGCCCGCACGAGGGGCAGCCTGAGCTTCTTCCAGCTCTGCCTCGCTGACTTCGATCTCCATGCGCAGCAGCGCTGCTGCCATGGCCTTGCCCAGGTTGTCCATGCGCAGGTTGCGCGCACCACCGCCTTGCAGCGCGCCCTGCAATACCAGCTTGAGGGCCAGGATATTGGGCAAGCGCCAGCATTGCACCGCGCCCGGCAGCCAGGGCGCAAAGTGCGCCTGCACGCGTTCGGCCGTCACCTCGCGCTCCATGATCCGGTAGCCCGCCTCGTTCCAGGCAAAGAGGCCAAAGTCCACCCAGTCGGCCTTGTCGCCGCTGCGCGCATGCGCGAGCTTCACCAATTGCACCCTCATGACTGCAACACCTCCACACGCACCGCCGCCTCAACCGCTTGCCGGTCAATCAGCGCAGGCCAGATGCCCAGCAACTCACTGCTGTTGTTCAGGCCGTGAAAGCCGCAGGTATAGGCCGGCCCGCTCAAGGCCATCCACGGAAAGAGCCGGCCAAAACCTTCGGCCACCGCTTTGTCCTGCGTCCTGATCGCCATACGGACCCAGACTTCGTTGAGCTCCGCCAGCACTGCAGGTGCAGGCAGTGGCGCCAGTGGGCCATGTGCCGAGTTGAGCCCCGGGAATTCGACAAAGAGTTCGTCGTGCGCCTGGCGCTTTTCCCTCAGCCGGGCTTTCACCATCTCCACAGCTGCCAGTGCCTTGTCATGCGCATCAGGCCAGCTAAAGCCCCAGGTGACCTCGGCCTTGTAGCCGTCGCGAAACCCGCCCACCACCTTGAGTTGCGCGGGCCGCGCGTGGCCGCGCACGCCCGTCATGCGCACGGCATCGTCGCCCAGGTCTTCGAGCCGCACCGCCGATAAATCCATCACCACATCGGGCGAGGCATAGTGCCCCGGGTCGTGCACTTCATACAGCAGTTGCTGGCGCACCGTATCGAAATTGATGCGGCCACCCGTGCCCGGTGCCTTGGTGATCAGCGCCGTGCCGTCTACGCTGACCTCGGCGATGGGATAGCCGATGTGGGCGAGATCGGGAATGGCCTTCCACGCCTGCTGGCTGCCAAAGTTGCCGCCGCTGCCCTGGCCCGAACATTCGAGCAAGTGCCCCACCGCCAGCCCTTGCGCCAGCCGATCCAGCTCGGCCGGCGTTTTTGCGTCCTCCAGCTTCCAGTTGAATTCATGCACCAGCGGCGCCAGGAACAGCGCCGCATCGGCGACGCGCCCTGTCACCACAATATCGGCGCCCTGCTGCAGCGCCGACACAATAGGCCGCGCGCCCACATAGGCATTGGCAAACACCATGCGCTCGCGCACGGACTCAAACGCCTGGCCGTTGAACATATGCGGCGGCGCGAGCTCTGCGAGCTGCGGCAACACTTCGTCACCGGTGACCACCGCGATGCGCGCCTTCCATCCCTTGGCCGCAAACGCCGCGCGCAAGGCAGCGCCGGCGCCCGCAGGATTGAGCCCGCCCGCGTTGCAGATGAACTTGACGCCGCGCGCCTGCATCAACGGCCACAGCTTCATCAGCATGGGGACCACATCGCGTGCATAGCCCAGTGCAGGGTCGCGCTGCCGGTCCTTTTGCAGGATGGCCAGCGTCAGCTCGGCCAGATGGTCGCTTGCGATGTAGTGAACACCACCACGCTCAATGCTCGCGGCCACAGGCTCCCATGCGTCGCCGTAGAAACCCAGGCCGGCGCCGATTCGAACATTTCGTTCCATCTAGGGATTACGCTTGATCACCAAGGCGACACGTATTCGGAACAACCCCTAGCGACAGACCTTTAGGCGACAGCTATAACCAAAGCTCATTACAGGGGAGACCGCGACGTGCAATTCTTGCAACTGCTCATCAGCGGTATTGCCCAAGGCTGCATCTACGGGCTGATCGCGCTGGGCTTTGTGCTCATCTACAAGGCCACCGAGACGGTCAGCTTCGCGCAGGGCGAACTGATGATGCTGGGCGCGTTCGGCGGCCTGGCCTGCATGACCTTGCTGGGGTTTCCCTTCTGGCTGGCGGTGATCAGCGCGATTGCAGGTATGGCGTTGTTCGGCATGGTGCTGGAGCGCCTCGTAATACGCCCCATCCTCGGCCAGCCCGCGTTTTCCATCGTCATGCTCACCATCGGCGTCGGCTACACGGCGCGCGGCCTTATCACCATGATCCCCGGCATAGGCACCGAAACCTATGTGCTGCCCGTGCCCTACAAAGACCAGATCTGGAGCCTGGGCGCGCTGGTCATCAATGTCGAGCAGGTTGCCATCATCGTCACCACCGCAGCGCTGTGCCTCATCCTGTTTGCGATGTTCAAGTACAGCAAGCTGGGCATCGCCATGCAGGCGTCGTCGCAAAACCAGCTGGCTGCGTACTACATGGGCATTCCCGTCAAGCGGCTTAACGGCCTGGTGTGGGCACTGGCCTCGGCCGTCGCGGCGATTGCCGGGCTCCTGCTCGCGCCCATCACCTTTGTGCATGCCAACATGGGTTTTATCGGGCTCAAGGCTTTCCCGGCCGCGGTGGTAGGCGGTTTCGGCAGTCTGCCCGGCGCGATTGTGGGCGGGCTGGTGATCGGCCTGGTTGAATCGTTCTCGGGCTTTTATTTGCCCGACGGCTTCAAGGACATCGCCGCCTATGTGGTAGTGCTCATCATGCTGATGGTCAAGCCCAGCGGCCTGTTCGGCGAGAAGCTCCGAAAAAAAGTATGACGAACAAGCAGGTCAACGCGTGCCATCCCTTAAAGCCAGGCCACCGTGGAACCGGCTTTGCCGGGCCGCTAGTGGCGCCCCCCGAGGGGGAGGCGCCGAAGGCGCTTCGGGGGGGAGCCTTCTCATGAGGTTCATCTTTAAAACCGATTACGGCCAGGACATCAAACTGGCCAAGCACGCAGGCCATGTGTTCTGGTACGGCGCACTGATGTTGCTGTTGCTAGCGGCACCGTGGTTGTTCCCCGAATACTGGCTCGCACAACTCACCTTCGTGATGATCTACGCCATCGCCGGGCTGGGCCTGATGTTGCTGGCGGGTTTCACCGGCCTCTTCTCTTTGGGGCACGCGGCCTTTCTGGGCGTCGGCGCTTACACGCAGGCGGTGATGACCAACGCCGGCCTGCCCTTTCCCATCGCCTTGTTGTGCGCCGCCGGGCTATCAGCCGCCGTGGGCCTGGTCGTGGGCCTGCCCGCCCTGCGCGTGAAGGGCATTTACCTCGGCATGGCGACGCTGTCTTTTGGCTTCATTGTTGAAGAAGTGTTTGCACGCTGGGAAAGTGTTACCGGCGGCAATGCGGGCATCCACATCAAGGCACCCGACATGTTCGGCTGGAAGCTGGCCAGCGGCGAGTCCTTCTATTTCCTCTGCCTCCTCATCACCGTGGCGGCCACGCTGGCCATCCTCAACCTGCTGCGCTCGCCCACGGGCCGGGCCTTTGTCGCGATCCGCGATTCCGAGATTTCGGCGCAGAGCATGGGTATCCACCTGGCGCGCTACAAGACGCTGTCTTTTGCGCTGTCTGCGGCGCTGGCCGGCGTGGCCGGCGCACTCTATGCGCACAAGCTGCAGTTCATCTCGCCCGACCAGTTCAACATCCTGCAGTCCATCGACCTGCTCTTGATGATCGTGATCGGCGGCGTGGGCTCGGTACACGGTGCTTTTCTGGGCGCCATCTTCCTGATCTCCATGCCGCAGGTGATTGGCCTCACCAAAGACTATTTGCCCGCCACCATAGGCCAGGCCCCCGGCCTGCAGGCGGCGGTCTACGGCATTGTGCTGATCGCCTTTGTGCTGTTTGAGCCGATGGGGCTGTATGGCCGCTGGCTGAAGATTCGCACCTATTTGCAGCTCTTTCCTTTCTACAGAAAAGGACTCTTTAAACGGCAGAAATCATTCCAGAAGTCAGATCGCCTGAAATGAGCACGACCCTCCTTTCCGCCAAAAACCTCAGCGTTCGCTTCGGCGGCGTGCTGGCGGTCAACAACGTGAGCTTTGACGTCAAGCAGGGCGAAGTCTTCACGCTCATCGGCCCCAACGGCGCGGGCAAGACCACGGTGTTCAACCTGATCAGCCGCATCTACACACCCACCACCGGCGAGATTGAATACCGCGGCGAAAAGCTCACCTACCAGCCGCCCCACAAGATTGCTTCGCTGGGTATTGCGCGCACCTTCCAGAACATCGAGCTGTTTGAGCACGCCACCGTGCTGCACAACCTGCTGATTGGCCGGCACACGCACCGGCAGACAGGTTTGCTGCACGACCTGTTTTTTACCGCCAGGGCGCGAGATGCCGAACTGCTGGCACGCGAAAAAGCCGAGCAGGTCATTGACTTCCTCGACCTGCAACATCACCGCGATTCGATGGTCGCAGGTCTTCCCTACGGCGTGCGCAAGGTGGTCGAGCTGGCGCGGGCGCTGTGCACCGAGCCGCAGTTGCTGCTGCTCGACGAGCCCTCTTCCGGCCTCAATGTGGAAGAAACCGGCGACATGGCCTTCTGGATCCAGGACATCCAGCATGAGCTGGGCATCACGGTGCTGATGGTCGAGCACGATATGTCACTGGTCTCCCGCGTGTCAGACCGCGTGCTGGCCATGAACCAGGGCGAGGTGCTGGCCATGGGCACGCCGCGCGAGGTACAGAACGATCCTGGCGTCATCGAAGCCTATCTGGGCTCGGTGGATGAGGTCACATCACTACGGAGGACAGCATGAGTGCGGTCCCTCCACCCGTCAGCGACCAACCCGTCCTGAAACTCCTCAACGTCGAGAGCTCCTACGGCCCCATAAAGGCCATACGCGGCATCAGCCTGCAGGTGCGCCGCAGCGAAATTGCCACGGTGCTGGGCTCCAACGGCGCGGGCAAATCCACCATCCTCAAGACCATCTCGGGCATCCTCGATCCGCGCAAGGGCTCCATCGACTTCAAGGGCGAGGACATCACGGCGCAGGACCCGGCTCATATCGTGCAGCAGGGCTTGTCGCATGTGCCTGAGGGACGCGAGGTATTCCCTTTGCTCAGCGTACGCGACAATCTGCTGATGGGTGCCTACACCCGCAAGGACCGCGACGGCGTGGCGCTCGACATGGAAGCGGTGTACGGCTACTTCCCGATCCTGAAAGAGCGCGCCCTGCAAGACGCCGGGCTGCTGTCGGGCGGGCAGCAGCAGATGCTGGCAATCTCGCGCGCGCTCATGGCTTCGCCCGACCTGATCCTTCTCGACGAACCCAGCCTGGGCTTGTCACCCAAGCTCACCAAGGAAATTTTCGAGATCGTGGTGCGCATCAACCGCGAGCGCGGCACCACTATCCTGCTGGTCGAGCAGAACGCCAACATGGCGCTCAACGCGTCGGACTACGGCTATGTGCTGGAAAACGGCCGCATCGTGATGGAAGACACCTGCGCCCGCCTGCGCGAGAAAGAGGACATCAAGGAGTTCTACCTCGGCATGAAAGAAGACGGCGTGCGCGGCGAGCGGCGTTGGAAGAAAAAGAAGACGTGGCGGTGACTGAATGAGCAATCTTTGGGATCTTTCACACATCCAGCCCGAGCATGCCATCGTCATGCCAGGCGAAACCATCCCTGCGGTGTTCTGGAACGCGGTGGAGCAGCGCAGCCACAAAACCTGGATGCGGCAGAAAAAGCTCGGCATCTGGCGCAGCTGGACCTGGACGCAAACCGGCGATGCGGTGCGCGAAATCGCCGCCGGGCTGCTCGCCCTGGGCTTTCCGCGCGGCGAATGCGCCTCCATCCTTTCCAACACCGTCATCGAATGGGTGCTGGCCGATCTGGCGGTGCTCAGCTGCGGCGGGGTTTGCAGCGGCATCTACCCCACCGACGCCGCCTCGCAGGTGCACTACCTCTGTGAAGATTCGCGCACCACCACGCTATTTGTCGAAGACGACGAGCAGCTCGACAAGGCGCTGGAAGTGCGGCCGCAATTGCCCCTGCTCCGCAAGATCATCGTGTTCGACACCGAGGGCCTGCGCGACCTGAATGACCCCGGCGTGATGGGACTGGACGAGCTGCGCGCGCTGGGCCGCAGCTACCTGGCCGACCATCCCAACACGGTGAAAGACAGCGCCGCTGCCTGCAAACCTGAAGACCTGGCCATCCTGGTCTACACCTCTGGCACCACCGGCAAACCCAAGGGCGCGATGCACAGCCAGCGCGGACTGGTGTTTACCGCACGTGGCTACAACACACTCGTCGCGCAAAACGAAGACGACGAGCGCATGTGCTTTTTGCCGCTGTGCCATATCGCCGAGCGCATGGGCGGTGAATACTTTGCGATGTACGCGGGCGCCAAACTCAACTTTGTCGAGAATCCCGAGACCATTCCTGAAAACGTGCGTGAGATCGCACCCACGGTGTTCACCGCCGTGCCGCGTGTGTGGGAGAAGTTTTATTCCGGCGTGATGATCGCACTGAAGGAAGCCAGCTGGCTGCAGCAGGCCGCCTATACCTGGAGCATTGGCGTGGGCATGCGCATCGCCGACACCGTGCTGGCCGGCCAACCGGTCAGCACATCGCTCAAGGCCCGCTTCACGCTGGCGCGCTGGCTGGCACTCAACAACACGCGAAAGCTGATCGGCATTCACAAGGCGCGGTTTTGCGTCACGGGTGCGGCGCCCATTTCGCCCGACCTGGTGAAGTGGTACATGGCGTTGGGGGTTCCCATGCTGGAGGTCTGGGGCATGACGGAAACCTGCGGCGCCGCCAGCGGCGTGCCGGCCAGTTGCATGAAGCCCGGCTCCATAGGCCCGGCCGCCGGCTACAACGAGATGCGGCTGGACCCGGCCACTGGCGAGATCCTGGTGCGCGGCACCAATGTTTTTTTGGGTTACCTGAACCAGCCTGAAAAAACCGCCGAGACGCTGGATGCCGAGGGCTGGCTGCACACCGGCGACGTTGGCGTGATGGACGCGCAAGGGTTTTTCCGGATCACCGACCGGATGAAGGACATCATCATCACCGCCGGCGGCAAGAACGTGACGCCCAGCGAGCTGGAAAACGAACTCAAGTTCTCGCCCTACATCACCGACGCGGTGGTCATCGGTGACAAGCGCGCCTACCTCACCGTCATCATCATGATCGACCAGGAAAACGTCGAGAAATTCGCCCAGGATGCGGACATACCATTCAGTAATTACGCCAGCTTGACGCGGGCCACTGAAGTGCAAGAATTGATCCAGTCGGAGATCGACCGGGTCAACAAGAAGTTTGCGCGGGTCGAGCAGATCAAGAAATTCTTCCTGCTCGACACGCAGCTCACGGCGGAAGACGAAGAGCTCACGCCGACCATGAAGCTCAAGCGCAAACTCGTAGAAAAAAAATACGCCCCGCAAATTGAGGCCATGTACTGAGCCCTTCGCCAGCACCGTGTATCGAGTGAACCAGAAACAAGAACCATTAAGGAGACAAAACCATGAAACTGAAGTCAACCGCCGTTCTTTCCGCGCTGGCCTGTGCAGCCGCCTTGTCGGCAGCCACAGCACAGGCGCAAAGCCAGGGCGTCAGCAAAACCGAGATCACGCTCGGCTCCATCCAGGACCTGTCGGGACCGCTCGCGGGCTTCGGCAAACAGATCCGCAACGGCATGACGCTGCGGGTGGACGAACTTAACGAACAAGGCGGCATCAACGGCCGCAAGGTCAAGCTGATCGTCGAGGATTCGGGCTACGACCCGAAGAAGGCGGTGCTGGCGGCGCAAAAGCTGGTGAACCAGGACAAGATTTTCGCCATGGTCGGCCACCTGGGCACGGCGCAAAACCTGGCCGCCATGCCGGTGCAGTTCGAAAAAAACGTCATCAACTTCTTCCCGGTGACGGCCGCACGCGAAATGTACGAGCCCTTCCACAAGCTCAAGTACTCCTTCGCTGCCACTTACTACGACCAGATGAAGTCGGCCGTGCCCAAGCTGGTGAAGGAAAAGAACGCCAAAAAGGTCTGCTCGATGTACCAGGACGATGAGTTCGGCCTCGAAGTGCAGCGCGGCGCCGATGATGGCCTGAAGACCCTCGGCATGACCATGGTCGAGAAAACTTCCTTCAAGCGCGGCGCCACTGATTTCTCGTCGCAGATCGCCAAGCTCAAGGCCTCTGAATGCGACCTGGTTGTGTTGGGCACCATCATCCGAGAAACCATTGGCGGCATCGGCACCGCGCGCAAGCTGGGCTACAACCCCGTCTTCCTGGGCTCCAGCGCCGCCTACACCGACCTGATCCACAAGCTGGGCGGCAAGGCCATGGACGGCCTCTACGCCACCATGACGGTGCAAAACCCCTACCTGGACGAAGCCTCGCAGCCCATCCGCTTCTGGGCCAACAAGTACAAGACAGCCTTCAATGAAGACCCCACGGTGTTCTCGGTCTACGGCTATACAGTGGTCGACAGCTTTATACGCGCTTCGCAAAAGGCCGGTGCCAACCTCTCGACCGAGAGCTTCATCAAGGCCATGGACACCATGGTGATCCCGGCCGACATCTTCGGCAGCTCTGAAGGCAAGTTTGGCCCGCAAAAGCGCCTGGGCAACAACCAGTCGCGCCTGTCGATGTTGCAGGACGCGCGCTGGAAAGTGGTGTCTGACTACATCACGCAGTAAAGCCAGACGCGACCGCCAGCCGTGACTCCGAAAACCACCTCCGGGTGGTTTTTTTATGCGAAAAGTGGCTGAAACCCTTTAAATACGAGCGCTAGCAGCTCCTGAATTAATAGCACTCACCTCCACCTATCGCCCCCATGGCTTGCCCTGAATCCCGCGCGTCACGCAAAATGCGTCATGCCCACCTCCGCCAAACCCGCTTCCAAAACGCCTGCCAGGACTCCCGCCGCCCCGCTTGCCACCGTGCGCTGCAAAGACACCCAGGCCTTCACCAAGTGGTTGGCCAAACACCACGCAAGCAGCGCCGGTGTCTGGCTGCAGATCGCGAAGAAGGATTCAGGCATAGCCTCCATCACCCACGCCCAAGCCCTGGAAGCCGCGCTCTGCCACGGCTGGATAGACGGCCAGAGGAACTCCATGGACGCGCAATATTTTTTGCAAAAATTCACCCCGCGGCGTGCCCGCAGCACCTGGTCCAAAGTCAACTGCGCCAAGGCCCTGGCACTGATTGAATCCGGCGACATGCAGCCGGCGGGACTGGCCGAGGTTGAACGCGCCAAGGCCGACGGCCGCTGGGATGCGGCCTACGACGCGCAGAGCAAGATGGCAGTGCCTGACGACCTGGCGGCGCTGCTTGCGAAAAGCGCCAAGGCCAAAGCCTTCTTCGAGTCGCTGGACTCGCGCAATCGCTTCGCCATTTTGTTCAGGCTGCAAACCGCCAAGAAAGCCGAGACACGCGAGCGCCGGCTGGTGAAGTTCGCCGACATGCTCAAGCGGGGCGAAAAAATCCATCCCTGACGGTGGACAGGGCTTTTTCGGTGACGCCGTACGGCAGACGCGCTACAGTCAATCGGGCGAGCCCATCCCTCAACCGAACACGCAAGAACCTGTTTACGATCTAAAGGAGTCCGCATGGCGTCCACCTGGTGGCAGCAAGTCGGTGAAACCATTGCCTCGGAGTTTTCAGATTTGCCCGATGCCGAGCAGGCCACGCGCGTCATGGTTCGCCTCACGCTGGCGGCGTTGCTGGGCGGCCTGCTGGGCATAGAGCGCGAGCAAAAAGGCAAGGCCGCCGGGGTGCGCACGCACATGCTGGTGGCCATGGGTTCCGCGATGTTCGTGCTGGTGTCGCAGCAGTCCGGCATGATCACCGCCGACTTGAGCCGGGTGATTCAGGGCGTGATTGCCGGCATCGGCTTTCTGGGCGCGGGCACCATACTCAAGGGCCACATCAAGGGCAACCCCGACGAAGAGCAGGTCAAGGGCCTGACCACCGCCGCCGGCATCTGGCTGACGGCGGCCATTGGCGTGGCGGCCGGCATGGGGCGTGAAAGCACTGCGGTCCTCAGCACCCTGCTGGCGCTCGGCATCCTGGCGCTGGTGCCGCGCCTGGTGCGTTTTCTGGAAAAGCCCGAACCGCTGCTCAAGCCTGACGGCGACAAGCGCGGGGACGGTTCATAAGCTCGTCCAGGGGCGCCGCGGTGGTTTAATTTTTCGTGCGCTGCGAGACGAACTCGCCTTCATAGCCCTTGGCCAGCGACAGCTTTTCGGCTTCGGTCAACACTTTGCCTGCCAGCTGGAACACACCCTGCTCCTCGTCTTCAAGGTGGTGATAGATCTTGTGGTGCAGCTCTTTGGCCGTGGCCAGCCAGGCGGGCGAGCTGAAATCGGTTTCTTCCAGCGTTTCCACCAGTTTGTCCATCTGGTGGTGTTCGGCAATGCCGTGGCGTGAGGGTTCCTGCGTCATGTCGTGCGCGATCAGCGGCACATAAAAAAAACGCTCTTCCGCCGCGGCATGTGCCGCGAGTTCAAGCTTGAGCTCCTTGAACAGCGTGGCTCTTTCCTTGCTGTCGCCCTGCGTTTTGATGAGGTTGTCCGCCAGGGCGCGCTGGGTGACGTGGCTTGTTCGCAGTGCTTCAAAAATGTTCATTCAATCATTATGGGGACGGTGCAGGCCCCGGCGTGTAGGCCAAGGGCGGATCCTGCAAGGCCAAAAATCGCTATTAATTTGATAGCTGCTTGCGCTCATCCAGCCTGGCCTGGAGGCCTGAATGGCCAAAGAATGAGCCAACCGGACGCAAGGCACGGTAAAAGCGCTAAATTAGGGGTTATGAAAAAAATCCTTCTTCTTGGCGGCACCGGCTTTGTCGGTGCGCACGTCTGCGAAAAGCTGGCACGCCTGCAATGCCGCGTCACCGTGGTCACACGCCGGCAGGCCAGCGCCCGCCACCTGCAAATGCTGCCGCTGGTCGATGTGATTGAGGCCGACGCCCACGATGCCTCCTCGCTGGCACCGCTGCTGGCCGGCCACGACGCCGTGGTCAACCTGATTGCCATCCTTCACGGCACAGAGGCCGCGTTCGACAAGGCGCATGTGCAACTGCCGCTGGAGCTGGCCCGGGCCTGTGAAGCCAGCGGCCTCAGGCGCATCGTTCACATCAGCGCCCTGGGCGCTTCGCCCGGTTCGGCATCGATGTACCAGCGCAGCAAGGCGCGCGGTGAAGCCGTGCTGCTCAGCACCGGGCTGGATGTGACCGTGCTGCGGCCCAGCGTGATCTTTGGCGCTGAAGACAAATTCCTCAACACCTTTGCCCGGCTCCAGCAGATCTTTCCGGTGGTTCCGCTTGCAGCCGCCGATGCGCGCTTTCAACCCGTCTGGGTGGAAGACGTCGCCGACGCCATCGTGCACTGCCTGCAAGACCCCGACACCGCCGGCCAGATCTATGAAGTTTGCGGGCCCGACGTGTTCACGCTGCGCCAGCTGGTCGGGCTGGCCGGCCGCTACGCCGGTATCAACGGTGGCAAAGGCCGTCCGGTGATCAGCCTGCCGGATTCCCTGGGGCGCCTGCAGGCGCGCCTCATGGAGCTCGCGCCCGGAGAGCCGCTGCTGAGCCGCGACAACCTCGACGCCATGGCCACCGACAACGTGGCCACCGGCAAGCTGCCCGGCCTGCAGGCACTGGGTGTCCACCCTGCCGCGCTGGATGCTGTGGGGCCTACTTATCTGGGAGCACAGGGCTTGCGCAGCGGGCTGACGGCTAAACGCAAAACCGCCGGCCGTTTTTAGGCCCCCACGGTGGAATAGGGCCCCCACGGTCGCTCACTTCGTGTAGCTCCCTGCCCCCCGAGGGGGCCGCCCGCCTGCGGCCTGGCAAAGCCGAAAACAGGCACACCCCTATCGGGCTCACTGTGTGTAGCCCTTTTCCCCTTGCAGGGGACTGTGCCTGTGGCCCGGCAAAGCCGGTTCCACGGCTCACGCTGGCTTGAAGAGTTCAATGGGCGTGATGAGTGCTAGGCTATTTCGCCAGCGGGGGCCGCGGGTCCGGCTTTGCCGGCCCCAGGCGCCGCCCCCTTGAGGGGGGAACGGGCTACACGCAGTGAGCCTGGACGGGGGTGGGCATTAATTCAGGGGATTTTTTGCATCAATAGCGCGTTGGTGCGGCGGTAGCATCGCAAGTCGTTTCACTTTGACTTCTTTCCTTCATCGTCAGCAGAACAGGGACACCATGCTCAAGCTCTACATCGGCAATAAAAACTACTCCTCCTGGTCCATGCGCCCCTGGGTGCTGCTCAAGCAGGCCGGCATTCCCTTTGAAGAAATCAAGCTGCGCTTTGACTCGTTCGATGCCAACTCGAGTTTCAAGGAAAAAATCGGCGGCGTGAACCCGACCGGCCGGGTGCCGGCGCTGGACGATGACGGTTTTGTCGTCTGGGACACGCTGGCGATTGCTGAATACCTCGCGGAACGCTTTCCCGAGAAAAAGCTCTGGCCGCAGGATGTGAAAGCGCGCGCCCGGGCGCGCAGCGTATGCGCTGAAATGCACAGCGGCTTTGGCGCGCTGCGTTCGGCCTGCCCCATGAACATCGAAGCAGACCTGTCGGACATGGGCCAGCTGATTTGGCGCGACAAATCGGCCGTGCGTGCCGACGTGCAGCGCATCGTCGAGATGTGGAGCGAGCTGCTGGAGCAGCACAAAGGCCCCATGCTGTTCGGCGAATTCAGCATTGCAGACGCTTTTTTTGCACCCGTCTGCATGCGCCTGAGCCGCTACGGCTTGCCGGTGCCTGCCGGGATCGGCGCTTACATCCAGCGCGTGAGCGCCTTGCCGGGCGTGAAAGCCTGGATCGACGACGCGCTGGCCGAGAACGATTTCCGCGAATTCGAAGAGCCCTACCGTGTCAAGCGCTGAGCGGGAGACATCATGGTCACCATCTATCTGCGCTACGTGCTCAACACCGCCAAACTCAAGGAGTTCGAGCACTACGGCAAGCTGTGGATTCCGCTGGTCGAGAAATTCGGCGGCACGCACCACGGCTACTTCATGCCCAGCGAAGGCGCCAACAACATTGCATTGGCCTTGTTCACCTTTGAGAGCCTGGCGGCCTACGAGATTTACCGCCAGAGCTCTTTTGCGGACCAGGAATGCCTGGCGGCTTTCAAATACGCGGAGACCACAGGCTGCATCATCAGCTACGAACGAAGCTTCTTCCGGCCGGTGTTCTCCTGAGTCCAGGCCTGGGGCCTATCCCCAGGCAAAGCCCAAGCCGCTAAACTGGCTGGATGCAGATTTACATGGTAGGTGGCGCGGTGCGCGATGCCTTGCTGGGCTTGCCCGTGCAGGATCACGACTGGGTGGTCGTGGGCGCCACACCCGAGGCGCTGGTCGCCCGGGGCTACCTGCCCGTGGGCAAGGACTTCCCCGTCTTCCTGCATCCCGATACCCGGGAAGAGTACGCACTGGCCCGCACCGAGCGCAAGACGGCACGCGGCTATCGCGGTTTTTTGGTGCACGCCGAGCCCGACGTCACGCTGGAGCAGGACCTAGCACGGCGCGACCTTACTATCAATTCGATAGCGGCTCCCGCTCGTCCAGAAACAGCCTCCACCAGTTTTGACCCCGACTTTTCGGCATTAATCGACCCGTTTGACGGGCAGCGGGACATCCGGGACAAGGTGTTGCGCCACGTGACGGATGCCTTTCGCGAAGACCCTGTCCGCATCCTGCGCCTGGCCCGCTTCGCCGCGCGCTTTCCGGATTTTTCCGTGGCGCCCGAAACCATGGCGCTGATGCAGGCGATGGTGACCGAAGGCGAAGCCGACGCGCTGGTGCCCGAACGCGTGTGGCAGGAGATCGCACGCGGGCTGATGGAAAAAACACCGTCCCGCATGTTCGAAGTGCTGCGCGAAAGCGGCGCGCTGCAAAAACTGCTGCCCGAAGTAGCGCGCCTGTGGGGCGTGCCCCAGCCCGCCGCTCACCACCCCGAGGTCGACACCGGCGTTCACCTGATGATGGTGCTGGACATGTCGGCGCAGCTTGAGGGCTCGCTGGCCGTGCGCTTTGCCTGCCTGTGCCACGACCTGGGCAAGGGCACGACACCGGCCGATGTGCTGCCGCGGCATATCGGCCACGAAGATCGCAGTGCCCAGCTGCTAAGAGACGTGTGCGAACGCCTGCGTGTGCCGGTGGAATGCCGCGAAATGGCCGACGTGGTGGCGCGTGAGCACGGCAACATCCACCGCAGTGAAAGCCTGAACGCCGCGTCCCTGGTGCGGTTGATGGAGCGCTGCGACGCCTTTCGCAAGCCGCAGCGTTTTTCCGATGTTCTGCTGGCCTGCGAATGCGATGCTCGCGGACGGTTGGGCCTGCAGAATTCGCCTTATCCCCAGCGGGCACGCCTGCTGGAGGCTTTATCCACGGCACAAGCGGTAGACACCCATCAGCTGGCGCTTCAAGCCCAGGCTGCGGGACGGGGCGGCCAGCAGATCGGCGAGGCCATTCACAGGGCGCGCGTCAACGCGGTGCAGGCCTGGAGCACCGATACAGGGCAGCCGCCGCCGGCTGGGCCGTGAAAAAGCGAAACCGGCCTACAGCCATTTGACGGAGGCCCTGCTAAGGTGAGAAGTGATGCATTCATCCTCATCACAACCCTTGGCACCGCCCTCGCCCGCAGCCGCTTCAGCAAACACACCGGCCTCCTCGCCGCTTCTGGATTTGCCGGCCATCGGAGCGCAAACCGCCCTCTTCCTGGACTTTGACGGCACCCTGGTCGACCTGGCGCCCCAACCCGAAGCCGTGCAACTGGTGGCCGGCCTGGTGCCGGCGCTGGCGCGGCTTTCAACACTGCTGGACGGTGCGCTGGCGATCGTGTCGGGTCGCACACTGGCCGACCTGGACGGCTTTCTGGCGCCGCTACGGCTTCCATCGGCGGCTGAACATGGTGCGCAGCGCCGCGTTGCGGGCGGCGTTGCCATCAGCCTGGCCGCGCCTGACCTGCAAGAGGTGGCGCGCCGCGCCGCGGAACTGATGGTGCACCATCCAGGTCTGCGCGTAGAGGTGAAATCCGCCGCGGTCGCCTTGCACTACCGCCATGCACCCGAGCTCGAGGCGCTTTGCCTGCAGGCCATGCAGGAGGCCGCTTCCAGCACGCCAGGCGTGGAACTGCTGCGCGGCAAATTCGTATTCGAGGTGAAGCCTGCTGGCGTCAGCAAAGGCACGGCCATTGAGGCCTTCATGGCCGAGCCGCCGTTTGCCGGGCGCATCCCTCTTTTTGTCGGCGACGACACCACCGACGAGGCCGGCTTCTCGGCGGTCCAGTTCATGGGCGGCGAGGGCATCAAGGTGGGCGAAGGCGCCACACTGGCGCGCTGGCGTTGCGCCTCGCCGGCCGCACTGCGGCTGTGGCTCGGTGATGCCCTTACATCCGACGCGCACGCATCACTCGCAAACGCAGCCACCCAGGGAGCCCACTCATGAGCGTCGCCGCCGACTCCCTTCACTTTGCGCCGCCCGCCCAGCCATCTCTGGCCATGGGCGTGATCGGCAACTGCGCCTTCAGTGCGCTGATCGACGCACGCGGCCGCATCGTCTGGTGCTGCCTGCCGCGGTATGACGGTGACCCGGTGTTCAATGCCTTGCTGGAGCCTCAGCCTGCACAAGACGACGCGACGTTCCCCGGCACGCCTGACTCCCAGTCCAGCGCCTTCGCCATCGAGATCGAGGACTTCGCCGAAGCAAAGCAATGGTATGAACCCAATACCGCCGTGCTGCGCACCCAGCTGTTCGACAAGCATGGCCAGGGCATCGAGATCACTGATTTCGCGCCGCGTTTTTTCAGCCGCTCGCGCTTTTTCAGGCCCATGACGATCGTGCGCCGCGTCAAACCCATCCACGGCGCGCCGCGCATCCGCGTATCGCTGGACATCCGCTTCGACTGGGGCCGGCGCAAGCCGCTGATCACCCAGGGCAGCAACCACCTGCGCTATGTGGGCGACGAGCTGACGCTGCGGCTGAACACCGACGTGTCGATTTCACACCTGCTGTCAAAGCAGCCTTTTGTGCTGACACGTGAGCACAATTTTCTGCTCGGCGCCGACGAGTCGCTGCCCGACGGCATTGCCGACACGGCGCGCCTGTTTGAGCAGGAAACCATTTCCTACTGGAAAAAATGGAGCCAGCGCCTGCACATTCCGCTGGAATGGCAGGAGGCCGTGATACGCGCAGCCATCACGCTCAAGCTTTCGCTCTTTGAAGACACCGGCGCCATCGTCGCCGCCATGACCACCAGCATTCCCGAGGCCCCCGGCAGCCAGCGCAACTGGGACTACCGTTATTGCTGGCTGCGCGACGCCTTTTTTGTGGTGCGCGCACTCAACAGCCTCTCGGAAGTCGGCACCATGGAAGACTACCTGCGCTGGCTCAGCAACGTGGTGGTGCAGTCCAAGGGCGGGCACATCCAGCCGCTCTACGGCATAGGCCTGGAGCGCGAGCTGCCCGAATCCACCATGTTGCACCTGGGCGGATACCGCGGCATGGGACCGGTGCGCGTGGGAAACCAGGCGCAGGAGCATTTCCAGCACGACGTCTACGGCAATGTGGTGCTGGGCGCGGCCCAGGCCTTTCACGACCATCGCCTGCTGCACCGCGCCGGCATTGCCGAATTCAAGCGGCTCGAGGAAGTTGGCGAGCAGGCCGTGCACAGCTATGACAAGCCAGACGCCGGCATGTGGGAGCTGCGCACGCGCGCGCGTATCCACACCTCATCGGCCCTGATGTGCTGGGCCGCCTGCGACCGGCTGGCCAAGATCGCGCTGGTGCTCAAGCTGCAGGATAGGGCCGACTACTGGCGCCGCCATGCGGCAGTGATGCAGGAACGTATCCTGCGCGAATCCTGGAGCGAAGAACGCCAGGCCTTTGCCGAAAGCTTTGGCGGGCGCGACCTCGACGCCAGTGTGCTCTTGATGATTGAAGTGGGTTTTATCGACCCCAAAGACCCGCGCTTTGTCGCCACGGTAGACGCGCTGGAAACCCATTTGTGCGACGGCCCCTACATGCGCCGCTATGAGGCACCGGACGATTTCGGCAAGCCCGAAACGGCCTTCAACATCTGCACCTTCTGGCGCATTGACGCGCTGGCACGCATAGGCCGCAAGGAGCAGGCCCGCGAAATTTTCAACACCATGCTGGCCGCGCGCAACCATGTGGGCCTGCTCTCGGAAGACACGCATCCCGTGACCGGCGAGATGTGGGGGAATTTTCCGCAGACGTATTCGATGGTGGGGATCATCAATGCGGCAGTGCGCTTGTCTGCGTCTTGGGAATCTCAAGTATGACTATGAATGTGGCTCACCCCCGTCGGTGGCTCACTGCGTGTAGCCCCTTCCCCCCTTCCAGGGGACGGCGCCTGCGGCCCGGCGAAGCCGGTTCCGCGGCCCCTGCTGGGCTGGAAGGTCGCAGCCTATGAGTCGCCTGGTTGTTGTTTCGAATCGCGTGGCGGATCCGCGCAAGGCGGCGGCCGGTGGGCTTGCTGTGGCACTCGGGGACGCGCTGAACGCTACCGGTGGGCTATGGTTCGGATGGAGCGGCACGGTCGTTGAGGGCGGTGCCGCCGGTGAAGGCGAGCTGCATGTGCAGCAGGCGGGCAACATCAAGCTGGCCACGGTGGACCTGTCGGCCGAAGACCATGCCGGCTACTACCTGGGCTACAGCAATGGCGTGCTCTGGCCGGTATTTCATTACCGGCTGGACCTGGCGCGTTTTGACACGGGCTTTATCGAGGCCTACCGCCGCGTGAACCGGCTGTTTGCGCACAAGCTCATGGGTCTGCTGCAGCCCGACGACATCATCTGGATCCACGACTACCACCTGATCCCCATGGCGGCCGAATTGCGCGCCATGGGCTGCAACAACCGCATCGGTTTTTTCCTGCACATTCCGTTGCCGCCGCAGCAGGTGCTGGCCGCCATTCCCCAGCACGAATGGCTGATGCGTGCGCTGTTCGCCTACGACCTGGTCGGTTTCCAGAGTGAAAACGATTTGCTGCACTTCTCGCGCTACGTACAGGCCGAAGCCGGCGCGGTGGCGCTGGGCGACAACCGCTTCAGGGCCTTTCACCGCACTGTGCGCGCGGGCGCTTTTCCCATCGGCATAGACGTGGACGAGTTCGCGGCGCTCACGCACGCGCAGGATGCGCGCGACATGTACGAACGCATGAAGGAAGAGTATTCACGCCGCAAGCTGCTGCTGGGTGTGGAGCGGCTCGACTATTCCAAGGGCTTGCCGCAGCGGCTGCGGACGTTTGAAATCTTGCTGAAAAAGTACCCGGAAAATCTCCGCAGCGCCACGCTGATCCAGATCGCCTCGCCCAGCCGTGAGGACATGGGAACCTACACCGATCTGCTGCAGGAACTGGAAAGCCTGTGCGGCGCCATCAACGGCAATTTCGGTGAGCTCGACTGGATGCCCGTTCGCTACATCCACCGCAACGTGGCGCGCAAGCGCCTGCCGGGTTTGTACCGCGTGGCGCGGGTGGCGCTGGTCACACCGCTGCGCGACGGCATGAACCTGGTGGCCAAGGAATTCATCGCCGCGCAGGACCCGGCCGACCCCGGGGTGCTGGTGCTGTCCCGCTTTGCGGGGGCTGCGGAGCAACTGGAAGACGCGTTGCTGGTCAATCCCTACGACATCGACGGTACTGCGGACACCGTACAGCGTGCGCTTCAAATGCCGCTGGAGGAGCGGCAGGCGCGGCATCAGAAGCTGCTCAAGACCATCCGGGAACGCGATGTGCATTGGTGGCGCAGGGAGTTTCTTAACGCCCTCGGCTACGAGGGACCGGCTTAGTTGCCGGTTCTTGCTCTGGCCTTAGCGCTCTTTGCTGAGGGTTGCTGGCCGGGGGTTGCCCGGCATGCAAGTAACTTTCTTTTGCTTCGCCAAAAGAAAGTCACCAAAGAAAAGGCGACCCTGGTTCCTGCGTCCCTACGCTTCGCTGCGGGCAACCTGCGGTGCTCGGTCCAGCCGGGGTCTCGCTCGAACTCGCCTTCGGCTCAAACAATCGCGATCCCTGATCCGCCTGAACCTGCGCTCCTCGGCGCATCCAGAAGGGCAAATCGGGAACGGGGACAAAATGCCAAAGACAAATACCAACTCCAATACCAACAAGGACACGCCATGGCGTGTCCTTGTTTCTTCCGTATTCGGGTTCTTGTTTTTGGCTGTTGGTATTCCTTCCCCCACCCCTTGTGGATGCGCCGAGGAGCGCAGGGCCAGACGGATCAGGGCAAAAACTTGTTTGAGCCGAAGGCGAGTTGTTTTTGACCCCGGCTGGATCGAGCACCGCAGGTTGCCCGTAGCGAAGCGGAGGGACGCAGGAACCAGGGTCACCTTTCTTTTGCTTACTTTTCTTTGGCGAAGCAAAGAAAAGTGAGTTGCATGCCGGGCAACCCCCGGCCAGCAACCCTCAGCAAAGAGCGCTAAGGCCGGAGCAAGAGCCGGCCAAGAAAACTTAAGAAACGATATAAGCCCCAGCCCCAGTAGAAAACAACTTCCCGTCAACCCCCAGAAACTCCATCCGCGTACTCGCCACCCGAGACCCCAGCCGCATCACCTCAGCCCGCAACTCAAAAAACTCACTGATGCCAGGCCGCAAATAATCCACCCGCAGATCGATGGTGCCCAGCTTGGCAAAGCGGTGCAGCCGCTGCATCGGCGATTCGTCCATGTGGCGCGCGCCTATGGCCGCCATCACGGCGAGTCCGCCCATGGCGTCCAGACCGGCGCTGATCACGCCGCCGTGGATGCGGTTGTGGGCGTAGTGGCCGATCAGCTCGTTGCGCATGTCGATGCGGGCGGTGACCCGCTCCGCCGTCACCGAGGTGATCTTCAGCCCCAGCAGTTTGTTGAAAACGATTTTTTCCTCGAACAGCTCTTTGAGGCTGGCGACAAATTCCGGCTCGAACTCAATCGCGCCGGTGGGGGTGGGCTGTGTTTTGGTCATGGCGTCAATTGTCGTGCAGCGAAATCTTTCCTGATTTTCCGGGTTCTCATGCCTTGGCCTCATCGAATCTCAGCAACACCTGCCCGGTACTTGTTTGCTGACCCACCTCTGCCATCACAGCCGCCAGCACGGCATCGTGCGGGGCATTGACCGCGTGCTCCAGCTTCATGGACTCAATCACCAGCAGCGTGTCACCGCGCTTCACGGCTTGGCCGGGCGCCGCATGGACAGCAATCACCTTGCCGTTGAAGGGCGCCCGCAACTCCCGCGCGGCTGCAACACCGCCGGATGCCGCCGGTTCCAACGTGGCATCTTCCAGAAACAGGTCCACAGAGCCCGTCTGCACATGCCAGCGTGCGCCGGGTTGCCCGGCAGACTCCTTCAGGCGAACCGCCGATATGCGCTGCCCGGTCTGGCCTGTGCCTACCGTCAGAGCGCCATCGGGTCCCTGTGTGATCACCGCCTGCAACACCTCGCCGCCCGTTTCAATTTCCAGCGCGCCCCCGCCCAGCTCACGTATGCGCAGATCCAGCAGCTGCCCACGGTGGCGCAGCCGGACCGGCCTGGGAAACGGGCACGGCAGGCTGTTTGCGGCACTGTTTGAATCAATACTTTGATAGAAAATGGCCGCCAGACCATACGGCACAAGCGCAAGCAGCTCCTCTTTTTGTAGCGCTCCGCGTATCGTATCGCCCTGCTCCGCCAGAAAAGGAATCAGCGCATGCCCGGCGCGGAACACCGGATGAGCAAGACAAGCCGACAAAAACTGCCGGTTGGTGGGCAGGCCCAGCACTTCTGTACGGCCCAGCACCGCCACCAGCCGGTCTATGGCTTGCTCACGTGTCGCGGCATGCACCACCAGCTTGCCCAGCATGGAGTCGTAGTGCGGTGACACCACCTGGCCTTCAAACAGCGCGTGGTCAAAGCGAGCTTCGCCGGGTTCGCGAAAGCGCCGGACCGTGCCTGTGTGCGGCGTGAAATTCTCGTCTTCGGTACACAGGCGCACCTCAATCGCATGACCGCTAAACACCACCTGATCCTGTGCAAGAGGCAGCGGCTCGCCTTGCGCTACGCGCAGCTGCCATTCGACGAGATCAAGGCCTGTGACGGCTTCGGTGACTGGGTGCTCCACTTGCAGGCGCGTATTCATTTCCATCAGAAAGAAACTAGCCCCCACGCTTGCCACTTCGTGTGCTGCACGAGGCCTTGCAGGCCGTGGCCCGGCGGCGCTCAAGTCAGGCCCATCAACCAGAAACTCCACCGTCCCCGCACCTACATAACCCGCCGCTTGCGCCAGCTTGACGGCCGCGCCACACATCCGCGCACGCAGCGCCGCATCCAACGCGGGGCTGGGCGTTTCTTCAATGATCTTCTGGTGACGGCGTTGCACCGAGCAGTCGCGCTCGCCCAGATGAATGCAATGGCCGTGGGCGTCGGCAAACACCTGCACCTCGACATGGCGCGGATTCAACAAAGCCCGCTCCATCAGCAGCTCCCCGCTGCCAAAGGCCGAGAGCGCTTCAGAGCGGGCGCTTTGCAGCGCGGCCGAAAGGTGTGCGGCATCCCGCACCAGCCGCATGCCGCGCCCGCCGCCGCCCGCCACGGCCTTGACCATCAGCGGGTAACCGATGCGCGCGGCTTCGGCTTCAAAGCGCGCGTCGGACTGGTCATGACCCTGGTAGCCCGGCAGGCAGGGTACGCCTTGCGCCGCGGCGAGTTGCTTGGCAGCCGACTTGCTGCCAAGCTGCCGGATCGCAGCCGGCGGCGGCCCCACCCAGGTCAGCCCCGCCGCAATCACCGCGTCGGCAAAGGCGGCGTTCTCGCTGAGGAAGCCGTAACCCGGATGCACCGCATCGGCGCCGCTGGCCTCGGCCGCAGCAACCAGTTTGTCGATGCGCAGATAGGAGTCGGCGGAACTGACACCTCCCAGCGCATGGGCGATATCCGCCTCCTGCACATGCAGCGCACCGGTATCGGCGTCTGAATACACCGCCACCGTCTGCATGCCCATGGTTCTCGCGGTGCGCATGATGCGGCGGGCAATCTCCCCACGATTGGTCACCAGCAGGCGGCGGATGCTCTTCATGCAGGCGCCCCGCTCCGTACGCCAGGCATGGCCATGAACTCAGCCACCCTTCTTGCCGGGCTTGGCCACGCCCATCATTTTGGCGATGATCCCCATCATGACTTCGTCGGCCCCGCCGCCTATGGAGGCCAGGCGACCGTCGCGGAACATGCGCGCTACCTTGTTCTCCCAGGTGTAGCCCATGCCGCCCCAGAACTGCAGGCAGGTGTCGGGCACCAGGCGGTTGAGCCGCCCGGCCTTGAGCTTGGCCATGGAGGCCAGCTCGGTCACATCCTGGCCCTGCACATAGAGCTCGCAGGCGCGATACGTCATGGCGCGCAGGCTCTCGACTTCGGTCTTTATCTCGGCGAGCTTAAACTGCACCCATTGCTGGTCAGCCAGCGTGGCGCCGAAAAGCTTGCGCTCGTGCGCCCACTCGACCGTCCATTCAATGCAGTTGGACAGCGACTGGATGCAACTGGCCGCACACCACAGGCGCTCTTCCTGGAACTGCATCATCTGGTAGACAAAGCCCGAGCCTTCGCTGCCGATCAGGTAACGCTGCGGCACACGCACTTCGTCAAAGTAGATCAGGCCGGTGTCGGATGAGTTCATGCCGATTTTTTTGATCTTCTTGGCCGCTTCAATGCCTTTACGCAGCTTGCCCTTGTCGCGCATGGGCACCATGACCAGGCTCTTGTTTTTGTGCACAGGGCCCTCACCGGTGTTGACCAGCATGCACATCCAGTCGGCCTGCAGGCTGTTGGTGATCCACATCTTCTGGCCGCTGATGATGTAGTCGCCGCCATCCTTGCGGGCTTGGCTTTTGATGGAGGCAACGTCGCTGCCGGCACCTGGCTCGCTCACACCGACGCAGCCCACGGCATCGCCGGCAATCGCTGGAGCGAGGAATTCACGCTTGAGCTCGTCGCTGCCGAAGCGCGCCAGGGCCGGCGTGCACATGTCGGTCTGCACGCCGATGGACATGGGGACGCCGCCGCAATCGATATGGCCCAACGCTTCGGCCATGGCCATGGCGTAGGAGTAGTCCAGGCCCGAGCCACCGTATTCCTCAGATTTGGTCAGGCCCAGCATGCCCAGGTTGCCGAGCTTCTTGAACACTTCATGCGCCGGGAATATTTCGGCGGCTTCCCATTCATCGACGTGCGGGTTGATCTCGGCATCAATGAAACGCTTGAGAGTTTTCTGGATTTCGAGGTGTTCGTGGGTGTACTGCATTTTTGTCTCCGGTTCTTTTTTGACTGAAGTGCTACATGCGCGCCACGCCAAACTGCATGGGCCTGAGCTGCCGCGCATCGGCCTCGGCGCACATTGCCAGGCACTGCGCCAGCACCGCGCGTGTGTCGCGCGGGTCGATGACACCGTCGTCCAGCATCAGGCCCGAGGTGCAGAACACATCGGCCTGCGCCTCGAACATGGCGACGATCTTGTCGTACTGGGCTTGCGACTGGGCCGGGTCCGGTACAAGGCCCTTGCGTGCCAGGGCCGCCTCACCCACGATCTGCATGGTGCGCGCGGCCTGTTCGCCGCCCATCACCGCCGTTTTGGCACCGGGCCAGGTGAAGAGAAAGCGCGGCGCGTAGCCGCGGCCGCACATGCCGTAGTTGCCCGCGCCAAATGAAGCGCCGCACTGGATGGTGATTTGCGGCACCGTGGCATTGGTCACCGCCTGGATCATCTTGGAGCCGTGCTTGATCATGCCGGCCTGCTCGCTCTCCTTGCCCACCATATAGCCGGTGGTGTTTTGCAAATAGACGATGGGGTGGCCCAGCTGGCACATCAGCTGGATGAAGTGCGTGGCCTTGTTGGCGCCGGCCACATCAATCGGGCCGTTGTTGCTGATGATGCCGACGGCACGGCCGTCAATCGATGCCTGCACGCACACCGTGGCCGCACCGTAGAGCGCTTTGAAAGGCAGAAAATCGGAACCGTCCACCAGCCGGGCGATTACCTCGTGCATGTCCAGCGGCTGGCGCAGGTCGCTGGGGAGCAGGCCCAGCAGCTCGTCAGGCGGGTAAACAGGTTCGCAAGGGGAATCCTTGTTTGCTATTAAATTGGTAGCTGCTTGCGCTCGTTCTGCTTTGGTTTCAGCCCGATTTGACCATGAAGTCCGGGCCACAACTTCTCTGGCCAGTCCCAGCGCGTGGCGATCGTCGTCGGCCAGTTGTTCGCCCAGGCCTGACACGCCGGTGTGCATTTCAGCGCCACCCAGTTCTTCTTCGGTCGCCACCTCGCCGGTGGCGGCCATCAGCAGCGGCGGGCCGGCAAGGAAAGCGCGGGAACGCTTGCGCACCATGATGACCACGTCGCTCAGGCCCGGCATGTAGGCGCCCCCCGCCGTGCCCGAACCGTGCTGCACGGTGATCACGGGAATGCCCGCCGCCGACAGGCGCGCCAGGTTGCGAAAGAGGCTACCGCCGTGCACAAAGCCTTCGACCCGGTAGCGCATGAGGTTGGCGCCCGCGCTTTCCACCAGGTGGATAAAGGGCAGCTTGTTTTGCAGCGCGATCTCCTGCACGCGCAGGATCTTTTCCAGCCCCATGGCCTGGACGGCGCCGGCTTCTATGCCCGAGTCACTGGCCACCACCATGCAGCGCACACCGCTCACAAAGCCGATGCCGGCCACCACGCCGCCGCCCGGCACCGACTGGGCCGCGTCCTTGTTGTCCTGCAGGTAACCCGCGAGGGAACACAGGCCCAGCCAGGGCGCCCCCGCATCCAGCAGCAAAGCCACACGCTCACGCGGCAGCAACTGGCCGCGCTTTTCAAAGGCGGGCCGTGATTTGGCGGAGGCGGCGGCGCTGCGCTCTTCCAGTGCGCGCAGTGCGGCGATGCGCGACAGCATCGCCTCACGCCACTGCGAGGCTTGTGGCGATTGCGCATTCCACGCAGACTGGAACAGCGTCATGACTGGAAGACCTTGGGGGTTTCTGCCAGGTGAAAGCCGTCGAAGGGCGTGATCGCCTCACGCTGCAGCGCTTCAGCATCGGGCCGCCGCATGGGCCAGCCCATGCGCATCTGGGGCCTGGCGCCGTCGACGCGCAAGGTGCTGCCACTGACGAAGTTGGCGGCCTTGCTGAGCAGGAAGACGACGGCCGCCGAGGTTTCGCTTTCGGTGCCGAAGCGGCCCAGTGGCACCGTGTGGCGCATCTCGCGCAGCATGGGGCCGGCCTCGGGCGGGTAGTGGTCCATGCCGCTGGAGGCGATGTAGCCGGGTGCCACCGCGTTCACCCGCACGCCGCTATGGGCCCATTCGGCCGCCGCGGTTTCGGTGAAGCTCACCATGCCGGCGCGCGCCGCGCCGCTGTGGCCCATGCTGGGCATGGAACCCCACATGTCGGCCACGATGTTGACGATGCTGCCCCCTTTGCCTTGCATTGCCTGCAAATAGCATTCCCGCGCCATCAAAAATCCGCCTGTCAGGTTGGTGTTGATCACAGCCTCCCAGCCCTTGGCGCTGATGGATTCCAGCGGCGTGATGTACTGGCCACCCGCGTTGTTGACGAGCCCATCGATACGGCCCTGCGCCACCACGATGGCGGTGATGGTGGTCTTGACGGCCTCTTCCTGGCGGATGTCGCAGGGGTGAAAACTCACGCGACCGCCCTGCGCCACGATTTCGCCGGCCACGCTGTGGAGTTTCTCGATATTCCTGCCTATCAGCACCACATGCGCGCCCAGCGCGGCGAGTTCATGCGCGATACAGCGGCCAATGCCGGAGCCGCCGCCGGTGACAACAATGACCTGGCCGGAAAAAAGGCCGGGCTGGAACACGGATTGGTAGCTCATGCGCGGACCTTTCTTGCCGGGGATTTCGGAGTCTTTTCGCCAATGAACAGCGCCATGGCCGCATCCGCCAGATCATCCAGCGATGCATCTTTCTTGGCGTCAAACCACTGCACCGACCAGTTGAGTGCGCCAAAAATCAAAAGGCGCGACAGCTTCACCGGCCCCTTGAGTTGCCCTGCGGTGGCTAGCGCCTCCAGCACCGGCTCCCACACGGCTTCGTAGTCGCCCTGCAGCTTTGCCAGCAGGTTGCGCTGCCGGGCTGTGATGGAACGCGACTCGTAAAGCATCACAGGGATGAAGTCGCTGCCGGGGCCCAGCAGCACGTCAAAGTGGTTGCGGATCAGCACGCGCAGCAGCGCTGGCGCCTCAGCGGTAGAGAGCCCCGCCGCCTGCAGGGCCGCAGCCTGGCGTTGAATCGCCGAGCGCATGCCCTCTTCCATCACGGCATGGAGCAGCGCGCCCTTGCTTTTGAAGTGATAGAAGGGCGAGCCGCTGTGCATGCCGACGGCCGCCGCGATGTCGCGCGTGCTGGTGGCGTCAAAGCCTTTTTTCCGGAACAACCTGGCGGCCGCATTGACGAGTTCGACCCGCCGGTTGCCGTCGTCGCGTTCGTCCAGGGTTTTGCGCGGCCGGCCGCGCGGACGCTTTTCAGCACTGTCGGTTGCGGTTTTCGAAGAGGTATGAGCGCGTGCGGCAGGTCGCGAACGCGCGGCAGGTTTGTCCATAAGGACGGACCTTAGCAAAACCCTGTATTTTTAGCAAGCAAGTGCTTTGTAAAAATACCGGGCCGCGTTTCGTCACTTGCGCTCGGCAGCCGCCTTGCCGGTAGCGGGCTTTTGGCGGCCCTCTTCTTTGGCGGGCACACCGACCTGCGGGTGCGCGCCGTGGATATGCGCATGGCCGCGCCCGGCGGGGGTACGGTTCTGGCTTTGCCGCAGTGCAGCTTTTTCCAGGCCGCTGAGGATGCCGCAGTCGCCCGCGGCCTGGCCGCTGGCGCACTGCTCACGCAAAATCTTGAGGTCTTTTTCCAGCGCCTTGAGTTCGCGGATGCGTGTGGCGACGTGGCTGATGTGCTCGTCCAGCAGGCTGTTGACGTCGTCGCAGCTGCCGGCCGGCGCGTCCTTGAAGTTCAGCAGCGCGCGAATTTCCGCCAGCGTCATGTCCAGCGACCGGCAGTGGCGTATGAAGGCCAGGCGCTGCACATGGCTTTCGTCATAGATGCGGTAATTGGCGTCGGTGCGCGCCGCTTCGGGCAACAGACCCTCACGTTCGTAGTAACGAATGGTTTCCGTCTGGGTCTGCGCGGTTTTGGCCAGTTCTCCGATTTTCATGGCGACTCCTTGAACATCGTCCCAACATCGCTGTAGGGTCACTTCAGCAGCCAGCTTGACTCTAAGGCCGCTACAGGGTTTCCAATTAGGCCATGAAATCTGAAAAAAACCTTGTTTCCGGCCTCGATGCCCCTACCGGCGACTGCTGTGGCGGCGCCCACGCCACACACGCACCTGTATCCAATGCCACGGGTGCCGCGGGGCGGATTTTCCGCATCGCCACCATGGACTGCAGCGCCGAAGAGTCTGACATCCGGCGCGCGCTGGAGCCGATCGCCGGTATCCGGTCGCTGGGCTTCCAGCTGGGCGCACGCACGCTGCGAATAGACGCCAGCGAAGAAGCCTGTGCGACTGCCCTGGACGCGATCCGCAAGGCCGGGTTTGACCCTCAGCCTGCCCAGGGTGCCAGCACGCATACAGGCGGCCATGACCATGAGGGGCATGCGCACGACCACAGCCATGACGGCGGCTTTGGCAGCGGCGCCACCCGCCTGGCCGCGGCGCTGCTGCTGGCCGTGGGCGCCGAGGCTGTGTCATTTTTCGCGCCCGAGCTGCTGGCCTGGAAAATCGCCGGCATGGCGGTGGCGGCGCTGGCTATTGGCCTGGCCGGCCTGGACACCTATAAAAAGGGCATGGCCGCCCTGCTGCGCGGCAGGCTCAACATCAACGCGCTGATGTCGGTCGCCGTCACCGGCGCTTTCCTGATCGGGCAGTGGCCGGAAGCCGCGATGGTGATGGCGCTCTATGCCATTGCCGAGCTGATCGAAGCCAAAGCCGTGGACCGCGCGCGCAATGCCATCAAGGGCCTGCTGGACATGGCGCCAGAACAGGCCTTGATGCAGGGCGAAGACGGCGCGTGGGCCAACACGCCGGTGGCCGCCGTGCCGCTGCAGGCCCTGGTGCGCATACGCCCCGGCGAGCGCATACCGCTGGACGGCCTGGTGACCCAGGGCAGCAGCGCGGTCAACCAGGCGCCCATCACCGGCGAAAGCATTCCGGTCGACAAGGAGCCCGGCGACAGCGTCTTTGCGGGCACCGTCAACGAAACCGGTGAGATCGAGATCCGCGTCACGGCGGCGGCCGGCAACACCACGCTGGCACGCATCATCCACGCTGTCGAGCAAGCCCAGGGCAGCCGTGCGCCCACGCAACGTTTTGTCGACCGCTTTGCCGCCGTCTACACGCCGGCCGTGTTCGCCATCGCCGTTGCGGTCGCCGTGTTGATGCCGCTGCTGGCGGGCCTGAGCTGGCAGGAGTCGATCTACAAGGCGCTGGTGCTGCTGGTAATCGCCTGCCCCTGCGCCCTGGTGATTTCCACGCCCGTCACGGTGGTGAGCGGGCTCTCGGCCGCCGCGCGCCGGGGCATCCTGATCAAGGGCGGCACCTACCTCGAGCAGGCGCGCCTGCTCAAAGCCATTGCGCTCGACAAGACCGGCACCATCACGGAGGGCAAGCCCCAGTTGGTGGATTGGCGTACCTGGGGCAATGCAGACGCAGCGGTGGCCGCACAGCTGGCCGCCGGCATGGCCTCACGATCTGATCATCCGGTTTCCAAAGCGATTGCAGCGGGCCTGAACACCGAAGCCGCCGACGTGCAAGCCTTCAAGGCCCTGCCGGGCCGGGGCGTTGAGGGAACGGCCCAGGGCCAGCGCCTCGTGTTGGGCAATCACCGCCTTATCCATGAGCTGGGCTTGTGCGGCGTGGAGCTGGAAACTGAACTCGCCCGGCATGAACAGCAAGGCCGCACGGTGACACTGCTGGCCGACGGCACGCGCGTGCTGGCCCTGTTCGCAGTGGCCGACACCATCAAGCCAACGTCCCGGCAGGCGATTGCCGACCTGAAGGCGCTGGGCGTCACGCCCGTGATGCTGACCGGTGACAACGCCGCCACGGCGCGCGCCATCGCAAGCCAGGCCGGCATCGACGACGCCCGCGGCGACCTGCTGCCCGAGGCCAAGCTCGACGCCATTCGCGAAATGCAGCGGCACTACGGCGCCACCGGCATGACGGGCGATGGCATCAACGACGCACCGGCGCTGGCGCAGGCCGACATCGGCTTCGCCATGGGCGGCGCCGGCGCCGACACAGCCATGGAAGCGGCCGACGTGGTGATCATGAACGACAACCTGGAGCGGGTGGCCGAAACGGTGCGGCTGTCAAAACGCACGCACGCCATCCTGTGGCAGAACATCAGCCTGGCACTGGGCATCAAAGGCATCTTCCTGCTCCTGGCCGTTTTCGGCACGGCGACGATGTGGATGGCGGTGTTTGCCGACATGGGCGCCAGCCTGCTGGTGGTGGGCAATGGCTTGCGTTTGCTGCGCGGCCGGCACAATTAAATTGCTATAGATTTAGTAGCTTCTCGCGCACATCCCTATTGACCCGAGGACCTAAAAGTACAAAACCCGAAGTGACTCAGGAAGCCTGCTTCGGGTTTTTGCATGCGCCTGCGAAAGGCGCTGGCAATGGATGATCAGCGCTCGACTGTCTTGTTCCAGCGCGCATTCCAGGCTGGGCGGTTCTCGTTGATGGCATCCCAATCCACCGTAGTCGCCGTCTTCATGTAGGTGTTCATCTGGGTCACAAGCGCGGCAGCCTTGCCACTGGCCTTGGTTTTGGGGTTGGACGGGATCTGGTCGCCAAACTCCAGCGCCGCAGCCTGCGCCTCAGGCGACAGCAGGTACTGGGCAAGCTTGTGGGCCAGCGCGGGTTCACTGTTCTTCGCAATCACGCATTCACCGACCGTCAGCACGGCCGAGCCTTCCTTGGGCTGCACATATTCCACCGGCAGGCCTTTTTCCTTGAGCACGCCGACGGCGGTGGGCGTGAGGGGGAACATCGCGGCCTCGCCGGTCTGCACCATTTCAGCCAGCTTGGCCGAGCTCGGGATGTACTCGAGCACATTGGGTCCTATGGTCGTGGGCCAGGCCTTGAAGCCGGGCTCCACGTTCTTGTCGTTGCCGCCCTGGATGCGGTTGAACAGCAGGAAGCCGTGCAGGCCGAAGGTCGACGACGACAGCGACTGGAACACCACCTTGCCCTTGTACTTCGGGTTGGCCATGTCCATCCACGAGGTGGGCGGAGCCCAGCCTTTTTCGGTGAACATCTTCTTGTTGTAGGCAATGCCGGTCATGCCGATGTTGACGCCGGCGGCCATATCGCCCTTGAAGCGTGCCGTGGGAAACAGGTCATTCAGCGCAGGGGTGGCCTGCATCTTCTCGCACAGGCCCATGCCGATGGCGCGGTACATGATGCCGTCGTCCAGGAACATCACGTGCATCTGCGGGTTGTCCTTGTTGGCCTGCGCCTTGGCCAGGATATCCGAGGAAGTGCCGGGCACGACCACGACCTTGACGTTGTTGGCCTTCTCGAATGCACCGAAGACGTTCTCGGTGTAGGTTTTTTCCATGGTGCCGCCGTTCATGCCGATGTACAGCGTCTTGGTCTGGGCCATGGCGTTTCCGCCGGCCAGGCCGGCGGCTGCAACGGCAAGCGACACCGCTGTAGCGCGGGCGGTCAGGAATCGTAGGGAGATGTTCATGGAAAGCTCCTGGTGGCGTTGGTGAAGTGAAGGCAGTGAAATCGAGGAGGACTATGGAGAAGAGGACTAGACAACGGTGGAAGAAACAAGCCCGGCGGTTGTCGCACGCGGGTTTGCGGAAAAGCGTTCAATCGAAAAAGCGTCGATAGGCGTGGCACTCTCGCCGCTTTGCACCAGCTCAGCCAGCACCGCGCCCACACCCGGCCCCAGCTGGAAGCCGCCGCCAGCGAATCCGAATGCATGAATCAGGCCCGGTGTGGTGGCGCTCGGTCCTATGACCGGCTGGCGGTCGGGCAGGTAACCTTCGGTGCCGCTCCAGGTGCGGATGATGTGCGCGTGTTTCAGCGCCGGCAGCAGCTCGACGGTTTGCTGCATCAGGCCGGCCAGGCCGCTGCGCTGTGCGCGGGCACGCTGGTCGTCCAGCGCGTAACCCCGGCCGCCACCGATGACGCAGTTGCCGCGCGCTACCTGGCGGGCATAGACGCCGCCGCCCTCCACGCCGAGGCTGAGGTTCATGAATGCGGGTAGAGGCTCGGTCACCACCATCTCGGGATGACCGGCCTCCATGGGCACCGGCTCACCGAACTGCGCCGCGAGGGCGCCTGCCCATGCGCCCGCGCAATTGAGCAGGTGCTTGGCGCGAACCTCCAGCGCATCGCCCGAACGCAGTACAAACACCGCTCCGTCGCGCGCCACTTCATCCACGCGGGTCTGTTCGCGCACGTCGGCGCCGAGCTTGCGCGCGGCCAGTGCAAAGGCCGGCGACACGAGACGCGGGTTGGCCTGTCCGTCACCGGGGCACAGCGACGCACCTATGGCAGCTCTTCCCAGCCACGGGCAGCGTTCGCGCAAGGCACGCATGGAGAGCATCTGCAAATCCATGCCGAAGCCCAACGTGCGCTCGCGGTAGCTTTCGAGCGAGACCATGTCGGCTTCGCTGCGCGCGATCTTGAGGTGACCCGAAGGGAGGTATTCGCCGTCGATGCCGATCAGTTCGGGCAATTGCGCCCACAAGCCCTGCGCGCGCTGCGAAAGCGGCAGCTGGCTGATCGGCCGGCCCTGGCGGCGCACGCCGCCGTAGTTGACACCGCTGGAGCGCGAACCGCACAGATCACGCTCGAGCAGCACGACCGACAAAGCCATGCGGCGCAGGAACAGGGCCGCCGACGAGCCCATGATGCCGCCGCCCACAATCGCAACGTCGGCCGTGACGCATTCCATTACACGCCCTCCTGCTTCATCGCCTGGACGGCCATGGCCGAAAATGGCAGCGGCTTGATGGGCGACTGCCCGCGCAGCCGGCCGACACCATCTGGCTGTACAGCGCAGGCCTGCGCAAGGATTTCCGCCGCCGCCACGCCGCAGGTACGCCCCTGGCAGCGCCCCATGCCCACCCGCGTCAGCGCCTTGAGGCGGTTCATCTCGCGCGCGCCAGTGTCGGCCACGCACTGGCGCAACTCGCCCGCGGTGATTTCTTCACAGCGGCAGACCACCAGTTCATCAGGGGCGGCTGCAGCCCAACCAGCGGGAAATGGAAAGGCCCGCTCCAGTCCTTCCCGGAAGGCCGCCGTACGCGAAAGCTGGTTTTCGAGCGAGGCCGCGCGTGCCACATCGATCCTGTGTCCGGTGTCCGCGAGCAGCGCCAGCGCGGCACGCTCGCCAGCCCATTCCGCGGCATCAGCGCCCATGATGCCGGCACCATCGCCGGCCAGGTAAACACCTGCCACGCTGGAGCGGCCCATGGCGTCGCGCTCGGGCAATGCGCCGCGCTGCAGGCTGTCATAGCGAAAACGGCAGCCCAGCAAATCGGCCAGTTGCGTCTCGGGCCGCAGCGCGTAGCCAAAACCCACGCCGTCGCAGGCGATCTCGTGCGTTCGGCCGGCCTTGCGCCAGTGCATAGCCTGCACGCATTCGTCGCCTGTGGCGCGTACCAGCTCCACGCCCTGGTGCACCGCGATGCCATGCATGCGCAACCAGCCCAGGTAATAAAGGCCCTTGGCCAACAGCGCCGGCTGGCGCAGCATGGCGGGCACGGCGGCAGCCTTGCCTGCAAAACTGGCCGTATCAAGTACCGCCGCAACTTTGGCGCCGGCCCTGGCATACTGGTAAGCAATCAAATACAGCAGCGGCCCCGTGCCGGCAAACACCACGCGCGAACCAATCGCGCAGCCCTGGAATTTCAGGGCCACCTGCGCGGCGCCCAGCGTGTAGACGCCGGGCAAAGTCCAGCCTGGAAAAGGCAGGACACGGTCCGCCGCGCCGGTGGCAACAATGAGGTGGCTGTAGCGCAGCGTGCTCATCAGCCCGTGATGAAGCAAGTCGAGCTTGCCGCCTTCAGCGCTCCAGACCAGGGTGTCGGGGCGGTAATCGACCTTGTCCAGGATGCCGGCCATGGCCTCATGTACCGCGTCGGCGCGCCCGGCTTCAAAACCATAAAGAGCCTCTTTGGGCCGCGAGAAACCCGCGGGCGGCTGGCGGTAGATCTGCCCGCCCCAGCGCGGCGCTTCGTCCACCACCACGGGACGCAGGCCGTGCGCCACCAGCGCCTCGGCAGCGCGCACGCCTGCCGGGCCGGCGCCCACAATCACCGCCTGCGTGCTCATACCGGTCCCTCCGCGCCAGTCACCAGCCGCATGCCTTCTTCGATGAAGGTGCTGCAGGCACGCAGGCGCCGGCCCGATTCGGTCGCGACCCAGCAGTCCTGGCAGGCGCCCATCAGGCAAAAGCCGGCGCGCGGCTCACCGCTGAATTCGCTGAAGCGCAACTGCGCGCCGTGCGTCAGCACCGCCGTCAGCACGGTGTCGCCGGCCAGGGCCTTCAGGGCTTGCCCATTGAGCACAAAGTTCACCGGTTTGCGGTTGCCTTCGGCCAGGCGGTGAAGCAGGGCTGCAGGCTTGTGGCTCACCCCGGCAATTTCAATGGTTGATTTCATTTGTGTCCGACCAGGATCTTGTCGAGGCCGTAGATGCGGTCCAGCACCAGCATGGCCACAGCCGTGAGCGCCACCATGAGGGCCGAGACGGCCGCCATCAAGGGGTCTATCGACTCGGTCGCATACATGTACATCCGCACCGGCAAGGTCACGGTGGAGGGCGCAGTGACAAAGATCGACATGGTCACCTCATCAAAGCTGTTGATAAAAGCGAGCAGCCAGCCGCCGGTAACGCCAGGCAGGATCATCGGCAGCGTCACGCGAACAAACACCGTCGCCTGGCTCGCACCCAGCGAGAGGGCCGCCTGCTCAGCGCTGCGGTCGCTGCCTTCAACCGAAGCCAGCACCAGCCGCAGCACATAGGGCGTGATGATGACCACGTGCGCCAGCGCCAGCCAGAAAAAGCTGCCGGTCGCGCCGATCAGCGAGAAGGTGCGCAGCAAGGCCACACCCAACACCAGATGTGGAATGATCAGCGGCGAAAGAAACAGGCCATTGAGAAAATCACGGCCTGGGAAGGTATGGCGGGCAATCGCCAGCCCGGCCGGTACAGCCAGCAGCGTAGCCAGCGTCGCAGATATCGACGCCAGCCAGAGGCTGTTCTTGAAGGACTGCACAAAATCGGAGTGCGCAAACACCGCGCGGAACCAGCGCAATGAAAACTCCGTGGTCGGAATGGCCAGCGTGTTGCCGGGCGTGAAGGCCACCACGCACACAATGACCAGCGGCGCCAGCATGAAGGTGATGACGAGCGCGTTGAAGAGCAGCGCGAGGGGACCGTTTTTGGACATGCTTGACTTTCTATTCCATGTCTAATTCAGTTCGAGACTAGGCGCACCGCCGCAGACAGTGCTGTAGCACGGCAAGGCGGGGCAACGACGTATCGGGCTGAAGTAGGCATGAAATTACCCCAAAGACTTTTTATAAGAGCGCTCAAGGACGCGGTTGTAGCTCAGCATGATGGCCAGGTTGGCCAGAAGCAGAGTGAGCGCGATCGCCGCGCCCAGCGGCCAGTTGAGCTCGTGCAGGTATTCGTCATACACCACCGTCGCCACCATCTTCAAACGCCGCCCGCCCAGCAGGCCCGGGATGGCGAAGGCGCTGGCGCTCAGGCCGAACACGATCAGGCTGCCCGACAGGATGCCCGGCAGCACCTGCGGAAAGATGATGCGGCGCAAGGTGGTGAAGTGCGAGGCCTGCAGCGACAGCGCCGCGTCTTCCACACCCGGGTCCAGCTTCTGCAACGATGTCCATACCGGGATCACCATGAAAGGCAGCATCACATGCACCAGCGCGATGACCACGGCGGCTTCGGTGTAGAGAATGCGCATCGACGGCAGGCCCACGGCGCGCATGGCCTGGTTGACCACGCCTTCGGGGCCGAGCAGCATGCTCCACCCAAACGCCCGCACCACCACCGACACCAGCAGCGGCGCCAGCACCACCAGCAGCAAAATCGAGCGCCAGGGGCTGCGCATGCGGCTGAGCACATACGCTTCGGGCGCGCCGACAACGATGCAGATCAGCGTGGTGAGCGCCGAAATCCACAGCGTGCGCCAGAAGATGCCGTGGTAGTAGTCGTCTGTCAGCACGGCGGCGTAATGCGCCAGGGTGAAACTGTTCTTCACGCCGGTGGCGTGGTCAAACACCTGGAAGGACAGCACTGCCGTGAGCGCCAGCGGCACCAGCAACAGGCAGGCAAACAGCGTGAAGGCCGGCGCTGACAGCAGCCAGGGCGTGCGCGATGCACTGGCCCGGGCCGATGTCATCGGTGCAGCCACGGCCGTACTGTTCACGCCGGCACCCCTTGTGCGCCGGGCAGCAGGCGCACCTGCTGGGCGGCCCAGTCCAGGCCCACGTTGGCGCCTTCTTCGGCGGGCGCCGTGCCGTCATTGGGGCTGACCACTGCGAGCTTGCCAGCGGCGGTCGACACCTGGTAGAGCCATTGGCTGCCGAGGAAAAAACGTTCATGCACCGTGCCGCCTATACGGCCCTGGGCTTCAGGCACCAGGCGGATTTTTTCGGGACGCAGACTCAGCACCACGGCGTCGCCCTCTGACACGCCAGGGGCCTGAAGCTCCAGCGGCACGTTGCTGCCCACATGCACGGTGGCCCAAGGGCCGGTGGCCATCACACGGCCTTCCAGCAAATTGGCCTTGCCGACAAAACTGGAGATAAAGCGTGTCTGCGGGTGTTCATACAGGCGGTACGGCTCGTCGATCTGCGTCACGCGGCCGGCTTCCATCACCACCACGCGGTCGCTGATAGACATCGCCTCGGTCTGGTCGTGCGTGACCATCACGGTGGTGGTGCCGACCTTGCGCTGGATCTGCCGCAGCTCAAACTGCATCTCTTCACGCAACTTGGCGTCGAGATTGGACAGCGGCTCATCCAGCAGCAGCACCGGCGGCGAAATGACCAACGCACGCGCCAGGGCCACGCGCTGGCGCTGGCCGCCCGACAGCTCACGCGGGTAGCGTGTGGCGTGCGCCTCAAGATGCACCAGAGCCAGCGCGGCTTTCACGCGCTCGGCACGTTCTTCTTTGGGCACACGGCGCATCTCCAGGCCGAAACTGACGTTGTCATACACGCTCATGTGGGGGAAGAGCGCATAGCTCTGGAACACGATGCCCAGGCCGCGCGAATTGGGTTTGGCGTGGGTGATGTCGCGGCCGTCCAGCGTGACCTGACCCGACGTCACCTCACAAAAGCCCGCAATCATCTGCAAGGTGGTGGTCTTGCCGCAGCCCGAAGGACCGAGCAGCGAGACGAATTCGCCCTTTTCCACCGACAGGTTCATGTCGGCCACGGCGCGGGTAGCGCCGTAAGACTTGTTCACATTCGCCAGGGTCAAAAAAGACATGGGGAGCACCTCTGCAACAAAGGGAATGACCAGCGCCGCACAGACAAACGACGTGCAAAACGATGACACCCTGATGACTTCATGCTATGGCATCCTATAAAAAATCGTCAATAGGTTATTCCGTATAGAGATATCTTTATTTGATTTATTCCGTTAAATGGAATTTATATACACTTAACGCCATACTGATTCCGCCAAAGGAGACGCCATGAAAGATGAAGACAATAGCTCCAGCAGCGTGCAGCGCGCCTTTTCCATCATCCGGGCACTGGCGGCCACGCAGGCCAAGGGTGGGCGCATCACGCACGTCGCCAAGGCCACAGGCCTCACGCAAGCCACCACGCACCGCATCCTGCAAAGCCTGGTGGCCGAGCGTGTGGTGGAGCAGGAAACAGGCTCAAAGCTGTATCGCCTGAGCATTGATTTTTTTGCACTGGCCGCGCAGGCAGGTAACACCATGGACCTGCGCAGCCTGTGCCGGCCTTCAATGCTGCGGCTGTGCGCCAGCCTGGGTGACACCATCTTTTTGCTGGTGCGCAGCGGCTTTGACGCCGTCTGCCTGGACCGCAGCGAAGGCCCGTTTCCCATCCGCTCTTTCACTGGCGACATCGGCGGTCGCGTGGCGCTGGGCATGGGCCAGGGCGGTCTGGCCATCCTGGCTTTCTTGCCCGAGACAGAGCGTGAAGAAGTGATCCGCTACAACCTGCCGCGTGTGCGCGAGTTCGGTGTGTACGACGAGGTGTATCTGCGCACCGAGATTGAGCGCGTGCGCGAGCTTGGCTACGCCGGGCGCAACACCAACCTGCTCGACGGCATGGCCGGCGTCGGTGTGCCGGTGCTGGACCGCGAAGGCCGCGCCGTCGCCGCGCTCAGCGTGGGCACGATCTCGTCACGCCTGAGCCCCGATCGCCTGCCCACGGTGGTGGAGCTGCTCAAGCGCGAAGCCACGGCCATCAGCGCGCAAATCAATCCGTTTGACAGCACGCTGCGGCGGCCGGCGCAGAGCCTGGCTCCAGCGGACAGCACCTGAGACACTCACACAACGACAATTTTTCTGCCAGGCTTAAAAGAAGGAGCCCCATGGACAACGAACTCGCCAAGAAGCAACGCGCGGGCTTTTCGGTCAAAGAGCGCGCCATTGCAAAACTGGGAATCGCAGCGATTTCGTTTTGCCTGGCCTGGATGGAATGGCTCACGCCTTCCGTTCCGCCCTTTACCGGCAAGTGGGCCTGGACAAAGATCTGGGCCTTCGAAGTGATGGGGCCGCGCGGAATTATCGGCATCTGGATGGCACTGGGGACGCTCATGCTGGCTCTGGGCCTTGTACAGCTATGGAACTCAGGAAAAAGCGTCGACTGAGGCACGCGGGATCAAGGCAAAGAAATCGCCTGCTCGCGCAACCAGCCGCGCAGCTGCACCAACGGCCGCCAACTGGTTTTCTGTGAAGGCCAGACCAGGTAGTAGGCAAAGTCAGAGCTCAGCGAAAGATCAAAGGGCACAGCCAGCGTGCCGTCGGCGATGTCGTCGGCCACCAGAAAGCGCGGCAGCACCGCCAGCCCCAGCCCGGCCTTCACTGCCTGCGCGATCATGGAAAAGAGTTCGTATTTGGGGCCCGTGCCTGCGCCTTGCGCGTCGTCAATGCCGGCCAGCTGGAACCAGTCGCGCCAGGCATGCGGGCGCGTGCTCTGGTGGATGAGGGTGAACTTCAGAACATCGGCGGGGCGGCGCAGTTGCCGCTTTTTCATGAGCGCCGGGCTGCACACCACCACGCTGTCTTCACCCATCAGGTATTCAGACTCGGTACCGGGCCAGTCGGGCCGGCCGTAATGGATGGCAGCGTCCAGCCCCGTCAGTGAAAAATCAAAAGGCTGCAGGCGCGTGGCCAGGTTCAGCGTCACATGCGGGTGCGCTTTCAAAAAAGACGGCATGCGCGGGATCAGCCACTTGGTGGCAAAGGTGGGCACCACGCCCAGCTCCAGCGTGCCGCCCTCGCCTTTGGAGGACACCAGGTCCAGCATGGCGGCCTCGAGTGAATCCAGCGCGGGGCTGACACGCGCCAGCAACGAGCGGCCGGCGTCCGTCAGTTCCAGCTGGCGAGGCAGGCGCAGGAAAAGGCTCACGTCCAGATCCTGCTCGAGGCCCAGAATCTGGTGGCTGACCGCGCTCTGGCTCACCGAGAGGTCTTGCGCCGCCAGCGTAAAGCTGCCGCGATGGGCCGCCGCTTCAAAGGCCAGCAGGGCCTGGGTGGATGGGATTTTTCGGCGCATCGCATGAATATATCTCATGGCTCCATCGAAATACATCCTTTGTGCGTGGCGCTGAAACTGCCGAAAATCCGGCTTTCACCTGCCAATTACACGACTGATATGACCCATCTTCAGAAGCTCCTCGCCTGCTGCCTGCCAGCCGAAGCCGTCAAAAATATCCATGAACAGATGTACGTTCACCCGTCGCTACAGCAAGCCGCTTCGGGCATCGTCACCCGGGCCGAGTTGGCCCAGGCGCTGAACATGGCGCTGTTTCACGGCCTGGTGCAGCGTGTGCCGGCCGGGCAGGACTATATCGCCAGCGACGTGGTGGCGCAAAAGCGCCAGGTGGTGTTTGACCACGGCGCGCTGCGTACCGTGCGCTGGGCCAGCGGCGCCCTGCCCGCGGGCGAAGCGGCCTTCACCCGCGTGCTGCGCCCGCTGGGTTTTGAACTGCAGGGCACCTACCCGCTGCCGCGCCTGAAGATGACCGGACGCGCCTACAGCCACCGCGATTTTCCTGAAGACATCGCGCAGTTTTTTGTGTCTGAACTGCACCCCGAGCAGTTCTCCACGCCCTTCCAGTCGGCCGTGACACGCGTGCTGTCGACCTCGCGCGATCCACTGGGCCCGCAGGACGTGGCCGACCTGGAGCAGCTCACACGCGATGGCATGCTGCCCCTGGCACAGGCACTGCGCTTGCTGCCACAGCTGCTGCAATGCTTTGACCGCCAGCACGGCGTGTTTGGCATGGACGACTATGAATTGCTGCTGGCCGAATCCGCCGAGATGGCGTGGATTGCCACCGAAGGCAATGCCTTCAACCATGCCACCGACCGTGTGAGTGACGTGGACGCGGTGGCCGAACGCCAGCGCGCGCTGGGCCGGCCCATCAAGGACAAGGTCGAGGTGTCGGCCAGCGGGCGTGTGCGGCAGACGGCCTTCCGTGCGGCCACGGTGCAGCGCGAGTTCATCACCGCGCAGGGCCGCGTCACGCGCGACGTGCCGGGATCCTTCTATGAATTCATCACACGTGATGCACTGATACCCATCGCCGCAAACGACCCCGTGCAGGCGCCGCGGCTGGACCTGGCCTTTGACGCCGGCAACGCCACCGGCATTTTCGGCATGACGGCTGCACGCGCATGAGCGCTGTGCGTGCGCTGTACGCGCAGGCCAGCGGCTCACCGATACGCGCCATGCTGGCACTGGCCGGCCAGGAGGGCATGATTTCGCTGGCTGGCGGGCATCCCGATCCGGCCCTGCTGCCTGCCGACTGGCTGCGTGAATCGCTGCAGGACGTGACCGGCAAACTGCAAGGCCGCAACCTGCAGTACGGCGCTACCGAAGGCCTGCCCGAGCTGCGTGAAGCCAGCGCGGCCCTGCTCACACACCGCGGACTGGCGGCCAAGGCGAGCGAGTTGCTCATTACCACCGGTTCGCAGCAGGCCATCGATTTGCTGGCCCGCGTACTCATCGAACCGGGCGAAGGCATCGCGGTCGAGTCGTTTAACTATCCTGCGGCACTGCAGGCTTTTCGTTTTGCGGGCGCGCGGCTGATTGAAGTCCCAACCGACGCACAGGGCATGGATATCGACCGGCTCGAATCCATTCTGCAGGCCGAACGCCCGCGCGTGCTGTATGTGGTGCCCAACTTTGCCAACCCGACCGGCGCCGTGATGCCGCTGGCGCGGCGCGTGCGCCTGCTCGAACTGGCCGCGCAATACGGCGTGACCTTGATGGAAGACGACCCGTATGGTGAGTTGTGGTTTGGCGAGGCGCCGCCACCTCCGCTCGCACAACTCAACCAGCAGGCCGGCTCGTCCGCGCAGGTCGCCTACATGACCAGCTACTCCAAAGTGGTGGCCCCTGCCCTTCGCCTGGGTGTGCTGCTCGCACCGGCGGACATTCTGCGCGCGGTGGTACTGGCCAAGCAGGCGGCCGACGTGCACAGCGGTTCGCTGGAGCAACTCACGCTGGCGACCATGCTGGGCTCCTACCGCCTCGCGTCGCACCTGGCCTCGCTGCGCACAGCCTACGCGGCCAAAGGCGCCACGCTGGCCAACGCCTTGCGCGCGCATGCCGGCGGGTGGCTCGAATTCGATGCGCCGCAAGGCGGCATGTTTGTCTGGGCACGACTGCGCAGGGACTTGCCCCTGTTGCCGACAAAAGATTGGGTGGACTTCGGGCTTCGGCATCGAGTGCTGGTAGTACCAGGCGCCGCCTTCAGCATCAGCAACGCCGCACAACCCTGGTTGCGTTTGAGTTTTGCCAACCCATCACAGGCCGCGCTGCAGCAAGGCGCCGAGCGCCTGGGCCGCGGGCTGCAAAGCCTCGCCACCCACACCGCTTCCGATTTCAGGACAACCCACGAAAGGACTTCCGCATGAGTCACTCCAGCGACGTTTCATCCCTCTTTAAAACCCTGGGCGTCAACGCCGACCTCGGCAGCAAGGCGTCCGCGGCCATCGAAGTGGTCACTCCCATCGATGGCAGCCTCCTGGCGCGCGTAGCCATCCACAGCGCCAACGAAGTCGACAGCGCACTGAACGGCGCACACCAGCGTTTCATAGCCTGGCGCAATGTGCCCGCACCCAAACGCGGTGAACTGGTGCGCGCTTTTGGCGAAACCGTGCGCCGCCACAAGGCAGAGCTGGGCCGGCTGATCTCGCTGGAGACCGGCAAGATTTTGCAGGAAGGCCTGGGCGAGGTGCAGGAAGTCATCGACATCTGCGAGTTCGCCGTGGGCCTTTCGCGCCAGCTCTACGGCCTCACGATTGCCAGCGAGCGGCCCGACCACAAGCTGCTGGAAACCTGGCACCCCGTGGGCGTGGTCGGCATCATCTCGGCCTTCAACTTCCCGATGGCGGTGTTTGCCTGGAACGCCGCGCTCGCGCTGGTATGCGGCAACACGCTGGCCTGGAAGCCGTCAGAGAAAACACCGCTGTCGGCCATCGCCCTCAACGGCCTGCTGCTGCAAACGGCGAAAGACCTCGGCCTGGCCACCGAAGGACTGAGCGAGCTGCTGATCGGCGAGCGCGCCACCGGCGAGGTGCTGGTCAAGCACCCGCATGTGAAGTTGGTGAGCGCCACCGGCTCCACCGCCATGGGCAAGAACGTGGCGATTGCCTGCGCCGGCCTTTTCAAACGCTCGCTGCTGGAGCTGGGCGGCAACAACGCGGCCATCGTCTGCCCGTCGGCAAATCTGGAGCTGGTGGTGCGCGGCGCGGCGTTCGCGGCGGCGGGAACTGCGGGCCAACGCTGCACAAGCCTGCGCCGCCTGATCGTTCACCGCTCGATCTACCCGGAGCTGGTCAACCGCCTGGTGGCCGTCTTTGAACGCCTTCCCATCGGCAACCCGCTCAAAGACGGCACGCTGGTCGGCCCCTTGATCGATGGCCGCGCATTTGACGTCATGCAGTTGGCCCTGGGCGAAGCGAAGAAGCTGGGCGCCACGGTGCATTTCGGCGAGCGCCAACCGGGCGACGGATCAGCCCACTATGTGCGCCCCGCCATCGTGGAACTGAAGGAGCAGGCCGGCCCCATGCTGCACGAGACCTTCGCGCCGATTTTGTATGTGGTTCCCTACGACAATTTTGACGAAGCCATCGCACTGAACAACGCCGTGGCGCACGGCCTGTCGTCGGCCGTCTTCACGCAGGACTTGCGGGAAGCCGAACAGTTCACCTCAGCGCGCGGTTCCGACTGCGGCATTGCCAACGTCAATATCGGCACCAGCGGTGCGGAAATCGGTGGTGCCTTTGGTGGTGAGAAAGAAACCGGCGGTGGACGCGAGTCGGGCTCCGATTCGTGGAAGGCCTATATGCGCCGCGCGACCAACACGGTCAACTACGGCAGCAGCCTGCCTTTGGCACAAGGGATCCGGTTCGATATCTAAAAGTCGCGAGTCCCCTCTCTTTCCCCCAGCGGGGGAAGGAGCGAGAAACTCAGACGGCGCTGAAATCCGGCTTGCGCTTCTCCATGAAGGCAGAGAAGGCTTCGCGCGCCGCGGGCTCACCCAGCATGCGGCCGAAACTCACGCCTTCTTCGGCCATACGCTCTGCCACGAGGGTGGCGTTGCCTTTTTTCATGAGGCGCTTGGTTTCCATCAGCGCGCTGAGCGGTTTGGCGACCAGCTTTTGCGCCTGCCGCTGAGCCAGTGCATTGGCTTCGGCGGGCGGCACGATGCGGTTGATCAGGCCGATCTCCAGTGCGGTCTCGGCCATGAAAGGTTCGCCCAGCAGCAGTGCCTCGGCGGCACGTGGGTAACCCATGAGCTGCGGCACCAGAAAGCTCGACGCGGCTTCAGGGCACAGGCCCAGGTTGACGAAGGGCATGGAAAACGCAGCGTTGTCTCCGGCGTAGACCAGATCGCAGTGCAGCAGCAGCGTGGTGCCTATGCCGACCGCGGGGCCGCACACAGCGGCTATCAGCGGTTTGGGAAAGCTGCTGATGCCGCGCAGGAAACGGAAGACCGGCGAATCGGGCGTTGAAGGCGGCTTGTTCAGGAAATCGCCGATATCGTTACCGGCGGAAAAGATGGTTTCATGTCCCTGGATCACCACCACACGCACGGCTGCATCGTGGTGGGCCGACTCCAGTGCGTCGGCCATGGCGCCATACATGGCGGAGGTGATGGAATTTTTTTTGTCCACACGGTTGAGCGTGATGGTCATCACGCCCGCGTCGACGTGGCTCAGGATTTCGGGAATGCTGCCGGTGGAAATAGGGGTGGGAGTGTTCATGTGTTTTCCGTTAAGACGCAAGTGTAGGGGCCAGCCATGCATGCTGCCCCCGCGGGCCTATTCTTTGTAATAAACAACCTGCGTACTGGTAGCCAGCAGTACTCCCGCTTCGCTCCACAGCTGCGCGGTCTGGTCAAAAAAACCGTTGCGAAAGGCCTGGGCCCTGGCTTGCCCCAGCAAATAGCCTTCACCGCATTCAGCCAGTTGCCGGCCGTCGGCGTGGAAGTACGTGGTGATCGACACCGTACCGGCGGGTACACGTGTGGCACGGCGCAGCCAGACCCGCGGATAGAACACGTCGGACATGGCCGCCAGCGCCGGGAAGTCGAGCGGCCGCGGTGGATCGTCGCGCACCCACAGCTGCGTGAGGCTGCCCGTGCCGCTGCCGTCCCAAACCTGCGGAATCGCGCCGCGCACCGGCCGCATGTCGTAGCGATTCGTCCATGCGGAGGTCGAAAACCGCAGCCTGCCTGAAGCGTCGGCAAGCGTGACCGCGGGCATGGGTGTGTCGTTGGCACTCCAGGTCTCGCGGCGCGCAGCCGTAACGGCTGTGGCGGTCATCACAGCGCCTCCGGCATCGCCGTCCTGCGAAAGCTCCACCACCCAGTGCTGGGTGGCGCGGTTGGTGCGGGCCGGCCTGGCCGTGACAGTGAATGGACCTTCGGACATGGCCGCCGCGTAGTTCACCGTCAACGCCACCGGCTCGCCCAGCAGGGCCGGGTGCAACAGGATGGCACGCAAGGCTGTGGCCGCTGTGGTTCCGCCGAAGGGCCCCACCATATTCCAGTATGCGGGGCTGCTGTGACCCAGCCAGGTGTGGGGCCTGTCGCTGCCGGCGGCTTCCAGCCTGAGCGCGTCGTCAAAAGAATGCGTGCTTGTCATGTCGGCAGGTGTGATGGAGCTTTCCGGTTCAAACCGGGACTTTGGCGGCACCGGTCATGCCGTCGATGATCTGCTGGGCACGGGGCCACAAGGTCTGGTTGAACTGTTCCCGGAAGAAGCCAAAATGCCCGATGCGCCTGACCTTGAGATCTGCCGGCGCGATGCGTTCAAAGCTGCGCGGTGCATTGCTGTACAGGTTGATGAGGTTTTGCGTGCCGCGCCAAGTCATCAGCTCGTCGTCGGTCATGGACAGCGCGGTCACCGGAAAACTGACCCGCCCATAACTGAGCCGCGCGCTTTCTCCCTCGGCCCCCACGCTGTAGTGCGGATCCAGGCACCACTTGCGCCACTGCAGCATCACGCCGGCTGGCAGGTCGCCAACTTTCTTTAACCTGCGCCCGGGGAAATAACCACAAAGACGCGTGGCCAAAGGCACCAGCACATACCAGAAGTACAAAATCAGGCGCCTGAGCTGCGGTGCGTTGTCGCGCCAGTACCCGCTTCCTGCCGCGATGCTGACCAGGCCATCGATCTTGTCCTGATTCTTCAGGAAACCCGGCAGCTGCGCGCCCAGGCTGTGACCCAGCAGGTAAAGCGGTGCATCCGGCAAGGCTGCCTTGGCGGCATCCACCACAGCCTCATAGTCGGCGGCCCAGTCGAGCAGGTCGGCCTTGAAACCACGCAGGCTGCCGCTGGCGGTGTTGGGCAAGGACTCGCCCGAACCCCGGTAGTCAAAAGTCATGACGCAAAAGCCCTGGGCAGAAAGCCACTGCGCAAACGGTGCGTAATAGTCTTGCCGCACCCCCATGGCGCCACCGATGACCACGCTGGCACGCGCAGGCGAAGAAGGCGCATAAACGCGAGTGGACAGTTGCGCCGTCCCTGAACTGAGGATCTGCATCTGCATCACATGCTCCTGTAAATGGATGAACTGAACTCGGGCACGCGCATCAGGCGTGAAGGTGTTGAACCAGCTGGGGCCAGAAGCTGGCACGCAGCTTGTCGCGAAAGTAGCCGAAGTGGCCTATATGCCTGACACCCAGATTTTCCGGCTCAAGGGTCATGCATTGCACCGGTTCACGTCGCGCACCGAACAAGGCCACAAACCGGTCTGACGACCACTGTGAAAAAACCTCGTCGTCGCTTGAGTTGAAGTAGGTGATGGGCGTCTCTACGCGTTCAAAACGTTCACGCTGATGGGCATCACGCGCCAGGTAGTCCGGATGGCGGCACCAGCGCGTCCATTGCCGCATCACACCTGCGGGAATGTTGCCAACCTTGCGCAGTTTTCTGCCCGGGAAATAACCGAACAACGGTACCAGCAAGGGCGCCCAGATCTGGGTGGCGGCAAACAGGCCCCAACGCGGCACGGCGTTGCGCAGGCGCGGCCAGTAACCGCTGCCGCTGGCAACCAGGACGGCACGCTGAAAGAGGTGAGTGGTTTCGGAGCTGGCAAACAATTGCCCGCCCAGGCTGTGCCCCAAGTAGTAAAGCGGGAGGTCCGGCACACGTTGCCGCAAGAACCGGGCAGCGGCGCTCACATCCTGCTGGCCCCAGGTGTCGAAGGTGGCATCGGTGGACGCCACGCGCTCACCGCCGGAGGCAAAAGTGCCGCGGTAGTCGAGCGTCAGCACGGTAAAGCCTTGCGCGGCCAGCCAGCGGGCAAAAGGCTCATAGTGCTGCTGCGGTGTGGCCATGGCACCGGCCAGCAGTACGCCGCCGCGGGCCAGACCGTCCGCGGGGTCTGCTGCAAATACCGTCGCTGCCAGCGCCCAGGAGTCCTGGGTCAGAACCGTGATTCGCTCCATCTTCTGTCTCCAGTCAGGAAAAGCCCAGTCTGCCCCGCGGCTGCCATAACCGCTGCCGCAAGCGCGACAGCGGGGCCGCCGCCGACGGCCTTACACGCGTTCGAAAATACCCGCAGCGCCCTGACCCATACCTACGCACATGGTCACCATGCCGTACTTGAGCTGATGGCGATGCAGCGCATGGATCACGGTCGCGGCGCGGATCGCACCGGTCGCGCCCAGGGGATGGCCCAGCGCGATGGCGCCGCCCATGCGGTTGACCTTGCTGGCATCGAGCTTGAGTGTGTTGATCACCGCCAGCGACTGCGCGGCAAACGCTTCGTTCAGTTCAAACCAGTCGATGTCTTCCTGCTTGAGGCCGGCGTAGCGCAAGGCAGCAGGAATGGCTTCGATCGGGCCTATGCCCATGATCTCGGGCGGCACGCCCTTGGCGGCATAGCTGACAAAGCGGGCCAGCGGCTTCAAGCCGAAGTCCTTGACCGCTTTTTCGCTGGCCAGCACCAGCGCACCCGCGCCGTCGGACGTCTGCGAGCTGTTCCCGGCCGTGACCGAGCCGCGCGCGGCAAACACCGTCTTGAGTTTGGCCAGGCCTTCGAGCGAGGTGTCGGGGCGCGGGCCTTCGTCAAGGCTCACGGTGCGGGTCTTGCTGATGACTTCACCGGTTTCCAGGTTGGCCGTGCGGTCGGTCACTTCAACCGGCGTGATCTCGTTGCTGAACTCGCCGGCCTGCTGCGCCTTGATGGCCTTGAGGTGCGACTCGAGCGCGAACTGGTCCTGCGCCTCGCGCGAAACTTTCCATTGCTGCGCCACCTTTTCGGCCGTCAGGCCCATGCCGTAGGCGATGCCGACGTTCTCGTCGTTCATGAACATATTGGGTGACAGCGAAGGAGAATTGCCGGACATGGGCACCATGCTCATACTCTCGGTGCCGGCGGCGATCATCACGTCGGCCTCGCCCACGCGGATGCGGTCGGCCGCCATCTGGATCGCCGAGAGGCCGGAGGCGCAAAAGCGGTTGACGGTGATGCCGCCCACGCTGGTGGGCAGGCCGGCCAGCACCGCGCCTATGCGCGCCACGTTCAGGCCTTGCGGGCCTTCGGGGATCGCGCAGCCGCAGATGATGTCTTCAATTGCCTTCGGATCGAGCGAAGGCACTTGCGCCAGCGCGGCCTGCAGCGCCTTGACCAGCAGGTCGTCGGGCCGCATATTGCGGAAATAGCCGCGGCCCGAGCGCCCGATGGGCGTGCGGGTGGCGGCGACGATATAGGCTTCCTGGACTTGTTTGGCCATGATGGTTTCCTTCAATTTCTCGGTTAACTTTTCCGCGGGCCGGAGGGAATCCAGGCCCAGACAAATTCACATTCAACCGGGTTGACGCCGGCTTCATCGGTCACGGTGACCGGCACAGTGACTTCACCCTTGTCGCTGGCCTGCATGGCGGCGCGCTGTTCATCGCTCAGCGTGGCCACGGCGCGCAAGGCGCCGGTGGCGCGCTTTTTGAAGGCCATCTTCAGTTCCTTGGCCAGCGGGATGCAGTCGTCGCGCACATTCATGCCGACCACCATGCCGGTGGCGGTTTCCGCCAGCAGGTTCATCGCAGAGGCGTGCACGCCGCCAATGTGGTTCTGTACCTTCTTCTCATTCCTGATGCCGATCTCGACCCGGCCTGTGCCCATCTCGAGGAAGTCCAGACCGGCGGTTCCGGTAAAAGGCACAGCGCGGCGCAGCACCACGCTGCGAAACCAGCCGCGCGCAAAGGCCGGCACTTCCTCGAGCCGCTGCAGTTGCCGTGCCAGGCGGTTGGGCTTGTGGTCGCTCATGGCGGTTTGGCCGGTCATCAGTTACGAACAGGTTTGCCAGTGCTCATCATTCCCATGATTCGCTCCTGGGTTTTTGGATGCTCAAGAAGAGAGCAGAAAGCTTTGCGCTCCAGGGTCATCAAATACTCTTCCGTCACCAGCGTGCCGGCATCGACGTCCCCGCCGCAGACCACATTCGCGATCAGGCTCGCAATATGGAAGTCGTGCGCGCTGATGAAGCCGCCGTCGCGCATATTGACCAGCTGGCCCTTGATGGTGGCCAGGCCGCTGCGGCCCACCACCGGGAACTGGCGCCTGTGCGGTGCGCGGTAGCCGGAGTTGAACAGCGCGCGCGCTTCATTCAGCGCGACGAACAGCAGCTCGTCCTTGTTCGGCACGATCACGTCGCTGTCGAGCAGGTAACCGATCTTGCGGCTTTCGATGGCACTGGTGCCCACCTTGGCCATCGCGGCGGCCGTGAAGCCTTCGGTGAGGAAAGGCAGGATGTCCTTGTTGGTCGAGGTGCCGGCGTTTTCCGCGGCACGGCGGGCGATGTAGGCCAGGCCACCGGCGCCGGGCACCAGGCCCACGCCGACTTCGACGAGGCCGATATAGCTTTCCATCGCGGCGACACGTTTGGCCGAATACACTGCCATTTCGCAACCGCCGCCCAGCGCCAGGCCGCGAATCGCCGACACCACGGGAACCGCCGCGTAGCGCAGCTTGAGCATCACGTTCTGCAGTTCGGCCTCGGCCCCTTCAATCGCCTTGGCGCCGCCCATCATGAAGGCGGGCAGCATGGCTTGCAGGTCGGCGCCGGCAGAGAACATCTCGTCATTCGACCAGATGACCATGCCCTTGTAGCTTTTCTCGGCCAGGTCCACACCCATCGCCAGACCTTCAGCCACGTCGGGGCTGATGGCGTGCATCTTGGTCTTGATGCTGGCGATCAGCACGTCGCCATCCGCACCGTCCAGCGTCCAGAGGCGGATCGCGTCGTCTTCATGCAGCGTGGTGCCTGCCGTCTCAAAAGCAGGTGCCTTGGCACCGAGCACGTCTTCGGGGAAGAACTGGCGCTCATAGACCGGCAGCTTGCGGCGAGGGATGAATTTTTTGGCCGAGGCGCTCCACGAGCCTTCGGCCGTGTGCACGCCACCGGCGTCGGCCACCGGGCCCTTGAACACCCACTCGGGCAGCGGCGCCTTGGACAGCGCCTTGCCTGCATCAATGTCTTCCTGGATCCAGGTAGCGACCTGCTTCCAGCCGGCTTGCTGCCACAACTCGAAGGGGCCTTGCTTGGCGCCAAAGCCCCAGCGCATGGCGAAGTCGATGTCGCGTGCGGTTTCGGCGATGCTTTCCAGGTGCACCGCAGCATAGTGAAACTGGTCGCGCAGGATGGCCCAGAGAAAACGCGCTTCAGCGCCTTCGGCTTCGCGCAAGAGCTTGAGGCGTTCGCCCGCGGGCTTCTTCAGCATGCGACCGACGACTTCATTGGCCTTGGCGCCGGCGGGCACGTATTCCATGCTCTCCGGGTCCAGGCGCAGGATGTCGCGGCCTTGCTTTTTATAGAAGCCGGCGCCGGTCTTCTGGCCCAGGCTTTTGGATTCGAGCAGCTTGGCCAACACGGGCGGCGTGCCATAGACATCGGAAAACGGGTCTTCTACCTTGCCGGGGCCCAGGTTGTCTTGCAGCGTCTTGATGACGTGGGCCATGGTGTCCAGGCCCACCACGTCGGCGGTGCGGAAGGTGCCCGAGCTCGCGCGGCCCAGCTTCTTGCCGGTCAGGTCGTCGACCACGTCGTAGCTGAGCTTGAAGGTGTCGGCCTCCTTGATGGTGGCCAGCATGCTGGCGATGCCGACGCGGTTGGCGATGAAGTTGGGTGTGTCATGGGCACGGATCACGCCCTTGCCCAGCGCGCTGGTGACAAAGGCCTCCAGGTCGTCCAGCACCTTGGGTTCGGTGGTCGGCGTGTTGATCAGCTCCACCAGCGTCATGTAGCGCGGCGGGTTGAAGAAGTGAATGCCGCAAAAGCGCGGCTTGATGGATTCGGGCAGCGCCTCGCTGAGCTTGGTGATGGACAGGCCCGAGGTATTGCTGGCCACAATGGCGCCTTCAGCAATGAAGGGCGCGATCTTGTGGTACAGGTCGGTCTTCCAGTCCATGCGCTCGGCAATCGCCTCGATGATGAGGTCGCACTCCCTGAGCAGCTCCATGTTCTCTTCGTAGTTGGCCTGCTGGATCAGCGCCGCGTCTTCGGGCACACCCAGCGGCGCTGGCTTGAGCTTCTTGAGGCCTTCGACCGCCTTGATGACGATGCCGTTCTTCGGGCCGTCCTTGGCCGCAAGGTCGAACAGCACCACAGGCACCTTGACGTTGACCAGATGGGCGGCGATCTGCGCGCCCATGACACCGGCGCCGAGGACGGCGACTTTTTTGACTTGGAATCGGGACATGGTTAAGACCTGGTTGAGGGAATCTGGTTGAAAAATTCAAGCACGGCGCTCCAGTAGCGCTGTGGCTCGTCGCGCATGCCGTGGGTGTGGTCGGCGCGTTCAAGGATCAGGCGCTGGATGCGTTCAGGACGTGAAGCAGCCTGCTGCAAGGCATCGCCGAAATGCACCGGCGTCCAGCGGTCGCCCTGGCTGTGGATCAGCAGCACGTCCACGTCGCGCATGTTGGCAAGGTGGTGTACGGGCCGCAGGCGCAACTCGCCTTGCGGGTTAATGCGCCGGCTGATGTTGAGCACGGCATGGGCAAAAGGATAAGCTTTCCAGAAATCGGGCAGCGAGGGCGCGCAAGCTTCAGCCACCACCTTGTCGTAAGGAAAATCCGCTTCGTCAATCGCACTCAGCGTGTTGATCGCGCCGAAAGACGCCGTCAGCGCATGCACCGGCAGCCCGGCAAAAGCGCCACGCGCCCAGGAGCCCACCGATATCACGTCACCGGGGTAATCGAAGTTGGTCGACGGGCTTTCACCGAAACCGTTGAAGTCGAAAGCCACCACATGAAAGCCCGCATCGAGTAGCGCCTGGGCATGGCCGTGGCGCAGCCAAAAACCCTTGCAGGCAAAACCCATGGGATGGGCGCACACCACCACACCGCGCGGTGCCAGCGGTGTACGCGCCACGATGGCCTCAAGCTGGCTGGTGCTTCGGCTGGCTATCTGCACCCGTTCCCAGCCTTCTTGCGGCACGTCCGCCGGCCAACGCCAGGGTTTCATGAAGCGGCCGAAAAACGGCTTTTTGAGAAGATGGTGGCCATACCAGCGGCGCGCGGCCGGCACAGTGCTGCCACCGGCGCCGAAAGGCAGTGACCGCAAACGGGAAATGGCTTCACCCATGGCGAGTCCTCACTTTCAGCATGCTCATTGCACACGCACCCAGGTTTGGGTGCGGCCAAAAGGCCCGATTGAACCGCGGACTTCCATCTTCTTGCCACCCTCAACGGGTGTCATCTTGAGGGAATAGCTTTTGCCGTTCTCGGGGTCGAGTATCTTGCCGCCTTCCCAAACGTCGCCATCGGGTGACTTCTTGGCGCCCCGAATGATCTCAAGGCCCAGCCGAGGCTTGTCCTTGCGGTCATCCGTGCATTCGGTGCAGATGTCGTCGGGTTTGACGCCCGGGGACAGGCGCTTTTCGACTTTTCCGCTCAACACGCCACCTGTGTCGACAATACGCACCTCGACTTTGGGGTCGCCGGTTTTTTCGTCAAAGCCGCGCCAGAGGCCGACCGGCGTGTTCTGGGCCAGCGCCGGGATAGCCATCAAGCCCAAAACAATCATCAGCAGTTTGCGTTTCATGGTGTCTCCCGTTGATTTGTTCAAAAGACTCAGGCCAGCGCTTCGTCGGTTTCCATCAACGCCTTGCTGCCCGAGCGTGCGGTGCGCATCAGCGTTGCGGTTTCGGGGAACAGCTTGGCGAAGTAAAAGCGTGCGGTTTGCAGTTTGGCGACATAGAACTTGTCGGTGTTGCCGGCAGCAATTTCACGCAGCGCGGTTTGCGCCATCAATGCCCAGAAGTAGCCAAACACCAGGTGGCCGGCCACGCGCAGGTAGTCCACTGCGGCGGCGCCCACTTCGTCGGGGTTCTGGAAGCCCTTGAAGCCCAGCTCGGTGGTGAACTTGGTCATCTGGTCGGCCAGGTAAGCCAGCGGGTTGATGAACTCGGCCATCTTCTCGTTGACGCCTTCTTCGGCAATGAGCGCACCAATCACCTTGCCGAATTTCTTCAGCGTCGCGCCGTTGTTGCCCAGCACCTTGCGGCCCAGCAGGTCCAGCGACTGGACGGTGTTTGTGCCTTCGTAAATCATGTTGATGCGGTTGTCGCGCACAAACTGTTCCATGCCCCACTCTTTGATGAAGCCGTGGCCGCCGAAAACCTGCATGCAGGCGTTGGTGGAAATGTGGCCGTTGTCGGTCAAAAAGGCTTTGACGATGGGCGTGAGCAGGGCAACGATTTCGCCGGAGTCCTTGCGCACCTTTTCATCAGGGTGGTGCAGCTCTTTGTCGAGCAGCAGCGTGCAATAGATCGCCAGCGCCCGGCCGCCTTCGGCATAGGCCTTGGCCGTCAACAGCATCTTGCGCACGTCGGGGTGCACGATGATGGGGTCGGCCGGTTTGTCTTTGGCTTTGACGCCGGACAGTGAACGCATCTGGATACGGTCCTTGGCGTAGGCCAGCGCATTTTGAAAGGCTACTTCGGTCAGGCCCAGCGACTGGTTGCCCACGCCCAGGCGTGCGGCATTCATCATCACGAACATCGCGGCCAGGCCCTTGTTGGGCGCGCCCACCATGGTGCCGACAGCGTCTTCGAGCACCATCTGCGCGGTGGCGTTGCCGTGGATGCCCATCTTGTGCTCCAGGCCGCCACAGTAAATGCCGTTGCGCGAGCCGATGGCGCCGTCTTTGCCGATGTTGAACTTGGGCACCGCGAACAGGCTGATGCCCTTGCTGCCCTGGGGCGCATCAGGGAGGCGGGCCAGCACCAGGTGCACGATGTTGGCGGCCATGTCGTGTTCACCGGCGCTGATGAAGATCTTGTTGCCGGTCAGGCGGTAGGTGCCGTCGGGTTGCGGTTCGGCCTTGGTGCGCAACAGGCCCAGGTCGGTGCCGCAGTGCGGCTCGGTCAGGCACATGGTGCCGGTCCATTCGCCGCTGGTGAGCTTGGGCAGGTAGAGCTTTTTCTGTTCGTCGGTGCCGTGGGCATGCAGGGCTTCGTAAGCGCCGTGCGACAGGCCCGGGTACATGGTCCAGGCTTGGTTGGCCGAGTTCAGCATTTCATAGAGGCACTGGTTCAGCACAAAAGGCAGGCCCTGGCCGCCATATTCCGGGTCGCAGCTGAGCGCGGCCCAGCCACCTTCGACGTACTGCGCGTAAGCTTCCTTGAAGCCTTTGGGCGGCGTGACTTCGTGTGTCGTTTTGTCGAGCTTGCAACCCTCTTCGTCGCCGCTGATGTTCAGCGGAAAAGTCACTTCAGCGGCAAACTTTCCGGCCTCCTCGAGTACAGCGTTGATGGTCTCGACATCGACGTCCGCATGCTTTGGGATGGCCTTGAATTCATCGGTGACCTTGAGCACTTCGTGCATGACGAATTGCATGTCGCGCAGGGGCGGGCTGTACTGAGGCATGGTGGATTCCTTTTGCTTAAACTGGTTTGGAAGGGGATGCCTTGCCGGAAGCTTTCTTCGGCAAGGTGGAAAGGGGGGCGTCGCTGCCATAGCGCGCCAGAATGTTGGCAAAGCCGGTATTGGCGCGATCCATGGAACCCGGCGTCTTAAGGAAGCGGGCTTCGTAATGCAGCGCCAGGATCAGGCCGTGGATTTCAAACGCCATCTGGTGCTCATCAGCGTCAGCATGCAGGTGACCGGCCTCTTTGGCCTGCACCACGGCGCGGTACATGGCGGCCAGCCAGGTTCGTACCGAACCCGCCAGCGCATCGCGCACCGGGCCGGGCCTGTCGTCAAATTCGACGGCGCCGCTGATGTAAAGGCAGCCCGAGTCGATTTCAAGCGAGGTGCGTTTCATCCAGTTATGAAACAGCGCCGCCAGACGAGGCAGGCCGCGCGGCTGCTGCAGCGCCGGGAAGAAGACCTCTTCTTCAAAGCGCACGTGGTATTCGCGGATAACGGAGATCTGCAGCTCTTCGCGCGAGCCGAAATGGGCGAACACGCCCGACTTGCTCATGCGCATGACCTCGGCCAGCGCGCCTATGCTCAGGCCTTCCAGCCCGATCTGCGTGGCCAAGCCCAGGGCCGCATCCACAATGGCGGCCTTGGTCTGCTGGCCTTTTTGCTGGCTTTTGGCCACGGCGCTGCCCGTTGCCGGGGCGCGGGAGGCTTTAGCGGGAAGTTCTGTGATGGCCATGAGGTGCTACAAAATAAAACGAACGGTCGTTCTATTTTGCAACACTTTGATGACCATGCAAAGGCCATAGGCTTTTCTAGGGCATTCGGCCTAGGACCAACACGGGTAAACCCTCGGATGTTGGCTCACCCCCGTCCAAGCTCACTGCGTGTGGCTTGTTCCCCCCTCCAGGGGGCGGCGCCTGGGGCCGGCGAAGCCGGACCCTCGGCACCCACTGGTGGAATACCCCACCCTGGATACGCGGCTAGAGAGCGTGGGGGCTACTTCTTGTAGGGAACGACAGTCTGGTGCTGCTCGCCCAAGCCTTCGATTCCCAGGGAGATTTTGTCGCCCTTCTTCAGGTACACAGGCGGCTTCATGCCCAGGCCCACGCCGGGCGGTGTGCCGGTGGTGATGACGTCGCCGGGCTCCAGCGTCATGAACTGGCTGACGTAGCTGACGATTTTGGCGACGCTGAAGATCATGGTCTTGGTGTTGCCCTTTTGCACGCGCTTGCCGTTCACCTCGAGCCACAGGCCCAGCTTTTGCGGGTTGGGTACTTCGTCGCGCGTGACCAGCCAGGGGCCGAGCGGGCCGAAGGTGTCGCAACCTTTGCCCTTGTCCCAGGTGCCGCCGCGCTCAATCTGGAATTCGCGCTCGCTCACGTCGTTGATGGTGCAGTAGCCGGCCACGTAGTCCAGCGCTTCCTTTTGCGACACGTAGCGGGCCGTCTTGCCGATGATCACGCCGAGCTCGACCTCCCAGTCGGTCTTGACCGAGCCTTTGGGCAGCATGATGGGGTCGTTCGGGCCCTGGATGCAGCTGGTGGCCTTCATGAAGACGACCGGCTCGGCCGGGATCGGCAAACCGGATTCGGCGGCATGGTCGGCGTAGTTCAGGCCAATGGCGATGAACTTGGGCACGCCGGTGACGGGGCTGCCATAACGCGGCGAGCCTTTGACCAGCGGCAGCTTGTCGGCTTTGAGCTTGCGCAGTTTGGCAATCGCAGCATCGCCAAGCTGATCCGGGCCGATGTCCTTGATGACAGCGCTCAGATCGCGCAGCTTGCCGTTGGCATCAATAAGGCCGGGCTTTTCCTTGCCGGGGTTGCCATAGCGAACGAGTTTCATGGTTTTTCCTTTTGATAAATCGGATGAAAGATTAATAAGTGGAACGGCCGCCCGAGAGATCGAAAACGGCGCCGGTTGAGAACGAGCAATCTTCGGTGCACAGCCAGCCGACCATGGCGGCTACCTCATCGGGCGTGCCGAAGCGGCCCATGGGGATTTTAGAAAGCATGAACTGTATGAACTCGGGCGTCATTTGCTCAAAAATCGGCGTTTTCACCGCGGCCGGTGTGATGCAGTTGACGCGCACACCTGTATCGGCGAGTTCCTTGCCCAGGGATTTTGTCAGGGCGATCACCGCGGCCTTGCTCGCGCTGTAGGCGCTGGCATTCGGGTTGCCGTCTTTGCCGGCCACCGAGGCAACATTGACGATGCGGCCATAGTTGCGTGCACGCATGTGCGGCACGAGTTCACGGCAGCAGAAGAACAGGCCGTTGAGGTTGACCTGCTGCACCTGCATCCATTGCTCGGGTGGGTAGTCCCACAGCTTGACGTTGGGACCGGTGATGCCGGCCGAGTTGACAAGCGCGTCAATAGCAAGGTTGTGGGCCACAGTTTGTTTGACCGCCTCCACCACGCTGGCATGGCTGGCCACATCGACGGCTACCGTATGCACCCCGGCGCCCAGCGCGCCCCTGGCCGTGGCCAGTGCCTCGGGGTTGATGTCCCAAAGCGTCACCGTGCCGCCCGACGCCAGCACGCGCTGAGCCACCGCAAAACCCAAGCCGACCGCACCACCGGTGATGACCGCATGGCGCCCCTTCAGGTCCAGCTGGTTCATATGGTGATGCCACCGTCCACGTTGTAGGCCTGGCCGGTCACAAAAGCAGCCTCGTCGCTGGCCAGAAAGACCACCAGCGGGGCAATCTCATGCGCCTGCGCCAAGCGCCCGAGCGGCTGGCGTGCGATGAAGGCCTTGCGGGCCGCCACGGGATCTTCGTTGGCATTGATACGGTCCTGTAGCGAAGGCGTGTCTACCGTACCAGGGCAAATCGCATTGCAACGCACGCCGTCACCCACAAAGTCGGCCGCGACGCTTTTGGTGAGGCCAATCACTGCCGCCTTGGTGGTGCCATACACAAATCGGTTGGGCAGGCCTTTGATGCTGCTGCAGACGCTGGCCATGTTGACAATGCTGCCGCCCTTTTTGGCCTGCATGCCGGGCAGCACGGCCTGGATCATCCAGAACTGGGCGCGCACGTTGAGGTTGAAGGCGAACTCAAGATCGGCATCGGTGGCCTGCAGGGCTGTGCCCCCGTGGACAAAACCGGCGCAGTTAAAAAGAATGTCCATGGGCGGCAGACCGCCTACCAGTTTCTGGATCGCCGCCTTGTCCAGCACGTCCAGGGGCAGCGCCGTGATGTTGGCCGCCCCTTTGTAGCCTTCCAGCAGCTCGGGTTTCAGGTCGGTGGCCCAGACCTGCGCGCCTTCGGCCGCCAGCGCCAGCGCTGTGGCATGGCCGATTCCCTGGCCGGCTGCGGTCACCAGCGCTTTTTTTCCTTCAAGTCTCATCTTCACTCCTACAGGGTTTTGCCGGATGTTGTCCCGGGGGTTTCATGGGATTATCAATTGGTCTTACCACTTGTCCAATTCTGGCTAACCCTTAAAGCCCCACCTTTCACCCTTTTCCCTCCATGCCCTTGCAAACCGTCGAACCGCAGCGCCTTTACCGCCAGATCGCCGAGCAGCTGCGCACGCTGATCTCGGCCGGCGAATGGGCCGTGGGCGCACGGCTGCCCGCCGAGCGCGACCTGGCGCGACAGCTGGGCGTGAGCCGGCCCTCGGTGCGCGAAGCTCTGATCGCGATGGAGGTTGAAGGCTGGGTCGAAGTACGCACCGGCTCGGGTGTCTATGTTCTGGACCGAAGCAAGCCCGCCAGCCACGACGGTAATGGAAGTGGCCGGGCCGAGCAGATATCGCCGGACGAATGGGGACCCCTGGAATTGATACGCGCCCGCCGCGTGGTGGAAGGCGAAGTCGCCGCCATGGCCGCCACCCAGGCCAAGCGCAAACACATAGACGCGATGGACAAGGCCATCGCCAGCATGCAGTTTGACGCCGACCGCGGCGTGCTGCCGCTGGAAGGCGACCGCGCTTTTCATACCGCCGTTGTCGAGTCCTGCGGCAACGTAGTGCTGATTGAAACCATACAGCGCTTCTGGGACTCGCGTCGCGGCCCGTTGTTCGAGCGGTTGGGCGGGCATTTTGAAACCGTTGAATCGTGGCGCTCGGCGATTGCCGAGCACCAGGCCATTTTTGATGCGGTGCGCAACCGAGACGCCGATGCCGCGCGTGCGGCCATGCATGCGCACATGGACCAGTCGCACAAGCGTTTCAGCGTGAGCTGGAGTCGGACCAAAAGCCAGGAGGTACAAAAGAAATGACCCGTCACGATTTCTTTCAGCGCTCACCTCACCCCGGATTTCCCTTCCAACAAAAAGCGAAAGCGAGACAAGCATGAAGTTTCTGACACCGCGCAAATTGCTGGCAACAGCCCTTATGGCGCTCACCAGCCTCTGCGGCAACGCCTGGGCGCAGGCCTACCCGAACAAGCCTATTGAAGTGATGGTGGCCTTCCAGCCTGGCGGCGGCACCGACTCGCTGGCGCGCGCCTATGCCGAAGCCGCCAAAAAATACACCACGCAATCGCTGGTGGTCTACAACAAACCCGGCGCCAGCGGCGCCATCGGCCTGGCCGACGTGGTCAATGCCAGGCCCGACGGCTACAAGATTGCCATGCTGTTTGTGGAGGTGACCATCCTGCCGCACATGGGCATCACCAAGATCACGCAGGACGACTTCATCCCGATTGCCCGCCTGAATGCCGACCCGGCTGCCATCACCGTGAAAGCGGACTCGCCCTACAACACGATTGAAGAGTTCCTCGCCGCCGCCAAAAAGACCGGCAGCGACGTGAAGGTCGGCAACGCCGGCAACGGCTCGATCTGGCACCTGGCCGCCGCTTCGCTGGAAGAAAAAACCGGCGCGAAGTTCAACCACATCCCCTACCAGGGCGCAGGCCCCGCCGTGCTGGCCCTGCTGGGCGGTCATGTGGACGCAGTAGGCGTGAGCCCGGCTGAGGTTGCCGTGCATGTGGCGGCCGGCAAGCTGAAGATTTTGGGTGTGATGGCCGACCAGCGCGTCAAGGGTTTTGAGAGCGTGCCCACCCTCAAGGAACGCAACATCGACCTGTCCATCGGCACCTGGCGCGGCCTGGGCGTGGCCAAAGGCACACCGCCTGAAGTCGTGGAAACCATTCGGACCTTCAGCAAAAAGGCGGCCGAAGAGCCCATCATGCGCGAAGTGATGGACAAACTGAACCTTGGCTACGCCTATGCCGACGGCCCTGCCTTCAAGGCGCAAATGGTGCGCGACAACGACAACTTCAAACAACTCGTGACCAAGCTCAACCTGAAGAACTGAGCAATGAGCCTGTTCAATGTCTAAACGAGGCCTCGTTTAGACATTGAACAGGCTCTTAGACCCCAGGCTTCACGACGGTGCGCGCTGGCGCGCATCGTCGATTTCCTTTCTGCCAGCAACCACCCTTCGAGGAGACAACATGAACGCATTCAACAAAAAGAGATTCGCTATCAAAACAATAGCTGCCTGCGCTTTACTGGCGGGCACTATGGGATTTTCCGGCATCGCATCGGCGCAGACCAAGCTGAAATGGGCGCACGTCTACGAGACTTCCGAGGCCTACCACAAGTGGTCGGTCTGGGCGGCTGACGAAATCAAGAAGCGCACCAGCGGCCGCTACGAGATTCAGGTGTTCCCGGCTTCCACGCTGGGCAAGGAAAGCGACATCAACCAGGGCCTGCAGCTGGGCACCGTCGACATCATCATCTCGGGCGCATCGTTTGCGGCCCGGAGCTTTCCGCGTATCGGCGTGGCCTACTACCCCTACACCTTCCGCGACCCGGAGCACCTGCTGAAATACGCGAAGAGCGATGTCTTCAAGGAACTGACCGAAGGCTACAAACAGAAGACCGGCGTGCAAACTGTCGCGGTCACCTACTACGGCGCGCGCCACTCCACCAGCAACAAACCCTTCAAGACCTGCGAAGAGATGAAGGGCCTGAAAATGCGGGTGCCCGACGTGCCGGCCTACATGGCCCTGCCTCGCGCCTGCGGCGCCAACCCGACGCCGATCGCTTTTGCCGAGGTTTACCTGGCGCTGCAAAACGGCACGGTCGATGCACAGGAGAACCCGCTGCCCACCATCGAAGCCAAGAAGTTCTATGAGGTCCAGAAGAACATCATCCTGACCGGCCACATCCTCGATTCGCTGGTCACGCAGATCGGCCCTCACGTCTGGACCAAGCTCAGCGATGCCGACAAGAAAGTCTTCACGGATGTGATGCAGGAAGCGGCCGCCAAAGCCACGGCCGACATCCAGAAGCGGGAAGGCGAGCTGGTGGACGAGTTCAAGAAAAAAGGCATCAACCTGATCACGGTCAACAAGGACGAGTTCCGCGATCACATCGTCAAGGCCGTGGACATGGCGTCAATGGGCTACGACAAGAAGGATTGGGACCGCATCCAGGCCATCAAGTAAGTCTTGCCCATCCGGCCAAGGCTTCCCGCCCTTTCCTCCATCGGAGGGAAGGGCCTCATTACCCACTACCCCACCATCATGACTTCCATTCCCGACATTGACGCCTTGCCCAAGGTCATGGGCGACGACGGCGAGTTCCACGCCACGGATGAAGCAGTTGACCTGTCCGGCACGCCCGTTGAAGCCTGGGCGGCGCTGTTTTTCTTCTGGGCGTTGGGCCTGACGGTTTTCTACCAGTTCTTCACGCGTTATGTAATGAACGATTCCGCCGCCTGGACGGAAGAAATCGCACGCTACCTGCTGATCGCCACCGTCTTCGTCGGCGCCGCCATTGGCGTGGCCAAGAACAACCACATCCAGGTCGACTTCTTCTATCGCTTCATGCCCGCGTGGCTGGCCCGGGGCATGGCCCTGTTGACCGACGTGCTGCGCATCGCCTTCCTGGGCGCCATGGTCGTGCTGACCTGGCAAATGATGGACAAGATGGGCAACTACAAGATGACCATCATCGACCTGCCGATGAACCTGGTGTACGGCGTCTGCCTGGTGGGGTTTGCGGCCATGGCCGTGCGCTCGGTCTGGGTCATGCGCATTCACCTGCAGCGCGGCTACAGCGTGCTGGAACGCCCTGAATCCACGATGGAGGACCGCTGAATGTTGAAGGTTATTTTTCTCTTCCTGATGAGCGGCGGCCTGCCGGTGGCCATGGCCATGGCCGGGGCGTCGCTGGTCTACATCCTGTTCACCAACAGCTCGCCGCCCTTTGTGGTGGTTCACCGCATGGTCAGCGGCATCGACAGTTTTCCGCTGCTGGCCGTGCCGTTCTTCATCCTGGCCGGCAACCTGATGAACAACGCCGGCATCACCAACCGCATCTACAACTACGCGCTGGCGCTGGTCGGCTGGATGAAGGGCGGACTGGGCCACGTCAACGTCGTCGGCTCGGTGGTGTTTGCCGGCATGAGCGGCACCGCCATTGCCGATGCCGCCGGCCTCGGCACCATCGAGATCAAGGCCATGAAGGACCACGGCTACAGCACCGAGTTTGCCGTGGGCGTGACGGCGGCCTCGGCCACGCTGGGCCCCATCATTCCGCCCAGCCTGCCCTTTGTGATCTACGGCATGATGGCCAATGTCAGCGTCGGTGCGCTGTTTCTGGCGGGCATCCTCCCGGGCCTGCTGATGGCCATCCTGATGATGCTGACAGTGGCCTATTTCGCGCACAAGAACAACTGGGGCGCCGATGTCCCCTTCGCGTGGAGCCGCCTGAACAAGGCGCTGGTGGAAACCGCCGTGGTCATCGGCTGGCCGCTGCTGCTGTGGCTGCTGATCGGCAAACTGAACTTTCCGCCGCAGATCACTGTGGCCGTCGCACTGGTAGCGCTGTTTGCGGCCGACAAAGCCTTCAATTTCCAGGCCGTGTTGCCCATCATGACGCCCGTGCTGCTGATAGGCGGCATGACCACCGGCATCTTCACCCCCACGGAAGGCGCGATTGCCGCCTGCGTCTGGGCGCTGATCCTCGGGTTTGCCTGGTACCGCACGCTGACCTTCAAGAGCTTTGTGAAGGTCTGCCTTGATACGGTCGAGACCACCTCCACCGTGCTGTTCATTGTGGCCGCGGCATCGATCTTCGGCTGGATGCTCACCGCCACCGGCGTGACCACCGACATTGCCAAATGGGTGCTGGACTTCACCAAGGAGGCCTGGGTCTTCCTGCTGCTGGCCAATTTGCTGATGCTGTTTGTGGGCTGCTTCCTGGAGCCGACCGCTGCCATCACGATTCTGGTGCCTATCCTGGTGCCGATTGCCACGCAGCTGGGCGTGGACCCGATCCACTTCGGGCTGGTGATGGTGCTCAATTTGATGATCGGCCTGCTGCATCCGCCCATGGGCATGGTGTTGTTTGTGCTGGCCCGCGTGGCCAAACTTTCCGTGGAACGGACCACCATCGCCATCCTGCCCTGGCTGTTCCCGCTGCTGGGCAGCCTGATCATCATCACCTATTTCCCCAAATTGGTACTCTGGTTGCCGAAGATGTTTTATTGAAAGTGAAACAATCACCCTGAGACGCCTTCGGCGCCTCCCCCTCGAGGGGGGCTACCTGCGGCCCGGCGAAGCCGGTTCCGCGATGGCCCCCCGATAAAAGCACAGAAACTCAGACCATGACCCCGTTTATTCGCCTTCACCCCGCCGATGATGTCCTGATTGCCCGAGCCCAGCTGGTGGGCGGCACCGAGGTCGAAAACATCACCGTACGCGGCCTGATCCCGGCCGGCCACAAGATCGCCACGCGCGCGCTGGCCGTGGGCGAGCCCGTGCGGCGCTACAACCAGATCATCGGTTTTGCCAGCAAACCCATCGCGCCCGGCGAGCACGTGCATACGCACAACCTCAACATGGGCCCCGACAAGGGCGACTTTACGCGCGACTACGCATTCGGCGCCGATGTGAAACCGGCACCGGCCAGGCGCGAGGCGACTTTCATGGGTATCAAGCGGCCTGACGGACGCGTGGCCACGCGCAACTACATCGGGATTCTCTCGAGCGTCAACTGCTCGGCCACCGCCGCGCGGGCGATTTCCGACCATTTCTCGCGGCAGAACAACCCTGCAGCGCTGAAAGATTTTCCCAACGTCGACGGCGTGGTGGCGTTGACGCATGGCACCGGCTGCGGCATGGACAGCGACGGCCTGGGCCTGCAGATCCTGCAGCGTACGCTGACCGGCTACGCCACGCACCCCAACTTCGCGGGCGTGTTGGTGGTGGGCCTGGGCTGCGAGTCCAACCAGATCAATGCCTGGCTGGCCCACGGCAGCCTGCGCGAAGGTGAAACCCTGCGCGTCTTCAGCATCCAGGACACGGGTGGCACGGCCAAGACGGTGGCCAAGGGCATCGCCATGATCAAGGAGATGCTGCCGCAGGCCAATGCCGTCAAGCGCGAACCCTGCAGCGCCGCGCACATCACCATCGGCCTGCAGTGCGGCGGCTCCGACGGTTACTCGGGCATCAGCGCCAACCCGGCGCTGGGCGCGGCGGTGGACTTGCTGGTGGCCCATGGCGGCACCGCCATCCTCAGCGAAACCCCCGAGATTTACGGCGCCGAGCATTTGCTCACGCGGCGCGCCGTGCGCCCCGACATCGCCGAAAAGCTGATCTCGCGCATCAAGTGGTGGGAGCACTACACCCAGATCAACGAAGGCGAAATGAACAACAACCCGTCGCCCGGCAACAAGGCCGGCGGCCTCACGACCATCCTGGAAAAGTCGCTGGGTGCGGTGGCCAAGGGCGGCACCTCCAACCTGGAGGCTGTCTATGAATACGCCGAACCCGTGAAGGACCACGGCTTCGTCTACATGGACACGCCGGGCTACGACCCGGTCAGCGCCACGGGCCAGGTGGCCGGCGGCGCCAACATCATCTGCTTTACCACCGGCCGCGGTTCGGCTTACGGCTGCGCGCCCTCGCCTTCGCTCAAGCTCGCCACCAATTCGGCACTGTGGCAGCGGCAGGAAGAGGACATGGACATCAATTGCGGCGAGATCATCGACAGCGGCGTGACGGTGCAGGAGATGGGACAGCGCATTTTCGAGATGGTGCTGGCCACCGCATCGGGTGAACCGAGCAAGAGCGAAAAGCACGGCTACGGACAAAACGAATTTGTGCCCTGGCAAGTCGGCGCGGTGATGTAAAGGCTTTTCACATGCAAAAAGTGCTTCAAGCCCAATATCTACGGGCGCAAGCAGCTACTATTTTTATAGCAGCCGGCAGCACGGCCGCTGAAGCGGAAAAAATCGCCGCCAACCTGGTGATGGCCAACCTGAGCGGCCATGACTCGCACGGCATCGGCATGCTTCCGCGCTACGTCGATGCGGTGCTCGAAGGTGGCCTGACGCCCAACGCCCAGGTCAAAACCCTGCTCGATACCGGCTCGCTGCTCAGCCTGAACGGCCAGCGCGGTTACGGTCAGGCGATCGGCGAGCAGGCGATGGCGCTCGGCATGGCACGTGCCAAAACCCATGGCAGCTGCATCATGGCGCTGGCCGAGTCGCACCATCTGGGGCGCATCGGCCATTTCGCCGAGATGGCCGTGGCCCAGGGACTGGTGTCGCTGCACTTCGTCAACGTCATGACGCGGCCCGTGGTGGCACCCTGGGGCGGCGCGGATGGCCGCTACGGCACCAACCCCTGCTGCATAGGCATACCACTCAAGGACAGCCCGCCCTTTGTGCTGGACTTCGCCACCAGCCGCGTGGCCCAGGGAAAAATGCGCGTGGCGCACAACCAGGGCAAATCCGTCCAGCCGGGCCTGCTGATCGACGAACACGGCCAGCCCACCACCAACCCCGGCGTGGTGGTGGTGCCGCAGCCGAACGGTTTTTTTGGCGCGCTCATGCCATTCGGCGAGCACAAGGGCTACGGCCTGGCGGTGGCATGCGAGCTGCTGGGCGGCGCGCTCACCGGCGGCGGCACCTGGCACCACCCCACAGTGAGCGTGCGTGCGGTCTACAACAGCATGCTCACGATCCTGATTGACCCGGGCAAGCTGGGCACCCAGTCGGCCCTCGAAATGGAAGCGCTGGCATTCGTCGAGTGGCTGCGCAAAAGCCCGCCGGCCGACGGTGTGGACGCTGTGCAGATTGCCGGTGAACCGGAACGCCGTGCGCGGCTTGAACGCGAACAGGGCGGCATTGAAATGGACGGCGAAACCTGGCGCGAAATCGTCGCAGCCGGCCAGAAGGTCGGTGTAAGTGTGCCGGGCTGAGCACCGAACGCTATCAAATCAGTAGCTGCTCGCGCAGTCCCTATAAGGTCTAGCGGCCAAAATGATCCTCAATTTCACCGAAAAAGCCATGACTCCACCGATTCAAGACCAGGTTGCGCTTGTCACTGGCGCCAACGCCGGCATGGGCCTGGCCACGGTGCGTGCCCTGCTGGCCGCCGGCTACAAAGTGGCGGCCACCGACCTCGGCACCGAACGTGTGGCCGCCGAGCTTGCCGCGTATGGTGACCGTTTGGCCTGCTTCACCATGGACGTGAGCGAGCAGGCCCAGGTGCACGCCGCTTGCGACGCCATTGAAACGCATTTTGGCCGCATCGACGTCTGCGTCAACAACGCCGGCTTCCTGCAATACGCCAACTGCGAACAGACCACGCCGGAGCTCTGGCACAAGACCCTGCGCATCAACCTCGACGGTGTCTTCTACGTCAGCCAGCGCGTGGCGCCAGGCATGAAGGCGCGTGGTTTCGGCCGCATCGTGAACGTATCGTCCTACGGTGCCAAAACCGGGGGGCTGTCGCCGCTGCCAGCCTATGCGGCCAGCAAGGGCGGCGTGATCTCGCTGACCTTCAGCTTTGCCCGCGAATATGCCGCGTTTGGTGTGACCTGCAACGCGCTGGCCCCGACCTTCGTGAAGACCCAGATGCTGACCGAGCAGGTCAGTGCCGAGCGGCAAGCCGAGCTGCGCCAGAAGATACCGGTGGGCCGTTTCTGCGAGCTCGAAGAGTTCGCTCACTGCGTGCTGTTCCTGGCCCACCCGATGAGCGGCTTCATCACCGGCGAGGTGCTGGACCTCAATGGCGGCCTGCAGTTTGACTGAGCGCGCGATGCTGAACACCCGCGCTTTGCCGGAAATCGCCACGCGCGGCATCGGCGTCCCCACTTACTCACGCCGCGGTACTGTGGGCGTGGTGCACCTGGGCCTGGGCGCCTTCCACCGTGCGCACCAGGCACTGGTATTCGATACCCTGCTGCAGCGCGGTGACGCGCGCTGGGGTGTGCTGGGTGTCGCCATGCGCAGCACTGAGCTGGCCGACGCCATGGCCGCGCAAGATGGCCTGTATGCCGTGCAGGTTGCCAGCAGCACCGGTGTGCAGTGGCAGGTCGGTGGCGCCATCTGGCAAACCTGCGTGGCCGCCCGCGAGCTGGCGCAGGTGGTGCAGGCACTGGCCGCGCCATCCACGCGCTGGGTCACGCTGACGGTCACTGAAAAAGGCTACGCCCCGGAACTGGCCCGACTGCTGATGCAGGGCCTGGCGGCGCGCCATGCGGCGGGCCTGCCCGGGTTGACGCTGGCTTCCTGCGACAACCTGGCACACAACGGCCGCAAGTTGCAGGCTTTGTGCATCGATGCCGCACAAAAGGAAAATCCGGCGCTGGCGCAATGGATCGGCACCGCCTGCGCCTTCCCGAACAGCATGGTGGACCGCATCGTGCCGGCCGCAACCGGCGAGCGCCTGGCGGCTGCCGGGCAGGCGCTCGGCGTGACCGACCAGGCTGCACTGGGCACCGAAGCATTCTGGGAATGGGTGATTGAACGCCGCTTTGCCGATCCTGCGGATGGCGCAGTGCTGGCGGCCGCTGGCGTCACGGTGGTGGACGACGTGGCGCCGTTTGAAGAAGCCAAATTGCGCATGCTCAACGGCAGCCACACGGCCATGGCCTGCATGGGCGCGGTAGCGGGCTGGCCCGTCGTCAGCGACTGCATCGCCCAGCCGGCGGTGCATCGCTTCATCCACGGCCTGATGACGCAGGAGATCGGCCCGCAGCTCAACCGCCCGGACTGGCCCGCCTACCGCGACGCGCTGCTGGCACGTTTTGCCAACCCCGAGTTGCAGCACAGGGTGCACCAGATCGCCACTGACAGCTCGCAGAAAATTCCATATCGCTGGGTACCTTCGGTGATTGATGCCCTGCGTGCGAACCAGCCCGTGGAACGGCTGGCCTTTGCGGCAGCGGCCTGGATGCGTTATCTGCGCGGCATCGACGAGCAGGGGCAGCCCTACGCCATAAACGACCCGATGGCCGAAACGCTGAAAGCTCTCGCGCTTGACCGTTCCGGTGACGCTGCAGCGACAGTGCAAGCCCTGGGTACGCTGCCGGCCATCTGGGGTGAGGCCCTGCCGCAGCAAGCGCGCTGGCTGGCCCGCATGACCCACTGGCTGGCCCAGATCAACCAGCGCGGCATGCTGGCCGCCCTGGACCAACTTCACTCCCACCCCATCTGAACACCATGAAAATCACCAACGCCCGCGTCATCGTCTGCAGCCCCGGCCGCAATTTCGTTACCCTGAAAATAGAAACCGACGAAGGCCTGACCGGCATCGGCGACGCAACGCTCAACGGGCGCGAGCTGTCTGTCGTGAGCTACCTGACCGAGCATGTCATCCCCTGCCTGATCGGACGCGATGCACACCAGATCGAGGACATCTGGCAGTACCTGTACAAGGGCGCTTACTGGCGGCGCGGCCCGGTCACCATGAGCGCGATCGCCGCAGTCGACACCGCCCTCTGGGACATCAAGGCCAAGGCCGCCAACATGCCGCTGTACCAGCTGCTGGGCGGAAAGAGCCGCACCGGTGTGATGGTCTATGGGCATGCCAATGGGAAAGACATTGCGCAGACCGTGGAAGAGGTGTTGCGCTACAAGGAGATGGGCTATCAGGCCATACGCGCGCAGAGCGGCGTGCCGGGCCTGGACAAGGTTTATGGCGTCGGCAAGGGCACGCTGTTTTACGAACCGGCTGACGCTGACCTGCCCAGCGAACACGACTGGAGCAGCGAAAAATACCTGCTGCACACCCCGAAGTTGTTCGACGCAGTGCGTACCGCCGTCGGGCCGGACATTCATTTGCTGCACGACGTGCATCACCGCCTGACGCCGATCGAGGCGGGCCGGCTGGGAAAATCACTGGAGCCCTATCACCTGTTCTGGATCGAAGACGCGACGCCGGCCGAAAACCAGGAGGCTTTTCGCCTGATCCGCCAGCACACGACCACACCGCTGGCCGTGGGCGAGATTTTCAACACCATCTGGGACTGCAAGGACCTGATTCAGAACCAGCTGATCGACTACATCCGCGCGACGGTGGTGCATGCCGGCGGCATCACCCACCTGCGGCGCATTGCCGACTTTGCGGCGATGTACCAGGTACGCACGGGCTGCCACGGCGCGACCGATTTGTCACCGGTCTGCATGGGCGCAGCGCTGCACTTCGATACATGGGTGCCCAATTTCGGCGTGCAGGAATACATGCGCCACACCGAGCAGACCGATGAGGTGTTTCCGCACAGCTATCGTTTTGACAAAGGCTTTATGCACTGCGGCGAAACGCCGGGCCATGGCGTGGAAATCGACGAGAAGCTCGCCGCGAAATACCCGTACCAGCGCGCCTACCTGCCGGTGAACCGGTTGCAGCACGACGGCACCCTCTGGAATTGGTGAACTGGCTCACCCCTGCTGGCGCTCACTTCGTGTAGCGCCCCCTCCCCTTGCAGGGGACGGCGCCTGCGGCCGGGCAAAGCCCGTTCCGCGGCCCCAACTGACATGCCCCCGGGGAGGCCAGCTAAGGACTGTTCTTTTCCAGTGGGGGCCGGGGTCCGGCTTTGCCGGCGCCAAGGCGCCCGTCCCCTGAAAGGGGAAAAGGCGCGACACGAAGTGCGCGTCCGATAGGGGTTAGCCCAATATAGTCGCGAGGCTGGCTTCGAGGTGCTCGGACGGCAGGCGCTTGAAGCCTGAGCGGGCAAAACGCTGCAAGCGGCCGACCATGAAGGCAACGATGACCGAGGCGCGCACCTGGGCGTCCACCGTGGGGGTCGCCGCGCCGCTGGCGGCCGCAGCGTCGCGCAGGCTTTGCTTGAGGCTGGACTCGAGCTTGTCGAAGAACTGGTTCATGCGCTCTTGCAGGCGGTCGTTTTCAAATACCAGCGCATCGCCGACCATGACGCGCGTCATGCCGGGGTTCTTTTCGGCAAACTGCAGGATCATGACCACCAGCTTGCGGGTGCGGGCTGAATGGTCGGGTTCACGTTCACCAATCTGATTGATCAGTGTGAAGACGCTTTGCTCGATGAATTCGATCAGGCCCTCGAACATCTGCGCCTTGCTGGCGAAATGGCGGTAAAGGGCGGCTTCGCTCACATCCAGCTTGGCTGCCAGGGCCGATGTGGTGATGCGCTCGGCGCCCGGCTGCTCCAGCATGGTGGCCAGCGCCTGCAGAATCTGGACCCGGCGCTCACCCGGTTTGGGGCGCTTGCGCACCGCAGGCTCGGCTGGCGTGGCGTGCGGGCTCAGTTCGGATTCAGACGCTAAGTCGGACATAGGCGATGAAGTAGGAAATGTTTCAAAAAACCGGGAATCGTTGCAATTGATTCTCGCACAGCCAAGTGACAGTTCGTCTCTCACCGTGCCCGGGTTTTCGCCCATGAGGCGAAGGCGCAACGTTCTGTTCCGTAACAGCAAGCGCTTACTGTGGTGGGCGAGCTACAAACTCAATCGAACCCGTAATCCGTACGGTCCGGCTGGGCCAGTCCCGGTGTGGTCCAGCTCCAGCTGCGAATGGTGAACCCGCGCGATTTCGCTGGCAATGGCCAGGCCCAGGCCATTGCCCTCGCCCGCCGTCCCCTGCACCCGGTAAAAGCGCTGCAGCGCCATGCTGCGCTCGTCCGGGGCTATGCCGGGGCCGTCGTCTTCGACTTCCAGGAAGACGCCCCAGCGCCGGTGTTCGGCGGCAGCGCCACCAGGACCCGGCTGTTTTGGCGTGTCCGGCGCTTCGAAGCCAGCCGTCGGGCCACAGCGGATCGTGACCGTGCCGCCGGGCGGTGTGTATTTGACGGCGTTGTCCACCAGATTACCCAGCAGCTCGCGCAGCAGCCACTCGTAACCACTGACCTGTGCAGGCTGGGTTTCCAGCCCCAGGTCAATGCCCTTGCGCATGGCGGCATCCAGATGCAGGGGCAGGATGGATTCGCAGAGGTCTTTCAGGTCTACCCGTTGCATGGGCTGGGCGCCGGCGGCTGACGCGTCGGCGCGCGAGAGCGCCAGCAGCTGGTTGGCCAGCTGCGACGTCCGGCGTGTGGCATTGCGCAGCTTGATGATTTTTTCGGCCGACAAGGTCACCGCCCCGTCCGAGCCTGCTGCCTGGGCCACCTTGGCCGCTTGCGCCCAGGCCTCGACCTGGGCCTGCAGCCCGGCCAGAGGCGTGCGCAGTTGGTGCGCGGCATCAGCCACAAACCGCCGCTGCCCCTCCGCCTGGTCGTTCACCAGGCCAAAAAGGCGGTTCAAGGCACTCACCAGCGGCTGCACCTCGGCCGGCGTAGCCATCGGGTCGATGGCACTCAAGTCGCGCGGGTTGCGGCGCTCCACCGCGTCCTTGAGCTCAATCAACGGCTTGAGTGCCCGCGTGACGGCCCAGTTGACGGCAAAACCAGCCGCCACAACCAGGATCAGATTGGGCAGCAGCACCTTGAACAGCACGGAGCGTACCCATTGCTGGCGCGGATCCGATCCATCCGCCAGCTGGACGATCAGCTCACCCACCGCAGTCTTCATGCGCTGCGCGGCAATCCGGTAGGTCACGCCGTTGTATTCGATGCTGTGGAATTCCGGCTCGTGCGTGGCCGGCAGCAACTCGGGAATCCAGGGCTCACCGGCCAGAAAGTCGCCTTCGGCATCGGCGAGGCGAAAGCCGGCAAAGCCAGGCCGGCCCTTGAGGAAATCATCCACGGCGGGGGCCATCAGCAGCACCGGCGCACTTTCCGGGGTGGCGCCCGGCGCCACAACCGAATCGGCCAGCAGGGGAATCAGCCGGAGCAGCTGCTGATCTTTTTGCAGGGCGACATCGCCGGCCGTCTGGTAGTCAAAATAAATACTCACCAGCGCAAAAGTCCCCAGCGGGAAAAGCAGCAGCAGGAGCAGCCGGCGCTGCAGGCCGGACTTCATGGCGGCAGGCACGAACGCGTTGCCGCCCGTGCGCGCAGCCAGCGTACGCAGGCGGTTTTTCAGGCGGACGGCCCAGGACTGGCCGAAAGGGTTCATGCCTGCGCTGCCTATTCAGCGCCAGCGCTGGACGGCATCCCCGGGGAAACTTCCACCAGCTCCAGCCGGTAGCCAAAGCCGCGAATGGAGCGTACGGCTATGCCGTGCGGCTCCAGCTTGCCGCGCAAACGCGAGATGTACACCTCAATGGCATTGGGCGTGATTTCCTTGTCCCACCCCGTCATGGCCTGCAGCAGCTTGTCTTTGCTGGCCGGCTTGGGCGCGTGGATCAGCAAATACTCCATCACCGTCCATTCGCGCGGTCCGAGCTCTATCAGCTGGCCGTTGGCGCGCGCCTCGCGGTTGGCCGTGTCCAGTTCCAGCGCTCCAAAACTCAGTGTGGCGCTGGTGGCGGCCTGGGAGCGGCGCAGCAGTGCGCGCAGGCGCGCCAGCAACTCGGGCAGCTCAAACGGCTTGACCATGTAGTCATCCGCCCCCAGGTCCAGCCCCTGGACACGGTCCTGCAGCGCGTCGCGGGCCGTCAGGATGAGCACCGGCATGGCCATTCCGCCGCGGCGCAGGCGGCGCGTCAGTTCCAGCCCGTCAATGCGCGGCAGCCCGATGTCGATGATCGCCGCATCGAAGGTCTCACCCTGCAACACTTCCTCCGCGCGTTCGGCACTGCCGACCCAGTCGACGGCGTAGCCGGCGTCACTGAGCCCCAGCTTGATGCCGCTGGCCACCATCACGTCGTCTTCAACCAACAGGAGTCGCATAACGAATTGTCCGTTTCGTCGCCAATGCCAATTGACCCCGCCTGAGGAGTGTCAATTCAGGAAAAAACCGGTGCCGCTGCCTGATTTGGTTTTTGGTCTTGTTTTTGGCCCGGTATCGGCTGCCAGTCTGCCAGACCGGCACTGTCGCCACCCTGACGGCAAAGGAAATGCCCATATTTGCTATATTTTTTATAGCATCTTGCGCACACCCCTTATACCCTGGCGACCAATTTCATCAAAATAAGGGCGCCGCCCATCCGGACAGCCTTGGGCCGCCAGGAACGCCTGGATCAGTGCGAGCGGATCATGGTCCCGTAGGCCTGGTCGGTCAGGATTTCCAGCAGCATGGCATGCGGCACCCGGCCGTCGATGATGTGGACAGAATTCACGCCGCTTTTGGCCGCGTCCAGCGCGCCTTCGATTTTGGGCAGCATGCCGCCGGAAATCGTTCCGTCGGCAAACAGCTCGTCGATTTCGCGGGCGCTCAGGTCAGTCAGCAGCTCCCCGGCCTTGTTCAGCACGCCGGGGGTGTTGGTGAGCAGCACCAGTTTCTCGGCCTTCAGCACAGTGGCCAGCTTGCCCGCCACCACGTCGGCATTGATGTTGTAGCTCTCGTTTTCCTCGCCAAACCCGATCGGGCTGATCACCGGAATGAAGGCATCGTCCTGCAGCGCCTTGACCACGCTCGGGTCAATGCTGACGATGTCACCCACAAAGCCGATGTCGTGCTCCTTCGTCGGGTCATCCTTGTCGACCATCTTGAGCTTTTGCGCACGGATCAATCCGCCATCGCGGCCCGTCAGGCCCACGGCCTTGCCACCGGCCTGGTTGATCAGGCCGACGATGTCCTGCTGCACCTGGCCGGCCAGCACCCACTCCACGACTTCCATGGTCTCTTCGTCGGTGACGCGCATACCCTGGATGAAATGCCCCTTTTTGCCCAGGCGGTTCAGCGCCGCCTCGATTTGCGGGCCCCCGCCGTGCACCACCACCGGATTCATGCCGACCAGCTTGAGCAGAACCACGTCCTCCGCAAAATCAGCCTGCAGGGCCGGGTCCGTCATGGCATTGCCGCCATATTTGATGACCAGGGTCTTGCCGTGAAACTTGCGGATGTAAGGCAGCGCCTGGGCCAGGATCTCGGCCTTGTCGCGCGGGCCTACATGGGAGAGGTCTGGGTCGTTGGCGGTATTGGTGGTCATTCGCGGGGCCTTGTCAGGATGAAACAGGGAACAGGAACACAGGGAGCAGGTATTGCCGGGAAATATTGCCCGAATTGTGCCGCATCACTGCGGCCAGCGTGCCGGCCTCAGCGACGCAGCCAGCGCGGAACCTTGAAACGGATGATCGCGATATAAAAACCGACATACGTCAACACAAACAGCGCGCAAAACATCATGAGGATCGAGGTCTCACGCCAGAACAGCACTGCCGGCACCACCGTCAGCAAGGTAAAGCTCCAGAGATAAGGTGACGTCCGGTTGTTGCGCATCAACATGCGCCGCGACTCGTCATCGTGGAACACACCACGCACCAGGCGGCGGTAGATCAGCTGATGGAAATGCAGCGCATCAGCCACCCCGGGCGATCCGCCGCGCGCCAGCTTTCGGTAGATCGAAAAAACAGTCTCCCAGACCGGATAAATGATCAACAGCATCGGAAACCACGGCGAAACCATCTGGTGGCGCTGCACCAGCAGTATGCAGGCGAGCGCGATCACAACACCCCAGAGATAGGCACCCCCATCCCCCGCAAAAATCAGGCCACGGGGGTAATTCCACATGAGAAAACCCATGGTCGCACCTGCCAGGCATACAACGATGGCAGCCAGCTGACGGTCACCAAGCTGAAGCGCGACATAGGCGATTGCCAGGCAGATGAGCGACGCGACGGTACCCGCCAGGCCGTTGTAGCCATCAATGATATTGAACGCGTGCGGCAAGCCGCAGAACGCGAAAAAAGCCAAGGCAACGCCGACCCAGGGAAATGACAGCAGCAGCATGTCGATCCCGGGCACGCCGAGCCGCGGTAACGCCAGCCCGAACAGGCTGCACGCCAGCGCTGCGGACAGCCCCGTCAGCAACAGGCGGTAACGCACCGTCAGCCGCTGCGTCAGATCTTCATAAACGCCGCCCAGCACGGCTGGCAGCAGGACCACCACCAATTGCAAGGCGGTATGCCAGCTCATGGGCACATTTACCCGGCTGGCGGTTGTTTCAGCTATCACGCCGGCAAGCAAGCCAGCCAATAAGCCCAGCAGTATCCCGATGCCGCCGACGCGCGGTATGTTTCCCGCATGGAACCGCTGCGGTTTGCTCACGTCGTATCGGCTGGCATGCTCACGCGCCATGCGGATAACCAGCATGGAGGCGATTAGCGACACCGTGAAACTCAGACAAACCAGAAATACCATGGGGCCCCCGCTTTATTTGCCGCAATTATCAGCGCATACCCCGGCCCGCCTCCTTGCAGTTTCCTCACAGTCCTGCCAGGACCTGCCGCAACGGTGTAAATAATCCCTCACGCCGGTGTTCTACCCATGCGGCAGCAGTGGTAATATCCTGTTCACTCATTGAACAGCTGAATCATCCATTTGCTGAATTCTTCACTTCAGGAAGAAAACCACCTGCGGGTACTGCGCCTGCTGGAGGCCAATCCTCATATGAACCAGCGCGATCTCGCCAATGCGCTGGGCGTTAGCCTGGGCAAAACCAACTATTGCCTGAAAGCGCTGCTCGACAAGGGCTTCATCAAGATGCAAAGCTTCAGCCGCAGCGAAAAAAAGCTGGCTTACGCCTATCTGTTGACGCCGAACGGCATTTCCGAGAAGGCCGGCCTGACCTTGCGCTTTCTCGAACGCAAGTTGGCGGAGTACGAAAACCTCAAGGTTGAAATCGAAAACCTCAAAGTCGAAGTCACCCAGGCAAAAACCAGCACTGATCACAACCATGACTGAAACCGTCACCATCACGCCTGTCATCCTCTGCGGCGGCGCAGGCACACGGCTTTGGCCGCTGTCGCGGAAAAGCTTCCCGAAACAGTTCGTCCCGCTGATCGGCGGTAAAAGCCTGCTGCAGCTGACCCTGGAGCGGGTGGCACACGTCAACGGAGACAGCGCAACCACGCCCGATGTGATCTGCGTCGCCTCGGAAGAACACCGATTCCTCGTCAGCGAAGCCATGCAGGCAGCACGCGTCAAGGGCCGGATTGTGCTGGAGCCCACCGGGCGCAACACGGCGCCTGCGATGGCGCTCGCGGCGCTGCTCGCCAAACCCGGTCAAGTCCTGCTGTTTTGCCCTTCGGATCACCATATTCCCGATGTTGTGGCCTTTTCAGCCATGGTGGGCCAGGGCCTGGCGGCGGCGCTGAGCGGTGAGATCGTGACTTTTGGCGTGGTGCCGGCTTTTCCGGCAACTGCCTACGGTTATATCCAGCAAGGCGCGGCACGCGGCGACGGTAGCGCCAAAGTCGCGCGTTTTATTGAAAAACCCGACGCAGAAAAAGCCCAGGCACTGATATTGCAGGGTGACACGCTCTGGAACGCCGGTATCTTCCTGACGCGCGCCGACACACTGATCGCGGCCCTGGAACAACACGCGCCCGACATTCTGCAAGGCTGCCGGCTGGCTGTGTCAGCGGTCGGAGAGGACCAGCAGTTCGTGCGGCCCGACGCAGCGGCATTCGGTGCCGTGCGCGCCGAAAGTATCGACTACGCCGTGCTCGAGCGCCACGATGCCGTCGCTGTCGTGCCATTTGCGGGTGCGTGGAGTGACGTCGGCAGCTGGAATGCCGTCGCCGGGCTCACGGCGCCGGACGACGACGGCAACCGCATCGACGGCAACGGCATGGCGCTGCACAGCAAACGCACCTATATTCACGCGCCGCATCGCACCGTGGTGACGCTCGGCACCGAGGACCTTCTGGTGATTGATACGCCCGACGCGTTGCTTGTCGCCGCGAGCAGCCACGTGGAGCAGGTCAAGGGTGTGGTTTCCCAGCTCGAAACGCGCCAAAGCCCGGAAGCGAGTCTGCACCGCAAGGTAGCGAGGCCCTGGGGCTGGTATGACAGCATTGACCGCGGCGCCCGATTCCAGGTCAAGCGCATCATGGTCAAGCCCGGCGCGTCGTTGAGCCTGCAAAAACACCATCATCGGGCCGAACACTGGATCGTGGTTTCCGGCACCGCGCTGGTCACCAAAGGCGAGGCCACCTTTCTCCTCACTGAAAACCAGTCCACTTACATTCCGATCGGCGAAACTCACCGCCTGGAAAATCCAGGAAAAACCGATCTGGAAATGATCGAAGTCCAGTCCGGCAGCTATCTGGGCGAGGACGATATCGTGCGATTTACCGACAACTATGGCAGGGCATAAACAATGAAAACAGCACTCATCACCGGCATCACCGGCCAGGACGGTTCCTACCTGGCGGAGTTTCTGCTGAACAAGGGCTATATCGTGCACGGCATCAAACGCCGCACGTCGCTCTTCAATACGGATCGCATCGACCACTTGTTCCAGGACCCGCACGAAGCCAACCAGCGCTTTGTGCTGCACCACGGCGACATGACCGACTCGTCGAGCCTGACCCGCATCATCCAGCAAACCCAGCCGGACGAAATCTACAACCTCGCGGCGCAAAGCCATGTCGCCGTGAGTTTTGAAGAGCCGGAGTACACAGCCAACAGCGACGGCCTGGGCGCCTTGCGCGTCCTTGAAGCAATGCGCATTCTCGGACTTGAGAAGACCACACGCTTCTACCAGGCTTCGACTTCCGAACTCTATGGCTTGGTGCAGGAAATCCCGCAAAAAGAAACTACACCGTTCTACCCCCGCAGCCCTTACGCGGTCGCCAAGCTCTACGCCTACTGGATCACAATCAACTACCGGGAAGCCTACGGCATCTATGCCTGCAACGGCATCCTGTTCAACCACGAAAGCCCGGTCCGCGGCGAAACCTTTGTGACGCGCAAGATCACGCGCGCACTCGCCCGCATCAAGCTGGGCATCCAGGACTGCCTCTATCTGGGCAACATGGATGCCAAACGGGACTGGGGCCACGCCAAGGACTATGTCGAAATGCAATGGCTCATGCTTCAGCAGGACAAACCCGAAGACTTCGTGATTGCCACCGGTGTGCAATACAGCGTGCGTGATTTCGTCGAGGCGACTGCCCGGGAATACGGCATGCAGATCCGCTGGGAAGGCCACGACGAGAACGAGAAGGGCTATGACGCTGCCACCGGCAAATGCATCGTGTCGGTCGATCCGCGTTACTTCCGTCCGACCGAGGTTGAAACGCTGCTCGGTGATGCGACCAAGGCACGCGAAAAACTCGGCTGGGTTCCGAAAATCAGCTTCGCAGAACTGGTCGCCGAAATGGCCAAAGTCGACATGACACAGGCCGAGTTCGATTTGCAGGTCAAGGCGCACGGCCACAAGGCCCTGCGCAACCAGGGCTAAACGTGGCCAAACCCCGTGTTTTCCTGACCGGCGGCAGCGGCATGGTCGGCCGCAATATCCTCGAGCACCCGCTCGCGGGCAACTGGGATTTTGTCGCGCCTGGCAGCCGGGAACTGAACCTGGCCGACTTCGAGGCGACGCGCCGCTTCGTCGCAGATGTCCGGCCCGATGCTGTAATTCACTGCGCCGGACTGGTCGGCGGCATTCAGGCGAACATCGCGCACCCAGTCGATTTTCTCGTAGTAAACGTAGACCTCGGTCGCAACGTGATCATGGCAGCGCGCGAGGCCGGTGTTACCAGGCTGCTGAACCTCGCGAGCTCCTGCATGTACCCACGCGAAGCGCAGAACCCGCTCGGCGAGGAATTGATTCTGCGCGGCGAACTTGAGCCGACCAACGAGGGCTATGCGATCGCCAAGATCTTCGCAACCCGGCTGTGCGAATACATCGCCCGCGAAACACCGGTCAACCAGTACAAGACGCTGATTCCGTGCAACCTGTACGGCCGGCACGACAAATTCGACCCGAAGCACTCCCACCTGATCCCTGCGATCATCCACAAGGTCCATCAGGCCAAGGCCGGCGGCCTGCCGAGCGTCGAGATATGGGGTGACGGCACGGCACGCCGCGAGTTCATGTATGCAGGTGATCTGGCCGACGCCGTGCTGCATGCGCTGTCCGATTTCGACAAGCTACCGGGGCTGCTCAATGTCGGCCTCGGCCACGACCACAGCATCAACGACTACTACCGTGCTGCCGCCGAAGTCGTTGGCTGGAGCGGCGAGTTTGTACATGACACAAGCAAGCCGGTCGGCATGAAACAAAAACTTGTCGACATTGAGAGGCAGCGCGCCTGGGGTTGGCGAGCGTCGACGTTGTTGAATCAAGGCATTGAAAAAACTTATCAATTTTATTTGCAGGATAGCCAAGCATGAGCCACAAATACCCTCTCGCCACCGCCACCTGGGACCAGGCTGAATACGCTGCACTGCAAGAGGTCATCACCTCGGGCATGTTCACCATGGGACCCAAGGTGTTCGAATTCGAAAAACAATTCGCAAGCTACCTCGGTGTCAAGCATTGCGTGATGGTGAATTCCGGTTCGTCGGCCAACCTGTTAATGGTCGCGGCGCTTTTCTATTCCAAGAATGACGCGATTGCTCTCAAACCGGGCGACGAAGTGATCGTGCCCGCCGTATCCTGGAGCACAACCTATTACCCGCTATACCAGTACGGCCTGAAGATCAAATTCGTCGATATCGATCTCGAAACCTTGAACTACGACCTCGATGCACTGGAAAAAGCCGTCACCGGTAACACCCGCCTGATCATGGCCGTCAACCTGCTCGGCAACCCGAACAACTTCGCGCGCATCAAATCCATCATCGGCGACAAGAAGATCACGCTGATCGAGGACAACTGCGAGTCGCTCGGCGCAACCTTCGAAGGCAAGCAAGCCGGCACTTTCGGCCTGATGGGCAGTTACAGCTCATTCTTTTCACATCACATCTCGACGATGGAAGGTGGCCTGATCAGCACCGATGACGAGGAGTTGCACCACATTTTGCTGTCGCTGCGCGCGCACGGCTGGACCCGCAACCTCCCGAAGTTCAACCATGTCTGCGGCGAAAAAAGCGACGATCCGTTCAAAGAGTCGTTTCGCTTCGTCCTGCCCGGCTACAACGTACGGCCGCTCGAAATGTCAGGCGCACTCGGCATCGAACAGGTCAAGAAGTTGCCTATGCTGGTCGCCGAACGGCGAAAAAACGCAGCGCTGCTGCAATCGGTCATGCGCGATCATCCTACAGTGCTGATCCAGAAGGAGATTGGCAATAGCAGCTGGTTCGGTTTCAGCCTTGTTATCCGGCCTGGTGTGAACCTCACGCGCGAGGCACTGGTCGCCAAACTCAATGGCCTTGGGTTCGAAGTACGACCTATCGTTGCCGGCAATTTTGCCAAGAATGAAGTCGTCAAATATTTCGACTCGGAAGTCTTCGGTGAGCTGAAGAACGCCGAGCATATCGACGATAACGGTCTATTTGTCGGTAACCATCACTACTCGATCGAAGACGCGGTCAGGCAACTAAAAGGCATTTGAACCATGAAAGCTGTCATTCTTGCCGGCGGTTTGGGCACCCGTATTTCCGAGGAAACTTCGTCCCGACCGAAACCCATGATCGAGATCGGCGGCAAACCCATCCTCTGGCACATCATGAAGATCTATTCTGCCCACGGCGTGAATGATTTCGTGATCTGCTGCGGGTACAAGGGGTACATGATCAAGGAGTACTTCGCGAATTACTTCCTGCACATGTCCGACGTGACATTTGACATGAGCAAGAACAGCATGGAAGTGCATCAGCGCAGCGCCGAACCCTGGCGCGTTACCCTGATCGACACTGGTGAAGACACCATGACCGGTGGTCGGCTCGGCCGGGTCGCATCGTATGTCAAGGACGAAGAAGCCTTCTGCTTCACCTACGGCGACGGTGTCGGCGATGTCGACATTACCGCGCTGCTCGCGTTTCATAAGGCGCAAGGCGTCAAGGCGACCCTGACCGCAACCTTGCCGCCAGGACGGTTCGGCGCGCTTGACTTCGAGGGCGACAAGGTGCGCAGCTTCAAGGAAAAGCCCAAGGGCGACGGTGGCATGATTAACGGCGGCTTTTTTGTGCTGTCGCCAGCCGTTCTCGACTACCTCGACGGCGACAATTGCACCTGGGAGCGGCAGCCGCTCGAGTCGCTTGCTGACGAAGGGCAACTCGCAGCGTTCCAGCATGGCGGCTTCTGGCAGCCAATGGACACTCTTCGAGACAAGAATTACCTTGAGGAACTCTGGGCCTCAGGCAAGGCTCCCTGGAAGGTGTGGAAATGACGCCCGAATTCTGGCGCGGCAAGCGTGTCTTTCTGACCGGTCATACCGGCTTCAAGGGGAGCTGGCTGTCCTTGTGGCTACAGCGCCTGGGCGCCGAAGTCACTGGCTATTCACTGGCGCCGCCGACCGAGCCAAGCCTGTTTGATGCGGCTCGCGTTGCCGACGGCATGACATCGTTGCACGGTGACGTGCGCGACCTCACCGCGCTGCGCGAGGCCATGCGCCGAGCGGGTCCGGAGGTCGTGATCCATATGGCAGCCCAGTCGCTGGTGCGCCACTCGTACGCCGAACCCGTCGAGACCTATGCGGTCAACGTCATGGGTACCGTGAACCTGCTCGAGGCGGTGCGTCAGACGTCAGGCGTCAAGGCCGTCGTCAACGTCACGACCGACAAGTGCTACGAAAACCAGGAGTGGGTCTGGGCCTATCGTGAAAACGAGCCGATGGGCGGTCACGACCCGTACAGCAATAGCAAAGGCTGCGCCGAACTTGTCACCGCAGCCTATCGCGCATCTTTCTTCAACCCCGCAGCTTATGCCCAGCACGGTGTTGCGCTGGCCACAGCTCGCGCCGGGAACGTCATTGGCGGTGGTGACTGGGCAAAAGACCGGCTGATTCCCGACATACTTGCGGCATTTGAGAAGGGGCAGCCTGTGATAATTCGCAATCCACATGCGATCCGCCCCTGGCAACATGTGCTGGAGCCCCTGCGCGGTTATTTGACGCTGGCAGAAAAACTTTTCGATGACGGACCGGCATTTTCTGAAGCCTGGAACTTCGGCCCGACCAGCGAAGACGCGCGCCCTGTCGAATGGATAGTCCGCCAGCTCGCCCATCAATGGGCGGGAGAAGCTACCTGGCAAATCGACGGTGCCGATCATCCCCACGAAGCCAGCTATCTCAAGCTGGATATCTCCAAAGCTGCCCACAAACTGGGCTGGCACCCGTCAGTTGACCTTAACGGTGCACTCGGACTGATCGTCGACTGGAACCAGCAAAAACTCGCGGGGGCGGACCTGCGTAAGGTCACCCAGGCGCAAATCGACACCTATCAGCAACAGGCGCTGGCCAGGACACCTGACTGAATTACGAACCCCATCATGCAAAACTCCAAAACCCAAGCTCTTCGCGAGCAAATCTCCGCGCTGGTAGAACAGTACGCTGCAGTCGCACTGGCCCCCGAGCCTTTTCTGCCCGGTGTGAGCGTGGTGCCGCCGTCCGGCAAATTACTCGATGCCGCTGAACTCAAGAACATGGTTGAGGCGTCTCTCGACGGCTGGCTAACGACCGGACGCTTCAACGCCGAATTTGAGAAGAAGCTCGCCGCATTTATCGGCGTCAAGCACCTCATCACAGTCAACTCGGGTTCGTCGGCGAACCTCGTCGCATTCAGCACATTAACCTCGCCGAAACTCGGCGAGCGCGCGATCAAGCGTGGCGATGAAGTCATTGGCGTGGCCGCGGGTTTTCCGACTACCGTTAATCCGATCATCCAGTTCGGTGCGATCCCGGTTTTCGTTGATGTCGACCGCCTCACACACAACATTGATGCGGGCAAGATTGAAGCGGCGATTGGCCCCAAGACCAAAGCGATCATGCTGGCACATTCGCTCGGCAACGCATTCAATCTTGACGCCGTGACCGCACTTTGCAAAAAGCACAACCTGTGGCTCGTTGAAGATTGCTGCGATGCACTCGGTACCACCTACCGCGGCCAGATGGTCGGCACCTTTGGCGACATTGCCACGTTGAGTTTTTACCCGGCCCACCACATCACAATGGGCGAAGGCGGCGCGGTCTTCACCAACAATGACGAACTCAAAGTCATCGCCGAAAGCTTCCGCGACTGGGGCCGCGACTGCTATTGCCCGCCCGGTAAAGACAATACCTGCGGCAAACGTTTCTGCTGGAAGCTCGGTGACCTGCCCGAAGGCTACGACCATAAATACACCTACAGCCATCTCGGCTACAACCTCAAGATCACCGATATGCAGGCTGCCTGCGGCGTGGCGCAACTCGACAAGGCTCCGCAGTTCATCCAGGCGCGCAAGGACAACTTCGCGTTTCTCAAGGAACGCCTGAAGGCCTGTGAGGAATTCGTCAACCTGCCCGAGCCGACTGAGCACTCTGATCCGTCATGGTTTGGCTTCCCGATCACGCTGAAAGAAAATTGCCCGGTCACCCGGCTCGATCTGCTGACCTACCTCGACCAGAACAAGGTTGGCACGCGGCTGCTGTTCGCCGGCAACCTGACGCGCCAGCCCTACATGAGCGGCTGCAACTACCGCATCAGTGGTGATCTGACCAACACCGACAACGTGATGAACAACACCTTCTGGATCGGCGTACAGCCCTCGCTGACGCCGGCGATGCTTGAATTCGCCGCACGCAAGATTGAGACATATCTCGGTGTGAATTTCTAAAAACCATCATGCAAGCTGCCTTCCCTGCCAATGATCTGGATCTGGTGTTGTCTCTGACACCGGAGTTCTGGTCACGCTTTGGCGGGGCCAGGCTGTTCATGACAGGTGGCACCGGTTTCATCGGCAGCTGGCTGCTGCAGTCGCTGCAGCGGGCGAACGACACGCTCGGCAGCCGTCTTGAACTCATTGTGCTGAGCCGCGATCCCGAACGTGCACAGAAAGAGTCACCGCACATGTTCAACCGCCGCGACACCCGGCTGGTCGCGGGGAACATGCTCGACTTCACCGTGCCGGCCGGCAAGCTTGACCTGATGGTTCACGCAGCCGCTGACGTCGGAGATCCGCACCGGGCGGCCGACCCGCTGGCGGTATTTGATTCGATCATGCAGGGAACGCGGCGCGCGCTCGACCTCGCCGATGCAAGCGGTGCATCGCGCTTTTTGTTGACGTCCAGCGGCGCGATTTATGGTGCCCAACCTGCTTCAATCGAACGAATGCCAGAGACCTATGCATGCGCGCCCGATCTGCTGCAACCGGATGCCGCGTACGGCAACGGAAAACGCGCGGCCGAATGGCTCGCATGCACCTATGCCGCGCAGCTCGGGCTTGGTGCCTGCATCGCACGCATTTATGCGCTGATCGGCCCAGGCCTGCCGCTGAACGGGCCATTCGCAGCCGGGAATTTCATCCGCGACGCGCTCGCTGGACGGCCCATTGAAGTCAGGGGTGACGGCCGGCCTCTGCGATCATTTTTGTACATGGCGGACCTCTGCGTCTGGCTATTACGCATTCTCGGCACCGGCAAGCCGGGCCAAGCCTATAACGTGGGCTCGGAAAGTGCGGTAAGTATCGCCGAGCTCGCGCAGCATATCGTTCGAGCCTCGGGGGCTGGGCTTGAAGTGAAGATCGAAGCACCGCCTGCCGCCGAACCGGCGCCACGCTACCTGCCCGACACGCGCAAGGCGCGGGAAGAACTCGGTCTTGCGGAAATCACGGGGCTTGACGCGGCGCTGCGCAAAACATTCAACTGGAGTCGTTCATCGATCACATCATGAACAAATTCAACGCCACCCGCATCCGCAAAACTGTCCTTGATATGGCCTATTCGGGCGCGACCGTGCATATCGGCTGCGCATTTTCGATTGTCGAACTGCTCGCCGTGCTTTACCGGAGTCATCTGAGGTTCGATCCTGCGAATCCCGAGTCGCCCGATCGGGACTACATGGTGCTCAGCAAAGGCCATGGCGTCATGGCGCAGTACGCCTGCCTGCACGAAATCGGCTGGCTTGACGACAACGACATCAATCAATACTTCAAGGATGGCAGTCGACTCAAGGGATTGGCCGACGCACATATTCCCGGCGTCGAAGCAACGGCCGGCTCTTTGGGGCACGGGCTTTCGGTAGCAACAGGCCTCGCCATGGGTGCAAAGCTCAACCAGACAAACCAGACCTGTTATGCACTGGTCGGAGATGGTGAGCTCAACGAAGGCGCGATCTGGGAAGCTGCGCTGTTCGCGACGCATTTCAAGCTCGACAACCTCGTCGTGATCGTCGACAAAAACGGCTTCCAGGCCATGGGACCGACCGACGAAGTCATTGCACTGGGCAACATCGAGGAAAAATTCCGCGCCTTCGGTTTCGACGCAGTCACCATTGACGGCCATGACGAAGCCGCTATCGATGCGGCCTACCGTGACGCGCGCGCCAGCCGCAACGGAAAGCCGAAAGCAATAGTCGCGACCAGCATCAAGGGCAGGGGCGTCTCGTTCATGGAGCACAACAACATCTGGCACTACACAAGGCTGACCGCTGAGACCCACGCGGCCGCGATAGCCGAGCTCGGAGGCACAGCATGAGAAACGCATTCTCCGACGCGCTGGTCGCTGCAGCGCTGGCCGACCCAAAGGTATTGCTTCTCACAGGCGACCACGGCTATGCACTGTTCGACGCTTTCCGCAAGGCCAGGCCGAACCAATACATCAACTGCGGCATCGCTGAGCAAAATATGGTGGGCGTGGCAGCGGGTCTGGCCAAAGCCGGCTTCAAGCCCATCGTTTATGGCCTCGCGGCATTTGTACCGATGCGTGTGCTTGAGCAGATCAAGATCGACGTCTGCTACGAAAACCTGCCTGTGATCCTGATAGGTGATGGCGCCGGGCTCGTTTACAGCCATCTCGGCAGCAGCCACCAGTGCACCGAAGACATCGCCTGCACGCGCGCGGTACCGGGGCTGACAGTGCTGTCGCCGGCTGATCGCTTCGAGATGACTGCGACCCTGCAACTCGCGCTGCGGCTGGAATCGCCGGTGTATCTGCGCGTCGGCAAAAGTGATCGTGGCGACGTGCACGCGACACCACTGATGCTGCACGGTGTCGGCGAGATGTTGCGCGTCGGTGAAAGCCAGGGCCGCGTCGCATTGCTAGCGACCGGTTCGATGGTCAAGTCCGCAATGGATCTGGTCGCCCGGGGCTTGGCCGCCGAGATCTGGAGCGTGCCGTCGATTAAACCGATAGACCGCAAGCAATTGCACCAGCTCGCCGACCGCGTCGACGCGGTCGTGACGCTCGAAGAACACTCGATTATGGGTGGCCTCGGCGCCTGCATTGCCGAAGAGCTCGCGGCCTCGTCGCGGCCGCGACCGCTCTGTCGCATAGGCATAGAAGACCGCTTCTCGGCATTCTGCGGCAGCTGGGACTACCTGCTCCAGGAGCACAAAATCGATCCGGCGTCGATCGCTGGGCGTGTCGGGGAGTTTCTCGCAGGTATTGGCATGTCGACAACCTTACGCCAAGACCGTGGCACCTGATTAGCATCGTATGGCGCCAAACCCGGGAATCCTGAAGCTGCTCACCTTGCTGTGGCGGCATATGAGCAAACGCAGAAAAGGACATTTTGTCATTCTGCTTTTTGTCATGCTCATCAGCACTTTCGCCGAGGTCATAAGTCTCGGCGCCGTGTTGCCGTTTCTTGCCGTTCTGATCAATCCGGCACAAGTGACTCAATATCGCATCCTCGCCTGGATTGCTCCCGCGGGGATCGCGGACACACCCGCCGGGCTTGTGCTGCCCTTGACCGTGCTATTTGTTGCGGCCGCGCTGGCCGCGGGCGCGCTGCGAATTTTCCTGCTCTGGATCGGCACTAGGATCGCCTATGCGAGCGCATCCGACCTGAGCATCGACTTATACAGAAGAACCCTTTATCAGCCGTACCACACTCACATATCCAGAAACACCAGTGAAGTCATTAGCGGCGTCACGCACAAAGTCAACGATGTAGCGTTCGGGATACTTCAGGCCATCCCCACGTTGCTGAGTTCGGTCGTGCTTCTGGCCGCGATACTAACCACACTGCTTCTGATAGACCCGGTGGTCGCGTCGGTCGCCGCACTTGGTTTCAGCCTGAGTTATGGCCTCGTGATTTACGCATCGCGTCGCCGCCTGCGCCGGGACAGTCGGCGTATTGCGCTCGAGCAGACGCAAATCATCAAAGCACTGCAGGAAGGTTTGGGCAGCATCCGGGAGGTTTTGCTGGACGGCACACAAGCCTTTTTTTGCGACATCTATGCGAAGGCGGAAAAGCCGCTCCGGAAAGCTCAGGGCAACAATCTTTTTTTTAGCGCGAGCCCGCGCTATGCGGTAGAGGCCTTGGGCATGACGCTGATAGCCGTCCTTGCCTACAAGCTCAGCCAGAACAACGGGGGTCTCGCGGCGGCGCTCCCCACGCTGGGCGCACTGGCGCTTGGAGCCCAGCGCATGCTGCCAGCGCTGCAGCAGATTTATAGCTCCTGGGCAAACATCTACGGCAGCCAGGCGTCTCTCGTCGCCATACTAAAACTGCTCGATCAAGAGACGCCCGGCTATGCAGCAGGGAACAGATTTTCCGCATCGGATTTCAACCGTTCGATTCAACTCAACAATGTCGGCTTCCGCTACTCAAGCGGCGAAGCCGACGTCCTGCAAAATGTTTCGCTGACCATTCGGCGCGGCCAGCGCATCGGTGTCGTCGGTTCCACCGGCAGCGGAAAAAGTACCCTGCTCGATATCCTGATGGGGTTGATCACGCCGGATGAAGGCACCATGACCATTGACGGAGCGCCACTCAATGAGGAAGGCTATCAACGCTGGCAAAGAAACATTGCGCACATACCGCAAAACATCTACCTGACCGACTCGACTTTTGCTGAAAACATTGCGTTCGGAATGTCACTTTCGGAAATAGACATGGAGCGCGTGCGAGACGCCGCCGAACGGGCCCAGATCCGCGACTTTATCGAAAGCCGACCGGCAAGCTACCTGCAATCCATCGGTGAGCGGGGGGCGTTCATGTCCGGCGGGCAGAGACAGAGAATCGGAATTGCGCGGGCGCTTTACAAACGGGCATCGGTCCTGGTAATGGACGAGGCCACAAGCGCCCTTGACTCGGATACCGAGAATCAGGTCATGCAGGCGATTCTGTCGCTCGACAAGAATTTGACAGTTGTGGTGGTCACGCATCGGCTGTCGACGGTCCGGGATTGCGATCATATTTTCGAACTCGAGAACGGCCGGCTGATAGCAGAAGGCACGTACGACCAGCTGCTGGCCGACAGCCCGAGTTTTCGACGAAAATTGCAGCACTACTCCAGCGAGACGGTCGACAAAGAGGCTTCGAGGAAAGAGCACTAAACATGAAACAAGCCCCTGGAAAAACGTCTCCTCTCTCCACACGTCATCCCGACGAATCGATTTATCAGGCGTTGGTTCGCCTGGGGCTGACCAGCGACACCACTCGGCGACTGATCGCGACCGATACACGCGACGTCAAAAACATCAATGTCTACAAGGACGCTGTCAGCGGCGTGGTGTTCATCGACGGCCACTATGTGGGAAGCGACACATACGAAAGCGGCGAGTATCGGAAAAATTCCGTTGCAGATCCGACGGCGACTCTTCAACCGGAATTTGAAGATGATGTGGATACAACCCGCAGGCTGGAAAGCTATAAGCAGTTTGTCACCGGAAAAGTTATTTGCGATTTCGGATGTGGCGCCGGATCCTTCCTGAACGCTTCAAGGACACTGGCGAGCCGAGTCTGCGGCATAGAGCTACAGCTCGACTATCTGAACACCCTCAAGTCCAGCGGCATTCCCTGCATCAATAACCTGAATCAGATGGAAGGCGAATGCGATACGGCATTCCTGTTTCACTCTTTCGAACATCTTCCCAACCCATCATCGGTGTTGCGCGATCTTCACGCTGTACTTAAAAAAGATGGAGCTGGCCGGATCGTCATTGAAGTTCCCCATGCGAAGGATTTCCTGATCGAGGGGCTATCCTGTCCCAATTTCCTCGAATTCACCTTGTGGTCGCAGCATCTCATCCTGCACACTAGGGAATCATTGAAATCGTTTCTCGAAGATGCCGGTTTCAAGTCGATTGTTATCGAGGGTGTGCAACGTTTTGGCATTGCCAATCATCTCCACTGGCTGAGACATCAACGCCCCGGTGGTCACAAATCAAATCTTTCTATTCTGGAAACGCCGTCATTGAAGCGGGCCTATGCCGATGCGCTTTCGCGACTCGACGCCAACGACTCACTTGTCGCCATTGCCAGTACCTGAACAACTACCAAGTACATCTGGCCGATCGCCCATGTCAACTCCTCGTCAAGCGTCAAAACTGATCGTGTTTGATCGCGATGGAACACTGATTCATCATGTTCCCTATCTCTGCGACCCAGCCCAGGTCGAACTTCTCCCGGGAGTCCGCGAGGGGTTGTCGCAACTCAAGCAGGCGGGACATAAATTATTCCTGCATACCAACCAGTCCGGGGTGGGACGCGGCTACTTTTCGATCGAGGCGGCCATGCGCTGCAACGAGGAGCTCATTCGGAAGCTCGGTTTCGACACGAAGATTTTCGAGGAAATTTGCATCTCTCCTGAATCACCGGAGCAAGTGATCGTCTATCGGAAACCCTCGCCGCGATTTGGCTATGAATTGCTGGCCCGATATGGCCTCGCGCCGGTCGACATGTGCTATGTTGGCGACAACCTGACCGACTTACAGACTGCCTCCAACATCGGCTGTCAAGGCGTGGGCGTAAACACGGGCGTCCACGACCTGGATCACGAACTCACCCAGGCCGGACTAGCGGACAAATTTGCGGTCTGCCAGGATTTCGCGCAGGCCACCGCCCAACTGCTCTTGACGATGGGAGCTGGGGCATGAGGCCTGACCACCTTCTGGTACTGGCCGGCGGATTTGGCACTCGCCTGCGCACCGCTGTCCCCGAACTGCCCAAACCCCTCGCACCGGTGGCCGGCCAGCCCTATCTCGCCTACTTGATCGACCAGTGGGCGGCGCAGGGAATTGTCCGAATGACGTTCCTGCTGCATCATCAGGCGCCACTGATCGAGCAATTCCTCAACGAAAAAAGGGCTTCTGAAAGCCTTCGCCACTGTGAGCTTGATACGTTGACCGAAGCTGTGCCACTTGGCACCGGCGGCGCGATTGCCTACGCCGTCCGGGAACTCGGCCTGAAGCAATCGTTCCTTGTGGCCAACGCGGATACATGGTTGGGCCAGAGCCTGAACCGGCTTGGCGATGCCGAAGTGCCGGCAATTGCCGTCGTGCATGTCGACAATACCGAGAGATATGGCCGCGTGGAGATGGCAGGTCATAAAATAAGTACGTTTACCGAAAAAAAGAACAGCGTCGGCCCGGGCTGGATCAATGCTGGCATGTACCGACTTGACGCCAGATCTTTTCGGGACTGGGACGGCCGGCCTTTCTCGATTGAGGACGAAATCTTTCCGAGCCTGGCCAGGGCAGGTGAACTCACGGCGGTGCCACTATGCACTGAATTTATCGACATCGGTATTCCAGCTGACTACTTCCGGTTTTGCCGATGGATTGAGTCTCGGAAAGCAGGTACTTTGTGAGCCTTGATGTATTTCTGATTGCCGAATCGGCGTCTCTGCGCGAGGCGCTTGTACAGATCGAGGCGAACCACCACGGGATCGTCCTGATAATGAACGTCGAAGGGCGAACCACCGGTCTGGCGACGGACGGTGATATCAGGCGCAAGCTACTCGACGGCGCATCGCTGGACGATCGGATTTCTTCCTGCGCCAACCCCAGCTTCGTGTGGGCCGATAGCTCCACCCCGCGTGAGCTTTTGCTGAAGCAACTGGATAATCGGATTCAGGTTATCCCTTTGCTTGATCAGGCCGGCAAGCTGGTCGGTATAGTCAGCAGGGATTACCTTCCCGCTCAACGAGAAGAACCCGTCTACGCAAGAGCCCGCTCCCCGGTACGCATCAGTTTTGGCGGCGGCGGTTCAGATCTCACCCATTTCTTTGCGGGCGAAGGGGGCGCTGTCATCAACACGACCATTTCCCTGTACAGCCACGCAACACTTCGCAAGCGCAGCGACGCACGGATACGGATTCACTCGCGGGATCTGGGTGCCTCGCTTGAAGCCGAAAACCTTCAAGGGGCGTTGGATCAAAAAGGTAACTTCGGGTTGATTCAGGCACTGCTCAAGACTGTTCATCCGGACTTCGGCTTCGAGTTGTATCTGCACTCCGATTTTCCGATGAATTCGGGTCTCGGTGGTTCTGCTGTTGTTTCCGCGGCCGTGCTCGGCTGCTTCAATCAATTCCGCCAGGACCGCTGGGACTCGCACGAGGTCGCGGAACTTGCATTTCAGGCCGAGCGGCTCTATCTGGGTATTGCGGGCGGTTGGCAGGACCAGTATGCGACGGTGTTCGGCGGCTTCAATTTCATGGAATTCCGGATGGACCAGAACATCGTTCACCCGCTGCGGATACCGGCCGATGTCCAGCTCGAACTCGAGGAAAGCCTGGTACTTTGCGATACCGGTTCACCACACGACTCCGGCGACATCCATCAGGACCAGCGCCAACAGATGCAGCAGGATGACATCAGGCAGAAAGTGCAGACCAATGTCGAGCTCACCTACCGCATTCGTAATCATCTACTACGCGGCAGGCTGCTTCAGTTCGGCCAGGCATTGCATGAGTCGTGGCTGCTCAAGCGCCAATTCAGCAGCAAGATATCGAACGACCGGCTCGACCATATCTATGAGGATGCGCGCGCGCACGGGGCGCTTGGCGGCAAGCTGCTTGGCGCCGGCGGCGGCGGGTTCTTTCTTTTTTATGTCACACCGTTCCGTAAACACGAGCTCATTGGAAAACTCGAAAGCCTGGGCCTGAATGTGCGCCCATTCCGCTTCGAGCAGGAAGGGCTGCGCGCCTGGTCCGCGCGCGAAGGCAAGAATCAACCCCACCCGGAAAAAACATGAGCATCAGCATCGCCAATTTTGAGGTCGGAGCCGGCAGGGCATTTGTGATCGCCGAGATCGGGAACAACCACAACGGCAGCTTTGAGCGTGCCAAGCAGATGGTCGACCTGGCCGTCGAGATGGGCGCGGACTGCGCCAAGTTCCAATTGCGCAAACTCGACGAGGTCTATCGCCAGCGCACCCTGCGCAAGGACGGCGAGGACCTCGGCACCGAATACGTGCTCGACCTGCTGCGCCGCTTCGAACTCTCAATTGAACAGCACCGCGAACTCGCAGCCTATTGCGGGAGCAAGGGCATTCTCTACCTCTGCACGCCATGGGATCAACACAGCGTCGACGTGCTCGAGCAGTTGCACGTGCCGGCCTACAAGGTCGCCTCGGCCGATCTGACCAACCTGCCGCTGCTCGAGAAGCTCTGCGCAACCGGCAAACCGCTGATCCTGTCTACCGGCATGAGCCTGCGCGAGGAAGTTCAGGTTACCGTCGACTTCCTCAACAAGCGCAACGCTTCGTTTGTGCTGCTGCACTGCAACAGTACCTATCCGGCGCCGCTGCATGACATCCACCTGCGCTGGATGGAAAAACTCAAACTGATCCATCCGCTGGTTGGTTATTCAGGCCATGAGCGAGGTATCGCCGTCACCCTGGCCGCGACCGGCCTCGGCGCCTGCGTGATCGAACGCCACTTCACGCTGGACCGCGGCATGGAAGGCCCCGACCACGCGGCCAGCCTCGAGCATGCGGAGTTCAAGCGCCTGATCGAGGGTATCCGCGAGATCGAGCAGGCGCTTGGTGACGGCCGTGAGCGCCGCATCTCGCAAGGCGAGATGATCAACCGTGAGAACCTCGGAAAAAGCCTGGTCGCCGCGAAAGCCCTCAAGAAGGGCTCGATCGTCCGGCCTGAGGATGTGCAGGTGCGCAGCCCTGGCCAGGGCCTGTCGCCGCAGCACTACGAAAAACTGCTGGGCCGCACCTTGCAGCACGACATGGCGGCAGAGGACTTCTTCTATCCGTCGGACCTCAAGGACGAACGGATCGAGCCGCGGCCCTACCGCTTCAAGCGTCCCTGGGGAGTACCCGTCCGCTATCACGACTTCGGTGAATACAACTCGCGCATCAAACCCGATCTGTTCGAATTTCACCTGTCGTATTCGGACATGGAGCTCAAGCTGGACGATTTCCTGAGTGGCACCTATTCCTGTGATTTTGTGGTCCATGCGCCCGAGCTGTTCGCCAACAGCCGGCTCATGGATCTGGCCTCGCCCGACGAAGACTACCGCCGCCAGTCGATCGCTGAAACCCAGCGCGTCATCGATATCACGCGCGGCCTCAAACGCTTCTTTCCGAAGACCATCCGACCGCCGATCGTCGCGAATATCGGCGGCTTCACGATGGACGCGCCGCTGCCGCCCGACGTCATCACGGCCTATTACGAACGCTTCGCAAAAAGCCTCGGCGAACTCGACATGGAAGGCGTCGAACTGATCCCGCAGACCATGGCGCCGTTCCCCTGGCATTTCGGCGGTCAGCGCTTCCAGAACATCTTCGTCCGCATCGAGGAAATCGTCGACTGGTGCCAACGCCTGAACTTGCGCATGTGTTTCGACATCTCGCACACGCGCCTGACCTGCAACCATTTCGGCATCGACTTCTATGACTTCGCCGAAAAGATCGCGCCGATCTCGGCGCACCTGCATCTCGGCGACGCCCAGGGTCTTAACGGCGAGGGCCTGCAGATCGGCGAAGGCGACATCGACTTCACGCGACTCGGCAGAATCCTGAAAAAAGGCTGCCCGACCGCTTCGTTCATCCCCGAGATCTGGCAGGGCCACAAGAACGGCGGCGAGGGTTTCTGGATCGCGCTCGAAAAGCTGGAAGGTACCCTGTGAGCCTAGAGCAGATCAAAACACAGGTCGAAGCGTCCATCGCGGTCAAGCAAGCGCTGCTGGCTGACGGCGCGTTGCTGCAGCAGATCGAGAAACTCGCGCAGGCTTGCCTGGCCTCGCTGAAGGCCGGCGGCAAGATCATTTTTGCAGGCAACGGCGGCAGCTTTGCCGATGCACAGCATCTGTCAGCGGAGTTCACTTCGCGTTTCCTGTTCGACCGCGCGCCGCTCGCGTCGGTGGTACTTGCGGCCAATAATTCGGCGATCAGCGCGATCGGCAACGACTACGGCTATGAGTTCGTGTTTGCGCGCGAGCTAGAGGCACTGGCGAAACCGGAGGACGTCTTCATCGCGATCTCGACCAGCGGCAACAGTGCCAATATCCTGATGGCCGTCAAGGCCGCCCGCGGGCGCGGTGTGAGCACATTCGCCTGGACCGGCGCGAGCGGTGGCAAGCTCAATGAAGCTTGCGAATGCCTGCGTATTCCGTCGAGTGAAACCGCGCGCATCCAGGAGTGCCACATTCTGGTCGGGCATATTCTGTGCGGTCTGGTCGAGGCCTGGTATTTTCCAAAGGGAGCCGAAAAGAAATGACAAAAATCGTGGCGCTGATTCCGGCGCGAGCGGGCTCCAAGGGAGTCCCCCACAAAAATATAAAACCCCTTGGCGGCCACGCGCTGCTGGCCTGGTCGATCGCCGCCTGCCTGCGGTCGACGACCATCGACCGCGTCATCGTTTCGACCGATTCGGCCGAATACGCGGCATTGTCGCGGGAACTCGGCGCCGAAGCGCCGTTCCTCCGCCCCGAAGCGATCTCGGGCGACCGTTCGACCGACTACGACTTCATTGTCCACGCGCTCGACTGGTTGGCCGCTGAAAGCGGCGAGCCCGAATACATCGTGCATATCAGGCCAACTACGCCGCTGCGCGACCCGCAGTTGATCGACGATGCGGTAAAGGCTTTCATCGCAGCACCGCAAGCAACCGCCCTGCGATCAGTACACGAGATGTCCGAGTCCGCCTACAAAACCTTTGAGGTGGCGGAGGGGGGCCAGCTCAAGCGTCTTGGCGCGGACAATACCGAGCTCGACGCGGCGAACAACGCGCGCCAGCAATTTCCGAACACCTACCAGGCCAATGGCTATGTCGATGTGCTGTCGAGCGCGTTCATCCGAAAGTCGGGTCTGATGCACGGCAACCATGTGCTGCCCTTCGTCACGCCACCGGTGGTCGAGGTCGACACGCTTGACGATTTCGAACACCTGGAATTCCAGATCACCCGGATGCCGGGTGTGTCACAAAAACTTTTCAACTGAAGACAATCATGGCCGCACATTCCTTTTCCCGCCTGCCCCAATCCGTTCCACCGGTCTCGACCGCCAACCGCCTGATCCAGACCGCGATCCCGACGCCGGGCACGCGCGAAGTGCTCGAACGGCTTGAGGCCTGCGAATCGCGTTCCATGCACGGGCAGTTGCCGCTGGTCTGGGACCGGGCCGAGGACTACAGTATTTACGACGCCGCCGGGAATCGGTGGATCGACTTCACCTCGACCATTTTTGTCGCGAACGTCGGACATTCAAATCCGCGCGTGACCGCCGCCATGAAAGAAACGCTGGACCGCCCGCTCTATGGTTGTTATGCCTATGCGAACGAGAACCGCGCACGTTACCTCGAAAAACTGGTCGCGTTCGCCGGTGCACCGTTCGAAAAAGCTTTCCTGCTTTCTGCCGGTACCGAAGCGACCGAAGGCGCGCTCAAACTTATGCGCATGAACGGCCAGAAGGAAGGCAAACGCCGCCGCGGCGTGATCTGCATCGAAGGCAACTGGCACGGCCGCACGATGGGCGCACAAATGCTCAGCAGTAATCTGGCCCAGCGCGAATGGATAGGCTACCAGGACGCCGACATTCATCACATCCCGTTCCCCTATCCATGGGCCCTGGCCGGGCGCACGCCAGAAGCATTTCTGGACGAAAGCCTGGCCAGGCTCGAGAAGGCCGGTATCGACATTGCGCAAGACGTTTGCGGCTTCATGCTCGAAACCTTCCAGGGATGGGGCGCAGTGTTCTACCCGCCTGAATATGTGCAGGCCATCGAGCGCGTCTGCCGCAAGCACGGCATCCTGCTGACCTTTGACGAAATGCAGGCCGGCTTTGGCCGCACCGGCAAGGCCTTCGGCTTCCAGCACTACGGCGTGACACCCGACCTGATCTGCTGCGGCAAGGGCATGGGCGGAGGCGTACCGCTGTCCGGCGTGATCGGCCGCGCCGCGATCATGGACCTGCCCGATGTCGGCAACATGAGCAGCACGCACTCGGCCAATCCCCTGGTCTGCGCCGCTGGCCTCGCCGTCATCGAGGAGATGGAAGATCGCAATCTTGTCGCCGAGACCGCGCGCAAAGGCGAGCTGCTGTTCGCCGCACTGCACAAACTGCAGGCGCGTTTTCCCGACCGCATCTCACACCTGCTGGGTCGAGGTCTGATCGCGGCGGTACTGTTCAAGCACCCCAAGACCGGTGCGGCCGACGGCCCGTTCACGAGCCAGGTCGCCGAACTCTGCATGCAGAAGGGATTGCTGGTCGTGCATACCGGGCGCGAATCGATCAAGATCGGCCCTCCACTGACGATCACCGACGAGGCCCTGCTCGAAGGTGTGGATGTGCTCGGCGAGGCTATCGCCGAGATCGCGACCAAATGATCACGCAGATTCGCCATACCGGCCTGGTCGTCGCCGACCTCGATGCGGCGCTGCGCTTCTGGCGGGACCTGCTGGGGTTCACCGTGGCACGGCAGATGGACGAGTCCGGGCCGCACATCGACGCGATGATGGGCCTCACCGATGTGCGGGTGACGACCTCGAAGCTCACCGCACCCGACGGAGGCATGATCGAGTTGCTGTACTTTCATTCGCATCCCGACAAGCCTCGCTGGACGGGAACGCCGTACTCGACAGGTTTCACGCATGTCGCGCTGACCGTTTCCAACATGGACGAAGCCCATGAAAAGCTCGCCGCCGCGGGGGTGCGTTTCAAGGCCGCGCCACAGCGCTCTCCCGATGGGGCAGTGAAAGTCATCTATTGCGAGGCCCCCGACGGAGTGCTTCTGGAACTTGTGGAAGTGCTGAGAACATGACTAGAATCCAACGCGACTACGTGGATGTCGTCTACAACGAAATCGACCGCCCCCTCACCAACTATCCCGCCCGTCTGGCGCGCTATCTATTTGACCGCTATCGGATCAGGCCCGGCCAGAAACTGCTTGATATAGGTTGTGGTCGCGGTGAGTTTCTCGGTGGCTTCATCGACTGCGGCGTTCTGGGCCACGGCGTGGATCGCTCGCGCTCCGCCGAAAAATACTGCCCTGATGCCGACCTGCGGACCGCCGATCTGGAAAAGGAATCACTACCCTATGAAGACAATTTCTTCGACGTAATCTATTCCAAATCAGTGATCGAGCATTTTTACTACCCCGAACGTCTGGTTCAGGAAATTTATCGGGTGCTCAAACCGGGTGGTACCGTGATCACGCTGTGTCCGGACTGGGAGTTCAACTACCGGATTTATTTCGAGGACTACACGCATCGCACGCCGTTCATGCAATCCTCGCTGCGCGACATCCAGTTGATTCATGGCTTCGAAAACATCGAGGTTGAGCGTTTCCGGCAACTGCCGGTTCTCTGGGGCCAGGGCTCCTGGCTGTTGCCCTTCGCCGAGCTCACCCGACTGCTGGTGCCGGGTTTTTTGAGAAAGCACAGCAAATGGGTCAGATTCTCCAAAGAAATCATGCTGCTCTCCAGCGCCACCAAACCTCTTGAAACGACGGCCGGTTGATATGCCTACAAACACACGTCTGGGATTCATGCAGGGGCGGCTTTCGCCGCTCGTAGACGGTCGCATTCAGGCCTTCCCCTGGGATTGCTGGCAAGCCGAATTCGCATCGGCACGCCAGCATGACTTCGGCCTCATGGAGTGGACGCTCGATCAGGACCTGCTCTACAGCAACCCGTTGCTGACCGAGGTTGGCCGCTCGGAGATCACGGCGCTGCGCGCGCGGTATGGCGTGCGCATCGGTTCGCTGACCGGTGACTGCTTCATGCAGAGTCCGTTCTGGAAGGCCGATACGGCGCAAGCCGAGCAGTTGCAAGAGGATTTTCGGGCCGTGACCAAGGCTTGTTCCGCAGTCGGCATCGTCATGATGGTCCTGCCATTGGTCGACAACGGCAGCCTGGCGACACGCGCACAGGAAGACCATCTGGTCTCCGTGCTGCAGGCTCACGCCCCGCTGCTGGCCGAGCTGGGCGTTCAGGTCGTCTTTGAGTCGGATTTTGGACCGTCCGAACTCGCGCGTTTTATCGAACGGCTGGATCCCGCACTTTTCGGGGTGAACTACGACATCGGCAACAGCGCTGGGCTCGGAATGCGGCCTGCCGACGAAATCGCGGCCTACGGCCATCGCATCGTCAACGTGCATATCAAAGACCGCGTGCTCGGCGGTACCACGGTGCCACTTGGCACAGGCAGCGCTGATTTCGAAACTGTTTTTTCAGCACTCGCAAAAGTTGACTACAAAGGCAATTACATCCTGCAAACTGCCCGGGCGCATGACGGCGACCATGCGGGCGCGCTTTGCCGCTACCGCGACATGGTTGTCAACTGGATAGCACGCCATGGAGCTTGAACTTGCCGGCAAAACAGCCTTGGTCACCGGCTCCTCACGCGGGATCGGCCGGGCCATTGCCGAGGCGCTGCAAGCCGAGGGCTGCAGGGTCGCGATAAACGGACGTGACGCCGATGCCTTGAAAGTGGCATCTATGGCCCTGAAATCCGCGGCGGCTGTCGCGGGGGATGTCTCCGACGCAGGCCAGGCACGACAGGTTGTCGACGAAGCGACTCGGGCGCTCGGCAGGCTCGACATTCTGGTTTGCAATGTCGGTAGCGGCCGTTCGGTGGCACCGGGTCTGGAGACTCCCGAGGAATGGCAACGCGTGTTCGCGCTAAACCTCTGGAGCGTCACCCATACGGTCGAGGCGGCGCGTACCGCGCTCGCCGCTTCGCGCGGCGCGGTGATCTGCATCTCGTCGATCTGTGGGCTCGAGGTCATCCCGGGCGCACCAGTTACCTATTCGGCCGCCAAAGCCGCACTGCACGCCTACGTGCGCGGCATCGCCCGACCACTCGGCGCCCAGGGTGTACGCATCAATGCCATAGCACCCGGCAACATTCTGTTTGACGGCTCAGTGTGGGACAGGAAGCTGGCAGCCGACGCAAATGCCGTGCAGTCAATGCTGGCCGCCAACGTCGCACTGGCGCGCCTCGGTACGCCGCAGGACATCGGTCAACTGGCGGCTTATCTCGCCTCACCACGCTCGGGTTTTGCAACCGGTGCAGTCTGGACACTCGACGGCGGCCAGGTCCGCGCATAGCGGAAACTCGAAGGAATACCCATGACTACCGCATTTAAAAAGTTCGATCTCACGGGAAAAACCGCGCTGATCACGGGTGCCGCAGGCCTGCTCGGTCGGGAGCACGCAGCAGCGTTGCTCGAAAGTGGCGCGGCCGTGGTGCTTACCGACATCGGTGACGGCGCACTCGCTTCAGCCAAAGAACTCCTGGCCCGCTCCTCGGATGAAAGCCGCATCCACACCGCGATCCTCGATGTTTCGAACCCAGAGGCGGTCGCAGCGTTATCCGCGCAGCTCGCGGTGAAGGGGCGACGCGTGGATATTCTGATTAACAACGCGGCGATCGACCCGAAAGTCACTGACGGTTCCGGCATCGTCGAGAGTTCGCGCCTTGAGAATTTCCCGATCGAACAATGGAACCTGCAGATCGCGGTCGGCCTCACAGGCGCGTTTCTCTGCAGCCAGACGTTCGGTGCGGCCATGGCCGCCGACGGCAAAGGCGGCGTGATTCTGAACATCGCGTCGGATCTCTCGGTATTTTCACCCGACCAGCGCCTGTACCGAAAAGACGGACTACCTCCCGAGCTGCAACCCGTCAAACCCATTACCTATTCGGTTATCAAAGCCGGTTTGGTGGGAATGACCCGTTACCTGGCCACTTACTGGCCAGAACAAGGCGTGCGTGCCAACGCCCTATCCCCCGGAGGGGTCTACACTGGCCAAGGCGACGAATTTGTTACGCGCCTGACTTCGCTTATCCCCATCGGCCGCATGGCTGGCAGAGATGAATATCGGGCAGCCATCCAGTTCCTTTGTTCCGATGCTTCCGCTTATATGAATGGACAAAACATCGTCATGGATGGTGGCAGGTCGGCGTGGTAATTCCCACGTGCGCAGCAACACCAATATTTTGGCCAATCGCCAGCTTTTTCTGAATACTCGAGGGATGCCTGTTATATGTTGGTAAGTTTTGGATTTGAAGAGGTCAATGAGGCCGTCATTAGAAACGCCCAGATCTGGCGCTATAAAAAAGTGATGGGCGGCAATGAAAAAATAGCGGTGCTGGTTCCCGACATATTTGCCGGGCTGTATTTCCATGCCGACACGACCGTAACCTTCAGCGCAACGAATATACAAAAATACTCGGTCATTTCCGAATATCACCCTTCCAGAATAGAACTCAAGTGGTACTCCGTTCTGGAAAGACTGCATAAAATTTTCTACCGGTTCGAGCTCACCCGCGCCATGAGCTATCACCTTTTCCGGCGAACACCCCGGCAGAATGTTTTTTATATCAAAAGCGGGCTGGAAGGCAAGCTGCTGAAAAAATGCAGGGAAAAATTAGGAATCCAGAAATACGTCCGGATGTCGGATTATTTCGATCTATCCACAGGTCAAGCGGTGGAACCAAACCTGACGAAATGGTTCATTACCAATCTTGAATATATACAGGACATGATTTCGTCTGGTGATTACTGCAGAACCAGGAATGTCACCCCGCAAGCAAAGGAAAAACCTGTTGTCGTCCTGAGAACAAGGAATTTCCAGAACAAGGCTGTCGTTCACAATTCAAAAAAATCAATTCTGCGGCCATTGATCATTGAACTGCTGAAATTCGACTGCAAGGTCATCAACATTGGGACGCCGGCGTTGCCATTGGACATCACCGATGCGAACTACGAAGAATTGAACCATAACATGAGCATTGCGGAGGAATTCGCGCTATGCGCAAATTCCTCCTGCACGATCATGACCACAGAGGCCGGAAACTATATGGGTCTGGCGACAGTGGATCTAAGGATGGTGCAATACGACGACGAAGTGTTCGAAAGTCTCTTCAAAAGCCCGCTCAGCCTCATGAAAGCCAGGCAGCAGGCGGGGCTTAAGGACCTGGATATCCGGCATCATGTGAAGGCCGAGCGCTGGTCCGATGCGGCAGCCGCGATCCATAACTTTGCAATCCACCCGGGAATCAACGAAAATTCTGGCAAGGAAGCCACCCAGCCCCAACTGGTCGCCCTCGGACTCATACAAGTGTAGCGGCAGGCGTGACGATATAAATCGGAATACAGTCAATCGAACTCGCGATCGAGTGGCTTAACAATATTGAATTGAATGTCAAACATTATGACGAATACGACCCCAATCATTCAGCTCATGCAGCTCAATAACAATTACGGGAATCAGTATTACCTTCCTTACAGTATTGGAGTCCTCGCTGCTTACGTTAAAAAGAACCGGAAGCTGAAAGAGGCTTTCAAGTTCAATCCTTTCATCTACAAACGCGCTGCAGTGGAAGAGATTGTGGAAGCGATCGGGTTTGTCGATGTGTTCGGTGTATCTGCGTATACCTGGAACTGGGAATTGAGTGTCAGAGTCGCCCAGCGCATTCGAGAAGTCAATCCTGATGCCCTGATCATATTTGGCGGCCCTCACGTGCCGGACTCCAGCCCCGATTTCTTCGACCAATATGGCTTTATAGACATAGCGGTCCACGGAGAAGGTGAAATGATCTTCGATGAAATACTGACTAAGTACCTGAGCAACGAAGGTTTCCGGGAGATTCCTGGTATTTCCTTCAACGACCGAAAAAATGGCGAAGTCATCACCAACAAAAAGCCGCCACGCCTGAAGGATTATTCGGAGCTTCCGTCGCCCTATCTCGAGGGCGAATTTGATTCACTGGTGGTGAATAACCCGGAAGTGGAATGGATGGCACCATGGGAGACCAATCGCGGATGCCCTTTTCAATGCACTTTTTGCGATTGGGGCTCATCAATCGCGTCAAAAGTAAATGAATTTCCGGGCGACCGGATTGCCCAAGAAATTGAATGGTTTTCGAAAAACAAGATTGGCTACATTCTGGGCTGCGATGCGAATTTCGGCATTCGCAAGCGGGATATCGACATAGCTACCGCGCTGGTCGCATCCAAGAAAAACACCGGCTATCCGAAGGATTTTGCGGTGTGCTTTACGAAAAACAGCACCGAAGCAATCTTCGGCGTGGGCAAAATCCTGCATGCCGGCGAAATGCTCAAAGCCGTATCGATCAGTATGCAGAGTCTGGACGAAGGCGCGCTCAAGTCGATTAAACGCGACAACATCAAGCTTGAGGTGTTCAAACAACTTCAGTCCAAATATAACGAGGCTGGAATAACGACATTCACCGAGTTGATCCTGGGACTACCGGGAGAGTCTCGCGACTCGTTTGCAAAAGGCATCTGCACCTTGCTGGACAATGGCCAGCACAGCCAGATATACATATACAACTGCTCGATCATGCCCAATGCGGAAATGGGCGGCAAGGTCTACCAGGAGATGTTCCGGATAAAGACGGTCGCGATTCCGATTTTTACCGCGCACTCCAAGAAAGATGATTCCAATGCGATCGTGGAATATGACCGCATCATCGTCGAGACGGACACCATGGACAAGGGTGATTGGCGCGCGATGCATCACTTCGCATGGATTGTCCAATGCTTTCACATGCTCGGACTGTTCCAGAGCGCGGCCATCTTCCTGCGCAACTACGCCAAGGTGAGTTATCACGACATCTACTCGGGATTGCTGCAGTATGCGTATGCGAACCCAGCAAGCCATATTGGACGAGAGATCACGATTTTGAATGGCGTTCTGGACGGTGTTCTCGATGGACGCGAGTATGGTCAGTACTTGCCGGAAGACTCCGATGTGTCCTGGCCAGCCGAGGAGGCATCGTTCTTACGGCTCTCGAAGCACAAGGACGAGGTATATGCCGAGCTGTACCAGTTCACACGGGCACTTTTGGCTCAAAAAGATATACCGGTCAATGTCGACATCATCAAAGCCCTGCTGAATTATCAGAAGATCATCATTGCGAACCCGCATGATGTTGACGATACGGAAATGATCTTTGAATACGACATACCTGACTTCGTTTCCACTCACCGCAATGGATTAACCAAGGATTTGGTCGAAAGGAATGTCAGCTACCTGATCAAGAGGCCTTATAACTTCGCAGGCAATCTGGAACTGTTTTCGCGGAACATTGTCTGGTATGGACGCAAGCGAGGTCGCCTCACCTACCAACACCATGCAGTGACAGAAGACGCGGAACTGGCCGTCTAGGCTCGAGTTATTCGCCGTTTCTTTGTGTTTTTCGCGGGATCGTCCCTGTACACGCCGCAGTCCATGACTAGGCATTTTTTATTACTACAAGTAGCGTGAACAGATAATGAATACATTGGCCGAACTGCAGCGGGAAATCGAAGTTGCCGTGAGGTATGGACAGAACGTCATGAAAGCCAAGCTCAAACGGAAGAGCTCGGGCAGGGGTGTAGTAATGCCGAAGTGCAGAGATCAAGCCAGCGGCGGCAGTTGGTCGGGTCGTGGTCGGCCGCCAGCGCTGGCTGGCTTCAGTAAGACCCCTTCAACATACCTATAACTCCACCCCCTCCACGGCGGGCTACGGATTAGTAACATAGATCAACACATGATCTACATATCGGTCGATAACGATTACCACGGACAGCTCGCACTTTCGATCGTCAGTCAGTGCGGGTTTGACCGCTCCGACGTTGTATTCCTGTCGCATGTTGCGAAGAGAAATACGCTGATACCTCAATCAGGCCTCCAGATCGAAGAACTCAGCTCTCACCCCTTATGCAGCGGAGGCGGATATAAAAGCGTGCGCTCGTACATCCGAACATTTTTGCATCAAAGATCACTGTCCAAGCGCTTCACATTCAAGCCGGCAGACACCTTGATCCTGATCACAGAATATCAACTCAACAATGCCCTGTTTGCGCAAAAAATGAAGAAGGCAGGAGGGCGCACTCTTCTTTTTGATGAGGGCATTGGCTTCTATTTCAATAACAGTCCTTTTCACAAGAATCACGAAAGATTTCGCAACTTTTTTGTGATGCCGGTGTTCAATCTCATCTTTCGAACGATGGGCATACCCGCTCACGCATGCGCCGGCCAGGAAGGCATGCACGTGCGCATCAACGACCGGTACATAGACCATGTGTTCTCCGGCATGAGACTCCCGATCGACAGAAACATTCCGATCGTCGGCTATCAAATCACGCCAGATGGCGTCCGCGCCAATGACATGTCGGAATCGAATGTCATCGTTTTTTTTGCGGTGAACTTTGCGTGCTTCGGGCTCGAAAGCGAGGAGCGAAATCTTTCGAAAAGAGCCATCGAGGTATTGGCTACCCGTTTCTCGAAGGTATATATAAAAATTCATCCGTCCGACTGGATCGCGAAGAACGAAAATTTCGATTTTTACATGTCCCTCCGAAGTGACAAAATCGGCATCGTGGCGCAATCAATGTCGGTGCTTGAAACCTTAAAAGCATATCGCCCGAAACAGGTCGCCGGGACCATGAGTACGGCTTTGTTCGAAGCACTGCTGCGGGGCTGCCAACCCATATTTCTGTATCACTTGATGCCCCGTACCAAGCAGTTTGGTGTTTACGAGTTTCTACTTAAAAATCTGAACTACAACTTCATCAAGAATCTGGGCGAGCTCGGCCCGCATTACTCATCCAACATTACCTTGCAGGATCTTACTTATGACCAGAGCCTTTCCGATCAGGTAAGCCGATTTCTCAACGAATCGCCAAACGACAAAGGAGCTTGAAGCTTGTTCCTTATTACTTTTGGGCGCGCAACCCAGTTTGTACCGCCACACATCACAACCAACCAGATAAGCAGGACCGCCACTTGCTGACTATCATTTTCGGCCGCGCGGCCCAGTTCATCCTGTTGCTGCTGGTGATGCGAGTGGCCACAACCTATTTGCCGCCAAGCGAGATGGGCAGGCTTTCACTGATCACGGCGGCGACGGCTTTTTTTGCGCTGTTTCTCGTCAATCCGATCGGCATGTTCATCAACCGCCGCTTCCATGCATGGGATGAGCTTGGGCGGGCCAAACACTATCTCAAGCTCCATTGGGTCTATTTACTCGGTGTCTGTGTCATCGCCGCGCTGACGCTTGCAGTGCTTAACCGTATCCACGCCTTCGGCTTTCAGTTCAACACCACATGGTTGCTGGTGCTGGTATGCGGCTCGCTGTTGTTCAACACGATCAACCAGACGGCGATTCCTTCGCTGAACCTGCTGGAGTTGCGCGGGCGTTTTATCGTCCTCACGCTGGCAACGATCGGCATGGGCTTGGCGAGCGCCTATGCGCTGGTCGAATACTTCTCACCGACTGCTGAATACTGGCTGCTCGGTTTGCTGATCGGCCAAACGGTTTTCGCGGTGATCGGCGTCAAGTTGTTCTTCGATAAGCTCGGGCCGGAGCGGTCCGCAGACAAACTGTCGCGCTCGCACCTCAAGCTGCTGTTCGATTTCGCCTGGCCGGTTGCAATCTCCGTCGGCTTCAATTGGCTGCAGACGCAAGGCTACCGCTTTTTTGTCGCCGACTCACTGGGTCTGGCTGCGCTCGGCCTGTTTGTCGCGGGCTACGGTATCAGCGCGGGGCTGATGGCGGCGTTCGAATCGGTGCTGACAACCTACTTCCAGCCGCGTTTCTACAAGCGGGTGAGTACCAGCACGATCGAAGAGCAATCGGCAGCCTGGAATAAATACGCTGGGGCGATCCTGCCCTCGTTGATGCTTGTGACCTTTTTGTTGATCAGCCTGGCGCCAGAGTTAACGCGGTTCATGGTGGGCCCGGCATACCAATCGGCATCGCAGTTCGTGATCTGGGGCGTGCTGGCAGAAGGGGCACGGGTTGTTGCCGGCGTCTATAGCATGTCGGCTCACGCAAAGATGAAGACCCGTCTGCTGCTGCTGCCGAACCTGCTCGGTGCGGTCATCTGCATCGTGCTGATCAAGTTCCTGGCACCCAGCATGGGTGCGCATGGCGTCGGCCTGGCCCGCTCGCTGGCCGGCGTCGGCATGTTGATCGCCATGCATTACCTGATGATCGTCGCGCTCGACATGCACCTGCCATTACGTATGCTGCTCAAAGGCACTGCCATGGGCGCTAGCCTGATGTTGATTGCGACGGCCGGCCGGTGGGCCATGAACAGCCCGGGCATCATCGCGGCGGGAGTACTTATCGTTGTCACTGGGCTGGCCTTCCTGCCGATGTTCTACTGGCTGCTTTATCCCTATTTGCCAAGGCACGACAAAGTTTCATGAAAGTTCTCCTCGTTTGCATGTCGTATGACTATGGAGACCCGACGCGGGGTCATTCGTACGAGTACTACAACTTCTACCAGAGCCTGTTAGCGCTCGGACACGAGGTCGAGCTGTTTGACTACATGACCGAGATCCAGCACCTGGGCAAGCCTGCCATGAACCGCAAGCTGCTCGAGGTTGTGACGGCATCGAAATACGATCTCGCAATGTTTTCGCTCTATACCGATCAGTTCGAGCCCGAGGCGATCAGGGCCATGAAGCAGCACACGCGCACGCTGTGCTTCTTTCACGACGACACCTGGCGCATGGAATTTTCACTCTATTGGGCGCCGCAGTTTGATTTTTTCACGACACCGGACGTCTATGGAGTCGAAAAATACCGGGCATTAGGTCTACCCAACGCCATTCATTTTCCGTTCGGTTGCAACGAGCACATCTATCGCCGGACCAATACCGAAAAGAAATACGACGTATCTTTTGTTGGCGCATGGCACCCCTACCGCGATTGGCTGGTGGGGCTTCTGCGCAAAGATGGTTTCAAGGTCAAGACCGCAGGCTATCGCTGGCCTGAAGGCATCGTCTCGCACGAAGAAATGGTAACGATATTCAATGAAACGCGCGTGAATCTCAACATGTCAAACTCCGCATCATGGGATGCACGGTATTTGTTGTCATCGCCGCGCGCGGCGCTGAACAGGGTACGCTCCAAAAAAAATGTCGAGCAGATAAAAGCGCGGCATTTCGAGATCAATGGTTGCGGTGCGTTCCAGTTGTCCTATTACGTGGAAGGGCTTGAAAAGCAATACCAGATCGGCGACGAGATCGCCATCTATCTCGACCCTGATGATCTGCGGCAGAAAGTTGCCCTCTACCTCGACAACGAACCGCGGCGGCAGAAAATTGCCGAAGCTGGTTATCAGCGAACTTTGAAGGATCACACCTTCGCAAGCCGCTTTCGGCATGTCTTCGACCGCATGGGCCTGATGCATGGCTGACACAGTGCATCCGCTGGTCTGCATTTGCATACCTGCCTACAACGCCGAAAAGACCATCGCAGCAACCCTGCGTTCGGTATTGGGGCAAACATATACCAAGCTTGTCGTGCAGGTCGTCGACAACCAGTCCTCTGACAACACGATAGGCATCGTCGAGAGCTTCAATGACCCTCGCCTTGTCCTGCATCGCAACCCGGTAAATCTGGGCGGCGAGGGCAACTTCAACCGCTGCATCGAACTGGCCACAGGAAAATACACGGCGATCTACCATGCAGACGACATCTACGAGCCCGATACGGTCGCCGCGCAAGTGAAATTCCTGGAGGCTCATCCTCAAGCTGCTGCCGTATTCACCGAAGCCCTGTTGATCGACGAGACCGGCCGTGAAATAGGCAAAATACGTCAACCTGCCGCACTCGCAGCGCTTGGACCTTTGCACGATTTTCAGACCATATTCAAGGCCGTTCTGGAACACTCCAATTTCCTGATCTGTCCAAGCGTGATGGCATTGACCCACATTTACCAGCACGACATCAAGGCCTGGCGCGGTGATCGTTTTGGCTCAAGTGCGGACCTTGATGTATGGTTCAGGATGGCAAAGGGACGTGCCGTCGGAATTCTTTCGCTCCCCGGCATGCGCTACCGCATCAGCGGCAACCAGGGATCGGCCAGTGTCCGGCTCGACACCGAACGGGCGGCCTTCTTCAGCGTGATGGACCACTATCTGGACATGGACGATGTTCAAGTAATGCTCACACAACGAGACAGGGAGAACTATGAACGTCTGGAGAGGCGCGACCGCGTCATGCGTGCCATCAATGCGCTCATCAAGAACGAGCCCGGGCGCGCTGCCGAGTTGTGTCCCACCGTTTTTTCATTGCCCGCAATCCAGGCGGCCGTGCAGACACGCCGCGGGTTTGCCGTTTTTACGCTCAGCGCCTTTCTCAGGCTCATGCTGTTCCTTCGCCTCCGCGGATGGGCAAAGGCAGTACTGAGTCGCTTCAAGAAAATGACCAATAGATGAGCCCGAGCCATCGCCCTACCGCGATTTATATCGACCCACCGTCGCCAGCCTACTATGGCAACAAGTTGTTCGACCTTTCCGACCCGGTACTGAATCGCGACGACTCGCTGGTGCCTTACGCGCAGGTGCGCGAAAACTGCCGCCTTGCCGGTATGCCAGTACACACCGCCGATCTGCTTCCAGGTCCCGAGGGCGGCACCTTTGACTATTACTCTCTCGGCGTAATGGAGAATTTCAGATCACTGGCTCAACGCCCGGACATACGGCTGCAAGCCTTTGTGATTTTCGAGCCGCCAGTGGTGGAACCGAGGCTTTACCTGGCTTTGCCAGAATTGACTGCGGCCTTCAAAGAGGTCTATGTCCATAATACCGTCGGCGACGGCTATTCGCTTGAGGGCGTAGACACCACAAAGCTGCGAAAACTCTACTGGCCGCAGCCGCGACAGGATGTGATCGAGCAATGGTGGTCGCGCATTGACCGACAGAACCGCATCGTGGTCATCAACGGGAATCACGTCCCTCGCAACGTCCCCAACGAGCTCTACAGCAAACGCATCGAGGCCATGGTTGAACTCGCGTCTCTGGGTGCTGTCGATTTGTACGGGCGAGGCTGGAAAAAACTTAAAGCTCGAACCTCGTTCTGGTGGCCTTTCATTAGCAGACGCCGACAATTGCTGTCCATCTATCAAGGCGCCTGCGAATCCAAGTACGAGGTTTTAAGCCAATACAACTTCTGCCTCTGTCTGGAGAACATGGTCATGCAGGGCTATGTGACTGAAAAGATCTTCGACTGTTTTTATGCGGGCACGATTCCACTCTACCTGGGTGCGTCCGATATAGAACACCTGATTCCCAAGGACGCTTATATAGACTGCCGAGACTACCCGTCATGGAAGGAGGTTTTCCGCTCGATCAGCGCTATGTCGGGCGAGAAAATCCAACGCATGCGTGAGCATGGCCGAAGTTTTATCCGGAGCGACAAAGGTCGTATGTATCAGGACTCTTTGCTCACGATAGTGCCGTACCTGACATAAGCGGCTCCGCTTCAATAATCTCCAGGCCAAGCCAGGAACAAACCAAAAATGATCAGAAATTCCTGGCTGCGACACACACGGGAGCGAAATCCACATTTCCTGCTGGTTTTCATTACGGTACTCTCATGGTCGCTTTTTCCAATCATGGTGAAGCAATTCAACTTGTCGTTGTTCCAGACCGGTTTCGCCATTTGCTTTTTCGTGATTGGTACGGTGACGACGATTACCTTGCGCAGGAATAAACCGACCTTAACAAGACCGCACAAAATCATGATTGCGTGCTGGATTGGCTATCTGTTGATGCTACTGATCGCCTCCGTCAGTTCATCTTCAAGAACCAGTTTGTTGCAGTGGGGTATTTTGTTCACAAAATTCCTATTCTTCTTGTTCCTAATTCTCTACATTAACAAGAGATTCATTTTCACCACCATGCGCATATATGCGAACGTGATGGCGGTGACGGTTGTTTTGGCATTGGCGGCTGTAGCCGCGATTGTTATGGGTTTTGGTCCCATCGCTGTCGTGGATCTTGGCGGGAGAATGGGCGACGTTTTCTTTGGGGCGTTTTACGTTACAGATACGCCAATATGCCCGCCCACCCCAATTTTTCGCATTCAAGGCCTAAGCGAAGAGCCAGGAACTTATGCGTTCGCTTTGCTACCGGCACTGTTCTGGTTTCTGATCGCCGAAGAAGCGTATGCCAAGTCTGCGGCCATCGTCCTAGGGCTCATGTTCAGCATGTCGTTAGGTGCCGGACTTTTCCTGTTATTGGTATTGGGGTTACTTCTATTATTGCGAGCCTTCGGAAGACCTGTTGGAGACTGCAAATTGCTGGTTTTTCTGTCGGGTGCCATTTGCGCCATTGGCCTGATGTATGTGTTGGCAAATGCGTGCGCCAGACACTATCTCGAAAACACCGGAAATGCCTCTGCGGCAGCTGTCGTGCAAGGCTGCATGGAACGAACATCCTCGGACTACGCGACGTGCGTCAACCGTACGACTTACGCTCTCAGTACCACAGCCAATGGAAAAAAGCTCTCTTTCAATGAGCGCTTTGAAGGAATACGCACCGTTATCAGTTACCTAGAAGCACATCCGATGGGGACGGGTACCGCCTTGGGGATGAAGACAGTGCAGAATTCAATCGCTGTTGGTTATGCGGTAGCTGCACTCGAATCTGGCGTAGCCGGGGGAATTTTTTACCTCGGCCTTTTTGCGACAATGGGCTGGCTCGCCCTGCGAACCGTCGCCAAGGTCGATGACAAATCCTTCGATGGGCGCGTGAAGGTGGTCGTGTCATTAAGCATCGGTGCAGTTCTCATAATGGGGGCTCAGCGCATTCAGCCTGATCTCAGTTTCTGGCATATGTGGCTCTATGCAATATGGTTTCATTTTTTGCAGCCAACGATACCTAGTGCCGATGCCGGTTCGCGCACCCTGTGAAGTCGACACTCATCGCGGAAAAACTGAACCGCGGTCCTCCAACTTCACACACCTCAAATCCCGATAGACATGATTTTACGACTCCTGAAAACCATTGATATGCCGGCGGAGAAGAACCTCTGGACCAGGAGCATCCTGATAGCTGGTGTCGGCATCTGGCTCATTTTTTTTGCGTTGGGACTGTATGGCTACGCCGGCGCGAAAGAGTTCTACCTGTTTTTTTCGATCGCGACCGGCGTCATGCTGATCACCGGACTCCGTCAGAAACACAGCTACGGCTATTTGTTCCTCACGGCATTCTTGTGGCTCGGGCTCTGGCTCAAACAGACGATTCATACTATTTTTAACTACCCGTATATTGAACCCATCGGATTGTTCGAGGGTGCGCCAGCAGCTTGGGACGAAGTACTGCTGGTGGCAAGCGTGGCCAGCTTGGGTGTCATTGCGGGTGGCATGGCCTATGCAGCCCTGGCAAGACGTGCCAGCCCCATGCACGAGGAAAGAAAACTCATTGTGCCTTCATGGTACGAACCAAATCGGAAATGGCTATGGCTCGGGCTGGCGCTTGCAATGGCAGGCGTGTTGGTTGTCAATCTGGTATACGGAATCCATCGAATTGGTCTTGCACCAAAAGATTCTCTAATGTGGCCGCTGAACTCAGTTGTAGCCTGGCTGCTCAACATCGGTTTAGCCACAGCCGTCGCCCTCTTCGTCTGGTGGGACATCACGCTCGGGAGGAGCCCGACTCTGGGGGCTTACGCCATATTGGTTGAGGCATTTCTCTCGAGCACATCGATCCTGAGCCGGGCAGCCTATATCTTTCACGCCGTTCCACAACTTCTGGTTGTGCATCAGTTCCGGCATAAGTTAACGAACTGGTCACGCCTGAAAACAGTCACACTTGTCATTTCCTTTTGCGTTTTTCTGGTGATTTCGATATCGGCCGTCACCACATTTCGGAATTATTTCTATCAAACCGGTTTGTATAGAAGCACCGCTTATCACGAAGCCTACTATCGCTGGGAAATTGTTGGTGGTCAGCTCAGCAATCTCGAAATCAAACTGAAAACTGCGGCACCAGAAGAACGCCCCCCCATCATTGAATTGATGCGAAAACTGAATGTTGAAAGAATAAAGCTGGAAGCAATCATGGCCGCCGAAAAGAAGAAATGGGCGGAGGCCTTTGGCTCGGACTCTGCTCAATCGCGGCTGCTGCTTAATGAGTTTGGTTTTCAGCTGACCGACGGTTTTTCGGCGCGCCTTTTGCAGCTAAGCGTTGACAGATGGATAGGTCTGGAGGGGTTGATGGCCGTCCAGGCTTACCCCCAAAAAAACTTCACGCTGCTGTCGCACTCCATCTCAGAACAGCCCGCGATCGGCAAGCCAGATACCTACCAGAGCATCGCAAAATCGGTGTACCTCAAATCCGATGGCACAAAATTTAGATTCGCAAGCCTGCCGGGCGGACCAGCTTTTCTCTACTACAGCAATTCGCTTTGGATTGTCACGCTTGGAATGGCTGTTTTTACTCTCCTGGTTCTGCTTTTCGAATCATTGATACGGATCCTGACCCGAAACCCGGTTCTCTGTTCGCTATATGGGGTCGTGCTAGCGAGCAATGTTGTTCAATTTGGTGTAGCCCCAAGGCAAAGCATTCCTTATTTTTTGGTTCTCGGCTGCGGTATCCTGCTGGTATGGACGGTCCATACGCGAGGTTTTGCGTTCGCTCTGTACAAGTTGAAACTGGCAAAAGCCCCGCCACCACGTGACAACTAAAACGGCAACAACCCTTTTTGTCCACGCCACCAATGTGCACTCCGGCGGAGGGCAGTCGTTGCTGCGCGCGCTGCTTGAGGCTCTGCCGGCTGGTCGTGACACAACTGCGTTGCTCGATAGCCGCATGCCAGTGCCGAAGACTCATCTTCCGCATCTGAAAGTCATTACTGTTGCGCCTACCGTGTGGCGTCGTTTCTGGGCTGAATGGTTGCTTTCCAAATCCGTGGGGGCGGCTGACCTCGTGCTGTGCTTCGGCAATTTGCCGCCGCTCTTCAAGCTGAAAGGGCGCACCGTTGTGTTCGTGCAGAACCGTTATCTCGTCGACCCGGTGACGCTCGCCAGCTTCCCTCTCAGGACACGCCTGCGGCTGTTGATCGAAAGGGCATGGTTCGCCCAAAAGGCCCAAAACGCGCAAGCCTTCGTCGTGCAAACTCCTTCAATGCGCGACCTGCTGAATGCCTCGGGTCTGGCAAAGGACAAACCGGTTTCGGTACTGCCCTTTGTGAGCACCAGCGCCGGCTATGAGAGAAACAGCACCCCGAAGGCATGCGATAGCGCATGCGGCTTCATCTATGTAGCTTCAGGTGAGCCTCACAAAAATCACAAGCGGCTCATGGAAGCCTGGAGCTTGTTGGCGAACGACGGTATGCATCCTTCGCTTTGGCTGACCGTCGACGCGAAGGCCCACCCTGAACTCTGCGCATGGATCGATGAAAAGAAGGCCCGTTACGGTCTGAATGTTGAAAACCTCGGCGCGAGGCCACACGACGAAATCCTGCGCCTCTACGCCCAGGCGAAGGTACTGGTTTATCCTTCACTGTTCGAGTCGTTCGGCCTGCCACTGATCGAAGCGCGCCAGGCGGGCCTGGCAATCCTGGCATCTGAACTCGACTACGTACGCGACGTGGTCGACCCCGAACAGGTGTTCGACCCCCATTCACCAGTCTCCATTGCCAGGGCAGTGAAGCGCTTTCTCGGCCAAAGCGAGCAGCCCCTTCCGCTCATGAACGCCGGCGAATTCCTCGCCCATGTTTTCCCCGAAGAGCGACCCAATTGCGTATCCTGATCGTCAGCCAGTATTTCTGGCCAGAAAGCTTTCGCATCAACGATGTCGCGAAAACGCTCGTTGAAAAAGGCTTCGAGGTCGACGTATTGACCGGCAAGCCCAACTATCCCGAAGGCTCGGTTTTTCCCGGCTACCGGGCTTGGGGCTGCCAGCGTGAATCATGGGCCGGCCTCTCGATATACAGGGTGCCCCTGGCGCCGCGCCGGAAAAAAGGCGCGTTGAACCTGGTCTTCAACTATCTGTCGTTTGTCGCCTCAGGCACACTTTTCGGTGCGTGGCAGCTGCGGGGCAAACGCTACGACGTCATTTTTGCCTACGGTACTTCGCCAATCCTCCAGGCGATCCCGGCGTTGTTCCTCGGTTGGCTGAAAAGCCGCAAGGTTGCCGTCTGGGTCCAGGATCTCTGGCCGGAAAGCCTGGAGGCCACGGGTTATGTGCGTAATCCGCATGCACTGGCGTTGGTGGGGTCCGTGGTCAAAAGTATCTACGCACGCACCGACCTGCTTCTGGTGCAATCGCAGGCATTTGTGCCCAAGGTTCGCGAACTGGCCGGCGACACACCCATCGCCTACTACCCGAATTCGGTTGACCCGCTATTTGCCGCACCCGGCGACGCACCTGCGCCTCCGATACCGGTTATGGACAGCGGCGCGTTTTGCGTCGTATTCGCCGGCAATATCGGCGCCGGCCAGGCCGTCGAGGCCATTGTCGAGGCCGCTACCCTGCTCCGCGAGCGTCCGGATGTCCAGTTTGTGGTCGTCGGCCAGGGCAGCCGCCAGGCCTGGATGGCCGAAGAAGCTGCGGCGCGCGGGCTCACCAACCTGCACCTGCCCGGCCGTTTCCCGGTCGAATTGATGCCCGGCCTCATGCAAAAGGCCTCAGCGCTACTCGTAACCCTAGCCGATCAACCGATTTTCGCGGCGACCATTCCCAACAAGATCCAGGCCTATATGGCCGCTGGACGACCGATAATTGCCTGTTTGAACGGGGAAGGTGCCCGCGTCATCCAGGAAGCTGGGGCTGGCCTTTCGGTTCCGGCCGAGAATGCGCCGGCCCTGGCCGCCGCGGTGATTCGGCTGGCTGAGATGGGTGCACCGGAACGCGCCGCTCTTGGCGCCAACGGCCAACGGTATTTCAAAGCGCATTTTGACCACGACATGCTGACACGTCAGCTCATGGACCATTTCCGCGCACTTGCGGAATCTTCTTGAGGTTTTTCGATGAGAGTTCTTGTATTGGGCGCCAGCGGCATGATCGGCAGCGCCATGATCCGCGTCTTGAGCCAGAAAAAGGATTGGCAGGTCTTCGGCAGCATGCGAAATGCCGCGGCGCTGCGCTTTTTTGAGCCCGCCATCACCGAGCGCATGCTGACCTTTGTCGACATCAACGACCGCGACAGCGTCATCCGCGCATTTGCCCACGCCCGGCCTGACGTGGTGATCAACTGTATCGGCCTGACCAAGCACCATACCGAAGCTGATGATCCGTTGCTCGCGATTCCCATCAATGCGTTGCTGCCACACCAGCTCGCCGGGCTGTGCCTGGCGGCGTCGGCACGTTTGATCCATATCAGCACCGACTGCGTCTTCTCGGGCGCCAAGGGACACTACATCGAAGCTGACGCTGCCGATGCAAAAGATGTCTATGGCAAGTCCAAGCTCCTCGGTGAGGTGCTGGGCCAGGGCGCAATCACTTTGCGCACCTCGACAATAGGCCACGAATTGCAAAGCGCTTACGGGTTGCTGGAATGGTTCCTTGCACAACAAGGTTCCTGCAAAGGCTTCAACAAGGCCATCTTTTCGGGTCTGCCGAATGTCGTGTTCGCCGAAATCGTCCGCGACATCGTGATTCCACGGCCCGAGCTGACCGGCCTGTACCACGTTGGCGCCTCCCCGATCGGCAAATACGACCTGCTCAAGCTGATCGCCGCAGCCTACGGCAAGGCCATTGATATTCAGATGGACAATACGTTTACGATGGACCGATCGCTCGATTCCAGCCGTTTCCGCGAAGCGACAGGCTACACCGCACCGGCCTGGCCCGAGCTTATCGACATCATGCATTCCTCGAAACTGTAAGAATCAGCCATGTTTGACAACAAAATACTGATGATCACCGGCGGCACCGGCTCGTTCGGCAACGCCGTCCTCAAACGCTTCCTCTCAACCGAAGTGCGCGAAATCCGCATTTTCAGCCGCGACGAAAAAAAGCAGGAAGAGATGCGGATCGCGCTGAACAATGACAAGCTCAAGTTTTACATCGGTGACATCCGCGACTACGACAGCATTCACCAGGCGATGAAGGGTGTTGACTACGTGTTTCACGCGGCAGCACTCAAGCAGGTCCCGTCCTGCGAGTTCTATCCGATGGAGGCGGTGCGTACCAATGTACTGGGCGCGGAGAACGTCATGAACGCAGCGATCGCCCATAGCGTCAAGCGCGTCGTCGTCCTGAGCACCGACAAGGCGGTCTATCCGATCAATGCCATGGGTGTGTCCAAGGCAATGATGGAAAAACTCATGGTCGCCAAGGCACGCATGCAAAACGATGGCGAGACCGTGCTTTGCGCCACGCGTTATGGCAACGTGATGGCGTCGCGCGGCTCGGTGATCCCGTTGTTCGTCTCGCAGCTCAAGAGCGGCGCGCCGCTGACCGTGACCGACGCCAGCATGACCCGCTTCCTGATGTCACTCGACGATTCGGTCGACCTGGTGCTGCACGCGTTCGAGCACGGCCAGCAGGGCGACATTTTTGTGCAGAAGGCGCCGGCCTCGACCGTCGCCGACCTTGCGCAAGCGCTCAAGGACATTTTTGGCGGCAACGACCAACCCACCAAGATCATTGGCACGCGCCATGGCGAAAAGCTCTACGAAACGCTGGTGTCGCGCGAGGAAATGGCCCGGATCGACGACATGGGCGCGTACTACCGCATTCCCGCAGACAACCGCGATCTCAATTACGCCAAGTATTTCAGCGACGGTGAGGAACGGATCTCGCAACTGGACGACTACACATCGCACAACACCGAGCGGCTCAATGTCGCCCAGGTCAAGGCGCTTTTGGGAAAACTGGATTTTATTGAGGAGGCACTTCGTGTTTAAAGTGATGACGGTAGTCGGGACCCGGCCCGAATTGATCAAGATGAGCCGCGTGATTGCGGCGCTCGACAAGCACACCCAGCACATTCTTGTGCACACGGGCCAGAATTTCGACTACGAACTGAACCAGATTTTTTTCGAAGACCTGCAGATTCGCAAGCCCGACCACTTTCTCAATGCGGTCGGTGAAAACGCGGCCCAGACCATCGGCCAGATCATCATGAAGGCCGATGAGGTGTTCCAGGCCGAGAAGCCCGACGCCGTCCTGCTCTACGGCGACACCAACTCATGCCTGGCAGTGATCGCGGCCAAACGGCGGAAAATCCCGGTGTTCCACATGGAGGCAGGCAACCGCTGCTTCGATCAGCGCGTTCCCGAAGAACTCAACCGGAAGGTGCTCGACCACCTGTCGGACATCAACATGGTCCTGACGGAACATGCACGGCGCTACCTCATCGCCGAAGGCGTGCGGCCCGAAACCATCATCAAGACCGGCTCGCACATGCGTGAGGTCGTCGACCACTACCGCCCGCAAATCGACAAGTCCGACATCATTTCGCGCCTGTCCCTCAAGCCCAATGAATTTTTCCTGGTCAGCGCGCATCGCGAGGAAAACGTTGACTCGCCCGACGCGCTGAAGGACCTGCTCGAGACCTTGACCGAGCTTGTCAAAAAGTATGGCTTCCCGGTGATCGTTTCCACCCATCCACGCACGCGAAAACGGCTGGAGGAGGCTGGTTACGAAGGCCTGGACAAGCGCATCGTGTTCGGCAAGCCGCTCGGGTTTTTCGACTACATGAAACTGCAGGTCGAAGCCAAATGCGTGCTGTCCGACAGCGGCACCATCACGGAGGAGACTTCGCTGCTCAACCTCTGCTCCATCACCCTGCGCAATGCCCACGAGCGCCCCGAAGGCATGGACGTCGGCACCCTCATCATGAGCGGCCTCAAGAAGGACCGCGTGATAGACGCCATCGAGATCGTGACGTCGCAATATGACCGCAACCGGCGCCCGGTGCTGCCCATTGCCGACTACGAAAATCCGTTCGTCTCGACGCAAATTGTGCGTGTCGTGACGAGCTACATCGACTACATCAACCGGGTCGTCTGGTCGAAGAAATAATACGCGCGGCGGCTATGGCGGCAGCTCGGCTTGCGCCATCGTCGCGCCGTCACAATCCCTGGCTGAAAGCAGAGGTACAGTGCCAGCCAGGGGCCAGGCAATCGCCAGATCCGGGTCGTCCCAACGGATGCAGCGTTCATGTTCGGCGGCGTAGTAGTCGGTGGTCTTGTACAGCACGTCGGCAAATTCGCTAAGCACCAAAAAGCCGTGCGCAAAGCCCGGCGGCACCCAAAGCTGCCGATGCTCCTGGGCCGACAACTCGAACGCGACCGAACGCATGAAATTCGGCGAGGAGCGCCGGACATCGACCGCCACATCCCAGATGCTGCCGCTGACCACCCTCACGAGCTTGCCTTGGGGTTGCCTGAGCTGGTAATGCAGGCCGCGCAGCACATGGCGAACCGAGCGCGAATGATTGTCCTGTACAAAACCGCCGTCAAGCCCGGTTGCCCGCTCAAAATCGCGCCTGTTGAAGCTTTCGAGAAACAGGCCCCGCGCGTCGGCATGAACTTCAGGCTGAATCAGCAGCACTTCGGGCAGGGCCGTCGGGGTGACTTTCATGAGAGCTCCTCAACCATTTTGGCGACACCGGTTTGCCAATCGGGAATGTCGACCCCGAAAGTCCGCCGCAGCTTCGAAGTATCAAGTCGTGAGTTCAATGGACGGCGGGCTGCCTGCACGTAGGCAGTTGACGCCACGGGCTGGACTGCATCTATGGGCACACTGGGCAACAGGCCGGTCTTTTGTGCCTGCTCAACGACAAAACACGCATAGCCATGCCAGGAAGTTTCACCGGCGGCAGCCGCGTGATAAAGCCCGGCCAATTGCTCATCCGCGAGAACGCGCGTCAACGCCAACACAGTCAGGTCGGCCAGCCAGGCCGCTGCGGTGGGCGCACCGAACTGGTCGTTAACCACCGCCAGCCGGCCGTCCCTGCGCAACTTGTGCAGGATTTTCTTTGCAAAGTTTTCACCATGCGCCGCATAAAGCCAGCTTGTGCGGAAGATCAGGTGTCGTGCGCAATTTTTCGCGACCAACTGGTCGCCGAGCAGCTTGCCAAGGCCATAGGCGTTCAGCGGCAAGGCGGTGTCGTCCTCGGTCCACGGCCGCGTTCCTCCGCTGCCATCAAAGACATAGTCGCTCGAATAGTGAACAAACCAGGCGCCGGTCTCTTCACACGACCGGGCCAGCACGGCCGGTGCATCGGCATTGATCGCGTTGACCATATCAGGCTGGCCCTCGGCCGCATCAACGTCAGTGAAAGCCGCCGCATTGACGACGATATCGGGCCTGGCTCCGAGTACGGCGTTCCGGATACCAACGCTGTCGGCAAGGTCGCCGCCAGGCTGGCTCCGATCAGGTGCAATCACCTCGCCCAACGCGGCCAGGCTGCGCAAGAGCTCCGCGCCCAATTGCCCGCTCTTGCCGAACAGCAGGATCTTCAGCATGGACTCACCCGGTATGGCCGCGCTCACGCACCGCTTGCAGCCAACCTGGGTTGTCCAGGTACCAGCGCACGGTGTGGCGCAGGCCGGCTTCGAAGCTCTGGTCAGCATGCCAGCCCAGCTCATGGCGGATCTTGCTCGAATCGATGGCGTAACGGGCATCATGGCCGCGGCGATCGGCTACATGGGTGATCAAGCCGGCATAGCCGGCCGGCACCGGCCGCAATTCATCGAGCAGGCGGCAAATCGTGCGCACGACATCCAGATTGGTTTTTTCTCCCTGGCAACCGATGTTGTAGGTCTCACCGGGCCGGCCGGCCTCCAGCACCATGCGGATCGCCTTGCAATGGTCCTTGACATACAGCCAGTCGCGCACCTGCAGGCCATCACCGTAGACCGGCAAGGACCGCCCTTCGAGCGCTGCAACAATCATGTGGGGGATCAGTTTTTCCGGAAACTGGTAGGGCCCATAGTTGTTGGCGCAGTTGGTGGTAAGCACCGGCAGGCCATAGGTGCGATGGCTGGCACGCACCAGGTGGTCGGCGGCCGCCTTGCTTGCGGCATAAGGGCTGTTGGGTTCATAGCGGTCAACTTCGCGGAAAGCCGCCGCCGCCGACGTCAGCGAGCCATAGACTTCATCCGTCGACACCTGCAAAAACCGAAAGTTCGTGCCGCTTGATCCTTCCAGCCCCGACCAGTAGGCGCGCGCGGCCTCCAGCAGGCGGAAAGTGCCTACGATATTGGTCTGCACAAACTCTTCGGCCGCGTCGATGGAGCGGTCGACATGCGACTCCGCCGCGAAGTTGATGATGGCGCGCGGCCGGTGCAACGCAAGCAGGCTGGCCACCCACCGGCTGTCGGCGATATCGCCGTGCGCAAAGACATGGCGGCTGTCACCCTCAAGCCCACGAAGGTTGTCGCGGTTGCCCGCGTAGGTGAGCTTGTCGATATTGAGGATCGGCTCATCGTGCAACGCGAGCCAGTCCAGAATGAAGTTGGCTCCGATAAAACCGGCTCCGCCAGTGACCAGAATCATGGATAGCCTTTGTTGACGGCGCACGTGCGGCAACGGCGCCTGGAAACGAATTATCCCCCAGCCGTGGCCGCCGCCCAACGAAAAACGGGCCTGGAAAACCAGGCCCGTTTGGCTTCAAGCCTGAAACATGCTCAGAAATGAATCCCGCGCATCATCTGCTGCATCGCCACCGCTTCGGCCGACAGCGTCGGTTTGGCGCTCTTGTCGCCCTTGGCAGCCGATGAGTCGGGGAACATACGGAAGCTGGTGTTCATGGCGATCTGGGCGATGCGTGGCACCAGCGCATGCATGAGCTGGCCGGTGATGCCCAGGCGGGTGGCCACGCGTACCGGCTTGAAGATGCAGGCCTGCGCAATCATGTCGGCGGCCTCTTCAGGGGAGAGCGTGGGCACGTTGTTGTACAGGTTGGTCGGCGCGATCATGGGCGTGCGCACCAGCGGCATGTTGATGGTGGTAAAGCTGATGCCGACGTCGGCAAATTCACTGGATGCGCAGCGCGTCCAGGCGTCCAGCGCGGCCTTGGAGGCTACATAGGCCGAAAAGCGCGGCGCATTGGTCAGCACACCGATGGAGCTGATATTGACCACATGGCCCTTGCGCTTGGCCGCCATGCCGGGCAACAGCCCCATGGTCACGCGCAGGCAGCCAAAGTAGTTGAGCTGCATGGTGCGCTCGTAATCGTGAAAACGGTCGTAGCTGGCCTCAATGGCGCGGCGGATGGAGCGGCCCGCGTTGTTGATCAGGAAGTCCACGCCGCCATGGTTGGCGATCAGTTCCTTGATGAAACGGTCGCAATCCGCCATGTCGGCGATGTCGGCCGGGTAAGCCACGAAGTTATAGCCCTTGGCCTTGGCTTCCTTGCAGGCTTCGTCGAGCTTGTCCTGGTCGCGCCCGCAGATGATGGTGATGGCACCCGCATCGGCAAACTTGTGCGCCGCCGCCAGGCCGATGCCTGACGAACCACCGGTGACCAGCACCACCTTGCCGTTGACCGTGCCGCGCAGCGACCGGTCGATATGCAGGTCTGGATCCAGGTGGCGTTCCCAGTAATCCCAGAGGCGCCAGGCGTAGTCTTTCAGGTTGGGGCATTCGATGTTCGAACCCTTGAGCGCAGCCATGGTGTCGCGGCAGTCAAAGCGGGTCGGGTAGTTGACAAACGTCAGCATGTCTTCCGGCAGACCCAGGTCGGCAAGCACCGCATTGCGTACGCGGCGCACCGGCGCAAGCGCCATCAGGCTCTTTTTGACGCCGCGCGGGATAAAGCCCAGCAGGGCGGCATTCACGAACAGGTTCATCTTCGGCGCATGGGCCGCGCGGCTGAAGATGTCCAGCACATCACCGACGCGGTAACCCACCGGGTCCACCAGGTGAAAGCATTTTTTGGCAATGCCGGTTTTGTGGCTGAGGTGGTCCAGCGCATCGACAACAAAATCGACCGGAACGATATTGACCCGCCCGCCTTCCAGCCCCACCGCCGGCATCCAGGGCGGCAGCAGTTGCCGCATGCGCTGGATCAGCTTGAAGAAGTAGTACGGCCCGTCGATCTTGTCCATTTCGCCGGTGGTGCTGTCGCCGACCACCATGGCAGGGCGAAACACCGTCCAGGGCACCTTGCATTCCTTGCGCACGATTTTTTCGCTCTCGTGCTTGGTCATGAAATACGGGTGTTCGTAGTTTTCAGCTTCCTCGAACATGTCCTCGCGGAACACGCCTTCATAGAGGCCGGCAGCTGCGATGGAGCTCACATGGTGAAAGTGGCCGGCGTCAATCGCCTTGGCAAATTCCACCGTATTGCGGGTGCCGTCAATGTTGACGGCCACCTGGCTTTCCTCGTCGGCGCTCAGGTCATACACCGCAGCGAGGTGGTAAAAATGCCCGATCTCGCCCTTGAGTTTCTTGATGTCTTCACTGCTGACACCGAGCTTTTTGCTGGTCAGGTCGCCGTGCACGGCCACCGCACGGGCAGCAGGCACGCCCCAGTACTCGCGCAGCGCCGCCACTTTGCCGGCGCTTTCCTTGCGGATCAGGAAATGAACGGTCGTTCCTTTTCGTTCCAGAAGTTTTTTTACCAGGCGCTTGCCAATGAAGCCTGTGGCCCCTGTAACGAAATAATGCATTTTGTGTTTCCTCCGCTGAACGGCCAAGTCAAAAAGTGATTCTTGCTTAAACGGCAGGACTCTCTATTCAGCAGAAACCCGCGCTCAGCCTGACTGCACGTGCTTTTCCATAGAGCCGCATGCCTAGAACCTGTTCACGGTTCTAGAACGCCGCACCTAAACGCCGCCGCGAGGAGGGCTTATATTTTCCCCATGCGTGCGGCATACTGCCCGCGAAGTTCCATAACCACAAACTGTCTGGAGTAAACCATGGTCAAGAAACTGCAAAAAATGAGCGCTGACAAGAAGTCCGGTCCACAGCTGTCCGGTGCCGTCAAGGAATCCGCCCAGCAAATCTGGCTGGCGGGCCTGGGCGCATTCTCGAAGGCGCAGGAAGAAGGCGGCAAAGTGTTTGAGACCCTGGTCAAGGAAGGCCTGTCCATCCAGCGCAAGACCCAGGCCGTGGCTGAAGGCAAAATTTCTGAAGCCACCAACAAGATGGCCAGCATGGCCACCGACATCCAGTCCAAGGCCGGCCACCAGTGGGACAAGCTGGAAAATATCTTTGAAGACCGCGTGGCCAAGGCCCTGAACAAACTCGGCGTGCCTTCGGCCAAAGACGTGGACGCCCTGATCGCACGCATTGACGAGCTCAACCGCAATGTACAAAAAATGGGCGGCAAGCCAGCAGCCAAAACCGCAGCGGCAAAACCCGCGGCGAAAAAGGCGGCCCGTCCCGCGGCCAAACGCCCTGCGGCACGCAAATCAGCCTGAGCACAGGGTACTCTGGAAAAAAGGGACACACCGTCCCTTTTTTTACGCCTGCGCGCAATCACCCAGCGCCCTGACTTTGCTGCAAAGCAGCAAATAGTTCCAGGGCCGCCGTCTACACTTTCCAGCCATGACCCAAGCGAAGCCCGCAAAAAATAAACGCCCTGCAAAACCGCGCATCGCCCTTGCGTTGTCGGGCGGTGGTCATCTAGCTGCTACGCAGCCAGCCGACCCGGCAAAGATGACGAAACGGTCCGCCGCCCGGCCGCGCATTGCTTTGGCACTCTCTGGCGGCGGCCCGTTGGGCGCCATCTACGAAATCGGTGCGCTGTGCGCGCTCGACGAATCCCTGCAGGGGCTTTCATTCACCGAACTGGACCACTATGTCGGCGTGTCAGCCGGCGGTTTTATCGCGGCGGGCCTTGCCAACGGCATGACGCCGCGCGAACTGTGTGCCGCCTTCATTGAAAACGGCGACCAGGCGTCCGAGGTGTTTGACCCGGCCTGGCTGATGGTGCCGGCGTATGGCGAATTTTTGCGGCGCGGCATCATGCTGCCCGGCCTGCTGGCGTCGGCGGCCTGGCGCGCCACCTTCGGGCGCAAGTCACTGGTCAATGCGCTGGAGGCGCTGGGCCCGGCCTTGCCCACCGGCGTTTTCTCCAATGACGAAATCGACACGCGCCTGACCGCATTGTTTTCCAAACCCGGCCGCACCAACGACTTTCGCCAGCTCCGCACACGGCTGACACTGGTCGCGACGAATCTTGACAGCGGGGACGCCGCGCCCTTCGGCCGCCCCGGCTGGGATCACGTGCCCATTTCCAAAGCCGTGCAGGCCAGCTCGGCCCTGCCGGGCCTGTTTCCGCCGGTGGAGATCGACAGCCACTACTACGTGGACGGCGCGCTGAAAAAGACCATGCACGCCGGCGTGGCACTGGACGACGGCGTTGACCTGATGTTCTGCCTGAACCCGCTGGTGCCCTTCAACGCCACCCGCGCACCCGCACTGGCCATGAACCAGCGCGTCATGCGCCGCGGCCTGCCGGCTGAAAAGCAGGCCATCCCGCGCATAGTGAGCGGCGGCCTGCCCGCCGTGATGAGCCAGACCTTCCGCTCGATGATCCACTCGCGGCTGGAGCTCGGCATGAAGCACTACGCGCATGCCTATCCCGGCACCGACATCGTGCTGATGGAACCCGACACCCGCGACACCGAGATGTTCCTGGCCAATACCTTCAGTTACCGGCAGCGCCGCGAGCTGGCCGAGCACGCCTACCAGAACACCCGGCAGATGCTGCGCTCACGCAAGACCACGCTGTCTGCCACGCTGGCGCGGCACGGCGTGTCGCTGAACCTGGACGTTCTGGAAGACCCCAGGCGCCACCTGGTGGCTGAAAGGCCTGCCGCCACCCGTGTGGGCCGCGCCATTGCCTCGCTCGAAGATGTGATGGAAGATTTGAGCCACGCGCTGCGGCCCGCTGCACGCAAGCTGCCCGCGTCAGCCGGCGCTTAACCCAAAGGTTTGCCAAAGGTGCATGCCATGCCGTTCACCCTGTTGCAAACCGCCGTGCGGATTGATGGACTTCCCTAGTGTCGCCCGGGGAAACGCTGGGTTAGAGTAAAGAACAACACGAGGTAGACAACTTATGGCGAAAAAAGCGCCGCGCCGTACAGCAGAGCGGATCCTGGAGGTCACCCTGGACCTGTTCAACCGCTTTGGCGAGCCCAATGTGTCGACCACGCTGATCTCCGCCGAGCTCAGCATCAGCCCAGGCAACCTGTACTACCACTACCCCGCCAAAGACGAGCTCATCAACTCGCTGTTTGACCGCTACGAAAAATCCCTGAGCGAGCTGCTCAATGCCAGCGACGGCGTTCGCGACGTGGAAGACGCCTGGTTTTTCATGCACACGCTGTTCGAGCTGATCTGGCAGTACCGCTTTTTGTACCGCGACCTCAATGACCTGCTGAGCAAGAACCGCCGCCTCGAAACCCACTTCCAGTGGGTGCTCAAAAACAAGACCCGCGCCGTGAAAGCCCTGCTGGACGGGATGAGCCGCTCAGGCGCCGTGACGATTGATTCGCGCGAGGTCGAGGCCACGGCCACCAGCATGGTGGTGGTGCTCACTTACTGGCTGAGCTTTGAGTACGTGCGCGACCCACGCAACGCGCTGGAACCTGCCAACGCACAGGCCGCCCTGCTGCGCGGTGCGCACCACGTGCTCAACCTGCTGATTCCCTATCTTGAGCAAGGCCAGCGCGCGCATCTGCAGGCGCTGGTCGGGGCTTACAGCAACCCGGCTTGAATTCCGTCAAACTGCCGTCATTCATAACACCAACAATTTTTACCAAGGAGACAACACACATGGCCAAATGGACTGCCTTTCCCCACGCCGGCGACTACACATTTGATGCTGCCAGCCTGAAGAAGAGCTGGGCCCGACTGCACCAGGGCGACTGTGAGCCCCTGCCCAAGGATGCCGATGTATTGCAGACCTGGGTGCTGTTTCATAACGGCGACTTCCAGAAAGCGGCTGAAGCCGGCACCAAGGCCGGCGGCGACGGCATCACCGTGGCCAACAAGGCCACCAGCATGTACGCCACCTACCTTGAAACCAAGGAAAAGGCCAAGCTGGACATGTTCATGGAAGTGGCCGCACGCGCCGAAGCCCAGCAAAAATCCGACCCAAAGAACGCCAACGCCTGGTACTGGCAGGCCTATGCGCTGGGCCGCTACAGCCAGGGCATCAGCGTGGCCAAGGCGCTGGCCCAAGGCCTCGGGACCAAGGTGAAGAATTCGCTGGAGCAGGCCATCAAGCTGTCACCCAAGCACGCAGACGCGCACATCGCACTGGCGGCCTTCCATGCCGAGGTGATCGACAAGGTGGGCTCGCTGATCGGCGGCATGACCTATGGCGCCAAAAAAGACATCGGCCTGGCGCTCTACAAGGACGCGCTCAAGCTGCACCCGGGCTCGGCCATTGGCATGATCGAATACGCCAACGGCCTGGTCATGCTGGAAGGCGACAAAAAAATGAAGGAAGCCACCAAGCTGTACGAACAGGCCGCGGCCAGCAAACCGCTGGACGCCACCGAACGGCTGGACGTGGAGATGGCCAAGGCCGAACTCGAAGACTGAGCCGGCAGCGGAAAGCCTCACCGCAACATTCCCGGCAGGGCCCGCGCGTCCCAAGGCGCACGGGCCCTGCCCGTTTTTGCTACTGTTTTGATAGCTGCTTGCGCCCGTCAGTATTGGTCTAAAGGCCGAATTTATGCTCAAAAACAGGCTAAAACGGCCTCCAGCAGGCACTTTGGAGTCCGTTTTGGTGATTTTCAGTCTCTCGGGGCAGGATTTTGAGCTGTTTTGGAGTGCCAAAAAGGGCTGCAAGGCATAAAGGACGAGCGCGAGGAGCTATCAAAATCATAGCGTCAGCAGCGCCATCCGGCCAGTCCTGAACCTGCCCAGCGTCATGCGCCGGGCCAGACCGGCTCAAGCCCTCACACCGGCCGCGCCGCATCCACCCAAGGCTTGCCCCGGTACCACGCATGCCGGGCCAGCCGCAGCATGGGCTTGTCGCCGGAGGTATCGCCGTAGGCATACAGGGTGACGCCGTCCAGCGCTGTTTCCCCATAGCGCGCCAGCGCCCAGGCCTGCAGTCGCAGCACCTTCTGCTCGCCATGGCAGTTGGGGGTGCTCATGCGACCAGTGAGGCGGCCGGTGAGATGCCCGTCCTCACCCTCGTCCACCACTTCCATTTCCGTGCAGAGCAGCGCGTCAAACCCCAGCTGCCGTGCCACCACGGGCAGGTAGATGTCGGGCGACGCGCTGACCATGACGCAGCAATGCCCGGCCTCGCGGTGCCAGGCCAGGCGCGCCATGGCGTCCTCGCGCAGCTGGCCGGGAAAATCGTGGGCCAGCCAGCGGGCCGTCCAGCTCTCCATCTCGGCCAGGCTGCGGCCGGCCAGCGTGGCCTGCATCAGCTTGCCTTTGGCGACGTGGTTGGGCACCAGGCGCAGCGCATAGCCGGCCAACCAGGGAAGGCAGCGCAACACGGCCACCAGGAACCGCGGCCAGCCCAGGCCGCGCGCCAGGAAAGGCATGAAGGTGTCGCGCCGGGTCAGCGTGCCGTCGAAGTCAAAGGCCGCGACGACGGGACCGGCCCCGGCAGCGATCACCTCGTGCATCGCACCTGCCCGCAGTAGCGCACGCAGAACGGGCAGCCCGTCATCGGCAGCCACGAAGGGATGTTGAAGTAGCGCTTGAAAATCGTGCCCAGCACACCTTCGCGGTAGGCCTGGTATTTAAAGCCCATGCCTTCAACCGCGTAAAAGGGCACGCCGTCCTGCTTGAAGCTGAGCACACGCACCGACTCGAAGTAAGGCGCAAACTCTTCCAGCTTCGGCTTGTCGGCAACGATGACACGCACCGTCTTGCCCTGGTAGAGCGAAAAGTCGACCAGCATGTCGTCCTGGCGCGCATGGAACTTGCCGACGCCGAACACCGGCATGTATTCGCGGCGTTCGAAACCGAAAATCGACGCGGGCGTATAGGCCTCGCCCATCAGCACCACGCCGGGCACGGTGACCTGCTGCAGCATTTCGGCGGTCTTGTAGCTGCGGATGATCTGCGGATAAAGCTTGGTCGTTTTCCAGGTATCCAGCGACGTCATGTACAGCCCGGCCACCGCCAGCACATGCAGGCCGGCAAACACGGCCAGCCCCTTGGCGCAGGCCTTGAGCCTGTCAGCCGGCAAGGCAAACGCCAAAAAGGCGAAGCCAAAAGGGTAAAACGACAGCACCCAATGCAGGCCAATCACCTTCTTGCCTGACAGCAGCGCAAAAAACAGCAGCGGCACCACCACCAGGCAGGCCAGCAGGCGCTGGTTCCGGGCAGCGGCCATCAGCGCATCACGGTAGCGCACAGCCATCCATACCGCCACGGGCGTGATCAGGTAGACCATCATGCCGATGTAAGTCAGCGGCTTGCGCCATTCGAACACCGCATCTTCATTGCGGTTGTAGACGTTGAACATGATGTTCGACCAGCCGTGCGACATGTTGTAGGTGATGTTGATCGCCGGGCCGGGCAAGGCACACAGCACCAGCAGCGCAAAACCCGCGAGCCGCTCACGCCGGTACAACACGAAGTAAACGAAGTAGGTGAAGCCAAGCACCACCGAGAAATACTTCGACAGAAAGGCACAGCCCAGGAAAAGGCCCGACAGGGCGTAGAGGCCGTAAGCGGCGCGGTCCAGCTGCGCCCGTCGCTCGGCGCGCATCAGCGCGGCCACCGACAGTGCCGACCAGAAAATCAGCGGTGTGTCGGTGGTGATCAGGACGTTAAGCCAGTTCAGCGGCGCCAGCCAGAAAAACAGCACGGCCCAGGCAGCGCGCACCTTGCCCGCCGGCTTGAGGGCCCACCAAAGCGCCCCGCCCAGAGCCAGCGGCAGCAGCACGATGGGCAGGCGTATCGACCAGAGGCTGTCGCCCAGCGTGGCGCGCATCAGCGCAATCAGCCAGCCCACCATGGGCGGGTGGTCTGAATACCCCCACGCGGGGTACACCCCCCACCAATAGAAAAAGGCCTCGTCACCGGTGACCGGAAAGGTGACGGCGATCCAGAACCGCAGCAGCAGTGACAGAAGGCCGGCGGCCAGCAGCCAGCGGCTCAGCGAAACGGGGAAAGCGGCGGTGTCTTGGTTCTGGGGCATGAAAACTAGGGGAACGGGTAGGTCTGGCGGCTTTGCATGGTGCGGGGAAGGCCAGGAAAGAAGGCCCGCAGGGGCTAGCGAAAACTGATTTCCTTGCGGATGGCCGCACTATAAAGCAAGGCCACCACGCCAATGGCGACGGCCAGCCACAGGGTCAACAGCCGCACCAGCACCGTGATGGAAAGGGCTGCAGCCGGTGTGGCGCCCTGTGCCACCAGCAGGCCGGTCAGCACGGCTTCGGTGCCGCCCAGGCCCGCCGGCAGGGCAGACAACGCCCCGGCCACCATGGCGGTCGCGTAAAACCCGGTGGCTGTCAGCAGGCCGAGGGGGGCATTCATCTCGCGGCATACCAGCCAGACCGCGACACCCTGCGCGGCCCAGGCCGCGAACGTCAGGCCAAACCAGAGCAGCGGGCGCACCGCCAGGCACAACCAGGCCTCCTGCAGCCAGGCAAAGCGCAGGAACAGCCGTGCGCGGTGCTTGAACAGCAGGCCCAGCACCAACGCCAGCAGCAGGGCTGCGGCAGCCAGCAGCCCGGCCAGCCAGGCGGGTGATGCCGGCATCGCGCCATGGTTCAGGCCCCACCACACGGCGGGCAAACACAGCAGCAACAGGCACAGCAAATCGGCCAGCCGCTCGGCGCCGAAGATGGCCAGGCTTTGCGCGGTGCCTAGCGGGCGCTGGGCCAGCATCAGGCCGCGCACCGCTTCACCCACATTGCCCGGCGTGGGCGTGAAGGCATAACCGGCCAGGTAGAGCCTCAGCCCCTGCAGCCAGCCGAAATGGCGCCCGAAGTGGGCCATCCAGAGCCGCCAACGGAGGCCTCGCAGCAAATAGTTGAGCAGGCAAAGGCCTGCTGCCTGGGCGCCCGTCCACGACCACAGCAACGCGAGCGAGGCCCTGGGGCTGTCACCCCAGATCAGCAGCACGGCCGCATAAGCCGTGGCTACCACGCCGAGCACCAGCAACAGCTGCTTGAACGGCAAGGTACCGCGCGCGGGCGGCGGAGCGCCCTCGGGAATCACAGGCGGCGGCTCAGGAAGATGGCCAGCCAGATCGCGCCGGCCGCCAGGATCCACGGGTCCCGCAGCATGTCACGCGCCACGTCTTCGCCGCGGCCGCGGTGCACCTGGTAGGTGTAGCGCAGCATGCCGAAAATGACCACCGGCACGGTGTAGAGCAGGCGCTCGCCATGCTGCAGCTGCGCCTCGGGGCTGGTGGCAAACAGGCTGTAGGTGGTGAGCGTGGCTGTCATGGTCGCGGCCATGAAGGTGTCGAGCAGGGCCGCCGGGTAGTGCGCCAGCACGGCGCGCTGGCTGGCTTCTTCATGAAAAGTTTCGGCCTTGCGTTTGGAAAAACCGAGGAACAGGGCCACAAAAATGCCGGTGAGCAGCAGCCAGCGCGAAGGCGGAATCCCCACCGCCACGGTGCCGGCAAGCAGGCGCAGCATGAAGCCCGAGGCAATGATGGACACATCGACCACCGGCACCTGCTTGAGCCGCCACGAATACGCCAGGTTCAGCACCGTGTACAGGCCCAGCAGCACCAGCAGCGTGCGGTTGCCCGCGGCCAGCAGCAGGCCCGCCATCAGCAACAGGACCGCCAGCACCAGCGCCACCGGCACAGCCACCGCGCCGCTGGCCAGCGGCCGGTGGCGCTTGGTGGGGTGCAGGGCGTCGCTGGCCCGGTCGTGCCAGTCGTTGATGATGTAGACCATGCTGGAGAGGCAGCAGAACGCGGCAAAGGCGTAGAAGACGCGCAGGTCCAGCGCGGTGTCCTGCCAGTTCTGGCTGAACACCAGGCCGGCAAACACAAAGGCGTTTTTGAGCCACTGGTGCGGCCGCATGAGCCGTATCAGCGCAAGCGGGGAAGAGGACGAAGAAGGGGACAAGGAAGACATCAGGATGGGCGAAAACGCCCCGGAGGAAAGCGACGTTGAAGCATACCTGACAGGACCGGCGCCAGATATCCGGGAATGCGGCCAAAATAGGCGATGGATTCCGCGCCTTCCTCCTCCATCTTCCCGGGCCCCACCTTGATCCCATCCCCTTCGCTTCCTCCCGTGTCCCCCCGCGCCCTGCAACTGGTCCAGACCCTGGTCCGCATGAACACGGTCAGCGACAACAGCAACCTGGCGCTGATTCATTTCGTGCGCGACGAGCTGCAAAAGCTCGGCGTTGCCAGCCGCATCACCACCAATGCCGACAAAACCAAGGCCAACCTGTTTGCCACGCTGGGCGAAGGCAAACCGGCCGGCATCATCCTTTCGGGCCACACTGACACGGTGCCTTGGGACGGCCAGGACTGGACGCTGGACCCGCTGTCGGGCACGGTGAACGATGGCAGGCTGTACGGCCGCGGCAGCTGCGACATGAAGGGATTTATCGGCCTGGCGCTGACCCACGCCGGAGATTTTTTGAACAGCCAGGCGCCGTTTGCGGTGCACCTGGCGCTGAGCTACGACGAGGAAGTCGGCTGCCTGGGCGTGCGGGAGCTGATCGCCGACATGAAAGACGCGGGCATCGCACCGCTGGCCTGCATCATTGGCGAACCGACCAGCATGGTGCCGGCCACCGCGCACAAGGGCGTGTACCGCTACAAATGCTGCGTGCGCGGCAAGGAGGCGCACTCCTCGCTCACGCCGCAATCCGTCAACGCCATCGAGATGGCCGCGCGCGTGGTCGGCAAACTGCGCGACATGGCCGACGGCTTTGAAGCGAACGAGCCGCGCTATGAAGGCTTCGATGTGCCCTTCAGCACCGCCAGCGTCGGCCAGTTCCACGGCGGCATTGCCGACAACGTGGTGCCGCGCGACGCGGAGTTCCGCTACGAATTCCGCAACCTGCCCACGGCGGATGCAGTTTTAATGCAAAAAGAGCTTGTAGCCTATGCGGAACTTGCGCAACCAGCTATGAAAAAGATAGCGCCCGACGCCGGTTTCAGCTTTGAGACGATTTGTGAAGTACCGGCCTTTCTCGGCTCCGCCGGCGATGCGGTGACCCAACTGGCGCAGCGCCTGGCCGGCACACGAGAGACCACGCTGGTCGCTTTCGGCACCGAAGCAGGCCTATTCAAAAACGCCGGCATTCCCACGGTAGTGTGCGGGCCCGGCAGCATCAACCAGGCGCACCAGCCCGACGAGTTTGTGAGCCTGGAACAGCTCGCGCGCTGCGAGGATTTCATGCGCGGGTTGGTCGCTACGCGGCAAATTGCCTGATCGAACGGACTTCGCTAGTGGGCGGGTTTTCGCGCGGGCCACCGTGGAACCGGCTTTGCCGGGCCACTAGTGGCGCCCCCTTGAGGGGGAGGCGGCCGCAGGCCGCTTCGGGGGGGAGTCAGTACTTCAGGTCCTGATCCGGCCGTCGCCCGTCAGCATCGACAGCTCCACGAAGTGGGACGCCACATGGTCGGTCGGCGAGAACGTCACGGAAAACCCGCCGAGCGACTGGGTACCGATGGCTTCCAGGCCGGAAATCAGCGAATCACGGCTCATCTTGGGGCCGCCGCGCTTGAGACCGTCCACCAGAATCCTGGCGGCCACATAGCCTTCCATGCTGGAGAAATTAACCTTGGCGTCCTTGCCGGCCGCCTTCACTGCTTCGGTGAACTCGCGCACAATCGGCCGCGCTCCGTTGTAGGGCGAAGGCATGACCTGCGACACCACCACGCCTGCGCCTTCCTTGCCCAGCTCGTCGGCCAGCGCCTGCGTACCGACAAACGACACGTTGTAGAACGTGCCGCCATAGCCGGCCTTGCGGGCTTCGCGGATGAAAGCTGCGCAGGCCTTGTAAGCACCGATCTGCACCACCGCATCGGGGCCCGCGGCCACCAGCGTGGTGACGGCCTTGGCCACGTCCACCGTATTGCGTTCAACAGTCGCCTGCGCCACGGGCTTCAGGTTCTGTGCACCCAGGGCCAGCGTGACGCCGTCCAGCCCGGCCTTGCCGTAGGCATCGTTCTGGTAGAACACGGCGATTTTCTTCAGTCCCAGGGCGGTCAGCTGTTTGACGATAAGGCCGGTTTCGTCGTTGTAGGACGCGCGCACGTGGAAGACATTTTTGTTGAAAGGTTCACGCAAAGCCATGGCACCGGTGAACGGCGCGATGAACGGAACCTTGTCCTTGATGGCCAGCGGCAGGGCAGCGATGCTGGTGGGGGTGCCGATGTAGCCGAACAGCGCAAACACCTCATCCTCGATCAGCTTGCGGGTGTTTTCGGCGCAGCGGGCGGGTTCATAGCCGTCATCCAGGTTGCGGATTTCAATCAGGCGCTTGTTGACGCCGCCCTGTTCGTTGACCTGGTCGAAGTACACCTTCGCGCCCTGGTAGAACTGGATGCCCAGCTGCGCAGCCGGGCCGGTGAAAGGCGCCGACTGGCCCAGGATGATCTTGTCGGTCTGGGCATGCGCGATGTTGAAACCCGCCAGCACGGAAGCGCCGGCAGCGGTGGAAAAGGTTCTGCGAGTAATGTTCATGACGCAATCTTCGCAACAAAAGTTTACAAACAGCTTAATTTGTAAAAACTAAGTTACAAATACGTGAGATAGGTCACTACTTTAGCGGAAGCCAGCAACGCAACAGCCGGTAATTTGTCACCTTTTGCATCATCCAACCCACAACACTCGCCAATTTTCGCTATCTCACTCTTCCTATTCCCGCACCCGTCCGGTGGCATCAATCAGGCTGAGCTCTACCAGTTTGGAGCCCACGCGGTCCCCGTCAAAGTGCACCCGAAAACCGCCCAGGTTCAACTCCTGCATGGTGTCCAGTGCCTTGCGCAGTTTGACGCGGGTCGGGTCCTTTCCGGCCTTGCGCAGGGCTTCGACATACGTCCAGGCAGCGATGTAGCCTTCGAGCATGTACACATTGGGTTTGCCCAGTTTGGCCGCTGTAGCGTCGGCCTGCAGTTCACGGACCAGGACGCTCTTGGCGTTGTCCGACTTGGGTGTGACGCGCACCACCACCACACCGGCACCGGCCGCACCCAGCTGCTCGGCCAACAGGCTTTCGCCAGTGCTGGAAAAGCCGTAGATGGGCCCGCGAAATCCCTTGGCGCGCAAATCGCGTATCGCGCTGGCGGCGCCGGCAGCGTCGCTGATGACCAGTACGGATTCAGGCTTCTTGCCCAGAATCTGTTCAACGCTCGCGGCCACACTGCCGCCCGAGAGGGCCGACTTGGCCACCAGGTTGGCGCCCAGCCCGCCCATGGTGCGCTCGGCTGAATCCAGTGCCGCCAGCGATTCGGCATCCTTGCCGTGCAGTATGGCCAGCTTGCGCATGCCCAGGGTTTCGGCGTGCCGCGTGATCATGGCGGCTTCTTCCGAATAGCCGGGGCGCACGGAATACACATTGGGGTACAGCGAGCCGCGCAACTCGTCGGCGCCGGCCATGGGGGCGAACAGCAAAATGTCGGTGTCTTTCAGCAGCGGGTTGACGGCCGTGACCTGCGGCGAGCCGTAGTAGCCGAAGAGCGAAAACACCTTCTGGTCCAGCAGCTTGCGGGTGTTGGCCGCGGCGGTATCGGGGTTGCCCGCATCGTCCAGCGTCGTCAGTTCGATCTTGCGGCCGTTGACGCCGCCGCCGGCATTGACGTGGTCGAAGTAAAGGCGCGCGCCCTGGGCAAACGGCACAGCCAGTGTGCTGCCGGGCCCCGTCATGGCCAGTGACTGCCCCAGCGTTACAGCGGTTTTGCTGATGCCGTCCTCGGCATACACCCACGGCGCCATCAGGGCGACCAGTGCCGCTACCATGGTGATCCTGACCAGCGCGCGGAATGACTGCATTCCTGTTTTTGTTGTCATGTTGTCTCCTCATCCCCGGGGGCCGGTATGGCTGTCAATATAAAGTTGAACCATGAGCAATACCATCAGCATCTCCCCTAGGACCGAGGCGAAACCTGACACCGGGCTGAAGCCTGCGGCCGTACAGGTGCTGGGTGCCTGCCCGCACGACTGCCCCGACACCTGCTCGCTGCTGACCACAGTGGAGGACGGCGTGGCCATCCGCGTGCAGGGCAACCCGGACCATCCGCATACCGGCGGCGTGCTGTGCAACAAGGTGTCGCGTTACACCGAACGCACCTACCATCCGGAGCGCCTGCTGAGCCCGCTCAAGCGCAGCGGCCCGAAAGGCAGCGGACAGTTCGAGCCGGTGAGCTGGGAAGCGGCGCTGGCCGACATTGCGGCCCGCCTCAAGCCCATCGCCGCACGCAATCCCGAAGCGATCGTTCCTTACAGCTATGCCGGCACCATGGGCCAGGTGCAGGGCGAAAGCATGGCGGGCCGGTTTTTCAACCAACTCGGTGCGTCATTCCTGGACCGCACCATCTGCTCATCAGCCGGCGGCGAGGCCCTGACGCAAACACTGGGCGGCAAGGTCGGCATGCGGGTGGAGTTTTTTGCCGAATCGAAGCTCATCATCATCTGGGGCAGCAACTCCATCGGCAGCAACCTGCACTTCTGGCGTTACGCACAACAAGCCAAGCGCGACGGCGCAAAACTTGTCTGCATCGATCCGCGAAAAAGCGAAACCGCCGAGAAATGCCATGAGCACATCTCGCTGCTGCCGGGTACCGACGCCGCGCTGGCGCTGGCCCTGATGCACGAGCTGATCACCCACGACTGGCTCGACCACGACTACATCGCGCAGCACACGCTGGGCTGGCAAAGCCCGGACGGCGGGCTGCGCGAGCGCGCGCTGCAGTGGCCCCCCGAACGTGCAGCCGCGGTCTGCGGCGTGCCGGCGGAACAGATCCGCTCGCTGGCGCGCGATTATGGCGAATGCTTTGTCAAAAAACAGCCCGCAGCGATCCGCCTGAACTACGGCATGCAGCGCGTTCACGGCGGCGGCAATGCGGCGCGTGCCATTGCCTGCCTGCCCGCGCTGACGGGCGCGTGGCGGCATCGCGCCGGTGGCGTGCTGCTCAGCAGCTCGGGGCTCTTTCCCGTCGACAAAGCCGCCCTGCAGCGGCCCGACCTGCTGCAGGGCCGCCAGCCGCGCACCATCAACATGAGCACCATCGGCAACGCCTTGCTCGAAGCTGCATCGCCTCAATTTGGCCCGAAGATCGAGGCGCTGATCGTCTACAACAGCAACCCGGTGGCAGTGGCGCCGGAATCCGGAAAAGTGGTTCGGGGCTTCGCGCGTGAAGACCTCTTCACTGTCGTGCTTGAGCACTTCCAGACCGACACGGCCGACTACGCCGACTACATCCTGCCGGCCACCACACAGCTGGAGCATTGGGATATGCATGCCTCCTATGGCCACACCGACGTGCTGCTGAATCGCCCCGCTATCGCGCCCATGGGCCAGGCCAAACCCAATACGCAGATCTTTCGCGAGCTGGCCGCCCACATGGGCTTTACCGACCCCTGCTTTGCCGACAACGATGAGCAGCTGTGCCGCGCCACGTTTGGCGACAAGGTGGACTTTGGGCAATTGCTGGACACGGGCTTTGCCACGCTGGCGCTGCCCGATGCGCCGTTTGCCACCGGCAACTTCCCCACCGCCTCCGGGCGCTGCGAGTTCTTCAGTGCGCGCCTCGCGGCCACCGGCGCCGACGGCCTGCCCGGCCACGTGCCCAATTACGAAGCAGCCAACACATCCGACCAGTTCCCGCTGGCCATGATCTCACCGCCCGCGCGCAACTTCCTCAACTCCACCTTCGTCAACGTGAAAAGCCTGCGCGATATGGAAACCGAACCGGTGCTGGAGATTCATGCGGACGATGCCGCTGCACGCGGCATCACCACGGGCGCGGTCGTCAAGGTGTTCAACCAGCGCGGCGAGTACCGGGTCAAGGCTGAAGTCTCCACGCGGGCACGCCCCGGCGTGGTCAACGGCCTGGGTATCTGGTGGCGCAAGCTGGGCCTGGACGGCACCAACGTGAACCAGCTCACCAGCCAGCACCTGACCGACATGGGCCGCGGCCCCGTCTTTTACGATTGCCTGGTGCAGGTGCAGCGCGACGCTGAAACAGCCTGAGGCACGGTGAGCCGAACGCGCGCCAAGACACTGACCGGCCTGGCTGCTGCGCTGGCCGCAGCCGCGTTATGCCTCACGGGGTGTGCTGACCTGGGTTACTACTGGCAGTCCGTCAGCGGCCACATGCAGATGCTCAACGCCGCCCGGCCGGTGGACGACTGGCTCGGCGAAGCGCAAACATCGGCCTCATTAAAAAGCCGGCTGGAACTGTCGCAGCGCATCCGCAGCTTTGCGGTGACCGAGCTGAAACTGCCGGACAACGCCAGCTACCGCCGCTATGCCGACCTGCGCCGCAGCGCCGTGGTCTGGAACGTGGTGGCGGCGCCGGCGTTTTCACTCACGCTCAAAACCTGGTGCTTCCCGGTCACAGGCTGTGTCGGCTACCGCGGCTACTTCAACGAGGCCGACGCGCGCGCCGAAGCGGCGCGGCTCAAGGCCGAAGGCCTGGAAGCCAGCGTTTACGGCGTGCCCGCGTATTCCACACTGGGCTGGATGAACTGGGCCGGCGGCGACCCCTTGCTCAACACCTTCATCGGCTACCCTGAGGGGGAACTCGCCCGGCTGATCTTTCATGAACTGTCCCATCAGGTGGTGTATGCGCCGGGTGACATGATGTTCAATGAATCGTTTGCCACTGCCGTCGAGCGCCTGGGCAGCGAGCGCTGGCTGGCCACGCAAGCCGGTGACGACGCACGCAAGGCCTACGCCGTATTTGACGGCCGGCGCCGGCAGTTCCGCGCGCTGGCACTGGCCACGCGCCGCGAATTGGCCGCAATTTATGATCAAAAAGATGCCGCAGCCCAATCAGAACCTGCGCAAATAGCTAGCAAAATGATAGCGCACCAGCGCTTTCGCGACGCCTATGCTGAACTCAAGGCATCATGGGGCGGCTTTGCCGGCTACGACCAGTGGGTGGCGAACGCCAACAATGCCTCGTTTGGCGCACAGGCCGCGTACGACGAACTGGTACCGGGCTTTGAAGCGCTGTTCGAACGCGAGGGCCGCGACTGGCAACGGTTTTATGATGCGGTCAAAAAGCTGTCCCGGCTACCCAAGGACGAACGGCGCAAGGCACTTGAACACAACATGGTGAACCTTGCGCAGGCACACAGTCACCAACGCAAGGCCGGACAGCCCAAAGAGTAGTTCAGCCTGGGCAGCGTCCCAGCACATGCGGCGAGGGGCGTATCTATAGGCTTACACGCACATGATCGTGAGGCGGTGTCCCTGATGTTCCGTATGTTCGACGACTTTCCAGCCGAGCCGGGCATACAAGGCTTCGCTGTTCGGCGTAAACAGGTAGACCTTGTCTTTGCCCATGCCGGCGGCCTCCCGAACCACATGCCGGACCAGCGCCGACCCAATCCCCTTGTTCCTGTGCTCGGACGCGACATAAACGCTGGACAACCAAGGCGATAAGTGGGAATGGGTAATCGTTTGCGGCAGCAGACTTGCCGACCCCAGAAGCCGGCCTTCGCAGACCGCCACAAAGGTCATCGGCAACGCGCCCTTCTGCGCGGATGCCTTCAGCCTCTGCGTGCGCTGCTCAACCGTAACCGATGTATTGAGATAGCCGAATTGCGCCTGGTGCCACACGGCCAGCGCCGCGAGATGCTGCGGGTGGTCGGCAAGATGGCCAATGCACACAGGAGATGCTGCGTGCCTCATGCCAGTTGAACCCAGGCAGCAACAGACATGGGCGGCACGGTCACAGTGTGCTCGTCGCGGCCCGCCAATTCCCGGGCCAGCAACGCGTCGACATCGTGATGATCCGCATCAGCACGCCCGAGCTTTCGAGCCATGGGTGTGACCGACCTGACCGCCTCCAGAGGCAGTTCGATTGAACGTGCACCATACTGAAGAGGTGCTGATGTCTGCACCTGCACACTGCCGTAGCGCGTCAAAATACTTGGGAGCCTTGCTGCCATGTACGGATTGATGCCTGCGTCCAGCATGACATCGCCTATGAACACAATCGCCTCATGTGTTTCTGGCGATGCAGGCGGCCAGATGCTGCTGTGTACGCCGCGGAAAAAATCCATTTCCAGAAACGCCATCGCGCCTCCCGGCCGGACCCAATTGGCCACGCGTGCAACAGCAGCCTCGGGACTTGCGATGTACAGCAGGAAGTACCGCCCAACCACAGCGTCAAACATCCGGGGTGGCTCAAAATCGTCCAGATCAGCCAAAACAAACTTCACATTCTGAAAACCCGAATCAGCGATGCGCAACGCAGCGGCATCAAGCTGGGCCGGGTCCCGGTCCACCGCCGTCACTTCGCCGCCGGGCCCCACACGGCTTGCCAGCAACAAGGTCATATCACCGCTTCCACAGCCCAGTTCCAGGACCTGGGACCCAGGCTGTACGCCGGCCCCTGTCAACAGGTTCTCGGTAAGCGGCAGTATCGCCAGCCCCTGCATTTTCAACCTGTCGCGCTCTTTTTCACTGCTGTGCAGCGGGTAGCTTTTCATCCTTCATGGATCCTTTTTTTGGTTGTCATGTCGTTCCAGAGCTGCGGCAAAGTGCCCGCACGGGATGCCCCAATCGGTCAGGCATACATCGTCGATGTGACGCCAGCAACGTGATTCTCGAAAGAGCAGTATCCAGCCCCTGCAAGGCTCTGCACAGTGTGTGAACTACGGTATCCAGAGATCTCGGCCCGGTAGGCAATACCGTAGCCAAGCCGACTCTCTGACCACGACCGGGCTAGAAAATCCCGTATTGCGCGGCCCGGTGCGCAGCTTCAGCCCGCGTCTTGCTACCCAGGGCTTTCAAGGCAGCGCTCACATGCATTTCAACCGTACGAGGACTCAGGGATAGTGTGCGTGCGATCTGTTTGTCGGTCTGTCCTTGCGCTACCTGCCTCAGCACCTCGGCTTGGCGCACTGTCAGCCGGAAAGCAGGTGCCACAGCGCCCTCGTTGCCGGCGAGAAATTCAAGCACGGTATCGCGCACCCCGGGCCATGCCGGCTCCTCCACCAAAGGGATGTTGTTGTGCGAGTCAATCGGAACGAAGCGTGCGGCAGGAATGAGTGTGGCCAGTCTTTGCCCTTCGTCTATCGGATACAAAATGTCTCGGCGGGCGTGTAGAACCAGGCATGCAGTGTCAATCCGCTTCGCACTTTCGCTGAGATCAAGGTCATAGAACGCCCGGACGCTCTGCGCAGCGATGGCGCCGTTCATGCGCTGGCTGACGATTCGATCATGGGCCTCAAGTTGCCCGGCCGAGGCGTCCGGGAGAAATTGTGCCGTGAATATGCGCCGGAAAGACACCGCAAACTCGCTTCGCCCATCCAGTCCGGATTCATACACCTGCAACGCCGCCATGGCATCGTCCCGTTGCGCGGGAGTCAGTTCACGCCGCAAACGCCCGCGAACGGCCCCTCCATAGATAACCAGGCGCGTCAACCGGGCAGGATGGCGGGCGGCATACTCGATTGCCGCATACGCCCCCGTACACACCGCCACAATGGCAAAGCGCGTCAGACCCGCTGCATTGACGACCGCCTCAATGTCTTCCACCCAGGCATCCAGGGACATGCGCTCAGGTTTTCGCTCCGAAAGCCCACAGCCCCGCATATCGAGCCTGATCACGGTGTGGCGGGCGGCCAGCGCGTCCATCCAGTGCCTGCTCGCGGGTCCAGGCGATGTCAGGTCGTTGTCGGTGTACTGCAGGGTGACCCATACGACTGGTGGCCCGCAGCCAGTTGCAGTGAAAGCGATGGCCGTTCCATCGGCGCTTTTGCAAAAATGAATGGAATTTGGATTCTTCAAAAGAGGGGGCTGTTGCAAATTTGTCTGACAACGCACGGGTAGATGGGGGTGCGTCAACAGTGCTCAGTATCACATCACAACGCAGTGTCTTGAACAGGGCCGAAAGCGTAGCCCGCTTTGAAATACTGCCTGAACGAAACGTCGGCACCGGTAAGCGTTTTATGATGCAGTCAAACGGCTGGCCCGGCTGCCAAAGACGAACGGCACAAGGCGCTTCAAATCAACAACACGGAGACCACCAATGGCTGACATCCAGATCCAGCGCGAACACACCCTGGGCCTTGCGGAGGCGCGCAAGATCGCCTTCAAATGGGCCGAGCAGGCCGAAGAAAAATTCGACATGGAATGCACCTACGAAGAGGGCAAGGACGAAGACCTGGTCAGCTTTACCCGCTCGGGTGTCAGCGGCACGCTGACCGTCACCAAGGACCGCTTCGATCTCCAGGCCAAGCTGGGTTTCCTGCTCGGCGCCTTCAAGGACAGGATCGAGGACGAAATCGTGAAAAACCTGGACACCCTGATCGCGAAAAAGCCTGCGGCCAAAAAAGCCACCGCCAAAAAGAAAGCGGCCTGAGTTTTCAGGCTCATTTCCCCGTGAGCTACAACCTCGCCCGGTTTGACCTGGTGTCGGTGCGCCTGGCGGTGGCCTGCGCCCAGACAGGCAGCCTGACGGCCGCTGCACGCGATTCGCACCTGGCGCTGGCTGCCGCCAGCCGGCGCATCCGGGAGCTTGAGGACGCCCTGGGCGACGCGCTGTTCGAACGCCATCCACGCGGGCTACTCCCCACGGCGGCGGGCCGCGTCTTCGTCAAACACGGGCTCACGCTGCTGCAGACCATGGAACAGTTGGGCGGCGAACTGGCCGACCTGCGGCGCGGCATCGCGCGCCACATCCGCCTGTGCGCGAGTAGCGCCGCCATCAGCCAGTTTTTGCCGCCCTTGCTGGCGCGCTATGGCGAGCTGCATCCGCAGGTGCATATCGACCTGGAAGAGCAGGTGTCGGAAGCCGTGGCGGCCACTCTGCGCGAAGGCCGGGCCGATGTGGCGGTATTTGTGGAAGGGCCCGACACCACAGGGCTGGACACGCGTCTCTTTCGCGAAGACGAGCTGGTGCTGATCCTGCCGGCCGGCCACACGCTGGCAGGCAAAACGCCGCTGGCCTTTGTCGATGCGCTCGACGAAGAATGGATCAGCCTGACCGCCGGCGCCGCCATGCTGCAAAAGCAGCAGCAAGCCGCGCTGGCCGCCAACCGACCGCTGAAGCTGCGCATGCAGGTGCGCAGCTTTGACGCCGTCTGCCACATGGTGGCCTCCGGCCTGGGCGTCGCCATCCTGCCCAAGGCCGCGACGCTACCCATGGTCAAAAGCATGAAGCTCAGCTGGCGGCCGCTGGCCGACGCCTGGGCCCAGCGCCGCCTGCTGACGGCCACCATGGCGGGCCAGTCAGATGCGGGGATTGCATCGCTGGTGGATTTTCTTACCCCGCTTTCGCAAAACGCGAAACCTAAAGCCCTAAAACGGAAATAGACGGAGCCGGACCGCGGCGGCACACTGCCGCCCATGCCCTCCCCTGAAAAATCCCTCGCGGCTTCTACCCACGCTCCCGGCCAGGGCCCGCTCACCGGGCTCAAAGTGCTGGAACTCGGCCAGCTGATTGCCGGGCCTTTTGCCGCCAAGACGCTGGCGGACTTCGGCGCCGACATCATCAAGGTCGAAACGCCGGGCACGGGCGACCCGCTGCGCAAATGGCGCCTGCTGAAAGACGGCACTTCCGTGTGGTGGCAGGTGCAGTCGCGCAACAAGCGCTCGGTGGCGCTGGATTTGAAGAGTCCTGAAGCGCAGGCCATCGTGCGCCAGCTCGCGCTTGACGCCGACGTGCTGATCGAGAACTTCCGCCCGGGCGCCATGGAAGGCTGGGGCCTGGGACCCGACGAATTGCTGGCGCTGAACCCACGACTCATCATGCTTCGCATCAGCGGCTACGGCCAGACCGGCCCTTACCGCGACAAGCCGGGCTTCGGCGTGGTGGCCGAGGCCATGAGCGGCCTGCGCCACCTGACGGCCGAGCCGGGCCGTGTGCCGGTGCGCGTCGGCGTGAGCATTGGTGACACGCTGGCCGCGCTGCACGGCGTGATCGGCATCCTGCTGGCGATGCAGGAACGCCAGCGCTCCGGCAAAGGCCAGGTGATTGACGTGGCGCTTTATGAAGCTGTGTTCAACTGCATGGAAAGCCTGCTGCCTGAATACAGCGCCTTTGGCGCGGTGCGCGGCGCGGCCGGCAGCGCCCTGCCCGGCATTGCGCCCAGCAACGCTTATCTGTGCAAGGACGGCGGCTATGCGCTGGTGGCCGGCAACGGCGACAGCATCTTTAAACGGCTGATGACCACCATAGGCCGCAGCGATCTCGGCAACGACCCGGCGCTGGCCGATAACGCGGGCCGCGTGGCGCGCGTGGCCGAGATCGATGCGGCCATCGGCCAATGGACGTTGAATCTCACAGTAGACGAGGTGCTGGCGGCGCTCGACAAGGTCTCGGTGCCCGCCGGCCGCATCTACACCGTGGCCGATATCGTTGCTGACCCGCACTACCAGGCGCGCGGCATGCTCGATGAAGTAAAGATGGACGACGGAAGCCTGCTGGCCGTTCCCGGCATCGTGCCCAAGCTTTCGCGCACGCCGGGCGGGCACCGCCGAAATGCGCCGCAGGTGGGGCAAGACACCGATGCGGTGCTGCGCGAGATCGGGCTTTCAATCGAACAGATTCAGGCGCTCAAGGACAAAGGCATCGTGGCTGGAAAGGATGTCAAATCGTGAACACCCTGAAACGTGAAGTGCGCCGCGCCGGGCCGCCCCAAGCAAGCATAGCCCCCTCGGGGGGCAGCGTATTACACGAAGTGAAAAGCGTGGGGGTCAAGATCCATTTCAACGAGGTCGCCACGCGTGACGGCTTCCAGATCGAGCCGAACTTCATCCCAACCGATGACAAGGTCGCGCTGGTCGATGCCCTCAGCGTATGCGGCTACGCCAAGATCGAAGTGACATCGTTTACCTCGCCCAAGGCCATCCCCATGCTGCGCGATGCCGAAGAGGTGATGGGCCGCATACGCCGTGTGCCCGGCGTGGAGTACACCGTGCTGGTGCCCAACCTGCGCGGGGCGGAGCGAGCGCTGGAGTCGCGGGCCGACGAACTCAACCTGGTGATGTCGGTATCGGAAACCCACAACCTGGCCAACCTGCGCATGCCCCGCGAGAAAAGCTTTGCCGCGCTCTCTGATGTCATTCGCCATGTTGACGGCCGCACGCCCATCAACATTTCGCTGTCGTGCTGCTTCGGCTGCCCGATGGAAGGCGAAGTGGTCGAGGACGAAGTGCTGCGCTGGAGCGATCGCTTCGCCGCCTTCGGCGCAGACCGCGTGCGCGGCCTCACGATCTGCGACACCACCGGCATGGCCCACCCGGCTCAAGTCGGCCGCATGGTGGAAGCGCTGCAACAACGCTTTGAAGGCCTGCAGCTGACCTTGCACTTTCACAACACGCGCGGCATGGGCCTGGCCAATGTGCTGGCGGCCGTGCAGGGCGGCATCACGCGCTTTGACGGCTCGCTGGGTGGCCTGGGTGGCTGCCCCTACGCGCCCGGTGCCAGCGGCAACATCAGCAGCGAAGACGCGGTACACATGCTGCATGCGATGGGTTACGACACCGGTATGGACCTTGAAAAGCTGCTTGCGGTGGCGCGGCAAATGCCCGGCATCGTCGGCCATGACGTGCCTGGGCAGGTGGCCAAGGCCGGCCGGATTACCGATTTGCATGAGCCACCGCCTTATGTGGCCGAGCTAAGGGCCGCCTCGGCATGATTCGGCAACTGGATCACCTGGTGCTGACCACCTCGGACGAAGCCCCCTGCGTGGACTTCTACACCCGCGTGCTGGGCATGACGCTGGAAACCTTCACCGGCGGCACACCACCTGTAGAGCGCAAGGCCTTCAAGTTCGGCAAGCAGAAGATCAACCTGCATGTCAAAGGGCGCGAGTTTGAACCCAGAGCCCACCTGCCGGTGCCCGGCGCTCTGGACCTGTGCTTTCTGGCCGGTGTCCCGCTTGCTGACGTGATCACCCATCTCGAGCGGGAGCGCTGTCCAATCATTGAAGGCCCCGTGCTGCGTACCGGCGCCACACAAAAGATCCGCTCGGTCTATGTGCGCGACCCCGACCTGAATTTGATAGAGATTTCCGAACCCGCCTGAAACAGCATCCCAAAACTACAACCGGAGACAACGACATGAGACAACGTAATTTCTTCCACCATCTCGCCATCCTGGCAGGGGCGATGACCGGTCTGGCAATACTGCCTGCCGCGGCGCAGCAGGCCTATCCCGGCCGCCCGGTCACCGTCATCGTTCCGCAGGCGGCGGGCGGCGCCAACGATGCCATTGCGCGCATCGTGTTCCAAAAGCTCGGCGAAATCATGGGCCAGACCTTTCTGGTTGATAACCGGCCCGGCGCGGGCGGTAATGTCGGTACCGCCCAGGTGGCCAAAGCCAGGCCCGACGGCTACACCCTGCTGCTGACGACCAACAGCGCGCACGTCATCAATCCCGCCATCTACAAAAGCACCGGTTTCGACCCCGTGAAGGATTTCGAGCCGGTCGGCCTGGTGGCCAACGCCGGCTATGTGCTGGTTGCCAACTCGGCCTTTCCCGCCAATTCGGTGGTCGAGCTGATTGCCCAGGCAAAAGCCAGCCCCGGCCAGATCAGCTATGCCTCGGCCGGCAACGGCACGCTGAACCACCTGATCGGCGAAATGTTCAAGCGGGCGGCCGGCGTGGACATGCTGCACGTTCCCTACAAGGCTTCGGCTGCCGCAGCCACCGATGTTGCCGGCGGACAGATTCCGGTGTCGGTGCAGAGCCTGCCGTCGGCGCTGCCCTTCCTGCAGTCCGGAAAAATCAAGGTGCTTGGCGTGGTGAACGAAAAGCGTCTGGCCTCCTTGCCCAATGCGCCGACGATTGGCGAAACCCTGCCAGGCTTCGGCTCGACACCATGGTATGGGCTGTTGGCGCCCGCCGGTACGCCCAGGGAAGTCATCGTCAAGCTGCAGGCCGCCCTTGAAAAGACCCTGGCCAGCAAGGACGTGGCGGACAAGCTCGCGGCACAAGGCTGCGACGTGATGACCGCCAGCCCAGCGCAGTTTGCTGCGTTGATCCAGGGCGACCTGCCGCGCTGGAACAAGATCGTCAAGGACTCTGGCGCCCGCATCGACTGATCCACCGCCCTTCAGCCAAAACCTGGTCGGACATTGCCCGGCCTGAGCCACCCTTCCCCGAAAAAATACTATCCGGAGACAACCATGACCCTTATTTCCCGCAGAACCCTCATGACCGTCGCCAGCCTGAGCACGGCCGCATGGCTCAACCCGGTGCGTGCGCAGCTCGCCGGCAAACCCATCACACTCATTGTGCCCACAGCGGCCGGTGGCACCACCGACATTGCGGCACGCATGCTGGCCGAGCCCTTGGGCAGGATTCTGCAAACCTCGGTGGTCGTGGACAACCGCGGCGGCGGCAACGGCAACATCGCCGGCCAGATGGTCGCGCGAGGCCCGGCCGATGGCACCAGCCTGCTGGTGCAGTACTCGGGCTACCAATGCATCACGCCGCTGATCCAGCCGGTGCCTGGCTTTGACCCGGCGACCAACCTCAAGCCGCTAGGCCATTTGATTGACGCGCCGCAGCTGCTGGTGGTACGCGGCAACTTTCCCGCCGACAACTTTGTGGACTTCATCAAGTACGTCAAGGCCAACCCAGGCAAGGTCAACTATGCATCCAGCGGCAACGGCTCGCTGCAGCATGTGACGACCGAGCTGCTCAAGGACCTGACCAAGACTTTCATGGTGCACATCCCCTACCGCGGTACGGGCCCGGCGCTTAACGACCTGCTGGCCGGCACGGTGGACTTCACCATCACCACACCGCCGCCGCTGCTGCCGCACATCCGCGCAGGCAAGCTCAAGGCGCTGATGGTGACCGGCCGCACGCGCCTGGCCGCGCAACCCAATGTGCCGACCGCTATCGAGACGGGTGTGCCGCTGGTGGCATCGTCGTGGTTCGCGGTCTACGGGCCGACGGGACTGTCCGCCGACCTGCAAGGCCGACTCTCGCTGGCCATCAAGCAGGTGGTGGAATCGGAAGGCTTCAGGAAGCGCGCCGAAGAGCAAGGCGCGAAAGCGGTTGTGATGAGCGGCGCCGAGCTGGCTACCCTGGGTGACAACGAGCGCAAGATGTGGGACCGGATCGTGAAACTGGCGAACATTAAAGCCGACTGAAGTCTTTAACAGCCAGCAAAAAGCGGCACAGCCCCGGTGCAAATTGCGCCAGGGCTGTGCCGCTTTTTTGTGGAAGAGAGTCTTAGCTCAGATCGGCGATCAAATCGATGTACTGCTGCATCGCGTCATCCTGCGAGGTGCCCTTGAGGTTGTTCCAGGCGTCCCACTTGGCACGTGCGACCATGTCGCCGAAGCCGGGCTTTTTCTCGGCGTTGTCGCCGATGCTGCCCTGCTTGTAGAGCGCATAAATCTTCAGCAGCGTGGCGTTGTCAGGGCGCTCGCTGAGGTTTTTCGAATCGGCCATGGCTTTGTCGAAGGCGGCTTTCAGGTCTGACATGAAGAATCTCCGTTTTTAGAAGTGGGTCACCAATGAGGTGGCTTGGGGTAACTGCCCGGTATCTTAGCCAGGCCGTTCCTTGCAAAATAGGGAACTTACCCCATCCGGGGTGAGTTCGCATCAGTTTTGCATTCGGGAGTGCTCATGGTTACACGCGTTACCGCTCAGGCCGCAGGCCGCAAAGTGGCAAAAAACGTCCAGAAGAACGTCAAGCGGGCCGTCTCGGGAACCCTGGGCATTTCAGGGGAGCGCATGAGCAAGGTCGACACGGCCTGGCTGCGCATGGACAACGATGCCAACCTCATGATGATCGTGGGCGTCTGGCAGCTGGCGCCGGGCGTCAAGTACGCTGCCGTCTGCGAACGCATCGAAAACAGCCTGCTGAAGTACGACCGTTTCAGGCAGCGCGTGATGGAAGACGCCGCCGGCGCCACCTGGGTGATGGACCGCAACTTCGACCTGGCCAACCATGTCGTGCAGGAGAAGTTGGCCAAATCAGCCAACCAGGAGCAGGCCCTGCAGGACCGCGTGGCCGTGCTTGCCACCCAGCGCCTGGATCCGAGACGCCCGCTGTGGCAAATCCACCTGATCGAGGATTACACCGGGCCCGATGGCGTCAAGGGCAGCGCGATGATCGTGCGCATCCATCATTGCATCGCCGACGGCATTGCGCTGATCTCCGTGACCATGTCGCTGGTCGATGGCGGCACGCCGCCGCCTGAGCGGCGCACGAAGGCTGCGGCGGCTACCGGCACGGAAGACTGGATTGCCGACACCCTGCTCAAGCCCTTCACCGACATCACCGTCAAGGCACTGGGCGCCGTCGGTGAAGGCGCAGCGCGCTCGCTGGGCATGCTGGGTGACCCCAAAAAGGGCATGGAAGACGGCATGCACGGCTCCATGGACATGGCCAAGGTCCTGATGCAGGTGCTCAAGGACGGCGCCGCGCTGGCCCTGATGCCCGACGACTCCAAGACCCGGCTCAAAGGCAAGCCAGGCGGCGCAAAAAAAGTGGCCTGGTGCCAGCCGATTCCGCTGGATGAAGTCAAAGCCGTGGGCAAGGCACTCAACTGCTCGATCAACGACGTGCTGCTCAGCTGCGTGGCCGGCGCCCTGGGCGAATATTTGAAAACCTTCGGTGACGACGTGGCAGGCCAGGAGATTCGCGCCATGGTGCCGGTCAACCTGCGGCCGCTGGACCAGGCGCACAAGCTGGGCAACCGGTTCGGCCTGGTGCCGCTGGTGCTGCCCATCGGGGTGGAGAATCCGATCGAGCGCGTCTACGAGGTGCGCCGGCGCATGGCTGCGCTCAAGGGCAGCTACCAGCCGTTGCTGGCTTTCAGCCTGCTGGCGGTGGCGGGCCTTTTGATCAAGCCGGCGCAGGACGTGATGCTCAACCTCTTTGCCAAGAAAACCACGGCGGTGATGACCAACGTGCCTGGCCCGCGCGAAAAGCTCAAGTTCTGCGGCTCGACACTGGAGCAAAGCATGTTCTGGGTACCGCAGTCGGGCGACGTGGGGCTGGGCGTGTCGATCTTGAGCTACGGCGGCGGCGTGCAGTTCGGCGTGATCACCGACAGCACCCTGTGCCCGGAGCCGCAGCACATCATCGACGAGTTTGTGCCGGAGTTCGCCAAGCTGTCCATCGTGACGCTGATGCTGCCCTGGGGAGAGTGAGCCCTCGCTGTGCGTCGCAGCTGCCAGGAAGTTCCGGTTAATTTTTTGAGGTTTTTATGGCCTTAGCCCAATAAGGACGGGCGCAAGCAGCTACTTTTTTGATAGCACATCCCGCGGCAACTCCACCGCGCGGAAAGGACGTCAGGCTGCAAAACGCTGTGAGGCGATGGCCAACAGTCCGTCGAAGATGAGGCTGTCCACCAGCTCAAACTTCACCGACATGCTGGGCGCCATCTTCCAGCCAGCGCCGCCGGTCATGATGCATTCGGGTGTTTCGCCGCAGTGGCGGGCGACGTTTTCCACCATGCGGTGTATCGCACCGGCAATGGCGAAAGTGCCGCCGCTGGTCAGCGCATCGCTGGTATTGGTGGGAAAGTCGCGCACCTCGCCGGTGGGAACGTGCAGACCGGCCGTGCCGGACTCGAGCGCGCGCAACATGATGCCGTGGCCTGGAAGAATGAAGCCGCCCAGGAATTTTCCGGAAGCGTCGATCGCCTCGACCGTCACGGCGGTACCCACCATGACAACCACGCAAGGCTTGTTGATGCCGCGCGCCAGCAGCCGGTGGCGCGCACCGATCATGGCCACCCAACGGTCAGCGCCCAACCTGGCCGGATGGTCATAGCCATTGGTGACACCAGCCTCATGCGGGCTGGAAACGACCCAGTGCGGCGCCACGTCCCAGAGTTCCATTTGCTCGACCACACGCCGCTTGATGGCGTCGCCGGCAACGATGCAGCCGAGGATACGCGACGGAGGTTGCATGCCGCCCCACTCTTCTTCGGACAGCTTGTCGATGTTTTCCAGAAACACCGCACCCTGCGCCAGCAGCTTGGCCCTGGGCACAGGGGCTTCGTACTGGGCCCATTTCAGGCGGGTGTTACCCACGTCAAGCGCTAGAAAGGTCATTTGGCGGATTATGAACAGGTTTGAAGCGCACCTGCAGGCGCAGGCCTACAGGTTTTCCAGTAGACGCGGCAAAGAACGCTCAGATCAATCCGAACCAGCACGCGCGCTGGATGGCGGCCAGCTTGTTGTCGACCTTGAGTTTGGTCATGGCATTTGAGAGGTGAAAGTTCACCGTGCGTTCGCTGCAGGCCAGCAACTCGCCGGTCTCGCGTGCCGTCATCCCCTGGAAGGCAAGGCTCAGGCATTCGAGTTCGCGCGGGCTCAGCGGACTGCGCGCTTCGGCCAGCGCGCGCTTGAGCAGCGGCCAGATGTTGAGGGCCGACCAGGCCAGCAAGGCCGCCTCGCTGCGGTCATGCCACTGGCGCGGGCTGAAGAGGTAGCATTCAAAGGCCCGCCCCACCGTCAATGGAAAGGCGATGCGCACCACGCTTTGGTAACCGTGAGCCAGCCACAGCCGGCGCCAGCGGCCCAGGCTTTCGAAAGCGGTTTTGGAAATATCCTGCCAGGCGACAAGAGGTGCGTCGGAATCGCGCCACGGGGCGCCGAAGTCCCGGCTCTCTGCCAGGGCCTCGGCGGCATCCAGCAGGCGCGGAGGGTGAATGGCCAGCACCAGCCGGTCTTCCTGCCCCCCGAACGGGTCGGGGCCGAGCACCATGAGCGCTTCGACCGAGAACTCGCGAAGGGCGCACAGCCAGTCGCTGATGACGCCATCCAGGCTGACGCTGTCAAAGTTGGCAGGTAACAGCATTAGCTTGACGAGATGAGAACCGGGACAATACAGTCAAATGTCAAATGCATCATCAGTCAGGTTCCCGGTTGTGCTGGAGAAGTTCTTAACGTGAGGAGCGCTCGCTTTCACGCGTGGCTTGCGCGGCGTCCCCTGCTTCAGTGGCTGCGCGAGGAACTGATCCTTGCGCCCCTGGAGCCCATTTTGCATCCATCCCCGCGACGGCTGTGGTGGCTGGGTCTTTCTTTTTTTTCGGGCAACGCCCTGTTCGCCTGGATCTGGTCGGTCTGGCTGCCGCAGCCCTATGAAAACCTGCCGCTGCGCGTCGTGGCCAGCGTACTGGGCTACAGCCTGATGACCAAACGCGTCAACCATGACCCGGGAAGCAGGCTGGCGCAACGGGTGTTTGGCGTGGTGTTCTGGCTCGAACTGCCGGTCCTGTTCAGCTGGATGTACCTGTGCAACGGCAGCAATACCGTGTGGCTGGCCACCCTGGCGGCCATGGTGCTGATCTACTACCATGTCACTGACTGGCGCCTGGCGACCCTGGGCACCATCACCGGTGGGGGGCTGGCCTGGGTCATGTTCCTGTACGTGGGGCCGGCGGTTCCCTCCCTGCCGGAAGACCAGCGCACCGTGCATGCCGTGGTATTTGCGTTTGCCTGGTCGATCGCGCTGGTGCTGAACCTTTCCTCGGCCAACCTGCGGCGGGAACAGCTTTCCAGCACGCTCACTACCATCGGCATCATGGCGCACGAGCTGCGCACGCCGCTGTCGACGGCAGCCCTGCTGGGCGATGCGATCCAGCTGGAGGTACAGCGCCAGCCCGACAACCCGCGCGCGCTGCAGCTGGACAAACTGGCGCTGCGCCTTCACGCACTGGTTCGAAACATGAACCACCAGATCGACACACAGATCGCGAATGCCAAGCTGCTGCAGCTGCCACGGCATACCCAACAGGTCGCGGCCGGCAAATTGGTCCAGGATGTCGTGGCGGCGTATCCCTACCAGTCGAGTCGCCAGAGGGAATGCGTGCGGGTGCTTGTTCACGATGACTTCACCTTCCGTTCTTCCGCCACACAGTTTTCCCAGGTGCTGGACAACCTCATCAAGAACGCGCTGCATTCCCTGATGGCGGCTGACTCGAAATACCCGCACGGCGCCCTGCGCATTGAAGTCGGCAGGACGCAGGCGCGCGGCCGCATCATGGTGGCCGATGAGGGCATGGGTATCGACGCTGCCTTGCTGCCGCAGATTTTCAAGCCGTTCTTCTCGAGCAACCGCGGCACGGGGCATGGCCTGGGCCTGGCCTTTTGCCAGCAAGTGGTACAAAGCGCAGGTGGCACCATTCATGTGAAATCAGAGTTCGCCGTGGGAGCTGCTTTTACCATCGAGCTGCCGATTACGGCCTGATACCTTGCACATGATTTGCTTTTGACAACCCGCGCTAGACTGACAACATGTCCTTTGCACTTTACCGCCGTCCCGGAGGCGTGGTTTTCCTGGACGACGACCCGGATTATCTCGAAATGCTCGCGGAAGTCATGCCGCTGGACTGGTGTGTACGCCTGTTCCTGCGCCCGGTGGCGTGTATAGACCTGCTGCTCCAGGAGCCGGTGCGCTGGGAAGCGGATGCCTGGCGCCAGCAGGAAATCATCAATCGATGGCGCGAGGGGACGGCCCTGATCCCGCAAATCCTGCAGTACTGGCGGGAAGACGGCACGGCGCGATTTGCGCTCACGCAGGTCTGTGTGGTGGACTATTCCATGCCGGCCATGAGCGGACTGAGGGTGTTGAGCGAGCTGACCGGCTGGTCGGGTTCGCGCGTTTTGCTGACAGGCCGGGCCGACGAGCAACTTGCCGTGTCGGCCTTCAACCGCGGGCTGATCGAACAATTCATTCCCAAGCAATCTCCGGAGATCCGGCTGCGCCTGACCGATGCGGTGCAGGCGCTGCTGCGACAGCCCGATCCCCGGCACCAGCAGACCTGGCGGGCGACGCTGTCCCGCACGCAGCATGCGCTGCTGTGCGAACCATCCGTCGCGCAGGAGCTGGAAAACCTGGCACTGCGGCAAGGCTGGATCGAGCATGTGGTGATAGGTGCACCCTTCGGTGTGCTGGCCCTTGACCGTAAAGGCAGCGTCAGCTGGTTGCAGCTGGAACCCGCCGGGAACCTGCCAGAGCTTGCCGAAATGGCGGCATCGCAAGGCTGGGATGCCGCGACCGTGAAGGACGTGGCGGCAGGCAGGAAACTCATCGACCTGGAACTGCAGCTGGCGCTGGGCGCCGGCCACAAACCCCAGCCGCGCCAGGCCTTCGCCATCGCCTCCGGTCCGACCGTGCTTCATGCGGCGCTTTTTACCGTCGGCGAGCCTTTTAACCCCGGCTTCATGAGCAGCCACGAGCGATTTATTGCCACCTCGGGTGAGAGACACCTTCAGGACTGACGCCGGCATCATGCCTCCTGGCCGGCCCGGGCGCGCCGTGCAATCGGCCAGTCCCATGGCTTCACGATCGGCGCGATCTCGCGTGCGACCGCTTCCACATGGTCCAGTTCGGAATCCATCAGCCCGGCATTCAGGGTTAACCTCATCATCGCGCGTTTGCTGCTGGTGGCCGGCGCGCAGAACATCGACGAAAACACGTTGCGCTCCTCCAGCCGGTCCCGCAACACCATGGTGTCGGATTCCAGTCCAACCTCCAGCGCAATGATCTGCTGGCTGCCCTGGTGGATGGGATAGCCCAGCTCGCTCAAGGCAGACCGCAACCTGCGCGTGTGGGCGTGAAGCCTTGCGCGCGCATCGTCGCTGTTGCGGATCACCTCCAGCGTGGCTGCAAGGCCGGCAATCTCGTGCGGCAGCAGGCTGGAGCTGAAGATATTGGGAAAGCTTGAACAGAGAATGTAATAGCGCATGTGCGCCGGCGCGGTAAAAAAGCCGGCCCGGCCCGCAAAAGCCTTGGCAAGGCTGGCGGTGATGAAGTGCACGCGGCTGGTGAGGCCCAACTCGGCGCACAGCCCCGCACCTTCCGGGCCGTGTGTGCCCAGCGAGTGCGATTCATCCACCAGGATCATGCAGCCGTGCTGCTCGGCCACATCGACAATTTCCCCCAGGGGGCAGATGGCACCCGTGGTGCTGTACACGGAATCGACCACCACGATGCCCGGGCCGTTCCTGGCGATCATCCGGGCGAGATGAACCGGATCATTGTGGCGAAAAGCGAAAGCCGGGGCGCGCGCCGCATGGGCGCCTTCCCACAACGATGCATGGGCCAGCGTATCAAGGTATACAGGGGTCTGCGCATCGGCAATCGCCTGCAGCAGGCCGACATTGGCCGCATAACCCGATTGGCAAATGAAGCCGTCGTCCTTGCCCACCCAGGATGCCAGTGCCAGCTCCAGCGTGTGTGTGGGATGCTGATTCAGGTGGAAGACACCGGACTGCACCACAAACTCCTGCTCCTTGCGCAAGGCTTCCACCTGCGCGTGAACGATGTGCGGATGGCCCGTGACGCTGAGGTAGTCGTTGCCGTCCAGCCGGATGGCATTGGAGTCCGGTGTTTTGCCATGAAGCATGAACTTTCCGCTCCACTGGTGGTTCCAGCGCGGCGTGAAGTCGCGGGATATTCGCTGGCACAGCTGGGCCCCAAGGGCAGGGTTGGAAAAGTGTGCGGTGTCAGGGGAAAGTTTGCGTTCGAGTACTTGCATGGGGACTCCGTTAAAAAGAGGAACCCCATTGAAAGCGCTCAAACAAATTGATACGCCTTACCCCCTGTCAGAACTAACAGGGGGCACCCCCATACATCAAACTTCAGACAAAGTCATGCGAACTATTCACTTCATTTTTGTGAAATAAATGCGCCATTCACTTACATATACAAGTTACCAAAGGTACGCACAGGACTGCTTCAATTCAGGGTTTTACCGGAATTTCAGCCCTGCTTCCAGGGCAAGCCCCGAAAACGCCAGCCTCCCTTGCGGCCGCGCTGCCCCTGGTCATCAGCATCGCCTTCAAAACCTTCGAGAATGTTGTAAGCCTCGACGCCCAGCTCGGTCGCGCGTTTGGCCGCCGCGACCGAACGCACGCCGCTGCGGCACAACAGCACTGCCTTCTTGCCGGCGGGCACGGCAGCTTTCAGCCCCTCATCGAATCCTGCGTTCATTGCCATGCCCGGCCATTGCTTCCAGGCCAGGGGGACAGAGCCGGGTACATAACCCACCCATTCACGTTCGGCGTCAGTTCGTACATCCACCAGCACGGCTTCGCCCGACTGCATCCACTCAAAAGCCAGCTGTGCAGAAATATCGCCGGCATAGCCGGAAGCAGTCTGGACACCAGGTTGCGCGGAACCATTTGCAGAAGTGTTTTTTTTCATCACAGGGCCTCTCAGTTCGGGGTGTTGATCAACAGGCATATCGGGCATGCATGCACCGCATGACAGCGACCCGAAACCAGCAGATCAAGTTTATCCCCCTGCAACCACACGCCAGACAGTGAGGGCATAGGCAGGCCGCGCATCCCTGGCGCAGGTGTGACATGCACAATCACCCTACCCATGAACTGCAGGAGACCCCGATGCCCCGCAACGCCGACACACCTTCTCCACAAAAGGTACAGCCTGGCAAGGCAAGCTTCAAGGCTCTGGCCAAAACCGTAGCCCCCTGGCAACCCTCTCCGTCGAAGCCCAAGGGGTTTTCTCTTGCCAGCCTTGACCCGGCCGCCAAGCCGTTCTCGACGGGCGACAAGCTACGCGATAAAGCTGCCGTCGAAGCACTGGCCACGGAGATTGACGGATTGCAAAACCTGTTTTACGCGGACAAACGCTACAAACTTCTTGTGGTCCTGCAGGGAACGGACACCTCAGGCAAGGACGGAACATTGCGCGGTGTCTTTGGGCGCATCAGCCCGCTGGGCGTACGGACGGTCAGCTGGAAGGCGCCGACGGAAGACGAGCGGGCGCATGACTACCTGTGGCGAATCCATCAACAGATGCCGGGCACGGGGGAGATCGCGATTTTCAACCGCAGCCATTACGAAGATGTGTTGCTGCCGCCCGTCAACGGATGGATCACACCGGCACAAACAGCACAGCGGTTCCGGCACATCAACGACTTCGAACGCATGCTCTCGGAAACCGGTACGGTGATCCTCAAGTTCATGTTGCATATCAGTCCCGATGAGCAAAAGCAACGGCTGCAGGAGCGACTGGATGACCCCGCCAAACACTGGAAATTCAGCGCGGGCGACCTGGAGGTTCGCAAACAGTGGAAGCAGTACCAAAAGGCTTACGAAGCACTGCTTCAGGCCACCAGCACTCCTTGGGCACCCTGGACCGTGGTGCCGGCTGACTCCAAGACGCATCGCAACCTGATGATCGCCACCCTCGTCCGGGCCCGGTTGCTGGAACTGAAGCTACGCTTTCCGCCGGGCGATCCGGCCCTCAGGGGGCTGAAAGTCACCTGAGCTCCTCGCGGGCTCCTGTCGGTCACGCACAAACAGTTTCACCCTGAGAAGGGGCAACAACCTGTAGCGTTGGTGGAAACCCTCTTTGTAAGGAATGGGCAAGACGGAATGATGAGTCCTCTTATATTTTTCGAAACAACAGGAGACAAGTCATGACCGAGAGCAAAAGCCCCCGCAGGCGCGGCCTGCTGAAAGGCGCCGCGATTGCCGCCGGCGCCCTGTCCGCCCCCATGGTCGCCATGGCGCAGACAACGTCCTTTCGCTTCCAGAGCACCTGGCCGGCCAAGGACATCTTCCATGAATACGCCAACGATTTCGCGAAGAAGGTCAATGACATGGCCGGGGGCCGACTGAAGATCGAGGTGCTTCCATCCGGCGCCGTGGTGCCGGCTTTTCAGCTACTGGAAGCTGTGAATAAGGGAACCCTTGACGGTGGACACGGCGTGGTGGCTTATCACTATGGCAAGAACAACGCCCTGGCCCTGTGGGGCTCCGGCCCGGCCTTCGGCATGGACCCGAACATGGTCCTGTCCTGGCACAACTATGGCGGCGGCAAAGCGCTGCTGGAAGAAATCTACAAGTCGATCAACATGGATGTGGTGTCATACCTCTACGGCCCCATGCCTACGCAGCCGCTGGGCTGGTTCAAGAAGCCGATCGCCAAGGTGGGTGACATGAAGGGTCTGAAGTTCCGCACGGTCGGCCTGTCGGTCGACATCTTCACCGCGATGGGCACCTCCGTGAACCCGTTGCCCGGTGGTGAGATCGTGCCGGCACTGGACCGCGGCCTGATCGACGCGGCCGAGTTCAACAACGCCAGCTCCGACCGCGTTCTGGGTTTCCCAGACGTGGTCAAAAACTGCATGCTGCAGAGCTTTCACCAGAGCGGGGAGCAATTCGAGATCCTGTTCAACAAAGGCAAGTACAACGCGCTGCCGGCCGAACTCAAGGCGATCATCGACTATGGCGTGCAGGCGGCCAGCGCCGACATGAGCTGGAAGGCCATCGACCGTAACTCCACCGACTACGCCGAGATGAAAAAGCAGGGCATCAAGTTCTACAAGACGCCCGACGCCGTGCTCAAGGCACAGCTGGAAGCCTGGGACAAGATCATCGAGGACAAAGCCAAGGCCAACCCGCTGTTCAAGAAGGTGATCGACTCGCAGAAAGCCTACGCCGCACGCACAATCCCCTGGCAGAACGACTACATGGTCGATTTCAAGATGGCCTACAACCACTCCTTCGGCAAGAAGAAAGCCTGAGCCTGCGAGCCCCGGCGAAGCCGGCCAGCCGTCCAACCCTGGATGGCTGGCCTTTTTGATGGGAACACCGGTTCAAAATGAATACACAAAAAATCCTTCACACGGCTGACCACATCAGCACCTGGGTCGGGAAGGCCGCCGCCTGGCTCATCGTGATCCTCATGGTGGTCGTTTGCGCTGAAGTTTTCAAGCGTTACGCGCTCAACGCGCCCACCGCATGGATCTTCGACGTCAATAACATGCTGTATGGCACGCTGTTCATGCTGGGGGGCGCCTACACGCTGGCGCATGACGGCCATGTGCGCGGCGACTTCTTCTACGGCAACTTGAAGCCCCGCACGCAGGCCTGGCTGGACCTGGTCCTGTACATCGTCTTCTTCCTGCCCGGGATTATGGCGCTGACCTGGGCCGGCTGGACATACTTCAATGAGTCACTGGCGATGCGCGAACAAACCTTCAACGCCACCCCAATCCCGCTGTATCCGTTCAAGTTTGTGATCCCGGTGGCTGGCACCATTGTGCTGATGCAGGGGCTGTCCGAGATCCTGCGCTGCGTCGTTTGCATCCGCACCGGCATCTGGACACCTCGGCTCAAGGACGCCCAGGAATCCGATGTGGTCGCGCAGCAGCTGGCCGGCAGCGAGTTTGTCGATGAAGAAGCCAAGCGGCTGGCCATCGAAAAATCCGCCGGCCTGAAAGGTTGAACATGAATCGCCCGGCCGTTCCGAAGATTCTTGGCACCGCAGCCCACAGGGCGGAGGTCTCCAAGTGAGCAACGCAGTACTCGGCATGACCATGCTCGGTCTGATCGTGGTCGTCATCATGATGGGCTTTCCCACCGCATTCACACTGATGGGCCTGGGCATGGCGTTCGGCTTCGTGGCCTTCTACGATCCGTCCACCCATTTTTGGGAAAACAGGATCTTCGACCTGATGGTCCAGCGCGCTTTTGGAGCGATGACTAACGAGACCCTGTTATCGATTCCGCTGTTTGTGCTGATGGGCTATGTGATGGAGCGCGGCGCGCTGGTGGACAAGATGTTCCATAGTGTGCAGCTGGCGTTCCGCAGCGTGCCCGGCTCACTGGCGGTCACCACCCTGATCATCTGCACGTTCTGGGGCATCGCCAGTGGCCTGGTGGGCGCTGTGGTGGTGCTGATGGGCGTGATCGCCATGCGGCCCATGCTCAACGCCGGCTACGACACGCGACTGGCGGCCGGCGTGATCACCGCCGGCGGCACGCTGGGCATCCTGATCCCGCCCTCGGTGATGATCATCGTCTACGCCGCCGTCGCCGGCCAGTCCGTGGTCAAGCTCTACGCGGCGGCCATGTTCCCCGGCTTCTTCCTGGCCCTGCTCTACCTGGTCTACATCGTCGGCTGGGTCATGCTCAACCCCAAGATCGCGCCCAAGCTGCCGCCGGAGCAGAACCGCGCGCCGGTGCCACTCTGGCTGCAGCAGGTGACCGCCGCCTATTCACGCAGGGCGCTGCAGGCGCTGGCCATGGCCATCGCGGCTCCGGGCAAGGCGCTGCAGGCGGGCGCCCAAGTCAGCCGCGGCTTCCTGTTGCGCAGCTTGGGCACTGCCCTGGTGCCGGTGGTGTTCGCGCTGGCGACTCTGGGCGGCACCTGGTGGTATGTGGTCATCCATTCGCAGGCCGACAACATCGCCCAGGTGGCGGCGGCACGCGCCGCCAAGGCCGCAGCGCCGACAGGCGGAGGCCTGCAGGGGCCCGCAGTCACCGGCGGAGTCCAGGAACCACCTGCGGAAGAAGGGCTGAAAGAACCCGGCGACACGGCCAAGGAGCCGGCCGAAGCCGGCGGCTTGCAGGCGCCGCCGGGATCGGAAGATGCGAAGCCATCGACAGCAGCAACCACCGCCGACGCACCACTGCAGGAAATCGGCGAGCCCTCGGGTTCGGGGCCACAGACCGCACCCGTGCCCGAGTCCTTCTACACGGGCTTTGCCATCGCCTGCGTGCTGATGGCGGGACTGCTGCTGTGGTACTACCGGCGCTTCGACGCCGAGCAGTTCGAGATCCTGCGGATGCTGGTGAGCTCGGTCATGCCGCTCGCGCTGCTGACCATCGTCGTGCTGGGGGTCATCCTGTTCGGCATCACAACCGCAACCGAATCGGCGGCCGTTGGCGCGGCCGGCGCCTTTCTTATGGCTTGGCATGCCGGCACGCTGGACTTTCAGAAAATCAAGGAGGCGGTGTTCCTGACCTGCAAGACGACCTCCATGGTGTGCTGGCTGTTTGTGGGTTCAGCACTCTTCTCCGCGGTTTTCGCTCTGCTGGGCGGCCAGCGCGTCGTCGAGGAATGGGTGATGTCGATGAATCTGACACCACTGCAGTTCCTGCTGCTGTCGCAGGCCATCATCTTCGTCCTGGGATGGCCACTGGAGTGGACCGAGATCATCGTGATCTTCGTGCCCATCTTCCTGCCGCTGCTGCAGCATTTCCAGATCGATCCGATTCTTTGGGGCGTGCTGGTTTTCGTGAACCTGCAAGCGGCCTTCCTGTCGCCGCCCGTGGCGATGTCGGCTTTCTACCTGAAGGGGGTGTCGCCACCGCATGTGACCATCAACCAGATCTTCGCCGGCATGATGCCCTACATGCTGATCGTGATCCTGTGCATGGTGTTCATGTACATCTGGCCCGGGTTGACGCTCTGGCTGCCTAAATACCTGTACGGGTAAACAGGCCGGAAGCCATTGGGTACCAGGCTTTGGCAAAGAGGGGCGCTCCGCGTCCCTTTTTTTTTGCTCGCACCGCTACACGGCGCACACTTGATCGGCGCCGGCTTACCGGCTAAGATTGACGTTTACGTAAACGTCAATCAAACAGATCACAGATCGACGGTCCAACCGCCGCCCGGAGACAACCATGACCGACATGTCCGCTGAATACAAAGCGCTCGCCAGCTACCGCCCCACTCACAAAGTGCGCTTCATCACGGCGGCCAGCCTCTTTGACGGTCATGATGCCGCCATCAACATCATGCGGCGCATCCTGCAGAGCATGGGCGCGGAGGTCATCCACCTGGGCCACAACCGCAGCGTGGACGAAGTGGTCACAGCCGCCCTGCAGGAGGACGCGCAAGGCATCGCCATCAGCTCCTACCAGGGCGGGCATGTCGAGTACTTCAAGTACATGGTCGACCTGCTCAAAAGCCGCGGCGGCGAACACATCCAGGTGTTCGGCGGGGGCGGCGGCGTCATCGTGCCGCCCGAAATCCGCGAGCTGCATGCTTACGGCGTCACCCGCATCTACAGCCCCGAAGACGGCCAGAAGATGGGCCTGGCCGGCATGATCGGCGAGATGGTCATGCGCTGCGACAAAGACCTGACCAGTTTCGCGCCCAAGAACGTCACGGCCATTGAAGGCCACGGAGAGATGAACTGGCGGGCGCTGGCGCAGTTGATCACGGCGCTGGAGAATGGCAAGGCCGACGCGGCACTGGTGGACAAAGTCCGCACGCAGGCCTCCACCTGCAAGATCCCTGTGCTGGGGATTACGGGCACTGGCGGCGCCGGCAAGTCTTCATTGACCGACGAGTTGATACGCCGCCTGCGCCTGGACCAGAACGACAAATTGCGCGTGGCAGTCATCAGCATTGATCCATCACGCCGCAAGAGTGGTGGCGCGCTGCTGGGTGACCGCATCCGCATGAACGCCATCAATCCCTGGACTGTTCCCCTGGCTGGTCAGAAGAACGCCGACAGCGGACAACGCGTGTTCATGCGCTCGCTGGCCACACGCGACTTCGGCTCTGAAATCAGCCAAGCGCTGCCCGACGTGATCGCCGCCTGCAAATGTGCAGGCTTTGACCTGATCGTGGTCGAAACTTCCGGCATAGGCCAGGGCGACGCCGCCATCGTGCCGCATGTGGACGTGCCCATGTACGTGATGACGCCCGAGTTCGGCGCAGCCAGCCAGCTCGAAAAAATCGACATGCTGGACTTCGCCGAGTTCGTCGCCATCAACAAGTTCGACCGCAAGGGCTCACTCGATGCCTTGCGCGACGTCTCCAAACAGGTGCAGCGCAACAGGGAAGCCTGGGGCACGCCGGCCGACAAGATGCCGGTGTTCGGCACCATGGCCGCGCGCTTCAACGACGACGGCGTGACCGCGCTCTACCAGGCGCTCAAACCACGCCTGGCCGCGCTGGGCCTGGCGCTTGAGGCTGGCATGCTGCCCGCCGCAGAGGTCCGCCACAGCACCAATCAGACGCCTGTGGTGCCGGCCGCGCGTACGCGCTACCTGGCCGAGATCAGCGACACGGTGCGCGGCTACAAAAAGCGCGCCCGCGCGCAGGCTCAGCTGGCGCGCGAGGTGCAGCAACTCAAAGCCGCCGCCGCCATGCTCAAGATCGACAAGCCCGACCGCGCGCCCGCCGCCGAAGCCGCGCTGGACCTGGCCGGCCACCGCAAGGCCCGCATTGATGCCGACGCGCGCGCCCTGCTCGCCCAATGGCCCGACATGCAGACTGCTTACGCCGGCGACGAATACGTGGTGAAAATTCGCGACAAGGAAATCCGTACCGCGCTGACCACCAAATCCCTCTCAGGAACCACCATTCGCAAGGTGGCCTTGCCGCAGTACGAAGACCACGGCGAAATCCTCAAATGGCTGATGCTGGACAACGTACCCGGCAGCTACCCCTACACCGCCGGCACCTTTGCTTTCAAGCGCGAGGGCGAGGACCCGACCCGCATGTTCGCCGGCGAAGGAGATCCTTTCCGCACCAACACCCGCTTCAAGCTGCTCAGCGAAGGCATGGCCGCCAAGCGCCTGTCCACTGCGTTTGATTCGGTCACGCTCTACGGCAACGACCCGGCGCTGCGGCCCGACATCTACGGCAAGGTCGGCAACTCAGGCGTCTCCATCGCCACGCTGGACGACATGAAGGTGCTGTACGACGGCTTTGACTTGTGCAACCCCTCGACCTCGGTCTCGATGACCATCAACGGCCCGGCGCCGACGATTCTGGCCATGTTCATGAACACGGCCATCGACCAGAACCTCGACAAGTTCAAAAAAGACAACGGCCGCGACCCGACGGCGACCGAGGCTGCCAAGATTCGCGAATGGGTGCAAGAAAACGTGCGCGGCACGGTGCAGGCAGACATCCTGAAAGAAGACCAGGGCCAGAATACCTGCATCTTCTCGACCGAATTCAGCCTGAAAGTCATGGGCGACATCGCCCAGTACTTTGTGCACAACCGGGTGCGCAACTTCTACAGCGTCTCCATCAGCGGTTACCACATCGCCGAAGCTGGCGCCAACCCGATCAGCCAGCTGGCCTTCACGCTGTCCAACGGTTTCACCTTTGTTGAAGCCTACCTCGCGCGCGGCATGCACATCGACGACTTTGCGCCCAACCTCAGCTTCTTCTTCAGCAACGGCATGGACCCGGAATACACCGTGATGGGCCGCGTCGCGCGCCGAATCTGGGCCGTGGCCATGAAAGAAAAATACGGCGCCAACGAACGCAGCCAGAAGCTGAAATACCATATCCAGACCTCGGGCCGCAGCCTGCACGCGCAGGAAATCCAGTTCAACGACATACGCACCACGCTGCAGGCGCTGATCGCCATCTACGACAACTGCAACTCGCTGCACACCAACGCGTTTGACGAAGCCATCACCACGCCCACCGAAGAATCGGTGCGCCGCGCCATGGCCATCCAGCTCATCATCAACCGCGAATGGGGCCTGGCCAAGAATGAAAATCCTTCACAGGGCGCTTTCATCATCGAGGAGCTCACCGAGCTGCTCGAAGAAGCCGTGCTGCTGGAGTTCGAACGCATCGCCGAACGCGGCGGCGTGCTGGGCGCGATGGAAACCGGTTACCAGCGCGGCCGCATCCAGGACGAGTCCATGCACTACGAGATGCTCAAACACACCGGCGAGCTGCCCATCATCGGTGTGAACACCTTCCGCAACCCGCACGGCGATGCGGTGCAGGACAAGCTGGAACTCGCGCGCTCCACCGAAGAAGAAAAACAAAGCCAGCTCAAGCGCCTGGACGACTTCCACCGCCGCCACGCGACCGAATCACCCGCCATGCTCAAACGCCTGCAGCAGGCCGTGATCGAAAACCTCAACGTCTTCGAGGTGCTGATGGAAGCCGTGCGGGTCTGCTCGTTGGGGCAGATCACCCACGCGCTGTTTGAGGTGGGCGGGCAGTACCGGCGCAATATGTGAATATTGCTCGGCATGGCTCCGCGGGAAGCCGTTGTTGCCGTGCTGCGCGTGGAGTTTTTGGCGACGGGAATGTCTCGCTGGCTGTCCTGCGGAGCTGGGGCGATGACTTTGTTGCAGGCACAACGAGGCGGAAGATGTGGCCTGTGATTCGCTATTAAATTCATAGCTGCTTACGCAAGTAGCATAAGGGCCAGGACCAGATTTTGTGTACGGAAATGCACTAAGGGGCCTGTAAGACAGGGCGGCGGACTAGTTCCTGCTGGCGGCACTTTTGCTGCCAGAGAGACTCACAGCCCCCATCGTGCAATACCTTCACCAAGAGCACTCAGGACAACGGCTACGAAGACAGCTGAACCGTAGATTTCGGTGTCGTTCGCCGCTTTATTCTCCTTCGTATTCACTGCATGCAGAGGATGCGCTCCGCTTGAGTGTCGGTTGGTTTATTTATGAATCCAATGTGAAATCTTTGCCATCACCCCCTGTGGTGGCGGAATCCACCCGGGCTGGAGAAAGTCGTACACATCGTCGTAGTGCTCCAGTGGCTGGTTGGGCATGAGTTCCATAGGTACGAGCGGGCAGTCGATCTGCACGGGAATTCCTTTGAGCCAGCAGAGTTTGGCGCAGTAGGTGCTCATCTCAGCTATCAAGTCCTCTACCAAAGGATCACCTGTTTGCTTAACTGCGTCTCGCAAAATTAGGTTTTCAAGCCCATTTTTATCGCGCCGCATCAACAACGAAAAGAAATCCCCGCCGTCGGTAGCGAACTGCCGATCAATTTTGCGACCATGCTTGACAAGTTTCTCTACTTTGGCTTGCAAGGCTTCGTAGTCACCCAAAATGGCTAGCTGCCACATGTGTACTTTGAAGTGTGAATTAAGTGGATTGCTTCGATTCCTCATGAAGTCCGGAGGTTCCAGGCTTGCCATGGCATCGATGATTTTCGGATTGTCGGACAAGAGCGCATAGTAGATTTCTTTGCCAATCGAAAATTTTTGATAGCTATCCAAGGCAATCGCAGCCAACTCTAGCTTGCAAGCGACATGCATATGCTGCTTGAAACTTTGCAAATTGCCCTCCACAAAGTAATCGAAGATGCCAATTCTTAGATGATCGTGACTTAGCGAGCTATAACAAGCGCGCAAGTCGATCGGTTTGATGCGAAACCTGATTTTGTTGATTAACCCCGGCATTCTTTCTTTAGAGATCTCGGCAAGATTTTGTGCATTTTCGTTGGCATTTTTGGGCATGAGGAATTTCACCTTAGCTTCACGATGGTCATGCCATTGGCATTGACGCCGGTAACAACCTTTACCAAGGTTTGATCGTTGAAAGAAGTTTGAATTTTGGCTGCGACTACCTTCTGTTGAGCGGTTCCGTTTTCTAGTCTTGCTATCGCGCTCTTAATCCAGTCGTCCGTCATCTGCGTATCCATACTTCCCGACGGTCCACTCAATTTAATCGACCCATTCGCATTGAGCGGCTTAACCTCATTGATGTAGACCTTGTCGCCTTTGACATATACCCCGTCAAAGCAATTGCCACTGCCGCACTTTCCTTCTAACTGCGTAAAGCCGTTTCGAGCGAAGTAGCTGTCCGCAATGTACTCGCGCAATAGACCTTGTGCGTTGGTGTTAGGTAAGCTGTCAAGCTGGCGCAGAGTGGCTTGCTCCACTGCGCTCAAGCGCACGGGCAATGCTTCTTCTGTGATTTGTTTTGTGCTGATGTTACCCCCACTGGATGCGGTCGCACGGCCAGCTAGAAATACATCTACTTCACCCAAAGCCCGACCGAGCGTGGTTAGCGCGCGGCTACCGATCGCCCCGCCGAGTACGAATTCTTCGACAGGGTAGCTGGGTGTCGCCGCGCCGTTCAGCGCAATCAGTTGCTCCAGTCGCGTCTGGTCGCGTTGATCCATGCCCGCAGCTATAGAGCTGGGTAACTGGCCCAAGAATGTGTTGGCGTAAGGGTTAGCACGCTGCTCGGCCGTTGCGCTGAAGTAGGTTTGTTGCGCCCCGTTTGCGGTCATGATTTGGCCGTTCACGCTTATGGGCTGCCCTGTGTAGGGCGCAAGCAAAAGCTGTGCTGTTTTAAGGTCGTTCAGATATTTTTCAACACCTCCCAAAGCTCCTTCGCTGCCAGGCTGCGCTGCAGTTTGAGCCAACGCAGTGAGGTAGTGAAGGTTTTTGTCGTATTCGCGGGAATCGGTTTGACCTTCGGCCGCACGCTCCATCAAATCAGTCCACTTGACGGCACTGGATATTTCGCATGCTGAGTTGCCACGACACTCCTGCTTCGCCTTATCTTTAGCCAACTTTTCGATCAGGCTTCGCTCATTGGGATGCAACTGCCGATTATTGGCATCCACAGTAAAAGCAGTAGCGACCCCCTGCGCACTACCGAAGGCCGCACCCACCCCCGCAGCTGTCAAACCAGCAACCCCTTGCGCAATGGTCTTCGCTGCCCCTTCACTCAAACCTGCGTTCTGCAAGCCCTGCTGAACGCCGTCCTGGAAGTCGTTCATCAGGTTGGCCGCGCTGGCGCTGGCTGCCGCGCCTGCCGCCCCGCTCAGGCCACCGCTCAGCGCGCCTGCCGCCGTGTGCAGGGCAATGCGGTAGATACCACCTTCTTCCCACTTGGATGCTTCGGCCAGCAGTGCGGCTTTCTTTCCTGCATCCTGCTCTGCTTTGGCTTGCTCTTTGAGGTCTTTGCCCTGCTTGGCTGCAAAGTCGGCCACCGCCTTGGGCGCTTCCCTGCTGAAGGCCTGCGTTATTGCCACCTGCGCATTGATTTCGTTTTGGACTTTGGCCGCATCAAAGATGGGTTTGATACCCGTCTCGGCATCGGTACTTCTGACAGCGGTATTACCTGCAATGCCCGAGATACCGCTGCTGCTGGTGCTGCTGACATCCGCCTTGTCTTTGCCGATGCCGGCGCTGCTGGTGCCGGCGCTGCTGCCCACGGTCACGCTGTAGGCGCTGCCTTTGTAGGCGGCCTGGTTCTGGATGTCGCTGATGCTCAAGGCGCCACCGGTGGTGAAGCTGTTGGCGCCGGTATCGACGGCGTAGTCTGTACTGGCAATCACGCTGCCTTTCAAGGCGGTGTTGCCTGCTACGTCGACCTGGAAGCCTCCGTCTCCTGCCTTGATGCCGCTTTGCTCGGCAACGCTTTGGAAGTCGCTGCCGATCTTGCTTTTGCCGGCGCTGACGCTGCCTGTGCTGGTGCCGTAGCAGAAGGGCGGTATGCACAGGCTCAAACTAAAGCCGGAGTTGTTTTGTTTGGCGTCGAAGGTGGCGCTGTCCTGCAGGCTTTCGATGTTCAGGTTGCCGCCTACCTCGGCTTTGACGGTGTCAGCGGCAATCACTGCGCCTTTGAGGATGGTGTCGCTCCCGCTTTTGAGGGTGACGGTGTCGCCGGCACTGCTGCCGCCGGTGATGTGGCTGTTGGTGTAGCCGGTGTCATTGCCATCGGCATTGCCGCGGGCTTTGCTGGCGGCCAGCTCCAGGGTGAAGCCGTTTTGTGCACCGCCCACGGCAAAGCCTATGCCTACGCTGGTGCCCTGGGAGCTGTTGGTGCTGTGCTGGGCGCTTGCGCTTTTGGCGGCAAGTATGTCCAGCTGGCCTTCGGCGTTGATGTCGACGTTTTGGCCTGCGCTGATGTCGCTGCCGATGATGGTGATGTTGCCCTGGCCCTGGCTGGGCTGGCCGCTGGCGTTGATGGTGACATTGCCGCCGGCGCCCACGGTGCTGCCCTGGGCCTGGCTGTAGCTTTGCTCGCTGGTGCTCTGGGTTTTGGTGCTGGAGATGCTGACACTAACTTTGAAGCCACCCAGGTTGCCCGCTGCGGCTGCCGTCGCCATGTCTGCTGCGGCTTTTGCCTGCATGGCCATCGTTGCTGCGGCCAGGGCTTTCATGCGGGGGTCTTCTGTCTGGCTGGAAGACTTGGCGACGCTATTCAGGCTTTTGATGGCATCCACGATGGGGATGGAGACGCTACCGCCGATCGATTGCTGGCTGGTTTTTTCGGTGGCAACAGAGCTGCCGGTGTTGTAGGCCTCTTTGATCAGGACGTTCCTGGCCTCAATGTCGATGTTGCCGACGTTGCCAGCCCCGCCTGTGCCGGGCTGGGCGAGGGCCAGAACCTGGCTGGCGGTTTGGGTGTAGGTTTGCCCGGCGCGCAGATCGACGTTGCCGCCCAGGCTGGCGACGGTGGAGCCCACCTGGCTGGTGCTCTTGCCGGTTTCGTCCTGGCTTTTCTGGAGGGTGCCCAGCGCCGGCTGAAGGATGGTGCCGACCATGCCGGATTTTTTTGTGGAAGACGCGGTTTCAAAGGTCTGATTGTTTTGCGCGCTGACGATGCTCAGGTCTCGCGCAGCTGCGATGGCAATGTCGCCATCGGCCACCAGCGTGGCGGCGCGCAGCGTGGTGTCGCGCCCGCTGCTGCTGGCGATGCTGCCGGCGCTGAGCGTACTGCCCACTGCTGTGCTGCTGGTCATTTTTGCTTGTTGCTCGCTGCTGCTCTTGGTAAGCACGGCGGCGCCAAACGTCACGGCACCGGTGGCCATGAGTGTTCCGCCAACGACCTTGCCCAGCCCGGTGGAGTTTTTTCGGGTCTCGCTGAACTGGCTCACAGCCAGGGTGTTGTGCCCCTCGGTGAGGTTGACGTCTCTGCCCGCTGCAATCGTCAGGGCGTTGGCTGCGTTCAGGTTGCTCGCTTGCACGTTCACATCCACGCCCGCGCCTATCGTGACGCTGCCACCGGAGAAGTTGCTGGCCTGCATATCGGTGCGGTCCAACGTCTGGCCCGTCGTGGTGGTCTTTTTGGAGAAGAGCCCCTTGCTGGTGTACTGGTGGTTCTCGTCCACGCTCTGGCTGCTCTGCCCGGCCGTGATATTAATGTTATTGCCTGCGGTGGCCACCAGGGCCGCACCTGCTTGCACCGTTGCAGCCCGGGCGTTGAGGTCTGTCCCCGCGGCAAGCCTGACGCTGCCATTGCCTTGAATGACGGTGCCCACTTCGGCGCTCTGGCTGTCCTTGCGGTTGTTGTTGGAGTTCCAGATGATGGTGTTGTTGCTGGCCTCTGTCACTGTGCCCAGGTTGAGGTCGCGCCCGGCGGCGATCAGGGTGCTGCCTGCGGGCTGGCCGGCTGCGGTGGGGGCGTTGTTGATCAGCTCGGCGGCGATGAGGTTGATGTCGCGCCCGGCGCTGGCAACCAGGGTGCCGCCGGGGTTGGTCACGTACAGGCCGGCCACGCGGTCTATGTTGGTGCGGTTGCCGGTGCCGCCGGTCTGGGTGCTGGTGGTGCTGGCCACATTGAGGTCGCGCCCTGCCGTTGCCGTCAGCGTATCTGCGGCGATGATTTGCCCGCCGATGTTGTTCAGGTCGTTGGTGGCCGCTACCGCCACATTGGCGCCGCGGATGCGGCCGGCAAGATTTTGTACGTTCTGGGCGTTGAGGACGACAGCGGTTCGGCCTGCGATGGTGCCGCTGTTCAGCACATCGCCACTCAGGTTGAGGTTGGTGGCGCCGGCCGAGATCAGGGCGCCGTCGCCGGTGAGGTCGCCGTCTTTGACCTTGACATACAGCTGGGGCACCAGAGCTTTGACTTTAGTGCCATCGGCCAGGGTGACTTCTCGTTCGACCAGCCAGACGATGTCGCTGGTCAGTTGCGCCATCTGCGCGGCACTCAGGGCAATGCCGGGGCGCAGGCTGTACTGCTGGGCAAAGGTCACACTGTTGTTCATCAACGCCTGGTATTGGGCTTCGTCGCTCTGGTAGCCGTCGAGGAAACGCCGGCCTGTGAGTTCAGCCACCTGCTCGCGGATGAGCTTTTGTTCATAAAAGCCGTCGCCCAGGCGCTTTTGGGTAAGGGTGGGATCCAGGCCCAGTTGCTGCAGCATGTAGTCGCTGCTGAGCCACAGGCGGTAGTTGGCAAAGCGTGGGTCGGTCTCGATCAGGAAGTTGCCCGCGGCGTTGGGGTTGATGCGAAACAGGCTGTTGTTGGGTACGGCGGTGTTGGGATTGTTGGTGGCCACGCTGGCGCCTTGCCCAAGCGAGACCAGTGTGCGGGCATTGATGCTGGTGCCTGTTCCAGCGGGCGCGGTGTTTTGCAGGTAGACCGTGGGGGTCAGGTTGATGCCTTGCACGGCACTCCCCGGGTTGTAGCCGGCGGAGGCGGTGCCGGTGTCGTCGCGGCCACTTCGGTGGTTTCTCCAGTAGTGATAGACCATTCCAGCGTCGGTGATGACGCGCTGACCGGCCACCTCAGTGTTGGTCAGCGTGCCTATGTTGCCAGTCAATGTGCCGCCGGCGATGATGCGGCTTTTGTCGTTGAAGACGTTGGCGGCGTTGATCGTCATGCTGCCTCCCGAGAGGATCTGCCCCGGGTCCGACGCTGCGACCACGGTCTCCGAGATGCTTCGGTTGTACTGGTACATCGACCAGGCTTCATAGCGACCGCCATCGGGCGTGGCCAGGTGCAGTGACTCGTCGTCGTAAGTCGTCAATCCGGGGGTGCCCGCCAGGAAACGGGTGCCGGAGCCGCTGCCCTGAAACTCGGTGATCACCGAACTGGACACCGGCACCACCTGTGTGCTGAAGTGATTGTTGGTGTTGTTGATCTGGGCGGCGTTGATCGTCAGGTTGCCCAGCGCTTCAATGGTGGCACTGCCGTTATTGAGGGTGGTGGCTTGCCCTGTTGCCTGCTTGGCGCCATCCAGGCTGTCGCCTATGGCCATATCTCCGCCGCTGAACAGCAGGGCGTGCTCTGCGTTGTTGATGGTGGTGGCACCTATGTCGAGGCGGTTTCTAGCAGCGATTACCGGGGCAACCCCGCCTTCGGCGATGTTGTTGAGCGTGGTTGCACCAATGGCGACGTGGTCGCCGTAAATGCGGCCGGTGCCCAGGTTGTTGAGGGTTACGGTTTCAATCACCGTTTCCACGCCATCAATCAGGCCGCGGTTGGTCAATGTGTTGGCATCGGTGGCGACGAGCTTGACTGCGGTTCCGCGGATTTCTGCACCGGCCTGGTTGTCCAGGCTGGCGGCCTTCAGCGTCAGCCCCTGGCCCGCGAGCAGTTGCCCCTGGTTGGTCAGCGTGCCTGTGGTCTCCAGCGACGCATTGCCGGTAGCCTGAAATTGCGCTGCGGCGGTGTGGGTATGGTTGCCCAGCAGCTTGGTGTTGAGGCTGCCCTGGCTTAAAACCTTGCCGTCGCTGCTCAGGCTGGCGGCATCAATGACCAGCGCTTGGCCGGCGATCAGGGTGCCGCCGGTGTTGGTGATGGCCAGTGTCTTGCCGGGGGCGTTGACGGCAGGGTCGTTGCCTGCATTCGGGTCTTTGATGTTCAAGGTGCCGGTTGCAGAGATGAGGCCCAGCGTGTTGTTCAACTGACCGGCGATGGTGAAGTTGGCGGTACCTGTGCCGTTGCCATCGTTCTGCACGATTTCGCCGGCGACATTGCTGAGGGCACTGGCGCCCACAGTAAGCTGACCTGCAGACACCTTGGCTGCGTCGGTGCGCAGCAGGCCAGGGGTGCTGATGGTCAAGCCCTGGGTGACGGCCATGACGGCCGAGCTGGCGTCAATACCGCCAGCACCGGCTGCCAGGTTCAGGCTGTCTGCGCTGTTCTGGCTGTCCGCCAGATTGATGCTTCCGGCGTTCAGGCTCTGCGCGCCCGTAGAAAGGTTTTGACCGAGGGCCGCAATCGTTTGTGTGGCGCTGACGCTCAACGCGCCGGTGCCGCCGGTAGCAGCAACCAGGGTACCGTCTTCCCGCAAGCCCGCTGCCAGTACCGAACCCGCCGTGCTGCTGACTTCACTGGCCGCGCCTGTGGCTGCCAGGGTAGTGTTGCCCTGTGCCGCAACCAGGCCAGCATTGCTGATGTTGCCACGCGTGCTCAGGCTGGTGTCGCCGGTGGAATAGATGGCGCCGCTGGCCGTGTTGCTGATGCCGCCACTGGCGTCCAGTCGGGTGGCAGCCGAGCCGGCGATACGGCCCGTGTTTTGTAGTATGCCGTCAACTGTTACCACTACGTTGCCGGCAGTCGCACCAATGTTGCCGGCGTTGCGCACGCCCACACCTGCTTCGGTGCCCACCAGCGTGATCTTGCCCGCATACATGCCGCCCAGCAGCGCGACGTCCAGTGCAAATGCAGGCGCAGCACCGCTACCTGCGATCGGTGTGGCGGTGGTCTGAACCTCGTCCACCGTACTGGCGCCAGTGGTGACCTTGAGCTCGTTGGCCCAGATGCCGGCGTTGACCTCAACCGCGCGCGCGATGATGCCGGTGAAGTCCGTCCGGCTGGCGTCCAGACCGGCCCCGCTAATGTTGACCAGGCCTTTCTGGACCACATAACCTTCGAGGTTGCCGCCATTGATGATGGGCGTTCCGGTGGTGAGCGTAGCGCGGCTGGCGTTGATGAAACCGCCGCCATTGACATTGATGCCCGACGGGTTGGCAATGATCACTTCCGCGCGCTGGCCGGCCACCTCGATATAGCCGTTGATGTAGCTGGGGTGGCTGGAATTGATCTGGTTGACGATTTTGGTGGCAGAGCCGGTGGCCAGCCACGGGTTGCCCTGTACCCAGCCGCCCAGTTGGCTCTGCACGTTGGTGCGGCTGTTGTTAAGAATGACGCCGTTGGGCCCGACGTTGAACAAAATCAATTGGTTGATTGACACACCGGCAGCCGAAGGCGTGGTGATGTTCTGCACCGGCACACCATTGGGGGCCACGAGGATGGTCGGGCGCTGGCTGCCGGGGGCGCTGGGGTCTGCGGCCACCTGGGCCTGCGCGACCGGGAGCCACTGCGAGAAGCCGCCCAGGGCGCAGAACACGGCGACACTGAGCGCCCTGAAGTTGAAGCAAGTTGCTCCGCTCAACGAGGCGGGCCGCTGCACCGCAGGCGACTGCGTGGACCCCGTGGCCTTGCCGCAGCTGCTGGCAGTCTCCTGTACAGCCATGCGCAAGCCGCGTGCGTGGTTGAAGACGATGCGGTACAGGTTCTTGTTCATGGTGGTGCGGTTCTTCTGAAAGATCACTTAATCAAAATCAAAAGCTGTAGTTCAGGCTGATGCCAGCAGTAGCCTTGGCTGTGACGAAACCCTCGGGCTTCTCAAGCGGGCGACCGATAAAGACGTCGTAACTCATGGCCTTGTAGCTTCCGCGCAGACCCAGCACGACACCGGTCAGGCGCCGGCCGGCCAGGAACTCGGCCGACGGGCCGCTGACCTCGCCGTGGTCCAGGCCGGCATACAGTTCCTGTCCGCTGTTGCCCAATGCCACGCCCAGATCGTTGCGCAGCAACCAGCCGCGTTCGGCCATCAAGCTGGATTCACCGTCAAAGCCGCGCACGGTGTAACGCCCGCCTATGGCAAAGCGGTCTTGCGGGCTCAAGGGGCTGCGGTTGGCTTGAGCGCGGACGCCGGCGTTGTACCGGAGCTTTTGGCCTGCTGCTTTAAACGGCAAGCTCAGGTTGACGTCCAGCGTAACCAGTCTGAAGCGCGATGTGCCTTCACCAAACGCTTCTTCCGGCGCAGGTAGAGAATTGAAGGCGCCAGTGCCGCGCTTATAGGCGAGGGTGGTGTCCAGCGTGGACTGGCCAATGAATTCGCGATGGTTCATTGCGGCGTGCCAGCCGCCGACCCTGCGTCGCTGAACTTCAATTTCGGTGTCGTCGATGTAGTTGTTTGAACTGCGGTAGAAGGCGCCGAGGGACAGCGTGGTCTTGCGCGCCGCGTCCCGGTAGACCAGCCGCGAGAGTTTGAGCTCGGCATTGCTGCTGGTGCCGCGGTAGACATAACTCTGGTTCAAGCCGGCAACAGATTGCCAATAGCGGTTCTTGCTGGCGGTGGCGCCAAGCAGCCAGTAGCCCACGGGTACCGAGTAATGCACCGTGCGCCCCCAGGTGCCGCGCTCGCCTTCCTCGCCGCCGCCCTGGTCACCGTTGAACGACAGGTACAGCAGATCGTTCAGGCTCAAAGGATTGTCCCAGGATAGGGCCAGGCCGCCCTGGTACCTGCCGGTGCTTTTGGCGCCGCTGTCGTCCGCCGACAGTGAAAGCCGCAGTGGAAAGGCCTGCTTGTAACTGACCACCAGATCGCTCTGACCCGGCAGCTCGGCTGGCTCGATCTGGATATCGGCCTCGGCGGTTGGAACGCGCTTGAGATTTTCCAGCGCCTGCTCGACATCGCGCAGGTTCAGAACAGCACCGGGCTCCGCCGGTGCGGTGCTGTGCGGCCGGGTGCCGGGTTTGGTCCCTTGGGCAAAACGTATGGCACGAATGCTGCCCGGAAGCACGGTCAGCGTGAGGCTGCCGCTTTTGAGGTCTTGCGGCTCGGCCAGGATGCGTGAGGTGACAAAGCCGCGGGCCGTCAAAGCGTTTTGCGCACGCTTGATGAGCAAAGCAATGCTTTGCGCGCCCAGACAGCGTCCCAAAGGTGAGTCGCTGGCATCGGCGCCGGAGGTGGCGGCAAGCAACCAGTCAAAGCGTTGCGCAGCGTCATCTTCGCCACGCAGGGTGATCGTGCGGATCTCAAAACATGGCGATTCTGAAACAGGCAGCCGGGCTTGCCCGGGTTCGGGCCCGGCGCGCAGGCGCACATCGGGCGCGGTTTCAAGCTGTTCCCGCAAGACCTTCTCCCGCTCCTGCGCGCGGCGCTGCTCCTGAACGTCAATGCGCGGGTCGGGTTGGGCATGAATACCGGCGGTAAGCGCCCACAAGCCAACCGCGACAGCGAGTCGGTCCAGGGAAAACCCCGAACGGATGATTGGATGCAGCACCAGCGACGAAGTCGACCGGTCTGACGAAGCTGCGCTAAAAATGCTCCCACTCCCAAGTACTTGTTTTTAATAACTATTTCCACTCAAAAGTGAGTAGCAACCCTGCATGGAGAGCGATCTTAGGGGCTCGGAAGTAAGAAAACTGTAACTTCTGCCGATTGTTACTTGTATCCTTTCACATCTTAAAAAACAAAATAAGAGTACTTATTAATATAAAGATCGGCTTTACGGGGGAGATCGGCGGAAACGTGGCGCCAAGCGAGATTTTGGAAGCTCTGCCCAAACGTGTCGTCGAAGAGACACCTTAAGGGCGGCTTTACCCAAAAACGGTTTCTGAGGAAGCCGAATCGTCGAAAACAAGCGACGGACAATAGATGCCACTGTTGAATTGCACTGAAGTCTGACCCGAGTTTTCCATCGAATATGGACTCACACTCTTTGTGAGCAGAAGGTGCTCACGGTGTGGATAAGTTCCTGGTTTTCTCTGGCGTGGCGTGAGGCCAAACGTGTTGAGCCGCGCTGAAGCCTCAATTTGGGCGCCGACTCACCCCGTATAGCCCGCCATACGCGGCAACCACAGCACCATGCCCGGCCAGAAGGTCACCAGCGCCAATGCGCCGAGCATGACGAGCAGGTAGGGCCAGACCTCCGCCATCAGTTCGGAGAAGGAGACGTCGGCGATCTTCATCATCATGAACAGCAGCAGCCCATACGGTGGCGTTACCAGCCCGATCATGATGTTGAGCACGGCCATGACGCCGAAGTGCACCGGGTCAATGCCCAGTGCCACCGCGGTGGGCAGCAGCACCGGCAGGATGATCAGAATGATGGTCGAGCCTTCCAGAAAGGCCCCCAGCAACAGCAGGATGACATTGACAAGTAGCAGGAAGGTGAGAGGTGTCATTTCCATGCCTTTGAGCATGCCGCTCAGGTGGGTGGGGATGTTCTCCGAGGTGATGACGTAGTTGAACACCAGCGCGCCGGCGATCAGCATGCCGATGGAGATGCTCATCTTCGCGCTGGACAGCAGCGAATCGTAGATGTCAGGCCAGCCCATGCTGCGGTACAGGCCGGCGGAGATCAGCAGCGCGTAGGCGGCCGCGACACCCGCCGCCTCGGTCGGCGTGGTGATGCCGCTGTACAGGCAACCCAGCAGGATCACCGGCAGCATCAGCGCGGGAAAGGCCTCCTTGGTGATGCGCGGCATCTCGGACAGCGGCACCCTCTCTTCCACCGGGAAACCGCGCCGCTTGGCCTGGAACCAGATCAGCACCATTTGCACCACGCCCAGCAGCAGGCCGGGCAGCACGCCGCCGATGAACAGGTAACCGATGGAGGTGCCTGACACCAGCGCATACAGCACCATGGGGATGGATGGCGGCAGTATCGGCCCTATCACCGACGACACGGCGCTCAGCGCCGCGGCGAAGCCCGGCGTGTACTTGCCCTCGCGCGTCATCATCACCTGCATGACCTTGCCCGAGCCGGCGGCGTCCGCCAGGGCCGAACCCGACATGCTGGCGAAGACCACGCTCTGCAGCACGTTGACCTGCGCCAGGCCGCCCGGGAAGCGGCCGACGATGGCGTTACAAAAGCGCAGCAACCTGTCCATCACGCTGCCCGTACTCATGAACGTAGCAGCCAGGATGAACAGCGGAATAGCCAGCAGCAGGAAGCTGGAATAGGTGCCGTTGAGCAGTTGCTCGGCGGCGGCGCCCACGTCCATGCCTTTCATGTAGAGGTAGAGCACAGAGCCGGCAATCATGGCCAGGCCGATGGGCGCGCCGAGCAGGCTCAGGCCGACGATGGCGATGATCGCCAGCGAAAAGGGACTTGTGAGGTTCATAGGGCGGACGCTGAGGACGGCATGTCGCGAGTGGTTTTGTCGGGCCCGTGTATCAGCTGGCGCACCGCGCGGAGGATGACCGCCACGACGAAGACAATGTAGATGGAATAGGTGACGTCCATGCGGACGCCGAGGTAGGAACTCTTCTCGACCTTCATGAAGGTGACATAGCTCCACGCGCCGGGCAGCGACATGCCGAACAGCACGATGATGGCGATGGCCACGACACCGCCGACCACCCGGCGCGTGCGATAACTCCCGCGCGAGCTGATCATGTCGATGCGGATCTCCTCGTCGTCCTTCAGCACAAAGGCCGCGCCCCACAGCACCAGCCACAGCCAGCACACCAGCGACAGCTCGGCGGTCCAGCCCACCGGCCAATTGAACAGGTAGCGCATGACGATCTGCACCAGGAAGGCGACGAAGATCACGGCCAGCAGGCCGGCGGCCACCGCTTCGGCGAAGCGGTGCAGCGTTTTCAACACTCGGGTCAGCATGGGCCGCGGGTCACTTCATGGCGTTGATCTGCGCCAACATGCCGGCAGGCCAGGCCTTGGCTTCGTCGGACGCCAGGTAGACCTTCTGCGCATACTCGCGGAAGGCGGCGATGTTGGGAACGTAGACGTCGAGCCCGCCCTTGCGGAAGCTCTCCGCCAGCTCGGCCTCGCGCTTCTGGTGCTCGGCCGTGCTCCAGGCGATGGCCTTGTCGGCCGCGGCCTGGAAGGCGCGCTGCTTTGCCGGCGACATGCCGGCCCAGGTCTTGAGGTTGACGGTGAGCACGTCAAAGCCCACCAGGTGCGAGGTCAGCACCAGCTGGCCCAGCACTTCGTTGAACTTCATGTTCTGCACGTTGGGCAAGGGATTGTCCTGGCCGTCGATGGCGCCGGTTTGCAAGCCGGTGTAGGTCTCCGCGTAGGCCATGGGCGTGGGGTTGGCGCCGAGCGAGCGGCCCAGCAGTTGCCAGGCGTCGCCGGGAGGCATGCGCAGCTTCACACCGGCCAGGTCGGCGGGCGTGTTGATCTTCTTCTTGCCCTTCAGGCCGACGTGTCGCGTGCCGAAAAAGGTCGGGCCGAGGATTTTCACCTTCAGCTGGTCTTCCACCATCTTCTTCATCTGTGCACCCTGCTCGCTGGCGAAAAAGGTGTTGAGGTGGTTGGCGTCGCGGAACAGGTAGGCCGAGGTCAGGATGGACCAGGCCGGCACCTGCTTTGAGATGTCCTGCGGCGCGATGTTGCCCACCTCCAGGTTGTCGCGCTGCAGCGCGACCAGCTCGGTGCCTTGGCGGAAAAGCGTGGAGTTCAGGTGCATTTCGACCTTGAAGTCGGCGGCGACATCCTTGGCGAACTGGTTCATCATCTCGGCGCGAATGTCTTTGTCGGAGAACACGGCAGCGAAGCGAATGGTGGCGGGAGTCTGGGCCCAGGCCCGCAGTGCGGCGGTGGCGGCCAGGGTGGCGCCCGCGCCAAGCAGCGTACGCCGGGCTATCGGAAGTTGGATGGAATGGTTCATGGCTTGTCTCCTTTGATGTATTTGGATGAAATGAAAATTGCGTGGAAATTCCGGGTGGGGCAATCGGGCTCTACGTGGCTCTATGCAAAGGTCAGGCGCTGCGCGAGCGCCCGCAGCGCCAACTCGTAGCCGAACGGGCCAAAGCCGCAGATGACGCCCGTGGCCACCAGCGACACAAGCGAGTTCTGGTACAGCGCATCGCGCCGGTGGATGTTGGTGACATGCACTTCGGCAATCGGCTGGTCCAGCGTCTTGAGAGCGTCCAGCACCGGGATGGAACGGAACGACAGCCCGGCCGGGTTAATGACAAGGGCGGCGGCCTTCTCGCGGGCTTCCTGCACCCAGTCGACCATCATGCCCTCATGGTTGGTCTGGCGGAACTCGCACGTAAAACCCAGCTCGTCCGCGACACGGCGGCATAGTTGTTCTACCTGCGCCAGCGTCGTGGAGCCGTAGAGATGCGGCTCACGCACGCCTAGCAGGTTGAGGTTGGGCCCGTTCAGGACGTAAATCACTTTCGATTGCATGGGATTCCTCACGGAGACCTTTCATGGACGCGAACCGATTCTTGCCCCGTCGTGCCACAATCTTTCCAAACTGGAAACTTTTTTCATATGACGATATGAGCAATGCCCTGGACCGCGGCTTCACCGTGCTGGAGCACCTTGCGCACTACCCGCAAGGCTCGCCGCTGTCGCTGATCGCGACGGAGCTGAACCTACCGCTGAGCGCTTGCCACCGCGTGCTGGCGGACCTGCAGCGCCTGGGCTATGTGCGCCAGGCCCGCAAGCAGGGCGAGTACGTGCTCACGACCAAAGTGGTGTCGCTGGGATTGGGCTTCCTTAGCAGCGCCGGCATCGTCAACATCGCTGAGCCGCTGCTGGAACGGCTGGCGCAAACATCAGGCGAGCTGGTGCGCCTGTCCATCGTCGACGAAGACCGCCTCACCTTTGTGGCCAAGGCGCAGGGCCAGCGGCAGTCGGGCTTGCGCTACGACCCGGACATGGGCATGGACGTGCGCCTGTCATGCACCTCGTCCGGGCATGCGTGGCTGATGACGCTGAGCGATGAGCGCGCGCTGGAACTCGTCAGCAAACAGGGCTTCGGCACACCGGCGCAATACGGGCCCAAGGCGCCCACCACCATCAAGGCGCTGCTCGGCTTCCTGCACGCGGCGCGGGTACGCGGCTACGCGATGATCGACGAAGTGTTTGCACCGGGCATGTCGGCCATGGCCGTGCCGGTGTTCCACCGCAAGGCGGCCATCGGCGTCATCAGCATCGCGGGGCCGCGCACGCGCCTCACCGGCGAGCGCACGCATGAACTGGCGCCGGCGCTGCAAGCGGCGAGCGCGGAGCTGGGGCCTATCAGCAACGCATCGACTCTGTTCGGCAAGCCGCCGCTGGGCAAGGGCTGAGCAGGCGAACATGAGCGACTCAGCCTGATGCGAAAGATCCTGATTTCCATTCTCGCCGCGCCTTTCGCCGGCGCGGCTCTGTTCGCCTTCTGGATCAAGTGCGAACACAGGCCGGCGGAGGCCATCGCAGCGACCCACGCGTACATCGAAGGGGTGGACACTGACGCCGGCTGGAAAGCCCGCCTGCGCCGCTGCGTCAAACCGACCGGGTTTACACCGTTCCAGACCAACGGCAACCGCCTTCGCCGGCTGGCCGGCAACCAAGACCCTGACCCGGTGGAGGTCAGCGTGGATTTTTTTGATTGTTCGGTTCGCTTCTACCTGCGCAAGCAGAAGTCGGGCTCCTGGCTGGTCTACAAGGCCCAGAGCCATGCGGGCTAGGACTTCGTCCTTGCCTCGCTAGAGCTTCAGGGTCAGCCGCCTCCAGGCGCCTGCCTCTTCCAGTTGGTCCTGCACCAACGTTGCACCAGTAAAATCCAGCGTTCGCCGCTCAGCCGCCGGCATCAGCAGGATGAGACTGTCTTGCACAAGCGGCTGCGCGCCCTCACGGTGAACCGCGATGTGCAGGCCTTGCGCGGTGGATTCGACGCTCAAGCGCCTGGAGCAGGCCGTGATCGAAAACCTCAATGTGTTCGAGGTGTTGATGGAGGCGGTGCGCGTCTGTTCGTTGGGGCAGATCACCAATGCGCTGCTCGAGGTGGGTGGGCAGTACCGGAGGAATATGTAAATCGCCGGGGGCTGCTATTACCCAACTGATCAATGGCACTATTGACGAATCCTGCCAGCACTGGTGACGATGGATAACTCGACGAAGCTGGAGCCAGAGTGCTGTCCCGGTTTAAAGCTGATCAAGTAACCACCCAGGTCAAAATTACTCATGCCGTCCAAGGCTAGAACGGTCCCCTCGCGGCTGGGCCTGCTGCCTTGGCGGCGTATCGCTTCAGAAATGACGCGAGCGGCAATATAGCCCTCCATCATGGCGTAGCTCACAGGCACTTCCAGGTTGGGTGTCTTGGCAGCGGTCTCAGTAAATTCCTTGACTAGCTGACTGGAGACCTTGTACGGACTTGGCGTCACTTGGGCGATAGCCACACCTTGCATCTGCTCCGGAGACAGTCGTTTCGAGAGTTGCTCGATGTCGGCGCCCGAATGCGAAAGCAGTTGAGCCGCGCCACCTGCGATACGGTACTTCTCAATGAAGCCAGCCGCAGCAGACCCGCTGGAAACCATGATGATCGCTTGCGGCTGCATGTTCATGAAAGTGTCCACGGCGTCGGTGACGTTGACCGTGTTGGCGACGTAGGAGGCGCGTCCTTCGATCGTCGCTCTGACTTTCCTAGCTGACTCCTCGGCCGCGGCGATTACCGCAGTTGAGCCCGGCCCAGCCTCATGGAAAAGCCCCAGGCGCTTAATCCCGATGGTGGCCAAATGCTCAATGAGTTTGGAAATCTCGTCGCGCAGGCCTGCCCGCACGCTATACAGGTAGGGGGTGTCCGGCTGAATCTCCGAAGTACGGTAGCCCACCAGAGCGATCTTTTCTTTTGCCAAAATTCCCGCAGACACCAAGTCTGCAACATTCTTGCCGCCAAAGTAACCGGCCAGAACCAGTGGCTTATCTTCAGCAATCATCTGCTTGGTCAACGTGACCGTGTCGTCGGGCCTCCCGCCATCATCCTTGCGCAAGAGTGTGAACTTATGACCGTTAATGCCACCGGCCTTGTTCATGGCGTTGAAATGCAATTGCATGCCGGCGGCGTAAGCGCGGCCCTGACCGGCCTCCGGCCCTGACATGGGGGCGACTTGGCCTACTATGATCTCTGCGGCGAGTACCGGACCGGCTCCCGTCACAAGGGCCCCCACGGCCAGTGCCATCAGGGCCTCGGCGAAAGCCGACGATAAACAACGGTTGTGCATGATGAGAGTTTCCTTTGTGCCGCGAATCTGACGGACTTGGATATCGATCAGTGGTCAACCTGCTGCAACACGGTCGCGGACTCTCCGTTGCCAGCGCCGCTTCGGCTGTGATCCGCGCGGGGGAACCGTCGGGTTCGGGCCCGCCTGAGCAAGCTGGATTCCATGGATCAAGGAAGGGGGCCCGACCCGCCTCCTCATGGACGGCCGAAACGCGCGCCATCATCAACCCGGGCTTCGAACTGCAGCAGAGCGAGCACTTGGCGGACCTTGACGCCTTGCGGTCGAGCCAGGTTGTCGCGAAGCGGTGCCAAACGCTCTTCCGGAAGGATGCCCATGGTGCATTGTTCGAATTTGATTTGCCGCTCCAACGGCGAAAACGGATTCAGGAATGACCCTTTGGCGTGGTGAACCACACGCTCCAGGCGTCGTCCGTCCTTCAAGGTTACGACTGTGGTGTGGGGGAGCAGCTGCGTTGCGGTTTCCACGCGTGTCGAATCCAGGCGCATTTCGACGCGTGGCATGAGGCGCCGGGTCACGTCGTCTTGCACCGCTTGCGGCGTGAAGTCGGCCAACGTGACCGTGCCATAACGGAGCATCGTTGCCACCGCGTAGGGCATGGAAAACATGGCCTCGCGGGGATCCCTCGGCTCCGGGTATTTGAGATTCACCAGGTTGACGCGCCCGACCAATGTTTCGACACGCTCCACGTCCTCCATGCCGAATCGGTGTTCCGTGGCCAGGGCTTGCAACGCGTCCAGACAGCGGTGTGTGGACGCACAGTTGGGATACAGCTTGAATCCCAGGCCGTGGCTGTCGATCGCCAGCGGGCCATCGTTGACTGCAGTCATGGACCGCCAGTCGGCCGCCAAGCCCCCAGCATAGAGTGCGCCAAACCCATGCGGGCCTTCCAGGGCTTTATCGCTGCCGGTGACGCCTGAGGCCGCAAGCGATGCGGCCAGCACACCGCCTTGAGCCGCCAGTCCGGCATGCACGGGTTTCGTGTCGGTGCCGAACTGGACCTTGGGTCCAGCTGCCATGGAAACAGCCAGGCTGAGGGCGTGTGTCATACCGCCGACGCCCAGCCCAAGCAGTCTGGCGCAAGCGGCTGCGGCAGCAATTACACCAATGGTTTGAGTACCATGCCAGCCTTTTTCGGCATGGGACCGGTCCATCGCCATCCCGACGCGGGCCATCACCTCGCTTCCGACGATCAGTGCATCCAGCACCGCATCGAGCGTGGCATCAATCTCGTGCGCTTGCGCCAGGATGGCTGGGATCACAGCGCAGCCAAAATGGCCACCGGCGACGAAAAACATCTCATCCAACTCCCGCGCATGGGCGGCCGTGCCGTTGGCCAATGCACTGAAGGCGGCACAAGTCCCGGTGTTGCTACCCACCACCGGGACCGGTCCCGCGACACGCAATCCCGCACGTACCGAGGCGCAAACCGGATCCCCAGCACCCGCCACCATGGCGACGATGGTGTCCTCCAGGGAGTGCTCCGCCGTGCGCAGGGTGGATTCACCCCATTGACTGGGGACCGTGGCAGCCCAGTGCGCGAGAACCTGGGTAGCGGGGACGGGGGAACTGAACATGCTTGTCCTTGGGGTCTGTTTTTGGTATGTGGTTGCGCCTGTCAGCGCATCCTTGTGTGAAGCGAATAGCCGAAACGCAACAGCAGGCCTACGCGAAAGGCCAGGCACATTCAGTCAAGCTTTACTCCGGCGTTGCGGATCACGTCACCCCATTTTTTCGCCTCGCTGTCAATATGTGTCTTGAAAAACTCGGGCGTTCCCCCAAGCGCGACCTGCCCCACTTGTGCGAATTCGGCTTTGGTCGCAGGTGCCTGCAGCCAGTTGTTGATCTCACGGTTCAGGCGCAGGATCACCGACCGAGGCGTGCCCGTCGGTGCCACAATGCCGCCCCAGGCCACCACCTCGAAGCCTGCAATGCCCGCCTCTTCCATGGTCGGCACGTTGGGCAGCAGCGCCGAGCGACGTTTACTGGTAACCGCGAGCGGACGCACCTTGCCCGACTGGATCGCGCCCACCATGGACGGCAGGTTGTCAAACATGAAGTCGATCTGCCCGCCGATCAGGTCGGTCTGCGCCTGCGGAGCCCCGCGGTAGGGAATGTGGCTGAAGCTGATGCCGGCTTTTTCCTTGAGGATTTCGCCGCTGAGGTGACTGGTGGTGCCGTTGCCGCCGGAACCCATGGTCAGATTGCCCGGGTGGCTCTTGGCATAGATGACCAATTCGCGAACCGAGGCGATGGGCAGGCCATGGCGGACCACCAGCACATTGGGCACCTGCGAGAGCACGGCCACCGGCGCCAGGTCTTTATCGGGGTTGTAGGGCATCTTGGAAATCAGGCTGCGGTTGATGGCCATGGTCACGATATTGCCGAAGCCCAGCGTATAGCCGTCGGGTTTGGCGGTGGCCACCGCCTGCATGGCAATGGTGCCTGCCGCGCCGGGGCGGTTCTCGACGATCACCGCTTGTTTGAGCTTGTCCTGAAGGTAGTAGGCCAGTTTTCGGCTGGTCTGGTCGGGCGTGCCGCCGGCGGCCGAGGGCACGATCAGTTTGATAGGCTGGGTGGCGGGCCAATCCGCCGCCAGGGCGGTGCCAGCCAGCGTGGCCGCCACCAGCAGCAGTACAAGGCGCGCTTGAAATTTCGACATCTGTGACTCCAACTTCTGTTCTTGAGGGGCCGCCCACTGCGGCGCCCCGAATATCTGACATGCGCGCCGGCCTGTCCAACGGAATAAACGCATACCCCCCTGCATTTATTTCATGCCCGCATAGCCTTTTTCATTGCGGGCGAACGGATGCCATGCCAATAATGGCCGTAACCGCCATGAAATATCCGACGCAGCGCCACCTGCCCTCCATCGTCAACCTCAACACCTTCGAGGTGATTGCACGGCGCCTGAGCATCACTGCCGCAGCCGATGAACTGGGTCTGACGCAAAGCGCGGTGAGCCGCCAGCTGTCGGACCTGGAGGGCTTTGTCGGCGTTGCACTGTGCCGGCGCACAACTAGCGGGATGGAGCTGACGGTTGACGGTGCCAGCTACCTGCGACGGGTGCGCACCCTGCTGGACGAGTTGGAGTCAGCGACCATCGCCGCGTCCATGGGCTCCATGCCAGGCAAGATACTGCGGCTGTCTGTGCCCACCACCTTTGGCACGCTGTGGGCCATGCCTCGGCTGTGCGCCTTCGCCATCGCGCACCGGCAAATCCAGCTGGACGTGGCCACGCATACCGGGCCCATCAGCATGCGCGACTCGGGGCTGGACGCGGCTATCGTCTACTGCGAAGGGCCGGAGCCCGGCTGCGTGGCCGACCTGCTACACCCCCTGCACTCCTTTCCTCTTGCGGCGCCCACGCTGAGCCGGCTGGCGGCGCCGCTGACGGGCACGCAAATGGCAGCGCTGCCCTTGCTGCACCAGAGCATGGTGCCCAACTCATGGCCGGCCTACCTGCGGCAGCTGGGCGCGTCTGTAGAAGTCCCGATGCCGGGCGCCCACTACGGTCTGCTGTCGCTTGCATTGACGGCAGCGGAGGCCGGACTTGGCATCGCACTGGCGCCGGACTATGTGAGCGCATCGGCGCTGCAGACCGGGCGCCTGGTCAAGCTGAATGACAAGCCCTTTATTTCGCCGCGCAGTTACTTTCTGGTGACGACGAACGAGCGCGCCAAGGCGCCCGTAATCCAATCACTGCGCCAGTGGTTGACGAGCCAGTCGCCGCCTGCCCCTTGAGGCTCCGGCGGTGGCCAGCTGAATGAGGCAGAGGCGGCGTGGTCCAGGAGACTGATCAACGCGCGAAGTTGCCGCTCCAGGCCAATCACACCAGAGACGCCGGAGAGTGCAATGGGCCAAGTCACAACTTCCGTCGAAGTCCACCTCAATGGTGAGGACCCCAGGGGCCTTCCCAAAGCGGCATCGCCGGGTTCGTACCCAGCGTGCGTTTTGCCGCGGCCCTGGTTTTGGCCGCGTTGACCGGTTTGACACTGTGGTCCGGCACACTCAGGGTTTGCGTTTGGCTGGCTGGGCTGACCGGGCGGCCGGCGGCAACGTCTGAGGCGTGTAGGCCGGTTGTGGTGAAAGCGGCCGCCAGGCCGACAGATGCAAGGGGTCGCAAGATCAGGACCAACATTTGAAGCCTCCCGTAGTGAATTGTCGTCACCGCAGGACAGCATGCAAAGGACGTGCCAGAACTCCAGCCATCGTGTTGCACCGTCACGGCTTACCGCCAAGGCTGGTGATCCGCTGCCCGGGATCGCAGCGGCCCAGGACACATTTCCCTCATATAGGGTCAAAGCTTCAGCGTCAGCCGCCTCCAGGCGCCTTCGAGCTGATCCTGCACCAGCGCCCCGCCGTCAAAGCTAAGCGGGCGTTGCTCTGTTGCCGGCAACAGCAAGACCAGGTTGTCTTGCACAGGTGGCTGTGCGCCCTCACGGAACACCGCGATGTGCAGGCCTCGCGCGGTGCAATCAACGCGCAGGCGCCACTGCCCATAAGCGCCGCTGCGCCAGGCCTGGCTATGGCCGTCGTCTTCAAAACAGCTGGCTTCGAAACTGCCATCCCCCTTGAAGGGAAATACCTGGAAGCCGCGCAGGTCTTGGACCTTTGCGAAATGGATCTCTCCGAGGTTCAGCGGTACGGCACAGCCTTCGCGTGCCAGCAATGGGGGCGGGCCATCCAGCGGCGCATCCAGCGTGATCCACTGGCCGGCTTTCACGTACCGCGCGGTGTGCGCCTCGTACCAACCGCCGGTGCCGGGCAGCCACACGCGGCGCTCGGTCTGACCGGGCTCGACCACCGAGGCCACCAGCAAATGGGCGCCCAGCAGCATGTCGTCGTTTTCTTCCAGGCAGTGCGTGTCTTCCGGGAAGTCGTGGTACGTCGGCCGGATGATGGGTTCGTAGGCGCTGTGGTAACGCCATACCAGGTCGTACAGGTAAGGCATGAGCCGGTAGCGCAGGCGGATCAGCTCGCGCACCTGGGGCGTCACCTCGGGGTACATCCAGGGTTCATTGACGGTTTTGTCGTCGTTCCACGAATGGATGCTGAAGCGCGGCAGGAAGATGCCGTGCTGCACCCAGCGCAGCAGCAACTCGGGCCCCGGCGCAGGACCGGAAAAACCGCCTATATCGTGCCCGGTGTTGGACACGCCCGACATCGCCAGGCCCAGGCCCATGCGGATGTTGTAGCGCAGCGTTTCCCAGGCCGTGTAGTTGTCGCCCGACCAGGTCTGCACATAGCGCTGCATGCCCGCGGCGCCTGAGCGCGACACCAGGTAGGGCCGCTCCGCGGGCGCGAACTCGGTCTGCGCGGCATGCGACGCCTGCATCATCAGCAAGGTCTGCAGCGGGCGCACCTCGCGCGCGGGACGGGGCGCGCCGAAGCCGTGGGCCAGCGCCTTGTCGCTCCAGATCTCGTATTCGTTGTTGTCATTCCAGGTGGCGGGGATGCCGTATTCGAGCAGCTGCTCAGTCACCTGCCTCTTCCACCAAGCGATGGTCTTGGGGTTGGTGAAGTCGAGGTACGCACCGGTGCCGTCCCAGAACTGTATGGCCGTGGGTTGGCCGTCCGGGTCTTGCACCAGCAAGCCGACCTGCCTGACCTCTTCGAAGCGCGGGTGGTTGCTGAGCAGCGCGGGCTTGATGTTGGGCACCAGGCGTACGCCGCATTCCAGGTAACTCTGCACAAACGCTGCGGGGTCGGGAAACTTCTCGCGGTTCCAGTTGAAGACGTAACGGCCCGGGCCAATGGAGGTGTAGCCCGACGACAGGTGGAACGAGTCGCAGGGAATGTCGTGCTCTTCACAGCGTTCGAGGAACTCGCCCATGCGCTCTTGCGCATTCGGTGCGTCTGTGTAGCTCATGGTCGAGCCGGAATAGCCCAGCGCGTAGCGCGGCGGGAAGATGGGCCTGCCCGTGAGCCAGGTGTAGCGGCGCGTGATGGCGGCCTGGTCGGCGCCGGCGATGTAATACAGGTCGAGGTCGCCGTGATCGGCTACGAAGTAACGGTAGTGGCCGTGGTAGTTGTCCATCTCGCGGCCCATGTCGAAGCTGCAATCGGACAAGGTGTCGTAGAACAAACCGAAACACAGGCCGGCGTCTTTTTCACCACCTTTGCGCGTGATGTAGAACGGGATGTGCTTGTACAGCGGGTCGGTGCTGCGTGCGTTGTAGCCCATGGGGTCGAGGTTGCACATGCGGTAGCGCTGGCCGGCACGGTTGGCGTCGCCGGCGCGCTCGCCCAGGCCGAAGTAGGCTTCGCCGCGTTCGCGCTGCAGGTAGTGGTAGACCTTTTCGTCCCACCATCCAAAGTTGTAGCTCTGCGTGGTGCGGTCGGAGGCTGTGGCCTGCCAGCGGCCCTGTTGCCGGCTTTCCCAGCGGCAAAAGAAGCCTTCGAGCGCGATGGTCAGGCGCACGGCGCCTGTGGTGATCTGTAGTTGCGAGCCCTCTTCCTTGAGTTCGAATGCGGGCAGCGAAAAGCCGCTCACGTCGAAGCGGTCGCGGCCTTCAACGGGCAAGTTTTCAAGTCCAGGCGCCACGGTCCAGCTGCGCGGCATCTGCAGCCGTCCTTGCGGCAGCACCAGCACACGAACGATGTCTTCTTCGAGCACCCAGATGTGGGCCGTGGCACCACTGGTGCTGTTCAGGACGAGGTGGTTGCCGCTGCGCGATTGCAGGGCGAAAGTGGGAGCTTGGTCAAGGCGCATGGTCGGCTGGTCAATGTTTCGGGTGGCGCAGGTTCAAAGACGCAAGCCGTTCTGGTCGAAGAAATGCAGGTGCTCTGCGGGTGCGGTCACCTTGACGGTGTCGCCGCGCTGGATGTTGGTCTGCCCGCTCAGGATGATTTCAAAAGGCGCATCGGGCACCACGTTGCCATGCAAGATGCTGGTGCTGCCGAGTTGCTCGACCTGCGACACCTTCATCTCCAGCGGACCGTCGTTGGTGAGCTGCGCATGCTCGGGCCGGATGCCCACCGTGCTTGTTCCAGGCTTGGCGCCAGGCATCTGAGCCACCGGCACGAAGTTCATGCGCGGGCTGCCGATGAAGCCGGCCACGAACTGGTTGCAGGGCCGGTTATACAGCTCCAGCGGCGAGCCGACCTGCTCGATGCGGCCGGCGCGCAGCACCACGATCTTGTCGGCCATGGTCATGGCCTCGACCTGGTCGTGTGTCACGTAAATCATGGTCGCGCCAAGCCGGGCATGCAGGTCGCGGATCTCGGCGCGCATCGAAACGCGCAGCTCGGCATCGAGGTTAGACAGCGGTTCGTCGAACAGGAAGAGCTTGGGTTCGCGCACGATGGAGCGGCCTATGGCTACGCGCTGACGCTGGCCGCCGGAGAGCTGGGTGGGCCTGCGCTGCAGCAGCGGCGCGAGCTGCAGCATGGTGGCGGCGGCATTGACCTTGCTCTCGATCACGGCTTTGGCCACGCCCAGGTTTTCCAGGCCGAAAGCCATGTTGTCGTAGACGCTCATGTGCGGGTAGAGCGCGTATGACTGGAACACCATCGAGCAGCCGCGGTGCGCGGCGCTCACGTCATTGACACGCTGGCCGTCGATGCGGATGTCGCCGCTGCTGGCGGGCTCCAGCCCCGAGATGATGCGTAGCAGCGTGGATTTTCCGCAGCCTGAGGGACCGACGAAGACCACAAATTCACCATCGGAAACGGTCAGGTCCACGCCATGGATGATGGTGGCTTTGTCGAAGGTTTTGACGACGTTGGCGAGTTCAAGAGTGGCCACGGGAAAGTCCTTGGTTATTTGACGCCGGCACTGGCGATGCCAGTGGCGATGTATTTCTGCAGGAAGGCAAAGACCAGGGTGATCGGAATCAAGGTGATCACGGTCATCGCCAGCAGGTAGTGCCACTGCGTGTTGAGTTCACCCTGGAAGGCATTGAGCGCGAGCTGCAAGGTGAAGTGCTCCGACTTGGACAGCACGATCAACGGCCAGAGAAAGTCGTTCCAGCGCCACATGAACGAGAAAATGGCCAGCACCGCCATCGCCGGAGCGGCCAGCGGCAGGATGATCTTCCAGTAGATGCGCCACTCGCTGGCGTTGTCCATGCGCGCGGCCTCCAGCAATTCGTCGGGAATGGTCAGCATGTACTGGCGCAGCAGGAACACGCCCGTCGGCGTGGCCACCGCGGGCAGGATCACGCCCCAGAGGTTGTTCAAGAGGTTCAGCTCCGAGATCACCAGGAAAGCCGGCACCAGGATGATGGTGGGCGGAATCATCAGCGTGGCGATGATCAGCACAAACACCGTCTTCTGCCCGGTGAACTGGTACTTGGACAGCGCGAAGGCCGCCATCGAATTGAACAGCAGCGTGAGGATGGTCGCCACCACGGTGATGAACACGCTGTTCCATAGATAGGTGCCGAAGGCGAACTTGCCGAACAGCTCGGTGTAGTTGCCGCCGGCGAATTTGAGTTCATTCACCGGTTTGCGGTCATTGATGTTCACGCGCAGTTCGGTCTGCGGCGCCGCGGGATCGACCATGGTGGCGACCAGGCCGATGCGGCGCACCTGGGCCAGTTCGCGGATATTGCCCTGTTCGTCCTTGGCACGGAACAGCGGCAGGGGTTTGTCGTATCCGGCCACCACCGCTTCCTTCTGGCTGTAGGGCAGAAAGGTCGGCGGGAACTGGCTCAGCGCGCTTTCGGTCTTGAAGGACGACATCACGAGCCACAGCACCGGGCCGAACATCACGATGAGGCCGGCCAGCAGGTAGGCATAGGAGACCCAGTCGGTCCAATGCAGGCTGGTGCCACCGTATTTGTAGCCCTTGGTGCGGGTGAGGAAATTGGCCATGGCTTTTCCTTACTTCTTGATTTTTCCGGCCTCACCGGCTTTGGACAGCCGCAGTTGCGCGAGCGTCAGGGCCATCAGGCCGGCGGCCAGGATCAGCGAGGCCGCGGCGGCCAGGCCGTAGAGGTGGATCTGTTCGGCGAAACCGGTCTGGTAGATGTATTGCACGATGAAGGTAGTGGCCGAGCCCGGGCCGCCGCCGGTGAGCACAAACACTTCGTCAAAGCTCTGCACCGCGCGGATCATCACCAACACCAGCACCACGATCAGGTTGGGCATGAGCAGGGGCAGCGTGATGCGCCTCAGCACGCGAAACGGCGGTGCAGCGTCCATCTCGGCGGCTTCGTAGACGTCTTTCGGAATGGCCTGCAGGCCGGCCAGCAGAATGAGTGTGTAAAAACCCATGTGAGCCCAGATCGACACCACCACCACCCAGAAGAATGCCCAGTGCCGGTCAAGCAGCCAGTCCATCGGCGAGCCGCCCATGGCCACCAGGCCGGCATTGAACACGCCCTGGCTTTGCAACAGCCATTTCCAGATCAGCGCCACCACCACCGGCGACAGCAGCACCGGGTAGAAGAACACACCGCGCCAGAAGCCGCGGCCTATGATCTTGCGGTTCAGCACCAGGGCCGTCACCAGCGAGAAGAACACCATCAAGGCCACCTGGATCAGGCTGAACTTCACCGTGTTGGCGATGGAACGCCAGAAGATGTCGGTGCGGCAGGTCTGCAGGTCGGTGTAGTCGCGGCATTCAAGCAGGATGGCGAAATTTTCCAGCCCCGTGAAAGGCCGCTGCATGGGCAGTAGATTTACCCCGCCGGTCACCGCATACACCAGGTTCACCACGATAGGTAAAAAGGTGAAGATGCTGATCACCACCAGGTTGGGGCCGACAAAGAGCCAGCCTATGCGCGAGGCGCCCAGCCATTTCTGGCCCAGCCGGAAGACCGGCTCGAACAGGTTGAACAAAAAGCCCAGGAAGGCCGAAAAAACCGACATACCGACTCCGATCTACTGTGCCCAACATGACGCCCTCTGCGCCGTCTTATGCCAGTGACACCGCGGAACTGGCTCCGCCAGGCCGCAGGTGTCGCCCCCTGCAAGGGGGAGGCGCGCACGCAGTGCGCGCCACGGGGGTGCGCCTATTTTTCGGCTTGTTTTACCGCTTCGGCCATGTCGGTGCCGATTTTGGTCACGGCCTCATCCACGCTGATCTCTCCCACGATGGCCTGGGTGACCCGGGTTACGGTCGGCAGCATCAGGGCGCGGTTGTACTTGTAGCCTTGCAGCGCGTAGGCCGGCGGCACGATGGTGGAGGTGCCGCTGGTGAACACGCCGAGCGCGGCACGCGCCGTCGGGCCGGCGCTCGGGTAGTCCACGCCTTTTTTGGCCACGCCTGCATGGGCCGGAATATTGTTGGTACGGGACGCGAATTCGGCGACATTGGCCTCCTGCGCCATGAAGTCCAGGAAGCGGCCCACTTCTTTCGGCGACTTGGTGGTCTTCAGCGCCACCCAGGCCGCGCCGCCGGGCATACCCGAGCAGGCAGCCGGGCCACAGGGATTGGGCACGGCGACCCAGTCGAAGGCGTTGCCGATTTCCTTTTGCATGCGGTTGATCTGCCAGGAGCCCGACAGGATCATCACCACGCGGCCGTTCTTGAATTCGCCCACCGCATCGGCATAGCTGGAGCCGCCCGAGCCGCCCCAGACGTCTTTGAGCATGGTGCCGTCCTTGTGCCAGGCAACGAACTTGCCCACGGCGGTCTTGTAGCCGGCATCCACCGTGAGGTTTCCCTTGGCGTCGAAAATCTTCGCGCCATAGCTGACGGCCGGGCCGGCGAAACGGTGGCCCGAACGGTCCCAGGCCATGGCGGCCGGGGTCTGCGTAGCCTTGGCCACCTTGCGCGCCGCATCGGCCCACTCTTCCCAGGTGGCCTTGGGGCCGGGCATCGGCACCTTGGCCTGCTCAAACAAGGTCTTGTTGACGAAGGGGCCGGTCATGGTCATTTGCGACAGGAAACCGTAGATGCCCTTGTCGCCCGCCTTGTTGCGCATCCAGGGCAAGGTGCTGCCGAAGTTGTCTTCCCAGTACTTGCGGTCCTTCACATAGGCACTGATGTCGATGTAGTTCTTCGACAGGCCGCCGATTTCGGCGACACGCGCGATGTCGGGGCCCTGGCCGGCCGCGAGCTGGACAGGCAATTGCTCAACCACCGTCTTGTACGGCACCACGTCAAGGATCACCTTGGCGCCGGCGTTCTGGGCTTCATAACGCTTGATGAGGTCGGCCGTGACATCGCACTCATTGCCGTCCTGGTAGCACATGACGCGGATGTCGGCGAAGGCGCTGGTAGCCAGCGTGGCGACGGCGGCGCCCAGAAGGCCGACGCGCGTGGCGCGCCTGGCGAGAAAACGAAGCTGGAAGTTCATGGTTGTCTCTTTCTGGAAAAAAGGAAGGGAGGGGCCGATCTGTCGTCGGCTTCAGGAATGCGCGTCGGCCGCCGACGCAAAGGCGAAACCTGATGGCGTCTCGCGCCAGTCGCACAGTGCAGCGTCGATGAAGGTGCCTTGGGCACGCGAGCCGAAATGGGATGCAAGGCGCGCGACGGAACGCAGCGCGGCATCCACTCCATCACCGGGCAGCATTTCCCCGATGCGCGGAGACGGGTCGAGCAAAAGCACCGGCAGAGGCTTGCCGTCGCTGTGCGTGCCGCTAGAGGTGAAAACCATGTCGTCTTGGGCCGTTGGTTTGCGATCGTTATCGGTTTTGGCTATTATGGCAAACGTTTGCCAATGCTTGGCAATCGTTTGCCATACTTGTCAGCTGCAGTTTTCTCGGTTATATGTTTTGTCTTGGCCCGCACTAATCGGGCCACCGATCGGCCACCGCCCTCGGCCCTTGTTTTCCCAAAATACGACCCATCGATGCTTCGCTTTCCACTCGCCGGGCTCCCGCCTGGCCATCCACATGTCCGGCCTTCGCGCCAACCCGTCATTCGCTGCGGCGTCCAGACCCGGCAGGCCTGCCGCCCGCACCGATGACCGACGACACCCCGCGCAGGCGCAAGGGCGTCGGCCCGGTTTCGCTGAGCGAAGTCGCTGTGCAGGCCGGCGTCTCAATCTCCACCGTCTCGCGCATCGTGAACGGCGAGACCCGGCGGGCTTCGCCGGAAACGCTGGCGCGCGTGCGCGAGGCGATCAAGACCGTGGGCTACCACCCCAACCAGCTGGGGCGCGCGCTACGCAACCGTGAGAGCCGCCTGGTCGCGATGCTGGCCGCCAACCTCGACAACCCGGTGATGGCCACGCTGGCCGCCTCCACCGAGGCCGCGCTGCGCGAGGCCGGCTACACGATGATCCTGTGCGACACGCACGACCGGCCGGAGCTGCAGGACGACTATCTCAACGCCATGCGTTCGCAGGTCGTGCAGGGCTACGTGATGGTCGCGGCCCAGCCCAGTGCCGGCCTGCGCGACTTCGTGGAGCGCGGCGCGCCGATGGTCTTCGTGAGCCGGCGCAGCCCGTTCGGCACATGTTCCTTCGTGGGGCCGGACAACCTGGCGGCCGGCGCCGCCGCCGCAGACTACCTGCTCGACCGCGGCATCGACGCGCCGGCCGTGGTATTTCCGTCGCGCGGATCGTCCACTACCAGGGAACGCGTGCAGGGCTTCTGCGAGCGGGCCGGCGCCAGAGGCTTGTCAGCCGACCGGATCCGTCGGGTAGAGGCCCCAGGCATCTCGCACCTGGAAATCGGCTACGCCGCCGGGGCCCAGTTCGCGGCGCCCGGTGCCTGGCCGCGTGGCGCGATGTGCATCAGCGACCAGGTCGCCTATGGATTGCACCGCGTGGCCCGCGAGAGCGGGATCCGGGTGCCCGGCGACTGCGAGCTGGTCGGCATCGACGGCAACCCGATCAATGCCTGGCTCGCCCCGTGGCTCACCTCGGTCGAAATTCCGCATCAGGATTTCGGACCGGTCATCGTGGACCTGATGTTGAGCCTGTGGGGTGGCGAAGCGCCACGCGAACGCCTCATGCCTCACCGCATAGCGGCTGCGCTTGAGAGCTAAAACAGGCCAGGCCTGAGCCGCCGTGCCCATGCTGTTCATTCAGGCGCGTGATCCCAACGGCATAAAAAAAAGCGCCCCCAGGGCGCTTTTTTTGGATGCAGCCTCAAGGGGCCGCATCAGCAGACCGGCTCAACCCTGGTGAGGGCGCTTGCCTGGGTTCTTTTTGCTGCGGGTGTGCGAACCGCGCTCCAGGCTGATCTTCTGGCCGCGGCCGGTCGTGATCGTGTAGCCCTTGGGAGGGACTGGCTTGGGGGCGCAGATGTCGGCTTCGACTCTGATTTTCTTGGGCATGGAAGACTCCGGGTTAAAAATGGCGTAGCCCGTGATTTTAAGCCACTCCGGGGCTGCAGGCCTCCCGCCGGGCTTATCAGGCGTACAAGGCGGCCGGCGCCTGCTCCCGGACGCACTGTGTTTGGGCCGCCGCCAGCGTGCGCGCCACGGGCTCCCAGGTGCTGGCATAGGCGGGGAGCGCGTCGGGTGCAAAGGCGGTGTGCGGCCAGTCGGAGCCCCAGACCATGCGCCGCCCGAACAGCCCCGCGACCTTGCGGATGGTCTCGTCTAGCGTCTCATACGGCGCCTGCGCCCCCAGGCGGTACCAGCCCGAGAGCTTGACCCAGGCGCCCTGGTCGGCGAGCTGCTCCAGCGCCAGCCAGGCCGGGTGATCCGGAGGAACCCCGGCGTACATGCCGGCGAGGTGGTCCAACACCGCCGGTACCGGGCTGGCCGCATGCAGGGCCGCGATCACGGGCAGGTCTTGCGGTGCCGCATACCACTGCACATGCCAGCCCAGCGCACGCAAGCGCGGCGCCAGGGCCTGGAAGCTGTCCCGTGCACCTTCACCCTCCCCGGCCTTGAGGCTGTCTCCGACGGGAGACACCAGGTTAAAGCGCACACCCCGCACGCCGAGCGCATGCATGGCCTGCAGCGCCGCGTCGTCGATGAACGGCGGCAGCACCACCACACCGCGGTGGCGCCCGCCTCCGGCACGCAAGGCGTCCAGCAGCACTGTGTTGTCGGTGCCATAGACGCTGGGCTGCACCAGCACCAGGTGGCCAAAACCATGGCTTTGGGCCAGTTGCTCGATGTCCGCCAGCGGCCGGTGCGCGGGCCGGTAGTGGCCTGGCGCAACAAGCGCAGCGGCGTCAAAGACGTGGACGTGACTGTCCCAGCCGGGCGCCACCAGGTCAGGCGTGGAACTCTGCACCGCTTAACCCGTGGTGATCTTGCGGTCTTTGATGATGCGGCCCCATTTGAGCTGCTGGGCCTTGAGGAAAGCCTGGGTCAGGGCTTCCGGGCCATCGGGAAAAGCCTCGCCGCTCAGGCTGCGAATGCGGCCCAGCACTTCGGGATCGCCCATGGTCTTGCGGATGGCGGCGATCAGCGCGGCCTTGGATTTGGCGTCTATACCGGCGGGCGCCAGCACCGGGTTCCATTCGAGCACTTCATACGCAGGCACGCCGGCTTCTTCCATGGTCGGCATGTCGGGCAGCGATCGCGTGCGGCGGCGGCTGGTCACCGCCAGCGGACGCAGCCGGCCCGACTGGATCTGCCCCAGCGAGGAGGCCACGTTGGCGAAGAACAGCGGCACCTGGCCAGCCATCACGTCGTTCATGGCCGGGCCGCCGCCGCGGTAAGGCACGTGCACCAGCTTCACGCCGGCCAGGTCTTCAAACAGCGCGCCAGCCAGGTGCTGGGCCGAGCCGTTGCCCGAAGAGGCATAGGCAATCTGCCCGGGTTTGGCCTTGGCCAGGCGTATCAGGTCCTTGACGCTTTTGGCCTCAAAACCGGGCGTGCACACCAGCACGTTGGGGAACTGCGCCAGCACGGCCAGCGGCGCGAAAGCCGTGTCGGTGTCGTAGGGCAGCTTGGGGTAAAGCGCGGGATTGACGGCGAAGGACGAGGCATCGACCAGCAACTGCGTGCCGTCGGGCACGGCGCGCGCCACCTGCGTCGCGGCGATCTGGCCGCCGGCGCCGGGCTTGTTGTCGACCAGCACGGGCTGGCCCAGGAACTCGGCCATGCGCGGCGCGATCAGGCGCGCCATCAAGTCGGCGCCGCCGCCCGCGGCATAGGACACGACCAGCGTGATCGGCTTGCCGCCGGCGATCTGGCCCGCGGCATGGGCGGCAAAGCCCCAGGGGGCGACGACGGCCGCGCCCGCGGCCTGCAGCACGAGGCGGCGCGAGCGGTTCAAAGGTTGCACTTTGCTTGCAGGGCGGTTGCTTGGGTGTGACATGGTTTTCTCCAGTTTCGGTGAGGGGGCTGGGCGTTCAGGTGATGGTGACGGTGTAGTGAAAGGCATGGGCGTCGCCCCGCGTGTAACGCACTTCGACGCAATGGCCGGCCAGGTCGTAGGCGCAACGCGTGACCAGCGCACAAGGATGGCCGGCCGACAAGGCCAGGTGGCCGGCCTGCGCCGCCGTGAGCGCGCCGAAACTGATTTCATCGACCGCGCGGGCCACGTGCACGCCGCAGCGCTCGGCAAACATCGGATAGAGCAGGTCGCCCCAGCTGGCGATATCGCCCTCGGCGAGCCCGGCGAACAGGGCCGGCGGCAGCCAGATTTCTTCATAAACACAGGGCTGGCCCGAGAGCGAGCGTACGCGTTGCAGCCGCAGCGCCATATCGCCGCGTGCAAGGCCGAGGCGCCGCGCCACCTCGGCGGGTGCGACCAGCAGCCGGCGCGAGACGATGTGCGAGGCTGGCACTTCACCCGTGCCCTCGCCGAAGCGGAAAAACCGCATCATGGTGCCGCCCGTCATGCCGGCACGCACAAAGGTGCCGCGGCCGTGGATGCGTTCGATCAGCCCCTGGTCGGCCAGCAGTTCCAGCGCGCGGCGCAGCGTGCCCAAGGCCACGCCGTGCTCGGCGGCCAGGGTCTGCTCGGCCGGCAAGGCGCTGCCTGGCGGCCATTCGCCCGCCACCACGCGTGCGCGCAAGGCGGCGGCCAGGGCGGCATAACGGCTTTGGCCCGGTTCGGTGGGCACCAAGGTCAGCGAAGGGTTTGCTGGAATGGCCATGATTGATCTAGTCCTATAGATGACTAGATCATGTCACGTACCCGGACTTTTGCCGCCTAGGGTTTACACGGAGCGCTGCGGCCCATAAAAAAAGGCGGCGCCCATCGGGGCGCCGCCTTGCGCGAAAAAGCGTGAACCAGCTTATTCGATGGTCGCGCCGGAAGCCTGCACGATGCTCTTCCACTTCAGGTAGTCGCTCTTGAGCAAGGCGGAAAACTGCTCGGGCGTCATGTTCTGCACTTCGGCGCCCTGGGCGTGAATGGCCGCCTTCATCTCGGGTGTGGCCAGCAGCTTGTTGACCTCGGCATTGACGGTGGCGACGATGTCCTTGGAAGTACCCGCCGGCATGAAGAGGCCATACCAGGTGCTGACATCAAAGTCCTTGTAGCCCAGTTCCGCCACCGTAGGAATGTCTGGCAGCGAGGTGCTGCGGCGGGCCGACGTGACGGCCAGCGGGCGCAACTTGCCCGACTTGATCTGGGCGATGGCCGAAGGCAGAGACGACACCATGAGGTCCACATTGCCGGCCAGCACATCCATCATCGCGGGGTTGGAGCCCTTGTAAGGCACATGGCGCAGCTTGATGTTGGCGGCGGTGTTGAAGATTTCGCCAGCCAGGTGAATGGTGGTGCCATTGCCGGGCGAGCCATAGGTGATGGAGTCAGGCGCGGCCTTGGCTGCGGCCACAACGTCGGCCAGCGTCTTGAAGCGCGACTGCACACCGGTGACGATCACGACCGGTGTGTAGGCCACATGGGCGACAGCCACCAGGTCTTTGGTCGGGTCGTAGCTCAGGTTTTTGTACAGCCAGGGCGCAACCACCAGATTGTCTTTCTGGCCCATCACCATGTCGTAGCCGGTGGGCGCTGCGCGCACAGCCTCGGCAATGCCGATGGTGCCGCCGGCGCCGCCGCGGTTGTCGGGCACCACGGTCCACTTGCTGGCCTCCGTCAGTTTGGTGGCCACCAGGCGTGACAGGATGTCGGTGCCGCCGCCAGGCGGGAACGGAACGATCAGGCGTATCGGCTTGGCCGGGTATGTCTGGGCCTGCGCCGCACAGAGCACGAGCGCGAGGGCGATGAACGACAAAAATTTGCGAAGCATGGGGGAAGGTCTCCTTATGGGGCTTGCAAGCATAAGGCGAATGAAAAAGACGCATCCGCTTGCAGCCGGTTTGACCTTCAATTTTATTCGCCGGCCTGTCTATGCAACGCGGCGGTGCCGCGCGGCCCGGCCGTGATCCGAGGGGGCTGGCGTCTCGATCGGCGATGGCGCGGACGGGGCTGCAGTACCTGCCGTGCACCACCTGTGCCGCCGCAAGCGCCGCTTATGATCAGCCCTTTAAAAAATAAGGAGGCCTTGCATGTCATCAAACTCTTCCGCTGCGCCATCGATGGTGCGGACCGGCGCCAAAGCCGGTGTGGCGTTTGCCGGTTCTGTCGCAATGGGTGGTTTGCTGGCTTTCCTGCTGGGCGGTGGCGTGTTCTTCTTCTACCTGAGCCGGCTGTCCGGCCCTGGCATGCCTGCCGCAGCGCACGCAGGCGGCGCCGGCACCGTCCTCGCCTTGCTGTTTTCACCGCCCTTGCTGGTCAGCATGCTGCTGCTGGCCTTTGTTCCGATTTACCTGATGCTGGGCGTGGCGCGTGGCCGCAGCCGGGCCATACAGCAAGTCGTGATGGGCCATGGGGAGGCCATGTCGCAGCGCCTGACGGACGCGATTGCCGCACGCATCGAGGCCATGCCGCGAACCAAAGGCGCGCTGGAGCGGGTGTCAGAGATGCTGTCGGCCGATGCCATTGGTCAGCAATTGGCGCCCGTGCTGGGCCAGGGACGCGCCGTGCGCGGCATGATCAATTTTGTGGTGAACCGCCTGCCGCTGGCTGATGTACTGGCGCAATGGCAGCAGGCCCGCGCCGCCGAGGCCGCACCTGCGCCAGCACCAGGTGCGCCTGATCCCGTGTTGCGCACGCTGCTCGCGCAGCGTATTGGCCAGACGCTTCAGGATGCCGCCACGCCTTCCCGCAAGCCGCTCTACATCGCCATGGCCGTCCAGGCGGCCTTGCTGGCAATAGGGATGTGGCTGACGCGTTGACCCCTGGAAAGGTCTAGATCATCTCCAGCGAGGTGGCGCGGGAAGGCGGCTTGAACAACACATCCAGTTCAGCCAGTTGTTCATCGCTGAGCCGGATCTGCGCCGCCGCGGCGTTCTCGCGCAGCCGTTCCGGATGGCCCGTTTTGGGAATCGCGATGACGCCGTCCTGCGCCAGCACCCAGGCCAGCGCCGCCTGAGCGGGTTGCATGCCGTGGCGCACGGCGAAGCAGGTCAGGCCTGCATGGCGCAGCAGCCGCGCCTGCTCAATCGGCGAATAGGCCATCACAGGCACCTTGCGTTCGCGTAGCCAGGGCAGCAGATCCCACTCAATGCCGCGGCGCGTGAGGTTGTACAGCAGCTGGTTGGTTTGCACGCCCTGACCGCCGGGCACTTGCCACAGCTCCTGCATGTCGGAGAGGCCAAGGTTGCTCACGCCGTAATGACGTATCTTGCCGGCCTTTTGCAGCGCCATCAAAGCCTGCATGGTTTCGGCCAGCGGCACCGAACCCCGCCAGTGCAGCAAATAAAGGTCAATGCGGTCGGTGCGCAGCCGCCGCAGGCTGCGCTCGCAGGCGGCCACCGTGCCCGCCTTCGAGGCATTGTGCGGATACACCTTGGTGACGATGAAGGCCTCATCACGCCTTCCCTGCAGAGCCTCGCCCACGAGCTCTTCGGCCAGCCCCTCGCCATACATTTCCGCGGTATCGACCAGCGTACAGCCCAGGTCCAGGCCAAGGCGCAAGGTCGCCAGTTCGCCGGCGCGCCGCGCCGGCACATCGCCCATGTTCCAGGTGCCCATGCCCAAGGCAGGAATGGTTTCGCCGCAAGGCAGCAATACGCTTTTCATGCAAACCATCTTATCGCTGCCAAGTCCTCAACGGCGCGTTTCAGTGATGCGGATACGGAATCAATGGAAGCCGAAGAATTCATGGTTCCTCCGGCCCCGCGACGTAGCATGGCGAAGCTTTCACTGCACCTGATGGAGACCGACATGAAGATCATCCGAAGCAAGGATTTCACCGCAGAACGCGCCTGGGGCGCGTTGACGGTAGCCAATATGCAGGGCATCACCACCCGGCTGCACTGGACCGACAAGCCCTACAAGTGGCATATCAACGAGGGCGAAGAAGTGTTTGCGGTGCTCGATGGCCGTGTGGAAATGCGCTACCGCGACAACTGCGGGCAATGCTCCGTGATGCTGGAAACCGGTGACATCTTTTTCGCGAGCGTGGGCACCGAACATGTGGCCTCGCCGGTGGGCGAGGCCCGCGTGCTGGTGGTGGAAGTGGAGGGCAGCGACTGAAACGATCCGGCTTGATCCGCCCACGCCCCTAGGAAGCTGCAGGCAGCAGCGGCAGGTTCACCAGCAGGTTTTGCGGCTTGAGCCTCACCACCCCGTCGGCGTTCATCATCAACCCCAGGTACACCGGCTTGCCCGCCACATCGCTGCGCATTTCCCGCGTGTCCACGAATTCCAGACGGAACAGGCTGACCAGGCGTTGCAGGCGGTCGGGTGCAACCTCCCTTCCCTCATACAGGTCATTGAGCAAGGCCGTGGCCTCCACGTCCAGCCCCACATGCCAGCGCCATGCTTCGTCGTCCACTTTCTGCACGGGCCGGATAGTGACTTCAACGCCCAGAAAATGTTTCACCCACTTCTGCAACACGCCGGCCAGCGCCTTGAGGCCTGAACGGGCGCGCACCATCGTCAAGACCAGGCCGTGGCTCAGGTCGTTGCTGACCTCATGGGTCAGGTCCAGCAAAAAACGGTGGCGGCCCGGCTGCTGCCAATACGTGAAAGCGTTGTCGTCATTGAGCACCTGCAGTTCAACCACGGGCACCGGCGCCTTGGCCTCCGCCAGGAAGCGGCCGAAGTCGCCCACACCGCCGGTCTCATTGAACATGTCGATCACCTCCTGGTCACCGCTCAGCACCTGGCCGTCCTGTGTGCTGATGCGCTGGGGGCGAAACAGCATTTCAGCGGCGCGCACTTCATACGCATCGGTGGAGCCTTCCAGCAGGTTGTGGACAACTGCCTGGGCGATCAGGTCGATGAACAGGGGCGGTATGTCGATGCGGCCCGTTCCGTCCCGCGGGAACAGGCCCAGGTAGTACGCCTCCAGCGTGCCGGCGGCGAGCAAGCCGTCGCGAAATCGCAAAAACAGGTTGTAGTTGTCACGTGCATCCGCATCTTCCAGAGCCCCCAATTCGGCGGGCGAAACCGGCCGGGACGGCGCGGCCACCAGTGCGGCGTGCAAGGCACGTTCGGCATCGCATGACTCCGCCACCAGCGCGAGTTCGGGCCGCACGAGAAAGAGCCGCAGATAGTCGTCGGAGGGTGCGAGCCAGCCGCGTGCGTTGCGCTGGAGCCGGGAAAAGCCGCTGGAAGGCCAGAAATCTTGCATGGGGCAATCGTCTCATATTGCACGCGCCATTTTTTCGCCGCAGTCCTGTCGCTCCTTTTTTGATAGCTGCTTGCGCCCATCTGCATTGGCCTGCAGACATTTTTCTCTAACAAAAGTGTCATTAACAGAACGATCGGCCGCTGCAGGCATTACATCCCGTTTCATTCCAGCCTTCTGTTTCGCAATCTTTACCGCCTGTTAGCACTCCATCCATCGTCACGCACGTTGTACTGGGTAAGGTCTCCTCATCAGGCGGCGATCACGATGCGATCACGACGGTTACGTCAGCCCGCCTTCCAGTCCATCCATGTCCCGCAAGACAGGAAGAGAGCGTTCAACATGACAGCAATCGACACCGGCGACACAAACGTGTCCCATACCGATCACATGGCCTTCCGGCCTTCGCACCTTTACGGCTACCTCACGCTGCTGGCCTTTGCAGTCCTGCTGGCATTGCTGCAGCCCGTTGCCTGGGCGCAGGAGCCTGCGCCTCAGGGCGCCCAGTTGGATCCACCCGGCCGGGTCGCCCGGCTTAACCTGGCCGAAGGCGCCGTGAGCTTCGCACCGGGTGACGGCAACAACCCGGCAGGAGCGTCGGCCTGGACACCCGCCGTGCTGAACCGGCCGCTGACAGCCGGCGACAGGCTGTGGACGGGCCCCGGCGCCCGCTCGGAGCTGTACGTGGGCTCTACCGCGCTGCGCATGAACGGCCAGACCAGCCTGGATTTCCAGGCACTGGACGACAACACCACCCAGTTGCGCCTGGCCCAGGGCACGCTCAAGCTGCGCGTACGGGCCCTCTATGAAGGCCAGCGGCTGGAAGTGGATACGCCCAACCTCGCGTTTGTGGTGTCGCAGCCAGGTGACTACCGGCTGGACGTCGACCCTGCCGGCAACACGACGCGCGTGGTGGCCCAGTCGGGCAGCGGCGTGATCTACGGCGACGGCGTCGCCCCTGTGACACTGGAAAGCCGACAGCAGGCCAACTTCAGCGGCACGCAGCTCACCCCGGCGGCACCGGGCGCCGCACAGCAGGACAGCTTTGATCTGTGGGCCGCTGACCGCGACCGGCGTGAAGACCAGTCAGTTTCAGCGCGTTACATACCGCGCGAAACCGTGGGCTACCAGCAGCTCGACAGCTATGGCACCTGGAGCCAGGACCCGGGTTACGGCGCCGTCTGGATACCGCGCGCCGTGCCCGCCAATTGGGCGCCCTACCGCGTCGGCCACTGGGCCTGGGTTTCGCCCTGGGGCTGGACCTGGGTCGATGACGCGCCCTGGGGGTTTGCGCCGTTTCACTATGGCCGCTGGGCACAGATCGGCCCGCGCTGGGCCTGGGTACCGGGCCGGCTGGCACCGCGCCCTGTCTATGCGCCCGCCCTCGTCGCTTTTGTGGGCGGCAGCAGCGGCGGTGTGAACTGGAATATCTCCATCGGTGGTTCACCGCGGCCCGGTGTGGGCTGGTTCCCGCTGGCGCCCGGCGAAGCCTTTCGCCCGGCCTACCGCGTGAGCCCGCGCTACGTCACACAGGTGAACCACAACATCGTGGTCAACAACACCGTCAACGTGACCAACATTTACCGCTACCAGCGCCAGCCTGCAGCGGTGACGGCTGTCAGCCGCGAGGACTTCGAGCGCGGCCGGCCGGTGCACGGCAATCCCCACCGGCTGAGCAGCGCCGACCTGGGCCGCGCACAACTCGTGGCCGACCGCGGCGCCCTGCCGCAGCGCCCGAATCCGTCGGAGCTGCACGCGCAGCAGCGCCCCGTGGCCGCCGCCGCATTGCCGCCGCCCGCCGTGGCCACGCGGCCGGTGGTCAGCAGCCGCGACGACCGCGGGGATGATCGCCGGGACGGCCGGCGCGATAACAACAACCGGGACGAGCACCGCGCCGGTCCCGCCGCCGGCAGGGACCACGACGCCCGGTCACAAGCCGCCGCTCCCGCTTCCCCCGCCGCGCCTGTCGGCGCAGCGCCAGCCGCACGGCCCTCGCCCGCACCGGACCGCAGCGCCCTCGAGGCCAGCCAGCGCGCGCAACGCGAGCAGCAGCGCCAGCAGCAGGAGCAAAAAGAACGCCTGCAAGGCCCCCAGCTGGAACAGCAACGCCGCCAGGGCGAAGAGGCCATAGGCCAGCGCGCCCTGCGCGAGCAAGCCCAGCGCGATGCGCGGGCCCGCCAGGAAGCGCAGGAACGCGCCCAGGCCGCGGATGCCAATGCCGATGCACGCGCCAACGCCGACCGCCATGCCGCCGAACAGGCCCGTCGCAGCCAGCAACAAGCGCAGCGCGAACAGCTGCGCCAGCAACAGGAACAACGAGAAAAGCTTCAGGGTCCCCAGCTGGAACAGCAGCGCCGTTCCGGTGAAGAATCCATAGGCCAGCGCGCCCTGCGCGAACAGGCCCAGCGCGACCAGGAAAACACCCGCCAGCAACAGGCCGCGCAAAGACAGCAGCAGCAGCAGCAGCAACACCAACAGCAACTGCAGCAACAACATTTGCAACAACAGCAGCATTTGCAACAACAGCAACAACGTGCGCAGCAGGAGCAGCAGCGCCAGGCCCAAGCCCAGGAACAACAACAGCGGCGGCAACACCAATTGCAGCAACAGCAGCAGCAACAGCAGTCACAACGCGACGCCACCCCAGACAAACCGTCCCGCCAGGCCGACGCAACCAATCCGCGCGGCCAGCGCGGCGAAGGCGGCCCAGGCCGCAACCGCGAGCAATAAAAAAGCCAATACGGGCGCCGGTTTCCTACCGGAGGGGGCACTCTTCATCAAGCAGGGGCCGCGGAACCGGCTTTGCCGGGCAGAACAAGCCCACCCCTGTCCAGGCTCACTTCGTGTAGCCTGCTCCCCCTCAAGGGGGCGGCGCCTAGGGCCGGCAAAGCCGTACCCTCGGCCCCCGTTTGGTTGGGCCCGCTGAACTCTTAAACCAGCAGGGGCCGCGGAACCGGCTTTGCCGGGCCGCAGGCGCAGCGCCCCCGAGGGGCTGGAGCCCGCGGCTCCAAGCCTGCCTGCGCAGGCTTGGACGGGCGACAGAGGCGAAGCGTCTCGCAAGCTGCGGCCTGCAAGGCCTCGCGAACCACACGCAATGGGGAGCGTGGGGGCTTTAGGGGATCACGCAAAACTACTTAAGGGTCTGACCCGGTACCGCCTCGGAGGGTGGGTGGCTAGGATGACCACCTGTGTTTCACGGGTTCGCGCCTGCTGCCGCATCAGCCGCCGCGGCACCTTGCGCCCGTGATATCCAACCCATCTTCCGGAGAACCAATTTGTCAGTGGAGTTCATTCTCGAAACACGAGGGCTGACCAAGGAATTCAAGGGATTCGTGGCGGTCAACAACGTGGACCTGAAAGTCCAGCGCGGGCATATCCATGCGCTGATCGGGCCCAACGGCGCCGGCAAGACGACTTTCTTCAACCTGCTGACGAAGTTCCTCATCCCCACGCGCGGAAGCATTGTCTACAACGGTAATGACATCACGTTTGAGCAACCCGCGCAGACCGCGCGGCGCGGCATCGTGCGGTCATTCCAGATCTCTGCGGTCTTCCCGCACATGACGGTGCTGGAGAACGTGCGCGCCGCCTTGCAGCGCAACCTCGGCACCTCGTTCCATTTCTGGAAAGCGGAAGACACCCTGTTTCACCTGCATGGCCGTGCTCGCGAGCTGCTGGCCGAGGTCGACCTCAGCGACTTCGCCGACGAGCTCACCGTGAACCTGCCCTACGGCCGCAAGCGTGCGCTCGAACTCGCCACCACGCTGGCGCTGGAACCCGAACTGATGCTGCTGGACGAACCCACGCAGGGCATGGGCCACGAAGACGTGGACCGCGTGACGCAGCTGATCAAGAAAGTCTCGGCCGGCCGCACCATCCTGATGGTCGAACACAACATGAACGTGGTGTCGTCGATCGCCGATCGCATCACGGTGCTGCAGCGCGGCGCCATCATTGCCGACGGGCCTTATGCAGAAGTGTCAGCGAATCCGTTGGTGATCGAAGCTTATATGGGCACAGCGAACACCGAGCTTCAAGGGGCGCACTAGATGACCAAAGAGCTCCTCAAGATAGAAGACCTGCACGCCTGGTACGGCGAGTCGCACATCTTGCATGGCGTGAACCTCAGCGTCAACGAAGGCGAAGTGGTAACACTGCTGGGCCGCAACGGCGCCGGCCGCACCACCACCATGCGCGCCATCGTCGGCATGACGGGTGCACGCAAGGGCTCGATCCGCATCAACGGCGAAGAAGCCATCAAGCTGGCGCCGCACAAGGTGGCCCGGCTGGGCGTGGGCTACTGCCCTGAAGAGCGCGGCATTTTCGCCAGCCTGACAGCCGAAGAAAACCTGATGCTGCCGCCCACCATAGCGCCCGGCGGCATGAGCCTGGACGAAATCTACGCAATGTTTCCCAACCTCAAGGAACGCGCCAGCAGCCCCGGCACGCGGCTGTCCGGCGGCGAGCAGCAGATGCTGGCCGTGGCGCGCATTTTGCGCACAGGCGCGCGCCTCTTGCTTCTCGATGAAATTTCCGAAGGCCTGGCGCCGGTCATCGTGCAGAAGCTGGCAGAGATGATCCTCACGCTCAAGGCCAAGGGTTACACCATCGTGCTGGTCGAACAGAACTTCCGCTTCGCCGCGCCGCTGGCCGACCGCTTCTATGTCATGGAGCACGGCCGCATCGTCAAGCAATTTGCGCAGTCCGAGCTGACACAAAACATGGGCATGCTGCAGGAATACCTCGGCGTCTGAGGCCGGGTGCGCCGAATCCCTTTTCAGTCCTCATTTGGTCCCCCCCAGTTCACCCCCCATCCATAACAGGAGACATCATGAAACTCAAAGCACTTGCCGCCGCACTCGCCCTTGGCCTCACAGGCGCAGCCTTCGCACAGAACACCGGCCCGATCAAGATCGGCATCATCACCGACATGTCCAGCCTTTACGCCGACATCGACGGCCCCGCCGGCGCTGAAATGCTGAGGTGGGCCGTGCAGGATTTCGGCGGCAAGGTCCTGAACCGCCCCATCGAAGTGCTGAGCGCCGACCATCAGAACAAGGCCGACGTTGCATCATCCAAGGCGCGTGAGTGGATCGACAAGGATGGCCTGCAGATGCTGATTGGCGGCACCAACTCCGGCACGGCGCTGGCCATGTCCAAAGTCACCACCGAAAAGAAAAAGCCCTTCCTCGTCATCGGCGCCGGCTCGGCCCGCCTGACCAATGAAGACTGCTCGCCCTACACCATCCACTACGCCTACGACACGGTCTCGCTGGCCAAGGTCGCCGGTTCCGCGCTGGTCAAGGCCGGCAACAAGAGCTGGTACTTCCTGACCGCCGACTATGCGTTCGGCTACTCGCTCGAAGGCGATGCCTCCACCGTGGTCAAGGCCAACGGCGGCACCGTCGCCGGCACCGTCCGCCATCCGCTGAACGCCTCGGACTTTTCGTCTTTCCTGCTGCAGGCGCAGTCTTCCAAGGCGCAAATCCTGGCACTGGCCAATGCCGGCGGCGACTTCACCAACGCCATGAAGGCCGCCAAGGAATTCGGCATCGGCAAGACCATGAAGGTTGCCGGCCTGCTGGTGTTCATCAACGACGTGCACTCCCTGGGCCTGGCCAACACCGAAGGCCTGCAACTGGCCGACAGCTGGTACTGGAACCAGGACGACGCCTCGCGCAAATTTGCCAAGCGCTTCTTCGATAAATACAAGCGCATGCCTTCCAGCCTGCAGGCGGCCGACTATTCCGCCACCATGAGCTACCTCAAGGCCGTACAGGCCGCCGGCACAACCGATTCCGACAAGGTCATGAGCACGCTCAAGGGCATGAAGATCGACGACTTCTACAACAAGGGCCAGATCCGCGCCGACGGCCGCATGATCCACGACATGTACCTGTATGAAGTCAAGAGCTCCAAGGATTCGGGCACGCCATGGGACTACTACAAGACCATCGCCAAGGTGCCGGGCGAGCAGGCTTTCACCACGGTGGCCGACTCCAAGTGCTCGGCGCTCAAGAAGTAAAGCATCACTGCAACTGCGTAAACGTTGAACTGACGAAAAAACAAAAAACGGGGTAGAACGAGGGTTCGATCCAGCCGGTCATTTCGCAGAAATGCAGAATGACCGGCTGCTTCCTTAAAAGACCTTCGCGCTCCCGCCACAACTCACGGTATCGGTGTCCTGACAGGTTCCCATGGAAATTTTCGGCATTCCCCTGCAAGCGTTTATGGGCCAGCTGATGCTGGGCCTGGTCAATGGCGCCTTCTACGCCATGCTGAGCCTGGGGCTCGCGGTGATTTTCGGCCTGCTGGGCATCGTCAACTTTGCGCACGGCGCGCTCTACATGCTGGGCGCCTTCGCCGCCTGGATCATGCTGGACCAGTTCGGCATGAATTACTGGTTCGCGCTGGTGTTGGCGCCGCTGACGGTCGGCATTCTCGGCGTCATCATTGAGCGGCTCTTCCTCAAGCATCTGTACAAATTGGACCCGCTCTACGGCCTGCTGCTGACCTTCGGCCTGGCGCTGGTGCTCGAGGGCGTCTTCCGTGAAATCTACGGCGTCTCGGGCCAGAACTACAACGTGCCAGACCTGCTGGCCGGCTCCATGGACCTCGGCTTCATGCGCCTGCCCATCTACCGCGCCTGGGTAGTCGTGGTGTCGCTGGTAGTCTGCCTGGGCACCTGGTTCCTGATCGAACGCACCCGGCTGGGCGCTTACCTGCGCGCCGGCACCGAAAACGCGCCGCTGGTGCAGGCCTTTGGCATCAACGTCCCCATGATGGTGATGCTGACCTACGGCGCGGGCGCCGCCCTGGCAGCCCTGGCCGGCGTGCTGGCCGCGCCCATCATCCAGGTCAACCCGCTGATGGGCTCCAACCTGATCATCGTGGTCTTTGCCGTCGTCGTGATCGGCGGCATGGGTTCCATCCTCGGCTCGGTCATCACCGGCCTGGGCCTGGGCATCGTCGAAGGCCTGACCCGGGTGTTTTATCCTGAAGCGTCCAACATCGTGGTATTCGTCATCATGGTCATCGTGTTGATGTTCCGGCCCGCCGGCCTCTTCGGAAAGGAAGCCTGACCATGAGCGCCCTCTCCACCAAAGCCGCCAACATGCTGCGCATCACTTACCTCGTCCTGCTGGCTTTTGCGCTGGCTGCGCCCTTCCTGGGTCTCTACCCGGTGTTTGTGATGAAGCTGCTGTGCTTTGCGCTCTTCGCCTGCGCCTTCAACCTGTTGCTGGGTTTTACCGGCCTGCTCTCGTTCGGCCATGCCGCATTCTTCGGCTCTGCCGCTTATGTCACCGGCTGGTTCATCAAGTCGCAAAACTGGACACCCGAACTGGCTCTGCTGGCCGGCGCGGTGGCGGCCGGGCTGATCGGCCTGCTGGTCGGCCTGGTGGCCATCCGCCGCCAGGGCATTTATTTCGCCATGATCACGCTGGCGATTGCGCAGATGGTCTACTTCGTCTGCCTGCAGGCGAGCTTTACCGGCGGCGAGGACGGCCTGCAGGGCGTGCCACGCGGCAAGCTGTTCGGCCTGCTGCCGCTTGAATCCGACGTCACGCTGTATTACGTGGTGGTGGCGATTTTTGTGGCCTGCTTTCTGTTCATCTCGCGCATCGTGCACTCGCCCTTCGGCCAGGTGCTCAAGATGATCCGCGAAAACGAACCCCGCGCCATCTCGCTGGGCTACAACGTCGACCGCTACAAGCTGCTGGCCTTTGTGCTGTCGGCCGCGCTGGCCGGCCTGGCCGGTTCGATGAAGACCCTGGTCATGGGTTTTGCCACGCTGTCGGATGTGCATTGGTCCATGTCGGGCGAGGTCATCCTGATGACCCTGCTGGGCGGCGTCGGCACTTTCTTCGGCCCGGTCATGGGCTCGGGCATCGTGATCGCGCTGCAGAACCTGCTGGCCGACAAGGTCGGCTCCTGGGTCACCGTCATCATCGGCGCGATCTTTGTGCTGTGCGTGCTCGCCTTCCGCAAGGGCGTGATCGGTGAGTTGCAGGCCTTCCTCGAACGCCGCCGCGCCGCGGCCAAGGCTGCCGCGGCAAAACCCTGACCGGCAGGGCCGGGCGGCCGTCCCGTCCGGCTGCTTTTAAAGTCCTTCATTTGCTATTATTTTAATAGCTGCTTGCGCTTGTCACCATTGGCTAACAGCCTCATTTTCTCAACATCAGTCACCCCGGAACTCGCGCCGGTACATCGACGGCGAGGTACCAAGCGTCGCCGCAAAGTGCTGCCGCAGGGATACCGCCGAGCCGAATCCCGCATCCAGGGCAATCTGCTCCATCGAGCGGCCGGTTGATTCGAGTTGCCGCTGCGCCAGCGCCAGGCGCTGGCTGGTCAGCCACTGGCCCACGGTGGTCCCGGTGATGTGCCGGAAATGCCGGGTGAAGGTGCGCCGGCTCATCAGGGCACGCGCCGCCAGCGTGTCGAGGCTGTGGGGCTGGCGCAGGTTTTCCTGTACCCACGCCAGGATGGCCGACAGCCGGTGGTCGGAGCCTGTGGCAGGCAGGGGTTGCTCCACATACTGCGCTTGGCCGCCCTGCCGCTGCGGCGCCACCACCATGCGGCGCGCCACCCGGTTGGCGGTTTCTGCGCCGAAGTCCCGGCGCAGCAAATGCAGGCAGCAATCAATGCCGGCGGCCGTGCCTGCCGAGGTCAGCACGTCACCGTCGTCCACATACAGCACATCGGGCTGCAGCCTGACCTGCGGATAGCGCTCGGCAAAAGCCGGCGCCAGCGCCCAGTGCGTGGCGGCAGGCCGGCCGTCCAGCAAGCCGGCCTCGGCCAGCACAAAAGCCCCCAGGCACAGCCCGACGATGCGCGCGCCGCGCTTGTGCGCCGCACGCAAAGCCTTGAGCAGGGCTTCGGACGGCCGCTCCATCGGGTCCCGCCACGACGGCACCACCACGGTTTGCGCCTTGGCCAGCACGCTCAAGCTGTGCTCCACCGCAATGGTGAAACCGGCGGTCGTGCGCAGGCTGCCCGGCGTTTCGGCGCACACCAGCAGCCTGAAGCGCGGCAGGTCTGGCCCTGAAAAATCGTTGCCAAACACCATGCACGGCACGGAGAGGTGGAACGGACTGATGCCGTCAAACGCCACCACAGCGACCGTGCTGAGCTGACTTGTGGTGCGCGACTTGATGCGTGACTTGCCAGCTGTCGGCACCTGTGAAAGTGTGTTTTTCGACATGACCCGATTCTATCGAATATTGTCAATTGGGCCACTTTCATGAAAGCTCCCCCAGCCCAACAATCACACCATCAGCATTCGTTGATCACTTGATTCAGCAACAACCCGCAGGAGCAAACACATGGCCATCCCGAACTCAAAGCCCGCAGCACCACGCCGCGCCCTCGTCGTCATCGATGTGCAAAAGGAATATTTCAGCGGCGGCGGCCTGCTCATCGAATACCCGCCGGTGGAAAAAACCTTGCCCAATATCGGCCGCGCCATGGACGCGGCGCGCGCTGCGGGTATCCCGGTGGTGGTGGTGCAGCACAGCGAATCGGCCGCGTCGCCGCTGTTCGCCAAAGGCTCCCCCCTGTGGGAACTGCATGAGACCGTGGCGAGCCGCCCGCGCGACCACTACGTTGAAAAATCCTGGCCCAGCGTCTACACCGGCACCGACTTCGCCGGATGGCTGGAAAAAAACCGCATCGACACCCTCACCGTGATCGGCTACATGACACACAACTGCGACGCTTCCACGATTTTTGAGGCCACGCACCGCGGCCTGCATGTGGAGTTCTTGCAGGATGCCAGTGGCGCACTGCCGTATGCCAACGAGGCTGGCCGGGCCAGTGCCGAGGAAATTCACCGCGTTTTCAGCGTGGTGTTTCACTCGCGCTTTGCCGCCACAGGCTCCACCGACGCCTGGATCGCCGCGGTCCAGGCCGGCGGTCGGCTGGAGAAGAACAACGTCCTCGCGTCGAACCGCGCGGCGCTCGCAGCACGCTAGCAGCCAAGCCGGCTACCGACTCCCGTGCTCAAAGGCCGTCGGTCGAAAGCGCATGGTTCACGCGCTGCGGCACGACCAGTTGCCCATAGCCATCGGGCACAGCCTGGATGTGGATGATGGGTGCGCTGGACGTGACGCTGCCGAACAACATGGCAAAAGCCGCGTCGGCCGCATCACGGCCGGTGGCAAACCGCACAAAGCCCATGGGAATGGCGGTGCCTGACGGATCGAACAGGTACCAGCGATGGCCCAGGTAGACCTCGACATAGGCATGGAAGTCGGTGGGGCCGAGCGCAGGGTCGGCGCCGTAATCAATGCCGGTGGCAAAACGCGCCGGCAGGTTGAGGGCGCGGCATAGCGCGATCATCAAGTGCGCGAAGTCGCGGCAAACCCCGACGCGCTCCACCACCGTGTCGATCGCCGAGGTGCTGCCGTGCGAGCTGTTGGACTCGAAACTCACGCGCTGCTGCACCCACTGGCAGATGGCTTCTGCCCGGCTGTAGCCTTGCTGCAAATGACCGAACTCGTTGGAGGCCAGCTTCTGCAGCCGGTCGGACTGGCAGTAGCGGCTCGGGTAGATGTAGGGCAGCACGGCACCGGGAAGCTGGCAGACCGGCACCTCGCCCAACTCACCGGGCGCCGCTGTGTAGTGGTAAATGTCTACGGTGGCTTCATAGCGCACGCTCAGTGGGCCGGGCTGGGCCTGCAGGCGCAGGTAGCGGTTCCGGCTCGCCGGGTCGGTGTCGATGGTGAAGGGCACCGGCTGGCTGACCTGCAGGTTTTCGGCCTGCACGATCTGTTGCTGCGTGTGCGCCGCGTGGACGTTGAAGATGAAGTCGCCGCCCGGAGGCGCGACGTCGTAGTTGAGTTCGACGGAAAACTGGAGCCTGACCATGGATTCTTTCCTTGCCGTTGCGCAAGGGTCAGGCCTGGAGCAAGCCTGCCGCCGCGCAATCGTCAATCAATGAAGGGAGCCTCTCAGCGTGGCGCTCGCCGCAGGCGGGCACCTGCGCAAAAGCGCGCTGATCTGGGGTACCAGTCATTGTGGACCTCTTCGAGGCGGATACCGGCGATTTGCGGCGGTTTGCGGCTTTGGCGTCCGCCATGACCACGCGGCGTCCGGCTTGCGGGTGGCATGGGCGCCTACACGTCAGGGCTGCCGGCACGAATCAGCACTCTCTTCGCTATAAATTTAATAGCTGCTCGCGCAATTCAGGTATGGGCTGAGGGCCGATTTTGCTTAAAAATCCAGGTCAGCGGCCCTCAGGCTCGTCATCCAGCAGCCGCACTTTCACGCTTTTGCCCTTGACCCGCCCGGTGGACAGCTTGTGCAGGGCTTCGGCAGCAATCGCACGGTCCACCGCCACATAGGTGGAGAACTCGTTGACGTTGATCTTGCCGACCTGCTCACGCGTGAAGCCGGCCTCGCCGGTCAGCGCGCCCAGCACGTCGCCGGCGCGGATTTTTTCCTTGCGCCCGCCCACGATCTGCAGCGTCACCATGGGCGGCAGTAGCGGTTCATTGCTGGCGGGTGTCAGTTCGGTCAATTTGTGCCACTCGGATTCAGCCTTTTGCAGCACCTCGATTTTCCCGACATAACCCATCTCGTCCATGCTGGCCAGGCTGATGGCCCAACCCTCTTCATCAGCGCGGCCAGTGCGGCCGATGCGGTGGATGTGCACCTCGGCGTCGGGCGTCACGTCGACGTTGATGACCATCGCAAGCTGCGCGATGTCCAGGCCGCGGGCAGCCACATCGGTGGCCACCAGCACCGAGCAACTGCGATTGGCAAACTGCACCAGCACCTGGTCGCGCTCGCGCTGCTCCAGCTCGCCGAACAGCGCCAGCGCGCTAAAACCCTGCTCTTTCAAATAGGCCACCAGTGCGCGGCACTGCGACTTGGTGTTGCAGAACGCCAGCGTGCTGACCGGGCGGAAATGCCGCAACACCTGCGCGACGGCGCCCAGGCGGGCTTCGTCATGGTCGCTGTCCGGCACCTGGTACCAGCGCTGCTGGATTTTGGTTTTTTCATGCTGCGCCTGCACCGTGATGGTTTGCGGCGCCTTCATGAATTGCTGGCTCAACTTGGCAATGCCTTCAGGATAGGTTGCCGAGAACAGGAGTGTCTGCCGCTCTTTCGGGCACTGCTTGGCGACGGTGACGATGTCTTCGAAGAATCCCATGTCCAGCATGCGGTCGGCTTCATCGAGCACCAGGGTGTTCAGCGCTTCCAGGGTCAAATTGCCGCGCGCCAGGTGGTCCATGATGCGGCCGGGCGTGCCCACCACAATGTGCGCGCCGTTTTCCAGGCTGGCGGTCTGGTTGCGTAGCGGCACACCGCCGCACAGCACCACCACCTTGGTGTTTTCCTCGGCCCGCGCCAGACGGCGGATCTCGGTCGCCACCTGGTCGGCCAGCTCTCGCGTGGGGCACAACACCATGGCCTGTATGGCAAAGCGCCGTGCATTGAGGTTGGCCAGCAGAGGTATCGCAAAGGCGGCGGTCTTGCCGCTGCCGGTTTTGGCCTGGGCAATCAGGTCTTTGCCCAGCAGCGCCACCGGCAAGCTGGCAGCCTGGATGGGCGTCATGCTGAGGTAGCCGAGCTGCCGCAGGTTGGCCAGCACGGCGGCATTCAGGGGCAGGCTGGCGAAGTCGGTATTGCCGGCGGAAGAGGAGGAGGAAGGGGAAGGAGAGGAGCTCATCCCCCATTATCGGTGCCGGGCCTTCAGCGGCCTGAACCAGACTGCATTTGCAGCCCATGGCCACCATCCCTCGCGAGTGCCAGCTCGCGCAACTGTGCACCGTGTACTTCCGAAATGGAGGTCAGACCGAGCAGGCCCAGATCACGCTGGACTTCGTCGGCCAGGATGCGGATTGCATGGCGCACGCCCTCTTCGCCGGCGACGGCGGCCGCATAGTTGAACGGGCGGCCGACAAACACGAACCTGGCGCCAAGTGCGAGCGCCTTCAGGACGTCCGTCCCGCGCCGGATGCCGCTGTCCATCATGACCGGGAAGTCGGCGCCAACCGCCCGGACAACCTCGGGCAGTACGCGCAGCGGCGAGACCGTGCCATCGAGCTGGCGGCCGCCGTGGTTCGACACGATCAGACCGTCGGCGCCCATGTCCCGCACCTTGCGTGCGTCCTCGTGGTTCATGATGCCCTTGACCACCAGGGTGCGTTTCCACTTGCGGCGGATGAGGGCCAGGTGCTCCCAATCCAGGTGGTCCTTGGCGCCGAAGTCACGTGCCACCCGCGACGAGAGGATCGGAGCGCCACGGGTCGCGTACGAGTTCTCGAAGTGCGGCATGCCGTGCACCACCATCGTCCGCAGGAAGGTGCCGATCGTCCAGCGGGGGTGGGTGAGCCCCTCCCACGCCAGGTGCAAGCCCGGTCGCAGGGGCGTGGAAAAGCCTGCACGGATGTTGTTCTCGCGGTTGGCGAGCACGGCGGTGTCGACCGTCAGCACGAGCGTCTTGACGCCCGCACGGTCAACGCGGTCGATCAACGCCTCGATCTTGGCGGTCTCGCCCGGCAGGTAAGCCTGGAACCACGTCTCCGGGGCCGCGGCCATCACCTCTTCCAGCGGGATAAGTGAGGAGCCGCTCATGATCATCGGCACGCCCTCGGCCGCCGCTGCGCGGGCCTGCACGAGGTCGCCGCGATACGCGCTGAGCGCACTGATGCCCATAGGCGCGATGCCGAACGGTGATGCGTAGCGCCTCCCCAGAAGATCGACCGCCTGGCTGCGGCCGGACACGTTGCGCAGCACTCGCGTGATGAAACCGAACTCCGAGAACGCTGCGCGGTTATCGTGCAGCGAGGCCGAGTCTTCCGCTCCGCCGGCGATGTATTCAAAGAGCGGGCGCGGCAGGTGGCGCCGGGCGCCTGTTTCGAAATCCTGCAACGACAGGAATTTTCGCAAGCTCGGTACCGCGACGGGACGTGCTCCCGGTGACAGGCGCGTCACCCTCGGCACGGCCTCGGAAGAGGCGAATTGCGACATATGGAGATCAGTTCACCTGGATGTTTGCTTCGCGGATCACCTTGTCCCAAAGTCCGGTCTCCTTGCGGATCATGTCGGTGAGCTCGGCCGCGTCCGCAAGCTCGATGTCGACCCCCTGTTCTTCGAAACGCCTGGCCACCCCAGGGTCGAGCGACGCCTTCTTCATCGCCGCATAGAGGCGCGCGACGACGGGCGCCGGCGTTCCGTTGGGCGCGAAGATGGCATTCCAGCTCTTGTAGCCGAAGCCGCGAACGGTGTTCGAAATCAAGGGGATCCCCTTCAGAGGTACTGCGGCGCTGGGGGCGGTGAGGCCGATGACGCGCAGCGAGCCGTTCTGGGCCATGCCGGTGAACGAAGGCATGGTTCCGAACATCGCATGGATCTGGCCGGAGACAAGGTCCGTGGTCGCCGCCGAAGCCCCGCGGTACGGCACGTGCTTGATGTCGATCTGCGCGGCGCGCGCGAACAGTTCCGTGCCGAGGTGAGCCAATCCCCCGACGCCTGCAGAGCCGAAGTTCAGTTGGCCCGGATGTGCCCTGGCATACGCAACCAGCTCCGCGATCGTCTTGAACGGCATCTTCGCCGTCACCACCAGCACGTGTGGTGCCGTGGCGATCATCCCCACCGGCGTGAGCTGGGTCAGGATGTCCACACGCGGCTTCTGCAGCAGGGGTTGTGCCGTGATGTTGCCGGAGGCGGCGAAGAGCAGCGTATGGCCATCGGCCTTCGAGCCTGTCACCTTCTGCATGGCAGGCACGCCGGCGCCGCCGCCGGCGTTCTCGATGATGAAAGGCTGTCCCAGGGCGGCGCTCATGGCCTGGGCCAGATCGCGGCCGAGGACGTCCGTCGCGCCACCGGCGGCGAATGGAATCACCATCCTGGTCGAAACCGAAGAGGCGCCCTGCGCCCAGGCGCCGAACGCGGCGATTGCAGCCGCCGAAGCAAGGAAGCTACGGCGCCTGGCGTGCATGTTTGTCATGGAACGTGTCTCCTGGATCAAGGAGCGCATGATCCGAACAAAGATACAGGATAGGCAATGCGTTACGCCTGACGTAACGGTGCGCGGGCTTGAATACAATCCGGCCATGCCGCAAGAGTCCAGGTCCAAGCCGCCGCATGCGACGCCGAAGCGACTTCTCGCGGACGGGCCGGTGGGAACCTCGACGCGTCCAGGCGACGAGAACGTCACGGCCGTGGCGCGTGCGCTGGCTATCCTCACTGCCTTCGAAGGCGACGAGCTCTTTCTCCCGCTGGCGGAGCTCGCACGCCGTACCAGCATGCACAAACCCACGGTGCTGCGGCTTGCGCGCACGCTCGCTGCAGCCAGATTCCTCGTCAGGCGCGAAGACGGTGCGTGGCGGCTCGGCCCTGCAGTAGGCTGGATGGGCTCCCGCTACCAGGCGCAGTTCGACCTCGACTCCGCCATCGAACCCATCCTTCGCCAGCTTGGTACGGCCACGGGAGAAAGCGCCTCGTTCTTCGTCTTCGAAGGCAACCTGCGCAGCTGCCTGATGCGTTGCGAGGGAACGGCAGGTGTTCAGAGCCAAATTCGCTCTGGCGAGGTTTTTCCCCTGGACCGCGGATCCGCCGGCCGGGTGATTCTGGCTGCCCTGGGCGAACCGGGTGATCTGAATGAGCGCATCCGTCGATGCGGTTTCCACATCACCCGCGGCGAGCGGAACTCGAAAATCGCGAGCGTCTCCGCGGCCGTGCGCGGACGCCATGGCGCCGTGCTGGGCTCTGTCAGCACGGCGGGCCCGGTGGAACGACTGACGGGTGCGGTACTCGCGCGTTACGCGCCCGCCACGGTTCTGGCGGCGAAGCAGCTCGGGCAAGCGCTCGGCGCCATGCCTTCCACGGCGCTGCGGGCAACCTGGCATCCGTGATCTGCGTCGCAAACGACGCGAAATGTCACCCGGGCGCACCTGATGTGATGTGATGCACTATCCTGTGCGGCCTGCGAAAAATGCAGCCTCAGCGATGAAGAAATACAGGCTGCCGCTTCTCCACAAACGCTGCCGTTCCCTCCCGTGCGTCTGGCGAAGCCGCGGCGATCATGAACTGCGCGGCCTCGATCGCCAGGCCTTCGTCGATGGAAACATTCAGGCCGCGCGTCACCGCACGCAGCGAGGCTGTCACGGCCACGGCGGAGTTTTCGGCGATGCGGTCGGCCATTCGCAGGCAGGCCGGTATCAGTTCATGGGCCGGCACCACATGGTTGATGAGGCCGATCAGCAGGGCTTCCTCTGCACTGATGGCGTCGCCGGTGAGGATCATTTCGTTGGCGCGCTTGCGCCCTATGTGGCGCGGCAGGCGCTGCGTGCCGCCAAAGGGCGGTGGAAAGCCCAGCCGGATTTCCGGTTTGGCAAAGCTGGCGTGCTCCGCCGCAATCGCCAGGCTGCAGGCTTCCATGGTTTCGCAACCGCCGCCGAAGGCGATGCCGTTGACGGCCGCGATGATGGGCTTGGGGTAGTTTTCGATGCGCCGCGTCATCGTCTGGCCGCGCATGACGAAGTTGCGGTAAGCCGCCTCGGGCGACGCTGCGATGTCGGGCGCAAAGCCCGCGATATCGGCGCCCGCGCTGAAAGCCTTGTCACCCTGCCCCGTCACCACCAGGCAGCGCACGCTGTCGTCGCGCTCCAGGGCACTCAGCCTGTCCATGAGTTCATCGATCAAGGCGTAGCTCAGCGCATTGAGTTTTTCGGGGCGATTCAGGGTCAGTACCACGTGCTGGCCATGGCGTTCGGTTTCTATCAGCATGGGGTCTCCTCAGGGCTTCAGGCAGCAGCGTCGGGGAATACGAACGACAGCACACCGCAACCGCGCGGGGCGCCCACAAAATAAGTCGCGGCTTGCGGCGTGACAAAGGACTGGCCGCTCTCCAGCACGACGTCGCTGTCCCGGCGCCCGGCCAACGCATCGCTGGTGATCCAGAGGCAGCCCCCAGTGCAGGCCAAAACCTGGCCGCGCGGCAGGCGCAGGGGTTTGGGGATGGACCCGAGCTCCAGCGGGGTTTGCGAGGCATGCATGGCGGACTCCTTGAAAAGTGTGGTTTGATTCTTCTTTGGAACCGGTCCGCGCGGCCGGATGGTTTGTCATACGGGGTATTCCAATCATTCATGCCATGCTGAACAGCCCTTCCACCAGCGCATTGCGCGCCATGTCGCTCGATGCCATCCGCGGTTTCGAATCCGCCGCGCGGCACCTGAGCTTTACGGCAGCGGCCGAAGAGCTTTGCATCACGCAATCAGCTGTGAGCAAGCAAGTGAAAAGCCTGGAAGATGCGCTGGGCACGACGCTGTTCCTGCGTGGCGGCAAGGGCCTGAGCCTGACGCCGCAAGGCCGTGAGCTTTATGAGACGGCCCGCGCCGCGCTGGCGCAGCTGGCCTCGGCCGTGGACCGCCTGCTGGCGGTGGACAGGGTCTCTGTGGCTGTCACCACCACGCCCTCTTTCGCCGCGCTGTGGCTGGCGCCCAAACTCGCCAGGTTCCAGTTGCTGGAGCCCGCCATCGATGTGCGCGTCGACGCCACGGAAGCGCGCGTCAACCTGGAGCGCGAAGGCATGGATCTGGCCGTGCGGCTCTACCCTGTGCTGCCGGGCGGCGAAGACCCGCCACCCCTGCTGCAGGAGCAGGCCCTGCTGGTGGCGGCGCCGGCCGTCGCGACGCGCATTCGTAACGCCGCCGACATCACGGCCACACCGCTACTGGTCTATTACGACCCGGCCACGCGTTTCCCCTGGATGTCGTGGCCGGACTGGTACGAGCGCCTGGGCTTGAAACAATCGGCGCAGCAGCCGTGCCTGTATTTTTCGCAGTATGAGCATGTCCTGACCGCGGCCGTGCAAGGCGCCGGCGTCGCGATAGGGCGCACGCCACTGGTGCTGCCGCTGTTGCGCAGCGGCCAGCTCACGGTTGTCTTGCCCGGCGAGACGGTCGCGGGTTTGGGCTATCGCATCGTGATCTCAGCCCACAGTGCAGAGCGGCCGGCCGTGCAGAAGTTTCGCGCGTGGCTGGAGCGCGAACTCGCGCTCGAAGCCATAGGCTAAGCCCAGGCGCCGGTAGCTTCCAGCACCGGGGAGAGTTCCGCCTCGCCCCAGCGCAGCGGCAAGGAAGATTCCACCAACCGCATGGACTGCACCTTGAAACGCATCAGGCGCTGCGCGCCGGTGAAGGACTGCACCTCGGGCCCGTCCCAGATGATGTCGGCCGTGACGGCCAGGTACAGCAGGTCGCCGTTGTCGAAATCAATGAACAGCAAGCCGGCACGCGGGTTCACTACCAGGTTGCCCAAGGTGTTGAAGAAGTAGTTGCCGACGAAGTCCGGCACGGTCAGGGTGCCGTCGGCCTCCACGCGCACAAAGCCGGGCTTGCCGCCGCGGTGCGACACGTCCACGCCGCCGGCGCGGCCGGCTTGCTCACCGTTGCCCTCATAGGCTGTGGCGATGAACAGCGTGTCCGCCTGTTCAATCATGCGGCGCGCCGCGTCATTGAGCTGCGCCGACGCGTGCACCACCGGCCCGGCTGCGGGCGCGGGACGGTCCGCATAGACAGGCTCGCGCGCCTGGATGTATTTGGGGCAGTTGCCGAAACTCTGGCTCAGCTCCACAGCGAAGCCCGAGGCACTCACGCCGCGAACGATGCCGTTCATGCGGTTACGCCTGCGCGTGTGCGGCTCTATGCCCAGCAGGCCTATCGCGGCGCCGTCTGCCAGCGTGCCTTGCAGGGGATCACCTGCGAGCGGCTGCGTGCGCACCACCAGGTGATGCGCATCGGGCGAGTGGATAAAACCCGGCGGCTGGGCCAGCACCGAGGCCCAGGGCTGGCCGCTCGCGTCCACCGTGCCGGCAACCACAAAAGGCAGTTGCTCAAAAAACTCACGGTGCTGGTCGGGCATGAAGTCGCGAATCACGCGCGGGCCGATTTCCGCCATGCGCGCGCGCACGGCCGCGCCCACGCGCGCTTGCGCAGCGCGCTCGCCTTCGTGGAAAGTGGCGGTGCTCATGCGGCCAGCCCTGTCGGCGTCCTGACCATGGGCACAAAGCGCGGCAAGGCCTCTATGCGGGCCAGCCAGGCGCGTATGCGCGGGTAGGCTTCCAGCGAGACCTTGCCCTCCGGCGCATGGGCCGAATAACTGTAGTTGGCGATGTCGGCCAGTGTGGGGGTGCTGCCCGCGAGAAAAGCCGACTGGCCCAGCTGCTGCTCCATCACCGCGAACAGGGCATGCGCGCGCTCAATGGCTTCCGGGCTTTCCGGCCGCTTGAACAGCTGGATGACGCGCGCGGCGGCCGGGCCGGAGGCGAGCTGCCCCGCAGCGACCGACAACCAGCGCTGCACCGCCGCAGCGGCCAACGGGTCGCGCGGCAGCCATTGCTCGGCATCCGGCGCGTAGCGTGCGTTGAGGTAGACCAGGATGGCGTTGGAATCGGCCAGCGTGACGTCGCCGTCCTGGATCACCGGCACCTGGCCGAAGGCGTTCATGGCCAGGAAGGCCGGCGTCTTGTGCCCTTTGGTGGCGAGGTCGATCTCGATGCGCTCGAAGGGCAGGCCCAGCAGCGAGAGAAACAGTTCCACCCGGTGCGAATGGCCGGAGATGGCGACGCGGTACAGGCGTATGGGTTGTGCGGGCTGGGCTTTGGCGGCGGGTGTGCTCATGGCGGGGCTTTCGGCGGGTTGAAAAATCTTGCTCTCGGGAATGGATTGTGTTTGAACCGTTATTCTGAATAAATGGCTCTAATGATATTTAACTAGTCCATTAAGTGGATGAATCCTCGCAACAGGCGTAGCATGTCGCCATGGACAAACTCCGGGCCATGCAGGCCTTTATTCACATTGCCGAACAAGGCAGCCTCACGGCCGCAGCCCAGGTCATGGAATCGTCGCTGCCGGCCATGGTGCGCACGCTGGCCGGCTTCGAGGCGCAGCTGGGCGTGCGCCTCTTCAACCGCACCACCCGGCGCATCTCACTGACCGAGGAAGGCCGGCGCCACCTGGAGAGCTGCCGGCAGGTGCTGGCCACACTCGCGGACGCAGAAGCGGCACTGACGGCCGACGCGGCCGAACCCGCCGGACACCTGACCATTACCGCGCCCATGCTGTTCGGCCAGATGCATGTGGCGCCCGCCGTCACGCGCTTTGTGCAGCACCACGACAAGATGCGCTGCTCCATGGTGCTGCTGGACCGCGTGGTGAATCTGCTGGAAGAAGGCATCGACGTCGGTATTCGCATCGGCGAGCCTGAAGACTCCAGCCTGGTGGCGCAGAAGGTGGGCACCATCCGCCGCCTGGTGGTGGCCAGCCCGGCCTGGGTTCGCCGCCACGGCGTACCAAAACACCCCAAGGACCTGCTCAAGGCCAACTGCGTGCGACTGACGGACCATTCCCCCACATGGGGTCCGTTCATAGACCAGGGCCGACCGCTTCGGCTTGCCGTCAGTGGTAATCTGGAGTTCAACCAGATCGCACCGGCTGTGGCGGCCTGCGCGGCGGGTGTGGGATTCGGTTCTTTTTTGTCTTACCAGGTGGCGCCGTTTTTAAAAACCAAACAATTGCGCACCGTGCTGGAGGGTTTCGAGCCGCCGCCCCGGCCCATCAACATTGTTTACCCGCACGCCCGGCTGCTGCCCATGCGCACGCGGGTGTTCATTGAGTGGATGAAAAAAGAGCTCCGGGAATTCCAGTCTTGAGAGCCGGCATCAAGGCACCCGAAAAAGCAACGTCAGCAGACACCAGAACAAGGACAGCGAATGCAGACTTTTGATTTTGACCTTTTCGTGATCGGCGGCGGCAGCGGCGGTGTGCGCGCCGCGCGCATGTCGGCCCAGCGCGGCGCCCGTGTGGGACTGGCCGAATTCGCTGCGATGGGCGGCACCTGCGTGAACGTGGGCTGCATTCCCAAAAAGCTCTACAGCTATGCGGCCCACTACGGCGACAGCTTTGAAGAGTCGCGCGGCTTCGGCTGGACCGGCGAGGCGCCGGTGTTTGACTGGGACACGCTCAAGGCCAACCGTGTCCGCGAGATTTCGCGGCTCAACGGCATTTATGTGCAGCTGCTTGAAAGCGCCGGCGTGCAGATCATCACCGGCTGGGCACGGCTGCTTGACGAGCACACCGTCGAGGTCGACGACAAAAAGTTCACGGCCAAAAACATCCTGATCTCCACAGGCGGTACCGCCACAGTGCCTGCCGTGCCGGGACGCGAACATGTGGTGACCTCGGACCACATGTTTGACCTCAACCCCTTCCCGAAGCGCCTGCTGGTGGTGGGCGGCGGCTACATCGCTTGCGAATTCGCCTCGATCTTCAATGGGCTGGGCTCACAGGTCACCCAGGTGCATCGTCGCGACATGCTGCTGACCGGCTTTGACGATGATGTGCGGCGCTTCATTGCCGCCGAGATGAGCAAGACCGGCATCACCCTGCAGCTGGGCGCAGAGATCGCCGCTATCGCCAAAACCGCCACAGGCCTGCAGGTGACGCTCAAGGACGGCGGCGGCCTGGAGGTGGACACCGTGCTCTACGCCACGGGCCGGGTTCCCAATGCGAATGGCATCGGGCTTGAAGCTGCCGGTGTGGCCGTCAACGCAGCCGGTGCGATCCAGGTCAATGCGCACTACCAGACCTCGGTGCCGTCCATCTATGCGCTGGGCGACGTGACGGCGCGCATGCAGCTGACACCGGTGGCGTTGGGCGAAGCCATGGTGGTGGTGGACCAGCTCTTCGGGCCGGCCGCCGGCAAAAAGCCGCGCAACATGAGTTATGAGTTTGTGCCGACCGCCGTCTTCACCCATCCCAACATCGGCACGGTTGGCTATTCAGAGGCCGATGCGCGCGCAAAGTTCGGCAAGGTCACGGTGTTCCGCGCCGACTTCAAGGCACTCAAGCACACGCTGAGCGGCAGCACCGAACGCACGCTCATGAAGCTGCTGGTCGAAGACGCCACCGACCGTGTGGTCGGCCTGCACATGGTGGGGCCGGACGCCGGCGAAATCGTGCAGGGTTTTGCCGTGGCCATGAAGGCCGGTGCGACCAAGGCAATATTTGACAGCACCATCGGCATCCACCCCACGGTGGCGGAAGAGTTTGTGACGATGCGCGAGCCGGTCAAGGACTGATTTCAGCGCCCTCCCGGTGCAATCTCAACGCAATGCCCGGCACGCACGTTGGCGGGCCGATGCAGCTGTGTTTCAAGGTCTTTGATGCACGACATCGCCACGAAAAAATGGCAAGACCGCCGAAACTTCAGTTAGCACGCGCCGCCACTCCGATCTCGCTCAAATACTCTTTGAGGGCGGTGCGCCATAAAGCAGGTTTGTGATAAATATGATGTCCGTCACCCTCGATCGGGGGCTGAAGCAGCAAGCGTCCCTTGCCCCCTGCCGCCTGAAACGCTTCGTAGGAAGCGCGTATGGTGTTGGCGGTATAGCGGCTGTCGTTTTCCGCGAAGACCCAGAGCGTGGGAACGCGCGTGGTTTTTCCGAACTCCGCGAACCCATCCACCATCATCCGGTTGAGGTGGCCGGGGCCGCTGCCGATTTTTCTTATATCGTTTCGCCCGCCTGAAAAATCGATGGCCCCGATGAGCCCCGTCGGGCTCTGGCTGGCGAGGTACATCGAGAGGTAGCCTCCGGCCGACTGGCCCGAGAGGATGAGCCGGCTGGCATCAAGCTCCGGGCGGGTCTTGAGCCAGACCAATGCGGGCAAGACGTCTTCGGACTGTACACGCGCCTTGTAAGTGGCGTCGCCGTCCTCATGGGAAAAGTTTTTCGGATAAGTGCCTTCAGACATGCCCACGCCACGGCGTGCGGGCATCAGCACGGCCACGCCCATTTGCAGAAACTCGCGCGCAACCACCATATCGCGGAACCGTTCCTTGTCGCGATTGAATACGATATCCCCGTGACTGAATACCGTAACCGGATAAGGGCCCCCGCCAAAACGACGGACCTCGGGTAACAGCAAAGTGGCTTCCAGCCGGTTGGTGCCGAAGGTGCCGGGCACCTGGTAAGTGATGACTTCCTCTCGCCAGGCAATGGGCGGGCTGGCATAGCCGATAACAGGGGCCGGTTCCTGCCCCTCAAGCCAGCCGGCGACGGCCTTGGCCACAATGGCCTCCTGCCCCTGCAGCACGTGCTGGCTACCACGCCCGCAATCATCCTTGCCGTCCTGCTGCTCGTAACCTACCTGGACAAAAGTAAAACGGCTGCGCTGGGCCAGGATTTGCGCCTCCGGAAAAGGTGCACTGTCGCATTGAGCGCCAGGCGCGTGCAGCATCAGTACGGGCTTGCGCAAGGCGCTCCAGTCGCTGGTGCGGTTGTTCTTCAATACGCTGGAGGCCACGACGATCTTCCCGAATCCTTCCAGGTCGTCGGCGATGTCCAGCAGCGGAGCCACCAGGGAAAAGCCGGCCAGATGAACCTGCGCTCCGGGAAACGACTGCTGCGCCTGCTTGAGCGCCGCGGCAAGGTCTTGCCGCACCTCCCGGCGCGGCCTGGCGTTGAGGTTACGGCGTTCGGCATCGCTGGGCGGGTCCACGTACACCAGGGCCACACCCTGGGCCTGCAGCTGAACCGCCCCACGCACCCAGGGCCCGCCGAGGGTTAACGCGGCAGGGCCGTTGGCAACCTTGAGTTGGGGTACACCGCCGGGTTGCGGGTAGACCAGCACGTGCCTGACCGGCTGGTTGCCCCCAACCGCATCGCCGTAAAGGGCAATGGCCAGCGTGACACTCTGTCCGGTTGGCGATACACGGGTGGACAAAGTCTGCACGGTCCAGTCCTGGGCCTTCGACTGCAAAGCGCCGCCCAGCAGCAGCACAGCCAATGCAAAACGAATGCAGGCGGAAAGCACCATCAGATGACGTGATTGCATTTCCCGGGCTCCACCTCGACTTTGAACTTGCATGAAACAGGCCGGAGGCTTTGCCTAGTCCGCGTCCGGATCTTCAGGCGTATCCGAATCCGGCTCGCGGTCTTTCAGGCGTTCGTCGAGGCGCTGGCGGATGGTGCCGGCCTCTCCGAGAAACTGCACCAGGGGCACAGCCGGCGCCATGCGCAGGGACGGCGGGTAGAGGGTGGACATGTAGAGCTTGTTGGACAGGCGCTTGTTCTGCAGCCAGTTGGTGCCCAGCATGGCCACAATGCCCAGCACGGTCACGCCGGCCACCAGCCCCGCCAGTCCACGGCGGCGCTGCGGGACGATGACCGACAGGTGCACATAGATGGCCGCAGCCGCCCCCAATAGCAGCAGCGGCGTTTCAAAGCGCGCCAGGCTTTCGAGCGAGAACATGAAAGCCAGCAGGCCGGCCAGCGTGGCAACCAGCTGTATCGCCACCGAACTGGTGCAGGCAATACGGACATGGCGCCAAAACTGGAGGTGGCCGGTAAACAGCTTGGTGGCCAGGGCCCACAGCCCCGCCCACACGGTGATCGCCATGGCCACCGCCGCCATCAGGCCGGGCAATTGCCGCGCCAGCTGGGAAGGCTCGGTCAGGGTCAGCCACGATTGCCCCACCACCAGGGTCAGCATGGCGGCCAATGCCAGCAAAGTCCAGCCGGTCGTGCGCCACGGAAAGTGCGGCAGCCGCTCTTCAGCGGCCACCGGCGCTTCCGCCAGGCGCAGCCCCAGCTTCAGCCGGCCCAGGGTCAGGGCCTCGCCGGCAGGCCAGCTGAACTGCGTGCCCTGGCCATGCAGCGTCCGGTTCAGCGCGACACCGTTGACCGTGTCCAGCACCTGCACCATCACTTCGCCTTCCGGCGTGCGGTCTATGCGCAGGTGTTCAGCGGCCACATGGCCGTCATCCAATACCAGGTCGGCGGTGAGTGCACGGCCCACGGTAACGGGCCAGTGCCGCACGTCAAGGCGGCCCACCAGTGCGCCATTGCGGTCGGTGGCCTGCAGCAGGGCGAGATTGCCGGCGCTCATGGTGCGGCCTCCCATTTAAAACCGCCCAGGTAATGCGCCACCAGCTTGAGGCCGTTGTCAAAACTTACGCCCTGCGCGTCCATGCGTCCCTGCACACCGCGTGTGGACTGGTTGACGGACATCGTCAGCACCGACACGTCATACAGACCCGGCAGCTTGCGGTAGGCACTCATGCACACCACGGCGCGCATGGGCATGCCGCCCGTTTCGACGAAGCGTTCAGAGCACTCGGCCGCCGTGGCCTTGCGTGAACCCCGGGTGGAGAAGTACTCATTACCGAAGCTTTGCGAATACATGACGGCAAAACGCAGAGGGCCCAGCTTGGGCGCGTTGTAGGCTTCGTAGCGCAGGCGGATGTAGCCGGTGTTGAAATCGCCCGCGAACACGTGGCTGTCAATCTGGCAGTCGGTGCGCTCCAGGTCAAAGGCCTTGAAGTCGGGCTCGCGCCCGCGGCCCCAGCAGCGGGCCAGGGAATCTTCGGGCACGGGCACGCTGTAGCCACCGTGCTTTTGCGCCGTGAGCGGCACCGCGGTGAATTTTTGCGTCAGCAGTGCCTGGTGCTCGCCCAGCTGGCGCGCCACCTCGGCATGCGCCGGCTTGGTAATGGGCTTGGCCGAAGCGGCCTTTGCCAACAATGCCTGGGCGAATTCGGCAGGGATCAGAAAGCTCAGCAGGTCGCCGTCCAGCCGCTTGGATACGTTGATACCGACCACCTGGCCGGCATCGTCCAGCGCCGGGCCGCCGCTCATGCCGGGGTTGAGCGCGCCGCCGAAAAAGATACGCGGGTAAAAGCTGCGCTGCACGAGGCCGTTGTAGGTGCCTTCCGTGACCGCAAAACCGATGTCCAGCGGATTGCCCAGTGAATAAATGCGTTCGCCGCGCGCCAGGGGCCTGTCCGCCCCGCGAAAAGCCAGCTGCGGCATTCCCGTTGCCGGCGTCTTCACGCGCAGCAGCGCCAGGTCGTTGCGCACGTCAAAGGCGAGCAATTCAACCTCGGCCTCCTTGCCGTCCACCGGCACGTAGACGCCGCGGTAGCGCTCGGGCTCCAGCGCCAGCTGGCTGGCCACATGGAAGTTGGTAATGATGAGCCCGTTGGCCGAGACAAAAAAGCCCGAGCCCACACTGGCCTGGGTGTTGGAGTTACGCAGCAGGGTGCGGATCTGCACCAGTTTGTCGCGCGTGGTTTCATAGGCGCGCTGGGCGTCACGGGAGATCTGCGCCGGTGCGGCGGCAGCAGGCGCCTGCGGGGCACGGCCCGGTGCCGGGGCCTGCGCCTGGGCCACCTGCAGGCACAGGGTACCGAGCAAGACTGCCGCCAGCGTGCGCAGGTGCCCCGAAAGGTTGTGGTGTTTCATCAGGGCATTCTAGGGTGTGCCGCGGCACTTGCCGCACAATGATGTGCATGCCCTGCGGTGCTACGCTTTGCGAAAACCACCTGATGGACCTTCACCATAAAAACAAGGCTTTTTTCATGCCCTATCTGCCGCCTTTCATAGCCCCGACCCGCTACAGCGACCCGGCCGCCGCACTGGCACAGGTTCGCGCCATTTATGACCAGCAGATTGCCCACCTGCGCGATGCAATGCAGCGCTATGTGGCCGGCGAGACCCTGCCCGGCCATGTGCGCGCCTGCTACCCTTTCGTGCGCATCCACACCGACACCGTGGCCCGGGCCATCCTGGAGACGCCCGACATTTCGCAGTTGAGCTTTGGCTTTGTGGCCGGTCCCGGCCGCTTTGAAACCACACTGACCCGGCCCGACCTCTACGGCAACTATTACCTTGAACAATTCCGCCTGCTGATGCAGAACCACGATGTGGAGCTGGAAATAGGCACCAGCACGCAGCCCATCCCCATCCATTTTTCGTTTGCGGAAAACGACCATATTGAAGGCAGCATGGATGCAGCGCGCCGCATGCTGATGCGCGACGTGTTCGACCTGCCCGACCTGGCCGCCATGGACGACGGCATTGCCAACGGCACCTACGAACCCCTGCCCGGCGAGCCGCAGCCGCTGTCGCTGTTCACCGCGGCGCGCGTCGACTATTCGCTGCAGCGCCTGCGCCACTACACCGGCACCTCGCCGCACTGGTTCCAGAACTTCGTGCTGTTCACCAACTACCAGTTCTACATCGACGAGTTCGTGCGCCTGGGCCATGAAGCCATGGCCGACCCGGACAGCGAGTACACCGCCTTCATCGAGCCCGGCAACGTGGTGACCCGGCGCGCCGGCCTGCCCGCCGAGGCCGGCGACGAGCTTGGCGTGCAGCCGCCCCGCCTGCCGCAAATGCCGGGCTACCACCTGCTGCGCGCCGACCGCACCGGCATCACCATGGTCAACATCGGTGTGGGCCCGGCGAACGCCAAGAACATCACCGACCACATCGCCGTGCTGCGCCCGCACGCATGGATCATGCTGGGCCACTGCGCCGGCCTGCGCAACAGCCAGCAACTGGGCGACTACGTGCTGGCGCATGGCTATGTGCGCGAAGACCACGTACTGGACGAAGAGCTGCCGCTGTGGGTGCCGATCCCGGCGCTGGCTGAAATCCAGGTCGCGCTGGAAAAAGCCGTGGCTGACGTGACCCACGCCGTGGGCCCCGACCTCAAGCGCATCATGCGCACCGGCACCGTGGCCTCCACCGACAACCGCAACTGGGAGCTGCTGCCCGGCAACCAGCCGCAGCGCCGCTTCAGCCAGAGCCGCGCCGTGGCACTGGACATGGAAAGCGCGACGATTGCCGCCAACGGCTTTCGCTTTCGCGTGCCCTACGGCACCCTGCTGTGCGTGAGCGACAAGCCGCTGCACGGCGAGATCAAGCTGCCCGGCATGGCCAACCATTTCTACCGCGAGCGCGTCGACCAGCACCTGCGCATTGGCATCCGTGCCATCGAGCTACTGCGCGCCGAAGGCATCACGCAGCTGCACAGCCGCAAGCTGCGCAGCTTTTCGGAAGTCGCGTTCCAGTAGGTCCGTCAGTTGCTATACTTTTGGTAGCTGCTTGCGCACGACCCTATTGGCCTGCAGCCTTATTTTTCATAAATACCACCTGCCCATGAAAAATCTTTCACCGCTCGTTCCTGTCACAGAAGCCAGTCATGGCGTTGTGATCGACCTGATCTACGCAAGCACCAACAACTTCACCGGCCAGGTGATTTATGACAGCCCGCTGTGCTTCTTGCATCCGCAGGCAGACGCCGGCCTGCGCAAAGCCATAGCGGCCGCAAAAGACATGGGCTTTCAGCTCAAGATTTTCGACGCCTTCAGGCCGCAGGAAGCGCAGGAGGCACTTTGGGCCGTGGCGCCCAACCCCGCCTACATCGCCGATCCGGCCAAGGGTTCCAACCACACGCGGGGCGTGGCGCTTGATGTCACGCTGCTGGCGCACGACAGGCAGGAGCTGGACATGGGCACGCCGGTCGACACCATGACGCACGGGTCCCATCACTTTCACACGGCACACCCTGTGGCCGTCCAGGTCAACCGCATGCGGCTGCTCACGGTCATGCTGGAAGCGGGCTTTGTGCACCACCCCAACGAATGGTGGCACTACCAGTTGCCGGACGCCAAAAGCTTTCCGCTGATCGACAGCCATGCCTTCATGCGCTGCGTGGGCGAGGGCCAGCAGCCCGTCCGGCTCAAGGCCGCCTGAACTCGCCGGCCTGATCGGCAGGAGGGCCGGCAGCCGGCAGCTCCGCCGGCTGCCGCGGCTCGGCTGACTCGGTACGCACCAGCGGCAAATGCTGCGGGTATTCGCGCTGCATGAAGTCCACCAGCGCCTCTCGCACCTTGCAGCGCAAGTCCCAGTTCAGGCTGGAGTTGGCGGACGTCACCAGCACCCGCAGCTGCATGCTGCGCTCGCCTGATTCCACCACCTGCAGCAGGCACAGCCGCTTGTCCCACTCGGGCGCCTCCTCGCAGGCGCGCCGTGCCGCGTCGCGCAGCGGGGCCAGGGGCGTGCGGTAGTCAACCCAGATAAAGACCGTGCCGATGATCTGGGCGCCGGTGCGCGTCCAGTTCTGGAAAGGGTTTTCAATGAACCACTGCAACGGAACGATCAGGCGCCGCTCGTCCCAGATTTTCAGCACCACATAAGTACCGGTGATCTCCTCCACCCGGCCCCATTCGCCCTGCACGATCAGCACGTCGTCCAGGCGGATGGGCTGCGCCAGCGCCAGCTGCAGGCCGGCAATCAGGTTGCTGAACACGGGCCGGGCCGCGATACCGATCACCAGCCCCGCCACACCCGCCGAAGCCAGCAGGCTGGCCCCGAACTGGCGGGCGCCGGGAAAGGTCATCAACATCAGGGCCAGCCCCGTCAGCAGCACGATGAACATGGCGGTGCGCGCCAGCATGCGGGTCTGCGTATGGATGCGGCGGGCATTGAGGTTGTCCTCCACATCGACCGGGTGCAGCCCGATCACGCCCAGCGCGGCGCCGCGCGCCGCGCGCATGCCCGCCCAGGTCAGGGCGGCGAGCAGCAACAGGCCATTGGCATGGCGCACTCCGTTGATCAGCGGAAAGGTATCCGGCGCGCCGTGCCACACGGCCTGCAGGGCAATCAGGGGCAACAGCACCTGCACCGGAGAGCGGCATTGTTCGGCAACCCGGGCCATCACAGGCATGGAACGCGTCAGCCGCAGGACAACGACAGCACCTATGGTGTGCGCCACCAGCGCCAGGGCAACGCCGATGCCGGCTGCCAGCAGGACGTGCAGCGAAGAGTCGTCCGCCCAGGAAAGGAGTGCTGCGAAGTTCATTCAGTGGCGCCCTCGTTCACCCTTCAGCTCCTCGACGGCCCTGCACGACTTTGGGTGGTGAGGGGAAAGCGGAGGTTCCGATGATGGTCATACGCTGGAGGTGAAGTGGCAAATGGAAACGGGGGACGGAAAACGGGGAATGGGGTAACGCCGGGGGCCGGAGGCCTTGGGGCATGGGTAACAGCGCACGCCCGGGCTTTTGACTTTGCCCGTTCTTACTCTACTTCAGCAGAGTCGCGCCTCAAGTAGGACGCGTGCCAGTCTTTCCCCTGCAAACCATCAGTCCATTGCAATCAGATGATAATTATTCTCAATTAGAGTTTTAACCCTTTTTAACCTCTGCAGCGCGACGCGCCGCCCTGAAAGACACCATGTCTACAACACCCTCAGCCGCCGCCCCTTCTCCCGACGCCGCACCGCGCAAGCGCCGGCCGCCGCGCCATGTGCAGGTCACCCGCGTGCAAACCTTGAGCCCGCTGATGCGCCGCATCACGCTGCAAGGCGCTGAGCTGGAAGGCTTTGAGGTGGCCGACCCGGCCTGCTACATGAAACTGATTTTTCCTGAGCCAGGTCAGACCGAGCCCGAGCGCCCACTGCCCGATGGGCCGCGGCCGAAGTCCATGCGCACTTACACGCCGCTGGCAGTGCGCAACGATGTGCACGAGGTCGATGTGGATTTTGTGCTGCACGGCGACGGCCCTGCCTCCACCTGGGCTGCGCAGGCTCAACCGGGCCAGGTGCTGTATTTGATGGGCCCCGGCCCTGGCTACAAAGTTCAGCTGGATGCGCCTGCGCATTTCCTGATCGGTGACGACAGTGCCTTGCCCGCGTTTGAAACCATTCTGGCCGCCCTACCCGCCACGGCGCAGGCGCGCGTGCTGGTCGAAGTGGTGGATGCGGCGGAAGAACGCGCGCTGCACAGTGCTGCCAAAGTAGAAGCGCACTGGACCGCACGCGGCAGTGACAACACGCAGGCTGGCCAGGCACTGGAAGCCGCGTTGCGCAAAGCCGGCGCGCCCGCACCCGGCACGCGCATTTACCTGGCCTGCGAGGCCGCGGCCATGCGCCGCATTCGCAAGTTGCTGATTGAAGAGCTGGGCATGGAGCGTGGACACATCGTGGGCCGCGGTTACTGGAAGCTGGGCACCGTCAATCACCCGGATCACGATTACGGGGAGGGTGACTGAGCCCCCACGGTCGCTCACTTCGTGTAGCTCCCTGCCCCCCAAGGGGGCCGCCCGCCTGCGGTCTGGTAAAGCCAGTCCCGCGGCTCATGCTGGGTTAAGAATTCAGGAGCGTAACAGGGGCGAAGTTATTTACCAGCGGGGGCCGAGGGTCCGGCTTCGCCGCCCCCTTGAGGGGGGAACAGGCTACACGCAGTGAGCCTGGACGGGGGTGGATCTCATCCACGCGCATAACTCACCGTGAGCATTTCCCACTGATGCCCTTCGGGCTCATTCCAGTAGATGCCCTTGCCGCCAAGGTATGTGCTGACCTGCATGTCCATGGGGCCGCGAACCGAGCTGCGGTATTGGATTCCGGCCGCCTGGATGCGCCCCAGGATCGCATCAAACTCCGGCTCGCTCACGCGAAAGCAGAAATGCTCGACGGGAAAGTCTTCGTCGGTGTCGATGAAGTCCAGCGTCAAGCCGTCGTTGATGTAGACGGCTGAAAAAGGCCCTATCGTGGTTTCAGCCCACCGCACGCCGAGCAGCTCTGCCAAAAACCTGGCCGAAGCCACCTTGTCTCGCGCCGATACGATGAAGTGGTCCAGATGAATGGTCATGGCAGGCCTCTTGATGGTGATGGCCTGTTTTATAGCGTGTGCGGGCCGCGCCTGTACACCAGCGTGCGTAACAACCTTCATGGCGGCGTTGCCGCCATGGCCGCATGGCTGTAGCCTTACGGGCGGTTCTTATAAGAAAAGTGGGCGTAGGCCAATAGGGACGAGCGCAACAAGCTATCTTATTGATAGCAGACAAGGCCAGCCGCACAACCCCGGTCCACACTCACAGGTCGAAGAACACCGTCTCCTTGCCGGCCGCGCTGTCCTGCATGCGGATGTCGAATCGGTAAACCGGTCCGGCGCCCGTCATGTCGCGTTGGGCAACCAGGGTGGCACGCCGTTCGGCCGGCACGCTGGCCAGCACCGCGTCTTTGCCGTTCACTTCCGCCTCATCATCAAAGTAGATACGCGTGAAGGTATGCACCAGCAGGCCGCGCATGGTGACGCAGACGTTGATGAACGGTGCTTGCCCCGCCACAGCGCCGGGCTTGACGGTGAAGAATTCGTAATGGCTTTGCGGCAGGGTGCCGGTGCCGCAGCGGCCAAAGCCGGTGAAGCCGCGTGCTTCGGCATCGGCCACCGACGAGATGGGCTGCCCGCTGCCGTCGGGCTGGGCAATCTCGACCATCGCGTCCATCACGGCATTGCCGGCGCCGTCAAACACCTGGCCGGTGATACGGATGTGCTCGCCCTTGGCATTCGGCTGGGCCAGCACGGGCGTGAACAGGCTTTTGAGGTCGTAGCCGTATTGCGTAGGTGTGAGGCCATAGGCAAAGAAGGGGCCGACGGTTTGCGAAGGGGTTTGTTTAAGTGGGCTTGTAGTCGTCATGGCGTTGTCTTCCTGCCGCTTATTCAAAACGCGTGGCTTTGGGGCCGCGCAGCACGATGTCGAACACATAACCGAGCGCGTAGTCGGGCTGGGTCACGTCGAGACTGAATTTCGAGACCATCAGCTCGCGCACGCTTTCGGGCGCGCCCATGTACATGGGGTCGTAGCCGAGCAGCGGGTCGCCGGGGAAATACATCTGCGTCACCAGGCGGCTGGCGAAGTAATCACCAAACAGCGAGAAGTGAATATGCTGCGGCCGCCAGGCGTTGGGGTGGTTGCCCCAGGGGTAGGCACCGGGCTTGATGGTCTTGAAGCTGTAGCGGCCTTCGTTGTCGGTCATGCAGCGGCCGGCACCCAGGAAGTTCGGATCCAGCGGCGCGTCGTGCTGGTCGACCTTGTGCACGTAGCGGCCGGCGGCATTGGCCTGCCAGACTTCCACCAGCGTATTGCGCACGGGCCGGCCGTCTTCGTCCAGCACGCGGCCGGTGACGATGATGCGTTCGCCCAGCGGGTCGCCGTTCATGACGGCATTCTTCGTCAGATCGTTGTCCAGCAGTCCCAGTTGGTCGGCGCCATAGACAGGTGCATTGAGTTGCGCCAGCGCCTGCGTGATGGGCACCAGCGGCTGCTTGGGGCCGCGCAGCAAGGTGGATTTGTAGCCGGGGTAGATATGGGGCGAATGGCTGGTCCAGTCGCGCGGGGCCAGAAAACTGTTGTTCAGGTCGGGTTTCATCGATGTCTCCAGAGGTCGAAAGAGGTGGGCGCCTTTTTAGCAGGCGCTTTTCGGGCTTTTCGTGCTGAGCTGACTTTAATCGGCCAAAACAGTTATGTATATTGACATTTTCTCGACTTATCCATAACCAAATGGTCAAATTGGAGCATGGTTGATGAACGCATCAAATACCGGCACCTGCAGTGCTTTCTGGCGGTGGCGCAGCATGGCAGCCTGCAAAAGGCGGCCGACGTACTCGCCATCACGCAGCCCGCCGTATCCAAAACCCTGAAAGAACTTGAGGGCCTGCTGGCGGTGCGATTGTTTGAGCGCGGGCGCAAGGGCGCCGTGCCCACGCGCGAGGGCGAAGCCTTTTTGCGGCATGCCGGCGCCAGCGTGAGCGCGCTGCGCGAAGCTGTCGCCAGCGTTGCGCAGACGCGGCGGCAGGGCAGCGCGGTGATTGCCATCGGTGTGCTGCCGACGGTGGCACCGTGGCTGATGCCCTTGCTGCTGGCGCGGCAAGAGGCCCAGTCCGGGCCGGATGCGCACACCAGCCTGCGCATCCAGACCGGCGCCAACCCAGAACTGCTGGCCAGCCTGCGCCAGCGCGCGCTGGATTTGGTGATTGGGCGTTTTGCCGAACCGGCCCATATGCTGGGCCTGACGTTTGAGCACCTGTATGCCGACCCACTGGTACTGGCGGTACGCCCCGACCACCCGCTGCTGGCGCAAGCAGGGCGCAAGGCCGATCCGCTGGTCGGCTTGCAGGCCTTCACCACGATCCTGCCCACGCAGGGCACGGCCATACGCCATACCGCCGACGGATTTTTCCTCACACGCGGCCTGCCGCCCCCCGTGCGCCTGGTCGAAACGCTGTCGGTGTCCATTGCACGCGGCTATGCGCTGCAAAGCGATGCGGTCTGGCTTGCGCCGCTGGGGGCTGTGCGGCCGGACCTGGACAAAGGAACGCTGGTGCGCCTGCCCGTCAGCATGGCCGGCACCGAAGAGCTGGTGGGGCTGACGCTGCGCGCCGACATGGCGCCCACCGAGGCTCAGCACCAGCTGATCACCACCATCCGGGTGCTGGCGGCAGAGCGCCGCAGCGAAGCGCCGGCCCTGCTCTAGGCTGGCTCGGCCTGCACCGCAAAGCGGGCGGTCAGTTCACCCAGGCCCAACTCTTCAAGCACCTCACGCAAACGCGCTTGGGCGGCACGGGTTTTACCGGCCTGCGGCTGCGCAGGCCGGCTGGCAAGAATGAGTTCGTTCTTCATCGAATGCTCCCAGCCCACGAGCTCGGTCACGGTGACCTGGTAGCCGTTGGCTTCGAGCTGCAGGCAGCGCAGCACATTGGTGATCTGGCTGCCGAATTCACGCGTGTGCAGCGGGTGCCGCCAGAGTTCGGCCAGCGGCGTGCGGGACAGTGACAGGGCACGGCTTTTCTTCAGCACACCGGCCACTTCGGCCTGGCAGCACGGCACCAGCACCATGTGGCGGGCATTTTTGGCCAGCCCGAATGCAATGGCGTCATCGGTGGCGGTGTCGCAGGCATGCAGGGCGGTGACGATGTCCACGGTGGGCGGGAGTTCAGCCGAAGTGGTGGCCTCCTGCACCGACAGATTCAGGAACGACATGCGCGCAAAACCCAGCCGCTGGGCCAGCACGCGTGACTTTTCAACCAGCTCGGCACGCGTTTCAATGCCGTACACATGGCCTGCGGTTTTTTCGCCGCGGTGCGCGACATTAAAGAACAGGTCGTACAGGATGAAGCCCAGGTAGGACTTGCCGGCGCCGTGGTCGGCCAGGCTGAAGGCGGCCTTCTCCGCAGCCACCTCATTGAGCAAGGGCTCGATGAACTGGTACAGGTGATAGACCTGCTTGAGCTTGCGCCGCGTGTCCTGGTTGAGCTTGCCTTCGCGCGTGAGGATGTGCAGTTCCTTGAGCAGCTCAATCGACTGGCCAGGGCGAAGTTCTTCGATGACTTGCGGAATGGGCGCGGGCTTTCCACTGCCTTTAAGAGGTTTTGCGGCGCGCGCGGTACTGGGGGGTTGCATGGCCTCAAGTTTAGTGGCGCGCCCTCGTTACAGGCTGCCCCGGTACAAAGCCCTTGAAAAGCGCCCATGGAACATCCGGAAACAATTAACTTGCACACAATTTAATTGCTCGCTATAATTCAAATCATGCCCAACAAAACCGACACCGCCAATGCCACTGACGCCATGCTGCAGCTGGACAACCAGCTGTGTTTTGCGCTGTATTCCACCTCTTTGGCCATGACCAAGCTGTACAAACCCATGCTCGAAGAGATGGGCCTCACCTATCCGCAATACCTCGCGATGCTGGTGTTGTGGGAGCAAGACGGCCTGACAGTCTCGGAACTTGGTGAACGGCTTTACCTGGACTCGGGCACTCTGACCCCGCTGCTCAAGCGCATGGAATCCGCCGGGCTGCTTTCACGCATCCGTGCAGTCGAAGACGAGCGCCGTGTTCACATCACGCTGACGGCGGCTGGCCGCAAGCTCAAGGCCAAGGCCGCCAAGATTCCGGGTTGCATCCTGAGTGCCACCCAGTGCTCGATTCCCGAGCTGGTGTCGCTGACGCAGCAGGTGCAGTCGTTTCGCAACCGCCTCACCGCCTGATTTCTTTCACCATTTCACTGAATTTTTAACCCGCCCCGATCCGGGGTATTTTCCAAAGGAAGCCACCATGACCACACTCGAAAAAGTTCTCTACACCGCCCACGCCCACACCACCGGCGGCCGTGACGGCAAGTCCAAGACCGACGACGGCCGCCTGGACGTCACGCTGAGCTCGCCCGGCACCGCCGGCACCGGCACCAACCCCGAGCAGTTGTTTGCTGCCGGCTACGCAGCCTGCTTCATCGGCGCGATGAAGGCTGTCGGCGGCATGAAGAAAATCGACGTGCCTGCAGACGTTTCCATCGACTCCAGCGTTGACCTCGGCAAGATCCCGAACGGCTACGGCATCGCCGTGCGCCTGGACATCACCCTGCCCGGCATGGACCGCGCCGCTGCACAAGCGCTGGTGGATGCAGCCCACCAGGTTTGTCCGTACTCCAACGCGACCCGCGGCAATATTGACGTGACCATTACCCTGAAATAAAGCCAGCAGGGGCCGCGGGACTGGCTTTGCCAGACCGCAGGCGCCGCCCCCTCGAGGGGGGAACAGGCTACACGCAGTGAGCCTGGACGGGGGTGGTTGTCACCTACGCGGCCCGCCGGTGTTGAACCGGCGGGCCGTTTCATTTACGGTGTGCGCATGAACACCGCAGCTTCAACCACCTTCCAGGTCCGAAAGGACGCCCTTGCCGAAACCCGCTGGCATACCGATGCGCCTCTGCCGCTCACGCCCGGCCAGGTGCGGCTCGGCATCGAATCATTTGCGCTGACCTCCAACAACATCACCTATGCGGCCTTTGGCGACGCTATGAATTACTGGCAGTTTTTCCCGACCGGGGAAGAGGGCTGGGGCAGCATCCCCGTCTGGGGTTTTGCCGTGGTGGCGGAGTCGCAATGCAAAGGCGTGGCTGTGGGGGAAAAGTTTTACGGCTACTACCCCATGGCGAGCGAGCTGGTGCTGCAGCCGGCGCGCGTGACGCCCGCTGGTTTCTTCGACGGCGCCGCGCACCGGCGGCCCCTGCCGGTGGCCTACAACCAATACATGCGCTGCAGCGCGGACCCGTTTTATGACGCGGCCACCGAAGACGTGCAGTCGCTTCTGCGCCCGCTGTTCATCACCTCATTCCTGATTGACGACTTCCTGGCGGACAACGACTTCTTTGGTGCCAATGCCATGCTGCTGTCCAGCGCCTCCAGCAAAACGGCGTATGGCACGGCCTTTCAGCTGGCCAAGCGGCCGGGTATTGAGGTGATAGCGCTGACTTCGCCAGGCAACGTCGCTTTTTGTGAAAGCCTGGGGTGCTACAGCCGTGTGGTGACCTATGACCAGCTCGACGCGATTGGCGCCGACACGGCTTGCGTTTACGTCGACTTCGCGGGCAGCGCCAGCCTGCGCCAGCGCATTCACAGCCGCTTTGGCCAGCTTCGCTACAACTGCTCGATAGGCGGCACGCACGTGGACGACCTGGCCGCCAAAGGCAGCGCCAAGGAGTTGCCCGGCCCCCGGCCCACGCTGTTCTTTGCACCTTCACAGGTCAAGAAACGCATCACCGACTGGGGTGAAGAAGGCTTTGGAAAGCAGCTGGTGCGCGCCTGGCGGGATTTCACGCGGCAAGTGACGGGCGCCAAAACGCCTTGGCTCATCGCCCAGCGGCATGCCGGGCAAGTTGCGGTGCAAGCCGCTTACCAGGAAGTGCTGGCCGGCAAGGGAGACCCGCGCACCGGCCATATCCTGCAGCCCTGAATCATCCTGCCTCACCGGCAGTTGCTATGATTTTTATAGCTTCTCGCGCAGTTTGGTATTGCGCTGCAGGCCTTTTTCATCCGAGAAACAGGCGTTTACAAGCCCTTGCTGGCAGCGCACCATCATCTGCGCCGACAATCAGGCATGACAGAAAAACACAAGGCTGAGGCGCACGCAACGCTGCACGCATACGAGACATTGACACCCGACGTGGTGCTCGATGCGCTGGCCAGCGTCGGTTTGCTGGGCGACGGCCGCCTGATGGCACTTTCAAGCTACGAGAACCGGGTTTACCAGATTCACCTGGAGAGCCCCGTGGGTGACGCCGACCTGGCGGGCGATGTCGTGGTGGCCAAGTTTTACCGGCCGGACCGCTGGACCGACGAACAGATTGCCGAAGAACACGCCTTTGCCGCCGAGCTGATGGCCGCCGAGATACCGGTGGTGGGCGCGCTGGTACTGGAAGGCCGCACCGTGCACCACTTCAAGGGCTTCAGTTTCAGCGTTTCGCCCAGCCGCGGCGGGCGGAGGCCCGAGCTGGACAACCTGGAAGTGCTGGAGTGGATAGGCCGTTTCCTGGCCCGCATCCACACCGTCGGCAGCGCCAAGCCCTTTGCGCACCGGCCGGCCCTGAACCTGCAAACCTTTGGTTATGCCTCGCGCGACATCCTGCTGGCGGGCAGCGACCATGGTGCCAAAGGTTCCCACGGCTACATCCCGCTGGACATGGAGTCGCGCTGGCGCAAGGCCTTTGAAGAAGCCATGCTGGTGGCGCAAACAATATTTGAAAGCGTGGGCGACGTGAAAAACCTGCGCCTGCACGGTGACTGCCACCCCGGCAACATCTTGTGGACGCCCGAGGGCCTGCCGCTGGCCGGCCCGCATTTTGTCGACCTGGACGATGCGCGTACGGGGCCGGCGGTGCAGGATTTGTGGATGCTGGTGTCAGGCGACCGCGCGCAGTGCACCCGCCAGTTGGGTGCGCTGGTGGACGGGTATGAGGAGTTTCGCGAATTCGACCGGCGTGAGCTTGCGCTGATCGAGCCGCTGCGCACGCTGCGCCTGGTGCACTACAGCGCCTGGCTGGCGCAGCGCTGGCATGACCCGATCTTCCCGATCAACTTCCCCTGGTTCGGCTCCAGCGACTACTGGAAGAGCCAGGTCGACATGCTGGAAGAGCAAACCGAGGCCATGCAGGATCCGCCGCTGGTGTGCTGAGGGACTGCTGGCTCTCTCCAGGCAGTCAGCCATGTCCATGCTGTCGCTATGAATTTAATAGCTGCTCGCGCACACCCTTAAAGGGCCAGAGGCCGAATTGACTCACAAAAAGGCCTCCCTCCGCCTTTCTGGAGGCCCTGTATTCGCTCAGCCGGCGCGCGGTGCCTACACCAGCAACGCGTTCACCCGGCGCACGTATGCCGCCGGGTCTTCAGGCATGCCGCCTTCGGCCAGCAAGGCCTGGTCAAACAGGATGTGGGCCAGGTCGTCAAAATGCGCACCGTCCACGCCAGCCTCGAGCTTTTTGACCAGCGGGTGCTGGGCATTGACTTCCAGGATGGGCTTGGACTCGGGCACGGCCTGGCCGGCCTGCTTGAGCATGCGGGCCAGCTGGGTCGACATGTCGCCGTCCTGCACCACAAGGCAGGCAGGTGAGTCGACGAGGCGCGAGGTGGCGCGCACATCCTTGGCTTTGTCTTTCAATGCTTCTTTCAGCTTGTCGAGGATGGGCTTGAACTGTGTCTGCGCCTCTTCGGCGGCCTTCTTCTCGTCTTCGTCCTGCAGCTTGCCCAGGTCTACCGCCCCCTTGGCGACCGACTGCAGCGGCGTGCCGTCAAAGTCGTGCAGGTAATTGAGCGCCCACTCGTCCACGCGGTCGGCCATCAACAGCACTTCGATGCCTTTCTTGCGGAAAATTTCGAGCTGGGGGCTGTTCTTTGCCGCGGCCAGTGTGTCGGCGGTGATGTAGTAGATCGCGTCCTGGCCTTCCTTCATGCGGGCTTTGTAGTCGGCAAAGCCCACGCTGACGGTATCCGTCGTTGAGCTGGCAAAGCGCAGCAGCCTGGCCAGTCGCTCGCGGTTGGCAAAGTCTTCGCCCAGGCCTTCCTTGAGCACGGCGCCGAACTCGCCATAAAAAGCCTTGAACTTGTCGGCGTCATTGGCGGCCAGGTCTTCAATCATCGACAACACGCGCTTGGTGCAGCCTTCGCGGATTGCCTTGACGGCGCGGCTTTCCTGCAGCAATTCGCGCGAGACATTGAGCGGCAGGTCGGACGAGTCCACCACACCCTTGACGAAGCGCAGGTAGGTCGGCATCAGCGCCTGGGCGTCGTCCATGATGAAGACGCGCTTGACGTAGAGCTTGACGCCCGCAGCCTTGTCGCGGTTGAACATGTCCATGGGCGCCTTGGCCGGGATGAACAGCAGCTGCGTGTATTCGGTGGCGCCTTCCACGCGGTTGTGCGTGGTGGCCAGCGGCGCTTCGCTGTCGTAGCTGATCTGCTTGTAGAACTCGTCGTACTGGTCTTGCGTGATGTCTTTTTTGGCGCGCGTCCACAGCGCCGCGGCCTGGTTGACGGTTTCCCATTCGCCGGTCACCACCATCTCGCCGGGCTGGTCGTTTTCGCCTTCCTTCCATGCTTCTTTCTGCATCAGGATGGGCAGCGAAATGTGGTCGGAGTATTTGTTGATGATGCCTTTGAGTTTCCAGGCGTTCAGGTAGTCGAGCGACTCTTCTTTCAGGTGCAGGATGATGCTGCTTCCGCGCTCGGCGCGTTCGAGCTCGCTGACTTCAAACTCGCCAGTGCCGTCGCTGCTCCAACGCACACCCTGGTTTGCCGGAAGGCCGGCGCGGCGGCTTTCCACTGCGATGCGGTCGGCCACGATAAAGCCCGAATAAAACCCGACGCCGAACTGGCCGATCAGCTGCGCGTCATTCTTCTGGTCGCCCGAGAGTTTGGCCATGAAGTCGCGCGTGCCGCTCTTGGCAATCGTGCCGAGGTTGTCGATGGCTTCCTGCTGCGACAGGCCGATGCCGTTGTCGGTGATGGTCAACGTACCGGCCGCCTTGTCAAAGCTCACTTTCACCTTGAGCTCGGGATCACTTTCATACAGCGACGCATCGTTCAACGCTTCGAAGCGCAGCTTGTCGCAGGCATCCGACGCGTTGGAAACCAGCTCGCGCAAGAAGATGTCCGGGTTCGAGTACAGGGAGTGCGTGACCAGCTTGAGCAGCTGCGCGACTTCGGCTTGAAAAGACAGGGTTTGTTTCTGCATGGTTTGAGGCATGGTTGTTTCAGGTTTGTTACTGATTCACTGGATCCGGAAAGAAAAAGCCGTTTCAGACGGCAGTATTTACGCTTGTTACTTGTAAGTCTTTTGACTCTATTTATAAATAAATCCAATAATTTCAACGGTTTGACGTGACAAATTCCCCACTAGGGTGCGCTGTTACAGATACAAATCACCCGATTTCAGAAATATCTAGTTACAGTCCATTCACCTTCACATTTCCCTTGTTTGTTATTCGTTTTTTAACTGGAGAACAGTCATGAAAAAGCTCATTTTAGTAATCGCCCTCGGCCTTGCCGCTATCGCCACCCTGCCTGCTTACGCTGCCACGGCTGCCGGCACCTTCAACGTGGTGATCAACCTGACCTCGAAGTGCGAGATCAACTCCACCAACGCCGCCACCGGCGCGGTCATCAACAACGTGGTGTTCAACTACACCTCGTTCCAGACCACGGCGGCCACCTCCACCGGCGGCGGTTTCAATGTTCGTTGCACCAACTCCCTGCCTTACACCCTGGCACTGAGCAACTCCGGCGTGACCGATGATGCCGTCAACCTGGCTTATACCCTGGCACTGAGCGCTGCTGCGGGCACCGGCAACGGCACCGACCAGGCCTTCACGGTCAACGGCACCATGGCCGCCGGCCAGGCTGGTACCTGCGCCACGGCGACTTGCACCAATACCGCCGCGACCAACAAGACCAAGACCCTGACGATCACCTACTGATCGCCCCCCGGGCTTGATGTCAGCCACGTCGACAGTCATGATCCGCAAGGCCGCCTTCGGTGTTCTCCTGATGCTTGCCGCTGCTGCCTGCTTTGCGGGCGCGGCGGCGGGGCAGTTGTCGGTCCAGATCACGCTGAACGTCCCGGGAAACACCACCGGCAATGGCAACGCCTGTACCAGCGCCACCGGCTCTGGCGGCAGCGGCGCCTCGGTACAGGTGACCTGCAATTCGAATGTCTTTGTCAATATCTCGCAAGTCCGCAGCCTAGGGGATGCCCGCTTCATGCCCGGTTACCGGCCCACGCGGGACTCCCTGCTGCCCGACTACTGCCGCAATGAGTTGTCCCGCAACGACCCTGGCGCCCGCTATACCTGCCGGCTTCAAGACCAGCGCCAGGTGGCCACGGCCGATGAAGAATCGGATGACGGCTGGGAAATCGAAAGCCGGCGTTACGCCCTTGACACAGATGCCGCAGCGGTTGAAAAACAGGCCCGTTTGCGGCTTCAGGATGACCGCGGTACCGTGACGGCACTGCACCTCGCCCATGCCGGTAACCTCTCTAAATCGGTTGAGATGCTGGTATCCTTCTGAGGATGAACGTCTCACAGCGCCGAAGCAAGCTTGTTACCTACGCCTTCCTGCTAAGCCTGCTGGGGCCTTGGGCGGCTGCTACGGCAGGCGTTTTTTCCGTGACACCGGTGCGGCTCTACATGACCCCGCGCGATCGCGCCATCGCCGTCACACTGTCCAACGAAGCCGATACCGAAGTCGTGCTGCAGGCTGACATCAACACCTGGACCCAGAAACCCGACGGTACTGACGAACTCGTCCTGACCGAAGACCTGATCCTGGCCCCTCCCATCATCAAGCTGGCACCCAAGGCCCGGCAAGTGGTACGCCTTGCCCTGCTGAAACCCGCAGATGCAAGCCGGCAGCTGACCTATCGCATGATCATTCGCGAAGTTCCTGAAGCTGTACCCGCAACTGGCATTCAGGTTCCCATCGCGCTGGCCTTGAGCATGCCCGTGTTCATCACGCCCCCTGTGGCCAAACGCCAGGTTAGTTGCACTAACCAGCTGGCGGACGCCAAAACCCTCAACCTGCAATGCAGCAATACCGGTACGGCTTACGCCCAGATACGGGAAGCGACCGTTACGCGCAGCACACAAGTCCTGGCCCGGTTTGAGGGTGGCAGTTACATCCTGCCCGGTGCCCGTAAAACGGTCGGGCTTAAGGCAGAGCAGGCCCTTACAAAAGGGGACGCCCAACTGGTGGTGACCTTTGATGACGGACAAAGCCTGACGACCAGCATCACGCTGCCTTGATTTGGTACCCGATTTCAATGAGGCGCTGGTGGACTTTACGAAAACACCCCGTAGCGATTGGCATTGCAGGCCTTTGTTACGGCCTGCTGGCACACGCCCAGACACCCGCCTCCTCTAATGCGCCGCCAGCGGCCCGGTCATCCAGCGACCGGCTCCTTCCGCTGGAAGTCTTCATCAACAGCACCAAGGGCGGCGTCTGGACCCTGCTTGAGCGCAACGGCATCCTGTATGCGCCGGAAGATGCCTTTGAAGAGTGGCGGCTGAACCATCGGCCCAGCGCGCAGGACGTTGATTTCCAGGGCCAAAAGTGGTTTCCGCTGTCTGCTATTCCGGGATTCGAAGCGCGGCTGAATTTTGCCGACCAGTCAGTGGATCTGGTGTTTTCGCCGGCCGCCTTCAACGCCGTGCGCCTGACGCAGGAATCGGCCATGCGCCCTCCGCTGTCACCGTCGATTCCCGCCGCATTTGCCAACTATGACCTGAACTACATCACCACCCGCAACCGCGTCGGCGGCAACACCATGGACTCGAAAGACCTGGGTGCCCTGACTGAATTCGGCGTGTCGGGCGAGATGGGGCTGTTGACAAGCAGCTACGTGGGTCGCAACCTCATCAGCCAGGACCCGACGCTCAAGGCCTCATGGCGTCGGCTTGAAACCACCTACACCCGGAATTTCCTGGACAGCAACAGCTCCCTGCGACTGGGTGACAGCAGCACGCGCACCGGCATTTCGGGACGCCAGGTGTATTTCGGCGGGATCCAGTTCAGCAAAAACTTCTCGCTGCAACCAGGCTTCGTCACCCAGCCCATTCCCACGGTGACCGGCCTGTCGGCGGCGCCCAGCACCGTTGAGCTCTATGTCAACGACGCACTGCGGCAAACTTCCAAGGTCCCATCCGGCCCCTTCAGCATCGACAACTTTCCCGCGTTGACCGGCGCCGGGGAAGCCCGCGTGGTGGTGCGCGACATCCTGGGCCGGGAGACCGTCATTACCCAGTCTTTTTTCAGCAATGCCAACCTGCTGGAAGAAAACCTCAGCGACTGGAGCTTTGAGCTGGGGGCCGTACGCCGCGACCTCGGGCTCGAGAATGCCGACTATGGGGATCGTTTCGTTTCAGGCCTCTGGCGCCAGGGCCTGAGCAAAAGCCTCACGGTCGAGGCCAACGGCGAATGGTCGAAGTCTCTGATGCGTGCCGGCGCCGGCGCCAGCTATGAGCTGCCTTTCCAGATGCTGGGACAGACGGCGTTTTCGGCCAGCCGCAGTGACGCGGCGGGCCAGGGCACCAACTGGATGGTCGGGGTCGAGCGCAGCGGACTGCGGCACGGCGTGTCACTCAGCGCGGAAGGCGCATCGCGCGGCTACCGGCAAATCGGTATCGATACGCCATCGCCCCGCCTGCAAACCACCGCCAGTTACAGCTACAGCAGCGACAACTTCGGCGCCTTCAACGTGAGTTACGCTGGCTTTGACAACTACGACCTCGGAAAGCTCAACACTCTCAGTGTGAATTACACCCTGCGCCTCGGTCAACGCGCAGCCCTGACTTTGAGCGCCACCCGCCTCAGCGGCATCAGCTCGGGGACTTCAGTGGGCGCCACCCTGATCGTGCCGCTTGAAAATCGGGTCACCATCGCCGCAGGTGTCACTACCCGCAGTGGAAGCACCGAAGGATATGTAAACGCCAGCCGAGCAGTGAGTGCCGAAACCGGCTGGGGCTGGCGAACGGCGCTGGGCTCCCGTGCGGACGGCCGCTATGCGGAAGGCGGCGCTTATTACCAGGGCACCAAAGGCCTGTTTTCGGCTGACGTCAGCAATGGAGAGAGCCAGCAAAACCTGCGCCTGGGCCTGATCGGGGGCATGGTGGCGGCCGAAGGCCAAGTCTTTGCCACGCGCCGCGTACAGGAAAGCTTTGCCATTGTCGAGGTGCCAGGTTATGCCAACGTGGGCGTGGGCTTCCAGGGCAGTACCCTGACCCGAACCAATTCAGACGGCGTCGCGCTGCTGCCGCGCCTGCTACCGTTCCAGCGCAACAGCGTACGCCTGGATCCGAGCGAGCTGCCGATCAGCGCCGAACTCGACTCCATCGAGCTCGAAGCCGTGCCGGCGCTTCGGGGTGCGGTCAAGATCGCGTTTCCCGTCCGCTCAGGACGGGGCGCCTTGATTCGTATTGAGCTGGACGATGGCGAGCCGGCGCCCTCGGGTGCAGAGGTTGAGCTGATCGGCGACAAGAAAGAGTTTTTTACCGCTCGCCGCGGCGAGGCCTTTGTCACCGGGCTGCAGGCCCAGAACCGCCTGCGCCTGAAATGGAACGGGGCTACCTGCACATTTGCGGTGGAGTTGCCGCCCGGCAACCTTGAGGATATCGCCCGGGTAGGCCCGGTACGCTGCAGTGGTGTCAAACGATGATTGACACCAAACCCTGGCGCCTCGCCGCTGCGGCCTGCCTGTCCCTGCTGGGCGCGGCACCGGCCTGGGCCGCGCTGATCTGCAACGCCACGGCGACGCCTGTGCAGACGGTGTACTTTGAGAACGACCCGAATCCCACAGACGGCGCGTGGACCGTGACGATCAACTGCACGCGCGGCCCCACAGATCCAGCCAGCTCAGACTACACCTTGCAGGCCGATAACGGCTTCAACCCCACCGGGAACACCAACCAGGCGGTCAACGGCAACGGCCAGACCAACCGCATCGCTTACGAGCTTTACAGGACGGCACCAGGCAACGGCGCATGGGGCGGAACCACGGCCGCTGACTTCGCCGGAACGGTCAACTTCGGCGGCGCCCTGACGGCCAGTGCCACCCATGTCTTCTACAGCCGCATAGCGGCCGGGCTTAACAAGAGCGCCAAACTCTTCACCGACACCGTGACCATGCGTCTGCGCTATGACAACGGCCCCGGCAACGTGGATGTCTTCCCCACATTCCCCGTGAGCATCAACAACCAGTCCGTCTGTCTGCTCAGCACGCCGCCGGGCAACATCCAGTTCAACTACGCCTCCTTTCAGCTCGCCGCGGCCGCAGCCAGCACGGCATATGCCGTGCGCTGCACCATCGGCGAAACCTACACCATGGCGCTGGACGCGACGGCGGGAAACCTGCTCGCGCTCAATTACACCCTGGCTTTGAGCAATCCCGCAGGTCAGACTGGCACGGGTTTTCCGCAGAATTTCGCGATCAACGGAACCATCCCAGGCGGCCAGTCCGGCACCTGTGCAACGGGCGCGTGCACCAGCACGCAGATGCGGACCCTGACCATTACTTACTGACATCCATCTTGTTTTCCGCCGGCGTGATTTTTGTCACGATTTTTCGACACCAGTACCCACGGGAACGACGCAATACGGCACCATGCACAGTACTGCTACAAAACGTTACCATCAGCAGTTAGAAGTCGTCCCGCCAGCGAAGGCCCGGGCGATTAACGGAGCCCATCGATGAGTGTCTCTTACGCATTGCGCATTGCCCTGGCAGCCCTGCTGTGCACCTGCGCGCTGCAAGCTAAAGCAGCCATTACCTGCACACTCGCAGCCACGTCTGTAGACCTCAATTACACCAACGGGGCCGCCGCCGCCAATGCCAGCGGCACCATCACCGTGAACTGCACCCGGCTGTCGACGGACGCCAACAGCACCACTTATTGGGTCAGCATTGATTACGGCAGCCGCACGGGCCTCTCCCGCCGGGTTTTCCGTCACGGCGGCGGCACCATCAATGCCGACCGGCTCGATGTCAATATCTACAAGAATGCGACCACGACCGACTGGGTCAATACCGGCACCGGGCGGGTGAATGGGACCTTGAATTTTGGCGCTGCGCTAAGCGCCAGCACCACCCTGACCTACAACTTCCGCGTGGTGGCCGGACAAACCGGAAACACGGCAGGCATTTATGACGAAACCTTTATCACGACCCTTCAGCTAGCCACTGCCGGCCCCGTCGTTGCCACCACGACCTTTACACCCACCGTGAGCATCATCGCCCAATGCTTTGTGGGGCAGGTGGCTGCAGGCAATACGGCCCCGGGCGCCATTTCTCCGTCCACACTGACGCTGAACTACATCTCTTTTGCGCCCACCCCCCAGACCAGTACCATGAACTTCACGGTCGACTGCACTCGCGGCACCAGTTATGCCCTGGCGCTATCGCCGGCAGCGGGCACATTGCTGGGTCTCAACTACACGTTGGCACTCAGCAGTGCAAGCGCAACGGGCGATGGCCGGGCTCAGCCCTATACGGTGACAGGCACCATTGCAGCCGGCCAGGCGGGCACCTGTTCCACAGCCACCTGCACTGCCACCCAGACCGGGGTTACGGTCACCGTCACCTATTAACACTAACGGCCAGCGCGCATCCCTGGCGCGCTATTAGCAAGCGCCTGCCGCCGGGCGCTTTGCTGTTTTTATGCCCAATAAGGGCAGCATTCCACAGCCCTGTCGCGCCCCAATTGAGGCTGACACCCCTCATACTGAAGAAAACCCCAATAAAATTGGGATTTCATCAATTAAATGAATAAATCAAATTAAAAAATCAATTTGTGTGAAATGTCACTAATTAACAGTTATGAGGTGACTTTTACCAATTGATTCAAATTAATAAATTCGATAGCATGACTGCAACAACTGATAGTTTTAAGGAGTTGCACCATGAAAACCATCAAATTTGCTTTTATCGCCGTCCTGGCCGCCCAGTCCCTGCTCGGGATTCACGGTGCAGCCCAGGCGCAAACCAGTTCCGGCTCCTTCGGTGTGACCATCATGCTGCGCAGTTTCAGCGAAGCCGTCACGGCAGACCATCGCTGCACCCATCGCGGCCAGCCAGACGGCCAGGCCGGTACCTTGCGCATCAGTTGCCCGGCGACCGTGGATATTCAGGCCATTGCTGCCGCATCGACCAATAGAAGCGGTCAGACGCAACGCATGAACACCATGTCTGATTCCGCCGCAGGTAGCCGCCTGGCTGTGGTGGCGGGCAAACCCATGAATTCCCGCGACCCGGTTGAATTGACCATTTCCTGGTAGCGGCAGGCGACGCACCGCCCCATCTTCGCTCCGCGCCTCGCGAATCCGGCCTTCAAGCTGCTGTTGGCAATCAGCATGCGTGCGGCTACGCGCCTGACCGCCTGACCGCCATCTCCGCAAAAGGAACGGCGACCTGCTGGCGCCCCTGGAATACACGTCCCCACAGCATCTACCGTGACGCCGACACTGAGCGTTGCAGTTCTGCCGATAACTCTTCGCACGCTACAGCCAACAGATCAGCGATCCAGCCTCTGCTGCTGTGTTGTCTGCGCGCCTGCGAATGCAGCACGCGATCCCAGCGGCGCACTCATCGCTTCCACGGACAAAGACCCTCACAAGCTTCGCGCGCCAGACCTTCTCGTTAGGGGCGCAGGCAACCTGCTCAAACCAAGCTCCCTTCTCTCGTGATCGCGTGAATGCCCGCTTCGAGCTGGCGCTTCAAGCAGCGCGTTCTACGGGCTCATCGACCAATGCCACCGCTCATCGCTCACACAAGAGCAGAGCGCCACCCCTCAAGCAACCGTACTGCTTCGCGAAAAGCAGAGAAAAACATCCGCCGAGCAGGCGACGGTAATTTGTTTCTTACTCGTTACAGTAATTTGGGAAATATCTCACAGTTAGCGGCCATCGGCTTTCGTTACACCTCTCTCAGCAGGCTTCTTTCTTGTCGCCATTTCGCATAAATCCATTGTTTTCAATGACTTAAGCGTGACGTATTTACCATTTGTCGCCCGCGTTACGAATGTAAAGCCACCTTTTTTCGAAACGCCTAGTTACAGTCCATTCACGTTCAAAAAAAGCCTGAACACCCGATTCACCTCATCACCATGATCTGGAGAAACTTAATGAAGAAAATTGTTTTAGTAAGCGCCTTGAGCCTCGCTGGCTTGTTGGCCGTACCGGCCCATGCAGAGTCCACATTCACCACGCCCGCAGTAACTGGTTCAACAGCCACTGCGCGCCTGGACTTTTCAATCGTCATCCCGCAGGTCCTGTTCCTGCGCGTCGGCACCAGCAGCGGCAACACGGCTACCGATGGCACCATCAACAGTATTTCCTTTACTGTGCCCGGCGCCAATGTGGGCGACAGCACCGTGATCGCCGGTGTCGGCGGCGACCTGACCGCAGGTGCCGTGACAGTGCGTGTTTATGGCAACGGTGGCAACATCAACCTGAACTCAAACACCACCGGTCCGCTCACAAACGCCACCGGCCAAACAATTCCGTGGAGCCAGATCAGTGTGGCCAGCGCCGCACTGGCAGCCACCACACCCGGCTTTACCAACGCCGCCATTACCCATCCCACGTTCAACGCGACCGGTGGAGCTGGCACGTTGACCAGTTTGACCGCCACCAACAGGCTGGTTCGCGTCGAAGGCAAGTGGACTTACACCTACCTCAACGCCACCCTTCCCGCAGCCGGCACCTATGGCACTTCCACCAACGGTGGTCGTGTTACCTATACCGCCACGCAGATGTAACTTAACCCTTAACCATTTATCCCTTAGGAACCATCATGAAAAAACTCCTTCTTGTCAGCACCCTGGGCTTGACTGGCCTGTTCAGCGCTACCGCCCATGCGGAATCCACATACGTCCCAGCCGCGGTGACCGGCTCCACAGCCAACGCGCGCGTGGACATGTCGATCGTGATTCCGCAAGTGCTGTTCCTGCGCGTCGGCACCAGCAGTGGCAACACGGCTACCGATGGCACCATCAACAGTATTTCCTTTACTGTGCCCGGCGCCAATGTGGGCGACAGCACCGTGATCGCCGGTGTCGGCGGCGACCTGACCGCAGGTGCCGTGACAGTGCGTGTTTATGGCAACGGTGGCAACATCAACCTCAATTCAAACACCACCGGCCAGTTGACGACCGGTGTCGCCGCCGAAGCAATCCCCTGGAGCCAGATCAGTGTGGCCAGCGCCGCACTGGCAGCCACCACACCCGGCTTTACCAACGCCGCCATTACCCATCCCACGTTCAACGCGACCGGTGGAGCTGGCACGTTGACCAGTTTGACCGCCACCAACAGGCTGGTTCGCGTCGAAGGCAAGTGGACTTACACCTACCTGAACTCCACGCTGCCTGCGGCTGGTACCTACGGCACATCTGCCAATGGTGGCCGCGTCACTTACACCGCCACCCAGATGTAAGCAGCGCCACATGAGCGCTTGAATGGAGGCCCCGTCTGACGGGGCTTTTTTTGTTAATGCTTGTCAGTTAGCGTAAAGTGACACTTATGCGCGCACCATCAAAGCTCCTCCTGCCCACTCGCAGCAGTGTGTTGCCAATGCTGCGCATCGTCACATTGTCAGGCAGCGCGTTGGCATGCGTGGGCGCCCAGGCCTTTGTCGTCACCATCACAGCAGGCACCAAGTCATTGTTTTTGCAGGTAGGCGCCGGAACCATGACCGGCGGCAATTTCAGTACAGGGGGCACGCCCGGCAACAATTCCACCATCAATCGCGTTTCGGTCACCATTCCAGCGGCCAACATCGGAGCCGGCACCAGCGCCATGACAACCGACAGCACCGTTACGGCCAGCCCTTATGACAGCTTTGCCTTTTGCACGGTGCCCGCGCAGGTTTACGTCGGCGGCTTTTACCGCACACCAGGCACCGGCGCCAACGCCACACTCACCGCCACCGCACCGGCCTCTCTGGTCAATGCCACGGGCGACACCATTCCGTTCAATACGATCTCCTGGGTTTCCGGCGGCGCATCAGACCCAACCGCCACCATCCCCAGCGGAACGTTTGTAGGCGGTGCATCACAAACGCTGCTCAGCGTTACACGCAACACCTGGTTTGAAAGCTGCCTGCAGTTCAACTACGCCAATACCCAACTGGTGGGTTCGGGCACCTTTACCGGCCGCGTCAGCTACACCCTGACCTCCCCATGATGATGAAAAGACCGGTCAGCCTGTCACACCTCATCGGATTTGCCGCCCTCCTGCTGCTTGCCAACGTGCTGACTGCGCAACACGCAGCCGCCACCACGACCCGCGTGGATGACACCGGCACCGTCGCGACCCAGAGCGTCGTCCCCATGCGCTGGCGGCAACTGGTTCCCGGCCGCGGTGCCGACAACTCCGTGGAGGCCAGCCTGCGGGTCGCCCTGCGCCTGAACCTCTCTCGCTGGCTGAACCAGCCGGTCAGGCTTTACATGGGACTTGCCCCAGTCGCGGGCGAGCCCATCTTTGTCACCTGGCGAACCCAGGGGCGTTTGCTGCCTGGCTCACTGCGCTCCGGCGGGCGCACCCTGATCTTCGACGGTGTCGTCAGTGCAGCTTCCCTGGAAGAAACCGTTGAGCTGCTTCTCAGAACAGATGGGCGCGCGCTGACGTCTTCCCAGGCCCTGCAGTTTTATTTCGAGGTAGATACGCCATGACCCGTCTCCAATTGCCTGCCATGCCGCGGTATGCCGCTGGCTTTCTTGGCTTGGCCTTTGCCCTGATTGCACCTGTCGCGACGGCAAGCGAATTTGCATTGGCAGTGTCGCCTCCCCGGTTTGAGCTTGAAGTCAAACCAGGCGAGCGAATCCGCCAGGTCATGGAAATAACCAATGCCTCCTCAATTGCCAACACGTTCAGCATCAAGACAGCGGACTGGCGGTTTGGCATGGACAACTCCGTCACTTTCACTGAGGAGTTGGGGCCCGGCAGCTGCCGCCCATGGGTGTCCATCGAGCGGCGCGAACTCACCGTCGCGGGTGGGCGCCCTTACCGGTTTCGTTTTGAGGTCAACGTGCCGCCCGACGCAAAGCCCGGTGAATGCCGTTTTGCCATCATGCTGGAAGGCCAGGAACAGGTCACCCGCATGGAGTCGGGCCCGCCCATTCCTTTTTCCGCCCGTCTCGGCGTGGTGGTCTACGTTGCCATCGGCGGCGCCACACCAGAGCTGAGCGTCGCCGGCTCGGGCGTCCAGACCGTGAATGGCAAGCCCACACCGGTCCTGCAGATCCGCAACAGCGGCACCGCCCACGGCCGTATCACCGGTTTTCTGAACGGCACCGATGCGTCCAACACCTCATTGGAATTCTCACCTGCCAACACCCCCATACTTCCCGGCGAAACGCGCACGATTTCGCTGAGTGCCACAAGGCCGGGAGACCAGGACACCGCCGCGCAAATCCGCTATCCCGTCACGGTGCGCGGCAAGCTCGAGTGGGGCAAAGGCCAAACACAAAGTATTGAGCAGCGCTTCGCCCCATGAAGCGACGGGCGCACACGCCGATCATCCCTTCTTCCTTCCCACCGAAGTGGTGGCGCATCGGCCTCGTGGGGCTTGGCGCCGGATTTGCAACGGCTACGGCCCTGGCGCAGGCAACCGCCACACCCGCTACCGATCAGCCTTATGTAGACCGTGTCATGGAGGGCGTGCCGGATCCTGACGGCGCCCTGCAGCTGAAGTCCAGCGAATACAACGAAGCCGGCTGGCCGCGCAGCTGGCGTGTTGATTACTCCCTGTTCAAACAAAGCGGCGGCGGCGACACAACCTCCCGCGCGTTGGGCATAGGCGGCTTCGTGGACACACCGAACCACGGCGCACTCTCGGTCAATGCCAACCTGGTCCAGCAGCAATCGAATGCGCCGGGCAACCAGGCCCAAAACAGCGGCAGCACCTGGCGCATTGACCAGCGCGCCCTGCCGCTGGACGACGGCTGGTTTGCCAACCACAACGCGGGTGACATCAATACCGTCAGCACCCGGCTCGCCCGCGGTACCGGGCGGGTATCGGTGCCGGCCACGCCCATCCGGGGTGTTGGTGGGCAGTGGTACCTGAACGACGCCGTAGACCTGAACGCAGCCGCGGGACGTACCGGCCTCTTTAGCGGGCTGGATGCCGCCGGGTTCCAGACCTCCGGCGGCAGCATCGGGTCTGCCGGTGCGCAATTTCGCCTGCCCACCGGGGATGCACTGGGGGCGGGAAGCCGCACTGACGCCGCATTCCAGCTGATCGACGGCAAAAACATTTCGGACGGCGCGGGCTTCGGCAACGCACTGAACACCCGCGCTTACTTTGCTGCTGCGTCCTGGGAAGGCGCAGCGCCGTGGGGCCCGGGCCTGGCTACCGGCTATGGGTCGCCCAGTGAGCGCATCGGCGGCTTGCGCATGCAGGCCAACGTGGTACGCAGTGACAGCACGCAGGGCGGCGTCGCAACCGGCCTCTGGCTGGATGCCGCATGGCGAACCGAACGCTGGCGCAACACGGCCGGTGTTTTTCGCTTTGAACCCAATTTGCGCTGGGGCACAACAGTTCTCGCCAGCGACCTGCAAGGCGTCTACTGGCAGGCCGACACCTCTACCCGGCAGTGGCAAGCCGGGTATGCGGTCGAGCTGAGTGACAGCGTGAGCCGTGCCGGCGCAGGCAGCGGTGCGTCGGGACGCAGTGCTTTTATCAACGTCAACGGCCGCTATCTGCTCGATTCGCGCAACTCGGTGGGCGCGGCGCTGAGCTTTCGCACCATCACCAGCCCCGGCCAGTCGGCGCAGCTGTCCTGGAGTCGCGCCAGCGACTGGGGCCAAACCCAATGGCGCGCCGACCTGGCCAACGCATCCGGCGTCCGGACGACCCGGCTCGGGGTAGACCAAAGCTGGCCGGTTGTCTTGCCGGCCACCTTCGGTACGTCGCTGGCATGGGAGCGGATGAGCGGCAATGTGAGTCCCACTACCGGGCTGATCTGGGGCATTCTCGGCACCCTGTCGCCGTGGTCGCAATGGTCGCTGGATGGGTCGGTGCGAGGTGCGCGCCGCAGCGACGGAGGCGAGTCGGTCAATGCAAACGTCGGCGTGAGCTGGCAGCCTTATGGCGGCTGGACGCTTTCCCTCCGGTATACCGAGTCACGTGGCCAGGAGCCGCTTCCGGCACTGGTGGTCTCGGCCCTGACGGCAGCAACGCAGCAGGCCATTGCAACCACCCAGACCAACCGCAGCATCCAGCTGCTGCTGCGCTACGAGGACCGGGCCGGCACCTCCACAGCACCGCTAGGCGGCCTGCCCGGAACCGGCTCCGGCGGGCTCACAGGCACGGTGTTTTTCGACGCAGACAGCAATGGCCGCAGGGAAGCGTCTGAAGGCGGCGTGCCTGGCGTCACCGTCATCCTCGACCGGCGCTATGTGACACGAACCGACAGCCAGGGCCGCTACGAGTTTCCCTACGTGGCAGCCGGAGAGCATTTGATCGAAGTTTCTCCGGACAACGTCCCGCTGCCCTGGAGCCCGGTTCTTCGCGATCCTGCGAAGACCGTCATTCTGGTACGCCAAACCAATTCACTCGACTTCGCCGTGCAGCGCGAACGCTGAAAACACCGCCTCCACTCCACGGAGAGCCCGTGTGAGCTGAGATAGCTGCGTCAAGACTCAGAACGTCTGAGCTCGGGGCCGCGGCAGCCCTCGGAAAACTCAAAAATTGACAAATCGATGGGTTCGCCTGGCAGGAATTTGATGAAACAATCAAAATCAAACTGAAATTTGCTGAAAAACCGAATAAACCGGTAAATAAGTCACACATTTGCTGGCATTAATGTCTTGCATCACTTTTATCAATTTAGTTACTATTGAGGCGTACTTAATCACTTCACAGGCTCAGCTCCGTGTCCTCCTGCAACACCTACCCAATGTCTTTCAGCCGCCTCATGGCGCTGTCGGCGCTGCTGGTGGCCATGTTCTGCATACCGCAGAGTTCACGAGCTGGCGAGATGCTGAGTGTTGACAAACCCCAGGCCAGCACGAAGCTGGATTTCGCCATCGTCATTCCAGCTGTGCTCCGTATCCTGGAAAACAGCCACCCGGCCGCCCTGCTTTCTGCCGACACCACGGGATCCCTCATTTCCGCCACGCAGCGCATGGTGTTGGTATCGACCCTGGGCAAGGGCTTCTGCATGGACTTGCAGCTCAATCAGCAGCAGGTAGCGGGCTGGCAGCTGAACGTCAGCGGCAGCACGGGCACCCGCGTTGAGGCTGCCGATGGCGGCTACCGGGTCTGCGCACTGCGTCCCGGCCGTTTTGAACTGGCACTGCAACACGCCTTCAGCCTGAAGGAACGCAAACCCGGCGCAGACGCCTCGGCCTCCAACTTCAGCTGGCCCGTCAGTGTGAGCCTGGTCACCCCCTGACCAGATTGCGTAAAACCCCCGGCCGCCAGGAAGGCTAGCGGCCCAACCATTGCACCAGCTGGCGCGTCACCTCGGGGCGGCCCAGCAATTCCATGTGGTTCATGCCCTGCGCCACCCACTGGTTTTCCGGCGCAAACGCCAGCGTGCGGGCCGCCTCTTCATGCAGGCCCAGGGCGCTTTCCAGCGACACCAGCCCATCGCCCACCATCTTGCGCGCCAGTGCCTCCCTGACCGGGACCAGGGGGCCGCGGCCGGCTGACAGCGTGGTGGCGGCGACCGCATAACAATCCACGCCCGCGGGCAGGGGCACGACCTCCCGCACGTCGGGGCCACGCTCAAAACGCCCCGCCTGTCGCCAGTCGGCTTCCAGCACGTTGCCGTGGCGCAAGTCAGTGATGCCGGCACTGCGCACCTGGCCGATCCTGGCGAAGGGCCGCGTCACCAGGTTGCTGCCCAGTACGCCGTCGACCCAGCTGCCCAGACGCTCCAGCGGCGCGCCGTGATGGGGTGTTCCCAAAAACACCATGGCCTTGAGCTGCTGCAGCCAGCTGTGGCCCGCCTGGGCTGCGTGGTGCCAGGCGCTGCGCGCCACCAGGCCGCCCATGCTGTGCACCAGCAGCGTCACGTCCTGCACCGGCTGCGGCCAGGCCTTGACCAGCTGCTGCAACAGGCCGGCCAATTGCTCGCCATTGGCCGAGGTATGCAGCCCCGTGTTGTAGTGCAGGTATACCGGTGTGTAACCGAGGTGACGCGCCAGCTGGCCGCCATGGCCCTGCGGCAGCGCGCTGTTGCCGCACCATTGCAGGTCGTTCATGCACAGCCCGTGAACCATCACCAGAATCTTTCCCGTCGCGCGCGGCAGCCGCGCAGCCAGCGCCTCTGGGTCCAGCACCAGCGGCTGGCCTTCATGGCGCAAGCTCATGTGGATGGCCAACGGGTTGCCCGTGTCCAGCAGCAGGTCTCCCAGCACGCCATTCAGGGCCGAAAGCATGGCCTCGCGCTGCGGCGAAGAAGCCTGCGCGCCGGCCAGCGGCACTGCGCGCGACAACACCGCATTGGCCGCCCCACCAGCCAGCCGCGTGACGCCCCTGATGCTGCCGTAGACCCAGCCCGTGATGCCGGAAGGCTTGACACCGCTGCTTCCCGGCGCACTGTCGACAAACCTTGAACCCAGCAGGCCAAACGGTGCGGCAACGGCTTTGTACACATTGCCCTGCACGGTTTCTGCCAGGCCTGTGACGCCCAGGGTGGCCTGCGTGGCAAGCTGGGCCAGCCCCTGGATATCGGAAACATGCAGCCAGGTCGGCAGCCTGAAAGACCCGGGTTTGGGGATGGTGGCCGTGGCGTCAGGCCGGTCTGGTGTGCTCATGGCGCGATTGTGGCGCTATGGGAGCCCATGCGCCAGCGGGTCGTTCCACCGCAGCGGTTTATAAGGAAAAAATGGCGTTAAGCCAAGCAGGACCAGCGCAATCGGCTATTAATTTAATAGCAAAAGAACTACAGGTGTTGGTGGCTAAGACGAGCCACCAGACCGCAAGATGCCACCTTTCAGCGCGCCGTTCCAGGGGGAATGCCAAGAGTACGCGCCCTTGATCCCCACCTAGTGCAAGGTCGTTTGCTCCTGGCAATAGTCAAACAGGCCCTCGAGCTCACTGGACTTGTCGAACACCGCATCAGCCCCGAGTTCGGCGGCGCGCCTGCGGATTTCATCCGTCGCGTAGTTGCTCAGGACGACCACCTTCTGGTAGGGCTCACGGTTGCGGCAGCCTGCGAGCACGCCCAGCCCGCTGCCTTCCTTCAGGAAAAGGTCCACGATGGCCAGATGCCACTCACCGTTGTGCAGCTTCAGCCAGCGGGTGGCCTCGGTCTGGGTGGCGCCGTGGCCCGTTACCTGGACAGCGGCAATCTCCTTGAGCGCCTCTATCAGGTTCTCAAGAACGATCTCGTTGTCTTCAACCAGGTAAGTAATAAGTGCCATACAACCCACTTTAGGCCGCGGCACACGGGAAACTGCCATCCGTTGGCGCACATCCGGGTAGGACAGGGGCACGCTCGGGTAAGCCCGAGCGTGCAGGCTAGAAGTGCTCGTGCGGCGCCAGGTAGCGCCATTGGCCGACCGGCAGGTGGCCCAGGTTGACATGGCCGATGCGCACGCGCTTCAGTCCGGTGACAAACAGGCCCACCTGCTCGCACATGCGGCGAATCTGGCGCTTTTTGCCTTCCTTGAGCACAAAACGCAGCTGCTCCGGGTTTTGCCATGACACCTGCGCGGGCTTGAGTGCCTGCCCGTCCAGGCTCAGGCCGTGATTCAGCAGCGCCAGTTTTTCGCGCGGGAACAAAGCCTGCACGTTGGCCGTTTCGTCCCCTTTTTCAGTTCTGTAGCTAACGCGCACCAAATACTCTTTTTCGATCTCCGAGTCTTCACCGATGAGCTGGCGCGCCACCCGGCCGTCCTGCGTCAGCACCAGCAACCCGATGGAGTCGATGTCCAGCCGCCCGGCCGGCGCCAGGCCACGCAACTGCTCATGGCCCCAGCGCATGCGGCTGTTGCATTCGCGCCAGCGGTTTTGCGGCTGCACCAGCACCACGGCCGGTTCATGCCCGTCTTCGGCCTGGCCGCTGACATAACCGACCGGCTTGTTGATCAGGATGGTGACCTGCTGGCGCTGCTGCTGCTCGGCCTGGCGGTCGATCTCGATACGTGCGTCCACGGCCACCGGCTGCCCCATGACGGCCGGTGCACCGTTCACACGCACCCAACCGCGGGCGATCCAGTCATCAGCTTCACGGCGAGAGCAAAGGCCCAGCTCGGCCATGCGCTTGTTCAGCCGCACGGTGGGGGCCGGTGCGCCTAGTGCAGTCGCTGCCGGCGCGGCTTTCTGGATTCGTACGGCGGCGCCGACAGGCCTCGGGCCGGGTTTGAGAGGTTCAGTCATTTGCTATCTATTTTATAGCTGCTCGCGCAGGTTATTCGTGGGCTACAGGCGTATTTGGCACTTAAATGCCACCGGGTACGGCTCTCAGGCCACCCAAAGGCGGTATCCCACAGCCGTTTCCGTGAGCAGGTGTTTGGGCTGCGCCGGATCGGCCTCGAGCTTCTGGCGCAGGTGGCCCATGTAGATGCGCAGGTAGTGATTTTGCCCGGCATGGGCAGGGCCCCACACTTCGCGCAACAGCTGGCGATGCGTCAGCACCCGCCCGGCGTTGGTCATCAACACGGTGAGCAGGCGGTATTCAATAGGCGTGAGGTGCACCTCCACACCGCCGCGGCGCACCAGCCGCGCCTGGCGGTCCACCACCACATCGCCGAAGGTAAAAAGCGGCTCGTCAGGCGTTCCGTCAGCGCTGGCAGCGCGCGGGCGGCGCAGGTTGGCACGCACACGGGCCAGCAGTTCGCCCACGCCGAAGGGCTTGGTCAGGTAGTCGTCGGCGCCGGCGTCCAGCGCGGCAATTTTGTCTGCCTCGTCGGCGCGCGCCGACAGCACCACTATCGGCACGGCCGACCAGCCGCGCACGTCGCGAATCACCTCCAACCCGTCGCCGTCGGGCAAACCGAGGTCCAGCACCAGCAGGTCGGGCTTGCGCGTGCCGGCCTCGGTCAGCCCGCGCTTGCCGGTGTCCGCCTCGAACACCTGCCAGCCTTCGGCCTCCAGCGCCGCGCGTACAAAGCGGCGTATCTGTGGCTCGTCTTCAATCACAACGGCAACGGGTGCGGGGTGGGACATGGGCAAAGAGGAAGAAAGGTCAGGCGGGTTCAGGCAGGCCCTGCGGCGGCGGGCGGCGCGGCAGGGTGATGGTGAATTCTGCACCACCGCCCGGCGCATTGGCGGCCGTGATCTGCCCTCGGTGCGCCTGCACCACTGCCTGGCAGATGGCCAGGCCCAGCCCCACGCCCGGCGTGGCCGATTCGGTCTCGCCGCGCGTGAACTTCTCGAACAGCTCGTGCTCGCGGCCCTTGAGGGTGGCGGGCAGGCCGGGCCCGTGGTCACGCACCGCCAGCATCAGCGCCTGCTCCGTCGCCTCTGCGCTGATTTCTATAGGCGACCGCCCGTACTTGGCGGCGTTTTCCAGCAGGTTGACCAACACGCGCTCCATCAGCACCGCGTCAAATTCGACCAGCGGCAGATCGGCGGGTAGCGCCGCCGTGACAGCCTTGCCGGCCAGCGCGTGCTGCGCCTGGCGGATCGCCGAACCGACAATTTCCTCGACCGACTGCCATTCGCTCCTCAGGTTAACGGCACCGCTTTGCAGCCGCGCCATGTCCAGCAGGTTGTTGACCAGCGCGCTCAGGTGGCGCGCTTCGCCGGCGATGGCGCGCGCCGCCTGCGACTGTTCGCTACTCAGTGGCGGCGCCGTGCGCTGCAGGGAGTCGGCCAGGCCGATCAACGCGGTCAACGGCGTGCGCACATCGTGCGAAATCGCCGCGAGCAGCATGTTGCGCAATTTCTCGGACTCCATCTGCACCACCGCCTGCTGGGCCACCTCTACATAGTGCACGCGCTCCTGCGCGATGGCGATCTGCCGCGCCAGGGTTTCGAGCTGCTGCATCTGCTCGGGAATAAGCAGCCAGCGCGCCTGCGCAGGCTTGAGCGCCAGCACGCCGCGCACGCGCATCGGCGCCTTGAGCGGGATGTAATGCCATGCCTGGGCCGACAAGGTGGCGGTGGCCAACCCCGCCGGCTGTTCGTTGCGGAACACCCAGTCGGCCACGCTGGCATCGAAATCCGCGGGCGGTTTGGCGGGCGGCAGTAACTGGTCGTGGCTGTCGGTCACCATCACCACCGCCTGCCCGCCGAAGTTGCGCTGCGCGGCCGCTTCGCCGAGTTCCATGACCTGCTCACTCAGCAGCGCCGCCGACAGGTCGCGCGTGAGCTCGAACAGCGACTGCGCGCGGCGCTCGCGGCCGGCCGCAATGCGCGCCTGAAAACGCAGGCCTGCCGTGAGTTGCCCGGTTAGCAGCCCCACCATCAGCATGACGGAAAATGTCAGCAGGTACTGCACATCGCTGACGGCAAACGACAGGCGGGGCGGCACAAAGAAAAAGTCAAACGCCGCCACATTGAGGAAAGCCGCCAGCGCTGCCGGCCCGCGCCCGAACTTCAGCGCCACCAGCACCGTACCGAGCAGAAACAGCATCACGATGTTGGCGAGGTCAAAAAATCTGAGCAAAGGCAAAGCCAGCAAGGTGACTGCGGCGCTACCAGCCATTGCCCATGCGTATCGCGGCAGGCTCTCCTGCCAGGCCGCGGCGGCATCATCGTCGGCAGAACGCTGCACGGCGCGCGCCAGCCGCCGCGCACTGTCGGCATGGCCCACCTCCACAATGTCCAGTGTGGGCGCCAGCGTCGCCAGCCGGCGCGTCATGGTGGAGCCGGCCCACAGCGCGCGCCAGCCCGGCAGCTGCGGGCGCCCCACCACCAGCGTGGCGCAATTGAGCTGCTGTGCCTGCGCCACCAGTTCGGCCGCGGCATCGCTGCCGGTCAGCACCGCCGTGGCCGCGCCCAGTTCTTCGGCCAGCTGAATGACGGCCAGGATGCGGTCGCGCCTGGCGACCTCCAGCAGCTGCAGGCGCGGCGTTTCCACATAAGCCGCATGCCAGCGCACATTGAGCTGGCCGGCCAGGCGCGCCGCCGTGCGCACGGTCTGCTCGGCGCCTTCACGCGGGCCTATGCAGGCGAGGATGGCGCCTTCGGTGTTCCAGACCGGGGCGATGGATTTTTCGACGCGGTAGCTGCGCACGTCGTCTTCCACATGCTCGGCCGTGCGCCGCAATGCAATCTCGCGCAGTGCGATCAAATTGCCTTTGCGGAAAAAATTCTGCGCCGCGCGCTCGGCCTGCTGCGGCAGGTAGACCTTGCCGGCTTTCAACCGCGCCATCAGTTCGTCAGGCGTGACGTCGACCAGGATGATTTCATCGGCGCCGTCCAGCACCGTGTCCGGGACCGTTTCATGCACGCGTATGCCGGTGATGGCACCCACCGTGCCATTGAGGCTTTCCAGGTGCTGCACATTGACCGCTGACCAGACGTCGATGCCGGCTTCCAGCAGCTCCTGCACATCCTGCCAGCGCTTGGCATGGCGCGAGCCCTCCACATTGCTGTGGGCGAGCTCGTCGACCAGCAGAAGTGCCGGCTTGCGCGCCAGCGCCGCGTCCAGGTCGAACTCTTTCAACCTGTGCCCGCGGTAGGCTACCTCCTGCAAGGGCAGTTGCTCAAGCCCGGTCAGCAGTTCCATGGTTTCACTGCGGCCATGGGTTTCGACCACACCGACCAATACATCCCGCCCGGCCTTACGCTCGCGCTGCGCGGCGCTGAGCATGGCGTAGGTCTTGCCCACGCCGGCACTGGCACCGAAGTAGATGCGCAAACGTCCCCGGCGCGCTTTTTCCTCCTCGCCGCGCAGACGGTCAAGGAGTTCGTCGGGGTCAGGGCGGGAGTCGGAAAAACTGGCCATGCCGTTGCGCTATTCCTGGGTGATTCAAAAGTTTCAAAGATCGCCTCGCAAAGGGTAACACCGGGTGTGTTTTTCCTGTTCGCCTGACTCGCCATCTTTTGGCATGCCGGACTCCCGCCTTTCACCGCGGCCCGCGATCCACCAGGCCACCGCCAGCGGCACGCCAAAGGCGGCCAGCGCACACAAGACCCGCAGAAGATCAGAGTCCATGGACATTTCTCTTAACGAAGCGCTTCCAGCGCGAGGTTGAGTTGCAGCACATTCACCTGGGCCTCGCCCAGAAAGCTCAGCAAAGGCTGCTCGGTGTACTGCCCGACCAGGGCCTGAACCTTCTCAAGCGCCAGGCCACGTGCTTTGGCCACACGGGCCACCTGGTAGCGCGCCGCAGCCGGGCTGATGTGCGGGTCCAGCCCGCTGGCAGACGCCGTGACCAGGTCCACCGGCACCTGGGCCGTGTTGCCCGGATCGGCCGCTTTCAGCGCTTCGACACGGCTCTTGACGGCATCGACCAGCGCGGGATTCAGCGGACCCTGGTTGGAGCCGCTGGAAGCCGATGCGTTGTAAGGCATGGGCCCCGTGGCCGATGGGCGGCCCCAGAAATTTTTGGGATCGCTGAAGTTTTGCCCGATCAGCGAAGAGCCGACAACCTTGCCGTCACGCTGGATCAGGCTGCCGCCGGCCTGCGCCGGAAACAACGATTGCGCGGCACCGGTCACCACCAGGGGATAAGCCACGCCGGTGACCAGGGTCAGCACGGTGAACATCACAATTGCGGGGCGAAGAATATTTGTCATGAGGATTCCTTGATATGCAGGTGTTCAGGCGAGGTTCATTGCTACCAGCAGCAAGTCAATCGCCTTGATTCCGATAAAGGGCACGATGAGACCGCCCAGGCCGTAAATAAGCAGGTTGCGGCGCAGCAGCGTAGCGGCGCCCACAGCGCGGTATTTCACACCTTTGAGCGCGAGCGGGATCAGGAACATGATGATCAGGGCGTTGAAAATCACCGCCGACAAAATCGCCGACGACGGACTGCCCAGACGCATCACATTGAGTGCAGCCAGTTGCGGGTAAGTGGTCACAAAGATCGCCGGGATGATGGCGAAGTACTTGGCCACATCGTTGGCGATTGAAAACGTGGTGAGCGAGCCACGCGTCATCAGCAGGGCCTTGCCGGTTTCCACAATCTCCAGCAGCTTGGTGGGGTTGGAGTCGAGGTCCACCATGTTGCCGGCTTCCTTGGCGGCCTGGGTGCCGCTGTTCATGGCGACCGCCACGTCGGCCTGGGCCAGGGCCGGCGCGTCGTTGGTGCCGTCGCCCGTCATCGCCACCAGCCGGCCTTCGGCCTGGTACTGGCGTATCAGCTTGAGTTTGTCTTCGGGCGTGGCCTCTGCCAGGAAGTCATCGACGCCCGCCTCGGCGGCAATGGCGGCGGCCGTGAGCTTGTTGTCACCGGTGATCATCACCGTTTTGATGCCCATGCGGCGTAGCTCGCCGAAGCGTTCCTTGATGCCGGCCTTGACAATGTCTTTCAGCTCCACGATGCCCAGTACCGTGCTGCCGTCGGCCACGGCCAGCGGCGTGCTGCCGCGGCGCGACACGTCATCTGAAGCACGCAGGACTTCAGACGGGACGCTGCCGCCCAGTGCTTCCACATGCTTGCGCATCGCATCGACCGCGCCCTTGCGCAGTTGCCGCTTGCTTCCATCGGGGTTCAAGGCGTCCATTCCGCTCATGCGGGTTTGCGCAGTAAAGGGAACCTCGGTCACGGCCTGCATGGGCGACTGGCTGACGGCCAGCTTCAGGGCCAAAGCCACGATGCTGCGGCCTTCCGGCGTTTCGTCGGCATAGGATGCCTGCATGGCGCAGGTGGCGAGCACTTTTTCAGACACGCCGGGTGCGGGCAAAAAGCTTGAAGCCTGGCGGTTGCCGTGAGTGATGGTGCCGGTCTTGTCGAGCAGCAGCACATCCACGTCGCCGGCAGCCTCGACCGCGCGGCCCGAAGTGGCGATGACATTGGCCTGCATCATGCGGCTCATGCCGGCCACACCCACGGCCGACAGCAGGCCGCCAATCGTGGTCGGGATCAGGCAGACCAGCAGCGCTACCAGTGCGGTGATGCTCACCCCCGTGCCCGCCCCCACCGCACCCACGCTGAACACGGAGAACGGCAGCAACGTGACAGTAACCACCAGGAAAACAATGGTCAGCGCCACCAGCAAAATCGTCAAGGCGATTTCATTGGGCGTCTTCTGGCGTTTGGCACCTTCGACCATGCTGATCATGCGGTCCAGGAAGGATTCGCCGGGGTTGACGGTGATGCGCACCACCAGCCAGTCTGACAGCACGCGCGTGCCGCCGGTCACGGCGGAGAAGTCGCCGCCCGACTCGCGCACCACCGGGGCCGATTCGCCGGTGATGGCGCTTTCGTCGACCGAGGCCACGCCTTCAATCACTTCTCCGTCCAGCGGAATCATGTCGCCGGCATCGACCAGCACCACGTCCCCTTTCCGGAGATTTTCAGCTTCTTGCGGCAGGAACGTGGCGCCATGCCGGGGTTCCTTGAGCTTCTTGGCCCAGGTGCTTTTTTTCAGGCTCCGCAGCGACGCCGCTTGTGCCTTGCTACGGCCCTCGGCCAGCGCTTCGGCAAAGTTGGCGAACAGCACGGTGAACCACAGCCAGACGGCCACGGCAAAGATGAATCCGGCAGACGCTTCGCCCTGGCCCTGCAGGGCTTGCAGGCCCAGCAAGGTTGTGAGAATGCTGCCGATGTAGACGACAAACATCACGGGGTTGCGCCACTGCACGCGCGGGCTCAGCTTGGTGAACGAAGCCACGATGGCCGGCTTGAGCAGCGCGGGATCCAGCAGCATTAAAGTTTTTTGGGTACTCATATGGGTTTCTCTTTGAGCCTCGCGGTTATTGGCCTGGCCACAGCATCAGGTGCTCGACCACCGGGCCCAGCGCCAGGGCGGGCACGTAATTGAGCAGGCCCACCAGCAGCACAGTGCCTATCAACAGCATCACGAACAGCGGGCCGTGCGTGGGCATGGTGCCGGCCGTAACCGGCAGGCGTTTCTTGGTGGCCAGCGCACCGGCAATGGCGAGCACCGGAACGATGAAGCCGAAGCGCCCCAGCCACATCACGATGCCCAGCAGCGTGTTGTAGAACGGCGTGTTGGCCGACAGCCCCGCGAAGGCGCTGCCATTGTTGTTGCCGGCCGAGCTCAGCGCGTAAAGGATTTCAGAAAAGCCGTGCGCACCGGGGTTGGCAATGCCCGCCTTGCCTGCGCCGGCCAATACGGCGATGGCGGTGCCGGCCAGCACCAGGACAGGCGTGACCAGGATGGCGATTGAGGTCAGCTTCATCTCATGCGCCTCGATCTTCTTGCCCAGGTATTCCGGCGTGCGGCCAATCATGAGGCCGGCGATGAACACCGCCAGGATGGCGAAGATCAGCATGCCATAAAGCCCCGTGCCAACGCCGCCAAACACCACTTCGCCCAGCTGCATCATCACCATGGGCACCATGCCGCCCAGCGGCGTGAAGGAGTCGTGCATGGCATTGACCGCGCCGCAGGACGCCGCCGTCGTGATGACCGCGAACAGGCTGGAGGCATTGATGCCGAAGCGGGTTTCCTTGCCTTCCATGTTGCCGCCGGCCTGCAGCGCGCTGGCCGTCTGGTCCACACCCAAAGGCGGGAGCAACGGGTTGCCGGCCTGCTCGGCGGGCGTGATGGCCACGACCGCGATCACAAACATCACCGTCATGGCGGCGAGCACGGCCCAGCCCTGGCGCTGGTCGCCCACCGCGCGGCCGAAGGCGAAGCACAGCGCCGCCGGAATCAGGAAGATGGACAGCATCTGAAAGAAATTACTCAGCGCCGTCGGGTTTTCGTAAGGGTGGGCCGAGTTGGCGTTGAAGAAACCGCCGCCGTTGGTGCCCAGCATCTTGATGGCTTCCTGAGACGCGACCGGGCCCATGGCCAGGGTCTGCTTGTCGGATTTGGCATCCTCCATCACGGTATTGCCCTTGTCGTCTTTCAGCGCCTGGCCATCAGGGCCGTTTTTCGGCTGCTGATAGCTGGTCACTTCCAGTGTGCTCACGTCTTTGTAGGCATCAAAGTTCTGGATGACGCCCTGCCCCACAAGAAAGACGGCAAACACCAGCGACAACGGCAGCAGCAGCCAGGCCGTGATGCGCGTGATGTCCACCCAGAAGTTGCCGATGGCGCCGGTCGCGCGCGCGGCAAAACCGCGGAACAACGCAAACACCACGGCGATACCGGTGGCTGCGGAGAAGAAATTCTGCACAGCCAACACCAACATCTGCGTGAGGTAGCTCATGGTGGACTCGCCGGCATAGCCTTGCCAGTTGGTATTGGAAACAAAGCTGACGGCGGTGTTGAAGGCCGAGTCGGGCGTCACCGCGGCCATGCCGGCAGGGTTGAGCGGCAACCAGACCTGCAGGCGCTGCAGGGCATAGACAGCCAGCACGCCGAGCGCGTTGAAGGCCAGCAAGGCCAACGCGTACTGCGACCATTTCATGTTGGTATCGGCCGATGTACCGGCGAGGCGATACAGCGGCGCTTCCGCCTTATGCATCCAGTTGGGGAGGCTACCGGAATACAGGCGGGCCAGCCAGATACCCAGCGGCCAGGCCGTGACCAGCAGCGCACCGAGGAAGAGGGCGAGGAGCCCCCATGACACGTTGCTCATCAAAACTCCTCGGCGCAGATCAGCGCATAGACGAGGTAAGTGAGCAGCAGGACAGCACAGACGCCGCCGAAGCCGTACAAAACGTCGAGGCTGATCATGAACGGCCTCCTTCGGATTTTTCAAGCTTCTGGAAGCCCCAGACCAGCAAGACCATCACACCCCAGAGGGCGGCGGCGCCAAGAATAAACGCGAGATCCATGACTTTCTCCAACAACAAACGATGGAAGAAGTTTCGGATCCGACGTGTAAAAACGGGGATGAAAGACCGGTAGCCGGTATAAAGAAAGCGTAAAAATCAGGGGTTTAAACCCTGTTCAAGCCGATGCGTGAGACCGCATCACCACGCGCAGGTGCAGCGCGCGCAGGGCGTCAATGTCGTCCAGCAGGGACGAGGCCAAAGGCAGCAAGGGATCACCCTGATCGCCCGCTTCCTCCAACAGCAAGACCAGACGCGCGGCTTTGGCATGGAGCGCCTCCATAGCCTGCGAAACCTCGCTGTGGTTTTCCATCGCACCGGCGTGGCTATCGCATCGCGCTGCGGGTGACCATGTAAACGCCTATCAGCAGCAGACCGGTGAAAAACAGGCGCCTGAAACCCTTCTCGCCCACCCGCCCGCGCAGCTTCTGGCCGGCGACCATGCCCAACAAGGCAGCGGGCAATGGCAGCAGCAAACTCCAGCCACCCGGCATACTGCCCATGGCAAAAGAGCCCTCCATCACCAGGCGCAGAAAAAGTGCGCCGGTGGACACGGTAAAAGACAGGCCAAGCGCCTGCACCAGCTCGTCTTTCTTGAGCGATAAGGCCTGCAGGTAAGGCACGGCCGGAAAGACAAACACGCCGGTGGCCGAGGTGATGGCGCCGGTCGCCAGGCCGGCAGCGAAGGAAGAAACCCGCTCGCCGCGCGGCGTGACCACCAGCGGCAGCGCGCACAGCCCCAGCAGCGCATAAATGATCAGCGCGGCGCCCAGACCTGCCGAGGCGAGGTCCGCATCAAGGGTGACCAGGCTGACCGGTGCCCACAACGTTCCGGCGATCACGCCAGCCTGCAGCGGCCACAGGCGCCGCAACAGGCTTGCCAGCGCGGCGCCGTCCCACATCTGCCAGGCATTCGTCAGCAACGAAGGCAGGATCAGGATGACGGCTGCCTGCGCAGGCGGCATCACGCCGGCCAGCAAGCCCATGGAGAGCGTCGGCAACCCCAGGCCCACCACGCCCTTGACGAGGCCGGCCAGCAGGAATACGCCGGCGACGACGGCCATCAAGAGGGTGTCGTTCCCTGCGCTCACGAAGTTGTTCATCGAGTTCATGTCGCCGATTCTGCGCAGCGGCGCGTTTGCGCTCAAGCGGTAATATCCGTTCACAGCCTTCGCCGTTGCCGAAGGCTAAAACGCCTGCAGCCCATGCCCGCCACCCTTCGCTTTGACCTCATCGACCTTCGGCTGTTTCTGCACACCGTCGATACCGGCAGCATCACGGCGGGCAGCAAGCTTTCACACCTGGCGCTCGCCTCGGCCAGCGCACGCATACGCGGCATGGAAGACGCCCTGGGTGTGCCGCTGCTGGAACGCCTGCGCGCCGGCGTGAAGCCGACCAAGGCCGGCCTGGCCGTGGCCCACCATGCGCGGCTGGTGTTGCAGCAAATCGAGCGCATGCACGGCGAGATCGGCGACTATGCCGGCGGGCTGGCCGGCAAGGTGCGTTTGCTGTCGAACACCGCCGCCATCACCGACTACCTGCCGCAAGCACTCGCGGATTTCCTCAACACGCATCCGGCCATCGACGTCGACCTGGAGGAGCGCCCCAGCCACCTGATCGTGTCGCAGCTGCTGGGCCAGGCGGCCGACCTCGGCATCGTGGCAGACTCCGCCGACATCTCCAGCCTTGAATCAAAACCTTTCCGGCGCGACCGGCTGGTGCTGGTGGTTCCAGCCGGCAGCGGCTTCGGCCGCCAGCGCCAGATACCGTTCGGGCAAACATTGAGCCATGACTTCGTCGGCCTGGAGGAAGACAGCGCCCTGCAACAGCACCTGAACCTGCAGGCCGAGCGCCTGGGGCTGCGCATGCGCACCCGCATACGGCTTCGCAGCTTTGAGGCGGTCTGCCGCATGGTGGAGGCCGGGGTCGGTGTGGCCGTGGTGCCGGCCATCGCGGCCGAACGCCATGCGGAGGCAGGCAAGCTGCGCATCCTCAAGCTGACCGACACCTGGGCCGACCGGCAGTTGCTGATCTGCGCGCGCCGCTTTGACCAGCTGTCGCTGCCGGCGCTAAGACTGGTCGAGTCGCTGTGCGCGCCTGCCGCGCCGCCGGAGCGCTCACACGCGCACACAACACCCAAGCGATAAAGTCATGCCCATGCAAACCCCTGAACCCACAGACCTGCTGGCCAGATCCTGGCGGCTTTGCGCTGATGCCCTTGCCGTCCGGCCAATCGGGCGGGCGGTGTTCGACGGACTGGTGGCGCGCTACTCAGAGCCGCACCGCAAGTACCACACCGTGCAGCACCTGGGCGAATGCCTCTCGCATTTCGAAGGCGTCCGCGACCTGGCTGAACAGCCCGCAGAAGTCGAGATGGCACTGTGGTTCCATGATGCGATTTACGACACGCAGCGCCACGACAACGAGGAAAAAAGTGCCGACTGGGCTCGCGAGGTGCTGCTGGCGCACGGCACCGCCGAAGCCGCCGCGCAGCGCGTTCATGACCTGGTCATGGCCACCCGCCATACGGCGCTGCCGGACTCGCCCGACGAACAGCTGCTGGTCGATATCGACCTGTCCATCCTGGGCGCCGGCCCAGCCAGGTTTGCCGAATACGAGCAGCAGATCCGGGACGAATACGCTTTTGTACCCGCGGCCGTGTTCCGGCAAAAGCGGGGCGAAATCCTGCAGAGTTTCCTGGACCGGCCTGTGATCTACAGCACGGCGCATTTCCACGAAACACTGGAAGCGCGTGCGCGCGAGAACCTGCGCAAGGCGATTGCCGGCGCGACATCGGCAACCAGCCCTTCAGCACGATGAACATCTGCCCCCACTGCCGTCAGGCTGGAATCAAGATCTGGGAAAAACGTTTCTCCAGCCGCGGCAACCCCGCCACCTGCACCGTGTGCGGAGGGCTCTCGCATGTTCTGGCCAGCGCCGCCGGCGGCACATTTATCCTGACATCCGTCCTGTTGATGCTTGCCGTCCTTGCCGGTTTTTTGACCAGCTCATGGCTGGCCGGGTTGTCGGGTGGACTGCTGGCAGCGGCCTACAACCTGTGGGCATGGCAGCGCGAAGCGCTTTGGCCGATCCTCAAGGAAAACGCCCAGGCTGCAAACCGCGCCAATTGGGTGGTCGCCGCGGTTTCCATCTTTATTTCGTTTCTTTCCTGAGGGACGGTGCCCCCACCTGTCGCACCATAACGCTATCAATTTCATAGCTGCCAGCGCATATCCTGATTGGTCCGAAGGCACTTTTGACATCAAAAAAATGTCGGGCACCACACGCCAAGTGCCAAAGATGGCTTCCCAGGATAGTTTTCTCTCTACAAATTGCTATTAATTCAATAGCTGCTTGCGCTTTCCCCCATTGGCCTGCAGCCATTATTTGCTTGAAAAAACACTGGACCGCAGGGCGCCCAGGTCCAGCACGCGCAGGCCGCCGTATTCGATGCGGATGAGGCCCTGGGCCTGCAAGGCATTGAGCGCCTCGTTCACGCGCTGGCGTGACAAACCCACCAGGTAAGCCAGTTCCTGCTGCGTGATGCGCAGGATTTCGCCCACACCCGGATACAGCACCGGGTTGAACAGCGAGGCCAGGCTGCGCGCCACACGGATGTCGGGGTTGTTCATGCGGTCGATCTCGCGCGCGGCGATGAACTGACCGAGCCGCTCATTGAGCTGGTTCATCACAAAGCGGTTAAAGCCGATGGAGTGGTCCAGCAGCCAGTGGAAGGTTTCAACGGGCAGGCCCGCCACCACGCTTTTGCGCAGCGCCTGGATGTTGTAGCGGTAGGGCTCGCGCTTGAGCGCCGTGCCTTCACCGAACCAGCCGCCGGGCGGCACGCCGGTGAACGTCATGGTCATGCCCTGCTCGTTGTCGCTGCTCATCTTGAGCAGGCCTTCGACCACGCCAAACCAGTAGGTCACCGGCTTGCCCACACGGCACACATAGTCGCCCGGCGCGGCGTCGCCTACCTGCAGCCCCGCCAGCGCACGTGCCCTTTCTTCAGGCTGCAGCAAGGGCAGCCAGGGAATGCCGCGCAGCTCGTCGGGCGTGGGGTTCCTGCGGCGCTGGTGAAGAGGCGGTTCAGTGGACATGGCTCACAGCATTCGGGTGAAAGTCAGTGAAAGGTCAGGGAAAGTCCGGGGCGGGCGCAACCCTTGGATTGTCGTCGGATAGACATTTCATTGCCAATCCAAAGCATAGCATCGGCCCCGCTGAGACAGCAAACCAACAACGAAAGCCAGGAGACCCGCCATGACCGAAAACCGCACACCTTCGCCGACCGATTCATTTCCTGCAGGCATCGACCCGCAGCGCACCCGCCTGACACGCCGCCGCATGCTGGGCGCACTCGCCGCCGTGCCCGCCGCACTTTACGGGCCGGCGCGCGCTCAGGACACCGGCCCGGTGCACATCGCGCAATCCATCGCGCTGAGCGGGCCGCTGGGCGAGCTGGGCCAAGCCATGCACCAGGGTGCAAAAGCCTGCTTTGCCAGCATCAACGCCAAGGGCGGCGTGAACGGCCGGCTGATCGAACTCACCGTGGCCGACGACGGCTACGACGTCAAACGCGCGCTGACCAATGTGAAAGGCTTCATCGACGACAAAAGCAATTTCGCGCTCTTCAATTGCATGGGGACACCCATGATCGAAGCCATGCTGCCTCAGGTGATGGAGTCGGGCATGCCTTTCTTCGCACCGTTTTCCGGTGCGCTGTCGGCACGGCCGGCCAATGCGCGCAATGTGTTCAACATCCGCGCGAGTTACGCCGACGAAGCCGAGCAGCTGGTGCAGCACCTGGCAACCATCGGGATCCGGCGCATCGCGATCGTCTACCAGAACAACTCCTTTGGGAAAGAAGTCTTCGACGCCACCCAGCGCTCCATGGCCAAACACAAGCTGGAAGCGACCGCGATTGTCACGGTGGAAAACAACTCTTCGGATACCGGCCCGGCAGCGGTAAAAATTGCGGGCTCCAACCCGGAAGCCGTGCTGGTGGGCCTGGCCGGCAAGCCGACCATCGACTTCGTGAAAGCGATACGCGTGCAGCGCAAGGGACTGCCGCTTTATGCGCTGTCCATCATGGGCGCAGCCGCCACACTCAAGGCTATGGGTGACGACGCCACCGGCATTGCCGTGTCTCAAGTCGTGCCCTTGCCGGGCAATACCGTGGTGCCTATGGTGCGCGAATTCCAGCAGGCCTGGAAAGCCGCGGGCGTGACGCTGGAGCCTTCACACCTGGCGCTGGAGGGTTACATCAATGCCCGCGTGTTTGCCGAGGCGCTGCGGCGTGCAGGCAAAAACCCCACGCGCGCCGGCTTCATCGACGGCACCTGGAATTTGAAGCGCTATGACCTGGGCGGCTTTGAAGTGAGCTTCAGCGACTCGGCCCGCAATGCCTCACGCTTTGTGGAACTCACCATGGTTTCGCGCGACGGGCGCTTTATCCGATAAACCGCGCCGACCCCGGGCACACCCCAGTAGGACTTACCCGGAAATTGTCGTCGCAATGACACCGTAACGTCAAAGCCGGTCCTACTATTCATTGCATACCAGCGGCTTTCAACGAGAAGCCGCACAAGAACGGAGACAAGAAAGCGAATGCAGACCACGTTCCCACGATTGCTGCTCAAACATGCGGCCGAACGCCCCGGCGCCGCCGCCATGCGCGAAAAAGAGTACGGCATCTGGCAGGCGCACAGCTGGGCCGGCATGGCGCAGCTGGTGGAGCGCATCGCCTGCGGCCTGCATGAAGCCGGGCTGCAGCGTGGCGAGCACATGGTCATCATCGGCGCCAACCGGCCGCGCCTGTACGCCACCATGCTGGCCGCGCAGTCGCTGGGCGCCATACCCATTCCGCTTTACCAGGACGCCGTGGGCGCCGAGTGTGTCTTTCCCATCAACAATGCCGACGTACGTTTTGCGCTGGTGGAAGACCAGGAGCAGGTGGACAAGCTGCTGGAGATACGCAGCCAGTGCCCGCAACTGGACCAGATCATTTATGACGACCCGCGCGGCCTGCGCAACTATGCCGAGGCTGGCCTGCAATCGCTGGACGCCTTGCTGGAAAAGGGCGAAGCCTTTGCCGCGAAACAACCCGGCTTCTTCAAGAGCGAAGTCGAAAAATCCCGGCCGGATGATGTGGCCGCGATGTTTTTCACCTCGGGCACCACGGGCAATCCCAAGGGCGTGGTCCATACCCACAACACCCTGCTGGACCGCGCCAAGGCCGGCGCCGACTTCGACAAACTCACCTCCGGCGAGGAAGTGCTGGCGTACTTGCCACCCGCGTGGGTCGGCCAGAACATCTTCAGCTATGCGCAGTGGCTGGCCTGCGGCTATGTGGTGAATTGCCCCGAGAGCGCGAGCACCGTGATGATCGACCTGAAAGAAGTCGGCCCGACCTACTACTTTGCGCCACCGCGGATTTTCGAAAGCCTGCTGACCACCGTGATGATCCGCATGGAAGACGCGGGCCGCATCAAACGCGGCATGTTCAACTATTTCATGGGCGTGGCCAAACGCGCCGGCCCCGCATTGATGGACGGGAAGCCGGTGGGCGGGCTTGACCGCCTGCTATATGCACTGGGCAGCGTGATGGTCTATGGCCCGCTGCGCAATACGCTGGGTTTTTCGCGCGTTCGCGTGGCCTACACCGCGGGTGAAGCGATTGGACCGGACCTCTTTACCTTCTACCGCTCCATCGGCATCAACCTGAAACAGCTGTATGGCTCGACCGAGACCGCCGTGTTTGTGTGCCTGCAGCCGGACAACGAAGCACGCGCCGATACGGTAGGGGTGCCGATCAGCGGCGTGCAGATCAAGGTGGCCGACAACGGGGAAATCCTGGTGAAGTCCGCCGGCCTGCTCAAGGAATATTACAAAAATCCCACGGCGACGGCCGAGGTGCTGAGCGCCGACGGCTGGTATCACACCAGCGACGCGGGCTTTATCGATGCCGCCGGCCACCTCAAGATCATCGACCGCGTGAAAGACGTGGGCCGCATCAAGGGTGGCACCAACGACGGTGCCATGTTCGCGCCCAAGTACGTGGAAAACAAGCTCAAATTCTTCCCGCACATCAAGGAAGTCGTGGCCTACGGCGACGGCCGCGAAAAAGTCTGCGTGATGATCAACATCGACTTCGACGCCGTGGGCAACTGGGCCGAACGCCGCAATCTGCCTTACGCCGGCTACACCGACCTGGCGCAAAAGCCCGAGGTTTACCAGCTCATCAAGGAGTGCGTCGAAAAAGTCAACGCCGACCTCAGCGTGGACGCCCTGCTGGCCGGCTCACAGGTCAGCCGCTTCCTGGTGCTGCACAAGGAGCTGGACGCCGACGACGGCGAACTCACACGGACGAACAAGGTGCGGCGCGGCTTCATTGCCGAGAAGTACCAGCCGCTGATCGATGCGCTTTATGGCGGCAAGACCGAACAGTTCATTGAAACCGTCGTGAAGTTTGAAGACGGCCGATCAGGCAGCGTCAGTGCGACGCTGAAGATCAGCGACACACAGACTTTTGCGCCAATAAAGGCGGCAGCATGAACAACAAGCAACAGCAAGTCCCCCAGATACCAGCTCGAGCCGCGGAACCGGCTTTGCCGGGCCGCAGGCGGGCGGCCCCCTCGGGGGGCAGCGTAGTACACGCAGTGACAAGCGTGGGGGCAAAGTTTGCACCCGTGAAGGCAGCAGCATGACTAAAAAGATCGGTGACGTCATCCTTGACGTCAACAACATCAGCCTGAGTTTTGGCGGGGTCAAGGCCCTCTCGGATATTTCCTTCAATGTGAAAGAGCATGAAATCCGCGCCATCATCGGACCCAACGGCGCCGGCAAAAGCTCCATGCTCAACTGCATCAACGGCGTTTATGCGCCGCAGCAGGGCTCCATCACCTTTCGCGGCCAGACCTTCAAGCATATGAACAGCCACCAGGTGGCCGTCATGGGCGTGGCGCGCACTTTCCAGAATCTGGCGCTCTTCAAGGGCATGAGCGTGCTCGACAACATCATGTCGGGCCGCAACCTCAAGATCAAAAGCAACCTGCTGCTGCAGGCGCTGCGCATAGGCCCCGCCGAAAAAGAAGAAATCATGCACCGCGAGGCAGTGGAAAAAATCATCGACTTCCTGGAAATCCAGGCCTACCGCAAGACGCCCGTCGGGCAACTGCCCTACGGCCTGCAAAAACGCGTTGACCTAGGCCGTGCGCTGGCGATGGAGCCGCAAGTCCTGCTGCTCGACGAACCCATGGCCGGCATGAACGTGGAAGAAAAGCAGGACATGTGCCGCTTTGTGCTCGACGTGAACGACGAGTTCGGCACCACCGTCGTGCTGATCGAGCACGACATGGGCGTGGTGATGGACATCTCCGACCGCGTCGTGGTGCTCGACTACGGCAAAAAAATCGGCGATGGCACTCCCGACGAAGTACGCAACAACGAAGACGTGATCCGGGCCTACCTCGGCACCAGCCACTGACATGGACGAGAACACCAAGATGAAACCACAGCGTTCCCCGCAACCCACGATGTCCCCATCCAGCGAAGGGAGCCAGTGATGGGTTCATTTTTAGAGACGATTATTGGCGGCCTGATGTCGGGCATGCTGTATTCGCTGGTCGCATTGGGCTTTGTGCTGATCTACAAAGCCTCGGGTGTCTTCAATTTCGCCCAGGGCGCGATGGTGCTGTTCGCGGCGCTGGCCATGGCGCGTTTTTCCGAGTGGATTCCGCAGTGGACGGGACTGGACAGCAAGTTCATCAACAATGCATTGGCCTTTGCAGTCGCGCTGGCCATCATGGTCGTGGTGGCCTGGTTGATTGAAAAGCTGGTGCTCAGCAAACTCGTGAACCAGGAAGGCGTCGCGCTGCTGATGGCGACGTTGGGCATTTCGTATTTCCTGGACGGCTTCGGCCAGACCATCTTTGGCTCCAGCATTTACAAGATTGACGTGGGCATGCCCAAGGATCCGATGTTCCTGCTGGAAGGTGTCTTCCAGGGTGGCCTGCTGGTGAACCAGGAAGACCTGGTCGCCGCGCTGATCGCCACCGCCCTGGTGGCGGCACTGGCCGCCTTCTTCCAGTACACGAGTACAGGCCGGGCCTTGCGCGCCGTAGCCGACGACCACCAGGCCGCGCAATCCATCGGCATTCCGCTCAACCGCATCTGGGTCATCGTCTGGAGCGTGGCGGGCTTCGTGGCCCTGGTGTCCGGCGTCATCTGGGGCAGCAAGCTGGGCGTGCAGTTTTCGCTGTCGGTGCTGGCGCTCAAGGCGCTGCCGCTGGTGATTTTGGGTGGCCTGACTTCGGTGCCTGGCGCGATTGTGGGTGGGCTGATTCTGGGCGTTGGCGAGAAACTGGCCGAAGTCTTTCTCGGCCCTTACGTCGGCGGTGGTATCGAGATCTGGTTTGCGTATGTACTTGCGCTGTGTGTCTTGCTGGTCCGGCCTCAGGGCTTGTTCGGCGAAAAAATCATCGATCGCGTATAGACATGAAGCCCCCACGCTTGTCACTTCGAGCCTTCGGCGCGCTGCCCCTTACATGTGAATTGGGGCCGATGCGCCTACGGCGCGGCAAAGCCCAGCGCACAACTTCTTTTATTGCGATCTAACGGCGGCTCACCTTTATGTTTTACAGAGAAAACGGCCAGTTCAAAACCAACTACCGGGCTGACCAGCAGATCTTCCCAATCCTGCAGGACCGGATCGCCATCGGCTTGCTGTTGGCGTTCGCCTTCGTTGTCGTGCCATTGTTGGCCAGCGACTACCTGTTCCGCGCCATCCTGATTCCCTTCCTGATCTTTTCGCTGGCAGCCGTTGGGGTGAACATCCTGGTCGGCTATTGCGGACAGATCTCGCTGGGCTCGGGTGCCTTTATGGCGGTGGGGGCCTATGGCGCCTACAATTTCTTTGTGCGTATTCCCGGCATGCCGCTGATTCCAGCACTGATCCTGGGCGGCTTGTGTGCCATGCTGTTCGGCATCCTGTTCGGGCTGCCCAGCCTGCGCGTGAAAGGCCTGTACCTGGCGGTGACCACGCTGGCCGCGCAGTTCTTCAGCGACTGGATGTTTTTGCGCATCAAGTGGTTCACGATGGACACGCCTTCGGGTTCGGTGTCGGTCTCCAACCTGCAGGTGTTTGGACTGCCCATCGAAAGCGCGCTGAGCAAATACCTGTTTTGCCTGGCCATCGTGGTGGTGATCACCCTGCTGGCCAAAAACCTGGTGCGCAGCGCGATCGGCCGCGAGTGGATGGCCATTCGCGACATGGACGTGGCAGCCGCCGTGATCGGCATTCGCCCGATGTACGCCAAGCTCAGCGCCTTTGCAGTCAGCTCTTTCATCATCGGCATCGCTGGCGGCCTGTGGGCCTTTATTTACCTGGGCGCCTGGGAGCCTGCCGCCTTTTCAGTGGACTACTCCTTCCGCCTGCTGTTCATGGTGATCATCGGCGGCATGGGCGCCATCATGGGCAGCTTCTTCGGCGCGGCCTTCATCGTGGTGCTGCCGATTGTGCTGAGCCAGCTGCTGCCGGTGCTTGCCGGCTGGCTGGGTATATCGATCTCCACGGCGGGCATCTCGCACGCGGAACTGATGATTTTTGGTGGGTTGATCGTGTGGTTTTTGATTGTCGAGCCGCATGGGCTGGCCAAGCTGTGGGCCGTTGGAAAGCAGAAATTACGGCTATGGCCATTCCCCCACTGAGCGCTCCGATACGCCAGGCCTAGGGTTAAGAATTACTCGAAATCACCAATGCGCAATGGATTGTTAGGTCGTTTACTGAGGTGTCAGTTTTTTTCGCGGTGTTTATAAATTTTCCAGGAGACAACAATGAAGATTCGTAACGTGATGTTGGCGGTGGCAATCCTCGCCACCGGCGCTTCGTCCCTCGTGGCGACCAGCGCATTCGCACAGGCCAAAGAGCAATTCTTTCCGGTGCTGTCTTACCGCACCGGGCCTTACGCGCCCAACGGCGTGCCCTGGGCCAACGGCTATGTGGACTACCTCAAGCTGGTCAATGCCCGCGGCGGCATCAATGGCGTGAAGATCTCGTTTGAAGAGTGCGAAACCGGCTACGACACCGCGCGCAGTGTCGAATGCTACGAACGCCTGAAAGGCAAGAACGGCGGCGCCACGCTGGTGCAACCGCTGTCTACCGGTGCGACGTTTGCCATCACAGAAAAAGCCCCCGTCGACAAAATTCCGGTGGTGACCGTGGGCTATGGCCGCAGCGAGAGCGCAGACGGCTCCATCTTCAAATGGAACTTCCCGATTGCCGGCACCTACTGGGTCGCCGCCGACGCCATCCTCCAGGCCATCGCCAAGAAGGAAGGCGGCTTCGACAAGCTCAAGGGCAAACGCATTGCGCTGGTCTATCACGACTCGCCGTTCGGCAAAGAACCCATTCCGCTGATGCAGGAACGCGCCGCCATGCACGGCTTCACGCTGCAGCTGCTGCCCGTCACCGCGCCCGGTGTCGAGCAAAAAGCCACCTGGCTGCAGGTTCGCCAGTCGCGCCCAGACTACGTTGCACTGTGGGGCTGGGGCATCATGAACACCACCGCCATCAAGGAAGCGCAAGCCACCGGCTACCCACGCGAGAAGATGTACGGCGTGTGGTGGGCCGGCGCAGAGCCTGACGTGAAAGACGTGGCTGAAGGCGCCAAGGGCTACAACGCCGTGACCATGCAGCACGGCGCCGAGCCGAATTCCAAGCTGGCCAAAGACATGCTGACCCTGGTGCACGGCAAAGGCCAGGGCACAGGCCCCAAGGAAGAAGTCGGCCAGGTGCTTTACATGCGTGGCGCCATGAGCGCGATGCTGGGCGTGGAAGGTTTGCGCGCCGCGCAAGACCGTTTCGGCAAGGGAAAAATCATGACCGGCGAGCAAGTGCGCTGGGGCCTGGAAAACCTGAACCTGACGCAGGCCAAGCTGGATGCGCTGGGCTTTGCCGGCGTGATGCGGCCTATCAGCACCTCGTGCACCGACCACATGGGTTCGGCATGGGCGCGCATCCATACCTGGGACGGAAAGGAATGGAAATTTACCTCCGACTGGCTGCAGGCTGATGAGCAGGTGATCAAGCCCCTGGTCAAGTCCACCGCCGCCAAGTACGCCACCGAGAAAAAGCTGACGGCGCGCACACCCGCTGACTGCCAAAGCTAGGCTCCCCCCGTGGCGGCGCTCTGCGCCGCCTCCCCCTCAAGGGGCGGCACTGGTGGACCGGCAAAGCCGGATCCACGGTGCCCTTGCCTTGAAATCCTTCCGCCAGGCGGGAGGGGTGCGGCTCTCGCGAGCCGCCAATTGGAAGGCCTGCACGCAGGTCTTCCAATTGGTCAGGAAAAAATATGGACACACCTAACATCGTTCTCAATGTCAACGGCATCGAGGTTATCTACAACCACGTGATCCTGGTGCTCAAGGGCGTCTCGCTGCAAGTCCCGCAGGGCCGCATCGTGGCCATCCTGGGCGGCAACGGCGCGGGCAAGACCACCACACTGCGCGCGATTTCCAATCTGCTCAGGGGTGAGCGCGGCGAAGTCACCAAAGGCTCCATTGAGCTGCGCGGCGAGCGCATTGAAAACCTCTCGCCGGCCGACCTGGTGCAACGCGGCGTGGTGCAGGTGATGGAAGGGCGGCACTGCTTTGCCCACCTGACCATCGAGGAAAACCTGCTGACCGGCGCCTACACGCGCAGCAGCAAGGCCGAAGTGGCGGCCAACCTGGAGAAGGTCTACAACTATTTCCCGCGCCTGAAAACCCGGCGCACCTCGCAGGCGGCTTATACGTCTGGCGGTGAGCAGCAGATGTGCGCCATCGGCCGTGCGCTCATGGCCAGCCCTTCCATGGTGCTGCTGGACGAGCCCTCCATGGGCCTGGCGCCGCAGATCGTCGAAGAAGTCTTCAACATCGTGAAGGACCTGAACCAGAAGGAGCAGGTCACCTTCCTGCTGGCCGAGCAGAACACCAACATGGCACTCAAATATGCCGACTACGGCTACATCATGGAAAGCGGCCGCGTGGTGATGGATGGCGCGGCCAGCGACTTGGCCAATAACGAGGATGTCAAGGAGTTCTACCTTGGCGTGGGCGGCGGCGAGCGCAAGAGCTTCAAGGATGTGAAGAGCTACAAGCGCCGCAAACGGTGGCTGGCCTGAATGGCCCCCACGCTTGTCACTTCGTGTACTGCGCTGCCCCCCGAGGGGGCCGCTGCGCCTGCGGCCCGGCTAAGCCGGTTCCGCGGCCCCGGCTGGTTTAAGACCTCTCCTTGCCCAGGTTTTCTCCAAATATGACCACACATTACGACTCACTGGAAGTGCGAAGCCCTGCGGAACGCGAGGCGGCGCTGCTGACCGCCTTGCCGCAGCAGATTGCCCATGCCAAGACCCGGGCCCCCGCATTCACAGCCATCCTTAAAGACGTTGACGCCCAGGCCATCACATCACGTGCGGAACTGGCGCAATTGCCCGTCACGCGCAAGCATGAGTTGCTTGAGCGCCAGCAGGCCGAGCGCGCGCCCGGTGGCAGTGGCAATGCATTTGGCGGTTTCAGCGCCTTGCGCTACGGCGCGCATATGCCCCATGTTTTTGCCAGCCCTGGCACCATTTACGAGCCCGGCGGCAAGCGCAAGGACTACTGGCGCATGGCTAGGGCCTTGTATGCCGCCGGCTTTCGCGCCGGCCAGCTGATTCACAACAGTTTCAGCTACCACTTTGTGCCGGCGGGCTCCATGATGGAAACCGGCGCGCATGCCCTCGGTTGCACCGTGTTCCCGGGCGGCACCGGCCAGACGGAGCAGCAGGTACACGCCATGGCGGAACTCAGGCCGGCCGGCTACATCGGCACACCAAGCTTCCTGAAAATCATCATGGAGAAGGCCGCCGAAATGAAGGTGGAACTGCCGACCGTGACGCGGGCACTGGTTTCAGGCGAGGCGTTTCCCCCCAGCCTGCGCGACTGGCTGGGTGAGCGCGGCATTGCGGGCTACCAGTGCTATGCCTCGGCCGACCTGGGCCTGATTGCCTATGAAACCGAAGCGCGGGAAGGCCTGGTGCTGGATGAGGGCGTGATCGTGGAAATCGTGCGCCCTGGAACGGGTGACCCGGTGGCTGAGGGCGAAGTGGGAGAGCTGGTGGTGACCACCCTCAATCCCGGCTATCCGCTGATTCGCTTTGGTACGGGCGACCTTTCCGCCATCCTGGCGGGCACCTGCCCCACGGGACGCACCAATGCGCGCATCAAGGGCTGGATGGGACGAGCCGACCAGACCGTCAAGGTCCGCGGGATGTTTGTACACCCCGGACAGGTCGCCGATATCGCCCGGCGCTTTCCGGAAGTGATCAAGGCCAGGCTGGTCGTCAGCGGAGAGATGGCGAGCGACAACATGCATTTCCAGGTAGAAACCGCTTCCGCCCCGGATGGCCTGGAACAGCGTATCGGCGACGCCATCCGTGACGTCACCAAACTGCGTGGAACGGTCCAGCTAATGGCCCCGGGAAGTCTCCCCAACGACGGAAAGGTTATTGAGGATGCACGTAGTTACAAGTAGAGCCCCCAGCTTGTCGCTGCGCCTGCGGTCTGGCGAAGCCAGTCCCGCAGCCCCTGCTGGCCTGAACTCCCAAAGCCCGGGGTTGCGCGCTGCCCGCAAAGCGACCGGGGGCTAGCCCTTACGTAGTTCCCGCGATGTTTGCGCAGTAAGCGGACCGTAAACTTGGCGCGTTCATCACAAGGAGACGCTCATGAAACGCCTGTTAGTCCTCGCCGCTGCTGCAACGGCCATGTTTGCAGCCCACGCGCAAGCCCCCGCCTTCCCCGGCTCCAAGCCAGTCACTCTGGTGGTCCCATTCGCGGCCGGCGGCCCAACCGACCGTGTGGCACGCGACCTGGCCGAAGCCATGCGCAAAGCCATGGGCGGCAGTGCCAACTTCGTGGTGGAAAACGTCAACGGCGCCGGCGGCACCATCGGTGCGGCCAAGGTAGCCCGCGCAACACCCGATGGCCACACCCTGCTGGTGCACCACATCGGCATGGCGGCTGCGCCGGCCTTGTACCGCAAGCTGCCCTACAAGGTGCTGGACGACTTCGAGTTCCTGGGCATGATCAACGAAGTACCGATGACCATCATCGGCAAACCGCAGCTACCGGCCAACAACTACCGCGATTTCGAGAACTACATTCGCGCCAATGCCGGCAAACTCAACATCGCCCATGCCGGCCTGGGTTCCGCATCGCACCTCTGTGGCCTGATGTGGCAGGCAGCCATCAACGCCAAGGACGCGATGACCACCATCCCCTTCGGCGGTACAGCACCAGCCATGAATGCACTGGTGGGCGGACAGGTCGACATGATGTGTGACCAGACCACCAACACCACCGGCCAGATTGAAGCCGGCCGCGTCAAGGCGTTTGCGGTCACGACCGCCAAACCGCTGAAGAACAACAAGCTGCTCAAGGACTACCCGACGCTGCAGGAAATGGGCCTCAAAAACTTCGACCTGACGATCTGGCATGGCATGTACGCCCCCAAGGGAACGCCGCCGGCCGTGATGACCCAGCTCAACAACGCCCTGAAAGTGGCGCTCAAAGACCCCGACTTCATCAAGAAGCAGGAAGGCCTTGGCGCCGTGGTGGTGACCGACAAGCGCGTCGAACCTGCCGCCCACAAGGCTTTTGTATCGGCCGAGATCAACAAGCTCAAGCCCGTGATCGACGCCGCCGGCAAGTTCGCCGACTGATCCGTTGACCGTTTGATTGCCAGCCGCCCGGTTCACGCCGGGCGGCTTTTCTTTTTTTGGGTGGCTGGGTTGAAACCCTCTTGAAGCATGGACCCACGCACGCTATCTTCATGTGACCCCCGGCCGCGCCGGCCATCCCTGGAGCCCCTCTTGAACAACAACAGCAAGCCCTTTCTTTCCCGTCGCTACGGCGCTTTCCTGGCCACCGCGCTGACCGCCGTCGCCACCTTTATGGCCACGCCCTCCGCCTGGGCGCAAAGCGCCAGCTGGCCCACCAGGCCCGTCAAAATCGTCGTGCCCTTCGCGCCAGGCGGCACCACCGACATCCTGGCCCGCGCCATGGCACCTGAACTCTCCAAGGCATTCGGCCAGCCCTTTGTGGTTGAGAACCGTGCCGGTGCCGGCGGCAACATTGGCGCAGACGTGGTCGCCAAATCCACACCTGACGGCTACACCCTGCTGATGGGCACCGTGGGCACGCATGGCATCAACAAGTCGCTGTACAGCAAGATGGCCTACGACCCGCAAAAGGACTTCGCGCCCATCACGCTGGTCGCGGGCGTACCCAACGTGATGGTGGTGAATACCGAAAAGGCGAAAGCCGCCGGCATCAACAATGTCACGGACTTCATACGCGCGGCCAAAGCCAAGCCCGGCACTTTCAACATGGCCTCCAGCGGCAACGGCACGTCCATCCACCTGGCGGGTGAACTGTTCAAGACCATGAGCGGCACTTACATGACCCATTTCCCCTATAGCGGCTCCGGCCCGGCACTGCTGGCGCTTGTGGGTGGCGACATGGATGTGATGTTCGACAACCTGCCGTCTTCCATGCAGCTCATCAAGTCCGGCAAGCTCAAAGCCCTGGCCGTGACGAGCTCAGAACGCTCAGCCGCCCTGCCTGACGTCCCCACCATAGAACAGGCCGGCGGCCCGGCCATGAAAGGTTTCGACGCGAGCTCCTGGTTCGGCCTGCTTGCCCCCGCCGGCACGCCGCCCGACATCGTGAATCGCATCCAGCAGGAAACCGCCAAGGCGCTGGGCACGCCTGCGATGAAAGAAAAACTGCTGGCCCAGGGTGCGATTCCGAGCGGCAATACGCCGGCACAGTTCACGGCTTTTATTAACGCCGAACACAAGAAGTGGGCGCAGGTGGTGAAGGCTTCGGGGGCGAAGGTGGACTGAGTGCATATCAACTCACCACGCAAAAAGCCCTGTCACCAGGGCTTTTTTAATATGGCTCGGCGCGACCGCTGGCCCTGCTGAGCCTAAACGCCCCAAACCACCTCATGCCCCGACTTCAGGTTGCGCTGCAGCATGTCAATAAAAGGCACGGCGCGCTGGCGCAGGCCCAGGCCGTCGCCTGGGACGACGCCGTCTTCGGCATTGGCGTCGTGGGCTTCTTCATGCGCGATCGCTGCCTGCAGGGCGGCTATCGCGGCGGGCATTTGCTCGGGCAGGATGATGCCTTTGGGGGCGGGGTCTTTGCCGATGATTTCGAGGACCTTGCGGCCGTTGGCTTCGAGCATGATCACATCGCCGGCGTCTTTTGATTTGAATTTGTAAAGCATGGATGCTCCTCTAGTTGGACAGACAGGCCATTATGGAAAGTTTTCGGACGCGTGTATGTAGGCAGGTTTCACCTGTTGCGGCCTCGGGGTTCCGGCTGCGGCCGCCGGGCCGGCCGCGCGGCTCAAGCAAAATAGGGCCCATGTTCAATATCGCCACTGTCCCCAAGTCGGCTCGCCAGGCTCTCAGCCAGGATGGGCTGAGCCTGCTCAACCCTGCCGAGCTGACGGCCACGCTGGAACTGCCGACGCCGGCATGGACATCAGGCTGGCAGGCGCTGACAGACTCCTGGAACCGCTTGCCGCCTGACGCCCATCTGAAGGACGGCGGCCACTACCGCAAGCGCCGCCATTCCTGCTTCGTCCAGGAACTGGCCACAGGCACGCTCACGCAAACCCCGCATCGCGCCCACTGGCAACCCACCGATTACAACGCCCTGCACGGCGGCTTCGAGCGCTGGTTCGACCCGGTCGAGCCAGCGGTAGCTACAGCCCAGGCGTGGACGGACCTGCTGGCCAACCTGGGCAAGCTGTTTGCGCAAGTACAGCCCGCCGGGCGCTGGCATATTGAAGCGCACCAGTTCCGCATCGACACCGCGGGCGGCGTAGGCCGGCCCACGCCGGAAGGCGCACACCGCGACGGCGTGGACTTTGTGGTGGTGATGATGGTGGGGCGCCACGGCGTGAAGGGCGGCGAGACCCGGGTGTTTGACGCCAACGGCCCGCACGGCGTGCGTTTTGTGATGCAGGAGCCGCTGACAGCGCTGCTGCTGGACGACGCACGGGTGATTCACGAAACCACGCCCATACTGCCGGCAGACGATCGGACCGGCGGCGGTTTTCGGGATACGCTGGTGCTCACTTACCGGGCAGCCGGCTTTCAGGCACCCTGATATGCGGTTGGTGCGGCAGCCGTAAATACCGGCATCCCTCTGCCGGTGCGGTAACACCCGTTTTCCGGTGTTGCGGAAAACACCGGAAAACCCGCTTGACGGATTTAGTTTAAACCTAAACAATTAAGGTCAAATTAATCCAGAGAGTACGCATTCATGCACATTCTTTGCCTGGGCGGTGGTCCCGCAGGCTTGTATTTCGCCCTGCTGATGAAGCTGCAAAACCCGGCGCATCAGGTGACGGTGGTCGAGCGCAACAGGCCTTTTGACACCTTCGGCTGGGGCGTGGTGCTGTCGGACCAGACGCTGGGCAACCTGCGCCTGGCCGACCCGGTCAGCGCGCAACTGATCGGCGACGCTTTCAACCACTGGGATGACGTGGAGGTGTTTTTCAAGGGGCGCTCGGTGCGCTCCGGCGGCCACGGTTTTTGCGGCATCGGCCGCAAGCGTCTGCTCAACATCCTGCAGGAGCGCTGCATCGCGCTAGGCGTGGACCTGGTGTTCGAAACCGACGTGCAGGACGACCAGGCTATCGCTGCGCAATACAACGCCGACGTGGTGATCGCCAGCGACGGTCTGAACAGCCGCATCCGCAACCGGTATGCGGAGACCTTCAAGCCCGACGTGGAGCTGCGCGCCTGCCGTTTTGTCTGGCTGGGCACGCACAAGACGTTCGACGCCTTCACCTTTGCCTTCGAGCAGACTGAGCATGGCTGGTTCGCCGCGCATGCCTACAAGTTTGACGAGAACACTTCGACCTTTATCGTCGAGACACCCGAGGCCGTGTGGAAGGCGCACGGCCTGGACCAGATGAGCCAGGAAGACGGCATCGCATTTTGTGAACGTCTGTTTGCCAAATACCTGGACGGCAACCCGCTGATGAACAACGCGACGCACGTGCGCGGCTCGGCCATCTGGATACGTTTCCCGCGTGTGGTATGCGAGCGATGGGTACATGAGGTCGCCATCAATGGCAAGCAGGTGCCGATTGTGTTGATGGGCGATGCGGCGCACACGGCGCATTTCTCGATTGGCAGCGGGACCAAGCTGGCACTGGAAGACGCGATTGAGCTGACCAACTGCTTTGCCCAGCACGGTGATGCCACCGCGGCGCTGCAGGCTTATGAAGCGCTGCGCTCGGTCGAGGTGCTGAAGATACAAAACGCGGCGCGCAACTCGACCGAGTGGTTCGAGAATGTGGACCGCTACAGCGGCATGGAAGCCGAGCAGTTCTTTTATTCGCTGCTCACACGCTCGCAGCGCATCAGCCACGAGAACCTGCGTGTGCGCGATGCCGCCTGGCTGCAGGGCTATGAGCAATGGTTGGCTAAAAGCAGCGCACCGCATGCGCCGCCGCCCATGCTGCTGCCTTTGAAGACCCGCGAACTGAATCTGAAGAACCGCATCGTCGTTTCTCCCATGGCTACCTACAGCGCGGTAGACGGCGTGCCGCAGGACTTCCATCTGGTGCACCTTGGCGCACGCGCGCTGGGCGGCGCTGCACTGGTGTTTGTGGAAATGACCGCGCCATGCGCAGAGGGCCGCATCACCCCCGGCTGCCCGGGCCTCTGGAACGAGACGCAAGCCAAGGCGTTCAAACGCATCGTGGATTTTGTGCACGCCTCGGGCGCTGGCGCCAGGATTGGCATGCAGCTCGGCCACAGCGGCCCCAAGGGCTCGACACAAGTCGGCTGGGAGCAACCCGATGAGCCGCTCGCCACCGGCAACTGGCCGCTGCTGGCGGCCAGCGCCGTGGCTTACGGCCCCACCAACCAGGTGCCGAAAGCCATGACGCGCGCCGACATGGACCGCGTCAAGGCGGAGTTCGTGCAGTCCACGCATTACGCAGCCGAAGCGGGCTTTGACTGGCTGGAACTGCATTGCGCGCACGGCTACCTGCTGTCGAGCTTTATCACGCCGCTGACCAACCAGCGCACGGACGACTACGGCGGCAGCCTGGAAAACCGCTGCCGCTTTCCGCTGGAAGTGTTTGCCGCCATGCGTGAAGTGTGGCCGGCGCATCTGCCGATGAGCGTGCGCATTTCGGCGCACGACTGGGCGCCGGGCGGTAACACGGCGGATGACGCTGTGGCCATCGCCCGGATGTTCAAGTCAGCAGGGTGCGACTTCATCGACGTCTCGTCGGGCCAGACCACGCGCGCGGCCAGGCCGGTTTACGGCCGCATGTACCAGACGCCGTTTGCCGACCGCATCCGCAACGAGGTGGGCATAAAGACCATCGCCGTGGGCGCGATCTCGGAAGTCGACCATGTCAACAGCATCATCGCCGCCGGCCGTGCCGACCTGTGCGCCATTGCCCGGCCGCACCTGGCTGACCCCGCCTGGACGCTGCACGAGGCCGCCAGGCTGCAAAGCCGGCATGTGGACTGGCCTCTGCCCTACCTGAGCGGGCGCGACCAGCTCTACCGTGAACTCTCAAAGAAAAAAGAGCTTGTAGCCCAGGAAGAACGGGCGCAAGCAGCTATCAAATAGATAGCGCCAACGAATTACACCATCAAGGAGACAAGCCATGGACATGGAAGCAAGAGGGCACAGCGAACACCCCGAGGCCTTGCGGCTCTGGCTGCGCATGCTGACCTGCACGCAGCTGGTCGAGAAGCAGGTGCGTACCCAATTGCGCGAGCAGTTCGACACCACCTTGCCGCGCTTTGACCTGATGGCGCAACTTGAGCGCAGCCCGGAAGGGCTGAAGATGAACGAGCTGTCGCGCCGCATGATGGTGACCGGCGGCAACGTGACGGGCATTACCGACCAGCTGGTGAACGAAGGACTGGTGGAGCGTGTGGACGTGGAGGGCGACCGCCGGGCCTACCGCGTGCGCCTGACCCCCCGAGGACGAAAGCTGTTCGACGAAATGGCAAACGAGCATGAAGCCTGGATCGTCGCGGCCTTTGAGGCTTTGTCACCACGCGAGGTGGAGTCCCTGCACAAACTGCTGGGCAAGGTCAAGCAACACCACAACGCCCTGCTGGCTGACAGCAAACTGGAAACGACATGAAGCACTACATCAAGCTGGGTAACCCCATGCACGCGCAGTTCGATGCGCTGGCCCATCACCAGGCCGAACACTTCGCCTATTCGTTCGACGCAGGCGTGGCAACGCTGACCCTCAATCGCCCCGAGCGCAAGAACCCGCTGACGTTTGACTCCTACGCAGAGCTGCGCGACCTGTTTCGCACGCTGAACAGCGCGACTGACGTGAAGACCGTGGTCATCACCGGCGCCGGCGGCAACTTCTGCTCGGGCGGCGATGTGCACGAGATCATCGGGCCGCTTACCAAGATGACCATGCCCGAGTTGCTGGAGTTCACGCGCATGACGGGCGACCTGATCAAGGCCATGCGCCTGTGCCCGCAGCCCATCATTGCGGCAATTGACGGCATTTGCGCCGGCGCCGGTGCCATGATGGCGCTGGCCGCCGACATGCGGCTGGGCACGGCCCAGGCCAAGACGGCGTTCCTCTTCACGCGCGTCGGCCTGGCCGGTGCCGACATGGGCGCCTGCGCGTTGCTGCCGCGCCTGATCGGACAGGGGCGGGCATCGGAACTGCTGTTTACCGGCAGATCCATGAGCGCGCAGGAAGGCTTGCAGTGGGGCTTCTTCAACGCGCTGCACGAGCCGCAAGATGTGCTGGCGCAGGCGCAAAAGCTGGCGCAAGAGCTGGCCGACGGCCCGACCTTTGCGCACGGCATGACCAAAACCATGCTGCACCAGGAATGGGCCATGACGCTGGACCAGGCCATAGAAGCCGAAGCGCAGGCCCAGGCCATCTGCATGCAGACGCAAGACTTCACACGGGCGTACGAGGCCTTTTCAGCCAAACAGAAACCAGTGTTCCGCGGCGACTGAGCGCGGCAGGACGACAAGGATCACGCATGAGATCGACCACCGCCCACTTGGCGCTGCCTTTTTTTGACGAGGTTCACCGCGACCTGGCGCAGCGCCTGGCCGACTGGATGCCGCAGCAGCACATCGACGAAAGCGATGACCGCCGGGCCTGCAAGGAGTGGGTGAGCCTGCTGGGTGCCAACGGCTGGCTGCGCTATTGCGTACCGGCGGGTAAGGACGGCACCCTGGGCGGCGCACTGGAAAAGCTGGACTCCCGCGCGCTTGTCATCCTGCGCGAGACGCTGGCCTTTCATTCGCCACTGGCCGATTTCGCGTTTGCGATGCAGGGACTGGGCAGCGGCGCCATCACACTGGCGGGCACACCGGCGCAGCAGGCTGCCTACCTGCCGCAGGTGGCCAGCGGCAAGAAGATCGCGGCCTTCGCCTTGAGCGAGCCCGACGCCGGTTCCGATGCCGGCGCCATGGTGACCTCCGCCACAGACACGGGTGAGGGCTGGGCCTTGAACGGCAGCAAGACATGGATCAGCAACGGCGGGATCGCGGATTTCTACGTGACCTTCGCCAAGACGGACCCGCAGGGCGGCACGCGCGGCATTACGGCCTTCATCGTCGATGCGGAAAACAAGGGCCTGGACAGCAGCGAACACATCGCCGTCATGGCGCCACACCCGCTGGCCACGCTGAAGTTCGCGCATTGCAAGCTGCCGAGGGATGCGCAGCTGGGCGCGCTGCACGGCGGCTTCAAGCTGGCGATGCAGACGCTGGACATCTTCCGTGCCTCCGTGGCCGCCGCCGCACTGGGCATGGCGCGCCGCGCGCTGGCCGAGGCGGTGCATTTCTCGAAGGAACGCAAGATGTTCGGCCAGACCCTGGCCGACTTCCAGCTCACGCAGGCCAAGCTTGGCGAGATGGCGGCACTGGTGGACGCCGCTGCGCTGCTGACCTACCGCGCCGCCTGGATGCGCGACGAAAGCGAACGCCTGGGCAGCGGTGCGCGTATCACCGCCGAAGCGGCCATGGCCAAGATGACGGCCACCGAGAACGCGCAAAAGGTCATCGACATGGCGCTGCAGATGCACGGCGGCCTGGGCGTGAAAGTGGGCACCAAGGTGGAAAGCCTGTACCGCGATATCCGCTCGCTGCGCATTTACGAAGGCGCGACCGAAGTGCAGCAACTCATCATTGGAAAGGCCGTACTGCAATCATGAGCACCTCTGTCTCCGACCCAGTAGAAAAAGTGTCCGCGGCGCCCTCCGCGCAGGCAGACCGCTTTGTGCATGACCGCCTGCCGCAGCCCGGGCAACTGCCCCGCATGGTGTACGCGCTGCCCGAGCTGCGCATACCGGCGCAGGCCAATCTGGTGCAGGCCTTGTTTGACAAGGCCTTTCGCGAGGAGCAGGGTGACAAGCCGCTGTTACGCTCGGACAAAATCACGCTGAGCTACGCAGATGCACTGGATCGCGTAAACCGCATCGCACAGGTACTGACGGAAAACTTCGGGCTGAAGCCCGGCAACCGGGTGTTGCTGCGCGGCGGCAACTCGATCGGCATGGCGCTGGCCTGGCTGGGCGTGGTGCAGGCCGGGCTGGTGGCGGTGGCGACCATGCCGCTGCTGCGCGCCAAGGAACTCAGCGAGATCATTGAAAAGGCCCGGCCCGCGCTGGCATTGTGCGATGCAACGCTGCTGGATGAGCTGCAGGCGGCAAAGGCGCAAAGCGATACCTTGCCCACCATCGTGCCCTTCAACCTGATGGACGCGCCGGGCTCGCTGGCGGTGCTGTCGGCGCAGAAGGACGGCAGCTTTACGCCCTGCCCGGTGGCCGCCGACGACATCGCCTTGATGGCCTTCACTTCCGGCACTACAGGCAAGCCCAAGGCCGCGGTGCACACGCATCGCGACGTGCTGGCCGCCTGCGAGGCGTGGCCGCGCCATGTGCTCAAGGCCAAGCCGGACGACATCGTCATCGGCTCGCCACCGCTGGCTTTTACCTTTGGCCTGGGCGGCATGCTGATTTTCCCGATGTGGGCCGGTGCCTCTGTTTACTACCCCTCCATTGCCTATACGCCAGAAGCGATGGTCAAGCTGATCAACCAGGTCGGCGCAACGGTCTGCTACACGGCACCGACGTTTTACCGGCAGATGGCTGCGTTCGCCAAACAGCACGGCGTGCCCGGCTTGCGGATGTGCGTGAGTGCCGGCGAGAGCCTGCCTGACGCCACGCGGCAGCTATGGAAGGACGCTACCGGCATTGAGATGATCGACGGTATAGGCGCGACCGAGATGTTCCACATCTTTATCTCCGCAGCCGGCGCCGACGTGCGCCGCGGCGCCATCGGCAAGGTGGTGCCAGGCTACACCGCCAAGGTGGTGGACGACACCGGCGCGGAAGTGCCGCGCGGCACCATCGGCAAGCTGGCGGTGGTGGGGCCCACGGGCTGCCGCTACCTGGACGATGCACGCCAGGGCAACTATGTGAAGGACGGCTGGAACTACCCGGGCGACGCCTTCATGCAGGACGCCGACGGTTATTTCTTCTACCAGGCGCGCGCCGACGACATGATTATTACCGCGGGCTACAACGTGGCGGGCCCTGAGGTGGAAGATGCCCTGCTCAAGCACCCTGCCGTGGCTGAATGCGGTGTTGTGGGCTTGCCCGACGACGACCGGGGGATGGTCGTCAAGGCCTTTGTTGTGCTCAAGCCTGACCAGGCAGCAAATGACGCCATGGCAAAGGCCCTGCAAGACCACGTCAAGGCGGCGCTTGCGCCTTTCAAATATCCCCGTCAGATCGAATTCGTGACCAAACTGCCGCGCACCGAAACCGGCAAGCTGCAACGCTTCAAGCTGCGCGAATCATGAAATTCACCGCGCAAAAGCTCGTCAGGTTTCACCATTGCGATCCGGCCGGCATCGTTTTTTATCCGCAGTTTCTCTATCTGTTGCATGAGGTGCAAGAGGATTTCCTGGCGCACATCGGCTTTCCCGAACATGTTCTGATTGCCGGTGGCACAGGCGTGCCGATTGTGGATCTGAAGGTCGAATTTCTCGGTATGTGCCGTCATGGCGACCCGCTGACAATCACGCTGGAACTGACTCGCCTGGGTAACGCGAGCATGGGTATGCAATACGAGATTCATGGCAGCCCAGCCTCGCCAGACGGCGCCGAAGTCATCAAGCTGAAAGCGCATGGCGTGGTGGTCTATTCAGAGCTCCCCAATGGCAAACCCCTGCCGCTTCCCGAACGAATGCGCAGCGCCCTGTTACCTTATTTGAAAACATCCTCAGGAAGCTCATGATCAAGAAACTACAACCGCCCGGCTGGGCCGAGCCCAAAGGTTATGCCAACGGCATCCTTGCACGCGGCGCCTTGCTTTTTGTGGGAGGCCAGATTGGCTGGAATGCACAGCAACAGTTCGAGAGCGACGATTTCATCGCGCAGACGCGCCAGGCGCTGCTGAACATTGCGGCCGTGCTGAAGGCCGGTGGCGCCGGACCCGAGCATATGGTCCGCATGACCTGGTATGTGTTGGATCGTGTCGAGTACGTGGCCAGGCTCAAGGAACTGGGTGCTGTCTACCGCGAAGTCATGGGAAAGAATTTTCCGGCCATGACATGTGTCGAGGTTGCGGCACTGGTTGAAGACCGCGCCCAGGTCGAAATTGAAGTGACAGCAGTTGTGCCGGACTGAGCAACGGCTATACAGGCCAGCCGCAAGCAATGACTGCCAGTGATGCTACTGGCAGCAGAACCGCTGAACGCCGAATGAAGGCCGGAAAGCAAAACGCCTGCTTGATGCAGGCGTTTTGCTGTTGGCCTTGAGAGGCTAACGTGTTGGTTGCGCGGGCAAGATTTGAACTTACGACCTTTGGGTTATGAGCCCAACGAGCTACCAGGCTGCTCCACCGCGCGGTATGTGTGTATTGTAGCTTACTCTGCCTTGGCCGTGTCAGCTGTAGTGTCTTCCGACACTTCAGGACGGTCCACCAGTTCGACCAGCGCCATGGGCGCGTTGTCACCAACGCGGAAACCCATCTTCAGGATACGCGTGTAGCCGCCGGGACGTGCCTTGTAGCGTGGGCCGATCTCTGCGAACAGCTTGACGACCATATCGCGGTCACGCAGGCGATCAAATGCCAAGCGCTTGTTGGCCAGAGTAGGTTCTTTACCAAGGGTGATCATGGGTTCGACCACGCGGCGCAATTCCTTGGCCTTGGGCAGGGTGGTCTTGATGACTTCGTGCTGCAGCAGCGAGTTCATCATGTTGCGCAACATGGCGAGGCGGTGCTCGCTGGTGCGGTTGAGTTTACGTAATCCGTGTCCGTGGCGCATGGTGTTTCCTTTTTTAAAATCCAGGCAGCCGTATCAGGTACTGCCCGTGCGAGATCCCCTTTCAGGCGGGACCTTGTGGTTCAAATTAACGCTTGTCGAGACCGGCGGGTGGCCAGCTTTCCAGGCGCATACCAAGGGTCAGGCCGCGTGACGCAAGCACTTCCTTGATTTCGTTGAGCGATTTACGGCCCAGGTTCGGCGTCTTCAGCAGCTCGTTCTCGGTGCGCTGGATCAGGTCGCCGATGTAGTAGATGTTTTCCGCTTTGAGGCAGTTCGCCGAACGAACGGTAAGTTCGAGTTCGTCGACAGGGCGCAGCAGAATCGGATCGAACTGCTGCGAGCTGCGCTGAACGGGCGCGTCAAACGCGGCCAGTTCATTGCCTTCGAGCTGTGCGAACACGGCCAGTTGCTCGACCAGGATCTTGGCCGAGGCACGGACAGCATCTTCTGCCGTCACTGCGCCGTTGGTTTCGATTTCCAGCACGAGCTTGTCGAGGTCGGTGCGCTGCTCAACGCGGGCGCTTTCGACGATGTAGCTCACGCGCTTGACGGGCGAGAACGACGCGTCCAGCACGATACGGCCGATCGATTTTGGCGACTCATCGCCATAGCGGCGCTGGTTGCCGGGCACATAGCCGCGGCCGTTTTCAACCTTGATCTGCATGTCGATCTTGCCGCCGTGCGACAGGTTCACGATCACGTGTTCAGGGTTGATGATTTCCACGTCATGTGGCGTCTGGATGTCGGCGGCGGTGACTGGGCCTTCGCCGTCTTTGCGCAGGCTCAGCGTAACTTCGTCGCGGTTGTGGAGCTTGAACACCACACCTTTGAGGTTCAACAGGATGTTGACGACGTCTTCCTGCACACCGTCGATGGACGAGTACTCGTGCAGGACGCCCGCGATGGTGACTTCGGTGGCGGCGTGGCCGACCATGGAAGACAACAGTACGCGGCGCAGCGCGTTGCCCAGCGTATGGCCGTAGCCACGCTCAAACGGCTCCAGAGTCACCTTGGCGCGGTTGGCGCCGAGCTGCTCAACATTAATGGTTTTTGGTTTCAACAAATTGGTCTGCATGCAGTCTTCCTCTCAATACCCTCGGTTCGTTACACCGATAAGGCCGGCGAAGCACACCCTGGCGATACGGTGCCCCGTATCGCAGGAACGAAAAATTAGCGTGAGTACAACTCGACAATCAACGATTCGTTGACGTCGGCGGCAAACTCGTCGCGATCAGGTACCTTCTTGAAGGTGCCTTCTCCCTTGTCGGCGTTCACATCGACCCAGGCGGGCAGACCGACCTGTTTTGCAAGCTCAAGGGCTTCCGTGATACGGGTCTGCTTCTTCGACTTGTCACGCACGGCAATGATGTCGCCGGCCTTGACCATGTACGAAGGAATGTTGACAGATCCGCCATTGACCGTGATGGCCTTGTGCGAAACCAGCTGACGCGCTTCAGCACGGGTCGAACCGAAGCCCATGCGATACACAACGTTGTCCAGACGCGACTCAAGAATGAACAGTAGATTGGCGCCGGTGTTGCCCTTGCGACGATCCGCTTCTTCAAAATAACGGCGAAACTGCTTTTCGAGCACACCATACATGCGCTTGACTTTTTGCTTTTCGCGCAATTGCAAGCCGAAGTCGGAAGTACGGGTACCAGAGGTACGGCCGTGCTGACCTGGCTTGGAGTCGAATTTGGCCTTGTCGCTGATGGCGCGGCGTGCACTCTTCAGGAACAGGTCGGTGCCTTCACGGCGGGATAGTTTGGCCTTGGGGCCTAGGTAACGTGCCACTTGAGTGTCCTTTTGTCATCTGCTGCAATGAATTGCAGGAGCCGGAGGTCGTAACCTGCGGCGGTGGGCTTGGTGAAAATGCCTGGTATCTGACGGGCTGAAACAACCCGCCGGATGCCTAGGCACGGGGAATTAAATGCGGCGGCGCTTTTGCGGGCGGCAGCCGTTATGCGGAACCGGGGTCACGTCGGCAATCGAATTGATCCGGATGCCGAGTGCGCCCAAAGCGCGGACAGATGATTCACGGCCTGGACCAGGACCCTTGATTTCGACGTCAAGATTCTTGATGCCTTGCTCAATGGCGGCGCGACCAGCCACTTCGGAAGCGACCTGCGCTGCGAAAGGGGTGGATTTGCGCGAACCTTTGAAACCCTGACCACCGGAAGACGCCCAGGACAAGGCATTGCCCTGGCGATCCGTGATAGTGATGATCGTGTTATTGAAAGAAGCGTGGACGTGGGCGATACCATCGGCCACGTTCTTGCGAACTTTCTTGCGAACGCGTTGTGCGGCGTTATTGCTTGGTGATTTTGCCATGACGACCTCTCAATTATTTCTTCAAAGCTGCAGCGGCCTTGCGCGGGCCCTTGCGGGTACGGGCATTGGTCCGGGTGCGCTGGCCACGCATGGGCAGGCCGCGACGGTGGCGGAAACCACGGTAGCAACCGATGTCCATCAGGCGCTTGATGTTCATCGTGGTTTCACGACGCAGGTCACCCTCGATGGTGAACAGGGCGATCTGCTCACGGATTTTTTCCAGGTCGCCATCGGTCAGATCTTTGACCTTTTTGGCGTAAGCGATGTCACATGCTTCGCAAATTTTGCGAGCGCGCGTGCGACCGATGCCAAAGATAGCAGTCAAGCCGATTTCGGCATGTTGCTGCGGCGGAATATTGATACCAGCGATACGAGCCATGTTCGTCCTCTAAAACTCTTGAAATCAGCCTTGACGCTGTTTGTGACGCGGATCCGTGCAAATCACACGGACAACGCCCTTGCGACGGATAACTTTGCAGTTACGGCAAATTTTCTTGACCGAAGCTGAAACTCTCATTTCTATTACTCCTAAACTTTCACTCTGTGCTTACTTGGCACGGAAAACAATTCGTGCGCGCGATAAATCGTAAGGCGTTAACTCAACCGTTACCTTGTCACCGGGAAGAATGCGGATGTAGTGCATACGCATTTTTCCCGAGATGTGCCCCAGTACAACATGTCCATTTTCCAGCTTCACCCTGAAAGTCGCATTGGGAAGGTTTTCTACAACCTCACCTTGCATCTGGATCACATCGTCTTTAGACATATCCCATCAAATACCCAGTTAACCGCCCAGTGACGTCTTGAAGTTCGCCTTTTTAAGCAACGACTCATACTGTTGCGACATCATGTAGTTCTGTACCTGGGCCATGAAATCCATGGTCACCACGACAATAATCATCAACGACGTACCGCCAAAATAAAACGGCACGTTGTATTTCAAAATCAAAAACTCCGGCAACAGGCACACGAATGTGATGTAAACCGCACCTGCCAGCGTCAAACGCACCAGGATTTTGTCAATGTAGCGCGCCGTCTGATCGCCCGGCCGAATACCCGGAATGAACGCACCGCTCTTTTTCAGGTTGTCCGCCGTTTCACGGCTGTTGAACACCAGCGCCGTATAGAAGAAGCAGAAGAACACGATCGCACTGGCATACAGCATTACGTAGATTGGCTGGCCCGGCGTCAGCGTGCTGGCGATGTCTTTGAGCCAGCGCATGCTTTCACCGGTGCTAAACCAGCCCACGACGGTAGCAGGCAGCAAAATGATCGATGAAGCGAAAATCGGGGGGATCACACCCGCCATGTTCAACTTCAACGGCAAGTGCGATGACTGCCCGCCGTAAACCTTGTTACCCACCTGGCGCCGCGCATAGTTCACAAGAATCTTGCGCTGTCCACGCTCTACGAACACCACGAAATAGGTCACCAGCACAACCACCGCGACGATCACAATGGCCACCAGAATGCTCATGGCGCCGGTACGCACCAGCTCCAGCAAGCCACCCATTGCGCTCGGCAAACCTGCCGCAATGCCTGCAAAAATCAGGATCGAAATGCCGTTACCCAAACCACGCTCGGTAATCTGCTCACCCAGCCACATCAGGAACATCGTGCCGGCCGTCAGGCTGAACACTGCCGTCATGCGGAAACCAAAGCCGGGCGCCAACACCAAGCCCGGCGAGCTTTCCAGCGCCACAGCAATGCCCATGGACTGGAACAATGCCAAAGCCAGCGTGCCGTAACGTGTGTACTGCGTAATCTTGCGCCTGCCGCTTTCGCCTTCTTTTTTCATCTGCTCGAACGTCGGAACGACGTACGTCAGTAGCTGCATGATGATCGATGCCGAGATGTACGGCATGATGCCCAGGGCGAATACCGTAAAGCGCGACAGGGCACCACCAGAAAACATATTGAACAAATTCAATATGCCGCCTTGTTGGCCCTTGAACAACTCCTTGAGCTGGCCAGGATCAATCCCTGGCACCGGGATGTGCGCGCCAATGCGGTACACCACGAGAGCCAGCAGCAAAAACACAAGCCGGTTACGCAAATCACCGTACTTGCCGGTTTTCGCAATTTGAGCTGAGTTGGTTGCCACTGATTTTCCAGTCAGGTATTTAAGCGACAGAGCCGCCGGCGGCTTCAATAATGGCCTTGGCACCCGCCGTGGCGGAGATGCCGTTCAGCTTGACAGCCTTGGACAGCTCACCCGACTTGATGACCTTGACGTTCTTGGCAAGCTGGCCCACCAGGCCGGCAGTCTTCAGTGCCAGCAGATCGACTTCAGCCAGACCCAGCTGCTCCAGCGCACTCAGAGTAACCTCGGCGTTGAACTTGAGCAGATGCGACTTGAAGCCACGCTTTGGCAAACGGCGCTGCATAGGCATTTGACCGCCTTCGAAGCCGACCTTGTGGTAGCCACCAGCACGTGATTTCTGGCCTTTGTGGCCGCGTCCAGATGTTTTACCCAGACCGGAGCCAATGCCACGACCGACGCGTCGCTTGGCATGTTTGGCACCTTGGCCAGGCTTGATTCCGTTCAATTCCATTTTGAGTCTCCGCTCAGACAATCTTGACCAGATAGCTGATCTTGTTGATCATGCCGCGCACTGCGGGCGTATCCTGCAATTCGCTGACGCTGTTGACACCACGAAGGCCCAGACCGCGCACAGTGGCGCGATGCGATTCCTTGGTGCCAATCGGGCTGCGAACCAGCTGGACTTTGACTTTGGTTTCTTTGGTCATTTCAATGCCGCCTTAGCCGAAGATCTCTTCGACCGATTTGCCACGTTTGGCCGCAATTTCAGAAGCGGTCGTGGAATTGTTCAGTGCATCCATGGTGGCACGCACCATGTTGTAAGGGTTGCTCGAACCATGACTCTTCGCCACGATGTCGGTAATGCCCATGACTTCGAAAACGGCGCGCATTGGGCCGCCAGCGATGATGCCGGTACCCTTGGGAGCCGGCGCCATCATGACGCTGGCTGCACCGTGGTGACCGAAAACATTGTGGTGGATGGTGCCGTTTTTCAACGAAACCTTGGTCATGTTGCGACGCGCTTCTTCCATCGCTTTTTGCACGGCTGCCGGCACTTCTTTCGACTTGCCTTTGCCCATGCCGACGCGGCCATCGCCGTCACCCACGACGGTCAACGCGGCGAAACCGAGGATACGGCCGCCCTTTACGACTTTGGTCACGCGGTTAACCGCGATCATTTTTTCCTTCAGACCATCGTCTGGAGCGTCGTTTTGCTGTTTTGCTTGAAACTTAGCCATACTTAATTCCAGTCTGCTTAGAACTGCAAACCAGCTTCGCGAGCCGCCTCAGCCAGCGCTTTGACGCGGCCGTGGTACGCAAAACCGGCGCGATCAAACGCCACTTTTTCAACACCTGCTGCTTTTGCCTTTTCGGCAATGCGTTTGCCAATGGCTTGCGCAGCAGCAACGTTTCCACCTTTACCCGAAGCGCCGATTTCCTTGCGGACTTCCACTTCCGCGGTGGAAGCAGCAGCCAGGACCTTGGTGCCGTCGCCAGAAATAACGCTGGCATAGATGTGCAGATTGGTGCGATTCACGGTCAAACGGGCAACACCTTGCGTAGCAATGCGAATGCGGGTCTGACGTGAACGACGAAGGCGCTGCTCTTTTTTGGTCAACATGATGCAGCTCCTTATTTCTTCTTGGTTTCTTTGATCGTGATCTTCTCATCCACATAGCGGATGCCCTTGCCCTTGTAAGGCTCGGGAGGACGAACAGCACGAACTTCAGCGGCGATCTGGCCGACGCGCTGGCGGTCGGAACCCTTGATCACCACTTCCGTGGGAGTCGGCGTTGCAACGGTGATGCCAGCAGGCATGTCCATGATCACAGGGTGCGAATACCCCACGGTCAGGTTCAGCTTGGCGCCCTGAGCTTGGGCCTTGTAGCCCACGCCGACCAGGCTGAGCTTCTTTTCGAAGCCCTTGGTCACACCAGTCACCATGTTGTTCACGAGCTGACGCATCGTGCCGCTCATGGCATTGGCTTCACGCGAATCATTGGCCGGCACAAAAGTCAGCTTGCCCGCATCATTCTTGATGGTGACAAGCGCGTTCTGCGTCAGCGCCAGGGTGCCGAGGGCACCCTTGACATTGATCTGGTCTGCTTTCATGGCCACGTCCACACCCTGAGGCACGGTCACTGGCATTTTTCCTACACGAGACATTTCAGTTTCTCCTCAATGCCGCCGTTAGGCCACGTAGCAAAGCACTTCACCACCGATACCGGTAGCGCGGGCTTTACGATCGGTCATGACGCCTTGCGGGGTCGTGACAATTGCCACACCAAGGCCATTCATGACCTGGGGGATGGCGCCATGGCCTTTGTAAACACGGAGGCCTGGGCGGCTGACGCGCTCAATGCGCTCAATCACGGGCTTGCCTGCGTAATACTTCAGGGCGATTTCCAGCTGGGATTTGCCTTCGTCGGTCTTGACGGAGAAGCCATCAATGTAGCCCTCATCTTTCAGAACCTGCGCGATGGCAACTTTGACTTTTGACGACGGCACCAGCACGACGGCCTTTTCAACCATCTGTGCATTGCGGATGCGGGTCAACATGTCGGCGATAGGATCACTCATGCTCATTTTGTGGTTCTCCTATGCTTACCAGCTTGCCTTGGTGATACCAGGGATATCACCAGCAAAAGCCAACTCACGGATCTTGGCGCGAGCCAGGCCGAACTGGCGGAAAGTACCGCGTGGGCGGCCCGTGATCGCGCAGCGGTTACGCTGGCGGGTCGGGTTCGCATTGCGGGGCAGTTTTTGCAGCTCGAGGCGAGCCAGCTGACGCTCTTCGTCAGAGCGCTTGGCGTCGTTGGACGTCGCCTTGAGTTCAGCGTATTTCTTGGCGAACTTCGCGGCGAGTTTCTCGCGCTTCAGTTCACGTTGCAGTAAAGCTTGTTTTGCCATGTCCCGCCTCAGTTCTTGAACGGAAAACGGAAGGCGGTGAGGAGTGCCTTGCACTCTTCATCGGTCTTTGCCGTTGTGGTGATGCTGATATTCAGGCCACGCAAGGCATCAACCTTGTCGTACTCGATCTCAGGGAAAATGATCTGCTCTTTCACGCCGATGTTGTAGTTTCCGCGGCCATCGAAGGCCCGGCCGGAAATACCGCGGAAGTCACGCACACGCGGCAGGGCCACGGTGACGAAACGATCGAGGAACTCATACATCTTCACGCCGCGCAGGGTCACCATGCAGCCGATAGGCAAGTCTTCGCGGATCTTGAAGCCGGCGATAGCCTTCTTGGCCTTGGTCACGACAGGCTTCTGACCGGCAATCTTGGTCATGTCGCCGACGGCGTTGTCCATGACCTTCTTGTCGGCAACAGCCTCGCTCACACCCATGTTGAGCGTGATCTTGGTGATGCGGGGAACCTGCATAGGCGAGGTATAGCCGAATTTTTCAATCAGGCCGGGGGCGATTTTTTCGCGGTACTGGGCTTGCAGGCGGGCCTGCGAAGCAGCTTGTACAGGTGCGGTCTTTGCCATGTTATGCAACCTTGATTTCTTCGCCACTGGACTTGAAGACGCGCACTTTTTTGCCGTCTGCCAGGAGCTTGATGCCAACGCGATCCGCCTTGCCGGTAGCGGCATTGAAAATTGCCACGTTCGACTGGTGAATCGGCATGCTTTTTTCGACGATGCCACCGGTGGTGCCCTTGAGGGGGTTGGGCTTGGTGTGTTTTTTCACCAGGTTGATCCCATCCACCAGCACGTAGCTATCATCTTTGCGCAGCGAAATCTTGCCGCGCTTGCCTTTGTCGCGACCAGCGATCACGATGATCTCGTCGCCTTTACGGATTTTGTTCATGGCGAGTCCTTACAGAACTTCAGGAGCCAGGGACACGATCTTCATGAACTTTTCAGTGCGCAGCTCGCGCGTCACTGGTCCGAAGATGCGGGTGCCGATTGGCTCCAGCTTGGCGTTAAGCAACACTGCTGCGTTGCCGTCGAATTTGACGAGCGAACCATCGCCACGGCGAATGCCCTTGGCGGTGCGAACGACCACAGCGCTGTAAACCTCGCCTTTTTTGACGCGGCCACGCGGAGCGGCTTCTTTGATGCTCACCTTGATGACGTCACCAACGCTGGCGTACCGGCGCTTGGAGCCGCCCAGAACCTTGATGCACATCACGGACTTGGCACCCGTGTTGTCAGCAACATCGAGCTTGGATTGCGTTTGAATCATTTAAATGTGTTCCCAACTTGCACCGGAAGGCAACCCCTTGGGATTACCAGCCAATCAGTCTTGGGCCCGTCGTCCACACTGCAAACCACTTGCAATGCTTCCGTTAGGCAGAATTCCTCGCCTTTTTAGAGCGAAGCCCACGATTATGACTGAGCGAAAAGCCACTGTCAACCGCTTGTTGTGAAAATATCCCCACAATAAAGCGGCGGTACCTCCAGAAGCCCGGGGAGCCCTCGGGTACCGGCCACGCTTCGCGCTTATGCCACGGGCGGATTTTCGGCATTAAATCCGGCCTCAGACCAATAGGGATGCGCGCAACCAGCTATCAAAAAGAGAGCAAAATCTGCCCGGGCATCCAATTTCGCCCGCCTCCTTCCTCCTTTGCAGGACGGCAACTGGCGGCAATTCAGGCTGGCAGGCTGAGGTATTGGCCACACAGCGTCAGGAATTCGTCCAGCTGGGGATCCACGCCGTTTTCCTGCTGTAGCAGAGTGGCCACTTCCGGCGCCAGGGTTCTGGCCAGTGCCGCGTCGAGAAACAGCAGACGGGAACGCCGTGCCAGTACGTCTTCAACGGTGCGGGCATATTCATGGCGGGCAGCGAAACGCACCATTGCCTCCGTCAGCCCACCGCCTAATTCGCGGCTGGCACCCGGCAGGTTTTCCATGGCGGACGCCTCGCTGCCATACAGATGAGACCCTGGTGCCTCGCTAATTTTGTGATTCGAATTGTGAGCGCCAACTAACTTCAAGTTTGTGGTGACGCCGGCCCCGCGTGTTGGCAGCAACGCCGCGCCAAAACACTTAGCCAGGACATCTTCAGCCATCGCCCGATAGGTCGTCCACTTGCCGCCGGTCACCGTGACCAGGCCGCTTTTGCTGACCAGCACCGTGTGCTCACGCGACAACGCCTGGGTGCTTCCGGCATCCTCATCCGGCGGCTTGACCAGGGGCCGCAACCCCACCCAGATGCTTTTAATGTCAGCCGGACCGGGCGCGCGGCTCAGGTAGCGAGCCGATTCGCGCAGGATGAAGTCAACTTCTTCGCGGAAAGGCAGCGGCTCGCGGGCCAGGTCGTGGCGCGGCGTATCCGTGGTTCCCAGAATGGTTTTACCCAGCCATGGCACTGCAAACAGCACCCGGCCGTCGGCCGTCTTGGGCACCAGCAGGGCGTGGTCGCCAGGCAAAAACGAGCGATCCACCACAATATGAACACCCTGGCTGGGTGCCACCATGGGTTTGGCGTCCCGCCCTATGGCCTGCCCATCCTGCAGCCGCAACTGGTCTACCCAGACACCCGCCGCGTTCACCACGCAGTTGGCGCGGATTTCGAATGTGCGGCCCGTTTCCTGGTCCCGTGCATGCAGGCCGACCAGCTTGCCGCCCTCATGGATCAGGCCCGTTGCCGCGCAGTAATTCACCAGCAACGCACCCTGCCGCGCCGCCGTGCGGGCTAGCGCCAACGCCAGCCGCGCGTCATCAAACTGGCCATCCCAGTACTTGACGCCGCCCTTGAGATCTTGAGCCTGCACTGTCGGCAGGCAGGCAAGAGTTTCTTGCCGGTTCAGGAATTCCGTGGCGCCCAGACCCGCCTTGCCAGCCAGCGCGTCATACATCTTGAGCCCGATACCGTAGAACGGCGCCTCCCAGAACTTGTAGGAAGGCATGACAAAGGGCAAGGGCTGCGCCAGATGCGGCGCGTTGGCCAGCAGCGTGGTGCGTTCGTGCAAGGCCTCACGCACCAGCGAGATATTGCCCTGCGCGAGGTAGCGCACACCGCCATGCACCAGCTTGGTGGCGCGGGACGATGTGCCCTTGGCAAAGTCGTGCGATTCGACCAACACGACAGAAAACCCGCGGGCGGCCGCATCCAGTGCGACCCCCAGGCCGGTAGCGCCGCCGCCAATGATCGCGATGTCGTAGTGGTACGGCTCGGCAAGCCGGGCCATTAAATCCTGGCGCCGCGTTTGCGCAGGCGCTAATTCAGTCGTCATGGGCTTTGCTTCCCGTTTCCATACAAACCCATTGGTAAAAAGTGCGCCGAGCTTACCCTGCGCTTGTTGCAATAACCTGAATCCAGAAAAAAAGCCGTGCAGCGCTCACGCACCGCACGGCCATCCGATCAGCGTACTTTTCCGTCTTTCCAGGCCTGCAGCAACTTGTCGTAGTTGATGGTTTCGCCCTTGGGTTTTTCATTGGCCAGCTTGGCCCATGGCGCCGACTTGTCGCTCAGCCATTTGGCGGGATCACCCTTGGGGTTGAGCTTGGGCGGGCACTTGGCCATGCCGGCGCGCTCCAGGCGGCCCATCACGTCGTCCATCTCGCCCGCCAGCGTGTCCATGGCTGCCTGCGGCGTCTTCTCGCCGGTCACTGCCTGGGCCACGTTCTTCCACCACAGCTGCGCAAGCTTGGGGTAGTCGGGTACGTTGGTACCAGTCGGCGACCAGGCCACTCGGGCGGGGCTGCGGTAGAACTCGACCAGGCCGCCCAGCTTGGGCGCCATGTCGGTCATGGCCTTGGACTGGATATCCGACTCGCGGATCGGCGTGAGGCCAACAATGGTCTTTTTCAGCGACGTGGTCTTGGCGGTGATGAACTGCGCGTACAGCCAGGCGGCGGCCGTCTTGTTCTCGTCGTGCGCGGCAAAGAAAGTCCAGCTGCCCACGTCCTGGTAGCCGTTTTGCATGCCCTGTTTCCAGTAGGGGCCGTTGGGGCCGGGGGCCATACGCCACTTCGGCGTACCGTCGGCATTCACCACGGGCAGGCCTTTCTTGGTCATGTCGGCGGTGAAGGCCGTGTACCAGAAAATCTGCTGGGCGATCTGGCCCTGGGCCGGCACCGGGCCGGCTTCCCCGAAGGTCATACCGGTGGCCTCCTTAGGCGCATATTTCTTCATCCAGTCGACGTACTTGGTCAACGCGTAAACAGCAGCCGGTGAATTGGTCGCGCCACCGCGCGCTACCGAGGCTCCCACCGGCGTGCACTTGTCGGCCGCCACCCGGATACCCCATTCGTCAATCGGCAGGCCGTTGGGCGTGCCGATGTCGGCCGTGCCGGCCATGGACAGCCACGCGTCGGTAAAGCGCCAGCCGAGCGACGGATCCTTCTTGCCGTAGTCCATGTGGCCGTAAATCGGCTTGCCGTCGATGGTCTTCACGTCGTTGGTGAAGAACTCGGCGATGTCTTCATAGGCGCTCCAGTTCAGCGGCACGCCCAGCTCGTAACCGTATTTGGCCTTGAACTTGTCCTGCAAGTCCTTGCGCGCGAACAGGTCGGCGCGGAACCAGTACAGGTTGGCAAACTGCTGGTCAGGCAGCTGGTACAGCTTGCCGTCCGGGCCGGTGGTGAACTTCGTGCCGATGAAGTCCTTGAGATCCAGGCCCGGGTTGGTGTATTCCTTGCCCTTGCCCGCCATGTAGTCGGTCAGGTTCATCACCTTGCCATAGCGGTAGTGGGTGCCGATCAGGTCCGAGTCGGAAATCCAGCCGTCGTATATCGACTTGCCGGACTGCATGGAAGTCTGCAGCTTCTCGACAACATCGCCTTCCTGGATCAGGTCGTGCTTGACCTTGATGCCGGTGATTTCCTCGAAGGCCTTGGCCAGCGTCTTCGATTCGTATTCGTGGGTGGTGATGGTCTCGGACACGACCGAGATTTCCTTCACGCCCTTGGCCTGCAGTTTCTTGGCCGCGTCAATGAACCATTTCATTTCCGCCTGCTGTTTGTCCTTGCTCAGGGTAGAGGGCTGGAATTCATTGTCAATCCACTTCTTGGCAGCCGCCTCGTCGGCCCACCCCGGGCTGGCCATGGCACACACTGCGGCCACTGCCAGGGCCGTATAACGCATCTTCATGATTTGTCTCCTCATTGGTTCACTCCCCGTGGTTGAAGGCTTATTCGGCTCCGGGGAATATGAGCCGGGTTCCTTTTCAAGATTTCTATCCCTTGCGCATGACAAGTGCGAGCAGGGCCATCGACAGCAAAAAACTGATCCAGATCGACGGGTCGCCCTCCAGACCCAGCCACCCGGCCAGCTTGCCGCTGATGCCCACAAAGATGAGGTTGACGTAGGCCGCACTGAGCAGGCCGATAAAAAGCCGGTCACCGCGGGTGGTTTCCAGCGGCAAAAAGCCGCGCCGTATCGTTGTCGGAGATTTCAATTCCCACACCGTCATGCCCACCAGCATCAGCACGATGCACGTAAAGAAAATTGCCACTGGCGTCGTCCAGGCCATCCAGTCAAACATGGGCTCCCCCCCGAACGCCTTCGGCGCTCCCCCTCAAGGGGGCGCCGCAAGCGGCCTGGCAAAGCCAGATCCGCGGCGGCCGCTTGATATACCGAGTGATAGTCATAGGGTCTCTCCTGTTCCTTCGCGCGGGGTCATACCCTGCCCATTGCGAAGCCTTTTGCGATGTAGTTGCGCACAAACCAGATCACGATGGCGCCCGGTACGATGGTCAGCACGCCGGCCGCCGCCAGCGTGGCCCAGTCCATGCCGGATGCCGACACCGTCCGTGTCATGGTCGCGACGATGGGCTTGGCATTGACGCTGGTCAGTGTGCGCGCCAGGAGCAATTCGACCCAGCTGAACATGAAGCAAAAGAACGCCGCCACACCGACACCGGCCTTGATGAGCGGCAGGAAGATGCGGACAAAGAAGCGGGGGAATGAATAGCCGTCGATGTACGCGGTCTCGTCAATCTCGCGCGGGATCCCGCTCATGAACCCCTCCAGGATCCACACCGCCAGCGGCACGTTGAACAGCAGATGCGCCAGGGCCACCGCGATGTGGGTGTCCATCAGCCCCACTGTAGTGTAGAGCTGGAAGAAGGGCAGCAAAAACACCGCCGGCGGTGTCATGCGGTTGGTCAGCAGCCAGAAGAACACATGCTTGTCGCCCAAAAAGCTGTACCGCGAAAACGCATAGGCGGCCGGCAGGGCCACAGTGACCGAAATCACGGTGTTGATGGCCACATAAATCAGGCTGTTGATGTAGCCCGAATACCAGGACGGGTCGGTGAAGATGGTCTTGTAGTTGTTCCAGGTAAAGTCCTGGGGGAAAAACGAGAAGCTCGACAGAATTTCAGCATTCGTCTTGAAGCTCATGTTGACCATCCAGTAGATGGGCAGCAGCGCAAACAGGATGTACGCGATCAGGAACAGCGTGCGCGCCTGGAATCTGGGTGCGTTAGGTGAGTTCATTCCACGCCCTCTTTCTCTTGCGTGCCCACGCGCTGCATCCAGTTGTAGAGGATGAAGCACAGCAGCAGGATGATCAAAAAGTAAATCAGCGAGAACGCCGCCGCCGGGCCCAGGTCAAACTGGCCGACGGCTTTTTGCGTGAGATATTGCGAAAGGAATGTCGTGGCATTGCCCGGCCCGCCGCCCGTCAACACAAAAGGCTCGGTATAAATCATGAAGCTGTCCATGAAGCGCAGCAGCACGGCAATCATCAGCACACCGCGCATTTTGGGTAGCTGGATATAACGGAACACCGCAAATTTACTGGCGCCGTCGATGCGCGCGGCCTGGTAGTAGGCGTCGGGAATGGAGCGCAAACCGGCATAGCCCAGCAGCGCCACCAACGGCGTCCAATGCCAGACATCCATCATGAGCACCGTCACCCAGGCGTGCGTGGCATTGCCGGTGTAGCTGTAGTCAAAGCCCATCTTTTGCAGCATCGCGCCCAAAAGGCCAATGTCAGCCCGGCCATAGATCTGCCAGATAGTGCCCACCACGTTCCACGGAATCAGCAGCGAGAGCGAAACGAGCACCAGCACCAACGAGGCCTTCCAGCCTTGCGCCGGCATGGACAGCGCGAGTGCGATGCCCAGCGGAATTTCGACCGCCAGCACGGCCAGCGAGAACGTCAGTTGCCGCCAGAGCGCCGCATGCAGTTCTTCGTCACGCATGACGGATACAAACCACTCAGTGCCGACAAACACGCGCCGCTCGGGCGAGATGATGTCCTGCACCGAATAGTTAACCACGGTCATCAGCGGCAGAATGGCGGAGAACGCCACGCAGATGATGACGGGCAGCACCAGCAGCCAGGCCTTCTGATTAACGGGCTTAGTCGTCGTGCTCATGCATCCACCAGTTCGTCATTGAGGTACAGGCAGGTGTGTGGCCCCATCACCTGCAGCCAGACCTCCTCGCCAACTTGCGGCGCGCGGGAAGCAGGGTTCAACCGGGCCTTGATCGTGTGTTCACCGATCCGCGCCGTCAGCATCCAGTGCGTGCCGATGTCCTGCACCAGCGTGACAGTAAAAGGCAATGCGGCCGGATCGCCGGGCGCTGTCTTCACCACGTATTCAGGTCGAACGCCCAGCTTGAGCTCACCGTCGGGCATGGCGCGCTCGGGTGGCAGCGCCAACGGCCGCTCCGCGACGCGTAGCGCGCCACCGACGACGGTGGCCGGCAAGAAGTTCATGCCGGGCGATCCGATGAAGTGGCCTACAAACGTATGGCGGGGGCGCTCAAACAACGCATCGGCCGAGCCCGTCTGCACAGCACGGCCGCGCGTCATCACCACCACTTCTTCGGCAAAGGTCAATGCCTCAACCTGGTCGTGTGTCACATAAATCAGGGTGAGCTTCAATTCATGGTGAATCTGTTTGAGCTTGCGCCGCAGTTGCCATTTCAGGTGCGGGTCGATCACCGTGAGCGGCTCGTCAAACAGCACAGCAGACACATCGGGCCGCACAAGGCCGCGGCCCAGCGAGATTTTCTGCTTGGCATCTGCCGCAAGCCCAGCCGCGCGGTGGTTGAGCTGGCCGCTCATGTCCAGCATCTCGGCAATTTCACCAACGCGTTTTTTGATCTGGTCTTCCGGCACCTTGCGGTTGCGCAGCGGAAACGCCAGGTTTTCAGCCACCGTCATGGTGTCGTAGATCACCGGAAACTGGAACACCTGCGCAATATTGCGCTGCTGCGGCGAGGCGTGCGTCACATCTACGCCGTCAAACTTGACCGTGCCCTGCGACGGCACAAGCAAGCCCGACATGATGTTGAGCATGGTGGTCTTGCCGCAGCCCGACGGGCCCAGCAACGCATAAGCGCCGCCATCGCGAAAACTCATGGTGAGCGGGAGCAACGCGTAGTCGCTGTCTTCGCGCGGATTCGGCCGGTAGGCGTGGGCCAGGTCGAGATCAATACGCGCCATAAGGCCTCCGCAGCACAGAAGTCGTTGCAAAAAGGTGCTTCATGCGAGTCCTCCCTTGCGCTCTGGCGCCAAAAGCAAGGCACCAGTCGCATCAAAGACATACACCTGGGCGGGGCTGAGAAACAAGGTGATGGGCGCACCCAGCTCGAAGTAGTGCACGCCGGTCAGTTGGGCCACCAGCTCACCCACCGCCGTGGCAACGTGGACAAAAGTGTCGGAACCCGAAATTTCAGCCAACTCGACCTTTCCCGGCAGCGCCACATCACCCTCACGCTTTTGGACGCGCAGGGCGCTGCCGCGAACACCGGCCGTGAGGGTGGCCAGGTTTTGCGCCGGCGCATCGGGCAAGGCCAGCGCCAGGGTAGGCCCTGCCGCCAGCTGCAGGCCTTGCGCTGCGGGCAGGGCCGCTATCAGATTCATGGGCGGATCGCTGAACGCACGCGCAACGCGCAAGGATCGTGGCGAGTGGAAGACCTCGGCGGTCGGGCCGTACTGCAGCAGTTCACCACCGTCCATCACGGCGGTGTAGCCCCCCAATAACAAGGCTTCGCCAGGCTCGGTGGTGGCGTAGATCACGGTGGAATCGCCGGCGGCAAAAAGCTGGGTCAGCTCTTCGCGCAGTTCCTCGCGCAGCTTGTAGTCCAGGTTAACCAACGGCTCGTCCAGCAGCATCAGGGGAGCCCCCTTGGCCAGTGCACGCGCCAGGGCCACCCGCTGCTGTTGCCCGCCCGACAGCTCCGCAGGGTAGCGGTCCAGAAACATCTCGATATGCAGGCGTTCGGCCAGTTTTCGCACCGTCCGGTCAATGTTCTTTTCGCCGCGCAACTTGAGGGGCGAGGCGATGTTGTCCGCCACCCGTAGCGACGGGTAGTTGATGAACTGCTGGTAGACCATGGCGACGTTCCGCTCGCGAACCGGCATGCCGGTCACATCGGCGTCGTTCACCAGGACTTTTCCCTGCGTGGGGACATCCAGACCCGCCATGATGCGCATCAGGCTGGTTTTCCCGGCCTGCGTCGCGCCCAGCAACACAGTGACTTCGCCGCTGCGCGGCGCAAGGTTCATTTCATAAAGCCATTGTTCGGCGCCGACTTTTTTGCTGACGTGGTCCAGGGACAGCTGCATCACGCGCCCCCTCTGTGCAACCGGCCATTGAGAATGCGTCGCAGCGACCCGAAACGGCGGTGGAGCCTCTGTGCCGGGGCAGCGGCAGGCAAACAAAAAGAAGCAGTAGACAAGAGAAGGGCTCCCGGCGAAACTTGGACGAAGTTCGGTTTTTTTCTATTTTTCTTCTTTTGTGATTGTTTTATCTAATTGTTTTCCCTTATCTGTTTCCTTTTGTTTCGATATAAAGTTTCCAGACCTCCACGATTCCATCAAACTTGAACCCGCGTGAACTCCAATCCCAGGCAAATCAAGCTCCTCGACGTCGTGCGAACCCATGGCTCGGCCTCCGTCGAGCAGCTCGCAGAAAAATTGGACGTGACCCTGCAGACCGTCCGGCGGGATGTGCAGCGCCTGGCGGAAGCAGGCTTGCTGACGCGCTTTCACGGCGGCGTGCGGGTGCCCAGCTCCACCATCGAAAACATTGCGCACCGCCAGCGCGAAAGCCTTAACGCCGAAGGCAAGGCGCGCATCGCGCGCGCGGTGGCCCGGCGTGTTCCGAATGACTGCTCATTGATCCTCAATATCGGCACCACCACCGAAGCCATCGCCAAGGCCCTGCTGCACCACAAGGGACTGCGGGTCATCACCAATAATTTGAACGTGGCCGGCATCCTGTGCAGCAATACCGATTGCGAAGTCATCGTCGCCGGTGGTGTAGTGCGTTCACGCGACCGCGGCATCGTGGGCGAAGCGGCAGTCGACTTCATACGCCAGTTCCGGGTAGACATCGCGATCATCGGCATTTCCGGGATCGAGCCTGACGGCTCCCTGCGCGACTTCGACTACCGCGAAGTCAAAGTTGCCCAGACCATCATCGAGCATGCCCGCGAAGTCTGGCTGGCGGCAGACAGCAGCAAGTTCAACCGGCCCGCCATGGTGGAGCTGGCCACGCTTTCCCAGATTGACCGGCTGTTTACCGACATGCCTCCGCCCGAGCCATTCCCCACCTTGCTGGAAGAGGCGGACGTCAACTGTGAAGTGGCCCATTCCTGAGCCCCGCGCACTTGTGCGCGCCTGCCACCCTTTCATACACTCCAGCGCATGACATACCTTCTCGCACTCGACCAGGGAACCTCCAGTTCCCGCAGCATCGTGTTTGACGAACACGGCCACATCGTGGCCCTGGCCCAGCAGGAGTTGCCGCAGATCTACCCCAGGCCAGGCTGGGTCGAGCACGACCTGATGGAGATCTGGCGCACGCAGCTGGCCACGGCCCGCGAGGTGCTGGCCAAGGCCCATATCAAGGCCAGTGACATCCGCGCGCTGGGCATCACCAACCAGCGCGAGACCACCGCCCTCTGGAACCGCAAGACCGGCCTGCCGGTTCATCACGCCATCGTCTGGCAGGACAGGCGCGCGGAAGCCACCTGCGCCGAGTTGCGTGAGCGCGGCAAGGAAAAGCTGATCCAGTCCAAAACCGGGCTGCTGATCGATGCCTATTTTTCTGGCACCAAGCTCAAATGGCTGCTGGACAACGTGCCCGGCGCACGCGCGCAGGCCGAGCGCGGCGAACTGGCCTTCGGCACCATCGACAGCTGGTTGATGTGGCAACTCACCGGCGGCGCGTTGCACGCCACCGATGTCAGCAATGCGTCACGCACCATGCTGTTCAATGTGCACACCAACCAGTGGGACGATGAGTTGCTTGACCTGCTGGGCATACCGGCCTCGCTCATGCCCAGGGTGTTGCCGTCGAGTGCGCATTACGGTGACGTGCGGCCCGACCTGCTGGGCCACGCCATTGCCATCGGCGGCGTTGCCGGCGACCAGCAAAGTGCCCTCTTCGGTCAGGCCTGCTTTAAGGCCGGCATGGCCAAGAACACCTACGGCACCGGCTGCTTCATGCTGATGCACACGGGCAGCCAGTTTCAAACCTCACACAACGGTCTGCTTACCACCAGCGCAGCCCAGGCAACAACCCAAACGCAGTTCGCCACTGAAGGCAGCGTGTTTGTTGGCGGCGCCGTGGTGCAGTGGCTGCGCGACGGCCTGCACGCCATCAAAGGCAGCGCCGAAGTGCAGGCGCTGGCCGAAAGCGTGCCTGATTCAGGCGGCGTGATGATGGTTCCGGCCTTCACCGGCCTGGGTGCACCCTACTGGAAACCGGACGCGCGCGGCACCATCACCGGCCTCACGCGCGGCACCACGGTGGCCCACATCGCACGCGCCGCACTCGAAAGCATCGCCTACCAAAGCGCAGCGCTGTTGCAGGCCATGAGCCGCGACGCGGTCAGTGCCGGCGCAGCGCCTGTGGCCGAGCTGCGTGTAGACGGCGGCGCCTGCGTCAACGACCTGCTGATGCAATTCCAGGCCGACCTGCTGGGCATACCGGTGATCCGTCCGGCCGTGATTGAAACCACCGCGCTGGGCGCCGCCTACCTGGCGGGGCTTTCCAGCGGCGTGTACGGCAGCACCGACGAGTTGTCAGGCATGTGGCGCGCCGAGCGCAAGTTTTTGCCGACTCTGGGCGCGGACCGGGCCGCTGAGTTGATGGCGCGGTGGGAACAGGCAGTGCGGCAGACCGTGCTGCAGTAAGCGCGGCCCTGCCCGACACGATTTGCGCGCCTGCGCTTGTCACACTCCCCTCAAGCGCGGCCGCTAGACTTGGCCGCATGAACCCTTACTCCACAACACCCTCCAGGCGCCGGCTGGTCCTCGGAGCCGGCGCGGCCGCTGTGCTGGGCCTGGCCGGTTGCGGAGCGCCGCAACCGGTGGCCGCAGCCACCCAGCCGCCTCGAACACGCCTGCGCCTGATCGGTGAATCCCGCATTCCACACCGGCTGCAATTCCAGGGCACCACGGTGGGCGGGCTCTCGGGCATCGACTACGACGCCGCCAGCGACCTGTATTACCTGATCAGCGACGACGGCTCCGACGTCAACCCCGCGCGGTTTTACACCGCACGCATCGCGCTGGACATGAACAGCCTGGGCCAGCCGGAATTGCTGAGCGTCACCACCCTGCGCGAAGGCAATGGCGACGCGTATGCGGCCGTATTGCGGGGCATCCAGATTCCCGACCCGGAGGCGATTCGCTGGCGCCCCACCAGCCAGACGCTGCTGTGGACCAGTGAGGGGCACTCCCTGGCGGGCGTGGCACCGGAGCTGCGCGAAAGCCGGACTGACGGCACGATGGTTCGCGAATTTACGCTGCCGCCCATGTTTGAGTTTCATCTCATCCGGGGGCCGCGCGTCAATCTGGCGCTGGAAGGCCTGGCGCTGACACCCGATGACAAGACCGCCTGGATCGCCATGGAAAACGCTTTCCGTCAAGATGGACCCGTACCCACGGTGAAAGCGAAGGGCGGGCCCTGCCGCTTCACCCAAATTGACCTTGCCAGCGGGAAAGCATTGCGGCAAATCGCGTATGTGCCCGACGCCATTCCGCGCGCACCTGTCGCACCAGCCACCTATGCCGACAACGGTGTGGTGGAAATCCTGATGCTCGATGCCGACCGCATGCTGGTGCTGGAGCGGGCCTATATGGCCGGCTGGGGCCCGCAAGCAGGTAACTCGCTGCGCCTGTACCTTATCGACACCCGGCAGGGATCCGACACGCTCGCAACGCCTGTCCTGCAGACTGGCACCTATCGCGCGGTGGACAAAACACTGATCGCCGACTTTTCCACCTTCACCGGCCCGGGGCCCGGCCTCCGGCTGGAACGTCTGGACAATACGGAAGGCATGGCCTGGGGCCCGGTACTGCCCAACGGAAATCGCAGCCTGGTCTTCATTAGCGACGACAATTTCAGCTCCCGGCAAATCAGCCAGTGGCTGGCCTTTGAATTTTTGGATTGACAACGCATGACCTCCACTTCCCGCACAAGCAACGAACACATTGCCTTCATAGGCGGCGGCAACATGGCCAGCGCCATCATTGGCGGCCTGCTTAAACAGGGCATGCCAGCCAGCCAGATCCAGGTGGTCGAGCCTTTTGAGGAGCAACGCAACAAGCTCACCCGGCAATTCGGCGTGCAGGTGCATGAAAAACCCGGCGCGCCACTGGCCAGCGCCGGCCTGGTGGTCTGGGCTGTAAAACCGCAGACTTTCAAGGATGCAGCCCTGCAAACACGCTTTCACACCAAAACCGCCCTGCACCTGAGCGTGGCAGCCGGCGTGCGGTCCAGCAGCATCGCGCGCTGGCTGGGCACCGAGCGCGTGGTGCGCGCCATGCCCAACACGCCGGCGCTGGTCGGCAAAGGCATGACGGCGCTGTTTGCGCGGGATGCCGTGACAGACGATGACAGGCTGGCCGTCGAGCAGGTGGTCAAGCCCACAGGGGATTTCCTGTGGCTCACCGAGGAAGCCCATCTGGACGCGGTCACCGCCATTTCGGGCTCCGGCCCGGCCTACGTCTTTTATTTTGTGGAAGCCATGATCGAGGCAGGCACGGACATGGGCCTTGCGCCGGAACAAGCGCGCAAGCTTGCCGTCGGCACCTTTGTAGGCGCTTCGGCGCTGCTGCAGGCGTCCGACGAGACGCCCCAGACCCTGCGCGCCCAGGTCACGTCCAAAGGGGGCACCACCTACGCCGCGCTGACCTCCATGGAGCAGGACCGCGTCAAGATGCTGTTCATGCGCGCCATCCACACGGCGAGGCAGCGAGCCGGTGAATTGGGTGATGAGTTTGGTGCGGGCTGAAGAGGTTTAAGAGAAAATCTCCTGCAACCCAATGTAGGAAAGCGCAAGCAGCTATCTATTTAGGAGTTTAGGAACTCAGCTCATCTGGTGATGAACTTTGCTTCCCAAGCCCCCAACTTAATAGCTGCCCAGGCACATATTCGATGTCAATGGCCAAAACTACAGAACAGCCTGAAAAAAGCCGTTTTCCGCCTCTGTGAGCACCAGGGAAGCCTACTGATCGACCTTGACACGGTAAGTGACGACGATTTGTGCCCCAGAGGCCAGCGAACCGGTAAAAGTCCACTTCAATGCCCCCTGCGCGTTCACGGCCGGTTGCGTGGTCACCGTGCAGCCCGTGATGCCCGTGGGCAGCACGCCTGGGCAGGCGGTGGAGACGAAGCCGGTGAACGCCGGGGTCGAGTCGCTCACAAACAGCGTGGACAGCGCCTGTGTGCCGTTGTTGGTGGCCGTCAACGTGTACTGCAGCGTGTCGCCAGGGCTGGCGTTTACGCTGGTGGCCGAGGCGATAGCCTGGGTGACGTTGCTCACCAGCTTGGCCAGCGACAGGTCGCCAGCCTGGCCGACGGTGGTGATATCGGTGACAAGCAGGGTGCTGACGCTGAGCGCCGGGCTGGCGTTGGTGTAGCTGAAGGCCGCGCTCAAGGTTACGCTGTTCTGCGCGCCCTGGCCGGCCCCAGCGGGCACGAACTGCTTGACGATGAGGCAGACGGTCTGCCCGGCGGTGACGGTGAGAGCTGTGGTGACCTGCGCCTCGCTGGCCTCCAGCGCTGCGTTGCAATTGCTGTCCTGATACAGCACCTGGCTCCACGCAGGGCTGGCCGGCGTGGCGGTGTTGGCCATCGAGAAGGTGACTTGCCCGCCGGTGCCGGCGGTGTAGGTGTGGGCGTAAAACACGACCGTGCCGGGCTGGGCGGTTTGCGCGCCATTGGGGCTCAGGGTGTTGGGCGCCACCATGCCGAAGCTGATGCCGGTGCGGGCCAGGCCAGCGCCGGCGGTGTAGCTGACGCTGGGCCGGGTGTAGCTGCCGCCCGTGGTACCGGCCGAGCCGCCGGTGGCGGTGTAGCCGGCCGGCAGCACGGGCGTGATGACCACGGTGCCGCTGGTGACACCGGGAATCCACAGAATGAAGCTGCCATCGCTGGCAGTGGGTTCGGTGTCCACCGTCGTCGCACCCTGCATGGCGTTGACGGTGATGCCGGCCAGGCCGGGCTCCGTTCCGGCCTTCACGCCGTTGTTGGCAGTGCCGCCGCCCGCGCCGTTGTCGGCAAACACGTTGCCGCTCAGCGTGCTGCCGCTGTACAGACCAAAGTTCTGCGGTGGGGGCGGCGCGCCCACGATGCTGAACTGAATCACGCCGGTGGGGTTCTGCGTACCGATGAAGCCGGCCGGATACGCAGCCGCGATGTCGCTCAGCGTGTTGTTGCCGTCCACGATCAGGCAATAGTTGCCCTGCTGTATGTTGGTGAAGCTGTAGGCGCCGGTGGTGAGGTTGACCGATGCAGCCACGGTGGCCGGCCCAGTGCAAGTGCCGCCCGTGCGCGGCGCAAGCTTGACCCACAGCGCGCTGGCTCCGCCTATGCCGGCCTCGCCCGCATCCAGGTTGCTGTTGTGGTTGGGGTCGCTGTAAACGTTGCCGCCGAAACCCAGGGCTACCGTACTGACCACGGGCGCAGCGCAGCCGGCGCTCGGCGTGTTGGCGGCAGTGCAGGTGGTGGCTGTCGGCGGGCTGGTGCCGCCGGCCGGATCCACGGCGGTGTAATTGGTGACCGTGATGTTGCTCGTCGGTCTTGCCGTAATTTGCAGGGTCGAGGTGCCGCCGCTCGCGGCGATGGTGCCGACGAAATCGCAGGTCACCAGCGTGCCGCCGGCATTGGCCGCGGTCGAGCAGGTCCAGCCGGTGCCGCTGCTGCTGACGTAGGTCATGTTGACAGGGAGCTGGTCGACCACGCGCGCCACAAAGGCCGGCGTCGTGGTGGTGGTTGCCACCGTGAGGGTGTAGACACTGTTGGCGCCCACCTGCAGCGCCGGGCTGGGCTGAGACTTGCTGACGGTCAGCGTGGGGTAAATCGGCGTGATGGTGACGGAGCCATTGCCGCCGGGGTTGCCTGTACCCGGCGCTGTGCCGGTTACGGAAGCGCCGCCCGCGCCGCCCGCCGAGGCGCTCGCGGTGAAGGCTGAAATCAGCACCGTGTCGCGGCAGGAGCCGCCTCCCGTGGCCTGGCGGGTGGCGTTGGCACCGCTGCTGTCCACCAGTTCCGCGCCACCCACACCGGCCGCACAACCGCCGCCACCACCGCCGCCGCCGGAACCGTCGCCGACACGCGTCGTGCCGGCGGTGCCGGCCCCGCCTTGCAAGGTGCCGATCGTTATCGCTGCCGGCAGGCCGGCGCGGCCCGGCACGTCGAGCGCGCCGCCCTGCCCGCCGCCACCGCCGCCGGCGATAATCAGCCTGGCATTGGCGGCCGTGGCCACCACGCTGGCGGCACCGCCGCCAGCACCGCCGCCGGACCAGCCGCTGCAGCCGGCCTGGCCACCGGAGCCGCCGGCCCAGCCCGGAGCACCGCCCGCAAGGCCGCCCGCGCCCGCCGCGTTGGCGCAGGTAAAAGCACCTTGCGATGTGTTGCCGGGCCGGCCACCCTGTCCGACGGCCACGTTGAGCACGGTGCCGGGAGCGATGTAGTAAGTGCCGGTGGCCCGCGCACCCGCGGCGCCAGCGCCGCCGTCGCCGTTCAAATCATTGCCACCGCTGCCGCCGCCCGCGCCGTTGGCCTGGATGATCACGCCGCCCGCCCCCGCAGGAACGGTGTAGGTCTGCAGGGCGCCGGTGTAATTAAGGGTCGTCTGAGCCATCGCCCACGGCGCTGCCACCAGCATGATGACAGCGGCCCATGCCATGCGCCCCACCCTGCGGGACTGCGGGCGCAGGCGAAGCGCATGGAGGGAGAAGCCTGGACGCTGAAAGAACATCATGATTTGGGGCCCGCCGTGTTGGTAGGTGAGGCAGTAGCCGTGCCAGCGGGTTCGAACACATTCTCGTCAAACTTGAAGCGTACACGCAGGTAGACACCGCGCTGGGTGTAGGCTTCACCCGCCAGGTCAGCGGCCCTGAAACCCTTGATGTTGTAGCCCAGTGACACCCACATGTTTTTCCAGGCCAGGTAGCCGACTTCCACGCCCACCGCGGTCTCCGCAGCACCGTTACCCCACATGCGGTAGGCCTGCAGGCTGACGTCCCAGCGCTCGGTAAGGTCCCAGGTGGAGCGGCCGCCGATCAACTGTGTAAAGGAGCGGCTGCTGATGCCGTTGGACTTGTCGCGGCCCCATTTGGCGGCATAGCGCGCGCTCGTCACCCAGCTGCGGCTGGGCTGAATATTGAGGTGTGTGGAAAGAATCAGCCCGGACTCATCGCGGCTGACGCCCGGGCCCAGGGTGCTGTCCGAATCCTTTTTGTATTCGATGCGACCCAGCGCATTCCACACGTCAGTGCTCACCGGGCGATAGGCCACGCCGGACTGGGCTGTAATCAATTCACGCTTGCCGCCCGTGGCGCCGAGGTTGGTCTGCTCGCTGTAGAGGCCGCGATTGAGCAGGGTCCAGCTGTCGTCCAGCTTGTTGGCCAGCGCGCCCGTCAGCAGCCAGCTGCTCGAAGTGGTCGATGTCTGCCACTGCACCTGGCCGGACGCTTTCCAGGTGGCCGCGGCCGTGTAGTCGGCCCCGATGGTGACGGCGCTGGAATCGTCAATGGTCACACCCGACAACGGCTTGATGCGTTGCAAGCTGGCTGTCAGACCGACGCCGCTGTCCAGGCGCCAGAGCCTGCGCAGGCCAACAGCTGCTTCACTGCTGCGGCCGTTGATGCTGTCGCCCATGCGGTATTCATTGAACAGCTGCGTGCTGTCCGACAGTTCTGTGTTGATACCGGCAACGGTGGTGTATTGCGAAGTCGACGCATTGAGCGTGTAAATGCTTTTCAGACTATTGATGAAGTCATGGCGCGCATACAGACGCGTTGTGGAATTAATGGCATAGTTGCCGCCGACGCCGATCTCCCGGCCGCCGCTGCCGTCGATCGCGTATTCGGCCAGGCCGTAGACGTCGGCTTGGGGCACATCCGGAACCGGCACCGTCACCTTGACCCGCGCCGTGGTGTAACCCACCTCCTCGGACGAGCCTGAAGCCAGCGCCGTGGCGGAAGGCGTCACCGGAACGGTACTGCCAGGCAAGGCCGGACCGGAAAGCGCAGCGGCGGTGTTGGCGCTGCTGTAGCGCACGCCAACTTCCACCTTCACATTTCCGGGCAGGCTGTGTTCGAGCTTCAGGTCCGCGCCGGTTTGTGCCGCGCCTGTCACGCTGTTGGCAGTGCGCAGCGCTTCAGCGACAAGCCTGTTCTTGTCATCCACCGCGTAACCGATTTTTGCGCCGTATTCAGACTGCCCGGCCGACTGCACGCTGTTGGGGTTGTAAAAACCCGCACTGGTGCGCGCACCCCAGACGCGCGCCTGCAGCGCCTGGTCATCATGGCGGACTTCCACGCGCTGGCCTGAGCCGTTGCCCTGCAGATCTGTGCTGCTGCGGGCGATTTCACCGGTGGCCACGGTCTTTTCGCCCAGCTTCGCCGTCACGTTCAACCCGCTGAGGTTTTGGCGATTGGCGGGGTCGGTGTCCTGCACCGCCGTCGCGCCGAGCGATATACCCGGAAGGACTTCCAGGCGCGCATCGGCGCCGGCGACCGTATGTTTGGGGCCGCCCGAGTCCACCGAATAGCTGACCCGCACGAAGATCGGATTCAGGTCGGCGTCCACGCTCGGAACCGGAGTCTTGAGCAGGAGCTGGCCGCTGAAAGGTTCGATTTCGTAGTCGGTGAACTGCGCCAGCGGCGCGTCATTGATGATGACCGACGCCTGGCTGCGGCTTCGCGTGAGGATGTCGACCTGCTGGCTATTAACCACGCCGTTGATGTTGAGCCGGAACGGCCCGGAAGTGCCATTGGCGCGGAATTCCTGCACCAGCTGTGTCGTCGCCGTGCGGCTTGCAAAACCTTCCACGGTCACTGCGCCTTCCTGGTAACGGCCCTTGACACCGTTCAGGGCGCGCGCGTATTGCGTGAGCTGACGTGCGGCGTTGTCGCTCTGGGTTGAATAGTCGCCCAGCAGTGCGTAGTTGGTGCCGTTTTGCAGCATCACGTAGAGCTTGCCGGTGGACTGGGCGTCAAAGCCACGCGCCGACGAATCGCCATACACCGGGTAAAACTGGTTGGGCTGGATATCGCGGAACAGCGCCGTATCGGAAGGCTTGTCGGAATCGTAGGCCAGCGTCAGCAGGGAAGAGCCGAGCACCTTGCCTTTGAGGAACAGCGCAGTCCGCGCAGCCGCTTCGCCCTTGCCGCCCGCAAAGCTGCGCGACGTGCTCCGGATCTGCCGTTCAAAAACATCGCCGCTTTGCGCGGGTTGCAATGCGGAAGGATTGAGGCTGCGCAGGTTGAGGGTGCCCTCCACAATACCGGCCGCAATCATGGGCCGCAGGTTGGGCATGAACTCGATGGCCGCCACAGACTTGACGGTGCCGCTGGCAATACCAAGCTCCGCCTTTCCGGGCTGGGCTGGTGGCAACAACAAAAAGCGGCCCTCACCACCTTCAACGAAGACCTGCGTGCCGGGCTGGCGTGCATCCAGGTCGGGAGTCTGCCACTGGCCAAGGCTTGCCTGCAGCGTCACTTGGGTTCGCACGGCCACCGGCAGCCCTTGCGCATCGCGCAGCGAAATGGTGACAGGGACGGCAGTCGCACCGTCAGCAATCAGCTGCGCAGGCGCGCCAACTTCGATCTTTGCCAGGGCACCGGGAACCAGGATCGTGACTTGCGCCGTTCCACGTGCATTGCCAAAACCGTCAACAGCGCGCACACCCAGCGTGTTGCGGCCGGGCCGGAGGTCAACACCGATGTATTCCCAGGCGACGACGCGGTTCTTCTCAAGACTGCTCTTCTTGCCTACCTGTGTGGCGGGTACCAGTTGCCCATTGAGGGTGACCTCAAACGTGGCGCCTAGCGGGCCTTTCACCCGGACGCGGGTCTGGGCTGAAGGCAACACCTGCTCGTTGACCAGCCCGACAAAACCCGTTTCACCATTGAGCTCCGGCAGGAGATCTTCCAGTGGAACGACTGCCTGTAGTGATTCGGCAGCGGAAACCGCGGAAGGTGGCACAGACTCCGACGCGACCTCCAAAGGCGTGTAAATAGGTTTGGGCAACCCCTGGGCGTTAGGCGCGTATGGTCCGCCCGGATCGCCCACTGCGCCCAGGGTGCCCGGCAGCGGTGCCACCGAACCTGCGGGAGTATTGTTTTTCTGTGCTCCGGGCAGACCGAGCACGCCGCTGGAGGGAAGCGTCCGGCTGTCCACCGAGGCTGCACGGCTGGACTGCAGCAACTGGCCTGCAGCCTGGGCGATCTCCGACGGATTGCCCAAGGCCTTTCGGCGAAGCGCGATCTGCTCCTGAATGGCAGGCGTGCATTCGGCGATGGCAAAGTCGGCCTTGTGGAGTTCGCCATTGATCAAGTCCACAAAACGGCTGGCTGCATCCAGGGCATTCCGGTTGTTGAGCACCTGGAGCGAAGCACCTGCAGGCAATGTGATGCTGTCGATCTTGGCGATATGGGTGCGTGGCTCGAGGCCGTAGAAACTGTATTTGCCTTCCTCGTCCGTCACGGCATAGGTGCCGTCTTCCAGATAGATCCGAACGCCCGGAATGCCTGGCTCACCCGCGTCCTGCACACCATTACGGCTGCAATCGGCAAACACCTTGCCGATCACATAGGCTTTGTTGGAAAACACACCGCCGACGACCTGGACGCGAACGCTGGACCGGTTGGACCGCACCACTCCGCTGGCGGCCTGCGCCGTATTGATGCCGTCGCCGCCCTGGCTGCCCACGCCGACGCGCACGCGGTAGGTCAGCGTCGGCTGCGAGCCGGAGGCGATGGCACCCACCGCAAACTGAAGGCTGGGACCCGCACCGCCTGAAGGGTCTGAAAGGGGCACGCCATTGAGCCGTGCCGTGCCGCGCACATAGGCAAAGCCGGCAGGCAGGCTGTCGCTGACCACAACACCGGGGAGTGCCCCTGCGCTGACGTTGTTGAACTTGATCGAGTAGTCAACAAAGTCCCCGACTTCTGCTGTCTTCTTGTTGGCTGTTTTCTGGATAAACAGGCCACCCGCATTCGCACCTGGATCCAGGGGTACGTCGAAATGCACAGGCACACCCGCCACGACGAAATTGCCCCCGTAAGAGCCCGGTGTATCGATCAGCCGACCCGCAGGCTGTACCCCGGCAGGAAGCAGCGATGGAAAGGTGAAGCCCGCCGGTTGGGTGATTACCAGCCGGTATGTGCTGTTGGCCACCAGCGGAAATTCATAAAACCCGTCGGCAGCTGTCACGACAACGCTGGGAGCCGGCGTTACCCCATCTATCTGGAACACGACGGCTGGCCCACCGGGAACCCCGCCATTGCCGGCACCGGTGACGTCGATCAGCGCTACCGTGGCGCCGGCAACAGGCTGGTTGGTGGATGAATTGAACACGATGCCGGAAGGATCCACCAGCAGCGTGGTCGTCGCCGAGACGGTGATGCCGCCGCAGGAGGAAATCGTGGCCGTCACCGTGTCGTTTCGCAGCACTTCCAGTATGCCGTCGCCGGAAGCCACGATGTGCGTCGCCGCATTGGCTGTGGGAACATTCGGCATGATGCGGAAGATGCCAGTGTTGGGGCCGGTTTCCACAGCCGTAAAGGTTTCCGAATCTCCCGTAAGCCGGCTCACCAGCGTGATGGGCACCGTACCTACTGTCGTGGAGTCAGCATTGCACACAGCAGCATTGGCCTGCACAAACAGTGGATGGCCCGGCGTACCGAGGGCGGTCCGGTTGGCATAAGAGGCGTTGCTGTAGAAAAGGATGTCTGCCGCGTATGCCGGCAACGGCAGCACCACCATATTGCTGGTGGTGGTCAACGGTGCAGCGGCGTCAGTCCAGTCCGCATAGGCCGTGCCCGACACATTGCCGGACGCGTTGGCGTTCACGCTGACATTAAATGTTCCCTGGAACAATCCGCCCTGGGGCAACGCGGCAATGCCCCAGGCAACGGCATCCACCGTGGCACCACCGGGTATTGCCGTGACATAGCTGTTGGTCGCTCCGCCCAGCAGGTGATACAGCGTCTGGGCACCGGGACTGGTAGACGGCAGGGCCGAGACAAAGGCCGTGTTGACCGGCACCGGGGCGCGCAGGATAAAAAGCGCCACCGGTGCGCCATTGACAAGCACATTCGCCGGGCTGGCCGCCATGTTTCCGTTGTTGATGGCCCTTGCGGTAAAGCTGAGAGCACCACCCTGAGTAGCGGTGGCCGACGAGGCTGAATAGCTGACCTGGATTGCCGCACCATTGGTGAGATTGATCGTATCGGTGTTGGTCGCGCTGGCCCCCTGGACCTGGCTCAACGCACTCAGGGTAATCTGGGCCGTCTGGCCAGGCGTCGCGCCCGGCGGGATCTGGCCCGTGATCAGCAATCCGGCATTGGCGCCAACGGCAACCATCACGGGACTTCCGGCAGGAACCACGGGTTCACCCGCATCCACCAGACCGTTGCCATTGACGTCCAGCACCACCTGGACATTGAGCGGTGTGAAGGCGCTGCCGCCGGACACACTGGCCGTGATCAGGTAGTTCGTCGTGCTGTTGCCGGTGTTGGCAAGGTTATGGTTGATCGTGAATGACGAACCTACGCCGATCAACAGGTTCTGGCTGGATGCCAGCGTGAGCGCTTCAAGCGTCGCCACCGTGGTGTTCACGGTGTTGGAGTTGAGGTGAACCGTCAGGCCCGTCGCCGTGTCCACAAAAGTCGCCGTCGCCGTGTTGCTGATCACCGTCCCCGCCGGGGTCGGCGCTGCCTGTGCTGCTGCCCAGAAGAGCAGCAACATGCAGGAGATCAGCAGCTTGCGCAGCGGGCGAGGAAGCATGGTTGATGGGCTTGTTGTTCGGTTTTCGACAGGGCGTCGCTTTCCAAAGGGCACGCGGCCGTGCCCTTTGAAAAGCGGGGAAGCTTTCGCTTCCCGCGCTTGAGGTCAGTCCCGGGTTAGGGGTTGATGCGTACACCGAAAGTCACGACAGCCGACTGACCAGGGGTCAGGGTGCCGATCGTCGCGGTGACGGTGCCCGCTGCGCCTGCGGAGGGGCCGGTCACGGTACCTACCGTGCTTGCCGCAGCGCTGCTCAGGGTGGTGTAGCTAGGCGTCGCGTCGGACACCACAACGGAGGTCGCATTCGCGGATCCCACGTTGGTCACGGTGATCTGGTACAGCACGCACTGGTTGGGACGGGCGCTGAGGGTAGCCGCCGCGTAGACCGTGCCGCCGTTGGCGCCTGCGCAAGCCGTGTCCAGGGATTGCGCCTTGGTAAGCGTCAGGTTGCCGGCGATCACGGTCGTACTGTCAACCGCAGTAGCCACGGCAGGAACCGTCGTCGCGTAGCTGCCATTGGTGGTCGTGACCGTGATGGTCGTGGCGTCCACTGCACCGGGGGTTGCACCGCTAGGAGCGATCACCTTGTTGAACACCGTGATCGATGCACCGGGAGCCAGACCCGCAGGCAGGACGCCCGCGGCGTGCAGCGTGCTGCTGATCTGAGGGTCGGTCGCGTCGAGTACGCCGTTGGCGTTGGCATCGTAGTACAGCGCGGAAGTCCAGCCGGCCTGGTTGTCGGCGCCGGCCAGGGTCAGCGTGCTGACCGTGCCGTTGCCTTCCAGCACGTTGCCGGTATTGGTCAAGGTGTGGCTGTAGACGTAGGAGCCGCCCGGGTAGGTCTGGCCGGCGCCATTGGGCGTCAGGGTGACCGAGCGGACAGCGCTCACTATCACCGCGTCATGCAGCGTGTCTGAAGCGTTCGACGTGGGCGACAGCGTGCGGAAATACAGCTGCGTGGTGCCTGCCGCAAAGCCGGCCGGCACACCCACCACCGCGCAGACGACGACGTTGCCGCCGGCGGCCACGGAGCCGGTGTTGGTGATGGTCGCGCCGGTGGTCGAGCAGTTGCCCACGCCGCCGTCGGCGCGGAAGCTGACCGTCCAGCCAGCGGGCAGCGTCACGCTGGCGAAGGTGTTCACCGTGCTGGCGCCCAGGTTGTAGCTGTCCGGCGACGGGCCGGTGTTGTTGGCCACGATGGTGAAGACCGTCGAAGCGCCCGGGTTCAGCGTGTTGGTGACCTGCGCGGCACCTTCACCGTTGGCAAACACACCCACGCCGGGAACACCCACGGCGGTCGGCAGATTGTTGGTCGCATCAACTGCCGCGGCAGTCACGGCGGTCAACTGGTCGTTGGTGGTGGCCGTCTTGGTCGGATCAAACACCGAGGTGGCCGTCTTGGCAATGATGAAAGGCGCACCGGTGTTGGTCGCGTTCGGCGGCAGCGTGGCCTTGAGGATCACGTTGTAGGTGGCGCCTGCGGCCAGCGGGCCGGTGTCAACCGTGCCGTCGCTATTCGTATCGACCAACGGCGTGACGCCGTCGCTCTTGTAAAGCTGGAAGGTCGTGCCGGCCGGGAAGTTGCCCGTGCTCAGCGTCATGTTGAAGGTGTCGGAACCGTTACCGGTATTGGTCACCGTGTTGGTGAAGCTTACCGTCGAGCCGGGCGCGGCCGGGCCAGGCACCGTGGTGCCGGTCAGCGTCACGGCGGCGGTCTGCAGCACCGTGAACGGCACCGTATTGGAGCCGGCCGTTACCGTGGTAGCGCCGTTGTTGTAGGACGTCGTGGCGGTGTTGTTCAGCACGCCGGGTGCAGTTCCCCCGGCCACGGTCACGCCGAAGCTGATGGTGCCAGATTGGCCAGCCGTTACCTGGTTGAGCGTGACCAGCAAGGTCTTGGTGCCCAGGGTGTAGCCCGAAGTCAGGGTGTTGGGTGCAGAACCACTGGAGGCACCAGCGTCGCTCAGCGCCGTGGCGCCCGTCACGCTCCAACGTGCAGAGCCTGCGGTATAGGTCAGGCCTGTCGGCAGAACGTCGGTGATCGCCACGGCGGTGGCCGTGCTGTTACCGGTGTTCGTGTAGGTCAGGGTGTAGGTGATGGCCGTGCCGGCGGAGCCGCTGGATACGCTGGCCGACTTGGTCAGCGTGACGACTGCGTTGGTCGTGGCCGTGGTCACGTCGGTGTTCGACTGGGTTTTCGTCGGGTCAAATACGCTGGTGCCGGTCACCGTGATGGTGTTGGTCTGTGCCGCCGTAGCCGTGCCCGGCAAGGTGGCGACCACGATGTACTTGAAGAGACCGCCTGCCGCCAGTGCGCCCGTCGAAGTGATCGCCGGGCCCGTTGGTGTGCCGCTGCCGTTGTCGGCAAAAATCTGGACGCTGGCCATCGAGAAGCCACCGGTATTGCTGGTGGTCAGGTTGAACGTGTCCGTGCCGTTACCCGTGTTGGTCAGGGTGTGCGGGTAGTACACCACGCTGCCGGGTGTCGCGTTCTGCGCGCCATTGGCCGCCAGGGTCAAGCTCGCAATCTGCTGCACCGTGGTCTGCACCACGTTCGACGTGACCGTGCGCGTTATGCCGGATGCATCCGAGTACGTGGCCGAGGCTTGGTTGCTGATGGACGTGCCCGCCGGCGGCGGCGCGGCGTGGGCCGCCAGGCCGGCCAGAGCCAGCGCAAGCGCGACAAACAATCCCACAATCCAGTGGGTGAAGAAGTGCTGCAACCCTAAAGGCTGCGGACTCGAAGGATTGGCATACATGGCTTTTTCTCCTGGCTACTTAACAACGGTGAATCAACAAACAATTAACGGGGAACGGAAAGGCGAAATGCGCCGCCCGCATGGCGGGAGGCGCAGCTGCGAAGGAAGCTGGCCGTCATCACGGTTTGGCAGCCAGTGCGGCCGCAGGTGAATCGATACGCACACGCAGACTGACCACGGTGCTGGCGCCTGCGGCCAAGGTGCCGGTTTCCCAGCGCAAGGCGCGATAGTCAGCCAGGGGAACGGGCTCTTTGCGCACGCTGCCGTCGGCCTGCTTGACCATGCGCGTCAGTGGCATGGGTGCGAAGACAGTTCCATCCGTGGAGGCCAGGGCCTGTGCAGGTTCGGCACTTGCCGCGATAAAGGTGGTGCCCGGAGGCACCGGTATGGTTGCCAGAAGCTTGCCGGCTGCAGCGGCGCTGGTATTGCGGTAGGTTGCGCTGTACTGCAGGACATCCCCCGGTTTGCCATCGCCGGCAGGCTTGAGCACGGGCTTGCCGCCCACCATCTCCACGCGCTGCGCCAGGAGCTGGGAAGACACCGGCGAGGCTTGGGCCAGCACGGCCTGGCCAAACACCAGCCCGACGGCAAAAATACAAAGTTTCAGGGCAGATTTCATGGGTAACGTCCTTTCGTGACTCTCGGCAAATGGCTGGCTCGGAGGCAGATCCATGTAGGGCCGGCAACATATGCGCATCGATATGTATTTGAGACGTAACTTTATGTTACTTATCAACTTTCAGAGCCTCGATTACTTCACATGAACGCAACAGATGTGAATAAAAACAAAAATTCCGTGAGAAAAATCGCATAAATGTCCGTATTTAGTTGAATTTCAGCCTTCAATTTGATCAATTGAAACAGTAAGTTACACGTTAAAACATTGGAAATCCACCAAAAACTCTGAAGAAACTAATGGAAATTAACTAAAACCGGATCTTCAGCTGATCAATTAGAGTTAACTCGTAACCAATAGAAACGACTATCAGATTACCGGCCAAGCCGAGTGTCATTTTCGAAAGGGGATAGGTAGCCGGGCAGCGCCAACGGGAAGCCGGAGGATGAGGAAAACAAGGAGAAAAGGGAGGAAAGGGAGGAAAGAGCAACGCTCCAGGCGCAACAAGCCAGGCGAACTCCAACGCGGAGCATGGCGGGCGGAAGACATACCCGCATAGTCGCGACCGTTCCCGGCGGGCAGCGTGGCGAAGACAAGCGGCCCGAACTCGGCACTAAGCTCGCTCAAAGCTCGCTTCTTCACTGCCGGCCCCGTTCTGCCAGGGCAAGCCGCGAAAGAAGGAGGAAAGTTACCTCACGGCATCACGCAAGCGCGCAAACACCTTCCAGAACGCAGCCTCCTGCGTGGTTGCAAAGTTGATGCGCATCAATGTGCTGGGTTTGCGCGCCGCGTGAAACAAGCCGCCAGGCGCAATCAGGTAGCCCTCGTCCAGCATGCGCTGGGACAACGCATCGGTATCGACGCCCGTGTCCACCCAGCCGAACAGGCCGGCGGGCTCCGCAGCAAATGTGCAGCCGTGAGCCAGGGCCAATTTGACGCTGCGTGCACGCGCGCCGTCAAGCCGGGTGCGAATACGCTCGGCATGCCGGCGTAACTGGCCCTGATCTATGCACCAGGCCAGCGCCTTCTCCAGCAGGGCTGGCGTGGTTAGCGTGGCCAGCAGTTTGGTGTCCAGCAGGCGCTCGATGAGATCGGGGGGTGCGGCCATGAAGCCGACGCGCCAGCCGGGTGCCAGGATCTTGGCGAAGCCGCTGACATAAATCGTGCGCTGCAGCCCATCGAGGGCGCATAGCCGCGTGGCATGCTCAGGCGCCAGGTGGCTGTAGGTGTCGTCTTCAACAATGTGGAAGTTGTGTTGCATCGCCAACTGCAGCACGCGGTGGGCGCTGCCGGGCGTGAGGCAGTAGCCCGTCGGGTTGTGGAATACGCTGACACTGACAAACAGCTTGGGCTGGTGGATTTCGCAGTATTGGGCCATCACCGCCAGGTCCGGGCCGTCGGCGCGGCGCGGTACCGGCAGGATGCGCATGCCTAAAGCGTCCAGCCGGGCGAACTCCACCGCCCAGCCGGGCTCCTCCACCATCACACAGTCCCCGGCACGCAGCAGCGTCCGGCTGACGATGTCGAGCGCATGGGTGGCGCCAACGGTGGTGATGATCTGCTCGGGCGCGGCGTGCACATTGAGTGCACTGAGCTTCTGCGAAAGCGCGCGGCGCAGGCCGCTGTCGCCCATGGGTTCACCGTACTGGAGCGAAAAGTCCCGCAACGCGCTGACGCTGGTGACTTTGCGGACGGCGGCCGGCATGAAGGTGGTTTCGAGCCAGTCTGGTGGAAACACGCCCATGCCGGGTTGCGGCTTGTTGCTGACCTTGTGGAACATCCCGCGGATCAGCGCCGTCGCATCCACCGGCGCCTGGCGCGTGGCCATCCAGGTCGCAGTGCTCCAGGCGCCCGGGGGGGTGTGGCCCGCGGGCGTACCAGTTTTTGCGTCTGCTATATTTTTTATAGCTACCGGCGCTTTGGGAGCCTGTGCCAGCGCCGCATTAAGCGAAGTATCACGGACAAAAAAACCGCGGTTCTTGCGCGCCACCACCAGACCTTGCGCCAGCAACTGGTCATAAGCCGCCACCACGGTGGAGGCACTTACACCTTGCTGCTCGGCGCACAGCCGCACAGAAGGCAGGCGAGCACCAGGGGCCAACAGCCGGCTACGGATGCGCTCGGCAAAGCGCGCCGACAGCTGTTCGGTCAGGGACTGTGAAGCGGTTTTCATCAACATGGTGTGGCCTTGGCACGCCCTGCTGGCGGCATGTGTGCTGACAATTTAACCAATACAGTTTGGGAATTTGTACCAACAACTGTACTGGTAGTGTATTGCTTTCAACTATAAAGTTGAAAGCATGAACTGGCAAGAATTTACGGCCTTACTGGTGCTGGCAACGGCGATGAGCTTTTCGCCGGGACCCAACACGACGCTATCAACCGCACTGGGAGCCAACCATGGGTTGAAACGCGCGCTGCCTTTTGTCTGCGCGGTGCCGGTCGGCTGGGGCGTACTGCTGCTGGTGTGTGCCCTGGGGCTGGGCGCCCTGGTGCTGGCCGTGCCCTTGCTGAGCTGGGCCGTGAAGATCATCGGCGTGGCGTACTTGCTGTGGCTGGCCTGGAAGATTTCACAGTCGCGCCAGTTGAGCGAGGCGGACGCGGCGCGCCTGAACGTCACTTTCTGGCAAGGCGCCGCACTGCAGTTTGTCAACATCAAGGCATGGATGCTGGCGCTGGCCATCGTGAGCGGCTGGATTGCCGGCCGCGAGGCGCCGGCCGCGCGACTGGCCATCGTATTACCTGTGATGCTGGCCTACGCTTTTGTGAGCAACCTCACTTACGCGCTCGCCGGATCTTTGTTGCGCGAGTGGCTGACCGGCCCGTCCGGCAGCGGGCGTCGGCTCCAGTGGTTCAACCGCGCCATGGCGCTGGTACTCGTGGCTACCGCCATCTGGATGCTTTTTATATGACGTCCACATCTGCCGACACAACCAAAGGGCTATGGCTCGGCTTGCTGGGCATCGTGATTTTTGCCGTCACGCTGCCCATGACACGCCTGGCCGTGGGCACGCCGGATGCGCCGCAGATGTCGGGCGTTTTCATCGCGCTCGGGCGGGCCACGGTGGCGGCCGTGTTGTCGGCGGTGTTTTTGCTGGCCACCCGCGCAGCGCTGCCGCAGCGAAAGGACTGGCTGCCGCTGGCCGTCACCGCGGGCGGCGTGGTGTTTGGTTTTCCGCTCTTCACCTCGATCGCCATGCGCTACGTGGAAGCCGTACATGCAAGCGTCATTCTCGGCGTGCTGCCCCTGGCCACCGCGGCGGTGGGCGCCCTGCTGCACCGCCAGCGTCCGTCTGCCGGCTTCTGGCTGTGTGCGGCACTGGGCAGCGCGCTGGTGGTTCTGTTCGCCATGCTGCGTTCAAACAGTGTGGGCGGGCTGTCCATCCATTTTGCTGACCTTTTGTTGCTGGCCGCCTGTTTGTGCGCAGCCGTCGGTTACGGCTACGGTGCGCGGCTGTCCCAGCACATGCGCGCCGAGCACGTGATCTGCTGGGCCTTGGTGCTCTCGCTGCCCTTGACTTTGCCCCTGTCTCTTTTCAGCTGGCCCACAGCACCACTCAAGGTCAGCGCCTGGGCCGGCTTTGCCTACGTGGCGGTGTTCTCGGCCTGGTTGGGATTTTTTGCCTGGTACCGCGGCCTGGCGCTCGGCGGTACGGTGCGTGTCAGCCAGGTGCAGTTGGTGCAGCCGTTTTTGTCCATGTTGTTTTCTGTGCCGCTGCTTGGCGAGCACCTGGACGCCGTCACCGTCGGCTTCGGGCTGGCCGTGATTGCCACCGTTTTCATCGGAAAAAAAATGCCGGTGCAGTCAGGCGCTCGCGTCCGGGCCGCCAAACCTGGCTCTTTGCTTAACACCAGAAAGTTGTGATGTACTCAGCCGCCTTTATTTTTGAACCCGGCACCTACGACGAACGGTTCCACACGCTGGACGCGCTGATCGAAGAAGCCGCCCAGGCCACGCCTGGCTACCTGGGCGCGGAGTCCTGGCGTTCGCCGGATGGCGTGCTGACCAATGCCACTTACTTCTGGGAAACCGAAGAATCGCTGCGCGTTTTTTCAGCACACCCCAAGCACCTGGAAGCCAAACGCCAGTACACGCAGTGGTACAAAGGTTTTCACATCGTCATCTCGCAGGTGTTGCGCTCTTACGGCGACGGCACCATCGCGCACATCACGCCCAACCAGCGGAAACGGGCATGAAGTGGGCATGAAGCGACCCGCCGCTTTTGCACTTCTTTCCAGGATATCTCCTATAACAAGGAACCATCGATGACCCCCGAACAACGCCTGCAGCAACTCGGCCTGATCATGCCGCCCGTCGTGACACCTCGCGGTAATTTCGATGCCTGGGTGCTCGACGGTTCCATGCTGTACCTGTCGGGCAAGGGCTCGCCGCTGCGGCAAGACCTGGCCGTGGTGCCCAAGGTCGGGCGCGAGATCAGCGCGGAGGAAGCCCGCGCCCATGCCCACGACGTCGGACTGAACCTGATTGCCACCATGAAGGCCGCCCTGGGCGAACTTTCGCGCGTGCGGCGCGTGGTCAAGCTGCTGGGAATGGTCAACGCAACACCCGACTTCATGGGTCATACCGAAGTCATCAACGGCTGCTCAGATCTGCTGGTGCAGGTATTCGGTGAGGCCGGCCGCCATGCGCGCTCGGCAGTCGGTGTGGGCTCCCTGCCGCGCGGATTTGCAGTGGAAATCGAAGCCATCGTGTCGGTCACGGAGTAATCAGCATGCAAATCAACGAAATCCCCTTCGGCACCACCGACTGGTCCAACGTGGAGCGCACCGAACATTCCGCCCTGGAAGGCAAGGCCTTCTGGCGCACTCGCAAGTTTGGCGACGTGCGCGTGCGCATGGTGGAGTACACACCCGGATATGTTTCCGACCACTGGTGCAGCAAAGGCCACATCCTGCTTTGCCTGGAAGGCGAGTTGCAGACGGAACTGGACAACGGCAGTGTGCATGTGCTGTTGCCCGGCATGAGCTACCAGGTGGCAGACGGCGCCGAGGCCCACCGGTCGACCTCGCCTTCGGGGGCCAAACTGTTTATCGTGGACTGACCCGTCGCGAACCGTCTCCACCCCCGGTACCGATAGACCGATTCACCACAACGTTTTTTTCTTCTTTCAGTGAAGTAGCTATTTCAACCCGCATCAGGACAGCTTTCATGCATATCGCCATCCTTACCTTCGACGGCTTCAACGAACTGGACTCCTTGATAGCCTACGGAATGCTGAGCCGCATTTCGCTGCGGGGTGATGCCGACTGGAGAGTCAGCATTGCCAGTCCCACCGAGCGGGTGACGTCCATGAACGGCCTCACCATCGATGCACATATCAACCTGAGGGAAGCCAACCAGGCTGATGCCGTGCTGATAGGCAGCGGCATGAAAACGCGCGAAGTCGCCAACGATGCATCCATCCTCGGCCAACTGCAGCTCAATCCGCAAAGGCAGCTCATCGCAGCGCAGTGCTCCGGGACCTTTTTGCTCGCCAAGCTGGGGCTTGTCGGCCAAATGCCGGCGTGCACGGACTTGACCAGCAAGCCCTGGGTTCAGGCAGCCGGGGTGAGCATCCTGAACCAGGCCTTCTTTGCGAAGGGTAACCTGGCGACCGCGGGCGGCTGCATGTCCGCGCAATACATTTCCGCATGGCTGATTGCCCGGCTGAAGGGCATTGACGAAGCCCGTGAGGTGCTGCACTACTTTGCCCCGGTCGGTGAAAAGGAAGAATACGTCGCGCGGGGACTTGCCCACCTGGAGGCGAATTTGCAGGAGCGGCCCATGACGCCGGAAACGTCCGGCGTGCCATCGTGACAACAGCGGAACCAAGCCAATGGACGTGACGCCGGAAACCCCCGAACAAACACACAAACGGCTTTTGCGCGTGATGGCGCACGCGCGTGTGGACATGCTCCCGGGCGACTACACCTTCGCCGAGTTTCCCTTGGCGCAGTTTCCTGTACATCTGGTCGCAAACCCTGCCAGCGAAGCGCTCGCTTTGGTCCGCGACCATGCGGTCTGGAGCGCGCTGCTGCCCGCATCGGCATCCACCAAAGCCGAGGACCGCTACGCCGTGGTGTGCCTGCATTTCGCGCCCGATATTCCCAACAGCGGCTTTGTAGGCTGGCTCGCCAGCGAGTTCAAGCAGCAGCTGGGAACGGGGGTGTTTGTCGTCTGCGGGCACCACGCGGCCGACGGCGGCGTCTTTGATTACTGGGGAATTCCGGGAAGCGTGGCGCCGCAGGCCGTGAGCCTGATTCACGCCATGCAGGCGCGAGGAAGGGGTGCAGAATGAACGCGTTGACTCACCCTGCCGCCGGCCGCCGTCGCGGCAGCGCTTTAGCTAAATGCCTTGCAGAAGTTTTTGTGACCAGGCTTGTCTTTGACAGCCCATCAGGAGGAGAGTGAAATGGAATGGACCCAAGCGCAGCGCGCCAAAAAAATGAACCCCTCGGTGATCCGCGAGATCCTCAAGGTCACGGAGAAGCCCGGCATCATCAGTTTTGCCGGCGGACTGCCCTCGCCCAAGACCTTTCCGGTCGCCGCCTTTCGTGAAGCGTGCGACAAGGTGCTGCGCGAAGACGGCCATGCCGCGCTGCAATACGCGGCCAGCGAAGGCTACGCCCCGCTGCGCGAGATGGTGGCCGCCATGCTGCCTTGGGATGTGGACCCAGCGCAGGTGTTGATCACCACCGGCTCGCAGCAGGGCCTGGATTTGATCGCCAAGATCCTGATCGACGCCGCTAGCCGCGTGCTGGTGGAAACGCCCACCTACCTGGGCGCGCTGCAGGCCTTCACACCGATGGAGCCCGAAATCGTCGGCGTGGCCAGCGATGACGAAGGCGTGGACATCAAGGATCTCGCCAGCAAAGCTGCTGGCGCGCGCTTCTTCTACGTGCTGCCCAACTTCCAGAACCCGACCGGCCGCACCATGACCGAGGCGCGCCGTGCCGCGCTGAGCGCAGAGGCTGCGCGCCTGGGCCTGCCCATCGTCGAAGACAACCCTTATGGCGACCTGTGGTTTGACACGCCGCCGCCGCTGCCGCTCACCGCGCGCAACCCGGAAGGCTGCGTCTACATGGGCTCGTTCTCGAAAATCCTGGCGCCGGGTTTGCGCCTGGGCTTTCTGGTCGCGCCCAAGTCGCTCTACCCCAAGCTGCTGCAAGCCAAGCAAGCGGCCGACCTGCACACGCCGGGCTTTAACCAGCGCATGGTGGTCGAGACCATGAAGAACAACTTCCTGGACCGCCACGTGCCGACCATTCGCGCGCTCTACAAATCGCAGCGCGACGCGATGCTGGCCGCGATGAAGCAGGGCATGCCCGAAGGTGTGAGCTGGAACACACCGGCCGGCGGCATGTTTTTGTGGGTGCGCCTGCCTGAAGGCATGAACGCCATCGACCTGCTGCCCAAGGCCGTGGAGCGCAACGTGGCCTTTGTGCCCGGCTGGGCCTTCTACGCCGACCATGCCGACGCCCGCACGCTGCGCCTCTCGTTCGTCACGTCCAGCGTCGAGCAGATCAACATCGGCATCGCCGCGCTGGCTGCGGCCATACGCGAGCAACTACCTGCCGGCGTGCCTCAACTGCGCGCGGCAGCATGATGAACGCGAAAGGGGTCTGACATGCTTCATCTTTGGGGGCGCATCAGCTCCATCAACGTGCGAAAAGTCGTGTGGGCCGCGCAGGAGCTGGGGCTCACGATGCAGCGAACCGACGCCGGGGGCCAGTTCGGTATCGTCAAGGAGGCCGATTACCGGCGCAAGAACCCGAATGCGCTGGTCCCGCTGATGGAAGACGGTGAAGTGCTCATCTGGGAGTCCAATGTCATCGTGCGCTACCTGTGCGCCAAGCACTCGCCAGGCAATTTTTATCCCACAGCGCTGCCGCAACGCTTTGCCGCCGAGCAGTGGATGGACTGGCAGCAGACCACCTTCAACCCGGCCGGACGCACGGCTTTCGTGCAGTGGATTCGCACGCCTGCGGAGCAGCGCAATGCAGAACTGATCGCGCAGTCCGTAGCCGCCACCGAAGCGCTGCTGGCACTGCTCGATGCGCACCTGGCTGACCATGCGTTCATGGGCGGAGACCAGTTCAGCATGGCCGACATCCCGCTGGGCTGCGAAATGCACCGCTGGTTCGGCTTGCCGCAGCCGCGGCCCATTCGGCCCCACCTGGACCGCTGGTACCAAACCCTCCTGGCACGGCCCGCCACGCGCGGCGTGCTGGACCTGCCTTTGTCATAAATCTTCAAACCTATCCTGGAAAACCGAGAAACCCCATGAAGCAGCGCGCATTCAAGCAAGTCGACGTGTTCACACCCACCCCTTACTTCGGCAACCCCCTGGCCGTGGTAATCGACGGCAGCGGCCTGGATGACGCCGCCATGCAGCGCTTTGCCAAGTGGACCAACCTCTCGGAAACCACTTTCCTGTTGCCACCCGCAGACGCCACGGCTGATTACAGCGTGCGCATCTTCACACCCGGCGGCGAACTGCCTTTTGCCGGCCACCCCACGCTGGGCAGCTGCCACAGCTGGCTGGAAGCCGGTGGGCAACCGCACAGCAAAGACTTTATCGTGCAGGAGTGCAAAGTAGGCTTGGTGAAGATTCGCCGCGAGACGGGCACAAGGCGCCTCGCATTTGCCGCGCCGGCCCTGAAGCGCTCCGCGCCCAGCCCCTCGTTGCTGGCACAGGTAGCCGGCGCGCTGGGATTAAAAGCGACAAGCATCCTCGCCGCCCAGTGCCTGGACAACGGCCCGATGTGGCTGGGCTTGCTGCTGGACAGCCCGGAGACCGTGCTGCAACTGGCGCCCGATCACAAGGCGCTGGCCAAGCTGGGCACCAAAGTCGGCGTGGTGGCGCGCTACCCACGTGAGGAAACCGCGCCGTTGATTGCACGCGCCAACCGCGAAGCCAAGGCGTTCGCAGCCTCCGCACCTGAAACAACCCCTGATTTCGAAGTGCGGGCCTTCGCCGCTCCCATCGGCGTCGACGAAGACCCCGTCACCGGCAGCCTCAATGCCAGCCTGGCCCAGTGGCTGATTGCCGAAGGCCACGCGCCCGAGCGCTATACCGCCTCGCAAGGTGTCTGCCTGGGCCGCGCCGGTCAGGTGCATATCGAGCGCGATGCAGCCGGCCAGGTGTGGGTGGGCGGCGAATCGGTCACCTGCATTGACGGAAGCGTGACGCTTTAGGAACCAGCCCTCACCATGGAACGCAGCACCGCACTCCCGCCGCTGGCCTCACAGGTCGACCACCTCGTGGTGGTGGCGGCCGGCCTCGCCGAAGGCGTGCAGTGGTGCGAACGCGTGCTGGGCATCACGCCCGGGCCGGGCGGCGAGCATCCGCTGATGGGCACGCACAACCGGCTCTTCACAGTGGCCTCGCCGGCCTTTCCACGCGCCTATTTCGAAATCATTGCAATCAATCCGGACAAGCAAACCCCGCGTACGGCACCGGCCAGACGCTGGTATGACCTGGATGATCATGAGTTGCAGCTGCGGCTGAGCAAGACCGGCCCGCAGCTCGCGCACTTTGTCGCCTCGACGCCCCGTGTGATCGCGGCGGTGCGGGCGCTTTCCCGCCTGGGGCTGGATCGCGGTGAGGCGCTGGACGTCTCGCGCATGACGCCGCAAGGCCAGCTCAGCTGGAAAATCACCGTGCGTGAAGATGGTCAGAGGCTGTTTTACGGTGCGCTGCCCACGCTGATCCAGTGGGGCGACGTGCATCCGGCCGATGGCATGGCGCCCTCAGGCGTCACGCTGCAATCGCTGCACGCCAGCCACCCGCGCCCCGACGCATTGCGCGGCGGCTACGAGGCCATAGGGCTGGCCGGTGTAGGCCTCTCGCAAGGCCCGCCCAATCTCATCGCCACGCTGCAGACGCCGCGCGGCCTCGTCACCCTGGAATCCAAAGGAGCCTGAAATGTTGACGTCCACTGAACTCGCCTGGTTTGCTCTCGCCGCCCTGGTGCTGGTGCTCACGCCCGGGCCTAACATGATTTACTGCATCTCACGCACGCTGTGCCAGGGCCCCCGCGCCGGGCTGGTATCGCTTAGCGGCGTGGCGCTGGGGTTTGTCGTCCATCTGCTGGCCGCGTCGTTCGGGCTAACCGCACTGCTGCTGGCCGTGCCGCTGGCCTTTGATGCGATCAAGGTGGCGGGCGCGGCCTATTTGCTCTGGATGGCCTGGCAAGCCGTCAAGCCCAGGGGCCTGGCGCCTTTTGAAACGCGCGAGCTGCCGCACGACCCGCCGCGCACGCTCTTCCTCATGGGTTTTATGACCAACCTGCTCAACCCCAAGGTCGCCATGTTTTATCTCTCGTTCTTCCCGCAGTTTTTGCACCCCGAACGCGGCGACCTGCTGCTGCAAAGCCTGACGCTGGGCGCCGTGCAGATCAGCGTCAGCACGGGTGTGAACACAGTGCTGATCTGCTTCGCCGCGGCGATTGCCGGTTTCCTCAACCGCAATATCAGCTGGATGCGCGTGCAGCGCTATGTGATGGGCACCGTGCTGGGCTTGCTGGCGCTGCGCCTGCTGACTGAAAAGCGGGTGGCCGCATGAGCCGCCGGGCCGTTCCCAAGGCGAATGCCGCAGCTCGCAAAGCGGAGGCCACCCAATGAGCGCCGTACTCGACCGCGCGCCGGAGCTGGGGAACAGCATGCTGCCTTCGCTGCAGGAGATTGAAGATGCGGCCCGTGTCGTCTACCGCGAGTTCCAGGCCACGCCGCAGTACCGCTGGGGCCTGTCCAGCCAGCGGCTGGGCGCCGACTGCTGGATCAAGCACGAGAACCACACACCGGTGGGCGCGTTCAAGCTGCGCGGCGGGCTCACCTACTTTGAGGCACTCAGGCAACGCGGCGAGCTGCCGCGAGAAGCCATCAGCGCCACACGCGGCAACCACGGCCAGAGCATAGGCTGGGCCGCCCGCGCGCACGGCGTGCCTTGCACCATCGTGGTTCCGCATGGCAATGCGGTGGAGAAAAACGCCGCCATGCGCGCACTGGGCGTCACACTGATCGAGCACGGCAACGACTTCCAGGAAAGCCGCGAGTTTGCAAAGAGGCTGGCTGCCGAACGCGGCGCCCACATGGTGCCGAGCTTTCATGCGGATTTGCTGCGCGGCGTCAGCACCTACTGGTGGGAATTCATGCTGGGGGTGCCGCAACTCGACGTGGTGTATGTGCCGATAGGCCAGGGCTCGGGCGCGTGTTCGGCCGTTGCCGCCAAGCTGGCGCTGGGCCGCAAGCTGCGCATCGTGGGCGTGGTCAGCGCGCACGCCACCACCTACGCCGACTCGCTGGCCGCGGGGCGCGTGATTGAAGCACCGGTGACTACCTACCTGGCCGACGGCATGGCCTGCCGCGTCGCCGACCAGGCAGCACTTGATATTTTGCTGCCGCACCTGGAACGCGTCGTGAAGGTGACGGACGACGAAGTAGCCCAGGCCATGCGCGACCTTTATGCCGACACACACAACGTGGCCGAAGGCGCGGGTGCGGCAAGTTTTGCTGCGGCCATGCAGGAGCGCGGCCGGCTCAAAGGCCTGGTGGTGGGCACCACCTTGTGCGGCGGGAATGTGGACACGGCGACTGTCGCCAAGGTGCTAGCTGCCGGCCCCCACGCTTCTCGCTTCGCGTAGTGCGCTGCCCCCCGAGGGGGCGCTGCGCCTGCGGCCCGGCAAAGCCGGTTCCGCGGCCCCGGCTGGATTGGCCTTTGGGTGCCGGCACCGGTCGCACGCGTGACTGGCCGCAGTTGCCACGCACGACACAATTCCAGCCATGGGAACCCTCTACCTCGTGCGCCATGGCCAGGCCTCATTTGGCGAAGACGACTACGACGTGCTCAGCCCCATGGGGCGCCAGCAAAGCGTGCGTCTGGGCGAGTACTTCAAGTACAAGGGCATCACCTTTGACGCCGCTTTCACCGGCACGCTGCAGCGGCAGATCAATACCTTTGCCGGGATCTGTGAAGGCATGGGTATCACCATGCAAGCCACACAGCGTCCCGGGCTCAATGAATATGACAGCCACGCAGTCATCGGCGCCATTCACCCGCACAAGCTCGAAAAACCCACCACGCCCGAGGAATACCGCGGCCACTTCCGGCTGTTGCGTGACGGGCTGGCACAGTGGATGGCCGGCGTGGTCAGCCCCCAGGGCATGCCAAGCTACACCGAGTTTGTTGAGGGTGTAACCTCTGTCCTGAACCACATTCGTGCCAGTTACAACGGCAATGTGCTGCTGGTTTCCAGCGGCGGACCCATCTCGACCGCTGTGGGCCATGTGCTGGGCACCAGCCCTGAAACCACGATAGAGCTGAACCTGCGCATACGCAACTGCTCACTTACCGAGTTTGCCTTTACGCCCAAGCGGCACATGCTGGTGACCTACAACACCTTGCCACACCTGGACGCGCCCGAACACGCAAGCTGGATTACTTACGCCTGACCGTGCCCGCGAGCAGCCGGCTTCGTGGTTTTTCCGCCATTGCCGAATCGACCACAAGCAAAGATACTTTGCGGCAATATGACCGCCGCCCTGATGCCCAGCCTTCGTCCTGTCGGAATTCGCCTTCACGGTGAAACAACCGGCGCGCTGGCAGCTTCCACTTACAGTTTCCTGGTGCAGCTTGAAAAGCTCGGCCTGCAGGACGCCGTGGAAACCAGGGAGATTTTTCCGGGCTCCACCGCCGCAAGAAGCTTCTGCCTGCCGGACGGCCTCGCCGCACAATGGGCGCCCGGCCTGGACACCCTGGGCCTGGCAGAACGGCTGCAGCTGGATACGCTGAACAACAGCGAAGACCTGGAACGAGAGATTCTTCTGGCCATGCTGCTCAGCCCGGTCGCGTTTGAATTTCCCAGCCATGCGGAGCTGGCATCGGCAGTGCGCATACGCCGCAACATCGTGCTGGCTGCGCGCAAGACTGCACTGGAATTTCACACCACCGAAGTCAACCGGCCGGAGGACTGCTGGGTCTACTCGGAAGACGCTGGCTTTACCGTCAAGCCCGGTCACGCATTGATTCCCGCCCTGGAAAAAGCCACCCAACCCGAGGCCTCGGGCAAGCTGTATTCCTTTTCCTGCTACCGCGCGACCGAATACGTGATCCTGCTGGCCATCGCGCAGGAACTCGAAACCTGCAACCCGCCGTTGCTGGCCGCGCTGCAGCAGCGCTGGGAGCGCCAGGCCATCATGTCGGGCAAATTCCACGACGTGTTCCTGCGCGAATACGGCACGATGGAACAACCCCTGCCGCCCAGGTATTACGTGCCCGGCGACCGGCTATGGTTCCGAAACCCCGATGAACACTCTTCGGACGTTTCGGGCTATGAAGGCTCCTGGGTGTTCTACATCGGCAACGGGCAGTTCACCAACTTCTGGAAACGCGAGCAGCCCTACACCCTGACGGCCAAATGCCTGGAGCTGTTTCACTGGCGGCATGCCACCTACACCGACGAAGCCGGCGAGTTGCGTATCAATGAAAGCATCGTGGAAGCCGGCGTCAAGGCCTCCAGCACCGACCCGGCCGAGACGGCACGAATCCTGGAACTGATGCTGCGCATGCGTGAACCCAAGGGCGTGTATGCATCGGGCGGGTGCATAGACACTTCGCGGGAACATCCCCGCTGGGTCTGCCCGGGTACCGCCGACATGGTGTTGCCTACAGCCTGATGCAATTTCAGGCAGCATAGTCGCTATTAAATTAATAGCTGCTTGCGCTCATAAAATAAGGGCTTCAGGCACTTTCCCCTTAAGAAACCCAAACCTTCTATTTCGGCTGGCTAGCGCTCACCCGCCAGACCACGTTGCCCACATCGTCAGCCACCAGCAGCGCGCCGCGCTTGTCCATCGCCACGCCCACCGGCCGGCCGTAGGCATGGCCTTCGGGGCTCAGGAAACCCGTGAGCACATCCACCGGCAAACCGGCCGGCAAGCCCTGGCGAAAAGGCACGAACACCACCTTGTACCCGCTGTGCGGCACGCGGTTCCAGGAACCGTGTTCACCGATAAAAACTCCCATGGCCAGTGATGGCGGCAGCGCATTGCCTTCTGAAAACACCATGCCCAATGGCGCGACATGGGAGCCCAGCGCGTAGTCGGGTGAAACCGCTTGCGCCACCAAGTCCGGACGCGGCGGCTTGACGCGGTCGTCCACGTGCCGGCCGTAATAGCTGTAGGGCCAGCCGTAAAACACACCATCGCGCACCGAAGTCAGGTAGTCGGGTACGAGGTCGCTGCCGATCTCGTCGCGCTCGTTCACCACCGTCCAGAGTGCGCCGCTGCCGGGTGCCCAACCCATGCCGTTCGGATTGCGCAGGCCAGAGGCAAACACGCGGTGGCTGCCGGTTTTGGCATCGACCTCCCAGATGGCGGCGCGGCCAGTTTCGGCCTCCATGCCGCGTTCGCCCACATTGCTGTTGGAGCCGACGGTGACATACAGCTTGCTGCCGTCCGGACTGGCAATGATATTTTTGGTCCAGTGGTGGTTGATGGGGCCGGCCGGCAGGTCCACCACCTTGACGGGCGCCGCCGTGATGCGGGTCTGGCCCGGCTGGTAAGGAAAGCGCACAACAGTATCGGTGTTGGCCACGTAGAAATCGTTGCCCACCAGTACCATGCCGAAAGGCGAGTTGAGGTTTTCCAGAAACACGCTGCGGCTTTCGGCCTTTCCGTCGCCGTCGGCGTCGCGCAGCAGGGTGATGCGGTTGGCCGTGGGCGCGCCGGCGCCGGCCCGGCCCATCACCTTTTTCATGAACCAGCCGCGGATGCCCTTGCCATCTTCCGGCTTGGGTGGCGCATTGCTTTCAGCCACCAGCACGTCGCCGTTAGGCAGCACGTAGACCCAGCGCGGATGGTCCAGGCCGCCAGCCAGGGCCGTCACGCCCAGGCCCGCCATGGGCGTGGGCATAGCACCCTCGGGCCAGCCCTTGGCCGGCGCAATGTTCACCGTGGGAAACAAGGTCTTGTTGGGTTTGGGCAGGGTTGGATTGGCGCCCATACCGGCCTCCGGCGGCAACAGGGCGGTGTCACCGCACGCGGCCAGCGTACAGGCGAATGCCGCGCACAGCGCCAGAACATGCCAGACGCGTTGACAGGCAATCGATCGCATAAAACCCCCTGAAGAAATGACGGCAATGCCCGCGCCCTGCATGATGCAGGGCATTCGTCAGTGTGGGCGGGTGAGGTTCGCGCAGCTGTCAGCCGGCCCCAACGGCCGCTGTCAGCGCTGACCTTCGCCTGGCTCAGCCCGTCAGCAGGGGCAGGTCAGCCTTCTTGAGGGTGCGCAGCACAAAGCTGGACTTGCTGTGGCGTATGCCTTTGATCTTGTAGAGCCGCTCGCGCAGCAGGCGCTCGTAGTCCTTGGTGTCGTGCACCGCGATGCGCAGCAGGTAGTCGTATTCGCCGGACACCAGATAAGCCTCTATCACCTCGGGGATCGCCGCCAGCGTCTCGCCGAATTTCTCCAACGTGTTGTCGGAATGGCTGTCCAGCGTGACCTGCACCATCACCGTGTCGCCCAGGCCCAGCGCCTGCGCATTGAGGCGCACCGTGTAGCCCTCGATCACGCCGGCTTCCTCCATCTTCTTGATGCGGCCCCAGCAGGGCGAGGGGCTCAGGCCCACGGCCTGACCGATGTCTTGCAGGCTGGTGCGCGCGTCAGCCTGCAAAACCTGAAGGATTTTCCGGTCTAAAGTATCCATTCAGGTAATTTATCTGAAATTTTCTGTTTTACAGATTTTTTATCTGTTTATGGGAAATTCAGCAGCAAATCAGGCAAATTATTCGGCCACTCCCGGGAGATACTTTCTTCCATGGCAGCGGACTTACCGGTCCGTCTGGCAAGACAAGGCCTCCAGCGAGTTACCGCTCACTGGGGGCTTTGATTTTTATTCCATTGCTAATTCGCTGCGATAGGTCGTTACGCCGCCTTGCCGTGCCAGGGCCTGCCAATGCCATTTATGCAAATGCGAATGGGGTGAAAACGGTGCCAATCAAGGCGCGCGACGACGCCCAGACTTTTGTCTGGCTAGAAGCGCAACGCCGAGTGGCGCCGTTTTCACCCCATTCCCTCCGGGTTGCGATCAAAAAGGCCTTGCGCGGCGTTGCAAAGCCTTGACGGGGTCTACCCCGCCTGCGTTTTGCGCCTTGCTCAAGGCCTTTTTGACTCGCAACGCATCTGCATAAATGGCATTGGCAGGCCCTAAGCACTGTCTGCGGCGGCGCGCCTACTCTCGCAGCGAATTAGCAATGGAATCAGGGATCAGCCGACAGCGCACTGCAGGCGCAACTCCAGGCAAACACCGCTATCCCGGTTGTACGCGGTGATGGTGCCGCCCATCTTGGCCATATAGGTTTTGGCGACAAACAGGCCCTGCCCGCGCTGTCCCGCCACGCCGGTATCTGGCTGGTCAGACACGCCGTACTCGAAAATCTTGTCCAACAGGCCGGCCTCGATCTGCGGGCCCTGGTTGCTGATGCTGATCACTGCCTCGGGCGCTGTGCCTTCCTGTGCCTGCCGCGACAGCGTGATGCGAATCAGGCTGCCGGGCAAACGGTAGCGATCAGCGTTGCGCAGCACATGTGACACGACATCTTCCAGCGAATACTCGTCGGCACGCACTCTGACCGGCTGGGCCAGCGGATCAAAAGCCACACCGGGAATGCCCGCGGCCTCAGCGTTGCGCGCCACATGGCTCAGGAATTCATTGGCATCCAGCGTCTGCAGATTGAGCGCGGTGGATTCAAAGGCTTCGCTGGGCGACGCACTGCCGTAGAGCACGCGCACGGCCTGCTGCATGCGGCTGATGTAGCGGTGCGCCGGGTCGTCGGCACTTCCGTGCAGCACCATGAGCGATTGCAGGGGCGACATGATTTCGTGGCCTACCGCGTGCCAGGTGTCTTTTTCCTGGGCGACGCGGATCTGTTCGCGGCGCACGTCTTCATTGACGCGCTGCAGCAGGTCTTGCAGGCCGCCGGCCAGCACACCCAGCTCGTCGCCGCCGCGCAGGTCGGCCAGGTCAACCGTCGCCAGGTTGTCGCTGGCGCGCACGCCCTTGGACACGGTAGCGGCGCGGCGGGTGAGTTCGGTGATGCGGCGGATGATGCGCAGCTCAATGGCCAGCCAGGTCACAAAGATGGCCAGCAGCATGGCCCCCACAAACCAGGACACACGGGTGGCCACAGCCGTCAGGGCCTTGTTGACGGTGCGGATGTCGCCGGTCAGCGTGAGCTCATAGCGCCCCAGCGGCGTGCTGATGATGTCGGTGCTGGTGATGGGTGCGTCGTAGCCATCGACTTGCAGCCGGCGTATCAGGTAAGCGATCAGGGGGGAGGAGCGCTCTGTCGCCTCTGCGCCGGACAGCGCCACGATGTCAGTGCTGGCGCCGGCGGCGCCCAGCTTGCGGATGCGCAGCTTTTCGCCGGGCAACAGCAAGGGGGTGAGCTCAGCCCATGAGAATGGCGCCGTGGCGCCTGCGGCATTGCTGTCAAACAACGGCTTGCCCTCGCCGGGGGCCAGCATTTCCACCTGCACCTTGATCTGGTCCAGGTCAGCCGGCGGCCAGACGATGCCCGCAGGCCCTTTGGTAAACAGGGCTTCGCGAAAAAGCTCCACCGGCAGGCGCACGCTGACAAAGGCACGCCGGGCACAATCAGGGTCTGCCGCCAGCGTGCCGTCCACGCAGCGGCTGTCTTGCCAAAGCCAGCCGCGGAAGTCGCGCACGGGCCGGCTGGCCGGCGTGATCGGGCCCTCATCGGCAAAGCCGACCAGCCGGCCTCTGGCATTGGCAAGAGGCGAGGCGTTGCGCCCCTCGTCCATGGCCTGCATGGCCTGGAAAGGTGCGATCCAGCGGGAGCGCTGCCCGCGCATGTCGACCGTGATGCGGGCGCGGTGCGCCTGGCTTAAGTCCAGCGTTCCGGAGATGTGCGACACCAGGGGCCCGCTGTTGAAGCTGCCGACGGCATAAAGAAAACCGCCGGCAAAGGGGTTGTTGCCGACGGCCACGCACATCGACGCCGCGTCGGGGTATTGCACCAGGCAGCCGGCCATCTCCACTGCCTGCTGGGCCTTGTTGCGATCGTCGAAATCGAGGGCCGAAAAAGGCAGCACCAACGGGCGCAGCGGCGTCACCTCATGCTCGTAGGCCGTGGGGTTGAGCAGCACCAGCTGGCCCGTGGGATGGCGCAGCTTGGCGGCGATCTGCGCCTGGTTCTTGCGAAAGCCGTCCTGGTAATTGCGGTAGCTGCGCTCCTTTTCGTCTTGCAACACGGCGATGGCCAGGGCGACGGTGGCCAATGCCAGCAGAAAAAAAGCGCCGCGAAAAAATACGCGCAGGCCGAAGGGTACGCGCGCCGGCAGCAGGCGCTCGACATCCAGGCGGGTGGGCAGCTTCACGCCTTGCCTCTGCCGCGCGGGGGCTCCGGCGCCTCAGCCCAGCGAAAGCCTCGCATCGGGATGTTTTCAATGCCGTCAAAGGCCGCATCGATTTCCTTGAACGCGTCGCGAATCGTGCTGACGTGCTTGCGGATGTTGTCGCGGTTGCGGCCGCTCTTGACCACCTGGTAGAGGTCGTCGTAACTCACGACCTCGCCGCGGCGCGCGTGCAGCGCTGCCAGGATGCGTTGCGCCGTCAGCGGCAGATTCACGCGCTGCCCGCGCCAGATGGCGGTGTTCTGTCGCAGCGGGTCCAGCTGCAGTTCCTGGCTGTCGCCGGCTGGCGCCCTGCCTGCGGGTTTGGCCTTGGCGGTCCGCAGGATGTCCAGGAAGGTCTCGATGAAGTCGGCCTCCTCAAACGTGGTTTTTTGCAGATAGTCCCAGGCGTCCAGAGCTTTCATGATGCTGCGGTAGATGGCGGCCGGCATGGCGGACACCACCAGCACGGGCGTACCCTGCCGCTGCTTGTTGATGGCGTTGATGATGGCCACGCCGGCATGGCGTTCGCGCCCCAGTTCGATGTCCAGCACCACGGCGTCATAGCCTTCGCGGGCAACGGCGGCCTCGGCATCGTCGCGGTTGAACCACTGGTCGACCTGGATGCCCGGACGGGCCGATTCAATCCAGCCCTTGAGCTGGTTGCTCATGGGCAGGTCGTCTTCGATCACGGCAATTTTGGTCATGAGGCCTCAAGAGGATGGGGTGTCGCCATTATGGGTGTGGCCTGCGCCAGGCCGTGTGAGTGTTTCTTCCGTTGGCGGAGGGTTGCCGCCGCCAAACCGTGCAAAGACACCGCGCAGGCGCATTGAATGCTCCGGGCCCGATTCGAACAATGGAGGCCAGAGAAAGCGCAACCCGCGCCTCTCGCCAAACCAACCGGAGGAGCCCATCATGAACCCACGCCTTAGCCGTATTTCCCTGCGCATCCGCGCCATCTTTTCCAGGGGGGTGCGCGGCACCCGCCGTATCGCTGCCACAGGGGTGCAGCGCGCCGCCAGCGCCAGCGGCCTGATGATCGCCACCGCCGCGGCGGGCGCGGTCGGCTACCTGCTGTGGGTGCACCCTCCCATGGAATCGGTGGCGCGCGGCGACGTGGCGATTCGCACCAACCAGCTGACCGGCGGCGTCGACGAATTCCGCGAAGGTTCCCTGCTGCTGCTGCCCGGCCTGCACGAGGTGCGTACCTTCTCGCTGCGCGACCAGGTCTACCGCCCTGAAGGCAGCAGCCGTGCCGACGGCCCCTCGCCCTTCCAGTCGATTGAAGGCATGTCGCTGGGTGTGGACATCACGGTGCGTTATGCACTGGACCCCACCAAGGTGAACGCACTGTCGAAAAACCTGCCTGACGACATTGCCGGCCAGATCGTACAGCCCGCCGTGCAAGGCGTGATCTACAAGACCTTCACCCGCTACACCGTACGGGAGATCTTCTCAAGCAAGCGTGCCGAGATCCAGCAGCTCATCGAAGCCGAACTCAAACCCAAGCTCGCGGCCGACGGCATCCTGCTGCGCACGGTGCAGATGGGCAAGGTCGACTTGCCCGCAGATTACCGCCAGGGCATGGACAAGCTGCTGGCCGAAGAGCTGGCCACGGAAAAGATGCGCTACACGTTGGCCCTGAAGGAAAAGCGCGTCAAGGAAACCGAGCTGGACGCGATGGCCGAAAAAATACGCCGTGAAACCAATGCGCAGGCCGCCGCCAGTGAACAGGTAATTGCAGCCAAAGCGCAGGAAGAAGCCATGAAACATGTCCTTCCCTTCAAGCAAAAGCAGATCGAGCAGCGCCAGCTCGAAGCCGAAGCCGACAAGCAGTCACGCATACGCACGGCGGAGGGCAGCGCCCAGGCGCGGCGCATCGAGGCATCGGGCGAAGCCGATTCGCGCCAGAAACTGGCGGATGCCGAAGCCTACCGGCTGGACCGCGTGGGCAAGATCAACAGCGAGCAGATGGCGCGCGAAGGCGTGCTGATCACGCGCCACCCGCTGCTGATCCAGAAGACCATGGCCGACAAGCTGAGCGACAAGATCACCGTGATCATCGCCCCGCCCTCCACCAGCGGCGGCTTTGTGGGCGCGGGCCTGCTGGGCGGCGCGCCCAAGGCCGGCCGCACCGTGGCGCAAGCGCCGCGCGACGCCGGCACGCAAGACAACAACGACAAAGAAGAGGCCGAATAATGATCACCACCGCACTTCTTACCCTCGCCATCGTGACGCAGGACCAGGCCACCCTGCGCGCCGCGCCGCGTGATTCGGCCGCACAGCAGGCGGCCCTGTGGCAAGGCGACGCGCTCGAGATCCGCGGCCAGCGCATGGATTACCTGCAGGTCTACGACCACAGGCGTGAACGCGCGGGCTTCATCCACGTGAGTCAGGTTCGCACGGTCTCGCTGCAGCCCGAGGACGCGCCGCAGCTCCTCTCGGTGGTGCGCTTCCTGCGCGAAAGCCCGGGCGCCGAAGCCCTGGGCATTGCGTACACGGCCGCTTACCTCAAGGCCGCGCCGGCAGACGCCATAGGCGCGGAAGCCTTTGATGCGTTGGGCACCATGGCCGAACGCCTGGCGCGCCGCGCCTCCATGAAGCACGGCAAGGCCACGAGTGACGTGATCTCTGCGCACATGGAAGTGGCCACCTTTTATGGCGTGAACTTCAAGGGTTATGAGCAGAACGGAAGCATGCAGCTTTGCTACAACGGCGAGGCCTTTCGCCGTGTGCTGGCGCTGCCATCCGACGCCGAGCAACGCGCACGCGCCGCGCTGGCCGTGACCCGCCCCGACTGCATGAGCCCCGACCTGCATCCGCAGGACCGCTTCACGCAAGACCAGTGGCGCGCCGAAGTGCTGGACAAGGTCAGCGCCGCGCAGTTCGCCCAGTTGCCTGAAGTCAGCAAAAACCGTTTGCGCCTGCGCCGTGCCGGCGTGCACGCCAGCCTGGCGTTTGAGCAGGCGCGCCGGGCCGAAGCACCCACGGCAGCCGCCCAGCGCGCCCTGGCGGAACTCGCGGCGGTGAACAAGCTGGAGCTGACGGACAACGACAGGCAGGACTACAACGACGCGGCGATTCGAGTGGGCGCCTCACGATGGGGCGCTGAAACCGCGCTACCCCGCTTCGCCAAACTGACGGTAGCCACCGAGACGGGCCAGGCCGGCGAAACCTGCGTGGCGCTGTACGAAAACAAGGCCGACGGCAAACCCGGCAAGGAGGCCGTGGCCAGGCGCTGCACCTACGGCATCGTGTGGACCGCGTCCGCCAGCGCCCACCCGGATGGCCAGGCCCTGGCGCTCGCGGTGCAGCCGCTGGACGCCTGGCGCGAGCTGTGGGTGTTTCGCAAAAGATCCGGGCAATGGACGATTGAGGTGCTGCCGCCCGCCAGCAATGGCCCCGAGTTGGGCTATGTGGAATTTGCCGGCTGGGTGCGCGGCACGCCTCACATGCTGCTGGCCCGCGAGACCCGCATTGCCGGGCGCCTGCGCCGCAGTTTCGAGGTGGCGCGCATGGACAGCTTGACGGCCGAGAAGCAGGCCGGTGACCCGGGAACGCTGGCGGCCTTCGCCCGTTCGCAGGACGCCGCGTGGAAGCGCCAGACCGTGATCCTGCGCTAAATACCCGCCCCGCAACAGCCTAGAACGCGGTTTTATCGCTCAGCGTATCAGCCGGCAGTTGGTCGATCTCCGACAGAAGCCGCGCCAGGCTGCGCCCCGCTGCATTCAGCAGGGCGCGGCCTTTGTCTGCTGTAGCGGCAGCCGCATTGCCCACCGCACCCTGCGGGTTGTAGTCCTGCATCTGCCAGGCCAGCTTGGCGCTGCGGCCGTCACCCAGGATGCTGAACTTCGCAGCCCTGTCCTGTGAAGTGGAGTGAAAGTTCTGCGCCTTGGCCATGTCGACCTGACCCGGCTTGAGCGCCAGCATCATGGAGGTTTCGATCTCGCCGGCGTGGATGCCGAAGCGGTGCTCTTCGGCACTGAACAAATCATTCACGGACTTGCCATCCTCACCTGTGAGCGGCAGGTTGAACCAGTTCACGCTGTAGACCAGCATGCCCAGCCGGGCCCGCAGGTCGCGCGCCACCACGTCCAGCAGGCCAACCTGGCCGCCGTGCGAATTGAGCAGCACCAATTTCTTGACCCCCGTTTGCACAACGGATTCGGCCAGCTCGGTCCAGAGCCGGATCACGGTCTCGGCTTTTAGCGTGAGCGTGCCGGCAAAGCGATCGTGCTCGGGGCTAAAGCCCACCGCCTGCGTGGGCAAAAACAGCACCGGCTGCGTTGGGGGTAAATGCGGCAAAGCGGCTGCAATCACACCTTCCACCAACGTCGCATCCACATTAAGCGGCAGGTGCGGGCCGTGCTGCTCCACCGCGGCCACCGGCAGCACCGCAATACAGCGGGCCAAGTCCAGGCGCGAAAAGTCAGGGCTTTTCAGGTCGGGCCAGAAACGGGGTGGGTTGGCTGCATCGAAGGTCATGGAGGGTATTTTGAGCTATCTGGCGATGCCGGGGGCTGGGGACTTCTGGCTGGTGGCGAATCGAAACAGTTCTGACGAGCGGGCAAATCCCCAGGCTCTGGCGGCTCAACCGAGCGTGAAAGCGCACCGATCGCCATCAATCAGGGGCTTAAGAAGCAAAAATCCCGTTAAAGAGGATTGTTTCCCGGCAAGGATAGCAGCGACTTGTACAGGCTGCAGTGGCGGTGGTTGAACCTGAACTCGGTTTCCTTCAAGTGCAGTTAGAAGGTGTGCCTGAGTGCACCGCTGAACTGCACCAGACGTCGCTTGGCATAGCGCCAGAAGCTCTCGATACCGTTGACGTGAACTGAGCCCCGGGCAAACTCATTGTTGCCGCGGTTGACCCGCAGGTGTCTTCTGGTGATGAACTTTGCCTCTTAAGCCCCTGAATTAATAGCAATATGATTCTTTTGTCGTGGCAGCACGTGGCCATGGGATTTGCGGATGACCGCGGCCGGGCAAGTCAACCGCCCTGCGAGGGAAGACGTTGAAGAAGAGCGTCTGTCACGGCTGCCCTGGTCCTTCGTGGACAGTTCACCCGGCAACACCCGCACCATAACTTTTCCAACATCCGGAGCTTCCCCATGAACAAATTACTGTCCACCCTCATCAGCGCAGCCGTCCTCGCCATGCCCCTGGCCGTGATCTCCACGCCAGCAGCGGCCCAGGCCGCCGCACCCGCAGCAGCCCCTGCCGCCGCACCTGCCGAAAAAGCCGCCGCGCCCACAAAAGCCAAGGCAAAAGCCAAACACAAGGTCAAGCACAAGGCCAAGGCAAAAGCCAAAAAATCGGTGTAATTTGCGGATGAAGTTCCGCTGAGCCCTTGATCAGGCGGCAGGAATTGAAAAAGCCCGCAGATGCGGGCTTTTTTATGGCCGTCTGTTTCGGCGCAGGCTCAACGGCCCAGGTACGACAGCGCAATTCCCGCAAATACCGTAAAGCCCAGCCAATGGTTGAGCCGAAACGCCTTGAAACAGTCATCGCGCTCGCGCTTGCGGATCAGCCAGCCGTGCCACAGCGCCTGCCCGAACGCCACCGTAATTGCTATTAAATAAATAGCTGGTTGCGCAATATCCATAAGGGCTACAGCCCAAATTAACAGAAAAATCAGGTAGCTGAGCATGACGCCCGCCACATCGAACCGCCCCAGTGTGATGGCCGACGTTTTCATGCCGATCTTCAAGTCGTCGTCACGGTCGACCATGGCGTATTCCGTGTCGTAGGCAATCACCCAGAACAGGTTGCCCAGCAATAGCACCCAGGCCAGCAGCGGAATGCGCGACTGTACGGCGGCAAAAGCCATCGGAATGCCAAAGCTGAAAGCGACCCCCAGCACCGCCTGCGGCATGGAGACATAACGCTTGGCATACGGATAGACCAGCGTTACAGCCAGCGCGGCGAATGACCAGGCGATGGTGACGGTATTGGTGGTGAGTACCAGGCCAAAAGCCAGCAGGGCCAGCACGGCTCCCAGCAACAGCGCCTCCCTGACGGAGACGGCGCCGCTGGTCACGGGCCGCTGCGCCGTGCGTTTGACGTGGCGGTCAAAATCGCGGTCGGCCACATCGTTGACGCAACAACCCGCGCTGCGCATCAGGAAGGTGCCCAAGGTAAACACGGCCAGCAGATGCCAGCCCGGAAAGCCGTGCGAAGCTACCCACAGCGCCGACAGGGTCGGCCACAGCAGCAGCAACCAGCCCGCCGGGCGATTCCAGCGGATCAGTTGCAAATAATTGGCCCCCACGCTTTTCACTTCGTGTAATGCGCTGCCCCCCGAGGGGGCGCTGCGCCTGCGGCCCGGCAAAGCCGGTTCCGCGGCCCCTGCTGGCGAAGAAGCGTCCCTCGCGCTGTTTGCCTGCAGCGGTGCTGATTTGCCGTTATCAGCCTCGTCTGAAACGCGCATGCAAGACTTACTCTTCGAGCAAGGAGCGCAGCATCCAGGCCGTCTGCTCGTGCACCGTCAGGCGCTGCGTCAGCAAGTCCGCGGTCGGCTCGTCACTGGCCTTGTCGGCCAGTGGAAATAATTCGCGTGCCGTGCGTGCGACGGCTTCATGGCCCTGCACCAGGATACGCACCATCTCCAGCGCCTTGGGCGGCACCACAGGTACATCGGGAATCGACGCCAGCTTGCCGAACTGAGCGTAAGAGCCCGGTGCGGGATGGCCCAGCGAGCGGATACGCTCGGCCACCGGGTCAACCGCGGCCCACAGTTCGGTGTACTGCGTCATGAACATCAGGTGCAGCGTGTTGAACATCGGCCCCGTCACATTCCAGTGGAAGTTATGGGTGGTCAAGTACAACGTGTAGGTGTCGGCCAGCAGGCGGCTCAGGCCCTTGGCGATCGCTGCGCGGTCTTTTTCATTGATGCCAATGTTGATGGAAGGTGCGGGCTTGCCGGTGGTTTTGCCGGCTGGTTTGGCAGAAGACTTGGCCATGGTGTTTCCTTTTTTAAAATTCAGGGATAACTTTAACGAAATCAGGACGACGGCCGCAACAGCCGCCGTCAATGCCGGTCATAGACGGGATTCAAGACAGGCGGATGACGCCGGGCAGTTCGCAGGCGTAAATGGCGTTGCGCAGCGCGGCAATGGCCTCGTATCGCGTGAAGCTGCGACGCCAGGCCAGCACCACGCGCCGGCTCGGCACATCGCCGTCAAACGGCAGGTATTTGATGAACGAAGGTTGCTCTGCTGCCACCTTGCTGCGGCTTGCGGCGGGTTTTCCCTTGGCGGGTTTCCTGGCAGCTGCGGCCTGCTCGGCCAGAGCCTCCTTGGGCACGCCCAGTCGGGGCACCAGCGTGATGCCCATGCCCGCCGCCACCATGTGCTTGATGGTTTCCAGCGACGAACCTTCGAAGCTTTTGCTGATGCCTTCGGCGCTGCTGGAAAAGCGTGCAAATTCGGGGCAAACCTCGAGCACGTGGTCGCGAAAGCAATGGCCGGTCCCCAGCAGCAGCATGGTTTCCTTCTTGAGCTCCTCGGCCGTCACGCTTTTGCGGGACGCCAGCGCATGGGCGCTGGGCACCGCCGCCATGAAAGGCTCGTCATACAACGGCGCAATGGCCAGGTTGGTGTCGGGAAAGGGCTCGGCCAGGATGGCGCAGTCAATTTCACCGGTACGCAACTCTTCCAGCAACTTGACGGTGAAGTTTTCCTGCAGCATCAGCGGCATCTGCGGCGTATGCGCAATCGCCTGGCGCACCAGGTCGGGCAACAGGTAGGGGCCAATCGTATAGATCACGCCCAGCCGCAGCGCACCCGCCAGCGGGTCTTTGCCGCGCTTGGCAATTTCACGGATGTTGTCGGCTTGCTCCAGCACGCTCTGGGCCTGGCGCACGATTTCTTCGCCCAGAGGCGTCACGGTGATTTCGTTGGCGTTGCGCTCAAACAGCTTGACCTGCAGCTCTTCTTCCAGCTTCTTGATGGCCACACTGAGGGTGGGCTGCGAGACGTGACAGGCGTCGGCGCCCTTGCCGAAATGCTTTTCGCGGGCCACAGCGACGATGTATTTGAGTTCGGTCAGCGTCATGGGCTTATTGTGCTGCTTTTCTCAATCGCTGTATCGCGGGATGGTGCTTAGGCCTTCAGGTAATCGGCTTTGCCCCCCAGCCATCGCAGGATGTGCCGATGAGCCAGTTCCGCATGCCGGTCCAGCATCAGTGGCGCCCGCTCGCGTGCCCAGGCCAGCAGCGCGGCATCGGTCTCGAGATCGGCAAACCGCAGCAGCGGCGCGCCCGATTGCCGCGCTCCCAGGAACTCGCCGGGCCCGCGGATTTCGAGGTCGCGCCGGGCGATTTCGAAGCCATCATTGGTTTGCGCCATGGCTTTGAGGCGTTCGCGCGCCATCTCGCCGAGCCGGGACGCATCGCCGGTCGAATACAGCAGCACGCATGCCGACGCTGCCGCGCCGCGCCCGACACGGCCGCGCAGCTGGTGCAACTGGCTCAGGCCAAAGCGCTCGGCATGCTCGATCACCATCAGCGAAGCATTGGGCACGTCAACGCCCACCTCGATCACCGTCGTACTCACCAGCACGCCCATTTTCCCGGCGGTGAACTGGCTCATTACGGCCTTCTTTTCTGCAACCGGCATACGCGAATGCAGCAGCCCCACACTGACGCCGGGCAAGGCCGCGCTCAGCGCTTCATGCGTTTGCGTGGCATTGACCAGGTCGATGGACTCGCTTTCCTCGATCAGTGGGCAGACCCAGTAAATCTGCCGCCCTTCCGCCAGCTGCCCGCGTATGCGCGTGATCACTTCGTCGCGCCGCGCGTCGCTCACCACCTTGGTCACGATGGGCGTGCGGCCGGGCGGCAGCTCGTCGATGGTGGAGACGTCAAGGTCAGCGTAATAACTCATCGCCAGCGTGCGCGGAATCGGCGTGGCGGTCATCATCAAAAGATGGGGTTCCTGCCCGCCTTCAGTCATTTTGCTGCGCAGGGCCAGCCGCTGCGCCACGCCAAAGCGGTGCTGCTCGTCAATGATGGCGAGCGCCAGGTTTTTGAACTTCACCTTGTCCTGGATCACAGCGTGTGTGCCTATGACCAGACCGGCCTCCCCGCTCTCGATCAGCGCCAGCATCTCGCGCCGCTCTTTTGTTTTCTGGCTGCCGGTCAACCAGGCGGTCTTGATGCCCAGCGGCTCCAGCCAGCCGATCAGCTTGCTGAAGTGCTGCTCGGCCAGGATTTCCGTAGGCGCCATCAGCGCGCATTGCCAGCCCGCATCCATGCAGCGTGCCGCAGCCAGCGCCGCCACCACCGTTTTGCCGGCGCCCACGTCGCCCTGTAACAGGCGGTGCATGGGGATGTTTTTTTTCAGGTCCGCTTCAATCTCGTTGCACACGCGCTGCTGGGCGGCGGTCAACCGGAAAGGCAGGCGCTCCAGCAACTGGTCATGCAGCGTGCACTGCGTGCCGCGCATGGGCGGGCCCACCAGCGAAGGTGCGCGCATGGCTGCGCGTATGCGCCTGGCCTGCAGCTGCGACAGCTGCTGGGCCAGCAGCTCTTCGGCCTTGAGCCGCTGCCAGGCCGGGTGGCTGCGGTCTTCCAGCGTGGCCAGCGAGACATCTGGCGTGGGGTGATGCAAAAACTGTAGCGCCTCGCGCAGGTTCCATAAGGGCTGCAGCCTGTTTTCACCTAAAACTTCAGGCGGAAAGGTCTCGCGGAGATCAGCCCGCGCCAGGCCGCTGAGCACGGCTTTTCGCAGGTAGGTTTGCGGCAGTCCGGCCACGGTGGGATACACCGGCGTCAGCGCGCCGGGCAGCTCACCGCCGGCCAGCCTGAAGCTGGGGTGGATCATTTCACGGCTGAGAAAGCCGCCGCGGATTTCACCCCGCACCCGAACATGGGCGCCTGTGCTCAGCGTTTTCTGGTGAGCCGGGTAAAAATTGATGAAGCGCAGCACGCAGGTGTCGCTGCCGTCGTCTACCGTCACCCGCAGCTGTCGGCGCGGGCGAAAGGCGATCTCGCTGTGCGTCACCTGGCCTTCGATTTGCACCAGATCGCCGTCCCGCGCGTCCGCCAGCCGCACGATGCGGGTTTCATCCTCGTAGCGCAGGGGCAGGTGCAAGGCCAGATCGATGTCGCGGCGCAGGCCCAGCTTCTCCAGGGCTTTTTGCGCAGGGGATTTGGGCGGGGCTTTCTCAACCTGCGGGCGGAGCACAGCGTTGTCCCCGACTGCAGTCTCAGGCGGGACAGTTTTTCGGACGGAGGCACCAGGAGGCGACATGGGACAATTGTGCCGTCAACCTAGCAACCGCAGTTGACCGCTTGCAAACCTCTCAGAATCCGCTTGAATACCGTCACCCCTCCCTTCGCTGGCACTCAGCTTGTGCATAACAACGCTATGCACCCGATTGCGCCACCCGCACAGCACCATGCGGCGTTGCTCCGCCTTGTGGGCAACAGCCCACAGCGTTGTCGCGCCTTGCCTGGCGCAGCGCGGGCGGCACACTCGGGCGCATCCAACTGCGGTTTCTAGGTTTATGAAGCCCCATTTCACCCTCAGCGATTTTGATTTCACGCTGCCCGAAGAACTCATTGCCCAACACCCTGCCGCCCAGCGCAGCGGCTCGCGCCTGCTTGACGGGCGTGAAGACCTGCCAGTGGACCGACGGTTCACCGAACTCCCCGGCCTGTTGCTGCCGGGCGACCTGCTGGTGTTCAACGACACCAAAGTCGTCAAAGCCCGGCTCTTCGGCCAGAAAGCCAGCGGAGGCAAACTGGAACTACTGATCGAACGCGTGCTGTCGCCCCATGCGGATGCCGGCCATGAAGTCGCCGCCCACATGAAGGTCAGCAAAAAACCCCTGCCGGGCGCGGTGCTGCAAATGGACGGTGGCTTCACCGCCACGCTGCTGGGCCGCTGGCCCGAGGAAAGCGGGCCTCTGTATCGTTTCCGCCTGAGCAGTGACCCCTATGCGCTGATGGCGCAGCATGGCCACGTACCGCTGCCGCCCTACATTACCCATACCGACTCCGCGGACGACGAGCAGCGCTACCAGACGGTGTTTGCCAAAAACCCGGGCGCCGTGGCCGCGCCCACCGCGGCACTGCACTTCGATGAAGCCATATTGGCGCAACTCGAAGCGCGCGGCATCCAGCGCGCGAGCGTGACGCTGCATGTGGGTGCCGGCACCTTCCAGCCCGTCAAGGCCGAAAACATTGCAGACCACACCATGCATTTCGAGCGTTTTGAGGTCCCTTTGGCCACGCAGCAAGCCATTGCCGCGTGCAAGGCGCGTGGTGGCCGCGTGGTGGCCGTGGGCACCACCACTGTCCGGGCGCTGGAGTCGCACGCCAAATTCGGCCCCGACTGCAACGACACCAACATCTTCATCACCCCGGGCTTTGAATTTGCCGTGGTTGACCTGCTGCTGACCAACTTTCACCTGCCCAAAAGCACGCTGATGATGCTGGTCAGCGCGTTTTCGGGCTACGAACACATCATGGCGCTGTACCGGCATGCGATTGCCGGGCGATACCGCTTTTTCAGCTATGGCGATGCCATGCTGCTGGCCCGTAAAACCCCTCTGGCAGGCGCCTGATACACCCCTATACACCTGCGACAATCCCAAGATGCTCGAATTTGAAGTTCTGAAGACCGACGCCCCGGCCGGCGAAGGGGCCGGCGCCTACCTCGGCTCCTACGCCCGGCGCGGCAAACTGACGCTCAACCACGGTGTGGTGCAAACCCCCATCTTCATGCCGGTCGGCACCTATGGCACGGTCAAGGGCGTGATGCCGCAGTCGCTGCACGACATGGGCGCGCAAATCATCCTGGGCAACACCTTCCATCTCTGGATGCGGCCCGGCCTGGACGTGATGCAGCAGTTCGGCGGCCTGCACAAGTTTGAAAGCTGGAACAAGCCCATCCTGACCGACAGCGGCGGCTTCCAGGTCTGGTCGCTGGGCGAGATGCGCAAGATTTCCGAGGAAGGTGTGAAGTTCGCCTCGCCCGTGAACGGCGACAAGCTGTTTTTGACCCCCGAGATCTCGATGCAGATCCAGACGGTGCTTAACAGCGACATCGTGATGCAATTCGACGAATGCACGCCTTACGACACCAAGGGCCACATCACCACCGAAAGCGAAGCGCGCAGCTCGATGGAGCTGAGCCTGCGCTGGGCCGGCCGCTGCATTGCCGAATTCAAAAAACTGGAGAACCCCAACGCACTCTTCGGCATCGTGCAGGGCGGCATGTTTGAAAACCTGCGCCAGGAATCGCTCGATGCCCTGGTCGAGCTGGATCTGCCCGGTTACGCCATAGGCGGCGTGAGTGTGGGCGAACCCAAGGAAGAAATGCAGCGCATCATGGCGCACACGCCGCATCGCCTGCCGACGAACAAACCGCGCTACCTGATGGGCGTGGGCACGCCTGAAGACCTGGTCGAGGGCGTGGCCGCCGGCGTCGATATGTTCGACTGCGTCATGCCGACCCGCAATGCGCGCAACGGCCACATGTTCACGCGTTTCGGTGACCTGAAGATCCGCAATGCGCGCTACAAGACCGAAGACCAGCCGGTCGACGCGACCTGCGGCTGCTACACCTGCAAGAACTTCTCGCGTGCCTATATGCACCACCTGGACCGCTGCGGCGAGATGCTGGGCCCCATGCTGTCGAGCATCCACAATCTGCATTACTACCTGAACCTGATGCAGGAAGTCCGCGACGCACTGGACGCCGGCCGTTTTGGTGAATTCACCGCGCAGTTCCACGCCGACAGGCAGCGTGGCGTTTAAACGATGAACATCAACCTGCAACGCTGGATTGACCGCTGGGTCGGCATACCGCTGTGCGCAGCAATATCGGGCGTCGATGCCGTACTGCGGCAATTCCGCTCCGGCGCCGATCCCGCGCCGCGTGCCATCGTGGTCATTTTGCTGTCGGAGATGGGCAGCCTGGTGTTGGCCCACGACATGTTCGCACGCCTGAAGCAGCGGTATCCCGACGCGCCGCTGCATGCCCTGCTCTTCGGCAAGAACCGCGAAATCCTCGACCTCATGCAGGTGGTGGACCCGGCCAACGTGCACACGGTGGACGACAAGTCGCTGGGCGGCCTGCTGTCCAGCCTGTGGAAGGCGATTGGCGAGCTGCGGCGCGCGAATGTTGACGTGGCGATTGACTGCGAGCTGTTCTCGCGGATCAGCAGCCTGCTGTCGTATGCCAGCGGCGCGCGCATCCGCGTGGGCTTTCACCGCCACACGCAGGAAGGCCTGTACCGCGGTTCGCACATCAACCGACCCGTTCCCTACAACCCCTACCAGCACATCAGCGCGCAGTTTCTGACGCTGGCGCGCGCGATTGATTCCACGGCCGTTCCCAAGTCCAAACTGCCCGCGAATCTGGCCGCGGCAGGCACCGGAAAACCACCGCCGCACGTACAGCTGGATGCGGCGCTGGTGCCAGGCATCCGGACGCGATTGGCTCAGGACTTTCCCGCGATTGCCGGCAAGCCTCTCGTGCTGGTCTATCCGGGCGGCGGCATCTTGCCGATACGCGCCTGGCCATTGGCTTCCTACACCGCCTTGTGTGAAGGCCTGGTGGCCGACGGCTGCGCCGTGGCCGTGATCGGCCTGAAAGACGACCAGGCACTGGCGCAGCAGCTGGTGGCCAATGTGCAGGCTGCCTTCCCGGGCAGCCCCGTGATTGACCTGACTGGCTATACGCGATCCATTTCCGAACTGCTGGCGCTCTTTCATGTGGCAAGCCTGCTGGTCACCAACGACGGCGGGCCCGGGCAGTTCGCGGCGCTCACGCCTATCTGGACACTGATGCTGTTTGGCCCCGAGACCCCGGGCCTGTATGCGCCGCTTACACCGCAGTGCCATTCCTTTTACAGCCAGTGGCCATGCTCGCCTTGCCTCACTGCCTATAACCACCGCTCGTCCTATTGCGACGGCGACAACCAGTGCCTCAAGGTCATTGCGCCCGAAGCCGTACTGGCCAAGGCGCGCGAGTGCCTGGCAACGCCCTGACCTCATTCCGATGACAACACTCCGATCCATAGCAGAGGCTCTTGTCAGCCGCCTGCCTGAGCGCCTGCAACCCATGGCGCGCTGGCGCTTCATCAAGTTCGGCGTGGTGGGCGCCAGCGGCACGGTGGTGAATGTCGCCGTGCTGTATGTTGCCCAGGAATTCCTGTTCAGCCACATTGCCGACTTCCATTCACGGCTGAACTACTCCATCGCGCTGGCCATCACGGTCGCCACCATCAGCAACTTTTACTGGAACCGGCGGCTGACCTGGCGCGACCGCAAGCATGAGGTGCACCACTCGGCACTTTTCCTTTTTTCAAAGTACGTGATGGCGGCTGGCCTGGCCATCGTGCTGCAGTCTCTACTGACCAAATGGCTGGCGCTGTACATGCACTATCTGCTGGCCAATGTGCTGGCGATTGTCTTGTCCAGCGTGTGTAATTTTGTGGCCAATGACCGCATGACATTTCGCCGCCGGCGCGCGAAAATCGTGGCCCCTGATGCCGATGGCGCTGCGCCGCCATCCACCGATATCCATGACAAGTCTTGAGTCCCTGAAAAACCGCGTCCCGGCTCACCGCATCTGGATAGCGCTGGCGCTGCTGGTCGCGCTGGCTTACCTGTTTGGCCTTGCCGGTGACCACATTCCGCGAAATGGCGATGAGTTGGTCTATGCCCATATCGCGCGCCTGACGGCTGCGACCGGCAAGTGGCTTCCGCTGGTCAGCTCCTACGATTTCATGCGCAACACCAAGCCACCCGTGCTGTTTTGGCAGGCGATGGTCGCCGGCGGATGGGGCGGGCACTGGACGCTCCTCAACCTGCGCCTGCCGAGTGTGGTCTATACGTGGGCAATTTCGCTCATGGTCGGGCTGCTGACCTGGAAGATCGTTCGCAACACGGATACCGGCACTGTCGCTGAAGAGCCGGTCAGCCATGCCGCTTCAACCGATAGCAGCCGCCATGCCCTGACGATGGGCGCCATCGCGACCATCGTGTACCTGTCGTTCTTCAGCACCTACCGCTATGGCAGGCCCTACCTCACCAGTGCACCCGAAACTTTCTGGCTGTTTGGCGTGTTGTTTGCCGTTGCCTGGGCGCCGGCAAAGTTGCTGGCCTCTCGCTGGAAATTTCCATTGCTCGCCGGCCTGGCCATCGGCATAGGCTGCCTCTACAAATCATTTGTCATGGTGGTGCCGGTCGGGTTCGGCCTGGCCTTGTGTTACCAGATGCTGGGTGCGCAAAAAGCCCCTTGGGCAATTTCCCGGCCCGGCATCGTCGCCGACGGCATCAAGGTCACAGCCATCTGCGTGCTGGCACTTGCAATCTTCGGATTGTGGTTTGCCATCGACCCGCAACCAGGAGAAGTCTGGCGCGAGTTCGTCGTCGGCGAAAACGCCGGCAAGATGAACTCGTCCAAGGGCTACTTCGCCATCGCGTTCAGCGGCAGCAGCGGCGTGTTGACGATATTGACGGGTTACTTCTCCAACGCCCTTTTCCTGCTACCCGTCGCCGTGGGCTGCTTTGTGGCGGCGTGGCGCGCCTGGCGGCAGCGCAAGGGCACTGGCAAGACCATCAGCGATGCAGAAAAAGCCATGTGGCTCTGGATGCTGGCCTTTGCGCTGGTGTTCATGGTGCCCACCCAGCGCTCCACCCGCTACCTGATCCCCGCCATGCCGGCGCTGGCCGTAGTGATCGCGTTGTACTGGGAGCGCATCTCGCGCATCTGGTTCAGCCTGACTTTGCTGATCTGCCTGGGCGGCGCGCTGGCCATGGGACTGATCGGCTTTGGCGGTGTGCGGGCCACACAGAATGCCGGACTGTACTCATCGCTCTACTGGCTCTTTATTGGGGCTCTGGCCGTGGCCTGCATTGCGGGCATGATCAGACGTGAGCTGACGCGCCCGGTCGCTGCGCTGAGCAGCTTCGCCGTACTCTTTGCGCTCGCATGGGTGACCTTGCCCTTCAATGGCGACATGGGCCACTTCCGACCCGAGACCGACGCATTGCTCAAAGGCCAGTCCGTGTCGGTGCCGAGCAACTTCAACGGGCACTTTGAGCGCTACGAGTTCATCATTCCGGGTGCCAAAATCGTTCCCTACTTTGCCGCGCAACCGGTGGACTACGAGGACGTGGATGCCCTGTTCAAGAACACGCGCTACGCCCTGGTGCAGCGCCGTGCCGGGCAAAAGCCCTGCGACGGTTGCCGCATCATCGACCAGCGCTGGGACCTGCGCTCACGGCAGGACGAAAAAGAAGGCACGCTGGGCGCGTTCAAGTCGCCCGAAACCTTCTGGTACGCCCGAGAATACCTGGTCGAGCGCGCCGCGCCCTGAGCGCCCGCTGCTTGTTTTGTTCATTCCAACCCCGTATTTGACTGGAGCCCTGCGCATGCCGAAAACCTCACCGCAGGCCACGATGGCCCGACTGCTGTCCCTGGTGACTGTCCTGGGCAGCTTGCTCCTTGCGCTTGGCGGCTGCGCCACGGCCATCAAGCCGCATGCGGAGACGGGTGCGCCTATGCTGGGTTTTCAGAACATGGCCCTGAACCCGGGCAATGGTGGAGAGCTGATCAGGCCCGACGTCCTGCTACCGGGCGACATCATCCTCACCGCTGAAAACGGCATCAACTCGGTGGGCATTCGCCTGATCACGCTATCGCCGGTCAGCCATGCTGCGATATATATGGGCAACCGGCAGATCGCTGAAGCCGTGGGCTCGGGTATCCGCGTGCGCAGCGTGGACGCGCTGCTCAATGATGAGGCGACGGTGGTGGCGTTTCGCCATCCCGACCTCACCGCCGAACAGGCCATCAAGATCAACACCTTCGCTGCCAGCCATGAAGGCAAGAAATACAACTATGTCGGCGTGATGCTGCAGGCGCCTTTCGCGCTGGAGCGCCGCATGTGCGAGCTGCCGCTGGTACCTTCCATGGTGCGCGACTTCTGTATTCGCGGCATCGCAGCCGTGCAGCTGGGGCTGGGTCGCAATGACCAGTTCTTCTGTTCGCAATTCATCCTGGAGGCCTACCGCAGCGCCGGCCTGCCGCTGACCGACGCCGACCCCCGGCTGATCAACCCCGGCGACCTGCTGCACATGCGGGAGGGCGATGTGCCCTCCATCATGATTCACAAGCCGCTGCGGTATGTGGGGCACCTCAAGGCAGCGCCCCAGATCGTCGCTGTCGAGCAGATGCAGCAGTAACCGGCGCCGCTGTTGGTAGTTATGGCGACGGCCATTTCAGTTGATTCAACCGCCGATGTGCATCGTGAACTGCGCGCCGTTGGAGAGCTTGCACTGCCCCGTCCCCATCGTTGACGAGTTCATCTGGTAGCGGCAACTGATATAGCTGCCCCGGCTGCCGGAGCCGTTGGCCACCCCTTCGCGCGTTGAAGAGCCTGCGATGCGCGTAGCTTCCCCGTTAAAGCTTTCACCGTTGATGTTGGTGGTGAAGGTGCCGCGCCCGTTCATGTCATTGGTCACCACCGCGCCCACCATGCCGTAGGCCTGGGCGGTGTCGTTCGCCGGGTACAGCCGCGCCGCAAAGGTCGTGCTTGCCGGCATGGCCGGTGTGACATACACCGTGGAGGAAACCGGCGGATGGCCGGGTTGGACCGGCACGACGTAGCAGCCCGTCAGGGCAGTGGCACCCAACACCGCAGCGGCCAAAGCCGTGCGACGCGTCAGGCGTGACAGGGAGAACAGGGAGGAATCGATCTTCATAAATAACCCGAAGGCCCAAGCACATGCTTGTAGAGGCAGTGTGGAGCGGAATGCCCTAAAAGTTTCGTTTAAAGATACAAGATCATTAAATTAGTACTATTAGCATCAAATAAAGATACCTCACCGAAAACCGACATATAGACAGCAGGTCTTCATGGCGGGGGCCGCAGTCACTAAATAGCCGACGTGCAGCGCAAAGATTCAGGCTCAGGCACCATCAGCGATCCTGCCCACTTTTTTTGCAAAGATGACCATGCAATACCGCCGCCTTGGAAACAGCAACCTCAAAGTCTCCGTCCTGTGCCTGGGCACCATGATGTTCGGCAAGCAGACGCCGTTTGAAGAAGCAGGCCGCATCGTGGCGTCGGCGCGCGAGCACGGGCTCAACTTCATCGACACGGCCGATGTCTACAACCAGGGCCAGTCCGAAAAAGACCTGGGCAAGCTGCTCGCGGGCCAGCGGAACCACTGGGTGTTGGCCAGCAAGCTGGGCAACCCTGTCAGTGAGGCCATCAATGAAGGCCACTACTCCCGCCGCTGGCTGGTGCAGGAAACGGAGGCCATCCTGGCCAGGTTGCAAACCGACTACCTGGACATTCTTTACCTGCATCGTGACTACCATGACGCCAACCTGGAGGAGGCGGTGCGTGCGCTGGGCGACCTGATCCGCGTGGGCAAGATCCGCAGCTTCGGCCTGTCCAATTTCAGGGGATGGCGCATTGCCGAGGTGGTGCACCTGTGCAAAGCGCTGGGCGTGCCGCAACCCGTGGTGTGCCAGCCGTACTACAACCTGCTCAACCGCGGCCCGGAGGTTGAAATCCTGCCGGCCTGCGGCCACTACGGCATGGGAGTGGTGCCTTACAGCCCGCTGGCGCGCGGCGTGCTGACCGGCAAGTACCCGCCAGGCCAGCCGCCGGCCGAAGGCACGCGCGCGGGCAGCGGCGACAAGCGCATCCTTGAGACCGAATTCCGCGAAGAGTCACTCGTTATCGCGCAGAAGATCAAGGCGCGCTGCGAAGCCCGGGGACAAGTGCCCGGCCAGTTCGCCGCAGCCTGGGTGCTGGCCAATCCACTGATCAGTTCGGTCATCGTCGGCCCGCGCACCCTGTCGCACCTGGAGGATGTGTATGGTGCGGTGGAACTTGTGCTGGACAAGGACGACGAAACCTTTATTGATGATCTGGTCGTGCCCGGCCACGCGTCCAGCCACGGCTACAACGACCCGGGTTACCCATTTTTTGGGCGGCCGATGGCCTGAGTCGAGGAACCTGCGGCTTCTGTCGGCCTTTCGGGAACGGCTTCACATCAGATCTGGTACTGCGACCACAAAGCATTCGTGAACCGCGACGCGCCAATATGCTCACGCAACTTGTTGAACCTTGGCGCCTGAGGGTAAGCACGAAGAAATTGTTCCTTTGTCGCGTGCAGCTGATACGGCAGGTAGTAGGTACCTTCATGTGCCAAGGCCAGATCGATCATTGAGCGAGTCCATTGCGCAGCGTGTCGCTGCGCATAGACCGACATGCCCTGCTTATAGTAAATCACGAAAGAAAATACATCTTGCCGCGCCCAAGCCATCAGTACCGCATGATCAGGCGGCGAGTGGCGTATTGAAACATTCACCGTTCCCGTAGGAATCGTTTGCAAGATGTCTGCCATCTTTCGCGCGAAGCTCGTGAAGTGGCGCTCCGGAACAAAATACTCTTGCAAAACATAAGTGGAAAAATCCCGGCTCGCTGGCTCCAGCTGCGCAACGTCAAGGCTGGCTTCATAATTGCGCCACACCACGGCCGGGGTATCTTCGATGGAAGTAGCGGCTTTTCCCCGGAGCAAAGCTCCGCCAGGCAACTCCGTCATGGCCCAGAAGAAAAATTTCTCTTTCGTGTAGGGGCGACCCGGCGGCGTCAGCCGCTCCTGGATGGTCAAGGGCTTGTCGGTGCGTGACCACGTGACGCAATGCGGATAGCCAAACCGGTCCGGGAATAAATCGGCGTTGTGCAACAGCACGTTCGGGTCAGACTGGATCTTCTCGCGGAACCAGCCCGGATAGTCTTCAATGGAAATGCGGTTCGTTGATCTTTCTATGCGAAAGTTTTCATCGAGATTGAGTTCAATCTCCGTGACGACGCCAACCCCTCCATATCCGCCAATGGCGGCATGAAAAAGTTCTGAATTGATTTGCCTGCTGGCTTCAACCACCTCACCGTCAGGCAAAACGATCTGCAGGGCCCTGACGGAACGGCTCACAGGCCCGTGCCCGACATAACGCCCATGGCAATTCACCGACACCGAACCTCCCACCGTGAAACTGGCGTAGCTCTGCATGGTCTGGACCGCCAGCCCCTGCGGGTCGATGATTGTTTGCAAGTCGCGCCACCGCATACCGGCCTGGACTCTGGCGGTTCGTTTGGCAGGGTCGAATTTCACCACTGCATTCATGGAGCGCATATCCAGTTGCAGTCCGCCTTGAATTGCGGTTTGTCCACCCATGCTGAATCTGCCGCCGCCGACACTCACGCGGCCTTGCCATTTTTTTAAAGCCTGCCGGACATCATCGGTCCCACGAATTTCCGCGATCCCGGCCACCGTCACAGAACTCAGATGCGTGACATTGCACACACTCAACGGATCGACCGGGCATTTCGCCTCGGCATTCAGTTGCGTCAGCGCAGCACCACCCGCGATTGCCGATAGCGCCCTCCTGCGCGATGGGTCAAAGCGCATTAGCTGGCACCGCAGGAATGGCAGAACCTGGCGAACGCGCTCTTGCGCGTGGAGCACTTCGCACAATGGTCGAACAGGCCAATGCCGCAGTGCGGACAGAAGTCAATCACCGGATTTTTCAGATCCACCACCCGCTCACAGCCCGGACACACGCCTTTGGAAAGCCTTGTCAGTGCCGTGTCGTAGCTCAGTTCCTCGCGGCGTTGCACGTTCGGCAGCTGCTCGATCAGCTTCTGCTTTTCCAGGTATCGGTTCAGCGAAACAATGGCCTGCCGGCCCACCAGCGCCGTGACGACAATGCCCACGATATAACGCACATAACCACCGTAGCTAGGCAGGTAAGGCACCAGCTCGACGAAGAAGGCAAACACAGCAAAGAAGATAAAACCCCACACAAAGGGCCAGTAAGTCGTCTCGCGCTTTTTCGCAAACAGCCAGCCGGCCGCCACCAGCAACGGGAGAGTCAGGGCCAGGCGATACAGAAAGACGCGCAGTTCCACACGCCGGTATTCGGCGTTGAGTTGCACCTGGGCAGCCTCTTCCATCTCCGCCAGCTTGCGGCGTTCGCGCGTCGCACCCTGCCGGGCATCCAGTGCCGCCTGCTGCTGAGCTTCTACGGCGACGCCCGCCGCGCGTTCACGGTCTTTCAGCCCGTCCAGCGCCCGCGTACGCGACAGCAACTCGGTGTCCTGTTCAGCCAGTTGCGTGGCACGCCGTGTAGACAGCCAGTTGTCGAAGGTTTCACGCGCTGCGGCCGAATCCGCCTGGGCTGCCCGGCGTTTAAGCTGGGCTTGCTCCAGCGCGGTTTGCGCGTCACGCTCGGCCCGCTCGGCCGTTTTGATGGTGCCGCGCAGCGCATTGCTGGCCGTGGCGTCCATGTAGTCGTCGACCGAGAGCTGCTTCTCGACTTTCGGCAAATCGCCGACCACCGTGCCACCCAAACCGATCAGGAAACCGGCAAACACCAAAGCCACCAGCCAGAGGCCGCGGTGCATCCATTTTTCCGTCAATCGCAAAGTGTTGGCCATGGTTATCTCCGTTTTCTGGAAAACAGGTTTTCACAGTTTGATGACGGTCACGGGCTTGCCGGGCACCGTCATTTGTGCGCGTTGCAGCCAGTCAAACACCGAATCCACCGTGACGGTCTCAATGCGGTCAGAAAACCGTTTGTCGTTGGGATGGTCGTCAAACGCGATATTCGCCGCGGTCACGCGCCCGCCCAGGCGGGTCAAAGGGCCCAGCTTGAGCGTGGTGGGCTCGTAGCCCTTGAATTGCAGCCAGGCCTGAGCCTTCTCACGTGTGGTCACCCCGGGTTCCATCGCGGCGGCCACGGTTTCAATCGCCCATTGGTTGGACTGCTGGTACTTGCGGCCCCACACGTAGCTCACGATGCTGTAAGGCTTGTGGTGCATGGCTGTCAACCGGCCCGGGTCTTGCAGCAGCGCCAGGAGGCGTGCCTGGACTTCCGGCGCAGGCGCCACCCAGGCGGCTTCGTAACGCCACGGGTCGTCCAGGAAAAACTCGCCCAGTCCCTGCCGATACACCGCTGAGTCGCCGGTGCCGCAGGTGTTGAGCTTGTGCACCACGCGCCAGGTTATGCCGCCCTGACCGTCGGGCAGCTGATAGGCCAGGCCCAGATGCGAATAGCGAATGCCGTACTTGCCCAGGTCTTGGCCTGCCCGCGCCAGCACCACCACCTTCTCGCCGCTGGCATTGAGCGACGCCAGCGTCTTCTCGGCCAGTGTCATGCCGCGCTCAACGGTCTGAGGGTTGGTCTTGCGCGCTTCGCAGGAACGCCCGGCATGGACAGTTGGGGTGGCGCCCAGGAAAAAAGCCGCCAGCAACAACGGCAGGAAGACTCGAGTGATTTTCATGGGGTACTCCGCCTTATTGGGTCAACCGCTCGTTGTGCAGCAACGCGCGGCCTAGCGCATTGGGAATAAAGGCAATGGCCTCTCCGGCCGCCGACAGCACCACCCCGGCACTTACCACACTGACCACCACGGCGGTGCCGACGACCATGGAAACGCCGGCAACGCCCCGGCCGACCACCTCGATGCTGGCGCGGGCACCGTCGGAGGCGCGCTCCAGCACGTACACCGTTCCCCTTGCCGTGCTCTCCACCGTTTTGACCACCAGCACCGTACCGGCCGTAGACAAAACCACAGGCACAGCGACGACTGCACCCACCGCGGCGCTGGCCGTGACTACGACGGAGGCTACCGGCAGTGCCGAGACGGCACTGAGAGCGGAAGCCTCCGATTGGGCTTGCGCATTAAAAGATGCCGTAGCACCCGCCAATATTGCGCAAACAGCTATTAAATATGTAGCAAATGACTTTTTCATGATGCGTTCCAGAAGCAGAGGTGTTGTTACTTAGTCGCTGGCCGCGTGACCGCGGGGCCCGCGGCCCATACGGGCTTCGCTCAAGTCGGCTTCGTGCCGGTCGCGCAGGGTTTTGGCCAGGGTAAAGCTGCAGGTGATCAGGTAGAGCCAGCTCACGCCCAGGAAAGCCTTGTAGGTTTCATTGATCTCCATGCGCCACAAACCCCAGCCCGTCAGCGACATCGCCAGGAAGAAGCCACCCCACACCACCAGCTTGAACATCGGGGTGTCCGTCAGCCGGCCTTCGGCCCGGCTTTGCTCCTGGTCACGCACATACTTGGCCAGCACGAAAGCGGCCGACAGGCAGAAGAAATACCCCATGATCATGAAAGCGCGGTCCAGGTCCTTGCCGGGCAGCCAGGACAAGCCCACAGCGCAAAGGAAAACTGCAATCACGAACGAGGCCCACACCTGAACCTGCCAGGGTTTGGAGTCACGGTGTATCAGCGTCTGCATAAAAACCTTGCGGTTGTTGAGGTGCCGCTACTGTGCGGGCCAACGCTGCAAAATCACGCGAGTAACGATACAGATCCTCAGCAATGATCGAAGAGTATCGAATTTTGATACTTATCCAAGGAACCGGTTCAAGGATGTCTTAGCGCCTCGGTCATGCGCATATTGAACAAGGCTGGATCCTCAATTTGCGGAATATGACCGACGCCAGGCAATACCAGCAGTCTTGATCCGGCGACCAGGCGCTGCAGGGTTTCGGCCTGGGACAGCGGCGTGATCGTGTCCTCTTGCCCCCAGACCAAGGTCAGCGGCATGGGCAGCTCGCGGAAACCTTCAGGTTTCTCGCTCAAGGACTTGCCGCTCTCGCCGGCAAATTGCGCGGCCCAGTCGCCCAGGCTGGCGGTGAAGCCGTCCAGCACGAAAGGCTGCCGATAAATTGCCGTGCGCGAAGGCGTGACGACCTCCTTGCGAGCCACGAACTGGCGCAACCAGAATTCGCTGAACAAGGGCTGAGTGCCCACCGTGGCAATCAGTGCCGTGCGCAGCGGGCGAATGCCAAAGAGGCTCGCCGCCACGCCACCGCTTTTCGCTGGTGCGGGATATTCCATCAGGCCGATTGCCGCGTCGACCAGGATGAGATGGCGCACGCGGTCGGGTTGCAGCATGGCGGCTTCGGCCGCGGGCCCGCCGCCATAGGAGTGGCCCAGCAGTGTCACCGGGCCAAGCTTCAGCGCATCAATCAAGCCGATGATGCGGCGCGCCTGTGCGTTGCGACTGTAGTCGCGCGCAGCAGGCCGCGTGCTGAAGCCGAAGGGCGGCAGGTCCACCGCAATGACGCGATAGCCGGCGGCCGCCATGGCCTTCACGTTCTGGTCCCAGGTGCCGCTCCATGCGCCGGTGCCGTGGGTCAGTACCAGGGGCGGCGCGGCCGGGTCGCCGAATTCCTGCACATACAGGTCCACGTCATGCGCATGCAGCCAGCGCCCTTCCCTGGGTGCCGCCTCACGCGGGCTGTGGTCCTCAACCCACAGCATGCGGGCCCAGGAAAAAACCACGACCAGCAACAGGCAGGCCACCAGCGCCATGAGTACGCGCCACGGGTAAATAAGCCAGGTGCGCCCTGGCTTCTGCTCTCGCCGCTTAATAGTCAAAAATGTGCTCCACCTGCAGATTGCCGGCTTGCCACTGGCGCAACGACTCGGCCAGGTGTTTGACGGGCACCGTCAACACCACCCGCTGGATGCCGGGCCGGGTGAGGATGGGTTGCCTCAGCAGTGGCGTGGCGGGGCTGGTGGGCTCCCAGGTGCCTGGCGCCAACACGCTGACCAGGATGAATGAATCATTGCCTGCGATCTCGCTGAAATTGACGCCTTGCACCGCCAATGCCTGGGCATAGCGCATGAATGCCTCATAGCGGGGGATGGTGACCAGGGCCGAACCGTCGGGCTTCGGTGAGAGCACTTTGAGTTCCGGCAGCGCGGCGTCGGCCCGCGGCACAGGCTTTGCCACCACGGCAGTGACCGGCAAGGGCGCATCGTAGATCGTCTGCGTACCCAACTTGATCAGCCGGGCATAACCCGCCTTGACCAGGTATTCGGTCGTGAGGGCAAAACGGCGTTCCCACTTGCGGACCATGTCCGGCCCGGTGAGAGGCACATCGCGCCAAAGGCCTGCCAGCGCCTTGTCGAAGTCATACAGGTACCAGGGCTCTACGCGGATAAACCGCACATAGTCCTGCGCAACGCTGGCCGCATGCCTGTCCTCGGGCGTGGGCCGGCCGGCCAGTGATTCGGCGAGCCGTCCGACGAGCGTCTCATAGGCCGACTTGAGCGCATATTCCACCGTCGTGCTGGTGCCTATCACCATGATCATCAGGTGATAGCCGGGGTTGAGGTCGAGCCCGCGGCGGCTCGTCTCGTCAAAGACGGCTTTGTAGCTTTCCCAGAACTGGCCGATGTGGCCATAAAAAGGAAAGCGGCTGGGCGCACTGGCACCTATGAACTCGCCGTACTCATAGGGGCTGAATACCAGGAACCACTCGGGATAAGTCAGCAGCGTCTGCTCGACGCCGCGCACATGCTCGGACCCCGCCACCGGCGCAGGGCCGGCGGCCGGCGCCATTCCGACAAGCGCGGCGAAGGCGCCCGCAACTGTGAGATTGCGCAGCCAGCGCATCACGCGACAGCCTCGCCGGATTTTGTGAACGCCAGCAGCACGTTGTCGGAAGGATCGTGCGCCTGCAGCTCGCGCTTGCCGCTGTCCTTCAGTCCACGTTCGCCAAGGTAAGCCACCCACTCGGCGACGGGACGGAAGTAGCGCAGCTCTCGCTGGTTGGTTTCCCATGCGCCGTTCAGGCCGGCATTGAAGACGGTGTGCACCAGCGAGACAAACGTGAACATCTCGGGCGTGGTGACGTCATGGTCGCGCAGGATGAACATGCCGCCCGGCTTGAGCACACGCACGATGGAGGCAACATAGGCATCCAGCTTGTCCAGCGGGCAGTGGTGCAGGCCGATATAGCAGGTCACCAGGTCCACGCTGGCATCGGGAATGCTCGCCGGCAGCGGGTCATAGTCGTTCATCGGCACAAAGCTGCCGATCTTGAACAGGCCGCCGCGCTCTGCGATGTCCACCGGCGAGTTGGTGGGCGCCACATCATTCACCAGGGTGACGAGGCCAGTCACCTTGATGCGCTTTTTCAGCTCGCTGATATAGCGGCCGGTGGAGCCGATCTCGACATAACCGTCAATCTGCTTTTTGTCGCCCAGCAGCCGCTGGGTCTGGTCGGCCATTTCCTTCTTCTGCTTGAAGAGTGCCGGCAACGCCAGCGTCAGGTCCGCCATGAAGGGCTTGATCTTCGGCAGTTCACGCTGGAGCCTGCGGTAAATGGCTTCATCGTTGTCGAGTTCGGCCGAGGTGTTCTTGATCAGTGTGTGAAACCGGTCCTCAGGATAAAGGCGGTAGATATTCTGCAGGAACTTGTAAAAACCGTCGTGCCAGCGGGTGACGCTGAAAACGGCGCGAAATTCCGAGACGGGTGAGGTGGTGGTCATGGCAGGTCCTGTCGTTCAGGTGTTGGAATCGTTCAGCGTGGGGTTCAATGTGGGGGCGTAGTATTTGTCCCAGAGCACATTGCGCAAGCGGAACTGCGGATCGAGCTTGCGTTTCAGGGCGAACAGCTCTTTGGCCCGCGGATAGGCGGCGTGGAACTGCTCCGGCGTTGCATGCGGCTGGTAGGGCAGGTAGTAGCTGCCGCCGACACTGATGGCCGCATCAATCAGCTCGCGCGTCCAGACCGACACGCGGTTGATGGCGTTGTCCCGGGTGCGCTGCTTGTAATAGAGGACAAACGCAAAGGTCTCACCCCGGGCCCAGGCCAGCAGGGTGCCGGGGTCGGGCCGCGCATGCCGCACCGACACGTTAAGCGCATTGACGCGATAGCGCTGCAGGATTTCCGCCATGATCGGCACGAAGTCGTCAAACCGCTCCACCGGAATGAAGTATTCCTGCAGCACATAGGTCGTGTACTTGCGCGAAGCCGGCTCAAGCTCCGCCACGTCGTAACCCGCCTCGAAGTTGCGCCAGTGCACCTTGCGGAAAAAATAGAGGAGGGGGTCGATCAGGTATTCGCGCCGCCATTTACCCAAGGGGGTCTCGGTCACGGCCCATACAAAGTAGCGGTTCACAGAGTAGGTTTCGCCGCCTTGCTGCAAACGTCTTGGCTCGGTGGTGGCTTCGTCAGTGCGCGCCCAGGTGACGGAGCGCACCTTGCGGTAATGCGGCGGGTACAGGTCGGCATTGTGAAAGACCGCGTCCTGGAAATACCTGACCTTGGCCTTGAAGTGGCTGATGTATTCGGCCGCGCTCATCTTGCGGGCCAGCCGCTTGACCTTGGTGTTGTCCGCCAGGTCCAGTTCGGCCTCAACGATCACGGCCACACCGCCATAGCCGCCGATCACAGCGTAAAAGAGTTCCGCATTGACGGAAGGCGAAGCATCCTGCACGCTACCGTCGGCCAGCACCACCCGGATCTCCCGCACCGACATCACCACTGCACCCAGGCCCATGTAGCGGCCATGGCAGTTCACACTGAGTGCGCCACCTACCGTGAAATTGGCATAGGTCTGCATGATTTTCACAGCAAGGTCGTGCGGATCGACAAAGCGCTGGATGTCGCACCAGCGAATGCCAGCCTGCACGCGTATGGTTTTCTCCATCGGCGAAAAGCGGATGATCTGGTTGAGTTCACGCATGTCCAGGTGCAGGCTGCCGGGGCTGGCAGTCTGCCCGCCCATGCTGAAATGCCCACCGCCCACCGACAGCGGGCCATCGGTACGGCGCACGGCATCGCACACCTCTTCCACGGTTTTGGGTTTGCTGATGGCCCAGACGGCAACCGGGTTGAGGCCGGTCACATCGTTCACGATCAAAGTGTTGTTGTGCATGTTGTGGTCCCGCGTCATCCTCTACCGCACCACCAGATAGTCGCCGCGCGGCGCCAACGGGTCGGGGCCCCAGCGATTGTCTTGCGGCAGGCCGCGCCTGAAGGCCAGTTGCCACGCCAGCCACAACGCACCGGCCACCGGCACCAGGACCAGCAGCAGCCACCAGCCCGAACGATTACGGTCATGCAGGCGCCGGATGCAGAGCAATATCAGCGCCGCCAGTACCGGACCATTGATGAGCCAGGCCAGCACCACCGAAGGGGCCGGCCCTGCGGCTGCCCAGGCCAGGTACAAAACCGCCCACGCGATGAGGCCATGCAGCCAGAAGCCACCGCGAGAAATCCTGCCGCCAGCTTTAAAAAATTGAAGCGCAGTCATGTCTTGTCCTGTCCCAGAAGTTGTTCCACCTTCGCCCTCAGATCCGAAGGCTCCACTTTGTCCGCAGCAATTGGCATGCCTACATTCAGGCCCACCCGGTTGAAGAGCCCGCGCCGAAAGGGTCTGGTCATGGCGACTCCTTTTTCGGCGCGGCTGAAAAATGAACCCCATAAGTCGGTCAGCGCCATCGGCACCACATTGACCTGCACACCATCACGCCGGGCATTCTCCAGAATCTTCATGACGCCGCCTTTGAACTCCTGCAGTTCGCCATTTTTTGTAATACCGCCCTCGGGAAATATTGCGAGCAAATCGCCGTCACGCAGCACCTTGGCGGCGGCTTCGAAAGCCGCCTCGTACAACGCCGGGTCTTCCGTCCGCGGTGCAATCGGGATCGCCTTGGCCAGCCGGAACAGCCAGCCCAGAACCGGCATTTTGAAGATGCGGTGGTCCATCACAAAGTAGATGGGGCGCGGGCTGGCGGCCATCAGCAGCACCGGGTCGACAAAGCTGACGTGGTTGCAGGTCAGCACGGCGGCGCCGGCGGCAGGGATGTTGTCGTCACCGGTGATCTTGAAGCGGTAGACCAGGCGCGAAGCAATCAGTGCGATAAAACGCAGCAGGTACTCGGGCACCAGCATGAAAATGTAGAACGCCACCACTGCATTGGCCAGTCCAACGAACAGGAATATTTGCGGAATGCTGAACCCGGCCTTGAGCAGGGCGCCGGCCAGGATGGCGCTGACGATCATGAACAGCGCATTGAGAATGTTGTTGGCCGCGATGATGCGCGCCCGGTGCGTGGACTGGCTGCGCAACTGGATCAGCGCGTACATCGGCACGCTGTAAAGGCCGGCAAAGAGGCTGAGCAAGGCCAGGTCGATCATTACGCGCCAATGCGCAGGCTGCGACATGAAGGCGCCCAAGGTCATGACGGGCGCTGACGGCAAGCCGCGCGAGGCGAAGTAAAGGTCAACCGCAAACACGCTCATGCCGATGGCTCCCACAGGAACCAGCCCTATCTCGACGTGGCGTTTGCTGAGCACCTCACAGAGCAGCGATCCGGTCGCGATGCCGATGGAGAAAACGACCAGCAGCAAAGACGCCACCTGTTCATTGCCGTGCAGCACCTCTTTGGCAAAACTCGGAAACTGGCTCAGGAATACCGCGCCAAAAAACCACATCCAGCTGATACCCAGCATGGAGCGGAACACCACCAGGTTGCCGTTGGCAAGCTTGAGGTTGCGCCAGGTTTCTGTCACCGGGTTCCAGTTGATTTTCAGGCCCGGGTCAGTCGCAGGCGTCAGCGGAATGAACTGCGAGACAAGCCGGCCAACCAGTGCGAGGCCGATGCATGCAATGGCCACATAGTCCGGCCCGACCTGGGGTACGGCCACCATCAGCCCACCCACCACCTGGCCCAACAAAATGGCCACAAAGGTGCCCATCTCAACCATGCCGTTGCCGCCGGTCAGCTCGCGCTCGTTGAGCGCCTGCGGCAGATAGGCAAATTTGACCGGGCCGAATATCGTGGAATGCAGCCCCATCAAAAACGTGCACCCCAAAAGCACGGGCACCTGGACATTGGCGTTGCTGCTCATGAAGCCGACCGCAGCGATCAGCATGATCACCACTTCCAGGTTTTTGACAAAACGGATCACGCGCGTCTTCTCGAACTTGTCCGTGAGCTGCCCGCTGGTAGCAGAGAACAGCAAAAACGGCAAGATGAACAATGCTCCGATGGCCAGCCCCGCCAGCGCGGGAGGCAGCCAGCTCACGCTGAGCTGGTAGGTCACCATCACGGTGAAGGCAAACTTGAAAAGGTTGTCGTTGGCCGCGCCTGAAAACTGCGTCCAGAAGAAAGGGGCGAAGCGGCGCTGCTTGAGGAGCGCGAACTGGTTCGGATGCTCGTGAACGGGGGGTGGCGACACCGCGGCGGCCATATCAACAGGCATGCTTGACTCCTCTTTTCAGTTGTTGTGCGGCAAGCTGTGGCGAGATGGCCTGCCTGCTCTGTTTTTGAATGCTGCTGTGGATTCTGCCTTGAATTTCCGGGCGTCCAGAAGCGCCGCAACGACGGGCCAGGCAGCACAACTGGCCACCACGTGCTTCAGGGTGTGGCCCGAAACCAGCTGACCCGTCCATTCGAACACCGCGTGGTCACCCAGCTCGAGCAGCTTGGCCAGCGCATAAATGGCCACCACCAGCATCCAGCGGATGGGCAACACCCGCCCTGCCAGCGTGGGCCGCAAACAGGCGACGCCGACAATCAGCAACATGCCACCGAGTTGCAAAACGGCCCAGGGCAGCACATTGCCCGTCTGCGACCACAGGTGCACGGACAACGGTCCGAGAACGAGGACCATTGCAGCAACCGCCATACCGGCACGGGTGCTGACGGCCTGCATGGTGCCAAGCCCGAGCAGGCCGGCGAAGGCAAACACCATGCCGCCGCGATCCCAGACCAGCCCGGCATCTCCCGGCTGCAGATGGTAGGCCGCAGAAACCACGGAGGTGAGGGCCAAGCCGGAAAAGAACAGCCCTGCGAAACCTGCGGCTGCGGCGCTGACAGCCCGCGCCTTCACGGCACGCACAAGGGCCCAGGCACCCGCCATGCCCCACAGCACGAACGGCAGGTTGCTGAGGACGTCCATCGCATGCGGCAACCATCCCCAGGCTCGTTGGTCGGCGAAGTCGTGATAGTGCAAAGGCTGCGCCACCGACGGCCCCAGCAATGCCGCCGCCAGCATCGCAAGCAACACGCCGGCGAGCGCGGATTCGCGGCGGCAGGCCGGTGCGTTCCAGCCCGATACCTTCATCTGTGCGAACCAGGAAGGCGGTGGCACAACACGGCGGTGGGCGGTTTTTAGGCTGATTGGCATGGGGCAGCTCCTGTGTGAATGAAGCCGCACTGTGCAGGCCATGTCCCGAAAAAAGCACCGAAATTAGAACCAGTTCTCACCGTTCAGCCTTAAAGTACCGATAATCGATACTCATGAGCACTACCGCAGATCTTGTCACCGTCCTCAAAAAAGAGCTCAAGGCTGCGCGCATGACGTACGCCGACCTGGCCGTCAAACTTGGCATGGCCGAGTCAAGCGTCAAGCGCATGCTGGCCAGGGGCGATATGCCCCTCTCGCGTATCGACGCGATCTGCCGCGCGCTCAAGCTGGACTTTGCCGACCTGGCCAGGCGCATCGCCGACACCCAGCCGCTGCTGGCGGAGCTGACCGAAGCACAGGAAAAAGCCGTGGTGGCCGACAAGAAGCTGTTGCTGGCCGCCATCTGTGTGCTGTCGCAATGGACGCTGGAGCAAATCACCACCAGTTACCGGCTGACCGAAGCCGAGTGCATCAAATACCTTGCGCAACTGGACCGTATCGGCATCATCGAGCTCAAGCCGCTGAACCGCTACCGGCTCAAGCTCGCCAAGACCTTCCGCTGGCGACCGCACGGGCCGGTCATGGACTACTTCCGCGAAAACGCCCTGCTTGACTATTTTTCCGGTGGATTTGACGGCAACGGCGAAGGCCTGTTGCTGGTGCACGGCTCCATCAGCCGCGGCCTGGCGCCTTCGTTCCTTGAGCGCATGCAGCGGGTGGCGCAGGACTTTGCCCAACAGCACCAGACCGACCAGAAGCTGGGCGACAAGGACCGCGAAGGATTCACCTTGCTGCTGGCCATGCGGAGCTGGGAGTTCGAGGCCTTCGCTAATTTACGACGAACACCCCCGTCCGGGACTCACTTCGTGTAGCCCTTCCCCCCTCAAGGGGGCGGCCCCCTGCGGCCCGGCAAAGCCGGTTCCGCAGGGCCTGCTGGTATTCAGTTCAGGTCGCCGCCCGAGCCTATTGCACGCAATTATATTAGTTGGCTAAGAAAATTCGGAGTTTACTGATAATATTCAGCGAATTGCAGCCTGCAAGACTGATTTATGCATGCAATTTCCATCAGAAGCACGATGAACCCCACCTCCACCTACGTTGGCCTGCCCATCCCGGTCGCTGCAAATCTGACCGACACCAAATACTTCTTCCAGGCGCTGGACAACTTCTCGCGCGTGATGGCGATACGCCCCGGGGACCGGGTCCTGATGCTGGCCGACCCTCTGCTGGACCCGCGTGTGATCGACGCCGTGATCGGTATTGCCAAATCGCGCGGCGCCGAGGCGCGCGTTTATATGGAGCCGAACACGCAAGTGACCGCCGTACCTGAAGAAGTGCACGCCATGCTGAAGAAGGCCACTTTTGTGGTGTCTACCTGGTTCTGCTCCATCCTCGACCCTTTGTGCATCAACCTGCGCCGCGCCGGCCAGCGCTGGGTCAAGATCACCTACTTTCGCAACCTGGACCTGCTGCACACGCCGCAGGCGCGCTTTCCGGTCGACCTCATCGGCGAGATCATCCGCCAAACGGCCAGCCGTTACCCGACCGAAGGCGATTTCGACTTGCGCTTCACCGACTCTCGCGGCAGCGACTTCCGCATCAGCTTCACGCAGGCGATGCGCGCCAGCCAGCTGGCCACCAACCGCTGGCGCGGCCAGATGACAGCCGAGGAAGACGGCTGTTATGTGCACTACCTGCCGACACACGGCCCCAATCTGTGGGATCACAACTCGGTCAAAAATGATTTCAAGGCCGTGGTGCCCATGGCGGGCGTGCTTTACCCGCAATGGGCGGTCGGTTTTGCCAAACCGTTTGAGGAAAAAATCGCCGTGCATTTTGAAGGCGACACGATTTCCTCGGTCGATGGAATTTCAGAAGAAGCGGTGATCCTGCGCGAGATGCTGGTCGGCGGCCGAATGATCGAAGGCGGCGGCTGCGGTTTCAACCCCAAGGCACCGCGCCACACGGTGTACCCAGCCGGCTCGAACGCGCCCGGCGCGCTGCACTTCGGCATCGACCTGGCACAACCCAGCGACTACATACGCCGCGTCATGCCTGACTGGGAAGAGCCGCCGGTGCACATGGACCTCATCACGCTGGACGGCACCGTGACTGCAGGTAATCAGACCCTGATCAAGGACGGTTTTTTGTGCGCGCTGCGCGACCCGTCAGTGGTGGCACTGGCGGCGCGTTACGGCGATCCGGTGGAGCTGCTTGAAGCCCAGGTTTCGTAAGTCCCTTACCGTCGAGCAAGCGGGGGCCGCGGTCCGGCTTTGCCGGCCGCAAGGAGCCCGTCCCCTGGAAGGGGAAAAGGCGCTACACGCAGTGAGCGTCCGATAGGGGTAAGCCTATCCAGGCGACGTAAACACCGTCAGCACACCGGTGTAGCCGTAAAGGTGGTGCCGGGCGATCTCACCGCCGGCGAAAAAGCCAACCAGCGGCACATCGCCCAGGGCCCGCCGCACGATCTGCAGTTCGGCACTGGGCGCACCGAAGTGCGGGCCTCCACGGCCGGAGCAACTGACATACACCGCGCCGGCTATGCGCCGGGCCGCGTGCGGCGCGGATTCGGCCTCTGACGCGCTCAAGGCGCTCGCAACTTCCAGCGTAACTTCTTCCGGTTCCAGCTCTTCACGAATCTCGGCGCACACACGCACCAGGTCGGCGCGCGCGGCTTCCATGTTGCGTTCGCAGAAAGCCAGCTTCATGCCCACGACGGGCACCTCCGCAATGGCAATACCCTTGCGCGCCGGATCCAGCCCGATCAGGTGGCGTACCAGTACCTCTGCGCCAAACTGGCCGTGCCGGCCGGCGCCGTCATGGGGAACGTCTGCCGGGCGGCTCAGGCCGACCAGCGTGGTCCGCACTTTGGCCAGGGCCTCCCGCGGCTCATCAAGCGACACGTCCAGGTCCGCCAGCATCACCTCCAGTGCCGGCTGGCCATCGAGCTCCGTCACCACATTGGACTCGCAGGCCGTGATTTCATGATGCGCAGACACGGGCCGGCACCCTTGGGTAATGCGCGACATCAGTGCCGCGCCCTGGCCAAAAGCCACACCGCTGAGCCCCCCGGTGAAGACACCGCCGGCCGCGCCCTGCCCCTTGACATTGCCATGCCCGCTAAGGGCAAACTGCACCGTACTGGAGCGGCTGGAGGCCAGGCCGCCAAACACATAGCCGCTGCCGGTGCGCTGTGCCATTTCGTCGATCAGTTCGGCAACGTCGGGCGTTCCGGCGTCCGCATGCACCAGCGCCGTATGCGCCTTGAACCTTCCCTGGCTGGCCGGGGGCAAGGGCGACACCCCGGAGAACACACGGTACTGGTCGTGCGGAAGCTCGCAGAGCATGACGGTGAGCGCCGGCTCGTCAAAGTACTCGACGTTGTTGGAGGCGATACCCACACCCACCGTGCCGCTCCAGTCGGTGATGTCGGGCAATTCGGCGCTCAGGTGGTCAAGAATGTCCTGCGCATGTGCCGCATAGTGATCGGTGATGTAGAGCAGCGCCAGCGTGGGCGATTTGGCGTAGCCGGGCAATGCGAGGTAGGCGCGCAGTTGCGCCAGCACAAGGCCTGCCGCCATCTGCCATTGCGGATGGGTGGCGTGGCCGTAGGGGAAAAGCTTCATGGGGTCCTGGTGAAATTCAGTGAAAAGTCAGCCTGTATCAACGCGTAGTTTTGCGTGCGGTTTTAGTTGCAGCCTTGCGCGCTGGCGCCTTGGCCTTGGGTTTCGTTTTGGCGGCAGTTTTGCCGGCGGCCGGTGTAGGCCAGGCCTGGCTGCTGCGCAGGGCCGTGTTCATGGCCGCGCGTGCGCCGCCCGCCACGGTTTTACCGGCGGACTCCGCCATGTTGCGGGCCATGCCCGTTGCCATGCCGGTGGCGGTCTTCATCGCGTCCTTGGCAAGGCCGGTCGCCAGGCTTTTGGTGGTGTCCATGGCCGTTTTTTTGGCGGCGTCCTTCATGGCATCTGCCGCAATCGTCTGGAACTGCTGGGTCAGCGCGCCCCACCACTGCATCGGGTCCACCACGCCGGCCGGCTGCGCGCCGGCCTTGGCCGCGGCGGGTGGCTTGGATTTTGCGGCCGGCTTGTCTGCGCCAAAGCTCGTTGGCGGAACCTCCAGCCCCGAAAACGTGCGGGCCTTGTCGGCCACACGCTGCACGCCACCGGCCACGCTGTCGGCCACCTTGAGCTTGAAGGCATTGGCCACGTCGCCCATGTTGAAGTTCATGCCTTTGAGGGTAGCCAGCGTCATTTTCTGCACCTCCAGCGCCTGGATGGTCGCCTTGAGCGCTGTGGCGTTCTGGTCGAGCCAGAACTGGACGGCCTTGAGTTCATCGATGCGCTTGTCGAGCTCTTCAACATTCAGCGTGGGCGCTACCCAGTTGCCGAGGTTGGGCAACTGCGGAATGCTTTGTGTGGCGCTGCCTGCCGCCTGTTTGGCCAGGTTCTGCAAAAAGTCAAAACCGGGCACCAGCTTGCCGAAACCGGGGAAAGAAGGGTTGTCCGCGTCACTCATGAATGTCTCCTGGCAGGTTGTGCACGATTTGCATCGGGCGGCTGGATGATCCAGCGCACGCCTTCATTGTGCAACGCCGCAGCAGCGCGTCAACCGCTTTTTGTGTTTTCACCAGGCAAACACCAGGGTCGAACCGGTCTCGATACGGATTCAAGCAAAAAACACCCACAGACCTTTATTGACAAGCGCAAGCAGCTATCTATTTCATAGCATTCATCGGCAGGCCTGGCGCCATGCCTGTTGCCGGCCAGGCTGCAAAAGCGTCTCTTTCGGACAATGCCCTGATAAGCTTGCACCATGAAAAGCCTCTTTCACTTTGCCTTCAATGTCAGAGACCTCAACGTGGCCCGCCAGTTTTATGGCGGGATCCTGGGATGCGCGGAAGGCCGCTCGGCCCCTACCTGGGTCGACTACGACTTTTTCGGCCACCAGCTGTCGCTCCACCTGGGCGAACCGTTCAAGACGGAGCGCACCGGCCATGTCGGCGACAAGCTCGTTCCCATGCCGCATTTCGGCCTGGTGCTTGCCCTGGCCGACTGGCAGGCCCTGGCGCAGCGCCTGCAGGCGGCCCGCATGAAGTTTGTGCTGGAGCCGCAAGTGCGCTTTGCCGGCGAAGCCGGCGAGCAATGGACCATGTTTTTCTGCGACCCCTTCGGCAACCCCATCGAAATCAAGGGTTTCCAATCACTTGAAGCCCTTTACTCGGCCAACCCGGCCTGAGATATATATGGCCTATACCTTTGCTTCCGCCACGGTGCTGCTGCTGCTGATCACCGATCCGTTCGGCAACATTCCGATTTTTGTCAATGCCCTGAAGGGTGTGGCGCCGGAGCGGCGCATGCGCGTCATCCTGCGTGAGGTGCTGATCGCGTTTTTGCTGCTGCTGGCCTTCATGTTTGTCGGCGACGGCTTCCTGCGCCTGATGAACCTCAGCGATTTGTCGCTGCAGATTGCCGGCGCGGTGGTCATGTTCCTGATCGCGCTGCGCATGATTTTCCCGTCGGACCAGCCCGAGGCCGCGCCGCTGCAGGGCGAGCCGCTGATTGTGCCGCTGGCGATTCCCGCACTGGCCGGCCCTTCGGCGCTGGCCACGGTCATGCTGCTGGTGTCCCAGGCGCCGGCACGGCGGCTCGAATGGATCGCGGCGCTGTGCGTGACCATGGCGGTGTGCGCCGTGGTGCTGGTGCTGTCCGAGCGGATCCAGCGGGTGGCGGGCGACCGCGTCATGATGGCTTTCGAGCGCCTGATGGGCCTGATCCTTGTGGCCATTTCAGTTGAAATGTTCCTGCGCGGTATACGGCTGTTCATCACCCAGACCGGAGCCACGTCATGAAGAACGCCGCGCAGCGCCTGGCCCTTCTTTGTGCCTGCGCGCTGGCCTCAGCCTCGGTGCATGCCGTGCAGGATTGTGAAGTCAGCGGCGAAAGCGTCAACCCAAACCACGGCGGCACCACCGCCGGCAAGACCGGCATCATGCGCTGCAAGGACCGCGACTCCGGACAGCTGGTGCGCGAGCAGGAGCTGCAGGGCGGCAAGTTCATGGGCTTGATGCGCTACTACCAGAACGGCAAACTGCAGCGGGAATACAGCGAAAACGAGCGTGGCAACCGCCATGGCCGCGCGCGCGAATTCGCACCGGACGGCCAGGTGCTGCGCGACTCCGTCTACGAAAACGGCACCGAGGCCGGCCTGGCGCGCAGCTTTCACACCAATGGACAATTGCGGCGCATCGTGTTTTACGGGCCACGCGCAGGCGGTAGCGTAGAGCAGGCGTATGCCGAATTTAATGACCGCGGCCAGTTGCAGGCTTTGCGTTGCGGCGACAAGCCATTGCTCGCGCCGGCGGCAGACGATGCCCGCTGGTGCGGTTTTTCGGGGGGTACCTCGAAGGTCGAACTGTTCAGCGGCAAGGGGATATTGAACGGCAGCAGCAGTTACCTGGCCGGTAAACGAATTCGCCATGAAACGCTGGGTGACGGTGGAAAACCAGATTACCTGGATGAAGTATCGGGCAACATTCGCACTGAACGCTATTTCAACAATGCCGGCGTGAAACGCCGCGAAGTCCAGTGGCTGCTGGAAGCCAACCCGTCAAAAACCTCGTTCAAGGAACGCGAGCAGGAGTTCGCCGACAGCGGCGCGCTGACGCGCGACAGGCGCTGGTCGGCCGGCAAGCCGGTCAGCGACCAGACTTACTACCTGAACGGCCAGCCGCGCAGCAAAACCGAGTACGGTGGTGAAGGCGACACCGCCTGGCTGCAGACTACCGACTTCTTCGACAGCGGAAAAATCGCCGCCACCGGCCGCTACACAGCCTCCAACCGCTACCGGCAACTGCCCCAGGGTACGCATCAGCGTTTTAACGAAGCCGGCAGGCTGGTAGCCGAATCGAGCTACGACGAGCGCGGCCGCATCACGCGCGAAAAGGCCTGGGACGATGACGGCAAGCTGCTGCGCGACGATGCCGTCTTTGAAGACGGCTCAAGAAAAGCGTATTCCAGATAAAAAAATAGAGCCCCCACGCTCCCCGAGGGGGCCGCCCGCCTGCGGCCCGGCAAAGCCGGTTCCGCGGCTCATGCTGGCAGGGAAGGCCCCTTTGCGCAGCTCAGACCAAGGCTACAACCTTCTGGTCAATCGCGCCAAACACCGATTGCCCGTCTTTGCCTTTGGCTTCAATGCGAATGGTGTCGCCGAATTTCATGAACTCGGTTTTGGGCTTGCCATCCTCGATGGTTTCGATCGCGCGCTTTTCGGCGATGCAGCTGTAGCCGTGGCTCCAGTCCTTGTTGCTGACGGTGCCTGAACCGATGATGCTGCCGGCACGGACGTTGCGGGTCTTGCAGATATGGGCAATCAGCTGGCCGAAACTGAATGTCATCTCGGGGCCGGCTTCGCACATACCGACCTTGCGGCCGTTCCAGGTGCTTTGCAGCGTCATGTGCAGGCGGCCCTTGTCCCAGGCGTCGCCGACTTCGTCCAGCGTAACGGCAACCGGGCTGAAAGCGGTTGCCGGTTTGCTCTGGAAGAAACCGAAGCCCTTGGCCAGCTCATCGGGAATCAGGTTGCGCAAGGACACGTCGTTGGCCAGCATCAGCAGGCGCACGCCTTCCAGCGCCTGCTCGGGGGTGGCGCGCATGGGCACATCGCCGGTGATCACGGCGATCTCGGCCTCGAAGTCAATGCCGAACTCCTCGCTCGCCACCACCACATCGTCGCAGGGCCCAATGAAATCGTCGCTGCCGCCCTGGTACATCAGCGGGTTGGTGTAAAAACTTTCCGGCACTTCGGCGTTGCGCGCCTTGCGCACCAGTTCCACATGGTTGATGTAGGCCGAGCCGTCTGCCCACTGGTAGGCGCGCGGTAATGGCGCCATGCAGCGCGACGGCTCAAACGGGAAAGCGTGCCGTGCCTTGCCTTGGTTCAATGCTTCGTACAAGTCCTGCAACTGCGGCGACATGAAGTTCCAGTCGTCCAGCACCTGCTGCAATTTGCCCGCGATGCCCGTCGCATAATGGGCTGTTGAAAGATCGCGCGACACCACGACCAGCTGGCCGTCGCGTGAAGAGTCTTTGTAAGTGGCAAGTTTCATCAATATCCTGATTGGTGGCTGTCGGTGTTACCGAAGGGTCAATTGTGCCGTGGCTGGCGACCGGCCGACATTGCGCCCCCTCGCGTTACGATCCCTGCATTCATTGACCGACGGCTAACCCGAAATTCTAGACAAGCCATGAAAGCAAGCCCAGGCACACCCGCCACAGCACGCAGCAGCCTGCCGCCGCAACGCGCGGGTATCCAGTCGGTCGAGGTTGGCTTCAGCTTACTGGAGGCACTCTCTACCTCACCCGGCCCGCTGATGCTTCGCGACCTGGCAGCCGCAGCGGGCATGAGCGCGGCCAAGGCGCACCGTTATCTCGTCAGTTTTCAGCGGCTGGCACTGGTCGTCCAGGACGAGGCAACCGCCCGATACGACCTCGGCCCGGCTGCGCTCAAGTTAGGACTCGCTGCCCTTTCGAGATTGGACAGCGTGAAGCTGGCCCGCCAGCTCATGCCGCGCCTGATGGTGCAAACCGGCCAGACCCTGGCACTGGCGGTCTGGGGCAACCAGGGACCGACCCTCGTCCACTGGGAAGAATCGCCGCAGTCTGTGACGGTTAATCTGCGGCTGGGCGATGTCATGCCGCTGCTGTCGTCCGCCACGGGCTTGTGCTTTGCCGCATTTTTGTCTTCCAGCCGGCCCAAGGCTAAAGCCAAACCACAGGGGCGGCTGGCGCTGCTGGTCAGGGCTGAACTGACACGCAACCAGAAGCTGGCGCGAAAAGATGTTCCCGCCACCATGGCCGAGCTGAATGCCTTGCTGGAAGATATCCGCCGCCGCGGCATGGCGCGGGCAGTCAATACCCTGCTGCCCGGCGTAGCCGGCTTCTGTGCGCCGGTGTTCGATGCCGACGGCCACCTCGCGCTCGGCATTGTGGCGCTGGGTTCGCTTGCAACGTTTGATCCGGACTGGGACGGCGCGGTGGCACGGCCGCTGGCCGCCGCCGCCCGGCAACTTTCCGGTGATCTTGGATTCACACAGGCGTGACCACGTCCACCGACCGCTATCCTTCGGCGCCTCGCTGGCGTGTGCTTGCAGCGCTGGCTGCAGGGGTGCTGGCTGTCCACACGCTGATGCTGAAGTCGTCGCCGGTACGATTCGGCCCCGAGCAAACTGCCACCTCCCCTCGCAGCCCGGCCTTCGCAACGCGCAGCATCGCACCGTCTCCTGCACCGACAGCGCTGGCACCCGCGCCCTCCACGCCGCCTCCAAAACCCAGGATTTTTAGGAAGAAACCCGTTGAAGCCCAGGAAAATCCAGCGCAACCTGCTACTGATTTAATAGCAACGCCCTCTTCCGAGGTGATGACATCCAGCGCACCCGAGGCAAAAAATCCGGAAAGCCTGCCCGCGCAGGCGACGCCCACAATTGCGGCTGCCAGCGCCCCCGCGATAGCCGAACCAGGCCAGTCGGCGGTGACGGCGGTGGTCTTGCCGGAAAGCGCGCGACTGGAATACAAAATGACCGGCAGCGCAAAAGGCCTGAACTACCACGCAGACGCAGAACTGGGATGGCGCTATTCAGGCAACAACTACAGCGCCTCCATGCGCGTCAGCGCACTGTTTCTGGGCTCACGCAGCATGGCAAGCACCGGGCAGGTGGGTCCGGAAGGCCTGGCGCCGACCCGTTTTTCGGACAAATCAAGAAGCGAAGTGGCCGCGCATTTTGAAGCAGACAAGGGGCAGATCATCTTCAGCGCCAATACGCCGGCGGCCCCCTGGATCAAGGGTGCGCAGGACCGGGTCAGCGTCTTCATCCAGCTGGCTGCCATGCTCGCGGGCAACCCCACCGGCTTTCCGGCGGGCTCCACCATTTCGATTTACACCGTGGGACCGCGGGATGCAGACACCTGGACTTTCCGGGTGGAAGGCGAAGAGAAAATGGCACTTCCCTATGGCGAGCTGAATACGCTCAAACTCACTCGTCAGCCCCGGCGTGAGTTCGATCAGAAAGTGGAACTATGGTATGCCCCGTCACTGGGGTATCTTCCCGTTCGCAGCAGGATCACCCAGCAGAACGGGGATTTCATTGACCAGCAGCTCAGCGCGATCACCAAGAGCTGAGTTCAACCAACCGGCGTTGTTATGCCGCACGGAGGTGCCCGTTTTATGTGCGGTTTTACACGCACTACGCGCCTTTACCGCATGCTTTCGCACTTAACCCCCCGAGCCCTTGAACTTGGCCTCATCGTTGCTATCTGAAGCTAAAGGACCTACACCATGCAAATGCTTTACGACTCGGAATCTTTTGCTGTCATGCAGATTCACGCCAATGCGCCGGAAGAATCCGCGCCTGTCCCGGCCGTTCCGCAACTGGCCCGGCATGGCTTCGAAATCGTCGACAAACGTTCGGGCAAAGAGGTCTATCTGGATGGATCCTGGGCTGAAATGTTCCAGCAGCGCTTGAGCGCCTGGGCGCAAAACACCCCCACGCAAGAAGAAATCGAAGACACGCTGGAAGGCTACAGCGGGCTGGCCAACACCCCAATTTCACTTCATTAAGCCCCGCAGTCGCTCACTTCTGGCTTAAAGAATTCTGCAAGAACGACCAGTGGGTGCTGCGGGACTGGCTTTGCCAGACCGCAGGCGCCGCCCCTGGAAGGGGGAACGGGCTACACGCAGTGAGCCTGGACGGGGCGAGCTTATGACTCGGCTTGGTAAAACCAACGGTACATAGGCTCGGCCAGCACCAGCACGGCGGCCAGCCTGGTGACATGAAATGCCGTGACCACTGGCACACCCAGTTGCAGCACTTTGGCCGTAATGGCCATCTCGGCGATACCGCCGGGTGAGGTGCCCAACAGCAAGGTGGCCCAGTGAAGATCGGCAAACTGAGCCAGCCCCCATGCAAAAGCGGCGCACAACCCAATCATTCCCACCGTCGCCAGCGCCACCGAACCCAGCCAGCGCGGCGCCACGTGCACAAACCTGCGGGTGAACCGCACGCCCAGGCTGATGCCGATGACCAGCTGCGCTGCATTGGTCATGCCTTGCGGCAAGGCCGACAGCGTGACGCCGCAGGCCGTGAGCAGCAGCGACACCAGTAGCGCACCGATAAACCAGGGGTTGGTGCGATCGAGTTTCAGCATGACCCAACAACCGGCACCCGTCAACAAGGCCAGCAGGACAAGGCCCGGCAGTTGAACCACGCGCGCACCCGGCAAAGTAGCGTCCAACCCATGCAGCCCCGCCCATTGAAATCCGAAAGGAATGACCAATGTGACCAGCAACACCCGCAGGCTGTGCGCCGACGCCACCAGATCGGTTTGCGCACCGTGGCGCTCTGCCATCAGCGTCATTTCCGATGCGGCACCGATAGGCGCCGCGAAATAGGTGGTGATGCGTGACAGGCCAGCAACATGCAGGCGACCCGGGCCGTGATGCACACGGTAGAGCCATGCCCCAAAAACAAGGCCCAGTGCCAGTGCCCACACAATGTTCAGCGCAATCGCCCACCACAGGCCCCCCAGCAACGCCACCACCTGCGGCGTGAAGTACAACCCCAATGCACAACCGATGATCCATTGCCCGACGTTGCGCAGCGGCGTCCAGCTGGCCGTGGGTCCGCCCAGCATGGAGACCACCGCCGTCGCCAGCAAGGGGCCGATCATCCAGGGCAAAGGCGTGCGCAGCGCAATACACAAAGAAGCGGCACCCCAGGCCAGCAACAAGGTCAGGACGACACGCACGGGCGGGGACTGGGCGGCGCGGTGGGGCAAGGAAGGCATGGCAGAGCGTAACGGCGCGGAACAGAAGCCGCTGGAAGCGGTAGTATCCACCGATGCGCCATTTCTTCACCCCTCGTGCTTTGGCATGCCTTGTCTGCACTGCCACGATGGCTTTGGCGGGCGGTTGCGCGGGCCGGCCTGAAGCACCCATTCTGCAGGCGCAGGGCAGCGAAGCCGCACAAACATCCACCCGGCTGGAGGCGCTGCTCCCTGCCGACGTCCTGATCCTCGGGGAGCAGCACGATGCCGTTGAGCACCAGACAATCGAACAACAGGTGGTCGCCGCCCTGGCGGCCAAAGGGGTGCTGGCTGCCGTAGCCCTTGAGATGGCCGACACGGGTGCAAGCACTTCCGCGCTCAGGCCCAGTGCCACCGAGCAGCAGGCCCGCAATGCGCTCAACTGGAACGACAAGGGCTGGCCCTGGACAGCCTACGGTCCTGCCGTGATGACCGCGGTGCGCGCCGGTGTCCCCGTGATGGGCGCCAATCTGCCCCGGGTGCAGATGCCAGACAGCATGGCTGACAGCCGGCTTGACGCCCGCTTGCCAGGCCCCGCCCTCAAAGCCCAACAGCAGTTGATCCGTCTCGGCCACTGCAACCTGTTGCCCGAGAGCCAGATCACGCCCATGACACGTATCCAGATTGCCAAGGACATCACCATGGCCAACACCCTGGGGCAGGCCGTGCTGCCCGGCAAGACAGTGCTGCTGCTGGCCGGAAGCGGCCATGCGAACCGGCAATTGGGCGTACCGCTGCATCTGCCGACGGACATAAAAGCCAAAGTAGTGCGCCTGCTTGCCGGGAACCCTGCGAATGCCGAGAGGGCAGACGCTTTCGATGCGGTGTGGGCAACGGCCCCGCTCCCGGAGACCGACTATTGCGCGGGCCTGCAGAAGCAGCTGGTACCCAAACCCTGAAGAGCCTTTTGAGGCTCCTCCATCGGTGAATCAAGCGTTTTTGCGGATGGCGTCGGCAACCACATTGACGATGCGGTCGATATGTTCTTTTTCGACGATGTAGGGTGGGCAGACCACGACGTTGTCAGCCGCCGGCCTCACCAGCACACCGTTGTGGAAGCAGTCCATGAAGATGTCATAGGCGCGCTTGCCCGGCACACCCGCCACCGGCGCCAGCTCGACCGCGCCGGCCAGCCCCAGGCTGCGAATACCGATCACATTGGGCAGGCCCTTCAGGCCGCTGTGCATCGCGTCGCCCAATACCTTGCCCATCTGGCCGGCACGTTCATACAACTGTTCTTCCTTGAACAGCTCCAGCGTCGCGATTGCGGCCGCGCAAGCGACCGGGTGGCCGGAGTAGGTATAGCCGTGAAAGAACTCCACGGCATGCTCGGGCGCACCGGCATTGGCATTCATCATGCCGTCATAGATGCGGTCGGAGCAGATCACACCGCCCAGCGGGATGACACCGTTGGTCACGCATTTGGCGAAATTGAGCATGTCGGGCACCACACCGTAATAGTCCGCCCCGAAACCGGTGCCCAGGCGGCCGAAACCCGTGATAACTTCATCAAAAATCAGCAGGATGCCGTGCTTGTCGCAAATTTCGCGCAGGCGTTTCAGGTAGCCCTTGGGCGGCAGGTACCATCCGGCGCTTCCTGATACCGGCTCGACGATGACGGCAGCCACGTTGCTCGGGTCGTGCAGCGGCAGGATGCGATTTTCCAGCTCCAGCAGCAGGTCTTCCTGCCATACGGGCTCAGTACCGTTGATGTAGGCGTGGTTGACCGGGTCATGGATGAAACGCATGTGGTCCACGCGAGGCAGCAACGCGGCGCCATATACCTTGCGATTGGCCGGAATGCCGCCCACGCTCATGCCGCCGAAACCAACGCCGTGGTAGCCCTTTTCACGGCCGATGAATACATTACGGTGGCCTTCGCCCCGCGCACGGTGGTAAGCCAGCGCGACCTTCAACGACGTGTCCGCGGCTTCTGAGCCCGAATTGCAAAACAGCACCTTGTTGAGGTCGCCGGGCGCCATGCCTGCGATGATCTCGGCGGCCTTGAAGGCCTGGTCGTTGCTGGCCTGGAAAGCGGTCGCGTAGTCCAGCGTATCGAGCTGCTTCTTTATGGCGTCGTTGATGGGCTTGCGATTGTGGCCGGCGCCCACGCACCACAGGCTGGAAATACCGTCGATCACCTGGCGCCCGTCGTGCGTCGTGAAATGCATGCCGTCTGCGGCCACAAACACGCGCGGGTCTTTTTTGAAGCTGCGGTTGGGCGTGAACGGGAGCCACTGGTGCTCCATGTTGAAATTCTGGTAGGCCATGGTGATTTCTTTCCTGCGTCGAAAGGAGTGAAGCTGGGATAGCAGCGCTTGATCTTGCATTCTGGCACTCTTGCCGCCGCCCTGCACCGTCAATTGCCCGCCGGCCGGGCAGACACAGTCTTCACCTGCGACAATTCACCCCCTATGAATCACGCTTATATCCTTACCCTGTCCTGCCCGGACCGTATGGGCATTGTTCACGCGGTCTCTGGCTTCCTGTTGCAGAACGGCGGCAATATTGAGGAAGCTGCGCAGTACAACGACCACGACACCGGACTCTTCTTCATGCGGGTTCAGTTTGCCTGCGACCAGCTGACCCAGGAAGAACTGAAGGTGCAGCTCGAAGCATTCGCCTCACCTTTCAGCATGAAGTGGAAACTTCACTCGACAGAAGCTGCCATGCGTACCGTGATCATGGTCAGCCGCGACGGCCATTGCCTCAACGACCTGCTGTTTCGCTGGAAGTCCGGCATGGTGCCGCTGGATGTGCGCGCCATCATCAGCAACCACCGCGATTTTTACCAGCTGGCGGCAAGCTACAACGTTCCTTTCCACCACATCCCGGTGACGGCGGCCACCAAGGCGCAGGTCGAAGCAAAGCAACTTGAAATCATCGAGGCAGAGGGTGCCGAACTGGTCGTGCTGGCGCGCTACATGCAGGTACTCAGCAACGAGATGTGCGGATCACTCTCGGGGCGTGCCATCAATATCCACCACAGCATGCTTCCGAGCTTCAAGGGCGCCAGACCGTATTACCAGGCACATGAACGCGGTGTGAAGGTGATAGGCGCGACGGCGCATTACGTTACGGCAGACCTTGATGAAGGCCCGATCATCGAACAGGATGTGACCCGGGTTGATCACAAGGACACCGTCGAACACCTGACCGCCCGCGGCAAGGACACCGAAAGCCGGGTACTTGCACGCGCCGTCAAGTGGCACAGTGAACATCGTGTGCTTTTGAACGGCCACAAGACTGTCATCTTTAAATAGCCATGAGCCCCCACGGTCGCTCACTGCGTGTAGCTTCCTGCCCCCCTCGGGGGCCGCTGCGCCTGCGGCCCGGCAAAGCCGGTTCCGCGGCTCCTGCTTGCAAAGAAGCGTCGCAAACGACGCGTAGCGTTCACTAGTAGACATGGCTACTCCTGCCCGAATCCCACCCATTCAGTGCCTGCTGACCTTTGAAGCGCTGGCGCGGCTGCGTAGCGTGACCCAGGCGGCCGAAGAACTCTGCGTCACGCCCAGTGCGGTCAGCCACCGCGTCAAGCAGCTGGAGCAGATCATCGGCACCAAGCTGTTTGGCCGTGCCGATTTTTCATTGACCACCGAAGGCAGCGAATACCTGGCGCATGTGCGCGAAGGCCTGGCCACACTGCAGAAATTTCCCGGCGCTGCCGGGCAAAGCGCCGCCCCCGGCAAGCGCAAGTTACGGCTGGCGGTCACGCCCACGTTCGCACGCTCCATCCTGATTCCACGCCTGCGCCAGTTCACCGATGCCTATCCTGAAATCGACCTGACGCTGCAGGTGTCCATCCCCCTGCTGGACGTGGTGGCCGAGGATGCCGACCTCATCGTGCGCTTCGGCACCGGCCGCTATGCGGACCTGGAGCACGTCTGCCTCAGCAAGGACGAAGTCGCGCCGCTCGCCTCACCGGCTTTTGTGCGCGAACACGGCCCCTTTGAGGCGGCTGAAGATCTCGAAGGCGAAAGCCTGTTGCGCTCGCCGCTGGAGCCATGGCGCACGTGGTTTGCCGCCCACAAACTTGATTGGCCCGAACCCACCGACGGCTCCCAGTTCAACGACATCGGCCTGATGTGCGATGCCGCCGCGGCCGGCATGGGCATCGCGTTGATACGTCTCAAGCTGGGCGCGCCCTGGCTGGAAAACGGCTCGCTGGTGCGGCTGGGCAGCAACGAAGTGTTCGCCGGTAATATTCCCAGCCCGCACGCACATTACCTGTGCTGGCGCACCGGCACCATGGACCGCTGGGAATGCGCGGCTTTTGCCGACTGGCTGCGCAAAAGCCTGGGTTAGGGCCCCAAGGCCTGTTAATGAGAAGGCCGCCGCTCGGCGTTGCAAAGCCTTGACGGGGCCCCTGAGTTTTGTGCCTTGCTCAAGGCCTTTGACATGCAGCGCATCCTGCGTAAACAAATAGCACTAACAGGTCCTGACGCCGTCCGATAAGTGGTTTTGCGTCCGTACCGGCTCATGCTTATGATGGGCTGGCCGTGACACCGGGGGAGGGCCCGGCCGGCTGCACATAGCCAAAAAAACCAACCCGTTCAACGAGGGAAAATCTTATGAGGAAAAATCAATTGGCCGTCGGCGTGGCCGGCGTCCTGCTCTCCATGCTCGCCCTGTCGCCTGCGGTTCATGCCGAGGGTAAGGCGGCCGCGGCCAAGGCCGTCAAGCCCGGCACCTTCTGTCCCATCCAGGACGCCAAGGAGTGCCAGGCCGCTGTGACGCCCGTGCAAATCCTGTCGCGCTTCAAGGCCGGCAATACGCGTTTCGTTTCCGGCAAGCCGCGCCACCAAAACTACCTCAAGGAAGTGAAGGCCACCGCGGACGGCCAGTTCCCACTGGCCAGCATAGTGTCGTGCATTGATTCGCGCGCACCGGCCGAGATTGTGTTTGACCAGGGCATAGGTGACCTTTTCAACGCACGCGTGGCAGGCAACATCGTCAACGAAGACATCCTGGGTAGCCTGGAATTCGCACACAAAGTCATGGGCGCCAAACTGCTGGTGGTGATGGGTCACACCAGCTGCGGTGCCATCAAGGGTGCTTGCGACGACGCCCAATTGGGCAACCTGACGGGACTCATCGGCAAGATCAAGCCAGCCGCGAACCTGGTGTCCGCCGACATCAAGGATCGCACGTCCAAGAACTATGCCTTTGTCGAGATGGTGGCGGAGAGCAATGTGCATCTCACAGTGGAAACGATTCGCGAGAAGAGCCCCATCCTGCGCGAGATGGAGCAAAAGGGAGAAATCCTGATCGTGGGGGCCATGTACGACGTGAAGACCGGCAAGGTCAAGTTTTACGACACGCCCGGCGCCGGCAAGGCTCCGGGAACGAAGTCTTGAAGCTCTTCCCGTTTTGAGCGGATTCTGGCGGCCGGCATTTCACACCCGGCATTAAATTTCTTCAACCCGGCCGCCGCCGCTTGCCCTACAGTCTGGTTTCAACCCCGGAGCCAGACAGACCATGAACGCCCCCGCCTCGCTCAAACAGCAAAGCCAGCTTGAACGCTCGGAACGGCAGTCGCAGGTCGTGCGAGCGCTGCGGGCGGTGTTGCCGGCTCATGCCCTGCTGTGGAACAACGAAGACACCACACCTTACGAGTGCGACGGCCTGACCGCCTACCGCCAGCGGCCGCTGGTTGTGGCTTTGCCCGAGACCTATGACCAGGTGCAGGCCGTGCTCAAGAGCTGCCATGCGCTGGAAGTGCCGGTGGTCGCGCGCGGCGCCGGCACCGGGCTTTCCGGCGGCGCCATGCCGCACAAGCTGGGCGTCACGCTATCGCTGGCCAAGTTCAACAAGATTCTCAAACTCGACGCCATCAGCCGCACGGCCGTGGTGCAGGGCGGCGTGCGCAACCTCGCCATTTCCGAAGCGGCCGCGCCGCTGGGCCTTTATTACGCGCCCGACCCTTCCAGCCAAATAGCCTGCACCATAGGCGGCAACGTGGCCGAGAACTCGGGTGGCGTGCATTGCCTCAAGTACGGGCTGACGGTACACAACGTGCTCAAGGTCAGAGGCTTCACCATTGAAGGAGAGGAAGTTGAATTCGGCAGTGATGCACTCGATGGAGCAGGCTATGACCTGCTGAGCGTCATCATCGGAAGCGAAGGCATGCTGGCCGTGACCACAGAGGTGACGGTGAAACTGATACCCAGGCCTCAGCTGGCGCGTTGCATCATGGCCAGCTTTGACGACCTGCGCAAAGCCGGCGATGCCGTAGCCGCCGTAATTGCGGCGGGCATCATTCCCGCCGGCCTTGAGATGATGGACAAGCCGATGACGGCCGCAGTGGAAGACTTTGTGCACGCCGGCTACGACCTCACCGCCGAAGCCATCTTGCTGTGCGAAAGCGACGGCACGCCGGAGGAAGTTGAAGAAGAAATCGGCCGCATGACCGACGTGCTGCGCCGCTGTGGCGCCACGGCCATTGCGGTGAGCCAGGACGAGGCTGAACGCCTGCGCTTCTGGAGTGGCCGCAAAAACGCCTTCCCCGCATCGGGACGCATCAGCCCCGACTACATGTGCATGGACTCCACCATCCCGCGTAAGCGCCTGGCCGACATCCTGCTGGCTATCGCAGAGATGGAAAAGAAATACCAGTTGCGCTGCGCCAATGTGTTCCACGCGGGCGACGGGAATCTGCACCCGCTGATTTTGTTTGATGCCAATGATCCCGACCAATTGCACCGCTGTGAACTCTTCGGCGCAGACATCCTGGAAACCAGTGTCGCGATGGGCGGTACCGTGACGGGCGAACACGGCGTGGGCGTGGAAAAGCTCAACTCCATGTGCGTGCAGTTCTCCGCCGAGGAAAACGAGCAGATGTTCGGTGTCAAACGCGCGTTCGACAGCAAAGGCCTGCTCAACCCGGGCAAGGTGATCCCGACGCTGAACCGCTGCGCCGAATACGGAAAAATGCTGGTACGGGGCGGGCAGATCAAGCACCCCGATTTGCCGCGCTTTTAGGCGAAAGACGCAGCGGCATGAAAACCTCATAGACTGCGCGGGCAACCCACGGCCCAAAAAATGCATACGACGCTGTCCATCGGTTTTTCCACCATGCGCCGCCAGGTCTCCCGTGGCCTGGCAGGCGCCTTGCTGGCGTTCGTTTCGCCGTGGGGCTGGTGCCTCGAGGTGGGGCAGTCACTGCCCCACCTCGAGCCCTTCGACAAGGCCATGCTGGAAGTCATGAAGAAATACGATGTCCCGGGCGCCAGCCTGGTCGTGGCCAAGGACGGCAAGCTGCTCCTTGCCAAAGGTTACGGCTATGCCGACAGGGACAAGCAGGAAGCCATGACGCCGCAAACCCTGTTCCGCATGGGAAGCATCAACAAGACCTTGACAGCAGTCATGGTGCTCAAGCTGGCGGAGGACGGAAAGCTGAAGCTGGACGACCCGGTGCTGCCCCTTTTCGAAAAAGCCGGAATAGCACCCTCCTCCCCCGCCGACCCGCGCGTCAAGGACATCAGCATCCGGCACCTGCTTCAGCATTCAGGCGGATTCGATCGGGAGCGCTCTGGTGATCCGTTTTTTCAGCCCCGGCTCGGAGCCGTTGCCCGCCGGCAAGGCGTGGCACCCGTCAGCTGCGATGCGATCATCCGGGATTCCGTTCAGGACAAGCTGGATTTCGCGCCCGGCGAGCGCTTCGCCTATTCCAATACCGGCTACTGCATGCTCGGAAGGGTTGTGGAAGTCGTCACCGGCGAGTCCTACCGTACCTTCAGCAGCCGGGAGTTTCTGATGCCGTCCACCGGCAAAGGCTTTCAGGCCGCAAGCAGCACCGAGAGCCGGCAGGGCGAGACGAAGTACTACGCGTATCCCGGAGAGCCGCTGCAGCGCGGCGCACCGGGTGTTACGAACGCGAATGTGCCCAGCCCTTACGGGCTCCTACTCCGTCGAAAACATGGACGCGCTGGGCGCCTGGATTGCAACGCCAACAGATGTGCTGAAGTTTTTCCTGGCGATCGACGGCGCACGGGGGAAACGGCTTCTGAATGAGGAATCGTTGCAAACCATGCGCAGCGAGCCGATGCTGGAAAAAGATGGCAATCCGCGCAGCTTTTATGCGGCAGGCATCCACGTCGTCAGGAGTGACAAAGGTGATAACTGGTGGCACACGGGCAGCCAGCCGGGCCTGCAGACCCTGGCACTTCGGACCCGGCAAGGCTATGCATGGGTGGTAGCCTTCAATTCCAGGCCGGACCCATCCGGGCGCCGCGCATTCTTCAAAGACATCGACCAGGCACTGTGGGGCGCGGCGAATGCGGTGCGGGAGTGGCCGCAAGGAGATCTTTTTTCCAGCCCTTAAACTTTCCAGATGGGTATTGCCATGACCATCCCAGCAATTCCCGGCGTTGCCCTCGCATCGAGAGTGCACCCACCTGCCGTGGAAATCATGTCATGACAGCATCGCGGAATTTGGCCTGGTTACTCGTTTTTCAGTCCGCAGGGGAACTTCTTTCCCGCGGTTTTCCCTGCCGTTTTCGGGCCCTGTGATTGGCGTGGTTTTGCTTCTGCCGGGCCTCCAGTCAGACACGGTGCGCAGCCCTGTGGCAGTGTGCGCAGACTTCTTGCTCTCGCACCTTTCGTTACTCTTTGTACCCGTCGACGTCGGGATGATGACCCGTCCGTCACTGGTCAGCCAGTACGGCGCACGCATGCTGCTGGTCGTGGTGGCGTCCACTTCGGCGGGTTTGCTCGTGACCGTGCTGATGCTGCACCTGGACGGTCGTCTGCCTGGCCGGTGCCCTGCTGGCCACCGGCGTGCCTTACCCCACCTATTTTTTTGCGGGCGCCCAGTTCATCCATTTCCTGCTCGGCCCTGCGGTGGTGGCACTGGCATGGCCACTATGGTTGCGGCGCGAAGAACTGCGCCGGGGTCGGCTGCTGCTTGCGGCCGTAGCCGGTGGTGCTGCGGCCAGCGGATCGGCATTGTTGCAGGGATGGGCCGCAGGCTTGCCCGTCGAAGTTACCCTGTCGCTTGCGCCCAAATCTGTCACCGCACCAGTCGCCATGGGTATTGCGGAAAAGATCGGCGGAATCCCTGCGCTGGCGGCTGTGTTTGCCGTGGTTACTGGCCTCGTGGGTGCGCTCAGCGGCAAATACCTGTTTGACGCCTTGCGAATTCCCGTTGACGCTGCAGGCTGGGCCGCGTGGTTTTGCGCTGGGCACGGCATCTCACGGGCTGGGCGCCGCGCGGGCCTTGCAGGTCAATGCCGACGCGGGCGCTCCGCCGGGTTGGCGCTGGGCCTGCAGGTGGTTCTGGCGTCCGCGCTGGTACCGCTGGCGTTCCGGTGGCAGTAGCCAGAACGGCGAACACGAAAACCCCGCATCACTTTCCTGCCGCGAGCAGCAGGAAAGTGATGTGGAGGTTTCGGTGGCGCGTTAGAAACGCGCCCTGTTTTTGCTTTAAGTCTCCTACACCGCCTGCAAACCTGGTTTGACCGCACTCGCCGGCTTGGCCGCAGCCAGCGCACCGAACAGGATCTCGCCTGAGAGCTGGCCGCCTTCTTCAATCACCAGCTTGCCGTAGCGGATGATGCCCGTGACTTTCCCGGTCGAGTAAATCACCAGTTTCTGCCGCACTGTAAGGTTGCCGTTGAATTCCCCACGGATTTCCGCCACGTCGATTTCTGCGGAGCCCTTGAACGCACCCTGCTCGGCAATCTGGATCACTCGCGAATCCATGGTGGCTTCCACCAGGCCTTCGACCACCAGCGTATCGCAGTCCGTGATCTCCACGCCCTTCAGTTTGATATTGGGGCCGACCGTCAACTTGCTGCCGCCTTCTTTTCCCGTGCTCGCAGGCGCTTCATTGACCGCCTTGGCGGTGTTTTGCTGGTTCACATTTGAGGACGATGCACCCGACTGCAGCGCGCCGGAAGCACTGGACGTGCCCGTGGTCCCATAACCATTTCCCGGGCCATGACGCAAGCCCGTTGGTGTCTCGTTTTCTCGCTTGCCAAAGAACGGTGTTGCCATTGTGAGTTCCTTCAAAAAGAACGCATGGTACGTCTGCAGAAAATTAAAAGCTTCAGTGGTGTGCAAGATAGGTAACGAAATTAATTCTTACATTCACCAGTTTGCATTGACGATGCGGCAAGAACAACAGACCTTACGTGCGCCTACGTCCGGCCAGCAACACATGAGGAAAACTCCATCCAATTGGCGCTGGAGATTCGCTCACTTCGTTTCGGTACATGCGATGGATTTTTTTGACGCAGTGGCAGCGCCGATCTTCCAATGTCGAAATGCCTCAAACCTCGGATACCGGTCGCGTGTAGCATGTCGGGCACCATGGCCGCTGACAATGAACTCCACACATTCGCGCTTTTTGACACTGCTGTTGGGCAGTGCGCGCTGGTATGGAACGCACACGGCATTGCAGCCGTGCGCTTGCCCGAAACATCGGAGCGCCGCATGTTGTCCCGTCTGCGGGGAGAGTTTGCGCCGCTCGCGCCCGCCACGCCACCACAGGACATGCAGCTGGCCATAGACGCCATGACAGCCCTGCTGGCAGGTGACGCCCGCGATTTGCGGTTCTGCATACTGGATCTGCGCCGCATTCCCCCGTTTCACCGCCGGGTTTATGCGATTGCACAGGAAGTCCTTCCGGGCAAAACATGCACATACGGCGATATCGCCACCGAGCTTGGCGAACCCGGCTCGGCGCGTGCCGTGGGTCAGGCGTTGGGGCATAACCCGTTTCCCATCATCGTGCCTTGCCACCGCGTGCTGGCCGCAGGCGCGCAGTCGGGCGGCTTCTCAGCGCCGGGTGGCGTCTCGACCAAGTTGCGCATGCTGCTGATTGAAGGCGCGGAAATCGGCGGCGCGCCCGGCTTGTTTGACCGTGAGCCGCCGCCCTCCACGTCATAGTCATTGAACAAACGCCCATCACCACGAAACTCACCCACCCATGCCGCACACCTTTACAGACAAAACGCCCGCAATTCGTCTCTATTCAGCCCGCCTCAGCATGTTCGGCGCCAAGGTGCAGATCGCCGCGTTTGAAAAAGGCATACCGCTCAATATCGTCATGGTGCCCTTCTCGCAGACCGAGGGCTACTCACCCAAGCATCCGGAGGTCGTGCGAATCAACCCGAAAAAACAGGTGCCCGTACTGATCAACGGCGACCTGGAGCTGTTTGACTCGACGCAGATCCTGGAATACCTTGAAGACCTGCAGCCCCAGCCCGCGCTGTGGCCGGCCGGCATCGCCGCCCGCGCCCGCGCCCGCCAGATGGAGCACATGTCGGACGAGGTTTACTTTCCTCACATCATCCGGCTCATGGGCCTGCAGCACAGCCTGGACGATCCGCAAGCGGTAGCCGCAATTGATGGTGCGCGGGCCTTCTACACGCGGCTTGAAAATCTCCTGCAAGGGCGGGAGTTCGTGATGGAGAGCTTCTCGTTTGCCGATATCGCGCTGTACATGGCGATGCTGTTTGGCGAACGCCTGGGCGCGCCCCTTACACCGGCTACGCCGTTGCTGCTGGCATGGCGCGACAGGATGAGTGCGCGGCCTTCGGTGCAGAGCGCGGTGATCCCCATGGCGAAATACCTGTTGTCGGACGGCAGGCCTCTGCCTGCCTTCATGGCCGAAATGCTGCAAGCGGCCTGACGCCAGGGCCCACACCCGACGTGGGTGCTCGGGGAAAACCGAGCAAAGACCGGCGCTTTGGCGCAAACTGGTGAACTGGCCGTGCAAACAAATCCAACAAGCGCGGACCGGCAAAAAAGGAGTTCGCCATGCCCCGCCACACCCCTATCGAGCGTTATCGCAACATTGGCATCAGCGCGCACATCGATGCCGGCAAGACCACCACGACCGAACGCATCCTGTTCTACACAGGTGTGAACTACAAGATCGGCGAAGTCCATGAAGGTACGGCCACCATGGACTGGATGGAGCAGGAGCAGGAGCGCGGCATCACCATCACCTCGGCAGCGACCACCGCCTTCTGGAAAGGCATGGCCGGCAACTACCCCGAGCACCGCATCAACATCATCGACACGCCCGGCCACGTGGACTTCACCATCGAGGTGGAGCGCTCCATGCGTGTGCTCGACGGCGCGGTGATGGTATATGACGCCGTGGGCGGCGTGCAGCCGCAGTCAGAAACCGTCTGGCGCCAGGCCAACAAATACAAGGTGCCGCGCCTGGCATTCGTCAACAAGATGGACCGGGTCGGTGCCGATTTTTTTCGCGTGCAACGCCAGATCAGCGAGCGTCTCAAAGGCGTGGCTGTGCCGGTGCAGATTCCGGTGGGCGCGGAAGACCATTTTCAAGGCGTGGTAGACCTCGTCAAGATGAAGGCCATCATCTGGGACGACACCAGCCAGGGCCTGCATTTCGAGTATGGCGACATTCCGGCAGACCTGGTGGAGACCGCCAACGAGTGGCGCACCAAGATGATTGAGGCGGCCGCTGAAGCCAATGACGAGTTGCTCAACAAGTACCTCGCGGGCGAGCCGTTGAGCGAAGACGAGATCAAACAGGGGCTGCGCCAGCGCACAGTGGCCAACGAGATCGTGCCCATGCTCTGCGGTAGCGCCTTCAAGAACAAGGGCGTGCAGGCGATGCTGGACGCGGTGATCGACTACCTGCCTTCGCCGGTGGACGTGCCGGCCATCCTGGGTCACACCGAAGACGACGGGGAAGCGGAACGCCACCCGAAAGACGATGAACCCTTCTCGGCGCTGGCTTTCAAAATCATGACCGACCCCTATGTCGGGCAGCTGATTTTCTTTCGTGTGTACTCCGGTGTGGTCAAAGCCGGAGACACGGTCTACAACCCCGTCAAGGGCAAGCGCGAGCGCCTGGGCCGCATTTTGCAGATGCATGCCAATGAGCGCAACGAGGTCAAGGAGGTGTACGCCGGCGACATCGCCGCCGCCGTGGGCCTGAAAGAAGCAACCACCGGCGACACGCTGTGCGACCCGGCCCACGTCATCATCCTGGAAAAGATGGTCTTCCCCGAGCCTGTGATTTCACAGGCCGTTGAACCCAAGACCCAGGCGGACCAGGAAAAAATGGGTATTGCGCTGCACCGCTTGGCGCAGGAGGACCCTTCGTTTCGTGTACACACCGACGAAGAGTCGGGCCAGACCATCATCTCGGGCATGGGGGAATTGCACCTGGAGATATTGGTCGACCGCATGAAGCGCGAGTTCAGCGTAGAGGCCAATGTGGGCAAACCGCAGGTGGCCTACCGTGAAACGATCCGGCAGGCGGTGAACGATGTTGAAGGCAAGTTCATCAAGCAGTCGGGCGGTCGCGGGCAGTACGGACACGCGGTACTCAACCTGGAGCCGCAGCCTTCTGGCAAGGGCTTTGAGTTCGTCGATGCCATCAAGGGCGGCGTAATTCCACGTGAATACATTCCGGCGGTCAACAAGGGCATTGTGGAAACACTCAAGGCCGGCGTGCTTGCGGGCTACCCGGTGGTCGATGTGAAGGCCACGCTGGTGTTTGGCTCCTACCATGATGTCGATTCGAACGAGAACGCGTTTCGCATGGCCGGTTCGCTCGCCTTCAAGGAAGCCATGCGCCGTGCCAAGCCGGTGCTGCTGGAGCCCGTGATGGCGGTCGAGGTTGAAATGCCCGAAGACTTCATGGGCAATGTGATGGGCGACCTCTCATCGCGGCGCGGCATGGTGCAGGGCATGGAAGACATTGCGGGCGGCGGCGGCAAGCTGGTGCGCGCCGAGGTGCCGCTGTCGGAAATGTTCGGCTACTCGACCACCTTGCGCTCACTCACGCAGGGCCGGGCTACCTACACCATGGAGTTCAGGCGCTATGCCGAAACAACCCCGGATGTATCCGCTGCCATCATGCGCGGCAAGGGCACGTAGCTCCGCGCATGAAGCTCTAACAATTTCACCAGCATGCTTTATGCGGCTTGCCCATACGGCCAGGCGCGAGCAGCTATGGATTGGCATCAACAATTCAACGCAGGCAGGAATACGCGTGCCAGATATTTAAAACGAGTCCTCTGGCAAAGCCGGAGCGGCCAGAAACCCTCAGATCTCGATCTTGCTGCCCAGTTCCACCACCGAGTTGTTTGGCAGGTTCAGGAAGTCTGCCGCACCGCTGGCGTTGTGGTGCATCTGAGCAAACAGTTTCTCGCGCCAGGGTGCCATGCCGCTGCCGATGGTCGGGATCACCGTGTCGCGCGAGAGGAAATAGCTGGTCGTCATCGACTCCAGCTCGCAGCCCCGGCCCTTGATCTGCTGCAGGGCCTTGGGCAGGTCCAGGTCGTTCTTGAAGCCGTAGTGCACGTTGACCTGCCAGCAGTCGTGACCCAGTGATTCGATCTCCAGGCGCTTGTTCATGCCGATCCAGGGGATCTCATGGTTGCGCACCGTCACGAACAGATTCTGCTCATGCAGCACCTTGTTGTGCTTGAGGTTGTGCAGCAGCGCGTTGGGCACACTGCCAGGCTCGGCTGTCAGGAATACGGCGGTGCCTTCGACACGGGCCGGCGGGCTGACGAAGACGGCGTCCAGGAAGCTCGGTAAATCGATCGCATCGGCTCGCAGCTTTTCATTGAGCAGGTGGCGGCCTTCCTTCCAGGTAATCATCAGCGTGAAGACCGCACCCCCAATCACCAGCGGGAACCAGCCGCCGGCGAACAGTTTCATGAGGTTGGAGGCGAAGAACGCGAAGTCGACGACAAAGAAGACACCGGTCGCCGCAATGCACAAACTCAGTGGGTACTTCCAGCCGTAGCGGATCACGTAGAAAGTCAGGATGGTGGTGATCAGCATGTCGGTGCATACCGCAATGCCGTACGCGGCCGCCAGGTTGCTGGACGAGCGAAACATCACCACCGCGAGCACGATGGTGATGAAGAGGCCCCAGTTGACGAAGGGCATGTAGATCTGGCCGGTGTCGCGCACGCTGGTGTGCTGGATATTGAGGCGCGGCAGGTAGCCCATCTGGATGGCCTGCTTGGTCACGCTGAAGGCGCCGGTGATCAGCGCCTGCGAGGCGATCACGGTAGCCATGGTGGCCAGGCCCACCAGCGGCAGCAGCGCCCACTCGGGCGCCATCAGGAAAAACGGGTTCTTCACTGCGGCAGGGTTGCCGATGAGCAGCGCGCCCTGGCCGAAGTAATTGAGCACCAGCGAAGGCATGACCACGGAAAACCACGCCAGGCGAATCGGTTTTTTGCCGAAGTGGCCAAGGTCGGCGTAAAGCGCCTCGGCGCCGGTTACGCACAGCACGACGGCGCCCAGAATGATGAAGGTGGTACCGGGGTTGGCCCACATGAACATCACCGCGTAGTGCGGGCTGACTGCCACCAGGATTTCGGGATGGGTCACGATCTGCGAAATGCCCAGCAACGCCAGCACGGCAAACCAGATCAGCGTGATGGGGCCGAAAAATTTGCCTATGCCCGCCGTGCCGTGCTTTTGCACCGCAAAAAGGGCAAACAAAATGACCAGGGTGATAGGGATCACGCCCTGCTTGAAGGCAGGCGAGACGACTTCCAGGCCTTCGACGGCCGACAGCACCGAAATCGCCGGCGTGATGACGCCATCGCCATAAAACAGGGAAGTGCCGAAGATGCCAACGATCAGCAAGGTCTTGCGCAGCTGGGGCTTGTCTTTCACCGCGGTGGAGGCCAGCGCCAGCATGGCGATCAGGCCGCCTTCGCCGTTGTTGTCGGCGCGCAGCACCAGCGCCACATACTTGATCGAGACAATGACGGTCAGCGTCCAGAAGAAGATGGACAGGATGCCGTAGACGTTGTCTGGGGTAAAGGGAACATGCCCGGAACCGAAAACTTCCTTGACGGCATACAGGACGCTGGTTCCGATGTCGCCGTAGACGACACCAATGGCGCCCAGGGTGAGCGCCGCGAGTGATGATTTTTTACTGGACACAAAAACTTCCCGTCTTTGCACTCGGCCCGTTCAAGCGGGTCCAAAGCGGCGGGAATGGTTACCTTTGGGAACGCTATTTTGCGCCCGGGTGCCCTGCTTGCAAGTCGGCGAACACCCCTAAATCCAACTAATCCCGATTTTGTTGCACCGCAACAACTTGTAACAAACCGGCCCCGCCGATGCCGGGGAAGCCAGCGCAGGCAGGTGAATTCTGGGCGCTACTTTTTTAATAGCTGCTTGCGCACGGCCTGCTTGGGCCAGACGCCTAAAAGACTCCTAATTCGAGCCGCCGCGGACACATAAGCTCCCTGACTTTCGAAAGCGGCCGCGGGCAGGCCGGCTTTGCCGGATGCCTTGCGGCGTCCCCTGCAAGGGGAAACGGCACTACACAAAGCGTAGCGAAGTGAGAACGATAGGGGTGTTAGTCGTAAACCTCGGCGTCCGGGTCGGTGGCTTCGAGTTCATAACTCGCAGCAAGCATCGCCAGTCGGGCGATCACGCCATACATATAGAAGCGGTTGGGGCTGCTGGAGCCGGGCTTCTCGCCGGGCTGCGGCAGGCGGCCGCTGTCGGCAAAGGCCAGCGGCACAAAGCTGGCGCCGGGCGCATTGAGGTTTTCGTCCACACCGCGCTCCGCATGCACGCGGTAAAAGCCGCCCACCACGTAGCGGTCCATCATGTAGACCACGGGCTCGGCCACGGCGTCGTTGACGCGCTCGTTGGTCAGCACGCCTTCCTGGATGATCACTTCGGACAGCGGCTGGCCGTCTTTTGTCGTGCTCATCTTGTTTTTCGTCTTGCGGTTCAGCGCGTCCAGGTCTTTCACGTCGCGCACCGTCATGATGCCCATGCCGTAGGTGCCGTTGTCCGCCTTGACGACGACAAAAGGCTTTTCGTTGATGCCGTATTCCTTGTACTTGCGCTTGATTTTGGTGAGCAGCGCATCGACGTTGGTGGTCAGGCAGTCCATGCCGGTTTCTTCGGCAAAGTTGACTTCACCGCACTGGGCGTACATGGGGTTGATAAGCCAGGGGTCTATGCCCAGCAGCTTGCCGAAACGCTTGGAAACTTCTTCGTAGGCCTTGAAGTGCCGCGACTTGCGGCGCACCGACCAGCCGGCATGCAGCGGCGGCAACAGGTACTGCTCGTTGAGGTCTTCCAGGATGCCGGGGATGCCGGCCGACAGGTCATTGTTCAGCAAAATGGTGCAGGGGTCGAAGTCTTTCAGGCCCAAGCGGCGGTCGGTCCGGATCAGCGGCTCGATCGTGATGGTCTCTCCGGTCGGCAGGTTCAGCGTGGTGGGCTCCTTGATGTCGGAGCTCAGCGAGCCGAAACGCACATTGAGGCCGGCCTGGTGAAAAATGCGCTTGAGCTGCAGCACGTTGGACAGGTAAAAGCTGTTGCGCGTGTGGTTCTCGGGCACGACCAGCAGGTTGCGCGCCTCGGGGCAGATTTTTTCGATCGCGGCCATGGCGGCCTGCACCGCCAGCGGCAGCATTTCGGGCGTCAGGTTGTTCCAGCCGCCGGGGTAGAGGTTGGTGTCAACCGGGGCGAGCTTGAAGCCGGCGTTGCGGATGTCGACCGAGCTGTAAAACGGCGGCGTGTGCTCCATCCACTCCAGCCGGAACCAGCGCTCAATCGCCGGCGTGGAGTCCAGGACCCGTTGTTCGAGTTCGTTGATAGGGCCGTTCAGGGCGGTGATGAGGTGCGGAACCATGCGGCCACTTTCTGCTGCGGGATGTTGTTGTCAATAGTCTGCCGGGGCTCAAAAGTCGTCGTCTGCAAATCAGCTGCAGCGGTATTTTTTTCGCCGCTTTCTTGACCCATGTGCAGAGATGGGCCTGCAAAATCGTCAAAAATTGTCCTCGCCAAGGGTCGATTTTCGCTTTTAAGACCTGAACCCGGCAGGCCCGTGTTCGGTTATATCTGACCGGATTCTAGGGATATTGGGACGGGCCGGCGGGTTACAAGGCGTGACTGGAACCTTCAAAACAGAAAAATCCACCCAGGTCAGGAGGTCGAATCCAGACGGGCCAAGGCGGGATCTGTCAAATGGAGCGCGATGATGTTGACGCCCATGGGGCGGGTCGTGTAGCCATAACGCTCCAGAAGTTGCGTCAAGTCCGAGCGATTGGTCTTGATGACTTCGATCACCATCATGGGTTTGTGCTTTTGCAAGGCCTGCAGTGCCCCCGTCAACGCTTCGATCTCCATGCCTTCAATGTCAAGCTTGATGAAGTCAAGGCGTGGCAAGTCAAGGCCGTCAATAGTCATCATCCGTACTTTTTTGCCAGCAGCTTCGGAATAATCTATGTCCTGGCCGATGAACTCGTTCTGGCTCTTCTTGCGAAGTTCAAGTGACCCAAAACTGGAAGGCTGGCTGTAATCCAGCATAGGCACAGTGATGCTGCCTTCCTGCGATCCTAAAGCCGCGTAATGGGCGTTGGCGTTAAAGCAGTTGTTCAGGGCGATATTTCCGGCGAGTGCATAAAACACCCGCTCCTGCGCTTCGAATGCAACTACTTTGCCCCATCCCTGCATGTGCCGGGCCCATTCGAGGGTGTGCACGCCAATATTGGCTCCCCCATCGATCGCTACGAGACCATCCCCGAAGAATTCGTGTCGCATGTCCAGCAACTGAAGCACGTCATCAACTTCAGCAGGATCAAAGGAGGCATATTCAAGCACCTGGTGGCCGACACCGTACCTGCCTTCAGGGGTATCCTGGTAATCATTGCGATTGACGATCATCATCCCGTGGTGAGACGCTGCCAGTACAAACGGCAATGGGCGGCGCGTAAGTATCATGAATACAGATTCCTATTTGTCAGGTTAACGAATCAGGTCCTGACTTCGCCCTGCCCCAGTACCACGTACTTAAGGGAAGTGAGCCCCTCAATCCCGACCGGCCCGCGCGCATGGAATTTGTCGGTGCTGATGCCAATTTCGGCACCCAGCCCAAACTCGAATCCATCGGCGAAGCGGGTGCTCGCATTCACCATGACGCTGGCCGAATCCACCTCGCGCAAAAAGCGCTGGGCATTGATGTGGTCGCGCGTGAGAATAGCGTCGGTGTGGTGGCTGGAGTACTGGTTGATGTGGGCGATTGCTTCATCAATGCCCGCCACCACCTTGATGCTGATGATGGGCGCGAGGTACTCCTCGTACCAGTCCTGCTCAGTGGCAGCTTTGAGGTTGGCGCCTTTAATGCTAGCCAGAATGGCCTGCGATTCGGCATCGCAGCGCATTTCAACGCCCTTGGCGGCGTAGATGGCGCCGATTTTGGGCAGAAACTGCGCCGCCACGCCGCGCGCGACCAGCAAACCTTCGCTGGCATTGCAGGGGCTGTATTTTTGGGTTTTGGCGTTGTCGGCCACTTTCACCGCCATCTCGATGTCGCAAGGGTCGTCGACATACACATGGCAGTTGCCGTCCAGATGCTTGATGACCGGCACCTTGGCATCGCGGCTGATGCGCTCGATCAAACCTTTGCCGCCGCGCGGGATGATCACGTCCACATACTGCGGCATGGCGATCAAATGGCCCACGGCTTCGCGGTCAGTGGTGGGCACCAGCTGCACGGCATCGGCGGGCAGGCCGGCGGCCACCAGCGCCTGCTGCACCAGCGCAGCCAGCGCCTTGTTCGATTCAATCGCTTCGGAGCCGCCGCGCAAAATACAGGCGTTGCCGCTCTTGATCGCCAGTGACGCGGCTTCAATCGTCACATTGGGACGGCTCTCGTAAATCATGCCGAACACGCCAATCGGTACGCGCATCTGCCCCACGCGAATCCCGCTGGGCTGCTCCTTCATGCCGATGATGTCGCCAATCACGTCGGGCATCACAGCCAATTGCTCGCAGCCAACCGCCACGGTCTCGATGATTTTGGGGGTGAGCTTGAGGCGGTCCAGCATGGGCCCGGCCAGGCCAGAGGCCGTGGCGCGCTCGATATCGCGCTGGTTGGCGGCTTCCAGCGCCGCCAGGTTCTGACGCAGCAGGGCGGCCAGATTCAGGAGTGCTCTGTTTTTTATAGCTGCTTGCGCGCGTGCTACCTGGGCTGAAGCCACTTTTGCCTTGGATCCGAGCGCTTCCATCAGACCAGGGACATCGCCGGCGAGGTCGCTGGAAGAAGAAAGGGCTTTGTGGGAGTCAGGCGCGTTCATCGCACCATTTTAGGCTTCTCAACGCGCGCCTGGGTGCGCGGGGACTATGCCTGCCTGGGGCGGCCCTGCCCCTGCATGGCGCATTGCTCACACACCATACCGGCCAGCCGGTGCAACGCCTGCCAGCCATCTGCAGGCCAGTCGGGTTGCTTTAGGCCTTTGACAATGCCGTCAACCTTGTGTGCAGCGTGCAGCAGATTTGACAACGTGGTGTCGCCGATTTGCGGCAGCACGCGTTCAAACAACTTTTCCTTGACGCCCCAGACGCGGTTTTCGCGCAGCGCCATCGGCATGGGGCGCCCTGCTTGGATAGCGTCTTTCACGCGCTTCATGCTGCGAATGTCTTCGCTGAGCGCCCAGTGCACCAGCACTTCGGACTCCCCCTCGGACTGCAGGCCGTCGAGCATGCGCGCCACACGCACGGACTGGCCGCCCAGCACGGCCTCGGAGAGCTTGAACACGTCGTAGCGCGCCACATTGAGCACGGCGTTTTCCACCTGCTCAAAGCTCAGGGCGCTGTCGGGTTGGGCCGGGTACAGCAGTCCCAGCTTCTGGATCTCCTGGTGCGCGGCCAGCAGGTTGCCTTCCACCCGGTCGGCAAAAAACTGCAGCGTGCGCTGGCCTTCTTCGCCGGCGGCCACGCGCTGGCCTTGTTGCTGCAGGCGCTGGGCGATCCACTGCGGCAGGCTGCGGCGGTCTATCGGGTCGAATTTGACGGTGACGCCGAAGCTTTCGAGCGCGCCGAACCAAGCGCCCTTGGCCGTCATGCTGTCCAGCCGCGGCAGCATGACCAAGGTGAGCGTGGAGTCGTCGCCCTGCGCGCGTTCGGCGATCTGCTGCAGCGCGACGGAGCCATCTTTGCCGGGTTTGCCGCTGGGGATGCGGATCTCGACGATCTGCTTGTCGGCAAAAAGGCTGAGCGAACCGCCGCTGGCCAGCACCTCGCTCCAGTCGAAATGCGCACCGGCCACGGTGTGCACCGTGCGCTCGGTGTAGCCCTGCTCGCGTGCCGAAGCGCGCAGCGCGTCGGCGAACTCCTGCACCAGGAGGGGCTCGTCGCCGTGCAGGGTGTACAGGCTTTTCAAGCCGCGCTTGAGGTGTTCCTGGAGTTGGGCGGGGGCCAGATTCATGAGGGGAGTTTAAAGCTTGGTGGTCGACAGTAGCAGGCTGGTCTCGGTGTTGGCAATGCCTTCGAGCAGGCGGATACGGCTCAGCACTCGGTCAAAGGCCTCCAGGGTGTCGGCCTGCAACTCGGCCACCATGTCCCAGCGGCCGTTGGTGGTGTGCAGGGCGCTCACGGCCGGATCGCCGCGCAGGGCGGCCAGCACCGCGTCCGTGCGGTTGCCTTCGACGGCCACGGTCATGAAGGCGCGGATGCGGTGGCCCTCGGCCTGGGGTTTGAGGCGGACGGTGTAGCCGGTGATGGTGCCGTCGGCCTCCAATTTGGCCAGCCGGTTTTGCACCGTGCCGCGCGAGACGCGCAAAACCTTGGCGATGGAGGCGACCGAGGCTCGGGCGTCGTCCCGCAACAGGGAAAGGAGTTGGCGGTCGGTGTCGTCCATGGCGTCATTTTATTGTCGAATCGCCAATTTAGTCTGTTGATTTGCTCAACTAAGCCATTAATTTGATCAACTTACTGACTTTTATTTGGCACAGCCCCTGCGGACAATGGAAAACAACACAAGACCGGGAGCCCCATGATGGTTGACTACATTGGCATTGAAAGCATTCAGAAAATCGTGCGCCAGCGCGGCGCCGCCGCCTTTATTGAAGGCCTGGCCGGCGAAATAGAGCACGACTACCGGCGCTGGAACGACTTTGACAAGTCGGCGCGCCACGCCATCCACTCCCCCGACGGTGTGATTGAGCTCATGCCCACCAGCGACGGGCACCAGTACTCCTTCAAATACGTCAACGGCCATCCCAAAAACACCGAACTGGGTTTGCTGACTGTGACCGCCTTCGGCGTACTGGCTGATGTGGACACCGGCTACCCCTTGCTGCTGTCAGAGCTCACCATCACCACCGCATTGCGCACGGCAGCCATGTCGGCACTGGCCGCCAAGTGGATGGCCCGGCCCGGGAGCCGCGTGATGGCGATCATCGGCAACGGCGCGCAAAGCGACTTCCAGGCGATCGCCTTTCACCACATGCTGGGTATACGCGAGATGCGCCTGTTTGACATTGACGCGGCCGCCAGCGATAAACTGGCCCGTAACCTGCATGCGATGGGGCTGCAGGGCCTGAGCGTGACGATTTGCCAGTCCGCCGACCAAGCCGTGCAAGGAGCCGACATCGTGACCACCATCACTGCCGACAAACGCAACGCCGTCATCCTGACGCCGGAGATGATCCGGCCCGGCATGCACCTGAACGCCGTGGGCGGTGACTGCCCGGGCAAGACCGAGCTGCACGCCGACATCCTGCTGCGCAAAGATGCGCGTGTGGTGGTCGAGTTTGAACCTCAGTCGCGCATTGAGGGTGAGATCCAGCAAATGCCGGAAGACTTCAAGGTGGCGGAATTTGCCGATGTGCTCAAGGGCACTGCCCAAGGCCGCGCGTCGCCGGAAGAAGTCACCATTTTTGATTCGGTCGGTTTTGCGCTGGAGGACTATTCCGCCCTGCGCTATCTGCACAAGCTGCAACTGGCCGACGCCGCCAACCGCCGCCAGATCGACCTGGTGCCTCATCTTGACGACCCCAAAAACCTGTTCGGCCTGCTGGCATCTGCCACAGCGCCGACCGTCAAGGCGCCCCGCATTTCCCCCATCCCTGAAATGGCACGTTGATGACCAAGTCTGTTGACCTGATTGGCGCTCCCACCGACATCGGCGCGGGCAGCCGCGGCGCCTCCATGGGCCCCGAAGCCTTGCGCGTGGCGGGCATCCGCGAAGCGCTGCACGGGCGCGGGCTCGAAGTGTTCGACACCGGCAACCTGGCCGGCCCCACCAACCCATGGCTGCCGCCCGAGGAGGGCTACCGGCACCTGGACGAGGTGGTCGCCTGGAACAAGGCGGTGCACGAAGCGATGTACCAAAGCCTGGCGGACGGCCACCTGCCCATCCTGCTGGGCGGCGACCACTGCCTGGGGATTGGCTCGATCAGCGCGGTGGCGCGCCACTGCCGCGATACCGGCAAGACCTTGCGCGTGCTCTGGCTGGACGCACACACCGACTTCAACACCAACGCGCTCACGCCCACCGGCAATGTGCACGGCATGCCGGTGGCGGTGCTGTGCGGCCACGGCCCGGCAGCGCTCACCAGCATCGGCGGCTCGGTGCCTGCCATGAGCGCCAAGGCGATACGGCAAATCGGCATCCGCAGTGTGGACGAGGGCGAAAAGCGCTTTGTGCGGCAAGAGGGCCTGGAGGTGTTCGACATGCGCTACATCGACGAGATGGGCATGCGCCACACCATGGAAAAAGCGCTCTCGGGCATGGACGCCCATACCCACCTGCATGTGAGCTTTGACGTGGACTTCCTCGACCCGTCGATCGCACCAGGTGTGGACACCGCCATCAAAGGCGGCCCCACCTACCGGGAGGCGCAGCTCTGCATGGAAATGATTGCCGACACAGGCCTGCTCGGCTCACTCGACGTGATGGAGCTCAACCCGGCGCTGGATGTGCGCAACGGCACGGCCGAAGTGGCTGTGGATCTCATCGAGAGTTTATTTGGCAAAAGTACGCTGATGCGGGCCTGATGGGTTAGGGGCTTTAGAGTTCCGTCACCGCCGCCAGGCGGCGCATGATCTGCTGGACGACATCGCTTTGCATATCGCGGTACAGCAGGGCTTCTTCGGCCTCCTTTGCCAATACCGCGGACTCATTGAAGCTGATGTCGCGCTGCTGCATGATTTCAGTGTCGGGGATGAGTTCCTTGCCGGCCAGGGTACGCAGCTTGAAGCGAAAACGCAGGCGCAGCTGAAACTCGCGTACCTGGCCCGAAGCATTGCGGCTCAGGATAACTTTTTCGCGCTGATCGCCCAGTGCATCGAGGACGACTTGTGCCTCATTGATCCTGCGGCCATCCGTGATCACCTCCACTTTGCGGGTCGCCTGCAGCGAACGCCTGAGTTCCACGCCCAGCGGTGAGGTTTCAGCCAGGCCCGAATAGAGTGTGGTGAAGGCAAAGGTGGGGGCCTTGCGCAGCGCGAAGCCGCATCCGCTCAGGCTCAGGGCGGCAACAGAAGCCGACAGGAAAAAGAATGTGCGACGCTGCATGGGCTGCCTTCTTTGGGTTGATGCGGTCTCAAATGACTCAGATGACGATGTTGACCAGCCGGCCTGGCACCACGATCACCTTCTTGGCGGGCGCACCTGCGGCCTGTTTGACGAATGCCTCGGATGCCAGCGCAGCCGCTTCAATCGCAGCCTTGTCGGCACCGGCGGGAACGGTGACGGAACCGCGCAGCTTGCCGTTGATCTGCAACACCAGCTCGATCTCGTCCTGCTGAAGAGCGGCTGCGTCAACTTCGGGCCAGGGGGCGTCGAGCAGTTCACCGTGCCGCGCCGCGTAGCCGAGCTGTGACCAGAGCGCATGCGCCAGATGCGGCGTGGCCGGGTAGAGGCAGCGCAGCAGGATGCTGAAGCCTTCGCGCAGCGCAGCGTTTGCACCTGCAGACGAGGCACCTTTAAAGTCCTCCATCGCGTTCAGCAACTTCATGTTGCCCGACACCACCGTGTTGTACTGCATGCGCTGGTAGTCGTAGTCAATCTGTTTGAGCACTGTGTGAATTTCCAGGCGCAGCGCTTTGGTTTCCTTGTCAAAAGAGGCTGTAGCACCCGATGGCTCTGCGCCCTCAGCTCCTGAATTCATAGCATGGAGCTTGACGCCGAAGTTCCAGACACGGCGCAGGAAGCGGTAGGAGCCTTCGAGCGCCGCATCGTTCCACTCCAGCGTGGTGTCGGGCGGCGCGGTGAACATGGTGTAGAGCCGGGCGGTGTCCGCGCCGTACTTTTCGATCAGGTCCTGCGGGTCGACGCCGTTGTTCTTGGACTTGGACATCGTGGTCCAGCCCTCGTAAGGCACCGGCAAGCCGTCGGCCCTGGAAGTGGCGGAGATCACCTTGGCGTGCTCGTCGCGCACGATATCGAGCTCGTGCGCCCAGAAATACTGCTTGCCGGTGGTCACGCGCGAGAAGGCCTCGTTGAGCACCATGCCCTGCGTGAGCAGCTTGGTGAAAGGCTCGTCGACCTTCACCAGGCCCAGGTCACGCATCACCTTGGTCCAGAAACGGGCGTAAAGCAAATGCAGGATGGCGTGCTCGATACCGCCGATGTACTGGTCCATCGGCATCCAGTAGTTGGCGCCTTCGGCCACCATCTTGTCGCCGTTCTTCGGGTCGCAGTAGCGCATGAAGTACCAGGACGAGTCGACAAAGGTGTCCATGGTGTCGGTCTCGCGGCGGCCGGGCTTGCCGCAGACGGGGCAGACCACGCCGGCATGAAAGCCCGCGTGCTTGTGCAGTGGGTTGCCCGAGCCGTCGGGCACGCAGTCTTGCGGCAAGACCACGGGCAGGTCTTTTTCAGGCACCGGCACGGCGCCGTGCTCTTCGCAGTGGATGATGGGAATGGGCGTGCCCCAATAGCGCTGGCGGCTCACGCCCCAGTCGCGCAGGCGCCAGGTGGTTTTCTTCTCGCCCAGGCCTTTGGCCGCCAGGTCGGCGGCCACGGCGTCTACCGCAGCTTTGAAATGGAGTCCGTCGTATTTGCCGGAATTGATGGTCACGCCCAGCTGCTTGTCGCCATACCAGTCGGCCCAGGCGTCCAGGCTGTAGGCCTGGCCCTTGACGTCGACCACCTGCTTGATCGGCAGTTTGTATTTTTTGGCGAACTCGAAATCGCGCTCGTCATGTGCGGGCACGCCCATCACGGCGCCGTCGCCGTAGCTCATGAGCACGTAGTTGCCGACCCAGACTTCCACCTTGTCGCCAGTGAGCGGATGCGTGACGAAGAGGCCGGTGGGCGCGCCTTTTTTCTCTTGCGTGGCCAGCTCGGCTTCGGTCGTGCCGCCGGCCTTGCATTCTTCAATGAAGGCGGCGATTTTTGGATTGGACACGGCGGCGTGCTGCGCCAGCGGGTGCTCCGGCGCCACGGCGCAGAAGGTCACGCCCATGATGGTGTCGGCGCGCGTGGTGAAGACATACATCTTCCCCTCGCCGATCAGCTTGCCGAAGGCGTCCTGGATGTCGTGCGTGAACGCAAAGCGCACGCCTTCGCTCTTGCCGATCCAGTTTTCCTGCATCAGCTTGACGCGCTCGGGCCAGCCGGGCAATTTGTTGCTGACGCTGTCGAGCAGTTCGTCGGCGTACTGGGTGATCTTGAGGTAGTAGCCCGGGATCTCGCGCTTTTCCACCACGGCGCCGGTGCGCCAGCCCTTGCCGTCGATCACCTGCTCATTGGCCAGCACAGTCTGGTCGACCGGGTCCCAGTTCACGACCTGGGTCTTGCGGTAGGCAATGCCTTTTTCCAACATCTTCAGAAAGAGCCACTGGTTCCACTTGTAGTAGCTCGCGTCGCAGGTGGCAACTTCGCGGCTCCAGTCGATGGCCAGCCCCATCGCCTGCATCTGCTTTTTCATGTAGGCGATGTTGTCGTAGGTCCACTGCGCCGGCGGCACGCCGTTCTTCATGGCGGCGTTTTCGGCCGGCAGGCCGAAGGCGTCCCAGCCCATGGGCATCAAGACGTTGTAGCCCTTCATGCGCAGGTGGCGCGTGAGCATGTCGTTGATGGTGTAGTTGCGCACGTGGCCCATGTGCAGCTTGCCGCTGGGGTAGGGCAGCATGGAGCAGGCGTAGTACTTCTTGCGGCTGGCGTCTTCCGTCACGCGGTAGGCGTCGGCTGCGGTCCAGTGGGCTTGAGCGTCGCGCTCAACGTCGAGGTGGTTGTATTTGTCTTGCATGGAGAACCGGAAAGGCGAAAACGGGATAACAAAATGGAGGCCGTGAAAGGCTCCGGCCCCGCCATACGGGGCCACGCGGCCAAAGGGCGATCCCCGATTTTAGATGCTGGGCGGCTCTGCGCAGGTTACCGGGCCGCCGCAGGGCCGGCAGCCGCGGACGGAACAGGATCTGCCACAAAGCCGATGCGGTTGAGCCCGGCTTTTTGCGCCACGCCCATGACTTCCACGACTTTCCCGTAAGGCACGGCTTCGTCCGCGCGCAACTGCACTTCGGTGTCGGGATTCTGGCCGGCAGTTTCCGCCAACCGGCGGGCAAGTTCATCCAGGCCCAAGGGCTTGTCATTCAGGAAAGCCTGGCCGGCCCTGTCGACCACCAGCGTGACGAATTTCGGCGCATCTGCCGGCTTGGCCGCCTCGGTTTTTGGCAGGTCGAGCCGGATGGTGCTGGCCAGCAGCGGAGCTGTAATGATGAAAATGACCACCAGCACCAGCATCACGTCGACCAGCGGCGTGACGTTGATGTCACTCATGGGCTGCGGGCCCTGGGTACGTTCGAGGCGGCCGAAACTCATGAGCCCCCACGCTTTTCACTTCGTGGGCCTGCGGCGGTACGCTGCCCCTTTCCCCAAATTTTGGGGCCATTTTTTCCAGGGGCGGCCCGTCGAAAAAATGTGCTTTTCATTTTGATGACGCTGTTGATAAAAACAGTTCGCGCAAATCGCGTGCAAAGCCTTCGAGGTCGGCCTCGATACGGCCGACGCGACGGCCGAAAATGTTGTACGCCAGCACGGCTGGAATCGCTACCGCCAGGCCTGCCGCCGTCATGATGAGCGCTTCGCCGACGGGGCCGGAGACTTTGTCGATGGTGATCTGGCCGGCTGAAGCGATGCCGACAAGTGCGTGGTAGATGCCCCAGACCGTACCCAGCAGCCCCACAAAGGGAGCCGTAGAACCGACGGTAGCCAGCAGCACCTGACCGAACTGCAGCTTGTCCAGGATGTCATGAAGGGCGTCGCGCAACACGCGGGTGAGTTGCTGGGACTTGTCGCCCGCCGACGCCAGCGTACCGCCGGCCTGGATGTCCGTGGCAACAATGAGAGGCAACACCAGCGCCTCGCGGTCGAAGGCGGCAACTTTCTCCCGGGCTTGTTCTACAGAGGTCGACTGCCAGAAAGCAGCGGTACTGCGTGCCACGTCTTTGGCGGCACGCTGAAGCAGCCAGGCCTTCCACAGGATCACGACCCAACTCGCGACCGACATGGCCAGCAACAAGGCCGCCACCAGCTGGCTGACGATGCCGCCCTGGGTCATCAGGCTGAAGAAGTCCATCAGGTTAAAACCTCCGAAACTGCCGTGGCCGGCACCGCATTCATTTTTTCAGGCCCAGTACGTCAAACATGTCAAAAAGGCCGGTGGCGTGCGAATCGAGGAAGCGCGCGGCACGCAAGCTGCCCTGGGCATAGTTGGCCCTGCTGGATGACTTGTGGGAAATTTCGATACGCTCGCCGGTGCCCAAAAACATCACGGTGTGGTCACCCACCACGTCGCCGCCACGCACGGCCGCAAAACCGATGGTCGACGGGTCGCGCTCGCCCGTCACGCCTTCGCGGGCATAGACGGCGCAATCCTTGAGGTCGCGACCCAGCGCACCGGCAATCACTTCACCCATCTTGAGTGCGGTGCCGGATGGGGCATCCACCTTGTGGCGGTGGTGCGCCTCGACGATTTCGATGTCATAGCCGGTAGACAGGGCCTGAGCCGCCATCTCGAGCAGCTTGAGCGTGACGTTGACGCCTACGCTCATGTTCGGAGCCATGACGATGGCGATGTCTTTGGCCGCCGCGGCTATTTCGGTTTTCTGCGCATCGGAAAAACCGGTGGTGCCGATCACCAGCTTGACACCCAGCTCGCGGCAAGCCGCCAGATGGGCCAGCGTGCCTTCGGGACGCGTGAAATCAATCAGCACGCCGGAATCTTTCAGGCCCTGCCGAAGATCGGCATTGATCAGGACGCCGCTCATGCGTCCCGAAAAGGCGGCGGCATCGCTGCCGATGGCGGGACTGGAAGCCACATCAAGCGCACCGGTCAGCTGGCAGTCGGCACTGGCGCCGACGGCCTCAATCAGCATCTGGCCCATGCGGCCGCTGGCGCCCGCCACCGCGACCCGGTGCCGTCTGGCCTGGGTCGCCTGGATTGAGCCGGCCCCGCTCACTGTTTCGGGCTTTCGAGCGGCGGATAGGAGGCAGACGGAGAGCCCGCCGGCGTACTGGTGGGCGCCGAAGTGGCTGCCGCCGGATTGGCTTTGACCTTTGTGGAAGCCTTGGTGAGCTGCTCTTCGGTGGCTTCCAGCACGGGCACATCGCCCAGTTTGCGTCGGTTGCCCAGTTTGGCAATGAATTCAGTTTCGCTCGGCATGGCGTCGCCTTCAAAGCGCTCCAGCTGGTCACCCTTGAAAAACACGGTGTATTTGTACGACTGGGGCTCCACGCCCTGGCGCTTCAGCGTAAAGACGTAGTCCCAGCGGTCGCCATGAAACAGGCTGGCCATCAGGGGCGTTCCCATGATGGCCTTGACCTGTTCACGCGTCATGCCGGGGCGAAGCAGCTCAACCTGCTCCCTGGAGACAAAATTGCCCTGAATGACGTCCACCTTGTAGGGCGTGACCCAGTTGACCGGGTTGATCGAACTGCTGCTCATGTTGCTCAGGCTGCTGCAGGACGCCAGCACCGTGCAGGCCAGGAGCAGGAAAGCGGTTTTGGCGCTGTAACGATGATTTGCAGGCATGGCTGACATAGTGAGGGGGTGTAGCGATATGATCGTTCATTGTAGCGGCTGGGGGCCCCCGGCCGGCACCTGCCCAGAAGGGTCGCACCACCGCTTTACACAGCGGTTTCACCCAGAGAGTTTTCCCATGAGCAACATCGACGAACTGAAAAACACCGGCCTCAAGGCAACCCTGCCACGCCTGAAAATCCTGGAGATCTTCCAGGCGGGCAAACAGCGCCACATGACAGCCGAAGATGTGTTCCGGGTGCTGCTGGAAGACCGCTCGGACATCGGCCTGGCCACGGTCTACCGGGTGCTGACCCAGTTCGAGCAGGCCGGACTGCTGAACCGCAGCAATTTCGAATCAGGCAAAGCGGTCTATGAGATCAACGAAGGCCAGCACCATGACCACCTGGTCTGCCTCGATTGCGGCAAAGTCGAGGAGTTTTACGACGCCGAGATTGAAAAACGCCAGAATGCCGTCGCCAAAGCCAAAGGCTTCACCATCGCCGACCATTCGCTGTCGATCTACGCCAACTGCACCAAGGACAAGTGCCCCAACCGCAACGGCGCGCCGGTACGGCATCATCACGCCTGAGTTTTGAGAAAAAAGGGCCTGAAACCCTTTGCTCACTTGCGCAAGCAGCTACTAATTTGATAGCAATCTAGAAATCCACCGCGTAGAAGGTGTGAAGAAACCGTAGCGAGCGGTCCGAGGTCGCGAGGATTCTGTTCCAGCAGGGGCCGCGGAACCGGCTTTGCCGGGCCGCAGGCGCAGCGGCCCCCTCGGGGGGCAGGGAGCTACACGCAGTGAGCGACCGTGGGGGCCCTAGTCATCCTGTTCCATGGCGCGGCGGTGCCGCTCCACGAAATCCTGGTAGGTATTGATGCCGCGCAGCTGCAGGATCGCATTGCGCACGGCGGCCTCGACCAGCACGGCGATATTACGGCCGGCTTCCACCTGGATGATGACCTTGCGCACCGGGATGCCCAGCACGTCCTGCGTCAGCGGCTCATACGGAATGCGTTCGTAATCGCGCTCCAGCGTCTCGCGGCGCACCAGGTGCACGATCATTTTCAGGCGCATCTTGCGGCGCACCGCCGTCTCGCCAAAAATGGCCTTGATGTCGAGCAGGCCGATGCCGCGTACTTCCAGCAGGTTTTGCAGCAGTTCCGGGCAGCGTCCTTCAATCGTGGTCTGGTTGATCCGGTACAGGTCTACCGCATCGTCGGCCACCAGGCCGTGTCCGCGCGAAATCAGTTCCAGCCCCAGTTCGCTTTTACCCAGTCCGGATTCACCGGTGATCATGACGCCCAGGCCCAGGATGTCCATGAACACGCCATGCATGGAAGTGCGGTCGGCAAAATGCTTGGACAGGTAGGCCCTGAGCACGTCAATCACGAAAGCAGCCGACTCGGGCGTAGCGAACATCGGCAACTGGGCGCGTTCGCACATGGACAGCAGCGTGTCCGGCGCAGTCTGGCCGTCGGCGACGATCAGCACCGGCGGCTCCAGCGTGATGATGCGGGAAATGCGCCGGGCGCAGTCTTCGGGGCTGGCATTCGTGAGGTAAGCAACCTCGCGTTCGCCCAGGATCTGCACGCGGTAGGGATGAATGTAGTTGAGGTAACCGACCAGGTCAGCACCGGAGCGTGCAGCCCGCACGGCCACTTCGTCAAAACGCCGCTCGGAGGCCCCGAGGCCGGCAACCCATTCCCATTTCAGGGCGGCGCGGTGGTCTTCAAATAAAACGTCAGCGCTGACAACGGTGGGCTTCATGCGGCCTTGTACTTTTCCTGTTCAAGACCCTGCCGGGCCGGACAGCGTGCAACCGTGCAACACCACATCTAAGAACTGACTTCGTGGACGGAGTGCCAGGAAGCAATCAGGTTGTGCAGCGCAGCGGCATCGGTGCTGGTCTTGAGTTGCTCGCGCAAGGAGCTGTCGCTGAGCAATTCGGCAATTTCCGAAAGAATTTCGAGGTGCTTTTGAGTGGCTGCCTCGGGAACCAGCAGAAAAATCAGCAGTGCCACGGCCTGTTCGTCCGGCGCATCGAAGCCAATAGGCGCCTGCAACAGGAAAACGGCCGCCATGGGGGCCTTGAGGCCCTTGATCCGGCCATGCGGAATCGCCACGCCATGGCCGAGCCCGGTGGAGCCCAGGCGTTCGCGGGCGAACAGGCTGTCCGTGATCAATGCGCGGTTCAGGCCATGTTGGTTTTCAAACAGCAGACCGGCTTCCTCGAAAGCGCGTTTCTTGCTGGTTGCTTCAACGCTGACCAGAACCTGGGAGGGGGGCAAAATTTGCGAAAGACGGTTCATAACAATCTTTTAGTCGCCGAATTATGCACTTTGCAGCGGGTTGACCGCAAAAAAGGCATTAAAAAGCCGCTTGGCGCCACAAGCGGCTTCGGCGTCTGGTTTGGCGCGCCTGCAGATGCCCTGCAGATTCGCCGCGACAGAAAACGTGCGATGCAGGTTTTCCGCCTGCACGCCATCGGTGACATGCGGCCCTTCGGGAGAAGCCGCACACCCTGAAAAAGGGACAGCCCGAAAAGACCTTCAGGCCTGGCGCTTGGCAGCAACGTGGTGGTGATCCTGGGTTCTGGTTTTGTAACGCCCAACCTGACGGTCCAGCTTGTCTGTCAATTCATCAACTGCGGCGTAAAGATCAGCGTGGGAGCTCTCGGCAAACAGGTCGCGGCCCTTGACATGCACATTGCATTCGGCCCGCTGGCGTCTTTCCTTTTCTTTCATGTTGTCCACTGTCAACAGGACTTTTACGTCTACTACCTGGTCGAAATGCCGGGTAATCCGATCCAGCTTGCTTGTCACATAACCGCGTAGCGCGGGGGTAACTTCAAGATGGTGGCCGCTGATCGTCAAGTTCATAAAGAGACTCCTTTTTCCAAGGTTGGAGCTGGGTTGAAAACACTGCCGGGCCCATGAAGGCGAGGCAGCGGACGGGGACACTCTCTTGGATTCACTATGCGCCCGATACCCCGCAATTGCAACCTTGCGCCGCAATAAATAATGAAACCTTATGAAAAACTCCTTGACCCCATTTCACTGCATGCGCTGCGTGCTGGCGTGCCGCCCTGACAGCGCCTGAAGGCCTTTGATTCTTCTGGATTTTTACCAAGTCAAACCGTGTAGCGGTCAAGCCAGCGGACTTGCAGGAAGTCTTTCGCGGCGGCATCATGCTGACACAATTGCCCGCAGCCGGCCCGGCCCCATCAATGAGGCAATGGCAAAGACTGAAACAGCGCCCCATGGCGAAAAAACCATAACACCAGCCGATCAAGCTCATGCCCCGCCTGCTTTCACCACGTCCGCCGCATACCCGGCCCGGCCATGTCGCTTGAGACCATCATTTCTTCTGCGTTAACCCGCCCTGACGAGGCGCAAAATGCCCTTGTCCTCATGGGCGGCGGCGCACGCACGGCCTACCAGGCGGGAGTGCTTCACGCCCTGTCAACCATGCTCAGCGTGCAGGGCGGTGCGGCTGACCCGAAATTCCCGTTCAAAATCCTGGTGGGCACGTCAGCCGGTGCGTTGAACGCGGCCTTCCTGGCAAGCCATGCGGGTGAAGGCTTGCAGGCGTTCGGCCGATTGGCCAATTTCTGGACCACATTGCGCTCATCGCAGGTTTACCAGCTCAAGGTTCCCGCGTGGATCCGCTCAAGCCGCATTGCGGCGGCGCTGTTTTTGTCGCAGCAGGTGCGGGCGCAACAATCCCTGCTGGACAACACACCGCTGGTCGACACCTTGCACCATGCCATTTCGCTGGGCCATATCGAGCAGGCGCTGCAGGATAAAACCCTTCACGCGCTGGCCATCACGGCCTCCAGCTACAGCAGCGGCGTGCACTGGACGTTCTGCCAGATGGCTGCCGGCCGCCACGCCGATCTCTGGAGCCGGCCAGGGCGGCGTGCAGAGTTCCAGCCCGTCACCATCGAACACCTGATGGCTTCCAGCGCCATTCCCTTCCTGTTCCCCTCCACGCCGCTCTGGGTGGACGGCCACCGCGAGTTCTTTGGCGATGGTTCCATGCGCCAGAGCTCCCCGCTCTCACCCGCCTTGCACCTTGGGGCCAGCAAGGTGCTGGTGATCGGCGTGGGGCAACCCGAGCGCGCCGGTTTCGTCGGCAGCAACGGGCCGAACGTGAGCGGCCGGCCCACGCTGGGCGCCATTGCCGGCCATGCCATGGCCAGTGTGTTTCAGGACACGCTGCAGGCCGACGTGGAGCAGGCTCAGCGCGTGAGCAAAACCGTGCGGCAGATGCCGCGCGAAATCGCGGCTGTCATGCCCTACCGGCCCGTCGACGTGTTGGCGATTGCACCGTCACAGTCGCTCGACGCACTGGCACAAGCCCACGCCGGCGAATTACCGCGGGGAACCTACAACGCGCTGGCTGGCCTGGGTGCGCTGGGCGCCAAAGGCAGTCCGGGAGGCGCCGCACTGGCCAGCTACCTGCTTTTCGAACCGGGGTTTGTCAAGGCGCTGATGGCGCTGGGCGAACAGGACGCTTACGCGCGAAAGAGCGAGCTCATCGAGTTTTTTATGTAGCGCAAGCGGTGGATAAACCAGGTGTGAAATGCCATAATCGCCGCTTATTCATTACGGAGAAATCCTTGGAAAGCAGTCCTAGTTGCTAGCTTTCAACACCGCAGACTGACGCCAGGCTTGCAAAGGCTCACGTTGAAAAGGGGGGTTGAAAGCGATGCCATATCCCACCGCCCTTTTACCGCGCTTTCGCGCAAGGCCTGAGCGTTCGCCTTGTGCCGGCCCCTGAACCGATAGGCAGTCAGTCATGCTCAATATTTTCACGCTGGCCAACGGCCGGCTTTTCCAGGAAGAAATCGAATCCCTGGAAGAACTCTCCAAATTCCAGCCCATCTGGGTGGATCTGGAGTCTCCCACCCTCGAAGAAAAACGCTGGATCAAGCAGTACTACGGGTTGTCCATTCCGGAAGACGCGATGGACGAGGACATTGAAGAGTCCGCGCGCTTCTACGAGGAAGACAACGGCGAGCTGCACATCCGCTCCGACTTCCTGATTGCCGACGACGAAGAACCGCGCACCGTGCGGGTGGCTTTCATCCTGAACCTGGTCAACGACGACCTCAAGAGCAAGGGTGTGCTGTTTTCCATCCACGACGAAGACGTGCCGGTGTTTCGCCTGCTGCGGATGCGCGCGCGCCGCGCCCCGGGGCTGATCGAGGATGCCAAGGAGGTGCTGCTCAAGCTGTTTGACGCCGACGCCGAGTATTCCGCCGACACGCTGGAAGGCGTTTATGTCGAGCTCGAAAAAGTTAGCGCGCAGGTGTTGTCGGGCGACGTGACCGACGCCCTGGCCGGCGAAGTGCTGGGCGCCATTGCCCGCCACGAAGACCTGAACGGCCGCATTCGCCGCAACATGATGGACACGCGCCGCGCTGTCAGTTTCATGATGCGCAGCAAGATGCTCAACGCCGAGCAGTTCGAGGAAGCGCGGCAGATTTTGCGCGACATCGACTCGCTCGATTCACACACCGCTTTCCTCTTCGACAAGATCAACTTCCTGATGGATGCCACGGTCGGCTTCATCAACATCAACCAGAACAAGATCATCAAGATCTTCTCGGTGGCCAGCGTCGCCCTGCTGCCGCCCACGCTGATCGCCAGCGTGTACGGCATGAACTTCAAGGGCTACTTCCCCGAACTGGAATGGGCATATGGCTACCCATATGCACTGGGACTGATGATTGCCAGCGCGGTGGTGCCCATGTGGTACTTCAGGAAGCGTGGTTGGCTGCAATAAGGTCGTCTGCCGCGTTCTGGATCGTTTTGGGCGCTGAATTTTGCATCAAATCGGCCTGTAACCCAATAAATACGAGCGCGAGCAGCTATTAAATAGATAGCAATCGCTCAGGCAGAAATCGTCGGCAGCAACTTTTCAACAATGGCGCGCGCGTAGACGCTGGCCACTTCCGCCACAAATGCCGGAAAGTCCGCGTGCGCGGTGTTGTCGGCGCGGTCGGAAATCGTTCTCACCGACGCAAACGCCACGCCGTAGTCATGGCAGACCTGTGCCACGGCCGCACCCTCCATCTCGACCGCCAGCGGCGTGTGGCCTGCTGCAATCAGCGCCGCACGGATACCGGCAGCTTCCTGCGCGCTGCAGACAAAACGGTCGCCGCTGATCATCAGCCCGCGGTGGACGCGCGCAGACGGATACGCCGGCACCGTACCGGCAGCCAGCGCCGCCGCGTGCAATAACGACGTCAAAGCCGCGTTGCTTTCAAAAACCGTCTTGCCGTACAGCGGCACCTCATAGCGGGGAAACAGCGGTGAGGCGTCCATGTCATGCTGCACAAAACTGTCGGCCACCACCACATCGCCCACATTCACGCTTTCGCCCAGCCCACCGGCTACACCGGTGAAAACAATGCGGCCGGCCTTGAAGTGCTCGATCAGCGCCACCGCCGTGGTGGTAGCCGCCACTTTGCCGATACGCGCGAGCACCAGCACGACCGGGTGGCCGTGCAGGGCACCAAGCCAGAACTCACGGCCAGCGCGCTTCACCTGCCGCGCGTTTTCCAGCAGGTCAATCAGGCCGGACTGCTCTTCAGCAAGGGCGCTGAGGATGGCGGTGGGTGCGCGGGGGAAGGTGTCAGCGGAAGTCATGGCCTGATTTTGCCCGCGCTTTCAACACCGGGGACGCAGAAAAAAGGGCAGCTTGCGCCGCCCTCTAGAAAACCTGCCGCGCAAGCGCGGCGAGCTCTGAAACTTGCCGTTTATTTCTTGTCGCGCAGTTCGCGGCGCAGTATCTTGCCGACCGGCGTCTTGGGCAGGTCGGTGCGGAACTCCACCACCTTGGGCTGTTTATAGCCGGTCAGGTTGGTTTTGCAATATTCGCGCACTTGCGCTTCTGTCAGGTCGGGGTTCTTTTTGACAATGACCAGCTTCACAGCTTCGCCGGATTTTTCGTCGGCAACGCCCACACAGGCGCATTCCATCACACCGTCGAGCTTGGAGACCACGTCTTCAATCTCGTTCGGGTAGACGTTGAAGCCGCTCACCAGAATCATGTCTTTCTTGCGGTCGACAATCTTGAAGAAGCCGTTTTCATCAAGGACTCCAATGTCGCCGGACTTGAAGTAGCCGTCGGGCGTCATGACCTTGGCGGTTTCATCGGGGCGTTGCCAGTAGCCGGCCATGACCTGCGGCCCCTTGATAGCGATTTCACCGGGCTGGCCGGGTGGCACTTCGTTGCCGTCGTCATCAAGGAGTTTGAAATAAGTACCGGGAATCGGCACGCCGATGGTGCCGGTGAAGGCTTTGCTGTTGGTCGGATTGCAGCTAGCCGAGGGTGATGTCTCGGACAGGCCGTAACCTTCGCAGACCGGGCAGCCGGTTTTTTCAAGCCACAGTTTGGCGACCGCACCCGTGACCGCCATGCCGCCGCCCAGCGAAATCTTCAGGTGCGACCAGTCAACCGTGTTGAAGTCCGGGTGGTTGGCCAGGCCGTTGAAGAGCGTGTTGACCGCTGGGAAGCTGTTGATCTTGTGCCTGGAGAGCTCTTTAAGCACAGCCGTCAGGTCACGCGGATTGGGGATCAGGATGTTTTTGCTTCCGGTACGCATGCCCAGCATCATGTTCACGGTGAATGCGAAGATGTGGTACAGCGGTAGCGCGCAGACATACGTGAGCTGCTCGCCGGCCGGCAGGGCCGCCATGGCCGGGCTGTTCCAGGCTTCGGACTGCAGCACATTGGCGATCACGTTGCGGTGCAGCAGCACGGCGCCTTTGGAAACACCGGTGGTGCCGCCGGTGTATTGCAGTACGGCCACGTCGTCGGGTTTGATGTCGGGCCGCTTGAGCGTCAGGCGCGTGCCCCGCGCCACAGCGTCGTTAAAACGCACGGCGCCGGGCAGGTTGAAGGCCGGCACCATCTTCTTGACGTTGCGCACCACATAGTTGACGAGTGCGCCCTTGAGCATGCCCAGCTGGTCGCCCATGGCGCACAACACCACGTGCTTGACGGGCGTGGCGGCAATGCACTGCTCGAGCGTGTTGGCGAAGTTTTCGATGATGACAATCGCCTTCGAACCGGAGTCCTTGAGCTGATGCTCCAGTTCGCGCGGCGTGTACAGCGGGTTCACATTGACCACCACATAGCCGGCGCGCAGGATGGCCGCCACGGCTACCGGATACTGCGGCACGTTGGGCATCATGATGGCAATGCGGTCGCCTTTGGCCAGGCCCAGGCTTTGCAGGTAGGCACCGAAGGCGAGCGACAGGCTGTCGGTCTGGCCGAAGGTCACGTCCTTGCCCATGAAGCTGTAGGCGACGCGGCTGCCGTGTTTCTTGAAGCTTTCCTCCATCAATGCGACCAGCGACGGGTACTGGGACGCGTCGATATCGGTAGGAACGCCCGGCGGATAGGCTTTGAGCCATGGGCGGTCAAGGGTCGCTGCATTCATGTTTGTCTTCTCCATTACGTATTGCTTACTGCCATGGATTCTCATGGCGTGCCCTCTTCGTGGCTATTGCGTTTTCCCTAGGAAGCCCGGGAAATAAGGAGGGAAGCCTCTCTAAATCGGGGTGCGCCCGCGGCTCGCCGCCGCGGGAAAACCCGGCAGCCCGCGATCACTCGATGGCCTTGCCCATATCTTCGATCACCTTTTTGGCGTCTCCGAACACCATCATGGTCTTGTCCATGTAGAAGAGTTCGTTGTCCAGGCCCGCGTAGCCAGCCGCCATGGAGCGCTTGTTGACAATGACCGTCTTGGCCTTGTAGGCCTCCAGGATGGGCATGCCGTAGATGGCGCTGCCCTTGACGTGCGCTGCAGGGTTCACCACGTCGTTGGCGCCCAGGATGATGGCGACGTCGGCCTGGCCGAACTCGGCGTTGATGTCTTCCATTTCATGTACCTGGTCATAAGGCACTTCGGCCTCGGCCAGCAAGACGTTCATGTGGCCGGGCATGCGGCCCGCCACGGGGTGAATCGCGTACTTGACGTTGACGCCCCTGTCGATGAGCTTTTGCGCCAGCTCTTTGACCGAGTGCTGAGCGCGCGCCACGGCCAGGCCGTAGCCCGGCACGATGATCACGGTCTCTGCATTGCCCAGGATGAAGGCAGCGTCGTCGGCAGAGCCCGACTTGACGGGGCGCTGCTCTTTGGCGCCGGTGGCGGCCGTGCCGGCCTCACCGCCGAAGCCGCCCAAAATCACGTTGAAGAAGGAGCGGTTCATCGCCTTGCACATGATGTACGAAAGGATGGCGCCCGACGAGCCGACCAGCGAGCCGGCAATGATCAGCATGGAGTTGTTGAGCGAAAAACCGATACCGGCCGCCGCCCAGCCCGAGTAGCTATTGAGCATGGACACCACGACCGGCATGTCGGCGCCGCCGATAGGGATGATGATCAGCACGCCCATAACGAAGCTCAGCGCCAGCATCGCGAAAAACGCTGGCCAGCTGCCCGTGAACATGAATACCAGCCCCAGGCCGATGGTAATGAGGCCCAGCACCAGGTTCAGCTTGTGCTGGCCGGCAAACTGCACCGGTGCGCCCTGGAACAGGCGGAACTTGTAGGTGCCCGACAACTTGCCGAAGGCGATCACCGAGCCGCTGAAGGTGATGGCGCCAATGGCCGCACCGAGGAACAGCTCCAGCCGGTTGCCGGTGGGGATGGGGCTGCCTTTGGGCGCGATGCCGAAAGCGTAGGGCTCGGCCACGGCGGCCACGGCGATAAAGACCGCAGCCAAACCGATCATGCTGTGGAAGAAGGCCACCAGCTCGGGCATCTTGGTCATTTCGACCGTCTTGGCGCGCCAGGCACCATAGCCCCCGCCGACCACCAGACCCAACAGAACGTAACCCATGCCCAGGGCTTTGCCGCCTGAAATTTCAACGATGAGCGCAGCTGTCGTCAGCATGGCAATGGCCATGCCGACCATGCCGAACAGATTGCCGCGGATCGAGCTGGTGGGGTGTGACAGGCCCTTGAGCGCCTGAATAAAGCAGACGGAGGCCACCAGGTACAGCAGCGTGACGAGATTCATGCTCATTTGGCGGCTCCTTCAGCGGGCGCGGCTACTTTCTTTTCTTTCTTGCGGAACATCTCCAGCATCCGGCGCGTCACCAGAAAGCCGCCGAAGATGTTGACGGCCGCCAGCGCCACGGCCAGCACGCCCATGGTTTTGCCCAGCGGCGTTTCGGTCAGCGCGGCCGCGAGCATGGCGCCCACGATCACGATGGCCGAAATCGCATTGGTCACCGCCATCAGCGGCGTGTGCAGGGCCGGCGTGACAGTCCACACCACGTGGTAACCCACGTAGATGGCCAGTACAAAAATAATCAGGTTGATGATGGTGGGTGACACTGCATCCATGGTCTTCTCCGTGAGGGCCGCGCCGGCTTGAACCCGGCTGGCCGATTAAATCCAATTGATCCGATGGGTCCCGAATGGGTTACTTCTTCTTGACCTCGCCGCCCTGCGTCATCAGGCAGGCGGCGACGATGTCATCTTCCAGGTCGACATTGAGCGTGCCTTCCTTGGTGATGATGAGCTTGAGGAAGTCGAGCAGGTTGCGTGCGTAGAGTGCGCTGGCGTCGGCGGCGACGAGGGCCGGCACATTGGTCTGGCCGATCAGCGTCACGCCGTGCTTGACGACCGTTTTGCCGGGCTCGGTCAGCGGGCAGTTGCCGCCTTGCGGTGCGGCCAGGTCGACGATCACGCTGCCGGGTTTCATGGCCTTGACCATGTCTTCGGTGACCAGCACGGGCGCAGGGCGGCCCGGGATCAGCGCGGTGGTGATGACCACGTCGGCTTGCGCGACGCGCTTGGCGACTTCGGCCTTTTGGCGTTCGAGCCAGCTTGGCGGCATGGGCTTGGCGTAGCCACCCACACCGACAGCAGCTTCGCGCTCTTCGTCGGTTTCATAAGGCACATCGATGAACTTGCCGCCCAGGGATTCGACCTGCTCTTTGACACTGGGACGCACGTCGCTGGCTTCAATCACCGCGCCCAGGCGCTTGGCGGTGGCAATGGCCTGAAGGCCGGCTACGCCGACGCCCAGAATCACCACGCGGGCGGCCTTGACCGTGCCGGCCGCCGTCATCAACATGGGGAAGAAGCGCTGGTATTCGGCCGCGGCCATCATCACGGCCTTGTAGCCGGCGATGTTGGCTTGCGACGAGAGCACGTCCATGCTTTGCGCGCGGCTGGTGCGCGGCGCGGCCTCCAGCGCGAAGGACGTCAGCTTGGCAGTAGCCAGGCGCTGCAGGCCGGCGGCATCAAAGGGGTTGAGCATGCCGACCAGCACACCACCGGCTTTGGCCAGCGGCATTTCGCTGTCCAGCGGGCAGCGGACCTTGAGCACGATATCAGCGCCGTAAGCGCCCGCCGCGTCGGTGATCTCCGCGCCGACCGCCGTGTAGGCCTCATCGGGAACGCTGGCGGCCACCCCGGCGCCGGACTGCACACGGACGGTGTGCCCTTGTGCCTTGAGCTTTTTGGCCGTTTCGGGCGTGATGGCGACGCGTGTTTCTCCGGCCGTGATTTCGGCGGGTACCCCAATGAGCATGGGTCTCTCCTCAGTACGTTGGTGTTGGTTTGATTGACGTCAGCCCGCAGGCGAGCTTGCGCGCGATCTGTCTCGGTGTCTTTGTCTGCGTATCCGCTTTTTTGTACCTGTCATGAAGCTTACATGAGATTTCTGCAATTTTTTGTCAGGGCAGTCTACAGTTTTTGACCCGAGTCAAGCCACGCAATAAAAAAAGCCCCGCCTGCCAATACATGGCGGTTGGGGCCGGTTTGCCTTGATGGCTGGCGTGCTATTTCTATTTGGCTGTCGGCATCACGAATTCGGCGCCCTTGCCGATGCTCTCTGGCCAGCGCTGCATGATGGACTTTTGTTTGGTATAGAAACGTACGCCCTCTTCGCCATAGGCGTGCATGTCGCCGAAGAGGCTTTTTTTCCAGCCACCAAAGCCATGCCAGGCCATGGGCACCGGGATCGGCACGTTGATGCCGACCATGCCGACCTGGATGCGGCGGCTGAATTCGCGGGCCACGTGGCCGTCCCGGGTGAAGCAGCTCACGCCGTTGCCGAATTCATGGGCATTGATCAGGTTCACCGCTTCGGCGAAGTCCTTCACGCGCACGCAGCCCAGCACCGGGCCAAAAATCTCTTCTTTATAGATGCGCATGTCGGGCGTGACATGGTCAAACAGCGTGCCACCCATCCAGAAGCCCTTGCCGCAGCCCGGGCCGGCCTTGGCGCCCGTGAAGGTGCGGCCGTCCACCAGCAGCTTGGCGCCTTCTTTCACGCCCGTCTCGATGTAGCCGGTAATGCGCTGGTGCGCGGCCGATGTGACGATGGGGCCCATTTCAGCGTCAAGCTCCACACCGTTTTTGATCACCAGTGTTTTGGCGCGCGCTTCCAGCATGGGAATGAGTTTTTCGGCCACATTGCCCACCAGCACAGCCACAGAGATCGCCATGCAGCGTTCGCCGGCCGAGCCGTAGCCCGCGCCGATCAATGCGTCCACCGCCTGCTCCAGGTCGGCGTCGGGCATGACCACCATGTGGTTCTTCGCGCCGCCCAGTGCCTGCACGCGCTTGCCGTGGCGTGCGCCGGTTTCGTAGATGTAGTTCGCGATCGGTGTGGAGCCAACAAAGGACACGGCCTTCACGTCCGGGTGCACCAGCAGGGCGTCGACCGCCTCTTTATCGCCCTGCACCACGTTGAAGACGCCGTCGGGCAAGCCGGCTTGCTTGAGCAGGTCGGCCATGAAAAGGCTGGGGCTGGGGTCGATGGGACTGGGCTTGAGCACAAAGCAGTTGCCGGCGGCAATCGCCACCGGGAACATCCACATCGGCACCATCACCGGAAAATTGAAGGGCGTGATGCCGGCCACCACACCCAGCGGCTGGCGCAGCGTCCAGTTGTCGATGCCGGTGGAAACCTGGTCGGTGAAGTCGCCCTTGAGCAGCTGCGGAATGCCGCAGGCGAATTCAACAATGTCGATGCCGCGCGAGACCTCGCCTTGGGCGTCGGTGAACACCTTGCCGTGCTCGGCGGTGATCATGTGGGCCAGCTTGTCCTTGTTCAGGTTGAGCAGTTCCAGGAACTTGAACAGCACGCGCGCGCGGCGCAGTGGCGGCGTGTCGGCCCAGGCGGGAAAGGCGGCCTGGGCTGACGCCACGGCCGCATCGACCTCCGTTCCGCTGGCAAGCGCGACATAACCCGACACCGCGCCCGTTGCAGGGTTGAAGACTTCCTGGCTACGCCCGGAAGACGGCGCGGCCACACGGCCATTCAAGTAGTGGCCGATAGTGGCTTGTGAAGCGGAGGCAGCAGGGGATAAAGACATTTTGCAATCCTTGAAAGGTGGCGGCACCGGACTGGCCGTTGGGGGTTCACCGCAGTCTAGGGCTGCGCAGCCGAATTGATAATGCCCCGTTTTGTGATTACATTGTTCATATTTTTGAACAATAGGCCTCTCGACCTCCATGTCTTCCGACCAGCTATCGCCCCTTGTCGCCGATCTTCACCTGCTGACCATCCTGGCGGCTACACGCAGCTTTACCGAAGCGGCGCGCCGCCTCGGGATGTCCAAGGCCTCGGCCAGCATGCGCATCAGTGAGCTGGAGCGCGCCGCCGGCGTGACGCTGGTGCGGCGCACCACGCGCTCCGTAGGCCTGACGGAGGCCGGCCAGCAATTGGTGAACGACATGCAGCCGGCGTTTAACCGCATCAGCGAAAGCTATTCCGCCGTCAAGGACCTGGTCGAAACCCCGCGCGGGCTGATCCGTGTGACAGCGCCGGTCGCTCTGGGGCGTCAACACCTGGCGCCCTGCGTTGCGGCCTTCCTCAAGCGCTATCCCGAGATCCATATCGAACTGGAACTCACCGACCGCTTTGTCAACCTTGCCAATGAAGGCTTCGACCTGGCGATACGACACACGAATGCGCCGCCCGACACCCATGTGGCCTGGGTGTTGTGCGAAACGCGCTCCATCCTGCTGGCCAGCCCCGACTACCTGGCGCGCCGCGGCGTGCCTGCGCAGCCGTCAGACCTGGCCGCGCACGATTGCCTGCTTTACCTGGGCAACCACAACACCGCCAGCTGGACCTTCGTGCGCAGCGGCAAGCGCAAATCCCGCGAGCAGGTTGGCGTGAACATCACGGGCACACTGAAGGCCAACAACAGCGAAGTGCTGCGCGAAGCGCTGGTGGCGGGCCTGGGCATCGGCCTGCTGCCGGATTTCAGTGCACCCGCGGGTGGCAGCGCGGCGCCATCGCCGCTCGTGCAGGTGCTGCCTGAGTGGCAGGTGCAGGGATTTTTCGGCGAGCGCATTTACGCCCTCAGGCCCTGGTCGCAGCAAGTGCCCAAGGCGGTGCAATGCCTTGTGGCACATTTGCGCGAGAGTTTCGCTGCCGGATTTTCGGCTAGCAAACACACCTGGCCGGCCGGTCAGGATCCCGGTCATCAAGGCCACGGATAATCCGGCGCATGATTAAACGATGGAAACCCAGCGTCACGGTCGCTGCGGTGATTGAAAAAAAGATCGACGGTGTCTCCAGGTTCCTGCTGGTCGAAGAGGAAACGCGGGACGGCCTGAAGCTCAACAACCCCGCCGGCCACCTGGATCCCGGTGAAAGTCCCTTTGAGGGTTGTGTGCGCGAAACACTGGAAGAAACCGCCTTCCATTTCACGCCCACTGCCATTGTGGGGGTCTATCTCTCCCGCTTTGAGCGGGCCCTCATCGGGCAGGAAGAATCCGAAGACATCACCTACCTGCGCTTTGCGTTCTGCGGCGAACTGGGCGAGCACGTGGCAGGCCAAGCGCTGGATGAAGGCATTGTGCGCACGGTCTGGCTGACGGCCGACGAAATAAGAGCGAGCGCTCACATGCACCGAAGCCCCCTCTTGTTGACCTGCATGGAAGATTACCTGGCAGGCAGGCGCTTCCCGCTTGATCTGGTGACCACGGATGCCAGCGTGCATGCACCGCTGAGCCAGAAGTAGGAAGCGCCGCGAGCCATGCACGATTTGGCGGCGCCAACGGGAACGCTTTCCCGCTGACAGCCAGCGCAATCCTCAATAAAGAATTCGTTGCGCCACCGGCGGCGGCGTCCACTGGTACAACCAGGTCTCCGTCAATGACTGGCCGTCGACCTGCAAATGCATGCGCAGGTTGATGGGTGCCGTGCTGTCGCCATCGGGGCGCAGGTCGAACATGGCACGCCACCCCTTGATGGCGTCCAGCGGCCGGGCCGACGTCAATTCAATCGTGCCGCGCGAAGCGGTGATCACGGCTTTGACCTGGGCCCCGCGGTTCAGCAAGGCAAAGTCGCCGCCCGCAAAATCGACGGCAAAACGCCGCGTGTAGGCGGTGCGCTTTTGCCCGACCACGCCGCCGAGGCCGGTACGTGTGGCCACACAGCGCGCCAGCGGCCCTTGCGCGGCGGGCGGTTCGCCCCCCCAGTGCAGCCGGTAGGAAAACAGCAACTCCTGCCCTGCCTGCGGCTTGTCCCTGGGGTTCCAGAAGGCCACGATGTTGTCAAAGGTTTCGTCCGCGGTCGGAATTTCCACCAGCTGTATCGCGCCCGCACCCCAGCCCGCCTTGGGCTCAACCCACAGGCTCGGGCGTTTTTCATAGAACACGCCGTCGTCCTGGTAGTGGTCAAAGTTGCGATCGCGCTGCATCAGGCCAAAACCGCGCGGGTTGTCGTCCTGAAAGGCGTTGAACTGCAATTGCGCCGGATTGGTCAGTGGACGCCACAGCCATTCGCCCGTGCCGCTGTGCATGGCCAGGCCGTCGGTGTCGTGGATTTCGCCGCGCCAGTCCCAGCCCATGCGTTTGTCGTTTTCGCCGGTCTGGAACATGCTGGTGCACGGCGCGATGCCCATGCGGTCAATGGTTTTGCGCGGATACAGCGCCACGTCCAGGTCCATGACCTGCGTGTCGCCCGGCGTGATCACAAAGCGGTAGGCGCCGCTGACGCTCGGCGAGTCCAGCAGGGCGTAGACGGTCAGCGAGGCCGCTTTCGGGTCCGGCTTTTCGAGCCAGTAACCGATGAAATCCGGAAACTCTTCCGGGAAAGTTTGCGCCGTGTCGATGGCCAGGCCCCGCGCCGACTGGCCGTACTGCCATTCGCCGCCCACCGCGCGAAAGTAGCTTGCGCCAAGGAAGGCCGCCACGTCACGCACCGGATCGGTGTGGAAATTCAGCCGGAAGCCGGCAAAACCGAGATCGGCGGGAAGCTTGTCGCCCCGCACGCCGCTTTTCCCATAATCAAACATGGCCGGGTCATAGGCCAGCTCCTGCGCCTGGCCATTGCTCACTTCGTGCATGCGCACCGGCGTCTTGAAGTACAGGCCGAGGTGGAAAAACTTCGCCACGAAGCGCAGCTTGTCATCGCCCCACAAGGCATGGTCGTCCCGAAAGCGTATGGCCTGGTGCTGGTCCCAGTTCAAGTCCGAAATGCCGGACGGCAACGTCGTCGACCGGGGCCGGTAAGGTTTGGCGGCCAGGTCGCGCGCCTGGCCCTTGAGCATCGCGTAGTCGAAGGCTTGGGCCTTGCCCACGGGTTTGAGGCCCGCGGCCTGGGCCAGTGACGAAAGCCATGGCAGCCCGGTGGCGATGCCGGCGGCCGTGACGGCCTGCCCGGTGCGGGAAAGAAATTGACGTCGTTGCAAAGTGGCAGCTCCTGCAAGAAAGGGCATTCCATTGTGCCGCCGGCCGCACGGCCAACAGGGCCGAAAAGCCCAGACAGGCGCAAACGCTTTCATCTTTTTACAATAGAGCCATGGGCAACCCGCAAATCAACACATACAGCCACGACGGCAAGCGGAAACGGATCGTCGTCGGCCTGAGCGGAGGCGTGGACTCCGCGGTGACGGCGCACCTGCTCAAACAGCAGGGCCACGAGGTTATCGGCATCTTCATGAAGAACTGGGAAGATGACGACGACAGCGAGTTCTGCTCGTCCAACATTGATTTTGTCGACGCCGCCGCCGTGGCCGACGTGATCGGCATCGAGATCGAGCACGTCAACTTCGCAGCCGACTACAAGGACCGCGTCTTCGCCGAGTTCCTGCGCGAATACCAGGCCGGCCGCACGCCCAACCCCGACATCCTGTGCAACGCCGAAATCAAGTTCAAGGCATTTCTGGACCATGCCATGCGCCTGGGCGCCGAAAAAATCGCGACCGGGCATTACGCCAGGGTTCGCCACAACGAAGCCACCGGCCTGCACGAACTGCTCAAGGGCCTTGATCCAGCCAAAGACCAAAGCTATTTTTTGCACCGGCTCAACCAGGCACAGCTCTCCAAAACGCTGTTCCCGGTGGGTGAGTTGCGCAAGACCGAAGTCCGGCGCATTGCCGACGAGATCGGCCTGCCCAACGCGAAGAAAAAAGACTCCACTGGCATCTGTTTTATCGGCGAGAGGCCTTTCCGCGAATTCTTGAATCGCTACATCGCCAAAGAGCCAGGCCCCATCAAGAACGACAAGGGCCGCGTGCTCGGCGAGCATGTGGGCCTGTCCTTCTATACATTGGGACAGCGTCAGGGCCTGGGCATAGGCGGCGTGAAGGCCAAGGGAGCCGAGCTCAAGGCCGTGCAGGCACGCGGGTTGCGCGGCGTGGGCGAGCACGAACCCTGGTTTGTGGCACGCAAGGACCTTGAAACGAACACGCTATGGGTGGTTCAGGGCCATGATCACCACTGGCTGCAATCCACGGTGCTCCAGGCACAGGACTGCAGCTGGGTGGCGGGACATGCACCGACGCCCGGTGTCATGGCGGCCAAGACACGCTACCGGCAGGCCGACGCACCCTGCAAACTGCGCAGCGCTACCGGCGCGGCCTGCGAACTGGTGTTTGCCGATGCCCAGTGGGCGGTGACGCCGGGCCAGTCGGCTGTGCTCTACCAGGGCGATGTCTGCCTGGGTGGCGGCGTGATTGCTGCCAGCAATGTGCAGAACCAGCCGGCTGTGCCGGTCCGGGCAGCCTACGCCTGATTTTCATTCAAATCAGGCCGCAAGCCTTTATGGACTTGCGCAAGCAGCTATTAAATCAATAGCAAATACGACTCAAAGCGCGGTTTCAACGTAGGTGTAGATGTAGTTGGAGCCGCCGTTGACATTGCCCAGCAGGCGCGACGAGCCAAAAATGCCGGAGCGGTGCGACACACCAAAGCCTATAAAGGTGTCCTTGAGCGGCCGGTAGCCGATCAGGTCGCCCAGGCTCACGTCGATGGTCGGATCCAGGTAATTGAGCATGCGGGAAGCCGACTTGCCGTTGGCCGCCAGGCTGGAGGACTCAATGTAGGGAGCCCGCTGTGCCATGGACACGCCCACGCCCAGACCGAGCCGCGTCTTGACCCGGTCGCTCCATGGGAAGCCCGAGTAGACGGCCTTCATGAACAGGTCCAGTTGCACGCCATTGGCCTGCAGGCCCCGCTCGTTGTGGTGCGTGAGGCCCACATAGCCGATGAAGTCGAGCGGCCAGCCGTTCACGTTGTTCAGGAAGGGCTTGCCGACCTGGATGCCGGTAATGCTGGTCGAATTGACCTTCGCCGTCGACAGGCACTGCGCCGTGATGATCTTGGCCAGATGGCAGCCATCTTCGGTTGACTTGCCGTACAGCAGCTTGAAGTAGGTGGGCGAGCCGTCTTCTGCCCACTCACGCTTGTGGCCGCCAAAGTCATAGGCCGCGCCGATATACACGGCAGGCAGCACGCTCTTTTGCACAATGGGGCTGTTCTTTGTCTTGTTGTCCAGCAAGGTGGCCGACACACCGGCCAGCAGGCGCCAGCGCTCGGTGAGGTCATAAGAGCCGTAGAGGCCAATCGAGGTCTGCACGCCCGAGCCCGGCGCATAAGCAGGCCGCCCGGCCGTTGCCTCACTGGCCTGCACGCCGTAGTAATAGTTGTTGAGCCTGGCGTCGCGCACCCCCACGGTCAGGCTGGGCCGCAGCATCCAGGGGCCCGAGCGCCAGTCGTAGGTGTAGCCCAGGCGGAACTCATTGCCCTTGTAGGTGTTGCTGATGTCATGCACCAGCTCGGCCTGCAGCGTTCCCCAGGGCTGGCGCCAGCGGTAGGCCAGGCCCAGGTCCAGGCCCGAGTCGCGCGGCGACATGCCGGCCAGGCTGGCGGGCAGGCGCTCGGTCGGGAAGCCCTCCAGGCGCTGCTCCACAAAAAGGTCCAGCCGCCGCTCGGTGCCGTTGAGCAGCTTGATGCCGCCCCGGTTGGCATGCAGGAAAAGCCGCTCGCCCTCATACAGGTAAAGCGGCAGCAGGTCGTAACGTGTGCCTGCATCCTTGTAGGGCGAACGTTCAATGCGCGTCACCAGGCCCAGGCCCGCGCTGCCGGGCGAAGAAAGGATGTCGGTCAGTGGTTCGGTGTTGCCGCCCGCCAGGGCCGGCGACATGGCGCACAGGCCGCCCAAAAAAAGGGTAGACGCCAGAAAGAGGCTGCGTGGCGAGGACGAGTGGTTCATCATTGGTTTTTTGTGTGAAGCTACCTGAACGGGCCGCCGCAGCCGGACAGAAGCCAAGAGCGCGGCGGACACTCCGATGCTATCCACGAATGGCACCGCCTGAGCCGCCCAACTTGTAAGCAAACAGGCACATATGGACTAGGCCGACATCCTTTCCCGGCGATTTCCTCACACGCTGGCTCACACGTACACTGCCTATCTTCGGGTCTCCACCAACTTAACGGAGCCTGTTATGCCCAAATTCGTGATCGAACGTGTCATCCCCGGACTCGGGGCCCTGAAGCCCGCCGAGCTGCAATCCATCTCCCAGAAATCCTGCGGTGTGCTGCAGGAACTGGGGCCTGATGTGCAGTGGGTGCAAAGCTATGTGACAGGCGGCAAGATGTACTGCATCTACCGCGCGGCCAATGAGGAGCTCGTGAGGGAACATGCGCGCCGCGGCGGTTTCCCGGCGAACTCCGTCGCGCAGATCACCACGGTCATCGACCCCACCACCGCTGAAGCCTGAGGTCTGCCGGTGAATCCGCAAGCCCCCGACAATCCGCCGTCTCCGGGGCTTGCCATCTACCTGCTTGGTCCGCCGCGCATAGAGCGAGGCGGCAGCCCTGTGCCGGCGCCGCGCGGGCACAAGGTCTGGGGCCTGCTTGCCTACCTGGTCCGCAGTGATGCACCGGTCAGCCGCAAACATCTGGCGGGCTTGCTGTTCGAAGACGCAGAAGACCCGCTGGCCGCCCTGCGCTGGAACCTCAGTGAGCTGCGGCGCCTGCTCGGCACCGCAGAGTTGCGCGGCGATCTGCTGGCACTTTTGCTGGAGCCTGCCACCTACGTCGACCTCAGCGCCGTGCTGTCGGGCAGCTGGGCGCAAGCCCTGTGCGTGCCCGGCCTGGATCACGAGTTGCTGGAAGGCATGAATTTTTCAGGCAGCCCGGCCTTCGAGGTCTGGCTCGCCACGGAGCGGCGCCATCTGCAGGCCGCCGCCGAAGCCGTGCTGCGCGAAGCCGCACTGGCTCGCATGGCCGCGGGCGCCATGACAGAAGCAGCCACACTGGCCGGCCGGCTGGTACGGCACAACCCGCTTGACGAGAACTACCAGGCTTTGCTGGTGCGCAGCCTCGCGGCCGCGGGCGACGGCGTGGGTGCGGCGCGCCAGGCCGCAGCCTGCCGCGAATTGTTCCAGCGCGAACTCGGCGTGCAACCCGGCGCCACGCTGGACGCGGCCCTGCGCACGCTCACCGCAGCGCCCACCGCGCGGCCCGCCACCGGGCGCGCCGCGGCGCTGGCCCAGCTGGAAGCCGGGGAGGCGGCGATCAGCGCCGGCGCGCTCGATGCCGGCCTGCAATGCCTGCGCCGCGCGATCGTGGAAGCCGATGCCACCGGCGACGCGGCACTGCGTGCGCGCGCCCGCGTGGCCCTGGGCGGTGCGCTGGTGCATGCCGCCCGCGGACGCGACGAAGAAGGCGCCACTGCGCTTCACGAAGCACTGGAGGTCGGCCACGAGGCTTCGCCGGCACTCGCCGCCGCCGCGTGCCGCGAACTCGGCTACGTCGAATTCCTGCGCGGCCGCTATGAACGCACGCTCGCCTGGCTGCAACGCGCGACGCCGCTGGCAGCCGGCGACCACGCGGAGCAGGCGCGCATCGCCACCGTGTACGGCGCTGCGCTCAGCGACACTGCGCATTACACGGCCGCCATCAGCCAGCTGCGCGAAGCTGAGGCGCTGGCTGCGGCCGTCGGCGACAGCCGGCAACTTGCCTACGCGCTGTCCATGCTGGGCCGCGCGCTACTGCTGCACGACGAACCCGAGGCGGCCGCCGACGCCCTGGACCGCTCGGTGGCACTGGCCCGGCAAGGCTGGACCGCCTTTGTGCCGTGGCCGCAATCGCTGCGGGCCGAAATCGACCTGCTGCGCGGCGACGTGGATGCCGCCGCGAGCCGATTCGAGCATGCCTTCGCCCTCGGTTGCCAGCTCGGTGACCCGTGCTGGGAAGGCATTGCCGGCCGGGGCCTGGGGCGTGTGGCGATGGCGCGCGGGGAACCGCAGCGCGCCGTTGAAATACTTGCTGACGCACTGACGCGCTGCGTACGCCTTCCTGACGCCTACCTGTGGGCCAAGGCATATGCCCTCGACGCGCTGTGTGATGTCGCTGTGGCACAAGCCATGCCCCAGGCCTCGGCCTGGATCAACGAAATGCAGGACCTCGCTGCGCGTAGCGGCATGCGCGAACTGACGGTGCACGCCTGCCTGCACCGCGCGGCGCTCGGCGACGGCGCGAGCGCGGCGGCGGCGAAGCTGCTTGCCGGCCAGATCGACAACCCCGCGCTGCACGCCCTTGCCGGGCTCTGAACCCGGCGACGGCGCGGCAACACCTCAAGAGGTCGATGATGAATGCGACATCCAACGGCGCCGTATTTCACGGTGGAACCCGGCGCCTGGCGCCGGGACAAGCGCTGCGCCTGCCCCGGCGCGGCGGTGAATTGACAGTGCTGCGGGGCCGGCTCTGGCTGACGCGCCACAATGATTCCGGCGATCATTTCATTGAGGCCGGCCAGCGCGTGCGCCTAGGCGCCGATGAGAACGCGGTGATTGAGCCCGCAGGAACCGCGCAGGGCGTGACGCTGCACTGGGAGCCCTGCCGCCCGGGCCTCATCAGCGCCTTGCTCGCCCGGCCTCTTGGCGGCACGGCCTTCCTGGCCTTTGTGGCCGCCCGCGGCTTCGCGGCGCTGGCGCTCAGCGCCGCGGCGAGCGCAAGACGCGCGCGCGGCCAGGGCGAGACCTGCGACCGCCGTGCTGTATTCGTCACACTCGAAGGCAGCGGGGCGCAGGAGTCAGGCCGTCCCTTCTGGAAGAAAAACAGCCTCAAATCATTACTGGATGAGCGCAAGCAGCTATTAAATCCATAGCAAATGAGTTCGCATCAGCCGGCATCGACCCGGGTTTCCCGATGCATTGCAGCGTGCAGGCTATTGCGCTACATCAAACACCCGCACACCATTTTTATCTAAGCTGCTGGCATGAAGATTCAATTCCTCGGTGCCACAGATACCGTGACAGGTTCCAAATACCTGATCCGGTACGGGGAGTCCACGGTGCTGGTCGACTGCGGGCTGTTCCAGGGCTACAAGCAATTGCGCCTGCGCAACTGGTCCGCGCTACCTGTGGCCCCGGCCTCCATTGACGCCGTGATCCTGACGCACGCCCACATTGACCATAGCGGCTACCTGCCACTGCTGGCGCGCCAGGGCTTCAAGGGCAAGGTGTTCTGCACCCCGGCCACGGCCGACCTGTGCCGCATCCTGCTGCCCGACGCTGGCCACCTGCAGGAAGAAGAAGCCGAATACGCCAATCGCCACGGCTTTTCGAAGCACGCACCGGCGCTGCCGCTGTACACACGCGAGGATGCGCTACGCTGCATCAAGCTGCTGCACCCGGTACCCAGCGGAAAAAACTGGCACCCGGCACCGAGCCTGAACGCCAGCCTGACTCCTTCCGGCCACATGGTGGGCTCGTCGTTCGTGCAACTGGACAACGGCTCGCGCTCCATCCTGTTTTCCGGGGACATAGGCCGCCCCAACGACCTGGTGCTCAAGCCGCCTACACGGATGGACGGCGCCGATTATCTGGTGGTGGAGTCCACCTACGGCGACCGCCTGCACAAGGACTCTGACCCCCTATCGGCGCTGGGCCAGGTAATCAACCGCACAGCCGCGCGCGGCGGGGTGGTGGTGATCCCGGCTTTTGCGGTGGGGCGCGCGCAAAGCCTGCTGCACTGCGTTCAGGTGCTCAAGGCGCAAGGTGTCATACAACGCAACCTGCCGATCTACCTCAACAGTCCCATGGCGGCCAATGCCACGCAGGTGTACCTGAAACACAAGGCCGAGCTGCGGCTAACACCCGCGGAGTGCGAGGCCATGGCGCATACCGCCCACATCGTCGAGTCGCCGGAGGAGTCGCGCCTGCTCAATGCCAGGCACGGCCCCATGGTCATCATTGCCGCCAGCGGCATGGCTACCGGCGGACGTGTGGTCCACCATCTCAAAGCCTTCGCGCCCGACAAGCGCAACACCATCGTGTTTGCCGGCTTCCAGCCCGGCGGCACGCGCGGCGCACTCATCTCCGGCGGCGCGCCTACCGTGCGTATCCACGGCCAGGACGTGCCGGTGCGCGCCGAAGTGGCGATGCTGGACGACCTGTCGGCCCATTCGGATGCCGCCGAAATCATGGGTTGGCTGCGCGGCTTCAAGTCGGTACCGAAGCAGACTTTCATCACCCACGGCGAGCCGGCCGCAGCCGATGCCATGCGCCAGCGCATCGAACGCGAACTGCACTGGCCATGCCACCTGCCCTGTTACCTGGAGTCGGTCTCTCTCACCTGATGCAATTCACAAGCCAGCGGCAAGGACAGCCTCAGGCCAGGCCGCACCACTGCGCGATGCGATGCGTCATGTCGCTCCACAAGCCGAACACCGCGGCCAGCATCAGCACCCCCCCGGCCAGACGCACACCCAGTTGACCGCCCAGGCCGTTGCCGGCGCGCCGCAGCCCGGCCAGTAGTTGCGGCGCCAGCAGCAGGGAGACGCCACTGCCCACGGCAAAAGCCGCCATGGCCAGCGCGCCTTGCAACGGCCCGCCACTCAGGGACGCCACCAGCAGCGCCGAATAAAGCAGGCTGCAGGGCATAAAGGCCCATAACGCGCCCACCGAGAACATCCCGCCCCGTGATGCGGCCACGGCACCCACCCTGGACCACGCGGAGCGGCCTGCGCGGTCGGCCCAGGCCGGCTGGCTGGCCTTCACCATCAGCATCATTCCCCAACCCAGCACGGCCAGATGGAACAGCACCCAGAGCGGCTTGACCACGGCGGCCTGTTCTGTCATCCACGCAAAACTTTGCACTGCCATCGCTGCCGCCGCGCCCGCACTTGAATAGCCGACAAGCCGCCCGGCCTGAAAGACCAGCGGTGAATGCGCCTGCCGCTGCGGGCCCACGCGCCGCAGGCCGCCACAGGCCGCGCCGCACATCACAGCGCAATGAGGTCCTCCGGCAAGGCCCATCAGCAGGGCCGTCGTGGCGAGGGCGTAAGACATGGGCAGCGCTGCGATCAAATAATGCGCGAGAAACGACTGCGGTTGAGGTCGGACTGCAGGTAGCGGTCAAACACCATGGCGACCGCGCGCAACACGAACCGGCCTTCGGCCGTCACCTCGATGCCGGTGCTGGAAAGCAGCACAAGCCCGGCATCCTCCAGTTCGCGCAAGCGCTCCAGTTCCGCCGCAAAGTAGGTCTTGAAATCCAGCATCCAGGCGAGCTCTATCGATTCGAACCACACCTGGCCCTGGCACATGATGGCCATGATCACCGCGCGGCGCGCCAGGTCGTCCCGGCTCAGTGCCAGGCCGCGCGTGACCGGGAAGCGCCCCTGGTCAAGCAAGTCGCAGTATTCCTCCAGGGTTTTGGCATTCTGGCTGTAGGTGGCGCCGACCGCGCCAATGGCCGATACGCCCAGGCCCACCAGGTCGCGGTCGGGCTGGGTGCTGTAGCCCTGGAAGTTGCGGTGCAGCCGGCCCTCGCGGCTGGCCACGGCCAGCGCATCGTTCTCAAGCGCGAAGTGGTCCATGCCGATGTAGCGGTAACCCGCGCCCTGCAAACGCTGCATCGCTTCGGCCAGCATGGCGGCCTTGTCCTCGGCCGCGGGCAGCAGCGCCGGCGGGATGTGCCGCTGCGGCTTGAAGCGCTCCGGCAAATGGGCATAGGCATAGAGGGCAATGCGGTCCGGCCTGAGTTCCTCGACCTGGCGTATGGTGCGCGCGAAAGACGTCTGCGTCTGCCGCGGCAGGCCGTAGATCAGGTCCACATTGATGGATTCAAACCCGAGCACGCGCGCCTGCGCAACCAGCGCGAACACCTGTTCGGCGGGCTGGACGCGGTGCACGGCTTTTTGCACGTCGGCATCGAAATCCTGCACGCCGAAACTCAGGCGGTTAAAGCCCAGGGCCGCCAGCGCGGCCAGGCGCGTGTTGTCCACGGTGCGTGGGTCTACCTCGATGGCCATTTCCGCACCGGCCGCGATGTCGAAGTTGCGTCTGAGCATGTCCATGAGCTGTGCGAGTTCCGCGTCGGACAAAAAAGTCGGCGTGCCCCCACCCAGGTGCAGCTGGCTGACAGGCTGTCCCTGCCCCAGGCGCGCCGTGTACAGGGCCACTTCGCGCTCAAGATAGCCCAGGTAGGCGGTGGCACGGCTGTGCTGCTTGGTGATGATCTTGTTGCAGGCGCAGTAGTAGCACAGCGATTCGCAAAAGGGGATGTGCACATACAGCGATAGCGGTGCCGCCGAGGTCTCGGCCCGCGCGCGCCTGTCGTCCAGCGCGCGGCCGTGATCGACGGCGGTAAAGGCCTCGACAAAACGGTCCGCCGTCGGAAAGGACGTGTAGCGCGGGCCGGAGATGTCGAACTGGCGAAGGGCCTGGGGTAGAACAGCGGGCATGGGATGGTTCAGGAATGTGAGGCCTCCACTGTGCCGCCTCTCCGCCCCGGCTGCGTTGATGTGGATCAACGAGGGCGCAAGGTGCGGCCGCCGGACGCGTTTGCCCCGTCCTTGACCTGCGTCAAATCGCCGCGAAGGGCGCGCCGTAAGCTGGCGGCTTCCCCATTGCCTTGGGTCAACGGCCCCGGCTGCCAACCCTTCATCTCATGTCCCTCTCACAAGCAATCCAAGAAAACCAAGCCACCGTCCTTCCGCACCGAAAAGTCCTGCGTTCCTGGCTTCTTCCTGTCTCGACCAAAAACACCGGCCTCGCGTTGGCGCTGGCCCTGATGGACTTTGCCCTGTTCGCTGCATGCATGGCCGGGGCAGTGCTCGCGGGCCACCCTGCCCTCCAGGTGCTCATGGCCCTCTTGGCCGGCTTCATGATCGCGAGGCTGTTTATCCTCGGCCACGACGCGTGCCACCAGAGCTTCACCCCACACCGCAAACTCAACCGCTGGCTGGGCCGCCTGCTTTTTTTGCCCTCGCTCACGCCCTACAGCCTGTGGGATGTCGGGCACAACATCGTGCACCACGGCTACACCAACCTCAGCGGCTTTGATTTCGTATGGCAGCCCGCGACCCTTGAGGCCTATGAAAGCATGCCCGTCTGGAAACAGTGGCTGGAGCGCGCCTACCGCAGCGGCTGGGCGCCCTGGCTCTACTACCTCGTGGAAATCTGGTGGAAGCGGCTTTACTTCCCGTCCAAAGCCGTGATGCCTACGCGGCGCGGCATTTTTGTCGCGGACAGCTTGCTGGTCACTGCCGCTGCCGCAGCCTGGATCGCAGGCCTTGTGATCGCGGCAGGGTCTACCGGTCAGTCGGCGCTCTGGCTTTTGGCCGCTGGCTTTTTCCTGCCGCTGTTAGTGTGGAACGGCCTGATAGGTTTTGTGGTCTACGTGCACCACACGCACACCCAGATCGCCTGGTATGACAACAAAAAAAGCTGGTCGGACGCCAACCCCTTTGTCTCCACCACCGTGCACCTGACCTTCAACTCGTTTTTCGGCGCGGCGCTGCACCACATCATGGAGCACACGGCCCATCACGTAGACATGGGCGTGCCGCTGTACCGCCTGAAACAGGCGCAGGCCATGCTGGAGGCCAGGCTGCCTGGCCACATCGTCGTACAGCCTTTTTCCTGGCACTGGTACTTCGATACGGCGCGCCGCTGCAAGCTTTATGACTTCGAGCGGCGGCAATGGACGGATTTTTCCGGTACCCCGGCCACCCAGTCGATGGTCGTTCAGTGAACCCGGGTATCGAAGACGTGTTTGAGGGCCGCGTGGTCGAGGATGCGGATGTGGCGTTTGTCGACTTCCAGGATGCCCTGCTGCAGGAAGGCGGAAAAGGTGCGGCTCACGGTCTCCAGCTTCATGCCCAGGTAGCTGCCGATTTCGGCGCGCGACATGCGCAAGTGGAATTCGCTGGCTGAGTAGCCACGCAACTTGAGCCGCTGTGACAGGTTGAGCAGGAAGGCAGCCAGCCGCTCTTCGGCATTCATGCTGCCCAACAGCATCATCAGGCTGTGCTCCTTGACGATTTCCCGGCTCATCAGCCGGCTGACGGCCTGCTGCATGTCGGCACTGGTCGCAGCCAGGCCGCTGATCTGGTCGTAGGGAATGGTGCAGACTTCAGTGTCTTCGAGTGCAGTGGAGTTGCTGGCATACGCGCCGTTGGCAATACCGTCCAGGCCCATCAGTTCACCGGCCATCTGGAAGCCGCTGACCTGCTCACGGCCATCTGCCAGCGTCAGGCTGGATTTGAAGGTGCCGATACGCACCGCATAAATGTTGCGGAAAGCTTGGCCCTCGTGGTAGAGCGTCTGCCCCGCCTTGACCTTCGTCCGGCTGAAGTGGAGATCGTCCAGTCCATCCACATCGGCGGGCTTCATGCCGCAGGGCAGGCAGAGGTCGCGCAGGTTGCAGTTCGAGCAGTGAGTCTTCAGTGGCAGGATAGCGGCGGATGAAATGCCGCTGACGGATGAAGTGCCGCTGGCGGATGAACAGGCTATGGGCATGATGACTCCTTGGATTGGGAGGAAGAAACGGACTGATCCACACGCCGCGGCTGCGCAAGCATTGCCACGGTGTCCCCGAGTTGGTAAAACTCGGCGTGTTTATCGAGAAAACAGGCAGCGCCCGCAGCCAGGTAGCGCGCACGGTAGGCGGCCTCGGCATGGTTGCTGAGGATGATGAAAGGAATGTCTTGCGTGGTTTTGAGGATGGACTGCAGCACCTGCATGCCCGTGCCCTTCTCGAATTGCACGTCAAGCACCACCACATCGGGCTGCGTCGCCAGGATGCCCGAGACCGCAGACTCCGGCGTATCGGCCTGGCCCGCGACCACCACGCCCCGGGCGGTAAGCATTTCGGCAACGCTGCGGCGGCTCAGCGCGGAGTCGTCGGCCAGAAAGACCCGGGTGGGTGAAGCGGTGTGTTGCATGCCCTTACTGTCGCGCAGGCGGCGCGGCAGGGACATCGTCTTTTGCTGAAAGGCCGGCTCGGATAAGGCTGGTTCGCCGGCACCGGCGCTCCGATCCAGACTCGGAAATTTCCGAGCCTGTACCGACCAGCGCGCCCGCTTAATGCGCCATCAACACGGGTAGCGTCATGCTTTTAAGCACGGTCCGGGATGCGCCGCCCAATACCCATTCATAGGCGCGGGCGCGGCCATAGCAGCCCATCACCAGCAAGTCCGCCTGCAGATCGAATGCGCGCGACAGCAGCAGGTCGCCCAGGTTCCCGGGTTCCGCGCCTTCCACATTTTCCCGGTGCCAGCTGGCCTGGACACCGTGGGCCTTCAGGTAAGAGACGATATTCGGACCTGCGCCCGTAGCCGCCACGGCATCAACGCCCCAGCTCAGGATATGCACCGAGTTTGCGTTGCGCAGGATGGGGAGGGCCGCGGTCACCGCGCGTGCGGCTCCGCGGGTGGGCTTCCAGGCGATCACCACATTGCCCGGCAAACCCGGTTTTGCCGACGTGTAGGGCAGCACCAGTGCCGGCCGCCCGCTCAGGGCAATCACAGCCTCCGGAAAATCCGCCGGCATCAGCGTGGACCAACCCTCGCCCGGGCCGTGCTGGCCCAGCACCAGCAGGTCGGCATAGAGCGCCTGCCCGGCAAAGGCCGATAGCAGCGGAAATTCATGGACTTCAGCCCATGCGGCCGGCAGCCCCGCAGGCCGGATCTGTTCGAACACCGAGCGCGCCCGCGCCAGTTCGGTGTCCTGTACGTTCTCCCGCCTCACGGCCAGGCCGGTCCCCATGCCGGAGGCAACGGGAAGCGCCTCGGAGGCCGAAGGCGAGGCATAAAGCGCCGTGATGCCGGCGCCGTACTGCGCGGCAAGCCGGCAGGAAAATTCAAGGCGTTGCGCGAATTGCGGCGAGGCGTCGGCATGGACCAGCAGTTGTTTGAGTTCATTGCTCATGGAACACCTCCGGTGCAGAGTTTGGATACCCTGACTGTAGGGAGAGGCGCCCGAGGCTGTGTTGATCGTTGTCAACACAAGGCCGCTTTCCGCAGCAGACCGGTGGGCCTCAGGGGTCCAGTGGCTCGGTCAGTCCATGCTTGAGCGCATAACGGATCAACTCGCTCTGGTTTTGCAAGCCCATTTTCTGCATGAGGTTGGTCTTGTGGGTGCTGACGGTCTTGACCGACAGGTTCAGCTTCGTCCCGATGTCCGTCAGGGAAACGCCGGCCACCAGCAATTGCAACACTTCAAACTCGCGATTCGAAAGGCTTTCATGCGGCACTGCCTGGCTGCCGGGCATCGCACCCAGCGCGAGTTGCTCGGCCACTTCGGCGCTGATGAAGGCGCCGCCTGAAGCCACCTTGCGTATGGCCTGCTCCAGCTGGTCCGGCGCGCTCTCTTTGGTCAGGTAGCCGCTGGCGCCGTTCTTGATGGCGCGCACGGCGTACTGCAGCTCCTGGTGCATGCTCAGGACCAGGATGCGCAGCTGCGGCTTTTCGCCGCGAATCAGCTTGATGAGCTCCATGCCGCTGCGCCCCGGCATGGAGAGGTCCAGCACCAGCACGTCGAAGGCCAGCTCGCGCACGCGCTGCATGACTTCCGTCCCGTTGCCGGCCTCGCCGGCGACCTCCATGTCCTCGATGGAGGACACGATACGCTTGAGCCCCTCCCGCACGATGGAATGGTCGTCGGCAATCACAATCCTGATCACGTGATGTCTCCTGTTTCGGGCACCGGGATGCTGACCCGTATACGAGTTCCCTGGCCAGGCGCGGTGTCTATGTCCACCGTCCCCTGCAGCAGGCGGGCCCGCTCGCGCAGACCCATCAGGCCCAGCGAGCCGGGCTTGCGCGGGGCGTCCGGCGCGAACCCGGCACCGTCATCGCTCACGTCGAGGACCACGGCCGCATCAGTCCTCGCTATGCGTACATCGACTTGCGACGCACTCGCGTGCTTTGCCACGTTCACGAGCGACTCTTGCACAATGCGGAACACCGCCGTGGCATACGGTTCGGCCAGCTCAACCTCCTCGTCCAGCGACAGCTTGCACACCACGCCGTGACGCTGGGTGAAATTATGGGTGAGCCACTGGATGGCCGGCACCAGGCCCAGGTCGTCCAGCAGCAACGGCCGCAAATCTGACGCGATGCGGCGCGTGGCGGCCACCGTGGTGTCCAGCAAGCCGAGCATGTCGTCCAGTTTGGCCCGCACGGCACCTGCATCCGGGGGCAAGGCTTCCCGAATCCAGGTGGCGTCCATCTTGATCGCCGTCAATGACTGCGCGAGTTCGTCGTGCAGCTCGCGCGCGATCCGTGTTTTTTCGCTTTCACGGATGGCGTGGGCCGCCGAGGCGAAGGCGCTCAGTTCCTCGCTCGCGCGGACCCGCTCAGTCACGTCGCGCAGGATCACGGTGTAAAGCTTGCCATGCGCGGTATCGAGCTGCGAGATGGAAGCTTCCAGCGGAAACTCCTCGCCGCTGGACCTCCGCCCATACAGCACCGTGCCATCTCCCATGCGCCTGGAGGTTGTGCCGGTCTGACCGAAACGCCGAACCTGCTCGCCGTGTGCCCCCTGGTGCCGCTGTGGAATCAACCGTGTGAGCGGCTGGCCCAGCATCTCGCGCGTGGGCCAGCCGAATATCTTCTCGGCCGCCTTGTTGTACAAGAGCACGTTCTGCTTGCTGTCCACAGTGATGATGGCGTCCATGGCCGAATCCAGCAGACCGGCCAGCCTCGCGTCCGCGCCCTCCAGCGCTTGCTTGCCGATACGGTCTCGCGCCGCGTCACGCCCGGCCAGCAGCCAGGCAATGCCGCATGTGGCGGCGGCCAGCGCTGCAACCAGCGGCAGGCCCGGCAGCGATTGTGGGCTGGACGCCAGATGGACGGCGGCCAGCAGCGTCAGGGTTGCCATCACGGCCAGTGCGATGGCCATGGAGCGCCGGCGCTTGGGCACCGCGTCACCGACGTGGGGGAACAGGGACATGGGGCAGCTTCGGGAGTGGAACCCGATCTTACCGCCCGGCCCTTTCTGCGGAAGCCGGCACAGGCCCCATCAGCAGCACCGTCAAGGCGCTGGAGGCCGCGCAGGCAAGCCAGAACACAAAAAAGGCGGCGGTCTGCAGTGCCAGCCGGGACAGCCCCGCGGGTTGCCCGTAACGCAGCATTTCCTCAGGGTCGAACAGTCCGAAGAGCAGCAGTTCCAGCAGGCAGGCCGACAGAAAGGCCGGCCAGGCGATGCCCAGTATCTTGTTGGCTGAAATCATGGGGTCTCCTCTTTGCGTTGCAGGCGATCAGGGACGAGCCGTTTTGTCGGGTGTGGCCGCGTGATTGCGCCCCTCCAGGGCCGGCGCCAGTGCCCTGGGTTGATGCAGCGCATTGGTGCGCGAGGCCCGCGCCGGCTCCTGTCCGCCTATCACGGCATCCGGATACTTGACGGCCAGGAAGGCTGTCACCACGCCTGCCACGACCACTGCGGCGGGCCCGGAAATCACCAGCCAGACATGGCCGTGCTTCCACCATGGAGTGGCTTGGGTGGGAATGGAATTCATGAGGGGCCTTTCATCGCGATTCATCGCGGAACAAGGAACACGGATTTTTCTTCGACGTGGGCACGCCCGCTTTCATCGCCGACACGGAACACGATGGCGTGCGAGCCGGCCGACGCCGAGCCGTAGGGAATCTGCAGCCGCACCGCGACCCAGCGGGATTCGGTGGGGCCCACGCTGACTTCAGCCTCAGAGGCGACCGTCAGGCTCTCCAGTCCGGCGGCCGCAATCGTGTAGCGCTGCGGCTGCTCGGTGGCGTTCATGATCTGCAGCCGGTAAACATTTTCCAGCCGCCCGCCCGCCACGATGCGCGAAAGCGCGGCACGGTCCCGCACGACGTCGACCTTCAACGGCATGCGCGCCACCAGGCTCCAGAGAAGTGTCAGGCACAGTACGCCGAGCAGCGCCGTATAGACCAGCACGCGCGGGCGCAGCACCTGCCGCAGCATGCGTGAAGCACCCCATTTTCCGGCGAGCGCGTTCTGGGTGGTGAAGCGGATCAGACCCCGCGTATAACCCATTTTGTCCATCACACCATCACACACATCCACGCATGCCGCGCAGCCTATGCACTCATACTGCAGGCCCTCGCGGATGTCTATGCCTGTCGGGCAAACCTGCACGCACAGGGTGCAATCGACACAGGCGCCCAGGGACAATGCCGCGGCGTCGGCATGGCGCGACCTGGCGCCGCGCGGTTCACCCCGCGCGGGGTCGTAACTCACAATCAACGTGTCTTTGTCAAACATCGCGCTCTGGAAGCGCGCATAGGGGCACATGTATTTGCACACCTGCTCACGCAGGAAGCCGGCATTGCCGTAAGTGGCGAAACCGTAGAACAAGACCCAGAAGATTTCCCAGCCGCCCATTTTGGTCTGCAAGAACTGCAGGATCAGCTCGCGGGCCGGCACGAAATAAGCGACAAAGGTAAAGCCGGTCCACATCGCCACACCTATCCAGAGGATGTGCTTGAACCACTTCTTGACCAGTTTTTCCAGCGAGAACGGGGCGCCGTCCAGCCGCAACCTGGCCGTGCGGTCGCCCTCCACCTTGCGCTCTATCCAGAGGAAGATTTCGGTGTACACCGTCTGCGGGCAGGCAAAGCCGCACCAAAGCCGGCCCGCAACCGCCGTGAACAGGAACAGCGACAAAGCGCTGGCGACCAGCAGGCCGGTCAGGTAGATGAAGTCCTGCGGGTACAGCACATAACCGAAGAGATAAAAGCGCCGCGCCTCCAGGTCGAACAGCACCGCCTGGCGCTGCCCCCACTGCAGCCACGGCAAGCCGTAGAAAAACAGCTGCGTCAAGATGACGAATGCCCAGCGCCAGCGCGCAAACAGCCCGCTCACGGAACGCGGGTAGATTTTCTTTTGCGCCTCGTACAGCGACTCCCCTGCCGGCTCTGCCGCTGGCACGATGGGAATGATTTTTCGCAAAGGCAGCTGGGTCACTGTCGCCTCAAAGTTTTGCCGCAGCGGCTTTGTTGGAGAGCCCCCAGATGTAAGCTGTCAACACATGGATCTGCGCTTCCGTGAGCTTGCCGGCCTGCGCAGGCATTTCGTTGGTTTTGCCTTTGTTCACAATGTCGACGATGGCCTGCTCTCCCCAGCCGTGCAGCCAGATGTCGTCGGCCAGGTTGGGCGCGCCTATCGCGGTATTGCCCTTGCCGTCCATGCCGTGGCAGGCCGCGCAGGCGGTGAATTTGGATTTGCCGAGCTGCGCGCGCAGTGAATCGTGGGGACCACCGGACAGGCTAAGGACGTAATTCGCCACGTTCTTGACATCATCCGCTGTACCGACAGCGGCTGCCATGGGCGGCATCTGGCCCTTGCGGCCCACGGTCAGGGTCTCCCTGATTTTTTCGGTTGAGCCGCCGTGCAGCCAGTCGGTGTCGGCGAGGTTGGGAAAGCCCTTGCTGCCGCGCGCGTCCGAGCCGTGGCACTGGGCGCAGTTGTTCATGAAGAGGCGCTCGCCCACCGCCATGACATTGGCGTCGCCGGCGAGCTCGTCCGCGCTTTTGGCGGTGAAGCCGGCGTACAGCGGTGCAAGCTCCTTGTCTGCGTTGTCCATCGCGGTGTTGTATTCGCCACGCGTGCTCCAGCCCATTTCGCCCGGGTAAGCACCAAGGCCCGGGTAAGCGACCAGGTAGAGCAAGGAATAGATCACGCTGATCACGAACAGCCACATCCACCAGCGCGGCATCGGGTTGTTGGACTCGCGCAGGTCTTCATCCCAGACGTGGCCCGTCGTGTTGTCGCTGTTCTGGGGTATTTTTTTGCGGGCCGTCGCCCACAGCAGGACCAGGGCACCGAGGATGCCGATCAAGGTCAGCGCGGCCACATACCAGGACCAGAAGTTGTCTGTGAAATCGCTCATGGCTCACACCCGATGTGTTGTGCAGTGAATAAAAAACCGGTGAAGAGGTCTTGCATGGCGCTACCCCCTAGTCCTGCAGGAAGGGGATCTTTGCGTCCTCTTCAAACCGCGTGCGGTTACGGCTGGAATAGGCCCACACCAGCAGACCGACGAAGGTGGCAAAACACAGCAGGGTAGCGATGATGCGCAGCGTGTTGACGTCCATGTCGCTCTCCTTTACTTCAGGGCCTTGCCCATAACTTGCAGATAGGCCACCAGGGCATCCATTTCCGTCTTGCCCTTCACCACACCAGCGGCCTCGGCGATTTCGGCGTCGGTGTAAGGCACCCCCACCCTGCGCAGTGCTGTCATGCGGGGCGCCATGTCGGCGGGGTCGACGGGCTTCTTCTCCAGCCAGCTATAGGCCGGCATGTTGGATTCAGGGACCAGGTCGCGCGGATTGTTCAGGTGGATACGGTGCCATTCGTCGGTGTATTTGCCACCTACGCGGTGCAGGTCGGGACCCGTGCGCTTGCTGCCCCACTGGAAGGGATGGTCGTAGACAAATTCGCCGGCCACCGAGTAGTGCCCGTAGCGCAACGTCTCCGCGCGAAACGGTCGGATCATCTGCGAGTGGCAGTTGTAGCAACCCTCGCGCAGGTAGATGTCGCGGCCGGCCAGCTGCAACGCACCATAAGGCTTCACGCCTTCAAGCGGTGCGGTGGTCGACTTCTGGAAGAACAGCGGCACGATTTCCACCAGGCCGCCCACGGCGATCACCAGCAGGATCAGGATGATCATCAGGAAGTTGTTGGTTTCGATCTTCTCGTGCGAGAAGCCGGCCGCAGAGGGGGTTTCGTCTTTCATGGGATGTGCTTTCTTCTCTTGTTATGCGTGAGCCAGCGCCGGCACCGGCACCCGGACGGGGCGGCCCTTGGCCACCGTCATGCAGACGTTCCAGGCCATCAGTACCATGCCGCCAAGGTACAAAAGCCCGCCAAAGAAACGCACCACGTAGAAGGGATAGGTGGCCTTCACCGATTCGACGAAGGTGTAGGTCAGGGTTCCGTCGGCGTTGATGGCGCGCCACATCAGACCCTGCATCACGCCGGCGATCCACATGGCGGCGATGTAGAGCACGATGCCCACGGTGGCCGTCCAGAAATGCACCTCGATGGCGCGCACCGAATACATCTGCTTTTGCCCGAACAGGCGGGGAATCATGTAATACAGCGTGCCCATGGAAATCAGGCCCACCCAGCCCAGGGCACCCGAATGCACGTGGCCCACGGTCCAATCCGTGTAGTGCGACAGCGCATTGACGGTCTTGATGGACATCAGCGGGCCCTCGAAGGTGCTCATGCCATAGAACGACAACGACACGATCAAAAAGCGCAGGATGGGGTCTTCGCGCAGCTTGTGCCAGGCGCCCGACAGGGTCATCACGCCGTTGATCATCCCGCCCCAACTGGGCGCCAGCAGGATCAGCGAAAACACCATACCCACTGACTGCGTCCAGTCGGGCAAGGCCGTGTAGTGCAGGTGGTGCGGACCCGCCCACATATAGGTGAAGATCAGCGCCCAGAAGTGGACGATGGACAGGCGGTAGCTGTAGACCGGCCGCTCCGCCTGCTTGGGGATGAAGTAATACATCATGCCCAGGAAGCCCGCGGTGAGGAAGAAACCCACGGCGTTGTGGCCGTACCACCACTGCACCATCGCGTCCTGCACACCCGCATAAGCGGAATAGGATTTCATCCAGCCGGCCGGAATCTCCGCGCTGTTGACCACATGCAGCACCGCCACCGCAAGAATGAAGGCGCCGTAGAACCAGTTGGCCACGTAGATGTGCCGGACCTTGCGGATTCCCAGCGTGCCGAAAAAGACGATGGCATAGGACACCCAGACCAGGGTGATCAGGATGTCGATGGGCCATTCGAGTTCGGCGTACTCCTTGCCGGTGGTGTAACCCAGCGGCAGGCTGATCGCGGCGCCCAGGATGACCAGTTGCCAGCCCCAGAAGGTAAAGGCTGCCAGCCGCGGTGCAAACAGCGGCACGCTGCTGGTGCGCTGGACCACGTAGTAGCTGCTGCCGATCAATGCGCAGCCGCCGAAGGCGAAGATGACCGCATTGGTGTGCAGCGGCCTGAGCCGGCCGTAGCTCAGCCAGGGAATGCCGAAGTTCAGTTCAGGCCATGCCAGCTGCGCGGCGATGAAAAGGCCCACAGCCATGCCGACCACACCCCAGAGCACAGCTGCCAGTGAAAACTGGCGAACCACCTTGTCGTGATAGGCGATCCCTCGTGTCGTTTCTTCGTTCATGAAGCACCTTTTGTCTTGATGCTTCAAAGTGTCGATGCGGCACGGGTCGCGCCATTTGATGCAGGTCAATCAGTGTGCAGAATGCGCTCGGCTTCCTGCTCAAGCGCCTCGAACTGACCTCGCCATACCGCCCAGCCCAGTGCGCCGATGATCAGCAAGGCCAGCACGACTGAGAGTGGGATCAAGAGGAACAGGATATCCATCTAGTTCTCCGGCGGGGTGCGCGCCAGCCTGGCCGAGTTGGCCACCACCAGCAGCGAGCTGGCCGCCATGCCGAAGCCGGCCAGCCATGTGGGCATATAGCCAAAAACCGCCAGCGGTACGCAGGTCGCGTTGTAAACCGCTGCCCACAACAGGTTCTGGCGCACGACCGCCCGGGTGCGCCGCGCCTGCGCGACAAGGGCTGGCACCGTGAGCAGCCGGTTGCCGGTCATGATGAAATCCGACCTTGCCTGAGCCACCGGCACGGCCTGACCCATGGCCATGGACGCATCAGCCACGGCCAGTACCGGCCCGTCGTTCATGCCGTCACCCACCATCATGACGCGATGGCCCTCGCGCTGAAGGCGGCGCACATGTTCCAGTTTGACCTCAGGCGTACATTCGCCAAAGCACCACTCAATGCCTGCCCGGCGCGCCAGGTGGGCGACAGCCTGGCCCGTATCGCCCGAAAGCAGCTGCACGCGGACACCGAGCTTGAGCAACGCGTCCACGGCCTGGGCCGCGTCTGGCCGCATCGCTTCGTCAAGCTCGAAACCCGCGAGGTAGTGCTCGCCATCGGACAGATGGGCCTGCAACACCGGCACATCGCGGCCCGGCACAGGCACGCCGCAAAAAAAGGCCGCCCCCAGGTTGAGGTAATGCGGCTCACTGCCGTCCAACCGGGCCACCTTGCCGCGCAGGCCCCGTCCGGTAACCTCCTCCACTTCGCTGGCCACCCAGTCCGCTGCGGGAAAGCGGGCGGCGATGGCGCGCGAGACCGGATGCAGCGAGTGCCTGGCCAGCGCCCCCGCCCAGTCACACGCCTCGTCGCGGTTCACACCGGCAGGCGTATGGGCCATCACGACTTGCATGCGGTCTTCTGTCAACGTGCCGGTCTTGTCGAAGATCACGGTGTCGATGGCAGCGCAGCTTTCCAGCGCCTGCAATTTGCGCACCAGCACGCCGCGCCGGGCCAGTGCGCCCGCGCCGGCCAGCATGGCCGCCGGCGTGGCCAGCGACAAGGCGCAAGGGCAGGTCACGATGAGCACCGCGACCGCGACCGCCAGCGCATGCGCCTGACCAAAAGGCCACCACCACACGGCTGCGGCGGCGCTCGCCAGCAGCACGGCCACCAGGAAGGGACTGGCGACGCGGTCCACCAGTTGCACCAGGCCTGGCTTTTCGACTGAGGCCTGCTCCATCAGGGCCACGATTTCGGCGTACCGGGTTTCCGGCCCGACGCGCAGCACGCGCACCTGCAGCACACCCGTGAGGTTGTGGCTGCCGGCAATGACACCATCGCCCACCCGCCGCAGCAGGGGTTTGGATTCGCCGGTGAGCAGCGACTGGTCGACCCGGCTCTCACCGCCCTCAACGGCCCCATCAGCGGGGAAAGCCTGACCAGGCAGCACCCGAATCAAGTCGCCGGCGACAAGGCGGCGCACGGCCACCGCGCGGAAACTGCCATCGGCTTCCCGCCGCTCCACGCTGTCCGGAAGGCGCCGCATCAGCGCCTCCAGCGCACCGGCGGTGCGGTCGCGCAGGCGCTGCTCCAGCAGTCGGCCCGACAGCAGAAAAAAAACGAACATGGGCACCGAGTCGTACGAGGCATGGTCACCCCAGGGGCCCGCCGGGTCAAAGGTCGCGGCCGTGCTGGCACCGAAGGCGATCAGCACGCCCAGCGCCACCGGCACGTCCATGCCGATGCGCAGGTTGCGCACATCGCGCAGCGCCGCCGCAAAAAACGGCCAGCAGGAAAACAGCAGCACCGGCAGGGTCAGCACCCAGGAGGCCCAGCCCAGCAGCGCCTGGATGTCGGGCGTGATCTCGCCCGCCGGCGCCAGATAGGCCGGTGCCGCGTACATCATGACCTGCATCATGCAAAAACCCGCCACCAGCCAGCGCCACAACATCACCCGCTGAGCCTGCACCCTGCGGCCGGCCAGCAGCAGGTCGCCTGCCGGCAAGGCGCCGTAACCGGCCTGGTGCAATGCCGCAATCCAATAAGAAGGCTGCGTGGTCTGCGGATGCCACTGAAGCCGCGCCGTGGCAGTCACGCCGTTGACCTGGACCGTATCCACGCCGGGCAGCTTGCGCAAAACCTCCTCGACCGTGAGCGCACAGGCCGCGCAGTGCATGCCCTCCAGCGCCAGGTACGACTCCCACCAGCCCTCGCGCCCCGCGACCGGCCGGCTAAAGCCCTCCCATTCGGCCGACTCGTCGAGCACGGCCCATGCGGCGGCGGGCGGCAAGAGACCGGCGGAAGCCGGGGCGATGGCGGTTTGCATGACGCAAGGGTAGCCGGCACGGCATGCCGCGCCCTTGATATGGATCAAGCCTGGGCGGGTGCGGCGCCTCTCTGTACGTTATCGAACAGTCCGATAGGCGGATGTTTGCGATAACAGCAATGCAGGGTTTGCCGAAGTGGCATCGCCTTGATCCAGGACAAGCGGCGGACCTTCCGCAGCCGCCAGACTGGCACCTGCCGAGTGCAGCCTCCAGGCTGGCTTGCCGTTTGCCGCCGCCTGGGCAAAACCGGATAAAAAAAGACAACGATGAAAATTCCCCGCGCCGCTGAAGAAAGCCCGCAGCCCGAAACACCCTGCGACCCGTCGGTGCGCGAGATCGAGGACGTCGCCGCGAGCACGGGCGCGGACCTGCTGCGCGGCCTTTCTTCCGGCGAGGCGTCACGGCGGCTTGGCGCGCAAGGGCCCAATACCCTCAACGCCGCGCCGCCCGTGAGTGCGTGGCGGCGCATTCTCTCGCAGTTCCAGGACCCCCTGATCTATTTACTGCTAGCGGCCATTGCCATTTCGCTGCTCGCATGGGCCATGGACGGGCGGCAAGGCTGGCCGATTGACGCGCTGGTGATTGCCGTCGTCGTCCTGCTCAATGCCGCGCTGGGCTACGTTCAGCAGGCCAAGGCGCGCGGCGCGGTGGTGGCCCTGGCCAAACTCACGCAGGCGAGTTCTTCGCTGATGAGGGACGGCCGCGTGCAAAAAGTGGCGCTGGCGTCGCTGGTGCGGGGCGACCTGCTGGTCCTGAATGAGGGGGACGTGGTGGGCGCCGACGCGCGGCTGGCGGCCGCCACCGCCCTGCGTGTCCACGAGGCCTCGCTGACCGGGGAAAGCTTCGCCGTGCTGAAAAGCACCGCTTCGTTGCGGGCCCCGGCCGCGCTGGGCGACCGCGTGAACATGGTCTTCAGGGGCACGGCCATCACCCAGGGCACGGGCCGCGCGGTAGTCACGGCTACCGGCATGAACACCGAAATGGGCGCCATTGCCGCCATGCTCGAGGCGACGTCGCAAGCGCCTACCCCTTTGACGCGGGAAGTAAGCCGGCTGGGCCGGATGCTCGGCATCGCGGTGCTCATTATTGCCACCGTGGTGGTGGCCACCATCCTGATGCTGTCAGAACTGCGCACGGCCGGCGACGTCATCGCTGTGCTGCTTCTCGGCGTGGCGCTGGCGGTGGCGGCGGTTCCGGAAGGCCTGCCCGCCATCCTGTCGGTGGTGCTGGCCATGGGGGTGCAGCGCATGGCCAGGCACAAGGCGATCATCAAAAACCTGTCGTCCGTGGAAACACTGGGCTGCGCCTCCGTCATTTGCACGGACAAGACAGGCACACTGACGCGCGCGGAAATGACCCTGACGCGCATTGCAACGGCATCCGGCATGGTGGAGGTGACGGGCGTGGGCTATGTACCTGAGGGCCGCGTCGAGCAGGCCGGCGGCGAACTCGCCGCCGGGCCGCTGCGGGAAGAGGTGGCGTTTGCGCTGCTGGGCGGCAGCCTGGCGGGCAATGCCGGCCTGCGGCAGGACTCCGCCGGCATCTGGCGGATTCAGGGCGATGCCACGGAGGCGGCTTTCCTGGTCGCCGCGCGCAAGCTCGACCCTTCACTCCAGGCACGCGCCGGCCGCTATGACCGCATCAGGGAGATTCCGTTCACGTCGGACCGGAAAATGATGTCGGTGATTGAGCGTGACCATGACCAAGGTGGCGCCGCCATGCTCATCAGCAAAGGCGCGCCGGACGTGCTGATCGAGCGCTGCACCCATGTGAAGGTGGGCGCGGCAACCGTGATGATGGATGCCGCCCGCAAGGCCGCCCTGCTCCGCAACGTCGACACCCTCTCGGACGCGGCCTTGCGCACACTGGCCGTTGCCTTCCGTCCACTGCACGCCGGTGAAGACCCGGCATCCACATCACTGGAAGAAGACTTGGTCTACGTCGGCACGGCCGGCCTGATGGATCCGCCGCGCGAGGAAGCGGCCGTGGCGATACGCCAGGCCCAGCGTGCCGGCATCCGCGTCATCATGATCACGGGCGACCACCCGCGCACGGCGCTGCGCATTGCCGCGGACCTCGGAATCCGCGGCGCGCAATCGCCCGCGCTGACCGGCATTGAGATGGACAGTCTGGAGGATGCGGAATTTGCCGCCGCGGTTCGCCAGACGTCGGTGTATGCGCGTGTCGCGCCGGCGCACAAGCAGCGCATCGTGGATGCGCTGCAGGCCGACGGCCAGGTGGTGGCCATGACAGGCGACGGCGTGAACGATGCCCCCGCATTGAAGTCCGCGGACATCGGCATCGCGATGGGCCTGACCGGCACCGAAGTGACACGGCAGGCCGCCCGGATGATCCTGGCCGACGACAACTTCGCCACCATCGTGGAGGCGGTGCGCGAAGGGCGCGGCATTTTTGACAACATCCGGAAATTCCTGCGCTACCTGCTGTCCTCCAACATGGGGGAGGTGTTGACGGTGTTCCTGGGTGTGGTGGGTGCCGGCGTCATCGGGCTTCAAGCCCCCGGCGTTGCGGTGGTACTGCCCCTGCTGGCCACACAGATCCTCTGGCTCAACCTCATCACCGACTCCTGGCCGGCGCTGGCCATGGGCATAGACCCCGCGGTCGGCGACGTCATGGCGCGAAAGCCCCGCACCCGCGATGAGCGCGTGATCGATGGCCGCATGTGGTCGGGGATATTGCAGACCGGCGCCGTCATCGCGGTGGTGACGCTCCTGACCATGGACATGTTGTTGCCTGGCGGGCTGATCGAGGGCAACCAGGACCTGGCCGTCGCCCGCACCGCCGGCTTCACCGTGCTGGTGCTGGCGCACCTGTTCAATGCCTTCAACGCGCGCTCGGAATCCGCCTCCGCGTTTCGCGGCCTTTTCTCCAACCCATGGCTATGGGCCGCGCTGGGCTTGTCGTTGGGCCTGCAGATCGCGGTGGTCAACCTGGAGTTTCTGAACTACGCTTTCGGCACGGTGCCCCTTACGTTTGAACAATGGCTGCTGTGCGCCGCCATGGCCAGCACGGTCCTGTGGCACGCCGAATTGCGCAAACTGGCCAGCCGGGCATGGCGCAGACATGCGCAAACGCGAACCGCCGCGGCCGGCGGCCCGCAGTGAAGACTTCACCCTGACGACGCCGGAGAAACACCATGATGTCAAAACCCCACCCGGAAAACCGCTACGGTGCGCTCTCCATCGGCTTGCACTGGTTCATGCTTGTCTTGCTGGCGGCGGTCTACCTCTGCATGGAGCTCAGTGACGCCTTTCCCAAGGGCAGCGACATGCGCAACGGGCTGAGGGCCTGGCACTACATGCTGGGCCTGTCCGTCTTTGTGCTGGCCTGGCTTCGCCTGGCGGTCAATCTCCGGCATCGCGCCCCACCCGTAGCCCCGGCACCGCCGCTGTGGCAAAGCCGCCTGGCCTGGCTGGTGCAGGCGGGGCTTTATCTGCTCATGATAGGGATGCCCCTGGCGGGATGGCTGATACTCAGCGCCCGTGGTCAGCCCATTCCTTTTTTTGGGCTGCAACTGCCCGCGCTGATGGCCGAGAGCAAAGATGCGGCGGGCTGGATCAAGGAAGTCCACGAAGCGGGAGCGACAGCGGGGTATTTCCTGGTGGGCTTGCATGCATTGGCGGCCTTGTATCACCACTACCGGCTGCGTGACAACACGCTGGCTCGCATGCTTCCCGGCCGCCGCTGATTCAAACTACCCCCTAAACGAAGGATGAGTGCATGAGACATATTGAATGGCACAGGACTTCACGCATCGGATGGCTTCGCGCTGCCGTTCTGGGTGCCAATGACGGCATCGTATCGACCGCCAGCCTGATAGTGGGAGTGGCCGCCGCCAGCGCCACACACGGCAATGTGCTGATGACGGGCGTGGCAGCCCTGGTGGCCGGCGCGATGTCGATGGCCGCGGGCGAATACGTGTCGGTGCACTCGCAGTCCGATACCGAGAAGGCCGACCTGGCCCGGGAGCGGGCCGAACTTGAAAAAGACCCCGTGGCCGAACACCGCGAACTGACCGCCATCTACATCGCGCGCGGGCTGGACGATGCGCTTGCGCGGCAGGTTGCGGAGCAGCTCATGGCTCATGACGCCCTGGGTTCACACGCGCGCGACGAGTTGGGAATTCACGACAGCATGGCCGCCCGGCCCATACAGGCCGCGCTCGCGTCGGCGGCCAGCTTTGCATGTGGCGCCCTTTTGCCGTTGGTCGTTACCGCGATGGCGCCCGGCGCCACACTGATCTGGTGGGTGTCGGGAACCTCCCTGGCATTTTTGGCCTTTCTGGGCGCGATGGCCGCCCACGCGGGCGGCGCGGGGATCCTGCCCGGCGCATGGCGCGTGACTTTCTGGGGTGCGCTGGCCATGGGCATTACCGCGGGTGTGGGCGCGCTGTTTGGGGCCGTGGTCTAAGTCTGCTGGCGAACAGACGGCACCCGATACTGCGCGCACAGTCACCCCATGCCATCACCCTCCACCAAAGCATTTCCCGGCCGGTATCTTGTGCTGGCCGCCATCGGGTTCGCCGGCCTGTCGGCGCATGGCCAGACGATGCCCGTACAAACCCGCGGGGAGTTGTTGTACACGACGCACTGCATTGCTTGCCACACCTCGGAGATGCACTGGCGCAACAACCGGCGCGCCCATGACTGGGAGAGCCTGAAAGTGCAGGTTCGCCTCTGGCAAGGCAACACCGGGCTGCAATGGGACGAGGCGGATATCGTGGAAGTGGCAGGCTACCTGAATGACACGATTTACCGGTATCCGCGCACCGCTCCCGTCGGACTCGTCTTGCCCGGGCCGCCGCAGAGGATTTCCGCCGCGCCCTGAAGCTGCTTCGGATAGCTTCCCGGCCGATGCGGTTTTGCGCACATCGAAAGATCTCACCGGAAGCGCCACAGTGGAGGGCCGACGTCATCTGCCGCGCCCTTGACATGAATCAAGACCGGGCCGCCGCGGCGCTCCTAGACTGCAAACGAATCAACACAGGAGAACCCACCATGTACAAGCGCATTCTTGTTGCCACCGACGGTTCGACGCTTTCCAGAAAAGCGGTCAAGGACGCCATCGCCCTTGCCGTGTCTTTGGATGCCGGACTCGTGGCGCTCAACGTCGTGCCGCGCTATCCCATGAGCTACTTTGAGGGCGGCGCCACAATTTCGCCGCAGGAAGTCGGGCGCATTGAAAAGGAATGGACCGGCAAGGGTCAGGCCATTGCCGACGCGGCGCAAAAGGCCGCCGAGGCTGCGGGCGTCCAGGCCAAATCCGTGATCGCCAAGTCCGACCTCGTAGCCACCGCCATCCTGGCCGCAGCCAAAAAGAACAAGTGCGACCTCATCGTCATGGCCTCGCACGGCCGCAAGGGCCTCTCTCGCATCCTGCTCGGAAGCGAGACCCAGCAGGTGCTCACGCACAGCAGCATCCCCGTCCTTGTCCTGCGCTGAGCGCGCGCCGTCTCATTTTTTTCCATTTTCCGGAGACAACCATGAAAGTCCTTCTGGCCGTTGACGGCAGCAAGTTCACAAAAAAAGCCCTCGCCTTTCTGGTCACGCACGAAACCCTGATGGGGCCCGACGCGGAGTTGATCGTGCTCAATGTACAGATCGCTGTTCCTCCACGCGTCAAGTCCATGGTGGGCGCCGCCACGGTACATGCCTACCACCGCGACGAAGCCCAGAAAGTGCTGGAGCCTATAGAACGCTTTCTCAAACGCCATGACATCACTTTCCGGGCCTCCTGGGTCGCCGGCACACCGGCCACACAAATCGCGCAGGCGGTGAAACGTGAAAAGGTACACATGCTGGTCATGGGCACCCATGGCCATGGTTTGCTGGGCCGCGCCCTGCTCGGCAGCGTTGCCCAGCGGGTAGTGGCGGACGTTGACGTGCCGGTGCTGCTGGTCAAGTAGCCGATCATCTTTTACGGAAGGCCTGCCATGAACACACTGTCAAATACCCGCTCCCCCGTGTCGCCGCCGCGGGCTATTCCCACCACACGCCAGGCGCAGGGCGGTTTGGGCCTGGGGCTGCTGGTCGCGCTGGTGACGGGCTCCATCATCGGCAGCGGCATTTTCGGCCTGCCGCAAAACATGGCGGCGGGCGCCGGCGCGGGTGCCATCCTGATCGGCTGGCTGGTCACGGGCGTGGGCATGCTGGTGCTGGCGCGCGTCTACCAGATGCTGGCCCTGCGCAAGCCCGAACTGGACAACGGCGTCTATGCCTATGCCCGCGCGCTGTCAGGCGAGTACATCGGCTTTAACTCCGCCTGGGGGTACTGGATCAGCGCCTGGATCGGCAACGTCGGCTACCTGGTGGCCGCCTTCGGTGCGCTCGGTTATTTCTTTCCAGCTTTCGGCGAAGGCAACACGCCCGCGGCCGTGGCCGGAGCGTCGATAGTCCTGTGGATCGTGCACGCGCTGGTGCTGCGCGGCATCAACACCGCTGCCTGGGTCAATGCGATTGTCACAGTCGCCAAAGTCATTCCGTTGCTGCTGTTCATTGTGCTGGCCGCCGCCGCTTTCCAGGCGCCCACCTTCAGCCTGGACTTCTGGGGCAGCGCCAAACTCGGCTCCGTACTTGACCAGGTCAAGAGCACCATGCTGGTGACGGTGTGGGTGTTCATCGGCATCGAAGGCGCCAGTGTCTATTCGGCGCGCGCGCGGCAGCGCAAGGACGTCGGCAAGGCCACGGTGATTGGTTTTCTGATCTGCCTGGCACTGTTGATGGCCGTCTCGTTGCTGTCCCTGGGCATCTTCACGCAGCCCGAACTTGCCGGATTGAAGAATCCCTCCATGGCCAGCGTGCTTGAGAAAGCCGTGGGCACCTGGGGCGCTGTGCTGATTTATGTCGGCCTCATCGTTTCCGTCGGCGGTGGCTTCCTGGCCTGGACATTGCTCGCTGCGGAGTCGCTCTTCACACCGGCCAACAGCGGCGTGATGCCCGAATGGCTGGGCCGCCAAAGCGGCAAGGGCGTGCCGGCCAATGCCCTGTGGCTGAGCAGCGCCATGGTTCAGATCTTCCTCATCGTCACGCTGGTCTCCAAGGCTTCCTACCTGGCCCTGATCTCGCTGTCGACCGCGATGATTTTGCTGCCCTACCTGTTCAGCGCGCTTTACGGCCTGAAGGTGCTGCTGCGCGGTGAGGGCCCAACGAGGGAAGGCACCGCCGGCGGGTCGCTGGACCTGCCGGTGGCCGCGCTCGCGTCGGTGTACTGCCTGTGGCTGCTGTATGCCGCCGGCGCCAAATACCTCCTGCTGAGCGCTCTGCTCTACGCCCCCGGCGCGGCCCTGTATTTCATCGCCAAACGGCAGGGCAACAAACAGCCCTTTACCGCTGGCGAGAAAGCCATGCTCGCAGCCGTGCTCGCGCTCGCAGCGGTGGCCGGCTGGATGCTCGCCACCGGTCAGTTGAGCCTGTGATGGCCGGCGTTCATTCAGAGACGGGCCGGCTGCGCAAGGTACTGGTCTGCAGGCCGGGCCTGGCGCATATGCGCCTGACGCCCGCGAACTGCCAAAGCATGCTGTTCGACGATGTGATGTGGGTCGCGCAGGCAAAAAACGACCATTACGCGTTCACCAGCGCCATGACGGAGCAAGGCGTGGAAGTGCTGGAATTGCACGACCTTCTCGCAGTCACAGTCAGCGACCCAGCGGTGCGCGACTGGCTGCTGGACCGCAAGCTGACCGGCATCGACCTGGAAGCCGCCGCCGTGCTGCGACCCTGGCTGCAAGAACTGCCGCCGGCCCGCCTGGCCGAGTTCCTGATTGGCGGGCTGACGCCGGTGGACCTGCCCTTCAAGTTGCCGGGTCTTACGGCCGCGTGCGCGAGCGCCTCCGACCTGTTATTGCCCGCCCTTCCCAATACCCTCTTCACGCGCGACAGCAGTTGCTGGATAGGCGACGGTGTGGTGCTGGGCGCCATGTACTGGCCCGCACGCCGGCAGGAAACCCTGCTCATGGCGGCCGTCTACCGTTTTCACCCTGCGTTTGCCGGCAAGGTCGCCGAGTGGTGGGGTGATCCGGGCCAGCCGCACGCGCAGGCCTCGCTCGAAGGCGGCGATATCATGCCTCTGGGCCAGGGCCTGGTGCTGATCGGCATGGGCGAGCGGACCTCGCCGCAGGCCGTGAGCCAGCTGGCGCGCAGCCTGTTTGCCCGCGGCGCCGCGACCCGGGTGCTGGCCGCCCAGCTGCCCAAGTCGCGCGGGGCCATGCACCTGGACACGGTGCTGACTTTTTGCGACCGCGACCTGGTGACGGTGTTTCCCGAGATCGTGCAGGCCATACGCGTGTTCAGCCTCAGACCCGGCAACGAAGCCGGCGCGCTGGATGTCAGGGCAGAAACCGGCCCCTTTCTTGACGTGCTCGCCCAGGCGCTGGGTATTGCAAAGCTGCGCGTTGTCGCCACCGGCGGCAATGCCTATGAAGCCGAGCGCGAACAGTGGGACGACGGCAACAACGTGCTGGCACTGTCGCCCGGCGTTGTCATGGCCTACAACCGCAACACCCACACCAACACCCTTCTGCGCAAGGCCGGTGTCGAGGTCATCACAATCCCCAGCGGGGAGCTGGGCCGGGGCCGCGGCGGCAGCCACTGCATGTCCTGTCCGATTGAGCGTGACGCTGCCTGACCCGCCATTGAGGCATCCACGAAAGACGGCTACCCATGAGCTTCAACCTTCACAACCGCAGTCTTCTGGACCTCAAGGATTTTTCCCCGCGGGACATCCGCTTCCTGCTGGACCTGGCCGCCGAGCTCAAGCGCTCGAAATACGCGGGCAATGAGCTCGCGCGCCTCAAGGGCAAAAACATCGCGCTGATTTTCGAGAAAGCTTCCACCCGAACGCGTTGCGCCTTCGAAGTCGCGGTGCACGACCAGGGCGGCCACGTGACCTACATCGACCCGGTCAGCTCACAGCTGGGGCACAAGGAGTCTCTCAAGGACACGGCGCGGGTGCTGGGGCGGCTGTACGACGGCATCGAGTACCGCGGCTTTCACCAGACGGTGGTGGAAGAAATCGCGCGCTTCTCGCACGTCCCAGTCTGGAACGGGCTCACAGATGAGTCGCACCCGACCCAGGTGCTGGCCGACCTGCTGACCATGCAGGAGTTCGGCGAAAAGCCGCTGCATGAACTGTCTTTTTGCTACCTGGGCGACGCCCGCTTCAACATGGGCTGCTCGCTGCTGGTGGGCGGCACGCAGATGGGCATGGACGTGCGCATCGCCGCACCCGCCGCGCTGATGCCACCGCCCGGGCTGGTGAGCGAAATGCGCGAGCTGGCCAGGACAACAGGCGCGCGCATCACCCTCAGCAACGATCCGGCCGAGGCTGTCAAGGACGCTGACTTTCTCTACACCGACGTCTGGGTGTCCATGGGTGAGCCCGACGACACCTGGAAGCTCAGGATTGAGCAGTTGCTGCCCTTCCAGGTCAACAGCGCCTTGATGAAGGCTACCGGCAAGCCGCGAACCCGCTTCATGCATTGCCTGCCGGCTTTCCACAACCTGGACACCGAGGTAGGGCGCCAGATCCACGAACGCTACGGCCTCAGCGAAATAGAGGTGACCGACGAGGTCTTCGAGTCCGATGCATCCATCGTGTTCACGCAGGCGGAAAACCGCATGCACACCATCAAGGCCGTGCTTGTGGCCACGCTCGCATGAAGCTGGTGATTGCGCTGGGCGGCAATGCCTTGCTGCGCCGGGGCCAGTCGCTCAGCGCGCAGAACCTGCTGGAAAACATCCGGAGCGTGGCGGCCCAACTGGCCCGCGTCGCGCTTCGTCATGAGTTGGTGGTGACTCACGGCAACGGGCCCCAGATAGGCCTGCTGGCGCTGCAGAACTCGGCCTACGCGGCAGTGGCGCCCTATCCGCTTGACGTATTGGGTGCGCAAACCGAAGGCATGATCGGTTACCTGCTGGAGCAGGAACTTGCCAACCACCTTCCACCCGGCCGCCCCGTGGTCACCCTGCTTACGCGTGTGGAAGTCGACCCCGCCGATCCGGCTTTCGGGAAGCCCACCAAACCTATAGGACCTGTTTACACGAAGGAGGAAGCCGAACGGCTTGCGCAAGCCATGCACTGGCATGTCGCGCCGGACGGTGCAGGCTTCAGGCGCGTCGTGGCTTCGCCTCTCCCTACGCGTGTGCTGGGCATGGACCCGATCAGCTGGCTGCTGCAGCATGAGGCAGTGGTGATCGCCGCGGGGGGTGGCGGCATCCCGGTGGTGCGCACCGCCGGCGGGCATTCTCTTCAAGGCATCGATGCCGTGATCGATAAGGACCTGACGGGCGCCCTGCTCGCGCGGGAACTGGGGGCCGACTGCCTGGTGATCGCCACCGACGTGGATGCCGTCTACCTGGGCTGGGGAACGCCCGCACAGCACGCCATCGGCAAGATCAGGCCACAGGAATTGCTGGGCCATAGCTTCCCCGCAGGCTCCATGGGCCCTAAGGTACAGGCTGCCACCGGCTTTGTGCTCAAGACCGGCAAGAAGGCTTTGATAGGCTCGCTGGCCCAGATCGAGGAGATGCTGGCGGGCCGTGCCGGTACAGAGGTCAGCCCCCACGGGGACACCACGGGCCAAGACCCGGTTATTACGGCCAATGCGTGAAACGCAGCAAATCGATTGACCTGCGCCCGGAAGCCCTTCCGACCGTCGCGAATCTGTCCACATTTGATCCGCATCAACATGCTGCTCCCCAAAATCGCCACCATGGATAACGTTTCAACTCACATGAGGCATTCACCATGTTCAAGCGAATCCTGATTCCCGTGGACGGCAGCGACACCTCCAACAAGGCCCTTGTCGCCGGCCTGGCGATGGCGCGGGAAACCAGCGCCAGCGTACGGCTGCTGCACGCCTTCAATGAGGCGGCTTACCTGGGTGGAGTCGACCCCTATGGCACCTGGTCGGCCGATCTGGTCGGCATGATGCGCGAAAGCGGCGCCAAAGTCCTGACGGATGCGACGGCCATCGCCGGGTCGGCCGGAGTCACTGCAAGCCAGTTGCTTTGCGATGAACCGGGCAAACGCCTGGGAGAGTCGGTGGCCGAGGCGGCCAAGCTCTGGAATGCCGATCTCATCGTGGTCGGCTCCCACGGCCGGCGCGGCCTGGGACGGGTGCTGCTGGGCAGTGGCGCCGAGCAGATCCTGAGGCTGGCGCCGGTGCCCGTCCTGGTCGTCCGCGACGCGCCTTCAGCGCAGGCTTAAACGAAACATAGCTGCAGGGCACAACAAGTGTGCGCGAGTAGCTATCAAAATAATAGCAGTCCTCGGAGCGGAATATCGTCGCCATGTCGACCAAGCGCCAGGCTGGGCGTCAGCTTCCATTTGACGCGCTGACGGCCTGCCGTTGTTGTTCTCTGTCTGCCAGCAATTCGACAAAGGCACGGACCTTCGCGGGACGAAAGCGCGCGGCCGGAAACACGGCATGGATACCGCCGGAAGGCAGATGCCACTGCGGCAGGACCTGGATGAGACGGCCGGCCGCAAGATCACCCGCTACCGCATAGTCCGGCAGCACCGAAAGCCCCGCGCCCTGGAACACGGCTTCGCGCACGGCAAGCGTGGCGTCGAGAAAAATCGAGGCCTGCACGCTAACGGTCTGGCGCTCACCCTCGTTGAGCGAGAAATTCCATGTCAGGTGGTCGCGAAGAGCGGTGTTGGCGATGAAAGGCAGGCCGGCGATGTCTTGCGGGGCGGTAAGCCGCGCCACTTGCAGCGTCATGGCCGGCGACGCCACGAGCAGTTGCCGGAAAGAACCGATTTTTCGCGCCTGCAGGCTGGTTTCAGCAAGCCAACCGACACGTATCGCCAGTTCGATGTTGCCCGACATGAGGTCCAGCGTCTGGTCGGTGAGGACGGCATCGACCTTGCACGCAGGGTAGCGCCGGGTAAAGGCGGCGATAGCCGGCACCACCACGCCGACACCATAGTCGAAGGGGGCGGTCAGCCGCAGCATGCCGGACGGCTCCGCTGAGGTTTCGGCCAGGTCGTCGAAGGCATCCCCGGCCTCGCGCAGGATCAGCGCGCAACGCAGGTAGAAGGCTTGCCCCAGTTCGGTGGGCTGCACCTTGCGTGTGGTGCGCACAAGGAGCGACGTGCGGAATTCGCGCTCCAGCCGCGCAACCTGCTGGCTGACCACCGCCTTGGTGATCCCCAGGCGATCCGCAGCCGCGGTGAAGGAGCCGGTTTCCACCACAGCCGCGAAGTAGGCCAGGCGCCTCAGGTTTCCCAGCCCGCCGAGGCCACCTTCATCTTGATTGTTTGCTTTAAACATACATTGTGTTTATCAGAGATGTCTTTAACAGTCAATGGATCGTGCCTACGATCACAACCAGTGAGCAAAGAACTCCAAAGAAACCATGACCAAAACCCTTTATTACCTGTTCGACCCGCTATGTGGCTGGTGCTACGGCGCCATGCCGGCGCTCTCGGCATTGGCTGAAACTCCCGCTGTCCGCATCGAACTGCTGCCGACCGGGCTGTTCGCCGGCGAGGGCGCACGGCCCATGAACAGTGACTTCGCCGCCTATGCCTGGTCCAACGACCAGCGCATCGAGCGCCTGACGGGGCAGCGCTTCACCGGGCAGTACCGCGAGCAGGTTCTCGGTGATCGCCAGCGCTTGTTTGACAGCGGCCCCGCCACGGTGGCACTGACCGCCGTGTCATTGACGGCGCCGAGCCGGGAACTGGAAGCCCTCAAGGCGATCCAGAATGCGCGCTACGTGGATGGCAAGGACACGACCTCACTGGAAACGCTGGCCGGCGTTCTGCGCGGGCTCGGCCTCGAGCAGGCCGCCGCAATGGTGGAGCAACCCGAAGAGGATCTTCTCGTCGCCAACCGGGCCCGCATGGACCGCGCACAGGCCTTGATGCGGGAGTTCGGCGCGCAGGGCGTGCCCACCCTGGTTGCTGAATCCGGCGCGCAGCGCTGGGTCTTGAATAACGCCGATTTTTATTCCAACCCGCGCGCGCTGGCAGGCGAGCTCGAGGCTGCTTGAGCCCGGCACCGCCTCCACCCCCGCAACCCATTTCAGTTAACTGTTCAAGAAGAAGGAAAAACCATGACAACACGAAGAGAAGCAATCAAAACTGTAGCCGGCGCGGCTGTCGCGACGGCCATCTTAGGAGTGAAAAGCGCTATGGCTGCAAATACCCAACTGACCTGGAAACATTTCCCCGCCGGCGAACACGGATTCTTCCGCGCCCCGGTGCTGATCTCCGGCGAACGCGAGGCTGTCCTCATCGACGGGGGCTTTACGCTTCCAGACGGCAAGGCATTGGCCGAGGCCATCAAGGCCACCGGCAAAAAGCTCACGACCATCTACATCAGCCAGAGCGATCCCGACTACTACTTCAGCCTGGCGCCTATCAAGGCGGCGTTTCCCGACGCCAAGGTGATCGCGGCACCGGCCACGATCGCGGCCATCAAGGGCAACGTGGAAAAGAAACTGGCAACCTGGGGCCCCCAACTCAAGGAAAACGGCCCACAGGCGCTGGCGGACATCGTGATGCCCCAGGCCTTCGACGGCCGCAGCCTCACCCTGGAAGGCCATGCCATTGAAATCGTCGATGCGGATGGCTTGGCCAACCGCCGCTACATCTGGGTGCCTTCGCTGAACGCCATCTTCGGCGGCGTGCTGCTGTTCTCCGGTGTTCACGTGTGGACCGCCGACACGCAGGGCGCCGAGGCCCGTGCGGCTTGGGTGAAGACGCTTGATGCCATGGCTGCGCGCAAACCCGCCGTGGTGGTCCCCGGCCACATGGCGGTCACGGCGGCGGTGGACGCAAGCGCGATCCAATACACCCGCGACTACCTCGTGGCTTTCGAGGAAGTGCTGGCCAAGTCAGCCGACAGCGGCGCCCTCATCGCGGCCATGACCCGGCGCTACCCGAACGCCGGCATGGGCGTGGCGCTGCAAATCGGTGCCAAAGTCGCCAAGGGCGAGATGAAGTGGGGTTGAAGTCATGATGTCGAACATCGACATCGTCCGTGCCCACTACGCGGCCTCGGCCCAGGGAAACATCGGCGAGATGATGGCCCATGTCTCGCCCCAGGTACGCTGGACCGAGATGGCGGGCTTTCCTTGCGCGGGCACCTGGGTCGGGCCGCAAGCGGTTGTCGACAACGTCTTTGCCGTGCTGGGCAGGGATTGGATCGGTTATCGCTTCGAACTGCAAAGCCTCGTCGACGGTGGTGACCACATCCTCGGGGTGGGAAGCTACCACGGCACTTACCGCGCCACGGGAAAGGACATGCAGGCCCGTGTGGCCCATGTCTGGCACCTGCGGGGCGGGAAGGTCGTGGCCTTTGAGCAATTCACAGACACGCTGCTTGTCCGTCAGGCGATGAGCTGATCATCCGGGCACCTGCAAACAAAAAGCCCACTCTCCTCTCGAACAGTGGGCCTCCATCGACAAAGACTGTTTGTATTTAGAACGGGATATCGTCGTCCATGTCGTCAAAGCCGCTGGCGGCCTTGGCTGCCGGAGCTGGCCGCGGTGCGGCGGCCGGCGGGCGTGCAGCAGGTGCGGACTGGCGCGGCGCTTCATAACCGCCACCGTCATCACCGCCGGGGCCGCCCATGCCCTGACGGCTGCCGAGCATCTGCATCTGGTCGGCACGGATTTCGGTGGTGTACTTTTCCTGGCCGTCCTTGTCGGTCCACTTGCGCGTGCGCAGGCTGCCTTCGACATAGACCTGCGAGCCTTTGCGCAGGTACTGGCCGACGATTTCAGCAAGACGGCCGTTGAACACCACGCGGTGCCATTCGGTGGCCTCCTTCATTTCACCCGTCTGCTTGTCCTTCCACTTGTCAGTGGTGGCAATGGTGACGTTGGCGACCTGGTCACCGCTGGGGAAGCTGCGCATTTCGGGGTCCCGGCCCAGATTGCCGACGACGATAACTTTATTGACGGATGCCATGGGGTGTTCTCCTGATCTAACTTAGAGTTTAACTGGCTGGCCCGATGCGGTGCCATGGCCGTCTGTAACAGCCGCGGCCCCGTGCCGGCCGGGCGCCCGCATGGGCCAGGCCACCAGCAGCCAGGCCAGCATCAGGCCGCCGCACAACAGAAAAAGCCCCTGGGCACCGTGCACCTTGGTGATCCAGCCGCCCACCGCGCCGCCGGCAAAAAAACCGAGCGACTGCAAGGTGTTGTACACCCCCAGCGCCGCGCCGCGGGCATGGGCTGGCGCCACCCGGGAGGCCAGGCTGGGCTGGGTGGCTTCCAGGACGTTGAAGCCGCAAAAAAACAGGAACAGCAGCACGGCCAGAATGCCCAGGCTGGCCGGCGCCGAGGTAGACGACGCCACCCAGAGCAAGCCCAGCTGAACCAGCAGGACCAGGCCGACAGCCCCCAGGAACACGGCGCGCAGGTAGCCCCGTTTTTCCAGCGGAAACAGCGTAGCCCCCATCACCCCAAAAGAGGCCAGCACCGCCGGCAGGTAGACCTGCCAATGCGCGGCCTTGTCGAGCCCGGCATTCACCAGCAAAGCCGGAATCGCCACCCACATGGCCAGCTGCACGGCATGCAGCACGAACACGCCGAAATTCAGCCGCAGCAGCGCGGTGTCCTTTAGCACCTCCACCACGCTGCCGCGCGGCCGATTGACGTGCTCCACCGGTTCGGGTGGCACCCACCAGACGACCACGGCAATGCCGCCCAGTGCCAGTGCGCCAGTCAGGGCAAACAGCCCGTGCAGGCCGATAGCGCCGGCGAGCAGAGGCGCGGCCAACAGCGAAAGCGCAAACATCAGGGCAATGCTGCCGCCCACCAGCGCCATGGCCTTGGTACGCACTTCGTCGCGGGTGGAATCGGCCAGCAGCGCCGTAACGGCAGCCGAAATGGCACCCGCCCCCTGCAACGACCGGCCGGCGATCAGCCAGTTCAGGTCGGGCGCCCAGGCGGCGATCAGGCTGCCCAGCGCAAAAATGACCAGGCCGGAAACGATGACACGCTTGCGCCCCCACCAGTCCGAAGCGATCCCAAAAGGAATTTGCAGGATGCCCTGCGTCAGGCCGTAAATACCCATGGCCAGGCCAATCCGGGCCGGGTCATCGCCCCCCGGGTATTTGGCCGCCTCCAGCGCAAACACCGGCAGCACCAAAAAGAGGCCGAGCATGCGAAGCGCAAAGATCGAAGCCAGCGAAACGCTGGCGCGCCGCTCGGTAGCGGTCATGGGAAACGACATGGGGGCTGTAGGCGCAGTCAAGGGGATTAAAAGGGCAAAAGCGGCCAAAAAATAGCTAGAAAAGCTCCAAAACGGGGCAATAACCCGGGATTGACCGACTGGGAGCGGCAAGCCCACGGCAGCCCGTGGCTTGCCCAACCGGCTATTGTGCTTGAAACGGTGCTTCGGTCTATGATGGAGAGTTTTGCGGCTGCCACATCTTGAACTCTCCTGACGACAGCAAATACCTTGCCAAAGTGCTCGCGGCCCAGCGGATCAGCATCCGCGGCGCGCGCACGCACAACCTTAAAAATATCGATCTCGACATTCCGCGCAACCAGCTGGTGGTGATTACCGGCTTGAGCGGTTCGGGCAAGTCGTCTCTCGCCTTTGACACGCTGTACGCCGAAGGCCAGCGCCGCTACGTTGAGAGCCTCTCCACCTATGCGCGGCAGTTCCTGCAGCTCATGGACAAGCCCGACGTAGACATGATCGAAGGCCTGTCGCCCGCGATCTCCATCGAGCAGAAAGCCACCTCGCACAACCCGCGCTCCACCGTGGGTACGGTGACTGAAATTCACGATTACCTGCGCCTGCTGTTTGCGCGGGCCGGCACGCCCTATTGCCCTAACCATGACCTGCCGCTGCAGGCCCAAAGCGTCAGCGAAATGGTCGACACGGTGCTGGCGCTGCCCGAAGACACCAAGCTGATGATCCTGGCGCCGGTGGCGCGCGACCGCAAGGGCGAATTTGTGGACGTATTTGCCGAGATGCAGTCGCAAGGCTATGTGCGCTTTCGCGTCGACGGCACGGCCTATGAGCTTGACGACCTGCCCAAGCTCAAGAAAACCGAAAAACACAACATCGATGTGGTGATTGACCGCATCAAGGTGCGCGCAGACCTGCAGCAACGCCTGGCCGAAAGCTTTGAGGCCGCACTGCGCCTGGCCGACGGCAAAGCGATTGCCATGGAAATGGACACCGGCAAAGAGCACCTCTTCAGCGCGAAGTTTTCCTGCCCTGTCTGCGACTATTCACTGAGCGAAATGGAGCCGCGGCTCTTCTCTTTCAACTCGCCCGTCGGCGCCTGCCCCACCTGTGACGGCCTGGGTCATATGGAATTTTTCGACCCGGCACGCGTGGTGGCCTTCCCGTCGCTGAGCCTGGCCAGCGGCGCCGTCAAGGGCTGGGACCGGCGCAATGGCTACTACTTCTCGATGCTGGAAAGCCTGGCAAAGCACTACAAATTCGACATCGACGCTGCCTTTGAGAACCTGCCCGACACCGTGCGGCAGGTTGTCCTGTATGGCTCGGGCGAGGAAGAAATCAAGTTCAGCTATGTGATGGATTCGGGCAACTTTGCCGGCAAGAAGATCGCCAAGAAGCATCCCTTCGAAGGCGTCATCACCAACTTCGAGCGTCGTTACCGCGAAACCGATTCCGCCGCCGTGCGCGAAGAACTGTCCCGCTATCGCAGCGTGCAGCCCTGCCCTGACTGCGAAGGCACGCGCCTGCGTACCGAGGCGCGCCACGTGTACCTGGTGAGCGCGCCTGAAGACGGCGTTGACGCATCGGTGCCCGATGGCAGCAAGCCTGGGCGCAAGGCGATCTATGAAATCAGCCACTCAACGTTGCGCGAGAGTTTCGAGTATTTCAACGCGCTGAAGATGCAGGGTGCCAAGGCCGAAATTGCGGCCAAGGTAGTGCGCGAGATCGGCCTGCGCCTGAAGTTCCTCAACGACGTGGGGCTCAATTACCTCAGCCTGGACCGCAGCGCCGAGACACTGTCGGGTGGCGAGTCCCAGCGCATACGCCTGGCCTCGCAGATCGGTTCGGGCCTGACCGGCGTGATGTATGTGCTCGACGAACCCAGCATCGGCCTGCACCAGCGCGACAACGACCGCCTGATCGGCACGCTCAAGCATTTGCGCGACATCGGCAACAGCGTGCTGGTGGTCGAGCACGACGAAGACATGATCCGCGCGGCCGACCATGTGATCGACATGGGACCGGGCGCCGGCATCCACGGCGGGCGCGTGATGGCGCAAGGCACATTTGACGAAGTCAAGAATAACCCCGACTCGCTCACGGGCCAGTACCTGGCGCAAACGCTGAAGATCGCGGTGCCCAAACGCCGCACACCCTGGCTGCCGACGGTCAAAGCTGTAGAAGCTGCAGAGAAAAAGAAAGCCTCGCGCTTTCCGCAAAGTCCGGCCGCCGAACGCCGCGCAGCGCGCGAGGCCGTGCACCAGGCCACGCTGGGCGACATGCAGGCCTTGCGCGTCATCAACGCCACCGGCCACAACCTCAAAGGCGTGAGCGTCGAATTCCCGGTGGGCCTGCTCACCTGCGTGACCGGCGTATCGGGGTCGGGCAAATCGACGCTGGTCAACGACACGCTGTATGCCGCCGTGGCGCGCACGCTGTACCGAGCCCATGAAGAGCCTGCGCCGCACGAAGCCATTGAAGGCATCGAGCATTTCGACAAGGTCATCAACGTTGACCAGTCGCCCATTGGCCGCACGCCGCGCAGCAACCCGGCCACCTACACCGGCCTTTTCACGCCGATCCGCGAGCTGATGGCCGAGATGAACACGGCGCGCGAACGCGGCTACGGCGCCGGAAGGTTCAGCTTCAACGTGGCCGGCGGCCGCTGCGAAGCTTGCCAGGGTGACGGCGTGGTGAAGGTCGAAATGCACTTCCTGCCCGACGTGTATGTGCCCTGCGATGTCTGCAAAGGCATGCGCTACAACCGCGAAACACTGGAAGTGCAGTACAAGGGCAAGAACATCGCACAGATCCTGGACCTGACCGTCGAGGTGGCCGCCGAGTTCTTCAAGGCCGTGCCCACCATTGCGCGCAAACTGCACACCCTGCTCGACGTGGGCCTTTCCTACATCAAGCTGGGCCAGGCCGCGACCACGCTCTCAGGCGGCGAGGCGCAGCGCGTGAAGCTCGCGCTGGAATTGAGCAAACGCGACACCGGCCGCACGCTGTACATCCTCGATGAACCGACGACCGGCCTGCACTTTGCCGACATCGACCTGCTGCTCAAGGTGCTGCACCAGCTGCGCGATGCGGGCAACACGATTGTGGTGATCGAACACAACCTGGACGTCATCAAGACGGCCGACTGGCTGATCGACATGGGACCGGAGGGTGGTGCCGGCGGCGGCACGGTGGTGGGTGTCGGCACACCGGAGGACATCGCTGCCAATGCGGCCAGCCATACCGGACGGTACCTGGCGCGCCTGCTCTGAGTTTCCCTGCCACGTCCGGGTGCCTGCCGCGCCCGGACGCGGCCTTCTTTTCACGGGATCCCGGTTTGAACAGCTCCACCTTTTTCACCCGGCGCAAAGTGGTTTTTCTCCTGGCCTCACTGTGCTGCCTGCTCTGGGGCAGCGCCTACCCGGCCATCAAGAACGGCTATGCGCTGTTTCATATTGCGGCCAACGACATTCCCTCCAAGCTGGTGTTTGCGGGCTGGCGCTTTATTTTTGCCGGCCTGGTGCTGCTGGTGTTCGCGGCCCTCAGCAAAAAGCCGGTGTTTCAGCTGGGCCGCCGCACCTTCGGCCAGGTGACGGTGGTGGGACTCACGCAGACCAGCCTGCAATATGTGTTCTTCTACATCGGCCTGGCGTACGCCACCGGCGTGAAGAGCTCGATCATGAATGCAACGGGCACCTTCTTCAGCGTGCTGCTGGCGCATTACATCTACAAGAATGACCGTCTCAGCTTCAACAAGGTGCTGGGTTGTGTGGTGGGCTTCGCCGGCGTGATGGTGGTGAACTTCAGCGAAGGCCTGCTGGCCTTCGATTTCACGCTGCTCGGTGAAGGCTTTGTGGTGATCGCCGCCTTTGTGCTGTCGGCCGCCAGCATTTACGGCAAGAAGGTGTCGCAGCGCGTGGATTCGGTGGTGCTGACGGGCTGGCAACTGGCCATAGGCGGCCTGGCCCTGCTGCTGATCGGTGTTGCCACCGGCGGAACGCTGTCGGGCTTCACGCTCAAGTCCACTTTCCTGATGGTGTATCTGGTGGTGCTGTCGTCGGCCGCGTTTTCGCTGTGGACGATTTTGCTGAAGTACAACCGGGTCAGCATGATCACCGTGTTCAATTTCATGATACCGATTTTTGGGACACTGCTGTCGGCGGTGTTTCTGGATGAGCGCTTCCTGGAGTGGAAAAACGGCCTGGCCTTGTTGCTGGTTTGTTATGGAATCTGGCTGGTGACGAAGGAAGAGAAAGTTACCGGCTGAGCCTGGGTTTTACGCGCGAGCGGCCCCCGACAGCGATGGCGATTGCGATGACAACCAGCACCGTTGCAACCGCGAACGTGACCTGCATTCCGGTGGCAACAGCCCCGGCACCCGCGGTGGTGATGTCCGCCGCCGAGGCAAACGCGAACACGGTCCCCATCGCGGAGGCACCGGTCATGAGGCCCAGATTGCGCGACAGGTTGAGCATGCCGGAAATGACACCCCGCTGGTCCGCAGGAATGTCCGTCATGACCGCTGTGTTGTTGGCGGCCTGGAACAGCTGATATCCCGGGGTCAGGATGAAGATGGCGGCCACGTAGCCCGCGACACCGAACATCGCCGGAAGCGCGGCCAGCGCCGCTGCGCCGGTAGCCACGGCGATGAGTCCGATGATGGCCATGAACGGCGCCCCCAGGCGGTCCACCATGCGGCCAGCCGGAACGCCGCTCAATGCGGAAATGACGGGGCCTATCGACATGACGATGCCGACCAGCGCGGCGTTGAGGCCGAGGGCACGGGACAGGTAAAACGGGCCAATGACAAGCGTCGCCATCATCACGGTCGCAACGAGCGCGTTCATGCCGAGGCTTGCACTCAAGCCTGGAGCGCGGAACGTCGTGAGCCGGACCAGAGGGGATTTCGCTTCCGACTCGACGAGCACGAAAAAGCCGACGCCGATAACAGCCGCCAGCAGCAGCGCCATGTTGAGCGGACCGAAATGACCGCGCCCCGTTGTCATGGCCAAGGCGTAGGCTGCGAGCGTCAGGGCCAGCAGCAGTGTGCCCAGGTGATCAAAATGGGGGCGCTCCTTCTTCCCTTCCTTGCGGTCAGCAGGCAAGTAGCGACGCGCCAGGAAAAAAGTCAGGATGCCCAACGGTACGTTGATGAAGAATAGGGCCTGCCAGCCCGATACAGCAATCAGGACACCGCCCAGCGATGGACCCAGCGCGGTGCCGACCGCGGACATGGTGCCGAGCAACCCCATGGCACTGCCGGTTCTGGCCTTCGGAACCGCCTCGCCGACAAACGCCATGGTGAGCGCCATCATCACTGCCGCCCCCAGGCCTTGCACCGCCCGGGCGGCAACCAGCAGCCAGAGCGTGGGCGCGACACCGCACAGGACCGAGGCCAGCGAGAACAGGAAGATGCCGGCCAGCAGCAAGCGCCTTCGGCCCATCAGGTCCCCCAGCCGTCCGGCACTGACGATCAGGGCGGTGATGGACAGCAGGTAAGCTAGGACCACCCATTGCACTTCCTGAAAAGAGGCGTTGAACGCCTGAGCCAGCGCCGGCAAACCCACGTTGGCGATGCTGGTGCCGAGCGAGGACAGCAGCATGGACAGCGAAAGACTGGCCAGTACCCATCGGACAGACGGCGCCGGTTCCGCGTTGGCGTTTGTTGATGGGCGGGTGGGTGCAAGGGGAGTGGTCAAGGTAGTCCAGTGGGCAAGCGGTAAAGGGGTTGTGGCTCCCCGAAATGGAGCTCTCCGGGAGCGTAGTTTTTTACCTGGCATGGCGGAAGACGCACCATTTGCACTTTATGAGTGCGTTTAACGCCATGTCATGGCCAAATTGCGCTATGGTCGATGCATGGCTGCGCCCGATTTCAACCTTCTTGTCACCCTGGATGTGCTGCTCGCGGAAGGCAGCGTGGCGGGCGCAGCCCGGCGCCTGCGGCTGAGCCCGTCAGCGATGAGCCGGGCGCTGGCCCGATTGCGCGAAACGACCGGCGACCCGCTGCTGGTCAGGGCTGGGCGCGGTCTTGTTCCCACGCCGCGGGCCGTCGAACTCCGTGAGCGCGTCAGCCAGCTTGTGCAAGACGCAGAAGCGGTGCTGCGCCCCGCCAAAAAACTCAAGCTCAAACAGCTGGTCCGCACGTTCACGCTGCGCACTCGCGAAGGTTTTGTGGAGAACTTCGGGCCGGAGCTTATTGCACGCGTTGCGGATGAAGCACCCGGCGTGCGGCTGTGCTTCGTACAGAAGCTCGACAAGGACAGCACGCCGCTTCGCGACGGGACCGTCGACCTGGAAACAGGCGTTGTGGGAAAGACGGCGGCACCGGAGCTGCGCGTGCAGGCCTTGTTCCGGGACCGGTTCATCGGCGTCGTACGAATGGGACACCCGCTGGGCGAGGGCGAGGTCACGCCCGCCCGCTACGCCGCCGGCAGGCATATCGACGTCTCGCGGCGGGGCCAGGGCAAGGGGCCGGTGGATGAAGCCTTGCACCCGTTCGGGCTCGAAAGGGAAATCGCTACCATCGTCGGTGGTTTTGCGGCGGCACTGGCACTGGCCCGGGCTTCCGACCTGATCGCCACGGTTCCTGAACGGCACACCGGAAACCTGCGCGCCGGAATGCACAGTTTTGCGCTGCCGGTCTCCACGCCGGAGATCACGGTGTCGTTGCTCTGGCATCCGCGGCTGGATGCGGATCCGGGGCATCGGTGGCTGCGGGGTTGTGTTCGGGAGGTTTGTGCGGGGCGGCCCCTCGCCTGATCGAGCGTTGGTGATGTTGTGGCCGAGCCCTTTGCTGAGTGTTGCTGGCCGGGGGTTGCCCGGCATGCAAGTAACTTTCTTTTGCTTCGCCAAAAGAAAGTCACCAAAGAAAAGGCGACCCTGCTGTCTGCGTCCCCTGCGCTGCGCTCCGGGGCAACCTGCGGTGCTCGGTTCAGGCGGGGTCTCGCTCGAACTCGCTACGTTGCACTTCGCTCAGACAATCGCGATCCCTGATCCGCCTGACCCTGCGCTCCTCGGCGCAGACAGAAGGGGCAATCGGGAGCGGGGACTGAAGACAAATACCAACTCCAATACCAACAAGGACACGCCATGGCGTGTCCTTGTTTCTTCAGGTGTTCGGTATTCCTCTCCCACCCCCTTGTGTATGCGCCGAGGAGCGGAGGTCCAGACGGATCAGGGCAAAAACTTGTTTGAGCGAAGCGAGTTGTTTTTGACCCCGGCTGGACCGAGCACCGCAGGTTGCCCGCAGCGAAGCGAAGGGACGCAGGAACCAGGGTCGCCTTTCTTTTGCTTACTTTTCTTTGGCGAAGCAAAGAAAAGTGAGTCGCCTGCCGGGCGACCCCGGCCAACCACCCTCAGCAAAGAACCTCCCCCGTCGGAACAAACAGCGACCCGCCGTCAAGCCCCTCCAGCCAGGAGCGCCGCATTCCCTCCCGCCGCCGTCGTATTCACCGTCACAGCCTGCTCAGCACAAAAGCGATACAGGTAATGCGGTCCACCCGCTTTGGGACCCGTGCCGGACAGACCTTCACCACCAAAGGGTTGCACCCCGACCACCGCACCGATCATGTTGCGGTTCACATAAATATTGCCGACGTGGGCGCTGGCCGCGAGTGCCTGTGCGCGCGAGTCGATGCGGGTCTGGATACCGAGTGTGAGACCGTAGCCCAGCGCGTTGATCTGCTCGATCACGGCCTCCGGCGTGGCCAGCTCGCCACTGCCCCAGCGCACGATCTGCAGTACGGGGCCGAAGATTTCGTCTTTCACTTCGGCCAGGCTGCGCACCTCAAAGGCTGCGGGGGGAATGACATTTGCTATCGAATCAGGAGCTGCTTGCGCCCGTCTCTTATGGCTTACAAGCACTTTTGACGTTGAACCCAGGCGCTGAAGATGCTTCTGGATGTTGTCAAAGGCTTCGCGGTCAATCACCGGACCGACGTCCGTTGCCAGGTCAGCCGTCTCGCCCACGACAAGCTCCTGCGCGGCGCCCTTGATCATCTCGATCACGTGGTCGGCGATGCCTTCATGCACGCACAGCAGGCGCAGCGCCGAGCAACGCTGGCCGGCAGAGCGGAACGCGCTCTGCACCACCGCGTCGGCCACCTGCTCGGGCAGGGCCGTGCTGTCCACCAGCATGGCGTTGATGCCGCCGGTCTCGGCGATCAGCGGGACGATGGGGCCGTCTTTGGCAGCCAGCGCACGGTTGATGATCTTGGCAACCTGGGTGGAGCCGGTGAACACCACGCCGGCCACCTGCGGTGCCGCCACCAGCGCTGCGCCCACGGTTTCGCCGGCGCCGTGCGCCAGTTGCAGCGCCCCTTCGGGCACGCCGGCCTGGTGCAGCAACTTCACCGCCTCCCAGGCCACGCCGGGCGTTTGCTCGGCGGGTTTGGCCATCACGGCGTTGCCGGTGGCCAGCGCTGCCGCGACCTGGCCGGTGAAGATGGCCAGGGGGAAATTCCAGGGGCTGATGCAGACCCAGACGCCTCGTGCCGACAGGCGCAGCTCGTTGGTTTCACCGGTGGGGCCAGGCAGCGCGACTGGCTGCATGATGCGCTCGGCCTCATTGGCGTAGTAGCGCAGGAAGTCCACCGCCTCGCGCACTTCAGACACCGCATCGCCCCAGGTCTTGAAAGCCTCTTTCACCAGCAATGCGCAGAACTTCGGCATCTGCTGCTCCATCGCGGCGGCGGCACGGCGCAGGATGGCGGCACGCTCGGCAACGGGCACTTTGCTCCATTTTTGATAGCTGCTTGCGCCCGTCACTATTGCCCTGGTGGCCGATTTGACATCAAACTCTGGCACGACGGGCACCGGCGTGGTGGCCAACGCGGCCAGCAGCGGTGCGCGCATGCTCTCGACCGTGAGGTCCAGCCCCAGGCTGTTGGGTCGGCCCCGGCCGTACAGCGCGGGTGGCAGCGACAGCGACGATTCGGGCTCCAGCCGCATCGGTGAGGTCAGCAGCTCGCCCATGCCGACCGACTCGTCGGCCAGCTGGTGCACAAAGGACGAGTTGGCGCCGTTCTCCAGCAGGCGGCGCACCAGGTAAGCCAGCAGGTCGCGGTGGGCGCCCACGGGCGCGTACACGCGGCAGCTGATCAGCGGGTTCTTCAGCACCTCGCGGAACACGCCCTCACCCATGCCGTGCAGACGCTGCAGCTCGAAGGGAACTGCGTTGCGGGATGCCATCTGCAAAATCGCCGCGATAGTCGCCGCGTTGTGGCCGGCAAACTGCGGGTAGATCGCATCCGGCGCGGCCAGCAGGGCCTGCGCGCAGGCGAGGTACGACACATCGGTGTGGTGCTTGTGCGTGAACACCGGGTAGTGCGGCAGGCCCATCTCCTGTGCGCGCTTGATTTCCGAATCCCAGTAGGCTCCTTTAACCAGCCGGCACATCAGGCGCAGCCGGTATTTGCGGGCAATGGCAGCGATGTGCTCGATCAGCTCCAGAGCGCGGGTCTGGTAGGCCTGCATGGCCAGGCCAAAGCCCTGCCACTGAGGGTGGTGCTGGGCCACCAGCGCGGCCAAAGCCTCAAACACATCCAGCGACAGCTCCAGCCTGTCGACCTCTTCGGCGTCGATGGTGAGGTTGATATTGGCCCGGGCTGACAGCTCGCACAGCCCCCAGACGCGCGGCACCAGCTCGGCCATCACGCGTTCGCGCTGGGCATCTTCGTAGCGCGGGTGCAGCGCGCTGAGCTTGATGGATATACCGTCGTTTTGCTCGGTAGCGCCCACCGGACGAGCGCCAGCAGCTATTGATTTGATAGCGCCCGTGTAACTGGCGAGATAGCGCAACGCGTCGGCATCGGTACGCGCACCCTCGCCCAGCATGTCGTAGCTGAAACGCAGGTTGGGAATTTTTTTGCGGCTGTCATCGGCCTCGGCCATCGCATCGGCAATGGTTTGCCCGAGCACAAACTGCCGGCCGAGCAGTTGCACGGCACGCAAGGTCGCCGCCACCACCGTGCGCGCGCCCAGCTTGCTCATGATGTGGGGTTGGCCGCCTTCCGGCAGGAATTTCTTGGACATGGCGATGGCCGAGGCCGACAGCCGTGCCATCACTCCATCGCCAGCGCTGTCGAAATCAGCGCGGCCGAGCTGGTCAGCCGTCAGGGCAATCGCGGTTTCGGCGTCCGGCACACGCAGCAAAGCTTCGGCCAGCCGCATCAGGGCCAAGCCCTCCGCGCTGGAGATCGGGTATTCCTTGAGCAGGCTTTCCATGGCCCAGAACGGCGGCGGGTTGTCACGCACGGCTTGCACCCAGGGCTGGGCGGAGTGCGCCGCCGCCGCCCAGTCGAGCGCCCCGGCCAGGCGCTGCAGGTGCGCGGCCACGATGTCGGCTTCGGGGCGGTACGGGAAGGGCAGGCGCGGAGATGCAGGTTTCAAGTGATTCATGGAGGTTTTCACGGTAAATGGCGGTTATTCAGTCAATACGATGATGTTCTGTTGAATGTTGCTGAATTTCCCGCTAAATTTACGAATTTCACCGAATAATTCACTACGCATGTTTGAAGCCTCACCCGAAATTGACCGCATTGACCTGAAAATCCTGAATGTCCTGCAGCAGGACGGCCGGATTTCCAACCTCAAGCTCGCCGAGAGCGTGGCTCTGTCGCCCACGGCCGTGCTGGCCCGCGTGCAGCGTTTGAGCCGGGACGGCTACATCCTGGGTTACGAAGCCCTGCTCAACCCCCTCAAGCTGGGCGCCGGCATGATGGTGTTTGTCGAAGTGCTGCTGGACCGCACCACGCCCAATGTGTTTGAAGCCTTCAAGGCGGCGGTGCAGGTTCACCCTGAAATTTCCGAATGCCACATGGTGGCCGGCGGCTTTGACTACCTGCTCAAAACCCGCATGGCCGACATGGTGGCCTACCGCTCTTTTGCCGGCACCGTGCTGTGGCAGCTGCCGGGTGTGCGCGAAACCCGCACTTACGCGGTGATGGAAGAGGTGAAAAATACCACCCGGCTGGCGCTGGGGGTCTAGGCCGGGCATCTGCTGCCCGCCTGAAAAGGCCGCGTTAGCGGCACTTTTCTCACGGATTCCCGCTCAAATCCAGCCGCACCCGGACTAACCGCGTTGCCAAGCCGTGCGCATTGGACTACCTTGCAGTGCACATATGCAAGAAGTTGCATATGCAGATGGTGAAAAAACCATCACCACGAAAAAAACGGAGGACCCTGATGAAAAACAAGCCATGGTGGCGTTTGGGCGTGTTGGTGGGGGTGCTTGTCGCCGCAGCGGCGCAGTCGGCGGAAATCGGCGTGACGGATACCGAAATACGCGTCGGGCAATTCGCCGCCCAGACCGGCCCCGCCGCCGAGCTGGGCAAGCGCATGCAACTGGGCATATTGGCGCACTTCAATGCCGTCAACGCCGCCGGCGGCATCAACGGCCGCACCCTCAAACTGGTTTCGCGGGACGACGGTTATGAACCTGAAAAGGCCGCTGCCGCGGTCAAGGCCCTGATCGAAGAAGACAAGGTGTTCGCGCTGATCGGTTCGGTCGGCACACCCACCACCCTGGCTGCGGTGCCGGCCATCAATGCGGCAGGCATCCCGCTGGTGGGGCCGTTCACCGGCGCGCAGGGCCTGCGCGAGCCTTTCAACCGGAACCTGTTCCACGTGCGCGCCAGTTACTTTGACGAGACCGAGCGCATCGTGCAGCACCTGAGCACCGTCGGCATCACCAAAATCGCGGTCTTCTACCAGAACGACTCTTACGGCAAGGCCGGGCTGGAAGGCGTGATGCGGGCGCTGACCCGGCGCAACCTCAAGCCGGCTGCCAGCGTCACGGTTGAGCGCAACAGCGTGGATGTTGCCGCACCGCTGGCAGAAATACTCAAGGTCACGCCCGAGGCCGTGATCCAGATCAGCGCCTATAGGTCCTGCGCCGCGCTGATCCGGCAGGCACGGGCCAAGGCCTACGGCGGCCAGTTTTTCAACGTGAGTTTTGTCGGCTCGAAGGCGCTCGCTGAAGAGTTGGGCGACACCGGGGCGGGCGTGACGATTTCGCAGGTGATGCCCTTCCCTTACACACCCTCATCGGCCATCGTGCGTGAATACCAGCAACGCATGGCAGAGGGTGGCCACAAGGACTTTGACTTCTCCAGCATGGAAGGCTTTCTGGTGGCCAAGGTTTTTACCGAGGGCTTGCGCCGGGCCGCCGGCAAGAACCTGACCCGTGAGAGCCTGGTGACGGCGCTGGAGTCCATGCGGGACTACAACATGGGTGGCTTCACCGTGAATTACGGCCCCCAAAATCACGAGGGCTCCCGCTTCACCGACCTCACCATCATCGGGCGCGGCGGAAAATTCATGCGCTGACGGCACCCGAGCTTGCAAAACGGCCCATGCTGGCAATAATGCGGGCTCATCCCCTGTTTGCCATTCACCAGGAACACCCATGAAGCTTTCTACCCCCTTTCCAGCCGCCCTTGCTGTTGTCACGCTGGCCCTGTCCGCCGGGGTTTCTGCGCAGACCACCAAACCAGGCCTGTGGGAAATGACGAGCAAGATGCAATCAAGCTCCGGCGAGATGGAAAAAGCCATGGCCAACATGGAAAAGCAGCTGGCCAGCATGTCGCCCGAGCAGCGCAAGCAGATGCAGGACATGATGGGCAAACAGGGCATGTCCATGGGGCCCGGCGCCGGCGGTGGCATGAGCATGAAGATGTGCATCACCAAGGAAATGGCCGAGCGCAACGAAATGCCCCAGCAGCAGCAAGGCGACTGCAAAACCACCCAGTCGCCGCGCAGCGGCAACACCATCAAGATTTCTTATGTGTGCACCCAACCGCCCTCCAGCGGCGAAGGTGTGATGACCTTCAACGGCGACACCGCCTACACCATGAAGATGAACACCACGACCACCGTCAAAGGCAAGCCCGAGAAGATGACCATGGATGCTGCAGGCAAATGGCTGTCGGCTGATTGCGGCACGATCAAGCCGATCACTCCACCGAAGAAATAACCGAGGGAGATCTCTTCACCAGCAGGGGCCGAGGAACCGGCTTTGCCGGGCCTCAGGCGCAGCGGCCCCCTCGGGGGGCAGGGAGCTACACGAAGTGAGCGACCGTGGGGGCCTATCTCTTGCCGAAGATCGCAGTGCCTACGCGCACCATGGTGCTGCCCGAATGGATCGCCGCCTCCAGGTCGGCGGTCATGCCCATTGACAGCGTATCCATGGGTGCAGGCAACGCACCTGAAGCATTGATTTCGTCAAAAATGGCTTTTGTCCGCGCGTGGACAGCGCAAGCAGCTACAAAATCGATAGCAGGCTCCGGTATTGCCATCAAGCCGCGCAAGGTGAGGTTCGGCAGCTGCACAACCGCCTGCGCCAGCGCCAGGACATCCTCAGGCGCCACGCCCGACTTGTTGGCGCCGTCATCCACGTTGACCTGCAGGCAGATCTGGAGCGGCGGCAAACCGGGCGGCCGCTGCTCGCTCAGCCGCTGGGCGATTTTTAGGCGATCGACCGACTGCACCCAGTCAAAATGCTCAGCCACGAGACGGGTCTTGTTGCTCTGAACCGGGCCGATGCAATGCCACTCCAGCGCAATCGGAGTGCCCTGTGCCTGAGCGCCTTGCCAGGCGCGGAGGGCGACAATTTTCTCCACGCCCTCGGTGATGTAGTTCTCGCCGAAGGCGCGCTGCCCGTCCGACGCTGCGTCGATCACGGCGTCCGCACCGAAGGTTTTGGAGACCGCCAGCAGCCGTACGCTCGCCGGATTGCGCCCGGCAGCTACGCAGGCCGTGGTTATCCGGTCACGGACAAGCTGGAGATTGCGCACAATCGTGGTCATAATCGAACTGTAAACTTAGTTTGAAAACCATTTTCAAAGGGTCCCGGGATGGATATCACGCAGTTGCTGGCTTTTAGCGTCAAGAACAAGGCGTCTGACTTGCATTTGTCGGCAGGCTTGCCGCCCATGATCCGGGTTCACGGCGACGTGCGGCGCATCAACATCGATCCGCTGGACCACAAGCAGGTGCATTCCATGGTGTATGACATCATGAACGACACCCAGCGCAAAACCTACGAAGAGTTCCTGGAGGTCGACTTCTCGTTCGAAATCGACGGACTGGCGCGCTTTCGCGTCAATGCCTTCAACCAGAATCGCGGCGCCGGTGCGGTGCTGCGGACCATTCCATCCAAAATCCTGACACTGGAACAGCTCAACGCCCCCAAGATTTTTGGCGACCTGGCCATGAAACCGCGGGGCATGGTGCTGGTCACCGGCCCCACCGGCTCGGGCAAATCGACCACACTGGCCGCCATGGTCAACTACCTGAACGAAAACGAGTACGGCCACATCCTGACGGTGGAAGACCCGATCGAATTCGTGCACGAATCCAAAAAATGCCTGATCAACCAGCGTGAGGTTGGCCCACACACCCTGAGCTTTAACGCCGCGCTGAAGTCGGCCCTGCGGGAAGATCCGGACGCCATCCTGGTGGGTGAAATGCGTGACCTGGAAACCATCCGGCTGGCTATGTCGGCCGCCGAAACGGGCCACCTGGTCTTCGGCACGCTGCATACTTCCAGCGCCGCGAAAACCATTGACCGGATCATCGACGTGTTTCCGGCCGAGGAAAAGGAAATGATCCGCTCCATGCTGTCCGAGTCATTGCAGGCCGTGATCTCGCAAACGTTGTGCAAAACCAAAGACGGTGCGGGCCGCGTGGCTGCACACGAAATCATGCTGGGCACCAGCGCCATCCGCAATTTGATCCGCGAGGCCAAGGTCGCCCAGATGTATTCATCCATCCAGACCGGCAACAGTGTGGGCATGCAGACGCTCGACCAGAACCTGACCGAACTGGTGAAGCGCAATGTGATTTCTGCTGCCGAAGCCCGCGGCAAGGCAAAAATCCCGGAAAACTTCCCCGGCTAGAAGCTATGGCCCCCACGCTTGTCACTTCGAGCCTACGGCGCGCTGCCCCTTTCCTTACGTATGGGGCCGCTGCGCCTGCGGCCCGGCAAAGCCGGTTCCGCGGCCCCTGCTTGATTGAAGAGAGAACCACCGTCACCGATCCTGCCGAGTTTCCGGCAACGACAGAGTTTGTTTGAAAGGAGTCGCAAATGGAACGCGACCAGGCCAGTAAATTCATCAATGATCTGCTGAAACTCATGGTCAGCCGTAATGGCAGTGACCTGTTCATCACAGGCGACTTCCCACCGGCCATGAAAGTCGACGGCAAGGTGACCAAGGTGTCGCCGCAGCCGCTGAACGCCGGCCACACGCTCGCCCTTGCCCGTTCCATCATGAACGACAAGCAGGCCGCCGAATTCGAACGCACCAAGGAATGCAATTTCGCCATCTCGCCGCCCGGCGTGGGGCGCTTTCGCGTCAATGCTTTCATCCAGCAGGGCAAGGTCGGCATGGTAATGCGGACGATTCCCGCCGTGCTGCCCACCATCGACGGGCTGGGTGTGCCCCAGGTGCTCAAGGAAGTGGTGATGAGCAAGCGCGGCCTGACCATTTTGGTGGGCTCTACCGGTTCGGGTAAATCCACCACGCTGGCGGCCATGGTCGACTGGCGCAACGAACAGTCGTTCGGCCACATCATCACGATTGAAGACCCGGTGGAATTTGTCCATGCGCACAAGAACTGCGTGATCACGCAACGTGAAGTGGGCCTGGACACCGACAGCTGGGAAGCGGCCCTGAAAAACACGCTGCGCCAGGCGCCCGACGTGATCCTGATGGGCGAGATCCGCGATCGCGAAACCATGGAACACGCCATCGCGTTCGCGGAAACCGGCCACCTGTGCCTGGCCACCCTGCATGCCAACAGCGCCAACCAGGCGCTGGACCGCGTGATCAACTTTTTCCCCGAAGAGCGCCGCACCCAGTTGCTGATGGACCTCTCACTCAACCTGAAGGCCATGATTTCACAGCGGCTGGTGCCCAAGCAGGACGGCAAGGGCCGTTTTGCGGCGGTGGAGGTCATGCTCAACTCGCCGCTGATCTCCGATCTGATCTTCAAGGGCGAAGTCTCCGAAATCAAGGAGATCATGAAAAAGAGCCGCAACCTGGGCATGCAGACTTTCGACCAGGCGCTGTACGACGCCTTCGAGAGCCACTTCATCACCTACGAAGACGCCTTGCGCAACGCCGACTCGGTGAACGACCTGCGCCTGCAGATCAAGCTCAACTCGCAGCGTGCCAAGTCCGTCGACCTGGCTGCAGGCACGGAAAACTTCGCTATCGTCTAAGCCGCTGAACTGCCGGCGTCGTTCCGGCCAAGGGCTGAGTTCGAAGGGCTAAAGGCCGCGAAGCAGACCTGAAGGTAATCGATAGTGGCCCGGATTTTGGGAGCCCGATGGCGTTCGGCCAGAATCACCGCATCAATAGAATAGACATCGCTCACCGTGTGCCGGGCCAGCACCGGCTTTAACCGGCCTTGCGCCACCAGCTCGCGGCCGATAACGTCGTTGATCCGGGCAATGCCGGCTCCCGCCAAGGCAAGTGAAACCACCGCAGCGCTGCTATTGACGCGCAACTGCCCCTGCACCGTGAGTGGGGTGACGACCGCGTTTTCTTCGAAGGTCCATTGATTGTGGGTAATCGAAGTGGTATTTGATATCAGGCTGTGCAATTGAAGATCTGCCGGCGCACGCGGAACGCCATGCTTCTTGAGATACACAGGTGAGGCGTACAAAGCACGCCCATGGCTTCCAAGATTACGGGCAATGGCAGTCTGCGCAGGTGCAACACCCGCCCTCACGACGATATCCATCGCCTCATCGGCCATGCTGACAAGGCGATCATCCAGATGCAGGTCCAGCTTCAATTCCGGGTGCAAGGCCCGCAGCTTGCCCAGCCGGGGAATCAGTACATATTCAGCAAGAATCTGGCTGATGCTCAAACGGACCGTTCCCACCACTGAGCGGCTTCGGCTGGCGAAGCTGTTTTGCAATTGCCTGTGTTCGGCAAGGATGCGCTGGGCGTATTCAAGGAAGACCTCACCTTCGTCAGTGAGAGAGAGGCTGTGAGTGGTCCGGTGCATCAGCCGCAGGCCGCATTGAGCCTCCATGCGCGCGAGCGACCGCGACATATGGCTGGCCGCAACGTTGCGTTCCCTCGCTACTGTCGAGAGCGACTGGGCAGATGCAAGCTGCGCAAACAGCGAGAAGTCGTCAAGGCTGAGGTTTTTCATGCTTGTGCAGATTTGACACAAGCATTATGCATTCGGGGGGATTTCCAGCGGGCGCCGTCATGGGCACAGTTCACTTCGCGCGGACATGTTGTGCCGTCGCTCTTCAAAGGATTTTTATGCCCATCTCCATCCAGCTATCGCAGGGACTTTTAACGCCGGCCGGCGAGCGCGAGGTTTTCTCCAGAGTTGCAGACGCCTTGCTGCAGGTACACGGCCTCAGCGGAAACACCTTCATGACTCCCGCAGTCATCGGGCATGTCGACATTTACCCTGAAGAGCACAGCTATGCCGGCGGCAAACCCCAGTCGCTTGCGGTCATAGAGGTTAAGGTCCCTTCTGTCACCTTCCCCGATCAGTCGGTGAAAGACAACTTCGTCAAGGCGGCAACAGACATCATTGACGAACTCAAGGCGGGAAAACACCCGAGAGAGCGCACCTTTGTCAACGTGACCTATGCGGTGGAGGGTGCCTGGGGAATTGCCGGCAAAGCCTATACCAACGCCGACCTGGGAATGGCCATTGGAGCTGCCGCAGGCTAGGCAAGCGCGGGAACTGACCACTGCCCACATTCACCTCCGTCGCCCGCACAGCGCACCAACCGATTAATCCAAAAGGAAACTTCATGCCTCTCGTACGAATTGACCTTCCTGACACCACGCCGGACGAAGAGCTTTCGGCCGTGTCGAGCCTTGTGCACCAAGCCCTGGTAGACACGTTCAATGTGCCGGAGCCGGATCGCTTCCAGACGCTCACGCGTCATACACCGCGCCAACTCATTTGCTCCGAAGAATTCCTTGGGGTCACGCACTCCGCCCACGTGGTTTTTATTCAAATATTTTGTGCCCCCGGTCGATCGCCGGACATGAAGAAGGCGCTCTTCTGGGAAATCGGAAAACAAATCTCGTCGAATTGCAGCTTTAGTGCGGCCGACGTCATCATCAATCTGGTTGAGACGTCGCGTGAGAACTGGTCTTTTGGAAACGGCATGATGCAATTCAGTTAATAAATGGGGCAGGACAGTCTGTTTTGCATACCCCCCAACGCGCTGAGATGCGTCATGAATGTGAAGCTGCTCCTTCATGGGAAAACAGGGAGGTTCACGGGGCAAAGCGCGCAATCAAGCCATAATCATTGCTACCCAAACCCCCTTGCCCGACGGGCCTCAAGAGATTTAACTGTGTCATCAATTCACCCCAAAACCTACGAAACTTCCGATTCACGTACTGTCGCCTTCCTGGGCCTCGGTGTCATGGGCTTCCCGATGGCCGGGCACCTGGCGCTGGCGGGCCATGACGTCACGGTCTACAACCGCAGCGCCGCCAAGGCTGCCTCCTGGACGAGCGAGTTCAAGGGCCGTGCAGCCGCCACGCCGCGCGAGGCGGCTGCAGGTGCAGACGTCATTTTCTGTTGCGTGGGCAACGATGCCGACCTGCGCAGCGTGGTACTGGGTAACGATGGAGCGCTGGCCGGCATGAAACCGGGCGCCATCTTCGTGGACCACACCACGGCCTCGGCCGATGTGGCGCGTGAACTCTCCGCGGCGGCCTCCAAGATCGGCTTGCACTTCATAGATGCGCCCGTCTCGGGTGGCCAGGCAGGTGCGCAAAATGGCGCGCTTACAGTGATGTGCGGCGGAGACACCGCAGCATTTGATGCCGCGAAACCAGTGGGCATGGCTTTTTCAAAAGCCTTCACGCTGATGGGCCCAAGCGGCGCGGGGCAACTTACCAAGATGGTCAACCAGATTTGCATTGCCGGCCTGGTACAGGGCCTGAGCGAAGCGGTGGCGTTTGGCCAGAAGGCCGGTCTGGATGTGAACCAGGTCCTGGACGTGATTGGCAAAGGCGCAGCGCAAAGCTGGCAGCTCGACAACCGCGGCAAAACCATGGTGGCCGACAAGTTTGACTTCGGGTTTGCCGTGGACTGGATGCGCAAGGATCTGGGCCTGGTACTGGACGAAGCCAAGCGCAATGGTGCGCGCCTGCCCGTGACGGCCCTGGTCGACCAGTTTTATGCCGACGTGCAGGCCATGGGCGGCCAGCGCTGGGACACATCGAGCCTGATCAAGCGCCTGAAATAAAGACTGGGCCGAACCCGACAAAAGCGGACGAAAAGCAGAACGACAGTGCTGGCGAGGCCAGCACTGCCAGCCCCTAACTTCAACTCCCGGCGGGTTTGGCGCCGGCGGGCGGCTCTACGGGTTTTGACGGCAGCATGCGTGCCAGCTCTTCCTCGCTGATGATTTCAAACATGCGGATGACTTTTTGCACACCCGGAGTGGAACGAACCACGTCTGTGGCACGATCCGCTTCTCGCTGTGTAACGCGCCCCATCAGGTAGGTCGTACCACGTTCGGTCACCACCTTGAAGGCGTTCAACGACAGGTCACGTGCGTCAATCAGCATCGCCTTGACACGGCCAGTGACGAGGGTGTCGGACGAGCGCTGCGTCAGAGTGGAACTGCCCATGATGGCAAGCTCATTGACCACCGAGTTCACATTCTCCACACGCGAAACGATCTGTTCGACGAGTTGCTTGTCCTGGGCATTGGGGACTTCCCCCGTCAGCAAGACCTGCCGGTTGTAGCTGGTCAGGTTGACGTGAACACGATCACCCACATTGCTGCGAATCCGGCTCAGCGCGCGCAATTCAATGCCTTCGTCTTCCAGCTGCGCACCCGACGTACGGCGATCGGTGGCAACAAGCGCACCGCCGGCCATGCCGCCCACCACCAAAGGAAAGCAGGCTGTCAGGGCGCTGCCAAGCAATACCGACGTACCAATGGCCAGAGCGAGTCGTTTCAACGGGGCATATGTCATACAGAGGTCTCCTGATCGCCAAGTAACTGGGTGTCCACACCATCGCAAATGCAATGGAGGACAAGAAGGTGCACTTCCTGGATACGCGCGGTCCGCTCATGCGGCACGCAGATATGCACATCGGTTTCGCGCAGGGCATGGGTCATCTTGCCGCCCCCGCGCCCCGTCAGCGCCACCACGGTCATCTCGCGCTCATGGGCGGCTTCGATGGCGGCCAGCACATTGGCCGAATTGCCGCTGGTGCTGATGGCCAGCAATACGTCGCCGGCGCCGCCCAGGGCACGCACCTGCTTCGAGAAGATGACCGTGAAGTCGTAGTCGTTGGCAATGGCGGTGAGGATGGAGCTGTCGGTCGTCAGCGCAATCGCACCCAACTCGGGCCGCTCACGCTCATAGCGCCCCACAAACTCCGCAGCGAAGTGCTGGGCATCCGCTGCCGAGCCACCATTGCCGCAGGCCAGGACTTTGCCGCCACTGGTGACGCTGGCCAGGATGGCCTGCACTGCGGCCGCAATCGGTTTGGACAGGACCTGTGCCGCCTGGTATTTCAGGTCGGCGCTGTCAATGAACTGCTGTTCGATACGTTGTTCAAGCATGGGGTCAATGATAGCGGGTCGGACTGCGCCGCCGGCCCCGGAGGGGTTTGCGCAGGCTGGCAATGGATGGTTACAAATTCCGCCATCCATTCCCGGCGCTCAGGACGCGTCGAAAGCTCCGGGCAGCCATTCAATGTCAGGAGCCGCCCCGTCATCCTGCGGCCCGTTGACCAGGACCACGTCGAATCGACAAGGCGGTGGGCTGCCGAAACGCATGAGATAGTGCCTCGCGGCAAAGATGATTCGCTGCTGCTTGGCGGGGCTGATGCTGGCGCCGGCGCCGCCGTGCGAGACGCCGGTGCGCTGGCGCACTTCCACAAACACCAAGGTACCGTCGGGTGCGCGCATGACCAGGTCGATCTCGCCGCCACCGCGGCCCGGCGTCCGATAATTGGTGTCGACCAATACCAGTCCGGCCTTGGCAAGGTAGGCGCGCGCGGCAGCTTCCGCAGCATCACCCCTCGACTTGGTGGTAACCTGCCCAGGCGAGGCTGGGGCCTGAAGGGCCGTCGCTTTTGACGCCGTCCCGGCAACCTGTTTTCTGGAAAACCACATTGAACGCTTCCTTCGACCTGGCACTGAATGCGGCACGCGCCGCAGCAGGCATGCAGCATTATCCGGAAAGCGCGCTCTATGTGGTGGCGACCCCGATCGGGAACCTGGCCGATATCAGCCTGCGCGCCCTGCAAGTACTGCAACTGGTAGACGCCATAGCCTGCGAAGACAAACGGCATTCGCAGCCCCTGCTACGGCAGTACGGCATCGACAAGCCCCTGCTGGCGGTGCACGAACACAATGAAGCAGAGGCCGCAGGCCTGGTGATCGAACGCCTGCAGCGGGGTGAGCGCGTGGCCTATATCAGCGACGCCGGCACGCCGGCCGTGAGCGATCCCGGCGCCCGCCTGGTCGCCGCCGTTCGTGCCGCTGGCCTGGCCATCATGCCCCTGCCGGGTGCCAGCAGCGTCACCGCGGTGCTCAGCGTGGCCGGGCTGAGCAGCCCGGGCGGTGACACCGGGTTCGTATTCGCCGGTTTTCTGCCGAGCAAGGCCGGTGAACGCGACCAGGCCATCCAGCAGCTGCAAACCGATACCCGGGCCATCGTGATTCTGGAAGCGCCGCACCGCATCGAGGCGCTTGCGAAAGCACTGGCGGTGCTGCAAGCCCGCCTGGTCACCGTTGGCCGTGAGCTGACCAAGCAATTCGAGGAAATTGCGACCGTGCCGGCGCAGGATTTTTCCGGCTGGCTGGCTGCTGGCGCCCAGCGTACGCGCGGTGAATTTGCACTGGTGCTGCATCCTTGCGCCGCTGCGGATAACCCTGAAGATGGCACACGGGTGTTGCAGTTGTTGCTGGCGGAGTTGCCGCTCAAGACTGCTGTAAAAGTCGCGGCAGAAATCACCGGCGTGGGGCGCAACGAGCTCTATGACACCGCACTCAAGCTGAAAAAAGAATGAACCCCAACGCCGACGAACTCTGGCGCGCCCCACGCTGGACGCTTGCCGCCTTGTTGGCTGTGCTCGGGATGCTCGGGCCGTTTTCCATCGACACCTACATTCCCGCCTTTTCCGGCATGGCGCAGTCGCTGGGAGCATCACCGGTAGAAATGCAGCAGACGCTGTCGGCCTACCTGTTCGGTTTTGCTTTCATGAACCTGTTTCACGGCGCGCTGGCCGACAGTTTTGGCCGCAGGCCGGTGGTGTTGTGGGGAATCGCGCTATTCACTCTGGCGTCGGCCGGTTGCGCGCTGTCGCAAAGCATCGGGCAACTGGTTTTTTTCCGGGCCATGCAGGGCTTGTCGACAGGTGCGGGCATTGTGGTGTCGCGCGCCGTCATACGCGACATGTACCCGCCGGCTCAGGCCCAACAGGTCATGAGCCAGGTCACCATCTATTTCGGAGTGGCCCCAGCCCTGGCGCCCATTGTCGGCGGCTGGCTTTTTGTGCATCTGGGCTGGCACAGCATCTTCTGGTTTCTGACGGGAGTGGGTGTGATCCTGTGGGCTACCAACTTCCGGTTCTTGCCCGAGACACTTCCGCCGCTGGAACGCCAGCCGTTTGAAGTCAGGCACCTGATGCGGGGCTACTGGCAGTTGGGTTCCAGTCCCCGCTTTTTATTGCTGGCGCTGGCCAGCGGCGTGCCATTCAACGGCATGTTTTTGTATGTACTGTCAGCGCCCGCTTTTTTGGGGGAACACCTGGCACTGCAGCCTACCGAATTTTTCTGGTTTTTCATCCTGACAATCTCCGGCATCATGTCCGGCGCGTGGCTGAGCGGCCGCCTGGCAGGAAAGATTGCCCCCAAGCAGCAAATACGGCACGGCTTTGTCATCATGCTGGTCACCTCGGTGCTTAACCTGATTGCCAACATGCTGTTCGCCCCGCATGCTTCGTGGTCCCTCTTTCCGATCGCAGTGTTTGCATTCGGCTGGGCGCTGATGGTGCCGGTCGTCACGCTGCTGGTGCTGGACCTTTATCCTGAACGGCGCGGCATGGCTTCTTCCCTTCAGGCCTTCGTGGGCTCAACCGCCAACGGCATTGTTGCCGGTGTCATCGCCCCGCTCGCAATGCACTCCACCCGGGCATTGGCGGCAGTCTCGCTCGGGATGATGTGCATCGGGTTGGTTGCCTGGGTGTATCTGCATCACCGGTGGCCGGATATCGGCCGCTCCGCAACACCCGACTAGCGTGCAATACGCCCATCAGCGATCATTGACTCGCATGGGAAATTCCATGCCTTGCCCGATGCGCTGCACCACGTTGTTGCCGTCCAGGTAAGCCCAGAAAAACATGGGTTGATCGCTGTCTCGCCAGCGGTAAGTCATGATGTCGCCGGACCATGACGCTACACGGTCAATCTTTGCCGGCCGGCCAAATTCGCGTTCCATATCCGAGCGCGTCCACTTGCCCGGCTGGACTCTTGAGAACTCTGCTGGCGTCAGAACCTCGCGGACGCCGATGACCCTGCCGGCGGCATCCAGATCTACCATCGTGGCGAACTGACCAAGCGGCTGGCCCGAATACTGCAGCCGGGTTCCCGCATCCAGCGGCACCACCCGGGACGGCGTTCCGCGAAGCGCGATGACGTTCTCACGGGTCATGCCGGGCTTTATCGCTGTCAACGCGCAGCCGGCGGCACACAGCGCCGCGACAACAAGACCGGAAACAAATTTAAATACCCTCACGGTTACTCCTGCCTGAAATTGAATTGATCACAAGACTTGGGACTCCATCCCGGCCAGAATGTTCCCCGTGTGTGGCACCGTGGCCTCTGCTTTAAAGTTGTGCCCAACTGATCGTCACTACGCGGGCCGAATCACGGATTGTTGCATCATGCCGCACCCACTGAGGACGCCCGGACTGCCGCTGTCATTGTTTCTGGTACCCATGGTGCAGGGCAACGGCTCGAAGCCGGGATTCAACGGATTGGACTAGGCCCCAAGCAAACTCGCCGACTCATTTTGTACTGAGCCCGCCTGGGGGCCGAGATGTTTGGTGTCCATGTACCCGCACGCACTCAGGCTTTGTGCTGCCGCGCAAATATTTTGGCCAGATCCAGGAAATTCTTTTCGGCCGGCGAGTTGCTGTCTTCCCGGCTCACCAGCGTGATAGGCGCCACCAGCGCGGGCCTGGCATTGGTGATACGGCAGTACACCACGCTCTCACGGTGAAAATCCTTCATGGATGCGGGAACCACGGAAACGCCCGCGCCCGCCGCGACCAGGCTGATATTGGTCAGCATGCGCTCCACCTCCGAGGCGATCCTGAGCGTGAAGCCCGCCTGTTCACAGGCTTCGATCAGATCCGAATACATGCCTGGTGCGCCGTGTCTGCGCACCAGAATGAACTGCTCATCAGCCAGGGATTTCAGATCAATGACCGGCATCTTGCCCTTGGCGGCGCCCGCCACCAGCGCATGGCCCACCGGCAGAATCAGCAGCATCTCTTCTTCGAGCAAGGAAAAAAAACTCACACCGCGCGGATGGCTGACGGGCGTACGCAGAATCGCGATATTGACCTTGCCCCTGTCTATGCCCTCGGTTAATTCCGCCGCATTGGCTTCCCTGAGGTCCAGGTGCACATCGGGATAGGCGCCGCGATAGGCCCGGATGATCCCCGGAATCAAAGGATGAGCCGCGGCAGAGCTGGTAAAGCCTATGGCCAGCGTGCCTTCAAAGCCCTGTGCGGCGCGCGCGGCGCGTGCCGCGCCCTGCTCGACGCCGCGCAGGATGGCCTGGGCTTCCTGCAAAAACACCGCGCCACCGGCCGTCAGCGCCGCGCCTTTGGGGTGGCGGCGGAACAATTCGAAGCCCAGCTCCTCTTCCAGCAGCCGGATCTGGTGGCTCAAGGGCGGCTGCTGCATATTCAACCGCTCGGCGGCGCGCGTGAAATGCTGCTCCTCGGCAACCATCAGGAAGTAGCGCAGATGTCTCAGCTCCATGGTGTCAGCCCATCTTTTTTAGGTATCGGGGATCGTATTTTCGGATTTTATGTATATGCCCGCGACGATGCGTGACACCTTCGCGTCTTGATACTCGCCGTCCATCCGCAAAAAACAACCGTATGGCGCGGCCCCCGCGCCGTGGCGGCCAAGCCGCCCGTAGACTGGGTGATCGATGATCAAAATCAGAAGAACGCTTTGCCATCCCATTGCGCAAATGGCTCTCGCCTTTGCCGCCGGCATCCTGCTGGGGAATTTTTTTCCCTCAGTCGGCGCGATGATGAAACCCCTCAGCGACGGCTTTCTGCGCCTGATCAGCATGCTGATCGGCGTGCTGATCTTTTGCCTGGTGGTGTCCGGTATCGCCAGCATGCGCAACCGGCTGCAGGCCACAAAGGTGGGTGTCAAGGCCATCATCTACTTCGAGGCCATGACCTTGATCTCGCTGCTGGCGGGCATGTTGGGCGCCTTGTTGCTGACGCCCGGCAAGGGTTTCGCGCCAGATTTTGCGGCTGACGTCGCACAGCGCGCTGCGCCTGCAAAGGCCGCGGAAAGCACAACCGACTTTTTGCTCAACATCATCCCCCCGACATTTGCCAGCGCCTTCACCGGCAACAACAACCTGCAGATCCTGCTGCTGGCGCTGCTGTCGGGCATTGCACTGGCGCGCGCGGGTGAACGCGGGCACAAGCTGCTGGAGCTCATCGAAGCGGTGCAGCAAGTATGGCTCGGCATGGTCGGCATGGTCCTGAAGCTGGCCCCACTGGCTGCATTCGGTGCAGTCGCCTTCATGATTGGCCGTTACGGGATGTCCTCGGTGTTGCCACTGCTGCATTTTCTCGCCGCGATTTATCTCGTCAGCATCCTGTTTGTCTTCGTGGTGATGGGCCTTCTCGCGCGCGCCGCCGGTTGCAACATCTTCCGCCTGGTCGCCTATGTCAAAGAAGAGCTGCTGCTGGTCTTCTTCACCACTTCGTCAATAGCCGCCTTGCCGAGTCTGGTCGGAAAAATGGAAAAAATGGGCTGCGCCAAACCGGTGGCGCGCTTGATGCTGCCGACCGGTTTTAGTTTCAACCTGAACGGCAGCAACATCTATATCGCCATGGCGGCGATCTTCCTGGCGCAGGTGGCGCATGTCGAGCTGGGTTTCTGGTCACTGCTGTCACTGCTGGGCATCGCGATGCTGACATCCAAGAGCGCCGCCAGCGTCGCCGGTTCGGCCTTTGTGGCCCTGACCGCGACGTTGGCCAGCCAGAACCTCATACCGATCGCGGGCATTGTCCTGTTGCTGAGCATAGAGCGGTTGATGAAATGCCGCTCCCTCACCAACATGCTCGGCAACTGCGTGGCCTGCGTCGTCGTGTGCGCCTGGGAAAAAGCCCTGGACCGCCAAGCGATGCATCAGGCCCTGTCGGGCAAGGCCTCCTCCTCGTCCGCCGTCGCCGACCAGATCTGATACAGGCGTTCGCCCAGGCATTCCGCACGGCCTTCGAACAAGGTATTCAGGCACTCGGGCCGCTCCAGCTGCCGGTACAGTGCAGCCCGTTCCGGGTAGTTGTCAGCCATGCGAACGGCGGCGGCAATGTAGCCCTCCACGCTGTCGGCGATGGCCCAGTCCGGCAGGCCCAGCCGGCGGAACAGCCCTTCGTCGATGTGTTCAAACACTTCCGGCCCTGTCTTGCACACGCCGGGCAAACCGACCGTCACGGCATCGGTAATGCCATTGGTGTTGCCGAAGGGAAAGGGGCTCAGGAACATGTCGCAGCGGCTGAAGATAGCCAGGTAGTCCGGGTAGGGCTGGTGCGCGTAGATTTCCGCGTCCGGCAGATAGCGGCGTATCACCCTTCGCACTTGCGGATAGATCAGGCCGGTTGCCTGTCCAATCAGGAAATGAAACCGTATCTGCTTGCGTGAGCCCGCGCGTATTTTCTGGCAGGTCACCAGGAATTTCGGATTGATCTTCATGGTGGTCGCGGCCACGGCGATGTTGACGACCGCCGAGTCCTGCCGCTGCGGCCGTGCCAGCGAGACTTCGATGGCGGACGGGCGGTAGGGCTGCCCGTCTTTCGGCAGACGCAGCAGGGTTTCGCTGAAGCAGGCGGGATCGCCGACAAAATCGTCTTCCACGCTGATGTAATCGATACGGTCGGAATGCGTGGTGGCGGGATGGCCCAGCGCTGCCACCTGCACGGGTGCCAGGCGCTGATTGGCCGCGAACATGGTGATGGGAAACATGCCGACGCTGGGCATGTAAAACACGGCGGGCCTGAGGGAGCCGGCCAGCGCGTGCAGCTGGCGCAGGCAGGCGATCATGTCATTGGGCGCGGCGAAATCAATCACCTCATCAAACACCGCCCGGCCCAGTTCGTCGATGTTGCCGGGGTAAGCAATGGCCACCAGGCGAAAATGCCGGCGAGCGGCCTCCAAAGTCCTGGAATGCGTGCGGTAAATCGAATGCCCACCGGAGAACCACTCGAGCAGTACCAGCATGATGGGCTTGTCCGCACTTTGCGCGGCGAGCGCGGGCGCAACGCGCCCCAGGCCCAGCGCCTCGAGCTTCTTGCGAACCAGCCGGTTGATGGGGCGCTTGATCTCGTGGCGGTCGGGCAGGTCGGCGTAGCTGCAGTGCATGTACACGTCGTGCAGGATGCCTACCGGCAGGATGTCCAGGCTTTCGATTTCCTCGAGGTGGGCGGGGAGCCAGGCGAGCAGCGCCTCGCGCTTGGAATGCGCAGCTGGCGAGCCGAGAAAGCGCGGCGACAGCAGGGCCGTGAACAGCGCGGCGGCCAGCTTTTTGTTCTGCCGCCACAGCAATTCCACGTCCAGCGGGATTTCCGATTCGGGGGAATACAGGATGCAGAACTTCACGAGATCCCGTTCGCTCACGTGGAACTCCGGTGCGCCGGAGCCCAGGAAATTGAGCGACCTCAGGATATGGTCGCAATGGACAAAGGCGCTGGCGGCAAACAGCGCCGACAACCAGCGCTGGAAGTTGATGAGCTGGCCGAAGCCGCCGGGCGAGACATGGAAGGTCGGGTCGGAAAACAGGGCCGAGATGGCGCTGGTGAGGCGGGTCAGGCCGTGCGCGTCACGCTCCTGCGCACCTATGGCGGCCGACAGGCTGAGCGCGAAGTTGCCGTCCAGGTTGCCGTAGTTCCTGTCTATGAGCAGCAGCAGCTTGACCAGCTCTCGCGCAGCCGGCTCCTGCTGGCGGGAGTAGCACAGGTATTCGAAATTCTCCAGCGAAAAAATATCGTCAGCCATGGTGCCCTTGTCGATGGCCCCGTCAGGCCGACAGCGCCAGTATCGCCGCTACCGCCGTGAAACTCACTGGACCAGCCCGGAAAAGGTGCGGTCCAGGTTGTACTGGGCACGCGCGAGCTTGTCCTGCTGCGCCTTGAGCCAGGCGGAGTCCTGCTCTAACCGGCTCTTCTCGGCCGCCAGCATCCTGACGGTCTCCGTGCGCTGCGGACCGCCCAGGCCCTTGCTGGAGGCCAGCATGTTCTGCGCGGTCAGCGACGTACGGAAGCGCTCCTGCGTCAGCGGAAATTCCGCCCGTGGGAAATCAAAGGCCTTCACCGCCTCTGCATACAACTGCCTGGCGACGTCGAAGGGAATCTCGGCGGGCTTGAGCTTGTTGGCGCGGCCGTAGTTGACCAGGTCCGAGGCGAAATGGTGGCCGACCCGGAAGGGAACGTCGGCGTCGCGCTGCAGGATGTCGGCCAGCTCGGTGGTGGTGGAGTAATCGGCGTCAACTTCCTGCAGCGCGCGGTTGCGATCGATGACGAGGTGGTTCATCAGGTCAGCCAGCTTCACGAAGGCATTGGCCGTGAGGTCCAGGGTTTTGTCGACCTGGTCGCGCTTGTAGTCGGGCATGCCGGGCGTGACGTTGTGCGCCTCCAGTTGGTAGGTGAAGGCGCCGCCCACCACCTCGCTGGCCTGCAGCCGCAGCACGTTGAGGGCATAAGGATTGCGCTTTTGCGGCATGATGCTGCTCGTGCCGGTGAGCCGCCCCTCCTGGATGGTGATCCAGGGAGCGGTCTGGTGGTACTGGGTGTGCATATCCTGCGCCAGCAGGCCTATCATCAGCGCCGCGTTGCTGCACAGGCCCACCAATTCCACGCCCTGGTCGAGCGCGCCGAGCTGGGCCGCGTCGTAGGAGTTTTCCACCACGCCGTCAAAACCCAGCAGCTCCGCCAAGCGCTGGCGGTTGACCGGAAAACTCGAGGTACCGAGCGCGCCCGCGCCCAGCGGGCTCATATTGAGGCGCGCATAAGCCTCCTTCAGTCGCGCGCTGTCGCGCCCGAAGACCGAGGCGAAGGCCAGCAGGTAGTGCGCGTAAGTAGTGGGCTGGGCCTGCACGCCGTTGGTATAGGCCGGCACGATGGTGTCCAGGTTCTTCTCGGCCACAGCCAGTAGTTGCGCTTTCGATTGGATCATCGCGTCCATTAGAACTAGCGCACGCTCGCGCTGGATCAGGCGCCGCGTGGTGGACAGGATGTCCTGGCGGCTACGGCCTGAATGCATGCGCGAACCGTCGGGGCCGGCCAACGCCAGGATCAACGGCTCATACTGCAAATAGTCACCCGGGCGCTTGGCACCCGACTGGTTGCCTTCCCTGATCACTTGTTCAACAGCCCGCGCGATTTTTTTCCCAAGCTCAGGCGGGACGATTTTTGTCTCGACCACCATCACGGTTGAGGCCTTGTTCATCTCGCCGAGGAAATGGAAGTTGTCGTGCTCGGCTTGCCCGGTTTTCTTGTCTGCGGCGACAGCCACAGCGGACAGCGATACCAGCAACAGCAGAACCAGCCGCCCGGCGCGGCGCGGCATTATGGAGCCAGTGAACGCCGCGGCGGACGCAGGTTCAAGGCGTTGCATCTTCTTTGCCTGCGGCGGATGCATTGAGATTGGCATTGGACGACACCACGGAAATAGTGAGCCTGTCCGCTCCGCCGCTGGAGGATGGGGATGCAGTATCGCCGACAAGGGGCGCCATCCAGTCGCTACCGGCCATATCCGACTGCAGCGCGGCGGTCGCGGCGGCCGAATCGGCGCTGGTCAGGCTGTTGCTCATCTTGCCGCCGAGATTACGCAGCACGACACCGGATCCGGTGGCGGTGATCGTCGTGGCGTCCGAAGACTGGCTGAAGGGCTGCCCACTCGGCGCACTGGCGCTAATGAGCAAGACGCCGTTTTCCACCTGCAGCTTGTTGGTGCCGCCGTCTATGCGCACACCATAGCTGCCGCCGGAGCCCGATACGCGAAGATTTCCGTTACCACCCGTACTGACGGTATTGAAGGCATTGGCGCTGCTGCCGACGATAGAGAGGCCCTCGCCGGAGCCGGCGGTCGTCGCCTGGATGTCGATGTCGCCGCTGCCCGATGTGATGCTGATGCCGTTGGCGGCGCCCGAGGCCGCAGTGCGCAGGAGAACTGCCGGCGCCGCAGACGCCGCGCTGCTGTTGCCCGTGATCGAGAGTTTGCCCGACACCGTGGAAATGGCGGCGGAACTGGTCGCCGTCGACGGGTAAATGGCGACGCCGCTGCCATAAGTGGAACTGCCGGCCACGCTCACCGAACCGCTGCCAGTGGCGCGTATGACGTTGTTGCCGGTCAGCACGCCTACCCCGTCACCGTAAACGCTGCTCCCGGTGATTGCGAGCGCACCGTTCTCGACGCTGACCAGGGCCTTTCCTCCGCCGTAGATGCTGACCCCGTTGCCCTGGTCGGCGGCGTTGCCGACCAGCGTCACATTGCCCGCGCCCGTGGTCTGGATGCGGTTGGCGACGTTCTGGATGGCGATGCCGTGGTCGAGTTCGCCGACGTTGGGCGAGTGGAAGTTGCCGACCAGCGTGATGTTGCCGCCCTGCGAGGCGATGTTGTTGACCGAGTTGGTGCTGGTGGCGCTGCCGCCCAGGGCGATGGCGTCCGAGGTGCCTATGGAGTCGCCGCGCAGCGTGATGTTGCCGCTCACGGTGCTGACGTTGACGCCGTTCGAATTGCCGGTGGAGTTCAGGAAGATGCCGTAGCCGCCGAAGCTGCTGGTGCTGTTGCCGTTGACGGCAATGGCGCCGCTGCCGGTGCTGATGTTGATCGCCGCGTTGGCGCCGGAAGGCGCGATGTCTACGCCGCGCCCCGAATAACTGGTGCCGTCCAGCGTCAGCGCACCCGACTGCGTGCCCAGGTTGATGCTGGCGTAGGCGCCGCTGGCGTCCAGCGACACGGCCTTGAAAGAACCGGTGGTGGGGTTGACCACGCTGTTGTTGGCCAGCAGCTTGAGCGCGCCGGCCGTGCTGTTGATGTTGACCTGCGAGGCGGTGGCCGCGCTGGTGCCGCTGCCCGAGCTCAGCAGGCCCAGCGCCGGCGTGGTGCCGCCCGAGGTGTTGCCGGCCACCGTGATGTTGCCGTCGGAGAAGATGCTGATGGAAGAGCCGGAACCCGTCGAGTTGAGCACCGTGCCGTAGCTGCCGGTGCTGCTGCCGCCCAGCGTGATGGCGCCGCCCGCCGTGGCATTGAGCACCACGGCGCCGTTGCCGGAGGCCGCGAGGTAAACGCCGCGGCCGGCACCGGCAAAGCCGTTGGCATTGGCCTGGATGGTCAGGTTGCCGCTGCCCACGCTGAGTTTTTGCGTGGAGGTGCTGGCCGTCGAGCAGATCAGCACACCGAAGCCCGAGCTGGCATTGCCGCTGATCGTCAGATTGCCCGAGCCGCTGGCGGCCAGGGTGTTGTTGGTGCTGAAGATGCGCGTGCCATTGCCGCTGCCCAGGTTGATGCTTTCCACCGTGATGGAACCGGCGCCGCTGGTGAGCACGTTGCTGCCGCCGGTGAGCACAAAGGCGTCGCCGGTCGCACTGGCGCTGGCGACATTGGCCAGGATGGAGATGTTGCCGCCACCGGCATTGAGCGTGGAGGCGCCGGATATATTCACCGCACTGGTGGTGGCGCTTGTCGAGGTGGAGGCGCCGCGTATCGTGATGTTGCCGCCGCTGGTGCTCAGCGAAGCGCCATTCAGTGCCACGCCCGAGGCGCCGCTCTGGTTAGTGGCGGCATAGCCGGTCAGCGGATTGCTGCCGCCGCTGATGGTGATGGCCCCGCCGTTGGTGGTGATGGTGCTGCCGGTCAATGCCACCGAGCCGTTGCCGGTGTCGCCGTAGTTGGAGACCAGCGAGACATTGAGGCTTTTGCCGGTGCCGTTGGAAATGACGCGGCCGCTGCCGATGATGATGTTGCGGTGCGCCTGCAGGGTCAGCGAGGCATTGCCCACACCCTTGACGTTGTCCAGCACATTGATGTCGCCCGCGGTGCCGCCGGCGGCAGAGGTTTGGACTATCACGTTGGCGCCTTCGGACAGCGAAGCGTTGAGTACGCCCGAATTCAGGGTGGAATTGGCTGCACCGCTCGAGGTGAAGGGCGAGCTCCCGGTCGCGCCGGAGCTTGCCGCGCTCGTGATGTTGATGTTGTAGGGGTCGATCAGCCAGGTGCCGCCCTTGCCGGAGGCCGCACTGATATTCACCGAACCCGTTGCATCCAGGTGGTGGCCAGAGGTCTCGACCAGGCCGCCGCTGCCGGTCTGCCCGCCGCCCAGCACCGTGATGCCGCCGTGAAACTGCGTGCTGTCGGTGGACCACAGGATGACTTTGCCGCCGTCGCCGCTGTTGAGCGCGTCAGCGTGAATGCGGGCGCCCTCCCCCATATAGGTTCCGACGGCCTGGCGCTCGGTACCACTGCCCTGGTAGTTGCCGCCGACCAGTACCGTGCCGCCACCGGCATCGCCGGAAGCATCGATTCGGGCGCCGTCGAACACACCGACGTACTGGCCCAAAGCCTTGAAACTGCCGCCGGTTTCACCGGCATCGCGGCCGGAGACGTCGACACGGCCGCTCAAGGCGACAATGCCTGCCTCCCCGCCGTCAAGCAGGACCGTGCCGTTTCGGCGCTGCAGGCTGGTCGCCTCGATCACGCCTTCGTTGTTGACCACATTGGACATCAGCGCGTCGCCGGAGCGGGCCGACATGACGACCAGGCCACCGTTGGCCTTGAGCAGCCCCTGGTTCACCACACTGGCGCCCAGCGAAGGGTCACTCACCTGCATATTGATCAGGCCGTCACCGTTGAAGTCCAACGTGATATTCTTGCCGGCGCCCAGCATCACGCTGCCCAGACGGGCAGTGATGCTGCCCACATTGCGCACCTGCGCACCCAGCAGCGCCACGTACCCGCCGTCAGCCGCCACGATGCTGCCCTCATTGATCACGGCGCCGCCCGCGCTGCCGGCTTCAAACCGATTGTTGCCGGCCATGAAGTTGCCGTCCGAGATGTTCAGTGAGCTGGCCACCAGGCCGCCGACATTGACAGCTGAACCCTGGCCGAACAGGATGCCCGAGGGATTGATCAGGTAGACCTGCCCGTTGGCATTGAGCTGGCCCATGATCTGCGAGGCATCGCTGGATGTGACGCGGTTGAGGGCCACCGACGAGGCCGAGGGCTGCGCGAAATTGACTTTGGCCGCGCTACCGATGTTGAAAGTGTTCCAGGTAGCGACCATCCGGTCGCTGCCCTGTACCACGTTCATGACGTTGCCGCTCTGGCTGATGCTGCCGCTGCCAGCTGTGACCTGACCATTGGTAGGTAAGGCGCTGGCGTCCAGCGCATATCCCCGTACCGGGTAAATGGCGCAAAGCGCTGACAGCATGGCTGCACTCAGCGGTGTCAGCGTCGGGCGGCTTTTACGTGGGGAAACCGGGGAAGAGTGGTATGTCATGCGAGCCCCTCAGAACGTGTAGTTGATACCGAAACCGATCGCGCGGATCGTGGTGCCTGCGCCTGCACTGCCGAACACGCCGGCAACGGCGTAGTTGTAATTGGCCAGCGGTTGGTTGCGCAGCAGCACGTACTGCCCGAAAATCCTGAGCTGCTTGCTCCAGGCATAGGAGAAACCGATGGCCTGGGAGGTCGCACCCATACCTTCCGTCGAACAGTTCACGCCATTGCCGGAAATCATGGCGCAGTCGCCTGCGAAGGCTTTGGCATGGCTGGCGCGCAACTGCCAGGCACCTATCTTGTGTGAGACGCCGACCATGTAGGCGCGGCGGCGGTAGCTGGCGAGGTCGCTTGAAGTGACGCTGGTGTTGATGACACCGGACTCGGCATAGCTCAGTTCGTCGGCGATCAGCGAAACCTTGGTATCGCCAAAATCGTAGGCCACGCCGTAGCGCACGCTGTAGTCATTGGACGAAGTGCCTTGCGTGACGTGGGTATTGGTACCTACCCCGCGCGCGTTGCGGCCCAGGCTGGCTATGCCGAAATAATTCACATGCTGCTCAGCCGCAACCACAGCAGAGAATCTGCCGTTCTCATACGACAGGCTGCCGCCGTAGAGGTAGCCTGTATCAACGTCCGGCGCGGCCTTCATGCCGTTGTTCGAATAAGCCAGCTTGAGCTGGAAGCCGCCCATCTTGGGCGTCCAGTAGCCGAACACGCCGGCCTGGCGGCGGTTGAAAGCGGCATCGTCGTTGTTTTCCACCGCCGCCGTGCCCACCGGGCCGGAGTTTTTAGTGATGCTGGTGGCGAAGCCCGGTGACCCGATGATGTTGTAGTGCGCCGCACTGGTGGTCGCCCCGAAGGGGTCGAAGGAAGAGGTGCTTTCCTTGAGCGGCATGTCCCAGTTGCCGTACATCGCGGTGCCAGCGTCTGGATGGGCGACAGCCACGCCGGTATTACGCAGCTCTTGCCTGTGTGTCCAGTTCGGGGTCGCGTCGTCTCCGGCCGCGCCCGCGCTCAGCGACAGGCCCAGCTCCAGCTGCCACAGCGCCTTCCACTGTTCATAAATGGGGATGCCGCCACGCGCGCCCACATACGACACATTGTCGCGCGCACGCCAGAAGCCCGACATGTTGCGCCCATTGGGCGTGGCCAGCTTGCTCTGGTCGGCGGGCGCCGCAGGCGTCGCGCCTGAGCGGCTCACGTATTCGGGGATGATGCCCAGTGAGCCGTACAGCCGCATGCCGTCTTCCGCCTCCTCGAAATCCTCGCCCCGGCTGCCGCTGCTGGAGGCCAGGCCCGTGAAGGCCTGGGGTGAACCCGACACCGATAGCCACAGGCGACGCGCGCTTTTTGGTTCGCTGACTGGATTGACGCCGGGCGACACCGCGATGCTGGCATTGAACACCAGGTCCTTGTTGTAGACGTTCAGGCCCACGCCATAGCCGTAGCGGCTCGCGCGGTTTTCGCTGTTGTCCCACGGCTTCTTGTTAATGGTCACGCGCCCCGCATCGGCGAACAGCGCACCTTCCACGACGGAGTTGCCGACAACACCCAGGGTCTTGCGCAGTTCCAGACGCGCCAGCATGCCCTGGTCGCCCGCGGCTTCGCCGGCAGGGTACGCGCGCACGCCGCCGGATCCGCCCAGGCTCATTTTCTCTGACGCGTCCAGGTTCTTGTCGGCGTACTGCGCGGTGACCGAGCCCAGCAGAGAGTAGCCGCCGCCAAGCTGCTGCAGGCGGCTGAACGACAGGTTGAGCTTTTTGTAGTCGCCTGCCGCATTGGCCGTGAAACGGTCCAGTGCTGCGTCGTTGGGCGTTTCTTTTTTCAGATAACCCATACCCAAACGCGCGTTCCAGCTGTTGTTCGCCGACGCGCCTGTCCAGTCGTCACGCCAGTCGCCAGACAGGCCCGCACTCATCAGGTTGGCAGACTTTTCGACGGTCGTGCCGCCAGTCGTGTCCTGGAAATGCCGGTATTCCGTCGCCAGCGACAGATTCATGTTGGCGCGCCGGCTGCGCAGCAACGCCGCGTTGAGAAACAGCGTGCTCACGCGGGCTTCACCTCTGGCCTCTACTTCCTTGAGGTTTTTGCCAATGTTGTATTGCAGACCCGCAAAGTTCGCGCCTACCGACAGCCCTGTCGTGCCGAGGGGCTGCACATAACCAACGCCTGCAATGCGCAGGCCTTCAAAAGTTTGCTGCGTATTCAGGCTGAAGCTTTCGCCCATGCCCAGTGCGTCGTTGAGGCTCAGGTTGGCGGACAGGCGATTGGCACCGGTGTAATAGCTGCCACCGTTGTCGATGCTCACGCGCGAGGTGATCGCCCCCATCTCGCTGACCTTGACGATGATGTCGGTGGCGCCCGGTTCTGCCGAAGGCCGCAACACCGCCTTGACCGTCACACCGGCGATGTCAGAGAGCCGCAGCAGCGTGTTTTCGAGGTCGCTTTCCTGGATCACCTCGCCCGGCTGTAGTCCCGCGAGATGTCGGCCTATCAGGTCCGGGTCCAGGCGCACGTTGGCATCGGGCTCGGCCACCACCCGGCCGATGACGCCTTCACGGATGCCGAGGGCAACCACACCGCCTTGTATTTCCTGTGCGGGGAGGTAGGCGCGCGCTACCAGGTAGCCCCGGGTGCGATAGTAGGCCGTGATTTTGGCGGCGGCTTTGCCCAGTCCGGCGAAGTCCAGCTCGCGGCCGACAAACTCCTGCAGTTGGGCTTGCAGCTCGGATGCCGGCAGAGACCGGTTGCCGCTCAGTACAAAACCCGTGACCTGTATGCCCGTCCCACCGGCGGGGGGGCTCTGGCCCTCATCACTGCCTTCCACCTCTTTTTCGATGCGCGCAGGACGCTGCACTGCCGCCGGCGGGCCGGCATTTTCCGTCGGCGAGAGCTGTTGCCGGTTCGCGTCGAAAAGAGTACCGGCGCTGGGCGGCGTCTGTGCATGGACGGCAAAAGGTGCGGCGGCCAGCATTGCGCAGATCTGCGATGCGAGGATTTTTCGCCGTGGTGCGGCAAGGCGTGAGGGTTCCATCATGGTTTTCGTCTTCTGTCTTGGTGTTGTATCCGCGCGTCTCTGTGCTTCTTCTTTTTTCTTGTTGTGCTCGTTCGGCTTGTCTCTGTTTGTCCCGGCTATTCGCTAGTTGCCGGCGGCATGGAAAATTTTTGCAGCAACATCGCGGGACTCAAAAATTTCGGCCGCTTCGTGGCCCGCGTCCGGCACCACCATGACCGCACGCGTCACGGGTGTCTGCCATTTCTGGGCTAAAAACTGTTCGTAGCGCATGTAATTCCTGTGCCGATTCAGCCGGTCCGTGCCCTGCATGGCGGCCCCGCAGGATTTGTCGAGTGACTCGTAGGCTGGGTCGTTGTCCTGCGCGCCCACCAGGTAGAGGACCTCGCGCGCCGCATAGCGCTTGAACAACTGTTCGCCGTCCAAGCCCTGCCCATAGGGAACCATGTTGCCCAGGCCGTAGCGGAAGTTGTTGTAACCGGGGCAGAGGATGCTGTTCACAGGCTTGAAGCTCCCACCCTCCGGACGGCTGTCATCCAGGTACAAATAGGAAGACGGGCTGGAGACCACATACCGCACGCGGATGCCCGACTTGCGCAACCCCTCCTCGCTGTTGTTGAGCACGGCATAGCGCTGCATTAGCTGCCCACCGGCCGAGTGGCCGATGAAAACGATTTCCTTAAGTACGGGAAAACGCTTGCCCGCGCTCAGGTAGCGGGCGATATCGTCCAGCACGCCGCAGGAATTGATAGCCTCCTTGCCCCGGGAGGGCTGGCACTGCATCCAGTTGCCACCGCGCCAAAGCGGGATATTGCCGTCAGGCGAAGTGTCTGATGCCGTCAGGAAGTGGGGCACCAGCAGCAACGTGCTTGATGCGTCCAGCCGCGCGGCTTCCAGCAAGCCCAGGCCCACGCCAAAATAACGGTCGGCATCGCGCTGCACGCCATGTACAAAAATGACCGCACGCTTGATCCCGGCGTCCGGCTGGCGCAAGTCAATGTTGGAATAGACCGCAAAGGGATAAGCGGTGCCCGCGGCTTCCAGGTCAATTACCTGCTCCCTGGGCGGTTCGCCGGCGGCTTTATCAGCTGCAGCGAAAAGACGCGCGCCAAAGAAAGCCAAGCCCATTGCCACCACCAGTTGTAACCACCTGTTTCGAGCACGTGTCATACCTGTATCTCGCTTTGTCAAAAATGCAGACATCGAAAGGCTTGACGCGTTGTGCTCGAATGCCGGGCGCTCCCGGCGTACGCACTACAAATGGATCACAAATCCAGCGTTTCCCTTCACGGCCTTTTTTAGGAGATCCACCGGAAAGATCAGTTGTAATAACTTGCAACTTACGGTGTTGTTGGCGATTCTAGGAAGACAACCGCTACCTGTAAAATATCTTGATTCTGGTACATCGATACTTTAAAAGTATCTTATGAGCAAGAATCCAGCAGCGAGGATCAGCGCGACACGTAATGGACGTTGGCCACTGGATTGATACCGGGTAGGCATCGGTTCCACGCAAATTCGGCGTGGACGTATCTCGACTCCACTGCTGGAATGCGGTCTGGCGCTAACCCCGTGCGCTCTAAGGGGTTAGCCGCTGAGCGTGCGTTTTTGACGGAAGGTCCCAAGGCGCCATTGCCTCGCGGATCAGCGCGACGTGCGGATGATGACCTTGCCGCGCGCATGACCGCCGGCCACCTGCTCAAGCGCCGCGCGGGCGTCATCCAGCGGATGGATTGTGTCGAGGATCACCTGGAGCCGTTTGTCGTCGAAGCGCTTGAGAATCAGCGTCAATGCCGCAGCATCCCCGCTGAAGAATGCGAAGACGCCGTGGATATCTCCACGCGGCTGTATCGTGTGATCGACGATCGACACCACCGTCCCGCCCGGCCTTGTCGCTCGCCACGACCGCTCGAGGGTCTCCCCACCAATCGTGTCGATGACCAGGTTCAGGTCTCGCCAACGCTCTGCAAAGTCATCACGGCGGTAATCGATGACTTCGTCCGCACCCAATTCTTTGACCAGTGTGTGGTTCTTTGCAGAAGCCGTGGCTAAGACGTGCGCACCTGCCTGCCTTGCGAACTGGACGGCGAAGCTGCCCACGCCACCGGCTGCCGCGTGAATCAGCACGCGCTGCCCCGCCCTTAACTTTCCAGCCCCAAACAGTGCCAGCCAGGCCGTACCTGCTGCCGTCGGCAACGCTGCGGCCTGCTCGTAGCTCATCTCTGCAGGAACCAGGCACAACGCGCTTGCAGACAGCAGGGCAGACTGTGCGAAGGCACCCCCCGCCGTCGGCGCGAGCCTCCCCACGACGCGGTCACCAGGCTTGAACCGGCCAACCTTTGGACCCGCGGCTTCAATCACACCGGCGAGGTCAGTACCTAACGTATAGGGCAAAGTGACAGGAAAGACAGGCTGCATGGACCCGCCAAGGATTTTCAGATCCAGCGGGTTCACGCTCGCCGCCTCGACGCGAACCAGGGCCTGACCGTCACCCGGTGTGCCCAGGACGGCGTGTTCAATATCCGCCCGGCTGGCGCCGCCGAATGCGTGGATGCGAAGTGCTTTCATCAAATACTTTCCCCGTTAATCGCCGAGTGGAGGGAAGCTTCCAAGTTGCAGGAAAACGCCAAACCAGTCTTCCAGGTGCCAGGTTCGCTGGATACGCGTCTCATGGAATTCGTGGAACTCGTGGATGCGGATGCTGACCTTTTTTCCGGTTGCCGCAATGCCGAAGAGTGGCCCCAGATGGGTACCCGTTATCTCAGCCCGTACACCGATACGCCCGGGTACCTGAATCAAGTCGTGAATGGCAATATGAACGTCCGGCAGGGCTCCGATGAAGCTGCGGATGATCGGTTTCAAACCCTCGGGTCCCGGGCCTTGCCCGGGCGCCAGCGGAATGTCATCCCAGTCGGCAGTCACAGCGCTGTCCAGCAGGTCAGGGTTCTTGTCGTTGAATGCGCGATACAAGGTTTCGACGGCGCGGCGCTCAGCCATCATTTGTGTGGTGTCGGTCATTTGTCCGGCTTTCGGTGGTTGAAGTGGAAGAAGGTCGATTCTGGTCGGCCGATGAAAATCCGTCCAACAAATGACTCATATACAGTTATATTTGATTCATGGATTTTCATGGCATTGATCTGAATCTGCTCGTGGCGTTTGACGCGCTGATGGACGAGTGCAATGTGACCCGCGCAGCCGCGCGGGTAGGCGTGAGCCAACCTGCCATGAGTGCCGCGCTGTCACGTCTGCGAACGTTGTTTGGCGACCCGCTGTTCCTGCGCAGCGCAGAAGGACTTCTGCCGACAGCGCGTGCCAGGGAAATCGTGGGGCCCGTGTCGCAAGCACTGCGGCAAATCAAGACAGCTCTCGTGCAAGAACCGGGCTTCGAGCCCGAGCAGGCATCTCTGGTATTCAACCTTGGGCTGTCCGACTATCCGGCTTTCGTACTGCTGCCCGCACTTGTCAGGGAGCTGGCGCGCGCGGCGCCGGGAATATCGCTGAGCGTGCACGCGATTAACAATCGGGATAGTGCGGTCGACATGCTGGACGCAGGAACGATTGATGCGGCAGTTGGCGTCCCGCCGACCCATGCAGAGAGCCGGATATTGACACGGCCTGTTCTGAGAGACGAGTTCGTGACCATCGTTCGCCGCGACAACCCGGCAGTGAAGCGAAGCATGGGTCTGAAGGCATTTCTTGCGCTGCCTCATGTACTCGTGTCACCGGAGGGTGATCGCCACGGCCTGGTTGACGAGGCGCTGGCCAGGCTGGGAAAACGCCGCACCCTCGCACTGACGCTTCCGCAGATGTTTGCCGCGCCCGCGGTGGTGGCCCAGACAGATACCACGGCGACGGTAATGAAGCGCGTGGCCCTCAATTCCCCGGCTCTGCGCAAGCTGGTCTTGTTTCCGCCGCCTGTTGCGCTGCCAGAAGTTGTCTTCGACCTCATCTGGCATCGACGGAACGATGCACATCAGGTGCAGCAATGGCTCAGGGAATTGATCGCATCACTTGCTTCGGCTGCCTAGAATAGTAAAACCCGCCAGTCGCTTCACCGTGACGAATTTCAGTGAAGTTGGGCTTTGAAACGCTGCGGCGTGCCTGCGCGACAACGGCAGACAAGAAAAACCATGATTGGTGCGGCTGGCGGGGATCGAACCCACGACCCTTGGCTTCGGAGGCCAATACTCTATCCACTGAGCTACAGCCGCAACGCTGGAAACGGTTTGCGCCGGATTGCGGCCGAGGGGCGCGAAATCAGGGCAATTTGCACTGTGCGGGCGATTCATGCCGCGCAACGCCTGCGATTCTACCAGCCGGCCACGGCGCTCCCCGGCCTCTGCAAGCCCCCAGTTATAATGTGAGGTTGCTGAGCAAGCGCTGCCCAAGAGCGCCATATCACCACGCGATAGCCCCCCGATTCTTAGTTTTTTGAGGACGCCATGAGCGCAAACGACCACACCACGGCCCACGAAGAAGCCCATACTGGCCCCATCAAGACCCCCCAGCAACTGCTGGCCGCGGTTTTTTTCTCTTTTGTCGTTCCTGTTTTCGCCATCATCGGCCTGGTGTATTACGTCGCTTCGGCCAACAAGCCAGCTGCGGGTGCGGACGAAGGCGCCAAGGCGGTTGCGCAGCGCATCCAGAAGATCGGTGCGGTTGAAATCCGTGATGCCAACCGCCCCCTCAAATCGGGCGAAGAAGTCTACAAAGCACAGTGCGTCGCTTGCCATGGCACTGGCGCAGCCGGTGCGCCGAAGTTTGGCGATACGGGTGCCTGGGCAGCCCGTATCAAGACCGGTTTTGACGCGCTCTGGCACTCCGCCCTGAAGGGCAAGGGTGCCATGGGCGCCCAAGGCGGCGGTGATTTTGAAGACGTCGAAATTGGCCGTGCAGTGGTTTACATGACGGCTGCCGCAGGCGGCAAGTTTGCAGAGCCAGCCGCCCCGGCTGCTGCTGCCGCTACGGCACCCGCAGCAGCAGCCGCCGCCGCACCGTCGGCAGATGTGGTCGCCGCACTCGCTGCAGCCAACAAGACGGCAGCGCCGGCCGCCGGTGCAACGCCGGCTGCTGCCGGTGGCGCCGCACCCGCGCTGTATGGCCAGGTCTGTGCGGCCTGCCACGTGGCCGGCGTTGCCAATGCACCCAAGCTGGGCGACAAGGCCGCATGGGCTCCCCGGATTTCCGCAGGTGTCGAGGCTCTGACGGCCAGCGTTGTCAAAGGCAAGGGTGCCATGCCACCCAAGGGCGGCTCGGCTGCCCCCGATGGCGAAATCAAGGCCGTGGTGCAGTACATGGTCAATGCGTCCAAGTAAACACAGCAAGGAAATCCAGCCCAAAAAAAGCCGGTCAATGACCGGCTTTTTTAATGGAATCTTGATGAGAAATTCAAAGGAAAATGGGTTGGAGCCCAAGCATGACGGGCGCAAGCAGCTACTTTTTTTGTAGCAACTGCGGGCTTCGCACATAGCCGAACCGGCGCGACAAATCGCTGGCCAGGACCTCCTCGGGCACCCACAGGCCCTGCTCTATCGCGTCAGCCGCATGCGTCATGTCCTGGGTATGAACGAGGCCAAACCCCAAGTCGGTTTCCAGGTAGACCCTGCCGGATCCGTCCACGATGCAGCGCTGCGGCCGCGCCGTTTGACCGGAATGGGCCGTGACCTCAAACATAGGCGCGGGGGCGACACGCCAGATCAGCGGCGTCGCTTCGAGCTCCACATACACGCGCTGCGGCCCATTCTGGAAGAACCACTGGCCAGCAGCATCGCTTTCATAATTCCGCTGAATGAAATCGATCAGCTTGTCATGCTTGAGCAGCGAGCCCTTGCTGGCCGCATGGCGCGCGGCATCCAGGCCAGGCGCGCCGCCAAAAGGCCCGGCAGCCTGGGCCCTCTCATCACGCATGTACCAGTTACCGCGTGCGTCCAGTCCCAGCCAGCCGTAGCAGTCGGGAACATTGGGCCATTTGGCAATGGCCTGCCTGACGATGTCATCCATGCCGCTATTTTGCGCTGCACACGGCAGGTGCGATGCGGGCAGGGTTATGGGTAAGCATTAGAGATGTGCAGCCAGGAAACCGGTGACCGCTTCCGGCATGGCACGCACATGGCCGGGAAATGGCGGAGAAGGAAATCCAACATGACCGCCCTGTGCCGGCTGCCAAAGCGTGACATGGCTGCCGGCCTCTGCGGCTTGCGGCAGGCTGCCGGCCGGCACAAAGGGATCGTTCAACGCGTTCAGGGCCAGCGCCGGCACGGCAATGCTGCGCAAATGCGGCTTGGCAGATGCACGCAGCCAGTAGTCATCCGCATCCTTGAACCCATGGACAGGCGCAGTGAATACATTGTCGAAAGCGTACAAGTCGCGCGCGGCCAGTAATCGGTCGCGGTCAAAAAGGCCTGGGTGCTGCTCCAGTTTTTTCAGCGCCTTCGGCACCATGGTTCTCAGGAACATGCGGGTGTAGACCTGCCGGTTGAACCCTCGGCCAATGGCCCAGCCACTGGCCGTCAGGTCCAGCGGCGAACAGACGGACGCAATGCCGCTAACCACCTGGCGGGCCTCTGCGCCGAGCTCGCCGGCCCAGCGCATCAACGCATTGCCGCCCAATGAAATGCCCACGGCAACGACCGGCCCGGGATGGGCCTGCGCAAAACGCCGCAGTATCCAGTCGATCTCTGCAAAATCTCCTGAGTGATAGGCCCGCGGCGCCAGGTTCAATTCACCGGAACACCCCCGGAAGTGTGGAATGGCGCAGCCCCAGCCGCGCTCGCGGGCCACATCGGCAAGCGCTTCGGCGTAGTGGCTGGCAGATGACCCCTCAAGCCCATGAAATACCACCAGGAGTGGCACTTCCTTGCGCGCGTCCTTGCGTCTCACCTCGATGGATTCGCTTCCCGCCGGAGAAATCTCCGGAAGCCCCGACGAAGGCTCATTTCCATCGAGCATCCAGTCAACGTCGACAAAATCGTTGTCAGGGGTATCCCAGCGCTCCCGGCGAAACACGGGCGGCGGGCCCAGGTAGCGGCGTGACCGCAGCGCAGCCCAGATGGTTTGCAAATTGCCGCCCGGCAGCCACCAGGGTGCTGCGTATTTCATCGCAGGCCCTTCAGTGCAGGACGGTCGGTGTTTCCGACACTTCCTGCATTTCTCGCGGCGTGCCGGGACTGGCATGGTGGGCCACCATGCGCCAGCCTTGCGCACCCTTGTGATACACATTGGTGGCAATCACGTAAGCATGCCGCGGCCCTTCATCGGTCAGCACTTCGATGCGTTCCAGCACGCTGTGCACGCAGGCGCTCATGGTCTCGACCTTTCGCACCTTGATGGCCTGGGCATTGATGGTGCCATTGGCAAACATGGCGTCGAAAGTGGCGCGTATGGCCGCCGGGCCCACCAGCCGGGCGCCACCCGGGTGCACACAGACGATGTCGTCGTCATCGCCCCAGCAGGCCATGAGCTTTTCGATGTCGCCGCTTTGCAGCGCCTCATAGAAAGCCGCCTCGATGTCATCGGCGTTGCCGCTGCTGGCGGGCGGGACTTTGGGTTTGGGCATGGGAAGGCGTCAGTCCGGCTTGGCGTTGGGTGGTGAATTCTGCTCGGGATTGAGCCTTGCAGCAAGCCACGAGCGTACGACACCTTGCATGCTGTTGTCTTGCGGCCCGGCGCGCCGGCCGTTTCCACCGCTCTGGTTAGCCTGCCAAAGCAGTTCAGGAGCGGCCACATGGGTGCCCGGCGGCAAAACCTGCAGCGCGGCGTCGATAAATTCTGCCAGCTTGGCAGGACGCACCGGCTGCTCGGCTGCGGGAATCATGAACTTGAGGGTTGACAGCATCCATGACGCCGTCTTCTCGAAAAAATTGGCGCCCGCAATACCTTCGGTCTTGCGCGCCGAGCGCACCAACAACACGCGTTCAAAACCCAGCGAAGCCACGGCTTGCTCATCGAGGTCGGCCAGTCCGCGCTTGAGGGCATCGGGTAAACGCCCCGAAGCGTGGGGCACCACCACAACCAGTGTCTGTGCGCCACAGCGTTTCAACCAGCGGGCCAGCACCGGTAGTTGTCCCGGCACGGGCGTCCACAGTGTGCGCTCACGCCCATAAAAAAGCCGTGGCGGCTCAAACATGACCAGGCCGGTATGAACAAGCTGAGGCCGCGCGGGCCACGCGTCGATCGCTGAAGCATCACCTGCCAGCACAATCCCCACGCCGGCCATCCCGGTGGTCATGGTTTCAGTAGCCAGCACCTCGGTGTGTGCATAACGGCCGCTGCCGACAAGGCGGCGCAACACTTCATTGCCCAGCACGCCGGTCGCGCCGGCAATCATCAGACGCGGTTTCGGGGCTGCCGCCGCCAAGGGGCGCAGGTTGGCCTGCAGAGCTTGCAATGCCTGTACGGACACGGGGGAATGAGGCCTCATCGACATTCGACTATGTTAGTGTTGCAGCTTGCATTTTCGAAAGACATCGCCATGAAATCCCGCTTTTTAAACCTGTTCCTTGTCAGCATGCTGGGCCTGCTCCTCACGGGTTGCGGCTACAACGACTTTCAGCGCCTCGACGAACAAACCAAATCGGCTTGGTCTGAAGTGCTGAACCAGTACCAGCGCCGTGCCGACCTGGTGCCCAACATTGTGGCCACGGTCAAGGGCGAAGCCGCTTTTGAACAGGACACCCTGACCAAGGTGATTGAAGCACGCGCCAAGGCCACCTCCATCCAGGTGACACCGGAAACCCTGAACGATCCGGCAGCCTTCAAGAAATTCCAGGCGGCGCAGGGCGAACTCGGCAGTGCGCTGAGCCGCCTGATGGTGGTCAGTGAACGTTACCCCGACCTCAAGGCCAACCAGGGCTTTCGCGACCTGCGCGTGCAGCTGGAAGGCACCGAGAACCGCATCACCGTAGCGCGCAACCGTTATATCCAGGCGGTCCAGGAATACAACGTGCTGGCACGCAGCTTCCCGAGCAACCTGACGGCCATGGTCTTCAGCTACAACGTCAAGCCGAACTTCACCGTGACCAACGAGGCGCAGATTTCCGCGCCTCCTGTGGTGGACTTCACCAAGAAATAAGTCTTTGCGAAACTTGCCGTGCAGCAACTAGCGGGTTGGACATCGGGCCGCAACCTACGCTGGATGGCGGGCTTGTTGCTGGCCGTGTGGCTGCCCCTTGCGGCCTGGGCGCAAGGCGTGCAGCCGGTGCCGGCCCTCACGGCGCACGTCATGGATAGCACCGGTACGCTGGACGCTACGCAGCGCGCGGCACTGGAAGCCAAACTCGCTGCGTTCGAACAAAGCCGCGGGGCACAAGTGGTGGTGCTCATCGTGCCCAGCACCCAACCCGAGGACATCGCCGCTTATGCCCAGCGTGTGGGCGACACCTGGAAGATCGGGCGCAAGAGCGTAGGCGATGGGCTGTTGCTGGTTGTGGCCAAGAATGATCGCAAGGTCCGTATCGAGACCACCAAGGCGCTGGAAGGCGCCATTCCGGACCTCGCGGCGCGCCAGGTGATAGACACCGCCATCACCCCGCGCTTCAAACAGGGTGACTTTGCCGGTGGGCTGAATGCCGCGGCCGACCAGATCATGGCGCTGATCAGCGGCGAAAACCTCCCGGCGCCTGAGCAGAAAAGTGCTTCGGGCATGGCTGACAGCGGCTTCGAGTGGACCGACCTCGCGGTGTTCCTGTTCTTTGCCGTGCCGATTGGCGGGCGCCTGGCCGCCGGCGTCTTGGGGCGCAAGCTGGGCTCCATCGCCACCGGCGGTGCCGTCGGCGTACTGGCCTGGGTGTTCACCAGCAGCCTGATTGTGGCCGGCCTGGCGACTGTGGCGGGTATGGTGTTCGCGCTGGTGACCAGCCTGGGTGCCCTGGGCCGGGGCGGCCGCTCTTCGGGTGGATGGAACACCGGCGGCTTTGGCGGCGGCAGCAGCGGAGGGAGCTGGGGCGGAGGCAGCAGCAGTGGCGGCGGGTTCAGCAGCGGCGGTGGCGGTGATTTCGGCGGCGGCGGCGCATCAGGCGACTGGTAGGCACATGCCCAATAAACTCAAGACCATCCTCAAGCACCTCTGGCTGGACGCCTCCGATGCCCAGCGCGCGATTGCACCCGACATGCTCAACCAGCTGGCCAGCCGGGTGGCGGCCAGCGAGCGGCGGCACAGCGGCGAAATACGGATATGCGTGGAGGCTTCGTTGCCCATCAGCTATCTGTGGCGGATGAACAAGGAAAACACCATCGCACGGCTGACGCGCCAGCGCGCCCTCACGATGTTCGGCAAGTTGCGGGTATGGGACACCGAACACAACAACGGCGTGTTGATCTATTTGCTGTTAGCCGAGCACGCCATTGAAATCGTGGCGGACCGCGGCGTGGCGCGCCACGTGGATCAGGCGCATTGGCAGGCCATGGTGGCGCGCATGGCCCAGGCGTTCAGGGAGAACCGGTACGAGGACGGACTGACACAGGCACTGGAAGAAACCTCAGCACTGCTGATGGCACACTTTGCCATCGATGGCGCGCAGGGCGACGCACCCAACAACCCCAACGAACTGCCCGACGCGCCCTGGCTGCAATAGCCGGTTGGCAGGTATCGCAGGCCTGGCGCCGATAACGGCGCGTCAGGGCGCCAGAACCACGACCAACACAAAAAGGGCGACTGCCGCGAGCACAACCCGCGTCAGCCAGGCCTTGCGCGCACGCCTGGCCCGACGCTCCGGCGACGCTTCTTCTCCCCATATCAGGCTGTCTAAAAGACTGTCCATTTCGCACCTCGTTGCTGGCTTGAACCCGTCACAACGATAAGGGAGCAGCCCGGGCCATGGCTGTCATTTAGCGTGTCCAGTTGTTACCTTGCTGGCTCAGCCCAAGCGTTTTTTCGGAAAACGCTCCCTATTTGATAGCTGCTTGCGCTCACCCTGTATGGGCTGGAGGCCTTTTTTCGCTCAAATAGCGGAAGCACGCCCGGTTTCCGCATGGTGCAATGGGAACGTCGCGCCGCAGCCACTCATGACTGCGGGAAGCTACTTCATCGACGTCCGCTTCTGCTCGCTGCGGGCCGATTGCACTACCTTCTCGATAAAACAACCGCCGCGCCCTCCGTCCTCGACCCACGGATGGTCGGCGTCTAGCGGATCAGCCGTTCGCCCGGCGTACGCGTGCGGATATCGGCCGCCCCAAGGTAGACATCCGTAAAGGCTTCAATGAAGGACTCGGGTGGCTGGCCAGTTGGCCCGCTACGCAGAGGGAGCACAAAACAACCATCTTCGTCATTTTCAGGAATGACTGTGAGCGCTTCGCCAACTGCATGAGCGACCAAACTGATTCGAATTTCTCCAAATCGAAGCGCCCAGAAAAAAACCGGCCCTTTTTGGCCGGTTTTTCCTGAAGCATGGAATCTTACTTTTTCTGGCGGTATTTGCGCAAAGCGGCAATCTGGGCGGCCATGACGGCGAGCTCGGACTGGGCCATGGCAATATCGATATCGCTTTTTGCGTTTTTCAACGCTTCTTCAGCGGCAGCCTTGGCTTCCATCGCCTTGGCTTCATCCAGGTCCTTTCCGCGAATCGCGGTGTCGGACAGCACGGTGACACAGTTCGGTTGCACTTCAAGCAAGCCGCCGGCCACGAACACGAATTCTTCGCTGCCGTCAGCCTTTTCGATGCGCACGGCGCCCGGCTTGATGCGGGTGATCAGCGGGGTGTGGCGCGGGTAAATGCCCAGCTCGCCGGCCTCGCCGGGCAAAGCGACAAAGTGCGCTTCACCGGAGAAGATGGACTCTTCCGCGGAGACCACGTCGACGTGAATGGTGGTTGACATAAACGCTCCTTAATGGAAAAAAGTTGCAGGGCCTGAGCCCTTAAACCTTCTTCGCCTTCTCGAAGGCTTCGTCAATTGTGCCGACCATGTAGAACGCCTGTTCCGGCAGGTGATCGCACTCGCCGGCCACAATCATCTTGAAGCCGCGAATGGTTTCAGCCAGGCTGACGTACTTGCCGGGAGAGCCGGTGAACACTTCAGCAACGTGGAAAGGCTGCGACAGGAAACGCTGGATCTTGCGGGCGCGGGCCACGGCCAGCTTGTCTTCAGGGGCCAGCTCGTCCATGCCCAGAATTGCAATGATGTCGCGCAGTTCCTTGTAGCGCTGCAGCGTGCCCTGCACGGCGCGGGCCGTGGCGTAGTGGTCTTCGCCCACGACGTTCGGATCCAGCTGACGGCTGGTCGAGTCGAGCGGGTCAACCGCAGGATAGATACCCAGCGAAGCGATGTCACGCGAAAGCACCACGGTGGAATCCAGGTGGGCAAAGGTCGTGGCAGGCGATGGGTCGGTCAAGTCATCGGCAGGAACGTAAACGGCCTGGATGGATGTGATGGAGCCGACCTTGGTGGAGGTAATACGCTCTTGCAGGCGGCCCATTTCTTCGGCCAGCGTAGGCTGGTAACCCACGGCAGAAGGCATACGGCCCAGCAGTGCGGACACTTCGGTACCGGCCAGCGTGTAGCGGTAGATGTTGTCCACGAAGAACAGCACGTCGCGGCCTTCGTCACGGAAGGATTCGGCGATTGTCAGGCCGGTCAACGCCACGCGCAGACGGTTTCCTGGGGGCTCGTTCATCTGGCCGTAGACCATGGCCACTTTGGATTCGCCGAGGTTCTCGAGGTTCACGACGCCGGAGTCGGCCATCTCGTGGTAGAAGTCATTGCCTTCGCGGGTACGTTCACCCACACCGGCAAACACGGACAGACCCGAGTGCGCCTTGGCGATGTTGTTGATGAGTTCCATCATGTTCACGGTCTTGCCGACGCCGGCGCCGCCGAACAGGCCCACCTTGCCGCCCTTGGCGAACGGGCAAACCAGGTCGATCACCTTGATGCCGGTTTCCAGCAGTTCCTGCGATGGCGACAGTTCGTCGTAGGCAGGCGCCTTGCGATGGATGGGGGCGGTCAGCGTCTGGTCGACCGGGCCGCGCTCGTCGATGGGCGCGCCCAGCACGTCCATGATGCGGCCCAGCGTGGCTTTGCCCACGGGAACCGTGATGTTGGCGCCGGTGTTGTACACCATGTTGCCGCGGCGCAGGCCGTCGGACGTGCCCAGCGCGATGGTACGCACGATGCCGTCGCCCAGCTGCTGCTGGACTTCCAGCGTCAGCGCGGAGCCTTCCATTTTCAACGCGTCATAGATCTTGGGCATCTGGTCGCGCGCGAATTCCACGTCAACCACCGCACCAATACACTGAACAATCTTGCCTTGAGCTTGAGCCATGATTGAATCCTCTTTCGTTTCTTTAAATCTTTAAATCGGGTGTGGCGGCCTAAACCACTATCAGACCGCTGCAGCACCGGCAACGATTTCCGAAAGTTCTTTCGTGATCGCCGCTTGACGCGTTTTGTTGTACACCAGCTTGAGTTCGCCGATCACGCTGCCGGCGTTGTCGGTGGCGGCCTTCATGGCCACCATGCGGGCAGACTGCTCGGACGCCATGTTCTCGGCAACTGCCTGGTACACCAGCGCTTCCACATAGCGGATCAGCAAATCGTCGATCACGGTCTGCGCATCGGGTTCGTAGATGTAGTCCCAGCCGTGCTGGTCTTTATCGGCCTGCAGGTGTGCTGCCGTCAAAGGCAGCAGCTGCTCGACCACCGGTTCCTGGCGCATGGTATTGATGAACTTGGTGTAGCACAGGTACACCGAGTTGATCTTGCCTTCGCTGTACGCGTCGAGCAGCACCTTGACGGGGCCGATCAGCTTTTCCAGGTGAGGCTTGTCGCCGAGCTGCGTCGCGTGCGACACCACCTTGGCGCCGACCCGGTTCAGAAAACCAAGGCCCTTGTTGCCGATGGCCACAGCCTTCGCATCATGGCCGGCGGCCTGCACTTCCTTGAGCTTTGAGGTCACGGCGCGCAGCACGTTGGTGTTCATGCCGCCGCACAAGCCCTTGTCAGTCGTCACCACGATGAACCCGGTGGCCTTGGCGTCGTTGGACTCCATGAACGCATGGGTGTATTCGGGGTTGGCCTGACTCAGGTTGGCCGTGATGTTGCGGATCTTGTCGCTGTAAGGACGGGCAGCGCGCATCCGCTCCTGCGCCTTGCGCATCTTGGAGGCGGCCACCATCTCCATGGCCTTGGTGATCTTCTTGGTGTTTTCCACCGATTTGATCTTGCCGCGTATTTCCTTGCCTGCTGCCATATGGATTCCTAAGGGGTTCCTGAGGGTTGCTTAATTACTTGCTTGACGATGCGTCAGGCGAGATCAGGCAAACGACTTCTTGAACTCGGCCACAGCCGCGTTCAGTTCAGCCTCAGCATCCTTGTCCATGGCCTTGTTGGCTTCGAGCTTGGCCATCAGGGCCGCGTTCTTGTCCTTCAGGAAGGCGTGCAGGCCGTGTTCGAAAGCCAGGACCTTCTTGACTTCGATGTCGTCCATGAAGCCCTTGTTCACTGCGAACAGCGTGGCGGCCATGTTGGAGATGGACAAAGGCGAGTACTGGGCTTGCTTGAGCAGTTCGGTCACGCGGGCACCGCGGTCCAGCTGTTTGCGGGTGGCTTCGTCCAGATCGGAAGCAAACTGCGCGAAGGCAGCCAGTTCACGGTACTGGGCCAGGTCGGTACGGATACCGCCGGACAGGTTCTTGATCAGCTTGGTCTGGGCAGCGCCGCCGACGCGGGACACCGAGATACCGGCGTTAATGGCGGGACGAATACCGGCATTGAACAGGCTGGTTTCCAGGAAGATCTGGCCGTCGGTGATCGAGATCACGTTGGTTGGCACGAAAGCGGACACGTCGCCGGCCTGCGTTTCGATGATCGGCAGCGCGGTCAGTGAACCGGTCTTGCCCTTGACGGCACCCTTGGTGAAGTCTTCAACGTACTTTTCGTTCACGCGTGCTGCGCGCTCGAGCAGGCGGCTGTGCAGATAGAACACGTCGCCGGGATAGGCTTCGCGTCCTGGTGGACGGCGCAGCAGCAACGAGACCTGGCGGTAAGCCACGGCCTGCTTGGACAAATCGTCATACACGATCAGCGCGTCTTCGCCGCGGTCGCGGAAGTATTCGCCCATGGTGCAGCCAGAGTAGGCGCTCACATATTGCATGGCGGCGGATTCGGAAGCCGAAGCTGCCACGACGATGGTGTATTCCATCGCGCCGGCTTGCTCGAGCGAGCGCACCACGTTCTTGATCGACGAGGCCTTCTGGCCGATGGCGACGTAGACGCAGGAAACGCCCTTGCCCTTCTGGTTGATGATGGCGTCGATGGCCACAGCGGTCTTGCCGGTCTGGCGGTCACCGATGATCAGTTCGCGCTGGCCGCGGCCGACGGGCACCATGGAGTCAATGGACTTCAGGCCGGTCTGCAGGGGCTGGTCAACGGATTTACGGGCGATCACGCCGGGCGCAACCTTTTCAATCACGTCGGTGAGTTTGGCATTGATCGGGCCTTTGCCGTCAATCGGCTGGCCCAGTGCGTTGACCACACGGCCAAGCAGCTCAGGACCCACAGGCACTTCCAGAATACGGCCCGTGCACTTCACGGTGTCGCCTTCGGCGATGTGCTCGTACTCGCCCAGAATCACGGAGCCGACAGAGTCGCGCTCCAGATTCAGCGCCAGGCCATAAGTAGGCGTGCCGTCGGCGGTTGCGGGGAACTCCAGCATTTCGCCTTGCATCACGTCGGACAGGCCGTGGATGCGGACGATACCGTCGGTCACGGACACCACGGTGCCCTGGTTGCGGACATCGGCACTGGCTGTCAGGCCTTCGATGCGGCTCTTGATCAGTTCAGAAATTTCTGCGGGATTGAGTTGCATGACTCTTTCCTTCTTTCTATGTTGTTGGCTAAAAACCGGGGCGCGCCTGAGCGCAAGCTCAGGAAATCAGCGCCACTTTCATTTGCTCTAAACGGGCTTTGACCGAGGTGTCCAACACCTCGTCACCCACCACGACACGTACGCCACCGATCAGCGCCGGCTCAAGCTCGACCGAAAGGTTGAGCTTGCGGCCAAACCGCTTTTCCAGCGTTGTTGCCAAATCGGCCAGCGCAGCGCCTTCCAGCGGGAATGCGCTGTAAACGGTGGCATCCGAAGAACCACTTTGCGCATTTTTCAGTGCGCGAAACTGTGCGGCGATTTCCGGCAGGACGCTGATGCGGCCGTTCTCGATCACGGTCCGCAGGAAGTTCTTGGCGGCTTCCGGCAGCTTCGTTTTGGCCACCCCGGAAACTACGTCAAACGTCTGGTTTACCGTCACGCTGGGGTTGCCCGCAAATTGCTGCAACTGCACGTTGGCGGCAATGGCTGCAAGCTCATCGAGCCAGACGGCAGTACCGCCCAGGTCGGAACCAGAGGCCTTGAACAACGCTTCAGCGTAGGGACGGGCAATGGTGGCTAGTTCGGCCATGTTTTACGCTCGCTTAAAGTTCGGTCTTCAGGCGACCCAGCAAGTCAGCATGCACACCGGCATTGACTTCCTTGCGCAGAATCTGCTCTGCACCCTTGACGGCCAGTGCGGCGACCTGCTCACGCAGGGTCTCGCGGGCCTTGACGGTTTGCTGCTCGGCCTCAACCTTGGCGGCGGCAATGATCTTGCTGCCTTCTTCGGTTGCGCGGGCCTTAGCCTCTTCAATCAGGGCCTGGGCGCGGCGCTCGGCTTCCGCCAGGCGCACTGCCGATTCGTTGCGCGATTTGGCCAGTTCTTCTTCCACGCGCTTGTTGGCAACGGAAAGTTCAGACTTGGCTTTATCGGCAGCGGCAAGGCCGTCGGCGATCTTCCGGGCGCGTTCGTCGAGCGCAGCTGCAATCGGTGGCCACACGAATTTCATCGTGAACAGCACCAGAATCGCAAACACGACGAGCTGCGCAAAGAATGTGGAGTTAATACTCACAGCGGCACCTCTGTAGGTTGTCTAGAAAGGCGTGCGATTTACTTCAACACAAACGGGTTGGCAAATGCGAACAGCATGGCAATACCCACGCCGATCAGGAAAGCGGCATCGATCAGACCGGCCAGCAGGAACATCTTGGTCTGCAGTTCGTTCATCAGCTCTGGCTGGCGTGCAGCGGCTTCGAGGTATTTGCTACCCATGATGCCGATGCCGATACATGCGCCGACAGCGCCCAGGCCAATGATCAGGCCAGCGGCCAAAGCGACAAAACCGAGTACGTGTTCCATTTAATGCTCCTATGGATTTAACTAACTAACAAAAATAAAAAAAAGAAAGCGGAAACCAGAAAACCAGGGGAAACTGATTCGTGAGAATCAGTGATGGTCGTGGGCCTGCCCCACATAGACCAGCGTCAACATCATGAAAATAAACGCCTGCAGCGCAACGATCAGGATGTGGAAGATTGCCCAGCCCGTGCCCGCGAGCACATGGCCGATGAAGAGGAATACACCGGTCGCAGAGCCGAAGCCCACTGCACCCATCAGCGCGATCAGCATGAACAGCAGTTCGCCCGCGTACATGTTGCCGAAAAGCCGGAGGCCGTGAGATACGGTCTTGGCGGCAAATTCGATCATCTGCATCAGGAAGTTGACGGGATACAAAAACCATTTGTCGCCGAACGGGGCCGAGAACAGCTCATGCACCCAGCCGCCAAAACCCTTGATCTTGACGTTGTAGTACAGGCAAACCAGCAGCACGCCGCAGGACATGCCCAGCGTGGCCGAGAGGTCGGCCGTGGGAACCACGCGGAAGTTGTGAATGCTGTGATCGAGGCCGGTCACAGCAAAAATTGTGTGGAACAGGTCGACAGGCAGGAAGTCCATGGAGTTCATCAGGAAAATCCAGATGAATACGGTGAGCGCCAGTGGGCCGACGGCCTTGCGCGATTCGGCGTTTTTAACGATGCCCTTGGCTTGGCTGTCCACCATTTCGAGCAGGATTTCAACAGCCGCCTGCAGGCGGCCGGGAACGCCGGCGTGCACGCTTTTGGCCACACGCCACATCACGAACATACCGATCACACCCAGGGTGATGGCCCAGAAAATCGTGTCGAAATTGACAACGGAAAAGTCGACGATGCCAGTCTGTTTGTGGTTTTGCAGATGGACCAGGTGGTGACCAATGTACTCACCAGCGGTCAAAGCGTTTCCGGAAGATTCAGCCATTTACGAACTCTTTTCAACTCTTGAAAATGGATTACGCCAACTTTTTCGGCCGGGACTGGAACCAAAGCACCAGCCAGACCACCTTCATTGTCACTACAAGGCCAACCAGCATTGCCGGCCAGCTCAAATCCGAAACCATTCGGGGAGCAGCGAACAACATCGCTACCGTCAGGCCAATCTTGACCATTTCCCACAAAAAAAATCCAGCCACCGCAGCGCCCGGATTCATTGAAGACATCTTGCTGGTCAGGCCGCGCGCAAACAACGCACCCGGGATGACCACCGCCAGCGCACCATAAAGGGCGGACCAGCCTGCACTTTGCCTTCCGGTCAATCCCCAGGCGGCCAGCGCCACCACAAGACCCACCACACTTTGCCCTGCCAATACCACCCAAGGGGAAACCGAGGGGTCCGCTTCACGAAGCTTTTGGGCCTCTTCACGCGTCAAGGGCTTGAAACCCTCATCGCCAGTCTCCATCTCTTCCGTGACACTACGCCCTGTCGCACCCGGATTTCCCGGGTTTGTCGCTGACTTTGCCGAATTTGCCATTTTGGTCGTCACAAATTACGGAAAAGTTACAGGGCCGTTATCAGCAAAGCCCTTGATTATACGTAGAAACCCCTGCGTATCCGACAAAACCCCCGGCCTGAATATGAATTAGGGGCGATTCGCATCATTTGGGTGCGGCTCGCAGCGGGTGGTTCACAATTGTCCGGCGACTGCGGCGCGCCGACCCTCCTACGTAGTTGCACGTGATGCTCCACGATGGCCCAAGCCCCGCATCCATCACCTTCCACCCACCGAAAGAAGCCATGCCCGCCCTGATGAAATTCCTGCACATTGCCGCCGCCATTGCCTGGCTGGGCGGGGTGGTATTCATGCTGTTCGCCTTGCGGCCTGCCGTCGCCGAACAGCTGGCGCCACCCCAACGCCTACCGCTCATCGCAAAGGTCATGCAGCGATTTTTCGCTCTGGTCTGGGGCACCATCGGCGTCCTGCTGGTGACAGGCCTGGCCATGCTGCTGGCCGCGGGCATGAAAACCGCCCCCCTGGGCTGGCACCTGATGTTCGGCGTCGGCCTCTTGATGTTCGCGCTGTTCGGGCATCTGTATTTCGGCCCTTTCCGGCGCCTGAAGCTCGCTGTCAGCGCATCCGACTGGCCTGAAGGCGGACGCCGTGTCGGGCAAATCGCCACCCTGGCCATGGTCAACCTGGTGCTGGGCGCGCTGGCGATCGCCGCCGTGATCTTTGTTGCCTGATGCCGGAGCAAACCGGCCATCTTGAAAACCGCCTGCCATGAGCGCCCCTAAAAGGAAGGCGCCGCAACACCGGCACTGGACGGACCGGCTGAAAGCATCCGTGCCGACACGTGAAGTCCTGGCGCAAAACCGGTGGCTCAAACCGGTGGCCCACCGCCTGCTGGATCCCCAGCTGTGGCGACTGCAGCACGAGGCCGTGGCGCGCGGTGTGGCCATCGGCATATTCTGGGCCTTTGCCCTGCCATTTGCACAAACCGTGGCGGCCGCCGCCCACAGCGTCTGGTGGCGCGCCAATATTCCGGTGGCCGCCGGCATCACCTTCATTACCAACCCTTTCACCGTGGGCTTCTGGCTCTGGCTGGCCTATCAGGTGGGCGATCTGCTGCTGGACGCGCCGCCGCCCATCCGCATCTCGGAAGGCGCAGGCATCGTGGCGTGGGCAGCCTCCTTCGGCGGGCCTGCCATCCTGGGCATGGGCATCTTTGCCGTGCTGGGCTCGATTACCGGCTATCTGCTGGTCAAGCTGGGCTGGCGCGTTCGCATCTGGTTCAAACGCCGCCGCCGGCAAACGGCCAGACGTTAGACAATCCGGTACAGGCCGTCCACCAGCAGCCATTCCGACGCACTTTCATTTCCTTTTCAAACAGACCCATGACCACGCTTCCCGCCAGCCCCCTTCCCGACACCCCCTGCTACCTCAACGGCGAATTCACCCCGCTCAAAGACGCCAAGATCAGCGTGATGGACCGTGGCTTCATCTTCGGCGACGGTATTTATGAAGTGGTGCCGGCGTATGCAGGCAAGCCGTTTCGTTTTGAGCAGCACATGGCGCGGCTGGAACGCAGCCTCACCGAGCTGCGCATCACCAACCCGCTGACTCGTGCCGAGTGGCTGGATATTGCTCTTAAATTGATAGCTGCTTGCGCACAATCCACGGGCGCCCCAGCCGAAAAAGGCAATCAACTGGTGTACATCCAGATCACCCGCGGCGTGGCCATGCGCGACCATCCCATGCTGCCGGGCCTGACACCCACCGTCTTTGTGATGTGCAACCCGATGAAGCTGCCCAGCGACCAGGCACGCGAAAAAGGTGTGGCCTGCGTCACCGCCGACGACTTCCGCTGGGAAAAGGCCCACATCAAAAGCACCAGCCTGCTGGGCGCGGTGTTTTCGCGCCAGATCAGCGTCGACGCCGGCGCGGTCGAAACCGTGATGTTCCGCGGCGACTACCTGAGCGAAGCCGCTTCCAGCAACGTCTGGATCGTCAAGGACGGCAAAGTCTCGGGGCCGCCCAGGGACAACCTGGTCCTTGAAGGCATCCGCTTTGGCCTGATCGAAGAGATGTGCCGCGCGGCGGGCATTCCTTTTGAGCTGCGCCGCATCACCCGCGCCGAAGTGCTGGCAGCGGACGAGCTGCTGCTTTCGTCGGCCACCAAGGAGGTTCTGCCCATCACCCTGCTGGACGGCCAGGCGGTCGGCCACGGAGTGGAAAAAGGCAAACCTGGCCCCATTTATGCAAAGCTGTACGCTCAATACCAGCGTGCCAAAGTGGCCTGAAAGGACCCATTGCCATGACGACTTCCCCCAGCATCCCCAAAATCATCGGAGTTCCCGGAACGGAGCCCTCGCGCCAGGAATCGCTGATCGAATATCCCTCGCAGTTCCCGATCAAGGTGATGGGTGAAAAGGTCGACGGCATGGTGGCGGCCATCACGTCCATCGCGCACCAGTTCGACCCGGCCTTCGACGCCTCCACCATCGAGCTGCGCGAAAGCAAGGGCGGCAAATACCTGGGCGTCACCATCACCGTCACAGCCACCAGCCGCGAGCAGCTCGACGAGCTTTACCGCACGCTGTCGACGCATCCGATGGTCAAGGTCGTGTTGTAGTCACGACCCAACGGGAAAGCCGCCGCACATGCAGGCCGAAACACGCACACTAGGTCGGGTTGATTACCTGTCCACCTACGAAGCCATGCAGGCCTTCACGGCGGCGCGCAGCGCCGGGGTTTCAAGCGAAAACGGGCTGCAGCCCAATCAGGACGAGCGCGACCAGCTATGGATTTGTGAGCACCCGCCGGTCTATACCCAGGGGTTGGCGGGCAAAAGCGACCATGTTTTGAACCCCGGCAGCATCCCGGTGGTGCAGACCAACCGCGGCGGCCAGGTGACTTACCACGGCCCCGGCCAGGTGGTGGCCTACCCGCTCATCGACCTGAAGCGTGCCGGCTACTACGTCAAGGAATACGTTTACCGCATTGAGGAATCCGTCATCAAGACCCTGGCGCATTTCGGCGTGACCGGGCACCGCGTAACGGGTTCGCCCGGCATTTATGTGCGGCTGGACGACCCGGCTTCCCACGCGGCCCTGACCGGCCCGGTGAACCCGATGGACCCTTTTCGCGGCCTTGGGAAGATCGCCGCCCTGGGCATCAAAGTCAGCCGGAATTGCACCTACCACGGGGTCGCGCTCAATGTGGCGATGGACCTGGAACCCTTCTCCCGGATCAACCCCTGCGGGTATGTGGGGCTCAAAACCACAGACCTTTCTACAATCGGGGTATCGGCAAGCTGGCAGGAAGCCGCGGATGTGCTGGGCCGCAAGCTCGTCACCTACCTGGCGCCTTGAAGCTCCCTGAAGTGCAAAACCACCTGCCGCCAACACGAAACACCAATTCATGAGCACACCTGACCCCCTCCAAGCCACGGCCAACCCCGTGGTCCGCGACGTCCAGACCGTGGAAGGCTACAACCCGCTGGCCAAGCAAAAGGCCGCGGCCAAGCTGTCGCGCATCCCCGTCAAGGTGGTGCAGGGCGAAATGCTCAAGAAGCCCGACTGGATCCGCGTCAAGGCCGGCAGCCCGACCACGCGCTTTTACGAGATCAAGCAGATCCTGCGCGAGAACAAGCTCAACACGGTGTGCGAAGAAGCCAGCTGCCCCAACATCGGCGAATGCTTCGGCAAGGGCACGGCCACTTTCATGATCATGGGCGACAAGTGCACGCGCCGCTGCCCGTTTTGCGACGTCGGCCACGGCCGACCGGATCCACTGGACGTGAGCGAGCCGCTGAATCTGGCGAAAACCATCGCGGCGCTCAAGCTCAAATACGTGGTGATCACCAGCGTGGACCGCGACGACCTGCGCGACGGCGGTAGCGGCCACTTTGTGGAATGCATCCAGAAGATCCGCGAGCTCTCGCCCGCCACCACCATTGAAATTTTGGTGCCCGACTTCCGCGGCCGCGACGACCGCGCGCTCGAGATCCTGAAGGCCGCACCGCCCGACGTGATGAACCACAACCTCGAAACCGCGCCGCGCCTTTATAAAGAAGCGCGCCCCGGCAGCGACTACAACTTCAGCCTGAACCTGCTCAAGAAGTTCAAGGCCTTGCACCCCGATGTGCCGACCAAGAGCGGCATCATGGTGGGCCTGGGCGAGACCGACGAAGAAATTCTGCAGGTCATGCGCGACATGCGCGCGCACAACATCGACATGCTGACCATCGGCCAGTACCTGGCGCCCTCCACCAGCCATCTGCCGGTGCGCCGCTATGTGCACCCCGACACCTTCAAGATGTTTGAAGAAGAAGCCTACAAAATGGGCTTTACCCACGCCGCCGTGGGCGCCATGGTGCGCAGCAGCTACCACGCCGACCAGCAGGCCCATGCCGCGGGTGTGGCCGACAAGGCCGACGCGGCCATCGCTGCTCTTTAATTCCCGCAACATGACCCTGCCGCAAGGCTCCCTGTCGCTGCGCCACTACGGCGCGTCGCACGGCAGCCATGCGCATGACCACTTCCAGGTACTGCTGGGTCTGAGCGGTGTGCTGGAACTGGAGGTGCGCGGCCGCGGGCGGCGCATCGCGGCCGGCCAGGGCTGCGTGATCACACCCGGCGACCGGCATGACTTCGAATCACGTGACGGCAGCCGCTGCCTGGTGCTGGACACCGCACAACCTGATTGGGCCCGCTGCGCAGCGGACCCCGCCAAAACCGGGCAAGCGTTGGCGCTGGCCCATTACCTGGCCGAAGCACTGCAGCAACCCGGTGGCCTTGCCCAACACCATGGCCCGGCGCTGTTGCTGGAAGCCTGGCAACCCACAACACCCGCATCAACGCCCTTGCGCTATGCGCGGCCCATCCACTGGGAACAGCTGGCCACCTGGACACAGCAGCGCCTGCACGAACCATTGAGCGTCGCGGAGCTGGCCGCGCAGGTGTTTTTAAGCCCGACGCAGTTTGCCGCGCGCTGCCGGCGCGAGACCGGCCTCAGCGTGATGCAGTGGCTGCGCCGGCAACGCCTGGCACTGGCCGTGCAGCTGCGCGGCCGCGGCATGAGCGTGGCCGACACCGCGCTGCACTGCGGCTACCAGTCGCCCTCAGCCCTGACGGCCGCGATGCGGCGCGCCGGGCCGGGCAGCGCCTGACCTTTACGGATTTTCAATAGCGGCTCGGGTCGTTCGGCCGGCGGTCGTAGCGGTTGCGCACACCGTCGCCATCGCGGTCACCCCGGCCATAGCCAGGGCCATAACCTGGCGCGGGGGCGGGCACGACACGGTATTGCGGTCCGTTGTCATAGGCTACCGGGTAAGCCACGCAACCCGACAGGGCGGCCATGCCGGCCAGCGCCAGCAAGAGGATGGAAAGCTTTTTCATGGTGAGTCTCCTTGGGTTTCATGCGATTTCGGAGAAATCTGCCATGCCATTGCAACTGAAGTCCGTACGGGCAAGGTGTCTGCGGCGCCCCTCGCACGTGAAGCTCGTTACCGGATGTTGGTCTGCGCGTAGGACATACGCCTGAATCCCTGAAACCGTCGTTGCACGACAACAAAGCGTTGCCCTGCGACGACGCGCCCGGTGCGGCCCCCTATGCTTGCCGCCATGCCAGCCAATCTGTACGCACTGGGCGCCATCGCCCTCTGGACCCTGCTTGCCTCGCTCGGGGTCTCGCTCAAACACGTTCCGCCCTTTCTGCTCACCGGCGTTGCGCTGCTGACCGGCAGCCTGCTGGCCCTGCCTTTTGTGCTGCGTGACCGCACGCAATGGAAGATTCCCACCGCCACGCTGGCGCTCGGCGTGTATGGCCTCTTCGGCTATCACTTCCTGCTTTTCATCGCGCTGCGGTATGCGCCGGCGGTAGAGGCCAACCTGGTGAACTATCTCTGGCCACTCTTCATGGTGGTGCTGGCGCCGCTGTTTCTGCCTGGGGTGCAGTTACGCACCGTGCATGTGGTCGCAGGCCTGCTGGGCTTTTCTGGCGCGGCCATCGCCATTCTGGGCACAGGGGCCGACGGATCTTCCTCCGGCGGCTGGTCATGGGGCTATCTCCCGGCGCTCGCCTCGGCCTTTATCTGGGCCAGCTACTCGCTGCTGACAAAACGGGTGCCGGCCTTTCCTACCGCAGCCATCGGCCTCTTCGGCCTGGTCTCAGGCGTGCTCTCGCTGCTGTGCCATTGGGCGCTGGAGCCTGCCGCCACGCTGTCGGTGCAAGACTGGCTATTGCTGGCGGTGCTGGGCGCAGGGCCGCTGGGCGCGGCGTTCTTTCTCTGGGACAAGGCCCTGAAGCTGGGCGACGCGCAGCAGATCGGCATCCTCAGCTACCTCACGCCGCTGGGCTCGACTGCGCTGCTGATGGGGGTGAGCGGCCGCGCGCTGAGCTGGAGCATCGCCCTGGCGGCGGTGATGATCATCGGCGCTGCGCTGCTGGGAACAAGAGCCAAATAGGCCCGCAGCCCTTTAAGAACGGGCGCGAGCAGCTCCTGATTCAATAGCAGACCACAGCACGCACACGGCCAGGCCCGGCTCCGCATTGCGCACCTGCAGCTCGGCGCCATGTGCTTCGGCCACCAGCCGGCACAAATACATGCCCAGTCCCACACCGCCCGTTGCGCGCTGGCGCGCGCCGTCGGTCCGGTAAAAGGGCTCGGTCAAATGTGCCAGTTGCGCGGCGTCCACGCCCGGGCCGAAGTCGCGTACTTCCAGCATCACGCCGCCGCCCGCCGGCTGCAGCGACACCTGCGGCGGCCTCCCGGCGCCGCTGCTGTAACGCAGTGCGTTGTCCATCAGGTTGCGCACCAGCAGGCGCACGCGCATGCGGTCCAGCGCCAGCGGTGCCAGGCCTGTCGCCAGGTCCAGCACCATCTCTGATGCCCCCGGCACCTCGGTGGCTGTTTCGCGCACCAGCGCCGCCAGGTCCACCGGTTCGCGCTGCAGCGCGGCGTGCGGGCTGGCCAGGCGCTCGCTTTCGAGCAGGTCGCTGATCAGGTCGCGCATTTCGCCCAGGTCGCGCAGCAGCGCCTCGCGCTCGCGTTCGCCGGCTCCGGTGCCTTCCGGCGTGGTGGGTAGCAGTTCGGCGTTGAGCCTGGCGCGTGTGAGCGGGGAACGGAGCTCATGGCTCAGCGCCAGCAGCAAGGCGCGTTTGGCGTTCAGCATGCCTTCAATATCGTGCGCCATGGTGTTGATGCGCCCGGCCAGGTCGCCGAGTTCGTCGCGGCGGCGCAGGGGAATTGGCGTTGCGAACTCGCCGCGGCCAAAGCGCTCGGCGCCTGCGCGGATGTCGTCCAGCGGGCGCAGCAGGCGCCGCACATAGGCATAGGCGCCCACGAGCAAGCCCAACAGCAGCGCAAGCGTGATCCAGCCAAACACCCCGTGTGGCGCCGTCTGCCAGGGCGCGGTGCCCGGGCCAAAAATCACGCGGTGGCCGTCGGCCGTGGTCCGGCTCAGCCAGTCTTTGGCGCGGGCGTCAAACACCTTGCGGTCGGGCCTGTCGGGATGCGACTGCCAGTTGACCTGCGGCCCTTCGATGCGGATGGAAATCGGCAGCCGCGCGGCCAGCGCCTGGGCACGTCCCACATCGGGTGGTGAACCCAGGTCAGCCACCAGCCGGTCCATGTAGTCGCTGATCAGCGGCTTGGCCGCGTCGCGCCAACCCGTTGAAAACGCCCGCTGCATGCCGCTCATGAACACCGCGCCCATGGCCAGCGCCAGCAGCAGGAACACGGTAATCAGCCGCAGCCGCAGCGAATGCTTCCAGCGGTGGCGCCAGCGCTCGGGGCGTGAGCGCTCGCGGGCCCGGCAGTCCCGGCGCGTTTTCCAGCGCCTCATGGCACACCCACTTTGCCGGCGGCAAGGGCATAGCCCGCGTTGCGCAAGGTCTTGATGCAGTCCAGCGGCTCCAGTTTTTTGCGCAGCCGGCTCACCACGATGTCGACGGCGCGCGTGTACAGCTCGGCCTCATGGCCGCGCAGGCGGTTGAGGATGTCGTCGCGGTTGAACACCTTGCCGGGCTCGGCCGCCAGCAGGGCCAGCAATTCAAACTCGGTGCCCGTCAGCTCGACCTTTTCGCCCAGGCGCAGCACCTCGCGCGTTTCAACGTCGATCACCAGCCCCTGGAACACATGGCGCTGGGTGGCCGCAGCCGGTGCGCTGCGCTGGCGCCGCAAAATGGTCTGCAGGCGCGCCACCAGCTCGCGCGGCTCAAAAGGCTTGGGCAGGTAGTCGTCGGCGCCCAGCTCCAGCCCGACCACGCGGTCCATCACGTCGCCGCGGGCCGTCAGCATCACGATGGGGATGTCGCTTTCCTTGCGGATCTCGCGGCACAGCGCAAAGCCGTCCATCTCGGGCAGCATGACGTCCAGGATGGCTGCGTCATACGCGCCGGCGCGCAGCATGGCCAGGCCTTCGCCGGGGCGCAGCGCGCTTTCGAGCACAAAGTCAAAGCGGGCAAAGTAGGCGGCCAGCGGCGCAGCCAGGTGCTCGTCGTCGTCGATCAGCAGGATATGGGGCATAGGATTGGCTACATTCGCTTCAGAAAACTCGCATCGACCTGGAGTTGCTCCTGAAAAAACATCAATGCATCGCGGTTCACATTGTCATGCACAGCAGCCCGATTGACGCCTTGTGGATCCGTACACAGAGCGGGTGCGACGCCGCGCATCTCCGACGTGCACGGCGCGAGAAACACGAAGTGGTCGGCCACGGGGATCTCCGTGTATCGGGCCAATGAGGGGAGCAGTTCCTTCACTTTGATCGCGTTCTCCCTGGCCGGGAGCACGGAATCGGCGCCGGCCGCGTACAGATTCACCGGCCTCGAGACCTGCGACAGGCTTTCGCGGTCAAAGAAGGCTCCCGGCGGGCTCATGACGAACGCGGCGCGGATGCGGTCGTCAGTCTTCGCGATCAACGGGGGCGACGACAGGGAAACCTTTCCGCCACCGGCACATAGAACACTTGTCGGCAAGGCTTTGCAATAGGCACTGAGCAGCTCGAACTTCGGTTTGGCGCCCATCAGCAAGAGGGCCGAATAGCCGCCTGCCGAAAAACCCGCAACGCCCACCCGCCGGGAATCGATCAGGCCCGCAGAGGCCGGAGCCTGCAACAGGAAATCCAGCAGTGCGGACAGTTGCAGCGCTCTTCCAATCAGCACCCGATCGGTGCCGACCCCGCTGCTGTCGCGAAAATTGTCGCCCGGATGCTCGATTGCGGCCACCACGTAGCCATGACGCGCGAGGAATGTCGCTGTATCGTGGTGACTGAACCGGCCGGCACCATTGCCATGCGAGAGCAGCACCATAGGATGGCGCGCACCTATCGGCGCCGCATCCTTCACGGCAGACACAGCGACAGCCCCCATCCTGGTTGTTTCAGACGTGGGCGCTGCCGGATAGAACACCGCCGCCTGCATCGGTTGCTGCGTGACAGGATCGGGAAGCTGAATCAGACGAAAGCCGGCTCCGCCGGAAGGTTCAGTGGCGTCCACCACGCCGGCGATCGACGCCAAAGCAACGAACATGCTGCAAGTTAGCGATTTCAACATCGGGCTCCTTTGAAGCGGAGAAAGGCGCTATTCACCACGGATCTTTGGGCCCGATGCGCCCCAGATGGGTGTGCCCGAACCCCGCACCGTACTTGAGCCCGTAACCCAGCAGGCGGTCAAAGCCGATATGCGCGCACCAGACCAACCCAGCCGCCACCAGCATGGGTGCAGCGCCCAAAACGCCAGCCGCCAGCAGGCCGACGGCGCCCAGGTAGGAATGCATGGCGTTATAGGCAGCAGCCCCCACACGCGGCCCGGCCAGGTAGGCCAGAAAAGAGAGGTCGGGCACCAGAAATAGCGCCGCAAACCAGCCCCACCCCGCGCCGAACTGGGCGTAGGCCGCCGCAGCGGCGGCCACCACCACCAGCCCTTCGGCACGCAGCAGCAGGCGTACGCCGCCGTTGGCGCTGCCCGGGGCAGCCACCTTGGCGATGCGGCGCACAGCGGTTGCCGCCGTTCGGCCTGCCGGGAAGAACAGTGCCTCAGCCACGGTAACCCCAGCGGCGGCCGCGCTCCATGAAGTCGCGCACTTTTTGCTGTTGCTCAGGTTTGAGGTTGTCAAAGAAGTCCGCCGCTGCGGCGATCACTTCCGGGCTGCCGGACTGAATCGCGGCGGTTTTTTCCTCGATCAGCTTTTTGGCGCCGGCCTGGTCCAGCTTGTTGCCGGCAAAGAGGCCGCGAACGGCTTCCCGTGGCTCACTGCTGCCGCGCAGGGCCGCGCGCTGTGCCTGCAGCTTGTCGGCCAGCACGGCGAGTTTTTGCTTTTGCGCAGCGTCCAGGTCCAGGCGCGAGCCGATTTTTTCGACCATGCGGGCGCGCGCCTCAGGGGAGCCGGCGTCGCCGTGCCAGCCGTGGCCGCCGTGCGAGCACGCACCCAGGCTGCCGACGATGAGCGCCCCGCCGAAAAGGCCGAGCAGGATTTTTTTAACGCGATGTTTCATGAGGAGCCTCAAAGAAGAAGTGAAGGTTCCTCATGGTGCCCGCGGGGGGCCCTGGGCGGTTTGCAGCGCGGTTGCGGCGTGTTTCGCTTTGTTTCAGCCGCCCTGAATGGGCAGATGGGCAAGATTTAGCAACGTTTTCGGGCTCCAGCCCAATCAGGATGTGCGCGAGCAGCTATGTTTTTAATAGCAATAGCAGCCTGACGGCCATCAACCTTGCAGCATCGTCGCCGGCTCTTCGCAGGCCAGCACCTGTTCGGCCCAGGGCTGCAGCTTGGCGGCATCGGCGCGCAGGATTTGCTGCTTCACCGCCAGGATCTGCGACGGGTGCATGGAAAAGCTGCGCAGGCCCATGCCCAGCAACAGCCGCGTCATGGTGACGTCGCCGGCCATCTCGCCGCAAACGCTGACACCCTTGCCCTGCGCGTTGCATTCGTTGATGGTGTCGGCGATCAGGCGCAGCACGGCCGGGTGGCAGGGGTTGTACAGGTGAGACACCGCCTCGTCGGCGCGGTCGATGGCCAGCGTGTACTGGATCAGGTCGTTGGTACCGATGGACAGGAAGTCGAAGTACTTCAGGAAGAGCTTGAGCGTCAGCGCCGCGGCCGGGATTTCGATCATCGCGCCCAGCCGCACCGGCCCGTACGGAACGCCCTTGTTGTCGAGCAACGCGCGCGCCCGGTCGATCAGCGCCATGGTCTGGCGGATTTCACTGCCATGCGCCAGCATGGGCACCAGCAGGTTGACCTTGCCATGGGCGGCCGCACGCAGGATGGCGCGCAGCTGCGTCAAAAACATCGGCGGATCAGCCAGGCTCCAGCGAATCGCGCGCAGGCCCAGCGCCGGGTTGAGGTGGGTGTCCTGCGCCTTGTGGCGATCCAGTTGCTTGTCGGAGCCGATGTCCACGGTGCGGATGGTGACGGGCAGGCCGTGCATGCCTTCAATCGCCTTGCGGTAGGCCTGGTATTGCTCTTCCTCGTCAGGCAGCTTGCCGCTGCGGCCCATAAAAAGGAATTCACTGCGAAACAGCCCGACGCCGACGGCGCCGGCAGCCACCGCGCCCACCGTGTCTTCGGGCATTTCAATATTGGCCAGCAGATCGACTTTCTGCCCGTCGATGGTCAGCGCCGCCGTGTGCTTGAGCCGGTTCAGGCGCTGGCGTTCCAGCTCGCCCTGGCGCTGCTTGAAGCCGTATTCGGCCAGGATGATGGGCGACGGGTCGACGATCAACACCCCGGCCTCGCCGTCGATGATGACCCAGTCGTCCTGCTTGATCAGCTGGCTGGCGCTGCGCGCCCCGACCACCGCCGGGATGTCCATGCTGCGCGCCACGATGGCGGTGTGCGAGGTCTTGCCGCCCACATCGGTGGCAAAGCCGGCAAAGAGGCTCTGCTTGAACTGCAGCATGTCGGCCGGGGAAATGTCATGCGCGATCAGCACCAGCGGCACGTCGGTGGTGTCGTCCAGCAACAGGTCTTGCTGCGACTGCTTGCGGCTGGCGCCGGCCTGGGCCGCGGGCTGTACCGGCGAGGCCACGCCCTTCATGTGGCGCAGGATGCGCTCGACCACCTGTTCCAGGTCGGCCTTGCGCTCGCGCAGGTACTCGTCCTCCATGTCGTCGAACTGGCGCGCAATGATTTCGTACTGCGTGGTCAACGCCCACTCGGCGTTGTAATGGCGGTCGACGATCCAGTGCTTCACGCCGCTGATCAGCTGCTCGTCCTGCAGCAGCATCAGGTGCACGTCGAGCAGCGCGGCCAGCTCGTGCGGCGCGTCTTTGGGCAGGTCTTGCTGCAGGCGCGTGATTTCTTCCATCACCGCATTGCGCGACACCCTGACCCGCGTGATCTCGTCTGCCGTCTTGGCGTCGTCCACGAAATAGTGCGCCACGTCGGCGCGGCTGGAGGCCACCAGCACGGCGCGGCCGATCGCGATCCCGCGAGAAACGGCGAGACCGTGGACGGAAAAAGTCATGCAGCGCTCCCATGGTGTTGCGCAGTGCTTGCATCCAGGACGCATTCGAAGCCCGAGAGTTTCACACCCGGCTTCGCGACCAGCCACGCATCAAGCGCGCGCCGGGCCTGCCCGGCTTCCAGCGCCGCGATGCCTAGCCGCCATGAGCCGTCATCGCGGGCCGGCTCATCATGATTGTGACCACCCTCTGCAAATGGCCGGCCTTCAGAGCAGGCCTTGCACAGGGTGTGGAGCGTCTCCGTCCAGTTTTCCATGACGACACTGTCCGATTTAAAGCGCGCGTACAAGTCATCCAGATCAGCGCTTGTTGCATCTTCAACAACAACTTCGAATGTCGAATAGACAGAGGCCTTGAGCACCTGCAGTTCGTCAAAGACAGCCTTCTCCAGGTCGCCGATTTTTCGGTAACCGTTGGGTGCGCCGTCATGCAGCAGCAAATCGCCGTACCGCCGTCCCGAGGCCGCCAGGGGTACGCTTTCAATCACGGCCCGGGCCGGATCGATACGCCGGGTCCAGATCACTTCGGGCTCACCGTCGACGGCCACCCGAACAGGTGTCGCGCCTATGGGGTAATCGACCGGCCCATCGCCGTCGCCGATGTCGATGCCGTATTGCTTCCAGGCGCTGCGCGCACGGGCCCACTCGCCCAGGGCGGTAGCGGCAATGCCGGCATTCCAGATGGCCCCCTGGCTGGACGGGTCCAGGCGGATGGCCTCCAGGTTCGCTTCCAGGGATTCACGCCATTCGCACCGGTACTTGTGCAGCAGGCCGATGTTGTACCAGGGCGTGGCCCAGTCGGGCCTGAAGCTCAGGGCCTCGCGGTAGCAGGCCAGGGCACGGTCATCCTCGCCTTCGTCGTGAAGCTGGATTCCCCGTTCATTGGCGCGAAACGCCTGGCCCGCCTTTGAAATCCGCTTGGGCATCGGTCATTCCCCTTCGCCGAACTTGTCGGCGATCAAAGCGAGGATGGCCTCCATCGCGGCCTGCTCGTCGTTGCCGTTGGTCTCGACCTCCACGGTGCTGCCCATGCCGGCGGCCAGCATCATCACGCCCATGATGCTTTTGGCGTTGACGCGGCGCTCGCCCTTGCTCATCCAGACCTCGCAGCCAAAGCTGCCGGCGAGTTTGGTGAGCTTGGCGGAGGCGCGGGCATGCAGGCCCAGCTTATTGTTGATGCTCGTGCTGGTCTTTATCATGATTTCGGCGTACCTGATTTTGCGGTGCGGTGATGGCCACCTGCATCACGCCCTGCGTGGCGCCGATCAGCGCGCGCGCTACCAGCGCATCGAGCGACTCGTGACGGTAAGACACGGTGCGCAGCAGCATGGGCAGGTTGATGCCGGTGATGAGTTTGGAATGAACGCCGTCCACCAGCTTTTGCGCCACATTGCAGGGCGTGGCGCCGAACACGTCAACCAGCACCAAGGCATGCGAGGTGCCGAGCTGCGTCAGCATGATGCGCGCCTGGGCCAGGGTTTCTTCGGGCGGCATGTTGGGCTGCACGTCCAGCGCGGAAATACCCGCTGCGTTGTCCGGAAACACATGCAACACGCATTGGCGCAGGGCAGAGGCCAAAGGAGCGTGAGCGATGATGAAAATGCCGTTCATTGCGGTGAATTATCAGCTTTCACACTGAGGAAATACCCATATGAGGCGATACAACAACACAAAAACACGGACATCGCCGCCTGAAAGCTCGCCACCCGTGCCAGGCCCATGGCGGCAAACACGTCGATCAGCAAGCCGATTCCCCACTGCACGGTGAACACGCCGGCAAAAATCATGAGGTTGTAGGCCGAGAGCGCCCGGCCGGCGAGCGAGGCCTTGAACGCCATGCCCACCGCGGGCTGCGCCAGGCCCATGACGCTGCAACCCATGCAAAACAGCGCCCAGCCCAGCCATCCGGTGGAGGTGCCGGCCGCGATATTGACCGCCAGCACCGTGAGGCTGAAGGGCACACCCCAGGTGATCAGGCGGGTAGCGCCCCAGCCGTGCCGCGACAGCCAGGGGTTCACCATGCCCCAGCTCCAGAAGGTCACCAGCATGCAGGCGTTGATATAGAAGAGGCCGGTCGCCGCCTCCAGCGGCGTATAGCCCGCGACCCTGATCATCCAGGGGCCGGCCCACAGGGTCTGCACCGCCACCAGTCCGCCGTAATTGAAGAATGCCAGCGGCGTCATCTTGCGGAAGTAGCGGCTGCGCCAGATCGGCGCGTAGCCGACTTCGGCCGGCACCGCCGGTGCGGCGGCTTCTGGGCCTTCATGCTTTCTGTTGAGCTGCCATGTAGGTACAACCCAGGCGAGCGCGGCCATCGACAGCAAGATCATCGCGGCCAGTATCCAGAAGAGGGGCCGCCAGCCCGTCAAGGGCATCAGCCACTGCACCGGCAGGGTAGACGCCAGCATGCCGAGCGAACCAGTCATCAGCATCCACGAATTGGCGCGCAGCACCGTGGCCGGCTCATACCAGCGGCGGTAACCCGTGAGCGGTGCCATCAGGCAGGCGCTGACGCCCATGCCCACCAGCACACGCGACGCCAGCAACCAGGCAAAGCTGGTGCTCAACGAAAAGGCCAGGCAGCCCAGCACCGACAGCGCCAGAAAGCACAGGATCACGCGCTTGGGGCCATGGCGGTCCAGCCAGGTGCCCAGCGGCAGCTGGGTGGCGGCAAAGCCCAGGAAATAACCGCCTGCCAGCAGGCCGAGGTCGCGCGCATGCAGCGAAAACTCCTGCGTGAGCACAGGCGCCAGCGTGGCGGTGATGGCCCGCACCAGCGCCGAGCAGAAATACGCGGCGGCAAAAGCCAGGAAAACAATGGCGCCGGTTTTCGCATCCAACCGGCCCGGGTGGGAACTGGCAGCCGGCGCAGCGGTATTCGGGGAGGTCGGCAAGGAAGCTTCTGCGCTGGTCATGAAAGGCAAGCCACTTTATTCAAACTTGAGGCTGGAGAAAAATGTCTCGGCCACCTCGGGCGCAACGCGCGGCGAATACATCACCACCTGGAACACCTGCGAGCCTTGCACAAAGTAGGCGGCCTGCCCGCTCACAGGTTTGCCGTCGGGGCCCTGCCCCTCAGCCTTGACCAGCGAGGCCGGTGGCAAGGCGGCAGCGCCGGGTAACTTGAGTGGCGACACCTGCGGCACAGGCCCGGCTTTCATGTTGGCCAGCGTGAGGCTTTGCCACTGTGCGAGCACGGGCGCCGCTTTTGACGCGTCACCGAGGTCGGCCACTGCCACAGCAAAAGTGGCGCCGCCGGCATCACAACCCAGCATGCGCAAGGTAGTTGCCGGGCCACCCAGTGGAACCACTTTTTCGGCTTTGTCGGGCTTGCAGGGCAAAAGCAGCGCCAGGCGCGTGCCCTCGGGCCGCACTTCGCGCCAGTTCAGCGTGGGGCTACAGGCTACGAGCAAAACCAGCACTGTCAGGAAAAAGGCGGCGACCGGCCGCAGCGAGAGGCGCGCAGCGCCCCCGGAAATCGTAAGCATGCCTTGGACTTTACAGGGATTCAAGAAAACAACCCGTTTTGGGGCAAACCCCTCCGGCCAGCCCGCTTCGGCACCGATTTTTGGGTTGATGCAACCCCGGCCAATGCACCAAGCTGGGCACGATGTTTGCTCATGGCGGGCATGTACACAAAACCAGTATTGAAAGAATTCAGGCGTTGCCATGCCATGATGCGGTCCGACCATCACAACCGTTCCATGACGATGTATTTCAAAACACACCGATTACTGGCTGCGCTGCTGCTGTGTGCCGCAAGCCCTGTCTGGGCTTTAGAGCTGCAGAACCAAAACTTTAGCGACGATGAAATTTTCTCGGCTGTCGTCAACAGGTTTAAGAAGCCGCTTCAACACCGGTTCAACCCTGCCGCTACGGGTGAGCGAAAACCTTTGCTGGTACTGGGCCCGGCGCTCAAATTCGGCAAAAAAATGCAGTCCCAATCATTTACCCACCTGACGCAGCAAGAGCTGGTTGAGCAGCAACAGGCGGTTTTTATATTGGTAGAGAAGGCGCGCCCGAATCCTGAGCGGACCGAACTCTATGTGGACTACGACATACCGAGCAATGCGTCTTTCGGCGTGCTGAAGGTTTATCCCAAAGATGGTGTGCTGGTCGTTGAAAGTCTTGACAGCTTCCGGTCATCCTCAGGCGCAAGGGCCACTTACGGCAAGCTGTACAAGGGCGTGGCTTGCCAGGACAACACGGAAATGGCTTACCGCTGGAACTACTACGAGCGCAACGCCTCAGGCGGGCGTTGCCCTGACAAGATGTTTACCGAATTTACGGACTACGGCGGTTAACCGAACTACGCCATGCCCGCACCCGCCCACCTTCCCGGCGCCAACCAGCCTGTCTGGCGCGACAAGCTGTCACAGCTGCTCGAGTCCACCGGTGAGGGCATCTTCGGCATCGACATGGACGGCCGCTGCACATTCATCAACCGTGCCGGCGCCGAGCAACTGGGCTATGCCCCCGCCGACGTGCTGGGCCACAACATGCACGAGCTGGCCCACCACTCGCATGCCGGCGGCGCGCACTACCCCGAGCACCTGTGTCCCATCTTCAACGCCTTTCGCAAGGCGCTGCCCTGCCGCATCGACACGGAGCTGTTCTGGCGCAAGGACGGCAGCGCGTTTGCGGTCGAATACTCATCGCACCCCATCGTCGAAGGCGGCGTGGTGCAGGGCGCAGTGGTCACCTTTGTCGACATCTCGGCGCGCCGCCAGGCCGAAGACGCGCTGCGCCAGGCGCATGCGGTGCTCGAGCAACGCGTCAGCGAACGCACCCAGGCGCTGTCTGAGGCCCTGCAGCACCTGCGCGAACTCACCGCCTACACCCACACTGTGCGCGAGGAAGAACGCACGCGCATCGCGCGCGAGGTACATGACGAGCTGGGCAGCCTGCTGGTGGCGCTGAAGATGGACGTGGGCTGGCTCGACAAACGCCTGGGCGAACAGCAGCAGCGTGAACCCGGCGACGCGCAGGCCATGCGTGACACCATGCGCAGCAAATGCCAGAACATGGGGCGGCTGATTGAAAGCGCGGTCGACAACGTGGGCCGCATCATCACCGACCTGCGCCCCAGCATCCTGGACCACCAGGGCCTGTGGGCCGCACTCGACTGGCAGGCGCATGAGTTTGTGCAGTCGGCCGAGCTGGCCCTGGACTGGCAGATGGACGTTGCAAACGCCGCGCCCCTGCCCGAGCCCTCGGCGATTGCCATCTTTCGCATCTTCCAGGAAATGCTCAGCAACGTGGGCCGCCATGCAGCCGCCAGTCGTGTAGCTATCACCATACGGGCCACGGCCAAAGACATCAGCATCGCCGTGCAGGACAACGGCCGCGGCGCCGAAGCCGCCGCCTTTGAAGCGGCCAATGCTTATGGCGTGATGGGCATGCGGGAGCGCGCGCGCCACCTGGGCGGCAGCCTGGAGATCACCAGCCAGGTCGGCCACGGCTCCCTCTTTAACCTTCGGATCCAGTTATGAGCACCCTCAAAATCCTGATCGGCGACGACCACCGCATCGTGCGTGAAGGCCTGAAGCAGGTGCTGGCCGACGCGCCCGAAATTGAAGTGGTAGCCGAAGCAGAGACCGGCCCCGACATACTGCAGCGCGTCGACGCGTTGGGTGGAGACAAAGGCCTGAGCGCTGTGCTGCTGGACATTGCCTTGCCCGAGCGCGATGGCCTGGATGTGCTGCAGGCGCTCAAGAAAAACTGGCCTCGCCTGCCTGTGCTGATGCTCAGCACCTACCCTGAGAAGCAGTACGCCGTGCGCTGTATCAAGCTGGGGGCGGCGGGCTACCTGAATAAAAGCGCCAATCCCGATGACATGATTGCCGCGGTGCGCAAGGTGGCGGCCGGTGGCCTGTACGTTTCAGCCGCCACGGCCGAAGCGCTGGCCAGCGCCGTCGGCGGCAGCGGGGGACGCAGCGGCGCCGAAGCCCTGTCGCACCGTGAACACCAGGTGTTCCGCCTGCTCACGGCCGGCAAGTCCGTGGGCGAGATCGGCACGCAACTGGGCCTTGCGTCCAACACCGTGAGCACCTACCGCTTGCGCATCCTGGAAAAAACCGGCGCCAAAAACGACGTGGAACTGGCCCTGTATGCCGAGCGCCATGGCAGGGCGCCCGCCGACAGCTGACCGCAACACGTCAAACGGCCTTGTCCTACGGCCGCTCGGGTGCCCATGACCGGAAAAAACACGCACGCTCAGGGCATGCTGGCTGCAGACGGCGATGTCGTTCCGATACCGCCCAGCCCGGACCCACGCTCACCCATCCAAGGAGTATTTTTATGACGACCGTCACCGACGTGATGACCCGCAACGTGCGAACCATGGCCCCCGGCAATACCGTGGCCGACGCCGCGAAAGCCATGCGCGAGCTCGATGTGGGCGTGATCCCTGTGTGCGAGGGCGACAAGCTGCTCGGCATGGTGACCGACCGCGACATCGTGCTGCGCGCCGTCGCTGAGGGCCTGAACGGCGGCACGCCGCTGTCTACCGTGATGAGCACCGACATACATACCGCACGTGAAACTGACGACCTCGACACGGTCCTTGCAGACATGGCGTCCCGCCAGATTCGCCGTCTCCCGGTGCTGGACGGCTCGCAACGCCTGGCCGGCATCATTTCCATCGGCGATATCGCGGTCAAGGGCCAGGACGAAGAGGATGTGGGCCAGTCACTGGCCGACATCTCGTCTCCGGCCTGAGCCAGCAGAGGTAGAGGCAGGGCCCGCGCCCTGCGCGAATTTGGTGCGTGACAAAACCGGTGCGCCACCGTGAGCCCGGCGCAACGCTGCTGAAGGTGAAAGAAACCAGCTGACGTATCTGCCTGCGCGCAGGCCCGCGCAGCCAAAACCAGCATGGCGGCACCGTTGTTGCTGTTTGCGGGCCGGTTTTTGTAGTGGACGCCCTACACCCTGTCATGGCATCCACAGCGAAATGCGGCAACTGCCGCGCTTTCGCCCCAATTGGCCAAAATTGGCCCGCCGCTTGCAAGACAGCCGCATCTTCCAAAGAAAGGTGCGCGCCATGTCTGACCTCTTTTCTCCCTACGACGCCGACCAGCCCCTGATGCTCAAGTGCAGCTGCGGCAGGGACCACAGCGCGGCCGATCACCATGCCGCCGATGCGTCTGCCGCCAGCCCGCAAGCGCTCTCGCACAGCTTTATGGAAGCCAGCCTGGTGAAGGCACTGTTCCCGGTTGACAGCGTGCGCCGCAACTTCCTGCGCGCGGTGGGCGCCAACACGGCGCGCGCGGCGATTGCCTCGGTGCTACCGCTCGGCGCGCTGGAGGCCATGGCGCAAGACCGCGTGCCCCTGGAAAAGAAGGATCTGAAGATCGGCTTCATCGCCATCACCTGCGCCAGCCCGCTCATCATGGCCGACCCGCTGGGCTTTTACAAAAAAGAAGGCCTGAACGTCCAGCTCAACAAAACCGCCGGCTGGGCGCTGATACGCGACAAGATGATCAACAAAGAGCATGACGCGTCGCACTTCCTGTCACCCATGCCGCTGGCAATGACCATGGGCCTCGGTTCCAACCAGGTCAACATGAATGTGGCCAGCATCCAGAACACCAATGGCCAGGCCATCACGCTGCATGTGAAGCACAAGAACAACCGCGACCCGAAGAACTGGAAAGGCTTCAAGTTCGCGATTCCGTTCGAGTACAGCATGCACAACTTTTTGCTGCGCTACTACCTCGCAGAGAACGGCCTGAACCCCGACACCGATGTACAACTGCGCGTAGTGCCGCCGCCCGAGATGGTGGCCAACCTGCGCGCCGGCAATATCGACGGCTTCCTGGGCCCTGATCCTTTCAACCAGCGCGCGGTGTACGACGAGGTCGGTTTCATCCACATCCTCTCCAAGGAAATCTGGGACGGCCACCCTTGCTGCGCCTTTGGCGTCAGCGACGAGTTCATCCAGAAGAACCCCAACACCTTTGCCGCGCTCTACCGCGCCGTGCTGGGCGCCTCCTTCATGGCCAGCCAGCCGAAAGACCGCGACCTGATCGCCAAGGTGATCGCGCCTACGCAATACCTCAACCAGCCCGAGGCCGTGCTGCAGCAGGTGTTGACAGGCAAGTTCGCCGATGGCCTGGGCAATATCCGCAACGTGCCGGACCGCGCCAACTTTGACCCGGTGCCGTGGCAGAGCATGGCGGTGTGGATGCTCACGCAGATGAAGCGCTGGGGTTATGTGAAGGGCGAGGTTAACTACAAACAGATCGCTGAGAAAGTTTTCATGCTGACGGATGCCAAAAAGCAGATGGCACTGGCGGGATTCAAGCCGCCTGAAGGCGCTTACAAGAAGTTCAAGGTGATGGGGAAGGAGTTTGATCCGGCCAAGCCTGACGAGTACGTAAAAAGCTTCAGCATCAACAAGCTTTCATGAAATCCCTGAACCTCAAGGCAGGTCTGGTCTCGCTGCTTATCTTTTTCGCCTTTCTGGGCATCTGGTACGTAGCCACGCTGCCATCGGCCGGTACATCGGCGGCCAGCACCGCGGGCCTGAGCGCCGAGCAGATCGAATACCAGAAGATGATGGGCAAGGACCCGGGCAGTACCAAGACCACCGGCTTCCCCACGCTGGGCCAGATGGGCACAGCCATCTGGAAGCAGGTGTCCAACCCGCTGTATGACAACGGCCCCAACGACAAGGGCATCCTGATCCAGCTCGGCCATTCGCTGGCGCGCGTGGGCCTGGGCTTCTTGCTGGCGTGTGCGGTCGCCGTGCCGCTGGGTTTTGTGATCGGCATGTCGCCACTTCTGCGCCGGGCATTTGACCCTTTCATCCAGGTACTCAAACCCATCTCGCCGCTGGCGTGGATGCCGCTGGCGCTCTACACCATCAAGGACTCATCGATCTCGGGCATCTTTGTGATCTTTATCTGCTCGGTGTGGCCCATGCTGATCAACACTGCTTTCGGCGTGGCTTCAGTCAAACGCGAATGGCTCAACGTGGCCAGCACGCTCGAAGTCGGACCCCTGCGCAAGGCCTTTCAGGTGATTTTGCCGGCGGCGGCGCCCACCATCCTGACCGGCATGCGCATCTCCATGGGCATTGCCTGGCTGGTGATTGTGGCGGCCGAGATGCTGGTGGGCGGCACGGGAATCGGCTACTTCGTGTGGAACGAGTGGAACAACCTCTCACTCACCAACGTGATCTTCGCCATCCTGGTCATCGGCATCGTCGGCATGCTGCTGGACCTGGCTTTTGCTCAACTGCAGAAGGTCGTCACTTATGTGGAGTGAGCCTACTGCGCGCGCCCCTGTCGCCACGCCAATGAAAGAACACAACATGCAGCAGGGATTCCTCAAGATCGAAGGCCTGAGCAAGGCCTTTACGCCCGCCCGGCCGGTATTTGCCGATGTGTCTTTTAGCATCAGCAAGGGTGAGTTCGTCTGCATCATCGGCCACTCGGGCTGCGGCAAGACCACCATCCTCAATGTGCTGGCCGGGCTGGACATCGCCACCGCCGGCCACATCTTCATGGAAAACCGCGAGATCGGCGGCCCCAGCCTGGAGCGCGGCGTGGTGTTCCAAAGCCATGCACTCATGCCCTGGCTCACCGTGCGCAAGAACATCGCGTTTGCGGTGGTGTCACGCTGGGCCGATTGGACTTCGGCGCAAGTCAATGCGCATGTGGAGAAATTCGTCGCCATGGTGGGACTGACACCCGCCATCGACAAAAAACCGTCGCAGCTCTCAGGCGGCATGAAGCAACGCGTGGGCATCGCACGCGCCTTTGCCATCCAGCCCAAGATGCTGCTGCTGGACGAGCCCTTCGGCGCACTCGATGCCCTGACGCGCGGCACCATCCAGGACGAACTCATGGCCATCGTGCGCGAGACGCAACAAACCGTTTTCATGATCACCCACGACGTGGACGAAGCCATCCTGCTGGCAGATCGGATCTTGCTGATGAGCAACGGTGCCGACAACGAGGGCGTCTACGCGCCGGGCCGCATCGCCGAAGAAGTCATCAACCCGCTGCCCCGCGAGCGTACCCGCGCCGGCCTGCACCACCTGCCCGGCTACTACGAGCTGCGCAACCACATCGTCGACTTTCTCGTTACACGCGCCAAGGCGCATTGACTATTCCCGCTTTTCACTTCACCCATCTCTCATACAGGAGCAAACCATGAACCGCAACGACATCACCGAAAAAATCATTACCGTCAAAGTCAGCAAAGGCATCACTTGGGAATCCGTCGCCAAGAAGGTAGGCCTCAGCAAGGAATGGGTTACCGCCGGCTGCCTGGGCCAGATGACCTTTGACGCCAAACAAGCCAAAGTGATTGGCAAGATTTTTGGCCTGACAGCCGAAGAACAGAAATGGCTGCAAGTCGTGCCCTACAAGGGCTCACTGCCCACCCCCGTGCCCACCGACCCACTCATCTACCGCTGGTATGAAATCGTCAGCGTCTACGGAACCACCATCAAGGAACTGATCCACGAAGAGTTCGGCGACGGCATCATGAGCGCGATTGACTTCAGCATGGACATCGTGCGGCAGCCGGATCCCAAGGGTGATCGGGTCAATGTGGTGTTGTCGGGGAAGTTCTTGCCGTACAAGACATATTGAAGCTGCGGATTGGCCCAACAGCCCGACGTCGAGCAACCGACCTAGTAGCCAAAGGGGTCATGTCCCATGAGGCCAGTTCACAGCCCGGATTACTGTTTGCAATATGGCAGACCTGACCTTCGCCAGTCATTCTGTCGGCGCTGGAAGTTTCGCATCGGCGCGTGAATTGAAGACTTCAGCCAGACTTTCTCCAATACGACGGGCAGAAAAATCAGGGCTCGGCGCACTGTGCGTACTTGGGATTGCACCGCGGGGGCTTGGGCGGCTCCTTTTCCTTGGGTGGCTCCTTTTGCTTGGGCGGCTCCTTTTGCTTGGGCGGCTCCTTCGTATCGGTTTCCTTTTTCGTCGACCTGACTGCATCGACCTCCGCCTTTGTCACGATTTCCTTTTTGATGATGCCAGCTGGTTTCTTTTCGAAATAAACAGACTCCATTTGGATTTTTTCCCCTGTTCTGCCCGGATAAACCCGTGGCTTCAGGTCCTCGCGTATGGCAGACGTCTTGCCGGTGCCTGCGCCGCCAACATGAACAATGACATCCTTGGGCTTGAACACCGCATCGGGGTGCGAAGGCAGGTCGTAGTAGTCCACATGGACGATGACGCCACTGCCATCCGGTTTTCCTCTCAAAACCCTTGCCGCATGTTCCTGCGCGACCTGACGTGCTCGTTCGCGCAATTTCGCTTCGCCATAAATGTCGGTGAATCTACCCACCACTTCCAGCGCGTCGTCAGGCCCAGGGGTCTGTGACAGGGCGGGCGAATCCGTCAAAAAGAGCAAGGTAAAAAAGCTGATTAAAAGCTTCCGTCGGTTCCTCATCCCGTTCTCCTCATTGATCGGCTGCATGAATAGTTAGAAAAGTGCAATCTGCTAGCAAGTCCGCTGAGGGATGATGCCTGTCGTAGCACCATTCACTTGCTGCCGGGCGTCACGTCATATTTCTGCGCCAACGAGTTATAGACAAATTGCGCGTCATAGACGAGGCCATTGATTTCAGGCTTTCCGTTGAAGCACATGATCGTATTAGTAGTGCTCGGCTTCGTAATAAGAAACGACTGCCCCCCGGTAGTAGTGGTCGTGGCGCGACCGTAAGCAGTATTGCCGTAGACACTAGCGCTTCCGGTGGTGGTTGACTGTATCGGCGTTGTATACGTTCCAAAGTCGGAACGCGACCTGCCGTCAACAATTACAAAGTGCGTGAACCCGTGCTTGAGTGTCAAATCGGCGCTGCGTAGCAGCGCCATTTCTTCAGCTCGATCAGCGTTCGTGTATCCATTGCCCTTGAACGACACGCGAAAGACATTTTTATCTAACTGTGTCTCATTGAATCCGCCAGAAAGACCCTGCGGTTGGTAGGCTGTAGCGCAAGCGGCCAATAACAAAACTACAGATACGACGATAAGAGTTCGCATTTCCAACCTCCGTAAACAACCGACGTTGACAGATGGGCAGTTCTATCTCAGCGTATTCCCGCAAATTCCACCGTACATGTTCGGAAATTCTAGGCTTCCGTGGGGTTCAGACCATCCCCCAATCAGAGGAGTGTGTCGCTTTTTCTGGCCTCGCAAGCTGCTCGCTTACCCACCCCTGTTTGAGGCATCACTACAGCTTCGTCGGATCGCCGAGCGTCTTGTTGAGCCGCACCGCCTCTTTGGCGAGGCGGCGCGACAAGGCGACATTAACCTCATCACCCTCGTGAAACTCTCTCGTCGCCATTTCGTACTTGCCGCCGGGTTTTAGCAGCGGATCCATCTCGCGAAGACGCTGCCCTCGCCAGAAACCGAACAGCACACGGTTTTCTTCAGCACGGATCAGCAGGACAGGACCGTTCGACAAATAGACCAGGTGGCCCCACTTGATAACTTCGTCCAGTGCGGCGCTATCCAGGACGGCGGCCCGTAATTGCTCAACCGTGGCACGTTGCCAGCTCGACAGGGCGGCGACATAGACGTCAGGACTTGAAGCGGGAATGGTCTTCTTCATCACTCGAAGATGCCTGACGTTTGCTATAACTTCTTCACGCATGAAGCCATGAGGTAGTTCAAAGGAGAAGCCTTTGAAAAGTAGTCCAGCAGGTAGTTTCGCTCCGCTGCCTTCAAAGTTCTCGTACCCATCGCTGACGCCCAAGATAGCCAGTCAGATTGGCCAGTCTTCAGATACTCACTGCGAAGCTCTTTCAAACCGAAGCCCTGCTCAGGAATTTCGAGGATCTTTGCTCGAGCAATTTTGAAGTCGGACGTTCGCTCATAAAGCTTCATCAAAACCTCGCCATAAGCTCCGTGCCCAAGTAGGTGGTCTTCCACAATTGCGGCCAGCCAAAAGAGCTGGTACTCCACGAAGAACGTCTCAGTGTTCGCATAGTCCAAAAGAACCTGAGCCAGTGCATTCTTGTCTGTGACCGTTGCACAAGCTGAATGAATATGTTTGATAAGGTTGGGGAACCTACGCAACAGTAACGGTAACTGCTCGAGGATGCTGTCGCTGTGCAGTCGAAGGAAGCTGAGGATCAAGTCCGCATCCGATTCTTCGATGGCCTCATCCTTCAGTAACAACAGCAAGGCATTGACTTGCTCCGCATCCAAGTTTCCTTGAACCTCTGTCTCCACCTCCACGAACTGAACATCCGACACGGCATAAACGGCCGTTCTCTCCTTGACAATTTCGATCAGCGAGGTGTGAAGTGCGGAGAGAGTTTCTTGAACGTTACCGACCTTGTTGTCGTAGTAGGTTTTCGAGGGATTCACATTGAGAGCGAACTGACCCAAAAGCTGCTGAATTCTGACGAAGTCTTGGCGAAGCACAGAAGAGTCGTTGTCGAAAAGAGTGAAGTCATCCATAAAGCGCACGAACACAGCTGACTTGAGCAATCCGGAAAGATCGACGAACTTCAGGAACTCATTACCTATCATCTTGCATGGGTAGATGCCATGCGGCAGGAAATCAACACTGCGACCGGAGTTGATCTCTCGGAAGAACTTTCCTAATGCATTATTGTCAACCTCGGACACGCCATTCTTCGAAGCAAACCAGTGCGAAATGTCGTGGTGATAAACGCTATTGAAATAGGACGCGATATCAAACTGAATATTGTGTTTGTATTGCTTCGTGCATTCAGTCAGACACTCTTTGTATTCTTTATAGGCCACGTGAACAGGGACGTGAGCGCCATCCTTGAATCGATATCCGAAGCTCCGGCGCGTTGCGCTCACCTCAGGCCTGAATATCGCGCGATTTCGAAACGCGATGTCGTAGATAAAGTATTCGGCTACGGGGTCGAGTTTGACCGTCCTCCGAAGATGTCCTTTTGGCTTGGTGGCATAAACTTTCTGTTGAGACAGAAAATTGTCTCCGGGGGTTTTATCGTTCAGGACGCGTTGATAGATGTAGTCTGAGACTTCTTGCCCATGCGTATCGATGACGATCAAATTCGTCTTAAGCGGAAATAGTGTCGAAGCAAAGTCCGACTTGAAGAATTCGCGTGTTGACGTCATGCGCGTGCCGCTCCAAGCTCGTTTTCTGATTTACCGGAAAGTCTAGGTTGTCACTTAGGCCGCGCAACCGCTCAATCAAAGAAGTGTGTCGACTTTTAATGCCGCTAGGCTACTCGCTTACCCGGACTTCCATCAATTTGCTAGTAACTACAAGGATCCAGCCTTTCAGCCGACATCTCGAAGCTAAAGGCAAAATGCCCCCATGAACTCCCTATCCGGCATCCGCATCCTCGACCTCTCCCGTGTACTCGCAGGCCCCTGGTGTACCCAGACGCTCGCTGACCTGGGCGCGGATGTCATCAAGATTGAACGCCCCGGCACGGGTGATGACACACGGACCTGGGGCCCGCCGTTTTTGAAAGATGCGCAGGGGGCCGACACCGAAGCGGCTTATTACCTGGGCACAAATCGCAACAAGCGCTCGGTGACCTGCGACATCGCGCAGCCTGCGGGCCAGGCGCTGGTGCGTGAGCTGGCGGCTCATTGCGATGTGTTTGTGGAGAACTTCAAGGTAGGCGACATGGCGCGCTATGGGCTGGACTATGCGTCGCTGAGGGCCATTAACCCGCGCCTCGTGTATTGCTCGGTCACGGGCTTTGGGCAGAACGGGCCTTATGCCGACCGTGCGGGGTATGACTATGCGATCCAGGGCATGGGCGGGTTGATGAGTGTGACCGGCGAGCGCGACGATCTGGGGGGTGGGCCTCAAAAAGTGGGTGTGGCGGTGGCGGATTTGATGACGGGGATGTATGCGACGGTGGCGATACTGGCCGCACTACGCCATGCCGAGAAAACCGGCGAGGGCCAGCAGGTGGATATGGCGCTGCTGGATACGCAAGTGGCGATGCTGGCCAACCTGGGCGCAAACTATCTGGTCAGCGGCAAGGCGCCGGGCCGGGCGGGCAATGCGCACCAGAACATCGTGCCTTACCAGGTGTTTGAAGTGGCCCCGGCCGCGGATGGCAGCAAAGATCACTTGATCCTCGCGGTGGGCAATGACTCGCAGTATGCGAAGTTCTGCGCGGTGGCCAACATTCCGGAGCTGGCGACCAACCCGCTTTTTGCCACCAACCGCAACCGCGTGCAGAACCGGGGCCAGCTGGTGCCGATTCTGGAAGCGGTGATGAAAACGCGCAGCAAAGCCGACTGGCTGGGTGCGCTGGAGGCGGCAAAAGTGCCGTGCGGTGCCATCAACAGCCTGGCAGAGGTGTTTGCTGACCCGCAGATCGAGGCGCGCAAGATGGTGACGGAGTGGAAGCACCCGGTGAAGGATGATTTGAAGCTGGTCTCCAGCCCCATCCGCATGAGCGCCACGCCGGTGCGCACCGACTTGCCGCCGCCGTTGCTGGGCCAGCATACGGATGAAGTGCTGCGCGAGGTACTGAACTATTCAGACGCCCAGCTATCTGAACTGAAGAGTGGCAAAACCATTTGATGCAGCAACCTTCCACAAAGAGGTGACTCGATGAAACACAATTTTGTTCTGGTGCACGGCGCGTGGCACGGCGGCTGGTGCTGGCGGCGGGTGGCGCAGGCGCTGCAGCTGGACCACCACAAGGTCTTCACGCCGACACTGACGGGCCTGGGCGAGCGCGCGCATTTGCTCTCACCCACGATCAACCTCGACACGCACATCAACGACGTGATCAACCTGATCGAGGCGGAAGAGTTGCATGAGGTGACGCTCGCGGTGCATTCCTATGCCGGCATGATCGGCACGGCCGTCACTGACCGCATGCCCGACCGCATCAAGCACCTGGTGTATGTGGATGCGGTGGTGCCCAAGCCCGGCGAGAGCTGGAGCAGCACGCAGGCCAGCGCCACACAGCAGCAGCGCATGGCGGCGGCGCAAGCTTCACCCAGCTTCAGCTTTCCGGCGCCCGACCCGGAGGTGTTCGGCCTGCACGATGCTGACCGTGAATGGGTGAAGCGCCGGCAGACACCGCACCCCGGCAACACCTACCAGGCACCGCTGCAGTTTGACATGCAGCGCGTAGCCGCCGTGCCGCGGACTTTTGTCAGCTGCACGCAGCCCGCCCTGGCCACCATCGAACCCAGCCGGCTGCGCGTGAAGGACGCAAAGTTCTGGGACGGTGCATGGCTGCCGAATTCGCGCGTGGTGGAAATCAAGACCGGCCATGACCCGATGATCAGCGAACCGGCTGCGCTGACGAAGATTTTGCTGGAAAGCGCTGAATGAGCCCGGTGGGCCGCCGCCAGTTCACTGCCGTGCTGGCAGCCGGGCTGACCGTGCCCCAATTTGCGCTGGCCAAAGACACGGCCTTGCCTGTGCCGGCCTCTTTGCCGGCTGCCGCTGGAATCGCCGCCCTTAAAAATGAGCCGCTGGTGCTGCTGGTCAGCCTGCCCGGCTGCCCATTCTGCGAGCTGGTACGGCGCAACTACCTGCTGCCAGGGCAACGAGACGGCAGCCTGCACGCCTGGCAGCTCAACATCAGCGACCGCACGACACCGCTGACCGGCTTTGACGGCCAGGTGACGACAGCCGCCGCGCAAGTCGCGGCATGGAAAGCCGGTTTCACCCCCACGGTGCTGTTTCTGGGCCCGGCCGGGCAAGACCTGGCGGAACGGCTGGTTGGCCTGGCGTCTGTCGACTTTTATGGCGCCTACCTGGAAGAGCGGCTGACGCAGGCGCGCAAAGCTGTGCTGGCGCTCAGGTAAATGAAATGCAGACCGCCCCATTCGCAGCCGTGGGGATTTCTGGTTGCTATTGTTTTGATAGCTGCTCGCGCAATCACTGATTGGGCAAATGGCCTTTTTCATGCTTAAAACCGCCCCAAAAATAGCCCCGCAAAGGATTCTGGCGTGTCGCACAGCGTTTTTTGCCCCTGCACAACAACCTGCCAGCCGTCACGCGCATGACTGACCAGGAATCGCTGCTTGCCGCTATCCACGAGGAAGTGGTCTTGCAGGCCTACAACCCAGCCTGGCCCCAGCAGTTTGTGGCTGAGCGGGACCGCCTGCTTGCGCTCTCCCCTCAGCTGCCGGCCCGCCTGATCGACATCCAGCACATCGGCAGCACAGCCGTGCCCGGCCTGGCGGCCAAACCGGTGATCGACATGCTGGCCGGTGTGGAATCCATGGCGGCGGCCGAGGCGCTTCTGGCGCCGCTGTGCGCCAACGGTTACACGACCTCCGCTGAATTCAATGCCTCGCTGACCGACCGTAAATGGCTGATGCGCTGGACAGAAGGGCGGCGCACGCATCATCTGCACCTGGTGGTTCACGGCGGCGAGGTGTGGGCGCAGCGCCTGCGTTTTCGCGACGCCCTGCGTTCGGACCCGGCGCTGGCGGCGCGCTATGCCGCGCTCAAGGCGGAACTGGCGGCCAGGCACCCGGGTGACCGCGAGGCCTATACCGATGCCAAAGCCGCGTTTGTGCAGGCGGCCAGCGAAGGCTGAGCCTCCCTGCTTCCTACTATTAAGCCGCTGAATCAACCCGCTAGACCTGTACTGAACGCCGCATTCACGCTTGGCAAAACAGGCTTCGGTGGTAAATTCAAACCCGTTCAAGCAGGAGAGCGCTGCCCCAAAGGCAGCCACCGAAGGCGCAAACTTCCATAATCGCTCAGGTCCCGTACTGCCCGGAACACACAGCCGTCTGGAGAGACGCCGCACGCAAGGTGCAGCGCACCGAAGGAGCAAAGCCGAAGCCCCAAGCAACGGCTGAATCTCTCAGGTAACAAGGACAGTGGAAGCGGCCGCAAGCATGTGATGGCTTGGCGGTTGCCACGATTCTTCCGATTCAACAGCAACCCCTGGCACGGCGCTTGCGCTACTGCAATGTTCTGCTTGAATGAAAAGGAATCGCCATGAAAGTCATGGTTTTGGGTGCGGGTGTCACGGGGATCACCACGGCCTGGTATTTGGCGCAACGCGGCCATGAAGTCACGGTGGTGGAGCGCCGCAACGCGGCCGCGATGGAAACCAGCTTTGCCAACGGCGGGCAAATATCGGTGAGCCACGCGGAGCCCTGGGCCAACCCGGGCGCGCCGCTGAAAGTGCTGCAATGGCTGGCGCGTGAAGACGCACCGCTGCTCTTCAGGCTGCGCGCCGATGTGAACCAGTGGCTGTGGGGGCTGGAGTTTTTGCGCAACTGCACGCCCGCGCGCACGGCACAAAACATCAAGCAGATCGTGAACCTGGGCATGTACAGCCGCGGCGCGCTGCAAAAGCTGCGCGCCGAGCTGGGCCTGCTGTACAACGCGCAGACCAAAGGCATCCTGCACTTCTACACCAGCCAGGCAGAGTACGACGCGGCGCAGGAACCCGCGCGCATCATGCGCGAGCACGGCTGCGAACTCGACATGAAGACGGCCGACGAATGTGTGGCGATTGAGCCCGCGCTGGCACAATGCCGCGGCAGCATCGTGGGCGGCAGCATGACGCCCAGCGATGAATCGGGTGACGCCCGCGCGTTTACCGCTGCGCTGGCCACGCGCTGCGAGCAAGCCGGTGTGAAATTTTTGTACAACACCACGGTGCTGGGCCTGGATGCCGCAGAGGGGCAGCTGAACGGCGTGCAGGTGGCGATGGGCAGCGGCGAGGCCGGTGGCAAGGTCGAGATGCTGAAAGCCGATGCGTACGTGATGTGCCTGGGCGCCTTCAGCGCGCAGTGGGCCAAAGTGCTGGGGCAAAGCCTGCGTATCTATCCGGCCAAGGGTTACTCGGTCACGCTGCCCGTGATCAACGAGGCGGCGTCGTACCAGGTGAGCCTGACGGATGACGAGTACAAGCTGGTGTTCTCGCGCTTTGGCAACCGCTTGCGCATTGCCGGCACGGCCGAGCTTAATGGCTACAACACCGAGCTGAACCTGGTGCGCTGCAACGCCATCGTGCGCCGTGTAAAACAACTCTTTCCCGACATGACGGACGGCGAAGGCGCGCAGTTCTGGACAGGCCTGCGGCCGGCCACGCCGAGCAACGTGCCTTACATCGGCAAAAGCAAGGCCTCCAATGTCTTCCTCAACACGGGCCACGGCACGCTGGGCTGGACGCATGCCTGCGGCTCGGGCGCGGCGATTGCGGACATCGTGAGCGGGCGCGTGCCGGAAGTCGACTTTGCGTTTACGGGGATGGCGGCGCCGGGGCGTGTGATGGCATTGCCGGGAATGGTGAAGGCCTGAGCAAGGCCTGAAAGGCGGGTCTGAAGCACGGGGTTCTGCAGCAGGTGGGCGGAAACGGTAATATCGCCCTCCGTTCATCAGCTGCTTGCCGCCATGACATCACCCGCCACTACGCCCCCCGACGGTCTTCCCACCTACAGGCTCCTTACCGGCCCTGACGACGCGAGCTTTTGCCGCCGGGTGAGTGAGGTGCTGGCGCTGGGTTACGAGCTTTACGGCTCGCCGGCGGCGACCTTCAATGGCGAGAACGTCATCGTGGCGCAGGCGGTGCTGTGGCCTTCGCTGCGCAAGGCCGGCTGATGAGCCCAGCCCAGCCCCTGAACCCCGCAACGCTTCAAGCCATGGCGGATTTCCCGCACCAGCTGGAGCAGTTTTACGACGCAATTCCTGAAAGCCACAAGGCTTGGACGCCGCCGTCGTGGGAAGGCATTCCGAGCGAACACTTCACGGCCATTGCGCAGGTCTGCCACATCAGGGACATCGAGACCGACGGCTATCACGTGCGGTTTCAGCGCACCTTGTCGGAAACCAGCCCCGTGCTGGAATCACTGGACGGCTATGTACTGGAAAAGGAACGCAACTACGCGGCCGCTGATGCGCAAGAGGCCATCGCGGCGTTTCGCGCGGCGCGCACCCGGACGATGGCCATGCTGTCGGGCATCACGCCCGGGCAACTGGGCCGCACGGCGGAATTCGAAGGTTACGGTGCCCTGACGCTGCGCAGCCTGGTGCATTACCTGTGCAGCCACGACCAGCAGCACCTGGCTGGGCTGCAATGGCTGCTCGGGAAAATCGACGCCTCCCTCGCCGCTTGAGGCGTCCGCCGCCCTGCCGCATAGCACACGCGCCTTGGGCGCGGTATTCGCCGCCTCCCAGGCGCTTAGAGGTTGCCAGGGCCGTCTTTTCAATGAAAAAACAACAACCTCTGAAGCAGATACGCTGATTTATGTCACGAAGGTATTCATTCGAATGTAACAAAAAGTTCGTTTTGAGGCGCCGTCATGCACACTGATTGGGCTGGGAACGCGGTTTGTGCGGCCAAGGGCACACAAACAGCATTCCTACGTATCTGTTTCATAGACAACTGGAGTGATCAACATGAAGTTTTATCTGCGCCATGCCGCAATATTGGCCAGCGCCGCTTGCGCCCTGGGTTCAGCAACAGCCCAGACCGACGAGGCGAAGCCTGCACGCAAGGCGAAAGCAGCGGCCGCTACCCCCGCGCCCGAAAAATATTCCGGCCCACGCGAAAAAATGGTCGTGGCCATGCCCAAGACCTATGGCAAGAGCGAAACCATGGCCTTGTGGGGCGACTACTTCAGCCACCTGTCACGCTGCGGAAACATCGACCTGCAAAACGCGCAAGGCGAATCGATGGACAAGACCAGCAACATCGACATCCTCGGTGAAAAAGAGCTGATTGAAGGTATCTCGGCCGGCAAGGTCCAGCTGGCACAGGTCAACCCCGGCCTGGCTGCGCAGTTGGTCACCGCCGGCCAGCCGGCGCCGTTTGGCGTTCCCGGCAACAAGGCCAGCGGCGTGCGCAACTCCTACAAACTGATTCTGATCACCCGCATCGACAGCCCGTACAGGGAACCGAAGGACCTGATCGGCAAGAAAATCGCGCACACCACACCCACCTCCAACTCGGGCAACCTCGCGCCGCGCGCGCTCTTCCCGGCGCTGGGCCTGACGCCGGACAAGGACTACGAAGTCGTGTTCTCCAACGGCCACGAGCGCTCCGTCACGGGCGTGATGCATGGCTTTTATCCGGCCGCAGCTGTGGCCAGCGATTTGTACCAGCGCATGGTCGTCAAGGGCGACGTCAAGGGCTCGAGCATCCGCACGATCTGGGAAAGCCCGCCCTTCATGACGGAAACCTGGACCATGAGCAAGGACGTTTCGCCCGAACTGCAGGCACGCGTGAAGAAATGCTCGTTCAGCTACAGCTTCTCGCCCACACTGAAAAAGCAGCTGCCCGGCAACGACACCTTCCTGCCTATCAACTTTGATCGCGACTTCGCGACGGTGATGCAGGTCTACCGCGCCAGCCAGAAGAAGTAGAGCCCCCACGCTCCCCCACTTCGTGTGGGTCGCGAGGCCTTGCAGGCCGCGGCTCGCGAGACGCTTCGCCTCTGTCGCCCGTCCAAGCCTGCGCAGGCAGGCTTGGAGCCGCGGGCTCCAGCCCCTCGGGGGCCGCCCGCCTGCGGTCTGGCAAAGCCGAATAATTGGCACACCCCTATCGGGCTCACTGCGTGTAGCCCTTTTCCCCTTGCAGGGGACGGTGCTTGCGGCCCGGCAAAGCCGGTTCCGCGGCACCCGTGGCTTGAAGAGTCCGATGGCGTAACTAACGGGGGTATTCCACCAGCGGGGGCCGCGGGTCCGGCTTCGCCGGCCCCAGGCGCCGTCCCCTTGAGGGGAGAACAAGCTACACGCAGTGAGCTTGGACAGGGGGATCAGATCCTTAGAGGTGGATGGACCGTCCCCCAGAGGCTTTCATCAAGCACCCGCTGCAGGGTTCGAATCAGTTCTTCGTTGGAGGTGTGTGCCTTGACCAGCACCGCTTCTGCGCGCTGGCTTTGCTTCGACTCCACATCGTGTGCGGAAAACACGACCACTGGCGGGACGATGTCCAGCGCTTCAATGGTGTCCAGCAGCCCCCAGCCCGAGCCGTCCTTCAGCGTCAGGTCGAGCAGCACCAGGTCGTAGCGGCGGCGCGCCAGCTGGTCGCGTGCTTCGCGCAGCGTGGCGGCAAATTCAAAGGTGGCAAAGTCCTGGGCAATGGCCGCGGCAATGCGCTGGATATCGAGGTCGTCCTCGACGTGCAAAATGCGCGGCCGGCCTTCGGCCATGTTGCCGATGGCACGGTGCAAACTGAGGATCAGGAGGTTCTCGTCGATGGGTTTTTCCAGCCATGTTGAAACCGCCAGCGGCTGGGTGTTGAATTCGAGTTCGCCTTCTTCGGCGTTGGCCGAGACCACCACGATCGGCAGGTCTTTCGTTGCTTCTTCGCGGCGCAGTGCCCGGATCAGGCTGATGCCGTCCTGGTCGGGCAGGTTCAGGTCGACCGTCATGGCAGCGTAGGGCATCAGCATGACTTGCTCCAGCGCCTGCCCTGCGCTGTGCACCATGTCCGAGTCAAAGCCGCCTTTATCAAGCATCAGGTTGATCAGGCGGGCAATGTCGGGATCGTCTTCGCAGACCAGGATGAGCGGCCTGGTCGCTGCCCCGGACCTGATGCTGGTTTGAATCGGCGCCGGCACCGCCTCGGGCAGCTCAAAGAAGAAAACAGTTCCGACGCCGGTTTCCGTCGTGAACCCGATTTGGCCGCCCATCCGCTCCACGATGGCGCGCGAGATGTTCAGGCCCAGGCCCGTACCACCCATTTTTCGGGTGTCCGATGTGTCGGCTTGCGAGAATTTCTGAAAGATGCGCTTTCGGAACTCTTCGGGAATGCCGGGGCCGCTGTCGGCGACTTCCACCCGGACCCTGCCGTTCTTGCACAGCAGCCGGACTTCCACGCAGGACTGGGCCGGCGCGAATTTCACGGCGTTGGACAACAGGTTGGTAATGACCTGGGTCAGCCTGTCGCTGTCGACGCTGACCCTTACCGCTTCTGCCGGTGCGTCCAGAACCAGCTTGACGTTGTGCTGGCCTGCGAAGCCTTCGTTGGCCGTCAGGGCTTGCGTCAGCAGAGGCTGCAGTTCCATCTGCTGGAAGTCAAAACGCATTTTTCCGGATTCAATTTTTTCGCTGTCAAGAATGTCGTTGATCAACCTGATGAGCCGTTCGCAATTGTTGGTGGCGATGCCGACCAGGTTTTTGGCCATGGCCGGCAGCTCCCCGGCCACGCCGCCGGCGATCAAGCCCAGGGAGCCGCGAATGGAGGTCAGCGGGGTGCGCAACTCATGACTGACGGTAGAGACGAACTCACTCTTCATGCGGTCAATGCGCTTGAGTTCGGTCACGTCGGTGCCCAGCGAGAAAAAGCCGACGACCTTGCCTTCGTCCTCGTTTTCGCCATAGCGTGGAAAGTACTGCATGACGTAGTCGCGCAGCTGGCCATCTGACGTGACCTGCGTGCGGTCGTATTGCGCCGCATAACCGGCGAGCGCTTCTTCAATCTTGCCCCGCTCTTTTTCGTGGAGCTCGTCGCCCATCAGTTCGCGCATGGTCTTGCCGTGGATCTGGCCGTGCTTCAGGCCAAGAACTTCTTCGTAGGCAAGGTTATGGAACTGAAAGCGCTGTTCGGCGTCGATATAGGCAATCAAGGCGGGCACACTGTCCGTGATCTGGCGCAGTTGTGATTCGCTGTCATGCAAGGCGCGGGTGCGCTCCTGCACGGCTTCCTCCAGGCCGCTCACATGCGCTGCCGCCTGCTGCGCCAGCTCCCATTTAGTGGTCAGCATTCTTGCTAGCTGGCTGACCTCAACAGGATCAAACGGTTTTTTCAGAATCAAAAGCCGATCCCGGGCTTGCAGCCGCGCGAACACGTCTTCCCAGGCGTGGTCGGAGTAGGCAGTGCAGATGACGATCTGTATCTGTGGATCTACACGCCAGAGCCGTTCGATGGTCTCCACACCGTCCCAGCCCGGCGGCATGCGCATGTCCACAAAGGCCATGGCATAAGGCCGCCCGGCACGAACGGATGCCTCGACCTTGTCCAGACCTTCACGTCCCTGGTAGGCCGAGTCCAGTTCAAAGCCATCATCGGACACCGGTGCGGCGTCGCCAAACAACAAGGCTTCGGCATCGTCCAGCTCATGCGCAACCGGCCTGGACGCAAGAATTTTCCGGAAGTCCTCGTGGATGGACGGCATGTCGTCGATCAGCAGAATGCGCCGGTTCTGCAGTTGAGTCATGGCTGGCTCCTGTGTTTTTTCGCATCAGCCGGGCTTTCATCGGGCGAGTGTTGCCGCACAGGCGATGGTATGGTGAAGAAGAACGTGGCGCCCTGCCCCACCGCGCCTTCGGCCCAGATACGACCACCGTGACGGGAAATGATCCGGTGAGCGCTTGCCAGCCCGATTCCCATTCCTGCAAACTCACCCGGCGAATGCAGGCGCTGGAAGGTACCGAACAGCTTGTCTGCGTACGTCATGTCAAACCCGGCACCGTTATCACGGACGAAATAGACCGTACTTTCGTTGTCGGGGTGCTGCGCCCCAACCCAGATCTCGGGGACAGTGGCATGGGCGGTGAACTTCCATGCGTTGGAAATAAGGTTTTCCATTACCTGGCACAGCAACGCGGAGTCACCCACAGCGGCAAGGTTGGGCGTTATGTGGACTTTCACATTCCGCGCGGTATTGCGTTTCTGGCAGTCACCGCGCACGCGCTCGGCTATTGCCGAGAGGTCGACTGTCTCGACCTTCAGGTTGGTACGGGACACCTGGGCCAACAAGAGCAGGCCGTCCGTGAGCTCACCCATTTGCCTGACTCCCTCGCGTATCCGGCTCAGGTAATGCCTCGCGCGTTCCGCCGCATCACCGCTGACGGCCTTTTGCAGCAAATGACTGAAGCCGTCAATCGAGTTCAGGGGAGAGCGCAAGTCATGCGCGAGCGAATACGAGAAGGCTTCGAGTTCCTTGTTGGACTGGCGCAAAGCCGCTTCGGTTGCCCTGAGGTCCTGCACGGTATCTTCCAGGCTGCTCACCTGTGCTGCCGCGCGCCGCGCCAGCTCCCATTTGGCGGTCAGTGTTCTCGCGAGCTGGCTGACTTCGATCATGTCGAATGGCTTTTTCAGCACCAGCAGACGGTCCTGCACGTCCAGCCGCGCCAGCACATCTTCCCAAGGGTGGTCGGAATACGCGGTGCAGATCACAATCTGTACATGCGGGTCGACACGCCAAAGCCGCTCGATTGTTTCCACACCATCCCAGCCCGGCGGCATGCGCATGTCCACAAAAGCCATGGCATAGGGCCGCCCGGTCTGGATGGATTCCTCCACCTTGGCAACACCTTCAGCGCCCTGATAAGCGGAGTCCAGTTCAAAATCACCGTAGGAAATCTGCGTGGCCTCACCAAACAACTCGGTTTCGGCAGCGTCCAGATCACGCGCCGGCGGTTTCGCCGCGAGGATTTTGCGAAAGTCTCCATGGATCGACGGCATGTCGTCGATCAGCAGGATGCGCTGATTCTGTAGCTGCGTCATGATTTGGTCTGCGCGATATCCATTGGCAGCTCCAGTGTGAAGGTGGCACCCCGGCCCGGTCCGTCGCTATGAGCGGAAAGTGTCCCGCCCATCTGGCTGACCGCCAGCGCGCAACTGTGCAACCCAAAGCCGTGGCCTGTTTTGCGCGTCGTAAATCCGTGCGAGAAGATCCGCGTGAGGTTTTCTGCCGGTATTCCCTCTCCCACATCCATGACGGAGACCCGCAAGGTCGAGTCGCCAACAGGCTCCACCCGCAGCGTGATCTTGTGTGATCCGGGCGACATGCCTGCCATGGCATTTTTGGCGTTGCTGATCAGGTTCACGAGAATCTGCAGAACCCGTGAGCGGTCCAGCAGTGCTTCTGGCACCTGCGCGAACTCCTTCACCACAGTGACTCCGTGGCGCGCCAGTGAGACACCGTTCATCCGCAGCGCGTCCTCCACCAGGTCGCTGATCTGCACCGGCTCAACGATGCTGCCGCCGCCTGCGTACGATTGCTGCGTGGCGACGACGTCCTTGATGTGGTCGATGCTTCTGGTGAGAAGTTCCAGCTCCTTGAGCATGCCCTGCTGCTCCTGCACCAGGGTCTGGGAGATCCCATTCAAATAGCCAGGCAGTATCTTGCCCTTCTCGTCGTGAACCAGAAAATGGGCCAGGTCTGCGGCGTGCTCGTTCATCAGCTGCATGCCCCGGGAAAGCCCCTGCACCCTGGATTTGTGCAAGGTGCTGCCGATAAGGTCGGCCGAGACGTTGACGCTGTTGAGGATGTTGCCCACGTTGTGCAGCACATTGGTGGCGATCTCGGCCATGCCCGCCTGGCGCGCAGTGGTCATCAGCTCGCTTTGCGCCTGGCGCAGCTCCTTCGTCCGTTCCTGCACGCGCTGTTCAAGGTGCTCATTGGCCGCCTGGAGTTCCGTGTTGACGCGCCGGATCACGGCATGGCTGCGAAACACGTGAAGGGCTGCATACAGTAGCAGAACCACCAGCACGGCCGAGAAAATTAGCAGGTAGCGGCCGTAGCGCTCGCCCTCCACCCCCGCGCGCTGCTGCTCGATCGTTGATGCATCGTTGGCCGCATCGAGCAACTTGGCGGTCGGTGCCGAGGAAATATCCGCGAGAAGTTCATTGACTGTTTTTTGTTCGCGCAGGATGGTCTGGACATGCGCGCGGAAGATCCCCAGCCTGTCGGCAATGCCCGGCGGAGTATGGCGCAGCTTGCCGTCAAGCCGGCCCAGTTCCTCTTCTATCTCGGCACCCTTTTCGTCGGTCGGGCTCTGGCTGTACAGCATGCTCGCGAGCAGCAGCCTGCTGACGCCAGACGAAATCTGCCGGAGCGCCGGCTCTGTGGCGCCGCGGCCGGGCCCGAGCGACTGCTGGACATCTTCCGCCGCGGTGGGAAGAAAGGCCAGCGAGTTTCGCAGCACAGAGTTGTGCGACTTGAATTGCTCGATCAGGGCGGCTTTGTCCTGCACGGCGCGTTCCAGCGCCGCGAGCTTGTCCACCTGCCCGGATGCATCGTGCTTGTGGGCGTGGGTGCCCGACTCGAGTTGTTCCATGAGCCGGGCCATCTCGCCCTGGTTATCGGCCAGCGCATCGTAGTGCGTGTTGATCCCGATCCTGGACTTCAGCACATCCAGCTCCCATTGCGCGTCCAGCTGCTTCAGGTGGCGCATCACAGCCATATCCTCAAAGTAGTGCGACTCGTCGAAGCTTTGGGTTTTGCTATACAGGAACACCAGGATGGACAGCAGCACGGCGGTGATTGCCGCCATAGGCGCCAGGGCAAGTTGATTCGTTTTTTTCACGGTTTGAAGTCCCGTTCGCCGGTGAGCGTATTGAGGAACCTGACAATGGATTCCTTGTCCTCCCTGGAGGCAACGCGTCCGAGCTGGTACCTGAACATGACATCGACGGCATCTTCCAGCGTCTTGGCCGAGGCATCGTGAAAATAAGGCGCCGTCAGCGCGATGTTGCGCAGGCTCGGCACCTTGAAGACGTGCTTGTCACTTTCCACCTTCGTGACCAGGTACCGGCCAAGATCGGCTTCCGTCGGGTTGCCCCGCTTTGCGAAATAGTCGCCCATGACGCCGAACTTCTGGAACATGTTGCCGCCTACATTGACGCCCTGGTGGCAGGCGACGCACCCGTACTGCTTGAACCTGGCGTAGCCGACCTTCTCCGCGTCGGTGATGGCGCTGGCGTCCCCACGCAGATATTTGTCAAAGCGGGAGTTGGGTGTGATCAGCGTCCGCTCGAATGTCGCGATGGCGTTCTGGATATTGGCTTTGGTCACGCCGTCTTTGTAGGCCGCGGCAAAGGCGCTTTTGTATTTCGCGTCGTCCGCTATCTTGCGAACCACTTCTTCCCACTTCGACCCCATCTCGATCGGGTTCAGCATGACATGGTCTACCTGGGACTCCAGCGATTCGGCGCGGCCGTTCCAGAATTGCCTGAAATTGAGCGCCGCATTGAACACCGTTGGGGCATTGACGCCAGTCAGCCCGCCGTTGAGCCCGACGGAGCGGTCACGGCCGTCACCGCCGCCCTTGCTCAAATCATGGCAGCTGAAACAGGACACGCGCCCGTTTCCGGACAGGCGTGGATCGTGAAACAGCTGCCGCCCGATTTCGGCACGGGCCGGGTCCTGCTTCAGTGTGAGGGGGATTGGCTGGATGGGCTCATTGAGCAAGGGGGCCGCGAAGGCGGCATGGGAGGCGAACGTCAGCACAGCCAGCAACAGCTTCAGCCGCACACCCGTGACCGCCGACGCCGTGACGGCAAAAGCGTCTGGGCTGGCGCCTCTGGGGCATTGATCGGGGTGCTCGTTCATGGCTCACCTCGTGGGTTTCGTGCGGGAGTACGAAGCGCGAATCCGAACCGGACGCAACCCCGAAGCGTGAACCGCAAGGTTGCCACCCACCGGGAAGCGGTGGCTGTCCGTCTTGATGATAAATCCATGTTTCGGCAATTGTCCGGATTTGCTGATGTTGCGGCGTTTCATGCCGGCGTCCATCCGTTGCCCCCAGCCACGGGACGAAGCCTGCATAACCCAGCTTGGCGGCTTGAGCGGCATTCTTCACATACCTTCGGTGATCCGCGGTATCTGCAGCCGCTCCAGACCGTTCGCTGCAACCTCATCAGAGCACGTTTATCGGCGAGGCTGTTAAGGCATTTCCCGCGTGGTCATATTTGCCAACCGCATGTAAGCAAATGCGTTTTTTCGGGGCCGCCCGACCCATGAAAACGCCGTCTCGGGTCCTGAACCAGACCCCGCTGCCCCGCCCTCGATACGCTCACTTTTTGATAGCTGCTTGCGCTCACCCTATATGGGCTGGAAGCCAATTTCCGATGCAATATTTCAGCAGAACCGTTATTTCATGGATCCGAAGACCTTTTTGAGGATGGCGCTGCCGGTGCCTACCGGGTCTTGCCGGATCTTCTTTTCCTCCTCGCCGATGATCAGGTACAGACCGTCCAGCGATTTGCCGGTCACGTACTGCTGGATGTTGGCGTCTTCTTTCTTGACCAGGCCAAAGCCGGCGGCCCTGCCGGCGAATTCGTTGTACTTGTTGGCCAGACCGACTTTTTCGGTCGCCTTGGTCACCACGGGCAGAAACTTCACGCCCAGCGGAGCGCGGGTTTTTTCAGCGAAGAAAGTGGTCACCGAGGTTTCGCCGCCGGTCAGGATGTTTTTCGCGTCATTCACGTTCATGGTGCGTACCGCATTGACCAGCAGGTCCTTTCCCATGGGCACGGCAGCTTCGGCGGCCCGGTTGATGGACGTCACCAGTTCATCGATCCGCTTGCCCTGGCCGAAGTTTTTTAGCAATTTCGAAGCATCTTCGAGATATCCGGGCAAGGGAATGCGAACTTTTGGGTTGCCGAGGAATCCATCTGTCTTGCCCAGCAGGGCGACGGCGGCGACAGCACCTTTTTCGAGGGCTGTTTTCAGGCCGGCGCTGGCGTCGGCATTGCTGATGCCCGACAAGTCCCCGAGCGAGAGTGCGTGGGCCTGGTGGTAGGTGGCCAATATCAGTGCGCCCAACGCGCTGACGCCGGCCTGGTTAAAATTGCGACGTTGCATGATGAGGTCCTTCCAATGAAATTGACATCCCGCCTGACAGTATGCCGCACGGCACTGGCCGGTATTTTGGCTGTGGCGGCCCTTGCTTGCCTGCCGGGATGTGGCGGCGCCGAGGCCGCGCCGGAGTCGACCTTTGTGTTGCTGGACGGCAGCAAAAAAACCACCGCAGACCTCAAAGGCAAGGTCACCCTGGTCAATTTCTGGGCCACCAGCTGCGTGACCTGTGTGGCAGAAATGCCGAAGGTCATTTCGACCTACAACAAATACCAATCCCAAGGCTACGACACGCTGGCCGTGGCCATGAGCTACGACCCACCCAGCTATGTCGTCAATTACACGCAGACGCGCCAACTACCTTTCAAGGTGGCCATCGACAACACCGGCGCAGTGGCCAAAGCATGGGGCGATGTGCAGCTCACGCCGACAACCTATCTGGTCAACAAGCGCGGCGAGATCGTCAAACAGTACGTGGGCGAGCCCGACTTTGCGGCGCTGCACCAGCTGATTGAAAAGCTTCTCAAAGAGACCTGAAGCGTTTCGCTCCCCCAAAAGAAAAGCCGGTTCAAACGAACCGGCTTTTTTGTTGCCCAACCCCGGGACGGAGATGTCTCCATTCAAGCGGGGGCCGAGGGTCCGGCTTCGCCGGCCCCAGGCGCCGCCCCCTCGAGGGGGGAACAGGCTACACGCAGTGAGCCTGGACGGGGGTGTTACTGATTTCTGAAGGCGTCGTGGCAAGCCTTGCAACTGCCAGCCGTCGCCGTGAAAGCGGTCTTCAGGTTATCAAGGTTGCCGGTCTTGGCCGCGGCGGCCAGCTTGGCGGTCTCTGCGACCAGCTTTTCATGGCCTTCCTTGAACTTGGCTTGTTCGGCCCAGATTTCAGGCTTGGCCTTGGTGTTGCCGCCCTTGTCGGTGCCGGGGCCAAAGGCGGCCCACGGGAGCTTGGCCATCTCGGCCACAATTTCTGCGTTGTCCGCTGCAACCTTGGCGTCGAAGGGAACACGGCCGTTGGCCATGGCACCGACACGCCCGAAGTGCTGGCCCATGACAAACAACGCGCTCTGGCGGTATTTGATGGCATCTTCGGGTTTGGCAAACTGCGCGGAGGCCGGAGCAGCCATGGCCATCAATGTGGCGGCTGCGGCGATACAGGCAAAAGCTTTCATGGGTTTCCTCGTAGGTTTTTTCTTAAGATGGGGCAATGGCAACACACTTTGCCTGTTGCCATAGGGCTGAGTTTAGCCAGACCAGATAAGTTCCGCAGGAACTTATGCGCTACGGGAAAGCACCAAGTGGCAGCGAGGCCGTATAAAGGGCACCGTTGCATAGAACAACCACAAAAACGAGGAGTGAGCATGTACACCAATAAAAACCTTCACAAGGTGCGCGTCTGGGATTTCCCCACGCGGTTTTTTCACTGGGCGCTGGTGGCTTGTGTGCTTGGGCTGGCCATTACCGGCACCATCGGTGGCAACGCCATGGTCTGGCATTTCCGGTTTGGCTATACCGTGCTCGCCCTGCTGCTGTTTCGCGTTGTCTGGGGCCTGGTGGGTGGGCGCTGGTCTCGTTTTGGGGCGTTCATCTATGCGCCCCAAAGCGTCATCAACTACCTCAAAGGCCAGGGCAAGCCCGAACACGGTGTCGGCCACAGCCCGATAGGTGCGGGTTCGGTGTTCGCCATGCTGGGATTTCTGGTGGCCCAGGTCGGCACGGGCCTGCTGAGCGACGACGAAATTGCCTTTGCCGGCCCCCTGACACGTTTCGTCTCCAACGCCACCGTCAGCCTGACAACCAACTACCACAAGAACATTGGCAAATGGGTGCTTTTGGCCCTGGTGGTATTGCACATCGCGGCCATCGTTTATTACCTGACCCGCAAGCACAACCTGGTCGGCGCCATGCTGCACGGTGACAAGGAGCTGGTGGTGCCGGCTCCGCCATCGCGGGACGACACGGTCTCGCGCCTGGCTGCAGCGCTGATCCTGGCGATCTGCGGTGGCGTGGCTTACTGGGTGTCTACACTGGCCGCGCCTGCTGCATTTTGATGCCTCCGGCCGGGGCGTCCCGGGCCTGCTCTCCAGTTGCAAATCACGGTAAACTGGTTGTCGACTTCTTCCTGCCGATCCGTGCAACGCCCCTCCATCCAGTTCATCACGCCCGACACGCCGGCGCAGCTGGCTGCCACGCGGCTGATTTTTCGCGAATATGCGGAGCAGCTCGGCATTGACCTGTGCTTCCAGAACTTTGAGGCCGAACTGGCCGAGCTGCCCGGTGAGTACGATGACCCTGAGGGTGCGCTGCTGCTGGCCCTGGTCGACGGCGAAATCGCCGGCTGTTGCGCGCTGCGTGCACTGGACTCGGTCGACTACCCGAATGCCGGGGAAATGAAGCGGCTGTATGTACGCCTGCCGTTTCGCCGTCTCGGTCTGGGCCGGCAGCTGGCGGAGGCGACTTTGGATGCTGCGCGCGTGGCGGGCTATTCCTCGGTGCTGCTGGACACGCTGGACGACATGGAATCGGCGCGCGCCCTGTATGCCGAGCTGGGATTCTCCGAGATACCGCCCTACTATCACAACCCGATCCCGGGCGCGCACTATCTCAAGGTCGATTTGTAGGAAAACATGCTGCAGGCCAATGGGGCTTTGCGCAAGCAGCTATGTTATTGATAGCAATTAACTAGCCGACGTCAATCCGCCATCACCAGCAGAGCACAATAAAAAAGCCGCTGACAAAGAGGCAGCGGCTTTGACAGACCCGTAAGGGCCGGGGGGGCAGCGTGATCAGCCTTTGGCTTGCGCCAGCAACGTGGCGGCATCACTGACTTCAAACTTGCCTGGGCCTTCAACATTCAGGCTGGCGACCTTTCCATCCTTGACCAGCATGGAGTAGCGGTTGCTGCGCAGGCCCATGCCGCGCGCCGTCAGGTCCAGCGTCAGGCCCGTGGCCTTGGCGAACTCTGCACTGCCATCGGCCAGCATGCGCACCTTGTCGCCGGTCTTCTGGTCGCGTGCCCAGGCGCCCATGACAAACGCATCGTTCACGCTCAGGCACCAGATCTCGTCAACACCTGCGGCCTTCAGTTCAGCGAACTTCTCTACGTAGCCGGGCACATGCTTGGCCGAACAGGTGGGCGTGAACGCACCGGGAAGCGCGAACAAGGCGATGGTCTTGCCGGCGGTGGCCTTGGCCACGTCGACCGGATTGGGGCCAATGCTGCAGCCGTTGCCTTCAACTTCAGAAAATTCCATCAGCGTGGTGGCCGGAAGGGTGTCGCCTACTTTGATCATGGTGTGCTCCTCAAGAATGGATGGGTTGTGAATGAAGTGGGGAAATCAACCCCGAAGTGTAGTGCGGCGGCAGCAAGCGTGTGCTCACTGTGCAAAAGGCGGCGCGCACGTGAAGGTCATACTTCGAAAGCCCGGAGGGACGGCGGCACACCAGCGGCATCGCAGAAAGCACAAACAAAAACGGCCCACCGAAGTGAGCCGTTTTTTTGAGCGTGACCGGAGTCAGCCTAAGTTGAACTCAAGACTTAAACGACCGCAGCCTTTTCAACCAGACGGGTCACAACCCAGTTCTTGGTCTTGGAGATCGGGCGGCTTTCGGTGATCTCGATCACGTCACCCGTGTGGTACTCGCCTTTTTCGTCATGGGCGTGGTACTTGCTGGACAGCGATACGATCTTGCCGTACAGCTCATGTTTCACACGACGCTCAACCAGAACCGTGACAGTCTTGGCGCGCTTGTCGCTGACCACCTTGCCGATCAAGGTGCGCTTGAGGGATTTTTTAGCTTCCGTCATTTTTTGGCTCCTTGCTTGACGATGGTTTCGGCCAGGATAGTCTTGGCGCGAGCGATGCTGCGACGCGTGGAACGCAGCGTGGAAAGGTTGGTCAGTTGCTGCGTGGCTTTTTGCATGCGCAGGCCAAAGTGGGCTTTTTGCAGCTCTTTGACTTCGGTTTTCAGGCCGGCAACGTCTTTTTGGCGCAGTTCAGTAGATTTGGTCATTGTCATTTCCCCTTACTGGCCGATCATGCGGCTGACGAAGGTGGTGCGCAGCGGCAGCTTGGCGGATGCCAGGCGGAACGCTTCGCGGGCCAGCTCTTCAGGCACACCAACGATTTCAAAGACGATCTTGCCGGGCTGGATTTCAGCCACGTAGTACTCTGGGTTACCTTTACCGTTACCCATACGCACTTCAGCAGGCTTTTGGGAAATCGGCTTGTCCGGGAAGACACGGATCCAGATACGGCCGCCACGTTTGACGTGACGGGAAATCGCACGGCGTGCGGCTTCAATTTGACGGGCCGTCAAACGGCCACGGTCAGTGCATTTAAGACCGAAGTCACCGAACGCAACCGAGGAACCCCGGGTTGCGATGCCGGTGTTACGGCCTTTTTGCTCTTTGCGGTATTTTCTGCGAGCGGGTTGCAGCATTTTGATTCTCCGTTAATAGACCGATTACTCGGTCTTGGCACCGTCAGCTGCTGCAGCTGGCGCGGCTTTACGGACGCGCTTAACGGTGGTTTTCGGGGCTTCGCTACCAGGAGTAGCTTCAGCCGGCTTGTCGCTTCCATCTACCGGAGCGGTGTTGGTCGCACCGCGTGGTGCACGGGCACCGCGTGGAGCAGGACGGTCGGAACCAGGGCGATCGCCAGGACGGGCATCACGGCGTGGGCCGCGCGGCTTGCGTTCTTCGTCGGCCGGTGTTTCCACCATCTTGGCGCCTGGCGCATCGTTGCGGCCCAGCGTGTCGCCCTTGTAGACCCAGACCTTGACGCCGATCACACCATAGGTGGTCTTGGCTTCGGAGGTGCCGTAGTCGATGTCGGCGCGCAGGGTGTGAAGGGGCACGCGACCTTCGCGGTACCACTCGCAACGAGCGATTTCAATGCCGTTGAGGCGGCCGGACGACATGATCTTGATGCCCAGGGCACCCAGACGCATGGCATTTTGCATGGCGCGCTTCATCGCACGGCGGAACATGATGCGTTTTTCAAGCTGCTGGGTGATGCTGTCAGCGATGAGCTTGGCATCAATTTCAGGCTTGCGAACTTCTTCGATGTTCACGGCGACCGGCACGCCCAGCTGGCGGCTCAGTTCTTTCTTGAGGTTCTCGATGTCCTCACCTTTTTTGCCGATCACGACGCCCGGACGTGCCGAGAAAATCGTGATGCGGGCATTCTTGGCGGGGCGCTCGATCAGAACGCGCGAAACCGCAGCGTTCTTGAGCTTGGCCTTCAGATACTCGCGAACCTTGATGTCTTCAGCCAGCATGCCGGCGAAATCACGGTTGCTTGCGTACCAGCGGCTAGACCAGTTGCGGCTAACTGCAAGGCGAAACCCGGTTGGGTTGATTTTTTGTCCCATATCCTGCTGCCTTTAGTTGCCAACGACCACGTACACATGGCACGTGGGCTTGCTGATGCTGTTGCCGCGGCCTTTTGCGCGCGCGGAGAAACGCTTGAGCGTGGCACCTTGTTCGACGTAGATGGTTTTCACCTTCAGCTCGTCGATGTCGGCGCCATCGTTGTGTTCAGCGTTGGCGATGGCGGACTCCACAACCTTCTTGATGATTCCAGCAGCTTTTTTCTGCGTGAAATTCAGGATGTTGAGGGCTTGATCCACTTTCTTGCCGCGGATCAGGTCAGCGACCAGACGGCCCTTGTCGACCGACAGACGAACGCCCCGGAGGGTTGCACGTGTTTCCATGGTCTTTTCCTTACTTTCTCACAACTTTTTTATCAGCCGGATGACCTTTGAAAGTCCGGGTGAGTGCGAACTCGCCCAGCTTGTGGCCAACCATTTGATCGGTGATGTAGACAGGTACGTGCTGCTTGCCGTTGTGAACGGCGATGGTCAGGCCGATGAACTCGGGCAGGATCATGGAGCGACGCGACCAGGTCTTGATCGGCTTTTTGTCCTTGTTGGTAACGGCCTTGTCGGCTTTGGCTACCAAATGATGGTCGACAAACGGACCTTTTTTGAGTGAACGTGTCATGGGTTAGCCTTACTTCTTGCGACGCGAAACAATCATCACTTGCGTGCGCTTGTTGTTGCGGGTGCGGTAGCCCTTGGTCAGGTTACCCCATGGATCGACAGGATGACGGCCTTCGCCGGTCTTGCCTTCGCCACCGCCGTGCGGGTGGTCAACGGGGTTCATCACCACACCGCGAACGGTCGGGCGAATACCCATCCAGCGCTTCACACCGGCCTTGCCGAGACGGCGCAGGCTGTGTTCTTCGTTGGCGACTTCACCAATGGTGGCGCGGCATTCGATGTGGATCTTGCGAACTTCACCGGAGCGCATACGCACCTGGGCGTAGGTACCTTCGCGGGCCAACAAGGTTGCAGAGGTGCCGGCAGAGCGGGCGATTTGCGCGCCCTTGCCGATTTGCATCTCGATGCAGTGGATCGTCGAACCGACAGGAATATTGCGGATCGGCAGGGTGTTGCCGACGCGAATCGGCGCTTCCGAACCGCTGATCAGCGTGGCGCCGACTTCAAGGCCGCGGGGGGCGATGATGTAGGTGCGCTCGCCGTCGGCGTAGCAGAGCAGAGCAATGTGGGCCGTGCGGTTGGGGTCGTACTCGATACGTTCGACCTTGGCCGGAATGGCGTCCTTGTTGCGCTTGAAGTCGACCACGCGGTAGTGGTGCTTGTGACCACCGCCTTTGTGGCGAACCGTGATGTGCCCGTTGTTGTTACGGCCGGACTTCTGGAATTGTGGCTCCAGCAGCGGCGCGTAAGGCTCACCCTTGTGCAGGTGATCCCGGGAGATCTTCACCATCCCGCGCATGCCGGGAGAGGTGGGTTTCATTTTAATGACAGCCATTACGCAGACTCCCCACCGAGGTTGAGCTCTTGACCTGGCTTGAGCGTCACGTAGGCCTTGCGAATGTTGTCGCGGCGGCCCACGGATTTGCCAAAGCGCTTGGTCTTGCCTTTGATGTTGAGGACGGCAACCGACTGAACGTCCACCTTGAACATCAGCTGCACAGCAGCCTTGATCTCAAATTTGGTAGCGTCCTGCAGCACCTTGAAGGTCACGGCATTGGTCTTGTCCGCAATCATCGTCGCCTTTTCAGACACGATGGGAGCGACCAGAACCTGCATCAGGCGGCCTTCGTCGAATTTCAGTTTTGGAGAAGATGGGTTACGGGCGCTCATGCGAACATCTCCTTGAGTTGGTCCATGGCGGCCTTGGTGACCAGAACCTTCTTGTAGTGAACCAGCGACACCGGATCGGCGTAACGGGGCTCAACCACGAGGATGTTCACCAGATTGCGGGAAGCCAGGTACAGGTTTTCATCAACCACATCAGCGATGACCAGCACCGAGTTGAGGTTCATGGCCTTGAACTTGTCAGCCAGGACTTTCGTCTTGGGTGAATCCACAGCCAGCGAATCAACCACAGCCAGGCGGCCTTCGCGCGCCAGTTGCGAGAAGATGGACGCCATGCCGGCGCGATACATCTTCTTGTTGATCTTCTGCGTGAAGTTTTCATCAGGCATGTTCGGGAAGATACGACCGCCGCCGCGCCACAGTGGCGAAGACGTCATACCAGCACGTGCACGACCGGTGCCCTTTTGTTTAAACGGCTTCTTGGTCGAGTGACGAACCTGCTCACGGTCCTTCTGGGCCCGGGTACCCTGGCGGGCGTTGGCCTGGAAGGCCACGACCACCTGGTGAATCAGGCTTTCGTTGTATTCGCGACCAAATACGGTATCAGGCACGTCCACTTTGGACGAAGCCAGACCTTGGTCATTCAGGAGTTCGACCTGCATCAGTTCGCTCCTTTAGCAGCGGTGGTGGGCTTGGCCTTGATCGCGGCGCGAACCGTGACAAAACCGCCTTTGGAACCAGGCACAGCGCCGCGAATCATCAGCAGCTGACGGGCTTCGTCAATGCGCACAATGTTCAGGTTTTGCGTGGTCACGGTGACGTCACCCAGGTGGCCCGTCATGCGTTTACCAGGAAACACACGGCCGGGGTCCTGCGCCATACCGATGGAGCCGGGAACGTTGTGCGAACGGCTGTTACCGTGCGACGCGCGCTGCGAGCTCATGTTGTGGCGCTTGATGGTGCCGGCGTAGCCTTTACCAATGGAGGTGCCCTGCACGTCCACCAGCTGGCCCACGGCAAACACGTCGGCTGCGGGCACAACAGTACCGGCAGCGTATTTGCCTGCGACGTCAGCCGTCACGCGGAATTCTTTCAGGATTTCACCAGCCTCAACGCCTGCTTTCGCAAGGTGGCCAGCGGCCGGCTTGGTCACGCGCGATGCTTTGCGTGCGCCAAATGCCACTTGAAGGGCATCGTAGCCGTCATTTGCTTCGGTTTTAACCTGGGTCACGCGGTTGTTCGATACATCCACCACGGTAACAGGAACTGTGTCCCCATCATCCGTGAACAGACGCATCATGCCAACTTTGCGGCCCAGCAACCCGAGGGAGTTGCTCAGACTCATGATGTGTTCTTTCGTAACTTTCACCGCTGCGACTTCAATTGGCCACAGACGTTTTGATGTGAAAGACTGTTAATAAAACCGCCCAATCCATAGAAGCAAGGAGCCAATATGCAAAGGACAGCCCGAGAGTATAGCCCAGGCGGCCAAAAATGGCAAACCTGGGCTAAAACCTGTCGATTTGGGGGCCAGCTTGTGGCCGAAACCCCGATTTTTTGCTTACTGCAGCTTGATTTCGACGTCCACGCCAGCCGGCAAGTCGAGCTTCATCAGGGCATCCACGGTTTTGTCCGTAGGGTCCACGATGTCCATCAGACGCTGGTGCGTGCGGATTTCCAGCTGGTCGCGGCTCGTCTTGTTGACGTGGGGCGAACGCAGGATGTCAAAACGCTTCATGCGCGTTGGCAGGGGCACGGGGCCCTTGACAATCGCACCGGTGCGCTTGGCAGTGTCAACGATTTCAGCTGCCGACTGGTCGATCAGCTTGTAATCAAACGCCTTCAGGCGAATGCGGATTTTTTGCTTGGTGGCCATGGTAATTCCTTATGGTTTGCGGAAATTACGCAATGATTTTGGCAACGACGCCGGCGCCGACGGTCTTGCCGCCTTCGCGGATGGCAAAGCGCAGGCCTTCTTCCATGGCGATCGGGTTGATCAGCTTGACGGTGATCGACACGTTATCGCCTGGCATGACCATTTCCTTGCCTTCTGGCAACTCGATCGCACCGGTCACGTCCGTCGTGCGGAAGTAGAACTGGGGGCGATAGTTGTTGAAGAATGGCGTGTGGCGGCCGCCTTCGTCCTT